>CAWBRW010000022.1:0-12382 GCA_963791235.1 uncultured beta proteobacterium | reverse complement strand
AATTCCTCTTGTAGCGCTCAGCCCACTGCACGCGGTTGATCAGCCGCGGCATCCCTTGTCTCACGGCGGCGCACGAGCAGATCGCGCGGTAGCGGCCGACCGACGCCAACGACCGTGATCCCGCACTTCCGATACGCGCGCACGTCAAGCGCGTTTCGACCATCGAAAACGACGCGGTCAGCGAGGCACTGAGCCACGCACTCCGCGCTGAACTCGCGGTATTGTGGCCACTCGGTCAGCAACACCAGCGTATCCGCGCCTCGTAGCGCCTCCTGCGGGGAAGCTGACCACGTGAGCCGCGGCGGATCCCCGATCAGGCGGCGCGCGGCATTCAGCGCGGCCGGATCGTGCGCCTGCACACGTGATCCAGCGTCGAGCAGCATGCGCAGCACCGTCAGCGCCGGCGCCTCGCGCACGTCGTCGGTGCCCGGCTTGAACGACAGGCCCCAGAGAGCGACCGTGCAGCGGCGCAGGCCACCGCGAAGCTCAGCCCAACGCTCGATCTTTTCGTAGATGCGCTCGCGCGCACGAAGATTGACGCTCTCGGTGGCATTTATCAGCGGCGTCCCGACGCCGGCCTCATGCGCCAGCCGCGCGAGCGCACGCATGTCCTTGGGAAAGCAGGAGCCGCCATAACCGGCTCCGGCAGCGAGGAAGTTCTCGCCGATCCGATGGTCGCTCGCGAGCACCGATCGCACCTCTTCAAAATCAGCCCCACATGCTTCCGCGATCGACGCGAGTTCGTTGACGGCGCTGATCCGTACCGCGAGCATGGCGTTGGCGGCGTACTTGGCCATCTCGGCACTGACCAGATCCATCTTAAGCAGCCGATGCCCCCTCGCAAGCAGCGGCGCGTAGATATCCTGCATGCATGCCATGGCTGACGGCTCGGCCGCCCCGATGACGACGCGATCGGGCGCGAGGAAGTCCTGCACTGCGCTGCCTTCACGCAGAAACTCCGGATTGCTAGCGACATCGATGCGATACGACACGCCACGGACCGCCATCGTGGCGCACACGGTGTCGCGCACACGCACGCTGGTGCCGGGAGGCACGGTCGACTTGACGACCACCGTCGCGGGCCCGTCGAGGTGCTCGCCGATCGCGCGCGCCGCCGACAGCACGTAACCCAGTTCGGCGAAGCCGGGCCCGACGGTCGGCGTTCCGACCGCAATGAACACCGCGTCGACCCCGGCACACGCCCACGTCATATCGGTCGTGAACGCAAGCCGTCCATGGTGCAGGTGGTGCGTGACGAGTTCCGACAGTCCCGGTTCGAGAATCGAGACCTCGCCTCGCGCGAGCGACTCGATCTTTGCCTGATCCACGTCCACTCCAGTGACGCGATGGCCGAGTTCGGCCAGGCAGGCGGCGGTGACCAGGCCGACGTAGCCGGTACCGATGACGGTTATGCGCATCGGGCCGCCGGTTGAGAGTCGCCTGACTGGGCGCGCCGGAACCGTGCGATCCCCGGTCGTAGACGGTGATGGGCTCTCCGCGGCCGCACGTGCGCACGCGCGGCGATCAGGGAATCGACCGGGTGATTGCCGACGAAGCCGGCCGCCCTGGTCACGAGCACAGTCTTGGTCATGGCAGGCTCCGCACAGTTCGTCGGACAAGCAACCGGTGTGCCGCGGAGTTCAGGCGTTGCGAATCGCGGCCGACCTCAGGCGCTCGTTGATCGCGAAGGTGGGTTCGGACTCCAGTGGTTCGACCGGGCGGCGTATGAACCCTGCGGGCATAACCCCACAGCGATGCCCGCAGCGGCGAATGGCAGAGTCGAAGCACGGAACGGCGTCGTGCCGAGGTTGAACAGCACGATGTCGAGTCGCGCAGTTCCGACGCCAGGAAAGGCAGGCCCATCGGGGAGGGTGGTAATGGGGTAGTGGGGTTGCTGAGTTCAGGCACCGAACGTGCCGTAGCACGCGGCCGGGCATCGTTGTTGCCTCGAGCTATGGTTGTGCGCCTCGCATTCGTCACCGAGACTTATCCTCCCGAACTGAACGGTGTCGCGGGCACGGTCGCGCGCGCCGTCGAATGGCTGCGTGCCCGAGGGCATCAGGTGCACCTCGTGCGTCCGCGCCAGAACCACGAACCTCCGTGCGACGGCACGGATGAATGGCGAGCGCCGGGCTTCGCCTTGCCGATGTACCGCGCGCTGCGCGTCGGGATGCCGAGCGTCAGCGCGCTGCGACGTCGCTGGCGCGAGCTTCGTCCGGAAATCATTCATGTCGCCACCGAGGGTCCGCTCGGCTGGGCCGCATGCCGAGCCGGACGCTCGCTGGGACTTCCGGTCACTTCGGATCTGCGCACGCACTTCGACCTGTACAGCGACTACTACGGCTTCGGTTTCATGCGAGGAGTCGTCGGTGCGTACTTGCGCCGCTTTCATAGCGCGACCGACCTGACCTTTGCGCCAACGGCCGCGCTGGCCGCAGAGCTACAGGCGTGTTCCTACGGCCGGGTCGATGCCCTGGGCCGCGGAGTCGACGCCACGCGCTTTGCGCCTTTCCGTCGCAATGAAGCGCTGCGGCGGGCGTGGGGTGCGGCACCGGAGGACCCGGTCGTGCTGCACGTCGGACGCCTCGCGGCGGAAAAGAATCTGCCGCTGGCCCTGCGTGCTTTTTCAGCTATTCAGGCGCAGGCGCCGCGCGCAATCATGGTGGTCATCGGCGAGGGACCGCTGCGTCGCAGTCTCGAACGCGGTGCGGGCCCGGGGGTGAAGTTCGTCGGGCAATTGCGGGGTGATGCGCTCGCCGAGCACTACGCGTCAGCCGATGTGTTCCTTTTCCCCAGCCTGACCGAAACCTTCGGCAACGTGACGCTGGAAGCGCTGGCCTCCGGTCTGGTGGCTGTCGCCTTTAATCTCGGAGCGGCATCGGTGCACATCACGCATCGCGTCAACGGCTTCGTCGCTGACGGTGGCAGTTCCGAGGAGTTCGTGCAACTCGGGTGCCGCGCCGTGGCCGAACTGCCGCGCTTGCAGGTCGTCCGCACGCTGGCTCGGCAAGCCGCGTTGGCATCCTCCTGGGACAGCGTCCTCAGTCGCTTCGAGGAACGCCTGATGGCGCTCCGCCGACCGGCGCCACTCAGCCAACCCGCCTATGCCTCCTGACGTCTACCGTGCTGTCTGGGCCGAACGTGACCGCCGCTGGGCCGAACGGGTCCATCGGGCGGCGCAACAAGACGCGGTGATCACGTTGCTGCGTGCCGTCAGCTGGTTGGGAGACGGCTTCCTCTGGTACGGCGCGATCGTGCTGATTGCTCTTGCCGGCGGCACGCACGGCCGGGACGTTGCGGCACAGATGGTGATGGTCGGCGCATTGAACCTGACGTTGTACCTGTGGCTGAAGGCGCACATCGGCCGCGCGCGTCCCTATGTCAAGTACCCGGACATTCGCGCCCGCGGCCGTGCGCTGGACCAGTTCAGCTTTCCGTCCGGCCATGCGCTGCATGCCAGCGCATTCAGCGTGATGCTGATCTACTACTTTCCCGCGTGGGCGTGGCTGCTTCTGCCGACGGTTGCACTGATCGGACTCTCGCGCGTTGCGCTGGGACTTCACTACCCGAGCGATGTCGCGGCCGGTGCCGCCATCGGCGCTCTCAGCGCTTCGGTTTTCCTAGCGCTCTTCTAGCGTCCGCAGCGCCGGTTCAGCGTTCCTCGCGTTCCGGCTCCACGAGCTTCGGTGGCGCGACCGGATCGAAGTCCACCCAGTCGCCATTGCGACAGGTGCCGTCAGCACGCTCGATGTCGGTCGCGCCCATCCGCTGTAGCAGCTCCACCACCGGCGCTTCGTCCGCATCGCCGACGTTCACGGCCACCATCAGGCCACCGCGACGCGTGTCGCGCGCCTCCGGACCCGGATCCGGACGCTGCGTTGCTTCGCGCTCGTCCTCCGCATCGCGTGTGCGCTTCATGGCTCCGGCGAGTCCACCGACATGGGCACCAACGCCCGCCATTCCTGCCACCACGGCGGGGGCGACCAGCGGCGCGGCGACGGAGGCCACGGCACCGACGACCGCACCCACGGCGGCACCGGCGGTGGCGCCGGCCGCCTGGCCCTCGGGCGCTGACTGGGCGCCCGGATCGGCTTCCGTGGCGCGATGATCCGTGTCATGGCTTGCCTCCATGCGAATCTGGGCAATTCGTGTTCGCAAAAAAAAGGCCCCGCAAGCGCGGGGCCTTCAACCGGTGCCGACTTCGTGGGGAGGGAAGGGGGAAGGGTCAGGCACCGAACAACCTGCGTTCCAGGACGGTCGGTTGCACCATCAACCCAGCAAAGTGCATGCCACCCCGTTTTCTGCACGGAATAGAGCTATCCGCATATACAAAACGGTCTCCGCACACCAATCCTGGAAATCTTTGCAGCAGCGTTTGCCGTCAACCCCCGGAAGCCGAGGCAACGGCGGCACGCTCGACCGACGAGTCGGTGCGTTGCCAAGGGAGCTCGTGGCCAAGGGCGGCCTGAACGAATTCGGCCTTCGTCACCGCCCGTCGCTGCTCCAGGAGTTGCCCGAGCCTGTGCTGCCAGGTTCGGCAAACCGCCGCGTAGGCAGCATCCCGCGGGTGAAGCGCGAGGCGCACGAGCGGCGCACTCGCATGGCGCAGCGCCATCGCGGCCCAGAGCCGCGACACCGTTCGCCGCCACGGCGCGCGCACGCTCAGTGTCAGGCAGGGTGCGCGCAGCGCCTGTCCGGACCGCAATGCGTGGATGTGAGTGAAGGTCGTCACGTACTGAATCTCCGGCGAACGGCGCAATGCCTTCCAGCTTTCCGGCCCGAGCAGCCAGGCCGGGGGCACGAAACCGGCGAGCGGCCAGCCGTTGGCACGGAACCAGCGCTGACCGAGCAACAATCTCTCGGCCGCCTCTTGTTCCGTCAGTGCCCAGAACTCGCCCTCGCCGGCGGTATAGATCCGCCGACGCAACCAGTCGAATGCCGAGGACGGAGATCCGAGGTCGCGATGGAAGTAACCGTGCAGCGCAAGCTCGTGTCTGCGTCCGAGCTGCTCGGTCATCGCGCTCTCGAAGCCGGGGGCCATGGCGGAGCACTCTCCCCAATACGCGGGGACCACGAGCAGCGTCAGCGGTATGTCCGCGACTTCGCGCACGGCCGCAAGCACGCGCTCGCACGATTGCCAGGTCGCGGGCGCAACGTCATGGAGCGAGACGCAGAGGTAGCGGGCGTCAGGCAAGGCGCAGCCTCCCGCTCGACTCGCCGGTGCGCGGATTCATGCTCAGCAGGGCCGCGTAGCGTTCGAAGAGTCGCGCGAACGAGCGGTCGAGGCCAAAGGCTTCGGCGGCGATCCGCGCCTGCGCCCGCTGCTCGGCAGGCTCTGTCGTTCGCAGCGAACGAACCGCCTCGGCCAGTAACTGCGCCGTGCCCGCGCCGGCACCCACTGCAGCGCGCTCGTCGATAAGGTCCAGAAATCCTGCTCGCGCCGGCAGCACGACCGGCGTGCCGCACGCGAGGGCCTCGAGCGGCGCCAGGCCGAACGTTTCCCGCGTGCCCGCATGCACGAACACGTCGGCGCTCGCGAGTGCGCGGGCGATGGCGTCGGGGTCGCTGCAATGCGGCAGACGCACCACGCGCTCGCCGTGGGGTGGACTCGGTCCGGCGCCCTGCACGACAAGCACGTAGTCGCGGCCCAGGCGATCGACAGTCTCGCCGAGGATGTGCAGGTTCTTTTCCGGTGCAAGCCGGCCGACGTAGAGCAGCACGACCATGTGCTCTGGAATCCCGAGGCCGAGCCGCCACTGCTCGCTGCGCTTCGACGGATGGAAACGCTTGAGGTCCACGCCGAGCGGCTGATACACGACGTTGTCGAGGCCGAGGTCGCGCGCCTCCCCAACCATCCAGCGGCTCGCAGCAAATACCACGTCGTACTGGCCATAGAGGCGGCGCAGGTATCGCTGTGTCGAACGGCGCGCCCAGCGGCCCAAGCGGCTGGCCTGCTCGACGACATTGGAGTGACAGAACGCCGCAGCCGGGACGCCACAGTGTTCAGCGGCGTCAAGCGCCGCCCAGGCCAGCATGAACGGGTCACCGGCTTCGATCAGATCGGGTTCAAGGGAGGCAATGGTGCGTGCGGCCTCGTGGCGCTGCAGTGGAAACCGATAACCGCCGCTCGCCGGCATCGGTATGCCGCGCACGCGCTGGTCCGGCGTTTGGCATTCGCCGGACACGACCCAGCTCGTGCGCCAGCCGGCGTGTGTCGGCGCCCATCGGCGTTTGTCGCGCAGATAGCGCGCCACACCGCCTCCGGACCGACTCCAGAACATTGTCGTGTCGACAAGATGCGGCAACGCCGACCGGCCGTCGTCACTGGAAGAGCTGGGCTGGATGTCCACACCCGACGCAGTGCAAACGCGATGCCGGGCACGTCGTCTGCCTCGACGTCAACCTCTGACCAGCAGTGCACGACTTTCCTTCAATTCCCATGGAGTACGCAATGGATCGCAACAACGTGACAGAAACCCTGAACGACCTGATCGAGAACTGCAGGGACGGTGAGTACGGATTCCAGACCTGTGCGGAGCATGCCAAGTCCGCCGACCTCAAGCAGTTCTTCGTTCGCCGTGCGAGTGAATGCGCCTCGGCAGCGCAGGAACTGCAGTCCCTGGTTGCCCGTTTCGGCGGCTCGCCCGACACCGGCGGCAGTGCGACCGGAGCGATGCACCGGGGCTGGGTCGCCGTGCGCGGCACGCTCGCGTTGAATGACGACAAGGCGATGCTGAGTGAATGCGAGCGCGGTGAGGACGCTGCCCTCGCGCGTTACCGGGAGGCCTTGGAAGAGAAGCTGCCGCCTGAAGTCGAGCAGGTGGTGCGGCGCCAGTACCAGGGCGCGCAGCGCAATCACGACGAGGTGAAGCGGTTGCGCGACACCTATGCCGCGCAACCGGCCTGACCCGGCGCGCAACCTTGTGGCACCGTGAAAAATGTGTTCACCCTACCGATCGCTGCGGCGATCGCGACGTTAGCCCTTGTTGCCTGCGGTGACCGTTACCGCGAGGTGATCGGAGCCACGGCTGCACCGACGACCAGCAGTGCGACCGCCCCGACCCCGAGGTCGGGGCCGGCGAACGACAGGACCGAAACGTCCGTGTCGCCGGCGATGGCTGCGCCTGATCGCGAGTTCGTGACGACCGCCGCCAGCAGCGACGTAATGGAGGTCGAAGCCAGTCGTCTGGCCCTCGATCGGGCCAAGAGCGAGGCCGTGCGCAAGTTCGCCCAGCAGATGGTCGACGATCACACGAAGACCAGCCAGTCACTGGCGTCGATCGCGCGCGAATCTGGACTGACCGCACCCATGCATATGAACCCGGCGCACAGTGGTGATCTCGACCGCTTGCGCGACATGAGCGGCCGTGACTTCGACCGTGAGTACGCGGCACAGGTGGGCGTTGCGGCGCACCAGCAGGCGGTCACGCTGTTCGAGCGTGCAGCACGAGACGCGATCAATCCTCAGTTGAAGTCGTTCGCCGAGCAGATGCTGCCGCACCTGCGAGACCACTTACGGCAGTCGCAGGCGCTGGCGAAGCTGGTCGGAGTTCCGAGCGAGCGCTTGAAACTCGCAAATGCCGCCGGCATGGCGGAGTCGTCGTCCGTGGGCTTCCCGGGCGCAGAGGCAGTGGCTCGGTGACAATTGCCGCAGGCGGGCGCAGTGGCCGGCCGACGGGGCCGGTCGGCTAGACCGGCTCCGCGAGGCGCTGGCAGGAAAGCACGATCGTCGGGCGCGCCATTGTTTGGGCGGGGCCATGAAACGTTCCATGTCCGAGAACCGACAGCCCACGGTATGGCCATGCGGCTCCTTCGAGTAGGCCAAACATCTTCTCGCCTTCCCGGAGGACCATTGAAGCCCGCGGTTCTTGTATGACTGCGGGCGCCGTGAACTCATGAACGCCGGTGCTGGCAGCCGTTGACCGCGCCGCTGGTGTTCGGCAGTGTCTCCTTTGTTCGGCGGCAGTGACTTCTCAGTTCGGCCATGACCTGTCACTGCGCTGCGGTGCACGATCTGCCTGAAAGCGGACTCGTCGGGGTTCGATCCGGCCGAATCCAAAGATTCTGTGCGAGAAGTCTAATTTGCTCTTGTAAGTTAGATCACCATACATAGCGTAAATGCTATACTGCGATCGTGGCTTGGACCATCAGCTTCTACAGTCGGCGGGTTGAGGATGAAATCCTTGCCCTCTCGAGCGGCCTCGTCGCCCGTTTCATTCGCTACGCCGAGCGCATGGAGATGCATGGTCCAGATCTCGGCATGCCGCATACGAAAGCGATGGGCGGTGGGCTTTTCGAGCTGCGTATCAAGGCTGCCGAAGGAATTGCCCGGGTGTTCTATTGCACTGTCGTTGAGCGGCGAATCGTCTTTCTCCACCAGTTTGTGAAGAAGTCGGACAAGACGCCGCCAAAAGAATTGCAGATCGCGCGGCTCAGGATGAAGGAGGTAACCAGTGGATAGCACTCTGAAGCAGTTTAGGTCCAGGGCTTTTGCGCGGCCGGATGTAAAGAAGGCCTATGACGAACTCGATGAGGAGTTTGCGTTCCTGGATGAGGTGCTCAAGGCCAGGGCAGAAGCAGGGCTCACCCAGGCCGAGGTAGCGGCGCGGGTTGGGACCACTCAATCGGCGATTGCGCGTCTCGAATCGGCTGAACCGAAGCACTCGCCGTCCATCGCAACCCTTCAGAAATACGCAAGGGCCCTCGGCTACCGAGTTCAGATTCGCCTTGTGAAGAGCGAACGAGGGGTAACTTCTCGCGGGAGCAGGCGCGTCACAAAGGCAGCAGCGCGCCGCCCAGCCTAGGCGTTGGGTTTGTTGAGGCTGTGAACGAGTTCACTAAGCGCGAGCGTGGGCAGCTGCGTCGCCTCGCCAGCGCGGTGTATGAGGCTGAAGCGCACACTCTTCTCGAAGAACTCGACTCTTCCTTTGAGAAGTGGCGCAACGGAGGAGTGCTCAGCTCGGAGCTGCTCCAGACCATTCACGAGTTTCACCAGCACCAGTCTCGAGAGCTGTGGTCCACCTATCAGGCGCTTCGCGACCCCGAGATCGTTGCGCGGGGGTTAGCGCGAGGTCTTCTCCGCGATAGCGAAGTCGCACCCGCTCTACTGGCCAAGCTAGCGCCCTCAGTTATTGGATTCAACCGTTAGCAATGCACGCCATCGCTGCACAACAACGCATTCGACGGGACCGGCCGCTGGCGCACACCCTCACCGCTTCGCACCACGACCGGGCATTGACGCCAACGTCAAGCGCCCGCGCTCAGTAGGTCGGCCGTGTCCTTCATAGAATCTCATTGCAATGCCCGGGACCGCGCGTACGTCCGCGGGACGTCCCGAGGCGCCAAGTCTCAGGCCGGCCATCTGCTGCCGTTCCGTTGCGCCGCACGATTTGCCCGATAGCGGACCAGTAGTTGACGTTGAGCACAACAGCACGAACCGCGCCCGAGCACTGATCCTCGCTACTGTGTACGATTTTCTAATCAGCCTAATCGCTTGTTCACGATGCGCGACCTACTGAATCAGCGGCGCCGAGTTGCAACCCGAAGCGTCGCGGCCGCTTTCTGCGCGGCAACCGTTCTCAGTTGTGGCGGCGGAGACACCAGCAGCCCAGGCCCTACTCAGATCGTGGCGCAGCCGCAGAACCAGACTGTTGCCGCCGGCTCGACAGCGACGTTTTCCGTTCAGCTTGCTGGCCAGGCGCCGACTTTCATCTTTTGGACCAAAGGAGGCGTCTCCATACCGGGCTCCACTTCCCTGACCTACACCACACCGCCCACTGTTCCCTCCGACGACGGACTGACCTTTGGCGTTCGGCTGGTGGTGCAGGATGCAGGCGGCATCCCGCGCTTCATCGACTCTGGGATGGCCACTCTCACGGTCACCCCGGCAGTCCCCGCTGTGGCCGGCACCTTCAAGGCCGCCGGCAGCTTGGTCACGGCGCGCTCGGGGCACACGGCGACGCTGTTGCCGAGTGGGAAGGTGCTGATCGTTGGCGGCCAGCAACCCGGCGGGCCTCCGACGGCCGCCGTGGGGACGAGCGCCGAGATGTATGACCCAACCACCGATACGTTCACCGTGGTCGGCTCGATCAGCGGTTCACGAAGCGGACACACCGCGACTCTGCTCGACAACGGCAAGGTGCTCCTCTGCGGAGGGGTCGATGCGTCGTCGCTTAATGAAGGTAGGGCTGACGCAGAAATTTACGACCCTGCGACCGGCGCATCTACTGCAACGGGACCGATGGGAACGCGACGATCCGGTCATGCCGCTGTCCTGTTGAGCAGTGGAAAGGTACTGATTGCAGGAGGGCACTTCGGAAACGCGGCGTTAAGTGCCGAACTCTTCGACCCTGCCACAGGAACGTTCAGCCCGACCTCATCGATGGTCCACTACCGATATGGGGCTGCCGGTGTGCTGCTCGCTGACGGCAACGCGCTGATCTTCGGCTATGACGACAGGGGCGACCTCTACGACCCGCTCAAAGCCGCATTCGCGGCAACGGGCTCCTCCCAGGTTGCGGGGGGCCGCTGGCTCGGACCCGCCATGGCCTTGCTGGCCGACGGCCGGGTCTTGGTCGTGGGCGGCAAGGAGCAAGGGCCGCCACCCAGCAACCTTGCCCTGGTGGGCACCGCGCGCCTGTTTGATCCGGCGACCAGCGGCTTCATCTTGACCGGTGCTCTCATCTGGCCGCGCGCAGGCAATAGTGCTACCCGGCTCACGGATGGCCGCGTCTTGGTATTTGGCGGTGAAGGCGACGGCCGCTGGCCCGATCGAGGTGAACTCTATGATCCACGCACGGGGATGTTCGCAGCTACCGTGTCGGCCGGCGCCGGGACGTGTGGGCCACACGTCAACTCTGCTTCAAAGCGGCAAGGTCCTGATTGCAGGCGGACAGGCCGGCACGTCGCAAGTCGCGACTTCCACAGCAGCAAGCTCGCTGCTGTTCGATCCGATGTAGAAGAGTGCTTGTTGACTTTAACGGATCGACGATCTCGTCGTGACCCTTGATCGGGCCACGACGTTTGTTTGGTGAGGACAGGGAGTTCTTCTCGGCCAACACCGGACAGGCCGGTAGCCTTGGGTTTCGACTCAATTGCAATGGGATGGACGCCCCCACCCCTCGGCATCGAAGTGCCAGAGTGGAGGTGTTTGCAACCACTGAACCGGGAGGAGCGTCCACCATGAAGATTACGACGATTGGCATTGATCTGGCAAAGAACGTGTTTCAGGTACACGGCGTCGACGCGCGCGGCCAGACCGTGCTGCGCAAGCAGCTGCGGCGTGATCAGATGACGGCGTTCTTCGCGAACCTGTCGCCGTGCCTGATCGGGATGGAGGCCTGCGCCAGTGCGCATCACTGGGCGCGCACGCTGCAGGGTCGGTCACACCGTGCGCCTGATGGCACCGCAGTTCGTCAAACCCTACGTGAAGACGAACAAGAACGACGTCGCCGACGCCGAGGCGATCTGCGAAGCGGTGGGTCGACCGAACATGCGCTTCGTGCCGATCAAGAGCGTCGAGCAGCAGGCGGTGCTGGCGCTGCACCGGGTGCGACAGGGCTTCGTGAGGGCTCGCACCGCGCAAGGCAACCAGATTCGTGGCCTGCTGGGCTGAGTTCGGGCTGATCATTCCCAAGGGCATCGTCAACGTGGCCAAGCGAGTGCCCACCGCTGCTCGAGGCTGCAGGTGACGAGTTGCCAGCGTCGTTTCGACAGCTGATCGAGCGCTTGACCAAGTCACCTCAAGGAACTCGATCGGCAGGTCGACGAGTTGGAAGCGCAGATCAAGGCGTGGCATCGCAGCAGCGAGCTCAGCCGCAAGCTGGAGAAGATCCCCGGCATCGGTCCCCTGGGGGCCAGCGCGCTGGTCGCGTCGATCGCCGATGCGAACAGCTTCGACAACGGCCGGCAGCTGTCGGCCTGGCTGGGACTGGTGCCGAGGCAGGGCTCCAGCGGCGGCAAGCCCAAGCTGCTGGGCATCAGCAAGCGCGGCGACGTCTACCTGCGAACGCTTGCTGATCCACGGTGCGCGCTCGGCGATCCTGGCGGCGCAGCGCAAGAGCGTCAGCACCGAACCTGGCTGGGCAAGCTGCTAGCACCGGCGTCATCCGAACATTGCGGCGGTCGCGCTGGCCAACAAGAACGCGCGAACGGTCTGGGCGCTGCTTGCGCACGGTCGGGAGTTCCGAGCCGACTACCGCCCGAGGTCTCGCAGCGGCGTCCATCGGCGTCGACAAGACAGTCGCGACAAAGGAGCACGACACACCACCGATTGCTCAGGTGATCATGCAGTGATGGCAAGACAGGTCGGACCGGGGTTGGCGAAACCCCAAATGTCCGGGCACTTCGAGTGCGAAAGTGCGATCGGGAGCCAACCAGCAGA
>CAWBRW010000021.1:0-222518 GCA_963791235.1 uncultured beta proteobacterium | reverse complement strand
CATCGAGGTAGAAGCCGGCTGCGGTACCGAAATCCCATGACGAATCCGCTGCATCGATTCCGGTGTTACGCGGACTTGTGTCGGGCGTCACGATGATGAGGCCGTGCTCGGCCGCAAATCGCTGTGCGCCGGCCTTGATGGCAAAGGTTTCCTCGTTGCACGTCAGTCCGGCGAGATAGAAAAGTGCCGGCACCGCGCCGCCACTCGCCTGCGGCGGTCGGTAGACGCCGAACTGCATCGGCAGTCCAATGGCAGTCGAGTCGTGGCGATAGAAGCCCTGCACGCCGCCCCAACACGCGTGCTCGCTCAGGACCGTGATTGTCGACACCGTCAGTAGACGACCACGGAGCGAATCGACTCTCCGCTCTTCATGAGATCGAACCCGCGATTGATATCCTCGAGCGGCAGCCGGTGGGTGATCAGCTCGTCAATCTTGATGCGACCGTCCATGTACCAGTCGACGATCTTCGGCACGTCGGTGCGGCCACGCGCGCCGCCAAACGCGGAGCCCTTCCAGACGCGGCCGGTCACGAGCTGAAAGGGTCGCGTCGCGATTTCCTGCCCGGCCGCCGCCACGCCGATGATGACGCTCTGCCCCCACCCCTTGTGGCAGCACTCCAGCGCCTGCCGCATGGTTGCCGGGCTGCCGATGCACTCGAAACTGAAGTCCGCGCCGCCATCGGTCAACTGCACGATGGCATCGACGACGTTCGCGGTCTGGCTGGCGTCGATGAAGTGGGTCATGCCGAAACGGCGGCCGATCGCTTCGCGTTGCGGATTGATGTCGATGCCGACGATCTTGTCGGCGCCGACCATTCGGGCGCCCTGGACGACGTTGAGACCGATTCCACCCAGCCCGAAGACCACCACGTTCGCGCCCGGCTCGACCTTCGCGGTGAACACCACGGCGCCAACGCCCGTGGTGACACCGCATCCGATGTAGCACGCCATCTCGAATGGCGCATCGGTCCGGATTTTCGCCAGGGCAATTTCCGGGACCACGATGAAGTTGCTGAAGGTCGACGTTCCCATGTAGTGCAGAAGTGGCTTGCCCTTGAGCGAAAAGCGGCTGGTCCCATCGGGCATCAGTCCCTTGCCCTGGGTGCCGCGAATCAGCTGGCAGAGATTGGTCTTGCGCGACAGACAGAACTTGCACTGGCGACATTCCGGCGTGTACAGCGGAATGACGTGGTCGTCCTTGCGCAGCGTCGTCACGCCGGGGCCAATGTCAACGACAACACCCGCGCCCTCGTGGCCGAGGATCGCCGGGAACAGGCCTTCGGGATCGGCCCCTGACAGCGTGTAGTAGTCCGTGTGACAGATGCCGGTCGCCTTGATCTCGACCAGCACCTCACCGGCACGCGGGCCGTCGAGATCGACCTCCTCGATCGTCAATGGCTTTCCGGCCGCCCAGGCCACGGCCGCGCGTGTCTTCATCGTCTACTCACTGTCTGCAACAAGCTCATGGCCTTGGGTACCCTCGTTTATCGCCATCATGCTATCCGAGGTGTGGGCGGGCGGACGTTGCCGTTCGGATTCAGACGGTCAGCGGCACGCCCATGAACAGCCGCACAGAGTTGCCTCAGCGGCCGTAACTGGCGGATTCCAGCGACGCGCACTGGCTTCAGCTGTAACGTCCTGCCTGTTCCAGGATGTCCAGCAACTGTGCAGGAGCGCTGATCATCGGATCGTGGCCGGTGGCGATCTCGATCACCTGCCAGCCCGGTTCGGAACGCACTCGCTGACGCGAACGTTCGATCGCTGGCAGTGCCGGCGAGGTGCAGTCCACGAAAGTACGAGGAAGGCCTGCAACCCGCGCTTCGTCGAAGTGCAGCACATCCTCATACACAGCGCCCGGATGGGGCCGCTGGCGCCGGTCCACCCACGCCGCATCCTCGCCAGTCAAGCCATAGGCAGACGACGGCGGAGGCGCGATGACGCCGTCTCGCGCGATGGCTGCCCGACGGGCCTGGCGCGCACTTTCGTCGTGGGAACTCGACCAGCTCTCGCCGCTGCGGGGAACGATGGCGTCAAGGTAGACCAGCCGGACCATGCGCTCGGCGTAGCGATCAGCCACGGCGGTGATCAACAACCCGGCATAGCTATGACCCACAAGGACGACGCGCGTCAGTTCTTCCGTCTCAATGACTGCCGCCACATCGTCGATGTGAGTCGCGAGCGGGATAGCCGAAGACATCAGGTGTTCGCGTTCGCCGAGCCCCGTGAGCGTCACGGCAAATGCGCGATGACCCTTAGCCCAAAGTGACGGCAGGATCTTTCGCCAGCACCACGCCCCATGCCACGCGCCGTGCACCAGAACGAAATCAGTCATGCCGTTTGCTCCGCATCGAGCTTTCGAACATGCCACCACCAGACCGGCCAGTCTCTCAACGGCGGCGGACAGCAATGGCGGGCTATGGGGCAAGTTTGACCGCGGGGAGCCACGTCTGCAACTCGCCTCCCGGGGACCGTCGACGCGCATGGACATCTCATTGCGCGCCCGACTCCGAGCAGTGCCCTGAGGTCGTCAGGGACCTCTTGATCGGCCGTCCGCTTGGGAGCAGCATTCCTTGGCGGAGGACAAATGGAGATCACTCGGCTGCTTGACGCCCCGCGACGGTCCTGATTGCAGACGTCGCCGACCATTCGCACTCCCTTCCGCAACGCCTCGCACGCAGGCACCGGGGACAACTCGACGTTAGGCCCTCACCTGCAACTGAACGGAGTTCGTGACGTGGAGCTTCAGGAACTCGGACCGCTGGGCACTTCCGACCGACTCGGTTGGGTTCGCGTCAGTCCTGTTTTTGTCCCAATGACCGGCCGCGAATCAGAGATTGTTCTGGAAGGCTACGTCGAAGACGATGCGATGCAGGATTTTGAGCAGGCTGTCGACAACTTCCTAAGCCTGGGCACTGAATCGCTCCGATTCTGTGAGCGGTGGGTCTTCGAGTACTACCAACACTCCCACGCAGTCTGGGACAAGAGCGATGTCTCTCCGCCGCTGATCGGTTCTGCGGCCGAGGTCTGGTCCCAGGTTCACTTTGGAGGAGTGGTCATGGTGTCCCGAAGGGCGCATGGCGACCGGGCGGTGTACATCTCGATCGAGTGCGAGTGCGATTGGGAGCCCGAGCATCGATTGCAGTTGGTCTTTCGCAAGGGTGAGCGTGTCACCAAAGTTGGACCCTTTGATGGGCATCTCTCCAATGCCGACGCGTTCGGGCGACCGGAACTCGAGCACGTCGTCTATGTGAGAGCGTAACCGCGTACAGCCGAGCCGCCTTGGAATACCTTGCTTTGGACGCCTGCTTCCCGCCTCAGGGTCGAGAACACCACCTCGCAGTCTGAGCCGGCCGCTCAAATTTGTCCGGACTGCTTCCGGCGCGCGACGAACTTCGTTGTCGTTATGAACGCCTTCAGAGCGGGCGAATTTTCGTCGCTTCGCCACGCCAGCGCGGTGCCAACCTGTGGCGGCCGCTCAGCAAGCGGTCGCAGCTCGACGCCCCTTAGCCGGATCTCCTCGGCGGAAGCAGGCACGAGCGCAACGCCGATTCCGGCAGAGACAAGGCCGACTACCGCGTGGGTCTGGCTCGCTTCCTGCACCACCCGGGGCGAAAAGCCCTGCTGCAGGCAGAACTTCAGAACGATGTCGTGCAGGACGAGTCCGGGCGAGCGCTGGAACATTACGAACGGCTCGCGCGCTAGGGCCTGCGCGCGAACGCGGCGGTTCCGAGTGAGGGGATGGCCGGAGGGAAGCGCGGCCACCAGCGGCTCGTGCAGCAGGATCGCGGACGAGAACTCCGCCTCCATCGGCTGGGGCCGGATGAAGCCGACGTGGATATCGCCCTTCTCCAGCGCGGCGAACTGCTGCGGCAATGTGAGCTCGCGCAGTTCGAGCCGCACGCCCGGATGACTCGACGCGAACTCGCGCAGCGCCAGCGGCAGCACCGTGTAGATGCTCGCCGACATGAATCCGATGGCAAGTCGGCCGGCTTCGCCGCGGCTGGCGGCCCGCGCGATTTCGACCGCGTCGGAAGCCCGCGCGAGAACGACGCGCGCCTGTTCCAGGAACGCCCGTCCGGGGTCCGTCAGCGACACCTGCCGCCTATCCCGCACGAGCAGTTGCACCTCGAGCTCGTTCTCGAGGTTCCGGATCGCGATCGACAGCGGTGGCTGCGTGATGGCAAGCCTGCGGGCGGCTCGCCCGAAATGCAGTTCCTCGGCGAGGACGACGAAGTAACGCAGCGATCTCAGTTCCATCGAGCGCCTCCGGGCATTGATATCGAATTCGAATCACAAACAGCTAAATAATATATTGGACGAACATATCGCTGAGGCCTAGGCTGCGTTCGATTCCCGGCCTGAGAACTTGCGCCGCAAGAGCGCCGATGGCCGGCAACCCGTCCTCAGGAGACACCCCATGAAGACATCGTTGCGCGCCCTGGCCGTGGCGTCGCTCGGCCTGCTGTCGTGTTTCGGACCGGCGCTGGCCGCTTATCCGGAAAAGCCCGTCACCATCATCGTGCCGTTCCCGCCGGGCGGCTCGACGGACATGGTGGCCCGCGCCATTGCACCCAAGCTGCAGGAAAGGCTCGGTCAGCCGTTCGTGGTGGACAACCGTGCCGGCGCCACGGGTGCCATCGGTGCCACTGCCGTGAAGAACGCAGCGCCGGATGGCTACACGTTCCTGGTTGCGTCGATCGGCGTGTACGCGGTGAACCCGTTCATCCAGAAGAAGCTGTCCTACGACCCGGTGAAGGATCTCGATCCGATCACGGTCGCAGTTCGTGCGCCCAACGTGCTCGTCACGCGGCCCGACTTTCCCGCCAGCTCGGTCGCGGAGTTCGTCGCGCTGCTGAAGAAGCAGCCCGAGAAGATCACTTTCGCAACTTCCGGCGCCGGCTCGTCGGATCACCTGACGGCGGCGCTCTTCTGGCAGAAGACGGGCACCAGCGGCATCCACGTTCCGTACAAGGGGGGCGCGCCGGCGATCACCGACCTGCTGGCCGGGCATGCCGACGTGTCGTTCCAGAACATCAACGCGGTGATCGGCCACATCAAGGCGGGCAAGCTCAAGGCGCTCGCGATCACCAGCGACAAGCGCTCGCCGCAGCTGCCGCAGGTGCCGACGCTGGCCGAGTCCGGCGTGCAGGGTGTCGACGTCTATTCGTGGCAGGCGGTTGCCGGCCCGAAAGGCCTGCCCGCCGACGTGAAGAAGAAACTCAACGAGTCCATCGTCGCGGCGCTGAATGATCCCGAGACCCGCAAGCGGATGGAGGACCTCGGCTTCGAGATCGTCGCCAACACGCCAGAACAGATGGCGGCGTTCCAGGCGAAGGAACTCGAGCGCTGGAAGCAGGTGATCGAGGTCGGCAAGATCACGCTCGAATAGGCCGAGCCGCGGCCACGATGGACGGGGCAGCGTCGATGAGTGCCGTGCGCGGAACGCCCAGAGTCGCCGGGATGCGCGTGATCCCGGTGGCGGGGCGCGACAGCATGCTGCTCAACCTGAGCGGCGCGCACGGGCCGTTTTTCACGCGCAATCTCGTCGTCGTCACCGACAGCGCGGGCCGCACCGGCGTGGGCGAGGTGCCGGGCGGCGAGAACATCCGCCAGACACTGGAAGACGCTCGCCCGATCGTCGTCGGCCGCTCGATCGGCGACGTGCAGACCGTGCTCAACGAAGTGCGGCAAGCGATTCGCCGATCGTGATGCCGGCGGCCGCGGGGAACAGACCTTCGACCTGCGCACCACCGTGCATGCAGTGACCGCCCTCGAATCGGCGCTGCTCGACCTGCTCGGCCAGCATCTCGAGGTGCCGGTGGCGGCACTTCTCGGCAATGGCGTCCAGCGCCGCGAGGTGCCGGTGCTGGGGTATCTCTTCTACATCGGTGACCGGCGGCGCACCGATCTTGCGTACGTCGCAGACGCCGACGCATCGGACGACTGGACTGCGCCTGCGGCACGAGCCGCCCTGACGCCGGAGTCGGTCGTGCGCCTCGCCGAAGCCGCGCACGCGCGCTACGGCTTTGCCGACTTCAAGCTCAAGGGCGGCGTGTTCAGCGGGGAGGCCGAAGTCGAAGCCGTGACGGCACTGGCCGAACGCTTTCCCGAGGCACGCGTCACGCTCGACCCGAACGGCGCCTGGTCACTCGCCGAAGCGATCCGCCTGTGCCGCAACCTGCACGGCGTGCTCGCGTATGCCGAAGACCCGTGCGGCGCGGAAAACGGCTACTCGGGCCGCGAGGTGATGGCAGAGTTCCGGCGGGCGACCGGCTTGCCGACGGCGACCAACATGGTCGCGACCGACTGGCGCGAGCTGGTCCACGCACTGCAGCTGCACGCGGTCGACATTCCGCTCGCCGATCCGCACTTCTGGACGATGCAGGGATCGGTGCGCGTTGCTCAGCTGTGCAGCGACTGGGGCCTGACCTGGGGCTCGCACTCGAACAATCACTTCGACGTGTCGCTGGCGATGTTCACGCACGTCGCGGCGGCAGCGCCCGACCCGATCACTGCCATCGATACGCACTGGATCTGGCAGGACGGCCAGCGGCTGACGCAGGAACCGCTGCGTATCGCAGGCGGACGCATCGCGCTGCCCGACAAGCCCGGGCTCGGCATTGAACTCGACGAAGGCGAAGTCGAGCGGGCGCATCGCCTGTACCTGGAGCACGGCCTCGGTGCGCGCGACGACGCGGCGGCGATGCAGTTCCTGATCCCGGGGTGGAAGTTCGATCGCAAGCGGCCCTGCCTGGTCCGATGACGCGTTGACAACGGCGACCGCGGCCGTCAGAGCCGGGCGCCAGGGGAGAACCGATGTTGCTCCGCATCCGCAGCCCGAAGGACTTTGGCGCGGGGCTGTTGTATGCCGGCTTCGGCCTGACCGCGATCCTGATGGCGTGGGACTACGGCATGGGGTCGGCATCGCGCATGGGGCCCGGCTACTTTCCGACCGCGCTGGGGTCGTTGCTGCTGCTCATCGGCATCGCGTCGCTCGTGCGCTCGTTCTTCAGTGACGGCAGCGCCGATCGGAGCGATTGCCTGGAAGGGCGCGGCCCTCGTCACGGCAGGCACAGTGCTGTTCGGACTGCTGCTGCGCCCGGCGGGACTCGTTCCCGCGCTCGTCGCACTCATTCTGGTCAGCGCGTCGGCGAGTGCGCGATTCCGACTCGAGTGGCGTGCCAGTGTGCTGATGCTGGCTCTCATCGCCTTCTGTGCGCTGGTGTTCGTCAAGGGACTCGGCCTGCCCCTGCCGCTGCTCGGGCCCTGGTTCGCTGGGTGAGGCCAGGCGATGGAACTGCTCGAACATCTTGCGCTCGGTTTCTCGACGGCGGCGAGCTGGGCCAACATCTTCTATTGCCTGCTGGGCGTATTGCTGGGCACCGCCATCGGAGTGCTGCCGGGCCTGGGTCCGGTCGCGACCATCGCGATGCTGCTGCCGGTCACGTTCGGGCTGCCACCGGTCACCGCGCTGATCATGCTGGCCGGAATCTTCTACGGCGCGCAGTACGGGGGCTCGACCACGGCGATCCTCGTGAACCTGCCCGGCGAGTCCTCGTCCGTGGTGACGGCGCTGGACGGCTACCAGATGGCGCGCAAGGGCCGGGCGGGCGTGGCGCTGGCCACGGCCGCGATCGCCTCGTTTTTCGCCGGCACGGTCTGCACCTTCCTGATCGCGCTGGCGGCGCCGCCGCTGTCGGAGATTGCGCTCAGTTTCGGGCCTGCGGACTACTTTTCGCTGATGGTCCTGGGCCTGGTCGCCTCGATCGTGCTGGCCAGCGGCTCGCTGCTGCACGCGATCGGCATGATCGTGCTCGGCCTGCTGCTGGGCCTGATCGGCACCGACGTCAATTCGGGCACGGCCCGCTTCTCCTTCGATCGGCCGGAACTGCTCGACGGCGTGAGCTTCGTCGTGGTCGCGATGGGCGTGTTCGGCCTCGGCGAGATCATCGCCAATCTGGAGGACGAATCGCCGCGCTCGCTGGCGCTGACCAAGGTCGACCGGCCTGATGCCGTCGCGCGAGGACTTCAAGCGCATGGTCGCGCCGATCCTGCGCGGGACGACATCGGGTTCGTTCCTCGGCATCCTGCCGGGCGGCGGCGCGATGCTTTCATCGTTCGCTGCGTACTCGCTGGAGAAAAAGGTGTCGCGCCACTCGGCCGAGTTCGGGCAGGGCGCGATCGAGGGCGTCGCCGGGCCGGAGTCGGCCAACAACGCCGGCGCCCAGGCGTCGTTCATTCCGATGCTCACGCTCGGCATTCCGTCGAACCCGGTGATGGCACTGATGATCGGCGCGCTGATCATGCACGGCATCCAGCCCGGGCCGGGTGTGATGGTCGAGCAACCCGGCGCTGTTCTGGGGACTCGTCGTGTCGATGTGGATCGGCAACCTGTTCCTGCTGGTGCTCAACCTGCCGCTGATCGGCATCTGGGTGAAGATGATCTCGGTGCCGTATCACCTGCTGTTCCCGGCGATCCTCGTGTTCTGCGCGATCGGCGTGTTCAGCCTGTCGAACGCGCAGTTCGACATCTACCTGATGGCACTCTTCGGCATCCTGGGCTATGTGTTCCGCAAGCTCGGCTGCGAGCCGGCGCCGATGATGCTGGGCTTTATCCTCGGCCCCATGATGGAGGAGTACCTGCGGCGTGCGCTGCTGATGAAGAAGGGCAGTGCGATGGTGTTCTTCACGCGCCCGATCAGCGCAACGCTGCTCGCCATCTCCGCCATTGCCCTGGTCATTGTCCTGCTCCCCGCGCTGCGCACGAAGCGCGAAGAAGCGTTTCAGAAGTGAGGTTTCCATGACGTCGAACGCGCCGTACACCGGCATCCCCAACCGCTTTCGCCAGGCGCTGCTCGCACGTCAGCGCCTGATCGGCTGCTGGTGCTCGCTCGCCAATCCGGTCACCACCGAAGTGCTCGGACTGGCCGGCTTCGACTGGCTGCTGCTCGATGCCGAGCACGCACCGAACGACGTCACGACGCTCATTCCTCAAATGATGGCGCTGAAGGACAGCGCCAGCGCGCCGGTGGTGCGGCCGCCGTGGAACGACACTGTCATCATCAAGCGGCTGCTCGACGCAGGTTTCTACAACTTTCTCATTCCGTTCGTGGAATCGGCGGACGAAGCGCGCCGCGCGGTCGCGGCGACCCGCTATCCGCCGGCCGGCGTGCGCGGCGTGTCGGTTTCGCAGCGACACAACCGCTACGGGACGGTGCCCGACTACCTGAAGTCGGTGAACGAGAACATCGCACTGATGGTGCAGATCGAGAGCAGCGCCGGGCTGGCGCGCGGTGGATGCCATTGCGGCGGTCGACGGCGTGGACGGCATCTTCGTCGGGCCGTCCGACCTGGCGGCCGCGATGGGACACCTGGGCAACGCCGCGCAGCCCGACGTGCAGCAGGCGATCCGCCACATCTTCGAGCGCGCACGGGCCGCCGGCAAGGCCAGCGGAATCCTCGCACCGGTCGAGGCCGATGCGCGCCGCTATATCGAATGGGGAGTCGACTTCATCGCCGTCGGCAGCGACCTCGGATTGTTCCGGACCGCGACCCAGGCCTTGCGCGACAAGTTCAGGCCCTCTGCTTGAGCAGCTTGCCTGTCTTCCCGTCTTCCGGAGCGTCTGCCTTGCGGCGAATCCCCATCGTCCGGGGCGGCATTTGTGGCCGTAGCTGGCTGGCGAGGCAGTGTTCGAAAGCAATCACGTCAGGTGAGAAGACGCGATAGATCGTAAGTCGACTTGACGCCGAGTGAAGTGCCGTTCCTCTCGAGCCATGCCGCGGCCCACTGCCGGCCGGCGTCGCGCAGCGCCGTGAGGAAGGACGCCTGCGCATTGAGCTTGCTGATCGTGTCGAGCGTCCCCATCAGCTCGGGCGCATCAATCACGTGCAGGTTGAGTCTGCGCAGCCGCCGTTCCAGGTGACCCCAGGCGAGCAGCGAGCGCTGCGCTTCCCGCCGCGCCAGCGCGATGCCTTGAAGCTCGCTGAAGAACGCGGCGCCAAAGCTGATCTCGGTGAGCCGCTGCGAAATTTCGCTGGCGGTCGTCGGCGCTT
Source organism: uncultured beta proteobacterium (assembly GCA_963791235.1). GTDB lineage: Bacteria > Pseudomonadota > Gammaproteobacteria > Burkholderiales > Burkholderiaceae_F > JALORV01. Next base: position 212,465 of record CAWBRW010000021.1, on the reverse strand, counting down.
CCGGCCAGCGACAGGGATGCAGCAGCACCGCGATAACGTCGCGGCTTTTACATTCGTGCAGTAAGGGATAGAGCGGCGGATTCGCTGTCAGACCCCCATCCCAATAGCCCTCGCCGTCAATCATCACCGTCTTGTGCAGGGCAGGCAGGCAGGCCGACGCGAGCAGCACCTCCAACGAGAGCTCACGCGTGCGGAACAGGCGCAGCGTGCCGGTGCTGACGCGCGTCGTCGCGATGAAGAGGTCGAGTCTGCACTGGGTCCGCAGGCGGTCGAAGTCGATTTGCGCTGGCGAGTATGTCGCGCAGCGGATTGAGGTCGAAGGGGTTCAACTGATACGGCGCGAAGAATCGCACCATCGACAGAAACGCACTGAACGCCGGCGTCGGTTTCACCTGCAGTCCGTCCGACTGCGACCAGTCGATCGGAATGAAGTTCGACGGTGCGCCGGCCGCGACCGCGTCCCAGAAGTCCTTCAGCGCCTGCCGCGCACCGTCTCGACCGCCGAGCAGGTCGCCGTAGGCGAGCGCCACCGCATTCATGGCGCCGGCACTCGCGCCGCTGACCGCTTCCATGTCGACGCGCCCGTCTTCCAGCAGTTGATCGAGCACGCCCCAGGTGAACGCGCCATGGGATCCGCCGCCCTGCAGAGCCAGCGTTGCACGAGTCTTGCGCATCGAGGCAGCCTACATGCAAGCGCCGCGCCCGTCTCTACCGTAGGAATCGGCTCTCATCGCGCAGCATTTGTCCGCTAACCATGAAACTGTCCGCCACCTCCCGGTGTCCGGTACTGGCGGCCGAATGGAGTCTGCACGCCAGGTATTCACGCACAGATGTGATTGATCGACAACGCGGATGACCGTAGGCTTTCGAAGCTGCATTCCGCATGAACCCGCGTCACATAAGGAGGTGCGTCGCCATGTGTCGCTCTCGGCAGCTCGGTTCTTGTGTGGCGCCAGTCTTGGTCATCATCATCGCGCTCGTCGCTCGATCCGCTGTCGCTGCGACGGCCTATAGCGAAGACTGGACTGCCGGCGACACCAACGGCTGGATTCAGAGCACGGCATCGAGCGTCTTGGTTCGCGATGCTGGTTTTGGCAACCCTGCGGGCTCGCTTGCCGTACGCCGCGACCTCACCCCGCCCATCTTCGACATCGGCGCGACCACCAACCTGCCGCAAGTCTCGGGTGACTACACCGGCGCGCCCTCCTGGACGTTTTCGTTCGACGTGTTCTACGGCGCGGGCAACTACGTCGACACCTGGCTCCGCTTTCGCTATCAAGACGGCACCTTCAACGGCTGGCATCTCGACGTAGAGAACGTCTTCCCCAACAGCTGGCAAAGTTACTCTGTGACGTTCGACTCGACTTGGTCGGATGCTGAAGCTGCAGCCAACGGCTGGGTCGACGAAACCGGCGGCGCGGTCTCCTGGGCGTTGTTGATGACGAATGTCTTCCATCCGGAGATCCGACTGCTGCTGGGTGACGAGGCAAGCGCATTGGCCTATATCGATAACGTCGCCCTCAGATCGATCCCCGAACCCGCCGGTCTCGCGCTGCTCGCTTTCGGCCTTCTGGGACTCGGCATCGCACGTCGGCCCAAGCAGTAGCGCGGATCCTGCTCATGTCCGGCGGGTCCTCAAGACGTGAGGAAACTGAGCGGCGTCCAGAAGACGCTATTGCTGCCGCAACTGATAACTCCCACGATGCTCTCCCTTCACTGTGCCTGTATTGGCGCAGCGCGGAGCCGGTCCTGGACTCCTGCGCCAGCCATTCCTTCAGAGGAGATTTCCTGATGTTCCGTCTGCTCACAAGCATCTCGACCGGCGAGCTGTTCAAGCGCCAGCTGCCGGTGTTTCTGGTCGCCTTCGTGATCGCCGAGTTGTTCTACAAGTTCCACAGCTTCACGCTGGAGTGCGCGGCATTCCTCGCCACCTGGTTCGTGCTCGACGGCGTGGTGCACCTGCTGACCGGGCGTCGGTCGCCGCAGCGCTTCCCGCAGTGACCGAAGATCCCGTCATGCAAATCAAGGACGACCGCCGCGACGACGCCGGCGGCACGGTCGAGCGCATGCTCGAGGAGATGTCGTACCAGACCGATCTGCTCGGCCGGGTGCTGGCCGAGATGAAGCGCGCGAACTGCCAGCTGGAGCAGGTCGCGCGCCAGACCTGCGACGCCCAGAACGAGTTGCACCGCCAGACGGCACTGCAGGGCTGCCTGCTGAAGCTGCTCGCCTATCAGGTCGAGGTGGCGCGCGCGGGCAATCCCGGCCTCGCCCAGCTTCTCGACTGCAAGTACGGCTTCGACCGCTGCTTCGATCTCGGCGACTGCCAGGGCGGGCCGCCGCCCTGCAAGCATGTTCCCTGCCCCGACGGTTACCGGCTGGAGCACGGCTCGGGCGAGTCGAAGCCCGGCAAGGTCCCGCCGCGGCGAGTCAAGGACGCGCCCTACCCGCCGGTGCGGCGCGAAGACAATCCGGCCCGCCAGCCGAACACGCGCCCGCAGCGCAAAGTGCCGACCGGGCCGTTCCGGGGCGTCCTGCGCCGCAGCGAAGGCTCGGATCTGCGCAAGGCCGGGTCGGGCGGCCCGGGCGGCTCCGGCCTCGATTTCAGGGTCTGGACCGATGACTCCTCGGTCGCGAATGCCAGCGCCAACGCCGCCGACATCAGCGGCGCCAAGGGCGGCACGGTCGTGCTTCTGAGTGGCAACTGGTACATCGACTACTCGACCGACAGCGGCGCGACGTTTACGACGCTGGACCCGACGACAATCTTCCCGAACACCCTCGCCGGCGGCTTCTGCTGCGACCAGGTGCTGCAATACGCGCCGCAGATCGACCGCTTCCTGTGGCTGCTGCAATACCAGTCGGGCGGCACCGGCGCGAACGCCTACCGCCTGGCGATGGCGAGCCCGCAGGACGTCATAGACAGCAACTGCACCGCCTGGACCTACTGGGACCTGACCTCGGCCAGCTTCGGCATCGGCACCGACTGGATGGACTATCCGTCGATGTCGCTAGGCGATGGCGAGGTCTATTTCACCTTCGATGTCCTCGACACGACCGCCGACGGGATCGCCGACAACGGCCTTGTCGTGGTGCGATTCAACCTTGCCGAGATCGCGGCGGCGGGCACGATCAACTTCCGCTTCACGACCCCTGCCGACAGCGCTGTCGCCTGGGGCAGCGGCGCGTCGCAGAACACCGGTAACGAGGTGTTCTGGGCGGGCCATGTCGACAACAGCACGCTGCGCGTCTTCAGTTGGCGCAACGACTCGAACACCTATTTCTGGCGCGACATCGAGGTTCGCAACTGGCCCAACGGCGCGCTCAGCTCAATCGGACCGAACGGCAACAACTGGTTCGGCTGGGGCTTTCCGAACAACGCCGTGATCGGCATCACCCGGCGCCTGAACGAACTGTGGCTCGGCTGGACCGCCAGCAACGGTGACGGCGGCTCGGGCGGATTCAACTTCCCCCACCCCCATGTCCAGATCGTCAAGGTCAACATTGCCGGCTGGACGGTGATCGAGCAGATGCAGGTCTGGAATCCGGATCTCGCTTTCGGCTATCCCAGCCTTGCCACCAACTCCGACAACGAGGTCGGCATCGCCCTCGGCTGGGGCGGTCGCGACGGCAGTGCCAGCAGCCCGCACGCCAACAGTGCGGTCGGCTTCATGGGCGACTACGTCGTGTGGTACCGCGACGGCAGCACCTGGACCCATACACGGTGGGGCGACTATGTGACGGTGCGCCGGGCGGCGCCGGAGTCACAGATGTTCGCCGGCTTCGGCTATGTGACCATCGACACCAGCACCGGCGCTGGACATCGATTCGACCCCTACTACGTCCTCTTCGGGCGCGAGCGGAAAGAACCGCCGCCCATCAAGTGAGGACACGCGTGCCGCCGGATGAAGTCGGCGGCACGCGGTCGCGCTCCCGGGCTGCTGCCGCCATCGGCGCGCGCTGTCATCCGGTTCAGTCCGGAGCGACGGCGCCCTTGCGCTCGACGATCAGACGGTACTGGTCGGGTTCGCGATGCCGAGCGAAGTTGAACGTCGTGGTCTTGTACGAATTACACAGGTCCAGATCGCACCGCGCGATCGCCAGTTCGTCACCCGTGGTCGTGCAGGCCGCGACGATCTCCCCGCTCGGCGCGACGATGATCGAGTTGCCGATCTGCTCAACGCCCTCTTCGTTGCCCGCCTTGGCCACGCCGACGACCCAGGTTCCGTTCTGGTAGGCGCCCGACTGCATGACGAGCTCATTGTGGAAGTGCGACAGCGCGTCGTGCTCCGGCGCGGGCGGGTTGTGCACCGGCGTGTTGTAACCCAGGAGCACCATCTCCACGCCCTGCAGTCCCATCACGCGGTAGGTTTCCGGCCATCTGCGGTCGTTGCAGATCGCCATGCCGAAGAGCCCGTTGGCCGTGTCGCCGAAAGCCCACCGCACCACCGGCCAGCTCAGGTTGCCGACCTCGAAGTAGCGCTTCTCCAGATGCTGGAAGCTGCGCCACGGCTCGTGCTCGGCGTGCCCCGGCAGGTGGATCTTGCGGTATTTGGAAATGACGCGGCCCTGCTTGTCGACCAGGACCGAGGTGTTGAAGCGGCGCGTGCGGCCGCCCTCCTCGCTCAGCTCGGCGTAGCCGAGGTAGAAGCCGATGCGCAATTCGCGCGCGGCATCGAACAAGGGCTGCGTTTCCGGCCCAGGCATTGAGCGTTCGAAGAACGCGTCGACCTCCGACTGCTCTTCGAAGTACCAGCGCGGGAAGAACGTGGTCAGCGCCAGCTCCGGGAATACAACGAGATCGCAGCCGTGGCCCCGCGCAGCGCGCATCAGCGCGAGCATCCGCTCGACCACCTGCGCGCGCGACTCGCTGCGCGCGATGGGGCCGAGCTGGGCAGCGCCGACGGTGACGATGCGGTTCATGCTCGTGGCCGCGCTCAGGCCGTCAGTTCGAGCAGCGTGTGCAGCAGCACGTCGGCGCCCGCGGCCAGGTGCTCCGGCGCCGTGTGCTCAGCGGGGTTGTGGCTGATGCCCCTGACCGACGGCACGAAGATCATCGCCGTCGGGCAGATGCGCGCGAGCATCTGCGCGTCGTGCCCGGCGCCCGAGGTCATCGGGCGACACGAGTGCCCGAGCCGCTGCGCGGTGCGTGCGATCAGCGCGGCGATTCCCTTGTCGAAGAGCACCGGGGCAAAGCGCGCCAGCGAATGCGTTTCGATCTTCACGCCTTCGTCGCGCTCGAGCTGCTGCAGGAACACCGCCAGCCTCTGCTCCGACTGGATCAGCACCGCGTCGTCGGTGTTGCGCAGATCCACTGTCACGCGCGCGCGCGCCGCGATGACGTTGGTCAGGTTCGGGTGCAGGGTGATCGACCCGACGGTGCCGACCTGGTTGCCACCGAGTTCCTTCACCAGTTGGCGCACGAACGTTCCGATCGCGGCGGCACAGTAACCGGCGTCGTGCCGCAGTCGCATCGGCGTCGTACCCGCGTGGTTCGACTGGCCGGTGATCAGCACCTCGGTCCACGAAATGCCCTGCAGGTCCTCGACGGCGCCGATAGTGATGCCCTCGAGGTCGAGCACCGGGCCCTGCTCGATGTGAAGCTCGACGTACGCGTGCGGCCGGTACAGCGGCACCGACGCATCGCCGAGGTAGCCGATCCGGATCAATTCGTCCTTGAACACCTTGCCGTCGATGCCGCGCGTGGCGTACAGCTCCTCCAGCGGGATCCCGCCGACGTAGGCGAGCGACCCCGCCATGTCCGGGTGGAAGCGCGCACCCTCTTCGTCTGTGAAAGCGCCGACGACGAGCGGCCTACGGGTCGTGAGCCCGGCATCGTTCAGCGTTTGGACGACCTCGAGCCCGCCGAGCACGCCCAGGTTGCCGTCGTAGCGACCGCCGGTGCGCACGGTGTCGATGTGCGAACCCGTCATGACCGGGGCGCATGTCTCGACACTCTCCTCGCCTCGGCGCAAGCCGAAGATGTTTCCGATCGTGTCGATGCGCACCTCGAGCCCAAGCTCACGCATCCAGCCGACCACCAGGTCGCGGCCGGCCTTGTCCTCGTCGGTCAGCGCGAGCCGGCAGCAGCTGCCATCCGCGGTCGCGCCGATTGCGGCAAGGGTATCCAGGCGCTCCATCAGCCGCTTGGGATTGATACGCAACTGTTCAGCTTTCATTGAGCACCTCCTCGGCCGTGCGCCCGATCACCTCAAGGTAGATCCGCGCGTCGGTATCGCCTTCGCTGCCCAGCAGCAGCACTTTCGAGGCTTCGTCGAGCTGCAGCGTGGCCCGGATGTCAGGATAGTCACGCGCGGCCAGCAGCGCAGCCAGCCCCGTGCCACCGGTTTCTCCGGCAACGATGGCCGGCTCGCCGGTGGCCGGGAATGCGAGGGTGCGCATCGCGTCGAGCGCATAGGCGTCGTCGACGGCGACTGCCGCGTTGGCACCGCCGTGCAGGATCTCCCACGCGAGTTCCGACACTTCGCCGCAGGCGAGGCCGGCCATCACCGTTTCGAGCGAGCCGCCGACGACTACCGGGTGGCCGGCAGCAAGGCTCTGGTACACGCAGTCCGCACGGGTGGGCTCCACCACGATGAACGACGGTCGCCGCGCACCCCAGTGCAACCAGAAGCTGGCGCAGATCGCCGCTGCCAGCGCGCCCACGCCGGCCTGCGCGAACACATGCGTCGGCGGCTCGTCGCCGAGCTCCTCGGCCATCTCCGCCGCCATCACGCCATAGCCGTGCATCACGTCGAGCGGAATTTCGCGATAGCCGGGATAGGAGGTGTCCGACACGACGGTCCAGTCGTTGGCGGCCGCGGTGGCCGCAGCGTGTCGCACCGCGTCGTCGTAGTTGCCCTTGACCTCGCGCACCTCGGCGCCGTAGTGCGCAATCGCGTCGCGCCGTCCCTGGCTTACGTGCTCGTGCACGAAGATGACGCAACGACAACCAAAGAGTTGCGCGCCCCACGCGACCGAGCGGCCATGATTGCCGTCGGTTGCGCACGTGACGGTCGCGCTACCGATAATGTCCTTGAAGTCGCCGGACAGCAGCGCGCGCGAACCGATGTCGTCCCTTCCGGTGGCCACGGCCACCTTCCTGCGCAGAACGTTCGCGACCGCATAGGCGCCGCCGAGCGCCTTGAAGCTGCGCAGGCCGAAGCGGCCGCGCTCGTCCTTGTACTGGATCCCGCCGACGCCCAGCGAGCGTGCCAGCGCAGGCAGCGCGACCAGCGGAGTGGGTGCGTAGCCCGGCCAGCTTGATATCTCCGCCAACGCGGCGCTGAACCCCGAGTGGCTCAGCACGGTAGAGCGCTCGGCGCCGTAGTGTTCCGCCGCCGGAACGCCGGACGGATTGCGAATGGCGCGCGCTTCGTGCTTCATGCCACCACCTGCTCGCGTGTCGGCATGGGCTGCCGCAGGTGGCAGGCGACCCACTGCCCGCTCGCGACCTGCTGCAGGGGCGGCTCTACGACCTTGCAGCGCTCCTCGACATAGGGGCAGCGCGTGTGGAAGCGGCAACCGGACGGCGGATTGATCGGGCTGGGCACGTCGCCGGTCAGCACGCGACGCTGCTTGCGGCGCGTCGGGTCCGGCACGGGGACCGCCTCGAGCAGCGCCTCGGTATAGGGGTGCTGTGGGTGAGTGAAGATCGCCTTCTTGGGCGCAATCTCGACGATCTTGCCGAGGTACATCACGGCGACCCGGTGGCTGATGTGCTCGACGACGGCGAGGTCGTGCGCGACGAACAGGTACGACAGGTGAAACTCCCGCTGCAGGTCCATCAGCAGGTTGATCACCTGCGCCTGTACCGACACGTCGAGCGCGGAAACCGGCTCGTCGCAGACGATCAGTTTCGGTTGCACCGACAGCGCCCGCGCGATGCCGAGCCGCTGCCGCTGGCCGCCCGAGAACTCGAACGGGTACTTGACCATCTGGTCGGGCCGCAGTCCGACGCGCTCGAACAGTTGAGCCACGCGTTCGCGCCCAACAGCCGCCGACATGTCCTCGAAATTGCGCAGCGGCTCGGCCACGATGTCGGCAGCGCGGATGCGCGGATTGAGCGACGAATACGGGTCCTGGAACACCGCCTGCAGTTCGCGCCGCACCGGACGCATCTCGGAGGCCGAGAGCTTCTCGATGTGCCGGCCGCGCCAGAGGATTTCGCCGGAGGTCGGTTCCTGCAGTCGCAGGATCAGCTTGCCGGTGGTCGACTTGCCGCAGCCCGATTCGCCGACCAGTCCCAGGGTCTCGCCGCTGGCGATCGAGAAGCTGACGCCGTCCACCGCGTGCACCTTGGCGCCGATCCCGCCGAACAGTCCGACCTTGGTCGGGAAGTGCTTGGTCAGATCGCGCACTTCGAGCAGCACTTCGCCGCCCGGCGCCAGAGTGCCGTTCATGCGTTCACCTCTGCGGCGCGTGCCGACCGCGGCGCGGCCACCGGATGCCAGCACGCAGCCCAGTGGCGCGCCGTGTGCAGTTCGAGTGGCGGCACTTCGGTAGTGCAGCGCTCGCCGGCGTTGGGGCAACGCGGCGCAAACAGGCAGCCAGGCGCGGGGTCCTTCAGCGACGGCACCATGCCGGGAATTTCGACCAGCCGCTTGCCGGTCTCGTTGACCGAGTCGCCGAGGTGCGGCATCGAACCGAGCAGCCCGCGCGTGTACGGATGGCGCGGGGCTGCGAACAGTTCCTCGATCGGCGCTTCCTCGACCTTGCGGCCGGCGTACATCACGACGACGCGATGCGCGATCTCGGCCACCACGCCAAGGTCGTGCGTGATCAGGATGATTGACGCGCCGGTGTCGTCGCGCAGTTCGCGCATCAGTTCGAGGATCTGCGCCTGGATCGTGACGTCGAGAGCCGTCGTCGGCTCGTCGGCGATCAGCAGCCGCGGCCCGCACGCCAGCGCCATCGCGATCATCACTCGCTGGCGCATGCCGCCCGAGAGTTCGTGCGGGTACTGCCCGATGCGTCGTTCCGCTTCCGGGATGTGCACCCTGCTCAGCATCTCGACCGCACGCGCCATGGCCTCCTTCTCGGTCAGGCCCCGATGCAGCACCAGCGCCTCGGCGATCTGCCGGCCGACGGTCAGCACCGGATTGAGCGAGGTCATCGGTTCCTGGAAGATCATCGAGATCGCGTTGCCGCGCACTTTGCGCATCGCGGGTTCGGTCAGGTCGAGCAGGTTGCGACCATCGAACTCGATGCGGCCGTCGGCGATGCGCGCCGGCGGCATCGGCAGCAGGCGCAGGATCGACATCGCTGTCACGCTCTTGCCACAACCGGATTCGCCGACCACCGCCAGCGTCTCGCCCGGCATCACGTCGAAGCTGACGCCGTCGACCGCGCGCACGACGCCGTCGCGCGTGTGGAAGTGCGTCTTCAGGTTCTCGACGCGCAGCAGGGGTTGGGGTGAAGCCACGCCAGTACCTTCACTCATGGCTGGGGGTGCTCGAGGGGGCGGGTGCTTCGCGCCGCCCAACGGGCCATGCGAAGCCCCCCGGCTCCGCCGGGGCCCCGGCAGCCCCCTCGATGAAGTGCGATGAAACTCATCGACGTCATATGCGCCGCGCCAGTCGCGGGTCGAGGGCGTCCCGCATGCCATCGCCGAGGAGATTGACGGAAAGAACAGTCAGCGACAGGAAGAGGCCCGGGAACAGCAGGATGGTCGGTGCGACCTGGATCAGGCTCCGGGCCTCGGCCATGATGTTGCCCCAGCTCGGGATGTTCGGTGGCGTGCCCGCGCCGATGAACGACAGGATGGCTTCGGTGATCATCGCCGAAGCGCAGATATAGGTCGCCTGCACCAGCAGGGGCGCCATCGTGTTCGGCAGGATGTGTCGCAGCAGGATCGCGGGCAGCCGGGTGCCGGACGCTATCGCCGCCTCGACGTACGGCTGCTCGCGCAACGTCAGCACCAGCGAACGCACCAGCCGCACCACGCGTGGCACTTCCGTGATCGCGATCGCCATGACCACATTCTCGAGGCTCGCCCGGGTCAATGAGATCAGCGCGATAGCCAGCAGCACCGACGGGATCGACATCAGCCCGTCCATCACGCGCATCATCACCGCGTCGAGCCGGCGCATGTAGCCGGTAACGAGCCCGATCGCGAGTCCCACCGAGGTCGCCAGCAGTGCCACGGACAAGCCGACGGTCAGCGACACGCGGCTGCCGTAGATCACGCGGCTGTAGACATCGCGACCCAGCATGTCGGTGCCGAACCAGAATTCCCCGCCGATCGGCTTCAGGCGACGGATCGGCGACAGCGCCTGCGGATCAATCGTTCCGAGCCAGGGCGCGAAAATCGCGACCAGCACCATCAGCAGCAGAACGATCGCGCCGGCAATCGCCGTCGGATGCCGGCGCAGCGCATCCTTGAACTTACGTACCGTCGGTGAGTCCGACCTCGGCAGCGCTGCTGCCTGTGCGACAGCCGCCATCTCAGTACCGAATCCTCGGATCGAACAGCGAGTAACTCAGGTCGACCAGCAGGTTGACGATCACGTAGACCGCCGAGAACAGCAGCGTCACGCCCTGGATGATCGGGTAATCGCGCCGCAGGATCGCGTCCACCGTCAGCCGCCCGAGTCCGGGAATGGCGAACACCGTCTCGGTGACGACGACACCGCCGATCAGCAGCGCCACGCCGATGCCGATAACAGTGACGATCGGCACGGCCGCGTTCTTCAGCGCATGCCGGATCAGCACCGTGCCGGGCGCCAGGCCCTTGGCAGTGGCCGTGCGCACGTAGTCCTGGGCCAGCACATCCAGCATCGTCGCGCGCGTGATGCGCGCGATCAGTGCCATGTAGACGAGACCCAGCGCCACGCTCGGCAGGATCATGTGCCGGATGAACGGCACGAACCCCTCGGACAGGCTGGTGTATCCCTGCACCGGCAGCCACTCGAGCCAGACCGAGAAGAAGAAGATGAGCCCGTAGGCGATCACGAACACCGGCACCGAAAAGCCGAGCACCGACAGCGCCATCACGAAACGGTCGATCCAGCCGCCGGCGCGCGCGGCGGCCAGCACGCCGAGCGGCACCGCAAGCCCCACCGCGACGATCAGCGTGCACAGCGTCAAGGCCAGCGTCGGTTCGATGCGCTGACCGATCAGCGTCGCCACCGGCAGCTTGGTGAAGATCGACGTGCCGAGATCGCCGCGCGCAAGGTCGGCCAGCCACCCGCCGAAGCGCACGAGGTATGGCTGATCCAGGCCCAATTGGACACGGATGGCTGCGATGTCCTGCTCGGTGGCGATGTCACCCGCGATCACCGCCGCCGGGTCGCCGGGACTGATGTACAGCAGCGAGAAGACGAACAACGCCACCACGCCCATGACGGGAATCGTGGCGAGCAGGCGATTGATCGTGTAGCGGAGCATCGGGGAAGCGAGACGCGCAGTGGTCCCGGCGAATGCCGGGACCGTATCACGGCAACAATCAATTCGCCCCGGCCTGCGCCGGGGCGACGTTAGGCTGCCGCTACTTCTTCTCCACGTTCCAGATGAAGGTCACCGGCGAAATGATCACACCCGACAGATTGGTGCGGTACGCGGTCGGGATGATGAATTGCGCGGTCGGGATATACGGCACGGTCTCGAAGGCGCGCTTCTGCATCTCTTCGGCAATCTTCTTCTGGTCGGCCTGCGTCGGTGCGTTGAACCACGCATCGCGAAGTTCTTCCAGCTTCGAATCGGTCGGCCAGCCGAACCACGACTTCTCGCCCGCGCCGCGCAGCGGCGAGTTCAGCGCCGGCGTCGTGATGTCGGGACCGACGAACCACGTGTGGAACACGCTCCAGCCGCCCTTTTCCACCGGTTCCTTCGAGCCGCGGCGCGTGATCAGTGTGCCCCAGTCGCTGGCCGCGAGTTCAACGTTCAGTCCGAGCTTCTTCAGGATGTCCTGGGTCACGAGCGCCTGCGAATGCACGATCGGCTGGTCGGTGGCGGACATCAGGATGATCTTCTCGCCCTTGTAGCCGGACTCCTTGACGAGCGCCTTGGCGCGGTCGAAGTCGCGCTTGCCGGTCAGGGCTTCCGAGCCGGCGGTGTTCGCCATCGGTGTGCCGCAGGTGAAGTACGACGGGCAGGGCTTGCCGTTCTTGGCATCCCCGGCGATCGCTATCGCGTAGTCGTTCTGGTTGACCACGGCCAGCACGGCCTGGCGCAGCTTCACGTTGTTAAATGGCGGCTGCAGGTGATTGAAGCGCAGCAGGCCGATCGAGCCGAGCGGATCGACGCTCTCGACCTTGACGTCCTTGTTCTTCGCAACGACCGGGATCAGGTCGGTCGGGATCTGCTGCCACCAGTCGACCTCGCCGCTGTTCAGCGCCGCGGCGGCAGTTGCGGCATCAGGGATGTAGATCCACTCAACGCGGTCAACTTTGACGACCTTGCCGCCGGCACCCCACGACGGCGCTTCCTTGCGCGGCACGTAGTCGGTGTTCTTCACGTACACGACCTTGTTGCCCGGGACCCACTGCTCCTTGACCATCTTGAACGGGCCGGAGCCGGTCGGGTCCGTGATCGCCGTATTGGCGTCGGTCTTCGCGATGCGCTCGGGCATGATGAACGGCACGTTCGACGACGGCTTGCCCAGCGCCTCGAGCACGTACGGGAACGGCTTCTTCAGTTTCAGGCGAAAGGTCTTGTCGTCGACCGCCGTCCATGACTCGGTCATCTCCGCGAGCCGCTGGCCGAACACGTCGCGCTTGGCCCAGCGCTCAACGGAAGCGATGCAGTCGGCCGACTTCACCGGCTGGCCGTCGTGGAACTTCAGACCGTCGCGCAGTGTGAACGTGTAGGTCAGGTTGTCCTTGCTGACCTCCCACTTGTCGACCATCTGCGGCTGGACCTGGAACTTCGCGTCGGTGGCGAACAGCACGTCGTAGACCATGTAGGCGTGGTTGCGCGTGACGTACGCGGTGGTGGTGATCGGATCGAGGATCCGCAGGTCCGCTTCCGGAATGAACTTCAGCACCTTGCCCTGGGCCGCCGCGGGCCCGGTGAAGACCACGCTCGCCGTCAGCGCCAGACCGAGCGCCAGGGTCACACCCGGACGCTGCCAACCAGTGAATACCTTCCTCATCAGATCCCTCTCCTCGTCTGCAGAATCGAAAATCGAACGTCCCGTCGCGCATTCTGCGCAACCGGACGGCTTTAACGCAAGAAGCATTCCAGAACGCTGCACGCTGACCACGACCTGGGCGGCAAGCGATTCTCGTGGAATCGTTCTGCCTCGCGCCACCCACACGGTGCACCGGCGCCCCGTCTTCGTGCAGCGCGGCTATGCCGATTTGCCGAGCTTGAAGCGAAGGGACAGACTACACGCAGCCGATAACAAGGGAAACATGTCCACCACCGTACTTCTACGCGGCGGCCTCGTCGTCGACGGGACCGGCGCGCTCCCGCGTCGTGCCGACGTCGCCGTGCGGGACGGCGTGATCACCGCTGTCGGCGCTGCGCCACCGGTCGGAACAGGCGAGGTGGTCGACCTCGACGGCCTCGTGCTCGCTCCCGGCTTCATCGACGTGCACACGCACGACGACCGCCTGCTGCTCTCCGATCCATCGATGACTCCGAAGCTCAGCCAGGGCGTCACCACGGTCGTGACCGGCAACTGCGGCATCAGCCTGGCGCCGCTCGGCGACAAAATGGCGGTGCCACCGTTGAACCTCGTTGCGGCCGAGGCGGGAGCGCTGCCGTCGCAGAGCTTCGACTCGTTCGCCGGCTACCTGGCGGCGCTCGAGGCCCAGCCCCCGGCCATCAACTGCGCCGCGCTGGTGGGCCACACCACGCTGCGCGTAACCGCGATGAGTTCACTCGACCGGCCGGCCACGGACGCCGAGATCGCCGCGATGCGGACTCAGGTTGCCGAAGCGCTCGCCGCCGGCGCGCTCGGCGTCTCCACCGGGACGTACTACGCACCTGCAAACGCCGCCACCGCCGACGAGATCCGCCGCGTGTGCGAACCGCTGCGCGGCACCACGGCCCTGATCGCTTCCCACATCCGTGACGAGGGCGAGCGTGTGCTCGAGTCGATGACCGAGGCGATGGAGATCGCCGGCGCGCTCGGCGTGCGCCAGGTGATCTCGCACCACAAGGTGATCGGCCGACCGAATTTCGGTCGCTCGCGCGAGACTCTGGCGCTGCTTGACGACGCCCGGCGCACGCAGGACGTCTGCCTGGACTGCTATCCGTACACCGCGGCGTCGACGGTGCTGCGCAAGGACGCGGTGGCGCAGTCGCAGCGGGTGTTGATTGCGTGGTCGAAGGCCCGGCCCGACGCGGCCGGCCGTTATCTCGACGAAATCGCGGCCACCGAGGGTCTTCCGGTCGACGCGCTGATCGATGCGCTGCAACCCGCCGGCGCGATCTACTTCTACATGGACGAGGCCGATGTCGAGCGCATCCTCGCCTACCCGGAGACGATGGTCGGTTCGGACGGCCTGCCGCACGACGAATTTCCGCACCCGCGCCTGTGGGGTGCGTTTCCGCGCGTGCTCGGCCACTATGCGCGCCAGCGCCGCCTGTTCTCGCTCGAGCAGGCCGTGCACAAGATGACTGGACTGCCCGCCGATCGGTTTCGCCTTGCCGGCCGCGGCCGCATCGCGGCCGGTATGCGCGCCGATCTCGTCGTGTTCGACCCCGAGCGCATCACCGACGCGGCCACGTTTGCGCATCCGAAGACGCCCGCTACCGGCATCGAATCGGTATACGTGAACGGCACGCTGGCCTGGCACCAGGGCCGCCATACCGGCGCGCGCACCGGCCAGGTCATCCGGCGCGCACGATGAAGGAAGCCATGCCGCTGAAGATCGTCGCCGCGCGCATGAACCACGAGACCAACACGTTCTCGCCGGTTCCCACCCCGCTCGCGTCCTTCGGTCCGGATGGACCCACGTTCGGCGCCGCGGCCCATGCGCAGGCAAAAGGCAGCCGGACCGCGCTCGGTGCCTTCATCGACGCGGCCGAGTCACGCGGCGCGGCGCTGTCGGTGGCCGTCAACGCGACCGCAAATCCGAGCGGGCGCGTCCATGCCGCCGCGTTTGAGCATCTCGCCGAAGCGATCGTCGGGGCCATGCAGGCCGGCTGCGACGCGATCCTGCTCGATCTGCATGGTGCGATGGTCACCGAGCGCTTCGACGACGGTGAAGGCGAACTGCTGCGCCGCATTCGCGCGGTCGCTCCGGACACGCCGCTGGCGGTCGCGCTCGATCTGCACGGCAACATCACCCAGCCGATGATCGATGCGGCGGACGTGATCGTCGGCTTCAAGACCTACCCGCACATCGACATGTACGAGACGGGCGTCCACGCGGCCCGCCTGTTGTTTGAATGGCTCGACGGCGGGCCGCGCCCCCACGTGGCCTGGGCCCAGCCGCCGCTGCTGTCGCACACGCTGCGCAGCGCGACCGGTGAAGGCGCGATGCAGCGCGCCGTCGAGAGCGCGCGCGAGTTCGAGCGCAACGGATTGCTGGCCGCCACGGTGTTCGCCGGCTTCTCGCTCGCCGACTTCCAGGATGCAGGCGTCAGCGTGGTGACCGTCGGCCGTTCACAAGACGAGGCACAACGGGCCGCAGGCGATCTCGCGCTAGCCATCTGGCGCGAGCGCGACGGCTTCGTCTACACCAGCGTGCCGCTCGCCGACAGCGTGGCGCAGGCGCGTGCGCTGAAGGCGCAGGCTGGGGGACGGCCGATGCTGCTGCTCGACCACGGCGACAACGTCATGTCGGGCGGGACGTGCGACACCACCGACGTGCTGGAGGAATGCTTGCGTCAGGGACTGTCGAACATCGGTGTCGGCCCCTTGTGCGATCCGGCCGCCGTAGCGGCCGCCTCGACGGCGGGGCTCGGCGCGACACTGGACATCGAGCTCGGCAACGTGCGCCCGCTCGGCTTCGGCTCCGACCCGCGCGCGCGGCTGCGCGTTCGTGCGCGAGTCCGCGCGCTTACGGACGGGCGCTTCCGCATCACCGGACCGATCTACACCGGTGAGACGTGGACCATGGGACGCACCGCCGTGCTCGAGACGGATGCCTTCACCGTGGTAGTGACCGAACGTCCGATGGAGCCGCTCGACCTCGGCGTCTTCACCAGTGCGGGCGTCGATCCCACGCGCTTCGACTATTTGATTCTGAAGTCGCGGATGTACTGCCGACCGAGCTTCGAGCCGATCGCGGGCGGCCTGGTCGAGTGTGACAGCCGTGGCGTGACGAGTTCCGACTACGGGCTATTCCGGTTTGAGCGCGTGCGGCGACCGATCTATCCGCTCGATCCGGGCACCACCTACGCCTGACACACTGCTCTGACGCATGCCGATCGATCCCTTCGCCACTTTGACCGAATTGTCGGCTGCGCTTGCGCGCGGCTCGACCAGCGCGCTGGAATTGGCCGACCTGTACCTGCATCGGATCCGGCACGCCAATCGAAAGCTCAACGCGTTCGTGCATGTCGACGAGGAACTCACACGGCGCCACGCGCGTGCAGCGGATGAGCGGCGCGCCAGCGGCGTGACGCTGGGTCGGCTCGACGGCCTGCCGATCGCACTGAAGGACCTGCTCGAGATCGAAGGCTGCCCGACCGGCGTGGGTTCGGCGCTGTGGAAGGAGCGTCGCAGCACAAAAACGGCCACCGTTGTTCGCAACCTGCTCGCGGCGGGCCTGGTGCCGCTCGGCAAGACGCAGATGGTCGAGTTCGCGTTCGGCACCTGGGGGCCCAATCCGCATCTCGGGACGCCATGGAACCCGTGGGACCTCGACACGCATCGCGTGCCGGGCGGTTCATCCAGCGGCTCCGGAGTTGCGGTCGCGGCGGGACTCGCTCCGGCGGCGATTGGGTCCGACACCGGCGGGTCGGTGCGCATCCCGGCGGCATTGAACGGCATCACGGGCCTGAAGACCAGCGGCGGCCTGATCAGCACCGAGGGCGCGTTTCCACTGTCCCAGACGCTCGACACGATCGGGCCGATGACGCGCAGCGCGGAAGATGCCGCACTGTTATGCGCGGCGATGCTCGGCCCGGAGTCCGATGCCGCTCGACAGTTCGCGGGCTGCGCGGCCTCCGACGGTGTGTCGCTCGCCGGCATGCGTATCACGGTCCTGTCGCCCGAGCAGTACCCGATCGCGGTCGAGCGTGATGTGGCGTCCGCCATTGACGATGCGCAGCGCGTGCTGCGTGAGCTTGGCGCCGCAGTCGTCGAGCGTCACTTTCCCTTTATCTTCGGCGACCTGATGCGTCGCAACGGCCAGTTGACCGCCGCTGAGGCGTATGCGGTGCACCGTGCCTACATCGAGGACGAACAACTGCCGATCGGCGCGGCTGTTCGGCGGCGCGTGCTGGGCGGCAAGGCAGTCGGCACGGCCGACTACACCGACGCCCTGGCCCACCGGCGCGCGGCGTGTGCGCAATGGATCGACTGGATGCGGAACTGCGACGCGCTGCTGACACCGACAGTGCCGATGCCCGCCTGCCCGGTCGATGCCGTGGACGAGAGCGTGACTCCGCTGGCGAGCTTCACGCGCGCGGGCAACTACCTGGACGCGTGCGCGCTGTCCTTGCCGGCGGGCTTTTCCTCCGACGGCCTGCCCGTTGGCGTGCAGCTGCTGGGTAGAGCGCGAACCGAAGCGACGCTGCTACGCGCGGGAATGGCGTTCCAGCAGGTGACGCAATGGCATCGACGCGCGCCACAACTGGCATCAGTGCTCGGCGTATAGATCACCTTCGCTTACGCTCCCGGACTGAAGCCATTCTTCCCAGGACCAACCATGTCCGCGTCGTTCAGATCGAGCGCGATCCACATCCTGCTGCTGTTATCCGTCACGCCGTTTTGCTCCGTCCACGCAACCGAGCCAGCGCCTTTCAAGGTGCCTGCGGAGAGCATAATTCCAAGCGGGCCAGAGGGCGAGGCGATCAAGCTTGGTAAGGCGCTGATCACCGACACTCGCAAGCTGCTGCCCAACAACGTCGGCAACGGACTCAACTGCACCAATTGCCACATCGGGGCCGGCACGACGGCGTCAGCGGCGCCGTATGTCGGCCTGTGGGGCGTATTTCCGGAGTACCGACAGCGAAGCGGCACGATCGATTCGTTGCAGGAGCGGGTGAACGACTGTTTCCAGCGATCGATGAACGGCAAGCCGCTGGCCTATGACTCAAAGGAAATGAACGCGATCCTGATGTACATGCAGTGGCTGTCGACAGGCGTTCCCGTGGGCACTGAGGTCGAAGGGCGTGGCATGGGAAAGGTCGACACGGCCTTGAAGCCCGATCGCGCCCGGGGCAAGCAGATCTATGGTGAAAAGTGCGCGAGTTGTCATGGCACCAACGGCGAAGGCACCAGGAATTCGGCTGGCGGCTATCTGTTTCCTCCGGTCTGGGGCAATGGGTCCTTCAACATCGGAGCTGGCCTGGCACGAACCTATACGGCAGCAGCGTTCATCAAGCACAACATGCCACTCGGGCAAGGTGGCTCGCTCACCGATCAGGATGCGATCGATGTCGCTGACTTCATGACCCATCAGCCGCGTCCCGCTTACGCCGCAGCCAGGAACGACTACGCCAAGGGCAATAAGCCCAGGGATGCGCGCAACTGAGGCTTTGCAGGGCGACTGAACTCGGGCGATACGAACCCCGTACTCGATAGCGCGTCGCTGACTCCCCGGCCCTCGCGACAAGTAACGACCACCGGATGTCTTGCGATCCTCCGCGTCAGTGGGTGGCCGACGGTGCTGTAGGTCCTCAAAATACCTGCAAGACCTGCCCCTCTTACATCAGAGGGGAGCTTGCAACTTCAATGAGAACGGCCAGCCGAACGGCGCCACTTCTGAGAGTTACGGGTTCTGCCATGGGTCTGCCGCAGGCCTGACGGAGACAAATCCTAGGCGCGACAGATCGCGGAGAAAACCGCTTGACAGCGGGCTTTTCAATATGTGACCATTACGGCACATATGAAACTCAAGGCCGATCCCGATAGCGACCAGCTCGATGCCGTGTTCTTCGCACTCGCATCTGAACCGCGTCGACGCATCCTCGACGCGCTCAAGAAGGAGCCCGGCTGCAATGTGAACCGGGTCTGCGAGTACCTGGAGAATGACATCGGCCGCTTTGCCGTGATGAAACATCTCGCGACGCTGGAAGCCGCCGGCCTGGTGATCGCCGAGCGTTCCGGCCGTGAACGTCTCCTCTGGTTCGATCCGACACCGATCCAGTGGATCCACGAGCGTTGGACCACAGAACTCAGTGCCTTTTGGGCGGCTCGACTTACGCGGCTGAAGTACAACGCCGAAGGCGCTGAAGTAATTCGACTTCCCACTAATCAGACGAAAGGACGTCGGCATGGCTGATGACAGATCTTCCCCGGATGCGATCTTCCGCATCGTGATCCAGGCCGACATCCAGAGGGTGTGGCGTGAGTTGACGAAAACCGACGAAGCGCAGGGCGCAGTGTTCAACGCCTGGCTGCACACCAAGGGACTGGTGCCCGGGGGGCATATGCAGATGCGGACCGGGTCCGGGAAGCACACCCTGGTGGTCGGCCAAGTGCTTGAAGTTGATCCACCGCACCGCTTCGTTCACAGCCATCGCTTTACACAGTACGACGATCCGGTGTGTCAGGTGGCCTACGAACTCAAGCCGGTGGCCACAGGCGTCGAGGTGACGCTGCGCGTCAGCGGAATGCCAGCCGGAACGCGCACGGCCAAGAGCATGCAGCAGGGTGGCCACATGATCCTGAAGTCGCTCAAGGCGATCGCCGAGACGGGTCGACCGCCAATGGGTACTCGACTGATGTACGCCGCCTTCGATCTGATGGAGTTCATTCTGCCGAAGCGCACTCGCAGCGAGCATTGGCCCCTGTAACAAAAATTGACACACCCAGGAGACAACCATGGCCGATCCCGAAGCCGCCGCCGCAAGCCAGTTACGCAACATCGAAGGCAAGACCGGAAAGACCTTTGCACAACTCTGCAAGTTGATCGCCGCTTCGAAGTTGACCAAGGTCGGTGAACAGCGCGCGATGCTGATGGAAAGTCTGGGGCTCGGCTACGGCGATGCCAACATGGTCGCGCTCCGAGCCAGGCAGGCGGCGCTGCCCGCGGCGGCGGGCGCCGATCCTTTGGATGCGATCTACGCCGGTCCAAAGGCGCCACTGCGAGAGCTCCACGAGCGCCTGCAAACCGCGATCAGCAAGTTCGGACCGTTCGAAGTCGCGCCCAAGAAGACCTATATCAGCCTGCGCCGGAAGAAGCAGTTCGCCACGCTCGGACCCGCAACGAAGGATCAATTCGAGCTTGGACTCAATGCGAAGTCGCTTCCCGCTTCACCACGACTGAAGGCCCTGCCGCCGGGTGGCATGTGCCAGTACAGCGCACGCCTGTCCAAGCCGGGTGAAGTCGACGCTGAACTGCTGCGCTGGGTGCGCGCGGCGTACGACGCGGCAGGATAAGTCAATTGCCGCAGCTTACATCCGTGTACGTGACTCGAAAGGCACAGACTTGGTCAACTCGTTTCGAAAGGTGCTTCCATTCGTCTTGGCCGCTGTGCTTGTGGCCCCTGGCTCTGCGGCCGAGAGTCAGCCAGTGAGTAAACGTCAGCAATACGTTTACGTACTGAAGTTGACCCCGCGTATGCAAGCGGCAACTGCCTGGACGGATACCGAGAATGGCGTGATCGGACAGCACTTCGCGCGCCTGGCGAAGGCGGCTGACTCGGGGCAGGTGATTCTCGCGGGGCGCACAACCGAAGCGCTCGACAAGACCTTTGGGCTCGTGATCTTTGAGGCCGAAGGCGAAGAGGCTGCCAGGCAATTCATGGAATCCGACCCGGCGGTCGTGGCCAACATCATGTCGGCCACGCTGCACCCGTACTCGGTCGCGCTCTACCGCAAGGTCCGATAGCAAGTACTCCAGTCGCCGAGCTACGCAGGTCGACTGTTTCTCGCCCCGACCCCACTCCATCCAGCCAGGCCACGACGGATGTGGGGGAACGTCTGCTCCGAGCTCGCAAGGTCCGTCCGCTTTGCGGTTGAATTCGATTGCAGGGGCCAGGTCCGGTTCTGGCCGCAAACAGCCTGTTGATCGGAAGCCGTTCGGCGACCTAAGAAGTCGACCGCAGATTCCGAATTCGGAACCACACGGCTCGAAGTGCCCGTTCAGGCTGCGGCACGCCGAGGCAAGATCCAGTTCGGCCGCGCGAAGTGGCAGGTGTAGCCCCCTGGGTTCCGCTCCAGGTAGTCCTGGTGTTCCGGTTCAGCCTCCCAGAAGGCCTCCACCGGCGCAACTTCCGTGACCACATTGCCCGGCCACAGGCCAGAGGCCTCGACGTCCTTGATAGTGTCGATCGCTTCAAGTCGCTGGGCTTCCGAAGTGAAGTAGATCGCCGAGCGATAAGACAGCCCGCGGTCGTTGCCCTGCCGATTCGTCGTGGTCGGGTCGTGGATCTGGAAGAAGAATTCGAGCAGGCGCCGGTAACTCATCACGGTCGGGTCGAAGACGATTTCGATCGCCTCGGCATGGGTACCGTGATTTCGATAAGTGGCATTCGGCACATCGCCGCCGGAGTAGCCAACCCGAGTCGACACCACGCCTGCCATCTTCCGAATCAGTTCCTGCATGCCCCAAAAGCAGCCGCCTGCCAGAACTGCGCGCTCCGTCGTCATTTCAGATCTCCTCGACTTGGTTCAAGTACTCGCCGTAGCCCTCGGCTTGCATGTCCTCGCGGTGCACGAAACGCAGCGAGGCGGAATTGATGCAGTAGCGTAGCCCGCCTCGGTCAGACGGACCGTCGGGGAAGACGTGCCCGAGGTGACTGTCACCATGGACCGATCGAACCTCGGTTCGCACCATTCCGTGGCTAACGTCGCGCAGTTCGTTTACGTGCGCCGGCACGATCGGCTTGGTGAAGCTCGGCCAGCCGCAGCCCGACTCGAACTTGTCGGACGATGCGAACAGCGGCTCGCCAGAGACGATGTCGACATAGATGCCCGGCTCATGGTTGTCCAGGTATTCGCCGGTACCGGGACGTTCGGTTCCGCTCCGCTGAGTGACACGAAACTGCTCGGGTGTGAGCTTGGCGATCACTTCTGGGGACTTGGTATAGGTCATGGTGATTCCAGATTGTTGGCTGCGGGCTTTCAAGGTGGCCCGCAGAGGACGCTCTTCAACCGGGCTCCTTTAGTCGCCGGAAACGATCGCAAATTACAGCGCTGTGCCGGGCTTAACAGGTGCGGTTGCCCTGCGCTTGAGGATCTTCTGCCCTACCGGGATGTTCCCGCGAAAGTGTGGCCCGTCGCCGATGACTCCGCATCGAGACATCGTGACGGGGTCCATGGACGTCCGCTCATAGGCAAACTGCGCGGCACGGCGCGGAGGCCGCTTCTGGCCAACCTCCGAATTGTGAGGAGCGGTCAGCAAGCAATGTCGTGGAAGGCAATGACCGTGAGGACCGTCACCTTCTCCACAGCGTCAACTTCCAGTTGTCGATGCCTTGTGATGCAGTGGTGGCGCGTTCGCCCGGCGCGACCCGAGCGCCCGTGATGAGGCCAAAGCGAATCGGCGCACCGGTAGCGGAGAAGTTCGGGCAGGCTTCGTTGGTCGCGCAGACCGGACCGTCGATCTGTCGGAATGCGTCCGCACCCATGCTGCCGAATGTCATGTCGAGTGCGAAGTAGTCCAACCAAGCGCCGCACAACGTCGAGGTTGTCGCAAATCTGCGTCCGGCCTGCTCAAGCATGAGCGCGGCGGAGGTCTCAGCAGGGGTCGGACTGCTGTACGCACAGTCGGCCCCGAAATCCACGGCGTAGATCGCACCCTGGCTTGCGGCGTTGTACGTCGCTACGAGGTGGACGTGAACGACCGTGATTGAGCTCGGTCCGGCAACCATCTGATACTGCACGCCCCGATGGGCCCCGGGATTTCCACCGCTGTCCACTCGAGACACTGTATACGTGGAGCCGTTGGCGGGTGGATCAAGCGCCCACAGTGTGTCGCTCCAACCGGCCAACGAAAAGTCGCCGTCCTGATACACGACGGGCGCCCCGGGTGAGACCTGCAGGAGCGCTTCTGCGGTCGCAGTGCCTTTGCTGGCGGTCACCTGGACAGAAATCTGCGCACCGTCGTCCCCGAGATTGGCGCCGACCAGCGTGTATGTCTCACTGGTGGCGCCGGCGATGTTGACGCCATTGCGCCGCCATTGGTACGTCGCCCCAGGCGCAAAGACGGCAATGGCCTTGAACGACGCTGTGTCGCCGGCCTGCACGGTCAGTCGGGACGGTATGACAAGCACGGATGGAGTGAATGAACCGGTATCTGGCGCGCCCGGGGCCAGGGGTAAAGTGACCGATTCACCACCACAGTGAACAAGAAGTCCGACGCTTAGAGCGGCGAGAAGATAGCGACCGGCGCGTCGCCGCCTCCGAGGCATAGAGCTCTGGCTGTCCAGCATGACCCAACTCTCCACAGCAACGAAAGGCGAAACTTGTTCTTTCTAGGTCATGACGGCAGCCTTGCGTTGACACACATCACGCGCGCTTCGTGGAGAACTGGCGGTCCGAATGAAGTCCGCTTAGAGGCGCTTTGACTGAATGTCCGAACGGCCAGTAGTAGGCGAACTGCACGGCTAAGGACAAGTGCGGCTCCTGGCCGGCTCAAGCCTCCGAAGCTCATCCGCGCCGCGACCCCTTGCTGCCATTCGCGTCGCCTGGAAGCCGACATCGGTCTGATCTTCTGAACGCGAACCAAAGCAGTTCTAACTGCGCTCCGCAAGTCTATCCATCCGTAGGAAGTGCCGACTGCCGTGGAGGACAACCAACCTTCTCCAGGTAATAGGTCGAGACTTGGGCTGCGAGTTCCTCCAGGAGTCGCTTGAGTTCGGCGCGCGCCCGCTCATGATCCTTCGCCCAGTCAAGGAGTGGTACCTGCTCCTGCACCGACCAGCGCTGTTGCGCGAGCACTCGTGTCCTAGTGGGCGCGTCCGCTGCTTGCACCCGCAGTTCAGCCATCGCGGCCAACTTGAAAGCACACGACGTCGGCACAAGTTGGCCGAATCGCACCTGTATGTCGGCGACGACATGCACCGGTGCATTAAGTCGCGCGCCGATCGCCGCCAACTCCTTCGCCTGATCAACCTCCGAGAAAGCGGTGACGACTTCCACTGCGCACCTCGGCGGCAGGTGCGCCTGCACTGCCGCTCTGACGATCTCCAGGAACGGCACGCGGTCCAGATCGGCACCCAACTCAGAAAGCTGATCACGCGGCACACTTGTGACAGACGCGTCACACGTGCGTGCGGCATCCCGCGAGAACGAAGCGATGACGGGAGCGCGTCTCAGAACCACCGCGGCGAAGAGGGGAAGCTTGTTCGGCGGGGAGCCTGGAACGGAACCCTCACCGATAAGTCCTTTGCCCTCTGGGGAATGCAAGGAGGCTGAACGGTCCGGAGTATGTCGTGACGAAATGGCGCGTCCCGCCGCGATCCTGCGACCGACCTCAGCGCCCAACTCTCTCCCGACCGACTTAAGGTAGCTGGCTTCATCTGGCACAACGATCAACGGGAACGGAGGGAAGGTTGCGAACGCTGTCAAGCCTTCAACTCCGTCGTCTATCGCGCTCGCTTCTGTGACCGCACTACCCGTGCTCATGTCGTACAGGCGCGCCGATACCGTGAACGCATAACGCGTCGTCGCGGAGAATCCGGGCATGGGGATGAAGTACGGGCCAGGAGACCAGTTGACCTCGGTGCCACCTTGGTCCTTGGACACCTTGCCGATTACCAGTAGCAGGAGACTGGTGCCCGACGGCAGCTGGTCCCTTGAACCCTCCACCTCGATCTGATCTGGGAACGCGCAGTCCTGTGATTCGCGAGGTCCGCTGCCAGCTGACGGACAGACGATGATTGCGAGAGGCTTCGGCAGTGTTTCAGCATGGACGGCCCCATTCTGAGACACGCTGGCCGCCACGGAACGGAGCATCCCTTCGAGGTTTCCGCCCTGCGTCTCATACGAGCGTCGGTGCCTATCGTTCTCGTACGCGTCCAATTGCAGCATCCCAGCGACGGCAACTCTCGGCTCGACGCCTGACACCTTCGTCACCGAGTTCTCGGGCGCATGGGGAAATGGGTCGTCGCCCAGGCGCGGACCGACTGAGCATGCGGAGAGCGCACACAGGCAAATGACGGTGGCAGCGAAGTTCACCGCCATGCGCCAGCCGAACAAGTCCGTGAGTGGGAACATGACACCGACTGCTGACGCAAAGGAGAAACCAAGCACTGGAATTCGGCCATCGCTGTAGGCGGCGGGTGATCCGCCCCAGCTTGGGCGTGGCTTCAACGAAGCCGGCGCGGTGCGTCGAAGGTCGCGGCAACTGTGTGCGACTGAATCATCACGAAGCATCGTTTCCGATCACCCAACTAAAGCAGGTCGTTCCGGCCAAAAGTGCGACGCCCCTCATTCTTGATCCGAAGTAGAGGCTGAGAGACGACATAGCATCCGGAAAGGCTAGCCTCCAATGCCAGGCGCTGTGTGCGCAGAATCAAATGGCCATGCGAGGCTTTCGTTGAACGAAGAAGATCTAACGCGTTAGGTCTGCTTTCAAGCCGATCAGACGCCGCAGGTCAACGGCGGCTTCGGCCGGCTGCCGTCCCAGCAGCAGCTACTGCTGCGGGCCGGGATATGGCCCATTGATCGCGGGTCCCCACAGCCACCCACAAGTCTCCGGCGTCTTGCAGCCGACACGCTGCCAGGATTCACTGCCTGGCGGCGTAGTCGGTGTCGGAGCCGGCGGCATCGGCGCGCAACTCGAGCCCATCGCCGCGCAAGCAATCGTCGTGGTCCATAACAGCGCAAGCGACTGGGCGCGGGACCATCCGGGCGATTCCAGTTCGGACCGTAGTGACGGTTGATCTGGGCTACGCGTTGGGGGCGCCAAGCGTTCGGCGCCCTGCGGTGTCAGCACAAGGGACGGAGACCGCTCCCTCGACAAAGATCGAAGCATTGACTTTGCGTCAACGTCCTGTGCCGCGCTGCCGACTGGCGTTGAAGCAAGAGCGGCCAAACAGAGAGTGGCGAAGAACTTCATCCGGTGCCAGTCCTTAACGTGTGGGCACATTTTCCGCCTTGGCCCGAATGTCTGCAATGCGGCGTGTTGCACACCGCTGGGCGACTTCCGGTTCTGGCCGATGCGGGCTCGCCTTGACGTGCGTAAGTAGGGAAAGACAGAAGCCGCGCTATTGAGCTGGCGTCATGTACTTTGCAAAGTTCTCCACGTAGTCATCGAAGTTCTCTTCAAGCATCAGCCGATACTCGCTCAAGAAGTAGTCGATCGTTTCGGCGCGCGAGGCCGCCATTTCTTCCTTGGTCCCGAAGCCACGCGCGCTTGCCCAAGCATTGAAGCGCGCAGTTGCGTACATCATCGAGGCGCTTGCCCTAACCCGATCGATCTCCTCTAACTGCTCGTTGGAAAGATGGATGTGCGCGTCCGCGCGCTCGTAGAACTTGTCGTCAACACCGTCTGACACAAACCCTCCCACCGGTAGTCGGTTTGACTGCTTTCGGGCAATTGTGACGGCACTGCATCAGGGCGGCAATTGGCCGGCAGCAGCGGCCAGGCGCCAGCTAAGCCTTCTCGTCGTAAATCCTCGAGTAATCGCCGAACTCCGTTCCCTTGAGGTCCGCGGTAATCATTCGCTTGGCAATGTCAAAGTCCACGGCATAGCAACATGGGATTGCGATCGGACAGCATGGGTTACTGCAGGACGATCAACGGGGTCAAGCGAACACAATGGTCAGCACCCGTGACTAACTGATTTTCGCGCACACAAGGTGAATGCGCAGTTCCCAGTCGAAGTCCGCCGCAAGCAAATTTCCTGAGTGATCGAATGCAGCAAAGATTTTCCAGCCACCGCCATTGTCCGTTGGGGTCGACAAGATGACGCGGTACTCGCGCGGCTCTCCAGCACCGGATGCCGCCGCGAATCCCGCCGACATCGCCTTCATCCCCGCCGGGCACTTCGCTTCGACGTCCTTTTGCTTGTGCCTATCGCTCACCGACTTGTTGTCGACCAGGGCGTAGCGGCTGTCATTGAAGACAACTTGTTGCATCGGAATCAGCGACGAAAGGCCCGGCACTTTCCGCACGCGCTCCGTCGGCGATATCTGGCTCCAGGCAGGCACTGCAAACAGCAAAGCGGCGACCAGTACCGCGACGTGCCCAGCGGAACCTTGAGTGTCCCTCGCATCGATTCGATTCATCTTCGCCTCCTGGCTCTAGTTGACCCGCGGCTGACCCCTGCTGCGCAACCAAAGTGCGTTCAGTTCGTGATTCGCACTGGGCCGGAATGCGCATATCCGGCCTGTATTCGCCTCCCGGACCTTGCGCGCCCTTTTCACACCTTCGCACTCACGCGCTCACGGCTGCGATTTCAGCAGACGAAACATAGCCACGTTTGTCCGCTTTCCGGCAGATTAGCCTTATTGGCTCGGCGTCAGCTTGCCGACTGCGACGCTATAGCGCGACCGCTTGGATCAAGTCCCTGATCCACCAGGACACGGCGAACCCCAGCGCCGCGGCTACGCAGAAAGGTCAAGTCCTGTCGGGTCAATCGAGGCCGAACTGGTCGCCCAGCACAACCCGCCGCTGCTCGTCGCGCACCAACGGGGCCCAGGGCAGGTCGGTGACGCCCGGGTCGATGCCGGCCTGCATGAGCAGCGTTGTCACCTGCCCGCGATGATGGGTTTGATGACTGAACATCTGCACCACGCAGAGCCAGCGAGGTCGCGAAAGCTCGCGCTGCGCGACGCCGGAGTACCAAGTGAGGGTGCCTGCGAGCTGCCCGCTATCGAGCTGAGCTGCCCACGCCCCGATCTCGTCATCCATGGCGCGTCGCGCTTCAAGAAGATCCTCGAAGCTGACATACAGATCCGCGCCGATCTTTCCGACGGGATATGACCCGCCGTTAAACCGGGGAAGCCAGACCCGGTCCCCCCATAGGATGTGGTTCAGCGTCGAATGGATCGAGCGGAAGAAGGCCCCGCGATCAGCCTTGCGCGCTTCGTCGGGCAGCAGCGCGGCCGCTTCGTAGAGCTTGCGATTCATCCAGCCGTTGTAGGCTGACATCGATTGGCAGTACTCAGCGTCGATCATGTGGCCCTCGATACGCCGCGGTACGTCCGCTGCGCGGTGATTCTGAGACTACGATCATTCGGCCGCTAGTGGCCGCGACCTGTTCCGCGGCTCCCTTGGCAAGAAAATCGCCGCATCAAGCCGACGCTGCATGAGCCAAGCGTCTATCGCGATCGAGAAGGCGCAAGCCCGTAGTTCCTTGCCACAGCCCTCACGACGACCCATGATGTCGGACGTGTCCGGCACCCTGGGCACGAGTGCGAAGACTACGTGGGAGCGAGCATGGATTCTGGAAACTGGCGGGATGCCGAAGCCTGGATTGCGTTATCGGAGTTGACTCAGCGACATCGGGCAAGCGGCTTCCCGCTCGCGTCTAATGGTTTTCTCGAAGCGGCGCTGGCGAACAACAAGGATGGCCCGCTGCCGCCGTTTCTCACGCTGTGGCTGGCCGACAACTTCGCCTACGCAGGCCAGTTCTCCGATGCCGCCAAACACTACGAAAAGGTAGTAAAGCGCTTCGGTGCCGTTAAGTTCACTGGCACCCGCCTCGGCGCCCACGCGCTGAGGGCGCAGTCTTACAGCTACCAGCGCGCGGGAGGTCTGCGCGAAGCGTCGAAATCGATCGAGCGCCTGCTCGATCAGTTCGCGGAGAGAGAGACCGCTCTCGACTGGTATCGCCTCGGGCATCTGGCGGAATCTTCCGGCAATGAGCGGACGGCGGCCGCGATGTACAAGCGCGCGGCAGGATTGAAGCGACCGCAGGAACGCGGCGGAGCCGATGTAGTCGACCTTGCCAATCGCGATCTCGAGCGGATGTCCAGCGCGCGCTCGTGGTGCCGTTCGGCGTTCGAAGTTCTCGCCGACGAGTTGCGTGGTGCGCTTGATCGAAAGGACGGCAAGGCGTTGATGGCGCTTGCGTCCCCGACCCATTTCACGATCGGCATCAAGGGATCGGAACGACGTTTCTCGGGCCACGAGAGCGCGGTTCGCCAATTGATTCGCGACCTCGCCGAGAGCGACACCCTGGTCGTGCCCGCTGCAATGGGGGGGCAGGGCCAGAAACGCTACGTTCTCAGCGATGGATGGCGCGGCGAAGTCTTCATCGGACCGGTGGCACTGCTCCTCACTGCGTGCCCGTACGGCGTCGAATGGAGCGGTATTGTCATCACGATCATTCCACCGGCGTGGCGAGCTCGGGGCGAAGAGCAAACCGAGCCCTCCAAGCTATCGAGCCGCGCGCGCGCCAGGCGGCGTGACGATGACGGGTACTACCCTGACTGGCCAGAGCGGCCGCGCGGCGACGGGCCGCAGCCGCCTCCCCCCGCGCCAGCGCCTGCCCCGCCGGCACCGCCGCCTCCAGCTCCGCCGATTGTCAAATCAGTGGCTGGACTCGGTCTCAAATCGCCGTGGCCCGCGGGGATGAATCTGATTGCCGGGGGAATTATTCCGTTCAGCGCGGCAACGCTGCGAATAGTGACACTCGCTGCAAGTACCGGTCCGCTCTTTCTGCCGACGCTCGCGGCGCTCACACTGGCCGAAGCGTCCCTGCATCCATGCGGGTTCGGATTTGGGGGTCTTTACTACGGCTGGCCACCGACTCATGTCGGGCGCGACTTTTTCGCCGTCGACTTTGCCCACTTCCTGCCGTTTTCTCCCGGCATCCCGATCACCTACGGGACGCCGGTGCTCGCGGTGGCGGCCGGGATCGTCATGTTTGTCGACGACACCAACCCGACGGGATCCACCGCCCTGGCCAACGAAGTGCACATTGGCCATTTCCAAACGCAGGCTGATGCGTTCGGCGCGTTTCTTGTTGCGCTTGCCACCGGCAGGCCGATGGACATGTATGTCAGCGAGTATCTGCATCTGGACGGACCGAAGCGAATTCCCGTCAGCCAGGGCATGTTTGTCCGGCAGGGCGCACGCCTCGGAGTCATGGACGACACTGGGCTTTCGGCCATGGATCACTTGCACTTTTCGCTGCACGACACCGCGCTGCCCGACCCGACCGGCTATCGCTGGGGCAGGAGCGTGCCACCTGTTCCGATGGATCTTCAACCGGTGTTCGATAGCGAATGCATGTTCTCGACCAACATGCCGATACCGTGAGGGTTGCCTGCTGAGGTTGCCTGGTTAGGTTGCCTGGATCAGGGCAAGCAGGGTCGGCTCGCCGGTAGCATCGACCAGCTCTGCGGCCTCGGTTGTAGCTCGACCAGCTGTCCTGGTTACGGCCAAAATCTAGTTGGGACGGAAGAGAAACCGTCCGCTTTCGGGTCAGGTGGCGAGCAACGCGCCATGACCGATTCTGGCCGATAGATCCTTACCTAGTCCGGTTTCGCGCAAGCAATAAAACCGGCAAAGCAAAGCCGAGCGCAACCGCCGCAATCCCGAACCAGGTAGTGACCTCGGACAATTCTCCGCCACGCCTAATCTGCCCTGCTAACGCCACTAGCGCGACTAGCAGTCCGCAAACTGCGATTAAGACAACCAGCTGGCCAACGAAGGGCAAGCGGCGCCTCATTTCCTTGGAGAATGCGGTCCCAAGGCCACAAATCAGCCCAATCACTATTGAGACCGCTATGAAGCTGACACTCATCATCTGGATTCACGCGGACCAGGCGTCCGCTTTTCGGCATTCTGGCGCTTCATCCAATCGGCCGCTTGTGGCCGCAACAGGTCTACTTTCTCCCCCTTTAACGTATTCCAATGCAGACAATCGAAGAACGGGGACTCGTTCGGAAAGCCTTGAGACGGAAGCCAGCGTTGATCCGCGGCCCCCTTAAAGATGTGCAACCCAGGTCAATGCTCACGCCCCGCCGTCCAACCACTGGCGCAGCTCGAGCATGGAGGCTTCGAATTCCAGCGCGCGCCCGGCCGATTCGGCGGCCCCGAACGCGGCATCACCGAGCGTTTGGCGAGAGTTCGCGATCAATGACGCGGTGTGCTCTACGTCCACAGGCTGGTGCCGGTACCCCCAGGCTTTCAGCGTTTGGTCCGCGGCCCCCCAGAAACGCGCCGCCGTTGCGTGCTCGCCCAGGCACGAAGCCAGCCCCACCGAGGCTTCCAGCAAATCGACGCCGACCTTCTGATCGAGCACCAGCGACACGCACTCGATGGCCATGCTGCGCGCCTGATTGAGTCGGCCCCGAGCGACCAACACGCGAATCAGATTGTTCAGGGGAACGACCATGCCGAGCCGGCCGCCTTGGCCGCGCGCGGCGTCGAGCGCCTCGCCGTAGCAGCGCTCCGCTTCATCCAGCCGCCCCGCACTGCGTAGCGACTCCGCGACGCTGTTCAGTATGTAAGGGAGCAAGCTCGGGTCGTCCAGCGAGCGCGCCAGCGCGAGCGCCTCTTCGTGCAGTGGCAGCGCCTCGTCGACGCGCCCCACGGTATTGAGCGCCGAGCCTAGTTCGTCGAGCGCCATCAACGTGGACCGCGCCTCGCTCACGCGCCGCGCCACATCGAGCGCCTGCTGCGCGAACGACAGCGCTTCGGAATAGTGCCCGCGAAACAGGCTCAACTTGGAGATCGCACGCAGCGTGCCCACGCGCGCCTGCGTGTCCGCCGCCGTGCGATCGTGTTCGAGGACGGCACACGCGAGCCTGTGCCCCAGCTCAATACCGTTCCAGACCCAGTAGAAGGTCGTCGCCGCCATCAGACGCAGCCCCGCCTGCGGATCGACTTGTCCCTCGCTGCACCAGGTGAGCGCTGCAATCAGGTTCTCATGTTCCTGCCGGAATTGTCCGATCCAGGCGTCCTGATCGGGTCCGCGCACATGCGGCTCGGCCCTTTCCGACCAACCAACGTAATGGGCCGCATGCCGGCCCCGCGCGGCTTCGCCTTCGCCGCACTCGTTCAGGCGTTCCAAAGCGTACTGGCGCACGGTCTCAAGCATCCGATACCGCGGCACAGCACCAGCATCGGAACGCTCGACCACGAGCAGCGACTTGTCGTGCAGCACCGTCAATAGCGCGAGCGCTTCATACTCGTCGGCGATCTGCGCGACCTCGGCCGCCGCCGGCAACGTCCAGCCGTCGGCGAAGACAGACATCTGACGCAGCAAATGCCGCTCGGGCTGCGCCAGCTGCTCATAACTCCATTGCATCGCCGCTTGCAGCGTCTGGTGCCGCGGCAGTGCGCGGGTGCCGCCGGTGAGCAGGCGGAAGCGGTCATCCAGCCGCGCGGCGATCTCAGTCACCGGGAGCATCGTCACGCGCGCCGCCGCCAACTCGATGGCCAATGCAATGCCATCCAGGCGCCGACAGATCTCCGCGATCGACGCGGCGTTGTCGGGACCGACCTCGAAGTCGGGCAGGGCCAGCCGCGCGCGGTCGACAAAGACGCGCACCGACTCGGCGCCTTGCACCGCGAGCAGATCGTCGGTTGCCGGCAGCGACAGCGAACGCACCGGATAGATCTGCTCGCCGGTCACGCCCAGACCCTCGCGGCTGGTCGCGATGATTGTCGTGCCGGGCGTGCCGGCACGGCCCGTGCTGCCGGCCAGCACCGCGTCCACCACGGCGGCCACGCCGTCAATCACGTGCTCGCAGTTGTCCAGCACCAGCAGCGCAGGATGGGCGGCCAGGTGTTCAAGGAGCCGCTGCATCAACGGCCTGTCGCCCTCTTCGCGCAGGCCGAGCACAGCTGCGCAGGCCGCGGCCACGCGCTCGGCATCCTTCAGCGGCGCGAGGTCGATGAACCACACTCCGTCGGCAAATGTGGCTAGCTGTTGTTGCGCAAACTGCATCGCCAGGCGCGTCTTGCCGCAGCCGCCGATGCCGGTAAGCGTCAGCAGCCGTGTCGAAGGCAGAAGGCGCGCGAGATCTGCAAGCGCCCCCTCGCGGCCGATGAAGCGCGTGCGCTGATCCGGCAGGTTGTGGCGCAGCCGCTGCGGGGCCGAGGCCACCGCCGCTTCAGCCCGCGTCGCCTGCGGCAGTGCTGTCAACCGGTAGCCGTAACCTGGAAGCGTCGCAATGGCGCTCGCGCCCAGCAGCTTGCGCAGCGTACTGATCTGTGTCGCGACGTTGTGTTCTTCGACAACCAGGCCGGGCCAGACGAGGTCGAGCAACTCCTGCTTGGTGACCAGCCGCTCATGGCGTTGGGCCAGCGCCAGAAGCAGATCGAAGGCGCGACTGCCCACGGCCACCGGTTCGCCACGGACCCGCAGCACGCGTTCGGCCGGCTGCAGCTCGAAGTGGCCGAAGCGCAGTGGCTGGTCGACGTTGGCCGGTGGCACGGGCATCACTCCAGGGGCGATTGACAAGCGGCACCGAGCGCCGGCAGCGGGTCTGCCGCGGCGCCGGGATCATGCCGCGTTGGACCGCGTTTGAAAACCTTTGATCCGCATTTGAGGACGCCACGCCGAACGCTGGGCACAGTGTGGTCCAGGCGCTCAACCTGTCCCGCGCCTTGGCTCATCAACCCACCCACTTGAACGAGGCCCTGACCATGTCACACGTTGCTCAGCACACCATCGAATCGACCCGCTACGCCAAGTGCGTCGAAGTGTCCAAGCGCATCCGCTGGGACACCGACCGCGACGTGATCCGCGGCCGCCAGTTCGACTTCGGCAAGAACTTCCTGCCCGACGGCCTGTCGAAGGTGGAACAACTGCCCTTCCTCAACGCGGACGAGAAGCGCCTCTTCTCGCAGGTGCAGGGTCGGACCTACGCCAACATGTTCGCGCTGGTCGAACGCTTCATCGGCGCCAAGGTGCTCGAACTCAGCCGCGACCACTGCGCTGGGCGACCAGGTGGCATTCGAAGCGATGGTGCGCCTGACCGACGAGGAGCTGAAACACCAGGAGACTGTTCCGTCGGCTCGAAGGGATGATCGGCGCCCACATGCCCGCCGGCTACACCTTCCTGCCGGAGCCGAACGACGTGGCGAGGCGGTGCTGTCGGCATCGACCTGGGCGGTACTCGGCGCTGATCTGCGACATCGAGCTGTTCTCGCAGGCCCACTACCGCAGCAGCATCGAGCCCGACGGAGACCTCGACCCGCTGTGGAAGGACGTCTTCCTGTTCCACTGGCGCGAGGAGTCGCAGCACGCCATCCTGGACGAACTCGAGTGGCAGCGGGAGGATGCGCGCATCGACGAGCAGCAGCGCGACCGGGCGGTCGACGACCTGATCGGACTCGTCGGCGCGGTCGACGGCATCGTGCAGATGCAGGCCAAGGCCGACGCCGAGTACTTCGCGACGGTCGGTCGGCCGCCAACTCGAGCGATGCCGAGGTCGAGGCGACCCACCGCACCACGCTCGCCGCCTACCGTTGGCAGTACATCACCAGCGGCGTGCAGGATGAACGCTATCTCGGAATTCTCGGACCGATGATCAATGCCGACCAGGGCGCACGGATTCAACGTCGCGCTGGCGCCGATCGTCGGCGCAACTCACTGAAGGCAGGCCGCTACAGATTGTGCTTGCGCTAGCAAGCGCGCAAGCCGGAAGGGTTGAATCGAGGCTTCAAGTCGCCGAGGTCGCCTCAAGCCGGCAGTAGCGGAGCGATCTCGTCGAAGCAGATCACCGAATGGGCCGATCGGATGCGTGAAGACACGCGCGTCTAATTCCGTAGCGCGAGCCCCAGTACCATGCCGCGCCGGCGTTCAGGCCCGCGCGGCATTCTCACGTAGGCGGTTGCGAAAGGCACGGAGCGCGCGCGTCGTTTCCAGAGATCGCGTCCTCCATTGAGGCAGTTCTGAAAATTAAGGATCCAAGTAACGTCCGCTTCGAAACCGCGTGACGGCTTGGCGCTCGGGGCTGCTCGTGGCCGGGAACGTCATTACGGCGCATTACGGACGTTGCCGTAATTGCGGAAGGGGCTATCGCTGACGCAATCATTGCGACCTTAGAGTCCCAACCAGCCACCGCACTCTGTCCCTTTCGGATTGATCGAACTGACGCAACTATGTCCGAAATAAAGCAGCTCAGGCAACAAACCGAAGGGACTGCTCCTGGCCGCACACGGCCTCGCAAGCTCAACGCACTTCGAACAGCAGCGCGTTTGCCGCAGGGGAACCAGACGTCGAGTTCGCCCCCGACTGGCCGCCGGCGATCAGCACTTTCCCGTTCGGCAGCAGCGTGGCCGTATGACCGTAACGACCCGCATCCGCTGGCACCGTTGGTGAGAACTGTCCCGATCGCGGATCGAAGAATTCGCCGCGATCCGGCCAACCCGTCGCGCCCTCACCGCCAAACACCAGCACCCGGCCGTCCTGCAGCCGGGTTGCCGTCGCGCGGTCCCGCGGTGACGTCAACGCACCGGAAACGGAAAAAGTGTTCGTCGCCGGATCAAACAGGCGGGCGTTGGCCACCAGCGCGATGTTGCTGGGCGGGGGCCCCTGTTCCTTGCCACCGGCCACAAAGACCCGGCCGTCGGCCAGCAGTGCCATCGCGGGTCCGAACCAGAGGCCGCCAGCGGCCTGGGAGGAGCCGGTGGTGTTGAAGACCGACCGCGTACATCGAACGCATCGCCCGCCGCGTCGTAGCCAAAGACCAGCGCCCGACCGTCGCTCAACGGCACCCCGGCTGCGCTGTAGCGGTAGCGGGTTGGGGCCGCGGCGGCGCTGAAGGTGCCTGTCACCGGGTCGTACAGCTCTGCAGTGTTGCCCGCCAAGTTCTGGCCACCGGCCACCAGTACCTTGCCGTTGCTCAGCAGCACTGCAGCTTGCGACGTTCGCGCCATCGACATCGGCCCGGTCGGCGCGAAGCGCCCCGTATTCGGATCGTAGATCTCCGCTTCGACCCGGCCTGGAGCGGATTGGACGTTGACGTCGTCGCCGCCGGTCACGAGCACCCTGCCGTCACTCAGGAGGGTGGCGGCGTGGCCACCGCGGCGCGCGAAAGCCATTGAGCCGGTGGCAGAGAAGGTGTTCGTTGCCGGATCGTAGAGCTCGGCACTCGTGGCGACGGCCGCCGTGGGCGGCCAGGAGGGGGAACCTCCGACCAGCAGCACCTTGCCGTTGGGAAGGAGTGTGGCGGTGTGCCCGGCACGTGGCATCGCCAAAGCAGCTGCGGTGCTGAAACTGCCTTCGGCGGGCGGCGGCAACGGAACGACGCGAGCTGTAGCCGGCGGAGCGTCGCTGCCACCGCCGCAGCTTATGACGCTGGCCGCAAAGAACGGCAGCGCAAGCCGCCTCGCCGCGATACCTAGACTCGAACGATTGATGCGCATACTCAACCTCGTGCCTCTTACTGCATCCGGCAATGCTACTTCGGGTGGAAGAGGCGTGGTCATGACCGGTCATGGCCGACCACGGTCGGCGACGCGCTCGCCTCGTGACTCTGGATGCACGTAGCGGCAGCAAGCGCGCCTAGCCTCCGCCTCGCAGGGCTTATTTGGCGAACCGTCTGGGGCGCTCAGTGCGCCGTGCAGGCGTATCGATAGTCGCCTCCTGCTCGATCTCCTTAGTCAGCCAAGCGACGAACGCATCAACCGCCTCTCGTCCGGCACTTTCGCGGCGGAGATGGATGAAGAAAGCGCCACGCGGGACGATAGATTTTGGACCAAACGGAGCGCACAGCACGCCGTCGCGGACGTGCTGCGATACATGCGGCAGCACGCCGATCGCCACTCCGCTACCCTCCATCGCTGCGACCACAAGCTGGTCGTATTGCGGAAAGTGAAGCGTGCTGGCCGGCCGCACGCTCGGAATGCCGAACGCGTCGAACCAGAACTCCCATTCGGCGGTGCGTCGCCCATCACGAACGCTCTCGTAGTCGAGACGAACGTGGTGTGTCAGATCCTGCGGTGTTTCTATGGGATGCGACTTATCGCCCGCAAGAACGGGGGAGCACATCGGGAAGCACAAGCACTCGAACAGACGCTTGCTGTCCGGCGCATCGCCACCAGCCGCAATGAAACGGATTGCAATGTCGAGTTGATCACGCTCGAGATCCGGCCTGTCGTTGCTCGCGACCACTCGGACATCGATGCCCGGGTGCGTCAGATTGAACCGCGGAAGTCGCGGCGCAAGCCACAGTGAGGCAAAGGCCGGCGTGGTCGTGACCGCGAGCAGCTCCGAAGCACCGACGATGCGGTCGACGGCCGACTCGAGCTGATTGAGCGTGGCGTCGGCGATCTCGAACAGTTCGCGGCCCGCGGAAGTGAGTTCAAGGTTCCGGTTGACTCGACGGAAGAGTGGCCGGCCAAGTTGATCTTCCAGCGTCTTGATCTCACGGCTAATTGCCGTGCTGGGTTAAGAAAAGTTCCTCGGCGGCTCGCGTAAAGCTCAAGTGTTTGGCAGCAGCGCGAAATCCTCGCAATAGATCCAGCGACAAGCGCGGCGCGCGACCCTTTGGCATGCGTTCGGTTTATGTCAGAGATAAGAAAACATCGTTTGCGACGAAGGCGTTCGCGCGCAAACAATGGCCGCACACATTAGATCACCGCGGCGTCTGCATCGGGTAGCCGCCCGGTGGTCGAGGGAGACCAGAATGACGAAGCTCGTACACACTGTGATCCTGTTCGCAGCGGCGCTGGCAACGGTTGGAATGAGCACAGACGCGCGCGGCGCGCCTGGTGCTTCCGTGGTCGTGACCGTCCTGCCCGACCGTTTCGTCGTCGACAACCAGGTCACAGATGATCTGAACACCCTCGAGTCCGAAGTGCGGTCGAGCGGAGCCAAAGCGATTGTGCTGACAGCATGTGGGCCGGGCACGGCGCGCCCGCAGTTGGCGGCGGCTCAGCGACTCTCGGATCTGTACCTCGAACTGATCGTTGCCGCGCCGGATTCGTCGGAGTGCCTGGCGGCTGCTAACCCCCGTAGCGTCTCTGTCAGTCAGCGCATCGGAATGCGTCCCTTTGGAATCGACGACGAAGTGGTCAACTTGTGGTTGATGCAAATCGGCGGGTTGGATGGTGGCTTTGAAGCACACGCAGTCACGGACATGCCGTACGGCATGCCGCATGTGGGTTAGCTGATGCAGCTCTGGAACTAGTCGATGCCCGCCATCGCGGTGACGCTCGTGTCCGCTTTCGAGCGGACCGAGCGTCAGTGCAGTTTGTCCGCTGATGGCCGAACGGCGCCTACCCGCTGGGCGACGTCACCGGGTCCCACACAACCAGGAGAAACGTTGCGACCGGTCCGATCAACAAGGAAATAAGGCCCCAACGCAGTCGACTGCGCCCGGCACTTCTTGCCAAGGCAGCGTTGATCAGAGCAAGAGTGAACCATCCGACCGAATAGGTCGCAGCTTCAACTGAGTACTGCATTGGCCACCTACCCATAGCTAGTCTGAGCGCGAGTCCGCTTTCCGGTCAATCAGCCACCGGTTGGACACGTCCGGTCGTGGCCGCATTGAGTCTATCGAGCCGCGGGCCAAACGCGATCCGTAGCGGAAGTCGCAAGCGGCAAATGGTGGACCTTTGGACGTGCTAAGGGTTGCCGTTCGACGTAAAGAAGAGAGAACGCGGCAGCTATGACCGCGTCCCCCTCAAGCGACTCGTCAGTTGGTCGTCTCTTCGCGACGACTTCCCTACTTCACCCGTTCATAGGTGATTACGGCCCGAGCTATCCGGTCGTCCGGGCGGGCCGCCCAAGCCGTCATTTCTTGAAGCCGGTTTCCCGTGATTCGAAACGAGCGGGTTTGGTCCGTTCCTACCCAGGCGGGATTCGCAGATACGTCCACCGTCGTGATCCACTTGTCACCCTCCACGCGATACACGCCCGTGTAGGCCACCAAGGTATTGAACAGTCCCGCGCGATCCTGGTCCGTGACCGGGGGTTTGCGCCCCTCTGCCGTGATGACCACTGCCATGCGTCCCTCGGGAAGGAAGAGGATGTAGCCCGTCGGAACCTTTCCCATGGGGTATTCGCGTTCGCCCGCGGTTTGATACTCCCGCTCGAAGGAAACCAGTCGCCAATTCCCAACAAGAACGTCTCTTTCGGCGGCAAAACTCGCTGCCATTGCGACCAGCAGAACCGGCGCCATTACTAGCCATTTGAACCTAGTCATGCTGCCTCCCTTTGCAAGTCTCACTCAGAACCTTTGGGGGGAAGTCACCAACTCCCCTTTATCAGGCTGGCCGTCTAGTGAGGCAACGTATTGACCTTCGTCAGCGCACTCGGATCTGTGTCTGCTCTGGGGACAGTTAAGCGACTGCGCGGGACGGCAGCTCCTGGCCGAGTCGGGTCTACGTACGTATGGCA
This sequence comes from uncultured beta proteobacterium, assembly GCA_963791235.1. Taxonomy (GTDB): domain Bacteria; phylum Pseudomonadota; class Gammaproteobacteria; order Burkholderiales; family Burkholderiaceae_F; genus JALORV01. The sequence continues at coordinate 173,195 of CAWBRW010000021.1, read as the reverse complement.
AGCGCGACCCGTTGCGGGTAGTGCGGCCGCTTGAAGTGGACATCCCTCAACTTTCCCCACGCACAGGATTCTGACAACCGCTCAGCCGCAACCTTAGCGAGAAAACAAGATTAAGTCGGCCCTCAGGGGCACCTGTTCCTTTTTCCCAATCGCCTTCATGTCACAGCCGCCTGCCGGTGCCACACCGCCCTTGGTATTGACTCGCTGCAAGCTGGTGATCTTTGCGAAGCGTCCTTCTGTCCCTGTAGATTTAGTTGATACGAGCAACCACGGCGCAGCCCCCGCCTCCGGCGCGTCAGCGCGCGCCTTTTGCGTGCCGGCGAACTTGCTACCGTCGAGCGCTTCCCAGACCGGCGGGGAGAAGGTGTGGCGCCCGGCCGGCTTGTCTTTTGCGTCGCGGAGTTCCAGCTCCGCCGCGACATAAACCCAGGCCGCACTGGACGCGTCACCGGGTGTGGCTCGGCATTCGTATGTTTGTAGGCCACGCGCTGAGAGGCGCTCCACTTGCCGTTCACCCGTGGGGACAAGGTTTGCGGGAACAGCCGTTTGAGGCGGCGGGCTCGCGCAGGCCGTAAGCGCGAGAAAGGGCAGGCTGTAACGAAAGGCGCCCTGTGAGTTCATTTAGCTTTCCTTTACGGTGAGGCGATCGGATGATCGATGAGACGTCCGTCAAGTCAGTGTGACCTCTTCTCACCCGTTGTCCAGCGAAAGCGTGATCAGAGTAGAAGTTAAGGGAGCGTCCGCTCCTGGCCCGAGCTGAGTCAGTTGGACTATTGGCACGCAATGGCGACCCAAACAATTCCGCTCCGACGCGCGGTCAGCAATGACTTGCATCCTAAGCGGAACGCCCACCCAGTAGCGGGCTGATCGAATTCCGGAACTTGTAGACAGGCCTGGCTTCAATCGACCTTGATGTCGACGACGAATTGACCTGAACCATTGGGGCGGGCCGTGTAGCTGTAGGTCTTGCCCGCCAGGGACGCCGCTGCTCCGGTGGCCAGCTTGTACGTGCCTTGCCCGGTGCCTAGAAACCCCGTGACCTTCCCGTCCGCCGTCGTTAGCGCGGTCTTGAACTCGCCAAGCTGGTAGACGAACATGGCGCCTGCCTTTCGCGCAACACCATTGCCCGACAGTCCGGCCGCATTGGTCTTGTCCCATTCATAGATCGTGTTTCCTGTCATGACGCCGCCATCCAACGGGCCGCCCTCGATGCGGCAGGTGTAGGACGAGACGGACACCGCGTGGCCTTCACGGTCACCAAGCGGCTCCTGAGGACTCGTGCCGATGGTTTGGCACAGACACTTGTAGCTGAGCGGCGTCTGCGCGTATGAGTGTGTGCCAATCATGCTGAGTAGAAGCACAGCGGCGATACGCATGGGCTGTGTTGAGTGCTTCATGGTCTTTGCCCTTCACTGAAGACAGGCGCCTGATCTGGTGGAGCCAGGGCACCGGAGGCCGGTTGATGACGAAGAGCGTCCGCTCCTCGACACGTCGTCAGTTATCAGACGTAGGGGAAGTCCGGTGTGGTCGCCCGACTTGCGATCAGACCATCCGCCGCTACTGCCGTAGCCGCGGTGAATTCGGCTCGGACAGCATAGGCCTCAACCATGGCCGCTGTTGAACTTATTTTGGACGCAGGGGATGGCCGCTCTCGCGCCAATCTGCAGCCGGGCTGGAAGGTCAGCTTCTGGCCTATCTTGTTGAAGAACTCTGCTGAACGATCATCGTTGTCCCGAGTCTGAAGCGCAAGCCAACGACGAGGGGACGTCGCGATGATGGGTCAACAGGTCGGTGCGCAGGACGAGTTGTTCTACTCCTTCAACCTCGATGCGCATGTACCGGCCGACCATCTGCTGCGCGGCGTCGATCGGTTCCTCGACCTGGGTGAGCTGCGGCGTCATCTGGCCTCCTTCTACAGCCACACCGGACGACCCTCGATCGACCCGGAGCTGATGATGCGCATGCTCGTCATCGGCTACTGCTTTGGCATCCGCTCCGAGCGCCGGCTGTGCGACGAAGTGCACTTGAACCTGGCGTACCGCTGGTTCTGCCGCCTCGGATTGCAGGACGCCGTGCCGGAGCACTCCACCTTCTCCAAGAACCGACACGGCCGCTTCCGCGACAGCGATGCGTTTCGGCACTTGTTCGAGACCGTCCTGCAGCGCTGCATCGCCGAGGGACTGGTCGGCGGCGAAGGCTTTGCGATCGACGCCAGCGTCGTCAAGGCCGATGCCAGTCGTGACAACGCCGTGCCTGGAGCCGACTGGCCGCAGCGCCGGCTCGATGCCACGCAAGCCACGCGTGCAGTACGCGAGTACCTGGCCGGGGTCGACGAGGAGGCCAGCCGTAGACTCGAGACCGACCGCAAGAGCATCTCGCTCACCGATCCGGCCGCCGAGTGGACCTGCGCGCCGGGTGGGCCGGCCTTCTTCGGCTACTCCACCAACTACCTGGTCGATGTGCGGGCGGGCGTGATCGTCGACGTCGAAGCCACCAGTGCCCATCGCACCCGCGAAGTCGATGCCACCCGCACGATGATCGAGCGCGCCGAGCAGCGCTTCGCATTCAAGCCCGCAGCACCTGATCGGCGACATGGCCTACGGTGCAGCACCGATGCTGGGCTGGCTGGTGGAAGACAAGCGCATCGCCCCACACATCCCAGTGTGGGACCGGTCCGAGCGCAGCGACGGCACCTTCAGCCACTCCGACTTCACCTTCGATGCCGAGCGCAACCATTACGTCTGTCCGGCCGGCAAGTTGTTGAAGCCAGCTGCGCCCAACCGACTGAAGAATCCGTATCGCTATCGCGCCAGTCAACTCGACTGCCGTGACTGCGCCCTGAAGCCGCAGTGCTGCCCGAACATGCTCGGGCGCAAGATCGATCGCAGTCCCTTCGAACCTGCGCGTGACGTGGCACGCGAACTGGCCAAGACCGCTGCGTACCGACAGTCACGCAAAGATCGCAAGAAAGTTGAGATGCTGTTCGCACACCTCAAGCGCATCCTGCGCCTGGATCGGCTGCGACTGCGCGGCCCGAAGGGCGCGAGTGATGAGTTTCTGCTGGCGGCAACAGCGCAGAATCTGCGACGCATGGCCAAGTGGTGGCTCGGTTCACCGCCGACCGCAGTACCGATAGCAGTCTGAAGTGACGAGCAGCAGGGCGCAGAAAGCAACTTCAACCGCGGTCTCTCGACGAGCGCGGCTGATCAACCTTCAAAAAGGCGCCGCAGCCCTCAGAGCGCCGATAAAACAAGCGAGTTTTTCAACATAATCGGCCGGGCTCTGCCCCACAGCGTGCGATGTTCAGGGTTACGGATACATCCAACATGAACAGCTGTCGGGGGCTTGCAGCCATTGATGCGCTAAGACTCACCGCCCGGCCGAGGCAGCGGGGTCGGTGCCTTGTGTATCCGGACGCAGTGCGAACATAGATGTACAGGCAATGGCGCCGACCAGGTCCAACAGCGTGGACCGCGTCGGCGACCAGACCCGTTGTCCCACGTCCGACAGCGGCGGGGTGGGATTGCTGCTGACCGGTGTTGGCGCTTGGCGCCGAACACCGTGCGGCGTAAGCACCAGCGACGGAGTGTTTAGGCTGTTTGCTGCTTGCGGCAGAGCCGTCGGACCATCGTGCGCTCGGGCAGCGATCGGTCCTGCGGCCAGCGTTACTAACAGAGCGGCGGAGAAGGGTTTCATGAGGGTCGGAAAGTGGAAACGATTCCACAGACAGGATTCTCTTCCTCGACCCGGAGGTCCGCAAACGGGGAACTCTGCAGCACTCTTTCTGGGTCCGGTCTTGGCCGAGTTTGAGTCTATCGAGCGGCGAGCCAAAGTCGACGCCTAGCGGACTTTGGAGCCTGCCGAAAGGGGACGGGCTTCATGCTCCTAAAGCAGTCTCACCGCATCCGCGACCTTGATGCCGACCGAGAGTCATCCGCGCACTCCAAATGCAACTGATACTTGATCGCATACGCAGCGTTGAGAGGCCGCATTACCCAATTCGCGCGACGTCGGTTGCGCGTGCCATAGCTATTGATCTACAGCAAGCGCCAGAACTCTCGGTGGGCTTTATTGATTCCATAAGAGCTTCGGCGTCGAGACCACGGACGCCGCAGGCGTGAAGTGACCCGTGGTCTCGAGGAGACAACAATGATGAGTACTCCGAGATTGGCAGCCGCTGCGGCTGCCATTTTTGCTTCCGGGCTGTATGGGGCCGTCAGTGCAAAGGGGGACAAGATGTTCAAGCCGTTTGTGGCCGCAGCGGGTTTGCTTCTGGCATCAGCTTCGGCCAGTGTTCTGGCAGCCGACCTCGTCCTCGATCTGCCGGCCGGGCTGGCTTGCGCGGGCTTCGATCTGCGCGTCGAGATCACGGGGAATCCGAATCGGGTCAGCAGGGAATTCACCGACAGGAGATGGGAACGTCGTGCGAATGCTCACGGCAGGGAAGGGAAACACGCTGTCGTTTACGAATCTCGGTACCGGAGCGGTGCTGGCGTTGCGGCCAAACGGCTCGGTCGAGCACATCGGGCTTCTACCGGACGGTTCGCAGAAGTGGGCCACCACGGGGCACAACGTCCTAATTCTCTTTCCGACCGACATCCCGGCTGGTCCCTCGACGACGCTCTACGTGGGTCGAGTCACCTTCACCATCAACACGAGCGGCATCTTCACAATGGGAAGCACTAGCGGCAAGTCGACGGATATCTGTGCCGCCTTGTCAGGTTGACGGAGCACAGTGATTGCCAGCGCCGCGAGCGCCAGCGCGGCCGCTTTCGATCCGTATCCGCGAGCCTCGTGTCGCGCCCAATTGCCGCGATACCTGAACTGCTGCTCGGAGTTGTTCGCACTGACCAGCAAGCAGCATTGCATGCGCAGTACTTGCATGACCAGGTGGTTTTTGAGTTCAGTCAACGAAATCGAGGCACTGACGTTTGACCTGTCGCGCAAGATTTGGCCGAAGATCAGCATCCTAGCGGCAGCCAACAAGCAAGACGCAGCGCCACCCGAGGGCGAAGCTCCCGACGATCGCACCGCGGGACTGCAACTCAACTGAGACTGAGACCGGCGCAGGAAGCTCAGCAAGCGAAGTCGCGGACCCCGTCTTTGCCCTGAACTCCGCAGTGGGCCAGGATCGGTCCGCTATTGGGTGACTCTTGCTTGTCTTAACAGCGGCAGCAATTGGCCGCGTCGTGTCTCCCGAAGCGCGCGCCAGGTGCGACCCTAAGCGGTCCTTCGGCGATGCTCGAAATCAGTCCGAAAGTCTCCGGGAACGTCAATCGGTCACCGGCCGACTAAACGAACGACGCCTCTTGGCAAACCCCGCCGACTTCTGCCCTCGCTGGCCTACCCTCGCGGCCCGTTCCGCCGCGCCGACTTCGCTGTAGCGGCGTAAGCACCCAAGCAGAGCTAAAAAGTCTTGCGAATCCATCCTGATCGCGATTGGTGGCAGGAGTGAAGTCGCCTGGTGCACAAACTGCTATGGTCGCGATCCTTGCCGCGTGCGGATGGCGCGTCGCGTGTGCCGCATAAGAGAACGTTGAAATAGTAGACAGGCTGAAGGCCTGCGCCCATAGGAGACACTCCATGCATACACCCACTGCCTTTCGCCTGCTGCTGATCGCAGCAGCAAGCACGATGGTTCTGACCGGTTGCGGCAGCGATGACGACGCCCCGATCCCCGCGCTATTGAGTTGCGCCGCGATCAACAGCATGGTGATCCCCGCTGCCTCCATCGGTCTGCCCACCACAGGCGCGGTAGTGACTAGCACGACGGTCGTGCCAGCATCCGGAAGCGGGCCAACGGCTGTCGGTGAGTATTGCCGCGTGCTCGGCGATATCAATCCAGTCGATTCAACGGCACCAAAGATCAAGTTCCAGGTCAATCTGCCAGTGACGTGGAACTCCCGCGCAATGATGTTCGGCGGTGGCGGCTACAACGGCACCATTGCGACCGGAACCGGCAACGTGCCAGCCGGCCCGGCGAATCAGCTCACGCCCTTAGGGCGCGGTTATGCAACCTTCGGCAGCGATTCGGGGCACCAGGCCAACGCGGCCGGTAGCCGAGACGGCAGCTTCGGCGCAAATGATGAGGCGCTTCGCAACTTTGCCGGCGACGCGCTCAAGAAGACGCGCGATGTTGCCGTGACCATCATCAAGGCCCGCTATGCCACTGGCAGCATTTCTAGGACGTACTTTGCGGGCGGCTCCACCGGCGGGCGCGAGGCGCTGCTGGTGGTGCAGAACTGGCCGAACGACTTTGATGGCGCGATCGTGCTGTACCCGGCATGGAACGCAGCCGCGCTCGACCTACAATTTGGCCGCGTGACCCGCCAGCTCGCGTTGCCCGGCGCCTATCCCAACCGCGAGAAGCGCAAGGTGCTGTACGACGCGGCGATCGCGGCCTGTGACATCCTCGACGGCGTCGCCGACGGCCTGATCAGCAACCAGACGGCTTGCGATTCGACATTTGATCCGGCCACTGCCTTGCTCGGCGGCAACCCGATACGCTGCCCGGGCGGTGTAGACGTGGGCAACACCTGCCTGTCTGATGCACAGATTGCGTCTTTCAACGTCATTAACACGACGCTGACCCTTCCGTACACGCTTGCAAGCGGCGAAACGACATACCCCGGCTTCGTCACTTGGGGCACGGATTTCGGAATACCGAGCAGCAGCCCGCTCCAGCCCACTGTGCTGACACTAGCTCTGGGCACGGAGCAGCCTGCTAATCCGATGCCGCCGGTCGCAGCAACGACGCCGCCTTATGGCAGTACTTTCTGGGAGCAGTGGGTCAAGTACTTCGTAACACGCGACGCCAGTTTCAATTCGCTGTCGCTGGATCCACAAAGCCCAGGGCCCTGGCAGACTCGAATCGTCGAGTTGACCGGCATCCAGGATGCGAACAAGACAGATCTTTCGGCCTTCCGCGCGCGCGGGGGCAAGATCCTGATGGCGCATGGCATCCACGACGCACTCGTCAGCAGCCGCGCGACGCGACAGTATCTAGCCCGCATCCAGGGCACCATGGGGGCGACGAACGTCCGCAATTTCCTGCGCTACTACGAGATCCCCAACTATGGCCATGCAGTCAGCAGCCAGTTCAATGCGGCTTGGGATTCCCTGACGACGCTCGAGGATTGGGTGGAGCGAGGCGTTGCGCCGCCACCGCAGATCGTGGCGGATACCGCCGGCGTTCCGGGCCGTACTCGGCCGCTGTGCGAGTACCCGACCTGGGCTAAGTACAACGGAAGCGGAGACGTCAATGCCGCAGCCAGCTTCACCTGCGCCACGAACTGACGCGCACGGCTGCCGCCTGCGGGCGTATCGATGAAAGGGCGCCGCGGCGCCCTTTCTCTTGCTGTCGATTCGCTGACAGAATTGTCTCGTCATGTGCTTCGGCCGAATACGATCGACTGCTTTCGAGCGAGCAATGCGACCCGGCCGCCACGAGGCGCACCATGCGGGCCAATGCAATGTGCGTTGAACGCGTCCGCTCTCGCGACGTTCAGAGAAAGCCCCCATCGTCTGCTCATTGCCGAAAGGATCGGCGTCAGCAATCACACGCTTGCCGTAGCACGCAAGTTGGTTTGAGGTTCACCGCTTCGACCAAGTGCGGCCAACTCGAATCCATACCCAGCGAGCGGCGCGCGTAACCTCGCCCAAGGCCGTTCAGAACACGAGCCTCACGCTGTCCTGAAGCAATTTAGGAATGAAGCCCAAATGCCCTGGGCCGGTTCCGTCCCATGAGTTCACAAGGACGGCGAGTTCGACATCACCGGGCAATACGAAAATTGCCGAATCATGCACCTTGGGAGCGGCACCCCAGCGGCCCCCCTTCGTGTAGACCGCTCCTGCGCTTGTCGGAATCGGAGGGTCCAGCCCATACATCTTCGACATCATGTTCCTCGCGCGCCAGGCCGCCATGATCGAACCGCCGCGACGCAGCTCCCCGAGCACCCGCGTGAGATCTGCGACGCTCAAAAACCATCCACTCGCGCCGGCGCTGAACGACTGATCGCCGTCGCTCCAGCCGGGCGCCGCGGGTGGGGTTGCGTAGGACTTAGCGCCATTCGCTGGAAAAATGAAGCCGCGACTGTCGGTGATTGAAGGCCAAAGGACACCGTCGTTCACATAATTCGAGTAGGCGCTGATCGATGAGAAATCCCAGAAATTATCGGAAGTGATTCCAAAAAAGTTGGGCCATTGGAATTGCGCGGGCACAGTTCCCGTCAGAGTCGCGAAGAGGACCCGAAGCAGCGTGAAGTTGGAGTTCATGTAGTTATAAGTGCCGGTCCCCGAACTGCCGAGAGCGACTTGCGCCTTTGCTGTCGCAAAGTCGGCGGGACCGGGAGAGCTAAGGCCGCCGCCGAGGCCCGCTTCGTGCCGAAGGAGATTTTCAAAGGTAATTGAGCCCGCTCCTGCTCCGACGGACCAATACTGGGGCAGGAAAGCGCCGATGGCTCGTGTTACCGGGATGCTGAGGTCCCGCAGTAGGCGGATGAGCGCGACCGCCGTGATGAACTTGCTCACACTCGCGACGTTCATTGGTATGTGGAACAACCACGGAACGTCACCGTCGGCGGGAAGCTGCGCCCATCCCGCCGTTCCGAAGTGGACGAGCTTCCCGTTCCGCTTCAGCATGTAACAGTAGCCCGCACCCGTCGCGTCCAGGCTGGACCGTACACCGCGGGCCAGGGCGTCGAGATCGATTCGCCAGAAGTAATTGAACGGCCACAGCCAGGCGCGGCGGCGGGGGACCGTCCACTCGATTTCCCTGAGGGGGGAGAGGAGCTCATGGGTCCCACCGCTCTGGTGGTCCAAGAAATGCTGCGGCGTGACCCGGAGCCGATCGAAGATTCGCCGTACGTGTGGTTCAAGGCGAGTCATGGAATCCTGGCTTGATGTCATGATCTTTTCGATCCGGAACGGACGGCGCTTTCACGGCACCGTACTCTTGGTTACACCGTAAGTCAGTCGACTATTCACGGGGGCGGGATGCGTCTCGTTGGTGGCCGACCTTGTGCTCGGCTCATCCTGGTGGCTACGCGGCAAAGGCAAATGGATTGGGCACCGAACGGGTCCTGTTTATCCGCGTCCGCTTTCAGTAACTTGTCGCAGGCTTGCAGACCGGCAGCTATTGGCCGAAGGCGGCGGTTTCCCGAGACGGACGGGTGGGGCCCCGGTCTCGCCGCAGGACCGGCTCTTCCATTCCAGGGTGCACAGAGCGAACCTCGTCAGCAGGCTGATGCCGTGGCCAAGTTATGAGGCCCCAACCGACCACCTTAAAGTGGCCGGCTGGCCACTCTATGGGGCAAAACGCAGCACTTACTGATACTGGTGCCGCTCTCAAACTAGGGAGCCGTAATCCGCGCGAACGGCGCCGCCTGCACGATGGTTCCTACGCCGCCCTGGATAAACCTTCCCGGAAATGCATCGAATGCCGCCGTGATCGCACGGCCACCCGTGCAGTGCGTTGGGCCGACGTAGAGGACATCGACCGCTTTGAATTCGTCGAAGGTGCGGCTGATCTGGTCGGCGCCAAAGTCGAGCATGTGGAAACCGCCGACCACCATCAGGATCGGCCGTTTGGTTCGCTCTCGGATCTGCTTCAGCATCGCATCGGGGCCGGGATGGGAGCACCCGACTAGCACTACTAGGCCATCGTCGGTGTCGATCGTCAACGCGACCTCGGGCGCCATCGGACTCTGCATTTCATGACTGACCGTAATGCGCGGCGCGATGCTCGTCATCTCGGTCACCGGAACGGCCGTCATCCCGGCCGCCGCCAGCGTCGCGCGGAACGGAGCTGTTTGTGCCGAACTCGCAGGAAAGTAGACAGGCAACCCTTCCCGGCGGCCGAGCGCTGGAATGCCGTTCGTGTGATCCCAATGCTCGTGTGACAGCACTAGCGCGTCCAACTTCCTGAGGTCGACCTTGAGGGCTTCGACGTTGCGCCGAAAGATCGCCGCGTCGCCGCCCGTGTCGAATAGCACCCGCTTTCCATGGGCCTCCACCAGCGCCGCGAACCCCCACGCCGGCGCCACCCCTGGCGAGGCTGCGCTGTTGTCGTAAAGGTAGGTGATCCGCACCGGGGAGGTGTCGGCCGCCCAGGCGCCGATAACCGCCAGCGATGCCAGTGCGCCGACCAATAGTCTGCCAATCACGCGCGAAGCAGATTTGACCATCGGATTTCCCTCCCACTCACTCGCCGCCATTCTTCTAACCTAGATGACGACGGGGTGCCGGGTTGGCCCTGGATCAAAGCAGGACGAAACGCGTCCCCCACTGGCGAGTCAGAGCGTTCGACCGGAATTGGCCGACTGCGACCATCCTTGGATGCTCTATCTGCCACAACGGCAACGTCTGCTGACCCGCTGGTAGGCCGCAGCTCCAAAGCACTGCCCTCCGATCGCCGCGCCCTTGGTCGATCGATCATCACGCATTCAGATGGCAGATCGCGTCCTCCAGGGACAGCCTGTCCAGCCGCGAGGCTCAGGCTCTGCCACGCCTCTTTGCCCGCACGCCGAGTCGTCAGCCCTGCATCTGCAAGAGGATGGTGCGCTCGAGGCCCGCGTAGCGATGGACGAGCGCCTCGCGATACGCGGCGTTGGCCATCATCGCGAGGAAGTGCTGGCGGCTCGGGTAGCGGACCAACAGGCACTTGTCCCAGTCCTGGCTGGCATCGCCGATGAAGGCTCTGTCGATCTTCCCTTCCCACACTACCTCGGCACGGCTCACGTCGCCCACGGTTTCCACGAATGCCGTCTGGTACCTGCGGTAGGCCTCAGCACCCGAGCAGGGCGCGTGGGGAGACCCTGTGGGGTAGTTCGCTTGCTCGCGGAACTTCAGAAGATTGAGCATCACCACCGGGCCGTCGGGGCCGGAATCACGCAATGCGCGCACCTGATCGGCCGTGGGGTCGATTGACGGATCGAAATTGGCGGGACGGATGGTCATGGAGTTGGCTTCTGATGCCGCGCGGTGCGCAACTTGTCCTTTTCGCCGCGTCAAAACGGAGCTATGCGCTGTCCGCTTTCGGCGCATTCTGCTGGCACCCCGAAAGGACTGCAATTGGCCGCAGTGAGTCCAACGGCCGGCGCCGCGCGACGCATACCTGACTTCACGCGCACATTAACGCGGACGCGCTTGAGGACACCGAACGAAGCGATGTGCGCGTCCGTAGCAACCCAGCTCGGGTACGCGTCATCAGCGCGTCTCCGGCCTCCGGCGAACCTTTGGTTGGGTGCGGACTCGGCGCTTGGCAATCGATTTCGCTGGTTTGGATACCGAGGCGATCACACGGTCCCAAGGCGCGACGTCTCCGCTGAGGCGGTCTGCCAGAAAGTCGATCATCAACCGCAGCAGCTGTGGCTGATGCAGGCGAGACAAGTAGGCCGCGTGAATGCCAAGCGGGTCGGGTTCGCAGTCCGGCAGCAGGCGAATGAGCGCGCCGGAGGCGAGGTCTGCACTGACAAAGTAGGTCGGCAGCATCGCGATCCCGGCCCCGGCGAGCGCGGCGCGGCGTGTGACGGCGGCTTCGTTGCTCTGCAGTGGTCCTTTCACGGGTATCCGCAGCGCCTGGCCCTTTCGAGTCAGGCGGAACTCGGTACGGCCCACGTAGGCGTGGGTGATGCATCGGTGCTTTCGAAGATCGTCCGGCGTGCGGGGGAGGCCGCTAGCCTTGATGTACGCGGGCGACGCGCAAACGACGGACCGACACACACCCAACTTGCGCGCGACGAGCGTGTCGTCGAGGACGTTGCCGATCCGCACCGCCAGGTCGATGCGCTCCTCCACGAGATTGACGGTTCTCTCCAGTGCGATCAGTTCGACCTGCGTTTGCGGGTAGCGGGAAAGGAAGTCCGTCACTACGTCGGTCAGGAAAGTCTCGGCGAACGACGTGCTGGCGGTGATGCGCAGCTTGCCCACCGGGGCCGCCCGCCTCGCACCGGCCACGCTCTGCACGTCGCGCGAAAGTTCGAGCATCGGGCGGCAGCGCTGTAGCGCCTCTTCGCCGGCATCGGTGAGACTCACTCGTCGCGTCGTGCGATGTAGCAGCCGCACCCCGAGCCAATGCTCGAAGCTTTCCAGATAGCGCGACACCATGGCCCGCGACATGTCGAGTGCTCTGGCCGCCTCGGTCAGGCTGGCGCGATCGGCGACCTCGGTGAACACCTGCATGCCGGTGAGGCGATCCACGATTAGCTCGATCTGGTAGACAAAGTGTTGGAGAGTCTACTGTTTATCGACGCTTTGGCTGCAAATACAGTGGTGCCGTCACTCACCCACTGCGAGCCATCCGATGATGAAACCTCTCTTTCCGCTGTTTGCGGCCCTGACGCTCGGCGTCGTCGCTGGCGAGGTCGCCGCCCAAGCGAGCCCCGCCGCGCTATCCCTTCAGGTCTACAACGCCGACGCCGGCAGCTTTCACGTCAACGCGGTTCTGGTTTCCGGCAAGACGGACGCAGTACTCATCGATACCGGGTTCACCCGGGCCGATGCGTATCGGATCGCCGCGATGGTGCTCGACAGCCGCAAGACGCTGAAGACGATCTACATCAGCCAGGCCGACCCGGACTTCTACTTCGGCGCGGGTGTTCTGAAGTCCTTGTTTCCCGATGCCACGTTGATCGCGAGTGGGCCGACCGTGAAGAAGATCCAGGCGACCCTGCCTGTCAAGCTACAGGTGTGGGGGCCGCGGCTGGGCGCCAATGCGCCGGCCGACGTTCCGGTGCCCGAGGTCATGAGTGGCAACACGATCTCGCTGGAAGGCCAGACGCTTGAAATCAGGGGTTTCGATGATTCTCTTCCGCAGCGCAGCTACGTCTGGATCCCGTCACTGAAGGCCATTGTCGGCGGCGTCAATGTCTTCGCCGGGCTGCACGCCTGGACGGCGGACACTCAGACCGCCCAGGAGCGGGGCGACTGGAACCGGAAACTAGGCACGATGGCAGCCCTTCGGCCGGCGACCGTCCTTCCTGGCCACATGCTGCCAGGGCAGAGCCAGGACGCTTCACAACTGGCCTACACCCAGTCTTACCTGACCCGCTTTGAACTAGAACTGGCGAAAGCACCGAACTCGGCCGCACTGATCGAGGCGATGAAGTCGGCCTATCCCGCCGCGGGCCTGATGGTGGCGCTCGAGATCGGCGCCAAGGTCAACAAGGGCGAGATGAAGTGGTGATACAAACCAACTGAGCGAGCACTTGCCGGCTGCATGGATGCCGGCGACGCCGTTCGCACTTGTCCGCTATGGGTGCGATCGCACCGAGGCTTGTGATGGCTGCATTTGGCCGTTCGACTCTCTAAGCACGCACAGCAAGCGCGACCCCGAGCGGAAGTCACAGCCCGCTGGAAGCGGACGCCTACCGCTGAAGTTCAGAGCGCTAGCGAGCCGCCTCCGGCCCTCGTGAACTATCGGTTTGTGTTTAGAGCGGTGAAGCAATTAAGCAGCGGCGGCCGACCGGGGCGAGTGACGGCGCAGCCGGTCGCCGGCTCAGAGCACTGAAAGGCGACCGGCTGATGGCGTCGTCAATGCACTGCACTTCGACCTGACCGGTCGCCTTCGTAGTGCGGCAGCGGCGTGATGGCGTGGCCCGGGCTTGCCTGCGCTGCCGCAGCGGCGCACACGGGATCGCCCGCCGCGAATGTACGGATCCGCACAGCATCCGCATGTACCTGGTAGAGCCACCCAACGGCGGAAACGATGTTTCCCGTCGAGCCCGGTCCGCAACCGTCGAGCAAGAGGGATCGTGTCTGGCTCGGCGCCGACCAGGCCTCGAGGGCAGCGACCCAGGCCTCGAGAGCGGCGACCGTGGGGAACGAGCGCCCCCCAGTGACGTACACATCAGGGAAGACCTTCACGCTCAGCGCGTAGGGCGGCGCGCTTTCATTGGCGAGACCAGACAGCGGAAGAACGAGGGCGAGACCGGCGGCAGCGATGCACCGGCGACCGATGGAAAGGACAGCGTGCGCATTCATAGGACCTCCTTTGCGTGGCGCGCGAAACTGAATATGCTCAGATCGCGAGAGAAAGTGTTCCCCGGTGGCGACCGGCGCTCAATCGATCTTTTCGCACTGCTGCGATGACATTCGGGAATGGCTAAGCCAAGGCAGCCGCGGTTGTCTCTCGATCTGCTGCGCGGCTTCCGCGCGGCCGCCCGTCACCTCAGCTTCACGCGCGCGGCGCAGGAACTGTTCGTCACCCAGTCGGCGATCAGCCGCGAGATCAGGACGCTCGAGGAACAGCTCGGGCAGCCGCTTTTCCAGCGCGTGCACCGCGCGCTGCAGCTGACACCTGCTGGCGAGGAGCTGTACCGCGCGGCAGACGACGCGCTGACGCACCTCGACGCCGTCACGCAGCGTCTTGCCGGGGCCGGCAACGCGCTGACGGTCACGACCACCACCGCGCTCGCGTCGCTCTGGCTCGCGCCAAAGCTGCCGCGGTTCTATCGTCTGCGTCCGGAGATCAACGTACGCGTCGTCGCCACGAACGACAAGCCGGATCTGGAGCGCGACCAGCACGACATCGCGATCCGTTTCGTCGCCGCCGGCGGGGACAGTCCCGACGCCGAGGAACTGATGACGGCGCTGTGCTTCCCGGTCTGTTCGCCTGCACTCGCCCGCAGCCGCGCGCGGCCGCTCCGCACGCCGGACGACCTTGCGTTGCACGTACGGATTGACTACGAGGGCGTGCGCGAAGGGCGACGCTTCTCCGAGTGGGACTTCTGGTTTGATGCAAAGCAGATCCGCCCGATCGAGCCGGCCAGCACGCTGCGGTTTTCGCAATACGACCAGTGGCTGCCGGCCGCCATCGAGGGCGCCGGCGTCGCGATTGGTGTCCTGCCGCATTTGACGCAGCAGCTGCGCGACGGCGTCCTGTGCGCGCCCTTCGGCGGCGACTCGATCGCAAAGCGAGGCAGCTTCTTCCTCCTCCTTCGACGGGATGCGAGCGGCCGCGACGCGGTGAAGTCCTTCGTCGACTGGTTGCACGGCGAGGCGAGGCGCGATGGCCAGTTTCTGCTGACGGCCTCATCAAGGGCCGCGCGCCTCCCGCAAGCCGGCGGTGCATCGTTGAAAGCGTTCCCTGGTGCGATGCTACCGAGCACCGCGCCGGTATCTGTCTGCTATCGGGAAAAGTGGGTGGCAGTGCTCAAGGGCAGTTCCTGGCCGATCGCGGAGCCCGAACGCTAACGCAGGCTTCGCGCTACGCAGCGCGGATCCACGTTAGGCAAACGAACCCATAGGCCCCGGATAACTGACTTCCTCGAGCTTGCCTGTGTCCACGTCGTAAATGAAGCCGCGCACAGTAATCGCGTCCGGCCCGCTGGTCGGAATCCAAGGGTGATTCAGGATCGACGACATGCCGCGCCGCACGTCCCACTGAAGGCGTTCCGTCTGCTTGTCGCTACGCGGAGCGTCGAGCGGTTCGATCGGCCCGCGGAAGGCGTGAAACTGGGACGGAGTCGACGCGCACGTCTTGCAACTCACGAACGAACGCGACGTCGCCTGTCCCAGCACCTTCTCGGCCGCCAGGTCGCCTTCCAGGCCGGCCTTGAGCAAGTCATCGGTGAACGCGAGCATGCCGCACCGCGTGTGATGGATCAGGATGATCTCGTTGGTGTTGAGCAGGTGATGCGAGATGATGAGACAGCGGATCGCATCGTCGGTCACCACGCCCCCGGCATTGCGGATGATGTGCGCATCACCGGTTTGCAGTCCGAGCAGGTCCTCAACATCGATCCGTGCGTCCATGCAGGCGACGACTGCCACGTGCTTGGCCGGGTTGATCGGCTGTTTTCCTGGGTGGCTCGGTTTGTGCACCGTCTGGCCGCACGCGTACAGCTTGTTGTTGGCCAGATACTGATCAGTCATCTTGTTTGCCATGGTCCCTCCTCGTTGGGGTTGTTCGCCCTCCTGAAATAGACCTGGCGCCGGTCGAGTTGCGGGCCGGAGCTGGACAAAGATGC
This sequence comes from uncultured beta proteobacterium, assembly GCA_963791235.1. Classification (GTDB taxonomy): domain Bacteria; phylum Pseudomonadota; class Gammaproteobacteria; order Burkholderiales; family Burkholderiaceae_F; genus JALORV01. The sequence continues at coordinate 157,227 of CAWBRW010000021.1, read as the reverse complement.
TACGCCGTCGAAGCGCCTGCAGAGCAACCTCAGCTGCCTCACCCAGCGTCGCTCGTGCCGCTGCCGATGGACTCGGCGCGCCCAGCTAGGCTAGACCGTCAATGGCCGCGTATGGGCCAGTTCTACGGCGGGTCTGACCGGCAGTTATTGGCCGCTCACCGCCGGACGAGCACTTGAATGGTGTTCTAGCTCACAGCCTCGGCGCCTAGGAAACCCGCATCGTCGAGGGCCATTGCCAACGCGAGCATGGCAGCACAGTAGCTGTATTGACGCATTCCCATCATCACGCCCGTCGCACTGGCGCTGAATTCCGACTTCCACGGGCCGATCGGTAGGCCGCGTGGAGCGGTGGGCGGTGCGACGATGTTGGCGAAGTGAACCTCGATGAAGGGCTTGCCCGTTTCGGTCAGCGCGTGTTTCGTGGCGACACCAAACTCGGTGAGGCCAGCCGGATTGATGATGTATGCATCCGCCGATTCGGCGCTCTCATGGACGAACTCGAGAATCGCCCCTTCGTAGTTCGATGCGAAGGTGGTGATGGTGATGCCTAATGCGGCCCCAAAGCTCTTGCAGAACTCCTGCAGCTCACTCAGGGATGAGATAGCGCCGTAGACGCGCTTGTTCCTGGCGCCTAGGTTGCTCATGTTGGGGCCGTCGATAACGACAATCCGATGGTTGCGCTTGGATGTTCGGAAGCCTAGTGCAGGTGGAAAGGTCGCCATGCCGCTGCCCTTTCGTGATCGTGGACGCTATCTGCTCCGGAGCTCAACGGACGACCTGACTGCCGCGGTTTGTCTGACTTCTAACCTCGCAATGAGACGAAATACCGCCCATGACGGATGTCCCCTCCCCGGTCATTGTCGCCACATATGCCAAGGGCAGCAATTGGCCGCAGCTTGCCTCGATCGCTCCTACAGCCCTGTGTCGGTGATTTCTAGTCGGATGGCGGAAACCACACATTCTTGATCTTTCCGTCGCGGACCTCGAACACAGCGGTCGCCTCGGGCGTGCCTTTCTCTTTCGGCAATCCATGTATCCGCTCATGGTCGATGACGATGCGGCCGCTGGTTATCCGTCTCACGATTTCAACTCGGAATCCTGGTGGCGCCTTGGCTAGCCATTCGTAGTCCTTCTTTAGTTCGGGGATGCCCTTTACTGGCGGCGTGGCGCCGGAGAGATCGTGGATCGTGACGTCGTCGGCATAGCAGCGCGCGAATGCTTCAACGTCATGCGCGTTGTACGCGTCGACCTGTGCCTGCACTACGTCCTCGGGAGCCGATGTCTTGCCACATGCGTAAGCTGGGTATGAGTTCGACGATGCGAGCAACAGCGCGAGCACGGAAAGCAATCTCATCTGACCCTCCCTCCAGAGCCCAACGTGGTCTTTATCGAGATATGAAGTCTCAGTGCCTGACGGCGCAACACGCTCGGTCAAGGAGGCTCTGGATCTCGTCCGCTTTGCGGCGATTCTGACCCGGCAGCGCGATGTCCGCTACTGGCCGAATGAACCCGCGGCGCATGTCCGAAGTCGGGGCTTTCCGGCTCGAACGATGACGACCGCCGCGATCGCCAGCAGCAGAATGGCGCCAGCCTCGAAGGCGATGTTCTCCGGCGCCATATCCTTGCCCTGCAGCACGATAAGGCGCGCAAGGGCAGTGATCGCGATGAAGATCGGATAGATGAAGGGCGAGCCGCGTCCCGTGTAGAACACCGCGATCATTCCGATCACCTCGGTGTACAAGAACATCAGCAGGATGTCGGCGAGGTCGATCTTGCGGGACTCGATCACGCCCCAGACCTCCGTGGCGGCCGCACCAACCGTCATCACCGCGACGGTGATCAACAGGCCCCGCTCTACCAGGCGGAAGCCTCCGACGATTAGCGTCTCCTCGTCCTTGCTTACCTTGGGAGTCGCAGGATCGGCAATCCTTTTCGGAATATCGGGCGGCGGCTTGCTCTCTGCGGTCATGAACGCAATCTAGCTCATGCACGGGCCACAGAAAAGCGTCCGCTGTTAGGCAGATCGTGCGGCGCAAACGAATGGCTGAAACTGGCCGCGCGACGCCGAGCTGCCGGCCATCATCGCTGCAGTTGCATTGAGAACTGTCCGCCAATGGCGCTATAGATCTGTTCGGTTGTGAGAAAAGCTGGGTTGGGTGTCGGCATCGGCCATCCACAGCTCATCTTGTAGCCGGGCTGTTGGGATCCCGCGATCAGGGAGATGCGCGTAATGCTGAACATTGCGCTACCTTCCCCTGATTCGCGCTCGTCGTAGCTGACATTTCCCACCTTCATGGGGCCCGGCGTCAGCGAATGCGCCGAACCTGCAAACGGCAAAAGCTTGCAGTACGGCGAGCTCTTCGACAGAGCCTCAGCGCTCACCTGCTTTTGCCCTTGAAACAGCAGCTCAGAAGGACCGCTCGAGAAAGTCAGCGGCGTGAGCAGAGTGAGGGTCGAGCCCGATTCGACCTGCTGCGGCGGTGGCGGCGGAATAGTCGGCGCCTGGTGCTGGCACGCCGCGAGCCAAACCGCGGTGAAGATGACCGTGCCCCTGGAAGCTACTTCACTGACTTGCATATTCAATTGAACTCCACCTTTCTCAACCTGCTCGGGGACATATCGCGGGGCGAGGAGCTATCGTGACCGCTTTAGGGGCAGTCAGGCAACCCCCAGCGACTTCCGGACTTGGCCGCCTACCGCCGGTAACAGTGGCGCGTGGCACACTGGCCAACGCCCGGCCCAGATCCGGCCGCCGCAACCCACCCCAGAGGAGACATCGATGCTGACGATGGAGAAGACGGCCGACTACGTGAAGCGTTGGGTCGCCGCGTTCGAGTCGAAAGACCTCGATCGCGTGCTGGCCTTCTACACCAACGACGTGATCTTCCACTCCCCGCTGATTGCGCGGCTGAGCCATGACCCCAGCGGCACCGTGCAGGGCAAGGCGGCGCTGCGCGCGTACGTGAAGAAAGGCTTCGAGGTGTTCGACCACATCAAGTTCACCGTGCTCGACGTGCTGCGCGGCGTCGACAGCATTGCGATCCACTACAAGGGCATCACGGGCACGCATGTCATCGAGGTACTGTTCTTCGACAAAGACGGCGTGGTCCGCGAGTCGTACGTGCACTACGCGTCGGCCTGAATAGCAACAGAGTTCCGGTAGCCCATCCCGTGAGCTAGCCGGGTGCGTCCATTGCCTCTCAGTCGGGCAGTCCAGCCGGATCAAGCACAAAGAGGGCTTGAGCATGATCGGGAAATGGGACACAAAGCGCCACCCGACCCCGAGGAGCCGGCCCAAGCCTAACGTCGTTACAGAATGCTGGGCCCGCATAGGCAGGTGCTTCAAGACCATTGCCAACTTCCGTAAGGACAACGGGCCGGCCATCCGCGCCGTGTGCCGCCGGTTCATCGTGCTGTGCCGCAAGCAGGATCTGTTTACCCAGGCGCTGGTCGCCATCGACGGCAGCAAGTTCAAGGCCGCCAACAACCGCGACAAAAACTTCACTGCCGCCAAGCTCAAACGGCGCCTGGACGAGATCGATGCGAGCATCGGCCGAACCCCGCTGGATCTAAAGTCCCTGGTCAAAAAGGTGCAAGTCGGGGACTTGGACGTGCGATGGGTGCAGCGGACAAGGCCAGCCGGTAGAGTTGCGCTTCCATTTGGAATTCGAGGCGCGCGATGAAGACTCCCGGATTAAAGAGCCGCTTCTTAACGGCTGGAGTGCTTGTTTTGGCCGGCCTGCCCAGCACCGCGCTTACTGCTTCTTCCGCCGAAACTGCGCTGATTCCTCGCGCTGCCATCTTCGGCAATCCGGAACGTGCGGGTGCGCAGATCAGCCCGGATGGCAAGAACATCTCCTTTCTTGCGCCGCGCGATGGCGTGATGAACATCTGGGTGGTGGAACGCGGTAAGCCACTTGCCGACGCCCGCCCGCTCACCAACGAAAAATTGCGTCCGATCCGGATCTACTACTGGGCGGCCAACAGCGAAGACGTCCTCTACTCGCAGGACAAGGGCGGCGATGAGAACTTCCTCCTGTACGCCGTCAACGTCGCCAGCGGCACTGAGCGCAAGCTGACCGATTTCAATGGGGTGCGGGTACGGGTGTACGGCTCGTCCTGGAAGCGCCCGGACGAGTTGGTGATCGGCATCAACGACCGCGACAAGGCGTTCCACGACCCCTACCTCCTCAATGTGCGCACGGGTCAACTGAAGAGGCTCTTCGACAATACCGAGAAGTACGACGGCTTCGTTGTCGACGAAGAACTGAAGATACGCTTCGTGACACGAGCGACCGCGGACGGGGGACAGCAAGTCTTCAAGTTCGACGAAGGCAAGGCTATTGCATTCGACACGATCGGCTTCGAGGACTCCCAGACGACAGGACCCAGCGGCCTGACGAAGGACGGCAAGACGCTGTACTGGAATGAAAGCCGCGGCCGCAATACAGCCGCGCTGTTGGCGATCGACCTGGCGAGCGGCAAGAAGAGCGTTATAGGACAAGACGCGCGCGCCGATGTCGGCGGCAGTATTAGCGACCCCACCACGGGAGTCGTGTTGGCCTACGGCGCCGACTACCTGAAGAACGAGTGGCGGGCGGTGGACCCTGCCGTGAAAGAGGACATCGAGTTCCTCAATTCGAACCTCAAGGGTCAATGGGCGGTTCAGAGCCAAACGCGATCCAACCGAATCTGGCTGATCGGCAACGATCCCATCACGTCACCGGCGCGTGTCATGGTCTATGACCGCGACGCCAAGCGCCTGACCGAACTCTATGTGGGACGTCCGGCACTGGCAGGCCGCGCGCTGCCGGAGGTTTGTCCTGTGGAGATCAAGTCCCGCGACGGACTCATCCTGGTCGCCTATCTCACGCTGCCGGTTGGGACCGATGCGGACGGTGACTGCAAGCCTGCCAAGCCGCTGCCCCTGGTCTTAAACGTGCACGGCGGCCCCTGGTATCGCGATAGCTATCGCTATGACCCGGAAAGCGTCTGGCTCGCCAACCGGGGTTACGCCACACTGCAGGTGAATTTTCGCGGCTCCACCGGTTTCGGGAAAGACTTCGTCAACAAGGCCGACAAGCAATGGGGCCGGAAGATGCACGACGACCTGATCGACAGCGTCGACTGGGCGGTGAGCAACGGCATCGCGCAAGGCAACAAGGTCGCCATTTACGGCGGCTCCTACGGCGGATACGCAACGCTCTGGGGCGTGACCAATACGCCGGACCGTTTCGCCTGCGGCGTGGCCATAGTGGCTCCCTCGAACCTCAACACACTGCTCGCTTCGATCCCTGCCTACTGGGAATCGTTTAAGGAGCAGATGTTCCGTCGTGTTGGCGATCCGCGAACGGACGCCGGCAAGGCGCTCCTCAACGAGCGATCGCCGCTGACGTACGTGCAGAACATTTCCAAGCCGCTGCTGATCGGTCAAGGCGCGAACGACCCTCGCGTGAAACAGGCGGAGGCCGACCAGATCGTTGCTGCGATGCAGACCAAGAAGATACCTGTCACCTATGTTCTCTACCCGGACGAGGGTCACGGATTTGCGCGCGCGGCGAACCGCACTTCGTTTTATGCGGTCTCGGAGGCGTTCCTGTCGCAGTGCTTGGGTGGGCGCTTCGAGGCGGTGGGCGACGACTTCAAGGGCTCGAGCATCCAGGTCCCAAAGGGGGCTGAGTTTGTACCCGGCTTGAAGGCAGCGCTCGCAACAACATCAAAGTAAGCGACAACCGGCGCTCGCCCTTGTCGGAATGACCGTCACTCTCGCAGGCGCTGCCGGGGTACGCGGCTCTTTAACTTGAGGCCGGCTCTACCGGCGCCTCGAGACGTTCATGGCGGACTGGGTTGTATTGCCAGCGCTCGACCTGCTGGCACTCCTCGATGGTGAACGAAGCACGCAGGCGCAACTCCACTTCGGTGCGCGAGACGTAAGGGACTCCGTCGGGATCAGGCGCCTCAAGGATGGCGATTTCGGCTGCGGCGCGATCGGCATCCGCTTCGAGGTACTCGATGCGGACGTCACGCTGGCGGCCGAAAAAGCGACCGTGCACGCGCTCGCGCTCAAGTATCGGGTCGAGATTCAGCTTCTCGCACAGACGACGCGTGAGTCGCAGTCCATTCTCAGTGTGGAAAAGCTCGTCGGCGGCGATGTAGTCGAGAGCGCGAGCGAAGTCCGATTGGCCAACGAAGTCCCGCCCGCCGATCTCCACCGGCAGCTTATCGATCGCGAGTGCCTCCAGCACTGTGCATAGGATGATCAGGCGCCACAAGAGTTCTCGCTCGCTGCCCGGCTCGCACTCAGGGAATTCGTAGCTGTATTCGTAGTTGGCTCCGTGCTGGTGCAGCGTGGACTCGTCGATCCCGTTGGCGTTCAGCAGCCGACGAAAGATTGCCGCGTGGCGAGCCTCGTCTGTGCCGTGCCGTGCTATGGCCAAGTGAACGGACCAAGGCTGCCGGGGATGTTCGTACGACGACCGGCACAACAGCTCCAGCGCACACAACTCAGCCATGACGTTGTCATTCAACTCGCCCGCAAGGTCCTCGACGGTGAGCCTGGAACCCTTGCGGAAGTGCCCGCGGACGCCCGTGGTCGGGCGCTCCCGCCCGGCCGGCCGCGCGGGGACGGGCACCCGGTCGTTTGGTGGCCACAGGGCATCGTCGAGCGGCACCCGCGCCGCCGATTGGCCCGTCCACGCTGAAGCGAGCGCAGCGGCTAGGGAACCCTGGTGCACGCGTCGCCGCGCTGCGGTTCCGATGGGAGAGACGTCTGACGCGAGCCTGCCGATCGCGGTGGACACCGTTGCGATCAACCTGGTGTCGAGTAGCGGGTCGAGTCCGGCTTCGAGCGCACGGTAGCGATCAAGCAGAAACGAAGGGACGTCGCCTAGGAGACCGTCAACGACGGCGGCTTGATCGGCACAGCGATCGAGCTCCCGCAGAGGCGCAGTCCACAGCGGGTCGGCGGTGAGCCCGAGCTCGTCACGCTCGAGGAGCGCCAACGCATGCTGGCGCAGCGCACTCGCACGCACCATCGCATCTTCGAAGCCCGCGGCAATGGCTAGCTTGTCATCCAGATCGGGGATTTTGGGCACCCACCCCGCGATCAAGTGCGCGACAGCACGTTCCAGCGCCGCGAGGCGCAGGAGATCGGTAAGCAGATCTGGCGTCGACCAACGCCCACCGGGACGGGCTTCGCGACTCGCTTGGCTTGCCAGCGTCATTTCCCCTTGCCGCGCAACTGGTCGGGGACCTTACCGATGATAGGTTTGCCCCACGGGCAACACGCGGCGTTCGAAAGGAAACCGGGGCCGTTCAAGGCGCCGAGGGGCAGGCCGGCGACCTGGTTCAACGCAACACCGAGACCGGATGCGACCGGCGGCGACAGCATGGGACCGCGCTTGGAGACGAGATGCTTCATGACCGGGCCGGACTCGAGCGAAGTCCCGGCAACCTTGACCCGAGCTTCCTTGATGAGAACCGCCTTCTCCTCGCGGCTCAGGTCCCAAGTGTTGAGGACCTTGGGGTCGTCGGCCACGATCTTGCGGTACGAAGGGTCTGTCAGCATTTGCGTGTAGACCCCGGCAATCGCATCTCTGCTCATCTTCGACCTCCTCGTTGCGTCGACGCCTCGAATTCTTGGGGATCGTATCTGCGTTCTTTTCAAATGGGATAGACCTCAATCACGCGAGTCCGGCCGTGGCGGTACGGTTATGTGTTTCACAAGTCCGCTGCCTCAAGCGCAATGTGAATCCATTCTGGCAACCTACACCGGTGCGCCGCGCACCCGCTTGACAGCGTTCACGAGAGCGAGCGTCAGCGCGCCGGCAATCGCACCGACAACGGCATCGATCAACAGCGGCGCGAGAAAGTGCATCACCTCACCGAGGCCCGCAAGCAGATGGTCGATCGCGTCGTGCAGCGGCGGGATGCCGTGCGTGAGGATGCCGCCACCGACCAGGAACATGGCGGCCGTGCCAGCCACCGAAAGCCCCTTCATCAGCCACGGCGCGCCGCGCAGGATGCCGCGCCCGACCGCACGCTTGAACCGCGCCCAGCCGCTGTCACCCGATGCGCGCGTCAGCAGCAGTCCGCCGTCGTCGAGCTTGACGATCCCGGCAACCAGTCCGTACACACCCCCGGTCATGAGCAGCGCGATGCCGGCCAGCACGGTCAACCGTGTGCCGAACGCCGCGCCGGCGACGGTGCCCAAGGTGATCACGATGATTTCCGCGGACAGTATGAAGTCCGTGCGGATCGCGCCCTTGATCTTGTCCTTCTCCAGCGCCACCAGGTCGACCGCGGGATCGAGCAGCGCCTGCGCCAGTTCGGCCGCCCGCGCCGCCTTGTCTTCCCTTGTTTCAAGGAACTTGTGCGCGAGCTTTTCGAATCCCTCGTAGCAGAGAAACAGTCCACCGACGATCAGCAGCGGCACGATGGCCCAGGGCGCGATCGCGCTGATCGCCAGCGCCGCGGGCACCAGGATCGACTTGTTCACCAGCGAACCCTTGGCCACTGCCCAGACCACGGGCAACTCTCGCTCTGCGCGCACGCCGGATACCTGCTGGGCATTCAGTGCGAGGTCGTCACCCAGCACGCCGGCGGTCTTCCTCGTGGCGACCTTGGTCAGCGTGGCGACATCGTCGAGCACGCTGGCGATATCGTCGAGCAGGGCAAGCAGGCTTGTGGCCATGGGCAGATTGTCCGGGTTAGCTCGGGAGACGGCACGGCACGACGGCCGCAACGGCAGTCAAGGGCCGAGACCTTCGGCGGGTCGAACGATAGCGGTTGGCGGGAACCGCTAGGGATCGACCTTTCCCTGTGACTGCGTCTGGATGCGCATCAAGGGGGACTACTCTGGGTTGACGTCTTTCCCCAGGCGGCGATGCGCAGCACTTGCCTTTTGTCCCGCAGCGCGCTACGTTACTGTATATGCATACAGTATCAGAACTGGGCGGTGCCACCCTCCTCTACCAGGAGTTCCCCGAGATCGATCTCGTCGACGCTTCGGAAGCGCGCTTCCTGACGTCCGCCATCCGTGACGCGGTGCGCGCGGCGCGCCACCAGGGCGGTTACGACGCCACCTTCCATCGTTACCGGGTCCGTGCCTGGCGCGACTCCCTCGGCTCGCGCCTCGTGACGGTGACATGGCGCGTCACCCGGGACGGGCAACCGGTCGCCGGCGACACGCAAGTTCTCGCAGCGCCGTAGCGTTGAACGTGGGCGTGTCCGCAGCGGAGCGGTGCCGTGGCTCCGCGCCGCCCCACGCTCACCGGGCGCACGCAGCGACTCCCTCTGTCTTCACACAGGTCTGCCCGTCCGAAGTTGCTCAGAACGCCGGCGGAGCGCCTCGGCGACGATAAGCAGGATGCAGGCGAAGAGAATGAGGAGCGTGCCGGCGGCTGTGATCGTGAGGCTGATGTTGTCGTTGATGCCGGCGAACATCTGCCGCGGCAGCGTGCGCTGGCCGGGGCCGGTCGATCAGCAGCGCGACGACCACCTCGTCGAACGACGTCGCGAACGCGAACAGGGCGCCGGAGAACACGCCGGGAAGGATCATCGGCAGCGTCACCCGGCGGAACGTCAGCCACGGCGGCGCGCCGAGGCTCGCGGCGGCGTGCAGCAGGTGCGGTCGAAACCCGACAGCGTCGACAGCACGGTGACCAGGACGAACGGCGCGCCGAGCGTCGTGTGCGCCAGCATCAGCCCGAAATAGCCGTCGATCAGCCCGAGCGGCGCAAACGCGAAGTAGACGCCGACCGCGACGATGACCACCGGCACGACCATCGGCGCAGATGCAACACCGCGAACAGCAGTCGCTCGCACGCGGAAAGCGCGCGCGCCAGAAGCCGAACGCGGCGAGCGTGCCGAGCGTCGTCGCGATCAGCGTCGCCGCGGTGCCGACGATCAGGCTGTTCTTCAGCGACGGCAGCCAGAACGTCGACGAGAAGAAATCCTCGTACCAGCGCAGGCTGACAGTCCAGGCAGCGGGTAAATGCAGGAACGAGCCCGACGAAAACGACAGCGGCACGATGACCACGATCGGCGCGACCAGGAAGACGAGCACGAGGCCCGCGAAGCACCGCAAGGCGTACCGCCCGAGCCGCTGGCGCCCGTCGTAGGCGGGTCGCGTCAAAGTCATCGGCCTGCCCTCCGCGCTGCGCGCTGCGGGATGAGCGCTTCGGAGCGGCCGTGCGCGCTCATGCCATGCGGATCCGGTCGATGCCGACCAGACGGTCGTAAACCCGTACAGCGCGACCGTCGCGGCGAGCAGCATGCCAGTCGACAGCGCCGCCGCCATGCCCCAGTTGACCGTCTTGCGACGCGTAGAAGGCGATGAAGTAGCTGATCATCTGGTCGTCGGCGCCGCCGACCAGCGCCGGCGTGATGTAGTAGCCGAGCGCCTGGATGAACACCATCAGGCACGCCGGCGCCCACGCCGGGCAGCGTCTGCGGCACGTAGACGCGCCAGAACGCCGTGAGCGGCGTGCGCGCCGAGCGACAGCGCGGCGCGCACGTAGGACGGCGGGATCGCCCTGCATCACCGCGTACAGCGGCAGCACCATGAACGGCAGCAGCACGTGGGTCATCGCCACGTAGACCGCGGCGCGCGTTACAGACAGTTCGCAACGGCTCGTCGATCGTGCCGGAGCTGACAGCAGCGCCGATGTTGATGATGCCCTTCGTGCTGCAGCAGCACGATCCACGCGACAGTGCGCACCAGCAGCGAGGTCCAGAACGGCAGCAGCACCAGCAACAGCAGCACGTTCGCGGTGCGCGCCGGCAGCGACGCCAGCACGTACGCGAGCGGATAACCGAGCAGCAGGCACAGGAGCGTCACCGCCGTCGCAATGCCGAAGCGTGCGGCCGAGCACGCTGCACGAAGATCGCTTGCTCGTTGGCCGGCGCGCCGACGATCGCCGCCGTCCGCGGTCGCGCTCGAGATCGAGCGCGGCCAGCACGTAGAAGTCGAGGTGACCGGGCCCGACGCACGCGAAATCGCACGCCCAGGTCTCGACGCTCGCCCCAGCGGGTGTCGATTTCGATGAGAGCGTCGCGCGCCGAACCCGTGCAGCGGCGTCGGGCAGCCGCCGGCCGGTCGCGAACAGCAGCGATCGAAAGCCGCTGACGTCGTAATTGAGCCGCGTGGCGGCGCGGCGCAAGCGTGCCCGCCTCGCGCGCCGCGCGAACGTCATCGATCAGCGCGGCGAACGTCGCCTCGTCCGGCAGCACGCGGCCGTCCCAGCGCCGGATCTCGCGCGAGACGCGCGGCAGCGATCCGACGCGACCTCGGTGTCGACGATGCTGCGCGTCAGCAGCGCGCCGATGGGCCCGAGGAAAGTCAGCAGCAGGAACAGCAGAAGCGGCGCGGTCAGCAGGAACGCGCGCCACTTCTTGGCGCGCTCCGCGGCGGCCAGTTGCTGGGCGAGCGACAGATCGAGGGCGGCCGGTTTCTGCGCGCTTCGCCCGCGAGCGCACGGCCACCGGCTTCCGCTGACTCCTGACCCTGCACGCTCGCTCAGCACAGGCCGCGCACCGGGCCGGCACCGCGGACCGATGCCGGCCACAGCGCGCGGTTCAGCTCTACTTCGCGACCCAGGCGTTGAAGCGCTGGTTCAGCTTGTCGAGGTTCTCGAGCCAGAACTTGTCGTTGATGTAGAGCGACGCGTTCGAGGTTCGCCGGAGCTGGTCGGCAGGTTCGGGCAGCACCGCCTTGTCGATCAGCGCCGTCGCAGCCTTGTGCGTCACGCCGTAGGGGATGCTTCGGCGGCAGGTTCTTCTGGTTCTGCGGGTCGTTGACGAACGCCAGGAACTTCTCGGCCTCGCGCCTTGTTCGGCGAGCCCTTCATGATCACCCACGAGTCGACCGTGTAGAGGTTGTTCGTTCCAGACGATCTTGAAGTTCTTCTTGTCGTTCTCGTTGGCGGCGGCGATGCGGCCGTTGTAGGCGCGAGACCATCACCACCTCGCCGCGAGGCGAGCAGCTGCGGCGGCTGCGAGCCCTTTTCCCACCAGATCAGGTTGGGCTTCAGCTGCGTCGAGCTTCTTGAACGCGCGATCGACGCCGGCCGGGGTCGCGAGCGTCTTGTAGACGTCGGCCGGTGGCACGCCATCGGCCATCAGCGCGATCTCGAGGTTGGTCTTCGGGCCCTTGCGCAGTGCGCGCTTGCCCGGGCATTTCTTCACGTCCCAGAAGTCGGCCCAGCTCTTCGGCGCGTCGTCCTTGATCTTGTCGCCGTCGTAGGCGAGCACGAAGTTGTAGACGATCGCGCCGACGCCGCAGTCGTTCACGGCATCCGTCAGGTACTTGTCGCTTGCCGCCGAGCTTGGCCCAGTCGAGCTTCTCGAACAGGCCTTCCTCGCAGCCGAGTGCCAGCTCCTCGCTTTCGACCTGCACCACGTCCCAGTTGTTGGCGCCGCCCTGCATCTTGGCGCGCAGCACGCCGATGCCGCCGTCCCAGCTCTCGTCGACCATCTTGATGCCGGACTTCTCCATGAACGGCTTGAAGTAGACCTCCTTCTGCGCGTCCTGGTAGGCGCCGCCCCACGACACCACCGACAGTGGCCGTCCCTGCGCCAACGCGCCACCTGCCACCGCCAGCGCAATGCCGGCGACCGCTGCACCGGCGCTCCACCTCTTCGAGCTGATCTTCATCTTTCCTCCTCCTTGCCCTCGGTTCTGATCCGGCGTTCACGCGCGGAAACACGACAGTACTCGCGGCGCCCATTGCGCGACTGCCTCCGCCCCGGCGGCCGGCAGGGCGTGCGCTGCCTGCATCGACACGTTGGCGACGAGTTCACCCGCGGCCGTCTGCAGGCGCACTCGCACATGGTCGCCGAGGATAGATACGTCTCGGCCACGCGCGCCGGCAATTGGTTGTCCGCGTTCACGGGGGCCGTCGCCGCGACCACATCGACGTGCTCCGGCCGCATCGAGACCGTGGCCGGTGCCTGAGCCCGGCAGGCGCCGGCCGCGAGCCCCCGACCCTGATGCCTCCGTCGATCTGCACCACGCACTCGCCGGCGGCACCGTCCTCGACCACGCGAGCCTTCGAAACGGTTGTTCTCGCCGATGAACGACGCGACGAACGCGTTGACGGGCCGCTCGTAGAGCCGCTCGCGGATCGTCGAGCTGCTGGATGCGGCCGTGCTGGAACACGGCGACGCGATCGGACATCGTCAGCGCCTCCGCCTGGTCGTGCGTGACGTAGACCATCGTGATGCCGAGCCGCTGGTGCAGTCGCGCGCATCTCGAGCTGCATCTCCTCGCGCAACTGCTTGTCGAGCGCGCCGAGCGGCTCGTCCATCAGCACGAGCTGCGGCTCGAACACCAGCGCGCGCGCCACCGCCACGCGCTGCTGCTGCCCGCCGGACAGCTGCGCCGGCAGGCGTGCCGCCGAATCCGGCAGCTGCACCATGTCGAGCGCGCGCTTGACTCGCTGCGCGAGCTCGTCCTTGCGCGATGCCTGCGCACCGAAAGCGGGAAGGCCGAGGTTCTCGGCCACCGTCATGTGCGGGAACAGCGCGTAGTTCTGGAACACCATGCCGATGTTGCGCTTGTACGGCGGCAGCGCGTCGATCGGCTTGCCCTTCAGGCGGATCTCGCCCGCCGTGGGCGCTCTCGAAGCCGGCCAGCATCATCAGCGTCGTCGTCTTGCCCGAGCCCGACGGCCCGAGCAGCGTCAGGAACTCGCCTTCGCGCGACCGTCGAGGTCGAGACAGTCGACGACGTTCGAGCGGCCGTCGTAGGTCTTGCAGACCGCATCGAACTCGACAAAGTGCGTCACAGCCACTGCTGCACGTAACCCTCGGTGTCGCGCAGCGCGCGGGTGAAGCGCGCCAGCATCTCGTCGATCTCGGCCGGCGTGATGACGAGCGGCGGGCACAGTGCAACCGCCTCGCCGAGCGGACGCACGACCAGGCCATGCGCATGCGCGCGCTCGGCGAAGTGCGCTGCCACGGCAGCCGTCGCAGGAAAGGACTCCTTCGTCGCCTTGTCTTTCACCAGCTCGACCGCCGCGATCAGCCCGATGCCGCGCACTTCGCCGACAATCGGGCTCGCGAGCAGCCCGCGAAGTCCGTCCTGCAACTGCGGCGCCTTCTCGCGCACCTGCGCAGTAATGTCGGTCTCGCGATAGATCTTCATTGCCTCGATCGCGACGGCGGCCGCCGAGCGGATGACTGGAGTACGTGTAGCCATGGCCGAACATGCCGATCCTGGCCGACTGCTCGGCGATCGGCTGCGTACACCTGCTCCGACACCATCGTGGCCGAAAACGGCACGTAGCCGCCGGTGAGCGCTTTTGCGCAGGTCACGATGTCGGGCTCCATGTCGTAGGTCTGGCTGCCCCACATCCTGCCGGTGCGCCCGAAGCCGCAGATCACCTCGTCGGCGATCAGCAGGATGTCGTAATGCTTCAGGATCGGCTGGATCAGGTCGAAATACCTCGCCGGCGGCGACGAATCACACCGCCCGCGCCCATCACCGGCTCGGCGATGAACGCGGCGATGTTGTCGGCGCCCTCCTTTTCGATCAGCGCCTGCAGTTGTCGCGCCAAGCGCGCCGCGAACGCCTCTTCGCCCTCGCCGATCTGGGCAAAGCGATAGTGATGCGGACAGTCGGCGCGCACGACGTCCGGCCCGGGCAAGTCGAAGCCGGTGTGCAGGTGCGGCAGTCCGGTCAGTGTCGCCGCCGCGACGCTGACCCCGTGGTAGCCCTTGGTTCGCGCGATGATCTTCTTCTTCGGTCGGCCGGTCGAGTGCGTTGTTGTAGTAACGCACCAGCTTGATGGCCGTGTCGTTGGCGTCCGAGCCGCTGGTGCCGAAGAAGACGCGCGCCATCTTCCCTGGGGCCAGCGCGAGCAAGTCGGCCGCCGCGCGCACGGCCACGTCCGACGTCTTGTGTGCAAACCCGTGGTAGATACGGCAGCGTGTTGAGCTGGTGCGTCGCCGCCGCAATCAGGCGTTCGTCCGAAAAACCGAGCGATGCGCACCATAGCCCTGCCATGCCTTCGAGGTACTCGCGCCCCTGGTCATCGTAGACGTAGATGCCGTGGCCGCGCGTCATGACGACCGGGCCCTTTTCCTCGTGCTTCCGCAGGTTCGTGAACGGGTGGATCGACTGCAGCTTGTCCAGCTCAGCCAGACTTGCGGGCTTGTTCATCGCTCTGCTCCATTTCTCGACACGTCGAAACGCGTCTCGTGCCAGCCTTCAAAGCATACCCGCGCCGCATCACCGCCACTCGACACTCGCTGATTCGAGGTCCCGCGCCGTCATAAGGCTTCGCAACAGCATCGGCTGGGCTCCAGCCGCTGGCTTGACCGCGCCTTCAATATGGCCGACCCCGCTCCGACAATTGCAACGCCGCAGCGCTCTGTGTATGACGTTGCCTCCGAATACCGCGTGTCGCCCGTTCGCCTTGCTTTTCTATATCGATGCCCCAACCTGACGTTTCCGTGCCTACATTGCATGCTCATTGATACGGCGTTCCTGCGCAGGAGATCGACCTCGCAGGGCCTTTCTTCAGCTGACCCCAGGTTCTTCGATGCATTTCGACGTTCCCGATCCACGCTACACAGGCTCCGCGGACTCACACGAGCTACTGAGGCTGGCCGTGCGGCTCTCGATCGGCTTCGTGGCACTGCTGTGGCTCATCCACGTCATGAACTGGGGGCTGGGCCTCGATCCATGGCCATTCGGCCTGCGACCGCGCGAGTGGAGCGGTCTGGTGGGCCTCGTCACTGCCCCGTTGGTGCACAGCGACTTCGCGCACCTGTTCGCCAATTCGGTGCCACTGGCGACGGTCGGCGCGGCGATGTTATTTCTCTATCCGTACTCGGCGCTGCGAGTTCTGCCGACCGTGTACTTGGGCTCTGGCGTGCTCGTGTGGCTGTTCGGCCGTGACTCCGTGCACCTTGGAGCAAGCGGACTCGTCTACGGGCTGGTCAGTTATGTGTTCGTGGCCGGACTGTTGCGCCGCGACCGACGCGCGATCGCCGCGTCGCTGCTGGTGGTGCTGATGTACGGGTCGCTGGCCTGGGGTGTGTTACCGATCCAGCCCGGCGTGTCATGGGAAACACACCTATCGGCGGCGGTGATCGGCGTCCTGCTCGCACTGGCGCTACGCAAGCTCGATATCCCACCGCGCAAGCGCTACGTGTGGGAAGACCAGACCGCAGTAGATGACGACGAGGAGTTGGTAGTTGGGGATGGCGACGACGGCGCGACCCCGCGATGACCCATCAGACACCTCGGAAGGCACCAATCAGAGCCGGGGGTCTTTGCCGCGTGACACTGGACGGCCAGCATCGCTCGGGCGCTGCCTGACGCGGCCAGCGTCTTGCAGCAACAACCTGCCACTATCCCTGCCAGCAGCTGACGCCGCAGAGCTCATCCATAGCAAAATACATCGAGCTTGTTGCCATCGAGATCACGGAAGTAGCCCGCGTAAAAGCCATCTCCACCCTCGGAGCGCGGGCCGACGGCACCCTCATCGGCACCGCCAAGTGCAAGGGCCTTCGCGTGAAGACGATCGACCGCATCGCGTGAGTCGACAGCAATACCAGCCATCACGCCGTTGCCCACAGTCGCTGGTCGGCCGTCGTACGGCTTCATGATGCAGAGCATTGGTTTGTCCATGGCTGCAGCCCACCCGTAGCCGCGCTCGCCGAATTCCATCAGACGGGGCACGCCGATCTCCGCCAGCAACGCATCGTAGAACGCCATTGCACGAGGCAGATCATTGGTACCCAGGACGACATAGCCGATCATCGCAATCTCCGTTAGTGGGTGACGCTTGATATTGAAGAGCCGCTACGCGTAAATCGAGCTCGCGCCCCCGTAACGGCAGCAATAGCCAGGCGCTGCATGTTTGTTTACAGGCAATTCTGACTGATCAGGTCCTCGTAAGCAGTTGGCTGACAGGAGAAATGCTGCGCAAGGCACACTTATGACGCCGCCGGAGCTGCCTCACTTGCTGGCGGTGGCCCCGTAGATCACTCGCCCGCCTCTGACCGTCGCCTGCACGTCGCTGAAGCCCATGACGTCCACTGCCGGGTCAGTGCCCAGCAACACGAGGTCCGCTTCCATCCCGGGCGCGATGCGCCCCTTGCGGTCGCCTTGACCGAAGCGTCCAGCGGGCGCGGTGGTCAGGCTGGCCAGGATCTGACGCCAATCCAGCCCCGCCCGCGCCATCAATTCAAACTCGCGACGGGTGTCGAACTGATCGATGTAGCCCACGTCGGTGCCAAACAGCACGGTGCCGCCGGCTGCAGTGAACACCTTCACCTGCTGCGTTGCATCCGCGATGAAGCGCGCGATTACCTGGTCGGGTACAGCCTCCCGACGCAATTCGGCCTCGAACAAGGTCAAGGTTGGTATCAAGGCAATATCCGCGGCGCGCAGACGTTGTACCAGTGCAGCATCCCAGGGACCCGAAAACGGGGTGGTGTGGGCCAGCACATCCACGCCACTCGCCAATGACACTTCCAGCCCGGCCATGTCACTCGGGTGAGCAAACGCCGGCTTGCCGACGCGATGGGCTTCGGCCACGACCGCGCGGGCGATGTCGATGTCCATGGGCAGCACTCCGATCGCGCCACCGACAACCGCCCCGGTGAATAGCTTCACCCCATCCGCGCCCTCTTCAAGTTGCTGTCTGGCCCGCGCTCGCGCCTGATCCAGGTTCGCGACCTCGGCGCTCGGTGCGCCAATCTCCTTTAGCAGGGCGCGCACGTATATCGGTGTGCCGTCCTTGGGAAAGAACGGTGCGTCTGCATGTCAGGATGGCCGGTCCCGTGACCTCGCCTGCCTCGATCCGCTTTACGCAACGCCCGTGCGCTTCCGTTGAGCGAAGCTATGTCGAACACCGTCGTGAAGCCCCAGCGCGTAAGCATCGTGCTCAGCGCCGCGTTCAGTTCCGGCGCTGGGCGAGTGCCTGCCTCGCGCAGCGGCAGCGCCAGGAAGTGCACGTGGCTATTCCAGAATCCGGCCGTGACGAACTTGCCCTTGCCATCGATCACCGTCACCCCGGCGGGTACCGTGACTGTCGCCGATGGTCCCACCGCTGCGATGCGGCCGTCGCGCATGAGCACCGTGCCGTGATCGATAGGCGCTGCATCGGGTGCGGGATAAATGCGGGCGTCGACGATCGCGAAGTCCGCTGCCAGCGCCGGCCAAGCACAGGCCAGATACAACACAATTACCGAAACAATTGCTCTAAGCACGGAAGGCGCACCATTGTCGTCGTGGTGTCCACACCATACACGGAGGCCACGCTGCAGATGCGACACCCGCTAGAGGCGTGATGGTGCCGCTTGAAGAACGGCGCGGCGTGTGCGGCAACGACGGGCAGGCAGCTTTCGGGGCGCTTCGAGGATGGGCACATTACTTCAAGAGCTTTTGGCCGCGATGCGCTCTGACTGCGGTACTGTTATTGTATTCAGTAGCGCAGCTTTGCCATCGGCATCTCCGGCTGGCCACTCTGCGGTGACGCTCAAGGCGAGCGAGAGGCAAATGGCGATCCAATCCGAATCCACGTTTCTCGAGAAGCTAAACCCCGAGCAACGACTTGCCGTGCGGCACGGCGACGCCGGTGAAATTTCTCCGTTACTCGTAATCGCAGGAGCCGGGTCGGGCAAGACCGACACCCTGGCCCACCGCGTCGCCTGGCTGATCGTTAACGGTGTCGACCCGCGCAAGATCCTGCTGCTGACCTTTGCCCGGCGTGCTGCACAGGAGATGACGCGCCGGGTGGATTCGATCATCGCCCGCATCGGCAGCTCACAGTCTTGCCCAGCGCGCGGAGGCATCGTCTGGTCGGGCACCTTCCACAGCATCGGTGCGCGCATCCTGCGCGAGTATGCGGAGCGCATCGGACTGAATCCCGGCTTTACCGTGCACGACCGCGAGGACTCGGCAGATCTGATGAACCTGATACGGACGGACCTGGGGCTTCACGAGAGCGCCAAACGCTTTCCCCAGAAGCACACCTGTCTCGCGATCTATTCGCGCGTGGTCAATACGCAGCAGTCGCTTGCCCAGGCGCTGGCCGGCACCTTTCCGTGGTGCTGCGCCTTCGAGACCGAACTGCGCAAGCTCTACGCGGGCTACGTCGGAGCAAAGCAGCGCCAGAACGTGCTCGATTACGACGATTTGCTGCTCGGCTGGTCGACCATGCTGGAAGACGCCGCTCTGGCGGCCGACGTCGGCGGCCGCTTCACGCACATCCTGGTCGACGAATACCAGGACACGAATCGACTGCAGGCCGCCATCGTCAAGGCGCTACGGCCCAACGGCCACGGTGTCACCGTCGTCGGCGATGACGCGCAGGCAATCTTCGCGTTCCGCGGCGCCTCCGTGCAGAACATCCTGGACTTTCCACAACAGTATGACCCGCCCGCACGCGTGGTGACATTGGAGCGGAACTACCGCTCGACCTCGACCATTCTGGCCGCGTCGAATGCTGTGATGAGCCGCGCAGCCGACCGCTTCAAGAAGGAGCTTTGGACCGAGAGGTCCAGCGATGAACGGCCCGTCATCGTCAACGTCCCGGACGAAGCCGATCAAGCCAGCTTCGTTGCGGAGCAGGTGCTGGAGCGACGCGAGGCGGGTGTGGCGCTCAAGAGCCAGGCGGTCTTGTTCCGCGCCAGTCATCACAGCGCGCAACTCGAGCTCGAACTGGCACGTCGCAACATTCCGTTCGTGAAGTTCGGTGGCCTGAAGTTTCTTGAGGCGGCCCACATCAAGGACGTCGTTGCGCTGCTCCGCTGGGCGGACAACCCGCGCGACCGCGTTGCGGGACTTCGCAGTCTTCAGCTCCTGCCGGGCGTCGGCCCCAGAACGGCTGCGCATGCGCTGGACACCGTCGAGACGGCCGAGAGCCCGGCGCGCGCGCTGGCCGACCACACCGTGACCGCCTCTGTGGCCGCTGACTGGCGTGAATTGGCCGGATTGTTCTCGCAGCTCACAAGCCGATCCAAGGAGTGGCCGTCCGAACTCGCCGCTGTGCAGCGCTGGTACCAGCCGCACCTGGAACGCCGCTATGACGACGCCGAGGTTCGATGGGCAGATCTGCTGCAGCTCGAGAGCCTTGCTGCCGGCTATGCGTCTCGCGAACGGTTCCTGACCGAATTGACGCTTGGTCCTCCTGAGGCCACGAGCGATCAGGCAGGGATGCCGCTGCTCGATGAGGACTACCTGATTCTGTCGACCATCCACTCGGCCAAGGGCCAGGAATGGGGTGCCGTTTACCTTCTGAACGCAGTCGACGGCTGCATTCCTTCCGATCTGGCCACCGGATCGAGCGCCGAACTGGAAGAGGAGCGCCGCCTGCTCTATGTGGCGATGACTCGCGCCAAGGATCATTTGACGATCGTTGTGCCCCAGCGGTTCTACGTCAATGGCCAGGGGCGCGGCGGCGACCGCCATGTCTATGCTTCGCGCACCCGTTTCATCCCTGACGTGCTGGCACCGCACTTTGATGCGAGGACATGGCCCATTCGCAACGAGTCGATCGGTGCAAACCAGGGCAAGCCGTTCAACATTGACGTGGCCGCGCGAATGCGCCAGGCGTGGGGCTGACTACCGCCCTGTTCACTCTCCCCGATTAGGCACAACGCATGTCAACGCTGAAAGATCTCGTCCACGGCCAACCCATAGCGGCCTTGGGTACCTTGCACGAAGGCCGGCCATTCGTCTCCATGGTGCCGTTTGCGGTTCTTCCTGATGGCTCGGCCATGGTGATCCACGTCAGCCATCTGGCGACTCATACGAAAGACATGATCGACAGCCCAGGGGTGAGCATCATGGTTGTGGCACCACTCACACCGGAACTCTCCCCTCAGGAGCTTCCTCGGGTCACGATACAGGGGCAGGCAGTACCGTGTGATGCCACAAGTCCAAGGTACGCCGAAGCGAAGTTTGTGTACGTCGAGCGGTTCTCGCAGAGCGCGGGGATGTTCGACTTCGCTGATTTCCAACTGTTCCTGATCGAACCGACGTCAGCTCGCTATGTGGGTGGCTTTGCCAGGGCCGCCACTCTGGGACCGGATGAGTTGGCCGATGTCTTGCGGCGGGAGGGATAGGCTGCCGCCCTTCCGTGAGCAATCCTGGATGAGTGCCAGCCCGCCACTGATTGATCGTTTCATTCCACACCCCGACGTCAGGGAAAGATTTGAAACCACCATCCGCGCACCGGCAGCGGTTGTAATGCAGGTTGCTTCAGACTTCGACATGCAGTCACTGCCCCTCGTGAAAGCGATCTTCAGGCTTCGTGAGAAGGCCATGCGGAGCAGCCGCGCTGCGCCGCGCAGGCCTCAGGGCATTGTGGAAGAGACGAAGGCATTGGGCTGGGGATTATTGGCCGAGCAGCCAGGCCGGCTGGTGATCTGCGGCGCGAAGTGCCAGCCATGGCTGGCCAACGTCAAGTTCTCTGCCATTGCTCCGGAAGAGTTCGAGGCGTTCTCGGAACCCGGACAAGTCAAGATCGCATGGACACTGGAAGCGATCGAACTGGGTCCGGCGCTTACCCGCTTTGCCCAGGAGACGCGAGCAGTGGCGACCGACGAACCGGCGCGGACGGCGTTCCGCCGCTATTGGCGATGGGCGCGCTTCGGCATCATCACCATTCGCCTGCTTCTGCTGCCGACAGTTCGCCGTGAGGCCGAGCAGCAGTGGGCAGCGCGGAAGGTTCACAAATGAGACACTGCCAGTTTGGCGCGCTCCTGCGACAAGCGGCGTTTCGGAATCACAAAGCCGAGACTGAGAGGTCATGAAACAGTGAGGACGTCGGGGCAATGAACGCGATCACCGCTACACGCCACTGGCTCGAGCAGGCTGTCATCGGCTTGAACCTGTGCCCATTTGCGAGAGCAGTGCACGTGAAGCGGCAGATTCGCTGGGTCGAGAGCCCGGCACGCGACGAACAAGAGCTCCGCGAGGACCTGGTGCGCGAACTGCAGTATCTCGCCGCCGCCGACGCCGAAACGGTGGACACCACGCTGTTGATCCACCCACACGTGCTGAATGACTTTCTGGACTACAACAACTTTCTCGACGTCGCTGACGCCGCCATCGAGGCACTGGGTCTGACCGGTGTCCTGCAGGTGGCCAGCTTTCACCCTGACTACCGGTTTGAGGGCACGGCGGCGGACGACGTCGATAACTTCAGCAACCGTTCGCCCCATCCCATGCTGCACCTGCTGCGCGAAGACAGCATCTCGCGTGCCGTAGCCGCCTTTCCCGACGCGGCCACCATCTACGAGCGCAACGTCCAGACGCTCCGCCGCCTCGGTGCGCCTGGCTGGCAAGAACTGATGTCCAACGCGGAAGACTCTCGTTCCGGCTAATTGATTCACTTCCGGCGATTGCAGCCGTTGTCTGCGGCGACATGAATCGCCTCACAGCGGAGCCCGACCTGAAACATCGATCGGGAGAAGAAAGCCCCATGAAGAAAGCGGCAAAGAAGAAGGTCGAAGCCGAAGGTGGTGGAACGCCGTCGGTAATGCGCAGTTTGTTCCGCTCATTCGCCAAGCTGGCCGAGCAGGCAGGCGACGGACGACCGCTACTGCGTGGGTTGCGAGTTGCCCAGGATCCCATTGCCGACCGGATCGTCATCGTGCATGGCGGAACGCGTGTCGAGTTCCTCCTCGTCCCGGGCACCGGCGACCCAGCGCACGCGGACGTCGAGTGCCGGCGCATGGATTCGATCGGCGCCACCGAAGCCACCCCAATCGCAAGTTTCCGGTTCAACGAGACCGGCACCGTGTTGCAATCCAGCGTGCCCGAACTGGTGAATGAGAACATCGCCGAGGCCAACGGCGCCTGGAGCATTGTCGGCGCGGTGATCTGGAACGCCATGTAGGGGCCTGCATAGAGTCCTCCTCAGCCCGGGAGTTGGTTATTGGCCTGTAGTTGTGTGTGGGGAGCCTGTGATGGAACAGATGCTCAACATCGCTGACAGTCGCTCGGTAACGCTGTTGCTGCATTGCGACCTGCGTGTGGGGCTGGCGGCCGACCTGACGCGTTTTGTGCAAACAAACGGTGGCCGCATCGTGTACCACGACCACTATGTGGACAACGAGATCAATCGTTACTACACGCGTCTGCAGTGGGACTTGACGAACTTCACAGTCGCTGGCGGCGAGATCGGCGATCACTTGACGACGCTGGCCGGCGGCGGCGATGCGCAGTGGTCACTGGGATTCTCCGACCGGCCGCAGCGCATGGCCGTGTTCGTGTCCAAGGAGCCGTGGTGCCTCTACGACATCCTGGCGCGCAGTTATTCCGGCGAGTGGCCCGTCGAAATTCCGGTGATCGTCGCCAACCATCCGGATCTGAAGTCCGTCGCGGACAGGTTCGGTATTGCATTCCGCGTCATGCCGATGACAGCCGACAACAAGGCCGAAATCGAGGAAGCGCAATTGGCGCTGCTCGCCGAACACCGGATCGACCTCGTGGTGCTGGCGAAGTACATGCAGATCGTCTCCGAGCGTTTTGTGCGGGCCTATGAGGACCGGATCATCAACATTCACCACGCATTCCTGCCGGCGTTTCCGGGCGCGCGTCCGTACCACTCGGCGCGCGCTCGGGGCGTCAAGATCGTCGGTGCGACCGCGCATTACGTGACCGAGGTGCTGGACGCAGGCCCGATCATTGAGCAGGACGTGATGCGGGTATCTCACCGAGACACGGTGCAGGAATTGGTACGTTCCGGGCGCGACATCGAGAAGATCGTCCTGTCGCGCGCAATCTGGAACCACCTGCAGCACAAGATCATCGTGCACCACGGCCGAACGATCGTGTTTCACTGACGCCGCCGCCCGAAAGCACCAAGCGATTGGTGCGGTGTCCGACTAAAAGCGATACCGCGAGTCGTCAGCTGAAGTCCGCGCCCGAGATGGAAGGGTTCAGATGGTGGCGTCGGAGACCCAGCGAGCTTGAGGTCCTGGCATCCTGCATCGCCTTCTGCCCGGCCGAATGGACCCTCAAAGTAGCGCTCAGTCGGCGCCCTTCGGCGAGACAGCAGACGCGCCCGCCGTCTTCCGTTGGCTCCATAGGAACCAACCCAATCCGGCGGACTGAAGCGCCAGCAGCGTGACAAAGACGGCGCGGTGGCTGTCCGCGATCGTCCAGCCCGCCGCCCGCAGACTGTCCAGCATCACGCCGTAGCCCCACTGGATCGAAAATGCGCCCGCGAAAACCGCCAGGTTGAGCGCGGCGTTGACGCGCCCGGCGAGGGACGGGGCGAAACGGCTCGTGATCTCGGCGTAGGCAAGATTGCCCAGCGGAAAGACCATGCCGAGTACGAACCAAAGCACGTGCGTGTTGCCGACGCCCCACCAAAGCGCGAGCATGACGACCAGCCCTGCGGCGTTGCCGATCGCCAACACCCGGCCCGGCGCCAGCCCGCGCCGACGCAGCGGGCCGATGAAGAAGGCTGTGCCGAGGAACCCGCAGACCATGGCCAGCGTCGTCAGCAGCATATGGAAGGCAGCGGCCTCGCGCGCGTGCCCGCCCACCTGCATCAGCCACGGCACGGCCCACAACCCCTGAAGGGCGACGAAGGTGCCCAGGCCAGTGGCCGCCATCGGCGCGTAGCGCCAGAATTCGCGGCTGCGCAGGACGCTGCCCAACTCGCGCAACTGCTGTCCCAGCGTGCCACCGGCTGCCGCGGCGGGCTTTTCAGGCGTCGAGTAGACGCCCAGCGCCGCTAGCACGGCCAGCGTCGCGAGGACCATGAACAGGCCTCCTCGGCCAAGCATCGGCGCCGCCCAGGCCAGCGGCGTTGTGGCGGTCAGCGCGCCCAGTCCGCCGGCCACCATCACGGCCGCGTTGAGGGACGGCAGTCGCTCGACGGGAAACCAGACCGAGAAGGCCTTGAAGGCGGCCATCAGGCAGGCGCACACGCCGAGGCCGATCATTGCGCGGGCTATTGCAAGCTCGCCCAGGTTCGTGCCCAAAGCAAACAAAGCGCTGCCCGCAGCGGCGATCAGCAGCAGTATCGCCTCGACGCGGCGGGGCCCATAGCGGTCCAGCAGGACACCAAGGGGTAACTGGAAGGCGCCGAAAGTCAGCAAGTAAGCCGAGGTCAGCAGCCCCAGGTCGGCCGCCGAAACGCCGAGCTCCCGTGTGAGCTCCGGTGCGATGACGGCGTTGACATTCCGCAGCAGGTAAGACAGAAAGTAGCCCGCGGCGAACGGCAGGAAAAGTCTCAGTCCGAGATGCATGGGATGGGGGGCGTCTTTGCATCCAAGAATGGGGTGGAAGACCTTTCGGTCGATAATCGGTTCGAGCAAGACAGCTGCATCTTCGACGATGTCTGGCGGAGAGCCAGGCGGAGATTCAGAGCGACCCGGCGGCTGTTGCTCGCACGCCGGAGCGCTTTTGCCCGCCAGCGCTGGTGCTGCACCGGGTCCGGAACGGCGGCCTCTCTCGGACGCTTGCTCTCGTCGCGGACTGACGTTTCCAACATCGCGCCGAGGCCTATGGGACGCGACGCGGTTTCTTCAATGCCGAGCAGGCGCAGCGCATCGGCCATCCGACCTTCGGCCAGGCGCTGACTGAGTCGCGATTCGAGCTACCCCTGCCAATCATGCACTTTGCGCACCAGGCAACTGCCGAACGCCAGCGCGAAGGATTCGACCAATATTCACGTCAATCTCGACGAAAGCACTAGGAATTCACCCTCGGGATTCGGGGGCAGGCGTGGTATCACACTTTACGAACTACAGATTTGCTGACCAAAGACTAATCCGCAGGCCTGATTGGGTGCAAAATACCGCCGCCTTGCCGGATGCTTCAACAACCTTAAGAAGTCGCGCGGCGGGTGCAAGGAACTGGCTGCATGAACGCACGTTCGACACCGACGACGCTTGTCGATGCCGGCACTGTGGGCAGGGAGGCGCCGACTTCGGCGGCGCCGCGCTCCTGGTCGCTGCGCTCCCGACTGATGTGGCTCGCCGCCCTGACCACGCTGATTGCGTGGCTGGCCGGCGGTGTCGGCGTCCTGATCGTCACCTACAACGAAGAAGATAAGCTGTACGACCAGCGGCTGCGCGACGTCGCCCAGTGTGATCCTGTCATTTGCGAATCACGAGATCGAAGAAATCCGCCAGGACGGTCGGACCGACGGCGTTCATCTGGAGACGGCCAGCACGCTTGACCCCCGGTATGCCTATCAGATCTGGTCGAAGGACGGCGAGCTGCTCCTGGTCAGCCACAACGCCTCGCGGCAGCCCTACGCACCGCTTCATAAGGACGGCTTCCTGGACCGCGAAATCAATGGTCGTCCATACTGCATCTACTCTTTGCGTAGCGCCGACGGCACCATGCTGATTCAGGTCGCAGAAGACGAATCGCTGCGCGGTCTCTTCACCCCGAGCCTCGGTCTATGGGAGCTGGGTTTCTTTCTGGTCTCGACCGCGCTGTTACTGCTGCTCAACCGTTGGTTGTTCGGACGTGCGGTGCACGCACTCGATCAATCCGCGAAGCAATTGACGGACAGATCGCCACAAGATCTGCGTCCGGTTCGCGTCGACAACCCTCCGCAGGAGCTTGAGCCGCTGCTGAACTCCGTCAATTGCCTGTTCAGCCGCATCGAGCGGACACTCGATTCGGAGCGGAACTTCACTGCGGCGGCCGCGCATGAATTGCGCACCCCACTGCTGGCGGTCCGTATGCAGGCCCAGGCTGCAGCACGCGCAAAAACGCCGCAGGCGTTACGGGCCTCGTTGGACGAACTGGCCTCGTGCGCTGAACGCGCCTCGCACATGATGGATCAGCTCCTGACGCTTGCGCGGGTCGACACCCTGGCGCCGAAGGCGATAGCGTTCGTGCCGGTACGACTCGACCGGGTGATCGAGCAGGTCGTGAAGGACCTTTCGTATTCCCTCAAGGCGCGCAACTTGCGTGTCGATCTGCAGCTGGATGCGGCGACCGTGCCTGGCATGGAATTCGGCGTCGCCGCCCTGGTGCGCAACCTGATCGACAACGCCTTGCAACACGCTTCGTCCGGGGGACAGGTGCTTGTAAGGACATTTGTCGGCGAAGCTGATGTCGTGATGACGGTCGAAGATGCGGGTCCGGGCATCCCGGAAGCGGAACGTGCCCACGTGTTCGAGCGCTTCTATCGGATGCCCGACTCCAAAACCGACGGCTGCGGCGTTGGACTTTCGATCGTTCATACGGTCGCTGACGCACACCACGCGAAGGTGGCGCTCGACTCGGTCACTCGCGGCGGGCTGCGTGTCACCGTGATCTTTCCCAGAGCCTGATCTGAAGTAGGCGGCCCGCGAAGCGAGGGGCGCAGCCCCCGGTGTGCCGTCGCGTTTCCGGACCGAATTGCAGGTCGACGCTGGCCGCCCGGACGGTCGCCCTGCGGGGGTCCGGCCGACATGATTTGCGATTAAGGCACGATCCAGCCCGACACCGCCTTCAGTTGCTTCTTGTCGGCGTCCAGCACCTGGACGATGGAACTACCTTTCGCGGCGAAGCGCTGGCCGGGACCGAGGCTCACGCTTGGATAGATCGATGCCATCGGCGTCTGGCCCACCGTGTGTTCGATGCGTTCGACGAAGAAATCGCGCGAGAAGCTGTCCATCATGTGTCCCAGCACGTCGCTGACGACCGTCATCGCGAACAGGGTGTTGATCTGAACGGTCTCGTCGGTGATTCGAAATGCCCTTGATGTGCAGCCAGTGCTTGTCGCGCAGCAGCCGCGCGTCGCGCTTGGGCGGCAAATCCGACGGATAGACAAGACGGACGTTCGAACTCGCCTTGATTGTCTCCGCGGGTAGTCGACCGGACAGCACACTGGAGGACAGATACAGCGTCGGCGCGCTTGCATTCCCTGGCGCCGGCGCGCGTTCCAGGTCCGCCGCACCGAGCCACAGCACCAGCGAGCCGGGATTTGCACCGTAGACCTTGCGCCAGAAGGCTTCGTCCGCCTGCCCCTCGAGCACGACATCGTCGAGCGCCACATCCGACTGCAGCGCGCTGCGCAACGCACCAGCCGCGACCGCGCCCGGGTCGCCGCGACGATAGACCTGCACGATCTTTCCGGCGTCGCGCTGCTCGCGCAGGAACTTCGCCAGCACCTCCGCCTCGAGCACGACGCCTTTGGACAAGTAGAGGTTGTAGCTGTTCGGACCGGCGACAACCGGCAGATCCACCAGCGGAAACACGCTCGGAATCTCCAGGCGCTCGCTGAACTCGTGGATCGGGCGCCAGCTCGACTCACCCAGGCCGCCGATCAGCGCGAACACCGGCTGCTGGCTGTAGTACGACTCGAGCTGCGCGTTCCACGTCTCGCTCGGTCCGCTGAGCTCCCAGACGTGCAGCACCCACTTGCGGAACGAACGCGCCATGCGCATGTTGCCGGCGTCGCGACGCTGTTCCTCCTGACGTGCGCTGCCGCCCTTGTCCTTGACGAAGGCCTGCATGACATCGAGCATCGCCCGGCGCCGCGCGGGCGCGACGCCCGGCTGGATCACGGTGGCGAAATGGATGCTGTGCTCGTCGACCCCGGGCGAGGGTTGCGCCGAAAGTGAGAAGAGATACGCCGCGAGCGACTTCATTTCCGCGTCGCTCAGCACGTAACGCGGCATCGCAGGGTCGAGCGGTTTGCCCGAGGCGTCGAGTCCGGTGCGGATGGCGCGCGCCAGCAACGCCTCGGTATACGCCGGGCGCTGGCTGGTGCCCAGGCGCGCCTTGACGCGCGGACTGCGTACCGGCACGGTCTGCTCCTGCAACAGCGCGGGGCCGATGATCGGACGGATCACCAACTGTCCCTCGCTGGTGCCGTAGCCGCTGCGCCGGTGGCAGGCGGCACAGGCCGCGTCCTTGCCGACACGCTGCGCCCGGGCGGACCCGACGCTCGTCAGCGGCTCGCCGGTGGGGCGTATACCCTCGCGATACAGGCGCTGACCGACCGCCTGCTGCTTCGCCTCCGCATCAGCGCCAGTCCCGCCCGGTGTCTGCGCGCCGGCGTTGTTTACCGCCACAAGGTGGCACGCAACGACGACCAGTGCGTGAAGCAGCAACGCCCCACCCCGCCCCGACACCTTGGTCGACAACGTCACTGCGTCATCACCTTGTGGTACTCCTGCACCAGGTCTTTCGAGCTCGCAAACCCGTCGATACGAACCCACGGCTTGTCCGGTGCCGGGTGCAACAGCGTCAACGGCTCGTGGTTCATCTTGTCCCCGCGATAGCTGTTGAACGCGAGCTGTACCGCCTTGACGTCTTCCACGCGCCCGGTGAGAAAGGTCCAGCGCGAGTTTGCTCCGTACGTCTTGGCGTAGGACTTGAGCTTCGCGGGCGTGTCGTTCTCCGGATCGATGGAAATGGAAACCATACGCAGCTTGCCCGCCTGCGCGCCGAGTTTGCCGGGCACGCTCGGAAAAAACCTGGCTCATCACCGGGCAGATCGCGCCGCAGGTCGTAAAGATGAAATTCAGCATGACCGGATCCTGGGTTGCCAGCAGCTCGCGCAGCCGCACGGTTCGCCCATCCGCGTCGATCAAGCTCACGTCCGGAATCGCATAGGAGCGCACCGAGCTCTTGTAGTCGCCCGTTGCAGCCATCGCCATGTGGGCAGCGTGCTCCTTGGCGTCGTGGGCCAGGGCGTTGCCTGAAAGAATCAGTGCGCCGCCGGCGACGCAATGGACAGCGACAAGGCGGGGGAGCGATTTCAAACGGCGGTTCATGTCAGCGGCCTCACAATGAATTGATCAGCGTTCAGGCATCCCGGACGCCAGTCCGGTCTCCCGACGTTCGTGCGCTTGCATCGAGCGAGCAGTATTGCGGCTGTCCGGGTCCGCCAGTCCCCCGAGCACGGTCGCACCCTGCGCACCGCGCTCGCGTTCGTCTCGCAGCGCGTTGAACGCCGCCAGGGCTTGCACGAGGCCATGCCCGTAGCGGCTGTCCGGCCCCCCATCGCCCAGGTCCTGCGCTCCGCGTACAAGTGCGGCTTCCAGCTCGTCCACCGAAGCGGCGGGAAACGCGCCCGCGAGCAGCGCCAGCACGCCCGCCACATGCGGAGCCGCCAGCGAAGTGCCTGACATGGTCGCGTACGTCGGCACCCCGCCATGCGAGATGTCCGTCGTCCGAACACCCAGCCCCGGCGCCACCAATCTTGGGAAAACCGCACCGTCGCAGCCCGACGGACCACGGCTCGACTGGCGCGCGAGCGTCAGATCGAGTTCCACCGCGCCGACCGACAGCGCACCCGGGTTGTTCGCGGGGCTGCTGCTCGTGCGTTCTGCCGGACCGTCGTTGCCGGCGGCGAAGACCACCGCGATGCCGCTGCCCCTGAGCGCACGGATGTCTTCGCTGAATTCCGCGATGCACGTGCCGGGAGGCCGGCCCGAGAGTGTCCACGACGCGTTGACGACATCGGGTGCATCGACCGTGGCGGAGTCGCCATCTGGATCCATCAGCCACTGGAAGGCCCGATGAATGTCGCTCATCCGCGCCCGGCCGGCGGAGTCGTACAAGCGCACCGCGATCCAGCGTGCGTCGGGTGCGACGCCGAGCGTGCGACCGCCGAGCACGATTCCCATCGCCTGGGTGCCATGGCCGACCGCGTCGTAGGGCAGGTTCTCTTCGTCGTGCGGGTCGAACCAGCTGTTGGTACCGCCGCGCCACTTGCGCCGCAGGTCCGGATGCGCGAGATCCACGCCGGTGTCCATGATCGCCACCACCACGCCGCGGCCGCTGTGGCCCAGCGCCCACATCTGCGGCGCCTGAACCGCGGCCATGTTCCAGCCCGGGGTTGCGCGCAATGCCGTACCTTCGGCCATATCCTGGGCGGACACACCCGGTTGTGCGGCCACGGCCGGCGCGGCGCCGCGCTGCGGCGCGCGCGGTGCTGGCATCCGCTGCGTGCGCCCGCCCTGGACGTACGAATCGAGTCCGATGCTCTCGATGCCCTCGACCTCGGCCAGCCGCTTGACTGCGACCGCAGGCAGCGTGGTTGCCAGGCCGTTGATGATCCACAGGTCCGTGATCCGCCGCGCGCCCTGCGCCACCAGCAGCGGCTCGATCACCGCGCGCCTCTGTGCGCCGCGCGCCTTCAGCGCCAGCAGCAGCCGGTTGTCGCGGGTGCGCCGGTCCGTCACCACCAACGGCGCGAAGTCCACCGGGTCGCTGAAGCGCACGATCACCGCGGTATCGGCGTGCGTGCCCCGCATGGCCATGGCGCGCTCGAGGTCCGGCGTGATGACGCCGCTGTACGAGACCGAGGCGGCAGCGCCCAGGCACACACCGGCCAGGAAGCGCGCGGAAGAAATCAGAATGCTGACGCTTTTCATCGGTCGCGTATCTTGCCCGAGCCCACGCCAGCCGGGACGTGACTTCATGCCCGACTGACCGGCGGCGCTACTGCACCGTAAGGTCGGTGATCCTGACCTGCCCCAGCAGCAACGCCACCTTGTCGCCGCTTTGCAGTGCCTTGCCGGGGTTGCCGAACATGATGAAGTAGCTGCGGTCGGTGTGGATCACGTTGTTGCGCGAAGTCTGGCGGATCCGCCCGAGCTTCGGCGTGTTCGGCACGCCGAGCCTGGCGCCGCGCGCCTCGTCGAGCAAGGCGGGCTGGATCTTGCCATTGAGGAACGGCGCCGCCTTCTGGGCATCGAGCACGCGATAGCGAAAATCGAGCATCGAGCCGGCAGCGGTCAGGCGCAGCCCTTCGACCTGGATGCCGTAGGTCGCCTCAACCGAAGGAATTTCCGCCGGCACGGTCTGAGTCGCGCCAACAGCGTCTGGCGTGGTTGCGCAGCCACTCAACTGCAGCGCGAGGCCAACCAGTCCCGCGCAGACAAGCGCGGTCCGGTGCGGTGTCTTGTGCCGAGACAACCGACGGGACCGCGATTCGGCGGTGTTCAAGTTATGGAGCAACACAGGCATTCGCTGAGTTCAGGGTGCAGCCTCCGAAATTGTCAGCGGTGGCACCTACGGTTGTCAGCTGAATGCCGATGCGGCCGGGGCCCTTCCACGCGGCCACGTTGGGCAACTGCACGGCACCAGCAAACGCGCCGCCTGCGACGAAAGCGGTCACCAGGCCCTTCTCATCGACCACTGCACTCAGCGCTCCGGGACCGCAGGCACCCAGTGTCGCCTGCTTCACGTAGGCAGAGACGTTACTGCCACCCATCATCGTATACACGACGACCTGGCCGCCCTCACAGCCGACGCGCACGTAGTTGGCGGGCGCAACCGCCGTGCCGCCCGTGGCCTTGAGCACCAGATAGGCTTTGGCCGGCGGCACGCCGCCGAACTCGAACGCCGCGCCCTGCTTTGTGCCAAAGTGCAGCCTTCCAGATGGCCAGGCCGCCCAGGGCCGTTGAATTGGCAATTGCCTGTCCGCCTGTACGACCAGATCCCGATATCGGGAGCTGACGTCGGCCGTAGCTCGTCTGCTGATCCCAGTTTGTGCCAAGGCTGGGCGCAGTTGGTCTGCCGCTTTGAAAGTCGTCAAGAATGCCGGCGAACGCTCGGTATCGGCGGCACGGTCAAGGTGATCGTCACCGTCGCGGGGTTACTCAGCCACTGGCCGTCGGTTGCCAGATAGGAGAAGGTATCGTCGGAAGCGGTACAGCCTGCAGGCAGCGGATCGGTGCTAGGCATCGCCGCAGGCGGCACGTAGGTGAACGACCCGTTGGCGTTCAGCGTATACGTCCCCGTGCACGCAGTCGGTCCGGTGGCGGCCACGGCCCTGATGGGAAGCGGCAAGCCGTCGGCGTCGGAGTCGTTGGCTAGTACGCCCAGGCCGGCGTCCACGTTCAACGTGGCACCGACGATGGAACTGTATCCATCATCGAGCGCAGTCGGCGCCCCACTCCCACCTGTTGCTACGCCACCCTGCTTACTGTATTGCAGGAACGCCAGCATGCCGCCATCCGCGAGCCCGTTGTTCGACAGGCTGAGGCGGCGATCCATGATCGAGTAGACCGCGCCGCCGATATCGGGCGTCAACAGCACGTCCATCGTCTTCGCTGCCGGCAGCAGCGCGGTGTACTGGGTGGGACGATACGGATACGGCTTGCCGTCTTCGGCCACCACGGTCCAGTGAGTCCCTTGAATCATCGGCACGTGCGTCGTCAAACCCGCGTTCAGCAGGCGCAGCAGCGTCGTGCCCGGGTTGCCAGCGGGCGCGATGACCGGCGTTCCACTCGGGAAGGGCTGGCCGTTGACCAGGAAGTACTTGGGCGCGTAGTTGATCGTGCTGGTCGTTCCCTTGCCGGGGCCGTAGTCGTTGCCCGCGACCGCCGCATGCAGGTCAGGATCGATCTCGCTGTAGAGCAGCGTTGCCTGGTTGTCGTATGGAGCGCCTGGATAGGCCTGCGCGCGCACTGGCGTCGACCCTGAGACCGCGTCCACCGCGTTCTTGGTCACTGCTCCGTACAGGCCCATCTGCACCTGCACCTGCGGTTGCGTACCGCTCTGGTAGAGATAGGTGCCGGGCTTGACGGGATTGCTGACACTGCCCCAAATGTAGTTGGCCGGAGTGCCGCTGTTGGGCGCGGCTTCTGCGTCGAAAGAACGCACGCGCGCGGTCAATGAAGGTCGCTGAACCCGGCGCACCAGTGTCCCACACCGGCACCATCGGGTTGGTCGGTGCCTTGATCAGCCCGTTGATCACCAGTGACGTCGGCACCGCCAGCCCGTTTGCCAGGTGCACGGTCAAGGACGCGTCGCCTGCCGGCACTGTCAGCGCGGTAGCCCGGGCACGGAGACTGTGCCCGCGCAAGTGGCGGGCCAACCGGTGGGCGCTGTCGATCCGGTGCCGCACAGGGCATAGCCCCACATCGTCACCGGAGCCGACGCGCCTGGCGGGTTGACCGTCGTCGTCCCGGCCTTGAGCCAGTACTCGGCGCCGAGCGCCGAGGTCCCGGTCAGCGCCAGGGAGGCGTAGGTCAGCGCCGCAGCACCGAACCTGAGTGTGAACATTCTGGTGCGCATGGTTGCACT
This sequence comes from uncultured beta proteobacterium, assembly GCA_963791235.1. Taxonomy (GTDB): domain Bacteria; phylum Pseudomonadota; class Gammaproteobacteria; order Burkholderiales; family Burkholderiaceae_F; genus JALORV01. The sequence continues at coordinate 123,257 of CAWBRW010000021.1, read as the reverse complement.
CCCCGGTTACGGCAGATCTTCGAACAGCTCGACAGTCCAGGGCTCGATGATCAGCATGGTCATCATTCCCCCTGGGAAGATGTCGTCGGTGGTGATTTCTTTTTCATTGTGGGAGTGCCACATATGAAAGTAGCCTCCGGTTGGGTTCAGCCCCGGATGCCCCTGCGGCAGCGCGCCGACCATGCCGAGGTACGGGCTGCCGCTCCAGCTCTCGCCGAACGACAGGTCGAGAAGACCGGGCATGATCACCGGGAGCGGCTTGTCGTGATCGGCGCACCACTCCCCGGATGCTGGTCGATCGGTAAGCCGTCGACACCCCGCGATAGCCGTTGGCGATCCGTCTGTGCAGCTGTGCGGCGTCGATTGCGGCCGTGCCGTAGACATCCCAGCCGATCTCCTTGCCGGTCCACTCGAAGATCAGGTCCATGGTCTGGCCCGGCACCGAGCGCACCGTGAAGTCCGGCGAGGTCAGGTCCGGCGCGTCGCGGCGCCGCCGGGTGACGCTTGACAGCACGCGACCATCGCGCGCAATCGGATACGCATGGTTGCCGTGGTGGTGGAACGGGTGCAGGTCGCGCCCGGCATTGACCACGCGCATCAGCAGCCGCTCGCCCGGGTGCATGCGCGGCAGCGCGTTGTACGGCTGCGTCGGCAGCCAGTCGACGTGATCGTCCAGCATAGTGTCCGGCGCATTGCGGCCGTTGATGAACCACATGCTGGGCTTTATCGACGTCGTATCGACCGCGACCGGCTGATTGCCGAAGACCTGCGTGTACACCGTCCAGTGAATGGCGGGGTCCATCTCGCTCAGCAGGAACAGATTCTCGCGGTCGTAGTTCGTGCCGGGTTGCTCGTAGGCCTTGCGGTTGGGGTGGGACGCCTTCGTGCCCTGGACGTAACCGGTCGGCCGCACGATCAGCGCGCCGACCAGTCCCATCTCGACCTGCAGGTCGGCATTGGTGCCGCTGTGGTAGAGGTAGGTCCCCGCCTTGTCGGCGACGAAGGTGTAGGTCGGGCCCGCGACGGCCGCGTCTTCCGACAGCGGCACCACGGGGCCTCGCGCGTCAGCAGGCCCGGGTTGCCGCCGGTGGCGGTCACGCCCTGCTGGCCCGGAAAAACGATCGACACCGGCACCGGCAGCGTGTTGTTCAGCACGACCTTGACCACATCACCCTGCTGAACGATCAGCGTCGGCCCCGGGTACTGCATCGGCAGGTCGGTGCCGAAGGAATAGCCCCAGGCGTAGTGGCTGCCCCCGTCGGAGGTGCTGACGAAGTCGTGCTTGGCGGTCAGCACGAAGGTGCGGGGATCGGCGACCGTTCCCGACGCCCTCTCCTTCCCAGCCGTTGACATAGGCCTGCGCCTGGCCCACCGTGCCGAGCAGCAACGCCGCGAGACCGGCCCGAAGGACGCCGGACAGCGATTCGAGTATCGACATGCTCTTCATTGCGCCTCTCCTGACGACTCCAGGGTGGGTCCGGTTGGGAATCACGGCGCAGCGATGACGATCTCCGTCATCATTCCGCCGTTGTCCTGGTCGTTGTTGCTCAGGTAGTTCAGGTTGGTGGTGTAGAGGAAGTACGTCCCAGGCTGCACCTGGCTGGTGTCGATCAACACCTCTGCCGACTCGCCACCGCCGAGCGTGACCGAGGCGGTGTCGTAGTGCAGGACCTTGCCGTCCGGCCCGCGCAGCTCACGCGCGCCCTGACCGACCACCTTCATCGGAAGGCCCTGTGCAGTCACCGTGTAGTAGTTGGTGACGCTCAGGTTCGACAGCCGCAGCAGGACGCGCTTGCCCTGGGTGGCGGTGATCAGGGCATGAGTCAGCTGCGAACTCTCGCTGTTGCCGAACTCGACCTTCTCGGGGGGCGCCGGCAGCCCGGCCGCATCGGTATTGACCGTATCCGGATAGCCGCGCCCGTTGATCATCGCGTAGGTGTCCTTCATGTTCTTGAAGGGCAGCGGGTTGATGCTCAGGCTCGCGTCGTGGAACACGGGGTCCATCGACGTCAACTGCAGCGGATACCCGACGTCGTAGCCGGTGGAGCCGTCGCCGTCGTTGTAGACGTACTTGCCGCTCGGATAAAGCGCGGTGTTGCCATCCTGCGCCGGCATCACGTACAGGTTGCCGAGCATGCCCATCTGCATGTGCTCGGTGGCCTCCTGGTGGCAGTGGTACATGTAGGTGCCGGGGTCGTTCAGCTTGTAGTAGTAGGTGACCGACGAACCCATGTTCACGCCGAACGAGCCTTCGGGCATGCCGTCGAATACCGGCGCGGCCTGCGGATAGCCGTGGAAGTGCACCGTGTGCGGATCGAACAGGTCAGGCCGCATCGCCATCGAGACGTTGGTCAGCGTCAGGTAGAAGCTCTGGTTCTGCTTCAGTGCGATCGTCGGCGCTGAAAAATTGGCCGCCAGCGAGTCGAGCATGATCTCGTTCGACGGCTTGGTGGTCACGTCGGCAAAGCCGAACACGTAAAGGGATTTACCCTGTGGCATGGCGGCGGACTTGTCCGCCATCGAAATGAAGCCGTCGCCCGCGGTGAGATGCATGCAGGCGACCCTGGTCGGAGCCGAGACCGCGTCGGCGCATATGCAGCGAGGATCTTGCCTGTGACCGGGTCGACGCCGTTGTTCCCGGGCCCGCACTGCACGAACACCGCCGCGCCGGCCGACGAGGCTGCGCCGAGTGCAGCCGCCACTGCCACCGGCATCAGGGCCCTGCGGAATGTCTTGGCCATCATCATGGTGCGACTCCTTCGGTTCTCTTCGTCCTCTCCACCGGGCTTGCGCCCGGCGGAGAAGGCCAGTGCATTGCGTTTCCGTCTTCCGACTGCCTTTCAGCACCATTAACTTCCGGTCAGGGCCAAGGTACGCGGGCTACCCGTGGCGCCGGTGTAAGGCACGCTCAAGGTTCCGGTACGGCTGTTGTTGCCACTCGGCCCGTTGAAGTTGACCCTGATCGTGCAGGTATCGCCTGGGTTCTTCGTCGTTCCCGAGCAGGTATCAGCACCCTTCGTAAAGCCAGTGGTCGTGTTGCTGCTGGTCACCGTTGCGGTCTGGAAGGTCACCGGCGCGTTGCCACCCATCGTTAGCGTGACGACGCTGAAAGAGGCCCCGTTCTCGTTTCCGAAGGCAAGCGTTGTTGCAAGCGGGTTGAGGCTGGCAGCGTCGCTCGCCCCGGTGAACGAGATAGGCAACACCCGAACGATGTTGTCGGTGTCCGCCAGCGTGTTGTTGGCCGGATTCGGATCGATAGCGCTGGCGATCGTCACGCTGTTGGTCGAGTTCCCGAGCGGTGCAATGAGCGGCACGTTGCCGACCAGCGTGTAGGTCGCGGTTCCGCCACTGAGCAGGCTGACCGAGCCACTGCGCGAAGCGCCGACGTTAGCCGGTGGAGAGGCGGTGCAACTCGATCCTGCCGACGCCGTGCAACTCCATGCGGTCGGCACAAACCTCAGCAACCCGGCAGAGTGTCGGTCAGCGTTGCGTTCGTCACCGGGCTCGGGCCGTTGTTCGTCACGACGATCGTGTAGGTCACGTTGTTCGTGTCGCGTGCGACGGTCATGCGCCCGTCGCTGTTCTGCGTGATCGCCAGGTCGGCCGACGGCGGCGGCGCGGTGATCTCATCCGCACCGATGTCGATCGGCGCCGCGCGGTTCTGGCTGTCGTAGTCCGTGCTGGGGACGTTGTTGGCACCGGGAGTGCCGCTACCAGCGTTCAGTGCCGCCGACGTCTGCCTTAATGTGATAGTCAGCGCGCGGCATCTCCGGGCGTTCCCGGGGTTGGCGCGACCGATCTCCCACAGCGTGAGCGGGCTGAAGATGATGTTGATGAAATTGCCCGTCTCGTCGGCCACCAGCGCGGACTGCAGGTTCACGGTCGCATCCTGCAGCTTTTGCGGCTGCGTCGGATCCGTGATCGAGAGGAACTCGTTCTTCTTGACGAAGAGCGTGGCGCTGTCCGCTGCCACGGACACGGTGTTGCTTGGCGTCACGTTGGGGTTCACGCCGCCGGTCGTCAGCACGCTGTACGTCGGTGCGAGGTTCGGCGAAACGCCGTCGAACTCCCGTCCGAGATCGCTGTACCGCGGGTTCGGGTTCGGTGAAGTGACGCTGGTCGTCTCCGGATTGAACAGTCCGTAGCTCCACTTAGTCGGATCCGTGATCTTGTCGATCAGGTAGATGTACGAGCGGTTGCCCCAGACGATGTTGTTCTGCAGCGTCGGGTCGCTGCCGCCCAGAACCCAGATGCCCGCGACCTGCGGGTTCGACGGGAAGGCCCAGCCACCCTGATTGGCCGCCTGCCGGTTGGTCGCCGTGCTGACGTTGCTGGCCACGGTGTTGTTGACCAGGCGCACGCTGCCGTCTGCCTCGGCCAACGCCACGCCGCCGCCGGCATAAGCCGCGACGTTGTTGACGATCATGTTGTTGGTGAGAACAACGTCGTCGGTCGTGTTGGCGTTGCTGCCCGACACCGTCCTGGCGATGCTGACGCCGCCGCCGGCGCCCGCGCCGGCCTGGTTGCCCTGGAGCAGGTTGGCATTGACCAGCACGTCGCCCGTACCTTCCGGGTCAACGCCGACGAACGGGATCTGGCCGGCGATGGACATCCCACCGCCCATCGGGTCGAAGCTCTGGTTGAACGTCTGGTTGAAGATGAACTTGTTGTCCGAGGATTCGGTTCGGCAGGTTGTTCTGGTTTCCACCGATCCGGCCTGCCGACTGGCCGAGGTGGCTCAGGCCGCCGCCGTCCGCCATCGAGAAGTTGCCGCAGACATAGTTCTTCTCGACGAGGTAGCCGTTGGAGCCGGTACCCAGCGTGATGCCGCCGCCGCCGCCCGCCCCGCCCGCGCCGTTCTGCAACACCTGGTTGTGATGCAGCCACGGAAGCCGGTTGACGGCGTCGGTGTAGGAGGTGGCCGTGTCGGTCAGCGTCGTGTGACCGACGCGGATGCCGCCGCCATAGGTGCCGTAGTTGCCGACGACGCGGTTGTTGGAAACCTCGATGCCGCAGGCGTAGCCGCTGGTCAGGATGCCGCCGCCGGCGTCGGCGCCGGTGACCGTCAGGCCGTCGATCCGTAGCGGCACCACGTTGCTACCCTGGCCGGAAACACAATCGTTCATCGGATTGCCGCCGCCGCCGCCGCTTCCCGCTCTTCCAACGACCAGGATGCCCGGGCCTTCTTCGGCGCCGAACAGCAGTGGTTCGTTGTTGGCCGCGTTGAAGCCCAGTTCCTGCCCCGGGAGCAGGTCGAAGGTAGCGGGAACACCGGTGACGCCGCCTGCCCGTCTATTGATCTGTGTGCGCCAGGTCGCCAGCGCGCTGGCGCTGGACTTGGCGGCGTTGATGGTCACGGAACCCGCGCCCCAGCCCTGCAGGCGCACGCGCTTGTCCATGATCACGTACTCGTTGTACGTGCCGGGCGCGACGGTGATCAACTCGCCGGCTGACGTTGCCGCATCGATCGCGGCCTGGATCGTCTTGCAGGCCGACGTCGGCTGACGCCGCACCCGGCACCGTCCGTCGCCGTTGGGATTGACCTTCCTCGGCGCGACCGTCGTGACATGGACCGTGATGCCGACGACCGACTCCTTGCCGTTGTCGCCGCGCGTGATCATCAGCTGGCCGGTGCTGGCACCCGCCGGAAGCGTCGCGGTGATCAGGCCGGGGACCAGGCATTGACGGTGAGCTGCGTGCTGCCCAGCATGACCTTGCCGGGCATTGTGGTCGGGCCGAAACCGTAGTCGCGCTTGATCGGTCTTTTGCAGCCTGATATCCGAACCCGGAATCGGAGTGCCGGGCTTCAGCGGGTCGTCCTGGCCAGCGACCAGGTTGGGATCGAATGCCGGGTTGACCACGTCGACCTGGCCCTGCGACACGATGACGAGACTGCCACCGGCGGGAACCACCGGACCGGCGTCGGTAGCCGTGATGGTGGGTGAGCCGGTTCCTCGCGTGACGCTGAAGATGCCGGGTGTGCCGTTGTCACACTCGCAGTCGAGCGGATTCGCGGTGACCGCGGCGAACGCCGCCACCGGCAGCACCGGCGTGTCGAGGTACGTGGTCTTGCCCGCCAGGTACTGGAACGTGTAGCAGAACGTCGTGTAGTTGCGGTTGTAGAACGGGTCGAGCTGCGACTGCCAGGTGGTCGGCACCGGTTGCCGGGTCCTTCGTGATCGGACCCGGGTGGTTCATGCACGCCGTCATCATGCTGGGCATCACGCCCGACGGGTACGGCGGGTTGATCGTGAACGACGACGGCACCAGGAAGTTGTAGGAGCCGAACTGGTCCGAATACACGCGCGCGATCTCGCGGTCGGTCCAGTCACGCACCGAGACCGGCAGGTGCGGCGGCGAATGCTTTTCGCCGAAGTTGGGCGCGAGGTAGTTGAACTCGGCCGCCGTGTCGTCGAGGATGAAACCGACGCCGTGGCCCGCGACCGGCGCTTCGGTGTACATGAAGAAGTTGGGCGCGGCATTGAGGCCCGGCACCAGCGGCACGGCCTTCATGTCGCACTTCCGCCACGTTGCGCCATCCGAGTAGTTCGGATTGGGCTCGCCGGGGAACAGCGTGAGGAACGCCGGCACCAGCAGTTCCTGGCCGACGCATTCGTGCGGCAGCGCGGCGGGCGTCGCCTTGAGCGTGTCGCCGAACGTGACGTTCTTGTCGCCGTTGCCCTGGTGCAGGTATCCCGGAGGCGCGACGGCTTCGAGGATGTAGGTGCCCTTGCCTTCGGGGCCGATGATCATCGGCAATTCGGCCTGCCCGGCCACGCGGCCGAACGCGAAACCGCCGTCGAAGACCGCCGGGCGAACCTGGTTGTAGTTGCGCAGGCCGTCGAAGCAATCGAGCGCTTTGGGGGGATTGGTGCCGGGCACGATGTACGGCGTCACGTCCGGACAGTCCTTCGGGATCGAATCGTCCCAGCTGTCGGTCTTTCCGAGGCCAATGACGATCTGAGCGGCCGAGTTTTCGCCGGGAGCACCCCAGCGGAACACGTCGCCGTAGAGAAAGTTCGCAGCGGTTGCTGCGCTCTGGCACGCATGACATCGGCGGGCTTTTCGTTCAGGAACGCACACTGGCTCTGGCAGAAGCGAGCCGCTTGGCAGCCTGACTCGGGTCCCCCTTGAACGCGCGTAAATCGTCCTCTGGCCCCATCAGCGGCTCGGTCAATCCGCACGAGCCCGGGTCGCGCCAGCAATAAGGATAGTTGTCGACATCAGGACGAACGTAGTTGTACAGGCTGGGGCCGCTGCTCAACTCGCTGCACTGTCCGGAGCCGTCGTTCAGCGGCTTGTCGGGCTTGACGTCACCGTCGCAGTCAAGGAACACGTTGACCTGGACGCGCGGGATGCCCGGCTCCCAGTTCTCCGCCGCGGCGTAGCGGGGATCGTCCTCGGCGCGCGTGATCGCGTAGTAGACGATGCCGGCGATGCCGCCGTTCTCGGTGATCGTGTACGGCGTCTTGCCCCACTCGATATGGTTGGTCGCGCCCAGGAAGGTCTGCATCGCCTCCAGCAGGATCGCGCCCGCACCGCCCTCGACGCTCTCGGTGCGGAAGTAGCAGGGCGGAGCCTTGCCCGGAGGACATTCAATATCGGCCTGCCGCTGCGGGATCAGCCGGGTCCACGGGTCGTAGGCCAGCGCCGGGTCGTTGCTGCCGAACAGGCCCGGCGCGGCGTTCCAGAGCTTCGCGCGGTTCTGATCGGCGTTGATCTTGCCGGTCGCGGGATCGCCGCCGCCATCGTCAACCACGACGGTGGCGCTGGTGGCCTTGTAGCGGGCGTAGTCGATCTCCGCGACCATGAAGTTGAAGAACGGGAACACCTCGGTGAAGGCGAAGGTGCCGTCGTCCTTGGTCCCGGTCGACTGGTAGATGCTGCCGTCGCGGAAGCGGATGTTGTTGGCAATGCCGGGGCCGAACGGCGGCTTGAGATCACCCGCGGTGAAGTTCTCGGTGCTCTCATACTCGACGCCCGTCATCGGCTCGACGGCGATGAACGGGCGGGTGAAGGCCTCCGCGAAGTAGGGCAAGCCGGTGCCGTCGATGTCCTGGAACACGCGGCCCTGGTAGCGACCGAACCAGCTCGACACCGGATAGTCGCGCAGCGTGCCGCCTGGAGGAGGAGCGGGATCTGGAACGGTAATCGTGACCGCCGCGATGATCATGTCGAGCGGCTCGTCCCAGATCGCCAGTTCGTAGGTCCCGTTCGGCACGTTCGGGATGCTGAACGTGCCGTCCTTGTTGCAGGGGGTGGCGTAGAGCGCGCGGCCGCCGACCGCGAGCGGCTCGTTCAGGCCGACCCAGCATTCGGTGACCGGCGCGCCGCCGTAGAACGTGAACACCGGCGGGCGCGAATGGTGCGTATTGACGATGCGGCCGGAGACCGGGGTGCTGCCGTTGAGGAGTGCGTTGCAGGGGCTGTCGATGCCGACTTGACATGTGGCACCCGCGTTGGGCCCACCCGGCGGCACGATGCCGGCAATCTCGCCGCTGCGCGTGAAACCGATGAACACGTGGTGTCCGGGCGGCCCGAACTCCTGGAAGAAGCTCGGTTCGTTGTTCCTGACCCAGGCATCGACGCCGCGGGTGCCTTCGATCGTCGAGGTCTGGTGCCAGTCGGCATTGGGCGGATCAACGAGGATCGTGTACTTGGCCGGGTACAGGTTCTGGATCAGTGCGACGCCGTTCGGCGTCGGTGAGGATGATGCCGCTGCCGGCACGTTGCGACGTCGCGACGTCGGCCTGCCAGTCGTGGCCGCATCGCTGTACGGTCGTGCCCAGCGGATTGCCGAACGCGTCCTGCGTGACCTCGCCGCCCGACGCCCCGTAGGTGCCGCCGGCTTCGATCAGGTGCACATGGAAGCCCGCCAGCCCCGTCTCCTGCCGGCAGGTCGGGCGCGCCGTTGATCGGGTTGTTGTCGTTGAAGACGAAGATCGAGATCTGCGCCGTCGGCACCGGGTACTGGTTCAGATAAACCGTCGCCGTCGCGCCAGCCCGCACTGAATACGACCGGTGCGCCGCCCATCTGGAAGCCTTCGGCGGCAACCGAGACGAAGTAGCGCTTGGCCGAGTCGAGACTTGGGAAACGCCTGGTTGTAGAGGCGAACGACGTCCGAATCGCCGGCCTGAAGCGCCGGCACCGTGCACAGGGCTCGCGTCGCACCGCCGGCCGGCCGCGACCACCGGCATGTAGCTGGTGTGGAAGCTGAACGAGTAGTTGGCCGTCGTGGCGGGCTGGCCGGGAACCGACAGCTTGGTGGCGTCCTGCTCGACCGTCCAGCGGTATTCCGTCGGTGCTGCGCACCGTGTTGCCGTCCGGGCCGACGCCAACGACGTTGATCGTCAACGGCACCTCCGCCGCGGAGGTCGTCCCGAGCATGCCGAACACCATCGCCGCCAACAGCGCAACTGACAGCCTGATGAATCCGAACGGCGTGGCGCTGCTCTGGGTCTTCATAGTGACGCTCCCACGATGCTTGCTTGGCAATTACTCAGAAGACAGATCTGGATCAGTCGTGTCCGGACAATCGGGCCGGCACTGGCGTAGCGCGCCGTACCGCTTGTCCGTGCGCGCACGACGGTCGGCACGAAATGCACTCAGCCGCATGCCGTATTCCGCCGAGTTCAACCACTGTTTCATCACATCCCCCGAGTCACCGCCGTGCAGCGGTGACATCACGGTCGCTATCACGAACTTGGTAGGGCGCAGCGACAAGTCGAGGAAGTGCTTCCGACGGCAGGGCCCTTCCCCCTAAATTGAAGGTGGGCGTTCCCTACTCTCTCGGCATCGTCTGACGAAGGACAGAACGACGGCGCGAACTGATCGCGCGTGATCGACGTCGAGGCGCTCTTGCTGCTGCCTACATCTCCGATTCGTCTTGCACGGGGCCGCCAGGAAGTGGCGCGCGAGCGACAGGAACCCATTCCACGCGGCCGCCTGCACTTACTGACAGGCCCGGTACATGCCGGCCGGCATTGGGCGGACTGGCGTGTCGATGGCGGATTGGCTGACTCGGCAGACGCTGTCGAGGAGGCCATCCCCGCCCGAAAGTAGGGAACCACCCCAGTCCGCCGGCAGCCTTCCTATGCTGGTATTGCGCACTCAAGGTCACACCGGTACCGAAAGTGCGGGAGAGGAGTCGCGCCCTCGGGCGGGCTTTTCCCTACGGCAACTCCGGATCCCGGTCTGTCGTGAGGACTTGTACCTAGTCGATCTGGATGAGCAGTGCGGTAGTCGCGGTCGCATTGAAGTCCGCGCACCCACCGGAGCAAAGGAGGCAGGCAATGCGCGATCTCTATCGGACACGACGGTCCAGTCGGCGAACCCTGCGTCGTCCGAACGTCGGCTTCACTCTGCTCGAACTGCTGGTGGTCGTCGTCATCATCGGCTTGCTGGCGGGACTGGTGGCGCCGCGCTACTTCGATCAGGTGGGCAAGACCAATACCAAGATCGCCAAGGCCCAGATCGATTCGCTGGAGAAGGCGCTCGATCAGTACCGGCTCGACGTGGGCAGCTATCCGACCAGCGAACAGGGACTGCAGGCGCTGAACGCCAAGCCCAACAACGTCGAAAAGTGGCAGGGGCCCTACCTGAAGAAGACGGTGCCGCCCGACCCCTGGGGTCGACCCTACCGCTACAAGTCGCCGGGCGACCATTCCGATTACGACATCTATTCGTACGGCGCCGACGGCCAGCCGGGCGGAACAAGCGAGAACTCCGACGTCACGTCATGGAGCGGACCGGTGGTCGGGGCCGCGCAATGACCACAGCTCGCGCCCCGCTGTTCGACGTAGTCGCGGTCGCCGCCAACGGCGCCGTGCAGTCGCGGCGCGTCGCGGCGCAGAGCGAGCAGCAGGCCACACAGCAACTGCAGGTTTCCAACCTGCGCGTGCTGTCGTGCCGCCCGGCGCCGGCACCACGCTGGGCGCTCGCGACCCTGCTGCCGCGCCGGCGCGCGCGCCTGCAGGTCAGCCTGTTTACCGAGGAACTGGCAGCGCTGCTCGATGCCGGCCTCGGCATGGTCGATGCGATACGCACCCTCGCGCTGAAGGAGCGCGACGAATCCGCACGCCGCGCAATCGATCGCGTCGCCACCGACCTGACCGAGGGTCTGCCACTCTCGCAAGCGCTGACAAACCAGCCGGACACGTTTCCCGCGTTGCTGATCGCCACGGTCGCCGCCAGCGAACAGACCGGTGATCTCGTGTCAGCGCTGCGACGCTACGCCGCGCACCTGGAAACGCTGTACGAGCTGCGCAACAAGGTTGTGGGAGCCGCGATCTATCCGGCGCTGCTGCTGACGGTCGGCGCCCTGGTCGTGCTGTTCCTGCTTGGCGTCGTGGTGCCGCGTTTCGCGCAGCTGCTCGAAGGCGCGCACCGCGATCTGCCGGCGGCTTCGAGTTTCCTGCTCAGTTGGGGCAAGGCAATCGCTGCGCATCCGTGGATCTTTGTCGGCGCACTGGTCGCCGCTGGCGCCTTCCTGGTCTCGCAAGTGCTGCGCGCCATGCGCAACGGGTGGCAGATTCCCGGACTGCAGCGCCTGTGGATCGTCGGGCCGCTGGTGCGCATGTTCCGTCACGCACAGTTCTTCCGCACCAGCGCCATGCTGGTGCAGGGAGGCATTCCCGCTTTGCGTGCGTTCACGATGTGCCGCCCGCTGCTGACGCCGGAGGACCAGCGCGGGCTGGACGTGGCCACAACGGAGATCTCGGAAGGCAAGCGCATCGGCCCGGCACTGGCAGCCGTGCAGATTGCCGACCCGGTCGCGCTGCGCATGCTCGAGGTCGCGCAGCGAACCGGCCGGCTGGCCGAAGTGCTGGCGCGCATCGCGCAGTTTCAGGAAGCGCAACTTGCGCGTGCGGTCACCGTCGCATCGCGCCTGATCGAACCGGCACTGATGATCTTCATCGGGCTCGTGATCGGCGGGATCGTCGTGCTGATGTACCTGCCGATCTTCGACCTCGCCTCGAGCCTGCAGTAAGGACGTCGCAATGAATGCGCCTGCCACAGTCGGTTCCGTGCTCAGCGAGGAGGTCGTGCGCGCAGCGCTGGCGCAGGCGCAGGGCCGCCGTCCGGTCGAAGCGCTGAGTGCCCTGCTGGGCCTGCCGAAGGAAGAATTCATCACGCAGGCGGCCAGGTACTTCAGCCTCGAACCCTTGACGATGGCCGAGCTGCGCAGCTGCGTGCCCGATTTCACGGTGATCAGCTACGTCGAAGCGACGCAGCGACAGTGCGTGGCGGTGACCGACGCCGCACAGCGTCGCCTGCTCGTGCTGGCGGATCCGCTCGAGGCGCGCACGCGCGCCTGGGCCACGCACCGGCTGCGCCGACAAGGGAGCAGGGAACTCGTCTGGGCGCTGGCGGACAGCGACGACATGCGCGCCTTCCTGACCCTGGCAGAAAAGTCGATGCGCGCGATGGACGCTGTCGGCCTCGCGCCGGTCGCCGCCGGTGCGCACGACTCGATGGCGCTGTCGGTGTCGATCGCCGACATCAGCGCCTCCGACAGCCCGATCGTCCGGCTGGTGGACTCGACCATCCACGACGCGCTGAAATCCGAAGCGAGCGACATCCACCTGGAAACGCAGCGCAACGGACTGGTCATCAAGTACCGCATCGACGGCGTGCTCGAAGTCGTCAAGCGCGTCGACGGGCTCGAAGCCGCACATCAGGTGCTGTCGCGCGTGAAGGTGATCGCCGAACTGGACATCGCCGAGCGCCGCATCCCGCAGGACGGCCGCTTCAAGGTCGCGGTCGACAGCCGCGAGATCGACCTGCGCGTGTCGATCATGCCGAACCTGTTCGGCGAGGACGCGGTGCTGCGCATCCTCGACCGCCAGCATCTGTCCGGCCAGACACGCCAGATCAAGCTCGAGAACCTCGGCTTCGAGCCGGGCGTGCTCGATTTCGTACGCAACCTGTCGGCGTATGCCCTATGGCCTGCTGCTGGTGACCGGTCCCACCGGCAGCGGCAAGACGACGACGCTTTACGCGGCGCTGGCGGAGATCAACACCGGCCTGGACAAGATCATCACGATCGAAGACCCGGTCGAGTACCAGGTCGCCGACGTGCTGCAGATCCCGGTCAACGAGAAGAAGGGGCTGACGCTTCGCGCGCGGGCTGCGCTCGATCCTGCGGCACGACCCGGACAAGATCATGGTCGGCGAGATCCGCGACCCGGAGACGGCGCAGATCGCGGTGCAGGCCGCACTGACCGGACACCAGGTGTTCACCACCGTGCACGCCAACAACGTGTTCGACGTCATCGGCCGCTTCGTCAACATGGGCGTCGACACCTACAGCTTCGTCTCGGCGCTCAACGGCATCCTGGCGCAGCGCCTGGTACGGCTGACCTGCACGCAGTGTGCCAAGCGCTACAGCCCGAGACCTCGGAAGCTGGAGCGCTCCAAGATCACCGTGCCCAAGGGCGACGAAGCCGTCGTTCATGCGCGGGGCTCGGCTGCGCGCATTGCCGCGGCACCGGCTACAAGGGCCGCAAGGCGATCGCCGAAACGCTCGAGCTGACCGACACACTGCGCGACCTGCTCGCTGAGCGCGCGCCGCTGTCGCGCATCAAGGCGGCCGCGCACGAGGTCGGTTTCCAGTCGCTGCGCGAGGCCGCGGTCGCCGCGGCGGTCGCCGGCGTCACCACGCTCGAGGAGATCAACCGTGTTACGCCCGTTGCATAGCCGGCTGCGCGCCAGTCTTGGCGACGACGGCGCCAGCGTGTGGCTGCTGCGTTGGCAGACCAACGGACGGGAGTCGGTCGTTCATACCGGCGTGGTCAAGGTCGAACCGGCGCCGAGCGACATCGATGAGGTCATCAAGGCGCTCGACCAGGCGCTGCGCGAGGCGAGCGGAGGCGGCCACGACCTGGCCGGTCTGCGCTGCGACGTCGTCATCGCCGACACCTGGATGCTGTACGACGTCATCGAAGCCGACCTCGACGACACCCCGCGCCGCGCCGTCGACGATCTGGTCAGCGCCGCGCTGGCCGACACCGCGGGCGTCAAGCCGGGCGAACTCATCACGCGCTGGCAGCGGCAGGGTGCCGCCCGCAGTTTGGCCTGCGCATTGCCGGCCGGCGTGCTGCAGGCGCTGCAGGTCATGCTGCAGCAACACAAGGTACGGTTGGGATCGGTCAACGGCGAGCTGGTGCGCGTATTCAACGCCAACCGGCACGGCCTGTCGCCGCAACGTTCGGTGCTCGCGGTGGCGCGCCCCGCCGGGACGCAGCTGGGCGTGATCGTCGACGGCGGCTTTGCCGCGCTTCGTTTCGAGCCCGGAGTCAGGGAAGCGACGCCCTTGCTCGAGCGCAGCCACGCGCTAATGCGGTGCGCGGGGTTTGGGCCGGATCCTGTCACGCGCTACTACGCGGACGAGACGCTGCCGGTCGACCCTGCGACACCGTGGCTGGGCCGGACCCCGCGAAGACCGTGGCTGCAGCGACTGACGTCAAGAAGCGACATGGCGCGGCTCGATCTCGACCTGTCGCCGACGCGCCCGCGCGTGCCGCTGGCGGGTTGGCTGCTGCTGGTCGCAGGTGCACTGGCGACCGCGTTCGCAGCCCTGCAATTCCAGGCTGCCAATGCGGAGCGCGGGCGCGAGGCACGCGAGCTGCGGACGCTCGAGGCTTCGCTGAGCGAGCCGGCGACCGGCAGTGCCACGTCAGCCACGGTCCAGGACGCACGCAGCGCGCGCGCCACCGCCGCCGCCCTGCGCGAACTGCAGGTGCCATGGGCAACGCTGTTTGTCGGGCTCGAATCGGTTGCCGGGCGCAACGTCGGCCTGCTATCGATCGAGCCCTCGGCACAGCGACAGGAAGTGCGCATTACGGCGGAAGCCAAGAACAGCGGGGCGATGCTCGATTTTCTCGACGCCCTGCGCGGGCAGCCTCCGCTGCGCGAGGTCGTGCTGGTGTCACACCAGATTCAGGCGCAAACGCCCGGCACGCCGCTCCGGTTCCAGGCGCGCGCGCAGTGGGTTGCGCCATGAACGCCCGACTGACCTGGGAGAGACGCGGCCGGCGCTGGACGCGCCAGCTGCACGAGCGGTTCGGCACTTTCGGGCTGATCGGCATCGGTCTGCTGCTGCTCGCGCTCGGACTGGCTGTCTATGCACCGCAGTTGGCCGGCGAAGCGGAGGTCCTGCGCGGGCAGGCCGACCGCACGCGCGGACGTCTCGACGACGTGCGCCGGGAACTTGCGCAACGGCCGGGATCGGCACAGCGCACGGCGCAGCTGCGCGAGTCGTTTCCGACGGTCGATCAGGTGACCGCAGATCTGCGCGTGATCTTCGACACGGCCCAGAAGAGCCGCATTGAGCTCGTCAGAGGCGAATACGCGCTGGCGCAAACCGAGGACGCCATCCGGCTGCGACGCTTCGACGTCACCCTCCCACTCAAGGAGCGCTACGTCACGATCAAGAGCTTTGTCGCCGGGGTGCTGAACGCGGTACCGCACGCCAGCCTCGCCGAACTGCGCATCGAACGCAGTGCCGCCAACGTCGACCAGCTCGACGCGCGCGTTCACTTCACACTGTTTTACCGCGAGCCATAGCATGGCAGCGCAGCTCAAGCTCGTACATCTGATCGTGCTCGCGACCGCGGGCGGCGCCGCGTTCTACGGGTCGAACCGACTCGCCACCTCGGACGCGGCCGATGCGGTCGCGGAACCCGTGGTGCGTGCCAATTCCCCGCGAACCGAAACCGCGCCAGCCGAGTCCGCGCAAGCCGAAGCCGCGCCGCAGAAGGTCGTGCCGGGTGAGTCGGTGCGAGAGGAGTCGGCGCCGGGCGAAACCGTGCAGGCCAATGCCGGGGCGTCGGAATCGGCGGCAGCCGAGTCCGCGCTGGCGGAATGGGCGCCTGGCGAATCTGTCGAGGCCATTCCCCCGCGAGGCGACCCGGTACGAGTCGCGGCCCTGGACCCGGCGGCGCCAGGCGCGCAGGCGCGCGTTCGCTTCGAGGTAGATCGGACCCTCAACGCGTTTCCGAGCGTCGTGTGGACACCACCGCCACCGCCGCCGGCCCCGCCGCCGCCGCCCCCTCCTCCGCCCCCGCCACCGAGCGCGCCGAGTCTGCCGTTCAAGTTCGTCGGCATGCTGGAGCAGACGACGGACAAGCCGACCGCGTTCCTCGCGAAGGGCGACGCGTTGCACATCGTCAAGGTGGGCGACGTGGTCGACAGCACTTATCGCGTTGAATCGCTTTCACCGACACAGATCGTCGTCACGTACCTGCCGCTGAACCAGCGGCAGTCTCTCAGTGTCGACGGAGGGCAAAAATGACTGTGCATTTACGTGCCTTCCGTCGCAGCTTCACCGTTGCCATCGTGCTGCTCGTCCTGGCCGCCTGCGCGAGTCAGCAGCTGAGTTCCGAGGGCATGAAGCTGATCCAGGAAGGCCAGATAGAACAGGGGCTGGCAAAACTTGCGCGCGCGAGCGAACTGGAGCCGACCAATTCGCAACTGCGCGTGGACTATCTGAAGTATCAGCTGATGGCCGTTCGCGAGTGGCTGAGACGTGGCGATGAAGCGCGCGCTGCCGGTCAGCCTGCGGCCGCGCGTGAAATGTACCTTGCAACGCTACGCATCGATCCGAGTAACTACCGTGCCCGCCGCGGCCTGGAGGCACTCGAGGCGGATGAGCGTCACCGCGCCCTCGTCGTTGAGGCCAACAAACTCATGAACAGCGGGGATCTGGTCGGTGCGCGCGCCAAGCTGCGGCAGGTGTTGCTGGAAAACCCCTCGCAGCCCGAGGCGCAGCGGCTTCTGGCGCAGGTCAACGATCGCCTGGAACGCGCCGAGGAGGCGCGACAGAAGGCGGCTTCAGTGCTGAAGAAGCCGGTCACGCTGCAGTTCCGCGATGCCAACGTCCGCATGGTGTTCGAAGCGCTGTCCCGCACGACCGGGCTGAACGTCATTTTCGACCGCGACGTGCGCGCCGATCTGAAAACGACGATCTTCGTGACGAATGCTTCGGTCGGCGACACCGTCGACCTGATCCTGCTGCAGAACCAGCTCGAGAAGAAGGTGCTGAACGCCAACACGATGCTGATCTACCCCGCCACCGCTGCCAAGCAGAAGGAATTCCAGGACCTGAAGGTGCGCACCTTCCAGATCTCCAACGGCGACGCCAAGCACCTGCAAACGGTGCTGAAGACCGTGCTGAAGATCAAGGACATTGCGCTCGATGAACGTACCAATACGCTGGTGATCCGCGACACGGCCGACACCGTCGCGGTGGCGGAAAAGGTCGTCGCGGCCCACGACTTCCCGGATGCCGAAGTGATGCTCGAAGTCGAGGTGCTCGAAGTTGCCCGAGATCGCCTGCTCAATCTCGGCGTCAAGTGGCCGGACAACGTCACCATTGCGACGCCACCGTCGGCCAATACGATCGGTGCGATGGCAGACCTGACGACGAGGGATCTGCTGATCACACCACTGTCGGTCGGGTTCAACTTCAAGCTCGAGGACACCGACGCCAATCTGCTTGCCAGCCCGCGCATCCGCACGCGCAACAAGGAAAAGGCGCGCATCATGATCGGTGACAAGGTGCCGGTGATCACGAATACCACGACGCCGCTGGCCACCGGAGCCTCGGTCGTGACCGGATCGGTGCAATACCTCGATGTGGGCATCAAGCTCGAAGTTGAGCCACAGATCTACGCCGAAGGCGACGTTGGCATCAAACTGTTTCTTGATGTCAGCAATATCGTCAAGGAAATCCCCGGGCCGCAGGGTTCGCTGGCCTACCAGATCGGTACGCGCAGTGCACAGACCAACCTGCGGCTGCGCGACGGCGAAACCCAGATTCTCGGCGGACTGATCAGCGAACTGGACCGCAAGACCGCGTCGAAGGTTCCCGGTCTCGGTCAGATGCCAGTGCTCGGCCGGCTGTTCTCGAACAACAATTCGAACAATATAAAGACCGAAATCATTCTTTCGATCACACCGCGCATCGTCCGCAGTGTCGCGACCGCCGATGCCAGCCTGCGCGACATCTACTCGGGCACCGAGTCGTCGATGCGGCAAACACCATTGCGACTTGACCCGGTCGGAGCAGCGAGCGGTGCACCGGCCGTTGTCAGCGGCGCAGCTCCGGGCGGCTCACGCCCGGCACCTACGGCGATCGATCGTTCCCCCAGGCCGGCACCCGGCACCACCGGACCGTCTTCCTCCGCGCCTGCGGCGGACCCGTCCGCCGCAGGCGGCGCAACAACGGACACAACTCCGACCGCGACGCCCGGTGCTGAAGCGGCCCGGCCGTCATCTGGCGAGCCGACTCCCCCGCCTACGCCGGAAGCAGCGATCAACCCGACTCCATCGATTGTGCCGGCCCCAACCACGTCCGCTTCCACCACATCGACCCCGATGGCGTCGGCTGCAACTCCATCCGCCCCAGCCACATCGCCTCCAGCGACGTCGGCCTCATCTGCATCGGCTTCAACTGTGTCCGTGCGGAATCCGACGGTAACGAGTCGCGCGCCCGCGGATTTGACCATCGGCGGGCCGGATAACGTGCGCGTCGGTGAGGAGTTCGATGTGATGATCGATGTGACGATCCCTGCGCCACTGCAAACGCTGCCGCTGGTGATTCGCTTCGATCCGAAGGTGCTGTCATTTGTGGAAGCAAGGCCTGAGGATATCGCTCGCAACAGCGGTATCGACAGCACTGCGCCGAAGTCCGAGCCGAGCAGCGGCCGCCTCGAGCTCGAATTTCAGGCAGCTAGCAAGCCGCTATCCGGCCAGGGCAAGCTGCTCAATCTGCGCTTCGCGGCAAAGTCAGCGCGCGCGCAGACGACTGTTGCCATCGGCCAAACCAACCTCCCGGGCAATGTCGTCGCGCGCACGACGCCACAGAACACTCTGCGGTTGCGAGTGGGACCATGAAGAGCACACGCGGCTTCACTCTGATCGAATTGCTCGTCACGCTGGTGCTCGTTGGCCTCGTCGCATCCATTAGCGTTCCGCTTTACGAGGTCACTTCGACCCGACTGCGCGAAACCGAATTGCGGGCCGCGCTGCGGCAGATCCGAACTGCAATCGACGCGTACAAGGCCGCCGCGGACTCCGGCTTGATAGCCAAGGGTGTTACAGAGTCGGGATATCCACCGTCGCTCGAAGTCCTGGTGCAGGGAATCGAGGTGCAGAACATGGCGGACCGCCGCCGCATCGTGTTTCTCCGCCAGTTGCCACGCGACCCGTTCTTCCTGGAGCAGGCCGCAGCACCGGCACAGCACTGGGCCACACGCAGCTATGGAAGCCCGCCGGACGACCCGCGGCCGGGCGACGACGTGTACGACGTCTCGTCACGCTCTGCTCGCCTCGGACTGAACGGCGTTGAGTATCGGGAGTGGTGAGCATGCGAAAACCCGGGATTGCGCGCGGATTCACGCTGATCGAACTAATGGTCGTCATGGCGACGATCGCGCTGCTGCTGACGCTGGCGGTGCCGCGCTACTTCCACGCGATCGACAACGGCAAGCTCAGTGTGCAGCGGCAGAACATCGCGACTATCCGCGACGCCATCGACAAGTTCTACGGCGACCAGGCACGCTATCCGGAATCGCTCCAGGAGTTGGTGCAGGCGAGATACCTGCGCTCGGTTCCAGTCGATCCGCTCACGGAAGCGCCGAACTGGATCGTCATCGCGCCGCAAGACCCAACGCAGGGCGCCGTATTCGACGTGCGCAGTGCGCAGCGCTCCAAGGAGGAGAACGATCGTGCATCGCAGTCCTGACCTGCGGCGGCGCTGCTCCGGCCTGGTGCTGCTGGGGGCACTACTGTTGCTCGCACTGGCCGCGCTTGCGGCTCTTGTGGGCGCCGAAGTCTGGGCGACCGCGGTGCAGCGTGAACGAGAGGAGCAGTTGCTGTTCGTCGGCGAGCAGTATCGCCGGGCAATCGAAAGCTACTGGCGCGCCACGCCGGGGCGGGTCAAGACCCTGCCAGGTTCCTTGGCGGTCCTGCTGGAAGACGATCGCTTTCCTATGCCGATGCGGCACCTGCGGCGCCTGTACCGTGACCCCCTCGACGAACAGACTGACTGGGGCCTGGTGAAGATCGACAGCGGCATCGCCGGTGTGTACTCTACCTCGACCGCGATTCCACTCAAGCGCCGCGGCTTTACAGGTCGCTTTGCGCAATTCGAGGACGCGAAGGACTACAAGCAGTGGCGCTTCGTGTTCCAGGTACCGGGACGCTCCGGTCCGCCGACTGTGCGTTCGCCGGAAGTTCAGGTCGGCCGATGAATACCTCGCTCGACGTTGGAGAGCAACCAATGAAACACCGCGTACTCATCGTGGAAGATCATCACCTGCTGCGCCGGGGACTGCGAGCGATGGTTGCAGCATTGCCCGACTTCGACGTCATCGGCGAGGCCAAGGACGGCAAGGAGGCGGTCCGTCAGGCGGTGGCGCTGCAGCCGGATCTGATCCTGATGGATCTGTCGCTACCGCTCATGACCGGCATCGAGGCAACCGCGCAAATCAAGGGGCGCCAGCCGCATGTCCACATCATCGCGCTGACCGCGTTCAAGACCGAGGAATACGTGCACCAGGCACTCCGCGCCGGGGTTGACGGCTATGTGATGAAGGACGTCTCTTACGAGGAACTGCTGGCCGCACTCCGCAGCGTGATGGCCGGCAAGAAGTTTCTCAGTCCGGATGTGTCCGGGCAACTGGTCAACACCTTTCTGCAGCGCGGCGCGACCCCGCGTCCGATCTCGCCCTGGGAGCAGCTCACTGCGCGCGAGCGCGGTATCCTGAAGTTGATTGCAGAAGGTCGCACCAACCGCAGTGCGGCAGAGTTCCTCAACGTGAGCCCGAAAACAGTCGAAAAGCACCGCGGCAATCTGATGCGCAAACTCGGTCTCGCCAATGTGGGCGAGCTCACTCTTGTGGCCCTCGAACGCGGCCTGATTGAGCGACCGGGCACCATAGACCGCGTGTTCGGAAATGGTCGCAGCCCCGAATTGGACGGCGTTCGCAACAGCAACGGCACGCACGACGACTGCGCAGACGAAGAAGTTGCAACGGAACGAAGTCTGAGGAACACAGGCACCACGCCTAATGCAAGTCCTGAACGCTGACCTCGGCGTGCGGCAACTCACTCACTGAGGCGCTGAGCGCGGCGGCAACGCCCAGGCGGCACCGATTCGCGCCCCCTTGCTAGGCGTCGAATCGAGCGCGAAGCGACCACCGGATGTCTCCATCCGCTCGCGGATGCTCCGCAAGCCGATGCCGCGAACGTGGTGCACGCCGTAACCAAACAGCGTGGCGTCAAAACCGTCTCCATCGTCCTGCACCGACAGGCGCAATTCGTTCGCCTTGCGCGCCAGCACAACCTGAACGCGCGAGGCATTCGCGTGCTCTGCCACATTGGCCAGCAGCTCTTCAACGGTGCGAAATATGACGAGCTTCAGATGCTCCGGCACTTCCAATTCCGTCACCGAAATCCGGCGCTCGACCCGAACAGTGCGGTACGTCTGCTCGAACGTACGGCAGAGCCATTCGAGCGTCGGCAGCAGGCCCAGGTCATCCAGCAGGCTGGGACGTAGCTCGGTGGAGATTCGTCGCACATCGTCGAGCACATCGCGTAGCCGGTCGATCGCGCCGTTCAGCAATTCAATCCCCTGTTCATGCCCGCCATCCCTGAAGCGTTGCATCGCCTCTTCGATCATGAATTTCGACATCACGACCAGCGGCACGACTCCGCTGTGGAGCTCCGTCGCAACACGCGAGCGTTCCAGTTCCCGGTTGCGCAGCAATCCATTGGCGAGCCGTCGCAACTCCAGCGCATCAGTCTTCTTCGACTCGGCGTTGAGACTGGAAGGCTGCTCCGACCACGCGAGCACGTAGCTCACCTCGTCATCCTGCTCGACGCGCCTGGAGGCCATCTGCACGAGTGTCCGGCGACCACTCTTGCCACGTAGCATCAATTGGAACGATCCGGGTATCGCCCAACAGAATTCGCGCCGTCGCGTCGCCGGCCATTTCGCGCCATTGCTCGGCCGCGAGATCGCTCAGCGTGAGCCCGTGAAGCTCCCCTGCTCCGAAACCGAGCATCGAAGCCGCTTCTATGGTCGCATCGACGATTTGCCCGCTGCGGTCAAGCCGAAGCGCAGCGATGGCTTCGTCGAGGGCCGCTTCATGGCTGCGCGCCATATCCATCAGGTCGTCTCTATCACGCGTCTTGTCTTGGATGAGCGTATTAACTGCTGCTCACATTCAAATTGAAGTTAACGTCCCACTAGTGCATGGGCAATCGCGTGTTCGGGCCACCGTCAGAACATACGTGTGTGCGTCAAATCAAACATTGCAGCGGCGAGTGCGTGTGCGTCGCGCTGGGCGGGCCGTAGAACGGTGGCACAAGCATCATGGCGCGCTCCTGCGGTTTCTTGTCCGTCAGAAATCGGCTCTGCGTCCACACTCGCAGGTCGCGGTCAAGCGGGCCATCCACCTGTTCGGTTGCCATCGAGTGGTGGTCGTAACCGTCGTGCCAACTCGATGGTGTCCGTTCGGATCTTGTCCGCCTTGGACCACGCGCTACAGGCCTGCCAACACACGCGGCACATATCGCTGTGTCTCAGCGTACGGAGGTATGCGGTAGCCAGCTCGGATCACCGCCTGCTCACCGGCGTTGTAACCCGCGATCGCCAGTGGCACGTCGCCACTGAACAGGTCGAGAAGCCACTTCAGATAAAGCGCGCCCCCACGCACGTTGTCGCGCGGATCAAACGGGTCGATCACACCAAATCGACGTGCGGTTGCTGGCATCAGTTGCATCAGACCCTGCGCGCCCTTGGACGACACGGCCTTCGCGTTATAGCCCGACTCGACCGCGATCACTGCGTGCAGCAGGTGCACTGGTATTTCCACCTCCTGTGCGACATCGTTCACGATCGAACTGATCACCTGTCTCGCCGGGGACGTCGCGGTGGCACCTTGCCCCGCTGCTCCCGCTGCCCGGCCGGCAGTGGGCCCGGCTGACGCCGAGATCACGATCGTCGGAGTGTCCGCGCCCCGAAAATTTGACAGGACCACCGTATCGTCAGCGGTACGACCGCCGTAGATCTGGGCCGACGCGGACAGCGTCGGTAGCGCGATCATCACAGCGAGGGCGACGCGAAATCCAGGCATGGAAAGATGGCCTCGGTCAGGAGCTTTGGCAGGCTGACAATGGGACCTTGATAGCAAAGTCAGAGCACGCTGGATACGGGGGATGTTCCCCATCAGGTAGAGGGGGGCTGCCAAGATTCCGCGATAAGTCGGCCGACGCCGGTCAACTCACGGGATGACTATCGGCGAAATGGGTGACCGGCGGCGAGGTTTCGGCAAATTCGATGGCGGCGCGGCATGCCGCGCCCTGCTGCCTACAATCCGCCATGGCACAGCGCTCAACCATTTATCGGGCGGAACTGTCGGTTGCCGATCTTGATCGCCAGGTTTATGCCCGCCATTCCCTGACACTCGCCCGTCACCCTTCGGAAACCGCGGTGCGCATGATGGTGCGGCTGCTGGCGTTTGCGCTTCACTCCGACGACGGCCTCAGCTTTGGGCGGGGCCTCTCGACTGAAAACGAACCCGATCTCTGGAAGCGTGACGCCACAGGTGCGATTCAGCTCTGGATCGACGTCGGCTTGCCTGATGTCAGGGAAATTCGCAAAGCTAGCGGCCGTGCCGACCAGGTGGTCATCGTTGCATATGGCGACCGACGGTTTGACACCTGGTGGAGTGCGTTGGCGCCGGACCTCGAACGGCTCGAGAATCTCAGCGTACTGACGCTCACGGACGCCGACACGCGTGCGCTCGAGTCGCTGGCTTCCCGCTCGATGGAGGTGACCTGCACTATCCAGGACGGTCACCTCTGGTGGGCCTCGAACGCGCAAACCGTCGAACTGGCCCCGACCGTTCTGAAGTCGGCTGCGCTTCGCTGAAGCGCGAGCGGCGCACCGCTCACACGGTAGACAGTGTGCGGCGCCTGCCCGCTCGAGGTGCCGGCGGGACTTCGCGAGGCTTCGGACTGCAAAGATAACCATGATGGAATCCCAGCCGCGGGTCCGCTGACTTGGGCAGTGACACGTACTCCTGCAAGTCCGGCATCTTCACCTGCAGCCGCACTTCGTTCGATGGATAGTCGTACACCGTGATGTGATTCAGTCCGCGGTTGGCGGTGAACAGGAGTGACTGGTCGTCGGACAGCTGGCAGGCATACACCGAGTCGAGAACGGCGAAACGCGATAGTCGCAGGGCGCTGACGAAGTGGCGGCTGTCCGGAACGGGACTGCCCCGCGACAGCGCGTCGGCGATCTGCTTGCCGACCGCCCGCCGGTTCTTCAGCAGAGTGTCCAGATCCGGACGTTCGTCGATCATCCGGAACTGCGCAAACGAGTCGCGATCGATGAACACGATCGTCTGGCTTGCGCCGGTGCAGAAGATCAGTTCGCGATCGGACAGCGCCACGTCCGAGTTGATGTGCGCCGGTACGTCGCGGCTGCAGGCCCAGTGACGCAGCACCTGTCCGGTCGGAGCGTCGATCTCGTAGGCGTATTCCTTCAGGTAGGCCATCGCCCACTCGTGATAGTCCACATACGCCTGAGGCAGGACGCGGAAGGACAGGCTGTAAAAGATGTCCCTGTCTGCATCTGCGACGACGTGCCAGCAGGTCGTCGGCAGTTCGATGCGTCGGGCAGCGCCCGTCTCGAGATCAAAGATTCCGACTTCGCGCGCCTCGCCGTCGGTCATGCGCGGATGATCCATCGACCCGTACACCAGGTACCTGCGCGATGCCGTCAGCTTGATTGCGTGAGGCAGCTTCACCTTATGCGGACCGAGCTTCTGCCCCGCCGCCAGATCGCGGACGTCGAAGCGGTAGAAGAAATCCCCGATCGCGGTGACGAACTCCTGATCCGAGAGCCAGACGGCGTGCGTGCTTCCGCGCAGCGAGGTGTCGTTGGTTTCGAAACTCAGCGTGGACTGACGTGCCAGGTGCTCCGAATTTCGTGCGTCGTAGAGCATCAGGTGCTGGCCAGTGTTGCCGAGGAAGCCGATCGTGCCGCCGGGGTTGACGCTGACGGCATGGCCACCCGCGATACCGTCGTAGTAGCTCACCTTGTAGGCATACGCGTTATCGGCTGGATCGAACAGAAACTGGCAGACGCCTGCCATCCCCTCGAGGCCGTTGAGCCCGTTGCCATCAAGGGCGATGTGGAAGCGGTACGGATACTCTTTCATGGCAGCCGATGGAAGAAACGTCCGGCCCCGTGGCCGCGAACGAGCCGTTACGTTATAACCCATCGACAACGGGCACATCACGCAATCGACCGGCCGGTCCGGCATCGATCGTGTACCCGACAGAGCGAGGGTTACGGGTGGGGATGCGAACGAAGGCAAAACAGGCGGACGCCCCGGCCGGGCGTCGCCTGCTCACCCAGCGGCGATTGGCAACGCCTTCCGCAAAGCGCGGCTCGCCTGCCCCATCCGTTCGCGTCAACATCACGCAGCAGCTCGGCGCACAACCGCTGGTGTTGCTCGAACAGGCGCTGGAGGCCGCCGGGTTCTGGCGCCACATCGAGCAGGCGCGCCGGTCGGCGAGTCTGCGCCGACCCCAGTTTCGCATTGTCATCAAGCCCGATCTCGATTTCTATGATCCACGGATGCCCGGCGGCACCGACCCGGCTCTGGTCGAGCACCTTGTCGACCTGCTGCATGACAGCGGCTTCACGAATGTGGCGGTGGTCGACGGACGGAACGACCCGGACGCGTGGCTGCACAATCGCGATGCACTGATAGTGCCGGAACTCGTCGGCTATCGGTTCGCGACCACAAAGGGTAGACACTACGAGATCGTCGGCTTCGACGCTGCGATTGCGGAGCAGGCCCAGCCCGCAGACAGTCCAGTGACCCCCATCAATGCGCACTGGGCAGACGCCAGCTACCGAATCAACTTCGCAAAGAACAAGACGCATGAGGACAGCGTGTTTGCGCTGTGCGTCCACAACCTGGCCGGGGTGACCGCCACGACGGATGCCCGCGGCGCACCGCGGCGCCGCTCACCGCCGGAAGACTGTCTCGAAGTGCTACGTCGGGCACCGCCTCACTTCAACGTCATCGACGGATACACCAGCTGCCATGGCGGTGCGGGCCATCGTGCGCCGCGCGCAATGCAGACCCACACGTTTGTCGCCAGCCCCGATGCATTGCTGGCCGATTGGGCCGGTGCCGCGAAGATGGGCGTCGACCCCTATGTCTCGCCGGTGAACGCGTTGGCGCTGCGCACCGTCGGTTTGCCTGCACGCTACGAGATCGACGGCGACCTCGGACCGTATCCGTTGTGGCGCAATGTCCATCCTCTGATTGCCCACTCCGCCCGACTGCGCAATGGCTCGGATGCGCTCGGCCAGATCGCCGGCGCGTGGTTCCAGTCGGTCGATCGCGACCGCTTTCCGCTGAAGGACTTCTACAACGACCGAATCAATTCCTTCGTATCGCCGTTGATGACGCGGCTTGACGACAACCCGCGATCTTTCGGGGCCGTCGTGCTCCTCAACTACTTCATCGCGCGCATCGATTCGGCGATCGGGGCGCAGCACACGATGTTCTCGAAGGACAAGCTGCGCCGCCGCGTCGCCCCCCTCACGATCGACCCTGCCGATTTCGACCGGGCCGACTACGAGTCGATTCCCGATTACCTCCGGCCCTACGAGCTGCTGCTCGAGGGCGCCCCGCCAAACCGCATGGGCCTGCGCTGGCGCCTCGTCGACGGTTCGGTGCTGTTTTCCTGCAGCCACGTGTTCCCCATCGCGTTCGAGAGCTTCGTGGCGGCGGTCGACATCACGCGGTCGATCCAGTACATGAACGACTACATCGGCGGAGCCACGGTGCCGATCCGCCGCGACGGTCGCCGGCGCACCGTGCAGCAGGCGGAGCGCAATTTGTATCTGCAGCAGCCCAACTGGATGGTGCTGTTCGGCGGCGAAGTCATCGATGTCGAGAAGCTGCAGAGCATTCGCTACGAGAGCGACCGGCAGGTCATCTACTGGCGCACGGTCCGCAGCGCCAACGACAGCGCGCGCTTTGACGATGGGAGCGTCTCGTTCAGTCGGACGTCTGCCGGAGAAACCACGGTCCGTGTGTTCGCCCGGCAACAGTTCGCCCTGCCGCTCGTCTTCAAGGTCTTCGACGTGAACCTGGCGCCCGGCATACGGGATCCGATTGTCGAAAGTGCCTACACGACATTCTTCGAAGGGACAATGGCCAACTTGCAGGCCGCCTACGACGGCCGCGACTTCCGCATTGGCCACGACCTTCCGGCGACGAGCGAGAGCGATGCGACCGGCACGCGGGACCTGCCCCGCTACCTAGCCACTGCCGCGGCCGCCGTGGCCGAATTGCTGAGACACCGCGGCGACGTGGGCGATCTATGGCAGTGGCTCTTCGGCGGCGCCACGCCTGCTCCCGGAACAGCATCGCGCCCGAAGGAAACCGACCGCGACGGCTTCCGGCACTTCGAGGCGACCGCGGCGGGTACGAAGCAGGGTGGAACGCGCGGTGATGAACAGGCGATCGTCGCCGGCCTGGCCGCACTCGCGCGCGATGCGCCCGACTTCCTCACGGGACTCGCCGACGCCATGCACAAGGACCTCGATCGCATGGCGAACCCTGCTGCGGCCGACCCAGTGCGTCCATGAAGGCCCTGGTCACGGGTGCCACGGGCATCGTCGGTACCAACCTCGTGCGCGCGCTGCTTGACGCCTCGCACCGGGTGCGCGTGCTGGTCCGGCCGTCGAGCGATGTGCGAAGTCTTGCAAAGCTTCCCCTCGAACGGTGTGAAGGCGACATCCTCGATCTGGCGAGTCTGGACGCCGCGGCCAGGGATTGTTCCGTCGTCTTTCACGCGGCCGCTGTCTTCTCCTACTGGGGCATGAGTGCGGAGGATCAACGCGATCTCGCTGAACGTGGGACGCGCAATGTCCTGGAAGCGGCTCGCAAGAATCGCGTGCAGCGGGTCGTGGTGACTTCGTCGTCCGTCGTGCTCGGCTCCACGGCCCGCGGCCAGGTCCTGGACGAGAACAACGCTGCCGACGAGCCGGATCCGTCCGCCTACACGCGCTCCAAGATGGCCCAGGAAGCCGCGGCGTTCAGGCGCGGCGAGGAGCTCGGAGTCGACGTGGTTGCGGTCTGTCCCACGCTGGTCGTGGGCGGTTTCGATTACCGGCTCAGTCCGAGCAACGCCAATATCGTTAACTACCTGAATGATCCGTTTCGGTCGACGTTCATCGGCGGCTGCAACTTCGTCTCGGCCCAGGATGTCGCTGCGGGGCACATGCTGGCCGCCGAACAGGGCAAGACTGGGGCGCGCTATGTGCTGGGTTCGGAGAACCTCACCTGGCAAGACGCCCATCGACTCATTTCCGAGCTAACGGGCACGTTCGGCCCATCCCTGGTGCTCAATCACACGGCGGCCTACCTCGCGGCCGCTGCGGCCGAGGCATCAGCTCGGCTTACCGGAACCCGGCCCCAGGTCACGCGCGATGAGGCCAAGATGTCCGGGCGCTTCTACTGGTACAGCCACGAACGCCTGTCCGCGCTGGGTTACGCACCGGCGCCCGCCCGTCGGGCACTCGCGGAAGCCATCGCGTGGTTGTGGGTGCGCTCGTACATCGCCGATTCGGTGATGGAAAAGCTGAAGTTGTCGCCTGAAGTCCGCTCTGCGCGAGCCCGGTTCACCAGGCAGCTCGCTTCGTGACGGAACGCCTCGTCATGGTGTCGATGCACCCCCGGGCTCTCGTCTGGGATGCGCTGTGCGAGCGGACGTGCGAACTCGCACCGTTCCTCGAGCACATCGAAAGCGCCGAACTGAAGAGCCGGACTACCGATCGCGAGGGCCTCGTTCGCTGCGCGCATCTGTGGCGGGCCCGCGCCAACGTACCGGCCATCCTGGCGCATCACATTGACGCGGGGCTGATGGAATGGACCACGCATACCGAATGGCGGGAGCGCGAGTACACGAGTCGCTGGGAGGTGAGGCCTCGATCGTTGAAGGGGTCTGCGCTGTGCGACGGAACCATGCACCTGTCGCCGGCGCTGGGTGGCCGAGGGACACGAATCGAACTCGACCTCGCGGTCGTGGCGCCGCAGCCCTCGGCAGGCTGGCAGGCCATCACGGGTGCCATTCTGTCCACCCACTTCCGCAAGCTGGTCGACGCGGCGTCACAACTGCTGGACACGCGCCTGACCGGGACTGTGCCCTGACGCGGCGCCGGATGAGGCGGAAAGAGCACCAACAAGCGCGCTTATCGTGCCAGCAGCTTGATGACGCTCCACGCCAGGGCCCCGTAGGACACCGCTTCGGAGCGGGCTTCGTGCATCAGATGCATGCCCAGGGACATCGGGTTGGAGTGCGGATCGAAGGCGTCATGGTGCAGTCGCGTGCGACGCTTTTCGAGAACCAGGTGCAGACAGGAGCCGTCGCTCAGTGAGCGCCGGAAATGGGTGGCGGCGTGCGGAGACCCGGTGCTTTCGCGGTAGTAGCCGGAAGCGATGAGAAGGCGGGCTTCCTTGCGTGTGATCAGCTGCTCGCCGTTGGAACGCAAGTCATGCTCGAGGACCCGGCGTTCGACCGCGAAGTGCATGCGTGTGCGTGTGCCGGGCCTTTAACCCTTCTTACCGGCTTTCTTCGCGCGCGCCTTTCGCCGTGACACCTTCCCTGCGGCCGGAGAGCGCGCTTCGGTCTTCACGCGCGATTTCGGCTTCTCGGGCTTCGACGTGACGGCCGTGACGATCCGGTCGAGTTCGCTGTAATAGCTCTTGCTCATCTTGCTCGACAAGTCCGCGAAGACTTCCGCATTCTGTTTGCCGAAGTCGGTCAATCGGCGCGCGGTTTCAGATAGCGAACCCTTGTCGTTCTTGATTGCCTGCAACGTGTCGCCCGCAATGCCGGCAAGCTTTCCGGCCTGGCTGATCCAGACCTGCAGATATTCGACTCCGGCGAGGAGCGCCTTCACTTCCAGCTCCGCAGCACCCGAGATGACTTTCTGCACATCAATGCTTTTCGATGAGGATTGCGCGGCCATTCCTTGCTCCCTGCCCCTCCGGGCCTTGCGCTCCCGCGACGCCTGAACCAACGGCAACGCCGGCTCAGTGCCACGACAAGCGAATCCAATATAGCCCAGTTCGCCATCGCATCGCGCCAGAGTGCCGCGAAGCCTCGCGCGGGTGCGGTAGGCATGTCCGGCGTACTCTGGCGGCAGACTGCATGGTGCGGTCTGCCAGTTCGAAGTGGTCTCGATGACTTAATTGGTGCCATCGTTGCTGCTGGACATGCCCCGTGGGCGAGTAGTAGCGTCAGTTCGGAGCGACAGCCAACCACGATTGCGTTTGCGAGAGGAAATATCCGATGGCCGTTGAACGGGAACGCCCCTATGCGCAGTTCAATTTCCTCGTTGACCTCGGCGACGGGGTGACCGACGGACACCGTGCCGGATTCGAGGAAGTGAGCGGACTCGGAACCTCGGTCGACGTCATCGAGTACCGCAACGGGAATGCCCGCGACAACTCGGTGACGAAGATCACCGGATTGAACAAGGTGAGCGATGTGGTGTTGCGCCGGGGCATCGTGGGCGCTTCTCACCTCTACCAGTGGCTGGACCAGGTCCGCAACGGTGACCAGGGAGCGCTGCGGACCGTCACGATCAGCCTGCAGAGTGAGGACCATACCGCAACGGTGATGACGTGGAAGTTGCTGCGCGCCCGCATCATCAAGCACACCAGCGGTCCCCTGAACGCCAGGGGCAACGACGTCGCAGTCGAAGAGATCGTCCTCGCGTACGAGCGGCTGGAGATCGAGTAGGACATGGCGCTGGCAAGGGACCGGCCTTACAGCAGCTGCAACTTCCGCGTCCGCTTTGGCGGCTCCGGCAGTACATCGATCGGCTTCAACGTCGTTGAGCTTCCGCCGTTCCAGATCGACCGGTCCAGCAAGAGGGGCCCAGACCCGGGCGCCCAGCTGCCTGAGCCCCTGGTACTGAGTCGTGGATTTGACGGATCCCTCGCCGTTTACGAGCTTTGGAACAAGGCGCGGCGCGCCTCCCGGTCGACGGCCCGTACCGTGACGGTCGAACTGCTCGGCGAAGACCGGCGCAGCGCCGTGGCCGCATGGGTATTTAGAGGCTGTCGTCCGCTTCGGATCCGCTACTCGCCGCTGGATGCACAAGCGTCAGCAGTGCTGCTCGAAACGCTTGAGTTGTCGTACGAAGAGATGGAGATGGCTTAGCGGGTGGTGCCCAGCGAGGGGCCGATTCTAAGGGCGCCCGAGTGCCCGGCCAGCGAGCGAGGCGTTCAATGCCGTTGCCAGCGCCGTTTCGCCGCTGATCAGATCTTTCCATTCCAGTTCAAGGCCATTGCGCCGCCCCTTGAGGACCAGCCTCAATCCCAGGGCTGAGATGCTGACGACGTAGGCCGCACCTTCGACCTCGATTTCTCGGCGCAATTCCTTCTCGAGCTTCGTGATCATTCAATCCTCCGCGGTTGCTACGGGGCGGATGCAATTGCCCTGCCCACTGCGTTGCCCCATAACCTGGCCAGCTAGCCACTTTAGGGTGGCAGGGCAAGCAGCCGTCGGGCACGAACTTGCCCTCGACTTGCAAGCTGACCTCCACAAGGGCTACGTCGTGACCGCTATCGCTCGCGTTGTGCTGCCGTTAGAGTGCGGAGAGCTCGCAGGATCGCGGGTCCCCCGAACGGCGCGAGGTCGCGGGCAAAGTGCGCGGCGCCAGCGGCGCGCCGAAGCCTTTAGAGCCGTTGAAGGAAAGCCGACCATGATCTTCAGGCAACTCTTCGAACCGGTGTCGAGCACCTACACCTACCTGCTGGCCTGCGAGACCACCGGGCAGGCGATACTGATCGACCCGGTCGTCAACGCCATCGACCGCGATTTGCAGGTGTTGCAGTCGCTGCGGCTTACGCTGGCGCTGACGCTCGACACCCACATCCACGCCGATCACATCACCGCGGCGCTGCATCTGAAGCAGCGCGTCGGCAGCCGGATCGCCGCGCCCGCGATCGATCGGCTGCCCTGTGTCGACGTGGGCATCGAGGAAGGCACGCCGCTGCAACTCGGTGGCATCACTGTGGAGCCGCTGCACACACCAGGCCACACCGACGGCCACTTCGCTTACCGATGCGACGACCGCCTGTTCAGCGGCGACGCCTTGCTGATCGACGGCTGCGGTCGCACCGACTTCCAGAACGGCGACGCCACAGCGCTCTACAAGAGCGTGACCGAGAAGTTGTTCGCCTTGTCCGATGACATGCTGGTCTATCCGGCGCATGACTACCAGCACCGTCGAGTCTCTTCGATCGGCCAGGAGAAGAGCCGCAATCCGCGCCTGGGTCACGGCCGAACGCTGGAAGAGTTCAAGACCATCATGTCCGGGCTCGACCTGCCGTATCCCAAGTTCATCGACTATGCGGTGCCCGGCAACCGCCGCTGCGGCGTGTGCCCGGACGATCTGCCTGTGCAGTTGCGCGAATACTGCGAGCGCATGACCCAGAGCCAGCAAGGCTGATGGCTTCCATACCCCGATCCCTTCTGAGGGGCTAATTGACGAACGGATGCGCCACCGCATCGAACGCGAACGGCGGCTGACTGGAAACACCCTGCCAAGGAGCAACTGAACACGTTACGTAAGGACATGCCTGCCGTCTCTTCGGTAGCGCAGCAGATCTGACGGAACGCATGGGGACGCTGCGGCCGAGGTCTGCAAACGGCCGGCCTCGGGCGAGCCAGCAACTCGAGAGTCAGGCGAATGTCAGGCAGGCCGGACGACGCACGCGGTGCCCGCTCTTCGGCGCGGCCCCCAGTCTGCTTGCCCGATAGGCGACACCCCGGATTGGGGCCCTCAACGGTGCATCTCCAGCGAATCCCACATTAGTGGGTCGCGGACGCATGGGTCGCGGACCCATGGGGTCGCGGCCGCGCCGCAGGCGTTCGATCATTACGCAGCCCGTTGTCCTGAAGGCTGATTGCCCCGAGACAACGACGACCGTCGATGCGCCGTATGGGAAGAACAAGCTTCAGGGATTCGATTCTTCTCGTCGGAGCAAGCGGGCAGACGGGCCGTTATGTTCTGCGCTATCTGTGTGCCGCGTCGGTGCCGGTCATCGCCTGCGTGCGCGGCGCGGATCGCCTTGCCTCCGAACCGTCGTTGGCCTCTGCCGAAGTTGCTTTCGCCAACGTGGAGCAGCCACAAACGCTTGCTCCGTTGATTGAGCGCGCGGCTCATGTGATCTACCTCGCCGGCGGGGATCGAAGAAGCTTGTCGCCCGGCGCATGGCAACTTGAGGTTGACAGCCTGTCAGCCTGCCTCGAACTCGCCAGGCGGGCCGGTCTGCCTGGTCGATGGATTTCGGTGGGCTACAGCGGATCAGTTCAGCGCACCGGTATTACCTGGGCGGAGATTCGGTGGCGGGAACTTAAGCTTGCTGCCGATGAAGTGATAGCCGCAAGCGGCGTCAACTATTTCGTCCTGCGCACTGGACTTATCACTGTCCCCGTCAGTACGGATCCGCGGGTCAGCATTGCGCAAAAGTCGGTCGCGGCTGACGCCCATCTTCCATGCAATGCGCTCGCCTTTCTGCTGGCTGGCGCCGCACTGGCGGGCGCTACGAATCGTTCGCGTGTGAGTGTTCGCGTTGACCCTCACGGGGTCAAACTGCAGAGCGCCGTTCGGGCGTTCGGCCGATTGAAACAGGACGGCCCGATTCTTACAACGACAAGACTGATGCGCCACGCTTGACGCCTCGTGAGGGCAAGAATCCGCGCCATTGGCGGGCGAGGTTTCCCAGTGTCGCGACCCTCACCCGACAATCAAGGCCCTATTAGCCGGCCGTTGAACAGCCGCTTTCGAGCGGCTGTTGAGGCACTGCTTTCTGTCGCGTCGGATCGCAGCAGCGGGTCGCGAACCGTCCTAGGGCAAAGCACCACTAACGGTCGCCGCCGCGCTCATCCAGCGGAGCCGGTGATGATGACCGGGTCCGCGACTCAGCGCGGAACTCACGCAAGCATCTGCACGACGTCGGCAAAGGTGTTCGCAACTTCGGTTACCGGAACCGGCAACCCGAGCTGCCGCTCGATCTGCGTGCGCGAGATCATGCCGCGCACCCGGCGCCGCTGCTCGCCAGCGGTTGCCTCGCTCACCAGTAAATGGTTTCTTCCGTGGCGCCGCAGCGTGGCGACGACGTTGCCGACCGTAGCCGCCTTCATGTCTTCATAGTCGATCGCATCCAGGTCTGAAAGCCCGGCCATCACGTCGGCAACGCACAGTTCCTCGTACCGGATGTTTCTCTGCTGCACCAGGCGCATTTGCTGATTGCCATGCAGGTCAGTGCTCGTCACCAGCCCTTCGATGGCCGGCATTTCACTGACAACAAAGAGCGTACGCACGCCCAAGTAGATCATCGTCTGCTCGGCCTGACGCAAAGTCATTGACGGGCCGACGGTTGCCGCCTTTACGGTGGTCAGGTCCGTCATCACTTCGAGAGCCGGCGAATCGAGCGTGACCGGATCGGTCTGCCAATCGCGCGCCTGGGCGATCACCGTTCCGGAGGGAAGGCGCTTGGTCGGCAATGGCGAACGTGGATCCATGTTTACCCCCGCTAAAGTTAGGACGGGACCGCGGTCACAAAGTGCGCTCGAGTGGCAAATTGGACGCCCCCGTCTGCACCGCAGTACCGACTGAAGACGTGTTCGGCCTCCCGCAGAATGCTCCCGATCTGTTCCTCAGTGAGCTTGACGCCCATCACCGGCAGCCATCCCCGCAGGTCGGCTTCGATCATGGTGCGAATGCTCGGAAACCGGGCAACGCCCTCATGGGTGGCGACTGCCACGGAGGCCGCTCCAGCCTGACCGAACAGCTCGGACAGCTGTTGGCGGTCGCCCAGCACGAATGGCGCACGAATCGCATTCGCGGCCTTGTTGCCCGCAAGCCGTTCGAGGAGTGCGGTTTCATCGGCATACGCGGGCATTGCTGCGACGGCGTCCCACACGGCGACGCCGAGTCGCCCATCGGCGGTCAGCACCCGCAGCATTTCTCGCAGGGCTTGCCGGCGATCGTCGAAGAACATGAGCCCGAACTGGCTCACCACGGCATCGAACGTGTTCTCCGGGAACGGTATCGACTCGGCCACGCCCAGCCGCCAGTCCACCGTGTCAGCAAGATCTCTCGCTACAGCCAACATGCCCGGGTTTGGGTCGAGGCCGGCCACGTATCCCGTCGGACCGCTCAATGACTGAACGGCACGCGCCAGAACGCCGGTGCCGCAGGCGACGTCGAGCACCCTTTGACCCGGGTGGATGCCGGTTGCCGCTGCGAGCCTGGGCGCCCATTCACCGA
The DNA here is from genome assembly GCA_963791235.1 of uncultured beta proteobacterium. GTDB lineage: Bacteria > Pseudomonadota > Gammaproteobacteria > Burkholderiales > Burkholderiaceae_F > JALORV01. Next base: position 87,858 of record CAWBRW010000021.1, on the reverse strand, counting down.
AAAGCCCGGGGACGAACATCGCCTCGTAGGCCCGCGCGGCCTCGATTTGACTCTGCAACACCGGATCACTCACGGGCACCTCCTCGGCACGCCAGAAGTCCGAGGTCGTTAATCTTCGGCACCCGCAGGAACGCCCGAAAGCGGACGCGGCGCTCGCGCCCAAGGAAATGTGGGCAGGCAGGGCACGCCGCGGGCCGCTCGCCGACGCTGTTCAGGGCGGCGGCAAGCGGTGGGTTGACCGTTGATCCCGATGGTGGCCGAACACGGCGATGGCCGCAATCGCGGGAGATTGCGGTTCACTCGGCCGCGTCAGGTTTCCCCGATCACCGACCGTGCCGCGCGTAGCTGACGGTCAGCATTTCTCACTGAAGTCCGTCAAGCTCGGTACACCGGTGCAAACGGACCGATGTCAGTTTCCGACCACGGCACTCCGAGAAGCCAGGCGAGTATCTTCGCCGATGCCGCTGTGTCCCGGCACGGCACCATCAGGTGATCAAGTCGAAGCTGATCGACACCTGTGTCTATCGCGCGCGCTCAAGAGGAAGCGTCAAAGTGACCTCGAATCGCGACCAGAAAACCCGCGGCCCGTCCTTGCTAAATCACATTAAATATTCAACATTAAGTATCGTACATAACTAGATGTTATTATTCTGTTTTCATCCAAACTTCCTGAAGCCGACCCGTTCTTACTGACCGGCTGTTATCGCCCAGTTGGCGCACAGGCGGTGCAACTGCTCCAGCCCATCGGTCAGTGCGGCCGGACCGGGCTGAAGGATGTCGCAGGACTTGATCTCGTAAAGTCGGCCGTCACGCACGGCGGGAACATCGGCCCATCCGGGCCGCGCCGAGACCTTCTCGGGACGAAACTTCTTGCCGCACCAGGAGCCGATGATCAGATCCGGCCCCCGGCGCGCCGGCTCCGCAACATCGCTGACTACCCGCTCGCGACCCATCTTTTTCGCTGCCAGTTCCGGAAAGATGTCCTCCCCGCCCGCGATCGAGATCAGTTCGGACACCCATTGGATCGCCGAGATCATCGGCTCATCCCACTCTTCGAAGTAGATGCGCGGACGCCGCGGCCAGGTGGAGGCCACGGCTGCAATCTCTCGATGCCGCTGCTCGCAGCCGGCAATCCAGGATTGCGAAGGATCGGCGGCGCCCACCATTGACGCGATCAGGCGCATGGTCGAGAAGATCTCGGCCACGCTGCGCTGGTTGGTCACAAGGACGTTCAAGCCCGCGCGGATGAGCTTGTCCGCAAGCGCCGCCTGCATGTCGGAGAAGCCCACCACCAGGTCCGGCTCGAGATCCAGAATTCGATCCACACGTCCGTCGAGGAAAGCACTGACGCGCGGCTTCTCGGCGCGAGCGCGGCGGGGGCGCACCGTGTATCCGCTGATGCCGACGATGCGCGCCTGCTCGCCGAGCAGATAGAGCCACTCGGTGGTTTCTTCAGTCAGACAGACAATGCGATTCGGGCCCACGGTCACCATTGTCCGTGTCTTTGCGAGCGGCCCGGACGCGGCCGAGTGTCCGGGCCATTCGGCGAAGCGCTCGCGAGACAGCCTGAAGTTCGCGCCGCAGGCGCAGCCGGTCGCGCGTCAGGCAACCGCGTGTGCGGCGGTTGTTCTTGCCGTGGCCGCACGCCGTCGGCCGGTTTTGAGGCTGCGGATGAAACCATCGACCTTTGCGCGCGCCGACGCATCCACTTCGTCGTCTGTCAGAGCGAGTGTGGCGATGGGATCGCCGCCCGCCAGCTCTTTCATCGTGGAGAACACGCACGACGCACCCGAGCCACCCATCGTGCAGAAGAACGCGAAGCGCCGCCCGCGGAGCGGATGCCGCTCGAGCCAGCTGCGCACGGGGCTCGCAAGACTCCAGAACCATACCGGCGTGCCGACTACGACCAGGTCGTACTTGCCCGGGTCCTTTGTCGTCGGTCGAAGTGCGGGAGCCAGCCCGCCGATCGCCTCTATCGCACACATCACATAGCCCAGTGAACCGTCCAGGGCTTGCACGATCCGGACTTCATCGAGATCGGCATCCAGCCGGGCGGCGAGTGACTGCGCCACACGTCGCGTGTACCCGCTGCGGGAGTGGTAAACGATCAATGTCTTTGCCATGGCGTTCCTTTCGGATCGGTCACCGAGATGAGCTTTCAAGCTAGTGACCCCGGTACGTTGCGGATTGCGTGGCGTCAAGCACACATGGGTGCGGCGGGCTTAAAGGCGCGCACACGTGCGTCGATGCAGGTTGCGGACTGCACTGGCTTCAACGGGCACATGCTTTGCCGCACTTCTCGCGCTGGTCAACTCGGCGGCACGTGTAGCAGACACGTGTCAACCATTCAGTCAAAGGGAGTTCTCATATGAGCAGGAAGACGATCATCGCTGCGGCGGCGAGTCTGGCCATGGCAGCCGGTCTCGCTGTCGCCCAGACTTCTGGCAACACAGGCACTACCGGTTCGACCGGGTCGACCGGCACTGGATCCACGGCAACCGATACCAATCGCCCCACCACCTCGACACCGGGGTCGATGCCCAGCACCACACAGGGCACGTCGCCGACAACGCCCAGCACTGCGTCGGGTACCATGGGCACGACGCCAGGTGCGAGCGGCGCCGGAGCTACAACCGGTGCACGCACCGATGCCACCGGGACACGCACGGACGCCCCCGGCGCGCGTAGCGACACCAGGGCCGTGGGGGAACGTGCGACGACCGATGCGCCCACTGACACGACGACCGGCACCCGCCCGGCGCGAGCTGACCGCGGATAACGACCTTCGCTGAATTTCAGTAGGGTCTATCGGAGCCGGGCCTCTGGCCCGGCTCTTTCTTTTCAGTACGTTGAAAGCGTTGCTGCCGCCCCGAGCGGACTGAACACAGAGTGGACCGGATGCGAGTCAGGAAGAATGTAGACGACGCTCCTGCCGCCCTTCACAGTTGCCGACACGGTCACCTCGTAGAACACCTTGGGCACGTTGATGCAGCCGAATGACACGCGATTGTCGTCAGGCGTGGGCGTCTCGAGCCGCTCGGCGCGGCGTTCCGTCGCATTTGTCGTTATCACGCGGTGCATGGACACCCCGGCCTCGTAGTCGATCCACACCACGTCCTCGCCGCGGGCGTTCATTCCCGCCTCCGCGACGAATCGCCCCGCCGGCGTCGTACGATCGTCGAACTCTATCTGCGACAACTCCTTGTCACCCACGCCCGGGGCCGTATGGTCGCCGAGCGCCATGCCCAGCAGAACCGGTGCATCGCCCTGCAACCGCGCGGAACGGTCGAAGACCCACAGGTGCGCCCGCCGCTTGTCGATGATCATGAACGGCAGGTTCTGATTATCGCGAGCCCGCACCAGCCAATCGAACACGGCCGCGGCATCGTCGCTCAGCGGTTGCGTCGGCAACGTTGGGGTTGCCCAGACCTGAAACGACAGGCCGCACGCGACGACGGTGGCCATGCACTTCACATATCTCCGGCACGTCACGGTCACTCCTTGACGGGAAGTCCTGCGAGCGCGGGCGAGCGCGATACCTGTCCGCGCGTGCCCTCGCTCCGTCGTGACTCTCGCGCCAGCTACCTGGCTACATCTTCTTCTGCGTGTCCTTGGCGGTTTCCTGAATCTTCTGTCCGCCACGCTCCACGTCCTTGCCGGCACCGGCAACGGTGTTGCAGCCCACGAAGGCGCCTACGGAAGCGATCAACGTGGCCGCTACGAAGAATTTGCGAAGCATGATGATCTCCCTTTGAGCACGATTACGTTTTCGGATGAACCTGCACCCGCAGCAGGTATACGGCAAGCGCTATTCCCGCCCCTGCGTCCCAGCGGACCTGCGGACCTGCGGCGCAGGGTCGACCGTCACTTCGCCGTCAGCAGTTCCTCCTCCTGGAGTCCGCTCGGCGTGACGTCCGTGGCCGGGGGCTGCATCGCGTTGCCGTTGAAGCGCTCGTACGAGCGGTGCATGGCGACGCGGACGATGAAGGGCTCGATGGCCTTGGGCAGCGCGGCATCAGGAATCAGCAGCAGCCCTGGTGCCGCCTCGAATTTCGCGCCCGGCATCGGCGCATCGAGCTGAGGATCGCCTTCGGGCTCACGCATTGCGGCAGCGGGCGCAGCGGCGTCATCCTCGCTGCTGTCCATCTCGACTTCGGAGCCTGAATCGATGCCCGCAACGTGCAGGATGACTTCGGCGGATTGGGGCACCAGCATGGCCTTGTTGTGACGCCACTGGAGCATTACAAACTCGGCGACGTGATCATCCATTGCGAGCGCGTCGGCAGCTGACTCACCCGATGGCAGCACGACGGCGTCCCACAGCACTGATGGGGCGGCCTCGAACGTGACCTCGACCGGGATCGACCCACCGGCCCCGTTGACTTTGCCGAGTCGAAGACCGACATAACGAGGCAGAGCACCGGCACTGCTCAGCTGGTCGTAGATCTGCGCGGCAAACCCGGTGTCCATGCCATCGGCGACGAGGACGGCGACGCGGCGCGTGGCAACCGATCCAATGCCTGGCCGAGCCAGCAGCGAAAGGCCTGCGGAACGCAGGACCTCCACCTCGGGCAATGGCACGACAAGCGGCAGCGGCTCAGGCAATGCCATGCCGAGTCCGTTCGCCACCGCGAGCGCCAGCCCCTCATCGACGTTCCTCAGTTGCGCCACCACCCGCTCGCGAACCGCCTCGGTCTGCACGCGCGTCAGCTCGAAGCGGAACGCATCAATGATGTGCTGTTGCTCGATAGGACTCTGGCTGTGGAAGAACAGCGCGGCCTGTGCATAGTGTTCGGCGAACTTCGCCGGCTTGGCACGCAGCTTGTGCGGCTCTGCCTCACGGCTCGCCTCCAGCAGACGCTCCGCGAATGACGAGAACCCGGCGGCGCCCGCCTGGAACGGGCAACCGCCAGCGAGGGAATTCGGTTCGTAGCTGGCGCGCCCGCGGTGAATCTGATGCTGATGAAACCCGTCGCGCTGGTTGTTGTGGACTTCCGCAACCGGCATGTTGATCGGAATCTGCGCGAAGTTCGAACCGCCGAGTCGGGTCAGCTGCGTGTCGTGATAGGAAAAGTTCCGACCCTGCAGCAATGGATCGTTGGTGAAGTCGATGCCAGGAATGACGTGCTGGGTGCAGAACGCGATCTGTTCGGTTTCGGCAAAAAAATTGTCCGGATTGCGGTTGAGTACGAGGCGGCCCACGGTGCGCAGCGGCACCAGTTCCTCGGGCACGATTTTCGTCGGATCGAGGACGTCGAAGCTCCATTGTTCAGCATCCTCTTCGGTAAACAGCTGCACCTGCAGTTCCCACTCGGGGAATTCGCCGCCTTCAATCGCTTCCCACAGGTCGCGGCGGTGGAAGTCCGGATCGGCGCCGATCAGCTTGCTGGCTTCGTCCCAGACCAGGGAGTGCGTGCCGAGCCGGGGCGTCCAGTGAAACTTGACGAGGGTGGCACGGCCCTCCGCATCGACGAATCGGAACGTGTGGACGCCGAAGCCCTGCATCATCCGGTAGCTGCGCGGGATCGCGCGGTCGCTCATCTGCCACATCAGCATGTGCGTCGACTCCGGCGTCAGCGACACGAAGTCCCAGAACGTGTCATGGGCGCTGGACGCCTGAGGCATCTGGTGATGCGGTTCTGGCTTCACCGAGTGCACGAGATCGGGGAACTTCATCGCATCCTGGATGAAGAACACCGGGATGTTGTTGCCGACCAGGTCCCAGTTGCCCTCCTCCGTGTAGAACTTGACGGCAAATCCGCGCACGTCGCGCACCGTGTCGGCACTGCCGCGTTCGCCGGCCACGGTAGAGAAGCGCACGAACACCGGGGTGCGCTTGCCGACGGCCGCGAATGGCACGGCGCGCGTGATGTCGGTCAGCGCTTCCGTGCACTCGAAGACACCGTGTGCGCCCGAGCCGCGAGCATGGACGACACGTTCCGGGATCCGCTCGTGATCGAAGTGAGTGATCTTCTCCCGCAGGATGAAGTCCTCGATCAATGTCGGTCCGCGCGTTCCCATGCGCAGCGAGTTCTGGTTGTCGGCGATTGGCACGCCCTGATTCGTCGTCAGCGCCCGTCCGCCCGAATCGACACGGTGCTTCGTCAGCGGCCCGATGTTCGGGTTGGTCCCCTTACCGGCGCCGGTGCCGTTCTTGTTGTTTTCGTTACTTTCGCTGATCGTGCTTGCGCCTACGTCGGCGTTCTTGGGCACCCGGTGTTCGCCTTCCGGAGTGAGCAACTCGTCGTCGAGCGCGTATTCGGTGGGCTTGGTCTCGTTGACGGGCATGGCCCTCGCGATCGCTTCGGTGGCGTCGGCTTTAGCCTGCAAGCGCTCGGTCACCGCGACGCGCCGCACCGTCTCCCTTTCACTGCTCGTACCCCCGCCGAATGCGGTCGCTGTGCGTTCGATCAGGCCCCGACGTGGCGAGAGCCGACCCTTGGTCGAGGGGCCCGAGACCGTGCCCTTCGCGCTGGTGCTGCCGCGCGCCGCTGGAGAACCGCCGGTCTTTGCAGACTCGCTGGACTTCCTCGCTGAACGCTTGCCCGTGCCGCTTTTTCCCTTGATCGCCATGCTTGGACTCCCGGTCGGTAACCGGCTCAAGGGGGCAAGATCGGTGCCGGTCAGGCATCGGCCGAGGATCGTCCTCTGATCCGGCCGTTGCCCTTTGCCACGCGTGGCGGACGACCCGCGCGCTCACCCGATCCTCGCTATCACACCCGTGTTTGCGTGAGGCGTACGAGCGTCGTCGGCCACAAGGCCAAGCACCGGATTTGACCTTCGTCTGTAAACGGGATCGCAGAACCGGGAAAATCGCCTCTCTTTTACCAAGGTCGCCTGGTTCGCACGGCACCAGCGCCTGGACGCCATGCCTCACAAAATCGCCGTGCAGCGGACGCGTTCCGCGACGGGGGAGACATGGGAACCTTAGGGGGCGGAACAGTCGTCGACGCACAGTCGATGGATCCCCGGCTTGCTGCGATCGAGCTGGGCGACGAACCATCCAGCCTGCACGAGGCGGGAGGAGTACTCCGAGCCGTCGTCGTCGGCGGCGGTATCTGGGCCGGTCTGTTGCTCGCGTTCTGGCCGAGCTGAACCTCGGTTTTCAAGGGAAGGTGACGGCGCAGGGCGCGCCGGCGATCTGCCGGCTCGACGGCGCGCGTCCGCTCATGCGATCCTCGAAGTCATGAGGTTGAGCGCTTGACTGCCCGGTCCTACCTTTTCGTTCCCGGAAACCGGCCGGAGCGCTTTGACGCGGCCAGCCGCGCCGGTGCCGACCTCGTGCTGATCGACCTCGAAGACGCCGTTGCCCCGCCGCTCAAGCACGCCGCCCGGCAGGCGGCGGCGGAATGGCTCGAGAACCGGTCCGCCTACCTTCGAATCAACGGCAGCGACTCCGAGTGGTTCGCCGAAGACCTGCCGCTGCTACGTCTTCCCGGCGTGCAAGGCGTGATGCTCGCCAAGGCCGAGATCACCGAAGCGATCGTCGCGATCCAGCGCATGGCCTCGCCTGCCCTGCCCGTCATTCCGCTGATCGAAAGCGCGCGCGGACTGTGGCACGCGATGGCGCTCGCTTCAACGCCCGGCGTCGTGCGGCTGGCCTTCGGTTCCGTCGACTTCCAGTTGGATCTCGGCATCGACGGCGAGCGGGAGGAACTGCTCGCCGCACGCTCGCAGCTGGTGCTGGTCTCCCGAGTCGCCGGGCTGTTGTCTCCGGTGGACGGCGTGACGATGGCGCTCGACGACCCGGACGCACTGAGACGCGACGTGTCTTATGCGCGGCGACTGGGATTCGGCGGCAAGCTGTGTGTCCACCCGCGCCAGGTGGCCGCGGTCAACGAGGGCTTTCGTCCCACCACCGCCGAGATCGAGTGGGCCAGGCGCGTCGTCGACGCCGCAGCGGAGGCCGGGAACAACGCGCTGCGCCTCGACGGCAAGCTGGTCGATCGTCCAGTCATCGATCGTGCGCGGGCGATCCTGGAAGACGCCGGCATAGGCTCGGCCTAGCTCGCAGCGCTGCCGCGTATCTCCTGGGCGGCCGGATCAAGGGCACTGGCGAGCACGCGCACGACGTGCAAGGCCTCGCGCGGACGGCCTGCGCGCGTGCCGTCGGCAATCTGGTGGCGACAGCTCGTGCCGTCGGCCACGATGACGGTGTCGTCGCCCGCGGCCCTTACAGCCGGCAGCAGTGTCAGCTCCGCCATCTTCATCGACACGTCGTAGTGGGCCGCCTCGTAGCCGAAGCTGCCGGCCATGCCGCAGCAGCTCGATTCGATGACCTCGACCTGCAGTCCGGGGATCAGCTTCAGCACGGCGACCGCGGGGTTCAGCACGTCGAACGCCTTCTGGTGGCAGTGCCCGTGCACCAGCGCGCGTTTCTGAGGGAGGGCCTTCAACGAAAGCTTCAGCCGCCCTTCCCGCTGTTCGCGCGCCAGGAACTCCTCGATCATCAGCGCGCGCGTGGACAGGCGCTGCGCCGCGTCGCCGAGCCCCATCACCAGGAACTCGTCACGGAGCGCCAGCAGACATGACGGTTCCAGCCCGACGACGGTGGCGCCGGCCGCCACATGGGGCGAGAGGGCCTCGACCATGCGCCGTGCCTCACGTTTCGCTTCGTCGACCAACCCGGCGCCGAGATAGGTCCGGCCGCAGCACAACGGCCGGCTGCGCTCGGCGTCGTTCGCACCAGCACGCGCCACCGCGACGCGATAGCCCGCCGCCTGCAGCACACGCAAAGCAGCGTGAGCATTCTCCGGCTCGTGGTAGTTGTTGAAGGTGTCGACCAGCAGCACGACTTCCGGCCGGTCGGCATTCGCGGCCAGCGCAGCGCGGCTCGACAGGAAGGTGTCGTTGCGCCACTGCGGCAGTGTGCGCTTCGCAGAGAGGCCGGCAATGCGCTGCGACAGGCGCGCCGCGCCGGGCAGAGCATCGCGCAGGTTGGCAATGAACGGGAAACGGGCGGCCCACGGCGCCCACTTCGGCATGTACGCCACCAGCTTGTCCTTCAGCGACAGACCGTGCCTCTTCTGCCAGTGGAACGCGAATTCGATCTTCATCTTCGCCATGTCGACGCCGGTCGGGCAGTCGCGCCTGCAGCCCTTGCAGCTCACGCACAGTTCGAGCGCTTCGCGCACTGCCTCGCTGGCGAAGTCCGGGCCGAGCTGGCCCGAGACCGCAAGCCGCAACGTGTTGGCGCGGCCGCGCGTGACGTGCTCCTCATCGCGCGTCACGCGGAAGCTCGGGCACATCGTGCCGGCATCGAACTTGCGGCAGTGGCCGTTGTTGTTGCACATCTCGATGGCCTTGGCGAAGCCCTTGGCCGGGTCGCCGCCGGTGCCCGGCGCCGTCACGGTATCGGTCACCGGATCGGCGTGAACGTCCCAGGCCGACCAGTCGAGCGCGGTGTCGAGCTTCACCGGCGCATACCCAGGCGGATAGCGGAACAGCCGCGCGTCGTCCATCTTCGTGCCGCGCACGATCTTGCCGGGGTTCATCAGGCCGTCGGGATCGAACAGCGCCTTCACCTCCTCGAACGCCCGCGTCAGCCGCGCGCCGAACTGCCAGGCGACCCACTCGGTGCGTACCAGTCCATCACCGTGTTCGCCGGAGTACGCCCCCTTGTACTCACGGACCATCGCGGACGCTTCCTCTGCGATCGCGCGCATCTTGGCCGCGCCGTCGCGACGCATGTCGAGGATGGGCCGGACGTGCAGCGTCCCGACCGAGGCGTGCGCGTACCAGGTGCCGCGTGTTCCATGCTTCGCGAACACCTGCGTCAGCCGGTCGACGTAGTCAGCCAGGTGTTCGAGCGGCACGGCGCAGTCCTCGATGAAGGACACCGGCTTGCCGTCGCCCTTCATGCTCATCATGATGTTCAGGCCGGCCTTGCGCACCTCCCATAGCGCTTTTTGTTCATTGGCGTCGGTCATGCGCACTACCTGGCCGGGCAGACCGAGGTCGCCCATCAGCGCGACCAGGTCGTCCAGCGTGCGCCGCGGCGTCTCCGCGTCCTCGCCGATGAACTCCACCAGCAGGATCGCGTCGGGCTCGCCGACCAGCGCGCCGTCGATGATCGGACGGAAGGCCGGGTTGCTGCGCGCAAGTTCGATCATTGTGCGATCGACCAGTTCGACCGCCGCTGGTCGCAGCGCGACGATGTGTTTCGTCAGCTCCATCGCCTTGTACAGCGTCGGGAAGCTGACCACGCCGAGCGTCTTGTGCTTCGGGAGCGGCGCGAGCTTCAGCGTCAGCGTGCGCGTCCACGCCAGCGTCCCTTCGCTGCCGACGAGCAGGTGCGCGTAGTTGACGCCGCCGTCGGCCGTGTACGGGCGTTCGCTCTGCGGATGAAATGCGTCGAGGTTGTAGCCACCGACGCGCCGCATCACCTTGGGCACCTGCTGCACGATCTCGTCGCGCTCGCGATCCGCAATCGCGCGCAGGCCGTCCATCAGACCGCGCAGCCGCGGCGGCGCGTCGCCCATGCGGGCCTCTGCGCCGAGTCGCACTTCCGTGCCGTCAGCCAGCAGCGCATCGGCCGCCAGCACGTTGTGCACCATGTTGCCGTACGCGATCGAACGCGAACCGCACGAGTTGTTGCCGGCCATGCCGCCGAGCGTTGCCTGCGCCGACGTGCTGACGTCGACCGGGAACCAGACGCCGTGCGGCTTCAGCCACGCATTCAGCGCATCGAGCGTGATCCCCGGCTCGACCGTGACGGTCATCGCATCGCGGTCGAAGGCGACGACCTCACGCAGATGCTTGCTTGCGTCGATGACGAGCGCCGCTCCGACCGTCTGGCCGCATTGCGAGCTGCCGCCGCCACGCGGCAGCATCGGCGCGCCGAGCTCGCGGCAGATGTCGACCGCGGCACGCAGGTCTTCATGTGAACGCGGGATCAGCACGCCGATCGGCTCGACCTGGTAGATCGAGGCGTCGGTCGAATAGCGGCCGCGCGACGCCCGATCGAATAACACGTCGCCCTGCACCGCAGCCTGCAGGCGACGCGACAGCTCGTTGTCGCCCGGCCGGTACACGGTCAGCGGCCGCACGAGAGGAGCATTCATGCGGCGTCCTTCGATTGCTCGGCGCGGCGACCGTCCAGCACTGCCTGCCCCTTCGCGCGCAGATGGCCGCGCAGGAGCGCGCCCAGCTTCCCGCCGTCGCGCGCTTCGAGCGCATCGACCATAGCCGCGTGCTCGCGGGCGGCGGCATCCCACTTCTGCGGGTCGAAGTTCGAGCGGAACCGCAGGTTCTGGATGCGCAGGTTCAGCTTCGTGTAGACCTGTGACAGCAAGCCGTTGGCTGCGGCCCGGTTGATGCGATCGTGAATCGCCCGATTGAGGCGGTAGTAGGCCGGCAGGTCGCGTCGCGCATGACAGGCGAGCATTTCGAACGTCAGCGCCTTGATCTCGGCGACCTCGTCCGGCGTGATGTGTTGGCAAGCCAGTTCGCCGGAGAGCGCTTCGAGCGCTCCCATCACTTCGAAGCTCTCGCGGATGTCGTCGTCCGACAGCGTCACTACCTGAGCGCTGCGATTCGGCTGCAGCTCGACCAGGTGTTCGGCAGCCAGCAAGCGGAAGGCCTCGCGCAACGGCGTGCGCGACGCTCCGAGCCGTTCGCACAGGGCGCGTTCATTCAGACGGGTCCCAGCCGGCAGTTCGCCCTCGATGATCATGTCGCGCAAACGATCCGCCAGTGCGCCGGCAAGCGTCGACGAACCCGCAGACAGGCTGGCGGACTCCGGCGGAAGCGAGTCCAGATCCTTCGGGGCATCCATGTTGGTATACCGAGAATCAGTCAAGGGGAAACGCGAAGGCACAGCGTATCCCGACTTCCCGGTCCAGTTTCCACTCTTGACCGGCCTCCATTTCTTCCGCGCAGATCGATGATCGTGCTTGCGACATGCTTCGGGGATTGGTTAGGATGCGTTTTGTATACCAAATTGCGCTCGCCGGCCAGCGCTCGCCGCCATGATTGAACTCGACAGCCACCCGTCCGGACGCCACTTCCTGCAGATTCCGGGACCGACCAACGTGCCGGATCGCGTGCTGCGCGCCATAGACCATCCGACCATCGATCACCGCGGCCCCGAGTTCGGGAGGCTCGGCAAGGCCGTGCTCGCCGGCATGAAGCGCGTGTTCAAGACGGAGCAGGACGTCGTCATTTATCCGGCCAGCGGCACCGGCGCGTGGGAAGCGGCGCTCGTGAACACGCTGTCGCCAGGGGACCGCGTACTGATGGCCGAGACGGGCCAGTTCGCAACCCTCTGGAAGAAACTCGCAGAACGTCTGCAGCTCGTGGTCGATTTCATGCCGGGTGACTGGCGCCAGGGCGCCAATCCAGCCGAGATCGAGAAACGGCTGCGCGCCGACAGCGGCCACGCCATCAAGGCCGTGTGCGTGGTTCACAACGAGACCTCCACGGGTGTGACCACGCCGATCGCGCCGATCCGCGCTGCAATCGACCGAGTGGCTCACCCCGCCCTGCTGCTGGTCGACACGATCTCTTCGCTCGGCTCGATTGACTACCGCCATGACGAATGGGGAGTGGATGTCACCGTGGGCGGCTCGCAGAAGGGGCTGATGCTGCCACCCGGACTGTCGTTCAACGCGATCAGCCGCAAGGGCATGGATGCGTCGGCCAACGCCAGGCTGCCGCGCTCCTATTGGGACTGGAAGGAAATGCTCGCGGCCAATGTCAACGGCTACTTTCCCTATACGCCGGCAACCAACCTCCTCTACGGATTGCACGAGGCATTGGAAATGCTGTTCGCCGAAGGACTGTCGCACGTCTTCGCGCGACACGACCGCTTTGCCGAAGCGACACGCCGTGCCGTGCGTGCCTGGGGCCTCGAGATCCTGTGCGTGAATCCGGCCGAATACAGTTCCGCGCTGACCGCCGTGCTGATGCCCGAGGGCCATAACGCCGATGCGTTCCGCAAGCTCGTGCTCGATCGCTTCGACATGTCGCTGGGACAGGGCCTGGGGAAGATGTCGGGAAAGATCTTCCGCATCGGCCACCTCGGCTACTTCAACGACCTGATGCTGTGTGGCACGCTGGCCGGCGTCGAGATGGGCCTTGGGCTCGCGGGGGTGCCGCACCGTAAGGGCGGCGTGGATGCCGCGATGGCCTATCTTGCCGAGGCGCCCGCCGCGCCGATGCAGCGTGCGGCATAGCGTCCCTCAAAACCAGACAGGCCAGTCCGAGTGTCCGAACGGACCAGCCGATAAACATACGGACATCACCAAGGAGACCCCTATGACGACCACAACGTCCGCTGCACGTCGCCGCAGCCTGCTTTGCTCTGCGCTCGCCGCTGTCTTCGCCGGTGGCATGGTGTCGGCCCTGCCCGCTTCGGCGCAGACCGAAATCAAGTTCGGCCATGTCGGCGAACCGGGATCGCTGTTCGCCGCGTCCGCGGACGAGTTTGCGAAGCGCGCCAACGCCAAGCTCGGCAACAAGGCCAAGGTCGTCGTCTTCGGTTCGAGCCAGCTCGGCGGCGACAAGGAGCTGCTGCAGAAACTGAAGCTCGGCACCGTCGATATCGCACTGCCATCGACCGTGATGTCGTCGGAGTCGGACATCTTCGGCGTGTTCGAGATGCCCTACCTGGTCAAGGACCGCGCGCACATGGGCCGTATCGAGAAGGATCTGTTCTGGACCAAGCTCGCGCCCGAGGCCGAGAAGAAAGGCCTGAAGGTGATCGGTGTCTGGGAGAACGGCTACCGGCACATCACCAACAGCAAGCGCCCGATCAATACGCCCGCCGACCTGCAAGGGATCAAGCTGCGCGTGCCGGAGGGCAAGTGGCGCGTCAAGATGTTCCAGGCCTACGGCGCGAACCCGTCGCCGATGAAGTTCTCCGAAGTGTTCACGGCGCTGCAGACCGGTGTGATGGACGGGCAGGAGAATCCGTTCACGCAGATCTACAGCGCGAAGTTCCAGGAAGTGCAGAAGTACATCTCGCTGACCGGGCACGTCTACACGCCGGCCTACGTGACGGTCGGCGCGAAGAAGTGGGACAGCCTGCCCGCTGACGTGAGAAAGATCCTCGAGGACACTGCAAAGGAGACGCAGGCCTTCGTGTACGAAAAGGCCGCGAAGGACGACGAGGATCTGCTCGGCAAGATCAAGGCGGCCGGGGTCGCGGCCAACACGCCGAACAAGGACGCGTTCGTCGCTGCGTCCAAGCCCGTGTACGAAGAGTTCGCGAAGGAAGTTGCCGGCTCGAAGGAAGTCATCGACCGCGCGATCGCGCTCGGCAAGTAGATGACCTTGCGGTCGTTCCGCCGGGGATACGAGCGCTTCCTCGAGTGGATCTGCATCGTGCTCATGGGTGCGCTCGCCGCCGAAGTGACGGCGGGCGTGATCTTCCGCTATTCCGGCCACTCACTCGTCTGGTATGACGAAGTCGCCACCATCCTGCTGGCCTGGGTGACGTTCTACGGCTCTGCCCTGGCGGTCCTGAAGCACGCGCACATGGGCGTGCCCGAGATCGTCAGGATGCTACCGGCCGGCCAGCGGGTCGCCGCCGCGGTTGTGGCGCAGTTGTGCACGCTCGCCTTCTTCGTGCTGCTCGCCTGGGTCGGCTATTCGATCCTCGATATCCTCGCGGAGGACCGACTCGTTTCGCTGCCGCAGGTTTCGGTGGCTTACGCGATGTCGGCGGTCCCGATCGGTGCCATCCTGTTCGTGGTGGGCCAGTTGCTGGTGTTTCCCGAGGTGTTGCGCGAGGCGCGCGGCGAGGTGATGCGCACGGAGGAGCCTGCATGATCGGCTTCCTCGTGTTCGTCTGTGTGGTCGTGCTGGTGCTGATCAACGTCCCGATTGCCGTGGCGCTTTGCATCGCGTCGGTCGTGGCAATGCTCGCGACGCAGGGTGCCGCGAGCCTGCCCAACGTGCCGATCGCGCTGTACCAGGGCGCGACCAGCTTTCCGCTGATCGCGATCCCGCTGTTCATCCTCGCCGCCGCGATCATGAACACCTCGGGGATCTCGCACCGGCTGATCGACTTCTGCCAGGCGCTCGTCGGCTGGGTGCGAGGTGCGCTCGCGCAGGTGAACGTGCTCAGTCACATGTTCTTCGCGGAGATCTCGGGCTCGGCGGTCGCGGGCGTGGCAGCCACCGCGTCGATCATCATGCCCGCCATGAAGAAGCGCGGTTACCCGGGGCCTTTCACGGCTGCGGTGACCTCCTCTACGGCCACGCTCGCGATCATCATCCCGCCGTCGATCCCGATGATCCTGTACGCGGTCATGGCAGGCACGTCGGTCGTGCAGATGTTCGTCGCCGGCATCGTGCCCGGCCTGCTCGCCTCGGGCGGCTTCATGGGCCTGTGCTACTGGTATGCAGTCAGGAACAACTGGCCAGTGGAGCAGATCTTCCAGTGGGGCTTGCTCTGGCGCGCCTTCAAGGAAGCGTTCTGGGCGCTGACGCTGCCGATCATCATCCTCGGCGGCATCTTCGGCGGCATCGTGACTGCCACGGAGGGCGCAGCCTTGGCCGTCGTCGCGGCACTCCTGGTGGGCGGGCTGGTCTATCGCGAGCTCAACTGGGCGCGGCTGCGCGAAGCGATCATTGACGGGACGGTACAGACCGGCACCGTGATGCTGCTGGTCGCCGCCTCGGCCCTGCTCGGCCTCTATCTCACCGAGGTGCAGCTCCCGCAGCGTATCGCCGCGGCGATGCTCTCCGTCACGAACGAGAAGTGGGCGATTCTGGCGATCCTCAACGTCTTCTTCTTCATCATCGGGATGTTCCTGCATTCGGCGGCCGCCATCGTCCTGGTGGTGCCGATCGTGATGCCGGTGGTCACCGCGGCGGGGATCGATCCCATCCACTTCGGCGTGATCGTGACGCTCAACCTCGCCATCGGTCAGCAGACACCGCCCGTCGCGAGCGTGCTGCTGCTCACCTGTTCGATTGCGAAGGAGAGTGTGTGGGACGTGACCAGAGCGAACATCCCCTTCATCGCGGTGCTCGTGAGCGTACTCTTGCTCGTCACTTACGTACCCATCGTGACGCTAGGGCTGGTCGACTTCTTCTACCGCTGATCGATGAGCGAAACCATCCTCGTAGAACGCGACGGACCGATCGCGACCGTCGTGCTCAACCGGCCCGAGAAGCTCAATGCGCTTACGCGCGCGATGTGGGGTGAACTCGGCGAGACGGTCGAGCAACTCGGCGTCGACACTTCCGTGCGCTGCATCGTGTTGCGCGGCGCCGGTGAGAAGGCCTTCTCTCCCGGCAACGACATCAGCGAATTTGCAACGCAGCGCTCGAACAAGGCGCAGGCGATCGAATACGGCAAGGTGATGCACCACACCGCCGAGCAGCTCGCGAATTGCCCTGCCCCGATCGTCGCGCAGATTCACGGCGTCTGCGTCGGTGGCGGACTGGAGATCGCCGCGCTGGCCGACCTGCGCATCTGCGGCGCCTCGAGCCGCTTCGGTGCGCCCATCAAGAACCTCGGGCTGGTGATGGCCTATGCCGAGATGGCGCCGCTGGTGCGTCTGGTCGGTCGCGCGGTAGCGCTCGAGATCCTGCTCGAAGGGCGGATCTTCGATGCGACCGAAGCGAAGGAGATGGGACTCGTGTCGCGCGTCGTGGCCGATGACCAGGTCGAAACGGAAGCGAAGGCGGCCGCGCAGCGCATCGCCGAAGGCGCGCCGCTGGTTGCGCGTTGGCACAAGAAGTTCGCTCGTCGTCTTGCTGAAGGGCGTCCGCTGACGGCCCAGGAACTCGACGAGTGCTTCGACTGCTTCGACACCGAGGACTTCCGCATCGGCTACTCGGCCTTCCTTGCAAAGCGCAGGCCCGAGTTCGTCGGGCGCTGACGCTCGCCTGATGCACACTGAAGACCCGACACCCGATCGACCGCCGCATTCAGGGCCGCTCGCCGGCATGCGTGTACTTGAGCTCGCCCAGATCATGGCCGGACCGACCGCCGGGATGATGCTGGCCGACATGGGCGCCGACGTCATCAAGATCGAAAAGCTGCCGGGGGGCGACGATTCGCGCACCTACCGCGAACCGCGTGTCAACGGCGTCTCTGCGCCCTTCCTGATCCTCAACCGCAACAAGCGCGGCATCGCGCTGAACCTCAAGCACCCGCAGGGCCGCGATATTTTGCTGCGCATGGTCCGCGATGCCGATGTACTGACCGAGAACTACCGGCGCGGCACTCTTGAGAAGCTGGGGCTCGGGTACGACGTCCTTTCCAAGGAGAACCCCGGCCTGATCTACTGCGCCGTCTCAGGCTATGGGCGGGACGGTCCCTATGGCGACAAAGGCGGTTTCGACCTGATCGCACAGGGCTTCGCCGGCCTGATGTCGATCACCGGGGAACCCGGCGGCGCACCGGTCAAGCCCGGCAATTCCGTCGCCGACATCAATGCCGGCATCCTCGCAGTGGTCGGCGTCCTTGCCGCCTACGCGCACAAGCTGAAGACCGGCCAGGGGCAGGTGGTCGAGACGTCGCTAATGGAGGCGGCGTTGCAGCAGACCTACTGGCATGCAGCGATCCAGTTTGCGACCGGGCATTCGCCCGGGCCGACCGGATCGGCACACATCCTGACCGCGCCCTACCAGGCGTTCCACGCGAAGGATGGCTGGATCAACATCGGCGGCGCCAACCAGGCCAACTGGGAACGCATCGCCGAGGTGCTCGGCCATCCCGAGTGGCGCGACGATCCGCGTTTCCGAACAAACTCGGATCGCATGGCCAACCTTGATGCGCTGGTCGAGAAGATGAATGCGGTGCTCGGCACCCGCAGTAAGGCCGAGTGGATCGAGGCGTTCGATGCCGCCGGTGTGCCGGTGGGACCGGTGCACAGCATCGGCGAGGCGCTCTCGCATCCGCAGACCCTGGCGCGCGGCATGGTGGTCGACCTCGTGCATCCGCAGGCCGGTCCGACCAAGGCGATCGGCTGTCCCGTGCACTTCTCGGCAACCCCCACGGCGATCACGCGACCCGCACCCATGCTGGGCGAGCACACGCGCACCTTGCTGCGCGACTACGGCTATTCCGACGCCGAGATCGACCGCTTCATCGCTGACGGCGTAATCGAAGCGCTGCCATAGGCACGGCCGGCAATGCTTTCTCACCTGGGAAGAGCCGACCCCCGGCACTCGCCACAGCGCATGGCGCCATCGTGCGCGTACCGGGGTTGCGCGGTCACTGCGGCTTGATGTTCTGGTTCATTCGGAAGAAGTTGGTCGGGTCATACTTCTTCTTGAGATCGACCAGGCGCTTGTAGGTCGGCCCGTAAGCAAATGCGATGCGGTCCGCCTCCTCCTGAGTGAGGAAGTTGATGTAAGCCCCGGCGCTGGCGAAGGGCTGTGACTTGGCGAAGAATTCGCGCGCCCACGCCACGCATCGATCGTCTTCTGCGGCCGTCTCCCAGCGTCCGTGCACGTTCATCACGTACTTGGCATCTCGGGACGAATAGGCCATCGCGTCGGGCGCCACGCGTGTCGTCGCGCCGCCGATCGTGCCGATGAAGATTTCGCATTGCGGTGAGGGCAGCTTGCCGGCGTACTGGATGATGGTGTCAATCGCGCCGTCGCTCAGCCGCGAAAAATTGTGCGACTTCCAATAGTTGCGTGCGCCCTTCGTCAAGAGTGGATCGAAGGCCTGCTGCCAGGCGGTATACGGCTGTACTCCAATGTGCTCGCCATGCGCCTTGCCGAACCGACGCAGCGGCTCGATCAACGTTTCCCCCTGGGCAGGATCGCCCGCATAGCACACCGCCAGCGCGACGATCTCCTTGCCGTGGACTTCCGCGGGAAGGAAGGGTAGCGGCGGCGCCTTGCGCGTGACCATCCATACATTGAGTTCGTCCGGCATCGTCTCGGTAAAGCGGGCGAACTTCTCAAGCACGGATTTCGCCTCGCTGAACGGGAAGACGATCAGCCCGGACAGCACATTCGGCCCGACCGCATGAAGCCGGAACTCGAAACTGGTGACGATGCCGAAATTGCCACCGCCACCACGCACTCCCCAGAACAGGTCGTCGTTCTCGGTGGTGCTGGCGCGCACCTGACGACCATCGGCGGTGACGACCTCCACGGCGAGCAGGTTGTCGACGGTCATGCCGTACTTTCGGCTCAGCCAGCCGAAACCGCCGCCGAGCGTCAGGCCAGCCACGCCCGTGGTCGAGTTGATGCCCAACGGCGTGGCCAGGCCGTGAGCCTGCGCAGCAGCGTCGAAGTCCGCAAGCGTGCAACCGGGTTCAACACTCGCCTGGCGGGCGCTGGGATCCACCTTGACGCGCTTCATCGTTGACAGATCAATCATGAGACCGCCATCGCAGACCGCGTTGCCCGCGATGTTGTGCCCGCCTCCCCGGACAGAGACGATCAGATCCTGCTTGCGTGCGAATTTGACCGCTTGCACCACATCTTCAGGTGAACTGCAGCGGGCGATCAGTGCGGGCCGGCGGTCAACCATGGCGTTCCAGATCTGGCGCACCTCGTCGTAGCCAGCATTGCCCGGCACGAGCACGTCGCCGCGGAAATGCGCCTTGAACTCGCCGATACTTGATTCTCGAAGCTCGTTCATTCTCGCCTCCTCGCTGTGAGTGTTTGGCAACCGCCCAAAATGCGAAATCGGGTGCGGATCTAATCCGCTCAACGTGCA
Source organism: uncultured beta proteobacterium (assembly GCA_963791235.1). Classification (GTDB taxonomy): domain Bacteria; phylum Pseudomonadota; class Gammaproteobacteria; order Burkholderiales; family Burkholderiaceae_F; genus JALORV01. Next base: position 68,219 of record CAWBRW010000021.1, on the reverse strand, counting down.
GCTTCCGGAAAGCCTGACGCTCCACGGTGAGCGGCAGGGTACAGCACGAGCACCTTCTCGGAGGCAGATTCCGTTCGATGCGCGTGTAGCTACCGACCAGCGATTGGATTGTTGGTCATAGTGAAGGTTCAACGCGCATGCGCCGCGCCGAGCATTCGATGATCCAGCGTTCCCGAATTCGACTCAGCAGGCAGCGTCTTCGGCGTTGCGGTCGACGGCGGGCCGCATCCACAACCCGGCCCGACCAAGGCGATCTGCTGCCCGGTGCACTTCTCGGCAACCCCGACCGCGATCACGCGACCGCCGCCGTTGCTCGGCGAACACACGCGCAGCCTCCTGCGCGGCTACGGCAACAAAGACGCCGAGATCGACGGCTTCATCGCGGATGGCGTGGTCGAGGCTGTTGCCTGACCGTATTGGCCCTGCCCCTACCCGCCCGATGGCTGCAGCTGCGCCATCGTCAGCGGATCGGGTTCTCCGTCGAAGTACTGGTCCAGTGCACGCTGGAACAGCGGCTCGCCCGGGGCCACGGCCGCGAACAGTGTCATCGACGAACGGAATTTCATCGCGTCGGTTGCGCCGAAGATCTCGAGGGCGGTGCGCCTGGTGACACCCAGCACGAGTTCGACGCACTCGCGCAGGCGGGCGCCGAGCAGCGGGTGCTGAAGGTACGCCGCCGCCTCGGCCGTCGAGTCAATGCCAAAAGAGCGGGCCGTCGCGCTGTGCCCCAGTCCGCGCAGTTGGGGAAAGACGAACCACATCCAATGTGTTGTCTTCCGTCCCGCTTGCAGTTCCGCGCGCACCTCGTCGTACACCGGGTCCTGTGCTTCGACGAATCGCGCGAGGTCGCTGTCCGACGGCATGCAGCACGTTCCTTAGAGCCGCGCGGCCAATCGCGTGCCCTGGTCGATCGCGCGCTTCGCATCGAGTTCGTTCGCCTCGTCCGCGCCGCCGATCAGGTGAACGGCCACACCTGCGGCCTGCAACGGCGCGTGGAGTTCGCGCAGCGGTTCCTGGCCGGCGCACAGCACGACCGTGTCGCACTCGATCAGCTGGCCGTCCTTGCGCGCTTCGCCGTAGGTGACGAAAAGTCCGCCGGGCATGATGCGTTCGTAGTTCACGCCGCCAATCATCTCCACCTGCTTCATCTGCAATGCCGCGCGGTGGATCCAGCCTGTGGTCTTGCCGAGTCCCTTGCCGAGCTTTCCGGCCTTGCGCTGCAGGAGCGTCACCTGTCGAGCGGGCGCTGATGGCCGCGGGCGAACCACCCCGCCCCGCACCTCGGCGGGATCGGTCACGCCCCACTCGGCCAGCCATTCCTTGAGGTTCAGCGTCGGCGAGTGCCCCGGCGGCGTAACCAGGAACTCGGCCACGTCAAAACCGATGCCGCCAGCACCGACGATTGCGACGCGTTCACCGACCGGCTTGCCATGGAGCAGCACGTCGATATAACTCAGCACGTTCGGGCTCTCCTGCCCCGGGATCTTCGGGTCGCGCGCCTTCACGCCGGTGGCGAGGATCACGCCATCGAACTTCTGCGCGACCAGTTCCTCCGCCGTCGCCCGCGCATTCAAATGCAGGATCACTCCGGTCACCTCGAGCCGGCGGGTGAAGTAGCGCAGCGTTTCGCTGAATTCCTCCTTGCCCGGAATGCGCCTGGCCATGTTGAACTGGCCGCCGATCTGCGCCGCCGCTTCGAACAGATGCACTTCGTGGCCGCGCTCCGCCAGCGTGGTGGCTGCGGCGAGACCGGCTGGGCCGGCGCCGATCACTGCATAGCGCTTGCGCTGCGGCGCGGGCGTCATCACGAGTTCGGTCTCGCGCCCGGCACGCGGATTGACCAGGCAGCTTGCGAGCTCGTTCCTGAAGGCGTGATCGAGGCACGCCTGGTTGCAGGCGATGCAGGTGTTGATGTCCGTCCCGCGGCCCGCTTTCGCCTTGGCGACGAAGTCCGGGTCGGCCAGCAGCGGACGCGCGAGGCTCACGATGTCGCCGCAGCCGTCCGCCAGCAGTTGCTCGCCGACTTCGGGGGTGTTGATCCGATTGCTCGTGACCAGCGGGATCGTGATTCCCGACTCGCGCAGTTCATCGCGCATCTTCTTCGTGACCCAGGCAAATGCGCCGCGGGGGACACTGGTGGCGATCGTGGGCACACGTGCCTCGTGCCAGCCGATGCCGGTGTTGATGATCGTGGCGCCGGCGGCAGTGATCGCCCTGGCCAGTGTCACCGCCTCGGGCCAGCTGCTGCCATCGGGAATCAGATCCAGCATCGACAGGCGGTAGATGATGATGAAGTCGCGGCCAACGGCCTCGCGCACGCGTGAGACGATCTCCACCGGCAGTCGCATCCGGTTCTCGTACGCGCCGCCCCACTCGTCCGTGCGATGGTTGGTGTGCGTGACGAGGAACTGGTTGATGAAGTAGCCCTCGCTGCCCATCACCTCGACCCCGTCATAGCCGGCATCGCGCGACAGCATTGCGCAACGGACAAAGGCGCGGATCTGCCGTTCGATGCCGCGTGCCGACAGCTCGCGCGGCGCGAACGGCGAAATCGGGCTCTTGATGCGGGAGGGGGCCACGCAGAAGGGTTGGTAGCCGTAGCGACCCGTGTGCAGGATCTGCAGCGCGATTCGGCCGCCTTCGGCATGCACCGCGTCAGTGACCAGCCGGTGCCGCCGTGCCGCGGCCGACGTGGACAGTGTCCCGGCGAACGGCTTGGCCCAGCCTTCGATGTTGGGCGCGAAGCCGCCCGTGACCATCAGCCCGACACCGCCGCGTGCCCGCTCGGCGAAGTACGCCGCCATCGCGGGGAAGTGCTTGCGGCCGTCTTCAAGGCCGGTGTGCATGCTGCCCATCAGCACGCGGTTTGGCAGCGTAATGAAGCCGAGGTCGAGCGGGGCCAGAAGATGGGGATAGGTCATGGCGCCGATACTAACGGCCGGCCGTCGCGCGAACTTAGATCGACGGCTCGAAAGAACCTGGGAAGGGACCGCCGCACGTCGCTATCGCATCGCGGCGCGCGTCGGGGGCATTGCCGACACGGGCGTGCGCGGCTAATGTCCCGCTCGCGGTCGATCGGCTGACGGGGCTTCGTCATGCACCGGGTAGAGGCAGCTCAATGGGTTCGGTGGGGCCGCTCGCACCAGGGGCTGCTGCTTGGCGCCGTGGTCGTGGCCTACTTTGTCGCCGGCCGGCTTGGACTGCACTTCGCCTTCGTTCACGCCAGCGCCTCTGCAGTCTGGCCTCCCACTGGAATAGCTCTAGCGGCAGCGCTGCTGTTCGGACGCCGCGTCTGGCCAGCGGTCTTCGTCGGCGCGTTTCTGGTCAATGTCGTTGCCTCCGGGTCGATCGCAAGCTCGCTCGGTATCGCCGTCGGCAACACGCTGGAAGCCGTCGTCGGCGCGTTTCTCGTGGAACGCTATGCGGCGGGCGCCCAAGCCTTCGACCGACCGCAGACCCTCCTGCGCTTCACCGTGCTGGCGGGCCTGATCAGCACCGGCATCAGCGCAACGCTCGGCACAACGACTCTGGCGTTCACGGGCCAGGCCGATTGGACTGCATTCGGTCCGATCTGGTTGACGTGGTGGCTGGGCGATGCGGCCGGGGCGTTGATCGTCGCGCCCCTGCTCGTACTCTGGGGTAGAGCACCCGACTTTGGCCCCCTGCGCGCACGGCCGCTCGAAGGGGCGCTGCTGCTGTTCGTCGTTGCAGCAGTCGGCGCCGTGGTCTTTGGTTATCCTGGTTTCAGCCACTACCCGCTGCCCTTCCTGTGCATACCGCCGCTGATATGGGCGGCTTTCCGGTTCGGTCAGCGCGAAGTGGCAACTTCGGTCGCGTTGCTGTCGGCCATTGCCATGTGGGCCACGGTTAGCGGCAGCGGGCCATTCGTGATGGCCAGTGACAATGAGTCGCTGCTGCTGTTACAGGCATTCATGGCAACGATCGCCGCCCTGACGATGCCGGTGGCAGCGCTCGTCTGGGAGCGCAAGGCGATCGAGCAGGAGCGTTCGCTGCTGCTCGAGCGCGAGCAGACCGCCCGCGCCGAAGCGGAATCGGCGAATCGAGCGAAGGACGAGTTCATTGCAATGCTCAGCCATGAGCTGCGAAATCCGCTGGCCGCCATTTCCAACGCCGGGCAGCTTCTCCATGCAATCGAGGCACAGCAGGGATTTTCGACGCGTGCGGTCGAGATCATCAATCGGCAGGTCAAGCATCTGAGCCGCCTCATCGAAGACCTGCTCGATGTCGCTCGCGTGACCAGCGGAAAGGTCACGCTGACCCGTGAAAGGGTCAACCTGGCGGCCCTCGTGCAGCGAAGCCTGGACGTGCTGCGCGGCAATGGTCGACTGGACCAGCTTGATCTGGTTGTCCAGACCGAGCCACTGTGGGTTGACGCAGACCCCGCTCGGCTCAGCCAGATCGTTGACAACCTTTTGATGAACGCCATCAAGTTCACGCCGCCTGGCGGGCAAATTGAAGTGCAGGCGGTTAGTAGAGGTGACGATGCGGTGCTGCGCATTCGTGACAGCGGCATTGGCATCGCACCGGAACTGCTGCCGCGCGTATTCGATCTCTTCACGCAGGGGCCGCGGAGCCTTGATCGATCACAGGGCGGCCTCGGCGTGGGCTTGACTTTGGCGCACCGCCTGGCGCAGGCACATGGAGGACGCATCGTCGCAACGAGCGAAGGACTCTCGAAGGGCAGCACTTTCCTCGTCAGCCTTCCCCGCGCCGATCCACCGCGGACTGCCCCGACCTCCGCAGCACCGCTGGCGAGGACGAACGGCTCTCCGAAGCGGATCCTGATCATTGAAGATGATGCGGACGGACGCGAGGCATTGCGAATGCAGCTCGTGAACGCCGGGCACGATGTCTATGCAGCCGCCACTGGCATCGAGGGCATCGAGACAGCGGCACGCGTGAAGCCCGAGATCGTATTGCTCGACATCGGTCTGCCGGGACTGGACGGTTACCAGGTCGCGCAACGATTGAAAGCCGGGAATGACAGCCCGCGACTGATTGCCATCACCGGCTACGGTCGCCCCGAGGACCGCGAGCGCGCCGTCGAAGCCGGAATTGACCAGCACATGACCAAGCCGGTCGACGCGGCAGAGCTGAATCGCCTGCTGGTTTGAACTGATCGCAGGTTGACTGCGGAGGGCCGACACTCCAGTCGTTAGCCCAGGTGTGCTCCGACCGGGACATCCACTTACATCATTTGGAGCGCAGGACTGGTTCTAGCCGAGGAACGAGCGCGTCACCTGCAGCAGCAAGTACCCACAGGTCGCGGCGACGGCCAACATCGTGGAACGTATCGAAATCGTTTCGTGTAACTCAAGGAATCGCCGTTCCCGCCTCCGTCGGCGCTTTTCTCCGCTGCTTGCACTCATGACGCCCTCACCCTTCGCCGACACTGGGCGTTAGCGCCCAAGTGCCGCATCCGAACTCGCTATGCAAGGACAGAGCAAGATCCGAGCCGACGACTCAATCGAAGAAAAAACAAGAATTTGCGAATGCCGCCCCGCGATGGTGCACGACCGCTGTAAAGCAGTCCGACGGCGGGCCCTGCGCTAATGATGGCGGGTGTCGCTCACCGCTGCCGATGCGGACTGAGAAACTACGCTGCGCCCTCCGGCGGGGGCGTTCGCCTCGCAGCGCGTCGTCGAGCGGCGCCACTGCGATGATCAAACCCACGCCTGGCGCGGATCACGACGGCGAAGCCGCCGGTTTCTCGATGCCACCGGGAGCGAATCGGTCCTGAACCGCGACGAGCTGGTCGTCGGAGGTCGCCACTATCCAGTGCTGCGCGCTTTCGACGATGTAGCGGTTGTGATCCTTGAACGGCCCCATGGCGGTGACGGTTTTCCAGAGCACCGGTCCGGCGCGGCTCGTCTTCCCGGATGGCGTACCGACCAGAAGGCAGTAAGGCCCGAGGGGCAGCGACACGAATGGCTGCACCGGCCGGGCGCGTACCCGCCAGTCGATGAACGGTGCCTCGTTGATCAGCAGCGGAGAGGGCAAGCCGTAAAACACCGTGAAGTCGTACAGCGCCAGCTGTGCGCGCAAGCCACCATACTTCTTTCGAATGTCCTTGACGACGGCTGCGCGGATTTCGTCTTCGAACATCGGTTCGAGCCGGTAGGCTGCCAAGGCCTGCTGAGCATCCTGCTGATAGGCGCAGACGAGCCCAATCTCGACACACTCCTGGGCTGCCCGCTGTACGTCGGCCACCGAGCCGGCTTCTTCCGGTTTGCCCAGCTGCGCGGCCCGCAGAAACCGCGCGAGCGCTCCCTCGTGGATGGGTGGGCCCGTCGCCTCGAGTGTCGCGTCGGCGCCCGCGTCGAGAGGCACATAGACGATCTGCTCGGCCGCAAATCTCGCCTTCTTGCCATCGTCGAACCTGACCTCGCCGTCACGGCAGTCGAGATAGCGCGTGCCAATGTGGCCATGCTCCCAGACCCAGTTCCTGAGCAAGGGCCGTAACGGATGCAGGACCTCGGCTTCTGTCATGGAGCTGCCCGGTTCACGACCGGGCGGGCCTGGTAAGTGTCATTCGACCGATTCCGCATCACGGCGCACCGAGCAGCAGGTAGAGGCTCCAGCGCCCTGCGCCGACCCCGACGCCGACGTAGGCCGGTCCGAGGAAAGTGTCCGCCCCCAAGAAAGCGGACGTCGACCATACGGTACCTGGCGATGTCAATCCGTCGGCACGATCGCTGATACGACCCACCTCGGCCGCACCGCCGACGTAGACGCCCGAGCCCAACAGATCCGGCAGCGGCAATGTGCGGTTGTAGTACATCAACCGGCCGTACGCATACTGGCGCCCGGCAAACTCATTGATGCGATATGCCGACAGGCGCATCGGACCACCGAGCGTGAACGACTCGTAGGCCGGCAGGTCGGAGCCAAGCGACGAACCGCCGGCGGCGGAGGCGTTGATGGTGTGCGGCCCCCAGCTCTTGATGGCGCGCCCAACGGCCTCGATGCGGTTATAGCTCACTTGGGATCCGAGCGATTCCATCGCCGAGTAAGCGCTTCCGACCAGACCAAATCCTGCGCGCGGGAACCAGGCATGGTCGGTCTGGTCGATGAAGATCGCTGCGCGCAGCCCTGCCGTAGTCTCACGGATCGACGGCAGCGTCGGCGAACCGGTGTCCACTCGGGCATAGACGCGTGAGATCGAATAGCCTGTGCGCAGCTGCCCCCAGGTCCCCAGCACCGCGCCGCCATCCAGTCCGGCCTGGGTGACGCTGGTCAGGTAATCGGCGACCTTGTCCTCGCCCTCGAACACGCCGCGGGTCTGCTGGCCGATGTAGGCACTCGGCGCGACGAACCACTTTCCCGCCTCGTTCAACGGCTGGTAGAACTCGGTCAACAGATGGTTGTTCTGTCCGATCTGGACCTCCGTGGTCCACTCGGCGCCGAGACGATTCATCCAGCTCTTGCGGTACTGGACCAGCGCATTGAACTGGCTGTCGCCCGAGAAGTCGCTGGCCAGCCCCAGGCCGAAGCGCAGGTAATCCGGGCCCCATGATTTCTCGACGGGCTCGATCACCATCGCGCGCGGACCGGTTTCGCCACCCACGATGCGGTAGCTGATGCTCTCGAAATCACCGGTGCCATAGATACGCCGCAGGTCCGCACCGAGTTTGTCCTCAGTCAGGGGCTCACCGGGCTTGCTCTCGATCAAGGACTTCGCCACCGCGGGGTTGGTGCGCTTCAGGCCCTCTACGCGAATCTCGGCCACAGTGCCCAGCGCCTTTGCCTTGGCCACCTGCTTGCTGCGCAGCGCGGCATACTGCTCCGGCGGCACGCTGTAGCGCGCCAGCTTGTCGGCCATCGCGCGGGTGGCCTTTTCGCCGATCGCGATGGCGTCCTTCGAACGATCGAACGCGCCAGCCGAAATGTCGCCGAGGTCCGGCGAGATCAGCACGTCCTTTGCGCCGAGGCTCCTGATCTGCTCGTCCACGGTCTGCTTGCCGAGAAAATTGATCAGCTGCGCCGTCACGTTCAGCGCAGACGTCAGCTCGTCGCGCTTCAGCGGCGGCGTCGAGATGTTGACCGCGATGATCACGTCGCCGCACATCCTGCGCGCCTCGTTGATCGGCAGGTTGTTGGCAATGCCGCCATCGACCAGCAGCCGGCCGTCGATCTCCACCGGCGCGATCGCGCCCGGCACCGACATGCTGGCGCGCATGGCCTGCGAGAGGCTGCCGTGGTCGAGCACGATGGAATCCCCGGTCTCGATGTCGGTCGCCATGGCGTGAAAGGGAATCGGCAGCTTGTTGAAGTCCCCAATACCAAAGGCAGGCGTGGCGAGCTCCCGGAAGAAAGCTTCGATCGACACGCCGGCGATCACACCCTTGGGCAGCATCAGGCCGCCATCCTTGACGCCGAACTCCGGCTTGAACAGTGTCTTGTAGTCGTCATACTTGCGGCGCACCGCGATCGCCTTGCGCGGCGGAGCATCACGGAAGATGACGTCCCAGTGAGCTGCAACGACGATCTTCTCCATCTCCTCCGCAGAACGCCCGGAGGCGTACGTGCCGCCGACGATCGCGCCCATGCTGGTGCCGGTGACGCAGCTGATCGGGATCCGCATCTCTTCCAGCACCTTCAGCACGCCGACGTGCGCCAGGCCGCGGGCGCCACCTCCCGACAATGCAAGGCCGATCCTTGGCTGTGCCGGTACGGTCGCGGCGGCCGTCGCTTGGTCGGCGGGCTTCGCCGGCGCGGCAGGCGCGGTCTGGGCACGGGCACTGGCAGCTACGAGCAGGCCCGCGATCAGACCGACCACCCGGCGCGGGTCAATAGACGTTGTCATCCAAGCTCCCCGAACAATCATTCTTGGTCTGACCCGCGCTAGGGCGAGGTTGACGTTTAGCTGGGCTGCGCTGGTGCAAGGAGCGCACGAGTCGACGACGATACCGGGTTCGTGCAGGCGTTCCTGCGGAGCGCGCGACAGGACGCTTCAAGCCGTTGTTTGGACAGGCTGCGACGCGAGGTACGCTTCGCGCGTCCCCACACGCGTGACATGACCACGACATGAAGAGCGGGCCTTTGCTTGCAGAATTGCTGATGTGTGCGCTGAGCTGCAGGGCCACGGACTGCGGAACGAGAGGCGATCCCGAGCCCGCCAGCATCGACGAACTCGCCACCTTCCTCAGGCAGGATTCGTATGACCTGCCGTCTGCACCGAGTCAGGTGTTGCCGCCGCGCTGAGCGGAGATCGTGCGCGCCGCCGCTCCACCCTCCGATTCGCTGCGCTTCAGGCCGCGCTACGCCTGGACAGTGTTCGCGCTGACGTTCGCGCTGATGCTGTCGGACTTCATGACACGCAACGTGATCAGCGCCGTGCTGCCGGCCCTGAAGCGCGACTGGGTGCTGAACGACAGCCAGTTGGGCGCGCTCGTCAGCGTAGTGCCGCTGATTGTCGGTGTGGCCGCATGGCCGATCTCGCTGCTGGCTGACCGCTGGGGGCACGTCCGCAGCATCACGTTGATGGCCGGGCTCTGGTGCCTGGCAACGATCGCGTGCGGGTTCAGTCAGAACCACACTCAGATGCTGCTCGCCCGCGCCGCGCTCGGACTGGGCGAGGCCGCGTACGGCAGCGTGGGCGGCGCCATTTTGGCGCGTGTGTTTCCCTTGGCGCGACTGTCGGCGATCCTCGGCGCCTTCTCGGCGGGCGGCGCGTTCGGAACCGTGCTCGGCGTCGCCGCGGGCGGTGTCATCGCCGCCGCCTACGGCTGGCAAGCAGCCTTCATCGGCGTCGGCGTCGGCTCCCTCGTCCTCGTGGTGCTGTTCCCGATTCTCGTCCGGGAGCAGTCACCTGCGGCGCACCACCACAGCCACGCGACGGCAGCGCGTGCCATACGTCGCCTCAGCCTCGCCGCGACCCTGCGCGAGATCTTCGCGGCGCGCAGTGCGGCATACACCTACGTCGGTGCCGGATTGCAGATGCTGATCCTCGGTGTCCTGGGTGCCTGGATACCGAGCTTTCTGGCCCGTGAGTACGACCTGCCCGCGGATCAGGCCGGCCTGCAGGCCGCACTGATCATCCTCGTGGCCGCGGTGGGCATGATTGTCGGCGGGGGGCTTGCTGACCGGACTGCCCGGTCGAAACCGCGGCGCAAGCTCGAGGCGGCTGCCGCGTACACCTTCACCTCCTTCGTGCTGCTGACGGTCGCCTTCGCATTGCCGCCCGGCCTCGCACAGCTGGCCACGCTTTCCCTCGGGGCACTGATTGCCGGGGCGCACATCGGCGTGGTCAGTGCCGTCGTCATCAATGTCACGCACCCCGGACTGCGAGCGACGGCCCTGGGCACGCTGGTGCTCTTCAACAACCTGCTGGGGCTGGCGCCGGGGCCGTTCATCGTCGGCCTGCTGTCCGACGCCACCAGCCTGAAGACGGCCCTTACGGTGGTTCCGGTCGCGGGCGTGCTGGCGGCCGCGTGCTTCCTTAGGGCTGCGCGTACCTACGAGCGGGACCGTGCAGCCGGCGGCTGGCATCAATTACCGCCGGTCAGTCGCGGTCAGGACGGCGGCGAGGCTTTCCGGTAATTTCGGGATGCTGTAATCCTTTCTCACTCCATCGCTTCAAGCCCAACGCACTGGAACCGTCGCCATGAGAACTGCCCGCACCCTGATTTTCCTCGCAGCCGCCCTCGCGCTTACCGCCTGCGCGTCCGGAGGCACCACCCGGCCGACTGGCGCTGCCGAGTTGGTCAATGTGACCTTGCAGCCCGCGCGGATCTCGCCCAATCCTCAGGGCGCGATGGTGCTCAGCGAGGTGACCGGCTGTTTCGTGGAGTTCGTTGGCCGAGGAGCGGCCGAGCCCGTGTTCCAGTTCCGCGTCGCGCCCACGGCGCGAGTGCCGAGTGTCGAACAGTGCCTCACTTCCCTGCGCAGCCAACCGGGCGTGACCGGTGTGCAGCTCGCCAAGTAGGCGGCTCAGAAGTACAGGACAATCTTCGGCAGCAATACGTGCAGCGGTTGCCGGAGTGCTTCCAGCCTGAGGCACAGCGCATTGCCGACAGCGAAATGCCTCGGTCAGAACCTGTCTTCAGGCATCGGAGTCCAAGCAGTCTGAATGCGGATTCCGCGCAAGGAGCGGCCAAACGTGCCTCGATTCACGAAGTGGTTGCTTGCCGTGATCGTCCTGGTCGGAGGTGCTGTGCTGGCTGGTCGCGAGGTGCTTTGGCGGATCGATCACGTTCCGGCGGGTCCAACCGCCGTGACAATGGCCGGCATCGTGTTTGAGACCTATTTACTTCCGGAGCGATCCGAAGCTCCGTATGGTGTCGGGGTGTTCGCGCGCCATTTCTGGAACCCTCTTCGCAGCCTGGATGGCACGTTGGTCTTTGCTGCTTACTGCGGTAAGGACTTCGCCCTTAAAGGCGCAAGTGATGCCGCCCTTGAAATCACATGTTCGCTGCGGGAAGGACCGCCGAAGTTGCTGGTGAAGAGTTTCGCCGGCGTGCCGATCCGACTGCAAGGCGCATCTGGCTGACGGGCCGGGTGCGGCCAATTGATGGGAACCTGAGTGCCGCATGGTTGACAAGGTGTTGGTGTTCTACGGTTCCTACCGGGCCGACCGCATGGGGATTCGCTTGGCGGACTACGTCGTCACGAACCTTCGCGCCCGAGGGGTCGAAGCTGAGTTGGTGGATGCCAAGGCTGTCGACCTGCCGATGCTGGATCGGATGTACAAGGAGTATCCGAAGGGCACCGCACCTGCCGCAATGGAAGCGCTTGCGGAGCAGATACGTCGTGCCGATGCATTCGTCTTCGTGACAGGCGAATACAACTGGGGTCCGCAACCAGGCTTGAAGAACTTGACCGACCACTTTCTCGAGGAGTGGTTCTGGCGTCCAGCGGCGATCGCCAGCTATTCTGCCGGTCGGTTCTCAGGTGTTCGCGCCGGTACGATCTGGCACAGCATCCTGTCCGAAATGGGCATGGTCGTCATCTCGAGCACGCTGGCCGTCGGAGTGATTTCGCAGACGCTGGATGCCAATGGCAAACCGACCGGCAGCGGCGGCGAGGCTCTCCAAAAGACTTTTCCACGGTTTGCCGATGACCTGGCATGGTGGACCGAAGCGGCTCGCGAACAGCGTGCGCGCAAACCGCCACCCTACTAGACGCGGCCCCCGGATGGCTGGGCTCGTCCGGTAGCTCCCCGACACCGGGAGCCGCTAATCGCTGCATAGCGGCTCCCGTCAGCGCGCAGTTGCACAGATCCGCATTCGCCTCTTGTGCCGCCGGTGTCGGACCGTTCGCGCCTGGGCGTTCCTTCTTGTTCGAAGCCCAAGGGCTCCGGGTCGTGCCAGCGTCACCTACTTGCCCAGGCCCATCTGCTTGGCCGCTCCGGTGTAGACGCGGACCTTCTCGGCCATGAACTTGTCCATGCCTTCGACACCGACGTTGACCAGTTCGAAGCCGCTCTTGGCGGCGAGCTCCTTCATTTCGGGATCATTGTTGAGCACGGCCCACAGATCGGACATGCGCTTGCGCTGCTCTGGCGTCGAGGACTTCGGCATGGCAATGCCGCGGTAGGCGCCGTCCACCCAGTCGACGCCGAGTTCCTTGAAGGTCGGCGTATCAGGCAGCAGCGGATGACGCTTGTCCATCGCAACCGCCAGCGCCCGCACCTTGCCCTTGTTGTTGACCGCAAACGCGGTGTATGTCATCGCGCCGTCGACATGGCCGCCGAGGACCGAGGTCGTCATGTCGCCCGTGCCCTTGAACGGGATGTAGGTCGTCTTCACGCCGAACGCGGCATTCATCCGCTCGTTCGCCGCGTGGTTGGCCGAGTTGAGGCCTGAGCCGCCGAGGCTCAGCTTGCCCGGATCGGCCTTGGCAACCTTGACGAAGTCCTGGAAGGTCTTGATCGGGCTCGACTCGAGGACCACCAGCGCATCCGGTGTGTAGTGATACCAGTAGACCGGCACGATGTCTTCGGTCTTGTATTGCACCTGCCCCTCGAGTGGCTGGAACACCATGTGCGGCAGGTTGATACCGACAATGTTCAGGCCGTCGCCCGGTAGCTGGTTGATCTGCGCCCACATCAGTCCGCCGCCGGCGCCCGGCTTGTACTGGATGATCATGTCGATCGCCGGGCACTTCTTCTTGAGCACGACCTGCTGGTGGCGACCCGAGATGTCGGTTTCACCGCCCGGAGGGAAGGCCTGCCAGTACAAGATGTTCTTTTCCGGGCAAGGCTGGGCTGAAACGGCCCATGCAATGGGCAGGAACAGAAGGGCAAGCAGGCGTCTCATCGCGCGTTTCCTTTGATGTCGGTGGTCTGGCCTATGTATTCCCGGGCGACGGGCTTCAAGTGCACGCGCTTCGGAAGCGCGACGATGGCACGCAGCCGTCCTGTCCGCAAGATCAAAGGACGCAGCGGCGACGAAGGGCCGCCTATGTCGGTCGCGGTGCCCGAGCCGGAGACGCCTCGGCCTTGCCGGAAGCGCTTTCTCCCGCCGCAAGCAGACATACCGACTTCTGCATCGCGAGGAAGATCAGGAAGCCGGCTGCGTTGTCGGCGCAACACCTCCATGCCAGACCCGGCGGCTCGGCGCGATGCCGCCCTGCGCCGTGCTTCGGTCGCACTCGACCAAGAAGGCCCTATCGCCCCACGGGTCGCAGGTTGCGGCTCCGCCGCTTGTCACATGCGGCCCACGGAATGCTCAGCCCATCCCGATGCGGCGCGCACCGCGTCGGAACATCGCTTCGCCTTCGGCATCGAACCGGAACGCGCTGAAGAAATCTGCGACGCTGTAGCGCGGGTCGGACTGCCGAATGGTCGCTGCATACGATCGCGCGGCTTCGAGAGAGCCAGCAAGCGCCAGGCTGAATGCGGCGATGGCGCGGATATGAACATGGGCATTCGGGCGGGCCGCTGCCTGCACCGCCCAGTTCGCAGCCTCCTCGAACCGGCCAAGCCGCACCAGCGCCATCGCGCGCGACCCGAGCATGCCGAACAGCAGCGGATCGTACGGACTGAGGCTGCGCGACATGTCCGACGCGTCGATCGCTGCGCCGGCGTCACCCGCCTGGGACAGCACGAACGCGAGGGTGTAATGGCCGAGCGCGAAATTCGGGCTGAGGTCGACGGCCTGTTCCAGTTCGCCGACGACTTTGCTCCTGCTGTCCTCGCAGCCATAGCGCGCGCCCCATGGCCCAGTGGGCCGCCGGATCGCGATCGTCGGCCATCAGGCTTTGTCCGGCGGTTTCGAAGGCGCGGTTGACTGCTGCCGTGCGCTCCTCCCACCCCTGGAAGGCGCCTTGGAAGTGCGTGAACGACAGTCCCGCATAGGCGCGCGAGAACGTCGGATCGAGCCGTACGGCAGCATCGAAGAAATGCCGCGCCTGCTCGTTGTCGGGCCGGCTGAAACGGTACATGTGCCACAGACCGCGATGATGCGATTCCCACGCATCCAGGGAACTCGGTGGCTTCAGCACTGCACGGTTGCGCTCCAGCGCCTCGATCTCGCTGGCGATCGACGCGACGATGCGGTTGCCGATCTCGTCGAGCACGAGCAGCGCATCGTGCTGTCGCTGCTTCAGCACCTCGGCCCACACGATTCGGGCGGCGCGGGTCTCGACCAGTTCGACGGTGACGATCAGTTGGTCGCCATCATGTCGCAAGGCGCCGCTGATCGACGTAGTCGACGCCCAACAGGCGCCCGGCCTCCTCCGACCCGACCCCGCGAGCCTTGAGCGCGAACATGGTTCCCTGGGCGATGACGAACAGGCTGCGGAGCTTCGCTAGGCGGGTGATAACGTCGTAAGCCAGCGCTTCAGCCGGACCTCCCGGTCCCCCGGGTGGCGAGGTGAGGTCTTCAAACGGCATGACCGCGATCGAGGCGCGTCGGGGTTCGACCACAGGCCGTTCACGATCCGCCGTGCCCTCGATGACGACCGTTGCGGCCGATGCAGCGGGCAGGGCTGAGGCACTGCGCGCCGCCCGCCAGGCGGTGTGCAGCGGTGCACTGTCGAGCCCCTCGTCCTCGAAAAGACGCACGGCAGCGTGCAGATGCTCTTCGGCTTCGCGCACGCGGCCGCGCCGCACGAGTCCGCTGAGCAGCAGTTGATGCACTTTGAGGTCGAACGGAGCCAACTCGCGCCAGGCTTCCAGATGCTGCAGGGCTTCGTCGTCCGGCGCACGTGTCGCGAGTTGCTGCAGCAGCTCGACGCGATAGTCGAGAAAACGGTGTCGTTGCGCGGTCAGCCAGGCGGCGAACTGCGCACTGCCGTCGATCTCCAGTCCCTGCAGGAAGTCGCCGCTGTAGACCGCCGCCAGCGCGCGACACTGCTCGATCGCAAGGTCTGCAAAACCGCCACGCACGGCATCCACGAGTTCGAGGGCATCGACGCGGCAATCGGTCAGGTCGAGCCGGACCGTGTCGTCCTGGCTGACGAGACGCTGGCCCGGCCCGAGGATGCTGCGCATCCGGCTCAGGCACCAGCGCAGTTCAGCACGCGGGTCGTCGGGCGTGTCCCACAGCAGTTCGCATAGGTGTGATCGCGGCGCCGCATGCGGCGCCAGGGCAAGATAGGCGATCAGCGCGCGCACCTTGCGCGACGGCGGCAACTCGACCGTGACGCCATCGCGGCAAATCGACAGCGGGCCGAGCAGTCGCACCTCGAGCGCTGCGCCAGCGCGCTTTGCCGAACTGCCGGACTTCACGGGCATTTCCACGCCTGCACCCACGCCCGCTCCCACGCCGGGTCGCTACGGTTCGCTGCAACGCCACCGGCATCACGCCAGGCGTTCCGACCACCGCTCCGCACGCTGCGGGGCGGCACAGAACCACCCAGGATCGAACGGAGAAAACGCATGGATACCGCTGCTGTTCCCATTAATCAAGACCGCCAACCCGTTGTGGCCGACCTCGCTGCGGTCAAGGCCCGCCAGCAGGCCGCCTGGTCGTCCGGCGACTACGCCGTCGTCGGCACCACCCTGCAGATCGTCGGCGAAGAGCTGTGCGAGGCACTCGACCTGCGTGCGGGCCAGAAGGTGCTCGACGTCGCCGCCGGCAACGGCAACGTCCGCCTGGCCGCCGCGCGTCGCTGGTGCGACGTGACATCGACCGACTACGTGCCCGCCCTGCTGGAGCGCGCACGCGAGCGTGCCGAGGCCGAGCGCCTGGCCATCGACTTTCGTGAGGCCGATGCCGAGGCCCTGCCTTTCGAGGATCGCAGCTTCGACGTCGTGCGTCTCGACCTTCGGCGTGATGTTCACGCCGGACCAGGACCAGGCCGCTGCCGAACTGGTTCGCGTCTGCCGCCCGGCGGCAAGATCGGCCTCGCCAACTGGACGCCCGACGGCTTCATCGGCCAGCTCTTCAAGACCATCGGCCAAGTATGTTCCGCCGCCTGCCGGCGTGCGGTCGCCCGCCCTGTGGGGAACCCGTGCGCGCATCAACGAGCTGTTCGAGCGCGACGCCAGCTGACATCACCACCGCCCAGCGGTATTTCGCTTTCCGCTACCGCTCGCCGGAGCACTGGATCGAGGTCTTCCGCTCGTACTACGGCCCGCTGCTGAAGGCCTTTGCGGCGCTCGATGCGTCCGCGCAGGGGCGTCTCGAGAAGGAAGTCATCCAGCTGATCGAGCGCTTCAACCGCGCGCAGGACGGCTCGGTTGTCGTGCCCAGCGCGTACCTCGAGATCGTCATCACCCGCGCGTGACGTTCACGCCGCACCACCCATTCAGGAGTTCATCATGAATCACACTGGTCATTCACGCCCCCTTCTGCGCCACATCGCGTTCGCCGTCGGCGCCACGATCACCTTGTCGAGCGCGGCCGTTCACATCGAAGCGTCCGAGAAGTCGCACACCATCGTGCCCGGCGACGCCGTCAACTGGGGACCGGCTCCGCCATCGCTGCCACCCGGCGCGCAGGCGGCGGTGCTGCACGGAAGTCCGTCCAAGGAGGGCCCGTTCGTGCTGCGATTGAAGTTTCCGGCCGGATTCGTCGTGCCGCCTCATCGGCATTCAAAGGACGAACTCGTCACGGTCATCTCGGGCCGCTTCAGCATCCTCGCCGGCGACAAGGTCGATCGCGCGTCGTTTCGTGCCCTGCCCGCCGCGAGCTTCGTGCATCTGCCGAGCGGGCTGACGCATTACGCGATTGCCGAAACGGAATCGGTCGTGCAGATCAATGGCATCGGTCCCTTCGACGTGAACTACATCAACCCGAAGGACGACCCGCGCACGCCGTGAGGTGCGCGGCACTCCTCCGGGCGTGCGGCACTGAGCGTGCCGCACGCCCGTGCCTTACCTTCCCGCGGTGGGAAGGTTCAGAATGCCTCCATTACCGCCCGCAGGAGCGAGGAATGAAGGCGAAGTACTTCGAGCTGGCAGAAGCGCGCAATGACGGTTTCATGAACATCGGCCGCGCGGCCCTGACGTCCGGAGTGTCGGCCAAGATGATCCGGCACTACGAGTCGATCGGACTGCTGCCTGCCGCCGGTCGCACCTTCGCCGGCTACCGCATCTACCGCGACAACGATGTCCACACTCTGAAGTTCATTCGGCGCGCTCGCGATCTCGGCTTCTCGATACGCGAGATCGCGGCACTGGTCGGGTTGTGGCAAAACCGACGTCGCACCAGCAGCGAAGTGAAAAAGCTCGTCGAGCGCCAGGTGCTGCAGCTCGACGAGAAGATCCGCGCGCTTCAGGCCATGCGCAATACCCTGTCCCACCTCGCGGGCAACTGCCACGGCGACTCTCGGCCGGACTGCCCGATCCTCGACGACCTGGCGTCCGATGCTGCGGACCCTGTTGCCACACCCGGCCGCGCTCGGCGTCGGGCCTAGCTGGTGGCCCGGAGTAAGCAACTTCGGAACACACTTCAGAGGTAAGGCCCATCAGAGGCTATGCCGCGCCACCCGGCCTGAGCGCCGTTGCTCACCGCCGTTGCACACTGCGGACCCTTCGAATTGCAGTTCCGGCACAATCGGCCGGCGCGCTGTGCGCAAGAGCCCACCATGCCCATGGAGTCCGCCCACAGGCCGCTGCCCGGACTGCGTCAGATGGTCGCCGATTCCGGCGGGCTCTACCTCGCAAACGCGGTGATCGGCTTCATCTTCGCCGCCTCGGGCCCGGTTGCGATCATCCTCGCCGTCGGCGCGCGCGGCGGGCTGAGCGAATCCGACCTGTCGTCGTGGATCTTTGGCTCGTTCTTCCTCAATGGCTTGATCACGCTGCTCTTTTGCACGCTGTACCGGCAACCGCTCGTCTTTTTCTGGACGATCCCGGGGACGGTGCTGGTCGGCCAGGCGCTCGGCCATCTCAGCTGGCCCGAGGTCATCGGCGCCTTCCTTGCCACCGGACTGCTCATGCTGGTGCTGGGCCTCTCGGGCTGGGTGCGGCGCGCGATGCAGGCCGTGCCGATGCCGATCGTGATGGGGATGGTGGCGGGCGTGTTCCTGCGCTTCGGCCTGGGCCTGGTGTACGCGGTGCGCGACGACCTCTGGATCGCCGCGCCAATGATCGTCGCCTTCCTCGCGCTCGGCACCTCGGTCAGATGGTCGCGCCGGCTGCCGCCGCTGATCGGCGCGCTCTTCGTCGGCGCAGCGGCGATCGCCCTCCTCGGCAAGTTCCATCCGCACGGCTGGGCGCCGCACGCGATCGCCCATCCCAGCCTGTACGCGCCCGTGTTCTCGTGGCGTGCGATGGTGGAGCTCGTCATCCCGCTCGCGATCACCGTGCTCGTGGTGCAGAACGGCCAAGGGATCGCGGTGCTCAACGCCGCCGAGCACAAGCCGCCGATCAACGCGATCACGGTGGCCTGCGGCGCAGGCTCGATGCTTACCGCGCTGGTCGGCACGGTCTCGACCTGCCTTACCGGCCCCGTCAACGCAATCATCTCGGGTTCGGGCGAGCGGCACCGGCACTACACCGCGGGCCTCGCCGTCGGCGTGTTCGCGCTGGCGTTCGGGCTGTTCGCGCCGGTGTTCACCCGCCTGATGCTAGCCACTCCGCCCGCGTTCATCGGCGCGCTCGCCGGCCTCGCCATGCTGCGCGTGCTCCAGACGGCGTTCACTGTGTCTTTCCGCGAGCACTTCACGCTCGGCGCGCTCGTCACCTTCCTCGTCACGGTGGCCGACGTGCCGATCTTCAACGTCGGGGCGCCGTTCTGGGGATTAGTAATCGGCTACGCCGTGTCGCGCCTGCTAGAGCGCAAGGACTTCGGCGCTGCCGGCGGCTGAGGCGAGACCGTCCGGCGCCAACTGTCAATCATGGCTAAGGCGCGGCACCACAGAATCACCGCCCAGCGGCACAGGCGCACAGCGAAGAAGTCCGGCTACTCCGTCGCCCGTGTCGCCGTGCCTGGCGCGAAGCGGACGCATTCGACGGGGCCGAGAGCAGGCGCCATTCGACCCCGTCCCTAAGTGGACTTCGCTCGGAGTTGCTGTTCAAGGCGAGTCCGCGGCTCTTTGAAATACGGACTGACGTTCGCCGAAGTGCGATCAGGCCGCCTTGCGGCGCTGGTAGTACTCCGCGATCTTCGGATGGCTGGACACGCGCTCGAAGTGTTTCACCAACTGCGGCGCGACGGTGTCCACGAGGTCTTTCGGTATGTAGTCCAGCACACCGGACCGCAGCCAGCGAATCAACATGAGGACTTTCAGATCCGCCACCGTAAGGCGCCGGTCAGCGAAATACTCTCCGCCGGCTGCTTTTAGTCTCGCCTGGAACTGCTCCAGGTAGCGCGTGATATGACCCGCCGCAAGCTCCTCGCGCGCCTTTTTCTTGGCGTCCTCGGGCAAGCCGATGGTCTGCGCGATCCGGGTGCTGATGTCCTCAGCCGCCTCCATCACCTCGTCGCACAGGAATGCCTGCAAGTCGTCCTTTGGATACAGGTCGGTCAGCTTGCCGACGTAGCGATTGATGCTGTTGGACTGCGAAACCACCCGGCCGTCCACTTCCAGCGTGGGGATCGCAAGGAACGGCGTCTTGTCGCGGAAAGCCGGCCATTCCTTGCCCGCGATGCGGTGATCTTCGAACGCGATGCCACCGATGTGAAGCGCCAGACGCGCAGGCTCGCCGCGTCCGCCGTCGAAGTCGAAATAGGTCAGCTTGAGCTTTGCCATAGGTGGGTCCTCGGGATTATTGGGTCGCCCTCGCAAGGGTCTGCCTGCAAAGAAGTCTATCGCGACCCTCTGAATCGCCCGCTCCGAGGCTCCGCCTCGGGGTTTCCATGGAGCCCGGCTCAACATGCCGTGCCATTACGATCGCGGCTCGCCAGCAGCGGCATAAATCCGTGGATCGCGCCCCACCCCGGCGCCCGACAGTGAATCGTTGAAGAGGAGATCGAAGTGCGAGTTGTGACTTGGCTGGCCGCGGCGCTGACCGTGCTGTTGCTGTCCGGGACGGCGTGGGCTCATGGCGAGATGACCCATAAGCCGGGCGGCGGGTTGGCCGTGCAGGACCAGAAGGCGTGGGGCGTTGCCGGCGACGCAAAGGCGGTCAAGCGCACCGTCGAATTCAAGATGGGCGATGACATGCGCTTCACGCCCGATCGTCTCGAGGTCCGCCAGGGTGAGACCGTGCGATTCGTTCTGCGGAACCACGGCAAGTTGATGCACGAGTTCGTCATCGGCACCCGGAAGGAACTCGACGAGCACGCGGCCCTGATGATGAAATTTCCGGGCATGGAACACGACGAACCGTACATGGCTCACGTCGCGCCCGGCAAAACCGGCGAAGTGATCTGGAACTTCAATCGACCGGGCGAGTTCGACTTCGCCTGCCTGATCGCGGGGCATTATTCAGCCGGCATGATGGGCAGGATCAAGGTGGTGGCCAAATGAACGTGAATCGACGCCGCGTCAGCGCCCTCCTGGCGCTGAGCCCCCTCGTCCCCTGGTCACCCGCGCGGGCGAACCCACTGACGATGGAGGTATGGCGTTCCGCGTCATGCGGCTGCTGCAAGGACTGGATCGCCTACCTGGAGAAGAACGGCTTCGCGGTGAAGAGCCATGAAACCGGAAATTCGCAGGCGCGCGCGCGGGCCGGCCTGCCTTCGAAGTACGGGTCCTGCCACACCGGCATCATCGACGGCTATGTCGTCGAGGGCCACGTTCCGGTGCGGGAGATCCGCCGGCTGCTGGCGGAACGTCCCGATGCGATCGGCATCTCGGTCCCCGCCATGCCAATTGGTTCACCGGGTATGGACGGCCCGGCCTACGGCAACAAGAGCGAACCGTACGCCGTCATCCTGGTGACGCGCGATGGCAAGGCCACGGTGTATCAGTCATACCCCTGACGACATTGAGGGTCTACGCAACGGTGACGGCCAGCGAGCCCAGCGGGCTCCCGCGCGCTTTCCTTGATTCAGCGCAGGGTCGCAGCGCCGATGCAGGTAATTCCTACTCGGAGCTGGGCGAATTTCGGCGAATGTTTTGCGAGCGGCCGCCGATAATCCGCCGTCTCTGCACTCAAGCCGTGTCCTGCGATGCGCACCGAACCCACGTTCAAGGTCCTTGGAGTTGCCCTGACAGCCCCGTCGCTGTCGGGATTGCTGCGCATGCTTGGCTTCCTGATGTTGATGGTGGTGGTCGTGGAGATCAGCGACGCGTTGACGCGTACGGCATGGTCGAGTGAAGGATCTCTCGCGCTGATCGTCGGCGCTTTCTCGGGATTCCTGCTCAATGAGTGTGGTGCCAACTTTGCGGAACACGGCTGGCGCGCATTTGCGCTGGTGATCGCCTGCAGCAGCCTGGTATTCGCCACCGCCAGCGTCGTCGTCTGACCGGATGCGTCGGCAGGGCGAGACCTGCGCGGGTGGTCACGCTCCCAGCAGCTGGCCCCCATCGACGGCGATCGTCTGTCCCGTGACCCAGCGCGCGTAGGGCGAAGCCAGGAAAAGCGCCACGTCGGCCACTTCCTCAGGCGTGCCGAGGCGGCCAAAGGGAATGCCCGCGAGGATCCGGCTGTACAGCGGATCACCCGCGAGCCGACGCTCCTCCCAGTGTCCGCCGGGAAATTCGATCGAGCCCGGGGCGATGCAGTTCACGCGGACTGCCTTGCGCGCCAACGCCGCCGCTTGGCTTGTCGTGTAATGGATCATTGCCGCCTTGACGGCCGCGTAGGCGGGCGCGCGCACGGACGGGCGATAGCCGGAAATCGACGCGATGTTGATGATCGAACTGCCGGGGGCCGCCTCCAGCATCGGACTGGCGGCACGTGAGGCGCGCACCATGGCCATCACGTCGACAGCCAGCCCCGCCGCCCAGCCCTGATCGTCATCGCCCATGCCGAAGCCCGAAGCGTTGTTGACAAGGACGTCCACTCCGCCCAGCGCCGCATCGGCCTCACCCACGTAATGCGTGACGGCAGCGCCGTCAGTTAGGTCGCAGACGGCGGCGTGCGCGTTGCGGCCGAGGCCGGCGATCTCGGCGCGTGTGATTTCAAGCGCGGCGCTTCCCCGCGCGCAGATCGACACATCCGCCCCCGCAGCCGCAAAGGCGAGTGCAATGGCGCGCCCGATGCCGCGGCTGCCCCCGGTGACGACGACGCGTTTACCGTGGAAGTCAAACGCGTGCATCGCCACGCTCCAGCGGGCCAACCCGCAGTGAGCTCATGGTGAAGTCGGCAAGCGGCATCGCATGGTTCCTTCGTCCCGTCGCAGGCCGCGCAAGCTAGCAGTGGCCGTATGCCGGCGTCAATCAACGTGTATGCCCTGCGCTTCCTTCCTGGCAGGTAAAGGCGTTGGCGTGTTTCCCCCGGCGCCTCGGTGGATACGGGCGGCATCGCCACCTGTACGGCACGGCCATTGCTGCGAAAAAGCGGTTCGAGACACGTTTCAGACCAGGATGACCGAAATTTCCAGCACTCGCCCGGCCTACTTCCGCACGGAGGATCGGCCGGCCGCGCGTTATGCGCCGCTCACGCCCTGGCTGTTGATCGGCATCGGCCTCGGCGGCCTCATCGACGGCATCGTGTTCCACGAGATCCTGCAGTGGCACAACATGCTGTCTCATGCGGTGCCACCCACGGATGCCGACCGGCTGCGTTTCAATGTGCTGGCCGACGGCCTGTTCCACGCCGGGGCGTGGCTCGTTACCGCACTCGGGCTGCTGCTGCTGTGGCGCTCGGTGCGAAGCGGCCGGTCCAACACGACGACGCCCGGTGCCTTTGGCGCCCTGCTCGGCGGTCTCGGCCTCTTCAACCTCACTGAAGGCTTCGTCAACCACCATCTGCTGGAACTGCACAACGTGCGGGAGGTGGCTGATCCGACCGAGTGGAACCTGGGATTCCTCGTTGTCGCCGGTATCCTCCCTCTGATGCTGGGTGCGCTGCTGCGCCAGCGCGCGATGTACCCGCGCACGCCTGAGCCCGTCGCGCGGAACCTTGTGCCGATGCAGGAGCCGACGCTGCGAGCCGAGGCTCAGCGCCCCGCCGCAGGTGGCGTTCACCTGGTGCAGATCCTGTTGCCGCTATTCACGCGCGGCGGGCAGCCGATCGATCCGCGCGCCTTTGACAACGTGAAGAACGAACTGACGACGCGCTTCGGCGGAATGGCGGCGTACACACGTTCCCCCGCGGAAGGCCGATGGCTCGGCCGCGCCAGTCGGGAGACCGATGACATCGCGGTGCTCGAGGTGCAGTGCGACGAGATAGACCCGGTGTGGTGGGAAAGGTATCGGCACCGGCTCGAAGGCATCTTCGGCCAGCAGGCGATCATTGTGCGCGCCGCGCCGGTGCGATTGCTCTAGCACTTTGTGCGCATGAGCCGCCCTGCCCGCGGTTTCCTGCGGGCCGTTGCCCCAGCGCTGGCAGCGCTGCAGTTCCTCCGGAACATCCCTCATACGGAACGCGCGCCGGATCGCGCGCTGCTCGAGCTGGAACTCCTTCCATCGCTGGCTCGACTTCCAGGCCTGCGTCGTGGGCTGTTCGTCGGCTGCGCTGCCTACACGCAGCACTACGGCTCGCTCTTCCCCGGGGTCGAATACTGGACGATGGACCCGGATCCCCAACGGCAGGGCTATGGCGCGCAGCGCCACATCATCGACCGACTCGAAAACCTGTCACGGCACGACACCGGCGGCGCGTTCGACCTGATCGTCTGCAATGGCGTCCTCGGCTGGGGGCTTAACACGCGCCTCCAGGCCGAACGTGCATTCGCCGGCTGCCATGCGCGAATGCGACCGGGCGGCTACCTGCTCCTCGGTTGGAACGATCGCTACCCGCGCAATCGGGTACGGCCCGAGGATGTTGGCGTGCTTGCGCGCTTCGAGCACGTGCCGTTTGGGCGCTACGGTGCTCGCGTGCCGGTCGCCGGGTGGCGCCGGCACGTCTTCGACTTCTATCGCAAGCCGGCTCAGGCAGGCATCGAAATGCTGCGCAGTGCCTCGTCGACGTTCTCCTCGTCCTCGATCGCCAGATCACCCAGCGAGACGATGCCGACGAGGTTGCGATTGGCATCCACCACCGGTATGCGGCGGATCTGCCTGTCGCCCATGCGCCCGAGAACATCCTGAGTGTCATCGTCCTCGGAGCACCAGATCACGTCCTCGGACATCACCTCTCGCACCGGGGTATCGGAATCGCGCCCATTGGCGACAGCGCGCACCGCAATGTCACGATCGGTGATCATGCCCTGCAGCCGTGAGCCGTCGCAGACCGGCAACGCGCCGACGTCCTGCTCGGCCATCATGGCCGCGGCGTCCTGCACGGTGTCATCTGGTTGCACAACCTGCACTTCCGATGTCATCACTTCCGAGATCTTCTTCATCTGCAGCTCCTTTGCCATATGCCACGGCATGAGTCCATGCCGTGTCGGCCGTGTCACTTCTCGTTTTCGATCCGCTCACCGCTTTCCTGTGCCGGGCCCATGCCCGCACAGTTTCAAGGGCCTTGCCTGGCTCATGGTGCCTCCTTCGTGTTGAAGGTCTTCAGCGCCAATGCAGGCGTCCGGTTGCACACCGCTCAGCGATTCTCGCGGCCGCGCCCGTCGCCCTCTGCCGCGTGCGCCTCGGCTTCTTCCGCTTCGACCCTCTGGCGCTCCGGGTCCTCCTGCGCCAGACCGCGCCCAGTGATGCCCTGCAGTTCGTCGATGCGCTTCGAGGCCTGTTCCCTTGTCAGCGTTTCGTCGAAGGGAACCTTGGCGTCCTCCGATAGCGATTGCAGGTACGAGCGCTGTGCATCTGTCATCGGCTCGTCCGCAGAACTGCGCACCTCCGCCGCCTTCGCCATGCGGCTTCCGCGGCCCCGCTGTTGTGTGAGTTCCTTGGTCATGGGTAACTCCCCAATCGTGCGTGCCGTGCCAACGGAGCGCTTGCATAAGCTGTTGCCGCCCTTGGCATCGGGGAAGCCCGGAAGTGGCAAGGCGCGTGCCTCGACCCAGGTGTACTAGGCGGCGCTCTCCTGCAGGAAGATCTCGACGCGACGGTTACGTGCGCGGCCGGCCTCTGAATCGTTGGCGGCCACTGGTTCACGCTCGCCGCGGCCGTCCACCGCGATGCGGTTCATCGATACGCCGCGTGTCGCAAGATAGTCCCGCGCGGCGAGCGCACGCTCGCGCGAGAGATTCTGGTTGAACGCGTCGTCACCGGTCGAATCCGTGTGTCCGATGATCTGCACCGTGGTCTGCGGGTTCTGTGTCAGCGACTGCGCGAACTGGTCGAGCATCGAGCGGAACCCGGGCTTGATATCGGCGCGGCCGCTGTCGAACGAGATGTTGTCCGGGACGACGACACGGATGCGGTTGTCCGCCATCTTTTCGACTTGCGCGCCGGTACCTTGCGTGGCGGCTTCCGCTTGGCGACGCTGGTTTTCCATGCGCTGGCTCCAGGCATAGCCACCCAGTGCGCCGACCGCGGCGCCGATGGCGGCACCCCGACCGCGGTTGTCGCTGCCGCCCGCAATCGCGCCGACCGCGGCACCGGCTGCCGCACCGATACCCGTGGTCTTCGCAGTCTCCTTCTGCGACTCGTCCATTGATTGGCACCCCGCGAGTACGAGCACCGCGATCGCTGTGACGGCAACAGCCTTGCGCATGTACGTCCTCCAGGTCCACGCAGGAACACCCTGCAACTTTCTCCAGTCAGCAAGACCGATGCCTGTAGGGTCAGCGCAGCAGCGATCGGCCGCTGTGTCCCAGGGCAAGGCCGATCGCGAATGCGCCGTAGACCCAGACCAGTGACGTGGCGGGAAGCCGCTTCTCAAAGCCGGGCGTCAGACGTTTGGGCGTGATCGTGTAGTCGACGACCGCCGCCGTCAGCGCGATTGCCGCGGCCGGACTCAATGGCGGTTTACGGGTCGGCCAGGTGCGACGCTCGAACAGGCGCTCGAAGATCGTGGCCCAGAACACGGAAGCGGCATGGTGCGTCAGGTACCCACTCAGCGTGTACTTCAGGCTTGGCCGATCGCGCCGTGCCGCCTTGTCACCGAAGTACCAGTGGCTCACCGCGTTGACCGGGGCCACGGCAGAGCCGGTCTCCCGGCGACCGAGGATCAGCAGCGCGATCGCCGAGAGCGCCGCAGCGACCGAGCCGGAGAGGATTGAGCGCGAGTAGGCGCGACGCCAGGAGTTCCAGTGGATTGGCATGATCAGCGATGGGAGGGGGGTGGAGGAACAACCAAGGCATAAAAAGTGCCCGCTGACGGCGACCGGGGCGCACGGAACGCCTCGTATCGGACGAGGCCGGGACGCGAGTGGTTGTATTTCTTACGGGAGCGAGCGGCTTCATCGGACAGCGTCTGGCCCCTGCTCTTCGCTCGGCCGGGCATCGAGTGATTGCCGGTGTGCATCGTCGCGACGCGGAGGGTGATGCCGTACCGGTGGACTTCACGCAGGACTTTGATCCGGCGACATGGCGGCCGCGACTCGAAGGGGTCGATGCAATCATCAATGCGGTCGGCATCCTGCGCGAGCGCGGCGCTGCCACCTTTGATGCGCTGCACCTGCGCGCACCACGCGCGCTGTTTGCGGCGGCTCTTGAAATGGGTGTGGGCCGCATCGTGCAGATTTCCGCGCTCGGTGCCGACGAAGACGCCGCGAGTGGCTATCACACGAGCAAGCGGCGCGCGGACGAATTCCTGTCCTCGCTGCCGCTGTCTTCGGTCATCGTGCAGCCGTCGCTGGTGTACGGCCGCGGCGGCGCCAGTGCCAGGCTCTTTGACACGCTCGCCAGCCTGCCGCTGATACCGCTGCCCGGCGGCGGTCGGCAACGCATACAGCCCGTACATGTCGACGACCTGGCCGCGGTGATAGTCGCGCTGCTCGATGTCGAGCGCTGGCGTGTCGGTCGGCTCGCCATTGTCGGACCGGCGGCGACAACGGTGCGTGAATACCTGTCGACCCTGCAGCGGGCGATGGGCTTGCCGCCCGCGCGTGTCCTGCCGGTCCCGCCATCGCTGGTCGACATCGGCGCCCGTGTGGGCGACAGACTGCCCGACGTGCCGTTCGACCGCGAGACACTGGCGATGCTGGAACGCGGCAGCACCGCCAGCCCGCTGGCGATGCGGACGATCCTGGGTCGCGAGCCGCTCGCTCCGTGGCAGTTCATCCACCGCGGCGAGCGCGCCGCCATCGCCGCGCGCGCGCAACTCAACTGGCTGCTGCCGCTGCTGTGGCTGTCGGTCGCCGTGATGTGGATTGCCACCGGCATCGTCTCGCTCGCTGCGTATCCGTTGGCAGACAGTTATGCGCTACTGGCACGCGTCGGAATCTCGGGCAAGCTGGCACCGCTGGTACTCGGCAGTGCGGCAGGCCTGAATCTGGTCCTGGGAGTGGCAACGCTGGTGGCACGTCGCCGCTGGCTGTGGGTGATCCAGATCGCGGTGGTCGTCTTCTACACGGTTCTGATCAGCTGGCGCCTGCCCGAGTACTGGTCACATCCGTATGGTCCCGTGCTGAAAAACATCCCCATTGTTGCGCTGCTCTACATGCTTCTGCGTTTCGAGGAGCGCTGATGGACTACGTCGTGTGGAAATGGCTCCACATCCTGTCTTCGACGCTGCTGTTCGGTACCGGCATCGGTACCGCCTTTGCCCTGTTGCTGGCGAACCGCAATGGCGACGTGCGGGGGATTTCGGTGGTCACGCGCAACGTCGTGCTCGCAGACTGGCTGTTCACGCTGCCGAGCGTTGTGTTCCAGCCAATCTCGGGCTGGATGATGATGAAGCTCGCCGGCATCCCGTTGCTGACGGCGTGGATCTGGGCATCGTTCGCGCTGTACTTCGTCGCGGGCGCCTGCTGGCTGCCGGTCGTGTGGATCCAGATCCAGATGCGCAACATGGCGCGCGAAACCGCGATGACCGGTGCACCGATGCTGCCGGCGCGGTACTGGCGTTACGAGCGCGTCTGGATTGCCCTCGGCATCCCGGCGTTCACCGCGCTGGTCATCGTCTTCTATCTGATGGTCGCAAAGCCGGTCTAGAGGGTGCCCTCGGCCGCCGGGCATGCCGGTTGCCGAATGCGGCCATGACCCGCAAACCCATAATTTCTGAAACGTCGACGATCATCAGGCGACTGCGCGAAGCGGACCGCGGCGAGGTGCTCGCCCACCTCCGGGCCCTGCCGCAGGATGATCAGCGACTGCGCTTCGGCCATGCTGCCGGTGACGTCATCACGAACTACGTGTCCGAAATCGATTTCCACCGCGATCATCTATACGCGGCCCACGATGAGCAGGGGCGAATCGTCGGCCTGGCGCACGTGCCGATGCGCCGCAACGTCGCGGAACTCGGCCTGTCGATTCTGCCCGCGGCGCGCCGCCAGGGACTGGGGCATGCACTGTCGCGACATGCACTGCAGGCCGCTGCCCGAGCCGGTGCACGCGCGTTTCGACTTCACTTTGCCTCCTCCAATGAAGCGATGCGCCGGATCGCCACGTCGCTGGGCATGCGTGTCAGCCGCGATGGCAGCGATCTCGTTGCGCAGCGGCCCCTTGCCGCCGCGAGATTCAGCGCCGCATTGCCTCACTCCGCCGACTTGCAACCCGCCGCCTGACTGAGCGCCACCTTCGTCGGCCAGGCCAATTGGCAGGGCGGCCCCACCGTCACCATCGGAAAGAGAACGCACCCATGGATGCCATCGAACTCCTGACTCAACAGCATCGGCAGCTCGAACACGCCTTGGAGCAGGCGCTGAAGGTCGATCGCCCCGAAGATCGCGCTGCGGCGCTGGAACGCATCGCCGACGATCTCGGCAAGCACATCGCGTCCGAAGAGCAGGTGTTCTACCCTGCAGTGCGGGCACGACGGACCGAGGACATCCTGCTGGAGTCGCTCGAGGAACACCTCGCGCTGAAGCGGCTGCTTGCGGACCTGCTCGTACTGGAGCCGACGGCGGAAACGTGGCAGCCGAAGCTCAAGGTCCTGGATGAGCAGACGCGACATCACCACGAGGAAGAGGAAGAGCACTTGTTCCCCAAGGTGAAGAAGATCTGCTCGGAAGACGAGCTGGGCGCGCTTGGCGAGGAAATGCTGGACTGCCAGGCCGCACTGGTGGATGCAGGCGAAGAGCGCACGGCGGTCGTGGAACAGATCGACGAGGCGGCGCCGCTGAAGTAATCTGCCCGGCCCTGCGCACCCAGCGGATGCGCAGGGCACGCGGGGTCCTACCGTGCAGCCTTCTTCAACCTTGCTGCGGTGTCACCTGCAGCAGCCTGCACCTTGCCCCGCGCCTTCTGCGCCTTGCCGCGAGCTTCGGTACTGACGTCGCCGGCAGCCTTGCCCAGTTCTTCCTTGATGCGGCCACTGGCCTGATCCAGCCGTCCCTTGACCTGGTGCTTGTTCATGACGTCTCCGGGAATGAGAGTGAGAACGTAGAGACGGCAAGCGACATACCTTCACTGACCTGCGCGCTGCTCCTCCAGGATGCCCTCTTGCTTCTTATCGGCGGTTAGGAAGGCGCGGCGGTCCAGCAGCCACGCACCGCGCAGCACCAGCAGCGCCAACACCGTGGCGCCGAGGGCGATCCACCATTGTTCGAGCGCTGTGCTCACACCCACGCCGCCGGAGAACAGCATTGCGGTCGCGGTGGTCAGGCCCTCGATCTTCTTCCCGCCGCGCTGGAAAATCGTGCCGGCTCCGATGAAGCCGAGCGCGGCGATCACACCACCGACAAGTCGGAACGGATCGGCAGAAACGAGTGACGGATGCGCTCCGCCAAACGCCTCGAGCATTGCGCCACCGAGCCCGACGATCAACGCGCAGGCGCCCGCCAACAGCATGTGAGTCCGCAGCCCAGCGGGCCGATCAGCAATCTCGCGCTCGTAGCCGATGAGACCGCCGAGCGCCATCGCCGCGGCGACTTCAATCAGGACCTTTACCTGCGGCCAGGCGGCTTCCATGCGTCGCCCAGCGGGCCGAGCGCCCGTTACCGCAGATGAAGCCGGCCCGATTTCGCGCTTCGGACAGCGGACAGAGCGATGGCGAGGGCACCGAAGGCAATCAACGTCGGCGCAACACGCAGCAGCCGACGGCTCAGAGACCGCGTAGTGACCTGATCAGACGATTCAGGCGCTTCTGCAGCCTGCAGTCGGGCTTCAACAGCCGGCGAGATCGGATCGCTGGCGGGGAAGGTTTCGAGCAGGGCCTGGTCGAGCAGAGCGTCCTCGTGGCGCGGGCTGCCGACCGGGGGAATCTTTACGGCAGACGCCGCATTGTTCTCGCGCACTGCTGTCTTCATCGTTTCCTCCTGGATGGAACCGCTTACATCAGCAAACCGCATGCCATGCGGCTGAAGAACGCACGTTCGCCGTCAGCGCAGCCAGAAGATGTACACGCCCCAGGCCGCGCTCACGGCGACGGCCAGTGCCCACGGAAGCCAGTTGCGGCGTGGTCTATCCGCACTCGCCGGCCGCTCGAAGACTGCGACCTTGGGTGGTTTGCGCGAATCGGTTTCTTGGTTCGTCATGAGATTGGCCGCGGAAGTCGGAGCTGGCGGAGCGCCGACATGGCGCCCCGCCGCATTCTTCTACTAGCGACCGTCGCCATCGGAGTCGCCCGGGATCGCGCGCTCGACCGCCTCAGTCGTGCGTTCCCAGCCGCGGCGGACCGCGGTCTTCATACGATCCCAACTGCTGCCGGGATAGCGTGTCTCCCAGTCGCGGCGGATCGTCGGTTCGATCTCGAACCAGTCGCGACCGCGGTAGCGCTGGTCGCTGCCCAGACCCCAACCGTACCGGTAGTGCGGTTCGAACTCCTCGAAGCGGAACGCGCCGTAGTCCTCGCTATGGCGCATGCGCAACTGGTCACTGTGCTCGCGCCAGTCATCGGCCGAGGTCGATCGCGACGCGGACTTGCTGCTCGCGGCAACACCCGCGCCGCCCGTCACGCCAAGCGAGCCGGCATAGGCGGCGCGCTCACGCTCGAGTTGTTCGGGGCTGAGCGGCTCCGAGTTCGGGTCGTAGCGTTGCCAGCCCTGACCGCGCCAGAGTTCGGCACGACGCTCGATGTCGACGGCGCCGAAGTTACGCATGATGGATGCCGCCTGTTCTGCTCGCGCATCGTCGGCACGCACCGTCACCAGCGCACCGCCCCGACGCACGGCCTCGGCATATACATGCGCTTCGTCTTCCGGCACACCAGCGCCCGTGAGGCCGCCGATCAGTCCACCGGCCACCGCGCCGACGCCCGCGCCCGCAAGCGTTGCGGCCAACGGACCCGCCGCGACAATCGGACCGATACCGGGAATCGCGAGGCCCATCAGGCCGACGATCAGACCGGCGGCGCCGCCGATAAGTCCACCGGCCGCCGCGCCACTGGCTGCGCCGGCACCCGTATCCGACATCGTGGCCGGTGCATCGCTAGCCTCTTCGGTGCTGTAACGACCGGCGGCATTGTTGGCCACGATGCTGATGTCTTCCTGCTTGAAGCCTTGCTGCCGCAGCTCCCCTACCACTCTGCGGGCCTCCTCGAAACTGTCGAACGAGCCGACGATAGTCTTGGCCATGAGCACTCCTTGAAGTTCGGTTGTTGCTGGGTTCGAGGGCCGATGTCATTGCCCCCGGCCGACTGCTGCCACCCAGAGGATGTTGTTCTGCGCAGTCGCACGGGGATTGATGTCAGCAACCCGCGTGCCGCGGTGCCGGCGGACACGCAGGCGTTAAGCGACTCGCGGGGGAATCGGATGCAGGCTAGTGGGCGCTCTTTGACGACGCTTCGCCACTCGCCTGAACTGGCTGGCGCATGCTCGCCAGGCTCGCAAGCAACTGGATCAGGTAGGCATGGTCGACGGGCTTCACAATATGCGCATCGAAGCCTGCCTCCTGTGACTTCCTGCGGTCCTCATCCTGACCCCAGCCGGTCAGCGCGATCAGCTTCGCGCTGCGACCCCAGGACTGCGTTCGCAGATGACGCGCGACGTCATAGCCATTGGTCCGCGGCAATCCGATGTCGAGCAGCACCACGTCCGGCCGAAACTGGGCCGCGGCCGCGATCGCCTCCTTGCCATCGAACGCGGTCATCGTCTCGTGGCCGATGAGCCGCAGCAGCGTCGCCAACGTCTCGCTCGCATCACGATTGTCATCGACGACGAGGATGCGATAAGGCCCCGAAGGAGCAGTGACGGGCGCCGGGTCGTGCACGATAACGGCGCAGTCGGCCGAAAGCGCTGGCAGCCGCACCGTAAAGCGACTGCCCTTGCCCTTGCCCGCGCTATACGCGCTCACCGTGCCTCCGTGCAGCTCGACCATGCGCTTCACCAGCGTCAGTCCGAGCCCCAGTCCGCCCTGCTCTCGCTCCAGCGAGTGATCCGCGCGCGTGAACATGTCGAATATCGAAGGCAGCATTTCGGCGGAAACACCGAGCCCGTTGTCCTCGACCGTCACGACCACCTGCTGGCCATCACGCTCGACGGCCAGCCGCACCCGACCACCGGGATCGGTGTACTTGCAGGCGTTATCCAGCAGGTTGATGAACACCTGCGTCAGCCGCACCGCATCCGCGTCCAGGACGATGTCTCCATCCGAACTCTGGACCTCGATCGTATGGTGCCGCGCGTCGGCCAGGGGCCGGATCGTCTGCAATGCCTGCGCGATGATCAATTTCAGGTCACAGGTCGCACGCCGCAGTTCCAGCCGGTTATGAGTGATCCGGCTGACGTCGAAGAGGTCGTCGATCAGCCGCACCATGTGGTTGAGCTGACGCTCCATCGTCTCGATCGTCGTGCGGAGAAGATCGCCGTCCGCCGGCGAGCGTTTGACGACTTCCAGCGAATTGCGGATCGGTGCCAGCGGGTTGCGCAGTTCATGGGCGAGCACGGCGAGGAACTCGTCCTTGCGCTGATCGGCCTGCCGCAGTTGGGCGACCAGCACCTCGCGCTCGTGCTCCGAACGCTTCAGCTTCGTCAGGTCGAGCGCGATCCGCACGTGGGCATTGCTGCCCGGCTCGAGGAGAGCGGCCGCACCGAGGAAATAGGTGCGCTCGCCATCGGGGTGCATGAACGCCTTTTCGTAGCCAACGACACTTCCTTCCTTCAGCAGCTTCTCGGTCGTACGCCGATACGTCTCCAGGTATTCGGGCGCGATGGCCTGCCGCCAGTTGAAGAGACCGGCCTCGAAATCCTCGCGACTCCGGCCCATCATGCGGAGCATTTCGTCGTTGACGTAGGTGACGTTGCCCTGTCCGTCGCCGAACCCCACGCCGATCAGGTTGGCATCGGCAAGCCGTCGGAAGCGCGACTCACTGAGCCCGAGCGCGACCTCGATCTTCTTGCGATCGTCGATGTCGACACAGGAGCCAATGTAACCGGCGAATTCGGCACCCTCTGAGGTGAAACGAGGCACTCCGCTCACCAGGATCCAACGATAGCCGCCCTTCGCGTTACGCAGGCGGTATTCCATCGCCAGCGGACGCCGCGAATCGAGGGCCTCGTCATATTGCCGGAGGCACTCGTCGCGATCGTCCTGATGCACGCTCTCGACCCAGCCGTAACCCAGTTCCTGCTCCATCGTGCGCCCGACGAACTCCAGCCAGGTGCGGTTGAACCAGGTGCGCTTCTTGTCCGGCCCGCTCAGCCAGATCAGCACCGGCGCGGCGTCCGCCATCAGGCGAAAGCGCTCCTCGCTTTCGCGCAGGTGCTCTTCGGCCCGCTTGCGATCGGTAATGTCGAGAGTCAGGCAGCGCGTGTGGCTGAAACGGCCGTTCTCGCGATACACGCTGGAGCTGATCAGCACGTCGCGCACCGAGCCGTCCCGGCAGCGCATCCGCGCGGGAAAGTCGTGCAGGCTGTCGGCGTTGTTCAGGCAGTGGAAAATCGAACCGAGTTCCGACGCATCAACGTGGAACTCGGAAATATTGTGCCCGACGTACTCCTCGGCGGAGTAACCCAGCATCTTCAGTTCAGCCCGGTTCACGCGCAGGATGGTTCCGTCCGGCCCGATCCAGTGCATCGGCAGGGTGGCATTCTCGAAGAAGTCAGCCAGTTCGTGCTCACTGCGAACGAGCCGGCGCTCGGTCTCGCGCCGAACGGCAACATCGCGGAACACCAGCACCACGCCGACGATTCTCCTGGCGCTATCGCGAATCGGTGCCGCGCTGTCATCGATTGCCCGCTCGCTGCCGTCACGATGTATGAGGAGCGTGTGATTCGCCAGGCCGGTCGCCTGGCCAATCTTGATCACCCTGGTCACCGGGTTTTCAACCGGCTGCCGCGTTTCTTCACTGATGATGCGGAACACCTCGGTCAGCGGTCGTCCATTGGCCTCTTCGCGCGTCCAGCCAGTCAGGTCGACGGCCACGTCGTTGAGGAACTCGACATTGCCTTCCTCGTCGGTGGTGATCACGGCGTCGCCGATGCTTGCCAGTGTCACGCGCAAAGCCTCGCGCTGCTGCGCCGCGGCCGAATGGGCCACAAGCTCCTGCTTCCGAACACGCGTCACGAGGATTGCTGCCACGGTCGCGCATAGGATCGTGAACAGGTAGACGCCGAGCGATGCCCAACCGACTGCATCGAGTTCGGCGCTGCCGCGAACCGGGACGAACATGAACGACGTACCGAGACCCCCGGCAATCGCAGCCATGAAGAACGGCCCTGGCCGCACCGCGACGATCAGTATCAGCAGTACGGCAAAGACTGGCAGAAACGGCAGGCGATCCTGCAGGATCGGGTCCAGCAGGCCGCGTGCGAACAACGCCAGCGCCACCAGTGAGAGGGCGAACGCGTACTGGCCCGGCAGCGGCAGGCCGCGCGCGTCGAGGCGCTCGACCTGCGCGTTGAGATCTTCAAAGGCGCCGGCCAGCCCCAGACTCCGACGCATCGCGGTCTTCAAGGCTGATGCACCTGTTGTCCGGCGCTCACGCGGTGATCGCGAAGGAATCGGTGCCGCACGCCATGCGGGCTGTCGTTCATCGGATAGCTCCTTCAATCCTTACAGCCCCTTCCCAGCGTGCCGATTGTGCCGCAGGTAAATCGCGATTGCGCAGGGGTCCGCCCTGCGGCGGGCGGCATGCCATTTGCCGAGAGCGGCTTGATGCCAATCCCCCGAGGTTGCCGTGTTCTATGTACTGCAGTTGACCGTATGCCGTCCTGGTGCCGCCGCGCTGCGATCACTCGGCCATCGGCCGGGCGCACGCAGCCGCGTCTGGCCAGCAGTGCGCGCGCCTGCGCGGGTCGGCTAGGTATTGGTGGGGTCAAAGATGTTCTTGCTGCAAGCATTGCCGGGATCCCGGGGGCTGCCCCGGGCTATCGGGACGCGCCGCACGTGGGATCAATGCGTGCACCCCACAGGCCGGGGTATGAGCAATTCCCGTGCCACCTACCAACAAGTCCGACGCTCTGCCGCCGGCCACGGTCCCTTGCATTAACTCACTGATTCCTTGACATGGCAGCACGTTCGCTGCAGTCGCTTACTGTCACCTTCGGACTCGTGACGATCCCGGTTCGCCTGTTCGCCGCCACGGATCCGAAGGGGCGGATCCGCTTTAACTACCTTCACAAGTGCGGCAGCCGGGTCAGTCAGCAGTACCGCTGCATTGCCGAGGAAAAAGACGTTCCGCGCAGTGAACTGGTCAAAGCCTACGAATTCGAGAAGGACCGCTTCGTCACCTTCACGAAGGACGAACTCGAAGCGCTCGAAGAGGCCTCCAGCGGCGCGATCGAGATCACCGAATTCGTCGCGCAGGAGACCGTGGACCCGGTGTACTACGAGCGGGCCTACTACCTGGCCCCGGACAAGGGCGGCGCAAAGCCGTATGCGTTGCTGCGGCAGGCAATGCATGCGTCCGGCCGCACCGCGATCGGCCGGTGGGCCGCACGCGGCAAGCAGTATCTCGTGCAACTGCGCGTCGCCGAACATGGGCTTGTGCTACAGCAGTTGTTGTACAGCGACGAGGTGCGAGGGTTTGAAGAGATCGAGATTCCGTCGGCGAAGATCAATGAAAGCGAACTCAAGCTCGCCGCGCAGTTGATCGACAGCATCACCTCAACGGAAGGCTTCGACGCGTCCAAGTACACGAATGATGTCGAGGACCGCATCGAAGCGCTGATCGCGCAGAAGGTCAGCGGCCGCGAAGTCACCGCACCCGAAGCTCCAGCCGCTCCCCAGGGCGCACGCGTCATCGATCTGATGGAAGCGCTGCGTGCCAGCCTGAAAGGCGGAACGAAGCCGGCGCCAGACAAGGCAGTCGTGCGGCCCTCGAACCGCGGCGACAAGGTCCGCGGCAGCGAGAAGGAAAAGCCGGCGCGTCCCGCGAAGAAGACCGCGGCCAAGAAAACGCTCCGTCGGGCCGCGTGATGCCTGGGGCCGCGACGGCCTGCGAGGGGCATTGAACATGGTGGGCAGGAAAGTGGCGTACACGCTGGTACAGGCGTCGCGCCTCGCGGGCCTTTCACCCGCAACGGCGCGCCTACTGCTGCGTGCCGGCGTCGTGAAGTTCACAGCCTCCCACGCCGCGCGCCAGCTGCTGACACTCGACGACGTAATGGCGCTGCAGTCGCTCGGCGCGCTGCCACGGCGCGTGCTGCGTGCCGGCGCAACCCGCCTGGCAGAGCTTGCGCCCGGCCACCGGCAGGTCCGCGCCTGGGGCGGACGACTGGTGGTCAGCGATTCCGACGGTCTCTGGGACGCCGAATCCGGACAGCGCGTTCTGGCGCTCGATGTCACAGCGCCGTCCGAAGCTCCGGCCCACCTGGAGGTCGACTCGCCCGTCAGCGGACAGGACGAGTGGCTTGCCGCCGGTGTTGCCATGCTCAATCGCGGACAGATCAGCCGCGCCGCGGCCCTGTTTCGCCGCGCCTCGCGACGGTGGCCCCTGTCACCGCAGATGCATCTGCACTACGGGATCGTGCTCGAGCGCCTGCGCCGCTGGCGCCTCGCGCGCCGCGCGTACGAGCAGGCCATCGCGCTCGATGCGCAGCTGGAAGAGGCGTACCGACTCCTCGCTCTGATGCTGATCGATCGCGGCGACGCGCAGGCGGCGATCCGCCTGGCCAACGCGCTGCGCCGCATGCAGCGCAGCCGGGAACCACGGCCACCTTCGGCGTGACCGCTGCGAGCCGCAAGGAATCGATGGCAGGTGGAGGGGCGCGTCCGCGCTCGGGATCGACGGTTGCTGCCACAAGGAGTCACGGGCGCTGCGATCAACCGCACCCGGACCCAGGAGAGCAAGATGCAGGATGCTCATCGAGTCGCCGAAGGCGATACCCTGCCCGCACTGCGGGTGCGGGTTCTGCGCGACGG
Source organism: uncultured beta proteobacterium (assembly GCA_963791235.1). Lineage (GTDB taxonomy): Bacteria > Pseudomonadota > Gammaproteobacteria > Burkholderiales > Burkholderiaceae_F > JALORV01. The sequence goes on along the minus strand of CAWBRW010000021.1, from coordinate 30,569 downwards.
GCACTGGCAGGACGTCGAAAGCGATCAACTCTTTTCCGGGCGCCGTGTCATCGTGTTCGGCCTGCCGGGCGCGTTCACACCGACCTGCTCGAGCCAGCATCTGCCACGGTATGAAGAGCTTGCGCCGGTGTTCCTTTCAAGAGGCATAGACGAGGTGATCTGTGCGTCGGTTAACGACAGCTACGTGATGGAAGCGTGGGCCAGGGAAGAAGGAGCGCAGTACGTCACGATGCTTGCCGATGGCAACGGCGAGTTCTCGGCCGCGCTCGGCCTGCTGGTGGACCGTAGCGACGTCGGCTTCGGCCGGCGCTCGCAGCGCTATTCGATGCTCGTGAACGACGGTCGAATCGAACGCTGTTTTGTCGAACCCGAGGAGGACGGCGACCCGTACACGGTGTCAGACGCTGACACGATGCTGGGTGCGATCGATCCCGAAGCGCTGCCGCCGGATCAGGTGGTGATGTTTTCCCGCGAGGGCTGCCAGCACTGCGCACGTGCCCGCGAGTTGCTCGAGCAAGCCGGATTTCCCTATGTGGAGATTCCGCTGGATGCGGATGTCCGCGGCCGCGTGCTGGGAGCGCTGTCCGGACGCACGACGGTACCGCTGGTGTTCCTGAACGGTCAGCTTGTGGGTGGCGCGGACGAACTCGAGGCTCTTGTCTACGGGCCGACCGGTCCGCCCGAATCTCGCCCGACCTGAAGCGGCGTCTGCGCGACTGGAACGAGTCGACCGGGCGACGATCAATGATCGCCCGGTCGCTCCATCAGCTATCAGCGCCCTTTCCCAGGGTCGTGTTCGATCCCCTCCGGATCGTCGAGCAGGGAATCCTCCTCCAGCGCGCGGGCACGCCCGGCATCTTCCGCGTCCTGCAACTCGCGCGCCTCGCGCTCGTCCGTCGGTTGCGCATCGCGCGCTTCGCTCTCGACGTCGGCCGACCTGGCGTGTTCGCGCGCCGCTTCGTTGTAGCGACGCGCCGCCTCGTAGTTGCCCTCGCCCTGCACCTTGTCCGGGGTTTCTCCCGGCTTGCGATCACTCTTCTGTTTCATCGGGTTTTCCTTTTCCATCCAGGCCTCAGGGCGCAGACAGATAGTTTCTGACCGAGCGCACGCCTTCGATGTCGCGAGCCAGCTGCTCGGCGCGCGCCCGCTCGGCCGCCGTGCTGACACTGCCATTCAGCGTCACGACGCCATTGCTGGTGTCGACGTCGATCTTCATGCCGCTGACCTGGTTATCTGCCAGCAGCGTGGACTTGACCTTGGCTGTAACGGACGCGTCGTCGACGGCCTTACCGGTGTTCTTGACCGCCTGCGACGTCTCATTGCGTGCGGTCTGTGCCGCGCGGCTCGTGTCGTCGCTGACCTGCTGACGTTCGCCCGGGGAACACCCCGCGAACGCGAGCACGGCCGCGCCGGACAGCAATGTGGCAAGAACTGATCGTTGATACATCGATTTCATGACTCCTCCCATGCTTAAACGTGGAAACGTGTCGGGATCCACCGCAGAAACGGCAGATGACATGGCGCTCAACGGCGCCAGTGCACTTCACCGGCAAGCTTCATTCCTGGGAGGACGACCGGCCGCGAGAAAGCCGCGGCCGGGTCGTGGTCAGGACACTGGAGGAGCAATCCGCGGCGAAGTGTGCGATCCGCCGTTGCCGTTCGATGGCGGAAGGTCCACCGAGTATTCCTTCAGACGGTTGTACAGGGTCTTCAGGCTCACGCCGAGGACGGCGGCGGTGCGCTCCTTCTGGCCCTCATAGTGCTCGAGCGTGGCGAGAATCAGCGCGCGCTCAGCTTCGGCGATCGACGTGCCGACAGAGATCGACAGCAGCGGCACGTCCTCTTCCCGCGCGGTCTTCGTCGATCCCAGTTCCAGCCAGCTGTCGGTGATCACGGAATCGCGCGCCATCACATAGGCGCGCTGCACGACATTGCGCAGTTCGCGCACGTTGCCGGGCCAGTCGTGCGCCTGCAGCGCCGCGTAGGCCGCCGGCGAAAAGCGCTTCACCTGTCCCTCGGTCTCGCAGATCTCGCGCAGGAAGTGGTCGGCCAGCAGCTGGACGTCTTCGCGGCGCTCGCGCAGCGGCGGCAACCGCATCGGGAACACGTTCAGGCGGTACAGCAGGTCTTCGCGCAGCTTGCCCTCCGCGACCGCCTTGCTCCGGAATGCGGTTGGTCGCGGCGATCACGCGCACGTCGGTGGTCTGTGTATCGGTCGATCCGACGCGCATGAAGGTGCCGGTTTCGAGCACGCGCAGCAGCTTGACCTGCAGCTCCAGCGGCATCTCGGTGATCTCGTCGAGGAACAGCGTGCCGCCATGCGCGCGCTCGAAGAAGCCCTGGTGCTGGCGATCGGCGCCGGTGAAGCTGCCTTTCTCGTGGCCGAAGATCTCGCTTTCGATCAGGTGCGGCGACATCGCGCCGCAGTTGATTGCGAGGAACGGTCGGCTGCGACGACGGCTCAGCTCGTGGATCGAGCTGCGCCACCAGTTCCTTGCCGGTGCCGCTCTCGCCTTCGATCAGCACCGTGACCGCAGTCCCGGCAACTCGCGAGACCTGCTCATAGACGCGGCGCATGGCCTCGGACGTGCCCCACATTTCGCCAAATCGGCCGGTTCGATCCATCTCCTCCTGCAGGTCGGTAATTTCTGCCTGCAGTTCGGCCGGACGCATCACGCGGCTCAGCACGCTGGTCACCTGCGACGGCGTCACCGGCTTGATCAGGTAATCAGCTGCTCCCAGCCGCAACGCCTCGATCGACGTTTCGAGGCTCGCGTGGCCGGTAATAAGCACCACTTCGGTGTTACCCAATGCCGACTTGTCCTCGAACAGCTCCGTGCCCTTGCCGTCCGGCAGCATCAGATCGAGGAACACGACGTCGGGCGCGTTCATGACGAGCTGACGCTTGGCTTCGCGCATGGTTCGCGCGGTCGCTGCGGTAAAGCCCTGGCTGACAGCCAGTTCGGCCAGCATTTCGGCCGCGTCAGTGTCGTCATCGACAATCAACGCATGACCCATGGACTACCTCCCTCGCGCCGCAATTCTTGCTTCGTGCCTCGTCTCGGGGCGGGCACCTTTGGACGGAAAACGATATCAGACCGAGCACGGAAAATGCTTCCGATCTTGTACCTCAAGGGGGCTACGACTGGAATTTTCACCCATTAGCCTCGCGCGGTGTGTAAGAACTTCACCCCTCGGATCGCACGGCTTTGGCAACCACCGCACCCGCACAACCAAGCTTTGACGGCGCTCCGTCTGTAAGCGCCCGGGTGCTTCTGCTGGTTGACTGGATAAATCCACTCACGCACGCCGGCGCGGACCAATTGCGCCGGCCCGCACTCGCCGCCGCGCGCTGCACGGCGCGCCTCAAGCAGCGACTGTCGCGCACCGGCGTGCAGGCGATTTACGCGAACGACAACTACGGAGTCTGGCGCTCCGACTTCCACACTCTGCTCCAGCAGTGCCGGAATAGCGGCGGCGAGGCCGCCGAGATCGCCGAGCTGCTTGCGCCGGCACGAGATGACATCACTGTCGTCAAGCCGCGTCACTCAGCGTTCTACGAGACCCCGCTGCAAGTTCTGCTGCAGCAATTAAAGGCGCGCGAACTCGTGATCGCCGGTGTTGCGAGCGAATGGTGTGTGCTTTTTACCGCGATGGACGCCTACGTCCGCGGCTATTCGCTGCGCGTGCCAAGCGACTGCATCGCCAGCGCTTCGCGCGAGCACCACGCAGCGGCCGTGAATTATCTGGGCAAGGTGCTCGGAGCGGATGTCGCTCCGAGCGATCAATGAGAGATGACTTTGGGCTAGCGCGAAACAACGCTGACGAGGAAGTTCTGCCAGCCCGACGCCGCCGCGATCTCTCCCGCATAGGCGGCCGCCGCAGGCAACGAACTGAGCACCGCACCGGCGATCCAGCGGCCGTCGCACGCGACGACCCAGCATCCGCGATGCAGCTTGCGCAGCACGAACATGACCGGACGAATTTGCTTGCTCTCTCGCTTGTTCATCTTGTGGGCTCCTCGTCGTTGTTGGGTGGTGCGACATGACCACGCAAAGTCCATGCCAAGTCCGCGCCAGAAACGCGGGGCGCGCGCCACGGCACGGCGATTGCTGTGTCCGCCTGCCGCGAACCGTCGCGGGGAAGTTCGGTTTCCATTTCAACATTTCAAAAGTGAGGACCCCCAATGATCAACTTCATCATTTGGCTCGTAGTGGGAGGCGTGATCGGCTGGATCGCAAGCTTGATCATGCGCACGGACGCGCAGCAAGGTGTGCTGCTCAATGTCGTCGTCGGCATCGTCGGCGCGGCGCTGGGAGGGTGGCTGATCTCGCCGCTGCTCGGCTTTCCTTCGATCAACCAAGACGCCTTCAGTATCGGTGCCCTGATCGTTTCGCTGGTCGGCGCCATCATCCTGCTCGCCATCGTGAACCTGTTCCGTCGCGGCGCGGTTCGCTGATCGTTACACGCACGCCTCACCGGTCCCGGCGCGGAACCGCGCCGGACCATCCCAACGCACGTTTCAGACCCAACGGAGAGTCGACAATGAACCACACCGTAGAAGCCGCCGATCGCATACAAGGCTCGGTCGATCGTCTTTCGCGCAGCGCGCACCAGGCTGTCGATCGTGTTGCCGAGCGGGCAGGCCCGGCCATTGACCAGGTTCGTACTGCTGCCGAGCGCGCCACCGAGGCCGTCGGCTCCAGGCTCGATGACCTGTCGACGATGCAGGACGAGTGGATGGCCTCGATGCGCGACCAGGTGCGCGAGCGCCCGCTGGCCGTAGTCGGCCTCGCGGTACTCGCTGGCCTGCTGATCGGCCGGATCATGCGCTGACGTGGACCAGCCTTCCGCTGCCACCACCGCAGCAAGCCGGCCGTCCATGCATGGAGCGGACGGCCGGCTCGTCGGTGCGCTTTCCGATGCGGCCGGTGCCCGGCTGCAGTTGTTCGAGGCAGAGTTCAAGCGGGCTGCCTGGACGGCCGCGTACATGGGAGCCATGGCGATCACAGCGGCACTTCTGGCGATCACCGCCTGGCTCGTGCTTGCCGCCTCGCTGGTCTATGCCGCCGTCGCGGCGGGCGCGCCGTGGTGGCTCGGTGCGCTCATCATCATCGCGGCCCATGGTGTGGCCGCAGCACTGCTGCTGCGGCGAGTTCACGCATCGGTGGATAGGCTGTCCTTCAGCGCCTCAAGACGTGCACTGGTCAACGCTTTCCGCTGGCGGGCAAGGAGCCCCAGTTGATCCCACTTCTCGACGACCTCGACAGGCAGGTCGCACAGGCCGAGGCCGAGGTGACCCGCGCTGATAACCACGTCAGCCTTGCTGTGTCGACGCTGAAGCGGCGCTGGAGTGACCGCCTTCCATGGGTTGCTGGCTTCGGCGTAGCGGGTCTCGTTGCCGCCGCCGTTCTCCTCATTCCGCGCGCCGGGAGGCAGCCGCGTTCCCTCAGACCGTATTCCGCCTGGAGCCGCGTGACGAATCCGGTGGTGAACCTGCTGATAAGCCGTGGCATCGCCGCGGTGGTGGCGTTCGCAGCCGGACTTTCTTCCGGCCGACCGAAGAAGGCCGTTGAGACCGTACCGTACGTTGACCTCGGTCGCTTCGCAGGGCAATGGTTCGAGGTGGCCCGACTGCCGATCTCGTCGGAGCGACACTGCGAGCGCGACGTCACCGCGTATTACGAAGTCACTGCCGACGGGTTGCGCGTCTTAAACCGCTGCACGCGCGCCAACGGCCGCGTCAAGGCGGCAATCGGCCGCGCTCGGGTGGCCGATGCCCGGACGCATGCAAAGCTGCAGATTTCTTTCGCCCCCTCCCTGCTCGACGTGTTGCCGTTCGTGTGGGCCGACTACTGGGTCGTTGATCTTGCCAATGACTACAACGCCGCACTGGTTGGCACACCGGACCGACGCCATCTCTGGTTGCTGAGCCGTACGCCCAGTTTGCCAAGTGCCAGGCTAGCGACGTTCATCACCCGCGCCGAACAGCAGGGTTTCGACACGACCAGGCTGCACTACACCGAGCACACGATTCGCGATGCACCGCCGGCCCCGGCGGCCACCGGTGAACCCGTTGCGGCGAGCCCGCCGCCCGAGCCCGTCGCCGCTCAGCTCCGTGCGACCGCATGAGGCTTTCGACCTGTCACATGTCGGTACACGGCTTGCCTTGTCAGAACTAATCACCTGAAGAGGAAAACACTATGCCCCTGCCATTGATCATCAAGGCTGCAGCCCTTGGCGGCGCGGCCTATGCCGCATCGCGCTGGCTTGCCGGCCAGCGTCGTCAGCGTCTGCAGTCGACCAGCCCCTACGCCGTGGCGTCCAGCCCGACAGCAGACACCGTGAGCGACTCGACGCTGCGCGACAGCCAATCCGGCAACAACGTCTCGGGCCTGGGCGCTTCCACCGGCCCGAGCTCGTGACCGTGAGGGACCGCGACGGTCGCCGGAGACGGCGACCGTGGGCTCCTGGCGGGTGAACTGGTCCGAGCTGTTCGGTTTGACGGTCTCGCCGATCGAGATCGTGATCCGCGGTACCGCGGTCTTCTGGTTCCTGTTCGGGATCTTCCGCCTGGTGTTGCGCCGTGAAATCGGCGCCGTCGGCATTGCCGACGTGCTCGTCATCGTGCTGATCGCCGACGCGTCGCAGAACGCGATGGCCGGTGAATACCGTTCGATCACGGACGGCTTCATCCTGGTCGGAACCATCGTGTTCTGGAACGCCCTGCTCGACTGGGCCGCCTACAGATCACCGCGGCTTGCCCGACTATTTGAGCCGCCACCGCTGGTCCTGGTTCATCACGGCCGGCTGCATCGCGGAAACCTGCGGCGCGAATTTCTTACTCCCGAGGATCTGCAGGGCAAGCTGCGCGAGAAGGGAGTCGACGATCTTTCCCAGGTGAAGCGCGCAGTGATGGAAAGCAACGGCGAAGTGAGCGTCATCCGCTTCGACGGCAGCGATACCCCGAAGGGCAAGCGCCAGTCGGTAAAGCCGACGTGATGCCACCTCAGGCCTTGACGCCGATCTTGCGCAGATGCGCGAGCGTCAGCGTCGCGCGCGATTTTTCGTATGCTGCCCAGGCATGTCGCGACCACTCGAGGTGCTCGCGCAGGTTGCGCAGATTGAAGGCCTCGGCGCGCAGGTCGCGGCGCGGCGATAACACCTCCCAGGGCACCGGCATCGACACCGGAGCGCCCTCGCGAGCGCGCAGCGAGTACGCGCTGATCGCCGTGGCGCCGCGGCCGTTGCGTAGGTAGTCGATAAAGATGCGGTTGGTGCGGCGCGCCTTGGACATGTTCGAAGTGAAGCGCTCCGGGGCTACGGCTTCCAACCGCTGCGCGACCGCCTGTGTGAAGGCTTTGATCGTGTCCCAGTCGCGATTCGGCCGTATTGGCGCGACGACGTGCAGTCCCTTGCCACCCGTGGTCTTCAGGAAGCCTGTCAGTCCGAGTTCCTCGATCAGGCCGCGGGTCAGCACCGCGGCCTCGGTCAGCCGCGGCCACGGCACGTCCGGGTCCGGGTCGAGGTCGAAAATCACGCGATCGGCGCGCTCGAGCCGATCCGCCGTCGAGCCCCACGTATGAAACTCGATGGTCCCGAACTGGGCCAGTGCCGCAATCGCCTCGGCCGACTCCACGGCAAAGTAATCCTCGACACCGCTGCTCGTGCGGATCGCGACCGGCCGCACGCCCGGCGGCAGTTTCACGTCGATGTGCTTCTGGAAGAAACACTGCTTTGTCACACCCTGCGGGCAGCGAACCACCGACAGCGGACGATCGCGAAGGTGCGGCAGCATCGCCTCGGCGACGCCTTCGTAGTAGCGCACTACTTCGAGCTTGGTCGTGCGCGGCCGGCCGTATACGACGCGCTCCCGATGGGTGACCTTGAGTACCGGAGCAGCGGCGCCGTCGATCCTCCGCACTCGTTCGCGCTTGACCGAGCGCGCATCCTTGTCTTCGCGCAGGCCCTGGAACGAGGCTTGTCGCAGGAGCCCGCCCGCAGTCCATTCCGCGAAAGCGACCTGCGCGACCAGTACCGGCCGCACCCAGTGCACACGGTCGGCGCGCAGAGGCGGCGGAGCGCGGAACGGCGGCGCATCGACGCGCAGACCGTCGAGCTGCTTGCGCAGTGTCCGCAGGCTCGACTCATCGAAGCCGGTGCCGACACGGCCGGCATAGTCGAGCTGGCCGTCGGGGGCACGCACGCCGACCAGCAGTGCGCCGAACCCGGAGCGCGATCCGGCCGGCTCCGTGTAGCCCCCGACGATGAACTCCTGCCCCGAACGGCACTTCAGCTTGAGCCAGGTGTCACTGCGCCCGTTGACATAGACGGAGTCAATTCGCTTGGCAATGAGTCCTTCGAGACCGAGACGGCACGCGGCCTTCCACGCGTCGGCACCCTGGGCCTCGATGTACTGGCTGAGGCGCACCGCTCCGCCTGCGTCGACGCCGGCGAACGCTTCAGCCAGAGCGGTCGTCCGTTCGAGCAGTGTCCGGTCGCGCAGGTCAACGCCCGCCCGGTGCAGCATGTCGAAGACCACGAACTCTACACGGTCAGGCTCAGTATCGAGCGCTTTCTGCAGCGCCTGGAAGCTGGTGCGGCCATCGGCATCGGTCACGACGATCTCACCGTCGAACCATCCGTTGCCCAGCTTCAGGTCCCTGAGCCTTCGGACCAGCGACGGCAGTCGCGAGGACCAGTCGTTGCCGTTGCGACTGAGCAAGCGCACGTCCCGACCCTCCAGCCGCGCGCCCATCCGGTAGCCGTCGTACTTGATCTCGAAGCGCCAGTTCGCACCCGGCGGCGGTTCGGCTGCGAGGGTGGCCAGCTGCGGCGCGATGAAATCCGGCAGCGGCGAACGCGCGCCAGCACGGCGGACTGCGGGCGGTGTCTCGATACGGACGCTGTCCGGCTGTTGCATGATGATGCGATCGGCGTCGCCCGGACGGGCGTGCGCATCGTCCACCTTGCGCAGGAGCCACTCCTTGCCGTCGCGGCCGATGCGGACGAGCAGCCACTCCCCGCGCAGCTTCTCACCGCGCAACTGGAAGTGAAGCTTGCCCGCGGCCAGTCCCGCCGCGACGTCGCCCTTCGGCTCCCAGGTGCCGCGGTCCCACAGCAGCACCTCGCCGGCGCCGTATTCGCCGCTCGGGATCGTTCCTTCGAACGATCCGTATTCAAGCGGGTGGTCTTCGGTGCGGACGGCGAGGCGCCGCGCCCCCGGATCCAGGCTCGGTCCCTTGGGGACAGCCCAGCTCTTCAGCACTCCACCCCACTCAAGGCGAAAGTCGTAATGCAGCCGCCGCGCGGCGTGGCGCTGAATGCAGTACTGCAGCCCCGCATCTCTCCGTGGCGTTGGCTCGCCGGACGGTTCAGGGGTGCGCCCGAAATCGCGCTTGTTCCAGTACTCGCGAAGACTGCCGCCTCCGTGCGGCGGCCCGGACGAAGGAGCGGGTGGCCCCTTGTTCATCGCACGGGCCACGGTGCGCTGCTTGGCCTCTCGATTACGCAGCGATCAGCCCTGCCCGCGGCCGCCGCCGGACAAAGTGTCTCTTTCGGAGCCGCCGTGCCGATCCACATCGGCATCGGCTTCCACCGGACTCTCGACCGACCCGCGCCAGCCGGCCTCGGGGGTACGCTGGTCTGGCGTAGAACGCGAACGTGGATCCCTGCTTGCCGAAGTTTCCGACGGGCCAGCGGTCGCTTCCGACGACTGCGTCGCGTTCGTATCGGTCAGCATGTTGTCGCGCTGCTGGCGCTGCGCCGTGTCCCGGTCCAGACCCTGTCGCGAGGTATCCGTCGACGCCGTGTCGCGTTCGGGCTTCTGGCTCGTAGGATGTTGCTTTGGCTTCTTCATTACGTCTCCTGTTGCAGAAGAACTTCCAGGTTCTTCGCTCGGCAAGCGTCGTTCCTGTGTGAACATGGACACACGGCGGGTTTTCCACGATGCTCTTTGGCGCGCACGCTATTCGCCATGGGATAAATTACCCTGACCCATGAACGAAGCCCTCACCTCCTCTTCCTTCTTTGCCGAAGCCGGGACCACCTGGTTTCGCGGGATCGAGGCTGCCGATCGCCTTCCGCTGCTGGCCGCGCTCGTCAGCCGCGTCAACCACGATCTGCGTACGCCGCTGAACACGATCGCGGGCTGGACGCACCTGTTGCAGGCGAGCGCCGCCGATGCGGCGCGGACACGCCATGTCGCCGAGGTGTTCGGCCGCAACGTGCGTGAGGAAACGGTGCTGCTGGAAGAGTTTGTCGATGATGCACGGGCGCTGCTCGATGGACTGACCCTGGAGCCGACGGCGGTCGACGCCGCAGAACTGCTGGCCGCCGCCATCGAGCGGCTGGCACCTGTACTGGACATCCATGAGATTCGCCTCGAGCCGCGGATCGACTGCGACGGCGAAACGATTCTGGCCGACCGCGCCCGATCGACCCGCCTGGTGTATCGGTTATTGATTACAGCCACGCGGCGCGCGCCAGAGGGCTCGGTGGTGAATCTCCGTGCGAGCTCCTCTGCGCAATGTCTGGAAATCGATATCGAAGCCGAGGCCAAGCGCACGACCTTCGAAAGCGGCCTGCTGCTCGACCTGCGCATTGCGAGTGCAGTTGCCCATCTCTCGCACGCAACCCTCGACATCGGCGCCCCGGAAACATCGCGCTTCCTGTTGCGGCTTCCACTGCAGCACTGAGGGTCAGGCGGCGGCGAGCATGCGCGTGAGCCGCGTGCGGCGCTTCAGCGCGCCATAGCAGTACTCGTAGGCTGCCGACGACGGATGCAAGCCGTCCTCCGCAAAATACAGTTCGCGGTGGCGCGCGAAATGATCCCTTTCAGGAACGAAGGTCAGGTTCACAAACTGTGCGCGCATCTGCCGGCAAGTGAGTGCAAAGATGCGTCGCACCCGCAGCGAGCGCCGCGACAGCACCCAATTCAGCGGCCAGCCGAAGAGCGGCGCCCCACCCACATTGCCGCTGTTGACGACAATGACCAACGGCGCCACGGCCTGCGCACGCCGGATGACGGCGACGAGCGTCTTCTGCAGCTCATCGTGTGGCGTGCGGCGCAGGATGTCATTGCCCCCAGCCACGATCATTACCGCATCGTAGGGCACCTCCACCTCCGCCAGTTGCCCCAGCACGCAGCCAACTCGAGCGCCAAGTTCCGCGCGGTTCTCAATCGACGCGTGCGGAAAGTCCCGCGCCAGCCGCCCCGCGAGCGAATCCTCGACGCTCGAAGTTCCCAGGCCGACGCCGGTGCTGTCGCCAACGATCAGCAGGCGATGGGATGCGTTGTCGATGCGACGTTCGTAACGCTGCGCCCGATTCGCATAGCCGTGCGCGCGCCGCACGCCGAGGGCAAAGTGAGCGGCATGGGCGGCCGCCATGCCGAGCAGCGTCCCCGCGAGTCCACTCGCGAGGCGGGGCCAGGTCGATGCCGCAGAGTTTTCCATGCGGTGGCATTGGCACGTAGCGTGCCGACCGGGACGGACGCGCCGTATCGCCGCCCGCCGCCTTTACCAATGTTCCGTTCATCGATTCGCCCTTCCAGTGTCGCCGAGGACAAACATCCGGGCGCCTACTGACGCGGATGAAGAGCGTGCGGACGGGACCGCACACCGCGTTCACGAACTAGAGGCACCGTGTTTGCTGCGCAGTACAAGATGCCACCTTTGGACGACCACGATGACGAGACATGATCCACGCAAGCCGGCTCCCCTGGGACCCAGCGACAGCACCGACAGCGCATCGGATCTGATCGGTGCTGACGATTGGCGCGAGGACGAGCCACTCGGCGATCCTCCCCATGAACTCAAATCGAACACCGACGCCATGGGCACCGGCGAACGTGCAGCGGCGGGCAACGAAGTGGCGCCACGCAGCGGCGCCGACGTCGCCCCCGACCGCATCATCGGGCCGGAGTTACCGACGGTCCCCGACGGGCTGGACCGCCTCGATCTGGAGGTCGGAACGGACGACAAGGATTCATCGCTCGACGATCCGATGCCGGGCAGACGCCGCTGATCCTACCGGCACGACCGCCACGTAGCCGCACCGCACCGGCAATGAAAACAGGACGCCGAGGCGTCCCGTTTTCATGCACACGCCATCCGTCTCAGCTGACCGCCTCGGTCGAGGCCTGGTCCTCCGCCTCAGCCGAGTGCTGCTCTTCCGAGGCCATTTCACCGACCATAATGCGACACGCCTGTGCGCACTGCCGGCACGCGGCGACGCAATCTTCCATGCCATCCATCGCGGCGCAGGCGTCCGCGCATTCCTCGCACACCTGGGCGCACAGATCGCAGACCGTCGGATGCCACTCCGAATCAATGGTCATCAGTTCGGCCGCGGTGCGGCAGATGTTGGCGCAGGTGAGCAGCATTGCAATGTGCGCGGGTTCGGCATGATCGCCGCCAAGTTCGAGGCAGTGCCGCACGTGCCCCAGGCAAACACGACTGCAGTTTCCACAAGCGACCAGGCAGGATTCGATCGAGTCGTTCTCAAGTTCCTTCGCTTCCATCCGCTCTCGCCTCCACTCTCAGTTGCGCACCGCAGGCCGGCGCTGCCCGGACAAGTTTCAGCATCGGTCATGCCCGCCGACGTCGCTCGTACCACGCCATCAGCGGTGTCGCCGAGACCCCGTGGAGGGCGATTGACATCGCGATGGCTACGAGCGCGGCGTCGGCGACGACCGGCGCGATCGATGCCGGCACTCCGTGGTGGAGTGCAAATGCGAGGTAGTACAGCGAGCCGATGCCGCGGATGCCGAACCACGCGACCAATCGGCGTTGATGTGGCGCCAGCGCGCCCCCTATCGTCGTCAGCCCTACTGCCAGCGGGCGCACCAGGAAGATCAGTGCAGCGGCGAAGACGAGCGATGGGCCCGACAGCGGCACGTGGCCCAGCAGCACACCGACGAGCAGCACAAGGGCCACCTCGCAGATGCGCTCGCTCTGTCCTGTCCACGACACGACCCGGGACTGCAGTTCCGTCGCCTCGCGTGCACCCGCCTGGTCCACACTCCGCACCCGCATGCCCTTCGCAAGTGCCAGTCCGCCGGCGAAGACGGCGAGAAAACCGTAGGTGTGCAGCGCCAGCGCGATGCCATAGGCGAGCGCGATGACGCCAGGGACCAGGAACTCGACCAGGTCTAGGGGCTGGCCCGCACGCATCAGTCTTTGCATCATCCGGGCGACCAGCGATCCGCTGAGCCAGCCTACGCTGAGCCCGCCGGCGCAGGCCCACAGCACGTCGATCGCCATCCAGCGAGCGCCCAGCGGCCCGAGCCCGTGCACACCGATGAACCCCAGGGCAAGCATCAGCGCCGGAAACGCCGCGCCGTCGTTCAGTCCACCTTCAGCTGTGAGAGTCAGGCGAACGGCGTCTCGATCCCCGGGCCTGCGCGTCTGTACGTCAGATGCAAGTACCGGATCGGTGGGAGCCAGCACCGCGGCAAGGAGCGCCGCCGCCGGCCATGGCAGGTCCAACACCAGCGCCGCCGCAACGGCCGTGAGTGCCGTCGTAACGATCATGCCGAGCGTTGCCAGCGTGATGGGCAACCGCCAGGCACTCCAGCGCGCCGGCGGCCCAAGCCGCATGCCTACGGAGAAGAGCGTGACCAGAACCGCGATCTCGGCAAGCAGTTCGACGACGGCGGCGTCATCGATGACATCGACATCGAGCCACGCCGCGCCGTGCGGACCGATGCCGACGCCGACAGCGAGATACAGCATCGCCGGCGAGATCGGAAGGCGTTGCACGACGCTGTTGCCGAAGGCCATCGCAACCAGCAGCGCGCCCACAAGAAGAAACCACTGGTGCATCGTCAGCTCACGGCCAACGGGTCAACCGGCAATCAGCGTGCCCGTGAATTGCGCGTATCACGACGACTTTCGCGATCGAGCAACTCGCCGTATAAGGCTTACCGTCGCTTGAAATGCACGTCCCGAACGCACGCCGCCTGATGAACGTTCCGCGATCGACGCGACTTTCCACGACCCTTGCTGTCGTGGCTGTCACGACCGGACTCGCCGCCCTGATCCACTACGGAATACTCCTGCCGTGGCTCGGACCGCCCGCACCGGTCATATTCATCGTGCTTGCGGTGCTGGCGAGTGCCGCGTACGGCGGCATGTGGTCAGGCCTCGTCGCGGCGGCGATCGGCATTGCGGTCGTCTCCTCCGCGATCGACTGGAGCAGCACCGCGGCCCTTTCCAGTAATTTGGCTCGGGTCGGGCTGTTCTCGCTTGGCAGCGTCATTGCCGCCTGGCTTGCCGGGGCGCTAAATCGCGCCGGCCAGCGCGCGGAAAGCGCGTACCGAGCTACCGCGCAGGAAAGCGCGATGAAGCAGGTCGCGGAAAGGCGCCTGTCAGCCAGCGAGGCCCGCTTTCGCGAACTCGTCGAATCGTTCCCGGACATCATGTTCGTTGCCGACGTCCGCGGCAGCTCGCAGTACGCGAATTCGCGATGGTCGGAGTTCACCGGACACGATGGCCGCCTGCTCGATTCTTCGCACTGGGCCGAGCGCGTCCATCCGGAAGACCGCGACCGGGTTCTCGCCGACTGGACGCTGTCGATCAACACCGGGGTGCCGTTCGAAGCGCGCTGCCGCCTGGGCGACGCGGCCGGCGACTACCGCTGGTTCCTCGTCCGTGCGCGGCCGCTGCTGCGTGGCGCCAGCGAGGCGCCGAAGTGGTTTGGCGTCGCCACCGAGATCGACGCACAGATGCGCGCCGAGGCCGCCTTGCGCGACCGCGAGGAACAACTGCGTCTGGCGCTCGAGTCCACCGGTCTGGGCGTGTTCGAGTATGAATTCTGGACCCACCGTTTCGTCTGGTCGGAACGCTGCCGCACGATCTGCGGCTTCCGGCCCAACGAACCCATCACCCTCCGTCGCCTCCGTGCGGTTATACATGCCGACGACCGTCGCCGGGTCGCACGTGCGTTCGCTGCCGCACGCAACCCACTGGGCACCGGCGAGTTCCAGTTCGATTTGCGCGTAGTCCGCGGCGATGGCGGACTGCGCTGGGCGACGGCACGCGGCTGCGTATTTTTCGTCACGACGGCGGATGGCGACCGCGCGATGCGCTGCATCGGCACACTGCTCGACATTACCGATCGCCGCAACGCCGAGGAGCAACTCCGTCGCAGCGAAGAACGGCTAGAACTAGCACAGGAGGCCGCAGCGGTCGGCATGTGGGACTTCGACTTCGCGGCCGGCGTGCTGCAGTGGTCAGCCACCCATCACGCCCTGTTCGGCACCGGTGGAACAGCGATCACGAACATGCGCAAACAGTTCTGGCGGTCGGTCCTGCCTGATGACCGTCGCCGACTGCGTGTCGAGCTGCACCGCGCGCTGCGCCATGACGGCGCTGTCGAGGCGACCTATCGCATCTCACGCAGCGACGGCGAAGAGCGCTGGGTCACCTCGCGTGGCCGTGTGGAGCGGGATGCGAGCGGCCGACCCGTCCGGTTCATCGGCATCAGCACCGACGTCACGCACGCGCAGCTCGCGAAGGAGCGGCTCGCCCGCAGCGAGGAGCTGTTCCGCCTTGCGGCCGAGGCGGTCGACGGCATCATCTACGACTATGAGGTCGAGTGCGGCACGGTGCTGCGCACCCGCGGCCTGTTCGAACTGCTCGGCTACGAACCCAGCCGGGTACCGGCCACCGCCGAATGGTGGCAGTCGATCATGCACCCCGACGATCTGCCGCGCGTCCTGGCCGAGCACGCACGCGACGAGGCGAGCGGCGCAGCGCGGATGGAGCGCGAGTATCGCGTTCGGCACCGGCTTGGCCACTGGGTAACGCTCCTCGACCGGTCCTTTGTCATACGCGACGCGCGCGAAGCGATCATCCGTATCGTCGGCTGTTCGGAGGACATCACCGAATTGCGGCGTGTGGAGAAGACGCTGCGCGATGCCGACCGACGCAAGGACGAATTCCTCGCGGTACTCGCGCACGAACTGCGCAATCCGCTGGCACCGATGCGCAGCGCGCTGCAGATCTTGAACGAGGCTGAGGACCGACCCGATCTCTCCGTCTACGCCCGCGACGTGCTGGGCCGGCAGCTTTCGCAGATGGTCCGCCTGATCGACGACCTGCTCGACGTCGCCCGCATTACGGCGGGGAAGCTTGCGCTGCGCCGGGCGCAGGTACCGCTGAAGGAACTCGTGGACCGCGCCGTCGAAACGGTGCTGCCGCTGATCGAGGAGCGCCAGCACTTGCTGACGGTCAGCGTTCCCGACACGCCGATCGACGTGCACTGCGATGCGGCCCGGATCGCGCAGGTGCTGGCGAACCTGCTGAACAACGCGGCAAAGTACACGCCAGCCGGAGGCAAGATCGAATTACGCGCCGTCGTGAGCGTCGATGAAGTCGCCTTTGAGGTGCGCGACAACGGTATCGGCATTGCACCGGAAGCGCTTGACGGAATGTTCGAGATGTTTTCGCAGGGCGCGGCGAGTCGGGGAACCGGCCTCGCCGGTCTCGGCGTCGGGTTGCCGCTCGCCCGATCGCTGGTCGCAATGCACGATGGACGACTCGAGGCACACAGCGAGGGTGCTCACCGTGGAACGGCATTCACGGTGCGGCTGCCGCGACGCGTGGCGGCGGCGCCAGCCACGATCGACCGTTACTTCGAGCCGATCTCCGCCGATATCCGCGCCAGCAAGGTCCTCGTGGTCGATGACAACCAGGACGCGGCCGAGACGCTCGCCGAACTGCTGCGCCTTGGCGGCCACGCGGTAGAAGTCCGTCATGACGGCGTACAGGCGCTCGATGCGGCGGAGGTGTTTCGACCCGATATCGTGTTGCTCGACGTCGGCATGCCACGGCTCGATGGACACGAAGTCGCCCGTCGCCTGCGCGCACGCCCCTGGGCCCGGCACGTGCGCATCGTCGCGCTGTCCGGCTTCGGACAGGCCGATGACCGTCACCGATCGCTCGCCGCCGGGTGCGACGAGCACCTGATCAAGCCGGTCACCGATACCGAACTGCGCCGCGCCCTTGCCAGGCCGGTAAGCGCTGCGCCTAAGCCGCCTGGCGCGCTCGCAGTCGCTCCAGCGCGCTGACGCCGTCTTCGATCCAGCGGCGGACGGCCGCGTGGACTTCCGCGGGCAACTCGGCATCGAGTGCATCGCGGAAGCAGATAAGCGCGCTGCACTCGACGGCCTCCCAGACCGAGTCGATGCAGGCCAGTTGTTCGTCGTGCTCGGCCAGCGCCAGAGAGTCAGCCTCTTCCTCAATCCCGAGCATCCCGCCGTGGCTGCGGATTTCATTCGCGGCGCGCCGATAGTTCAGAGCACGGTCCTGTAAATGCGACCGCAAGAATTCCTGCCGCGCGCGCGGGGCGAGCCGCGCTGCAATCGCGGCGGTCGCTTCACAGGTCGATAGCAGGCTGCTCAACAGCGTCTCGGTGGACGCGAAGCACATCTCGAACATGTCGCTCCCCGACAAGGTCTTGTGGCCGAAACGCGAGCAGAAGCCGTACCCACGGCAGATTTCATCCAATGGTTTCCGCTGCGCCACATTGACGCCCTCGACGGCTGCGCCCACGATTCCAGCGCGAAGCCCCCCGTCAAAGGAGTACCGCGAGCGTGTCCGCAGATCTCGGCCGGCGGCAGTTCATGCAGGGCGGTGCGGCCTGGGCGGCCAGTTCGGGCGTCGGCACGACCTCCTGGGCGCGCGACGCTGCGCCCTCGGACAGCGCCAAGGTCCTGCGCATTTCTTTCTCCGCAGCGGAATCCGGCTTCGATCCGTCGCGCAATGGTGATTTCTACTCCCAAACCGTCTGCGCCCATATCTTTGAGGCGCTCTACACCTACGACGCACTGGCGCGCCCGCCGAAGGTCATCGAACTGACGGCCGTGGGCCCGCCGCAGGGGTCCAGTGACTACCGGACCTGGATCATTCGCATTCGCCCCGGGATCTACTTCACCGACCATCCGGCGTTCAACGGCAGACGGCGCGAACTGACCGCGGCCGACTATGTGTTCTCCTTCAAGCGCTTCCTCGATCCAAAGGTCCAGAGCCCGATCAGCCTGATCGAAGGCCTGGGCATCCGCGGCTTGGTCGAGTTGCGGCGGCGCGCGGTACAGACGAAGAAGCCGTTCGACTATGACAGCGAGATCGAGGGCCTGCGCGCGCTCGATCGCTACACATTGCGGATCCAACTCGAGGAGCCACGGCCGCGTCTGGTGCAGACGCTGGCGTATGACGCTCACAGCGCGCTGGCACGCGAGGTCGCCGAATTCCATGGCGAACAGATCGCGTCCCACCCAGTCGGTACCGGCCCGTTCCGCCTGGGTGCCTGGCGCCGAGGAACGCAGATCGTGCTCGAGCGCAATCCACAGTACCGCGAGCGGACCTTCGACGGCGCGCCGGCGGTGGACGACGTAGAAGGTCAGTCCGTGCTGCGGCGGCTCAAGGGCCGTCGCCTGCCGATGATCGATCGCGTCGAGATCTCCATCATCAATGAGGAGCAGCCACTCTGGCTGGCATTCCTTAACGGCCAGCTCGACATGCTCGAGGTGCCCGGCGCGTTTGCGCAGCAGGCCATGCCCGGCGGCAAGCTTGCGCCATATCTCGCGCGACGCGGGGTGCGTGGATCACGGGAGCTGGTACCGCGCATCCGACTGTTGTGGTTCAACATGAATGATCCGGTGGTCGGCGGCTACATCCCGGAAAAAGTCGCCCTGCGCCGTGCGATCGCGCTTGGAATGAACACCACGCGCGAAAACGCCGCCGTGTGGGGCAACCAGTCCCCGCCGACCCACTCGGTGTTCGCGCCGTTCCAGAGCGGATTCGACCCGCAGTTTCGCAGCGAGATGGGCGAATACAGCCCGGCGCGCGCCAAGGCCCTGCTGGACACCTACGGCTACGTCGATCGAGATGGCGACGGCTGGCGCGAGCTTCCCGACGGCAGTCCCTTGATGCTGGAACGGACGAGTTCGACCGGCCAGCAGTTCCGGCGCGTCGACGAAGGCTTTGAGCGCGATATGACGGTACTGGGCCTGCGCGTGCGCTTTCGCACCGGGGAGTTCAGCGAGCTGCTCAGATCCGCGCGGGCCGGCAAGCTGATGATGTGGTCGCTCGGCTACAACGCCGTGCTGCCGGACGGCCAGCAGTTCCTCACCCGCTACTACAGCAAGGCCGAGACGTTCGCGCGCTTCAAGCTCGATGCGATGGACCGGATCTACGAACAGCTCAGCGCCTTGCCGGATGGTCCGGAGCGTTTATCGCTGCTGCTGCAGGCGGAACGACTGGCGATCGCCTGGATGCCCTACAAGTTCACGTCGATGCAAATCGAGACTCATGTCACGCACCCTCGGCTCATCGGTTTTAGACGGCCGATCTTCGGCAACGACTGGTTCCACCTGGTGGACGTGGACGACGGCGCGGCTGCAGAAGTGGCGCGGCGGGACGACGGCGACCGTTCTCGCTGAAAGCGCCCGCTTGAGAGCCAACCGATAGCGGCGCTCGATCGCCACTCTGGCCGACCTGCGCTGCTCACAGCGCGCGCCATGGTCTGAGTAACTCTCTCCAGGAAACGAGTCGAGCGCGACGTGCCACGAGCGCCCACGCCGTTGCATAGGCAAATGCGAACAACGCGGCGACGCCTGCCAGCGCATGGCCGTAGCGGAATGCCGCAATCAAGCCAATCGCACCTGCAGCCGCCCACACAACGGCGAGCACTGCAGCGACGAGCCGATTGATTCCGCGGACCCTGACTACTCGCACTTTCCTCCTCCGCTTTGGTCGCAGTCTATCGGTCACCTGCTCACGGTACGCTCCAGCGCGCACACCGTTGAAGACACGTGCTGCTTGACTCCGGAACATAATTCCATAATTATCTAATCATGAAAACAAAAGAAACGGTCCGCGCGCTCGCCGCCCTGGCTCAAGACACCCGGCTCGCGGTATTCCGGCTCCTGGTCCAGCAGGGTCCGAGCGGCATGGCGGCCGGCGAAATTGCCGTTGCATTGGGGATCTCACCGGCCACTCTCAGCTTTCACTTGAAAGAACTGAGCCACGCGGGTCTGGTGCTTTCCCGCCAGGAGGGCCGTTTCATTTTCTATTCGGCGGACTTCGACGCGATGAACGGATTGCTCGCGTTCCTGACCGAGAACTGCTGTGCCGTCGACTGCGCCCCGTGTGCGCCGGCGACGGCCTGCAAACCATCTCAACCGGGTCGTGCGCGCGGAGGCGCCGGCCGCACCCTGAAGGGAGTCAAGGCATGAAACGATTTCACGTGCATGTGTCCGTCGAGGACCTGGACCAGAGCATCCGCTTTTACTCGACGCTGTTCGGCACCGAGCCGGCGGTCGTCAAGGGCGACTATGCCAAGTGGATGCTCGAGGACCCGCGCGTCAACTTCGCGATCTCGCAGCGCGGTGGCAAGGCGGGCATCAATCACCTGGGGTTACAGACCGACTCCGACCAAGAACTTGAGATCCTGCATGGACAGTTGCAGCAGGCCGAGGTCGCGGCGCATGCCGAGAAGAACATCGGCTGTTGCTATGCGATTTCGAACAAGTACTGGGTCACCGACCCGACCGGCATCGCCTGGGAGACCTTCCACACCCTGGGCAGCGTCCCGACCTTCGATGGGGAGGTTGGCGTCGAGAACGCACAGGCGGGCTGCTGCGCACCGGCGAAGGCGTCTGTCAACATCCCGGTGAAGGCCGCGGCCTCCTGCTGCGGGTGAACCGTGCACTCGACCGCCCGGGTGCGACCTGCGCTTGAGGCGGACTGGCCGCGGATTCAGGGACTGCTTTCGGCAGATAAGCTGCCGACAAGCGATCTATCCGAGGCCTCCGCCCGGGACTTTCTCGTTGCGGACGGCGCGGGCGCCGTCGTCGGCACGGTTGCGGTTGAGCGCCATGGCGATCACGGGCTGTTGCGATCGCTGGTCGTGGATCCGGCCTGCCGCCAGTCGGGCGTCGGCCGTGCGCTAGTCCGGGCCGCCGAGGCCATCGCGCGCCGTGACGGGCTCGCGTCACTCACACTGCTGACACAGACAGCAGCGCCCTTCTTTCGTTCGCTGGGCTATCGCGACATCGCGCGCACCAACGCGCCTGCCGCCGTGCAGTCCAGCCACGAATTCACCCACCTGTGTCCTGGCAGCAGCATCTGCATGACCAAGACGATGACCACGAGGACTGTTTGACGTGAGCTCCGAGCGCCCCTTCAACGTGCTGTTCCTGTGCACCGGCAATTCGGCCCGATCGATTCTGGCCGAAGTGATGATGAACGCGATGGGTGCGCCGCGATTCAAGGCGCATTCGGCCGGCTCTCATCCGAACGGGCGCGTCAATCCGTTTGCGATCGAACTCCTGCAGAAGAATCGCCTGCCGGTGGAGGGCCTGCGCAGCAAGAACTGGGACGAATTCGCCGCACCCGGCGCACCTGGGCTCGACTTCGTGTTCACGGTCTGCGACAACGCCGCCGGCGAGGTCTGTCCCATTTGGCCAGGCCAGCCGATCACGGCACACTGGGGTGTCGAGGATCCCGCTGCGGTCGAAGGCAGCGACGATGAAAAGCGCAAGGCTTTCTTCCACGCCTACAACCGCCTGCACAACCGGATCCAGTTGTTCCTGAGCCTGCCGCTCGCGAAACTCGACCGAGTGGCACTGACACAGCGGCTCAGAGAGATCGGGCGAGGATGATCTCGGAATCCACGTTGGCCCAGTCCAGGATGCGCGCCGCATGAGCATCCACGTATCTGCCGCGCCGACCACGGCGAGCATGACGGTCTTCGAACGCTACCTGACGCTATGGGTAGCGTTGTGCATCGTCGCCGGCATCGTGCTCGGCCAGCTCTTCCCGGGACCGATTCAGGCGATCGGCGCGATGGAACTGGCCCGCGTCAATCTGCCGGTCGGGCTGCTGATTTGGGTGATGATCATCCCGATGCTGCTGCGGATCGACTTTGCAGCGCTGGGCCAGGTGAAGGACCACGCGCGCGGCATCGGCGTCACGCTCGCCATCAACTGGCTGGTCAAGCCGTTTTCGATGGCGCTGCTCGCGTGGATCTTCATCAAGCAGCTGTTCGCACCGTGGCTGCCCGCCGATCAGCTCGACAGCTACGTCGCCGGGCTCATCCTGCTCGCCGCTGCCCCCTGCACGGCGATGGTGTTCGTCTGGAGCCGCCTGACCAACGGCGACCCCTACTTCACGCTGACGCAGGTCGCGCTGAACGACACGATCATGATCTTTGCGTTCGCGCCAATCGTGGCGCTGCTGCTCGGCGTGGCGTCCATCACCGTCCCATGGGACACGCTGCTGACCTCCGTGGTGCTGTACATCGTCGTGCCGGTGATCATTGCGCAGCTGATCCGCGCGATGGTCCTGCGCCGAGGCGGCCAGCCCGCGCTTGACCGACTGCTTCAGTGGCTTGCGCCGTGGTCGATCGTCGCGCTGCTGGCCACGCTGGTGCTGCTGTTCGCGTTCCAGGGCGAGCAGATCCTGAAGCAGCCACTCGTGATCGCGCTACTGGCAGTGCCGATCCTGATCCAGGTGTTTTTCAATGCCGCTGGCGCCTACCTGGCAAATCGCGCCCTCGGCGAGAAACACAGCGTGGCCTGCCCGTCGGCGCTGATCGGTGCATCGAACTTCTTCGAACTGGCCGTCGCGGCCGCGATCAGCCTGTTTGGCTTCAACTCCGGGGCCGCACTGGCCACGGTGGTTGGCGTCCTGATCGAGGTGCCGGTGATGCTGCTGGTCGTGCGATGGGTGAACGCCTCCAAGGACTGGTACGAAGCGGCAGCTCGCTCGTGAGTCACCTCGACGAGTTTAACTGCCCTGTCCTATGCACGCGCAGGTCAGATTGAGCTCGCAGGCCGGCAATCGTTGACCGCTGCGACGCTGGCGTTTGGATCGACCGAGACCAGCCACTGCTGACATAGCGCTCGCCGCAAAGCCGTCGCGTTCTCAGCACCCCAATGCAGCAGCTGTGCAATCGAACGGCTGTTTTCGGGAGTCGACTATCGGCAGAACCCGGTAGAGTCGAGATGTAGCGCGGTGGCAGTAGGTTCGGTTTGTCTGTTGCCGCCTCTTTCGTCTGGCGGAGCCTGTCCGGAATTTTGTGTGTGAGGCATAGCATGGTCAAAAGGAGCATGTATGCCAAGCAAGACGAAGGCGAAGAACGCGGCCATGCGGCCAGCCGGCGGCGCTGCCGTCGATCCCGAAGGAACTCGTTGACCAGTTCGTGACCGGCCCGATGAGCGCCGAGGCGGTCAACGCCGCCTCGATGGCGTTCAAGAAGGCGCTGATCGAGCGAGCGCTGGGCGCGCGAGCTGTCGCACCACCTGGGCTACCCGCGCCGGGGCGACCAAGCCCGAGGCGGCGAGCCAATCACCGCAACGGCAGCAGCGCGCAAGACGGTGCTGACCGACGACGGGGCGCTGCGCATCGAGGTGCCGCGCGACCGCGACGGCAGCTTCGAGCCGCTGCTGATCCCCAAGCACGAGCGGCGCTTCACCGGCTTCGACGACAAGATCGTGGCCATGTACGCGCGCGGCATGACGGTGCGCGAGATCCAGGGCTTCCTGGTCGAGCAGTACGGCGTGGAGGTGTCGCCCGGAGTTCATCAGCTCGGTCACCGACGCCGTGATGGCCGAGGTGGCGGCCTGGCAGGCCCGCCCGCTGGAACCGATGTACCCGGTGGTGTTCTTCGACGCGCTGCGGGTGAAGATCCGCGAAGACGCGGTGGTGCGCAACAAGGCGATCTACCTGGCGCTGGGCGTGCTGCCCGACGGCACGCGCGACATCCTCGGGCTGTGGATCGAGAACACCGAGGGGGCCAAGTTCTGGCTGAAGGTGTTCAACGACCTGAAGACGCGCGGGGTGGCCGACATCCTGATCGCGGTCACCGACGGCCTGAAGGGCATCGGCGAGGCGCTGGCAGCGGTGTTCCCGGCCACCACGCTGCAGACCTGCATCGTGCATCTGATCCGCAACAGCCTGGACTTCGCCAGCTGGAAGGAGCGCAAGCTGCTGGCCGCGGCGCTCGCGCCCGATCTACACGGCCCCCAGCGCCGAGGCGGCGCCGCCGAACTGGATGCCTTCGAGCACGGCCCCTGGGGCCGCAAGTTCCCGACCGTCGTGGCCGCCTGGCGCCGGGCCTGGGACCGGGTGATCCCGTTCTTCGCCTTCCCGCCGGCGGTGCGCCGGGTGATCTACACCACCAACGCGATCGAGAGCGTCCACGCGCGGCTGCGCAAGATCATCAAGACGCGCGGGCACTTCCCCAGCGACGATGCGGCGACCAAGCTGATCTGGCTGGCGCTGCGCAACATCACCGCCGACTGGGGCCGCGCGGCCAAGGAATGGCGCGAGGCGATGAACCAGTTCGCGATCGCCTACGGCGATCGCTTCACCGGACGGCGCCGCGTAACATGACGCACCGACTTGCCCACCGCGTCGGTCGTTCACTCGCGTTACGGCCTGCACACTCGCGCTGCCACCAATTCGTGGCACGCTTTACCCGAAGGCTTCAGCCACTTCGTTACCTCCATGACTGCTCCGGTTGCTTCCGGCTGGAGCATTCGCCGGGTGGGACTTGCACCCACTGGAAAGCGCCGCCTTATCACGGCGCACACCCACAGCAGTCCTCGACTTCTCCCGAAAGCAGTCACTCTAGGGGGTCCGCAAAGCGGTAGTCCTGCGGGGAAGGGCCCGCGGCCGCCGGAACGGAGGACGCGGATTGTCCCCAAACGGCGCGCCGCGGGCATCGGCGGTTCTTCAGCGGATGCCTGCGTCGTCGTCGCTCATGCGCGCACGCGCACTGCCGCCAGCCGTCCGCAGAGTCGGCATTCGTCGCGCGCACCCGGCCGCCATCCGCAACCACGCCGCGATTTCGCCGCGCCGTCGCCAAGCGCTCGCCGCAGCGCCGGATGCTTCCTACTGTGCCTATCGGCCGCGACCCGCGATCGAACGCGCCGCGGTTCGACCTCCCCACCCGAGCAGAAAGGAAACGCCATGGCCAGCAAGCGCAGCAACCGGAACGGAATTGCCATGCGACACTCCGTCTTCCTCCCCATGTTCATCGCCGCGTCGGCCGCAGCCCTCGTCCTCGCCGCCTGCGGAGGCAGCGCGAGCGACCCCGTTGCTCCCGACGCCGTTGCTCCCAACGCCGTTGCTCTCGGCGCCGCCCAGTCGAGCGGCCGGACGCTCGCGATCGCGCCCGGCAACGACGTGATCGCGTACTGGAACCAGATCGCGACCAATACCGTCAACGTCGCACCAGCCGCCAGCGGCACCCCGGAGGAGCGGCGCCCGGTCTACTCGTTCGACCTCGCGACGGTGCAGGTGGCGATGTTCGATGCCGTCAACGCGATCGACGGCTCGTACGCGCGCTTCGCGGCGCAGCCGACGACCGCCACCGCCGGCGCCTCCCTCGAAGCGGCGGCGGCCGCCGCGGCGTATCACACGCTCAAGGGCCTGTTCCCGAATCGCACGGCGCAGTACCAGACCGCATACGACAACTACGTCGGCTCGCTGCCAGATGGCGACGCGAAGACGCGCGGCCTGCAGATCGGCCAGGAGGTCGCCGTGCAGATCGTCGCGCTGCGCGCCGACGACGGCCGCTGGACGCCCGTCACCTACACGCCGACGAGCCTGCCAGGACGTTTCCGCGGCACCAATCCGATCAACACCTTCATGCCCTTCGTGCGTCCGTTCACGCTGCAGAGCACCGCGCAGTTCCGCGCCGACGGCCCGCCGCCGCTCACGAGTTCCGAGTACGCCGCGGACGTCAACGAGACCAAGGCCCTGGGTGCCGCCAATGGCAGCGTGCGCACCGCGGAACAGACCGAGATCGCCCGCTTCCATACCGAACCGCCACCGGTGTTCTGGCCGCGCAACCTGCGCATCTTCGCCACCGCTGACCGTGGTATCGCCGAGAACGCACGCACCATGGCAGTGCTGTGGACCGCGAGCGCGGACGCGACGATCGCCTGTTTCGAATCGAAATACCACTTCGACAGCTGGCGGCCGTTCAGCGCGATCACGCTCGCGGACACCGACGGCAATGCGGCCACCGAGGCCGACCCGTCGTGGACGCCCGTCGTGCCGACGCCCAATCACCCCGAGTACCCGGCGGCACACTCGTGCGTAACCGGCGCGACGGCCGAAGTGCTGCGGCAACTCTTCGGCACGAAGAAGCTGGCATTCGACTGGAGCAGCGGCGTCACGGGAACCACCACGCACCACTTCGACTCGACCGATGACATCGGCAAGGAGGTCCAGCTCGCGCGCATCGCCGGCGGCATGCACTTCCGCACGGCCACAGTCCACGGCGAGGTATTGGGCATGAAGGTCGGCAAGTGGATCCTCAAGAACCACTTCCAGCCGGTGGCGCGCGGCAACAGCGGCAACTGAGGCCGAAGGAGGCTTCGCCGGGCGCGGCTGCACGCAAACCGCAGCCATCGGCGCCCGGCCGCAGCCATGCCACGGCCCGCGGCATTGGTCGGCGGGCCGGCCAGCGATCGGCGCCGCCGCGGCAAACTGGTTGACGGGGCGCTGCACCCGGAACAATCTGGCGCCAATCGCACGCGAGTGGCGCGAGCCGTCCAGACGATGTTTGACCGAAACTCCGCAAGCGCCGATGCCCGTGGGTGGCCGGCGGCCGCACGCGCTTGGCTCGCACCGCGCACGCGCGTGTTGCTTCCAGCCGCGCTCGTGACGCTGTTTCTCTCGAGCGAGCTGCTGTTCCAACCCGATCTGTTCGACTTCTGGTCGCCGGCCGACGTGCTCCTCGCCTGGCTCGAGTACCTGGCCGAGCTCGGCAGCATCGCGGCGGCCATGGTGGCGGCTTACTGGTTCGTCGACGCCGCGATCGAGCGCCGGCCGCGCGGACGCCGCTGGCGCCTGTTCTGGATGGCCGCCGCGTTCCACGCTGTCGCCTTCGGGGGCCTATGGGCGATGACGGTGGTCGTCAGCGGCGCAGCCCTGCTGCCGCCGACCGGACTGGCGTTGACGCAGGCCATGCATTGGGCGTTCATCGGCACGTTCCTCGTGATCATGGACACGCTGTGGCAGAAGGCGCGGCGCGCGGACTCGGAGGCCGCGGCGCTCGCCTCCGGCGGCGCCGCGCTGGCGCGCGAAGAACGCGACCTGCAGTTGCGCTTGCTGCAGGCGCAGATCGAGCCGCATTTCCTGTTCAACACGCTCGCCAACGTCCGCCGCCTCTACCGGCTGCATCCCGACCAGGGCACGCAGATGATGGACAGCCTCAAGCGCTACCTGCGGGCGGCACTCCCGAGCGTGCGGCGCGCCGATGCGACGCTAGCGGACGAGCTCGCGCTGGTGCAGTCCTATCTCGAGCTGCTGCGCATGCGGATGGCCGAACGCCTCGCCTACACGATTGTCGTCGACGCCGGCCTCGGCGCCACGCCGTTCCCGCCGATGATCGTCGTCACGCTCGTCGAGAACGCGATCAAGCACGGGCTCGAACCGTCGGAACACGGCGGGCGCATCGACGTGCGCGCGCAGCGCCTCGGCGCGATCCTCGAAGTCAGCGTCCGCGACGACGGGGTCGGACTGGACGCGCAGGCGACGCACGGGACGGGCGTCGGTCTGGCCAACGTGCGTCGCCAGCTGACCGGCCGCTACGGCGCCGCGGCGCGCCTGCGCCTGCAGCCCCAGTCGCCGGGGTTCAGCGCCACGATCGAAGTCCCGCTCGCCGCGGATCTCGTTCCAGCAGCGCTCGCCGGGACGTGAACATGCCAACGACCGACTGGGCTACGCCTGCGGCTGCCGAGCACGCCGTGCGAACGAACGCGGTGCGGACGCCTCCGTCGCGCGGGGCGCTCTGGCGGGCCGTGCAGTTCGGGGTCGCGGTCGCCGGCACCATGGCGCTCATCCAAATCAGCAGCGTCTTCGCCACATTTCCGGACATGACGTGGAGCGATCGCTGGCAGATCGCACTCGAAATCTTCTGCGCGAGGTTCGGCAACGTCGCGTTGCAGTTGCTCGTGTTGCACGCCTTTGCGCTGGCCGACTCGGCGCCGCGCGCACTGCTCATCCTGCGCTTCTTCGGCATGGTGCTGCTGGGCACCGCCGGAGCTGCGGCCCCGCTAATGCTCCTCGCCGACGTGCCGTCGATCCGCCTCGGGCTCGTTGAGTCGACGACGACAGGGAGCTGGTCGGCGCTTTTCAATGCGCTGCTGATGGCGACCTTCCTCGTCTACCAGCACGGCGGCCAGGCGAGAAGCGAGGAGGCGTCGCGCCGGCTGCAGCAGCTACAGCACGAACAGCAGGCCGCGCGGCGGCGCCTCGTCGAGGCGCAACTGCAGGCGCTGCAGGCGCGCGTCGATCCCCAGATGTTCTTCGACATCCTCGAAAGCGTGCAGCGCCTGTACGCGACCGATGCGCCGCGTGCCGAGGCGCTGCTCGACGAGCTCATCGTGTTCCTGCGCGCCGCCCTGCCGCAGCTGCGCAGCGCCTCCTCGACGCTGGCGCAGGAACTCGAGCTCGCAGCCTCGTACTTCCGGCTCGAGACCTTGCGCGGTGGCGCGCCCGCTGCGGTGCGTATCACCCTGCCCGACGCGCTCGCGGCGCGCGCGTTCCCGGCCGGCGTGATCCTGCCTCTGCTGGCCGAGGCGCAGACCGCGGCCATCGACGTCGACGCGCAGCCCGGCACCGGCACCGGCACCGGCACCAACGACATTATGGTGTCGCTGCACACCGGGCACGCGCCCGCCCCGAGAGTGCTCGCGCAGGTGCGCGAGACGCTAGCCGCCCTCTACGGCTCGGCGGCCACGCTCGAGTGCCGCGACGTCACCGCCGACGCGCACATCGAAACCCGCATCACCATCGCCCATGCTGCGACCTGATCCTGCGCAAGACGCCCCGACCGCTATCGTCGCGGAAGACGAGCCGATGCTCGCCGACGAGCTCGTGGATAACCTCGGCGCCCTCTGGCCGCGCCTGAAGGTCGTCGCGCGCGCGACCGACGGCGTCGCCGCCCTGCATGCAGTCGAGGAGCACGCACCAACGATCGCCTTCCTGGATATCCAGATGCCACGGCTCACCGGTCTCGACGTCGCGCGCCAGATCTCCGGGCGCTGCCACGTGGCATTCATCACGGCGTTCGACCAGCACGCGCTCGAGGCCTTCGAGGCCGGCGCGGTCGACTACGTGCTCAAGCCGATCACCGCCGCGCGCCTCCTGCCGACCGTGCAACGGCTCAAGGCGCGCGTCGCCGAGACGCCGCCCGATCTCGGGCACCTGCTCAACCAGATCGCGCCGCGGATCCACCGGCCGGCCGCCACGCCCTACCTGCAGTGGATCAGCGCGTCGCGCGGCGCGGCCGTGCGCCTGATCACGGTCGACGAGATCCTGTACTTCCGCGCCGACAACAAGTACACGGTGGTCGCGACCGCCGACTCCGAGGCGCTGATCAAGAAGACGATCAAGGACCTCGCCGAGGAACTCGATCCCACGATGTTCTGGCGGGTGCACCGCTCGGGCATCGTCAACGTGCACGCGATCGACAGCGTCGTGCACGACGACCGCGGCAACATGAACCTGCGCCTCAAGGGGCGCAGCGAGACGCTGCCCGTGGCCGAGCAGTACCACTACCTGTTCCGCCAGATGTAACAGATCCGCCCGAGGAGAGCCACCATGCCCAGCAAGGACAGCTGCACCCGCACCCTTAACCGGCGCCAGGTCATCGCCCTGCTCGCCGCCTTCGGCGTCAGCCACGAGGCGCTCGCGCAGGACGCGGCGCGTACCAATGCCCGCAGCTACAAGGTCGTGTTCGAGAACGACCGCGTACGCGTGCTCGAGTATGTGAGCCGCCCCGGCCTGGGCATCTGCGGACGCGGCAGGCATTCTCATCCGCCGCACCTCAACGTGCTGCTGACCGACTCCAAGGCCAAGATCACTACGGCCGACGGCAAGACGTTCATCGGTCAAAGAAAGGCCGGCGACGTCTTCTGGGAGGATGCGGCCACGCACTCGGTCGAGAACATCGGCGGCAGCAGCGTGCGCGCCTACATGGTCGAACTCAAGGACCGCGACTGGCAGCCGAGCACGGGCTGAGCGCGGACCGCGGCGCGCCGCGCAGCAGGGATCCGATGCGCGTGACGATGGACGGTATTCAGTCTTGATGCCGCCTCCGGCGCCGACAAGTCTTGTCCGCTATGCGGCTAAGTGGCTCGGTTGGCGAACACTTCCGCTCTTGGCCGAGAGCGCCTCAACGACGAAAGATCCATCCCTCGCTGCGCAGGGCACCGATGAGAATCGCCGCGAGCAACCGGAGCACTGGTAGCGAACGAATTGATCAGCAATTGGGTAGAACATCACACCGATCACAACCAGAGCGATCACCCAAGACGACAGACTCGGTCCAACTCCGAATCGCTGCAACGAGCCTGCCAACACGACTGCCAGGAACCCGAGGACCACGGCCCCGGCGATCTCCCTTGCCATGCCGTCGAAGAACGGCGTGTGGGCACGCCTCGCCTGCTTTCCGCATGCACGGCAATAGTGCCTAGCGAAGGATCTGCGCCAAGGATTCATGTCCGCTTATAAGCGAGTCTGACGGTAGGCCCGCGCGTC
>CAWBRW010000020.1:0-39537 GCA_963791235.1 uncultured beta proteobacterium | reverse complement strand
ATCTCCGGCATCTGGTCGCGCGGGAACTCGATGTCCACGACTGCGCCAATGCACTGAACGATGGTTCCGGTGGCTCCGGTGCTCATAGGATGTCCTCAGTTCTGCTCTTCAATTCGGTTTCGATCACGACACCGCGGCGGCGCCGCCGACGATCTCGGAGATTTCCTTGGTGATGCCGGCCTGCCGCGTCTTGTTGTAAATGAGCTGCAGCTCTTCAATCAGCTTCTTCGCGTTGTCCGACGCCGCCTTCATCGCCACCATGCGCGCGCTCTGCTCGGACGCCATGTTCTCGGCGACCGCCTGGTAAATCAGCGCTTCGGCGTAGCGAACCAGCAATGCGTCGATGACCGCCGGCGCATCCGGCTCGTAGATGTAGTCCCACGAATAGGCGCGCTTTTCTTCCTCGCTCTGCAGCAGGCTCTCCGCCGACAGCGGCAGCAACTGCTCGATCACCGGCTCCTGCTTCATCGTGTTGACGAAGCGCGAGAACGCGACGTAAACCGCGTCGATGCGGCTATCGGCATACATGTCGATCAGCGCCTTGACCGGCCCGATCAGCTTTTCCATGTGCGGGCGGTCGCCGATCTGCACGTAGTGCGAGACGACGCTGGCGTTGAGCCGCTGCAGGAAGCCGAAGCCCCGGTTGCCGATCGCGGTCGTGTGGACCTTGACGCCCTGCGCATCGAGTTCCTTGATCCGCTGCAGCACCGCGCGCTGGATGTTGGTGTTCGAGCCCGCCGCACAGGCCCTTGTCGGTGGTCACCAGGATGATTCCGACACTCTTGATCGCATCGCGCTTCTGCAGGGCCGGCGGCCGGTACTCCGGGTTCGCCATGGCCAGGTGCGCGACGATGTTGCGGATCTTGTCGCCGTACGGCCGGAACTGGCGCATCCGGTCCTGCGCCTTGCGCATCTTGGAGGCCGCGACCATTTCCATCGCCTTGGTGATCTTGCGCGTGTTCTGCACGCTCTTGATCTTCAGGCGGATCTCTTTGGTACCTGCCATGTCATTCAGTCGACGGGATGTACGCTCGCTTCGCTCGCACGTGCATCCCGTCGAATCCAGTTAGGCGATTGAGCTTGGGAGCGGCCCGGCGCTCAATCGCAGTTCAAAAGCAAATCAATACCCGGCCGACTTCTTGAAGGCCTCGATCGCCTTCGTCAGCTCGGCCTCGTCGTCCTTCGACAAGTCCTTCGTGCTTTCGATGCGCTCGACCATCGCGGCGTGCTTGGTCTTCACGTATTCGCGCAGCGCCTTCTCGGCCGTCAGGCAATCCTTCATGTCGATGCTGTCGAAGGCACCGGCGCTTACGGCGAACAGCGTGATCGCCATTTCCCACACCTGCAGCGGCTGGTACTGCGGCTGCTTCATCAGCTCGGTTACGCGGCGGCCGCGCTCGAGCTGGTTGCGGGTGGCTTCGTCGAGATCGGACGCGAACTGCGCGAACGCGGCGAGCTCGCGGTACTGAGCCAGTGCCAGGCGGACACCGCCGCCCAACTTCTTGATGACCTTGGTCTGTGCAGCACCACCGACGCGCGACACCGAGATGCCGGGATTGATGGCGGGGCGGATGCCGGCATTGAAGAGATCGGTCTCCAGGAAGATCTGGCCGTCGGTGATCGAGATCACGTTGGTCGGGACGAACGCCGTCACGTCGCCGGCCTGCGTCTCGATGATCGGCAGCGCCGTCAGCGAACCGGTCTTGCCCTTGACCGCACCCTTGGTGAACTTCTCGACGTAATCTGGATTGACGCGCGCCGCACGTTCGAGCAGGCGCGAGTGCAGGTAGAACACGTCGCCCGGATACGCCTCGCGGCCGGGTGGGCGGCGCAGCAGCAGCGACACCTGGCGGTAGGCCCACGCCTGCTTTGTCAGGTCGTCATAGATGATCAACGCGTCCTGGCCGCGATCTCGGAAGTACTCGCCCATCGTGCAGCCGGAGTACGGCGCGATGTACTGCATCGCCGCCGATTCGGACGCCGTGGCGGCCACGATGATCGTGTATTCCATCGCGCCGAACTCTTCGAGCTTGCGCAGGACGTTGGCGATGTTCGAGGCCTTCTGACCGATCGCGACGTACACGCAGATCAGGTCCTTGCCCTTCTGGTTGATGATCGTGTCGATCGCCACCGCCGTCTTGCCGGTCTGGCGGTCGCCGATGATCAGCTCGCGCTGACCGCGACCGATCGGCACCATCGCGTCAATGGCCTTGAGACCGGTCTGCACCGGCTGCGAAACCGATTGGCGCTGGATCACGCCCGGCGCGACCTTCTCGATGACGTCGGTCATCTTGGCGTTGATCGGGCCCTTGCCGTCGATTGGCTGGCCGAGCGAGTTGACGACGCGCCCGATCAGCTCCGGCCCGACCGGCACGTCAAGAATGCGCCCCGTCGCCTTGACCGTGTCGCCCTCGCGGATGTGCTCATAGTCGCCGAGCACCACCGAGCCGACCGAGTCGCGCTCGAGGTTCAGCGCCAGGCCGAACGTGTTGTTCGGGAACTCGAGCATCTCGCCCTGCATCACGTCCGACAGCCCGTGGATGCGGCAGATGCCGTCCGTCACCGTGACGACCGTGCCCTGCGTCCGCAGTTCGGTGGAAACGCCGAGGCCCTTGATGCGGGTCTTCAACAGTTCGCTGATTTCACTGGGATTGAGTTGCATCTTTCAACTCCGATAGATTCAGGCGGTCAATGCCGTCTGCATGTCTTTAAGGCGCGCGCGCACCGAATCGTCGAGCACCTGGTCGCCGACCGTGGCGCGGACACCGCCGATGAGGTCGGCATTCACCCGCACCTCGGACTTGAGTTTCTGGCCGAACTTCTTGGAGAGCGAAGCGAGCAATTCGGCGACCTGCGCCTCCGACAATGGAAACGCGGTTTCGATCAGGCAGTCCGCAAAGCCCTCGGCGCGATTCTTCAACCGCCGGAACTGCGTCGCCACATCCGGCAGGACGGCGAGGCGCTGGTTCTCGATCAGCAGCTTGACGAAGTTGGCTCCGGCGGGCGGCAGCGACGTCTTCATCATGCCGGACAGCAGTCCGAAGACCTGCTCATGGTCGAGCTTGGGATCGGCGACCACTTCAGCGACCTGCGGGTGCGCCATCAGGCCGGCGAGGTCATCTACGGAGGCGAGCCAGACGTCGAGTTTCTCCCCCGTTCCCTGAGCGACCGCGAACAGGGCCTCGGCGTACGGCCGCGCAACGGTCGACAGTTCGGCCATGGCTACAGCCTCGCCTTCAGCTGCGTCAGCAGTTCGGAGTGGACCTGCGCGTTGACTTCGCGCTTGAGGATCTGCTCGGCTCCGGCCACCGCAAGCACGGCAACCTGATCGCGCAGTGTGTCCTTGGCGCGTTGCATTTCCTGCTCGGCCTCGGCCTTGGCGGCGGCGATCAGGCGATCGCCTTCGACCTTGGCCTGCACCTTGGCGGCGTCGACGACGGCCTGGGCGCGCTTCTCGGTCTCGGCCATCAGTGCCTGCGCACGTGCGCGCGCCTCGGCGTCGAGCTGGGCAATCTTCTTCTGGGCGTCGTCAAGACTGCGATTGCCCTTATCAGCAGCGGCAAGGCCGTCGGCGATCTTCTTCTGGCGCTCGTCGAGCGCCCTGATCAGCGGCGGCCAGATGAACTTCATGGTGACCCATGCACCGATGAAGAACACCACCATCTGGACGAACAGCGTGGCGTTGATGTTCATATGAAACCCGGTAAATGCCGGACCGGCGCACCGCGCCGGTCCCGCAACTGAGGTTGATCGTTCGGGAGCGTCCGCGCGGCGTCAGCCGGCGAACGGGTTCGCGAACGCGAACATCATCGCGATACCGACGCCGATCAGGAACGCGGCGTCGATCAGGCCAGCCAGCAGGAACATCTTGGTCTGCAGCGTGTTCATCAGCTCCGGCTGACGCGCAGCGGCCTCGATGTACTTGCCGCCCATGATGCCGATGCCGATGCAGGCACCGATGGCACCCAGGCCGATGATCAGGCCGGTGGCCAGGGCAACGAATGCGACGTTCGTCATTTTCTAGAACTCCTCAGTACGAAAGGTGATGGCTGGAAACTTGTAATCAATGGCCTTCGTGTGCCTGCCCGATGTACACCAGCGTCAGCATCATGAAGATGAACGCCTGCAGCAGGACAATCAGGATGTGGAACAGCAGCCAGGCGGTGCCGGCCAGTACGTGACCGATCGTCAGCATGATCCCGGTGGCATTCAGTGCCGCGTAGCCGCCGAGCAGCGCGATCAGGAAGAACAGCAACTCACCCGCATACATGTTGCCGAACAGTCGCATGCCGAGCGAAACGGTCTTGGCGGCGTATTCGATCAGGTTGAGCAGGAAGTTGAACGGCCAGAGCAGCGGGTGTGCGCCGAACGGCGCCGTGAACAACTCATGCACCCAGCCGCCGAAGCCCTTGATCTTGACGCCGTAGTAGATCATCAGGGTCAGCACGCCGAGCGCCATGCCGAGCGTCCCGTTGAGGTCCGCGGTCGGCAGCGGGCGCAGGTACTCGATGTGGAACACGTTGTGCGCGATCCATGGGAACAGCTCCACCGGGATCAGGTCGATCGCGTTCATCATCACGATCCACAGGAACACCGTCAGCCCCAGCGGCGCGATGAAGGTGCGGTCGCCATGGACAATCGACTTGCTCTGCTCCTCGACCAGTTCGACCAGCACTTCGACCGCGGCCTGGAATCGCCCCGGAACACCTGCCGTCACCTTGCGCGCGGCCAGCCACAGCAGCAGCAGCACGCCGCTCAGAACCAGAATGGAAAAGACGATCGTGTCGACGTTGAATACGGAGAAGTCGATGATCGACTTCTGCTTGCCCGTCGACAGGTGCGTCAGGTGATGGACGATGTATTCGGTGGCGGTGGGAGCTTGGCCCGAGGCAGCCATGATGGAAAACCCGTCCTTATCTGATCAGCAGCGCGAGTACGTAGCTCTTCAGCACGGCGATGATCGAGATCAGCATCGCCAGCCACACCAGGTCCTTGTAGATGGCGATGACCAGCGCCAGCAGCGCGATGGTCGATACCACCTTGACGAACTCGCCAATCAAGAAGACCGCAGCGTCCGTGCCCTGCGGCCGGCGACTTGCCGCCGCCAGCTTCAGCGCAAACAGCCCGTTCGGTATGAAGCAGGCCGCGCCCCCCAACAGCGCAGATATGGCCGCCGAAGCTCCCCCTACGAGCGCGCTCAGCAGCGATACAACGGCGGTTGTGAGTATCTGCAGCAGGACAATCCGGAACATGGTGCCGCTCCGAGCGCCCTACGGCGGGATCTTGAGTCCGTTTTCGCCAGAACCGCGAGATTCTACGAGGCGGCGCGACCCCGGGTCAAATTTGTGTTGCGTCGCGCAATGGAGGGGAACGCCTAGGAAGAGCGCAGGCGCGCGACGATGCCGTCGAGCTGATCGAGGCTGGCGAACTCGATGATCAGCCGCCCGCCCCCCTTGGCGTTGGTCGCCAGCCGCACGGTAGCGCCGAGGGAGTCAGCCAGTTCTTCCTCGAGCCGGACCACGTCGCGACTGCGGTTCGAGCCGCCGACCTTCGGCCGCTGGGCCGGCGCCCGGTCATGGTGGGCGACTAGCGTCTCGGCCTCCCGCACGGACAGGCCGCGCGCGGAGATCCGATGCGCGAGCTGCACCTGGGTGGCTGTGTCCACCGCCAGAAGCGCGCGCGCGTGGCCCATGTCGATCTGGCCGCCAAGCAGCATCTCCTGAACCGGCGCCGCCAGGTTCAGCAGCCGCAGCAGGTTGGACGTCGCGCTGCGTGAGCGACCGATCGCCTGAGCCGCCTGCTCGTGGGTGAAGTCGAACTCGCGGATCAGCCGCTGCACGCCCTGCGCTTCTTCCAGCGGGTTAAGGTCTTCGCGCTGGATGTTCTCGATCAGCGCCATCGCCAGCGCGGCCGTGTCGGGCACCGGCTTGACCAACACCGGGACTTCGTCGAGCCCGGCCATTTGCGCCGCGCGATAGCGACGCTCGCCCGCGATGATTTCGTACTGGCCCGAGTCGACCGGCCGCACCAGGATCGGCTGCATGACCCCCTGGGCCCTGATCGAGTCAGCGAGCTCGGCCAGTGCCTGCGGATCCATGCGCGTGCGTGGCTGGTATTTGCCCGGCCGCAACCGGGTGACTGGCAGCGTGGTGGGTGATGCACTGGGGGACGGCGACGGCTCTCCACCGAGCAGCGCGTCCAGCCCGCGACCGAGTCCCTTGGGCCGCTTGATCATTGCAGTTCTCCTTGAGGCGGCCGCGCGCGATACCAGTAGGCATAGCGATCACGGAAACCGAATTTGTCGTAGACGCGGCGCGCCGCACCGTTGGCGGCATCGACCTGCAAGTACGCCCAGCGCGCACCGGCCGCGCTCGCATGCTGCAGCAGGCGCTCGACGATCGCCGTCGCGTGGCCCTGACGGCGTTGCTCCGGCGTCGTCACCATGTTGAAGATGCCCGCGACGTCTCCGTCAACGACGACGCAGCCGCATGCCAGGGGCTCCTGGCCGTCGCGCAGGACGACGAAATGCCCGGGCAGGATGGAATTTGCGAGCCGCTGCCTTTCCGCAGCGGCCTGTGCTGCTGGCAAGCCGCGTAACGCCGCGACGATGTCAGCGAACGCTGCTGCACCGACCTCGGTGACCGAAGCGCCCGACGGAAGCGCAATGTTCTGGCGCCGTAGTAGCTCGGTCCACATCACGCGCGACTCGTCGCCGGCGACATAGCCGGCAGCGGCCAAGGCCGTGTCGAGCCCGGCGGGCTGCGTGTACGGCGTGATGCGGTAGAGCGCCGGCAGTCCAGCACGATGGTAGAAGGATTCGACATGCGCGAGCTTGTCCTCGAGCGGCAGCCGGCCGGGCCCGATGGTGTTGACCGAACGCGCGCGTTTCGCCTTCCCAGGCGAATAGCGCAGCAGCCAGCCGTCGTAGATCGTCTGCTGCGGCGGCTGCGACGAACTCAGGCCGGCATCTTCCAGGCGCGCACCGAGTGGATCGCTGGCAAGCGTAAGTTCCGCCGGCAGTCCCGCGGGGTCGAACATCAGAGCGTGTCGATGCGCCGGATCATTTCGGCGCCAAATGCGACGTAGGCCTGCGCCCCCTTCGACGAGCGGTCGTAGGTCACGCCGGGCATGCCGTAGCTTGGCGCTTCGGCCAGGCGCACATTGCGCGGAATGATCGTCGAGAACACCTTGTCGCCGAACTTCGCGACCAGCTGTTCCGAGACCTGCTGCTGCAGGGTCATGCGTGGATCAAACATCACTCGCAGCAGGCCGATGATCGTCAGGTCCGGATTGAGGTTGGCAGCGACGCGCTTGATCGTGTTCACGAGGTCGGCAAGTCCCTCGAGTGCGAAGTACTCGCACTGCATCGGGATGATCACGCCGTGTGCCGCGCACAGGCCATTCAACGTCAGCAGCGACAACGACGGCGGGCAGTCGATCAGGATGAAGTCGTACTGCGCCTCGACCGTCGCCAGCTCGTGCTTCAGGCGCGTCTCGCGTTCCTCGAGCTCGACCAGCTCAACTTCCGCGCCGGCCAGCTCGCGATTGGCGCCCAAGACATCGTAGCCGCCCTGTTCGGCCCGCTGGCGCGCCGTCGCGACATCGGCGAGCCCGAGCAGCACCTGGTAGACCGTCGCCGGCAGCGTGCGCTTGTCGATGCCGCTGCCCATCGTCGCGTTGCCCTGCGGATCGAGATCGACGAGCAGCACACGCATTCCGTGCGCCGCGATACCGGCAGCGAGATTGACCGCGGTGGTCGTCTTGCCGACGCCGCCCTTCTGGTTGGCAATGCAGAAGATGCGCGCCATTCAGCGGGCGCCTTGTGGCGTGGCGACGAGCTTCGCCGGGTCGTAGCCCTGCGTGCGCAGCAATTCATCGATTGCCTTGCGATCCTGCTCAGCGAGGGCCGGCGTGCGCGAGAGGATCCACAGGTACTCGCGCGAGGGCTCGCCCACCACCGCGTAGCGATAGTCGGGCGCGAGCCCGATCACCCAGTAGTTGCCCCAGCCGATCGGCAGCCAGCGCAGGAACGCGGGCAGGAAACTCACTTCGAGCTTGTCGGTTGCATCACCGACCCGGCGCGCGACGCCCTCGACTTCCGAGACCCCCGAAGCCGTGGAGCAGCGGTTGATGACCTTCAGCGTGCCGTCATCGCGCAGCGCGTACTCGGCCGTCGTGTTGCCGGCGCACATGCGCTGGAAGCGGTTCGGATAGTTCGCGATCTCGTACCAGCGTCCCACGTACCGCGCCGCGTCGACGCTGCCGACCGTGGTCAACGGCGCCACCTCACGCGCGAACGCCGTCGCGGCCGTGCCGACTGCGAGGGCCATGAGCGCATGCCGCAGCTTCATTGCGCGAGCTTGATGCCGAACGCCACCAGCACAAGCCCTGCGAGCCGCTCGAGTCCGCGAGCCAGGGGACGATGGGCCTTCACCTGCGCCGTCACTGCATGCGCGAATCCGACCAGGGTCAGGCAATAGGCGAGCGTCAGCAGTGCGATCGTCAACGCCATCGCGCCGAAAGTGAAAACGCCCTGCTGCGTCTGCGGATCGATGAACAGCGGAAAAAAGGCCATGTAGAACACGATCGCTTTCGGATTCAGCAGCGTGATCAGCAGCGCCTGCCGGAAGTAATGCCCGGCCTGGATGCGCACCGGCTGCGCCGCGGCGCCGCGACGGAAGATCAGGCGCAGGCCAACGTAAACGAGATAGGCCGCACCCGCATACTGCAGCGCCTTGAACAGCAGCGGGTGCGCGTGCAGCACGGCCGACACACCGAGCACCGCGAGCCACAGCAACACCTGGTCACCGACGATCAGGCCGAGCGTCGCCGCCGCACCCGCGCGGAAGCCACCCTTTCCGGTCGAGGTCAGTAGTGCGAACGTCCCTGGCCCGGGCAGCGCCAGGAAGACCAGCACCGCCACGACGAAGGCCCAGTAATCAGTGATGCCGAGCATCAGTTCGATTTGATCAACAGCAAATGGCGCTCGGCATCGAGGCGCGGGACGTGGAGTTTAACGGTGCGGGTGAGGTGCACGCCGAGGCGTGCCTCTTCGAGTTGCGCAATTTCCGCGCGCGGCACGGCGCCCTTCATTGCACACCACGTCCCGCGCGGCGCAAGCAGGCGCCGCGTCAATCGAATGAAGTCGGCGAGCGACGAGAACGCACGGGCGACGATGACGTCGAAAGCTGGAGCGTCGTAGTCCTCCACGCGCGCGTGCACAGCATCGACGTTCGCGAGGCCAAGCTCGAGCTTCGCCTGCATCAGGAATGTGACCTTCTTGCCGACCTTGTCGAGCAACGTGAAGTGATGCCGAGGCATGGCTGTCGCGAGCGGAATCCCAGGCAAGCCGCCGCCGGCTCCGACATCGAGCACGCGCATCGTCCGCCCGCCGGCAAGTTCATCGAGTATCGGTGCCACCGCCAGCGAATCGAGCAGATGGTGACTGACAATCTGCTCCGGTCGTTCGATCGCCGTCAGGTTATGGACGCGGTTCCACCGCTGCAGCAAACCGGCGAAGCGAAGAAGGCGGTCGCACTGTGTCGCGTCGAGCGAAACGCCGAGTTCGCCGGCGAGCTCTGCGAGTTCGGCGGCCGCGGCGCTGCCGTCAGGCAGCAACGCGGCCTCGGTCTCCACCACTTCGGTTCATGCGCTTGATGTGCACCAGCAGCAGTGAGATGGCCGCCGGGGTCACCCCCGAGATGCGCGCGGCCTGGCCAATCGTCTCCGGCCGCTGCGCCTGCAGCTTCTGCCGCACTTCGATCGACAGTCCGCGCACGGCGACGTAGTCGAGTTCTTCCGGAATCCGCGTCGACTCGTGGGATTCATGCCGAGCCACCTCGTCCTCCTGGCGTGCGATGTAGCCGGCGTACTTGATCTGGATCTCAACCTGCTCGGCCACAGCCCGATCGAGGCCTGCCGCGGCCGGTCGGCCAAGCGCCTCGGCACCGCGCAGCGTCAGCAGGCTTTCGTAGCTGACCTCAGGTCGCTTGAGAAGATCGGCAAGTGTGTACTCACGTTCTATCGGCCTTCCCAAAACTCGCTCAGCTTCTCCCTCAGCAAGTATGCGAGTGTTCACCCACGTCGAACGGAGCCGCTCCGTCTCGCGCTCTACGGCTTCACGCTTGCGGTTGAACGCCTCCCAGCGGCGATCGTCGACGCACCCCAGTTGGCGCCCAATTTCCGTCAGGCGTAGATCCGCGTTGTCCTCGCGCAGGCTCAGTCGGTATTCGGCGCGGCTGGTAAACATGCGATAGGGCTCGGCGACACCGCGCGTAATCAGGTCGTCCACCAGCACTCCTAGGTAGGCCTGATCCCGCCGCGGACACCACGGGTCGGCGTTACGCACTGCAAGCGCCGCGTTCGCTCCGGCAAGCAGCCCTTGCGCTGCGGCCTCTTCGTAGCCGGTTGTGCCGTTGATCTGGCCGGCGAAATACAAACCGCGAATCGCCTTGGTCTCCAGCGACTGCTTCAGTCCGCGGGGGTCGAAGTAGTCGTACTCAATCGCATAGCCGGGTCGAAGGATGTGCGCCGACTCCAATCCGACCATCGAGCGGACGATCTCGACCTGAACGTCAAACGGCAGGCTGGTAGAAATCCCGTTCGGATAGATCTCGTGGGTGTCCAGCCCTTCAGGTTCCAGGAAGATCTGGTGCGACGGTTTGTCTGCGAACCGGTGGATCTTGTCCTCAATCGACGGGCAATACCGCGGCCCCACCCCCTCAATCACCCCCGAATACATCGGGCTGCGGTCCAGGTTGGCGCGTATGACCTCATGCGTACGGACGTTCGTGTGGGTGACCCAGCAGGGCAACTGGCGCGGATGCTGCGCAGGCGATCCGAGGAAGGAGAACACCGGCACCGGATCGGCGTCCCCGGGCTGCTCGTCCAGTCGTGAAAAGTCGATGGTCCGCCCATCAATACGGGGCGGTGTGCCGGTCTTCAGGCGGCCCTGCGGAAGCTTCAACTCCTTCAGCCGGGCGGCCAGCGAGAGCGACGGCGGATCACCGGCACGGCCCGCCAAGAAATTCTGCAGTCCGATATGCACCAGGCCATTAAGGAAGGTGCCGGTCGTCAGCACGACAGTTGGCGCGTGGAAGCGGATGCCGGCCTGGGTGACCGCACCGCATACCCGGTCGCCTTCGACAATCAGGTCATCCACCGCCTGCTGAAACAGCCAGAGGTTGGGCTGGTTTTCCAGGCGCGAGCGGATAGCCGTCCGGTACAGGACCCGATCGGCCTGAGCACGGGTCGCCCGCACAGCCGGCCCCTTGGAGCGGTTGAGGATGCGGAACTGGATCCCTGCCTCGTCGGTCGCCGCGGCCATCGCTCCGCCGAGCGCATCGATCTCCTTGACCAGATGTCCCTTGCCGATCCCGCCAATCGACGGGTTGCATGACATCTGTCCGAGCGTCTCGATGTTGTGGGTCAGCAGGATCGTGCGCGCGCCCATGCGAGCTGCGGACAGCGCGGCCTCGGTCCCGGCATGCCCGCCGCCGACCACGATCACTTCAAAATTGCCCGGAAAGTCCATACGTCGCACCGCGAAACAAGCGCGAAAGTATAGAGGGCGCCGTGCCCGTTAGCGTTCCATTGAGGAGGGCCAGTTGCGGGGCCGAGGTTCCACGTGGAACCCCGCCCCAAGGTTTCACGTGAAACTACGGACCGAAACGAGGCGCGAGGGCGTCGCCACGGACGCGCAGCGTCATCGTCTGGATGCGCGAGCCGCCCAGTTCCACACGGACAGTGCCCGCGACGGCGTGGTCGGGGTCGATCGTGAAGTCACCGCGGGCCGCCAGCGCGCCAGCGCGGCCGCCCGTCTCCTCGAAGCGGATTCCGGCCGACGAGGCGCCGAGCAGGCCATCGAACTCGGTGAAGCGCGTGGTTCCGGCCGCGGTCGCGCCCTGGGTCGCGGCAAGCCCGAGGTTGATGCCATTCAGCGCGGCCCAGCGAACCTGGAACGGCCCCGCCAATACCGCCTGCTTGACGGCCTCATCGAGCGTCTGGCCTCGGCCGATGATCGTCAGGTCCAGCGAGGCCGTGCCCTGCATCGGCGACAGCACGGGGTCCTGCCCGGCTGGCGCCCTGCGCAAGTGCGCGACGATCGCTTCGATATCGAGATTTTGCGCGCCGGTACGTCCGGTGATGACCCACTCGACGTCGGTTGCTGCATACACCATCCCGGTGACAACGCCGTAAAAGCCGGCGAGTGAGTAGCTGGATACCTCGACCAGCTTGCCGTCGATCCGGCCGTTGGCGCGGATTTCGTTCCACGTCACCTTCGGTCCGAACGGTAACGCCCAGCGGTCGGCGTCGAGTCGGAAGTCAATGACCGGGCGCCCATCGCTGGTCTGCGCCGGGCGCAACGCCAGCCGCATCGTTCCTTCGGTGTCGAGTTGGCGCACGATGAGCGGGCCGAAACGCCCGTCCCCGCCGCGCCGGATCGTGGCCTCATAGCGGCCGGAGAGCAGTTCCGTATCCGACAGGCGGATCGATTCAAATCGGATCGTCGAGATCTTGGGCGACAGCGCATTGGCACCTGACGGAAGTGCCGAGGCGAGCTTGCCCGCCTGCGCCAACGTCACGGTCATCGGCGCAACCGTGGTTTCGCCCCAGACCCACTGTCCCCCGCGCAGCGCGTTCCACAGGTCTTTCCAGTTGATGAGCAGCGACGCCTCGTCCACCTTGATGTCCCCGGTCGTAATGCCCCGGATCACCATGCGTGGCGAAGGCGAAAAGCGGAACTCGGTGTCCGCAACCGCCACCGGCTGGCGAAATACCTCGGTCAGCCGCTCGGCCACCTTGGGCGCACTGACTTCCCGTTGCAGCGGCTGCAGCGTCGTAAACAGCACCGTGATCAGTACACCGACGGCAGCCACAGCCAGCAGCCGCTTCATCCAGGTACGCAGGGTCTGGCGACGTTGCTCGTCGACGATTTCCTCGGACTCGGCGCGGTCCCTCTCCTCCTGCAGGTCAAGGCGGTCCGGGACATTGACCGTCGTGATCGCAAAATGGGTAGCGGCCTCCCAA
The DNA here is from genome assembly GCA_963791235.1 of uncultured beta proteobacterium. Taxonomy (GTDB): domain Bacteria; phylum Pseudomonadota; class Gammaproteobacteria; order Burkholderiales; family Burkholderiaceae_F; genus JALORV01. The sequence goes on along the minus strand of CAWBRW010000020.1, from coordinate 26,508 downwards.
TCCGGCGAACGCGTCGTCTTATCCACCGGCGCCGGCGGTGGCGCTGGCGGTGGAGGTGAGCGCACACTTACCAAAGAATCCTCGAATTGCGAGGCGGCCCGCCGTTGTGCTGGATTGGCACGAGACGGTGCCGCTGCCACTTCCCGGGCGAGCTGCGCAGCGGCCTGCTCCACGCGGGCGCGGACCAATTCACTGGCGACCGCTTCATCCGAGTCGCCGAAGATCGTCACCGGGTCAAGATCACTCTGCTCCAGGAACTGCGCCACCGCGTCGGGTGACAGGCCACGTGCCGCGGACCCGTTGCCGCGTGACAGGTCGCCCGAGCCCATCGGCTCGACCAACCCGGCATCCTGCAGCTTGCGCAGCGCGCGTTCGATTCGCTCGTCGTTGAGGCTGGGAAGGCGCGTCTTCAGGCCAGCAAGGTTCAAGCGGCCATCGAGCAGAATGAGAATCAGCCGTTCACTCTGCGTGAACTGGTGCGATTTCTCATAGACCTCGCGCACACCGGAATCGGTGCGCTGATAGATCATCGAAACATTCAGCGCCATGAGGAGTCGTGCGGGGTCCGCGTCACGGACACGTCGTCACAGGTCGATCGATTGTATCGACGATGTGTTGGAAAACACACGTCCGTGTTCGGTCGATAAGAGGGACTAACCCCGTTCAGCACCGTCTCGGTCGCGCCACCGGGGCGACAGCCTCGCCCGTCAAGCTGCAGCCGAGGTTCGCGCGGACTGACGGTGCGCCCACCAGGCGCCCAGTTCACCCACGATGCCGCGTCGGAATGCCATCACGCAGACGACGAAGATCAGGCCGATGACGACCGTTACCGCTTCGCCCAGTCCGTTGAACCACTCGATGCCTGTCACCCGACCGAGGAACATTCCGATGTCCCCGACCTTGTTCTCGAGCGCGACAATGATGAAGGCGCCGAGAATCGGCCCGAGCATCGTGCCCATGCCACCCACCAGCACCATCAGGATCACCAGCCCCGAGGTGCTCCAATGGGCATCGCTGAGAGTGGCGAAACCCAGCACCAGGGTCTTGGTCGCGCCCGCCAGGCCTGCCAGAGCCGCCGAGAGCACGAAGGCGAGCAGCTTGAACCGCGCCGTGTCATAGCCGAGCGAAGTCGCCCGCGCTTCGTTTTCCCGGATCGCCTTCAGCACCTGGCCGAACGGCGAATGCACCGTGCGAAAGATCAGCAGGAAAGACAGGATGAAGATCGCGAGCACGACGTAATAGAGCGTCATATCACTGGTGAGGTCCACCAGCCCCAGCAGCGTGCCGCGCGGCACCGACTGCAGTCCGTCTTCGCCGCCGGTGAAGCCGGCCTGCAGAAAGAAAAAGTACAGCATCTGCGCCAGCGCGAGAGTGATCATCGAGAAGTAGATGCCGCTGCGGCGAATCGCCAGTGCTCCCATCACGACGCCGAGCACCGCGCCCGCGACGACACCGAACAGCAGGCCCAGTTCAGTGGGCGCTCCCCAGACTTTGAGCGCGTGCCCTGCGGCGTACGCAGCGACGCCCAGGAAGGCCGCATGTCCGAACGACAGCAGGCCCGTAAATCCGATCAGCAGGTTGAATGCGCACGCGAAAAGCGCGTAGCACATCACTTTCATCACGAAGACCGGATACGCGCCAAACAGCGGCAGCACCGCGACGATCGCGATCAGCACCGCGTACAGGACAAGTTCACGCGGCAGCTTCACTCTATTTCTCCTTGCCGAACAGGCCGGCCGGGCGGATCAGCAGCACGATCGCCATGATCAGGAACACGACCGTCGACGAGGCCTCCGGATAGAAGACCTTGGTGAACCCCTCGATGACGCCGAGTCCCAACCCGGTCAGGATCGAGCCGAGGATCGACCCCATGCCGCCGATGACGACGACGGCGAACACGACGATGATCAGGTTGCTCCCCATCAGCGGCTGGACTTGCAGGATCGGTGCGGCGAGCACGCCGGCAAATCCGGCCAACGCGACGCCGAAGCCATAGGTCAGAGTCACCATCAGCGGCACGTTTACGCCGAACGCCTCGGTCAACTTGGCGTTCTCGGTGCCGGCGCGCAGCAGAGCGCCGAGCTTGGTGCGCTCGATGACGTACCAGGTTCCGAGGCAGACGACGAGCGACGCCAGCACGACCCATCCCCGGTAGTTGGGCATGATCATGAAGCCGAGGTTGGTCGCGCCCTCGAGCACTTCGGGCACCTGATACGGCAGCCCGGACACCCCGTAGAAGGAGCGGAAGAACCCTTCGATCAGCAGCGTCAGGCCGAATGTCAGCAGCAGGCCGTAGAGGTGGTCGAGCTTGTACAGATGCCGCAGCAGCAGGCGCTCGATGATGACCCCGAACAGACCCACGACCAGCGGCGCAACGATCAGCATCACCCAGTAGTTGATGCCGAAGTACGTGAGGCCCATCCACGCGAAGATCGCGCCCATCATGTAGAGCGCGCCATGCGCGAAGTTGATGACGTTGAGCAGTCCGAAGATCACCGCCAGCCCGAGCGACAGCATCGCGTAGAACGAGCCGTTGACCAGTCCCAGCAGCAACTGGGACAGCAGTGCGGACAGCGGTATTCCGAACAGTTCAGTCATCGCAAGCGCTAGGTTGTCACCGGGCGCCGCGGCGCCCGGTGCACGTCAACGTCTTACTTCTTGATCAGCGAGCACTTTGACTGCGCCAGCGACTGGTAAGCCTGATCGCCGGGGATCGTCTGAACCACATTGAAGTAGTCCCACGGCTCCTTCGACTGCTCAGGCGCCTTCACCTGCATCAAGTACATGTCGTGCACCATGCGGCCATCGGCGCGGATCACGCCACCCTTGGCGAACATGTCGTTGATCTTCTGCTTCTTGAGCTGCGCCATAACCGCGTCGGCGTCATCCGTGCCGGCGGCCTTGACCGCCATCAGGTACTGCGACGCCGCGGAGTAGTCCCCCGCCTGCAGGAACGACGGCATGCGCTTCATTTTCTCGAAGAAGCGACGGCCCCAGGCGCGCGTTTCCGGCGTCTGGTTCCAGTACCACGCATCCGTCAGGTACATGCCCTGTGTCGTCTTCAGTCCCAGGCTGTGGATGTCGTTGATGAACATCAGCAGGCCCGCCAGCTTCATCGTCTTGGTCACGCCAAACTCGTTGGCAGCCTTGATCGAGTTGATCGTGTCGCCGCCGGCGTTGGCCAGACCCAGGATCTGCGCCTTGCTGTTCTGCGCCTGCAGCAGGAAAGACGAGAAGTCCGACGCATTTAGCGGTGCGCGTACCGCGCCAACCACCGTACCGCCGGCCGCCTTGACGACATCGCCGGTGTCTTTCTCCAGCGAGTGGCCGAAGGCGTAGTCGGCCGTCAGGAAGAACCAGCTCTTGCCGCCGCTCTTGACGACCGCCCCACCGGTACCGTTGGCCAGAGCGATCGTGTCGTAAGCGTAGTGCACGATGTAGGGCGAGCAGTTCTCGTTGGTCAGGCGCGAGGAGGCCGCGCCGACGACGATGATCGGCCGCTTCTTCTCGGTAGCTACCGTCGCCGCGGCCAGCTGTGCCGCCGAATTGGTGCCGCCAATGATCACGTCCGCGCCGGCCTGATCGATCCATTCGCGCACCTTCGACGAAGAGATGTCAGCCTTGTTCTGGTGGTCGGCGAACACGACCTCGATCTTCTTGCCCGGGAACTCCTTCGCCATGTCGGCGATCGCGAAGCGGATCGCCTCGACCCCGCCGGCGCCATCGATGTCGGAATACACCGAGGACATGTCGGTAATGAACCCGATCACGATCTTGTCGCCCGACAGCTTCTGAGCCTGCGCGCTGGAGAATCCCAGCGCCAGTCCACATGCCGCGACTGCCGCGGCGATACGTTTCAACTTCATTGACGTTTTCTCCTCGATAGGGTGGTCACTGCTAGACACCGAGCAACTGATGCAGTGTCTCTTCCTTGGCCTTCAATTCCTTGGCCGCAAAGGTTTCGACGATGCGCCCATGCTCCATGACATAAAACCGGTCCGCCAGCGGCGCCGCAAAGCGGAAATTCTGTTCGACCATGACGATCGTGTAGCCGCGCGCCTTGAGCGCCCGGATCATCTCGCCCAGCTTCTTGACGATCACGGGCGCAAGCCCTTCGGAGATTTCGTCAAGCAGCAGCAGGTGGGCACCGGTGCGCAGGATACGGGCCACGGCCAGCATCTGCTGTTCCCCACCCGACAGGCGCGACCCCTGGCTCTTGGCGCGCTCCTTCAGGTTCGGAAACATGCCGTAGATCTCGTCCACGCTCATGCCGCCGCTGGCGTCCACGCGCGGCGGCAGCATCAGGTTTTCCTCGCACGACAGGCTGGCGAAGATGCCGCGCTCCTCCGGGCAATAGCCGATGCCGAGATGCGCCACCTTGTGCGTGGCCATGCCGATCGTTTCCGTGCCGTTGACCTGGATCGATCCCTTGCGCGTGCCCGTGAGGCCCATGATCGCGCGCAGAGTCGTCGTGCGCCCGGCGCCGTTGCGCCCAAGCAGCGTCACCACTTCGCCTCGCCCCACGTGCAGGTCCACCCCGTGCAGGATGTGCGACTCGCCGTACCAGGCGTGCAACTCGCGGATGTCGACGGCGTTGGCCATGCTAGTGCCCGATGCCGGCGAGTTCCGCCTCGGTCGTGCCCATATAGGCTTCCATGACCGCCGCGTTACTGGACACGGTCGCGTACGGCCCTTCTGCCAACACCGACCCACGTGCGAGCACCGTAATCATGTCGGCGATACTCGAGACGACGTTCATGTTGTGCTCGACCATCAGGACGGTCCGGCCGGCGGCAACCTTCTTGATCAACTCCGTGACGCGTGCAACGTCCTCGTGCCCCATGCCCTGGGTCGGCTCGTCGAGCAGCATCAGCTCCGGCTCCGTGGCAAGCGTCGTCGCGATCTCAAGTGCGCGCTTGCGGCCGTAGGGCAGCGATACCGTCTCGACGTCGGCGAACGAGCGCAAATCGACCTGGTCGAGCAGTTCGAGCGCCCGTCCGTTCAGCGAATCAAGGATGTGCTCGCCGCGCCAGAACTGGAACGACAGCCCGGTCGATCGCTGCAGCGCGATGCGGACGTTCTCCAGCACCGTGAGGTGCGGGAATACCGAGGAAATCTGGTAGGAGCGCACGATGCCGCGCCGGGCGATGTGTTCCGGCGTGTCCCGCGTGATGTCGATGCCGTTGAACAGGATCTCCCCGCGTGTCGGGGTCAGGAACTTCGTCAGCAGATTGAAGCAGGTGGTCTTGCCCGCGCCATTGGGCCCGATCAGCGCGTGAATGGCGCCGCGCCGCACCTTCAGGTTGACGTCACTGACCGCGACAAAGCCCTTGAACTCCTTCGTCAGGCCACGCGTTTCGAGAATGATTTCGGCTGGGGGATTCATGCGGAGGCGGCGAGCATAGCAACGTAATCCGCATGTGTGGCAACGCGCGGATTGGTGGCGTGGCAGTGGTCCTTCAGCGCCGCCGCGGCAATGTCGTCGTACAGATCGGGCGTGACTCCCATTTCGCCCAGTCCGGACGGCAGCTCGAGCCGGCGGTTCAGGGACCGGATAGCGAGCGCGAGTTCATCACCGCTGCTGACACCGAACACGCTGGCGATCGCATGCACACGCTCGGGCACCGTCTTTTCGTTGAACTTCACGACTTCGGGCAGCAGCACCGCATTGAGCGTGCCATGGTGCGGACCGATCCTTTCGGCCCCGAGCTTGAGAGCGCCAAGCGCGTGCGACAGCGAGTGCACCGCACCCAGCCCTTTCTGAAAAGCCATCGCACCCTGCATCGACGCACTCATCATGTTCCAGCGCGCCGCCGGGTCGCGCGGCTCGCGCGTCGCCTTCTCGATGTGCTTGAGACCGCGGGCCAGGCCGTCGAACGCGATCGCATCGGCCGGCGGGTTCACGGCCTTCGACAGGAAGGTCTCGACGCAGTGCGCGATCGCGTCCATGCCGGTCGCCGCGGTCAACCGGGTCGGCAGGCCGTAGGTCAGCTCGGGATCGCAGATCGCGGTTTTCGGCACCAGGTGCCAGGAATGAAAGCCGAGCTTGCGACCATCGTCGAGGATGATGATTGCGCCGCGCGCCACCTCGCTGCCCGTCCCGGCCGTCGTCGGAATCGCGATCAAGGGCGCAACGTTCGCGGCGATTTTCGGGCTGCCGCCGAGAATCGTCGCGTAGTCGGCGAGCGTGCCGGCGTGCGTCGCCATGATGGCCACGCCCTTCGCAAGATCGATGGCACTGCCCCCGCCCAGGGCGATCAGGCCGTCCGCTTCGTGTTCGCGATAAACCCGCACGGCGTCCATCACGGCAGTCTCGGTCGGGTTGGATGGTGTGCCGTCGTACACCGCAACCGGCAGGTCTCCCAGCGCATCGCAGAGGCGATCGAGCAGGCCGGCGGCGGCGACGCCGCGGTCGGTGCAGATCAGCGGCCGGGAGATGCTGCTGCGCTCGCACTCCCCGCGCGTGAGCCGCAGTGCGCCGAAGTCGAACTGAACCTGCGTGATGTAGTAGATGAGGCCCATGCCAGGCTCCTTGAACGTCTCGATCGGAGAGTGGGCGGACCGGCAGTATGTCGGCTCGCGCCGGGTGACGCAATTGCGGGAGACGACAAGCAGACGGGCCGCCGCAGCGGCCCGTCACGGGGCACTGCGCGCCCTTGCCCTAGGCGGCGAGTCGCCGCTCGAAGGAAGCGCGCGCCTGTTCGAGTTCAGCCGGCAAATGAGGATGCAGCTTGCTGAACAGTTCCGCATGCGATGCCAGCTCCTTGCGCAAATCGCCAGCGTCGACCGCGGTGATCTGCTCGTAGCGGTCGCGCGAGAACTCCAGGCCGTTCCACTTGAGGTCTTCGTATCTCGGAGTGACGCCAAACACGTGCTCGGCGCCCCCCGCGCGCCCCTCGACGCGGTCGACGATCCACTGCAGCACGCGCATGTTCTCGCCAAAGCCCGGCCACACGAATTTGCCATCGGCATCGGTGCGGAACCAGTTGACCGTGAAGATCCTCGGCAGCGTCGCCCCGCCATTCTGTAGTGCGTGACCGAGCGTGATCCAGTGGCCAAAGTGATCGCCCATGTTGTAGCCGCAGAAGGGCAGCATCGCGAACGGATCGCGGCGAAGCACGCCCTGGGCGCCCTGCTGCGCGGCCGTGGTCTCTGAGCCCATGGTCGCAGCCATGTACACGCCTTCCACCCAGGTGCGCGCCTCGGTCACCAGCGGCACCGTGGTCGAGCGCCGTCCGCCGAACAGGAACGCGTCGATTGCGACGCCGTTCGGGTCCTCCCAGTCCTTGTCGATCGACGGGCACTGCTGCGCGGCGACCGTAAAGCGTGCGTTCGGGTGCGCCGCCTTGCGTCCGGCCTTGCCGTCCTCGGGCGTCCAGTCCTTTCCTTGCCAATCGATCAGGTGCGCCGGCGCCGGACCCATGCCCTCCCACCAGACATCGCCATCGTCGGTCAGCGCGACGTTGGTAAAGATGACGTTCTCGTGCAGCATCGCCATCGCGTTGTGGTTGGTCTTTTCCGACGTGCCCGGCGCAACGCCGAAGCAACCCGATTCCGGATTGATCGCGTACAGGCGGCCGTCCTTGCCCGGCTTGATCCAGGCAATGTCCTCGCCCACCGTGGTGACTTTCCAGCCGGCGAACGCCGGCGGTGGAATCAGCATCGCGAAATTGGTCTTTCCACAGGCTGACGGGAACGCCGCAGCGATGTGATATTTCTTGCCCTCCGGCGAGGTGACCGCAACGATCAGCATGTGTTCGGCGAGCCAGCCCTCATCGCGCCCCATCGTCGAGGCAATGCGCAGTGCCAGGCACTTCTTGCCGAGCAGCGCGTTGCCGCCGTAGCCCGAGCCGTACGACCAGATCTCGCGCGTTTCCGGGAAATGCACGATGTACTTGGTGTCGCTGCACGGCCACGCCACATCCTTTTCGCCCAGCGCCAGCGGCTTGCCGACCGAGTGCACGCAGGGGACGAACGCGCCATCGGTGCCGAGCAGATCCGCGACCGCCCGCCCCATGCGCGTCATGATGCGCATGTTGACCACGACATACGGGCTGTCCGTAAGCTCCACACCGATCTGGCTGATGTGCGAACCGAGCGGACCCATCGAAAACGGAATCACGTACAGCGTGCGGCCGCGCATGCAGCCTTCGAACAGGCCGCGCAGCGTCGCACGCATCTCGCCGGGCGCCATCCAGTTGTTGGTCGGACCGGCGTCGTCCTTCGATTCGCTGCAGATGAAAGTGCGGTCCTCGACGCGCGCGACGTCGCTGGGGTCCGAGAGGGCGAGGTAGCTGTTCGGCCGCTTCGCCGGATTCAGCATCTTCAGCGTCCCGCCAGCGACCATTTCGGCGAAGAGACGGTCCGACTCCTCCTGGGAGCCGTCGCACCAGACCACACGGTCAGGTTTCGTCAGCCGAGCGATCTCGGCCACCCATGCAATCAACTTCCGGTTTCGTACATAGGCAGGGGTGTTGACCGCCTGGCCCGCAAGTACTGCGCTCATGAATGCGCCTCCTGTTTCGCCGCGCGTCGCCACTGGGCGCGCCGTTCGTTGTTCTGGCCGCGTCGCGGATCGTGACCGCGAGTGACCGGCGTATCGGCGGATAGCCGCTTGTGCTGCCGGCAACGGGAAAGTTTTTGATTTTAACTGCAGTGCGCGGGCAAGACTCGCGCCGGCCCGGATGCCGTTTCGCTGCGTCGCACACTCCGCATCGTGGTGTAGCCAGCCACCATGGGACCGGTAGCCTAAAAAAAGGCCCGCTCTGCGGGCCCGCAAAAGGAATCGGACGGCCCTCAGCCGCCGAGGACGTTGATCTCGACCGCCTGCGGGCCTTTTTGTCCCTGCTGAACCTGGTACTCAACCTTCTGGTTCTCCTTCAGCGTGCGGAAGCCCTTTGACTTGATACCGCTGTAATGGGCGAAAAGATCGGCCCCGCCATCATCGGGTTTGATGAAGCCGAAACCCTTGGTCTCGTTGAACCATTTCACAGTGCCGGTCGGCATTGAAGTCACTCCATTGAACACGGGATGCGCCCGCGACGCGCAAGCGATGGTGCTGTTGGGATTGCCGGGAGGGGGTGTTATGCGACAGGGATGGCCTGGAGGCCGCTGGCACTGAGCTTTGAATCCACGCTTCGAATCCACATTCCGAATCCACAGCTGAGAATCGACTGCGTTTTCACGCTACACCGGCGATTCTGAAAAATCCAGACGCCAAAACCCGCGATCACCGCGAGGCAGATGCCGGGTTGAGTCCGCGCCTTAAGGGGACCAAGGTCGTGCGAGATCGGAAGGCAGCAGTGAATACACCGCGGCGTCGTAGCGCACGTCGTTCGCGAGCAGTCCATGGCGCAGGACGCCTTCGAATCGCGCACCCGCCCGCTCGGCAGCGCGGCGGCTCGAACGGTTCTCGAGGCGGATGCGCATCGACACGCGGATCAGCCCGAGTTCGTTTACACCGAACGCGGCCATCGCGCGTATCGCGGTGGCAGCGACCCCATGCCCGCGTGCGGACCGGCGCACCCAGTAACCGACCTCCCCCTCGCGCTTCCCGTAGAGCAGGAGGTCGTGCAGCGCCACGCCGCCCAGCACTCGCGCGGAATACGCATCGACGATGAGCATCGGAAACGCAGAGCGGTCGCGCCACATCCGGTCTGCCTGCTCGAACCAGCGCTCGACGTCAGGCAAGCCGTAGCCCGCGTGGTACCACGGCATCCAGCGCGCCAGCGCCGCCGCCGACTCGCGTGCGGCGTCAAGGAAATCAGCGGCCGACGGCGCCGTCGATTGCGTCAGCGGGCGCAGCTCAATCGCCATCGCGTGCTCCCGTGATGACACGGCGCCAGAGCGCGAAGGCGGCGCCCGCGGTGAGGACCACCGCCGCCATGCGGATCGCGTGAAACGCCGTGACGATAGGGACCCCGAGCTGCAGGGCCTTGGCCGTGAGTGCCATTTCGCCGATGCCTCCCGGTGTCGTCGCAATCACTGCGGTGGGCCACGGCAGTTCCGCACCCCACGCCAGCAGCAGGCCGAATCCAAGGCCGCACAACAGGTAAACGCCCGTGATCCAGGCCACCGTGGTCAGGAAGCGAGGCGCGGCACGGAAGAACTCGCGCGTGAAATGCGTGCCGAGCGTGATGCCAATCAGCAGTTGCCCGGCATTGATGACCGCGGTCGGCAGTGACGAGAAAGTGTGCCCGGTCGCCGTGATCGCGGCCGCGGCAAGCAGCGGTCCGATCATCCAGCTGTTGGGTGATCCCAGGCGCTGCATCGCGGCGGCCGCGCCGAGCGTAACCGCCGTCAGGACAACGAAGCCGAGCGGGTCAAACGCGCGGGCCAGCGGCGTATACGGGTCGGCGCCGTAGACCCCGAGAGCGTCGAAGCTCAACGGCACGATCAGCACCACCAGCATGATGCGCAGGCTGTGCGCCGCGGCGACGCGATCGACCTTGCCAGCATGGCGCTGCGCCTGCATCGCCATCTCGCTGGCGCCGCCGATGGCCATCGCGAAGAACGCCGTCGTCGAGTCGGAGTCGGTCGACCGCAGCAGCAGCCAGGCCCCTAAGGCGCCAAGGACCATCGCGAACAGCACCGCGGCGACCAACCACGGTGCGAGACGCACGACTTCGCGCACGACCGCCGGCGAGAAGTACAGACCGAGAGCGACTCCGATCGCCCACTGCCCCAGCTGCCGCGCGCCCGGCGGCGCCACGAGTCCGCCACGGGCCATGCTGACCAGCGCGACGGCGACCAGCGGCCCGATCAGCCAGGGCAGCGGCGTGTGCAGCGCCACGCACGCCAGCGCGCCCAGCGTCGCGATGACCAGCGTGGCGAGGATCCGCAGGGCTGCAGCAACAAGGCTCGTGTGTTCTTCGCCCGCGCCGTCCGGGTGCAAGGAGCTCACGCTGCAGTGCGTGCCCGCCACTCACGCACGACGCGAACCAGCCAGGGCACCAGCACCAGCGCGGCGGTGATCGCCAGCAGCGTCGCGGAGATCGGATGCGTGAAGAACACGGACGGATCGCCCTGGCTGATCGCCAGCGCACGCCGGAACTGCGATTCGGCCAGGGGGCCCAGGATCAGGCCGATGACCGCGGGCGCGACCGGAAATCCCCAGCGCCGCATCATGAAGCCAAGGAGGCCAAAGACATACAGGGTGACGAGGTCAACCACCGACTGGTGCAGGCTGTAGGCGCCGAGCGTGGCAAAGACCAGGATGCCGGCGTACAGCAACGGCCGCGGAATCTTCAGCACCTGCACCCAGAGCCCGATCAGCGGGAGGTTGAGCACCAGCAGCAACACGTTGCCGACGTACAGACTGGCAATCAGCCCCCACACCAGCGCGCCTTGCGTCTGAAACAGCAGCGGGCCCGGCTGGATGCCGTAGTTCTGGAACGCCGCCAGCAGGATCGCCGCGGTTGCCGAGGTCGGAATGCCGAGCGTCAGCAGCGGCACCAGCACGCCGGCCGACGACGCGTTGTTCGCGGCCTCGGGCCCGCGACGCCTTCGATTGCGCCATTGCCGAACTCCTCGGGATGCTTCGACAGCTTCTTTTCGAGCGCGTAGGACAGGAAAGTCGGGATCTCGGCACCACCGGCCGGAATCGTGCCGAACGGAAAGCCGATGCCGGTCGCACGCAGCCACGCGGGCCACGAGCGTCGCCAGTCCTCGCGGCTCATCATCAGCGAACCGGACACCGGCGTCACTTCCTCACGAATCCGGCTCTGATAGGCGGCGACGTACAGCGCCTCGCCGACGGCGAAAAGGCCCACCGCGAGCACGACGACATCAATGCCGTCGAGCAGCTCCGGCACGCCGAACGCGAAACGCATCTGCCCGGTCTGCTCGTCGATGCCGACGAGGCCGAGCAGAAGCCCGAGGAAAAGCATCGTCAGGCCACGCACGGTGGAGGCTCCGAGCACGGCGGCGACCGTGACGAACGCAAACACCATCAGCGCGAAGTACTCGGTCGGCCCGAACTTCAGCGCGAACTCGACGATGATCGGAGCCAGCAGCGTGAGCAGGAGCGTGGCGAGCGTGCCGGCGACGAACGACCCGATCGCAGCGGTGGCCAGAGCCGGCCCGGCACGGCCGCGCTTGGCCATCTTGTTGCCCTCGAGTGCGGTGGCGATCGACGCCGACTCGCCCGGCGTATTGAGCAGGATCGTCGTAGTCGATCCGCCGTACATCGCCCCGTAATAGATGCCGGCAAACATGATCAACGCACCGGTCGGATCGAGCTTCACCGTGAGCGGCAGCAGCATCGCGACCGTCAGCGCGGGCCCGACGCCGGGCAGCACGCCAACCGCCGTGCCGAGCGTCACACCAACGAAGCCCCACAGCAGGTTGATCGGGGTGAGAGCGACGCCGAATCCCGTCAGCAGCGCATTGAGCGTCTCGCTCATAGTCCGGCTCCGCCGAGCAAAGGCCGCAGCCAGCCCGGCGGCAATCCCACGTTGAGGAACTTCACGAAGAACAGGAACACCAGCAGCGTCAAGGCGAGGCCGATCGCAGCATCGCGCAGCAGGCGCGTACTGCCGAAGCCCCGCGCCACCAGCACGAAGAGCGCCGTGCCGGCAATGACGAATCCCGCGTGCTGGATCAGCAGCATCTGGGCCGCGAGGCCCGCGCTCACCCAGACGAAGGCACGCCGCTCGAAGGCATGCTCGCCGCGCTCCGCCGGATCCTCGGGCACTGGCGAGCGCCAGCCGCCGGAGAAGTACTCGGCGAGCAGCCAGATCCCCAGCAGGATCAGGCTACCGGCAACGACCTTCGGGATGACGTTCGGACCGATGCGCGCATAGCCGCCGGCTTCCGGCAGCTGGTACGCGACATAGGTGGCAAAGCCGCCAAGCAGCAGCACGCCGAGCGAGATCACCAGCTCGGCGCGCGTGCGCTGGGCACTCACGATGGCCTACTTGCGCAGACCGAGCGACTCGAGGATCGCGCCGATGCGCTTGATGTCCTCATCAAGGAACGACTTGAAGGCGTCGCCGCCCAGGTAGACCCCTTCCCAGCCGAACTTCGCGAGCGATTCCTTCCACGCCGCCGACTCCGTCGCCGTCTTCACGGCCGCCACGAGCCCGTCACGCTGCGCCGGCGTCAGGCCGGGTGCACCGAAGACGCCACGCCAGTTGCCCAGTACCACGTCGATGCCCTGCTCCTTCAGCGACGGGATACCGTCCTGCGCCTTGGCTCCGGACACCGCCAGGGCGCGCATGCGGCCGCCCTTGATGTGTTCGGCGAATTCCCCGAGGCCCGCCACGCCGGCGGACACATGGCCGCCGGCGATGTTGGCGACCTGGTCACCGCCGCCCTTCGACGCGATGTAGTTGAGCTTGGCCGGATCGACGCCCGCGGCGCGGGCGATCAGGCCGGCGAGGATATGGTCGCTGCCGCCGGCCGAGCCGCCGTTCCAGGCCACCTTGCCCGGGTCGGCCTTGAGCGCCTTCACCAGGTCGCCCATCGTCTTGTACGGCGAATTGGCCGGCACCACGACCACCAGGTATTCGCTGGTCAGGCGGGCGATCGGCGTCACCATGCTCAGGTCGACCGGCGACTTGTTGAGGATGATGCCGCCGACCATCACCATGCCGCCGATCAGCACGGCGTTGGGATCACCCTTGGCACTGTTGACGAACTGCGCCAGGCCGATCGTTCCCGCGGCCCCGCCCTTGTTGTCGAACTGCACCGACTGCACGACCTTGGCCGACTGCATCGCCGCAGCCAGCGCACGGCCGGTCTGGTCCCAGCCGCCGCCAGGATTGGCCGGGATCATCATCTTCAGGTTGGAGATCGACTGCGCGAAGGCGGCCCATGGCCACTGCGCGGCCGTCGCGGCCGCAACCGCCGCCAATGTGAAATCACGACGCTTCATGTTGTCTCCTTGACTGTGTTCTCTTGCACGTGGGCTACGCCACGCCAGCATACCGAAGTGCCTGCGTCGCCGTCACGCGGGTCGGGCCCGGCTAGTCGCCAGAAACGCCAGCACGAGCACGGCCGCCAACGCCAGAGCGAAGGCCGCAGTTGCGGCAAACCGGTCGCGATCGCGAAGAGCGGGCGAGAGGAACTCGAGGAAAACCTGCGGCGCGACCGCGAAGCCCGGGGGCAGAGCGATCCCGCCGACTGGCGCTAGAGGCGGGGGTGACCCGCTAGGCGCGGCCCTTCCAGGGCACGACCAGGCGCTCGATGTAGCGCATAAGAAGGTCGAATGCGTAGGCCACGGCACCGATCACGACGATGCCCATGATCACGACGTCGGTGCGGAGGAAGTTGGAGGCATTGAGGACCATCTGCCCCAGTCCCGCGGTCGCGGCCACCATCTCTGCGGCAACGAGGGTCGTCCAGCCGAATCCGATCGCGATGCGCATGCCAGTGAAGATTTCCGGCATCGAGGCGGGAATCACGACGTGCCAGATCACCTGCCATTTCGACGCACCCATCGAGTATGCGGCGTTAATCTGCTCCAGCATGACGCTCTTCACGCCGGCCCGGGCGGCCATCGCGAGCGGCGCGAAGCAGGCAAGGTAGATCAGCACGATCTTGGCCGTCTCCTCGATTCCGAACCAGATCACGATCAGCGGCAGGTAGGCCAGCGGCGGCAGCGGCCGGTAGAACTCGATCGGCGGGTCGAAGATGCCGCGCGCGATCCGCGAGACCCCCATCGCGATGCCGGCCGGGATCGCAGTGATGCACGCGAAGATGAAAGCCGAGAACACACGCAACAGGCTCCACCAGAAGTGCTCCCACAGCGGCTTGCCGCCCTGGATGTCGCCCCGCCAGGCTTCGACGAAGCTTCGCACGATGCGCTCGGGAGTCGGCAGGAAGATGTCGCGGATCCAGCCGAGGTGGGTCGCCACCCACCAGAGCGCGAAGATCGCGATCACGGTCACGATGCTGATCGCCAGGCTCGGACCTTCACCGGGCACGCTGTAGCCGGAGACGGTCTTCGTCGGCGGCAGCGGCTCGCCCGCCGGGCCGGTTACGGGCGGTGGCGGCGCGCTCATATTGCGTCCGCGCTCTGCGCCGGAGCGCTCTGGATGACCTGCAGCACCTCTTCGCGCAACCGGATGAACTCGGGATCGGACTTCACTGCGCGCGCATCGCGGCACTCGACGAAGCGGCGGCCGAAGTCGAGCCGGTAGCGGTGCGCAATCCGGCCCGGCGAGGGCGTCATCACGATCAGATGCGTCGCGAGGAACAGCGCCTCCTCGACGCTGTGGGTAATGAAGAAGAACATCTTCTTCGTCTGGTGCCACAGGTACAGGATCAGTTCCTGGATCTGCTCCCGGGTCAGCATGTCGAGCGCGCCGAGCGGCTCATCCATCAGCATCACCTCCGGATCGCTCGCGAGCGCCCGGGCAAGTCCCACTCGCTGCTGCATCCCGCCGGAGATCTGGTAGATCGGCGAATCGGCGAACTTCTCGAGGCCGACGCTCCGCAGTTTGTCGAAGGCGATGCGCCGGCGCTGCGAGCGGTCCACTCCACGCATGCGGAGGCCGAATTCGACGTTTTCGACCACGCTGAGCCACGGCATCAGCGCGTGCTTCTGGAACACGACGCCACGCTCGGCACCGGGGCCGATCACCGGCTTGCCGTCGAGGATGATCTCCCCCTCCGAGTAGGACATGAACCCGGCGATGCACGACAGCAGCGTCGTCTTGCCGCAACCCGACGCGCCCAGCGCGACGACGAAGTCACCGGGGTCGAGCGACAGGTTGACGTCGGAAAGCGCATGCGTCGAGTTGCCGCCCTTGCCGGCGTAGTGGACGCTCAGGTGCCGGATTTCGAGCTTGCTCATCGAGATGCGCGCATCCGCCCCGATGCGGTGTGCGCGCCGGGGCGAAAGTCCCTTGCCGGTCGGCGGCCGACGATGAGGCGCCGGCGCGAAAAGCGCGTTGAGCGATGCGGACGCACCGCGCCAACGCGCCGGGTTGATCCGTCACGCAGTGTGTGACGGAGCAGCACTATTTGAGGGCGTCCTGCACATAGGTCGGATTCACCGCCACCGAATAGTCGGGCAACAGCTTCTCGATTTGCTTCTGCGACAGCTGGAACTGCGCAGTGGCGGCGAACGCCTTCGCTGCGGTCGAGTCCTTGCCGCCGCCGAGCCACTTGGTCGCCTGTTCCTTCGCGGTCGGGAACTGGTAGAGCGCGATGCTGTTCGGCACGTCCTCGGGCTTCGCCCCGGACCACTTCGCCACTGCCTTGACCTCGGCCGAGTCCTTGGTCCACTTGGCCTTGTTGGAGCGGTAGTTCTCATCCGCCGCCGCGAGCACCTTCACGAACTTGACGACGAAGTCGCGGTTCGCTTTTGCCCAGTCCTTGTTCACGACGAAGCCATCGAACGTCGCCTTGCCGGTGTCGGCCGAGATCTTGCCCGAAGTGAGGATCACCTTGCCGTCCCTCTTGGCCTCGGCGAGCACCGGGTCCCAGATGAACGTCGCATGGATGTCACCGCGTTGCCATGCGGCGCGCACCTCGGGCGGGCGCATGTTGAGGATCTGAACGTCGGCCGGGTTCACCTTCGCCTGCTCGAGCGCGACCATCGTGTGGAAGTGCGTGGTCGAGTTGAAGGGCATCGCGATCTTCTTGCCCTTGAGGTCCGCGACGGTGTTGATGCCGGAGTCCTTCTTGACGACGAGAGCCTCGGCGTCGCCGATGTCGTCGAGGATCCAGAACAACTCCAGCGGCTCGCCGCGCGATACCGCCGCGGCGATCCCCGCCGACCCGATTTCTCCGATCTGCACCGCACCCGACGCCATCGCCTTGATGACCTCGCCGCCGCCGCCGAACTGCCTCCAGTTGATCTTGTAGCCGGTCGCCTTCTCCAGCTCCTTCGACTCCTGCGCGATCCGGTACGGGACGACCATGTCCTGGTAACCGATCGTCACTTCCTTCTGCGCGAATGCCGGCGCGGCTGCGACGGCAGTGAACAGCATTCCCGCGAGCAATCGTTTCATGCCGATCCCTTCCTTGAATGAATGCGAACGTGGAACAGCCGGACGCCCGCGACAGCGGCGTGTGGTTTCGCTTGGAATCCTAGAGCGTCTTGATCGTACGGCGCAAGATGTCGACGATGGTGTCGACATGCGAGCGTTCGGCGATCAGCGGCGGCGCGATGATCGCCGCTTCACCGGTGGCCTTGAGATGCAGCCCGGCGTCGAACAGCCGTTTCTGCAGCAGATGACCCCGCTGTCCCGGCGTACCGGCCGGGTGGACGTCGATCGCGGCCATCATCCCGTAGCCCCGGATGTCGGCGATGGCGGGCAGATCGCGCAGCGACCACAGGCCGTCCAGGAAGTATGGCGACAGCGCACGGCCCCTTTCGAACAACCCTTCGTCCCGGTACAGGTCGAGCGTTGCCAGGCCCGCCGCGCACGCGGCCGGGTGGCCGGAGTAGGTGTAACCATGGAAGAACTCGATCGCGCCCTCTGCGGCAGCATCCATGATCGTGTCGTGGATGCGCTCGGAGATCGCAACCGCGCCCATCGGCTGGGCGCCATTCGTGATGCCCTTGGCCATCGTCAACAGGTCGGGCGTGACGCCGAAGCTTTGCGCGGCGAACGTCTGGCCGGTGCGGCCGAACCCGCAGATCACTTCATCGAACACGAGCAGGATCCCGTGCTGATCGCAGATGTCGCGCAGCCGCTTCAGGTAGCCCTTGGGGGGTACCAGGCAGCCGGTCGAGCCGGCGATCGGCTCGACGAAGCAGGCGGCGATGTTCTCCGCCCCGTACAGGTTGATCAGGCGAACGAGATCCTCGGCGAGCTCGACGCCGTGGTCGCCCTCGCCGCGGGCGAAGAAATTGTCCTTGATGTGCGTGTGCCGCATGTGGGCGATGCCGGGCAGTGTCGGACCGAACTTGCGGCGGTTGTTGACCATGCCGGAGAGCGAGACGCCGCCGAAATTGACGCCGTGATAGGCGCGCTCGCGCGAGATGAACATCGTGCGGCCGCCCTGGCCCTTCGCCTGCCAGTAGGCGAGTGCGACCTTCATTGCCGTATCGACCGCCTCGGAGCCCGAGTTCACGAAGAACACGCGGTTCAGGTCCCCCGGGGTGAGCTGGGCAACGCGCGCCGCAAGCTCGAATTGCTTCGGATGACCGCGCGTGAATGGAGCTATGAAGTCGAGTTCACGGAGTTGCGCCGACACGGCATCGGCAATCTCGCGCCGGCAATGCCCGGCGTTGACGCAGAACAGTCCCGACGAGGCGTCGATCAGCCGGTCGCCGCGCTCGTTCCACAGGTACATGCCATCCGCGCGCGCGACCACCTTCGGATCGTGCTTGAACTCCCGGTTCGGCGTGAAAGGCATCCAGTACTCGTCCATCGAAACGGTCTTCGTGGCGAGTTTGTCCGACAGCTTGAGTTCGGCGTGGCCCATTGAGTCTCCTTCGTCGTGGGCGACTGCGATAAAGGTGCCGCGGGTTGATCGAGGAAATTCATCCTACTCCTCGGCTGGCGCGCGGACGAGAAGGTCGCGCTCGCCGAGGGGTTTCGACGCGCAGAGCAGCCAGGCCGGCTTCGGGCGCGGCGGACTAGTCAGCGCGCAGCGCGTCGACGATCTTCATCCGGCTGGCCCGGATCGCCGGCAAAAACCCTCCCACAAAACCCATCAGCAGCGCGAAAGCCAGTGCCTGCAGCACGATCCTCGGCGTCAGCCTGAAGGAAAACGCGAGCTCCGAAAACGACTGGAAGTTGGTCGTCGATACGGTGATCGCGGTCAGGAAGCTCGCCGCAACCAGCCCTGCGATGCCGCCGAGCAAGGCCAGCAGCAGCGACTCGGCGAGGAACGCAGCGAGTACCGAGGCGCGCTGGAATCCGAGTGCACGCAGGGTGCCGATCTCGCTGGTCCGCGTCGCCACGGCCGCGTACATCGTGATCGTCGCACCGATCATTGCGCCCAGAGAGAAGATGATCGAAAGCGCCATGCCGAGCAGCGTGATGAAGTTCGACAGGCTGGCCGACTGGTCCTCATAGAAGCGGTGTTCACGCTTGATGTCGACCTTGAGGCGCGGATCCTCGTCCAGCCGGGCCTTCAGCGCGTCGAACGAATTCGCATCGGCAAGCTTGGCAATGACCGACGAGTAGGCGATGCGCCGGAACGCCTGCATCATCTGCTCGACGTCGCCCCAGATCTCGGAGTCGAACGCCGTCTTGCCGGCGTCGAACATGCCGACGACAGTCCACTGCCGGCCAGCGAACGACAACTGCTGTCCGATTTCGACGCCGGCGAACTGGCGCGCGACCGAACGCCCGACGACGATTTCCGAGGTCCCGGACCGGAACATGCGCCCGTCGACGATGCGCACCTGCGGCCGCAATGCCCGGCCGATCTCCGGCATGCCCCGTACGACGACATTGCTGCGCTTGCTCGGGTCGTCGAGCTTGGGCAGCGAGTTGAGCACCACGACCTCCTTGGAGACGAAGGCCTGACCGTCCGCAGCACGCGCCACTTCGGGCGACGTTTCGATCAGCGACGCCTGGTCCCGGAACACGCCGCTCTGCACTTCCGTCTGGCTGCCCAGCCGGATCACGACGACATTGTCGGCGGAGCCGGTCGACACCAGCGTCGACTTGAGCCCGGCGTCGAGCATCAGCACGGCAGCGAAGACGAACACCACGAGCGCCATGCCGCCCGCCGTCAGCCCGGTCGTCAGCTTCCGCACCCAGAGGTTTCGCGCGACGTAACTGAACGGAACCTTCATCTGCTCATGTGCGGTGTACGCGCCGCTGACGCGGCGCACGTGCACCGCAAATGACTGGAAGTGAGTGGGCCTCCCTTCGGAGCGGCCGGGCGTACGGCCCATTCACAACTGCACGGGTGCATCAACCTGTGCATGCCACCGCCACCCAAACTCGCGACTGCACGCGGCGTCTCGCCCCCTCCACCGTCCCGAGGCGCGGCTGTCTCCCTTCGAAGCGCGCCTGCCTTGCCCGCCCGTAGCCTTGAGGTCGGGCCGACGCCCGGCCGCCCGAAGGGACGGCCCGCTGATCAAATCGCGCGAAGTGCACGTGCGACCGCCAGCAGTCGCGTACATCCGAGCGCACCTACGCCACATGCCGCAGCCCATCGACGATCTTCACGCGGGCGGCGCGGATGGCGGGGACGATGCCGGCGACCAGGCCAACGACCGCGGCGCAGGCCGCCTGCAGGTAGAACGTCTCCGCCACCAGCGGCATCTTCGCGAACACGCTGACGGTGGCCGCGTGAAACAGCTTGATCACAGGTGAAGTCAGCAGCATGCCGATACCGGCACCGATCAGCGCCAGCAGCAGGGCCTCGGCCATGATCATTGCCGCCACCACGCCGGGCGTGAAGCCGAGCGCCTTCATCGTCGCGTACTCCGGCAGCCGCTCGCGCGCGGTCATCGCCATCGTGTTGGCCGCGACCGCCATGATGATCAGGATCACGACGTAGCTCACCCCCTGGATCGCGACGACGATCGTCTCGACCATCGCGACGAAGCCGAGAGTGAACGCCTTTTCGGTCTCGGTCAGCGTCTCGGCCAGCGAGTTCTTGAACTCGGCATCGATCTCGCGCGCAATCGTCGCTGCGGCCTGCCCGTCACCGATGCCGACGACGAACACCCCGGCCTGGTCGGCACGCCGCGGAAATACCTTCTTGATGCTCTCGTTCAGGTAGTCGAAATGGAAGTACATCTGGCGCGTGATCGTGGTCTCGTCCTTGGCGTCGTAGATCGCGCGCACGTTGAATTCCCAGTTGCCCGGGTAAATCGCGCTCCTCAGCGGAATCGTGTCGCCGACCTTGAAGCCATAGAGGTCCGCCAGCTGGCGTCCGACGGCCGCGCCGCGCCGGTCGCGCAGGAACGCCTGGTACTCCTCCGGCTCGAAGATGAACTCGGGGTACATCGGGAAGAACGTCGGCGCATCGACCGCGAACTGGGCGAAGAAATTCTTCGGCTCCTTGTAGATGCCGCCGAACCAGTTCGAGACGCTCACGCCGGTCACGCCCGGCACGGCGCGGATCTTCTCGCGGTAGTACATCGGCATCGTGAACGTCAGCGAGATCGAGTTGCGTGCGATCAGACGCGTGGCCGACGCGGCGTCCGCGGCGGCGTACCAGGCGCGCACCACGGTCTGCAGCAGGCCGAAGGCGAGAATCGCGATCACCAGTCCGAGGATCGTCAGCGCCGCGCGCAGCCTGGCGCGGAACACGTTGCGGAACACGAATCGCAGAAAGAACACCGCCCCGTCCTCAATGCCCGAACGGGGCCGTGTCGGTCAGCTGGCCCTTGTCGAGGTAGATCAGGTGATGCGCGGCGCCGGCGGCACGCGGGTCGTGCGTCACCATGACGATCGTCTTGCCGAGTTCGGAATTGAGCCGGTCGAGCAGGCCGAGGATGTCCGCTGCCGATTGCCGGTCGAGGTCGCCGGTGGGCTCGTCGGCAATCACCAGCAGCGGATCGGTGACCAACGCCCGCGCAATCGCGACGCGCTGCTGCTGACCGCCCGACAGTTCGTTCGGATAGTGCTTCACCCGGTCGGACAGTCCCACCATCGACAGCAGCAGCTCGACGCGCTCGCGCCGCTCGGCGCGCGACAGCGCCGTCAGTTGCAGCGGCAACTCGACGTTCTCGAAGGCCGTCAGCACCGGCATCAGGTTGTAGAACTGGAAGATGAAACCGACGGTACGCGCGCGCCAGTCGGCAAGCTCGGTATCGGAGAGCTGCGTGATGTCCTCGCCGGCGACCGCCAGGACGCCCGCTGTCCGGCTTGTCGATGCCCGCCACCAGGTTCAGCAGCGTGCTCTTGCCGGAGCCCGAAGGTCCCATCATCGCGACGAAGTCGCCGTCGCGGATCACGAGGTTGATGTCAGTCAGCACGGGCACGACCTGCTCGCCGCGGACATAGGACTTGGTCAGATGTTCGATCTCGACCAGCGCACGCCGGTCGACCGCCGCGTCGGCCTGCGGCATCGCTATTTCTTGACCGCTTCGACGCGCGCGCCGGCTGCGAGGCGCTCCGGCGGAGCGGCCACGACGCGCGTTCCCGGCGCCACACCGTCGACCCGCACCAGGTCACCGACCTTGTCGTCCGGTCTTCACCGGTACCGGCTTGACGATGCTGGCCGCGTCGACGACGAAGACCACGTCAGCGCCGTCGCGTTTGACGATGGCATCCGGGCGCAGCGCCGGCACCGGCTTGCGTTCCTCGGGCTGCAGCGAACGCGACAGGAAGGCGACCTTGGTGCTCATGTCAGGCAGCACCCGCGCGTCGCGTTCGACGAACCTGACTTTAACCAGCAACGTCGCCTTGCTGCGGTCGACCGTCGGCACGATGCGGCTCACTTCGCCGAGCAGGCGCAGGTCCGGGAAGGCATCGAGCTGGATCTCGGCCGGCTGCGCGACCTTGATCTTCGCGATCGAGGACTCCGACACATCGGCCTCGACCTCGAGTGTCTCCATGTCGGCCATCGTGACCACCGCACCGGTGGTCCCGGAGGCCGATGAAAACGGCGTAACGATGTCCCCGACGTTGGCGCTCTTGGTGAGCACGATGCCGGTGAAGGGCGCGCGGATCAGCGTCTGATCGAACGCGACGCCGGCGACGCGCAGGTTGGCCTCCGCGACACCGATCTGCGCCTTCAGTGTGTCGATCTGCGCTCGCGACTTGTTGTAGCGCGCTTCGGCGGTGTCGAGCGCCGACCCGGAAATGAAATTCTGCTTCGCGAGGTCCTGCGCGCGATTCAGCGCGGCCTGCGCATCCTGCAGTTCCGCCTGGCCCTGCGCCAGGTTGGCGCGCGCCGCCTGTACCTGTGCTGCGGCCTGTTCCCGCTGCGCAGCGACGTCGCGGTTTTCCAGGCGGGCGATGATGTCGCCCTCCTTCACCATCTGCCCTTCCTGCACGCCGAGCCACTCCAGTCGACCGGTACCCTTTGACGAGACCGAGGCGCGGCGCTGGGCAACGACGCGGCCCGTGGCATTGAGTACCGCCACGGAGGACGACGGGATACGCCGCGGCGACGGTGGCGAACTCCACCGGCTGCGCGGCCGTGCGGCTGCGAATCACGAGCGCCGCGGCAATCACTAGGCTGATCACCAGCGCCCAGATCCACCAGCGCTTCCACGGCGGCCGCCGGCGTCGCGTCGCGGAGGTGCCTGAGCGATCGATCGCGAGCCGGGACAGTGACGGTGGAGCGGGGGATTCGGACATGGCAACAGCTCGCGGGCGGACCGCCATCCTAATGGAAGCAATGTTGCAGACTCGCCTGCCACGCCGGCTACTTGCCGATGCAGAAGCGGCTGAAGATCACTCCAAGCAGGTCGTCCGCGCTGAACTCGCCGGTGATCGCGGCCAGCTCGTTCTGCGCCAGTCGCAGTTCTTCCGCGAACAGATCAAGCACCGCATCGCGTCGTTCTGCATGCGCGGCCGCGGCCTCGAGGTGATCGCGCGCCTGGTGCAGCGCCTGCAGATGCCGCTCACGCGCGAGATAGACGTTCTCGCCACCGGTCGTTCGATCCCAGCCCGCCAGGCGATAGAGCTCGGCGCGCAGCAGGTCGAGGCCGCGGCCGGTAAGCGCCGAGAGGCGGATCGTCGCGCCGTCCACCGCAGGGGCTTCGCCGGTCAGGTCGATCTTGTTGATCACCGTCAGCAGCGGCACGCCGCGCCCGGTGCGCCTGGACACACGATCGAGCACCTCCGCATCCGCGCTGGGGTCCGCCGCATCAACCAGGTGCAGCACGACGTCCGCGCGCTCGATTTCGGCCAGCGTGCGGTCGATGCCGATCGTCTCCACCTCGTCGAGCGTCTCGCGCAAGCCGGCGGTGTCGATGATGTCCAGCGGCAGCCCGCCGACCTCGACCTGGCGCACGATGCGGTCGCGCGTCGTGCCGGGCAAGGCCGTCACGATCGCGGCTTCTTCACCCGCGAGTGCGTTCGAGCAGGCTCGACTTTCCGACATTGGGTGCTCCCACCAGCACGCACATGCAGCCCTTCGCGCAGCACGGCGCCCTGACGGGCCCGCTGCAGCACCTCGTCGAGCGCCGCGCGCACGCGCTGCAATCGCCCGGCCGCGTCCGCCTTTTCGAGAAAGTCGATCTCCTCCTCGGGGAAGTCGAGCGTCGCCTCAACCAGTGCGCGCAGTTCCGTCAGTTGTTCCGTCAGGCCATGGATTGCCCGGGAGAAGTCGCCTGCCAGCGAACGCGCCGCCGAGCGCGCGGCCGTTTCGGTCGACGCGTCGATCAGATCGGCCACCGCCTCGGCCTGCGCAAGATCCGAGCCGATCGTTGAGGTAGGCGCGGCGCGTGAACTCGCCCGGCTCGGCGAGCCGCGCACCGATCGACCGGCCCGCCTCGAGGCAGCGGCTGACCAGCAGGCGCAACACCACCGGGCCGCCATGGCCCTGCAGTTCGAGCACGTCCTCGCCGGTGTAGGAATGCGGGGCCGGAAAGTGCAGCGCGATGCCCTGGTCGAGCGTCGCTCCATGCGCGTCGACGAAGTCGCAATACGTTGCGTGCCGAGGCTCAACGCGCGGCCTCCGAGAACTGCAGCAATCACCGGGCTCAGGTCAGTGCCCGACACACGGACGATGCCGATCCCGCCCCGTCCGGGCGCGGTTGCAATGGCAACGGATCGGATCCTTGTCGGAATTCATCGGCGCAGCCAGCGGCGAAGTTAGCGCCCGCCGGACCTTCGGCCCAAGGATACCCATCGACACGACGAGGTCGCAGTGCGTACGGGCAATCCCGCCGTGGCAAAGGCCCGGTGCATGCCTACACTGGACGCATGGATGACGATCCGCTGTTGAAATTCATCTCGCCGCTTGCCGGCGTCGTGCTCGCGGTCGTGCTGTCGGTGATGGTGTCCGCGACGGTGGCGGGCCAGATCGGTGACGACTATGCAACCCGCGCCTGGATCTACACGGCCGCGGTGCTCCGGTCCTCGTCGGGGCGGTTGTCATGTCCGTCCCTTGCGTCCACCGCGGCAAGACCAAGATCCTGTCTGTCGGTCGCTGCTGCTTGGACGGCAGGCATATCGCTCTGGCCATTGTCTCGCGCTGCGCGGTGGCGGGCGTCGCTCCACGTTTTCCGACGGCGCGCCCCGGACTGAGGCGCGCTGCCGCGGCGTCAATCAACCGGGTTTCTTCGCCTTCTCGATCTGCGTCGCCGTACCACTGCTGCGCGATCGAGAGATGTTGTTGGTCGAGCCCGTAGAGCACCAGGCCCGCCGGGAAGAAGAAGAACACACGCCGAAGATCAGCGGCTGGTTCGAACATCATCATCGCCTTGGCCTGCACCGGGTACAGGCGGCGTCGGGTCGAGGCTTGTACTGGATGCCGCATCGTGGCCATCATCAGCACCAGCAGGATGAACCCCGCGTCCACATGGTCGGAGGTCCTGCACCACGGCGTCCATCGGGCGTTGCGCATTACGACGCTGGCCAGCAGCACCCCGTAAAGCGAAATCGAACGCCGGATCTGCACCAGGATCGGCAGGCAGCCGCCGAGCAGATGATCTTTTCGTTCTTGTAGAGCTCCATCATGGCGGCGTTCAGCTTCAGGCCTTGTCGTCGCCGTACTGCTCGCGCAGCTTCGTAGTCCGCGGCATCACTTCCTTCATGCGCGCCATCGACTTGTAACTGGCGGCCGACAGCGGACGAAAACGCCGCCTTGATGATCACCGTGAGCAGCACGATCGCCCAGCCCCAGTTGCCGACGATGCGGTGCAGGAACTCAGCAGCCAGGAAGATGGGCTTGGCAGGAAGGTCGAGCCGCCGTAGTCCACGACCAGGTCCAGCCCCGGCGCCACTGCGCCAGTGCATGCTGGTCCTGCGCGCCAGCATACAGCTGTCCATGATGTCCACGCTCGACTGCGGCGCAATTCCGCGTAGCAGTTCCAGCATCCCAATGGAGTACAGGTCTTGTCGACGGTGCGCGCATGGAACTTCGTTGCTCGCCCTCCTTGGGTGCCCAGGCGGTGACGAAGTTATGCTGATCATGCCGACCACCGTCCTTGCTCGCCTTCGGCGGCTCGGGCTTGTTCTTCTCGATCGCCGAGAACTCGATCTTCTTGACTTGTCCTGCTCGGTGAACAGCACCACGCCGGTGTATGTGTAATACAGGGCCGACTCGCCTTCCGGCTTGCTTGCCATCGCGCAGGATCTGCATGTAGAGCGAGGCGCGTGATCGGCGTGGCGCCGAGGTTCGTGACCTCGTGCTTCACCGTGGTGCATAGCGACCCCGTGAACGTGTCAGGTACTCGCAGCTCAACACGCACCAACTCCGACACAGCGTGAGATCAGGATGTCCTTGCCGGCTCGAGCTTGCGCGGGCCTCGACGACCGCGAACAGCGACCGATGATTCGATACAGCAGGATCAGCGCCCGCGACGCCAGTTTGCGCGACGTAGAGCCGCGTCGGTTCACATCGAGCAGCACGACCCCCGGTTGGTGTCCTCCATTCTTCCGGTGATCGTCCAGGGAGTCCGCTCGGTGGTCCATCCAGGGCGACCCGCTGCTTCAGCAGTTCCAGCGCTTCGGCGCCACG
>CAWBRW010000019.1:0-17013 GCA_963791235.1 uncultured beta proteobacterium | reverse complement strand
GCTTTCCAAAGTACTGAGGCGCTGCGAAAGTTTGCGGTTCTCTGCCTTCAGCTCCTGGAGCATGCGCTTGAGATCTGCCAGTACCTCGGTCTCCGTAGCGGCCGCACAGGAAGGAAAAAGCAGGAGGAGGCCGAACAATGCCGGCGCAGCGCGATCGATCAACGGATATACGGAGTAGACGCGGTACCAGTCGCGCGTGGTTGACTTTACCGTGCCAGTTTCTGCCGTGTGCCAACGTCGTCGCCTAGATCCGGCAACGAGCGCATTCCGCTTACCCCAGATCATGCGCGGCCTCATCACTACCGTAGTCCGACGTTACTCACACAGTCGAACTAACTCGTTCATAACAATTCCGCTCTGGTAATCAGACTGTCTCGGCCAGCGTTTCATCCGTCAGGCCGACTACAGACAAGAGCCCGCTCAACTACGCGGAGCAAATAATTGCCGGAGCCCCCCAGCAATGTTGGGATAACAGTGACGCGGATGACGAATTACGCAAGCGCCACGAAGTGATATATCCAAAGTGATGTATCTGGATTACAGGAGGAGCCGCGAACAGCCTCGGCGGCTGTCAGGCAACTTCAAGTGGTGGTACAATTTTTCACCTTAAGCTTGCAAAATACGTAAACACACGTGACCCAATTGGAACCAGCATGTAATCCAAATGGGTGGATTGTGCTGGCAAAAATATCAACTTAAAATCTTCGCTCGCCTTAGTCTGGTCCTCGATCTGGTCTAAGAATGGCAGCATTGCGGAATTTTGATCACGGCGAAGCCTCACTACGGCGATAGCACGACCGAAATAAAGCTGACGCAAGGCCAGCAAAAAAATTCGGAACTCGTGCGGGAATAGTGGGGGAACAATTGTGTTGCCTCCATGAGCAACATAGCGGTCAGAAAATCCCGCATTCAACGGGCCCTCGCAAGCGGAGTTCGACTACAGCCACAGATCGAAAACAACCAGAGGTCAAAGAGGGGGCGTCAAAATGTTGGCGTGGCTCATTTCCTCTAGCGTGCGTTTACGCACCCTCGTTGTCGTTGTCGCCGCGGGCCTGCTGATCTTCGGAGCAGTGAGCCTCAAGAACACGCCGCTTGACGTCATCCCGGAATTCTCGCCGCCCTCGCTCATCGTGAAGACGGAATCGCTCGGCCTCTCCAGCGCCGAGGTCGAAATCGCTTATTACCGTGCCGCTGGAAGCGGACCTGCTTAATGGTGTTCCCGTGGCTGCAGGTCATCCAGTCGGAGTCCATGGCGGGACTTTCGACGATCGAAATGATCTTCGCGCCGGGCACCGATCTGATGAAAGCACGTCAGATGGTGCAGGAGCGACTGACGCAAGCGCACGCACTGCCGAACGTCTCCAGTCCTCCGATCATGCTTCAGCCGGTGTCCTCGGCCAGCCGGGTCATGAATATCGGCCTGAGTTCGAAATCCGTTTCGCTGATCGACATGTCCGTTCAGGCACGCTGGAACATCGCGCCACGCCTCGTCGGGCGTGCCGGGTGTTGCGAATGTTTCGATATGGGGTCAGCGCGAGCGGCAGGTGCAGGTGCATGTCGATGCCCAGAACCTGCGAAAGAAGGGCGTCAAGCTCGAACAGGTGATCAAGACGGCCGGTGAGGCCGTGTGGTACTCGCCGCTCACCTACCTGAACTCGTCCACGCCCGGTACCGGCGGCTTCATTGATACGCCGAACCAGCGGCTCAACATCCGTCACCAGCTGCCGATCGCCAGCCCGCGGACCTTCTCAAAAGTGACGGTGGCTGGCACGACCGACGGGTTGGCGACGTCGCGCATGTCGTGGAGGGCCATCAACCGCTGATCGGAGACGCCATCGTCGGCGACGGCCCCGGCCTGATGCTGGCGATTGAGAAATTTCCCGGTTTCAACACGTTGGAAGTGACGCGCGGCGTCGAGCGCGCGCTCGAGGAACTGAAACCCGGGCTGCCCGGCATCGAGATCGATACGACCATTTACCGCCCGGCGAGCTTCATCGAACGCGCGACCGGCAATCTGGGCAAGGCCATGATCATTTCGATCATCCTGGCCGCCGTCGTGCTTGGCCTTCTGATGGGCAGCTGGCGGACCGCGGTTATCGCCCTTGCCGCGATCTCATTGTCGTTCGTCTCGGCTGGACTGCTGTTAAGGGCCGCCGGGATCCCGCTCAGCATGATGGTCGTCGCCGGCCTGCTGATGGCGTCCGGCGTGATCGTGCATGATGGTATTCTCGACGTCGACAATGCGCTGCACCGTTTGCGTGCGACGGCACGCGACGGACGGTCCGGCTTCACTGGTGATCGCCCGCGCGATGCTGGAAACGCGCCGGCCGATGCTGTACGCGTCGCTGATCGTCGTGCTCGCAGTGCTGCCCGTTCTGTTCATGCACAGCCGGTCCGCCGCGTTCTTCGCGCCGATGGCCTGGGCTTATATCGCCGCCGTGTCCGTCTCGATGCTGGTGGCGCTGATCGTGACCCCCGCGCTCGCCGCGGTGCTTCTCGCCCAATGCGCCGCTGACCTCGACTGGCGGTTGGGCTCATCAATAGGTTGGCCATGCCTTTCGATCGGATTGTCGTCCCGCGTCATCCACGCGCCGCTCGCCTGCATCGGCGCCTGCGTCGTGGCGGCGATTGCATGCTTCGCGCTTTGGAGCCCGCTCGAACGCAACATGGTGCCCAGCTTCAGAGAGACGGATCTGATGATCGAATGGCAGGGGCCACCCGGTACCTCGCTGCAGGCGATGACCCGATCAACCGAGAACCTGATCCGCGACCTGCGGCAGATCCCGGGAGTGCAGAACGCCTTTGCCAATCTCGGACGGGCGGTGCTTTGCAATTGCGAACGCGCGACGGACGTGAATGCCGGGCAAGTGTGGGTCAACATCGACCCGAAGGCCGATCGCGAAGAAACGGTGGATGCCGTCGAAGCTGCCATCACCGCCTATCCCGGGATGCGCGGCAAGCTTGGGACGTACCTGTCCACGAAGCTGCGCGAGGCGCTTACCGGTGACCCGGACAGCCTCACCGTTCGTGTCTATGGCAACAGCCTTGAGATCATTCGCGGCAAAGCGGAGGAGATCCGTGCTTTGATGGAGAAGATCCCCGGCATAGAAAATCCCCGGGTCGAATTGCAGGTCGAAGAACCCGCGATCGAAGTCAAGGTGGATGTCGAACGCGCGGCCGGTTACGGCCTGAAGCCGGGTGACGTCCGCAGGGCGACCTCCGCGATGGTCGGCGGCATCACCGTCGGTGCGCTGTTCGAGGACCAGAAAGTTTTCGACGTGGTGGTCTGGGGACGGCCGGAGTTGCGCGACAACATCGATGACGTGCGGAACCTGATGATCAACAGCGAGAACGGGTCGCAGGTACGCTTGGCTCAGGTCGCGGACGTCCGCATCGCGCCGGCCACCAGCATCATCCGGCGACAGGGGTCCTCGCGTCGTATCGATGTTTCGGCGAAAGTGGACGAGCGGGCGCTTGGTGACGTGGCCGATGATGTCGCCAGGAATGTCAGGCAAGTCACATTCCCGTTCGAGCACCGTGCCGAGGTGCTCGGCGAATACAAGGAACAGCGATGCAGCCCTGCGATCGATATACAGCTACATAGCGGCGGCGGTGGTGTTGATGTTCCTGCTGACGCAGGCGGTGCTCCGCAGTTGGGCACTCAGCGTCCTGTCGCTGCTCGGCGTACCGATCGCGGCACTGGGCGGCCTCGGCGGCCATCGCCATCGACGACGGGCACTTCTCGCTCGGTTCTC
This sequence comes from uncultured beta proteobacterium, assembly GCA_963791235.1. Lineage (GTDB taxonomy): Bacteria > Pseudomonadota > Gammaproteobacteria > Burkholderiales > Burkholderiaceae_F > JALORV01. The sequence goes on along the minus strand of CAWBRW010000019.1, from coordinate 13,258 downwards.
TCCTGGGTCTGGCGGCGGTGCTCGCACTGACGGTGCGGCAGGGCATCGGTCTCGTCGCCCATTTCCAACATCTGCAATTGAACGAGGGTGAGCCGTTCGGCGAACACGCTGGTGCGTCGTGGCGTGCAGGAACAGTTCCCGAGCATCATGGCGTCATCGGCACGACGCTCGTGCTCGCGCTTCCGTTCGCGATCATGGGCGATGTCGCCGGACTTGAAATCGCCACCCGCTCGCGGTCGTGGTCGTGGGCGGCGTCGTCACCTGACGCTCGGAACATTGTTCGTGGTTCCGGCGCTTTACGTGCGGTTCGGCGCCGAGCTGGACCGCCGACCGACTCGATCTTGAAATGGAGACCGCGTCATGACTGCCGCGCGTTTCACTTCAAAAGCCGTCGAAAGGGAGGAACGTCTCATGGCCCGCTTCACCGTACTGACGGTCGCGGCTGTTCGCCGCGTGCCTCGCAATGTCCTGTGCGTCAGCACTGGCCGCCGAGACGGCGGTCAAGAAGATCATCCCGCGCGAGTTGAGGCCACGACTGACGCAAAGATCATGAAGGTGACGCTCACGCCGAAAGCGGCCGAACGGCTCGGCATCGTGATCGATGAGGTACGCGCCGATCCGTCGGGCCGCCGGATCGTGCCCTATGCCTCTATTCTCTACGACCTGACCGGTAAGACGTGGGTTTATATCAGCGCCGATCCGTTGACCTTCGTTCGCGGCGCGGTGGTGATCGATACCATCAAGGGCGACAACGTGTACCTGAGTGACGGGCCGCCCGCCGGTACGAAGGTGCTTGCGGCCGGAGTGCCGCAGGTCTTCGGCACCGAGGTGAGGGTAGGTCACTAGCTGCGCGTCGAAATTGTTTTTCCACAACGGCTTCGGCCTGAGTGGGAGGATGCTTTCCGATGATGAGGCTGATTATAGGTTCCAGTCTGCGCTTTCGTTATCTCGTCCTCGCCCTGGGCGTGGTGCTGACCTGGTTTGGCCTCGCGCGCCTGCGGGACGTACCCGTGGACGTATTCCCGGAATTTGCGCCACCGCGGGTCGAGATCCAGACCATCTGTCTTGGGCTCTCGTCCGCCGAAGTCGAACAACTGGTGACGGTGCCGCTGGAAAACGCGCTGAACGGTGTCCCGGACATTGACGTAATGCGTTCGAAGTCGGTGCGCGCAACTATCGTCAATTCTGTTGATCTTCAAGTCGGGCGCTGACGGGATCCGTGCGCGGCAGCTGGTCAGTGAGCGGATGGCGCTCGCGAGCAAGAGCCTGCCGACCTGGGCAGCGCCGCCGTTCATGATGCCGCCGTTGTCCTCGACCAGCCGGATCATGAAGATCGGCATTACCTCGAAAGACAAGTCCGTGATGGACCTGTCGATGCTGGCCTATTGGACGATCCGGCAGCGGCTGCTTGGGGTACCCGGCGTTGCGAACATTGCGATCTGGGGAGAGCAACTCAAGATGCTCCAGGTCATGGTTGACCCGAAGCGGATGGCGGCCGCGGATGTCACGCTCGACCAGGTGCAGGAGGCGGTTTCCGATGCCCTCGACGTTGGCCTGTTGCGCTATGCCCGTGGCGCGCATATCGGCACCGGCGGCTTCGTCGAAACGCCCAATCAGCGTTTCCAGCTTCGTTTCGTCGGCTCCGGCGTTACGCCGGAGAAGTTCGCCAGGGTGCCGGTAACCCACTTGGCCGGGAAACCGCCGCTGTTGCTCAGCGATGTGGCCGATCTTGTCTATGCGCCGCAGGGAATGATTGGCGATGCCGTCATCAACGACGGCCCAGGCCTCATGCTCATCGTCGAAAAGTTTCCCTGGGGCAACACGCTCGCTGTCACCCGTGGGGTAGAGGAGGCGTTGGAGAGGATGAAGTCCGGCCTTCCAGGGGTCGAGATCGATACGACAATTTTCCGGCCGGCGACTTTCGTCGAGGACTCGATCCACAATCTGTCCTGGGCACTGTTTCTGAGCTGCCTGCTGGTCGTGGGAATCATACTGATCTTCCTTTACGAATGGCGTACCGCGATCGTCTGTATCATTGCCATTCCGCTGTCGCTGCTCGCTGCCGGTCTCGTCCTGTTCACGTCCGGCGCCACGGTCAACACCATGACCCTGGCGGGCTTCGTCATCGCGTTGGGGGTTGTCGTCGACGATGCGATCCTCGACGTCGAGAACATCATGCGGCGCCTTCGCCTTGCGCGGCGCGGGGGAGACACGCGAAGCACGGCGCGCATCATTCTGGACGCTTCGCTCGAGGTGCGGGCGCCGATCGTCTACGCGACCCTTATCGTGGTCACCGCCGTCGTGCCCGTCCTGTTCATGCAAGGCCTGACCGGATCCTTCTTCAAGCCGCTGATTACAGCCTATGTGCTCGCGTATTGTCGGCCTCGCTTGTCGCGGCGATGACGGTGACGCCGGCGCTCTGCCTGATCCTGCTGCGTAGCGCGCGACTCGAAGGGCGTGAATCGCCTGTCATCGTCTGGCTGCTGCGCCATTACGCGCCCTTGCTGGAACGGGTCACCCGACCGCCACGCATGGCCTATATCGCTGTCGGAATCGTGATGCTCGCGGGGATCGGTGTTTGGCCGCTGCTTGGCCACTCGCTGCTGCCGTCGTTCAAGGAGCGAGACTTCCTGATGCACTGGGTCACCACCCCCGACACGTCGCTTCCCGAAATGCTGCGCATCACGACCCGCGCGAGCAAGGAACTGCGCGCCATTCCGGGCGTACGCAACTTCGGCGCACATATCGGCCAGGCCTTCGTCGCCGATGAGGTCGTCGGCGTCAATTTCGGGGAGAACTGGATCAGCATCAGCAGGGACGCCGACTACGACAAGACGCATGCCAAGATCGAGGAAATGGTGGAGGGCTATCCCGGCCTCTACCGCGATGTGCAGACCTATCTGAAGGAGCGCATTCGCGAGGTGCTGACCGGCGCCGGCGAGGCGATCGTCGTCCGCATCTTCGGCCCTGATCTCGACGTTCTGCGGGACAAGGCGGAGGAGGTCCGCGCGGCCCTCGCGGACGTTCCGAGTCTCGTCAACCTGCACAAGGAGTTGATGGTCGAAGTACCGCACATTCAGGTGACGGTGAAGCTGGAGGAGGCACAACGCTACGGTCTGAAGCCGGGCGATGTCCGGCGCGCCTCGGCGACCCTCATGGCCGGAGAGGAAGTCGGCGACATCTTCCTCGGCGGACGTACCTACGATGTGCAGGTGTGGACCGCTCCGGAATTCCGCCGAAGCCTGGACTCGGTCCGCGAGATGCTGATCGACACGCCGACCGGGCAGCGCGTCCAGCTGGCGGAAGTAGCCGATGTCAGCATTCGGCCGACCCCAAATGTCATCAAGCGTGAGGGCGAGTTCCCGTCGGATCGACGTAGAGGCCAATGTGAAGGGCCGCGATCTCGGCGCAGTCGCCAGCGACGTGCAGGCGCGTCTGGATAAGCTTGCGTTTCCTCTAGGCTACCACGCGGTGCTGCAGGGCGAGTATCAGGAACTGAACGCCGCCCGCAGGCGGCTCGAACTGTTCGCCTTGCTGGCGCTCGCCGCGATTTTCGTGCTGCTGCAACAGTCCTTTAACAGCTGGCGGCTGGCAACGCTCAGCTTCTTGACCCTGCCTTCGGCGTTGGTGGGAGGCGTGCTGGCAGCGTGGCTCGCCGGCGGCGTGCTTTCCCTTGGCTCGTTGGTCGGTTTCCTGACGGTGCTTGGCATCGCCGCACGCAACGGGATCATCATGATCAACCATTTCCAGCATCTAGAACGCTATGAGGGAGAGGCGTTCGGCATGAACCTCGTGCTTCGCGGCGCGAGCGAGCGGTTACGGCCGATCCTGATGACGACCGGCGCGGCCGGGCTCGCGATCCTGCCGCTGGTCATTTTCGGCGACCTGCCGGGCCACGAGATCGAATATCCGATGGCGGTCGTCATCCTGGGCGGCCTCGCGACATCGACGCTGCTCAACCTGTTTATCTTGCCTGCATTCTATCTCCGCTTCGGTCGCGGCACTGGCGCGCTAACGGAAAGCCTGACTGTTCCTGGAGCGGTACAACTCTCTGGGAGCGTGTGACATGAAGATCGTGCAGCGCCACAACGGTTGGATTATCGCCGCCGCTGCGGCTCTGTCCGCACTTGCGTGTCCGGTCACGGGAGCCACGGCCGAGGATGGCCGCTTCGAAAAGCTCTCCGTTTATCTCGAACGCAATGTACAGGATCATGATGCCGAGATCCGGTTCGAGGCGACCGGTGGGGAGGATGGGCTGGCTGCCCTGAAGGTGTTGGCGCCCGCCGAGCGCACGGTGATCGACTTCAGATCGCCGGACTCGAAGCTGGGAATTCGCAGTCTCACGCTCGAATTGCCCGAGCCCGATGATGACAAGATCGTGCGGGCCGATTTCCCGGCAGGCGCATATCGTTTTGAGGGAACGACGACCAATGGGACGAGCCTGCGCGGAGAGGCGCAACTGAGCCACGTATTTCCCGAACCGGCTGCGTTCGAATATCCGCGGCCTGATCAGAAAGACGTACCGGCCACCGCGCTGACGCTGCGATGGTCGGTGCCGAAGGGGATCGAGTTCCTGCGCCGTCGTTATCGAGCAAACCGGCTCGGCCTACGAAATCCGGGCACTGCTGCCGGGCTCGGCAAAATCCTTCACGGTACCTGAAGGGTTCCTGCGCGCCGGGAAGGCCTACAAATTCGCGATCGGGACCGTCGCAAAGGACGGTAATCGGTCGTTCATCGAAGCCGGATTTACCACTGCGAGGGCGCGATGAACCAGCCCACTCGCAAAATGTCAGATCGGCCCAACGGCCACATCGGGCTGAAAACTTCCGCAACCTTGGGCGACGGTTGGCCGGACTGTCACCCGCAACTGGAGGGCATTGAGATGTTCGACAAGCAGGGTTTGGAGCGACTGGCGAGCGGCCGACCTGGTTGGCTGGCCAGGTGGCGTGCCGCGCTGATGGCGGTCTCCGTTCTCACGGCGGCCGGATTTGCGTTTGCTGGCGGTGCGGTCGCAGGCACGATCAGTGATCCGCCGCGCTGGAAGAGTGACAAGGATTACTCGTCGCTGAAGGATTGGCACTTGAAAGGCGAGAATATTGTCCCGCACGGAGTCAACCCACTCTATTACCCGATCGTGCCGGGCCACAAACACGTGCATGAGCGGCCCGATCACCCGGACGGCAAGTATCGCAAGGAGACCGTGGTCCTGGATAGCACCGAGGATTTCGACATTCCTGGCATCGGCAAATTCAAAACCGCGGTTGTGCAGGAAGAGGAATATATCGATGGAGTGCTAATGCAGCGCGCGCTCAACTGGTTCGCCCTCGATAAGACCACCAACAGCGTCTACTCCTTCGGCGAGGTGAGTTGGGAGATCAACGAGGAAGGCAAACCGATTTTTGAAGGCACATGGCGGGCTGGTGAACTCGACGGCGACGGCGTCGCCGAACCGGGGCTATTGATGCCCGGCACGTTCACGATTGGCGGCCGCTATATATTCGACGGCAGCCAGAGCACGGCCTATGGCGGCTCCGAGAACATGGAAGCCGGCGTTGAAATAACGGTTCCGGCGGGGACGTTCAAGGGCTGCGTCCGGGTTCGCGAGCAGGGTCTGGTCAAACTCAACGACATCACCGACAAGATCTGGTGTCCGGTCGTTGGTGTTGTGCTCGACACTTCCGACGGCAAGCTCATCGTTTCCGACGCGCTGCCGAAAGACAATCCGGCCTCGGACGTTTCAAGCGTCGGGAAGCTGCGCGAAAAGCCGCTGAAGTATACGCCGCCGGTGGCGAAGGTCTCGGGAGACGAGGCGACGAAGATCGCGCTCGCGGAGATCCCTGGCAAGGCCACGTCCGTAAAGATCGAGCGGAAGAAAGGCAAGAATGTCTACGTGGTCGAGATCCAAACGCCAAAGGACGGCGAGAAGGATGTCTTTGTCGACATCGAGTCAGGGAAGATCGTCGGAACGGACTGATGTGGAACGGGTGCGAGCGCCCTGATCCACGATTTTCATCGCACGGGTTTCCCCTCCCATGGGTGACGAAATCGTGGATCACGGGCGATCCCTCCGTATTCCGTTCCGGCGTAGCGATTGAACGGGAAGGATACCGCCATGAAGAGGACGATCCACTGGGGCCTGCTCGCCAGTCTTCTTCTGGTTGCGCCAGCCGTGGCCGTCGTGCAGGCGCAGCAGCCGGGCCCTTCGAAAGAGCGTGCGCCGCCTGCGGCAAAGATCACGGAAGAACAGGCGAAGAAGATTGCGCTTGAGCGCATCCCCGGCAAAGTCACCGACGTGGCGATCGAGAAAAAGGGCGGCAAGAATGTCTACGTGATCGAGATCCTATCACCGGAGCAGGGCGAGAAGGACGTCTTCGTCGACATCGAAACCGGAAAGATTATCGGGACGGACTGACATCTACCGGCTGCATACGAGGTTCGCTATTGGAAAGGATAGCGCCATGAAAAAGGCAATTTGCACGGGCCTGTTCGCCGTCCTGCTCGCGCCAGCGATGGCCGCGGCACAGGCACAGGCCCCGAAGGGTCTTGGCACCGAGGAGTTCGGTATGTCGCCACGCGAACTGGTTCAGGCGATCGAGAAGACCGAGGAACTGATCGCGCGATGCATGCGCGAACAAGGCTTCCAGTACATCGCGGCCGACCACAACACGGTGCGGGCGGGCATGTCGGCGGACAAAAAGCTTCCAGGCCTCAGTGAGGAGGAGTTCGTCAGCCGTTATGGCTTTGGCGTATCTACCTTCTATACGGGTCTGCCGCCTCAGCTATCGACCGACTACAGCCCCGCCCGCGTCGGTCTCGGCGAACGCAATGTGCAAATTTTCCGCAAGCTCTCCCCCGCAGATCAGGTCGCTTACAATCGCGCGTTGCTGGGGGATGACGTGTCCAGCACCTTCGCGGTCGCCTTGGAGACCGAGGATCTGTCGCGTACCGGTGGCTGCACGCGCAAGGCCCTCACTGAAACATTCAAACCGGATCAGTTGAAGGCCAGCCACTACAATCCCCAGGACGCGCTGATCAACAAGGACCCGCGGATGAAGGCCGCCCTTGGGTTCTGGCAGCGGGAGATGAAGAAGGCCGGCTTCGAATACGGCCACCCGGACGAAATCGAGCCCGACCTGCGGAACCGGCTCAGCCGCGCTGACCGAGGGCGGCAAGCTATTGGTTTCCAAGATGTCGCAGGACCAGAAGGCCGCCCTACGGAAACTGCAGGATTACGAGCGTCTGGTCGCGGCCAAGAGCTTCAAGATGCAGGAGGAGGTACTGACGCCAGTCGAGGAGAAGATCCAGGAGGAGCTGTTCTCCCGGAAAGTGCAATAGACCAATTAGGATGTACACGCCCGTACTTCCCCGGATCGGCGGCTATGAGTAATCTCCTTTGCTGGCGCATCGCATGACGAAGGCCGACGCAACGCTTCCTGCGAAGATGGCCCGCACGCTGTCGATGGCGGAGGGACTACGGCATGGCCGCAAAGCGCGTAAACGTTCTCTGGGCTATCCTGGGCGCGGTTGGAGGCATGGCGCTTGGCGCCTGGTACATGGGCTCCAGGATCCAGTCGCCGGCGGAAATGGCGGCTCGCACCGCGGCGCCCGAGGCATCTCCGATCCTCGTACCTGTTGAGTCGCGTGTACTGAGTTCCGATGTGGTCACCCGCGGCACGGTCCGCTTCGGGCTGCCGCAGCCGATTTCGATCGCGCCTTCGACGGTCAAGGGCGCCGTCGGACTGATCTCGTCGCTGCCCCGACCCAATACGAACTTTGGGGAAGGCGAGGTGATTCTATCCGCATCCGGCCGTCCGGTCTTTGTCCTCAGCGGCGCGGCCCCGGCTTTTCGCGACATGGCGCCCGGAACCAGCGGCGGCGACGTCCGCCAGCTCGAAGAAGCCCTGGCGCGTCTTGGCTTCGATCCGGGCACAGTCGATGGCAATTACGATCAGAAGACATCCGCCGCGGTCGAGCGCATGTATAAAAAGGCCGGTTGGGATCCCTTCGCACCGACGCGCGAACAACGCGCCGCCGTCCTCGCACTCGAGCGAGAGTGGTCGGACGCCGCGCGCGCCCAGCTTGCGGCCGAGGCCACGCGCGAAACTGCCGTGAGAGCGGTCGCTGCCGCGCGGGCTACCGCGGAACAGAACACCCGCCAGGCTGCGCTCGACAGCGCGGCGCGTGTTGGTGGCAGCCGCCAGCTGGCCGACGCGCGATCCGGCAACTCGCTGGCGCTTGAGACTGAACGCGCGCGCGCCGCGCATTCCGCGACCGCGGCCGGCGCCGATGTCGCCACACAGGTCGCCGATCGTGCCCTGATCGTTCTCGATCCGCGCCAGACCGAAACGGCGCGCGCCGCGGCCGAGGCCAGGCTCAGGGTGGCGCGCGCGGCGCAGCGCAAGGCGAAGCTGGAAGCCGATTTGGCGATTCAGACCGCGGCGCGCGACGCCGGTCTGGCCGAGGAGCGGATCCGGATTGCCGAGGGAGCCGTGAAGGCGGCCCGCCTGGAAGGCGAGCGCAGCGTGCGCGCCGCGCTGGAACAGCAGAAGCTCGCCGAATTCGACGTCAAGGTCGCGAGCGAACGGGCCAACGGCTGAACGCCGAACTCGCGGCCGCGCGCGCGAAGCTCGGCGTGCAGGTGCCGGCGGACGAGGTCGTTTTCATCCCGTCGCTCCCGATCCGCGTCCACGAGGTGACCGCTGCGGTCGGCAGCCAATGCTTCTGGGCCGGTGATGAGCGTGACGGACAACCAGCTCAGCATCGACTTGCAGCTTGCCGATTGAAGCCGCGCCGTTGGTGAAGCCCGGGATGAAGGTCGCGATCGACGAGCAGGCGCTTGGGATCAAGGCAACCGGCGTCGTCGAGACGGTGGCGAACACGCCCGGCACACGCGGCGTGGACGGCTACCACTTCTACCTCGGGGTCAAGGTGGAGAGCACGCCCGGTGCAGCCTGGCAGGGTTTTCCGTCCGTCTGACGATCCCGATCGAAACGTCGAAGGGCGCGGTCACCGCGGTCCCGACCAGCGCGGTGTCGCTTGCCGCCGACGGAACGTCGCGTGTGCTGGTCGAACGCGGCGGCGAGCTGGAATACGTCACCGTACAGCCGGGGCTTTCAGACGGGAGGCTATGTCGAGGTGACCGCCCCTGACGGGCGGCTCGTGCCCGGCCAACTCGTCGTGGTGGGCTACAAAACGGCCGAGTCAGCGGCGGATCAAATGAGGCTCGACGGAGCACATCCGGCCAGCGTTGCCGATTGAGACGGCTGCTGCCGATCCCGACCGCGTCCTCGACCTGCGTAAGGTGTGCAAGCAATTCGGGACCGATCCCGCTGTCAACGCGTTGATCGACGTCGACCTCGTGTTGCGGCGCGGCGAATGGCTGTCGATCACCGGCCCGTCCGGCGCGGGGAAATCGACGCTGCTGAACATCATCGGTTGCCTCGACCGGCCGACCAGCGGGCAGTATCTTTTTGACGGTATCGAAACGACGACGCTGACCGAGAATGAGCGGGCCGGATTGCGCAGCCGGCGCATCGGCTTCGTCTTTCAGTCGTTTCACCTGCTGCCCTATCGCACCGTGCTCGAGAACGTCATGCTGGCGGAAGTGTACCGCCAGGCACACGGAGCGCGGGCGGCGCGAACGGGCGATGGAGGAAATTCGCCGCGTCGGCCTCGAGCATCGCGCCGATTTCCCGCCGTTCGAAATTGTCGGGCGGCGAACGTCAGCGGGTGGCGATCGCCCGCGCCCTGATGGGTTCACCGAGCCTGCTGCTTGTGCGACGAGCCGACCGGCAATCTCGATTCCAAGAACACCGAGTCGATCCTGGATCTCTTCGACCGAAGCTCAACAGCGAGGGAATGACGATGGTCGTCGTCACGCACGACGAAAACGTCGCGAACCGGGGCTCGCGCCGGGTCAACATGAAGGATGGCCGAGCTCTTCGGGTGGAAGCGAACCAGCCACGGCAGGCTGGCGTCCGCCGCCTCCATCCAGAGCGCGCATTGCGCCGTCCGGGATCACGATGCGCGACCTTCTCTCGGAGGCCATCGCCGGGATGTTCGCGCGGCCGGGCCGCATGGTGCTGACCGTGCTTGGCATCGTGATCGGCATGTCGGCGCTGGTGGCGACCGTCGGTCTGACGCGAACCGCCGGCAACCGCATCATCAGTCAGTTCGATCAACTCGCAGCCACGGAACTGTTCATCACCGCGCGGCCGGGAATGGCGACCGGCACGATCGATCCGCGTGCCATTCCATGGGACGCGCCGGAACGGCTGGTCCGGCTGAACGGCGTGGTGGCCGCGGGTCTGCTGAGCGAGGTCAACGTCCACGACGCCCTCGTCAGCGCCTCGCCGGTGGTGGATCCGTCAATCAGACCGCGTTCAAGCTCGCGGTGCGCGCCGCCTCGCCGGATTTGTTCCGCGCGGTGCGCGCCGACCTCGCCTCGGGACGGTTTCTCGACGAGGGGCATTCCGCCCGCGCCGAGCGCGTTGCGATCCTCGGCCCCGATGCCGCGCGCCGCCTGGGCATCGCTGGCGTCGAGCGGCTGCCCGCGATCTACGTCGGCGACCAACTCTATCCTCGTCGATCGGTATCCTCCGCGACGTCGTGCGCAAGCCCGAACTGCTTGGTTCGGTCATCATTCCCGAGGGCACGGCGCGACAGCATTTCGGTCTGTTCGGGCCTGGCACGGTGGTCGTGGAGACGAAGATCGGCGCCGCCTCCCTGATCGCGCTCAGGCGCGGGCGGCGCTGCGGCCGGACGACCCGCGCGCGCTTCGCGTGCAGCTGCCGCAGGAGCCGCGGCGCGTGCGCGACGACGTGCAGACCGACCTCAACGTGATGTTCCTGCTGCTCGGCGGCCTGTCGCTCGTGGTCGGCGCGCTCGGCATCGCCAACATCACGCTGGTGGGGGTGATGGAGCGAACGGCCGAGATCGGACTGCGCCGTGCGATCGGTGCCACTCGCCGCCACATCGCGGCACAGTTCCTGATCGAGAGTGCGTCCATGGGCGTCGTGGGGGGACTGCTCGGATCCAGTGTCGGCGTGCTGATCGTGGTGGGTGTCTCGGCGTACCAGGTCTGGACGCCGGTGCTCGACCCGCTCGCTCCCTTGCTGGCGCCGGCTGTCGGCGGCGCGATCGGTCTGCTGTCGGGGGTCTATCCCGCCTCGCGCGCCGCCGCGCTCGAACCGGCCGAAGCGTTCCGGCACTAGCACTACTTTGGCAGATTTATTCACGCCGTTGCTTTTCGCTGATTTGTCTTCTGCAGTACGGGCATCGCTGCGGTCGTGGTCGAACGATGAGTTCGACGATGGCGTGGCGTACGGCCGGCAGGCTCGGCTGAGGCGGTGGCCCGTTGATTCTTTTTTTTCCGCCCCGCTTGTGCGAGACGGCGATGTTGGAGGAACGCGTAAGCGATCATGGTCATGAGGGCATGTCGATGAAGGCCTTGCCAGGATCGTCCCTCGAAGTGATCGAGCCCGAGTTCCTCTTTCAACTGCTGATGTGCCTGTTCGCAAATCCATCGCGCTTTGATCGTGGCGGCTAACGTGCGCAGATCCGTCTTGGCTGGCAGATTGGCGAGATAATATTTCTTCTCTCCCGAGCTGCGATGCTCGCCGATCAGCCACGCCTCATCTCCTGGGAGATGCTGCTGGCCTTTGTCCTTGATCCGCTGCGGAGGTCCGTCGGCGATCCGCACGCGAACTGCGGCGAAACGAGCTTCCAGCCGACCCTTGGTCCCGTTTCGCCAACTCACATTTTGCCACTTGGCGTTGGCCAGCATGTCTTCGGCCGCGCATCGACAGGATATCCGGAATGTGCCGCTTGCGAGGGCGCCCCCGACTGGCAACCGGCCAGATCAGCTTTACCCCGACCGGATACACCTTAAGGTGACGAGGGATACCAACAGCCCAAGCAACGCCACGTGTCGTGAGCCCCTGACGGAACGGCGCGCTGAGGCCGTAACCGGCATCTGCCAGCACACAGCCGAAGCGAACACCGGCTGCGATCACGCGATCGATCTCAGCCAGCGCGATCTCTGGCTTGGTCCGTGCTGCGCGATGCTCGACTGGAACACCAGCACGCTTCAAACGCGCCGGATCGCTCGTCCAACTCTCGGGAAGGAAGAGACGCAATGCCACCATCACCGGCACTTCACCGCGCGCAAGCGTCAGCGACACCAACGTTTGGCAATTGGCCGTCTTGCCGAGAGACGAGGCATATTGCGGAGCGACACCAACCGAACGATCGCCCTTCTTCGGCATCGCGGTGTCGTCGATGACCAGCACCGCATCCTTGCCGCCGACGAGCCGATCGGCCTGAATGAGCAGTTCTGATTCCAACGGCGCCGCATCCCAGACGCCATCAGCGATGAAATGGTGCAACTGGTCATAGTCGCCCGGCGCACAGCCGCGCCGCCATCGGTTGCACGCTCTTGCGATCGCCCGGTCCAATCAGCCCCGCAACATAAAGCGGACACATCCGCCGTCGCGCCTTGTGACCCAAACGATCCAGGAACGGCTTAAGCCAGCGTCCAAGCTCATCTTCCCACTTCGACGTCGTGTCCACCATGGTCGGCCCTCCAAAAGCCGACCACCCATGAATCACTGAAAATCCGATTCGGGAATCCAGTTTCGCCGATCAATCGCTAAAATCTGCCAAAGTAGTGCTAGTGCGTTCGCAGGGACGACAAGTCGATGGAGCGGTCCTCACCTAAAAATATGCAGCGCCGCGTATTGCAGCGGCGCAGCCTGATCGTCTGTCGGCGTCGGCCAATGGTCGTAAATCATCGCGAGCGCAGGAATTCGATCGGCAACTCCAGCACCTCGATGTCCTCGCCTTCGTCGGCGAGGCCACCGCCGCTGCCGACCCGCATCGAGGGATCGTACTCGGCGACGAAGAAATGCAGCTTCTCGGTCACCGAGCCCCGAACTCGAGAAGGCTTCGAAGATTTTCCGGATGTCGCCGAGCCGGTAGCCGGTTTCCTCTTCCGCCTCGGCGCAAATCCGCACCTCGGGCGCTTCGCCGTCCAATACGCCGGCCGCAGCCTCGATCAGGAGATCGTCGTAGCCGTTGATATAGACCGGATAGCGAAACTGGCGCACCAATATCACGGTGCGCTGCGCGAGATTGTAGGGCAGCACCGTTGCGCAGTTACCGCGGTCGTAGGTTTCGCGGGATTGCGTCTGCCACTCGCCATTGGCGCGGCGATATTCGAACGTGGTTTTATTCAGCACGTAGTAATCGTCGGACAGTA
>CAWBRW010000018.1:0-39913 GCA_963791235.1 uncultured beta proteobacterium | reverse complement strand
CCCATGGCTGAACGCAAACCGCCACAAGCAGTGATCACCACTGTGCGCAGCGGTTGATCGAATTAGTGCGCGTCACGCACACATGGAGGCGCTGAAATCAGACTGGAAGAATTCTGGTCGCGCGTTCTTGTTATCACGCGTCAAGACGTGTCGCATCCACCCGCTAGTCCGAGAGACCGCCCTCCACCGAGGGTCCTAACGCGAAGGTGCGAAGCATCGACATCGCAAAGCTGCACTTTGGTTCTAAGTTCTCCCCGCCGTCATCGGTACTCGGTTCTGTGCAGCTCGCGTTGCTCCGGACAGTCGAGCCGATCTGCACTTCGGCACCATATTCAAAGGGAGAAGCCGTGAGAACAATGAACTACATGCTGACCGCGGGGCTGCTGGCCACCGCAATCGCCGCGCCCGTACAGGCGGCGGATCCGGTACAGGGGAAGATCCTCTACGAGAACACGAACGGATCGCCGCTGTCGTGCGCGAACGGGCAGTTGCCATGGCCCTGATCCGACGCAGAACAAGAGCAACATCCTTGCGGGCGCCAATGCACCAAACGTGATCCTGAACGCGATCAGCTCGGGGGATGGGCTTTCTCGGAAATCGCGCCCTATACCGTCACGGCCCTGCAGGCTGCCGACATCGCCGCCTACATTGCGAACCCCGCGGCCGGCACGCCGAGCCCGGCCGCCACGCTGTCCACCGCGACGCTGAGCTTTGGCAGCCAGGTCGTGCAGACGACCTCCGGCACGATGTCGGCGACGCTGACCAACACCGGCACCGCCAATCTCGTCCTGTCGACGATCACGCTCGGCGGCACCAATCCGACGGAGTTCACGCGCGACCGGCACCTGCGCGGCGGCGGTCTCGCTCGCCCCGAAGACGTCGTGCTCCGTCGACGTCACCTTCAAGCCCACGGCCACCGGTACCCGCAGCGCGACGATCACGATCGGCCATAACGCGACGCCGAACACCAGCGTTCTCAGCCTCACCGGAACGGGAGCTGCCGCACCGGTGCCGGCGGTCGGGCTGTCGGCGACGACGCTCGCCTTCGGCAACCAGACGCTCGGCACCGCCAGTGTCCGGCGAAGTCGGTTGTCGATCAGCAACACCGGCACCGCCAATCTGGTGCTGGGCACGATCACGACGACCGGGACCAATGCGTCCGAGTTCGCGCCGAGCAAGTGCAGCGGCTCGACGCTCACGCCGGGCGCGAGCTGCGCGGTCGACGTGACGTTCACGCCCGCCGCGCTGAACGCCCGCAGCGCGACACTGAGCATCCCGTCCAACGCCAGCGGCAGCCCGCACGGTGTCGCGCTGTCCGGCAATCGGCGTGGCCGCGCCCGCTCCGGCAGTCACGCTGAGCCCGGCCAGCCTGGCGTTCGGCAATCAGACGGTGGGACGACGAGCGCCGCCAAGCCGATCACGCTGACGAACTCGGGCAACGCCGCGCTCGGCATCAGCTCGATCGTCGACAACCGGCAGCGGATTCACGTCGACACACAACTGCGCCGCGACGCTTGCGGCCGCGGCCAGCTGCACGATCAACGTCACCTTCGCGCCGACGGCCGCCGTCGCGTCCACCGGCGCCGTGACGGTCACATCGACCGCGGCCGGAAGTCCCCATACGGTCGGCCTCTCCGGTACCGGCACTGCTCCCACGCCGACGGCGCCGGTCGCCACGCTGGCGCCGGTCGCGGTCGACTTCGGCGCGGTGACTCTCAACACGCCGAGCGCGACGCGCGCCGTCAGCCTGTCCAACACCGGCAACGCCCCGTTGAACCTGAGCGCGGTGAACCTGGCAGGCGCCAATGCCAGCGAGTTCTCGCAGACGCACAACTGCCCGGTGGGCGGTGCCCTGGCCGCCGGGGCGAACTGCACGATCAACTCCAAGTTCACGCCGGCGGTCAGCCGGCGCCCGTGCTGCGACACTGACGCTGACGTCGAATGCAGCCGGCTCGCCCGCGGTCGACCTGAAGGGGACCGGCATGGTCCAGGCCTCGGCCACTGGCCCAGGTCGCACCGACCCAGGCGAACTTCGGCAGCGTGCGCGTCGGCAAGACGAGTGACGAACGCAAGATCCGCGTCCGCAACACCGGCACGTCGCCGCTGCTCATCAGCTCGGTCAGCGTCACCGGCGACTTCGTCTACGAAAGCGACTGCAAGTCGTCGCTGGCGGCGGGCAAGAGCTGCGAGATGAACGTGAAGTTCAAGCCGACGCGCCGTCGGTGCGCGCACCGGTGAACTGTCGGTGGCGAGCAACGCCGCCGGAGCGCCTCACGTCGTCAAGTTGAGCGGCATCGGTGTCATTCGCGCCAGCCGTGAAGAGGACGAGTGTGAAGCGGAGGACCGTTGCAATCAGGCGACCCTGCCGTTCAGCCCACGTCGAAAGGACTAAGCAGCAAAGGCGACCCTCCGGCATCGAAGGGTCGCCGCCCTGATCCTGGGCAAAGCCGTTCTACTGGCCGACCTGTTGCCGGCGATCAACCGCTTTCCGGACAAGCCGCTTGCGTACAACGTGGCCTGGAAGACCACCATTTACTTCGTCATCGCTGCTTTCATCCACTACCTGGAGCGCCTCATCGACTACTGGAAGCACAGTGGCGGTTTTGCGGCGGCGAACGAAAGGCTTCTTGCGGAAATCGTTTGGCCCCACTTCTGGGCCATTCAGATCATTCTTGTCATTCTCATATTCAACGACTGCGTGGTGCGGGAACTCAGCCGCACAATCGGGGCAGACAGAATGATGGAGTTGTTCTTCGGACGCCGCGGGAGAGTGTCAGGGACGTGATGATCGGGAGTGGACTCATGCTGCCCCGTCGAATCTGACTCGGCGGGCACGCCGAGTCTTGACGTCCAGAGATCACCGCACCTGCCTGCCGACAAACAAGGAATTCAGCTCGCCCCCTTGCGCCGCACTGGCGAATCCGTCGAACTTTCCGTGCTCTGCGATGAGCCTGGCCGTATGCATGAACGCAGCCCAGGCAGTTCGCGCCAGCGCTCCCCCCACGCTGATCCGCCGCACCCCGAGCGCGCCGATGTCGTTCACCGTAAGCTCACTTGGAGCGCCGACCAGCAGATTGACGGGCTTCGGCGCAACGGCAGCGACCACGGCGGCGATTTGCTCGCGTGTTCGGATGCCCGGCGCGTAGAGGCAATCCGCCCCCGCCTGCGCGTACGCCTTCAGCCGGGTGATCGTTTCTGCAAGATCGGGCCGGCCGACGAGGAAACATTCGGCGCGACCGACCAACAGAGCGTCACCACCCGTCTTGTCAATAGCTCGGCGGGCCGCCCGGATTCTCTCGACCGCATCGTCGATTGCGTACAGCGGCCGGGCCGCATCACCGGTCGAGTCTTCTATCGACAGTCCGGCAACACCAGTCTCGACCGCCAGGCGCACGCTCTCCGCGACGTCCGCTGCATTGGTTGCGAAGCCGCTCTCGAAGTCGGCATTCAAAGGAATTTCGGTCGCAGCGACCATGTCGCGAAGATGCCCGAGGACCATTTCGCGGCTTACGCCGTTGTCCGGACAACCCTTCGACCATGCGAAGCCCGCACTTGTCGTCGCGAGCGCCTTGAAGCCGAGGCTTTGCAGATAGCGCGCGCTCCCCGCGTCCCACGGATTGGGAATGACGAAGCACCCGCTGTCGTGCAAGCGCTGGAATGCGCGCCGCTTGTCAGCGATGCTCAGGCGAGTCTCGGCCATGAATCCTCCGGATGACTAGCTACCAAGGGAGGCCCCCGGCTCTGCCGGGGAGGCATTAGAAGTTTGACGTATGAGTCGGTGTCCATCGAAGAGACTTCCGGACGTGAGCCGCCAAGCACACGGAAGGAAGAAACCCGATGGACGAGTTCGAGAGTCTCAGCCACACGGCGTGGGAGTGCAAATACCACGTCGTCAGGCAATCCGGTCTAGCTACCTGGTGGTCTTTAGGGCCCGGGCCCGCGACGACTTCGCCCGGGCAGTCTTACGGCTTGCCATTGCCGAGGGCATCGGACCGGGAGGTGTAGGCCGTGCCGTAATCGCCTCCTGCAATGCGTCCATCCGGCCGAGAAGCTCGGTCATTGCCTTGGCTTGCGCCAGCACTTGGCTTTGGGCGGCGGTAAGCGAACTTTTGCGCACCGTGAGCTGGGCCTCGGTGAAGAGGCGATAGACGCGCTTGCGGTTGATCTGCGGATATGCCGGCCGCAGCAGGTCGTGGAGGCGGCGGTAGCCGAAGCGGCGGCGCACGTGCGCCAGCTCGATGATCTGGCCGCTCAGCTCGCGGTTGAGCGGACTGGCCACCGGCGGGTGCCGGTAGGCATCACGGGTCAGCCCCACAAGACGACACGCACGCCGCTCGGACAGATGATGTTGCTCGATCATCGTGCCGATGGCTGCGCGCTTGACTTGTGGGGCTAGCGCTTTACCCCCAGAACACTCTTGAGCGCATGCATGTCCAGGTGTGCTTCGGCCAGCAGCCGCTTGAGCTTGGCGTTCTCCTGCTCGAGTGCAGGGCAACGTGAAGAGACTGTGGTAGCAGCAGGCGTGATGAAGGCGACGCGCCGCCGTTCCATTCGCTGACAGCTAAAGGGCCTTCATCCGCGGCGCGAGCTTCTCGCGGCGCATGCGCTTCAGCGAGTTGATTGAATGCAGCGTTCTGGACAAGCCCGCTTCGTCCGTCGATTGCTTGTTCGGCCAAGGACGGCCAAAGGTACTGTGATCAAGCGCCGTTTGCCATCTGAAGCGCGAAATCCAGGCTCGGCGCCAGTCCAGGTTCACTGCATCGCGCTGCCCCTGCTTTTCATTGGGTCTGCCCGAGCCCGGACCAGACATGGACCGCGCTTGTCGCCTGGGTTGCTCTTCGCCTAGCAAAGCGCTACGGCAGGTCGCGGTTGCCAAGATCTGTGGCCGCTAGCCTGAACAGACCTGGCAACTGAGGATCGGAACCATATAGTTTCGGTCTCGATGCAGTCGTCTATTCTTTAGTATTCGCCCGAGCACTTTGCTGCAAGCTATTGATAATACTAGTTATATTGGATATCTTATCAAATTTTGGTTGTTTCGCTAATGACGCTCGGCATCGCGAAACCGAACGACAGCACCGCATAAATTGGTGGGCGTTTCCGCTCAAAAATAGGACGAGCGTCGCGAACTGCTGTCGGCCGCCAGCCAAGTGCGCGCCGCATTCAATTCCGCGCGGTTACCTTCCCCGCGAATGACTGGACCGCGATTTCTCCGTCCCGAACGAAGAACGTATCGGTACCGAGCTCGTAGAGATTGTCTGCAGTCAGCGCGGTCCACAGTATGTAGGCATGGTCACCTTCAACGTGCTGCTGCCCCAGGGTAAACACGGCGCCGGGCTTGCTGAACTCCGCCAGCAGCACCGAGAAGAAACCCCGGATCGCCTCGCGGCCCCGCAGCGTTCCAGCGGGCGTGAAGAACACTGCGCCGGGCGCATAGTCGGAAAGGATTCCCTCGAGGTCGCGCGCATTGAAGCTCTGAATGTGACGCTGCACAAGTTCCGTCGTCGTAGTCATTTCTGATTCTCCTTTCCTTCAGCGCCGGGTGATAACGACTTCCAGGTACTCGCCCGGAACGACAAGCGAGCGACCGCCGTCGACATTGAGCCTCTGGAGAAGGCCAACGATGTCGGCTTCGAGCGACCGCTGCCGAGCGTGATCCAGTGCGGCGAACGCCTTGTGGACCGGACCGTAGAAGTCGCGAAAGACCTGGATCCAGTGCGCGGCCGAGCGGTAGCGGAAGTTGAAGTGCTTCCGCTCTGTGCGGATTGCAGTGGCTTGTGCGCCGAACAGCTCGACGATGTGCGGTTCGGTGCCCCACAACGCCGGCGATTTCAGGCCTGCCGGGGGCGGAAGATACGCGCCCACGATCCTGAACAACTGGCCGATGAAACCATCGGGTGTCCAATTCGCGAGCCCGATGCGACCGCCCGATCGGGCAACGCGCAGCATTTCGCGCGCAGGCCCCACATGGTTCGGCGTGAACATCGCACCGAACGTCGACAACACGACGTCGAACGTTCCGTCCGCGAACGGCAGATCCTCGGCATCCGCGACTTCGAACTCCACTTCCAGTCGCTCGGCCGCGGCGCGCCGTGCGCCATCGTCAAGCAGTGCGGGAACATAGTCGGTCGAGGTGACCTCTGCGAAACGGCGTGCCGCCGCCAGCGTGGCGTTTCCGTTGCCGGCAGCGACGTCGAGCACGCGTTCTCCGGCACGCACATCGGCCGCCTCGGCCAACTCCTCGCCGACGATCTGCAGCGTGGTACCGATTACGGAGAAGTCCCCGCTCGCCCACGTGGCTCGCTGCCTCTGTTTGATTCTGGCGAATTCGTCATCGAGCGACGGTTTCGCTTCGCTGAAAGCATGGTTTTCGACGGTTGTCATCTCGCGCTCCGGATCAGATGAAAGTTGAATTCGGGTCTCAGTGTCGGTTCGCTGCAATCATTCATCGATCCGACCAGGCAGATTCTTCTCGGCTGTCCGTCTTGACGCTTCACCTTGCATCGTTCAGATTTGCTCGCCCGTCCTCTTTCGCACGGTCGACAGTTGCCGCTTTGCTCGAGGCTCCGCGCGGTTTGACCAGGACTCCACGGTGAAGGAAAGCGAATGAGTCAGGACACCTTGTCTGACGTCTTGCGGACCGTGCGGTTGCGCGGCGCCGTCTTCTTCTACGTCAGCGGGGGGCACGACTGGGCGGCGGAGTCGCCTGCGTCGCAGGATTTCGCAGGCGCGGTAATGCCCGGTGCCGAACACGTGATGCAGTACCACGCGATCATCGATGGTCACTGTTGGGCGGCTGTCATTGGCGAGCCGCCGGTGAAACTCGGTGTCGGCGACATCGTGCTGTTTCCCCACGGCGACGCGCACGTGCTCTCCAGCGCCCCCGGCATGCGCGCCGAGCCCAGCCTGGCGTGGTTCTACGAGGCGAAGATCGATCGATTGCCGGTCCGCATCGCCTACGAAGGCACCAGCGGTCCATCGCTTTCACCGCCCGCCACCGGGGGCCTCGCGACCATCGCCTGCGGATTTCTCAGTTGCGATGTGAGGCCGTTCAATCCACTGATCGCGGCCCTGCCCCGCCTGCTTCACCTGCGCGCAGCAGACGGCGGAGGATGGATCACGCGGTTCCTGCAGCAGACCATCAGTGAGTCACAGGCGAATCGCCCCGGCAGCGAGGCGATGCTCGCGCGCATGAGTGAGATGCTGTTCGTCGATGCGGTGCGGCGGTATGTGGAAGGGCTGCCGCCGGAGGGCATGGGCTGGCTCGCCGGGCTGCGCGACCGCTTTGTCGGCCGCGCGCTGGCTCTGCTGCATGAGCGACCGGCCGAGGAGTGGACGATCGACGAACTGGGGCGTCAGGTCGGTCTCTCGCGCTCCGCGCTGCATGAACGATTCGTGCAGTTCCTCGGCCAGCCGCCGATGCAGTACCTTGCGCAATGGCGCATGCAGATCGCGGCGGGGCTGCTGCGTGGCTCGAATGCAAACGTCGCCGCGATCGCCCAGGAAGTCGGTTACGACTCGGAGGCGGCGTTTGCGCGAGCTTTCAAGCGGCTAGTGGGACAGCCGCCCGCCACCTGGCGGCGAACACAAGCCGAACAGACCTGACAAGAATCCTGCAGAGAGGGCGGTGTCCATGCCATCTCGGCCGGGTCGAGTCTCTAAGCACGCAGGGCAAGCGCGACCCACAGCGGCCGTTAGAGCCTGGCGAAAGCGGGCACTCGTGTTCCCATGAGAGCGGCCATCAAGCGCATCCACAGAGTCGGTTTGACTCGGCTATTCGACACCGGATGTACTCGTTGTGACTAACAGTCCGTCCGCGGTAGGGAAAAGGCGCAGAATGGACTCGATTCCTCGCTCAAATCGGCCCAAAAACCGAGCGGCTCGCGATGAACCACCGTTTCCTTACATCAGTCAGTCGAAAGACGTTCGCTTGTGCCGCCGTTCCCTAAAGCCCCCGGCTTTGCCGGGGGATACTTACCGGGGCGAATGCATGCGCTGTGTCAGGCTCTCCGAGATCATGGCCACGATCTCGTCGTCGCTGAGCGCGGCGCCGGCGGCAAGGTGGGCCGCAAGGGCACTGGCGGACAGTTGATGCTCGAGCGCGGTGCGCACCGCCGCCAGCAAGCGCTGTTCATTGCCCAACCGCTCGCCTCTGCCGGCAAGCTGTGCCTCGGCGGCGCCAAGCAACAGCGCAGCCAGATCGATCTGTCCCCGTCGCCAGACCAGGTGCGCCCACTCTTCGAGTTGCAGCCATTTGCTCCGCCGAGTCATGGACAAGAGCTCCAGTGCCGTTGCGGACGCATCGTCGATGCGGCCCATCTCGCTCTGGATTCCCATCAGATTTGCGAAAACTACATCCATATCACGAAGGGCTGCTGGCCGCGCGCGCAGCTCTGTCACGAGAGCACGCGCCTCGGCAAGGGCCTCCTCACGCGGCTCGACTTCCCACAACAGATCAATGAGCGTGTTTCGCGCATGCACTTCCAAGTGCCAATCCCCGGTCAACACACTTGCGCGGACCGTGTCACGGTGCAGCGCCAATGCCTCGTCGCGACGGCCCGCTTCGCGAGCGTTGATCCCGTCGAGGCGCAGCAGCACGATGCGGAACATGGCCGGCCAGTCGGAACGCACTAGGCTCCGCGCTTCCTCGATCGCAGCTTGCGCAGCGACCTTCTGGTTTTGCGCCTTGAGGCAGAAGAAGACGTGTAGCAGGCTCGAAAACACCCGACGCGGGTGGCCCAGCGCCGCGTACAAGGATCGGGCCCGGTGGGCGGCAACGGTCCGTTGAGCAAGTGAAACACGGCCGGTCATGATGCCCGAGGCCAGCGCCCGCCAGTAGCGGGCAGCAACCAGCGATTGCGCCGCGTCAGCTTCGACGTGCGGCAGCAGCCGCAACAGCCAGTCCGCGCATTCGACCCCATATTCGATCAGCGTACTGGCGTGCGCAGCTAGCGCAATGGCGACGCGCGGGTCACCTTCCTCGCTCATCGCCCAGGCGTAGGCGGCCCGCAGGTTGTCCAGTTCAGGTAGCACGATCCTCGCAAACTGATCCTGTCGCAATTCACCATCGAGGTGGGCATCGTCGACACGCGTCAGGAACTCCTGCATTGCGATCGCGTGCCGCTTCAGCGTAACGACCGATTCATCTGCGGCCAGCAGCTCAAGCGCAAAGGCCCGCGCAGATTCGAGGAGGCGATAGCGCGGTGTGTCGCCGACGTCGGTGACGACCAGTGATTTGTCGACCAGCGCGCTCAGGTGGTCGAGCACGGCCCATTCGTCGGTGGCGGCATCGCCCGCCACCGCCAGCGCCAGTTCTATTGCGAACCCGCCGCTAAAGACTCCAAGGCGCCGGAACACGCTCTGCTCCGCTTCCGTGAGCAGGCCGTAGCTCCACTCGAGCGCCGCGCGGAGCGTCTGGTGTCGTCGCAGAGTGGCGCGGGTGCCGCCGGTGAGCAGCTTGAAGCGCGCATCAAGCTTGTCGTGCACAGTTTGCAGGCCAAGTGTCGTCACCCTCGCTGCCGCAAGTTCGATGGCGAGCGGCAGGCCATCGAGCCGCCGGCAGATGTCGATCGCGATCAGAAGTTTGTCTTCAGTCAGTGAGAACCGAGGGTCTGCTGCCCGCACGCGCGCCTCGAACAAAGCCACCGCGCCAAACTCCCGCGCATTGCTCGTTTCCGCGCTTAAGGGCACCGGCAGTGGCGCAATGCGGTATTGCTGCTCGCCCGGCATGTGAAACGGGCTCTGGCTGGTCGCGAGCAGTCTGACGTTCGGTGCGCCGTCCGCAATTGCCTGTGCGAGAGCCGCGGCGGCATCGAGCAGATGCTCGCAGTTATCAAGCACTATTAGCAGTTCCCGCTGCGCCAGCCCCAGGACCAGATCGTTCTGCGCCGCGCCCTGGCCCGAAAGCGTGATGCCAAGCACCTGTGCGACGACGTTCGGCAGCAGTGCGGGATCGGACAGGCCTGCCAGTTCGACCATCCACGCACCGTCTGGCCAGCACTCGACCAGCGCTCGCGCCGCCGCCTGCGCCAATCGGCTCTTCCCGATCCCGCCCGCCCCCACGATGTTGACGATCCGGTGCGACCTGATGAGCTCGCACAAGGCGTGCAGTTCCGCGTCCCGCCCAATCAACGCGGGCAACTCCTTGGGAAGGTTCGTGTGTAAGGCGAAGCGTTCTGGTCCGCTGGCTGCCGGATATGGCCCGCCGTCGGCCGCGCTTGCGCCGCCTTTAGTCAGGCCCTCTAGCGCGGCGCCAAACCGATAGCCCCGGCCCGGAATCGTGGCGATGGCCTTCGGCCCTAGCAGCTTGCGCAGTGCCGATATCTGCACCTGCAGGTTGTTCTCTTCGACGACGAGCCCGGGCCAGACGAGATCGAACAACTCCCGCTTTGGCACCACCCGATCGCGGTGTTCGATCAGCGCCAGCAGCAGATCGAAGCCGCGACCGCCTAACGCGGCCGGCTCGCCCGCAAGCAGCAGTTGACGCTCCGCTGGCCGTACTTCCACGTCGCCGAATCGGATGGGTGCGTGCAAACGGACGCCTTGGTGGGTTCAGAAATTGGAGCACGGGCGCAGACTGGACGAAGTGACGCGTCGCGACAAGCCAAGGGCGCCGTTCCGTCTGTTTTCGCCTGTCATGTCGTTTGAATCCGCCGCGCGTCCCGTTCGATTTAGCACGATTCAGGTCGAATTAAGACCTGCTAAAGGACTTGCCAGTGCTTGCGCGCGCACAGTGCAGCCATCGACAGCGCAGCACCGATGCACCCAAGCACCTCCACCGGAGACCCAAATGAACCGAGAATTCGCCGCTACCTCAAAACTGACCCGCACGGTCTCTCTCGTCAGTGCCATCGTGTCAACGGTACTAATTGTTAGCGGGATTGGGGGCTTGGCCGCGCACTACAGCAGCGACATTCAAGTCGCAGCCAAAGAAGCCGCGGTGCATTGGGGATAGGCGGCCGGACGACAAAATGTGCGCGCGAAACCATCAACTGGTCCAGTCGCCCGAGGCACATCAACTGCCCCGCCAATTTCTTCGGCTCCGCACAGGCATTGGCGAGCTGATTGTCCTGCGCTCCCGCCTCGCCGCCCTTCCCACGGCGGATCAGTTGCGTCAACTCGGTCATCCCGGACCTCCCCGTGCGCCTTGCGGCAAGAGCGGATTCAAAGGCAAGACAGGGTGGCGCGCAAGCAGTGAACCGCATGCGACGTCGACGGCCCAGGAGCCCCCTAGGAACGACTTTCGGAGTTCGCGAGCCGACGGATGTCCGGTCTTGCCGCCATCCGTCGTCCGTAGGGACAGGAGTGCAGGACAACGATCGCGGCGGCGGCCGCACCGGTCCCCGAGCTTTACCGCCAACGCTTTGTTCAGGAGGTCCCCATGAACGCCAAGAACACTTCCGTTCGACTGGCCTTCGCACTCGTTTCCGCGGTCACGACCGCGGTCACGCTCGGCTCCGTGCTCGCCCTGGCCGAGCATTACACCGAGGCGGCGCAGTGGGCCACCGCCCGCCCAGTCGTGCTCGCGCAGCGTCCATAGCCGGCGAGGCGTTCGAGCAGCCGGCCTCACGAAGTGACTCACGTCGGTCACTGGTACTTGCGGCGCAGTTTGGTGCTGTGTCGATCAAGGTGGTACCGCGTAAACGGTACGGCTCAGCGGAGGAAGACGTGAAGACACTTGGTAGCAGGCCTGAACGCGTCTACAAGACAACGGTTGGTTGTAGTGACCAACGCGAGCAGCGCGAACAAGAACCGAATCGACCGTGCAACGGAGGGAGGGTTCATGAACGATCAAGAAAGAAGCGCCGAATGTGACACCGGCTTGAGCCGCCGGGATTTCTTGGAAGCGGGACTGGCCGGTGGCGGGAGCCTTCTGGCGGCGGGATTAGGAGGCTTGGTGTCCTTGCCGACTGCCGCTTTGGCCGCTCGCAGCGACGACTTCTGGGTTGAAAAGAGCATCCCGGAGCTGCAGGGCTACATGGCGTCGGGTCGGCTGACCAGCCGCGAACTCACGCAGGGCTATCTGGCTCGCATCCGTGACATGAATCCGCTGCTGCGCGCAGTCATTGAGGTCAACCCCAACGCCGTTGCCATTGCGGCGCAGCTCGACAACGAACGCCGCCAGGGACGCGGACTGCGCGGTCCGCTGCACGGGATCCCGGTCCTCATCAAGGACAACGTCGCGACCGATGATCAGATGCAGACGACGGCCGGCTCGCTCGCGCTAGTGAACAGCAAGGTTCCGGCCGAGGCAGTCCTGGTGGCAAAGCTGCGCGCGGCCGGAGGCGTCATTCTCGGCAAGGCCAACCTCGGCGAGTGGGCGAACTTCCGCGGCTTCAACCCGTTCGGCTTCTATGGCTGGACGGCGCGCGGAGGTGCCACGCAGAACCCCTACCTGCTGAGCTATACGGCGTTCGGTTCCAGTTCCGGGTCGGCCGTGGGTACAGCGGCCAACCTGTGCGCCGCGGCGGTGGGCACCGAAACGGACGGCTCGATCGTCAACCCGGCGAGTGCGAACCTGGTGGTTGGGTTGAAACCCACATTGGGTCTGGTCTCGCAAGCCGGGATCATTCCGATCAGCCGCGAGCAGGACACGGCCGGACCAATCGGTCGCACCGTGGCCGACGCGGCGATCCTGCTCGGCGTGCTGCAGTCGCCTTTCGGCGCCGTTGCCGGGCAACCGGTGCCGTCGGATTACACGCAGTTCCTGCAACGCGGCGCGCTGAAGGGCAAACGGATTGGGGTCGACCTCCGCTACCGCAACGACTACGCGACGTACGGATTCCCGGGCGACGAGGACACGCTCGCCTACTTTGACCAGGCGCTCACCGTGATGGCCTCGCTCGGGGCCACCCTGGTCCCCACGGACACCGGCGACATCCTCAACTACTTCGGCGACGAGTTCACGGCGCTCCTGTTCGAGTTCAAGGCGCACCTCGAGCAATATCTTGCAGGCCTGAGGCACACACGAATGCGCAAGCTGGGCGACCTCATCGCCTTCAACGTGGCCAACTGTCCTGCCGAGATGCCGTACTACGGGCAGGAACTGTTCGAGATTTCCGAGTCCACCGGTGGCGACCTGACGAACCCGGACTATGTCGCCGCACGTTCGGTGCGTCTCGCCGCCCGGGCGGGGATTGATGCCGCGCTCACCAGCCAGAATCTCGACGCTGTGGTGGCACCGCACCTGACCAACTCCACTGCGGCCGCGATCGCGGGCTATCCGAATCTCTCGCTGCCGGTAGGAATCACGCCGGCCGGCAAACCTGCCGGCATGCTGATGTACAGCGGCTTCTTGAGAGAGCCGACGTTGCTTGGCATTGCCTACGACCTTGAGCAGACGATGAACGTGCGCCGTCAGCCGCAGTTCCTGGGCGCAGTAGCCCTTCCGCCGAATGCGGGGCTCTGCCCAGTCACCCAACCGCCCAAGGTGTTCAAGGGCAAGGCGCATCTGCCGCACGGCCGGATCTTCAGATAGCGGTCGACACCGCCTGTCGGCCACGACTCCGGCAGGCGGCCGCCTTGCACATGGCGTGCCCACAGAACTGGGGTCCGCTTCCGAGCAAATTTGGAGCTCGGTCTGGACAGCAGGATTTGGCCGGAGGCGGTTCAGTGCTGGAACGGCCTTCTGGTCGCCACGATTCGTTCCATTCAAGGATGGTCTCTATCGCTTCTTCTTGGTGGGACGGGTCGTGGACTTAGCGGCTTTCTTCGCACCTGCAGCCTTGGATCGAGACCTCGGCGCCGACCCGCGGCGGGGCGCTGCAGCCAGCGATAAATCGAAGCTTGGTTCAGAGCGAACATAAGGCGATCATCTTCCGCTGTCCGCTCCTTCTTCTCCATAAGGTCCCACGCACGATTGAAGCAGTGCGCTGCGAAGTACTTGTGCGCCGCCTCGGCATCAAACGCGGGGCACTTCGCCTTGGCCATGCCTGCTCTCCGTCTGCTTTCGGGTGTTTTTGGCGACACTCGGTTTTGGCAGTAACTCGCCGCGCACAGCCGACCTTGGCCGAAGCGAGACGATCTGCGAAGCTTTCTCAGGCCGCGCGAAAGAGTCAAATATGAGTGCCAAGGCTACCTTCAACCCGATACTCCTCGACATTCCAGATGAGTTCGAGACCGAACGCCTGCTAATGCGGGCGCCGCGACCCGGCGACGGAGCGGTCGTAAACGCTTCCTTGCTTGAGACCCTGGACGATATTCGCCGCTTCCCCGCCTCGATGATCTGGGCTATGGAGGATCAACCGATCGAGAAGACGGAGGAGTTCGCGAGGCGCGGCGCGGCGAACTGGTTGCTTCGAGCCGACTTTCCTATGCTTGGGTTCCGGCGCGACACCGGTGAGCATGTCCTGAACTGCGGCCTGCACAGGTTCAACTGGGAAACTTGAGTATTCGAGATCGGGTGGTGGTGCCGGAAGCGCTTCCAGGGCCACGGCTTCGCAACCGAGGCGGCGCTCGGCGTTACGGAGTTCGCCTTCGGGCACCTCGGGGCGCGGCGAGTCTGGTGTGGGGCAGACGACGAGAACGAACGAAGCTGGCGGGTTGCTGAGAGGCTAGGATTCGAACACGAAGGGACGCTCAAGAGCGAACGGTGTGACCCGGACGGCACGCGGAGAACGATGCGGGTCTATGCGAAGACACGCTAAAGCCGTCCGCTTTTGGGCGGATCGGCCGCTCTGAGCCGAGGGCCGGTTCTGGCCGGCTTTGCCCATCGAACTTACTTCCCAGATCATCGGCCACGCCAATTGACGGCTCGCGGCAGTCGTATTCCAAGGTTTTTGCGTGCCCGGAATCGGTGAGTATGCACGTCACTCCTCACTCATTCGACCACCATGCACAACCACGCTTGGATGTCCAAAGTCATGGCCGCTGACGCTCCATCGCCAACTTGGGTTTGGAAGAAAGCGCGAGACGGAGTTATCAACTATGTCCACAAGAAGCCGGAGTAAACGGCTGTAATCGGCCCCCGGAGAACGTCTACTGTTGGCGGACTCAAATTTTGCCCAGCCGCGTCTGCGATTTGCCGCAGTCAGACGGACCTTGCGCTCGTACGCCGAACTACTTAGCTTGGCGCGCGAGCTTGCTCGTATACAGCACAGCGTCGCCTTGTTTCAGCCAATCTTTAGGTAGTTCAAGAAGCAGCTCGGTCCCGAGGGTGTATGCGAAGGATGTTCGCCCGAGCCGGTCGAGCTCTATCTCTCCACTTCGTGCGGTCAAGTCGAACCTGCCGCGGGCTTTCGCGGGTCGTTGCACGCGGCTGCACGAGATGGTCATCGTCGAGTACGGCCCAGGATACGAGATGCAAGAGTATTCGTCCCAGGTGCCTTGGAATGTGCCGTCCTTTGCGATGACCACGTCGAGGAAGAATGCTGACCCGGCACGACTAGGATTTGTGAACGTTACGTGTTCCGTTGAAACCCAACGACCGGATAGTTGCGTCACGATGCCTCCTGCCTGCGCACCATCGACTGCGCGCGCCGACCAACTGAACGCCAGTGCCCAGCCACAGCCCAAAGAGACGACCCATTTAAAAAGGTGCCAGCGCATCCTGACCGCCCGTACTCCCTTTAAGCGATTTTCACCTTACCGCTACGATGTCCGCGACAACTGGCCGCCACCGGCGAAGTGCCACCGCGCACAAGCGGCGGCAACGGGTTGCACACCGGCCGTTGCCGCGGCGCCGAGCAGCCGTGCGCGTCGCGCTGTGCAACGCGCTGATCGCCGGCCGGCCGCTGGACGAGCCGATCGCCCGGTACGGGTCCTTCGAGATGAATACCAATCAGATCTTCCAGGCGGTAAACGACTTCCGCGGGACTCTGCCTTTCTTCATGGTGAGTTGTCCAATCGTCCGATGGTCTCGCCTTGTGGGCGCATGGGCAGGGGCGTAGAGTAAATCGCCCCCCACCCGGCGCGAGCCCTCGAGCAGGGCCTTCGCCGCTCCTTCATTGGCCGGACGCTCGCTAGCACTGAGGATGACCCTTGTTGCTTCGATCAGGGATGACGCCAATGCGCCAACGCACCAACCCAACCGCAAGACCGCTCATGATCATCAGCAGCCAAGTCGCGGGCTCGGGGACAGGGATGACATCGAAACCCGCCACAATGTTGTAGCCGTTGCCTGACCCATCAAGAATTGAAACGCGGTACTCGTAGCCGCCCGTGACTGGCCGACTCGCGAAATCGAAGTTGTCGGCGAAAAAGAACGGGATGTGGCTGTACCCGTCGAATCCTTCGAACCCGGGTACCAGATTGATGGCAGGCACCGCAAATTCCGCAAAATGGTCGTTCAAGGTTCCGTTCGTAAAGGTGACGCCGCTGATCGTCAATGGAAACACCGCATTGGCGTGGATGGGACCCGACGCGAAATCGGGTGATGAGCCAGCTGGACTGCTCGTGCTGGGCAGCAGCATGAACACGAAGTACACGCCACTGCCGTTCGAGTACTGCTCGGTCGTGAAAGTCGTGCCCTCGATATAACCGTTGGCCGTAACTCCGTCAGCCATCTCGTGGTCATACGGGCCGGCGTGCGCCGCACCGGGACCGATACCCAGGGTCGGATTCGGCAAATGGTTGGGAGGTGGCAGGATGCCCTGCAGCGTCTCGGCGAACTCTGCGTAGCCACTGCCAGCGGTGCCGATGGGCGCGGCGAACAGATGGAAGTCCGCCGCTACAAACAGCGGGCTGCCCACAGGCGTGACAATCACATCGGCGCGGGCCGCGGTGCTCACGCCCGTAGCGAGCAAGCCGAACAGAGCAAGGGCGATCGCTTGGTGCGTTGTCGCTCGAGCCAGAAGACGAAACTCCATGTTGTCCTCCGTTTAGTTTGGATAAGCCGTTGGCGATTCCTGGAAAATTGGACCGATACTCAAAAATTCACACTTCAAGCTGCTATAGGAGACGCACTCTTCAAAAGTCGCCTTGATTTGCGCGTCGGTGAGAAAAGTGGACGCTTTTTCGGAACTCGCTTCTGGCCCCTTTTGAGCGGGCGGCGAGTGCGAAAGCGAGGATGGGCGCAAGGACGAATAGTCGTTTCATGTATGCCCTTTTGTTTCGCTGTTATTGGGAACGTACAAGGCGGCCGCAGCTCACGCGCGACAGGCGGAAGCGCGTCGCTTCAACAGGAACCAAGGATCGAGAGTTGATGCTCGCGCAGGGCTGGCGCTCGCGGCACACTTTGAGGCTGTCCATGTTCCGCTCAGCGGCTCAAGGACCACTTCCCCCCAAGCGATGCGGTGCCGCATCGACCTCCCCCACGACGCGCAGCCAGTGAAGGTCGCCGCGCAGCGTCTGCATATGGTGTGTGCTGCTGCTTCGTAGGTCTTTTCGGCAGCTTCTGGAATGTTGTTTACTCTTCCGGTGAGCATCACGCAACAGTAGTTGAGCAATCGAGTCTGCTATTGGCGGCTCCTCCGTGTTTCTGAATGGTTCTCGTCTCGGCACAACAGCGCATCGAGGCGAACAATTTAGAAAGGCTCGCAGAATGGGGCGACAAACGCGCGGTAGCGAGACGCTCTCGGAGCAATACTGTCAGGAGCGATCTTCCGACTGCTCGAGTCCGCTGCAAAGTGCGGCTGCTATTAGGCAATCCAGGCAATGTCGCACTAGTTCCGCTCGTGGCCGAACAGAGCGGAAACGCGAAGCAGACTCGTTTCGGGGGTTGCCTTGACCTTTTGCGTCGCGAAGGGGCGCGGGAGCGGTGCGGAGACGCGATGACATACCATCGCGTGGCCAAGTACTCGTCCAACACAGCGCCAGGGGCCCTATGCGACCGATTGCTGCCGCCATCACCGCACTTTGCGTCACCGGGTGCGCGACTCTTGCCCTGAACGAATTCGATCAGCGCTACGGCAAGCCCGATCCGACGCGCTACGACGTTGCGGCCAAGCCCGAGGCCGGCATGTCGTACCGGAGGGACGTGCAGCCGATCGTCGAGCGGCGCTGCGTGGTCTGCCACGCGTGCTACGACGGTCCGTGCCAGCTCAAGCTCACCGCGTGGGAAGGCATCGCGCGCGGCACGAGCAAGGCGCCCGTCTACGACGCCGCTCGCCTGCGCGAAGCGCCGACTACCCGCCTCTTCCTCGACGCGCAACTGCCCTCGCAGTGGTGGGAGCGCGGTTTCTCGCCCGTGCTGAACAACCGCACGGCCACGCCTGAGACCAACCTTGCGGCGAGCGTGCTCTATCGCAGCCTGCAGCTCAAGCGCGAACATCCACTCCCAACCGCGCCGATCCTGACAAAGGCCTTCGACTTCTCGCTCGATCGCAAGGCGACTTGTCCGCGCGTCGATGAGTACGAGAACTATGCGGTCAACCAGCCGCTGGCCGGCATGCCGTACGGACTGCCCGGGCTCGACGAGCGCGAGCTCTCGACGATCCAGCGCTGGATTGCAGCGGGCGCACCTTATGAAGGGGATCCGCCGCTGTCACCCGCGGTGCAGCAACAGATTCGCTCGTGGGAAGCATTTCTCAACGGCGATTCGAACAAGGAGCGGCTGATGAGCCGCTACCTGTACGAGCACCTCTACCTCGGAACGCTGTATTTCGAGGCCGACACCCAGCGTCGGCCGCTGCGCCTGATCCGTTCCGCAGCTGCTCCGGGCAAGCCAGCGGTGCCGATCGCAACGCGTCGGGCCTATGACGACCCCGGCGTGGCGCGCGTTTATTACCGGCTGGTTCCCGAGCGCGAGACGATCGTCGCCAAGACGCACATGCCTTATTCGCTCAGCGCGGCTCGCATGGCGAAGTACCGTGGCTGGTTCCTCGATCCCGCGTACACGGTGACCGCGCTGCCGTCATACGACGCCGATGTCTCCTCCAATCCGTTCGCGGCGTTTCACGACCTGCCGATCGATGGCCGTTACCGCTTCATGCTCGATGAAGCGGAATACTTTGTAATGAACTTCATCAAGGGCCCGGTGTGCCGCGGCCAGCTCGCACTCGACGTCATCGAAGACCGCTTCTGGGTGTTCTTCGTCGATCCGGACGCCGGCGACGATGCCATGGTCGCCGAACTGCTCGCGCGTGAACGCAGCAACCTGCGCCTGCCCGCTGAATGGGGCAGCACTTCGCTTGCGCTGATCCCGTGGATCGAATACTCGAAGCTCGAAACCAACTACCTGCGGGCGAAAAGCGACTGGCTTGAGCGCAACGCAGTGGGGCGCAAGGACGATCTCTCGATGATCTGGAGCGGCGATGGTCGCAATCCGAACGCCGCGTTGACCGTGTTCCGTCACTTCGACAGTGCGACGGTGGTCAAGGGCCTGGTCGGCGAACCGCCGAAGACGGCGTGGGTCATCGGCTATCCGCTGTTCGAGCGGATCTACTACCTGCTCGTGGCGGGTTACGACGTCTACGGAAACGCCGGGCACCAGTTGAACAGCCGGCTTTACATGGACTTCCTGCGCATGGAAGGCGAGTTCAACTTCCTCGTGCTCCTGCCGGAGAAGGCTCGACGCTCGACGGCCGAATACTGGTATCGAGGCGCGCCGAAGGAAGTGACCGACTACGTCTACGGTCGCGACGCGTACTTCAACCGACCGAGCGGCCTCACGTACCGGACCAGCGATCCACAACGTGAACTGTACGAAATGCTGAGCGCGCGAGTGGCGCCGGTCGCGGCGAAGCGATTCGATCTTTCGACGGTGGCGGATCCGGCGCTGCGGCGCGACCTGCAGGCGCTGTCGAGCGTGCGCGGCGCGAGCCTTGCGTGGATGCCCGAGGTCGTGTTCCTGCGCGTCGAGCAGCCGGCGGCTTCGCCGCAGTACTTCAGCGTGCTGCGCAATACCGCGCACAAGAATGTTGCGCACATGTTCAAGGAGGAGCTGCTGCCGGCGGAGAACACGCTGACGGTTGTACCGGGCTTCCTCGGCGCCTATCCGAACGCGATTTTCAGCGTCAAGGCAGCGGACCTGCCCGCGCTTGCGAATGCAATCGGATCGCTGGCGTCGGAAGACGACTACCGCAAGCTCGCCGACCGCTACGCGGTTCGCCGTACCCACCCGCGCTTCTGGGCCACGAGCGATGAACTGATCGACGCGTACGCGGCGTGGGCACCGGCCGAGGCGGGGATCTTCGACTACAGCCGGCTCGAGAACCGTTGAGCTCGTGAACATTCGCCAGCCGGACGTTCGGCAACACGCCGCTGATTCTTCTTGCCCGACGGCGTCCCTACCAGAAGGCAATCGGGCCCAAGCGGGAGGCTGAGTTGGACGTTTCCGCGCAATGCAGAATGGAACCGAAAGCCGCCTGCCACGGACGTCCAAACGTCTGGTCAGTGAGTTGAAATCTTGTTGGCTTTTGGGCCGGCTGGCCAGCAGGACAGCGCTTCCGTTTCTGGCCGAACTGCGTCGATCATCGAACTAGCCGGCGCGCACGACCAGACCGCGAAGGGGCAGCCCGTTCGTGCGCGTCCACATTGGCATATCACAAGTGTTGTAGCGAGCCAGATCCCGAGCGGGCCTTGGCAGCCATCGACGACCGACCATTACGAGGGAATCGCGACTGAGCACTCCGCGAGGCTCGTCGTGTCGCCCGAGTGAGAGGCTGCGGATGCCACGCGATGAACCGATTCCTCGCGCACGGACTCACCTTTGCGAAGGGAGAGTTACGTGGCGCGGCGAAACAGCGCGTTCGATGTCGACTCCAGGTGCTGTCGGATTGTGCTAGAACTTGCACTGTGGGAAGGGGCTGGAATCTAGGGTTGCCACTGTCCGCCGAACTCTGCAAGAAGAATCATTCCCTTCAAAAGAAACGTAGGCTTCCGAGGTATCGAGGGCTGCGGGGGTTGGAGCGTTCCAAAGTGCGAGTACGTCCCAGGGCATGAAACCATGAACAGCCCGACCGC
The DNA here is from genome assembly GCA_963791235.1 of uncultured beta proteobacterium. Classification (GTDB taxonomy): domain Bacteria; phylum Pseudomonadota; class Gammaproteobacteria; order Burkholderiales; family Burkholderiaceae_F; genus JALORV01. Next base: position 19,072 of record CAWBRW010000018.1, on the reverse strand, counting down.
ACTTTTCGCAATCGCCACGCTCATCTGGGGATCGACCTGGCTTGCGATCACATTCCAGCTCGGCGTTGTCGAGCCCGAAGTGTCCGTCGTTTACCGCTTCGCACTGGCTGCCGCCATCCTGTTTGTCTGGTGCAGTGCGCGCGGCCAGCGCCTCGCCTTTTCGTCGCGGACCCACGCGTGGTTGGCCGCGCAAGGCGCAACACTGTTCGGCCTCAACTATGTAGGCGTCTACGTGGCCGAGCGCTATGTGGCCTCCGGCCTCGTGGCCGTGGCCTTTTCGACTCTCGTATTCGTCGTGCCGATCGGCGCACGGCTCGCCTTTGGTACGCCGGTGCTGGCCCGTGTTGCAGTGGGCGCTCTGATCGGAGTGATCGGGATCGCATCGCTGTTCCTGCCAGAACTGCGCGCCGCGGCAGCGGGCGGAACAGCGGCGCTGGGCATCGCCTTTGCGCTCGGTTCCACGGTCATCGCCGCCATCGGTAACCTCGTGACCGTTCGCCTGCAGCGCGACAAGGTGCCGACCATCGGCGGCACGGCCTGGGCCATGGGCTACGGCGCGCTAACGGCGGCGGCGATTGCGTGGGCGGGCGGCTCCGCGTGGACGTTCGACTGGGGCTTCGCCTATGTCGCCTCGCTCGTCTACCTGGCGGTGTTTGGCAGCATCATTGCTTTCGGTACCTACTTCAAGCTGATCGAACGCGTGGGCGCCAACCGAGCCAGCTTCACGGCCGTCGCGATCCCGGTCGTGGCAATGGCACTGAGCACGGTCTTCGAAGGCTATCGATGGACCACCACGGCGGCAATCGGGGCCGCACTCGCACTCGCCGGGAACTACCTTGCGCTCACCGCCAAACGTGAGGGCTGAACCCGCACGTCAAAGCGGACGTCGTTCAGACAGTTTGAAGCAGTCGCTTAACGTACGGGATCAGGGCAAGCCGGGATTGGGCTCTCTACCGTTTCTTCGCCAGCGAGCCATTTAGGGCGACCGCGGCTTGAACGAGCGCCTTGAATGCGTCCTCGTCGACTCGTTCCCCTTCGTGGATGTCGATCGCCCTTCGCGTCTTGCCTTCCAGGCTCGAGTTGAAGAGGCGCGATGGGTCTTGGATCCTGGCCCCCTGGGCGAAAGTGAGCTTCACGACTTTCGTGTAGGCCTCCCCGGTGCAGACAATGCCGTGCCGCGACCAGACCGGGACGCTCCACTTCCACTCCTCGGTTATCTCGGGGTCGGATTCCAGGATCAGCGCCCGCATGTGGGCCAGGGTCTCCCCGCGCCATCCTCCCAGGTCGCGGATCCGCTCATCGATGAGCCGGAACGCGGGCTTCCCGGTCTTTTGCTCAGGGCTCCTCATACCGCGCCCACCGTGTCGCCCGAGCCATCCTCATCTGCGCAGCGACGCCCAGCGTCGCGCAACGACCGCATAGAAGTCAGCTCGCGGTCGAGTTTCAAGGTACGTAGTGCCCGGGTGGCGCCGCTTCAACTACGCGGTGACATCGCGGTTAGCAGCGGGGTCTGCCGTCCGGTCCGGATCGGCTGGCACGGACCGCACCGACAGGACGCCGTCGATCGCCGCGATCGCATCGATTGCGGCTTGCGTCACGGGACTGTCTACATCGACCAGCGTGTACGCCATCTCGCCGCGCGACTTGTTCACCATGTTGTGGATATTGAGGCCGGCGTTCGCCATCGCGGTCGAGATCTGGCCGAGCATGTTGGGTACGTTGGCATTGGCGATGCCGATGCGGTGATCCGATTCGCGCGCCATCTCGACGTTGGGAAAGTTGACCGCGTTGCTGATGCCGCCATTCTCGAGAAACTCGCGTAACTGTTCGACGACCATGACCGCGCAGTTTTCCTCTGCCTCGGCCGTCGAGGCGCCAAGGTGGGGCAGCGCGATTGCGCCAGCGACGCCCGCGAGAGTCGGCGACGGGAAATCGGACAGATAGGCCTTCAGGCGGCCCGAGCGCAACGCCTCCACAACGGCCTCTTCGTCGACGATGGCATCGCGCGCAAAGTTGAGCAGCACGCTGCCCGGGCGCATCGCCGCGAGCCTGCGCGCGTCGATCAGACCGCGCGTCGCAGGCACCAGCGGGACGTGCAGCGAGACGAAGTCGGACTGCTTGAGCAACTCCTCGATGGAGTTGGCCTTGCGAACGCCGGAGTGCAGGCGCCACGCGGCGTCGACCGTGATCTCGGGGTCGTAGCCGATGACTTTCATGCCGAGCTTGAATGCGGTGTCGGCGACCAGCGCGCCGATCGCCCCGAGCCCGACGATTCCGAGCAGTCGGTAGGGCAATTCGATTCCCGCAAACTGCTTCTTCCCTTCCTCGACGCGCGCTTCGAAGTCCTGCGCGCTCGGCGGCAGTTCGGATACGAACTGCAGCGCAGGAACGAGATTGCGCGCGCTGATCAGCAGCGCTGCGAGTACGAGTTCCTTGACGGCATTGGCGTTGGCGCCCGGCGCATTGAAGACCGGAAGGCCGCGCCGCGACATCTCGGCGACCGGAATGTTGTTGGTGCCCGTGCCCGCCCGCGCAATCGCCTTGACGCTCGTCGCGATCGGCATCGCGTGCATGTCGTGCGACCGGACCAGGATCGCATCGGGCCGGTCGAGTTCCTTGGCGACGGCGTAGCGATCGAGCGGAAAACGCTCGAGCCCCTTGGCCGAAATGTTGTTGAGCGTCTGGATCTGGAAGCGCGTCATCGGTTATCCGTGGCTGCGCTCGAACTCGCGCAGGTAGTCGACCAGTGCCTGCACCCCCTCGATCGGCATCGCGTTGTAGATCGATGCCCGCATGCCGCCGACCGACCGGTGACCCTTGAGCTGGAGCAGGCCGCGCTGCTGCGCGCCCTTGAGGAACGCCGCGTCGAGTGCTTCGTCGCGCAGCTTGAATGGCACGTTCATGCGCGAACGGTCCTCCTTGCGGACCGGGTTCGAGTAGAAGCTGCTGGCGTCGAGCGTGTCGTACAGCAGCTTGTGCTTTCGCGACGTTCTTCTGCTCGATAGCGGCGAGCCCGCCCTGCGCCAGCAGCCACTTGAACACCAGACCGGCGATGTAAATGGCGTACGTCGGTGGCGTGTTCAGCATCGAATCCGCCTCGGCCTGCTCCTTCCAGTGAAACGCCGACGGCGTGATCGCCAGCGCGCGATCCAGCAGGTCCTTGCGCACGATGACGAGCGTCAGACCCGCCGGGCCGACGTTCTTCTGCGCGCCACCGTAGATCACGCCGTACTTCGAGACGTCGATCGGACGCGACAGGATGTGGGACGACATGTCGGCGACCAGCGGCGTCGCGCCGACGTCCGGAATCCAGTGGTACTCGACTCCCGCCAATGGTTTCGTTGGTGCAGACGTGAACGTAGGCCGCATTGTCGGAGAGCTTCCAGCGGTCCCGCGGCGGCACGTAGGTGAAGTTCTGGTCCTCCGCTGAAGCGGCGACGTTGACCTGCGCGTACTTCTTGGCTTCCTTGATCGACTTCTTCGACCACTCGCCCGTATTGATGAAATCGATCGTCTTTTTATCGCCGAGCAGGTTCATCGGCACGATCGCGTTCTCGCCGATGGCTCCACCCTGCAGGAACAGGACTGCGTAATCGTCGCCGATCGCCATCAGTTTCCGAAGGTCGGCTTCCGCCGTCTCCGCGATCTGGATGAATTCGGGACCGCGATGGCTCATCTCCATCACGGACATGCCGCTGCCGTGCCAGTCGAGCATCTCGTCGGCCGCACGTTGCAGGACTTCCTTCGGCAGCACCGCAGGACCGGCGCTGAAATTGAAAATGCTCATCGGGGATTCCGGAATTTGTTGACGTGGTTGCGGGTGGCCGAAGCGATGCCCCCGGAATGAAGGGGACTTTAGCGCACGCTGCGTGAGGAGACTTGCTTCCGGTCATGCAAGGCATTTGACAAGCAGCTCCGTGCATGAGTGGCGCTCGTCTCCGGCCGACTTCCCTGCGTCGGCGCACGTTCCGGCGCTGTGCCGAAACACATTTGCCCATGGCACACTGTGGTCGGACGCGAATGCACCGTCGATGCGAGTACCCTGATCCTGCCGCGCGAATCAGGATTGCGCGGACCGTGCTGTTGCCTTCTTCGTTTCCTTCGATTGATCAACAGGAAATCCAAAGCATCAGGAGGCTCCCCTTGAAATTCTTGAGACATCTCTCGGCGGGCGTGGCTGCTATCGCTCTCGCTCTGACCGTGGCGGCACCCTCGTTCGCCCAGGCGCCCGCCAGGAAACCCAACATCATCATGATCATGGGCGACGACATCGGCTGGGCCAACATCGGTGCCTACAACCAGGGCGTCATGTCGATGCGGACGCCCAATCTCGACCGGCTCGCGGCCGAGGGCATGCGCTTCACCGACTACTACGCGGAAGCGAGCTGCACGGCGGGGCGCGCCAACTTCATTACGGGTGAGTTGCCTATCCGCACCGGACTCACAACCGTGGGTCAGGCTGGTTCGCCGATCGGCATGCCGGCGCAGGCGCCGACCATCGCGACGGCATTGAAGTCGATGGGCTATGCCACCGGCCAGTTCGGCAAGAATCACCTTGGTGACCTGAACAAGTTCCTGCCGACGTTGCATGGTTTCGACGAGTTCTACGGCTACCTCTATCACCTCGATGCGATGGAGGATCCATGCCACCCGAACTACCCGCAGAAGCTGAGGGCACAAGTCGGTCCGCGCAACATGGTCCATTCGTGGGCGACCAGCGTCGACGATCCGACCGTACAGCCGCGTTGGGGCGCAATCGGCAAACAGAAGATCGAAGACGCCGGCGAACTCTGTCCCAAGCGGATGGAGACCGTCGACGACGAGATCCTCGACAACGCACTCAAGTTCGTCGACAAGGCGCGCAAGGACGGCAAGCCATTTTTCCTCTGGCTCAACCCGACGCGAATGCACGTCGTCACGCACCTGTCGCCGAAGTACAACGGACTGCGCAACTCGGACAACAACTGGACCATCCAGGAAGCCGGCATGGCGCAGATCGACGACATCGTCGGCTCGGTCATGAAGTACCTGAAGGACAACAATCTCGAAGGCGATACGATCATCGGTTTCACGACCGACAACGGCGCCGAGAACTTCACCTGGCCTGACGGCGGCCAGACGCCGTTCGCGGGCGGCAAGGGAACGGCGCTCGAGGGCGGCTTCCGCGTGCCGATGATCGTGCGCTGGCCCGGCAAGGTGCCGGCAGGCAAGGTCGAGAACGGCATCATGTCCGGGCTGGACTGGTTCCCAACGCTCGTCGCGGCGGCCGGCAACCCCAACATCACCGCCGAACTGCTGAAGGGCAAGCAGCTGGGCGACAAGTCGTACAAGGTGCACCTGGACGGCTACAACCAGATGGACATGATCACCGGCAAGGGTCCCTCGGCGCGCAACGAGATCTTCTACTTCACCGAGGGCACGCTGTCCGCGGTCCGGATCAACGACTTCAAGTATCGCTTCACCGATCAGCCCGGCGGCTGGCTGGGCGGCACCGTCAAGGTCGACTGGCCCATCCTCACCAACCTGCGTTCCGATCCGTATGAGCGCACCGGCATGCCGAGTGGCGCGCAGGGGTCGCTCGCCTATTACAACTGGTTCGTCTACGAGTTCTGGCGCTTCCAGTTCGTACAGCAGGAAGTCGCCAAGGTGGCGCAGACCGCGATCGAGTTTCCGCCGATGCAGCCGGGCGCAAGCTTCAATCTCGAGGCCGTGAAAGCGCAGATCGAGAAGGCACGGGCAGCGCACGGCCAGTAGGCGGCTGCGATGCGCGTCTTTGAAGGTCCGCTCGCAGACGCGCTGCTCGCGAAAGTAGCTCAGCGGGGCCACTTCTCGATGATCATGCCGAGCGGCGTGCCGCCGTGGTGAATGAGAACCTCCCTTTCACAGTGCCTGGGCGGACGGTCGCCGCCGTCTGATTCCTGCCCCTCGTTCACGGGATGGGGCGTTGCGAAGCAATTGTGAAAAGTCGCTTGAAGCGAGCGGCGAGGCGGCCTAGCCTGCATGTCAGCTTTCGCCCGGGCCGGACCAGCGGTGGGGCCTTGGAAACCCTTGAAGGAGGCGGCAATGGCCGACGACACAGCCGTGGAGTGGTTCTGCAGCACGCTCGTCCCGGATGAGAACTTCCGCACCAAGGGCGTCGCTGACAAGGGTGCGCTCTGGAAGAAGAAAGAGCTGACCATCGGCTTTCTGCAGGGATCGGCCAAGCTGCAGGATCGCGTGTTCAAGACGGCGCGGCGCTGGACCGATCCAGCGGAGGGTGGCGCCGTCCTGCAGTTCGAACGGGCCGCCGACGCGAGTTCCGCCGACATCCGGATTGCATTCGACCCGGCCAGCGGGTCCTGGTCGTATGTCGGAACCGATGCAGTCAAGTCGGCCGGGAAAGGCAAGCCCACGATGAACCTTGGCTGGGCCACCGAGGGGACGCCGGAGAAGACCTTCGCCAGCGTGGTGCTGCATGAGTTCGGCCACGCGCTCGGGCTGCTCCACGAGCACAACCACCCGCTGGCCGAACTGAAGTGGAAGAAGGACGTTGTCTATGCCGACCTGGGTGGACCGCCGAACAACTGGTCGAAGAAGACGATCGACTTCAACGTCTTCGAGAGCTATCCGCCGGGTCGCGTCGTGATGTCGCCGGAGATGGACCGCGTGTCGATCATGATCTACACGATTCCGGCCCGGTGGCTCGATGGCCAGCCGGGCGTCATGCCGTCGGACCGACTCTCGAAAGAAGACATCCGGTTCATCCGGCAGCTATATAAATGATCACGGATCGCCGATGACATCGGACGCCTTGCTGGTCACGATCGGGGAGTTTCCCGCCAGCAATGGTGTGCTGCGCGCGCTGCCCGGCGCAACGAAGGACGGTCACCGCGTGGCCAACTGGCTGAGGGCGCACGCCCCCGGAATCGACGTGATCCCGTTGTGCTGGCCCGCGGATCCGCCGAAACCGGGCCTGAAACCGATCAACCGGAGCGCCGTCGAGTCTGAGATCACCACCCTGCTGACGGTGACTGCGGCGGCCATGCGCGATCGGCTGTTCGTCTACTTCTCCGGTCACGGCCGCTCGAACATCGCACAGCCGGCCTTTCCCGCCGTCTACTGCGCGCAGCACCGGCGTTCCCTTCCGGACCTGTTCTTCAGCCTCAGTTGGATCCCCTTGCTGACTGCTTCCCCGGCATACCGCGAATACCTCTTCTTCTTCGACTGCTGCAACGACAACCAGACCGACCAGCTCCCGCCGGTGCAGATCCCCGACGTCGATCAGAGAGCAGACCGCCCCAGCGTCCTGGTCGTCACCGCGGCACAGCCGGGTGAACAGGCGATCGAATCGGCCAACGGTGGCCTGTTTACCGACGTGCTGTTGGAAGCGCTCAGCGGGTCGGCCGGTTCACCCGACTCCGACGTGGTCACAGCGGCCCACCTCGTGGACTACCTGAAGGAAGTCGTTCCAATCCGGGCCAGAGCGATCGACCCGACGCGGACTCAGCGGCCGAAGAGCTGGTTCGATTCGGACTTGCATGCAGACCTGGCGAGCTACCGACTGTTTCAGCGGGCGAAGGTCGATGTGGACGTGAGTCCTCTGCTGAACGGGCACGCGGCAACGGATATCGAGGTGTTCGACTTCAAGTTTCAACCGGTGTCGGGATTGACGGTTGGCGCGGCGGGCGGCGCGATGCTCGACGGCGTATTGCCGGGACAGTACCTGCTCAAGGGCCGCAACAACGGCTGGGTGCAGGCGTTCAAGGTCAGGACACCGGTCGACGCCGACGGCAACGTCAAACCGGTGGCCGAGGCAGTGCAGCTAAGTTAGGGGATGCAACATGGAAGCGCCGTTGCACAGACTGGTGGTGACGTGCTCGGAGCCGGGCGCCGTGTTTCGAGTAACCGACGGACGCAGCGCCCGCGTCGGAACCGGCATGTTCCGGCTCGAACTTGACCTGCCTCCCGGGATCTACACCGTCAGTACGCTGCTCGGCACGTCAATCAACTCAAAGACCGTGCTGCTGGATCGCAACAAGTCGATCGAAGTCGAGGCGACTGACCGAAGCTTCGGACAAATGGCGTTCGGACTGGCGCCACGCATCCGTTCACTCCTCGCCGCAAGTCACTTCGATACCAGCATGACGACGATCGTCGCGCTGCGGGGACCGTTCAGGCAGGCGCCTTCAAGGAAGGACCGCGCGTCCATGCAGCTGGACGGCACCTCGGTCGCCCCAGTCGCTCAGGACACGATCGAGGATGATCCCGGCGTGATCTGGAGCTGGCAACTGTTCCGCCTGGCCGTACAGCCCGGGTCACCGGGGATCGCGACCGCGATACGCGAAGTGAACGGTGCGGGAACGAGTCACGTCATCCCCCTGTACGGCAACCGAACGGTGTGGCTCAACTATCCGGCTCCGAAGGACGCAGCGCCTGAGCGCTACAGCGTGCCCCTGCCCCACTACATCCGGATGCGGCTGACGGCACCAGGCGATGTTCCGGATCTCCATCTTCAGTCTCTGTCGGACCAGGTCTTCACCGCCCTGGCGGGCCGGTCGACGCTGCCGCTGTCGCGTCCGGTGCTCGATCTGCTCTTTGCCAAAGACGCCGACCCTCTGCTCGCGCTCGCGGCGGCCCACGTGGCGTCGCTGACGTTGGGCGGGTGCGGACTGCTGGAGCGTTTGCCGCAGGATGAAGCGCCCGAGAAGACGGCCGGAGCCAACGAGACGCTCGCGCAACATGAACCGGTTCCGCCGCGCGACCTGAAGTCGACCGTGAATGACTGGCTCGACCAGTGCACCACGGACATCGCGGACCGTCCGGATGTCCTGGCGGTCAAGTTTCTCTATGGTCTCTGCGATCACGATATCGATGTAGACAAACCGCCGGCGCTACTGCGCTCGCTGGATGCATTGATCAGGGCGGAGCACATCGCGACGCAACGCGGGCGCCGCTGCGAACTTCAGGACAGCGTGTGGAAAACCCGCTTCCAGGTGTCCGACGCGTTTGCCTTCCTGCAGTGGGAGACCGACACACGGAAGGGCGAGCAGAAGCGACTGGACCTACTCAGACAGTCGTTCGCCCTCTCGCAGGACCTGCAGCGTTCACTCCAGGACCTGCGACATGCGACCGAAGCCAGCAAGGCACAAGCGGCAGGCACCAGCGCCACCCCATCACCCGACACCGAAGAAGCGTCCACCGATCCGTCGCCGCTGGCCACTCCCGAGCCCCTCTCTTACTCCGGAAACCTACTGCAGCGCGCCGAGCAAGCTGCCGCGGTCGGCCGGCACGTTGCCCTCGACACGCTAGCGAAAGTCACGGGATCGACTACATTGCGAAACCGGGCGACGAGCGAGTTCGAGACTTACCTGAAGCTGAATGCACAGGCGCTGCGCCTGCCCTCCACGGCACTCGGAAGCCTCACGGAGCAGTTTGCGAAGGCGCGCATGAAGTTCAAGAAATAGCACGGGCGCCATGGCCAGTTCCGACGTCCTGTCGTGGAACGGGCTCGACATTTCCTTTCAGAGGATAGGCCGCCGGGCATGGTCGAGCAGCGCGATCCTGCGAAGCTGGGCGCAGTCTCCGTGGCAGTGGATTTCCCCAGGCCATGTTGCTCTCGCTTGCTTTCCGACTGAAGTCCTCTGGTTAGGACTGACGGCGACCCATGGCGCTGCCCGGGTCCACTTCCAGTCCGGCCGCGGACGGTGGACGCGCGATCTCGACGTCCCTCCCGACTGGCAATTGAGCTGGATCCAAAGCGGAAGCAGGAAGCGCCCGATCTCATTGCGCCGAGGGTGTCATTCGGCCGTGTTCGTCCTTTCGGCGCGCGTGGCGAGAAAGCACGAGCCAAAGGCGCTGGCAGTGACGCTCGTTGCTCCGGCGGCATGGCGCCGCAGAATCGGGCCGCTGGAATTGGTGCCCGCCCAGCGGCCGGAACCTGTGGCACTGTATTCGCGCATCATGCCGCCGCACGATCATTGACTTCTCTGGCCAAGCCAGGCTGGGCGAGGACCGTTATGAGCGACTCCCTTTCCGCTAGGGGCTGGCCCCTCGGATGTTCCTCGTCGTCGATGTAAGCTGTGCAGTGCAATTAGGACTGCGGCCTGCTGCGGGCCGCAACGGAGCTCTCATGAATGAGAAGTCCGTACTGACGCCGCGCGAAGCGGAGGCCGTCGTCGAAGACCGCATCGAGCTCTTCGGCCTGGGTGTGCTGCCACGCGTCAGCGTCACCGAACTCGCCGACGGCACCTGGCGCGTGCAGTGGGATCGACTCGAGCGCGTCGTCCCTGCGATGACACAGGAGACCTGGCACGCGTGGCTCGAAACGAACGTGGGCTCACTTGATGCCGGCGACCTGGAGACCACCGAGAGCTGACGGTGATGTCGTAAACAGCGGTCGGGCGCTTTCTCGGTTACCCGACAACGCGACCGGTCATCTGGTTCGGTAAGAGTCGCCGGCAATGACTCAGCCATGCCACCTTCGGCGGCGTAATTCGATGGAAGCTGTCGCGACCGGCCGCCTGGAGGTTCCAAGGCGTCGCTGTCGACCCTGTGCGCACCGGGAAGGGAACCGCTAGGGAGCTGCGGTCACGGTAACGACAATACTGCCGACGCGACCCTCGCCTTCGAACGACTGATCACTCTTGCGCTTGAGTTCCCAACGGACCGGCTCCGTTCCGCACTTTCCGTTGAGGCGTTGAGTGTTGGTGTCAGCCTTCAGAACCGCTTCGAACTTCAATACCGTACCGTCCCACTGCGCCTGGATCGGTTCGTCTTTGGCACCGCAATTGACTCCACGCCATGTCAGCCGGCCGGTCACCGTCCCGGGCGCGCGGTTGCCCTCGAAAGTGAGGGTAAAGAAATCGATAAAGATCCCCGTTGGGTTGCTTGCCGTCCAGCGCCCCGACAGCTTTCCAGGCAACTCCGATCCAGACTGCCCAAACACCGGCAACGTGACCGTCGAAAGCAAGGCCGCAGCAACAAGAATTCGTTTCACTGGTCTCCCCCTCTCTCTTGAGACAGCCTGGTAAAGACAACGACACTCGAAAGCAAGCAGCGAAGCTCGTAATTGTCTGCCTGGCAAACCAGCCTCTTGGAATTCGCTTTTCCTCAGCCGTGCTGATCGCTGGCGCGATCCGGCCGCGATAGAGTCAGATCCACGTCGCCCGCCGGGGGGCCGCCAACGGGGACTCCGAGGTGGCGATTCGAATTCATGGCGGCTTTGCGGTGAATGATCTACTTGGGCAAAGCGTCTGAATCGGCCGCGTCAGGACCATCGGCTTCCACCTTGGACACCGATCCTGAGCCCGTCGGCCCACTGCAGACGTGGAAGTTGTACCGAGTTGCGCTGCGCGGCGAAAGACATTTCGCCAAGTTGTCGGCCGATCGCAATTCCCGCTCCATGTCGCCTTAGCAACTAGCGGCGCAAACTGGCCGAACGCGACCGCATCAAATGGGCAGGGTCGCCGGCTAGGAGCCGTGAACGCAGGGCTTACTTGCGCCGCTTGAAACTTATCGCTGCAAGCGCGGTAGCGAGGAGCAGGAGCGTCGCGGGCTCCGGCACAGTGGTGACTGGTGGGGCGGACGAAATTGCACCGACTGCATCAATGTCGGCACCGACCGTTACACCGCTCGTGGCATCCAGGGCCTTATTGTCGGTCAGCCGCACGAAGGAGAAAAAGTCCGATGTACCGAAACCGAAGGCATCGATATCAACCCCCTTCGTCGACCCGGTTACCGCGCCCACGCTGAACCAGGTCGAACCGTCCTTGCTGATGTCGACAAACGTGTCTTCCACATCAGGGCCGATCTCGAAGATCCAAAGATCCAGATCCGAGTTGCCGCTCCCCGTCAGAGAGTTATTGGTGAACCTCAGGACGATCCGCCCTCCGGCACCCAAACTGACATATTCCGGGTCTGCACCTTCCGGATAGTTTGGAGCACCCAGCGCCTGAGACGCATCTTGATAAGTAGCCCCTGGTACGGCTCCGCCGCCGAACGCCGGGTCGTAGGAGACGACACTGTCCGCGAAGGAAGCCATCCCATCAGGAAATTCGACGCCGTGAAAAAGTTCGGCGGACGCTGACACGCTGAACAAGAGTCCTAGGCAAGCGAGGGCCGGCTTAACTGCAGCTTGAAACTGACGGATCTTTCTGAATGCCATGTCACTTCTCCCGGCGGTGCTTGGGTGGACCTGTAAAGCAAAAGGAGTGCCATGAACCTATGCCATTGATTCATCGACAAAGGAGACTCGCAGCTGCGCTAGCAGGCAGTTGGACCGTAAGAAGCATCGACATCGTCGGCGCTTCGCTCACACGCGGTCAATGGCTGACGAAGAGTCGCGTCGGGTCATCCGTCAATATCAATGCGCCAAAGCAAAATGGCCGCTGTCGCCCTGCCGCGGACATTTGACCAATCATTCTCAAACGGCGGCTTGGGGTCACGTACCGCCTCCGATGCCGACTGGAAGCTCCCGTGTCCCACGGCTCGAGTGGCACCGGGACAGCGCCGAGTGGCATTGCTCGTATTCCTCGCTGACGGGCAAGCGCTCCTCTCTGCTGAGGTCAGTGGCATCATCTCCAAGCTGGACTGCGGCGTGCCGGGACAGGAGACTTGAATGCTTGCTGCCTATTACGAACGAGTCGGCGCCGCCCGGGATGTGCTCTCTGTCGCGGAGATCGACGCGCCCTCGGCAGGACCCGGCGAAGTACGCGTCAAGCTGGCTTGCTCCGGGGTCAACCCCTCCGATGTCAAGACTCGCGGCGGAGTGCGCAGCCGGGAACTGCCGTTTCCACGAATTGTTCCGCACAGTGACGGCGCTGGAGTGATCGACCAGGTTGGCGCGGGTGTTTCCAGGCATCGGATTGGGCAGCGGGTTTGGGTGTGGAATGCTGCGTGGGGACGCGCATTCGGAACCGCTGCGCAATTCGTTGTGTTGCCGGAAGCGCAGGCGGTGCCGCTCCCGGACAACATCGGGTTTGCCGACGGCGCCTGCCTGGGAATTCCCGCCCTGACTGCTTATCACGCGGTGCACTCGAACGGCGGGGTCGCGGGCAAGAGCGTTCTGGTCGCAGGCGGAGCGGGGGCCGTGGGCCACTACGCTGTGCAGTTCGCGAAACTCGCCGGCGCTCGGCTCATCGTCGCGACAGTCAGTTCCGAGGTCAAGGCGGCGCTTGCACGGGCCGCGGGTGCGGACATGACGCTCGATTACAAGTCGGAGGATGTCGGCCAGCGGTGCGTTCAACTCACGGAAGGAAACGGCATCGACAGGATCATTGAATTGGATCTGGCGATCAATCTGAAAGCGGACCTCGCCGCGGTTCGCCAGAACGGAGAAATCACCGTCTACGGCAGCGGCGCGCCCGAGATCAGCGTCCCCTTCCTTGCCTCAGCCCTGAAAAATGTGCGCTACCAGTTCTTCATCGTTTACAAGCTCTTACCGGCAGACCGTGCCGCGGCGGTTGAAGACTTGTCCGCCCTGCTCGAGCGCGACGAGCTTCAGCACAACATCGCCGCACGCCTGCCACTGACGCACATCGCCGAAGCTCACGAACTCGTCGAAAGCGGCCGCGCCATCGGGAATGTCGTTGTCGACATTCCCGTGTAGGCGACGGCAACGTTCCGAGAGCGAGACAAACTCAACATGTCCCGTGGCCCCGCGTTTCAGCCCTTCGGAATTTCGATGACGACTTCATCGTCAGAACTCAACGACATGGCGGACTGCCGTGCCTTCGCGCAGTCGGTCGAACCCGAGATTGATGTCCGCCAGGCGCAGGCGACCCGTCAATAGTCGGTCGACCGGCAATCTTCCCTGTCGGTAAAGCGAGATGTAGCGTGGAAGGTCGTGCACCGGCACGCAGATCCCGATGCAGCTGCCCTTGATCGCGTGTTCCTCCGCGACCATGTTGACGTGCGGAACCGGGAAAACGTGCGTCGGCGGCGGCAGCCCGGCACTGATCGTCGTGCCGCCGCGGCGCGTGATCCGATAGACAAGTGCCATCGCCTTGACCGAGCCGGCCATCTCGCCATGAGCCCGCGGTTATGCTCCTACCCGCCGTAGCGAGCGCTTCGCCAAGCCGAACCTCGTCGTCAGCGCCCGCCACCCACCTTCCGAGAAGCCTGAATGAACGATTTCCCCTCCGATCGACGTCGCGGCAAGTTCGCAATCGTTGTCATTGTCATCCTGATTGTTGTCGCGGCCTTGGGCGGCGGTGTTTACTCGCTATGGCCGCGATTCGAATCGGAGCGGCCGCAGATCACCGTCTCGCCCAACGTCGACGTGCTGGGCGTGGCACCCCTGGAGATCCAGGTCACCGACAAGGGCACGGGCCTTCGATCCGTCAAGGCGACGCTGTCCCAGGGCGGCACCGAACACAGCCTCATCGCCGAGCAACTCGACAAACCCATGAGCGCGAAGAAGTTCTCGGTGGCGATGTCGAAGGTGTCCGGCGTGAAGGAAGGACCCGCCGTGCTTCGCGTCATCGCACGCGATGCCTCGCTGTTCAGAGGCAACGAGGCCGTGCTGGAAAAGAGCGTCACGATCGACATTACTCCGCCAGCGCTGGAACTCATCGCCGATGACCGCTACGTGAATTTCGGCGGCGTGGGCGCGATCGTCTACAAGGCGTCGGCGGACACAGCAGCCAGCGGGGTGAAGATCGGCGCCCACTTCTTCCCGGGTTTCCCCGGGCAGGTGAAGGACCATCCAGACCACTTCCTGGCCCTCTTCGCCCATCCGTATGACGTCCCGCCGGAGGCGCGGCCCACGCTGGTCGCCACCGACAAGGCTGGCAACACGCGCGAGCTGCGGATCGCGTACGAGCTCAAGAACGTCCGGTACAAGAAGAGCACCATCCCCCTATCGGACAGCTTCCTGCAGAACAAGGTGGCGCCGCTGCTCGCCGACGCCGCCGCGCGACAGGGCGCTCCCAAGGACGTCTTCGTCGCCGTGAACAAGCGGCTGCGGATGGAAAACGAGGACCGCATCACTTCGGTCACGAGGAACGCCACGCCCTCGATGCTGTGGAAGGACGCGTTCGCCCAGCTCAGCAACTCGAAGGTCGAGGCGAACTTCGCGGACCAGCGAACGTACACCTACAAGGGCGAACCGATCGATACTGCCTACCACCTCGGCTACGACCTCTCGGTCACGAAGCACACCCCCGTTGAAGCTGCCAACAGCGGGACGGTGGCCTTCACCGGCGACCTGGGCATATACGGCAACACCGTGATCCTCGACCATGGCCTCGGCCTCTTCACCCTCTACGGCCATCTCAGTTCGATCGACGTCAAGGCAGGCGATTCCGTCGTCAAGCGACAAGTCATCGGCAAGACCGGCGAGACGGGGCTTGCCGCCGGGGACCACCTGCATTTCGGGATCTATCTCGATGGCGTCGCGGTGCTGCCCGTGGAGTGGTGGGACCAGAAGTGGATCGACGACAACATCAAGCCCAAGCTGGAAGGGCGGAGCGGGCAGGAGATCGCGGAGGCGCAGCAGCCGGTGAAGGGAACGCGGAAGAGTGGGGGAAAACGACGGCGATAGCCGCTCGCCGCCCAGTTGCCCGGCCTGTCGGCAGCCGCCGCGATCCAAAGGTCGACTGTCAAAACACCTGGAATCAATCGTCGACACTCGCGATCACAGTGCCAAAGCGCGGCGCGAAGCAAGACTGACCATGTGCACCCCCTACCCTTTGCGCCGCCGGTTTCCGGGAAACTGATCGCGCACTTGCCCGCTTGCTGCAGCTTTTGCGACAGCTCCGAACTTTGGCGCCTGAATGTCGCCGAGATGGCGCAGCGTGGAACAAGAGAGCTGCGCGCGGCTGCGCATCGACGCGTCCGGCCGCGTGCCATTTGCACCTCGCCCCCGACGCGTTCGAACGACAGGAGTCCGCCATCCGTAACGCCAATGCGGGGCCCGGACGTGTCAGCTGCCGCGCCGGGCACGACGGTTGCTCGCGCGATGAGGTTCTATGAGCCGACGGTGGGAACGATGAGCACAGAGAGTCAACTGACCGCCAATGGCTCGATCGGCTACACGCGGGCGCAGCGCTCCGCGCTTGCGGTCGCGGCGATTCGTTTGAAATTGATCCGCCGGTACGGCAGCGCAACGGCTCGGGATTTAGCCGACTGCATGGCAGCTTGCGCCGCGGCGCAAGTGCCGCTGGGCGATATGGTCGATCTGATAGACCTGCTTTTCGATTCTGAGCGCATCCCGGCCGCCACGATCGGGGCAGCCTATAGCCTGGCGCAAATGCTGATTCAGCACGAATACGACCACGCTTGACCTACTAACCCTGAACACTCACGCTCCTGCCGATTTGCCAGACGCTGGCAATCAGCGCAACGGTCACACCAACTCGCCGGATCGCGCCGCCATTCATCCCTGCTGCATGGGCTGCCTGCTAGGCGCGGCACGTCGGCCGGAAACGCCGGCGCGTCAATATCCTGCTGCATGCCCGTCCTGGCGCGACTCGCTGGCCCCGGCCCAAGCGCCGCTGAGCAAACGCATGATCGCCTGGAAGCCGTCGTAACCCGACAAACTTTGACCTAGCGTGTGACGCTTGAGCACCAGCGCGCGCAGCGTGGTTCCGGCAAATCCGCTTTCCAGGTTCACCGTGACGACGTCTCTCATCGTGGTCGTGCGGCCAGCGGTTCCTGGTTCGAGGTCCAGTAGATCCACGGCGTGAACTCCGGTTGTGTTGCACGCTTTGATTCAGATGTCAGCTGAATTTTCACAGCCTCGAGTCGCAATCGTGACGCGCGACGGCAGCGCCCCGCCGCTAGCCTTGTCCCATGGTCTATTTCGAACTGCTCGTCGCGGGACTCGCGTCCGGGTTTCTTGCCGGGCTGCTCGGGATCGGCGGGGGCTTCGTTGTCGTCCCAGTTTTAATGCTCCTGTTGCCGCAATTCAACATCACGGCGGACATCGCACCAAAAGTCGCCGTCGCAACGTCCCTGGCGGCGATGGTGCCGACCGCGCTGTCAGCGCTGCTCACACAGTATCGCCGCGGCTTCCTTGACACCAAGTGGGTAGCGCAATTGGCGCCAGGCGCGGCGGCCGGCGCGCTCGTAGGGGCGCAGTTTGCGCAACACATCCACGGCGCATGGATAGCCGCCTTCTTCGCCATGTACGCCGGGCATTTTGCGCTGAAGATGCTGCGCAACCCTGTCGTCGAACTTGAAAAGTCTAGTCGCCTGACACTCATGATCCGTCGAACGAAACCGCGTTGGATCGGCCTTGGCATCGGTAGCCTTTCGGCGCTCGCGGGCGTTGGCGGGGCGAGTCTTACGGTCCCGTACTTGCTGCTCGCGAACGTCGACATGCGCCGCGCGGTGGCCGTGTCGAGCGCAGTTGGACTGGCAATTGCCGCCGCAGGCGCGCTGAGCTTCGCCGTCGGTGCAGAAACAATCGCAGGAGACAAGACGCTGGTCGGGCTGGTCTGCTGGCCGGCCGCCCTCACGATCGCGTTCAGCGCGATCTTCATGGCGCCGCGCGGCGTTGCCTTTTCGCATAATTTGCCAGTAACGCAACTGAGGCGCGCTTTCGGCGGTGTGCTGCTGGCTGTGTGTGCGACAACACTTACCAAACTTGCCGTGCCGCCCGCGTCGCAAAGCGCGGAGACCATCGCATCGGCTCACGCCCGAGGCGGTGAGTTGCGTTAGGTCCGTGGACTCCGCGATCAGTATTTCCTGCTGATGCGCGGCGTTGTCCGCACTTGGCCGACTCAAGACCACCAGGCTCTTCCCCCTACCACCATAAATTCGCCAGCTGGCCAATTTATGGGGAAAGCGCACAGCGGTGCAGACTCCGCGCCGTGAGCACGCCATTTTCCTGATTGGTCTCCTCCGATCGGACGAGCGACGATCGATCCATCGAACGATTCCCTCGGCTTGTCGCCGCATGCAGTATCGACACCACGCAGAGGCTGACAGGACGGAGGCGTAGCAAGCGCCATGTTGTGGCGCGCCGTCGCTGGCAGCACTCCCGCGGGAGAACTGTCCAACAGTCATACAACCAAAGGTGCCAGCCATGAAATCGCGGAAGATCAAGGTTCTGCTCGGCGCAGCGGCAACAACAGTTCTGTTACTCGCTGTCTCTGCTCCTGTCTGGGCCGCGCCATTGTGCTTCTGGCTCCCTTACCCGTGGAGCCGTTGTCTCATGATGGAGCCGTAGGCGGACTGGGGGCCAGCTGAGCCTGGCCCCAGTTCCTGCGATGTTTCACAGCCTTCAACACGCCTCTAACGGAAGGAGAAACACCATGGATCAAAAGTCAGCGACCCAGCAGGACGAGGTTGTAACCCCACTCACCGAGGAGGAACTCGGGAAAGTCGGCGGCGGCCTATCAGATGATTTTGTGCTGAGCTGACGTCGAACCGACGTCCTTCGCCAAACCTGCGATCTTTCGCGGTCTGAAGTCAACTATGCGTTTGGAGGCAAAACTGATGCAGCGAGTCGTCTCATCGGCACTGTTGCGCGCTCTGCCGCATAGCTAGTCGCCGGCAAGCACGCCTTGCGCTCATGACAACCCTCGCAGACGCAAAGCCGTTGTCCCCGGGCAATGTGAGGCTCGACGCGACATTTACAGCAGAAATCGGGCGTGGTGCGCGAGGTGGTCGGCGACGAAAGACGCGATGAAGTAGTAGCCGTGGTCGTAGCCTGCGTGGCGACGCAGCGTCAGCGGCTGACCCGCACGCGCGCACGCGCTCTCCAGCGCCTCAGTATGGAGCTGCTCGGAAAGAAATTTGTCCACCAGGCCCTGGTCCACCAGGCAATCGGGCATGCGCGCGCCGCGTGCGATCAGCTCAGTTGCATCGTGCTCCTGCCACAGCGTGCGGTCCGTTCCGAGATAGCCCCTGAAGGCCTTGATGCCCCAGGGCGCACGCATCGGCGCCGCGATCGGTGCGAATGCGGAAACGCTGCGATAGCGGTCGGGATGCCGCAAGGCGAGCGTCAGTGCGCCGTGTCCACCCATCGAGTGGCCGAACACACCGAGCCGATCACCTTGCACCGGGAAATGCTCCGCAATGATCGTCGGAAGCTCCCCGGTCACATAGGTTTCCATCTTCCAGAGACGATCCCATGGGGCTAGGACGG
>CAWBRW010000017.1:0-480256 GCA_963791235.1 uncultured beta proteobacterium | reverse complement strand
CGAAGTGCGCGCCGGCTCGTTCGACGCCTTGCCGTTAGACGATGCCAGCGTGGACGTGGTGCTGTCCAACGGCGTTCTGAATCTGGCCGAAGACAAGCTCCAGGTGCTGGGCGAGGCGCTGCGCGTGCTGCGGCCCGGCGGCGCGCTCTACCTCGCCGACGTCGTCCTGGAACGCGATCTCGACGCGAGTTCACGTAGCGATCCAGTGATCTGGACGGCCTGCGTCGGCGGAGCCCTGACCGAAAGTAACCTGCTTCGTGCGCTGGAGATCGCGGGCTTCGACAGCGTTCGCGTGGCAGGCCGCTACGAATGCTTCCGCGGCACCTCCGTTGAACGCAAGTTCGGCACCTCGCTGCGAGTGGCATCGATCGCCGTCCACGCGCGCAAGCCTGCCTAACGCGACCGGGCGCTGAGCACTGGAAGCTGCCGCTGCGTCCCGGTCGCCCCCAAGGAGATAAGCCATGGAAACGAAGAAGCCTCACGTCCGCAGCGTCGGACACGGACCGACGGTGGTGCTGCTGCATTCGAGCGGAAGCTCCGGCCGTCAGTGGGATGGACTGACGACCGCGCTGCAGTCGCGCTACCGCCTGCATGCCGTCGACGTGCACGGGCATGGCTCGACTCCTGCCTGGACGGACGGGCGACCGATGCGACTTGAAGACGACCTCGCGCTGGTGGAACCGCTGCTCAGGTCCGCCGCGCCCGTGCACCTGGTCGGCCACTCCTACGGCGGCGCCCTGGCGCTGAAACTGGCGGCGCTGATGCCGGAGCGCATCGCGAGCGTCGCCGTCTACGAGCCCGTGCTGTTTCGGCTGCTGCTGGACTACCAGCCGCGCGACCGCGCGACCACCGAAGTCCTGATCGCGGCGCAATCGATCAGGAACTGGTTCGAGCTCGGCCACAGCGCGCGCGCCGCGCAGCGCTTCGTCGATTTCTGGTCGGGTGAAGGCGCGTGGGAACGCCTGCCCCGGTACCGCAGCAGCTCATCGCTGCGCGCATCGGGTCGGTCATCGGTCACTTCAACGCACTGTTCAGCGACTCGCTGACGCGGACCGTCCTGTCGACGGCTCGACATGCCGATCCTCTGCATGACGGGTGCGCAAACACGTCCGGCGCCGCGCCGCATCGGCGAACTGCTGCGCGTAGCGCTGCCGCACGCCAGACATGCAGTCCTTGACGGAATGGGCCACATGGGCCCGCTCACGCACACCGATGTCGTCAACCGGCAGATCGTCCAGTTCCTGGACCGCCAGCCCGATACAGCGACGCGCCACACGGAACTGCTGCAAGCCGCCTGACGCAGAACGCAGCGGCATTCGATATGCTGCCAAGGATCCCCGCGCGGTCGGTCGACTGCGCGGGCGTACACGTTTCCGCGGCCCTGCAGCATGAAGATCACCATACTCGACGACTACTTCGACACCCTGCGCACGCTGCCGTGCTTCCGCAAGCTGGCCGGCCACGACGTGACGGTCTGGAACGACCACGTGCAGGACGTGGACGCACTCGCCGAGCGGCTGAAGGACACCGAAGTGCTCGTCCTGATCCGCGAGCGCACCCAGATCCGCGCGCCGCTGCTCGAGCGCCTGGACAAGTTGCGGCTGATCAGTCAGCGCAGCGTCTATCCTCACATCGACGTCCCCGCCTGCACCCGTCACGGCGTGATCGTGTCGTCGGATCAGCATCCGGGCACGCCCTCATACGCCGCCGCCGAGCTGACGTGGGCGCTGGTGCTGGCCGCCGCGCGCCGCTTGCCGCAGCAGGTCGCGGCGCTGCGGGCGGGTGTCTGGCAGACCGGCGTCGGCGACACGCTGCGCGGCAAGTGCCTCGGCGTGTATGGCTACGGCCGCATTGGCGCGACCGTCGCGGGTTATGGACGGGCCTTCGGCATGGACGTGCTGGTGTGGGCCCGCGAGGCCTCACGCGAGCGTGCGCGGGCTGACGGCTACGAGGTCGCTCCCGGCAAAGCCGACTTCCTGGCGCGCAGCGATGTGCTGACCCTGCACATGCGCCTGGTCGATGCGACCCGAGGCATCGTGAAGGCGGCCGATCTCGCTGCGATGAAGCCCACAGCGATTTTTGTCAACACCAGTCGTGCCCAGCTGGTGGAAGCGGGCGCGCTGGTGGCGGCGCTGCGTGCCGGTCGGCCGGGCTTCGCCGCGGTCGACGTCTTCGAGGAGGAGCCGTTGCGCGATCCGACCCACCCGCTGCTGACGATGGACAACGTCATCTGCACTCCGCACATCGGCTACGTGACCCGCGACGAGTACGACCTGCAGTTTTCCGACGTCTTCGACCAGATCGTCGCCTATGCCGCGGGCGCGCCGATCAACGTCATCAACCCGGAAGTGCTGGCCGCGCGGTAGCCGCACACGGCCCGCTTCGTCTGGGCTGGCAACACCCGGGCAAACGCGGGGCCCACAGTCCGCTGTGTAATTGCACGCACGCGGACCACAGGCAGGAGTGCCTCATGAAGAAACCCCTTCCCCTCGCCGATGTTTACCGCCTGCTCGAGCCCGGGCCCGTCGTGCTACTGACGACTGCGCACAAAGGGCAGACCAACGTCATGCCCATGTCGTGGCACACGATGATGGAATTGAGCCCGCCGCTGGTCGGTTGCGTAGTCAGCAACCGCAATTACAGCTTCGGCCTTCTCCGGTCCAGCAAGGAGTGTGTGATCAACGTTCCCACAGTCCGCCTCATCTCCGAGACGGTGCACTGTGGCAACTGCTCGGGGCGCACGACGGACAAGTTCGCCGCTTTCGGGATCACCCCACTGCCAGCCGGCACGTGCAGGCACCGCTCGTGGCCGAGTGCCCGGTCAATCTCGAATGCAAGGTGGTCGACACGCGAATGGTGACGCGCTACAACCTGTTTGTACTGCAGGTGATCAAGGCGTGGCGTGACCCGAGTCCGAAGCGCCTGCAGACCTTTCACCACCTCGGGCTCGGTCGGTTCATGGTTGCAGGCGCCACGCGTGTACTCCGCTCGCGAAAGAAGTGATTCCGAGATTCGAAAGCGCCCAGCAAGAAGCTGAACTCCGCGCCGGGCCTCGCATCAACGCGGAAGGCGAGCGACAGCGACGCGGATGAACGACCCCCGCGCGTGATCGGCAGCCGACGGCACGCTCGCGTAGGCGACAATGGCCGCCCTGCACTCGCGCCCGCCAACCATGATTACCCTTCACCACCTGAATAACTCCCGGTCGCAGCGCGTGCTCTGGCTGCTTGAGGAACTCGGCGTCGAATACCGGATCACGAAGTACGACCGCGATCCCCGGACCATGCTGGCGCCGCCGGCGCTTAGGAGGTACACCCCCTGGGCAAGTCGCCGGTGATCACTGATGGCGACATCACGGTTGCCGAGTCCGGGCGCGATTCTCGAGTATCTCGTCGAGCGAATCGACGACGGACGCCTTGCTCCCGCCGTCGGCACTCCAGAGCGGCTTCGTTGGCGCTACTGGATGCACTTCGCCGAGGGCTCCGCCATGCCGCCGCTGCTGATCAAGCTCATCTGCGAGAAAGTTGCGCAAGCGCCCATGCCGTTCTTCGTGAAGCCCATAGCGCGTGCGATCTCCGCAAAGGTGCAGGCAGTGACTGTCGAGCCAAACCTCAAGCGGCAGTGGGATTTCATGGAATCAGAGCTCACGCACAACAAGTGGTTCGCCGGCAGCGAGTTCAGTGCTGCCGACATCCAGATGAGCTTCCCGATAGAGGCCGCGGCGCAGCGCGCCGGACTGGATGAAAGCCGGCCGAAACTGATGGGCTATCTCAAGCGGATCCACGCGCGGCCCGCCTACAAGAGAGCGCTCAGGGCCGGTGGACCCTACAGCTTCGCCGAGGACTGACTCTTCCTGGCCGCGACTTGCAGCGATGTGCCCAAGGGCGTGCCACTCCCTGCAACCGGACGAACACCGGCCATGCAACGCGCGTCATCTCCCGAAGGTAGTCGGCGCCACTGCGAGTGCCCAGTTTCTATTACGCATCGATTTGCCGCTCGACGAGCTACACATTTTTCGAGTCTCGCTCCCCACGTTCTGCTGCGTAGACTCTTGCAG
This sequence comes from uncultured beta proteobacterium, assembly GCA_963791235.1. Classification (GTDB taxonomy): domain Bacteria; phylum Pseudomonadota; class Gammaproteobacteria; order Burkholderiales; family Burkholderiaceae_F; genus JALORV01. Next base: position 476,199 of record CAWBRW010000017.1, on the reverse strand, counting down.
GCGCCATCCGCTCAAGCCATGCGCAGACGCGGGTTCCAGCGGACTGACGGCACCCGCCCCAGGCACCACTGCAGCGCGATGGCTGTCAGCGCGAGGCCGATGTCGATCGCCCAGAGCAGCGAGTCGCCGCCGGTCACCTCTGCCAATACGCCGCCGAGCCAGGCGCCCACAAAGCTGCCGAACTGGTGCACCACCGCCACGATGCCGAACACGGTAGCCAGACGTTCAACTCCGAAGCTTTCGGCCAGCTGCTGTGAGATCGCCGGAAGCAAAGCCATGTAGCTCAGACCCATCAGTACCGCAAAAGCAAGCATCGTTACCGGACTCACTGGCAGCACGAGCAAGGACGCGATCGACGCTGCCCGCACGGCAAAAACGATGATCAGAAACCGTTGCGTCGACACGTGGCGGAGACAGACACCGGCGAGCAGGCTGCCGACAATGTTCGCCGCACCGAGGACGGCGAGCCAGACGCCGGCGAGCGACGGACTCAGTCCGCAGCGCTCGATGACACCCGGCATGTGGATCGTCAGGTAGCCGACATGGAAGCCGCAGATGCCGAAGCTTCCCGCTGACAGCCAGAAGCTCGAGTTCCTTAGAACATCGTGCAGTCGACCGGCCACGGACGGCGATCGCTCCGCGGCCGGGTGGTCAAAGCGGGGGCCGAAGGCGCGCGCCAGCGGTAGCGCGAGCAGGCCAAGAGCGGCCGTCGCACCGAGCGCGGCCACCACGCCCCAGTTCTCAATGACCGCCTGAGTTCCCGGCGATATCAACAGTTGGCCGGCGGAGCCGCCCGCACTGACTATCGCGAACGCCATCGCGCGGTGCTCGGCGGGGACACGACGTCCGACCTCGGCAAACAGCAGTGAATTGCTGCCGATGGCGCTGCCGGCCACCGCGACCACCACGAACGCCAGCGCGAACGCTGCAATCGAGTCGGCCAGGGCCAGCGTCAACGTCGCGGCGCAGAGCAGCCAGGCGCCCACGACCATCAGTCGGCGGGTGCCGTACCGGTCGGCGAGCCAGCCCAGGGTCGGCTGCGCCAACCCCTGGGCCAACTGACCCACCGCGAGTGCGAAACCCAGGCCCGCGAGGCCGATGCCGGTCGACGTATTCAGCGGCGACACGAACAGGCCCACCGCGGTGCGCGTGCCCATCACCAGGGCCATCAGTGCCGTGGCCGCCAGCAGGCAACGCAGGGCCACCGGGTTCATCGCGCACCTCCGGTCCGCTTCGCGCTGACCGAACCGCGGACCCGCGACGCTGTCGACAACTCACAACTAGACACCTTGTGCTCCTTCGGAATGCGATGCACGAAGCGATGGCTTCGGGCCAGTCGGCATTCTGGGAAGCGCAGGTACCTGCGCTGTTTCAGGTGCGTATGGTTCGGTTATGGGTTTGTTTCAGGGAAAAGGACGGCCGTCGAAGCCCGGTTCGGGACGGCAATCGACCTCTGAAAACGGGACCCGGCGAATGCGACGAATCGGCTGCGCATGGGCTTGGCACCGGAGTAGGATCTTCTGGCCAGGAAATGCGACGCATGCTGCACATCGAAGCTCGGACACCGGTGTTCACTTTGCGCGGCAGACGGCTTGCCGCCTGCCGCGCACTGACCGCACCGCTTGCGCTTCTCATCGCACTCGCCGGCTGCGCGACCGCACCGCCGCCACCGCCTCGCACCGAGACACTGCTGCACGACGAGCTGTTCGCTCCCGCCTCGGTGACGATCGACGCGACGGAGATCTTTGCCGTCAGCGCACCGATGAAGCAGTACCTGAGGACGGAAATTGCGTCGCAGGCAAAGAGCAACGGCCTGCAAGCTGGGCTTGTGGCCTCCCTCTACAGCCGTGGCCAGTTGAAGCTCGAATACGATTCTTCAAGGACGCGCACCGCAGCCGAGGCCTTCGATGCGCGCGCCGGCAACTGCCTGTCATTGGTCGTGATGACGGCCGCGTTCGCGAAAGAACTTGGGCTGCAGGTCCGCTACCAGAGTGCCTACGTTGAAGAAACGTGGAGCCGCAACGGCAACCTGCTGCTGCGCGCCGGGCACGTCAACGTCACGCTGGGACCGAAGCTGCAGGATCGGGCGAGCCGCACTGCGCGCGCTATTACCATTGATTTCCTGCCGAGCCACGAGGCCCAGAACCTGCGCGCCGCTGAGATCCCGGAGCAGACAATCGTCGCGATGTTCATGAACAACCGCGCGGTAGAGGCGGTTGTGAACGGCCAGCTCGACGACGCCTACGCATGGACCCGGGCCGCGTTGCAGCGCAGCCCCGACTTCCTGCCGGCCTACAACACGCTGGGCATCGTGTACACGAGGCGCGGCCACAAGGGGCTGGCGGAGGCGTCATTCCGGTATGTGCTCGAGCGCGATCCGAAACACACCCGTGCGATGGCGAATCTGGCGGAGATCTATGCCGGTGATGGTCGCGAGGCAGAGGCCGCGGCGCTGCGGGCTAATCTGGCGCGGCTCGAACCGGAACCGCCGTTGTACCTGTTCAGCCTCGGCATGGCCGCCATGCAGCGCATGGACTACCGGGCCGCACGGGACCTGTTTGCCCGCGAGGCAGCGCGCAGTGGCTATTCGACGGAAGTCAGTTACTGGCTGGGCGTTTCGCTATATCTGCTCGGCGAACACGAGCAGGCCAGTTTTTATCTGAAGCACGCACTGGAGTCGAGCGCGAACCGAAGCGACCGTGAGTTTTACTCAGCGAAGCTTGCGAGGCTGAAGAGCGGCGTGCACTGAAGGATTGAGCAAGCAGGCCTGCCCCCGCGCAATGCGGCTGGGCGCGGGCGTCGTGCGAAACGTGACCCCCAATTGAAAGCGGGCCCGCGCCCCGAGGCCCGGACCCGCCAGCACGGAATAAAGCAGCCGCTGAATTAGCAGCCGCCCTTCTTCGGCTTCTTCTGCTCGTCCTTCTTCGTTTCCGCCGGCTTGGCGTCCGACTTGGCCGCGTCCTTCTTCGCTTCCGGCTTCGTCGGCTCGGCCTTCTTGGCTTCGGTCTTGGCGGGCTCGGTCTTGGCGGGCTCGGCCTTCTTCTCCTGCGAGATGGCCGGAGCCTGGATCAGAGCAAAAGCGGAGACGATTGCGGTAGCGAGCAGTTTCTGCATTGGATAAGACTCCCTAAATGTGTGGTCAAACGGTTTGCCTAAGGCGGCGATTCAACGGTCCGGAACCCCCTTCGGTTGACGCTAGGTGGCCGGAGCGCGCGGCATTCTAGCCGCGCTACTACAGGCGTCCGCAGGGGCGTGGTCACCCTGGCAGGCCCGACCGCCAGCCTTGGTCGGATGGCTTTGAGCATATAAGCATATAAGCGGAATCCCGCTTCAGAGCGCGAACCTGTGGCTAAGCTCGGCGCTCCGACGGCTTGAATATCGCACGGCACTGACATGACCACACTGACGACGACACTGCACCTCCACGCAGCCGAGAAAGTTGCGGAACTGCCTGCTGAGGCGATCTTCGACCTGGCTCATACCCGCAAGATCGAGCTTGACTTGCCTTATGCGGGGGCCGTGACCCCGATCGAGGCCTGGACCCTGGCGACCCAGGGCAAGGCCAAGCTCGTCGATGTCCGCACGCCTCCCGAGCTCAAGTTCGTCGGGTCGGTTCCAGGCTCGCTCCATGTCGAGTGGCGCGGATACGACCCCCAGCCGCTGGCCGCGTTTCTCGGTGCGCTGGCCCGCGTTGCCTCCCCCGATGAACCGGTGCTGCTGCTGTGCCGCAGTGCCGTGCGATCCGACGCGGCAGCCGACGCCGCGACCGAAGCTGGCTACACGCGCGTGTACAACGTTCTTGAAGGATTTGAGGGTCAGCGCAACCACGCCGGACAACGCGGCGAGATCGACGGCTGGCGCAAGCTCGGCCTGCCGTGGGTGCAGGACTGAGGGCCGACGCGACAACAGCGTCGGCAAACCGGTTATTCGCCTTCGAGGTGGACGCTGCGCGCGTGTATCGGCAGCACCAGTGGCGGAACCGCGCCCAGCGGCTTGGATAACGCCACCAAGTCCGCGAGCGGCAAATCTTCGACCAGTAGCGCCACGTCCTCGGTCGGCTTGAAAACCGCCGCACCGCCCTGGTTGAGCTTTTCGTTGGTCAGAATCGGCCGGTCAGATAGACGCCGCAAGGCCCAGCCGATTAGCGTCTGCTGAACCGCCGGCGATACGCCCTGGGCCCACAGCAGGTAATGCAGGTCGACCGCAACCGCGGAGGGGCGCACGCCCGGTCGTATTTCTGGCTTCGGGGCCCCGGGCATCGGACGGTTGCGCATCGCAGGCACTGGAACAAAGCGATACAGCCACAGCAAAACCCGCGGCTGGCCGTCGTCGGAGTTGAACACTGGATCGAACGCCTCGACGCCGCCAACGCCGAGATTCGTCGGAAACCCTTCGGACAGCATGCGCATGAGCGCCGATGTGGTTGCTGCCAGCGCCGTAAAGGTCGCCATGTCGCTACTCCCTAAGTTGTCCTGACGCGCCTTCGAACGAGGCTCGCTCACCTCGCCGGTTTCCCACTCTTGAGCGGGTAGTGTAGCGACGGCGACTCCGGGCCTTCGGAATACGGGCTCGTCACTTGCCAAGCGGCACAACGCGGCACGACCCGGGCGTCCTTCTGGCCTCCACAGGATTGGCAGCGCCCCGGTCGGCAAGCACAATGCAGGCTGATCAATCAGGCCGGAAACAAAATGCGATTTCCCCGAAATCTCCTCCCCGCTCTGGCGCCGATCGGCGCCATCCTTCTGAGCGCGTGTGCAAGCACGAAGATGGACGCGCAGTGGTCCAACCCCGAATTCCGCGACGCCAAGTCCCTGCGTGACCACGCCGTGATGGTCGTGTGCCAGGCGCGCGACTTCACCATGCAGGCGGTCTGCGAAGACCAGACCGCAGCCCAACTCGAGGCGCGCGGCATCAAGACCGTCAAGTTTGCTGTCGTCGAGCCCGGTACCGCCGCCCGCCAACGAAGCGATCGATGCGGCGGCGAAGCGTGCCAACGCCGCGTGCCGTGTACCGCAGCTCGCTCAGCACCTACACTCCGACGGTCAGTCCCGGACCGACGATCGGCATTGGCGTCGGCGGTGGCGGCGTATCGCGGTGGCGGTCGCGGCGGCAGCGTGGCGGCGGTATCACGATGCCAGTCGGAGGCGGCACCGTGTCCGAAGCCTTTGCGTCGGATACGGCGATCGTCGACGTGGCAACCGGCAAGCTGATGTGGTCGGGTCGCGCAACCAGTCCGAGCGGTTCGCGACACGACATCCCAGCTCGCCGACTTGACGCGCGTCACGTTCGAGGCGCTTTCCGGCACCGGGCTGATCTAGCCCGCGTTACTCGCCGTAACACTCACATTCGAGCAATCGCTCGGGCGCGGCGCCCGCCTTGACTCGCGTCAACGGAGAGCAGACCCGCGGAGGAGAATTCGTATCGTTAAGTACCCTACCGGGTAGGGCAAAACGATGACCATGCCGTATCACGCCGGCGTTTCCTCCAGATCTCCTCCGCCACCGCGCTTGCCGGCGCAGCCGCCGAGCTCGATCCCGTTCCCGGGCCGCCATGGCCGCCGGCAGGCCGGCAACTCCCGGTGAAGTCAAGACCATCCCGACCTTCTGCGAAATGTGCTTCTGGCGCTGCGGCGGCATCGCCTACGTGCGCGACGGCAAGCTGTGGAAGTTCGAAGGCAACCCGATCGACCCGCAGAGCCGCGGCCGGCTCTGCCCGCGCGGCACCGGTGCGGTCGGCGCCGTCAACGATCCCGGACCGGCTGCGCACACCGCTGATCCGCGTCGGCGAGCGCGGCAAGGAGCAGTGGAAGTCCGTCACCTGGGGCGAGGCCCTCGACGTCGTCGCCCAGAAGATGCAGAAGATCAAGGCCGAGTACGGGCCCGAGTCGATCGCAGCGTTCAACCACGGCATCGGCGCGCGCTTCATCCTGCACGTGCTGAAGAGCTTCGGGGCGATCAACATCGGCGGCGCCGTCGTTCGCGCAGTGCCGCGGTCCGCGCGACATCGGCTACCTGCTGACCTTCGGCACCGGGCTGGGCTCGCCCGAGCCGACCGACATCGAGAACACCGACTGCCTGGTGCTGGTCGGCTCGCACCTCGGCGAGAACATGCACAACTCGCAGGTGCAGGAGTTCGCCCGGGCGGTCGAGCGACGCATCCCGATCATCGTCGTCGATCCGCGCTACTCGACCGCCGCCAGCAAGGCCAAATACTGGCTGCCGATCAAGCCCGGCACCGACCTGGCGCTTGCTGCTGGCCTGGATGAATGTGCTCGTCACCGAAGGCCGCTACGACACGGCGTTCGTCGAGCGCTACGGCACCGGCTTCGACAAGTTCTCGCAGAAATCGCGCAGTACACGCCCGAGTGGGCCGCCGCCGAGACCGGCATCGACGCCCAGCATGATCCGCGTGACCGCGCGCGAATTCGCGGCGCGGCGGCCGGCGACGATCGTGCATCCCGGGTCGCCGCGTCAACTGGTACGGCGACGACACGCAGCGCAGCCGCGCCAACGCGCTGCTCAATGCGCTGCTCGGCAACTGGGGCCGCAAGGGCGGGCTGTTCGTGCAGGCGGGGATCTCGGTGCCGGCCTACCCGCTGCCCAAGTATCCCGAAGTCGGACAAGCCGATGGCCGACAACCCCGACGGCGAGCGCTATCCGTTCGCCGACGAGGCGGTCACCACCGGCATCCGCGACGCGACCATCAGCGGCAAGCCCTATCCGATCAAGGGCTGGTTCGTCTACTCGACGAACATCATGAACGCGCTGCCGAACGAGGCCGAGACGCTGAAGGCGATCCAGGCGCTCGACCTGCTCGTCGTCATCGACACGATGCCGAGCGAGATCGCCGGCTACGCCGACGTCGTGCTGCCCGAGTCCGTCTTCCTCGAACGCTATGACGAGCTGCTGGTCGGCTGGGGACGGCGCGGCTGGATGTCACTGCGGCAGCCGGTGGTTGCCCCGCCGGCCGAGCAGAAGCCCATGTGGTGGATCGCGAAGGAACTGGCCGGCAAGCTCGGCATTCCCGAGTGCATGCCGTTCAAGGACATGAAGGAGTACCTCGCCTATCGGGTCGAGAAAGGCGGCTTCAGTTTCGCCAAGCTCGAGACCGAGGGCGTGATCATGGGCGAGAAGCAGCCGATCACGGTCGAGGACGGCCTCGAACTGAAATTCGAGACTCCGTCCGGCAAGGTGGAGTTCTGGTCCGAGCAACTGGCGAAGAAGGGTTTCGACCCGGTGCCGAAGTACACCAGGCGCGCCGAACCGCCCGCCGGTTACTTCCACCTGGTCACCGGACGCGCTCCGGTCCACACCTTCAGCCGCACGCAGTCGAACCCGTTGCTCACCGGCCTGATGCGCGAAAACGAAATCTGGGTCAACGCCGTGACCGCGGCAAAGCTCGGGGTCAAGACCGGCCAGTACGTGAAGCTGAAGAACCAGGACGGCGTCGAGACCAACCGCATCAAGGTCAAGGCCACGCAGCGCATCCGGCAGGACACCGTCTACATGGTCTACGGCTTCGGCCAGCGCAACACGATGGCCAAGGGTGCCTTCCAGCGCGGCGCCAGCGCGGCTCAGATCAACACGAAGTACGAGACCGATCCGTTGATGGGCGGCACCAGCATCCACGCGAACTTCGTCACCTTCGTGAAGGAGGCCTGAGATGGCGCGCTATGGAATGGTGATCGATACCCGCAAGTGCGTCGGCTGCATGGACTGCGTCGTTGCCTGCGAAACGGAAAACGATGTGCCGATCGGCTTCAGCCGTGACTGGATCACGACCGAGGTCCGCGGCACCTTCCCCGACCTCTCGATGGAGATCCGCTCGGAGCGCTGCAACCACTGCGAGAACGCGCCGTGCGTGACCTGCTGCCCGACCGGGGCCAGCCACGTATCGGAGCTGGGCATCGTCAAGGTCACGGCCAACCGCTGCATCGGCTGCAAGGCGTGCATCTCCGCGTGCCCGTACGGCGCCCGCTACGTGCACCCGAAGGGCTATGTCGACAAGTGCACCTTCTGCGACCACCGCATCAAGGACGGCAAGGATCCGGCCTGCGTATCGGTGTGCCCGACGCACTGCATGCATTTCGGCGACCTGGACGATCCGAAGAGCAATGTCGCCTCGCTGCTGCGCACCCGCAAGTGGCACACGCTGCTGCCCGAGGCCGGAACGCGGCCGCGGGTCTTCTACCTGACGTAAGGAGCGCGAGCCATGCTGGAAATCACGAGTACTCGCAGCAACCCGGGCATCGACCCTGCGCTGCACGTCTGGGGCTGGGAGATTCCGCTGTACCTCTTCGTCGGCGGCCTGGTCGCCGGCATGATGGTCCTGGCGGGTGTCGCGATGCTGCGCACTGCCAAGGGCGAGGACACCAAGTCGTTTTTCTCGATCCAGACGCCGTTGCTCGGCTTCATGCTGCTGAACCTCGGCATGCTGGCGCTGCTGCTTGACCTGGCGCATCCGCTCTACGTCTGGGCCATCTACATCACGTTCCAGCCGCTGTCGCCGATGTCCTGGGGCTCGTGGGTGCTGCTGATCGTCTACGGCCTTCTGCTGGTCTCCGCCCTGATCAGGCTGCCGGAGTCCTGGCCGTGGCTGGGCGAGCGCGTGCCGCTGCTGCAGAAGGCCTCCGACTTCTTCGTCAAGCATCCCGCACGCATGCGCTGGCTGGGGGTGGCCAATATCGCCTTCGGCATCGCCGTCGGCATCTACACCGGCATCCTGCTCAACACGATGGTCGCGCGCCCCCTGTGGAACTCGGCGGTGCTGCCGCTGCTGTTCCTGTTCTCCGGCCTGTCGGCAGCCGCGGCCGCGGTGCACCTGGCCACCGTCATGTTCCCAGGCCGACCTGCTCCACGCGGACTGATCGGCGGCGCGCTGGCGGCGATGACGCAACCTCTGGGTGCCGAGCCACCCGCGAAGCGGACGATCGACACGGTCATCCGCGCCGATATCGCGTTCCTGGTCATCGAACTGGTGCTGATCGCCCTTCTGCTGCTGTCGCTGGCGACATCGACGCTGTCGCACATCGAGGCGGCCAGGCTGCTGTTCAGCGGCTCCTACGGTCTGGTGTTCTGGGTAGGCGTGGTCGCCATCGGCATCCTGACCCCGATCGTGCTGCAAGCACTGGAGCTGTCACATCGCATCCCGCACACGGTCGTGCCTGCGGTACTGGTGCTCGCCGGCGGATTCGCGCTGCGCTGGGTGCTGGTCAACGCCGGCCAGGCAAGTGAGGTCGTCAGCGCCGCCGCAAGACTCTAGCGGAGGCCTGAGCAATGTCTTCTGATCAACCGACGAGGAAGTCGAAATGAAAAAATGCATTCTGTATGCGCCGACGCTGGCGCTCGCCGTGGCCGCCGCCGGCGCTTGGGCGCAGGCCCCGGCACCGAAGCCGACCCAGCCCGCCGTGTGCAACAACTGCCACAAGCCGGCACCGGGACAGGTGGCCGGGTACTTCGAGAACGTCGCCTTTAAGTCGCAGGCGATCCAGCTCGGAATCGATGCAAACCGAGAGATCGTCCGCTTCGACCCTAAAACCCTGAAGGTCTTTGACGCTGGCGCGCCCAAGACTGCGGACGACCTCGCCGAGATGAAGAAGGGTCACGAGGTGCGCATCGCCTACGTCGAGAAGGATGGCCAGAAGTGGGCGACCGAGATCCGCTTCAAGGGAGTGGCCAAAGTCGCGAAGGAAGACCTCGTCGACTACGCTTACGTGCGCAAGCTGGTCGAGCAGGGCACCGGCAACTTCATGCTCATCGACTCGCGGCCGCTGCCACGCTTCCAGCAGGGCACGATCCCCGGTTCCGTGAACATCCCCTATCCGAGCTGGGACAAAGTCGTCAACCGCCTGCCGGCCGACAAGAACACCCAGTTGGTGTTTTTCTGCCAGGGCGTGACCTGCCAGATGAGCCCGCTGTCACAGCGCAAGGCGATTGGGCTGGGTTACAAGAACACCAAGGTCTATCACGAGGGCGTCCCCGAGTGGCAGACCAAGGACTACCTGACGACCCGGCCGCAGTTCGTCAAGGAAGCCTACGTCGACAAGGACATCCCGGCCGTCATCGTCGATGTTCGCGCGCCCGACGAAGCCAAGAGTGGGCACATCAAGGGAGCTGTCGGCATGCCGGCTGCGACCGTCAAGAGCCACCTGAAGACGTTCCCGGCAGCCAAGCTGCAGGCACCAATCATCGTCTATGACGGACGCGGTGGGCCCGAGTCGAAAGCGGTTGCACGCGAACTGATCAAGGCGGGTCAGACCAACGTGCAGGTCGTCGAAGGCGGCATGCTTGGTTGGCAGGCGGCCGGCTACGCCGTCGAATCCGGCGTGCCGGCGCTGACCAAGGTCGCGTACGCACCCAAGCCGCGCCCAGGCTCGATCGCCGTCGACGAGTTCAACAAGCTGGCGCGCAATACGCCTGTCGATGTGTTGATTCTCGACGTCCGCAATCAGGATGAAGCCAACGCCGGCATGATCAAGGGCGCCATGCTGATTCCGGATGAAGACCTCGCCGCGCGCTTGGCCGAGGTGCCGAAGGACAAGCGCGTCATTGCCCACTGCAGCACCGGCATCCGCGCCGAAATGGCGTATCACAAGCTGAAGGACGCCGGCTACAAGGCCGGGTTCCTCAATGCGGACATTGAGGTCGACAAGGCGGGTAACTTCAAGGTCACCGCTAAGTAGCCGACACCAGCCCCTCCAGGCAATACGGTGTCGGGGGGAGCGGGTCCACAGGACCCGCTCTTTTTTTGCCATCACGGCTCGCTCGCACGATGGTCCACAACACACCGGCTGGTATTGCCCTACCCCGTAGGGTATATTTGCCACCGTTGACGGAGAGCAATGGCGCACTGCACAAAGCGCCTAGCCTTCACCTTGTGGCTCCGCGGCGGCGTGATGCAAGGCGTACGCCCCAGCCATCAAGACATCCGCGAAGCGAACTGCCCATTTCCCTGCAATCTGGAGAACGTATATGTCAGGTGCAATCACCCATCCGCTGCCCGGCCCAGGTGCCTTAGGCAGCCAACGAACCGCAGCCAAGGCGTACTGGAATCCCTACTTTGTCGGCTTCCTGCTCGGCCTCGTGCTGCTGGCGACTTTTGCGGTGACGGGCCGCGGGTTGGGTGCAACGGGAGCCTTCTCGTCCGTGGCCGCGTGGTTCGTGGGGCTCTTCTCGCCCGAGCACGTCGTCGCCAACCCGGTGCACTCGCGCTACTGGAATGAAGGCGACCCGCTGCTGTCGTGGACGATCTTCCTGCTGATCGGTGCCTTCATCGGCGCCCTGGTGTCCGGCCTGCAGGGCGGGCGCGTCGGCTTGTCGATCGAACGCGGACCGCGGATCGCCGACCGGACCCGGCTGATCCTTGCCTTCAGCGGCGGCTTCATCGCCGCCTTCGGTGCCAAGATCGCCAAAGGCTGCACGAGCGGCCAGGCGCTGAGCGGTGGCTCGATGCTGAACGTCGGCAGCCTCGTCTTCATGGGTGCCGTCTTTCTTTCAGCTTATGTGCTGGCCTACTTCGTCCGCAAGGAGTGGATCTGATGCTGCCCCTCGCCTATAACCTCGAATTCAGCGTCGTGACCGATCTCGCGCTGGCGGTCCTGCTCGGCTTCGGCTTTGGCTACTGCCTCGAACGCGCTGGCTTCGGCAGCGCACGCAAGCTCACCGCGGTGTTCTACCTGCACGACAAGGCGGTGGTGAAAGTGATGTTCACCGCGATCGTCACGACCATGGTGGGTCTCTTCCTCCTGTCCTCCGCGGGAGTGCTCGCACTGTCCGACCTGTATATCGAGCCGACGTCTTACGCGGCGCAGTTGCTGGGTGGACTGGTGTTCGGCGCCGGCTTCGTCATCGGCGGTTACTGCCCGGGCACGTCCGTGACGGGGATCGCCACCGGCAAGAAGGACGCGATGGTCTTCGCCGTCGGCATGCTGGCCGGCGTCATGGCCTACGCTGAATTCACGCCGGGAATCGAGTCGTGGATCGCTGCCACCAGCCAGGGAGAACTGACCCTGCCGACGCTGACGGGTATAGGCATGGGCTGGTGGACCGCGGCGTTCGTCGTGTTCCTGTTCCTGGCTGCGCGCGGGATGGAGTGGCTGGAGCGCCGGTTTGCGCATCTGCGCCCGCCGCATCATCCGCACTGATACGGCAAGCGCGCAGCCCAGGCTGCGCACACGAAAAAAAACGGCCACTGAAGAGGTGGCCGTTTTGCTTGGCGGAGCCGACTGCTAGAACTGCTTGCTCCACGCGATGCCGAGGCTGTTCTGATACATCGAGATCGTCTCGGTGCCGCCGGCGCCGGGTCCGAGCACGGAGTTGAACAGCGACGAGCCGCTGACGGAATTGTCAAACGCATGCATGTAGGCCACCGTGATGCTGGACTTGTCCGGCATGTTGTAGCTGAACCCGAGTGTGATGTGGTTCTGGACCACGCCCGGCGCGATGATGTTGAACGTCACGTTGGCCGAATCAATCGGATCATCGGTGTAGTTGTATCCAGCACGCAGCGTCCACGTCGGATTGAGTTGATACTCGACACCGACCTTGAACACGTTGACCGACTGCCAGCCGAAGCCCGGTCCATCGTTGGCGCCGAGCGGGGCCCCGGTCATCGCCTGGTTCGCGATTGACGGGACGCCGCCGTAGTCGATGTAGACCCAGTCGAACGCGAAGGTCCATTGCGGCAGTCCCGTATAGGCGACGCCCAGGCCGTAGCTCGCCGGGATGTCGAATCCACCCTGCTCGGCGAACAGGCCCTTGTAGCTGTCGAAGTTGCTCATCGACATCTTCGACGAGTACACGGCACCGATGCGGAAGCCGTCGAATTCACCCTGATAACCGATGCGCACGCCCCAGCCGGTGGAGGTGTCGTAACCGTTGTTCGTTACATACCCCGGTGCCGACGTGAACGGCGGGAACCCGGGCGCGTTATCGAACGCCTGCAGCCCTTCCACGCTGAAGCGCTGGAACCCGAAGATCGGCGCGATGCCGATCGACTGCTTCGGCATGAACTGCCATGCCAGCGTCGGCGCAACCATCAATTGCGACAGGTCGACCCCGAGTTTGCCCGCGCCGCACAGCAGGTTGGCGGTATTCGGACCCATGCCGCAGTTGAGCTGGTTGCCCGGATAGTCGGTGTTCATGCCACCGTTGCCGTACACCGTCACCCCGAAAGCGAGGTCGGGACGGAACGCGTAGTTGTAGCCGAACTCCGGAATGAAGAAGTTCGTGCTGTCGCTGTCCGCCGATCCATTGAGTCCCGGCGCCGCGCCACTGCGCGATGCACTGCGCTGCGGGCTGAACCAGTCGATGCCAACGTCGACGCGCGTGCCGACAAACGCCATGCTGGCCGGATTATTCGCCCCGCCGAAGGCGTCAAACGCGAGCCCGTAGCTCGCGCCGCCCATGCCCTTCGCGCGCATGCCGTAGCCATGAGCGAAGTAACCGTCAGTGGCCATTGACGGCAGCGGCAACAGAGCCGCCGCACAAATCGCTGCGGCGATCGGACGCACCGCAAACAAAGCTTTCATCTTCTCCTCCCCAAAATGTCGAGCCAGGACTGGCATCCAACAATCATCCAAAAGAACATACGCTCGCGTTGCGTCCCGGCGAGTCGGTCTGCGCAACGAACCTTCGTACTCGGGGGTGTATGGCAGGCACCGTTGCCGCCAGGCAACATCGGCTGCGCACAGCGCTGGATCGCGGCGGCCGACGAAGGCACCACGGCATCGAAAACGCCCGGTCCTGCGCTGCGCCAGTTCAAACGCGTGAGCCCTGCACCAAGAGACGGGCCGCTCGAATCGTCAGGCGGGCTTTCAATGTCGTCGCACCCCAGCAGCACACATGGCCGGCGAGCTTCGGGGCGGGGCGGCACTTTGTCCATTACCCACAAGGGCGTATCGGCTACTACCCCAACGCTCAGCTTCCGAGTAGGCCCGATCCTCTACCGACTCTCCACCGGACGAAACGCTGCCCGCCTCCTCGCCCGTGCGACGGCGGTGCCGAGTTCGACGCAGTTGCGTTCCGTGGAGGCAACCGCTCCGGCAGTGGTAGCCGATGGTGGCCGGCAAGGGCGACGTGACCTCGCTCAATAGCCAGCGCCAGCGAAATGAGTTGAACCCGAGTTGTGGAATCGCAACAGACCTGACCCGGTCGCCGTTCCTAGGGGTGACCGGGGGCCCGGCGGCTATACAACCTTCTGGCCGAGCTGCACCGCGAACACTTCGACTGCCTGGCCTTTGCCCTTGAGCGACAGCGCGCCCAGGGGCTCGAACCGGCACCTCTGAGCAAGTCCACTTCGTGTAGCGCCGTCGACCAGGACCGCGTGGCCCACGACCTTCGTTTGCGCTTCAAGTCGGGCCGCCACGTTCACCGGCGTCACCGACGCAGGTGTAGGTCGCACGCTGCTGCGTGCCCGTATAGCCAGCAATCAGGTCTCCCGAAGCGATTCCGATACCGATTTCGATCGCAGGCTTCCCGGCGCGATCGGGTTCCCGGTTGTAAAGCTCGATCAACTCGATCATGTCGAGTGCAGCCTTGACCGCGCAGCCGCACGGGTCGGCCAGCGGCAACGGCGCACCGAAGATCGCCATCAGTCCGTCGCCCGCCATCTGGTTGACGACGCCGCCCTGGCCGCAGATCGCGTCGAACATCAGCGTGTAGTAAGTGTTCAGCAGTTCAATCGTCTCTTCCGGAGGCAACTGCTCGGCCATCGCCGTGAAGCCACGGATGTCGGAGAACATCGCAGTCGCCTGCACGCGATGTCCACCGAGCGCGAAGCCCGAGGCATCAAGGTCCTGCGCGACTTCGCGCGTCGCAAAACGGCGCACCAGTTCCTTCTGCTGGTCGCGCAGGCGCTTTTTCTCAAGGCTGGCACCAAGGCGCGCCGTCAGCAGCACCGGATTGACCGGCTTGTGCAGGTAATCCTCGGCGCCCAGCTCGATACAGCGCACGACGTTGTCGAGTCCCTCGATCGCCGAGGTCACGATGACCGGCACGTCGCGCAGCTGGAG
The DNA here is from genome assembly GCA_963791235.1 of uncultured beta proteobacterium. Classification (GTDB taxonomy): domain Bacteria; phylum Pseudomonadota; class Gammaproteobacteria; order Burkholderiales; family Burkholderiaceae_F; genus JALORV01. The sequence goes on along the minus strand of CAWBRW010000017.1, from coordinate 461,189 downwards.
ATCCGACTTCAGCTGCTCCATGACCTGCAGCCCGTCCATCTCGGGCATCTCGATGTCCAGCAACAGCAGGTCGAAGGGCTCGCGCCGCAGCATCTCCAGCGCCACGCGACCGTTTTCCGCGAGGGCCACACTGTGCCCCTGCAGCTCCAGCGTGCGCGCGAGCAGCAGCCGGTTGACCTTGTTGTCGTCGACGATCAGCAGTCGTGCGCCGTGATCAGCCATTGCGCATGGCCTTCAGCGCCGCCGCGGCGCGCGCGTACTCGGCCTCGAGCACGTCAAGGCGCGCGGCATCCTGCGCGGCATCGGCGTTCATGCCGGTCAGTTCCAGCTCGCGTGCAAGCGCGCCAAGCGCCAGTGCGCCGAAGGTGTGGCTGTTCGACTTGAGCGAGTGCGCCGCACGCCGGAAACGGTCGGCGTCCGCGGCAGCGCGGGCGGCACGCAGTTCGGCCAGCATCCCCGGTGCTTCCTGCAGGAACGTGCCGACGAGTTCCAGGACGAAGTCGGCCCCTGCCGTGTCCTGCAGCTCGGCATAGCGGGCAAGGTCGATTGCGGGCGACGTCATGTCAGATCCCCTTGCGTGCCGACACGTGGTTGAGCGCCTCGACCAGCTGGTCGACGCGGATCGGCTTCGTGATGTAGTCGTCCATGCCGGCGGCGATGCACATCTCGCGGTCGCCCGCCATCGCGTTGGCGGTCATCGCGACAATGCGTGGGCGCGCATCGGCCGGCCACTTCGCGGTGATGCGTCGCGAGGCCTCGAGCCCATCCATCTCCGGCATCTGCACGTCCATCAGCACCACGTCATAGGGCTGGCGCTCGACCGACTCGATGGCCTCAAGGCCGTTGGAGGCGAGATCGGCGCGGTAGCCCATCTGCTGCAGGATGCGCAGCGCGAGCTTCTGGTTCACCACGTTGTCTTCGGCGACAAGTATGCGCAGCGGGTGGCGCACGGCCATGTCGGTGTCGATCTTCGGCTTCGCCGCGGCCGACGCGGCAACTCCTCGCGGTGCAGCGCTGTGTGCGAGCAGGCTGACCAGCGTGTCGAACAGCTGCGACTGCCGCACCGGCTTCGCCAAGTACGCATTGAACAGGCCTTCGCCGTCGCCCACTTCGCGTCTTCCGAGCGAGCTGAACAGCACCAGAGGCAGCCCCGGATGCCGCTGTCGCACCTTCTGCGCGAGTTCGATGCCGTCCATCTCCGGCATGTGCATGTCGAGGATCGCGAGGTCGTAGGTCTCGCCGGCCTCCAGCCCGCGCAGCGCGGCGGCGGGCGACTCCGTCTCGCGCACCTCCATCCCCCACTTGGCCGTTTGCAGACTCAGCACACGGCGATTGGTGGCGTTGTCGTCGACGACCAGCACGCGGCGCCCCGTCAGTTCCGGCTGCGCTCCGACGAAGTCGCGATGGCGTGCGGGCGGCAGTTCGGCGACTGGTGCGTGCACCGTGAAGCAGAACGTCGAACCTTGCCCGGGGCCAGCACTTTCCGCCCACATCCTTCCGCCCATCAATTCGGCGAGCCGCCGGCTGATCGCCAGCCCCAGTCCGGTGCCACCGTACTTGCGCGTGGTCGACGAGTCGGCCTGCGAGAACGACTGGAAGAGCCGCCCCATGCCTTCCGCCGTGAGCCCGATGCCGGTGTCGCGGCACGGCAAATGTCAGTTCGACGGCACCATCGGTCACCAAGCCCGCGCTGACCGTCAGCACCACCTCGCCTGCCTCGGTGAACTTGACCGCATTCGCCAGCAGGTTCAGCAGGATCTGTCGCAGCCGCGTCACGTCGCCGCGTATCGCGGCCGGCACGTCGCCTTCGAAGAAGTAGGCCGTCTCGAGGTGCTTCTCGATCGCGCGCGGCGCCACCAGGTCGAGCGCCGATTCGACGCACTCGCGCAGGTCGAACGGCATGCGCCTCGATGTCCATGCTTTCCGGCCTCGATCTTCGAGAAGTCGAGGATGTCGTTGATGATCGTGAGCAGCGTGTCGCCGGAATCGCGGATCGTCGCCGCGTAGTCGCGCTGCTCATCATTGAGCGACGTGTCGAGCAGCAGGCCGCTCATGCCGATCACCGCGTTCATCGGTGTGCGGATCTCGTGGCTCATGGTCGCCAGGAAGGAACTCTTCGCCTCGTTGGCCGCCTCGGCCGCGGCGCGCGCCTCCTGGGTCTGCTTGAAGAGCCGCGCGTTCTGGATCGCGATCACCGCCTGGTCGGCGAAAGTCTTCAGCAGTGCAAGTTCGTTCTCGGTGAACGGACTCGGCGGCTGCCGCATGATGCAGATCGATCCGACGCCTTCGTCCTCCCAGAGCATTGGCGCAAAGGCTACTGAGCAGTTGCCGCTCAACGCAACAACTCGCCCCATGGCAAGTGGTGGGTTCGGCATTGCAGCCACATCGGCGATGTGCACAGTACGGCGTTCTCGAATCACCTGCGCCGTGATGGAGCCCTTCAACGGCCGCGGAAAGGCAATCTTCATGGCCTCCTCGGCGGAGCCCCGCCAGGCGCCGACATGCACCTGGCCATCATCGCCGGCCAACAGGATGCCAACCTGCGTGCTGGAGAACAGATGGCGGCAACTGTCGAGGATCTTGTTGAATACCGGCGCAGTATCGGAGACCGAACTGCTGATGACTTGCAGCACCTCGGCAGTGGCGGTCTGCCGTGCGAGCGCCTCCTTGGTTTCGTTGAACAGACGCGCGTTCTCGATCGCGATGACGGCCTGGTCGGCGAAGGTCTGCAGCAGGGCGGTCTGGCGATCGTCGAAGGGCTTCAGCTCCTTGCGGTACACGAGGATCGCGCCGATCAGTTCGCCGTGACGCAGCATCGGCACTCCGAGCCAGGAGCGCACGGTGCCCAGTTTCACTGCAGCCACGGCGTTGGGGTCGCCCAGCCGGTAGGCCTCATAGTCGAGCAGATCCGGAATGTTTACCGGCTTCAGCGTCGCCGCAATCCGGCCCAGCCCGGTGGTCGGGCCCCACTGCCGTGGCGCGCGCATGAACGTCTGGAACGCGGGATCCGGCACCAGCGTCGTCGCGACCGCGCTGTACTGGCCGGCGTCGTAGCGCATGACGATGCCGAAGTCCGAACCGGTCAGCCGTGCGGCGCTTTCGAGGATCTTGTCGAACACCGGGCTCGCGTCGGCCACCGAACTGCTGATCACGCGCAGGATCTCGGCAGAAGCCGTCTGCCGTTCCAGTGCTTCCTTGGTCTCGTTGAACAGGCGCACGTTTTCAACGGCCACGACGGCCTGACGGGCGAAGGTCTGCAGCAGCGCCACTTCCTTGGCGGCGTACAGGCCCGTCTCGGCGCGGTTGACCGTGATCGCGCCGATCACCTGCTGGTCTCGCATCATCGGCACGGCAAGACCGCTGCGGAAACCGGCCAGTTCGCAGGCCTGTTTCATCTCCGGCGCGTACTCCTCGTCGGACAACGCAAGAAGGTCGGCCACGTTGACCACGCCGCGCTGGCGTATCGCGCGCGCAGAAATCGCGGTGCTCGTCATCAAGTTCTGGGGCCAGGCAGCGCGCAGCGCTGACGTGCCGGCAGCGTTCACCCCGTGCAGGCTGACCAGGTGCAACTGATCGCCGTCGAGCCGCGTGACCAGGCAGTAGCGGGCGGCCGTCAACGCCGCCGCGCGCTCCGCAATGATTTCGAACACCGGCTGCACGTCGGTGGGTGATTCGCTGATCACCTGCAGCACATCGGACGTGGCCGTCTGCCGCGCGAGCGACTCCTGAGTCTCGTTGAACATCCGCGCGTTCTGGATTGCGATCACCGCCTGATCGGCGAAGGTCTTCATCTGCGCGATCTCGACCTCGCTGAAGCCGGTGGCGGGCTGGCGTATCCCATACAGCCAGCCGACCGGGCGGTCCTGCCACATCATCGGCGCTGCTACCTGCGAGTAGGACCCGATGCCAAGCCGCTTCGCAATGCGCCCCACCGGACCGCGAGCTTCCTCGGAGAGGGCATCGACAAAATGCAGCGGTTGGCGGTTCTGCAGCGCTTCCACCTGGACTAGTCCGTCGGCGAATCCCGCCGCGACCAACTCGGTCACCCGCTCTCGCTCCGGGCCGTCGTGCGCAGCGATGCGCGCACCGCCGTGCTCGTCGATCAACAGTATCCCGTTTGCACTGCCTGCAAAGAGCTTCCTGCAGCTTTCCAGGATCTTCTCGAACACCGGCGCCGCGTCCGCCACCGAACTGCTGATCACACTGAGGATTTCGGCCGATGCCGTCTGCCGCTTCAGCGCCTCGTTCGTCTCTCTGAACAATCGTGCGTTCTGAATCGCGATCACGCCCTGGTCGGCGAAGGACTGCAGCAGGTCGATGTCCTTTTCCGAGAACGCGAAGGCGGCCTGCCGGGCGATCGAAATGCTGCCGATGCGCCGGCCCTCCCAGATCATGGGTGCGATCAACAGCGAGTCGAAGCCGGCCTTAGTTGCGAAGCGCCGAGCGAGTTCGGGTACGCCTTCGGCGGTCCGCGCTTCGGGGTAATACAGGGGCCGACGCGAATCGAACGCCAGCCCCAGCACCGTCCGCTCGATCGGGCGCGGGTAGCCACGCGCGAACATACCGTCGCTGTCGCCGTGAACCGCGCCGACCTCGACCTGCTGCTGGTCATCGACCACCAGGACGGCCCCGCCGTCGCAAGGTATCAGCCGTTTGCAGCTGTCCATGATCTTCTCGAATACCGGCCTGGCGTCGGCGACGGAACCGCTGATCACTCGCAGAACCTCGGCAGTAGCGGTCTGCCGCTCCAGCGCTTCCTGCGTCTCGTTAAACAGGCGGACGTTCTCGACCGCGATCACAGCCTGGTCAGCGAACGACATGATGAGAGCGACCTGCTTGTCGTCGAAGGGCACGGCATCTCGTTTCGCAGTGACGAGGGCGCCGATGACCTTGCCCTCCCGGACCATAGGCGCCGCGATCTGGGCGTTGAACCCGAAGTCGCGCGCGAACTGCTCGGTCCGCGGTGGCGCGGCCGGATTGCCGACGATCGGTACGAGTTGCGAAACCTCGCCTGCGAGAATCGTGCTGCCCACGTGGGTTGACTGGTCGAGCGGAAGTGGATAGCTCGCCGCCAGCTTCTCGAAGCCCGGTGCCCCCTGAATTCCTGCGACTTCCACCCTTCCGTCGCGTGCCAACGCAACCATTGCAAATTCGGTCCCGAACAGCCGCAACAGGTTGCGCGCGATCGCGTCGAACACCGGCTGGGTGTCGGTCATCGACCCGCTCATTGACGCAAGAATCTCTCCTGTCGCTGTCTGGCGCTCCAACGCCTCCTTGGTCTCGTTGAACAGGCGCGCGTTCTGGATCGCGATCGCCGCCTGGTCGGCAAAGGTCTGCAGCAACGCGAGTTCCTTTGCACTGAAGCCGCCGATGGCGCGCGATACACCGATCGCGCCAATGCCGCGTTCGTTCCACAGCATCGGCGCATAGGCCATCGCCTTGTAGCCCGCCAGCTTTGCAACGTTGCGCACAGCGCGGGTGACTCCCGGATCGTTGGCAACGTCGGGATAGTGGGCCACCCGCCGCTCGCGTATCGCGCGACCCGCCGGAGATTTCGCCAGCGGCGCCGGAAAGGTAGCGGACACCGCGTCGCGTGCCTTGCCGACATACGCGCCGAGGTGAACCTGGTCCTGCTCGTCGACAAGGAGCACAGCCGTGTCGTCGCTGCCGAACAGATGCTTGCAGCTGTCCAGAATCTTGTCGAATACCGGCTGCGGATCGGCCATCGACCCGCTGATGACCTGGAGCACCTCGGCGGTGGCGGTCTGCTGCTCCAGTGCCTCCTTCGTTTCGTTGAATAGCCGCGCGTTCTGGATTGCAATCACCGCCTGGTCGGCGAACGTCCGTAGCAGCTCGATCTCCTTCTTGGCGAAGGGTTGCAGAATTTCCCTTCCGACGAAGACGGCGCCGATACCTCGCCCCTCCCATACCATCGGCGCGAAGACGATCGATTTGATTCCGATGATCGCGCAGCCGCGTTTCACTTGAGCGGGCACGTCAGTGCCGGACTCGACATCGCCATAGTGCATGGTGCGGCGCTCGAGGATCGCCGCACCGGAGCCAGACTCCAGGCTCAGCGGCAGGGGGTAAATGCCCTCGAAGGCCTTTCGATTGGGACCTGCATACGCACCCAGGACAATCGTCCCCTCACCGACGAGGTTGATTCCCATGTGCATGCCGCCGAACAGGTGTCCGCAACTTGCGAGAATTCGATCAAAGACGGGCGCCGTGTCCTCGACGGAGCTGCTGATGACACTGAGAACTTCAGCCGACGCCCGCTGCTGCTCCAGCGCCTCCTTCGTCTCGTTGAACAGCCTCGCGTTCTCGATCGCGATCACGGCCTGGTCGGCGAAGGTTTGCGCCAGGCCGACTTCCTGGTCGTCGAACACACCGGTGACGGCACGCAGGATCGTGAGGCAGCCGATCGCGCGGCCTTCCCGCAGCAGTGGAATGAACAGGCATGAGCGGTAGCCCAGTGCCGTCGCCAGCTGGGGCATGCGAGGAAACTGCTTCGCCCCCTCGGTCGTGTCGGCGACGGCGACCACGCGAGATTCGAGGATGCAGGTGCCGGCCCCGCTGCCGTGATCCAGCGGCCAGGCTGTCAGGATATTGCCGGCGTCATCGCCCGGGTTGTCGCTGGCGTAGGCCACCGATTCGATCATGTCGCCCCTAGGCATGACCAGGGCGACCGCCCTGCCGGCGAACAGCTTGCGGCAGCTCTGCACGATCGCGTCGAAGACCGGGCGCGTGTCAGTGACAGAGGCGCTGATGACACGCAGGATGTCGGCCGTCGCGGTTTGCCGCTCCAGCGCCTCCTCGGTTTCGTTGAACAGGCGCACGTTCTCGATCGCGATGACGGCCTGATCGGTAAAGGTCGCTAGCAGGCTTATGTCCTTGTCGTCGAAGGCGCCCAGTTCGCGGCGCAGGACAACGAGCGCCCCGATCGCCTGGCCGCCACGCAGAAGCGGCGCATAGAGTCCCGAAAGGAAACCGTCCTTCAGTCCCATCTGGCGCACGCCGGGGTATTGCTCCGCGCCCTGCTCCAGATTCGGCAGATGGATCATGTGCCTGTCCGCGATGCAGGCCCCGACGGCACTCTCGCGATTGATCGGACGCGCTTTGCCGGTCAACGTGCCGTTGCTTGCATGGGCGCGAAACTCTTCTCCCTCAGCCAGAAAAAGCACAACGCGGCTGTCATGGAAGAGGTTGCTGCAATTGTTGATGATGGCGTCGAACACCGGCTGGGTGTCCGTCATGGAGGTGCCCAGGACGCTCAGCACCGCCGCCATCGCCGTCTGCCGTTCCAGCGCTTCTTTGGTCTCGTTGAACAGGCGCGCGTTCTGGATCGCGATCACGGCCTGGTCGGCAAAGGTCCGGAGCAGGGCCTCGTCCTTCTCGGAGAAGGGACTGCGGAGGCTGGCGCACCACCATGATCGATCCGACGCCGCGATCGTCCCACAGCATCGGTACCCATGCCGCCGAAAAGTCGCCGACTTGCTCGACGGTCTCGCGCGCCCACGCGCTGGACGCGGCGATGTTCCTGTGCGTCGCGGATCTGCACGATGTGGCGCTCACGCATCGCTCGCCCGGTGGTGCTCTTCTCCACCGGCATCGGGAGAGTGCGGGTCATCGTCTGCACGATGGAGCCGCGGATCGCGGCCGGGTGCACCAAGCCATCGTCGTGTACGACCACAATGCCAAGATGTTCGAGTGCCGAATAAGCTTCTCGCAGCTGTCGAGGATCTTCTCGAACACCGGCTGCGTGTCTTCCACCGAACTGCTGATCACCTGGAGCACTTCGGCGGTCGCGGTCTGCCGCTCCAGCGCTTCCTTGGTCTCGTTGAACAGCCGCGCGTTTTGCAGCGCGATCGTCGCCTGCCGCGACAATCCCACGAGAAACTCCAGCTCGCGGACTTCGAACGGGCTTGCCGCCCATCCGCCAGACGGCCATCGCGCCCACGACCTGATCGACCGCCAGCAGCGGCACCACCAGCAGGCGTTCGTCTTCGCCGCGCTCGATGCCGGAAACCTGCACGGCGCGCGGATCACTCGCGGTCCGGTTGATGAATTCCGGTCGACCGGTCTGCAGCAGACCGCCGATGATGCCGCGGCCCGGCTCAATGAGTGTCGCCTTGACCTTTTCAGCGTTATCACCCAGCGCGACGATGGCTCGAAACGAGCTGCCACCCGCATCCGGCAGGAAGATGGCGCTGTTGTCCGCCGCAAGCAGTTCCTTGGCATGGGCGGCAATGCTGTCCAGCACCGTACTCAGGTCCAGCGTCGAGGACAGGTCCCGGCCGACGTCAGACAGTGCCGACGCTTCGCGCGCGCGACGCTGGGTTTCCTCCAGCAGGCGCGCGTTCTCCAGTGCTACACCCATGCCGGCCGCCACGGTGGACAGCAGCCGCACGTCGGCGTCGTCGTACGCTGCGTCGCGTTCGTGGTTCTCCAGCGCAATGGAGCCGAACAGGCGCTCGCCGGCGAAGATCGGAACGGCGACGCCGGAACGGCTCATGTCGGTGCCCGGCGCGACGAACAGTTCCCACGCCCTGTAATCGTCGCGGCTTTTCCACACGACCGCCTGACGTGCCTTCATGGCGTCGAACCAGCGCCTCCCGGCGGCCGCCGCGCGAGGTCGACCGCTGCCGTTGCAGGCGCACGCCATGCTCGTAGGCGTACAACATCTGCAATCGGCCGGCAGGCTCGTCGACCGAGGTGATGCCGAGGTTGCCGGTGCCGAACAGTGCGCGCAGCTTGTCGCCCACGAGATCGACGATGGCCTGGTAGTTCAGCTCAGCGGCGATGCCCTCCTGCACGCTGTTGATCAGCGCCAGCTCGGCAGTGTGCCCGGCCACCTTGCGCTCAAGCCCGTCAATGATGCGCGTATTGCCCAGTGCCACGGCAGCCTGCGACGCCAGCATTGCAAGCAAGTCACGGTCAGCGTCGTTGAAGCGCCCGCGTGGGCCTTCGATGTCGGCGTAGAGAAAGCCCAGCAGCTCTTTGCCTGCCACCAGGGGCGCGACCAGGCAGCTGCGCTGGTCGCGTTCCCTGGCACCTTCGGGTCCATGCCGAAGGGCGGCGGCTCGGCTGCGGCGCGCTTCTTCGAGCCAGGGGGCGATGGCATGCAGCAGCTCGGCGTCGCCCTCTCCCTTCGGCAGCAGCGAGTCCGCGACTTCAAAGCCCACGGGCGTGTCCAGCACCAGGAGCACGCGGCGAGCGCCGCAGAGGGCGCGAGCCTCCTTGATCAGGAGTCGGTGCAGTTCCGGGACGCTGCGCTCCTCGTGCAGGCGCAGTCCGGCATCGACCAACCGCTCGAGCGATGCGCGCGACAACGAGTTGTGTCCCGAACGGCTCGACCGCGAGCTCAGGGAACCTGCATCGGCACTTGCGTTCTTCCTTGATCGCGGCATCGTTGGTCAGTCTTGTCGTCCGGTGTCCGGGCACTCGCCGGTCCGACGGCTGAGGCCAGGTCGAAATCGCCTTCGACGACGCGTCACTGTAGGCAAGACAGTCAGGAAAGTCGATGATCGACGCGCAGGGCACCCGATCGCAAGACGGACGCTCCCAAAAATGCCGGAATCGACGCCTAGCGCTGCGGCGAGGATTGCGCCTGTAGCCGAGCGCGTTCTATTGCTGCCGTCAGTTCGGTGTGACGACGCGTGCCCGGTCGCAGCTGCGGCAGCAGTTCGCCCCAGTAGCGGGCCGCCTGTTCATAACGGCCCTCTTCGTAGGCCGCGCTGCCGGCCATCTCCAGCGCCATCGGATGTCGGCTGTTGAGTTCGAGCGCCCGCGTGACCAGTTGCAGTGGTTTGCCGCTCAGTCGACCGCCCTGCTGCATCGCCAGCACGTCGGCGTACTCGCAGAGGACCGCCGGATCCCTGGCCACCTTGTCGGGCGAAACCGCGATCGCTTGCACAAATGCAGCGGCGGCGGCGTCGAAACGGCCGGCTTCGGCATGCGCGCGGCCGAGAAGCACCCAGCCGCGGGCGTCGCGCGGCTGGCGCTTCAGGTGGGCTTCCAGGCGTGTGACGTAATCCGCCGCGGTCGTCGGAGCGATATCCGGCCCGAGTTCCGAAGCAGTGTCCACGGCCTGCGGCGTGCCGAAGGCGTAGTACAGGGCCGCCGCCGCGAGCGGCACGGCGGCTGCAAGCACCCAAGTCACAGCAGTGCGGCGAGGGCCGCCACCACGGAGCAGGCCATGCAGCACGAACCCGAGCGCTGCAGCGGTCAGCAGCAGTGCTATGCCCCAGAACACCATCGAAGTGGAAGTCACGTCGCGGATTATCGAGCTGCCAGGAACCGGACGCGGTCCGACAGCCGCCAACAAAAAGGGCGGAGTCGCCTCCGCCCCTTGGAGTGGCAGGTTCCTTACTTCGCCGGCGCCGGCGGCGCTGCAGCAGGCGCAGCGGCGGCTGACGGCGCGGGCGCAGAGGCCACCGCCTTGCGCTTGGCCACGACCGCATCACGCAGGATCTTGATCCCCTCCTGCGAGGCTGCGGCCGACTTCGCCAGCGACTCCTTGGCCTGGTCCAGGTTGTGGAAGGCCGAGCCATTGGACGCCGTCCACCATTCCCAGTTCGCATGCGCCTCGGTGTGCTTGGCGCGCGCCGAGTTCAGCGTCGCGTCGTCCAGTCCGGCGCCCTGCACTTCGCCGAAGGTATTGATCAGCTGCGTCAGCCAGAACTCGGCGTGCCGCACCTTGCCCGCATAGTGCGAGGCCATCGACTCCATCACGTACTTGGCCTGCTCCTCGCTTCCAGTCCGTGTGGCAGGTCAGGCAGGTCTCCTTGATGTAGTGCTTCGGATTCGTCTGCCAGTGCGACGTGAAGGTCTTCTTGGTCTTCGGATCCGTGACCTTCGGCATGTGGCACGACGCGCACTGCACACCGGCCTTGTCGTGCTTCGAGTTCCAGAACACCTCGGCGTCCGGGTGCTGCATCTTCGTCAGCAGCGCGCCGGTCTGGAAGTGACGGAAGTCGCGGAAGTTGATGCTGTCATAGAACTTCGTGATGTTGGTGACATCGACCAGCGGGAACACGTTGGTGCGCTGGTCGGCCATGCCGATCGCTGCGCCGGTCTTCGGGTCGATACCCGGGTTGCAGTTGTACTCGACGTGGCACTGCGCGCACTGCAGCTTGCTGTCGTAGCTTCTCCAGCATCGCGATCTTGCGGTTGAAGCCGCGCACGCCCATGTCCTTGACCTCGAACTTGGTCTTGTTCGGATCCTCCGAGTACAGCGTCGGGAAGTCCTTGCGCGTCAGCGCCTGGATCAGCGCATCGCGCACGACGCGCGGCTTGGCCGCATGCGGGTCGTGGCAGAAGATGCAGTTGTTGGCGTGGTTCACCGACTTCACGAACTCGACCACCTTCGACGAGCGGCTCCACTTGGCACCGGGCACCGGGTCGCCCATGTACGCCCAGTCGAGGATGTGGTCCTGCGTCTTGCACGAAATGCACACCGGGTTGGCCGCGGCTGCCGTGCCAGGCTTGAACGGCTTCTGGTCGGTGTTGTCCGGGATAGTTGTCCTGGATGACGTCCCAGACCTTGAAGTTGCCGCCGGGCTTGGCCAGATAGCGCCAGCTGTCCTTCGGCGGAGAAGCGTCCGCCGAAGCCGCGGTCGACGACGAACTGGTCGAGCACCATGAAAGCATGCGAGCGCGGCAGGTTGTGCTCGCGCGTGAAGCCGTGCGGCGTCATCAGCAGATCGAACGCCGGATTGGGCGACGGCCCGGTCATCTGCTTCTTCTCGAAGCGACCGGTGCGCTGCCAGTCCATCTGGTAGGCGGTGTCGAACTGGTTCTTGTGGCAGCCGCCGCAGGTGGCCGGATCGGTCGACGTCGTCGGGCGCGTCGACGGATTGCCGAGGTGATTCTCGATACCGCTATGGCACGACGTGCACGCCAGTCCCTTGTGCTTGCCGGAGTCGTGGAACTCCTTGATCGGTGCGTGGCAGCCGAAGCAGCCCGAGGCATCGAACTTCGTCGGCTTGGCCGCGGCCGGTGCGGCCTTTGCTGGCGGCGCAGCCTTGGTGCGCCGCAGCCTGCTGTGCCCACGCCGCGGCGTGAGCAGGAGCGTTGCCAATGCCGCTCCCTGCAGTAGTCGCAGGACCGTCGTTTTCTTCCCCATGTTTCCCCCGAATCGACTTGGAACGAATCGGGCTCGAAGGTACAAGCGGGTTTACCCGGGCGATTGACTGCCATCAAGCGCGCGGGACGTCCAGCCGGGATACCTCGACGGAGGTAGCGGCGCGCGTAGCTGATCAGGGAAGGACGCGATCGATCGTGACCGCCACGTCCTTCGCGCCGACGCGCGACCGGCTTGGAGAGTCCTTCGAGATCGCCGCTGGACGGCATCGGCCGTGCCGGACTTGGACACGCGCGCGCCGACGATCGACCGATGGCACCGACGACAGCTTCATGTCCTTCGACATCGCCATCGTGTCGTCGAGCGTGAACTTCGCCGGCAGCTCCGAGACCTTCACCTGCGTCAGCGCGAGCGGCATGCGCGAGCCTTCGGCCGCGACGCGCGAAGATGAACACGGTGTCGGTCGGCGCCACCTTGGCCTTGATCGCATCGGACAGGTTCACGGTGCCGCCCACGGTCGTGCCGGTCGGCGCCGCAGCGCCCTTGCGTCTGCCTCGCGAGCTGCTGCCGGCAGCCGCGACATTGCGATGGCCTGTCGCCGTGCAGCCTTCTGGGGCGCAGCAGCAACGGCCGCCGCCGGCGGCATGCCGCCGAGCTTGCGCGCCTCGTTGATGCTGGCGGCGATCGACTGCGCGATCGGGGAGTCCGCGGGCTGCGACGACCGCAGGCGTCTCCCAGTAATCGACCGCACCCTTGTAGTCCTTGCGATCGAACGCGGCGGTGCCGGCCATCGCCAGCGCCTTCCAGTGCGTCGGATCGACCTTCAGCGCCGCCTGCACCAGTTCGCATCGGCTTGCCGCTCGAGGTCGCGCCCCTGGCTCATCGCGAGCGCGTCGGCGTAGTCGGCCAGCAGGTCGGGCTCGTTGGGCACGAGCTTGTTCAGCTTTTCGTACGCGGCCGCCGCCTCCGGGAACTTGCGCATCGTGTAGTAGGTGCGCGCGAGGATGCACCCAGCCTTCGACGTTGTCCGGCTCCTTCTCCAGCTTGGCGGCCAGCTGCTGCACCATCTCCTCGACCTGCCCGGCCGTCAGCTGGTGCGCGGCGTCGACCGCGAGTGGCCATCGGCGAGAAGGCATCCGGCGCGCCGAGCTTCCAGTACAGCAGTCCCGCGAGCAGCGGCACCGCCAGCGCGACCACGACCGCCGTGCGTCCGGCTCGCGGTCACTGGCGCACCGGTGCTCGGCGGCCGCCTCGGCGCGCGCCTTCGTCCAGCAGGCGCCGCTCGAGTTCGGCTTTGCGCCTCGGCGTACTGCGCCTCGGAGATCGTGCCGCGCGGAGGTCCGCATCGAGATCGGCGAACTGATCGCGATAGATCGTGGCGTTGGCGACATGGCGCTCGACAGTGGCACGGCGACCGGCGCGCAGCAGCGGCCACAGCAGCCACGCGAGGGCAATGACCACCATGACGGTGGCGATGGCAATGAAGGCAGTCACGATGGGTTCTTGTTGCTGGTGCCGGTGGAAGCAAGCAGGCGTTGCGCCTCGGCGCGCTCGGCATCGGTGAGCGGACTGTTCCTCGACGCGCGCGCGGCGGCTGACCAGCGTGCGATAGAAGACGAAGACGGCCAGCAGCAGCAGCGCGATCGGTCCGATCCACAGCAGCGCCGTCGTTGCCTTGAACGGCGGCCGGTACAGCACGAAGTCGCCGTAGCGCGTCACCATGAAGTCGACGATCTCCTTGTCGGAGCGGCCGGCCTTGATCTGCTCGTTGATCTGGTTGCGCAGGTCGACCGCCAGTTCGGCGTTCGATTCGGCGATCGACTGGTTCTGGCACACGAGGCAGCGCAACTGCGCGGAAAGATCGACCAGCCGCCTCTGCGCAGACCGGATCGAGCATCGTCGGCTCGGTCGAAGCAGTCGCGCCAGCAGCGGCAGGCATCCGAGGAGCAGCAAAGCGAGCAGTCCTTCTCATGATGCCGCGGCCCCAGTCTTCCGCAGTTCGTCGAGCAGCGGCAGCATCTTCTTCTGCCAGACCTCCTCGGTGATCGGGCCGATCTGCTTGAAGCGGATCACGCCGTTCTTGTCGATGACGAAGGTCTCCGGCACGCCATAGACGCCGTAATCGATGCCGATGCGGCCATCGATGTCCTTGACCGACAGGTCGTAGGGATCACCCCACTGCGCGAGCCAGCCTTTGGCCGCATCCGGCTTGTCCTTGTAGTTGAGCCCGACGATCGGCACGGCCTTCTGCTTCGAGCCAGTTCGACCAGCAGCGGGTGCTCCTGGCGGCAGGCCACGCACCACGAGGCCCAGACGTTCAGCAGCCACACCTGCCCCTTCATGTCGGCCGGCGAGAACTTCGCCTCCGGCTGCGCCAGCTGCGTCAGTGAAAACATCGGCGCCGGCTTGTCGATGAACGGCGACGGCACCTCGCGCGGATTGAGCCACAGCCCGCGCAGCAGGAACACCGCCACGACGAGGAAGACCGCCAGCGGCAGCAGGTAGATGAGAACCTTGCGCATCGCCGTTAGGCCTTCGCCTGGCGGCCGCGCACGCGCTGTCGTCGCGCCGCGCCAGCAACCGGTAGCGACGATCGAGCAGTGCCGACGAGGCCGCCGAGCGCCATCAGCACGCAGCCGCCCCAGATCCAGGTGACGAACGGCTTGGAGTAGACGCGCACGCTCCAGGCGCCGTTGGCCACCGGTTCGCCGAGCGAAACGTAGAGGTCGCCGAGCACGCTCGGAGTCGATCGCCGCCTCGGTCATCGGCATCTGCTGCACGTTGTAGATGCGCTTCTCCGGATAGAGGTGCTCGATGTACTTGCCATTCTTCGTCACCTCGACCGTGCCGCGCGCGCCCCTGTAGTTCGGGCCCTGCGACTTCGCGCGTGCCCTCGAACTTGAACGCGTAGTTGTCCGACCGTCGACCGAGTCGCCGATATCCATCCTGCACGTCGCGCTCGACCTCGTAGCCCTTGACCAGCGTGACGCCGATGATGAACACCGCGACGCCGAGGTGCGCGAGCTGCATGCCCCAGTAGGCCCGGCCCTGCGCCGGCCAGCCGCGCCCAGAGTCCGCCCTTGATGTGCCGCACGCGCTCCTTGATGCCGACCGCGGCCGACGCGATGACCCAGAACGCGAGGAACAGGCCGAACGCGATCATCGGCGTCCAGCGACCCGCGATGAAGGGAACGATCAGTGCGGTCGCGAGGCTCACGCCCAGCGCCCACTTCGAGCCGCGACCGCGAGATCGGGCAGCTCGGCCTTCTTCCAGCGGGCGATCGGACCGATGCCCATCAGGAACACCAGCGGCGCCATGATCGGCACGAACACCGCGTCGAAGTACGGCGGGCCGACCGAGATCTTGCCGAGGTTGAGCGCGTCGAGGAACAGCGGATACAGCGTGCCCGAGCAGCACCGAGGCGCAGGCCACGGCCAGCAGCACGTTGTTCATCAGCAGGAAGGACTCGCGCGACACGGTGTCGAACTTGCCGCCGAGGCCGACCTTCGGTGCGCGCCAGGCGAACAGCGCCAGCGAGCAGCCGATGACGATGACGAGGAAGCCGAGGATGAAGACGCCGCGCTTCGGGATCGGTCGCAAACGCGTGCACCGACGTCAGCACGCCCGAGCGCACGAGGAAGGTGCCGAGCAGCGACAGCGAAAACGTCGCAGATCGCCAGCAGCACGGTCCAGCTCTTGAAGCTGCCGCGCTTCTCGGTGACCGCGAGCGAGTGGATCAGCGCAGTGCCGACCAGCCACGGCATGAACGACGCGTTCTCGACCGGATCCCAGAACCACCAGCCGCCCCAGCCGAGTTCGTAGTACGCCCACCAGCTGCCCAGCGCGATGCCGACGGTCAGGAAGCACCACGCCATCGTGGTCCACGGGCGCGACCAGCGCGCCCAGGTCGCATCGAGCTTGCCGCCGAGCAGTGCCGCGATCGCGAAGGCGAACGCCACCGAGAAGCCGACGTAACCCATGTAGAGCATCGGCGGGTGGAACACCATGCCCGGGTCCTGCAGCAGCGGGTTCAGGTCGCGGCCATCGGGCGCCGGCGGGAACAGTCGGTCGAACGGATCCGAGGTCGTCAGCATGAAGAGCAGAAAGCCGACCGACACCAGGCCCTGCACGCCGATCACCCGCGACAACATGTCATCCGGCATGTGCTTCGAGAAGGTCGCCACCGCGAACGTCCACCACGACAGCATCAGCACCCACAGCAGCAGCGATCCTTCATGCGAGCCCCAGCTGGCGGCGATGCGGTACTGCAGCGGCAACTGCGAGTTCGAGTTCGTCGCGACGTTCAGCACCGAGAAGTCGTTGTTGATGAACGATGCCGCGAGGCACAGGTACGCGAGCGTCACGAAGAACGCGGTGCCGCGAGCCGCAGGGCGCGCGACCGACATCCAGACGCGGTCGCCGCGCGCCGCGCCGGCGATCGGCAGCACGGCCTGCGCGATCGAGATCAGCAGCGCGAGGATCAGCGCAAAGTGGCCAATCTCGGGAATCATCGGACTCTCACCTTCACGACCGTCTTCTGTGCCTTGTGCGCCTGCTCGACCGCGTGCGCGGCCTCGGGCGGCATGTAGTTCTCGTCGTGCTTGGCGAGCACCTCGTGCGCGCGGAACGTTCCGTCGGGTCCGAGCCGGCCCTGCGCGACGACGCCCTTGCCTTCCTTGAAGAGATCCGGAAGGATGCCCGAGTACGTCACCGGGATCACCTTGGCCGTGTCGGTCACGTTGAACGTCACCGTCAGTCCGTCGCCGCCGCGCTTGAGGCTGCCCTGCTCGACCAGGCCGCCGATGCGGAACGCCTTGCCCTGCGGCACTTCCTTGTTGGCCACCTGCGTCGGGCTGTAGAAGAACACGAGGTTCTCCTGGAACGCCGACAGCACCAGGGCGGCCGCAATGCCGAGTCCGGCCAGGCCGCCCACGATCAATGCGATTCGCTTGTGTCTCGGTTTCATGCAGTACTCCGTGCGCGCGCGCTCTCGCGCTTCGCCTCGTTATCGGCGGCGCGGCGACGCGACTCTCAGTTGCCAGATCTCGATCGCGACCACGGCCACGACCATGGCGTACGAGCCCCAGACGTAGAGGCCGTAGCCGCCCATCGACCAGAACGCGTCCCAGCTTCCCCAGGTCACTTGAGTCTCCCTTGCGCTGCAAGTTCCCGGACCCAGTCGGCGCGCTTCTCCCGTTCGAGGATGATCGTGCGCACCCGGTACAGAACGGCGGCGATAGAGTACATCCAGAAGGCGAGCGCCATGATGAGCATTCCCCACAACATCGTCGTGGCCATCGACGAGCCCTTGACGCTCACCGAGGCACCCTGGTGCAGCGTGTTCCACCACTTCACCGAGAAGTAGATGATCGGCACGTTGATGACGCCGACGATCGCCAGCACCGCTCCGGCCTTGTCGGCACGGCGCCGGATCGTCGATCGCGGCCTGCAGCGCGATGAAGCCGAGGTAGAGGAACAGCAGGATCAGTTCCGACGTCAGCCGCGCGTCCCACACCCAGTAGGCGCCCCAGGTGGGCCGGCCCCACAGCGCGCCGGTCCACAGTGCGAGGAAGGTCATCAGCGCGCCGGTCGGCGCGATCGCGGTGGCCATCATCGACGACAGTCGCGTGTTGAACGCGAGCCCCATCGCCGCCCAGAACGCCATCACCACGTACAGGAACATCGACATCCACGCCGCCGGCACGTGGATGAAGATGATGCGGTAGCTCTCGCCCTGCGTCGCGTCGGTCGGCGCCACGACGAAGCTGATGTACAGGCCGATCAGCGTCAGGATGACGGCCAGCGCGATGAACCACGGGATCAGCCGTCCCGCCAGCGGATAGAACGTCTGCGGCGAGGAGAACCAGAAGAGGTTGAAGCGCGGCGCGGTGGTTGTCGTCATCGTTTGGTCAGCCTGCGAGTGAGATGCCCGCCTACTCCACCGAGATCCGCAGCGCGATGCCGACGAGCCACGGCGTCAGCACCAGAGCGAACAGCAGGAAGGCCCCCAGCAGGAGGAGATACGCGGCGTAACCGACGCCGGATGCCGCTGCACCTACCGCGCCGGCCCCGAAGATCAGCACCGGGATGAAGAGCGGCAGGACGAGCAGCGATGTTAGCACTCCACCCCCGCGCAACCCGAGCGTCAGCGCCGCGCCGACCGCGCCGATCAGGCTCAGAACCGGCGTGCCCAGCAGCAGCGAAACGATCATCACGATGGTCTCTTCGATGCCGATGTCGAACGCGACGCCGAAGACGATCGACATCAACGTCAGCGGCAACCCGGTGACCAGCCAGTGCGCGGCCGCCTTGCCCAGCACGATCAGCGTCAGGGGCTCCGAGCCGACAGCAGCATCTGCTCCAGCGTGCCATCGGCGAAATCGTTGGCGAACAGCCGTGGCAGCGAGAGGATCGCCGCCAGCAACGCGGCGACCCAGACCACGCCCGGCGCGATCGACCGCAGCAGGTTGGGCTCGGGACCGATGCCGAGCGGCACGATCGTCACGACCACCACGAAGAAGAACAGCGTGTTGAGGACGTCGGCTTTCTGCCGCGCCGCGAGCAGCAGGTCGCGGCGGATCACCTTGAGGAGGACGTTCAGCACGCAACATCCTCGGCCTCGGCAACGGGCGCGGCAGTCGGACTGCCCAGGTCAACGCGCTTGCGACGCGCCGCATCCACCGGTACTTCCTGGTGCGTCGTCAGCACCACGGTGCCGCCATTTTCGATATGGCGCGCAATCAATGCACTGAGGTGGGCGACGCCGCGCACGTCGAGCGCGGTGAACGGTTCATCCAGGATCCACAGGGGCACGGCCTCGCTGACGTAGAGCCGGGCCAGTGCCACGCGGCGGCGCTGTCCCTGCGACAGGAAGCGCGCCATCGTGTCCTCGAAACCGGCGAGCCCGACCGCATCGAGCGCCTGCGCCAGCTGCGCCTCAGTCGCTGATCGCCCGGCCACGCGCACCGAAACGCGCAGGTTCTCGCGCACCGTCAGGTCGTCCTTCACGCCGTTCAGGTGGCCGATGTAGACGAGGTCCTTCCAGTACTCCTCGCGCAGCTTGCGGATGTTTCCACCCTTCCAGCGGATCTCGCCACGCGGTGGGCTCCAGCAGCCCGCACATGATGCGCAACAGGCTGGTCTTGCCGGTGCCGTTCGGCCCGGCGATGCGCAGCAGCGTGCCGTTTTCGGCCGAGAACGACAGGCCGGAAAAGAGCAGCCGCTCTCCGCGTTCACAGGTCAGGTCGACGGCCTCGATCATTGAAAGGACTGGCGCACTTCGTTGTTGCGGCGCGCAGAGTACGGGAGGGCGTCCGGCGTTACAAGTTGCGTTACAGCCGGATTGGAGCTAGGTCAACCCGCTGAATGCGGTGCGTCAAAAGACAAGGCCGCGCGGTGCGCGGCCTCGGTAGTAACCCTCGCCGGACCGGCATCGCCGCGTGACCGGCGATGCGCGCCGTCTACTTCAGGTAGTAGATGTAGCTCACGCCGATGTAACCGACGTTCTGGTCCGGCTGCAGGTACACGGTGGAGTTGTCGCTGTACAGGAACGGCGTGCCGCCGTACGCCCAGCCCCAGTCGTTGTAGGTCAGTCGCTGGTAGGCGACGTCGGCGCGGATCGTCGACCGTTCGCTGAATGCATACGTTGCCGAAGAGCCTCAGGTCCATGCGGCGGAATGTGACTTCCGGCAGTCCGCCGGACGCCGCGAGCAACGCTGCATTGCCGGCGCTGGTGCTCGGCCCGACCGACTGCGCGTACGTGTCCTCGTTGCTGACCCACGACAGCGAGCCGCCAAGGCGCATTTTCTCGCCCACCTTGCCATTGAAGCCGACGCCCGCGTTGAACGAGGTTTCGTCGAAGGCCGAGGATGTAGCCACCGGGGCGCGCCTGGTTGATCTTCTGCGAGCCGGTCGAGAGGTAGCCGTTGAGGTTCCACGACGTCCGACAGTGCGTAGTTGACGTCGAGCGTGTACAGGTCGAACTTCGATCTCCTGCAACGCATACTCGGTCGGCAGCGTTGTAGTCGTCGCGGCCGTAGTCGATCGCGAATTGCACGCTCAGCGCGTCGGTCGCCATCCAGTTGAGCAGCAGCCGGATGGCGTTGCGATCGCGGTCAGCCATCGTCGGCATGTAGATGGCGTTCGGACCGAGCGTCGTCGGGTCGCTCAGCCGACGACCAGGCCGACACCGCCGACTGCTGGCGCCAGCCAGTTCGAGCCGTCGCGGCTGCTGCCGGTGTACTTGATCCAGCCGCTGATTGTTTCCGTCATGCTGCGTCCGACCTGCAGCCACCAGGTGGTCTCCTCGGTCTCGTCGCGCATCGCGCTGACACCGGTGTACGACGCTGTCGGTGTGAAGGTGCCACGGTCGACCGACGTCCAGCCGACCCCGGCCAGGCCCTGGACCGCCCACGGGAAGCGGTAGCGTCGCCTCGAGCTTGGCGCTGTTGATCTCGCGGGACGTCGCTCTGGTTGGTGAAGCTTGTCGTGCCGACCTGGTTGTAGGCACGACGGGCGTGTTGTCCTCGTTGTTCGTGGTAGCGGTACTCGGCCGTGATCGACAGCTTGGCGATCGGATTTGCCACGACCCGGACCTGCGCCAGCGTGCTGGTGACTTCGCCATCGAGGCTGCCGACGCCCGCCGGCGCACCGGTCAGTCCGGCGCTCGCGAAGTCCTGGTTCTGCTTGCCCTGC
Organism: uncultured beta proteobacterium; assembly: GCA_963791235.1. Lineage (GTDB taxonomy): Bacteria > Pseudomonadota > Gammaproteobacteria > Burkholderiales > Burkholderiaceae_F > JALORV01. Next base: position 440,409 of record CAWBRW010000017.1, on the reverse strand, counting down.
GAGTACGCGAGCTTGAAATTGGTGCGGATGATCGGCGAAAACGTGTACGCGCCGGTCAGGTCGAAGTAATTGAACTGGCTCTCGGGCGATGAGCGCGACGGACTGCGCCCAGGTACGACTGCACCCCCGGCCCGGCCGGCAACGGCGCTCCGATCGCGTTGTTCAGTGTCGACGGCACGCCGGGCGTCAGCGCGCCGTTGTTGTTCGAGAAGAACGACCCGTAGTAGCCGCCGCTGAGTTGCAGGCTCGAGCCGGCGTAGTTCAGCCGCGCCTCGACCTGCGTGTGGTTGTAGTCGATCGGCAGCGGGGTGTAGAGGACGCCGAAACCGGACTGTGACGCCAGGCGTGAAGCTGCAGCCGGACGACGCCGTCGACGGACAGTTGTTGCCGATGCCGAACAACTGGTTGCCGGTCTTCTTCTCGCTGTTGACGCTGCCTTCGAGCTGGAACGTTCCGACCGAGCCACTTCGATCCGAACACCCCGAGGGCCTGCCGCTTGGTCGACGGGTCATGGTCATACCCCGAGCCCGCGCCGCCCGTCAGATACGTTGCGGTGGGTGTCGTCGTTCCCAGTCCCGCTACGCCGCTGTTCACTGTGTACGGATTGACGCTCCACAACTCGTCGTAGCTGCCGCCGAGCGTCCAGTTGCCCTGCCGCGACCAGAAAACACCGAGGTCCCGCGTCTGCAGCCCGAGGTTGCTGCCGGTGACGTCGAGCCAGGTGCCGGTCGAGGTGTCGAGCCGGCTGTAGTCGAAATTCAGGATGCCGTACGCATCCTGGTAGCGCATGCCGTTGTACTGGCCCCAGAAGGCGCGGTCCTTCGAGTCGCCGCTGACCCCGGCGACCCCCGCTTCCATCGAGGCAACGGTCTCGATCGGGCTCTTCGGCCTCTTCCTTCTTCTCCTGCGCCTGCACGCCGGCGAAGGCGGCGCAGACGGCCAGCGCCAGCGCGCTGCGGCTGAACTCGCGGACGGTTGCTTGCTGCGTCATGGCGGACTCCGATGCTCAGCGGAACAGGTTGGCCGGCACGGGCGCGCGACTGGCCGGGTTGTTCGAGCCGTGAATCTGCGTGTGGCAGTTCAGGCAGCTGCGGCCCTGCCAGACATTGACCGTGTTGATACCGCTCGGACAGAGGCGTCACGGCCGACACCGTCTGCGGTGGCACCGCCGGCGGGAACACCCCGGGCTGCCCGCCGACAGCACCCATGCCGCCCGCCGTGTGCGGCGTGTGGCACTGGTTGCAGAGGATCGGATCGCGCGAGTGCAGCATCGCATTGATGTTGCTGCCGTGCGGGTTGTGGCAGCTCGCACAGTTGTCCTGCACCGGCTCGTGGTTCTGCACGAACGGGCCGCGCTTGTCGGCGTGGCACGTGTAGCAGGTCATGTTGACGGTGTCGCGCTTGGCCAGCTTGGGGCCGGCCGAGCCATGCACCGAGTGGCAGTCCGAGCAGGTGACCTTGCCTTCCTGCACCGGGTGCCGCCATGGCTTGTTGGCGGCGACGCGGACGTCCTTGTGACAGGTGAAGCACACCGACGGCTGTTCGGCCTTGTTGAAGAGCTTGTCCTTGTTGACGTGGATCGTGTGGCAATTGGTGCAGGCCACGTCCGGCCTGCGGATGCGTACTGCCGGCCCACAGCAACATCTGCTTGGTGCTGGCCGTCGTGTGACACGCGAGGCAGGCCTCGCTCGCCGCGGCCCCCGTCACCGCATTCTTGCCCTTGAAGACCTGATCCGGCTTCTTCTCGGTCGGATTGTCGGCGTGCTCGGAACTGCCACCGTGGCAGCCGATGCAGCCGACGTTGCGGGAGTCGGCCGCGACCGCATGGGGAGTACGGGCCATCTTCTCGTGGTCGGCACCGTGGCACATCATGCACTTGGCCGACGGCCCCTCGGCTTCGGTCTGCCGCCCAGCCCGTGCCGACCCCAGCCGAGCAGGCCGAGACAGGCTGCCAACAGCGTGCTTCTGATCCGCATTCGAACCCCCTCCAGTATTCCCTCTACGGATGGCATCCCGGCGCTGACCACACTTCCGCCGGACTGATCCGAGCCTTGCCTGATCTACTTTCTTGAGTGCACGACGTCCACGCCGTGCGGCTTGCCGACCGCATGGCAGTCGACGCAGACTTTCCTGGATCTGGAACGACTGCGCCTGCGTTGCGGTGCCGAACGCCGCGCCGCCGACTGCCGACCACGTGGCTGATGGCCATCGACGAGTCGTGGCAGGCCGTGCAGCTCGCCGCCTGCGGCGTGATCACGAGCCAGGCCAGCGGATCGGTTCCAGCCTTAGAGCGTTGCCGCGTCGATCGGTTTCGCGACCACCGATCCGACCGGGTTCGGATCGTTCTGCCACGAGTTGTTGACGTGGCAGCCGTTGCAGTTGAGGCCGACCTGCGGGTACATCACTTCGGCGGCGTAGTTGGTCACGGCGCTGCCCGATGCACCGAGCGCGGTGCCCGCCGGCACGACGACGCCCGTCGACCAGGGCTGTAGCAGCGTGCCTGCCGGCGCCGAAACGCTGGACGAACTGCTGGCCGCGATCAAGCCGTCGAGCGTCAGAATGCCGCTCTTGTTGAACGCGCCGATCACGTTGTTGCCGTGCGTGAACGGGAAGGCGCGCCGCGACGTGCCGTGGATGCCGTGGATCATGCGCTTGAACGCGTAGTTTTCGCTCAACTGCTGCCCACTGGTCATCACCGTCGACGAGTAGCGGTTCTGGTCATGACAGAGCACGCAGGACTCGACGGTATGGCGCGCGCCACCATGGAAGGCATAGTCTTCCGTGTTGGAGCCCGTCGTCGTGCCGAGCGCGGCGTGGCAGACGCTGCACTTCTCGTTCGAGACGACTTGGCGCCGCGGATTCATCGCCCCGGTGATCACGACGTCGGCATAGGTGTTCTGCGCCACGACGTTGATCAGCGTCGTCGGTACGACCGGCGGGCGCGGGTCGAGGGCCGCCATCGCCTGCAACTCGGGTTCGATGATCTGCCCGATGCCGACGACGCGTGCGGTGCCCTGGGCGACTGAAGTGGCGGTATCCGCCGGAACCGGAATGTCGACGGTGTAGCGGTTGCTGCCGTCGTTCGTGCCCTTGTACAGGTACGCATTCGCTCCGCTGCCGCCGTTGTTGTACGACGTGAACTCGGTCACTGACAGCGGCTGCCCCACCATGCTCGGGTAGGCGAGATAGAAACGCAGGTTGCCGAACTGGGTCGTGCTGCTGCAGGCGAGCGTCGCTCCCGATCCGGTGCAATCCGGCGTGACAAGGTTCCACAGCGCGTTGGCGTGGGTCGGATCCGACACCGAGTACTTCACGGTGACCTTGCGCGCCGACGAATCGAAGGTCGCGCTCTCGATGTTGACCTTGTACTTCGCCGCGTGCTCCTCGGCCTGGTTCCAGTGCACGCGGTCCGGACGAAATCGACGGTACCGACCCGATGGCACTCAGCGCAATCGCTGTTCGGAATATCAAGGGGCGTACCGCCCGGACCGACGATCACGAGCGCAAAGTCGACGTGATTTGTATAGAAGGCTGTACCCGGCGCGCTCGTGTGGCATGTCAGGCACGCTTCCTTGCTCGGCTTCGTCGCCCAGTAGCCTCCCTGCGGCGTCTGTGGATTGGCTTCGGTGTGGCACACGCGGCAGTTGCGCAGGTCCTGCGGGAATCCGACGTTCGAAAAATCGTGCTTGACGCTCTGGTAGCCCCAGATGACGTACGGGTAGTTGCCCAAGGTCGACGGGTCTGACAGCAACCGCCCGGCGTGGATCTTGTGCGTCATCGTCGACATCGTCAGCACGTTGCCGCTGTTGGCATCGGTGGTGCCGGGGTTGTGGCACATCACGCAGTACTGCACGTCGACGCGGCCGCCACCGTGCAGCGCCAGCTTCTCGTGGCAGGCGTTGCAGGAGCTGACGTCCGCGATGACCTGCGTCTTGGCCGGGTCCGTGACCGCGACCGAATTGCCGTTCGCATCGAAGGTGACGTCGTAATACGGATTGACGCGTATCACCTGACCGGCCGCGTTCGTGTAGCTCAGCTGGATCGCGATGCGATGCGTCAGTCCAGGCTCGAACACCACGCCCATGGTGCTGGCCGGATCGGTGATGTTGGTGCTGAAGGTGTACGTGTAGTAGCCCTCAGGATGTAGACAAGCTGGTTCGCCTGCCCGGCCGGCTTGGGATCGGTAGTCGCCTGCGGCGCCTGCGCCAGCACCGGAGTGCCACCCGGCCCGGAGCCGACGCTGTTGGAGCCGGTCGTCGTTTCGATGCGCGAGACGTAGCTCTGCCAGCGGTTGGGGTTGCCGCTCGTCCCGGGGATCAGCTTGGCGATCGCGAAGCTCATGTCGGTGAGCCGCAGACCCTGCCTGACCGCGCCGTTGGAAAACACCGTGAAATTGACCTCCGGCGCGCCGCGGACAACGACGGCCGGCACGCCGGCTGCCTGCAGCACCGAAAACGCCGACGAAGAATTGGTCGACGTATCGTTGGCAGGAATGGCGGCCGCCGCGCTGAGCACCGCGCCCAGCTGGCCGCTGGGAGGAGGAGGTGGTGGCGCTGCGCCCCCGCCGGTGGCCGGCGCACCGCCGTCGTTACCGCCGCCGCAGCCGGCGAGTCCCGCAAGTACGAGGGCCACCGCCCCCACCCACCTGATCGCACGCTTCATGGACGACTCCATCACTTCGTCGGCGCCGCCTTGCGCGGCTTTTGCAGTTCGACCTTGTGCTTGACAGCGTGGTACACGCCCTCGGGCAAGCCGGCCTTGGTCACGAGTTCGCCTTTGCTCTTGTAGGGACGGTGCGCGATGATCTTCTTCGCGTACTCATCGCTCACCGTCGGCAGCGTCTTCAGTTCCGCCAGGCTGGCGTTGTTCAGGTCGACTTTCTTGACTGGCGCGGCCGGCGTCTTGGCTGCGGGCTTGGTTCCGTGCTCGGGTGGCATCGCCGCGGGCGGCACCTGTGCCGGTGTCTGCGCAGATGGCGCTGACGGCGCCGATGGCGCTGTGGAGGGCTTCGACGCGGATGCGTCCGCGGGAGCCTTCGGAGCCGCAGAAGGCTGTGCCTGCACCTTGGTTGAATCCGCTGCCGCCATTGCACCGGAAACGAGCACGGTGACAAAGCAGCCCGCTACAACGCTTTTGTAACTCAATCCAGCCCCCGTTTTCCGCGCGTCCGTGAGTATGCAACCGATGCTGCCCGAAGGCGAATCCGGGCGCCTTGACCTACCTCCACAAAAGAAAACCCGGCAGTGTTGCCACCGCCGGGCTCGATGTGGTAGCGACCGGTGAGTACCCGGCCGCCATGTCACGCGACTACTTGTTGTGCACCATCTTCGTGTCGGCGATTCTGCCGCTGGAGTGGCAGACCATGCACTGTTCGCTTGTCGCGGTCGCGCTGGGCGAATCGCTCGCCGTGGCGAATTGAGTGGTCCGCGCACGGTAGAACCGGCCACCGTTCGCCTCGAAGTGGCTGATCGCCAGCGCCGAGTCGTGGCAGCCGACGCACGCCGCCACCGTCGGCGACTGGATCAGCGTCGAGTCAGCCGGAGGCGCCGTCGTCACTGCCGGTAGCGACTTGTAGCGAGAACCCGCTGCCGTAGTTCGTGCCTGCCGTGACGTACGGCGACAGTGAGAGTGCTCCTGGACAGCGTGGAGGCCATCGTCCCGGAAATGTACCGGTACTGACGCTTGTTGAGGCCATCGCTGCCCAGTCCGGCCGCGTCGGCCGAGGCCTGTTGCTGAAGTCATACGACCCCGGGACATGGCACTGTTCGCAACGCGCGAGGACGCCCGGATACACGATTTCCCAGAAGCCTCCGCACTCATCGATCGTCGTCGCGGTGGTCGGGCAAGTGGCATGCCACTTGTAGTCGACCGTTCGTTTGTCCGCGCCATGGATGCCGTGCATGATCTGGATCGAGTCGGCCGTCCAGCCACTGCTGTTGCGGTTCGGCGTGTGGCACCACGAGCAGGTCGTGCCGTCGTTGCGCTGACCGGCATGGAACGCGTCCTCCGTGAACGTGCCGAGTTCCTGGTGGCACGCATTGCAGCGCTTGTCCTCGACGATCGCCCGGCGGCCGGTGAAGCCGGTCGCAACCTTCTGGATGTTCGGGGCGATGACGATCAGGCCACCGGTCGCGTTCGGCATGTCGCGGCCGTGCAGCGGTCGGCAGTCCGCCACCGAGACATTGCGCGACCGGATACGCCGCCAGGTTGGTCTGCGTCAGCGGCAGCGTAGATCCTGACGTTGTACGAGTAGCCGAGGCCGCCCGTGAACATGCACGGCGTCGCTCGGGACGCAACCGTTGCGCCCGTCAGCGTCGCCGTGTAGTACCCGCTTGCGTCAGGACCTGTCAGCGTACCGCCGGCGCGTTCCGGTTCCGGAACCGGCGGTACCGTTCCACAGGCTCCGCAGGTACGACGAGACCGAGGCGTTGAAGTCCGCCGGCTTGGTGATGCCGTCCTGCGGCACTGCCCACACGAAGTACGACGCTGGGCGCACCCATGAAGTTGTGCCCAGATTTCCTGCTGACCCGTGGCCGGATTGCGGCCGCGGGCGGAAGGACCTGCAGGGCCTCGCGAGCGCCGTTCTGCAGCAGGCGGAACTTCATCGCACCGGATGGCTCGGGCACGGCGTCGACAGCGACACGCTGTCGATGTCGTACGTGACCTTGATCGCGCCGTCCGGCAGGCGGTTCTGGTTCGAGGCGATCCATGCCGGCGTTGGTGTTGCGCATTGGTGCCGCCGAGCGAGCAGTGCAATGCGTTCGCGATTCGGCGGCGTGACCGGCTTGTGAACCAGGTCCGGATCTGCCACCGGCGCCCGGGTTGTGGCACGAAGAGTTCAGGCAGGTTCCGTCGGTTGCGTTGTCCGGGTGTGCCTTGCCGAAGAAGCCCGTAGACGAGGTCAGCCCGGCTGCCTTGTCGGCCAGCGTCAGTCCCAGACCGGTGTCGAAGTTGATGCCGTCATGGCAGGAGCCGCACGCCGAGCCGGTTCGGCTTCGGTCTTCCACAGCGCGGCCTGTGGCAGTGGCGTCCCGCCGGTCGACGCGCCGGTCGAGTCGTGGCACTTGTCGCAGTTGCGAATGTCCTGCGAATAGCCGCCTGTCGAACAGTACGCCGCCGTAGTTGTAGCCTGTCTTCGTCATCACGGTGGCCACGTGGACCTTGTGGATGAAGTTCATGGCGGTCGCCGACCGTGCGGCCATCGACCACGTAGGTGCTGCCCGAGAACGTCCGTCGTCGCCGCGTTGTACGTCGCTTCCGTCCGACCATAGCGGCGCTGGTCGGTGTGGCAGACCATGCAGTACTCGACGTTGTTGCGACTGCCACCGTGGAAGTCGAGAGAGGCGCCGTTCCCCTCCTGGAAGTCCGCCCAGCGTGCTGTGGCAGGACTCGCAGTTGGCGTTCGCGACCATCTTCCGGTTCGCGCTCGCCGCCGGGGCTGCGCCCGTCGCCGGCACGAAGTCGTAGATGACGTCGACCGGCTTCTGCAGCGGCACGCCGGGCGTCGGTCTGCACGCCGTTCGCCGTGTTGGTGCCGGTACCCGGCGCGTTGCCGGAAATCTGGATCGTCAGGCGGTGCGTCGCGTTGGCGTTGTACGTCAGGTCACCGAGGTCGGCCTTGTTGTTCGGTGCGGTCACGGTCATCGCATCGACCTGGGCCTTGATGCCCGGAACATCGCGGTAGAACGTGTACGTGTAGGTCCCGTTCCCGTTGTCGACCAGCTTGCCGGTGTTGTCGGTCGACGGACGCGTCGGCGCGGACGGCGTGACCACGCCGGTCGTGCTTTTCGTCGGCACCGTCGTCACGATGTAGCTGACCCACTTGCTCGGCGTGCCGCCGGATCCGGGAACCAGCTTGGCCAGCGCGAACGCGAGGTTCGGGTAGCTGGCTACCGTGGCGGTCGCGCTCTTCGACGTGCTGCCGAAGCCGATGACCGGGTTGCCCTGTGTCGTCGCGAGACTTGAAGTTGACGACCGGCGGGCTGGCGATCGTCACGCTCGTGACGGTCCCGACCAGATCAAGTGCCGCGAACTCTGACGCCGACGTCGCCGGCGTAATGACGACGGCGGGCTCCCCTGAAGGTCCCGTAGGACCGGATGCTCCCGGAGGGCCGGCCGGTCCCGGCGCACCCGGCGTGCCTGCAGGACCCTGTGCCCCCGTCGCTCCCGGCGGTCCGGCTGAACCGTCATCGCCGCCGCAACCGGCAAGGCTGAGGCACACGCGAACGCCGCCCCCAGCACAAATAGTGATTTCCTCATAGCCCCTCCTCCAATCAAGGACCAGTCCTGCACGTAGATCGCAACCGCTCCGTACCTTCTTGCTTCATTCAACCTTGTCGGGCACGGAGCCAATCACTCCTGAACACTCACTTCGAAATCGTCGAGGTCCCAACCGCATCGCCTGCGGCTTACCCCGTCTTGGGTAGGGATTGTTCCTATACGCAGCAACCCTTGTCTTGACCGGGCGCAAAGCAACGGACAGCAATGACGCATTTGTTGTGTGAAGCTTGTTCAGGCACGACAGGACGCAAAAAGGCTGGGATGACCGAAGGGGCGTTCGTGCGCTCGAGAAACGGGCCGGTGACAAGGTCGCCGGCCTCCGGCCGATGCAGCGGGAATCCACCGGCGACTGCAGGTGGCCAGATCGTTTCCGGGGCCCTGAATTGTGGCCTTTGCGTCTGATCAAGGACTCGGTGCAAGATGTGCGTAGAAGCACTGCTTCAGGACGCCGTCGAATCCGCTCGGGTCGAGGCGAAACCAAGACTCAACCGAGGAGACAATCATGGGTCACTACACCCGTCGCGACGCCCTCGCGACCGTCGGCGCAATCGCCGCCACTGCTGCATTGCCACCGACCGCCCGGGCGCAGGCGCCCATCATCGTCAAGTTCAGCCACGTCGTCGCCGTCGACACGCCGAAGGGCAAGGGCGCGGAGAAGTTCAAGGAACTGGCCGAGAAGCGCCTGCCCGGCAAGGTCAAGGTCGAGGTCTATCCGAACTCGACGCTGTACAAGGACGGCGAGGAAATGGAAGCGCTGTCGCTGGGCTCGGTGCAGCTGCTGGCGCCGTCGCTGGCCAAGTTCGGGCCGCTGGGCGCACGCGAGTTCGAGGTGTTCGACCTGCCCTACATCTTTGACAACTACGAAGAACTGCACAAGGTCACGGGTGGGGAGGCCGGCAAGGCGCTGTTCAAGAAGCTGGAGAGCAAGGGCATCACCGGCCTGGCGTACTGGGACAACGGCTTCAAGGTGATGAGCGCCAATACGCCGATCAAGCTGCCGGGCGACCTCAAGGGCAAGAAGATGCGGATCCAGTCGTCGCAGGTGCTGTCTGCGCAGATGAAGGCACTTGGCGCACTGCCGCAAACGATGGCGTTCTCGGAGGTCTACCAGGCGCTGCAGACCGGCGTCGTCGACGGCACCGAGAATCCGCCGTCGAACCTGTACACGCAGAAGATGCACGAGGTGCAGAAGCACGTGGCGATGACCAACCACGGCTACCTCGGCTACGCGGTCATCACCAACAAGAAATTCTGGGACGGCCTGCCCCCGGACGTGCGCGCCGGTCTCGAGGCCGCGATGGTCGAGGCGACCGGTCTACGCCAACCAGATCGCCAAGCAGGAAAACGAGGACGCGATCGCCAAGGTGAAGGCCTCCGGCAAGAGCGCGGTGTACACGCCGACCGCCGAGGAGCGCGCCGCGTGGAAGAAGGCGCTGGTGCAGGTGCACAAGGACATGGAAAGCCGGATCGGCAAGGACACGATCCAGGCCGTGTACAAGGAAACCGGTTTCAAGCCTGACTGATCAGCGCTAGAGTCCCGATGCCCGCCTCCTGGCGGGCATCTTTTATGTAAGTCCCGCAGCAAGACGGGAGGGAGGAGACCCATGGTCAACCGCGTGCTCGACCACCTCGAGGAATGGCTCATCACCTTCCTCATCGGGGCGGCGACCGTCATCATCTTCGCGGCCGTCGTGCACCGCTACACGACCGGCCTGGCGACGGGCGCGTTCCAGGATGCGCTGCTCAAGATCGACATGTCGTGGGCGCAGGAACTGTGCATCTTCATGTTCGTCTGGATGGCCAAGTTCGGCGCGGCCTACGGCGTGCGCACCGGCATCCACGTCGGCGTCGACGTGCTGATCAATGCACTGAAACCGAACATCCGGGCCAAGTTCATCATCTTCGGCCTGCTGGGCGGCGCACTCTTCACCTTCATCATCGGCTCGTTCGGTGCCCACTTCGTCTGGGAACTGATGCACACCGAACAGGTGTCGGCCGACCTCGAACTGCCGAAGTGGATCGTCTACGCCTGCATCCCGCTGGGCTCATTCCTGATGTGTTACCGCTTCCTGCAGGTCTGCTGGGGCTTCATCAAGACCGGTCACCTGCCGCACGCGGACCACGGCCACGTCGAGGGGCTGGACAAGGAGGCTGAATTCGAATGGGCGGCGATGCCCTCCGACCTGCATCCCAAGGATGACGACATGGCACCCCCGGGAGCGCGCAAATGAGCGGCGTCATCATCTTTGCCCTGCTGATTGCCCTGATGCTGACGGGCATGCCGATCTCGATTTCGCTCGGCCTGACCGTCCTGACGTTCCTCTTCACGATGACCGACGTGCCGCTGGAATCGGTGGCACTGAAGCTCTTCACCGGCATCGAGAAGTTCGAGATCATGGCGATCCCGTTCTTCATCCTGGCCGGGACGTTCCTGACTCACGGCGGCGTGGCCAAGCGGATGATTCGCTTCGCCACTGCGCTGGTGGGTCACTGGCACGGCGGCCTGGCGCTCGGCGGCGTGGTGGCTTGCGCCCTCTTCGCGGCCGTATCCGGCTCCTCACCCGCGACCGTCGTGGCGATCGGCTCGATCATCATTCCGGCAATGGTCAAGCAGGGGTATCCGAACAAGTTCGGTACCGGCGTCATTGCGACCTCCGGCGCACTCGGCATCCTGATTCCGCCGTCGATCGTGATGGTGATCTATGCGGTGTCGACCAATTCGTCGATCGGGCGGCTGTTCATCGCCGGCATCATCCCGGGCATCCTGCTCGCCCTGCTGCTGCTGTTCGTCACCTGGGCCGTCGCGAAGAAGCGCAACTACCCGCGGCTGAAGAAGGCGAGCTTCAAGGAGCTGCTTCTCGCCTTTCGCGAGAGCGTCTGGGGCCTGCTGCTGATCGTCGTGGTCATCGGCGGCATCTACACGGGCATCTTCACGCCCACCGAGGCGGCGGCGATGAGCGCGGCCTACGCGTTCTTTGTTTCAGTCTTTGTCTACAAGGACCTGACGCTGAAGCAGGTGCCCAAGGTCCTGCTCGACAGCGCCAACCTCTCGGCGATGATCCTGTACATCATCACCAATGCGGTGCTGTTCTCGTTCCTGCTGACGAGCGAGCAGATCCCGCAGAGCCTGGCCGCATGGATCAACGAGATGGGCCTGAGCCCATGGATGTTCCTCGTGGTGGTGAACATCCTGCTGCTGATCGCCGGCAACTTCATGGAGCCGTCGTCGATCCTGCTGATCACCGCGCCTATCCTGTTCCCGGTCGCGATGAAGCTCGGCATCGACCCGATCCATCTCGGGGTCCTGATGACGGTCAACATGGAGATCGGCATGATCACGCCACCGGTGGGCCTGAACCTCTATGTGGCATCCGGAATTTCGGGGATGGGGCTGACCGATACGACCAAGGCCGCCGCGCCGTGGATTCTGGTGATGGTCGCGTTCCTGCTGCTGATCACCTACGTGCCGATCATCAGCCTGTGGCTGCCGAACCTGCTGATGGGAGCCTCGTAATCCCCTCGGCACTCGGCGTAGCGCGTTGAGGTCCCCTCCCCGGCTGCTACTAGCCGGGGCCGAAGCCGCGCTCAGCTCAACACCGCGGCCAGGTACGCGACGTACAAAAGCAGAAGCAGCACACCGCGCGCGCGGCCGATTGTGCCGTCGCGGCCCGGGAAGGTGAGCGCCACGGCAACGAACCCGAACGCCAGCGCGATGAGCACCCCGGTACGCGCAACAGCGATCGGGTGGATCATCGCGGCGACGGCGACGATAAAGAGCCCGTTGAAGAGGTTGCTGCCGAGAATCGTTCCGAGGCTGACCTCGTCATGCCCGCGCAGCTTGGCCATGATCGTCGTGGCGAGTTCCGGCACGGACGTGCCGACCGCCACGACCGTGGCGCCAATGACAAATTCCGCGAGCCCGTAAGACTGCGCGACGCCGCGGGCGCCGGCCACGATCAGCGTCCCCGCAGCGACCAGCAGGGCCAGCCCGGCCCCGGTCGCCATGACCGTGCGCACGCGATGGGTCGGCGTACCGTCATCGACCGCGATGCGTCGCTGATGCCAGGCTTCACGGATGGCCATGATCAGCCAGCCGACGAATCCAGCGAACAGCACCGCCCCCTCAAGCCGCGAAATCTCGCCATCGGCAACGAGAACGACGGTGACCAGAGGCACCGCCAGAGCCACCGGGAAGTCGCGCCGAATGCTGTCGCGCGGACTGCGAATTCCGGAAATCGCGAGCGCGATCCCGAGGATCAGCGCCACGTTGACCACGTTGCTGCCCAGGGCGTCGCCGAGCGCGATCTCCGGGGTCCCGGCCACTGCGGAGCTGATGGAAACGGACAACTCCGGACTCGACGTCGCGAAAGCGGCCACCGTGACCGCGATGATCCCCGGAGAAACCCTGGCCCAGCGCGCGATGCCCACCGCGCCCTGAACGAACAGTTCGCCACCGATCGCGGCGCACGCAACCCCGCCAAGCAGGAGCAGGTAGTTCTGCATGTTTTGAGCTTAGAAGGTCGGACGGTTGATTCGGCGCGGCGCGGCTCGAACCGTATACTTTGGTCAAAGACTCCGCCGGCCGACCGGGACCCTCTGGAGCGACTTTTTCAAGGAGATAGTTCATGCACTTCCGCGCGTTTCGTTCGCTCGGCGTCCTCTGCGGCGCCGCCCTGCTCGCCTTCGGCCCGGCCGCATCGGCGCAGCAGAAGTTCATCAACATCCTGACCGGTGGCCAGAGCGGCGTGTATTACCCGCTCGGTGTCGCACTGGGCCAGATCTACGGCAAGGCGATTCCTGACACCAAGACCAGCGTGCAGGCCACCAAGGCCTCGGTCGAGAACCTGAACCTGGTGCAGACGGGTCGTGGCGAAATCGCGTTCACGCTCGGTGATGCCCTCTCCGATGCATGGAAAGGCGAGGAAGACGCCGGCTTCAAGACACCGCTCAAAGGCCTGCGCACGGTCGCCGGCATCTACCCGAACTACATCCAGATCGTCGCCAGTGCCGAGTCGGGCATCAAGACGCTGGCTGACCTCAAGGGCAAGCGCATTTCGGTCGGTGCGCCGCGGTCCGGCACCGAACTGAACGCCCGCGCGATCCTCAAGGCGGCTGGCCTGACCTACAAGGACTTCGCCAAGGTCGAGTACCTGCCGTTCGGCGAATCGGTGGAGCTGATCAAGAACCGCCAGCTCGACGTCACGCTGCAGTCGGCCGGTCTCGGCGTTGCCTCGATCCGCGACCTCGCCACCTCGGTGAAGATCACCGTGGTCTCGATTCCGCTCGAGGTGGTCTCGAAGATCGGCGATCCGGCTTACCTGCCCGCTTCCATCCCGGCGAACACCTACACTGGCCAGACCGACGCCGTCCCCACAGTGGCGGTTCGCAACTTCCTGGTCACCAGCGAAAGCGTTTCGGCCGAGTACCGTCTACGCCGATGACGAAGGCGCTGTTCACCAACCTGGATCAGATGGCGGCCGCGCACGCTGCCGCCAAGTCCATCACCGCGGCCGATGCGCCGAAGAACGTCCCGGTGCCGCTGCATCCGGGCGCCGAACGCTATTACCGCGAGGCCGGGCTGCTCAAGTAGGCCCACGACGACGACTGATCCAATGGCACAGCACTCGCTGTGCCATTTTCTTTTGCGGGGAATACTGCGATGACCCACGCGGTAGCCGATGCTGACGCCGACCTGCAACACGGGACGATTCACTTCACGAAGGCGGTTTTCGCGGTCGCGATTGCGTTCTCGACCTTCCAGGTCATCACCGCCGCGTTCAGCCCGATCTCCAGCACCGTGGTTCGCGCGGTGCACGTGGGATTCCTGTTGCTGATGACCTTCCTGCTGATGCCACCCCTGAAGCAGCGCTGGATCGGCTGGCTCGTCGGTGGCGTGGGCTTTGTCGCCAGCTTCTACCACTGGATCTTCGAGGCGGAGCTGATCCAGCGTGCCGGCGAGCTGACCCAGTGGGACATGGTGATCGGCGTCATCACGATCGCCCTGGTTTTCGAGGCCGCGCGCCGGGTGATGGGCATAGCGCTGCCCCTGATCTGTGCAGCCTTCCTCGCCTACGGACTGTTCGGTCAATACCTGCCGGCGCCGCTCACCCATCGCGGGTACGGGCTCGACCAGGTCATCGGCCAGCTCGGCTTCGGCACCGAGGGCATCTACGGGACGCCGACCTATGTGTCGTCGTCCTACATCTTCCTGTTCATCCTGTTCGGTTCCTTCCTCGAACAGGCGGGGATGATCAAGCTCTTCACTGACTTTGCGCTGGGTCTGTTCGGCCACCGGCAGGGCGGGCCCGCCAAGGTCGCGGTCGTTTCGTCCGCGCTGATGGGCACCATCAACGGCTCGGGCGTCGCCAACGTCGTCACCACCGGCCAGTTCACGATCCCGCTGATGAAGCGCTTCGGCTACAAGCCGGCCTTTGCCGGCGGCGTTGAAGCGACGTCGAGCATGGGCGGCCAGATCATGCCGCCGGTGATGGGTGCGGTCGCCTTCATCATGTCCGAGACGATCAACGTTCCCTACGTCGACATCTGCAAGGCGGCCACGGTACCGGCGCTGCTGTATTTCCTGACGGCGTTCGTCATGGTCCACCTGGAGGCGGGCCGTGCCGGTCTGCGCGGCATTCCGAAGGAGGAGTGCCCGGATCCCTGGCGCGCGGTGACCGAGCGCTGGTACCTGGTATTGCCGCTGGCGATGCTGGTGTTCCTGCTGTTTTCCGGCTACACGCCGCTGTTTTCCGGCATGGTCTCGCTGGCGCTGACCGTGGTCCTGATCTTCGGCTTCACGCTGGCAGCACGGTTCGGCCCGATCGGCATCCGGATACTGTTCTGGATTGTCCTCGGCGTCGCCTGCTCGGCATTCTTCAAGTACGGCATCGGCGCGATCATGGTGCTGATCGCCGTGATGGCGATTGCGCTCTTCGCCGTGAAGGGTGGTCGCGCCACGCTGAAGGACGCGATCGAGGCGATGGCGAACGGCGCCCGGCACGCGCTGCCGGTCGGCGTGGCCTGTGCGCTCGTCGGCGTCATCATCGGCATCCTGACGCTCACCGGTGCGGCGACCAATTTCGCCGGCTACATCATTCAGATGGGCGAGAAGAGCCTGTTCCTCAGCCTGGCGCTGACCATGTTCGTCTGTCTCGTGCTCGGCATGGGCATCCCGACGATACCGAACTACATCATCACCAGTTCGCTCGCGGCGCCGGCACTGCTCGAACTCGGCGTGCCGTTGATCGTCTCGCACATGTTCGTCTTCTATTTCGGGATCATGGCCGACCTGACGCCGCCGGTCGCGCTGGCCGCCTTTGCGGCCGCACCGATTGCGCGTGAATCCGGCATGAAGATCGGCTTCCAGGCGATGCGGATCGCGATTGCCGGATTCATCATCCCGTACATGGCGGTCTATGCGCCGGCATTGATGCTGCAGGGCGACTACTCGTGGTTCGATCTTGGCTATGTCCTGTTCAAGGCCATCCTCGCCATCGTGCTGTGGGGCGGTGCTGCCATCGGCTTCTGGCTCGCTCCGTTGAACTGGCTCGAACGGGCCGATCGCGTTCATAGCGGCTGCGCTGCATGGTGGCTGCAGTTCCGCTCACCGACGAAGTCGGCATCGCCAGTGCGGTGGCGCTGATCGTCTGGCACGTCGTGCGTGTCCGGGGCCTGAGGCGTCCGAAGCCACAGCTGCCGCGCCGTGACATGATCGCGGCGGCGCTCTGCATCAGCGTGGGCGCTCAGCTGGTATCGCTACCGACGAACGAATTCACGCTGCGATGGCAGCACACGGTCGAGAAGACGCTCTGGGAGGAGGACTACGCTCGTCGCCGGCGACTGGCTGCTGCTGACACGCGCACGCATCCGCGGCTCCGGCGCCGGCATGGAACCGCCGGCCGATGCGGTGAAGGACGGGGATGGCTGGAGCTATCGGCCAGCCGATCGCTGGCGCCGCACCGTCGAACTCGCGCGCTCGGAGTTCGGTGACGACTACGAACTGTGCATCCGGCAATCGTGCCGGCGCATCAGCGACATCATCGACGGACGCGGAGTCGACGACGCTGAAACCCTGCGCGGCAGCGTCAACGCCCTGAGGGACTCTGCTCCGACGGAGCGCGCCTCCGCCCGCTTGCGATTCGGGCATTCGGCACAGCTGAGCGAACGACCATCGGCCAGTCGGACCTCAGGGCCGCCGCAGGAGCCGCGCAGGCAGCGCCCGGTCGTCATCACGCCGAGCGCCATGCCGAGCACCGCCAGGCCGACGATCGCCACCGCCGCGACCAGGACGAGCCAGAAGGAATCGGCGCCGATCATGCGCGCGCGGCCTCCAGTGCCGCGAAGGACGGGGTCATGGAATCGCGGAAGCCGCTGCCCGGCACCCGCTCGATGAACTGTGCGGCGATGCCGGACGCTTCCGCGAGCGCCCTGCCCCCGTTCCGCGCCGAGCACGATCAGTGCGGTGGCCAGCGCGTCCGCCTGCATGCAGTCGTCGGCCACGACGGTGACCGAGCACAGGCTGTGACGGATCGGTGCACCGCTCGCCGGGTCGATCTCGTGCGAGTAGCGCTGGCCGTCCTCGACGAAGTAGTTGCGGTAGTCACCCGAGGTCGCCATCGCACGTCCGGACAATGGAACGACCCAGCGCGCCCGCTGCGGCGATAGCGTCGGGCTCCTCGATGCCGATGCGCCACGCCGCGCCGGCCGCATTGACGCCGCGCGTGCGCACTTCGCCACCGACTTCCAGCATGTAGTCGCGTGACGCCGCGCGCTTCGAGCGCCGTCGCCGCGCGATCCACGCCATACCCCTTGGCGATACCGCCCAGGTCGATCTGCACGCCCGGCATGCCGCTTCGTCACGCTGCGTCGCGCATCGTCGAGGGACAGGCTGCGCCAGTCGACGCGGCGGCGTTCTGCGGTCACCACGGCCGCGGCAGGCACGCTCGCGCACCGCGCGCGTCCCGAAGCCCCAACGTCTCGACCAGCGGTGCGACCGTGACGTCGAACGCGCCATCCGACCAGCGACTGATACGGTCCGCCGCAGCCAGTACCGCATACATCGGCGTCCGACAGCGCGACCGGAACGCGCCGCGCAGCGCGGTTGAAGGCCGAGAGTTCCGAGTCGTGGCGGAACATCGACATGCGCTCGTCGACCTCGTCGAGTGCCGCCTGAACCGCGTCGCGCAGCGTCGCTTCGTCGTGCCCGATCGCCTTCAGTCGCACCGTGTAGGTCGAACCCATCGTCGAGCCGCTGAACTGCAGATAGCCCGACGCGCCTTCGTCGGTGGTCGGCGTCCGACTGCATCCTGCCAGCGCGAGAGCGCCCGAGGCCGAGCACCAGGCTGCGGCGGCGGGGTGAAAGGATGGCGTCCATGTCGTGTTCTCCTGCTAATCGCTCAGCTGTCGATGCGCGGCGCCGCTCCGCGGACTGCCGCTTCGAACCGCCCTTCGCCGCGCTCGATCATCTGCCGCACCAGATCGCCGATCGAGACCAGCCCAAACACGCGCGGGCCGTCGATCACCAGCAGATGCCGGTGCCGGTTCATGTGCATCAGGCTCAGCGCTGCCTCGATCGTCGTGCCCGGCGTGACGAAGCGCACGTCGCGCGTCATCACCATCGAGATCGGCGTCTTCTTCGGATCGAGGCCGGCGTTGACGACGCGCACCAGCACGTCGCGCTCGGTGAAGATGCCACCGACCAGCCCGTCCTCGGTCTTGATCAGCACCGCACCGACGTGGCGCGCGGCCATCACCCTGCACCGCTTCGGCAACGGTGGACGAGGCCGGCACCGAGACCAGTTCGTCGCTCGCCTTGGTGCGCACGACCTCCTCGACGGTCTCCTGCAGCATCGTCTCCTCCTCTGCCCGATCAACCGAAGTCGTCGAGCATGATGTTCTCGCGATCGACGCCCGAGGTTCAGCAGCATCGCGATGACGGCCTTCGTCATCGGTCCCGGGCCGCACATGTAGTACTCGACATCCTCGGGCGCCGGATGGTCCTTCAGGTAGTTGTCGTACAGCACGTTGTGGATGAAGCCGGTCGGCCCGGTCCAGTTGTCCTCGGGCAGCGGCTCCGACAGCGCCAGGTGCCAGGTGAAGTTCGGGTTCTCGGCCGCCAGCTTGTCGAACTCCTCGACGTAGAACGCTTCGCGCATGCTGCGTGCGCCGTACCAGTAGGTCATCTTGCGCTTGGAGTGCAGCCGCAGCAGCTGGTCGAAGATGTGCGAGCGCATCGGCGCCATGCCGGCGCCGCCGCCGACGAAGCACATCTCGGCCTCCGTGTCGCGGGCAAAGAACTCGCCGAACGGACCGGATACCGTCACTTCGTCGCCCGGCTTCAGGTTGAACACCCACGAACTCATGATGCCCGGCGGGATGTCCTGCCGGTACTCCGGCGGAAACGCGATGCGGATCGTGAAGAGCAGGATGCCCTTTTCGAGCGGGTAGTTCGCCATCGAATAGGCGCGCGTGATCTGCTGCGGCGAGACCGACTCGAAAGCGCCAGAGGTCGAACTTGTCCCAGGCCTCGCGGAAGTCCGGCTCGATGTCGAAGGTCTTGAAGTCGATCTCGTGCGGCGGGCACTCGAGCTGAACGTAGCCACCCGCGCGGAACGGCACCTCCTCGCCTGCGGGCAGCTCGAGCTTCAGTTCCTTGATGAAGGTCGCGACGTTGCGGTTGGAGATCACGCGGCAGTTCCACTTGCGCACGCTGAAGATCTCGGGCGCGACCTCGATCTTCATGTCGCCCTTGACCTTGACCTGGCACGCGAGGCGGCAGCCGCGGCGCGCTTCGCCCGGGCTGATGAAACCCGTCTCGGTCGGCAGCAGCGCGCCGCCGCCTTCCTTGATCACCACTTCGCAGACGCCGCAGGCGCCCTTGCCGCCGCAGGCCGAGGGAATGAAGATCTTGTTGTCCGCGAGCGCGCCCAGCAGCGTGCCGCCGGCCGCGACCTTCAGGGTCTTGTCGGCATCCTCGTTCACGACGATCGAGACCTCGCCCGCGGCGACGAGCTTGCTGCGCGCGCCCAGCAGGATGCCCACCAGCAGCAGCACCACTCCGGTGAACATCACGACGGCGAGAACGATGTCGAGCATGGCGGCTGCGGCGTCCTAGAGTTGGATTCCGGAGAACACCATGAAGGCGAGCGACATCAGGCCGGCCGTGATGAAGGTGATGCCCAGCCCCTTCAGCCCGTCCGGCACGTGCGAATAGGTCATCTTCTCGCGGATCGCCGCCATCGCGACGATCGCGATGAACCAGCCGAACCCCGAGCCGATGCCGAACACCACGCTCTCGGCGAACGAGTAGTCGCGCTCCTGCATGAACAGCGACCCGGCCAGGATCACGCAGTTGACCGCGATCAGCGGCAGGAACACGCCGAGCGTCGTGTAGAGCTTCGGCGCATAGCGGTCGACCGCCATCTCGACGATCTGCACGGCCGCCGCGATCGTGCCGATGAACAGGATGAACGACAGGAAGCTGAGATTGACGGTCGCGAGCGACGGGACTGACCCACGCCAGCGCACCCTTCGGCCAGCAGGTAGTGCAGCAGCAGGTTGTTGAGCGGCACCGTCAGCACCTGCACGAAGATCACCGCCACGCCCAGGCCGATCGCCGTTTCCACCTTCTTCGAGCACGCCAGGAACGAGCACATGCCGAGGAAGTAGGCGAGCGCCATGTTCTCGAGGAAGATCGAGCGGATCGCGAGGTTGGCGAAGTGCTCCATCGAGTCTTTCTCTTGCAGCTGCGGCTTCCACACCCGCAGCGCCCAGATCAGCAGCCCGATGACGAACAGCGCCGACGGCGCCAGCAGCATCAGCCCGTTGGGCACGTACCAGCCGCCGTCCTTCACCAGCGGCAGCACCGTGAAGCCGAAGATCTTGCCGGCGCCGAGCAGCTCGCGCGCCAGCGCCACCAGCATCAGCACCAGCGCGTAGCCCAGCCCGTTGCCGATGCCATCCCAGAACGATCGCAATGGCGGGTTCTGCATCGCATAGCCCTCGGCGCGCCCCATGACGATGCAGTTGGTGATGATGAGCCCGACGAACACCGACAGCTCGAGCGACAGCTCGTACAGCGTCGCCTTCAGGATCTGGTCGAACACGATCACCAGCGACGCGATGATCGACAGCTGCACGATGATGCGGATGCTGCCCGGCGTGTAGTTGCGCACCAGGCTGACGGCGAGGTTGGCCAGCGCCGTCACCAGCGTCACGCCGATGCCCATCACCAGCGCCTTGTCCATGCGCGTGGTCACCGCCAGCGCCGAGCAGATGCCCAGCACCTGCACGCCGATCGGATTGTTGATGATCAGCGGATCGATCAGCGACCTTGCGGTCCTCGCGGCTGAGGGGATCGCGGCCATCTAGCCTCCGCGCGCCGGCGCGTGCGCCCGCTGGTTGTGCAAGCTCATGTGACCTGCCCCTCCCGGAAGCGCTTCAGGAACTTGCCGTAGCCGTTGTCCGACAGCCAGAACTGCATCAGCCGCGTGATCGCGTTGCTGGTGACGGTCGCGCCCGACAGGCCGTCGACCCGCAGCGGGTCGGCCTCCGGGCGCACCGGCCTGCCCCTTGATGACCGTGATGCGCGCGTTCCACTGGTCGTCGAAGCCCTTGCGGCCGCGCCACAGCGCCTGCCACTTCGGATTGCCGATCTCGCCGCCGAGGCCCGGCGTTTCCTTCTGGTCGTAGTACGTCAGTCCGCGCACCGTGTTGGTGTCGCGGTCGAGCGACGAGGAAGCCGTAGATCGTCCCCCACATGCCGAGGCCCTCGACCGCGATGACGATCTGGTCGACCGTGTCGCCCTTCATGATGAAGTAGACGACACCCAGGTTCGGCAGCCGGCCGATGCCGGCGTTGTTCGGCGGCGCGACGCGGCTGGTCGTCGGATCGCCGCGCGCCTTGCGCTGGTCGTAGCCGCGCGCGTCCATCTTGTCTTCCGGCACCAGTTCGCCGGTGGCGAGGTCGACCAGGCGCACGCGGATGCGCTCGTCGAAGATGCGATTGACGTCCTGCGCCGTGACATCGCTGCCGGGTTCGAGCAGACCGGCCGCCAGCAGCACGTTCTTCTCCATGTACAGGCGCGCGGCTGGCGGCCTGCCGCGGCTGCAGGCTGACCGCCGCCACCGACACCAGCAGCGCGCACACCACGCACA
Organism: uncultured beta proteobacterium; assembly: GCA_963791235.1. Classification (GTDB taxonomy): domain Bacteria; phylum Pseudomonadota; class Gammaproteobacteria; order Burkholderiales; family Burkholderiaceae_F; genus JALORV01. The sequence goes on along the minus strand of CAWBRW010000017.1, from coordinate 418,974 downwards.
CCGCGGTGGCGAACAGCAGCGTGTAGCGCGTGCTCTCACGCTTCGACACGACGCTTCCTCCGCGTGATGTTGGCCTTGACGAAGAAGTAGTCGATGACCGGCGCCATCACGTTCATGAACAGGATCACCAGCATCATCGCCTCCGGATACGCCGGGTTGACGATGCGGATCAGCACGACCAGCGCGCCGATCATGAAGCCGTAGATCCACTTGCCCTTGCTCGCTGAACGGCGACGTCACCGGGTCGGTGGCCATGAAGGCCATGCCGAAGGCCCAGCCGCCGAGCACCATGTGCCACCAGAACGGCACGCCGAACCAGGGATTGGTCGACGAGCCGATCGCATTGAACAGCAGCGCCATCGCGATGGTGCCGAGCGTCGACACGCGAGCCATCGTGCGCCACGAACCGACCTTGGTCACGGCGATGATGATCGCGCCGATCAGGCAGGCGAGCGCCGAGGTCTCGCCCATCGAGCCGGGCTCCAGGCCGATGAACGCGTTCCACCAGGAGAAGCCTGCCTGCTCGAACGGCTCGCGTCATCACGCGCATCTGCCCAAGCAGCGTGGCGCCGGAGAAGCCGTCGACCGCCGCGCCCTGCGGCACCGCCGTCCAGACCTTGTCGCCGGAGATCTCGCCCGGGATAGGCGAAGAACAGGAACGCCCGCGCCGCCAGCGCCGGGTTGATGAAGTTCATGCCGGTGCCGCCGAACACTTCCTTGGCGATCACCACGCCGAAGCTGATGCCGAGCGCGGCCTGCCACAGCGGCGTCGTCGGCGGCAGGATCAGCGGGAACAGGATGCCGGTGACGAAGAAGCCTTCGTTGACCTCGACCTTGCGCACGATCGCGAACAGCACCTCCCAGGTGAGGCCGACGACCATCGTGACGATGTAAAGCGGCAGGAAGTACAGCGCGCCGTGCACGAGATTGGCGATGGCGCTCGACGGCGAATAGCCCGTGCCCAGCAGGCCGATCACCGCGTGCCGCCAGCCGTCGAGCTGCCCGACCTTGGCCGGATCGATCGCCGAGATTCGCCTGCAGCCCGGTGTTGAACATCGCCATGAACACGCACGGCAGCGCGGCGATGACGACCGTCATCATCATGCGCTTCAGGTCGATCGCATCGCGCACGTGCGCGCCGGTCGTCGTGACCGACGACGGCGAGTAGAAGAACGTGTCCATCGCCTCCCACAGCGGGTGCCAGCGATGCAGCTTGCCGCCCTTCTCGAAGGTCGGTGCGACGTGGTCGAGCTGCTGCCGCAACCAGCGCATCAGTGTTCCTTCTCGATGCGGTCGAGCGCGGCGCGCAGCAGCGGCCCGTACTCGGTCTTGCCGGGGCACACGTAGGTGCACAGCGCGATGTCGTCCTCGTCGAGCTCGAGCGCGCCCAGTTCGACGGCGCGCTGGTCGTCGCGGATGATCAGCGCGCGCAGCAGGAAGGTCGGCAGCATGTCGAAGGGCATCACGCGCTCGTAGGAGCCGATCGGCACCATCGCGCGCGGCGAGCCGTTGGTGGTCGTGCTGAAGGCAAAGCGGTGCGCACGGCGGAAGGCGCCGAGCACGGTGTTCGTGACCGAGAACTTCTCCGCGCCCGGCGCGATGTAGCCGAACATCTCGCGCTCACCGGCCTCGGGCAGCACGGCAATCTGCAGGTGATGGCGCCCGAGAAAGGCATCGGCCTCCGACGTGCGCGCGCGGCCGTCGAGCACCGACCCCGAGATCACGCGCTGGCGCCCGGGCAGCAGTTCGCCTTCGAGCAGTTCATCGAGCGAGGCGCCCTGGCGCGTACGCAGCAGGCGCGGCTTGCGTGCGCCCGGGCCACCCAGCGAGACGACGCGCTCGACATCGAGGCGGCCCGTCGTCACGAGGCAGCCGATGGCGATGACGTCCTGGTAGCCGATGGTCCAGACGCTGCGATGCAGGCCGACGGGCAGCAACTGATGCACGTGCCAGCCGGCGTTGCCGCTCGGATGCGGACCGGCGAACTCGACCACCTCCACGCCCGCCGGCGCACTGACGCGCATGACCCTCGGCGACGCAGACATAGACCGTCGGCGCAAGGGTCGACCAGCGCCTCCAGTCCGGCGTGGAAGTCCGCGGCGCGCTCGGCGATGACCGTTGCCGGCGGCGACCGCATGGGGCCGCGTGTCGGTCGCGGTGACGAAGATCGCGGCCGGTGTGCGCATTCGGGCGATGCCACGCGGCCGAACGGGTCGCGTGCGCAACGCGGTCCACAGCCCGGACTCGAGCAGCAGCGCGCGCACCGCGTCGGCATCGCGCGCCTGGCCCGGTCCCTTGAAGCTCTCGAACGGCGCCTGCGGCTCGCGCTCGTCAACCGCAATCACCACCGAAACCAGGGCGCGGCGCTCGCCGCGGTGTATGGCCGTGACGGTTCCGCCGGCCGGCGCCGTGTAGCGCACGCCGGGGCGCTGCTTGTCCTCGATCAGCGTCTGCCCCAGCGCCACCCGATCGCCCACCTCGACCTTCACGGCCGGCTTCAATCCGGGAAATCGGGCCCGAGCAGCGCGACGGTCGACACGGCGCGCGCCGACTCGACGCGCGCCCTCCGGCGCGCCGGCCAGCGGCAGGTCGAGTCCCCTGCTCGAGCGCACCACGGTCATGCCGCTGCCACCCTCCCTCCCTGGTAGGCCCTTCAATGTGCACAGACGCGTCCGGCGACCTTAGTGGGCCCTGCTTGCGGCGCCTTGACGACCGTCAACGCCATGACGTTGGGGCGAGCGCAGCCTATGCCCTCGATGTGCCCGGGCGACGGCCCGGCACCGCTTGCATGAAGGAGCCCTGATGACCGCGCAAACGTCGACCCAGACCCTGCTGGCTCGCCATCCGTTCACGTACGGCATGGGTGGCCCGGCCATCGAGAAACTTGCGTCACTGGCGCGCAACGTCAGCTTCGCGCGCAACGAGGTGATCTTCCGCGAGGGCGACGATATCCATGACTTCTTCCTGGTCGTGTCCGGCCGGGTGGCGCCTCGAGATCGTTTCCGAGGGCGTGGCGCACCGCGTGCACACGCTGAGCGCCGGAGACGAACTCGGCTGGTCTGCGGTGCTGATGGGCCAGGGCAAGTACTTCCAGGCGCGCGCGCTGGAGCAGGTCGGGGCACTGGCGTTCGACGGCCGCGAGCTGCTCGCGCTGTGCGAAAGTGAACCCGCGTTCGGCTTCAAGCTGATGCACCGACTGCTCGGTGTCGTGGCCGAACGCCTGCAGGCAACCCGGCTGCAACTGCTCGACACCTACTTGGCCGGTCGGCCCACAAGGCCGGCGCCTGAGCGCCGTGTTCGGCTAGGCCGCAGCCCCAGTGCGGTTTCGCTGCAGCGCACCTGCTGCAGCGCGGCGATCGCGCTGCCCATCGCCGGTACGCTGCGGGCCGGCACTTCACCCTGTCTGGCGCTCGACCGCACCTGCCTCGATGACAACGACCGCGCGCTCGAACCGCGCGAACCGTGGAGCGCCGTGCTGGCCCTGGGCATCACCCAGATCACGGCCTGGGGCTCGATCTACTACCTGTTCCCCTTGCTGATGGAGCCGCTGCAAGCGGCGCTGGGTGCCAGCAAGTCGGTCGTGGTCGGAGCGTTCACGCGTCTCGCTGCTGGTTTCCGGCCTGCTGGCGCCGGTCGTCGGGTCGAGCCATCGACCGGCGCGGCGGCCGGATGCTGATGGCCGCAGGCTCGCTGCTCGCCGCGGCGGCGCTGGCGGCGCTCGGCCAGGTGACGTCGCTGGTGCAGCTGTATGTCGTGTGGGCGCTGCTCGGCGTGGCGATGGCCGGGACGCTGTACGAGCCGGCCTTCGCCGTCCTGACGCGGGCTTTCGTCAACAACCATCGTCGCGCCATCGCGGTGCTGACGCTGTTCGGCGGATTCGCGAGCACGGTGTTCTGGCCACTGGGGCAGGCACTGATCGACGCGTTCGGCTGGCGCGACGACGGCGGTGATCTTCGGTGCGCTTCAACCTGGTCGTCTGCGTTCCGCTGCACCTGACGCCTGCTGCCGCGCGGCGGACCGCGCCTGGCCGACCCGCCGGCAGCAGGCACGCCTCGCACTCGCTCGGGGACGCGATGCGCACGCCCGTCTTTTACCTGCTCGCCGCCGCCTTCACGTTCAACGCGCTGGTGTTCTCCGCGATGACGATTCACCTGCTCGCGATGATCATCGCCAAAGGCCTGACAGCGGCCCAGGCCGCCGCGCTGGGCGCGCTGATCGGTCCGATGCAGGTCGCTGGGACGCCTGGCCGAGATGACCTTCGGCCAGCGCGTTTCGCCGGCCACGCGTCGGCGCTCATCGCCATGCGGGCTGCTGCCGGCGTCGATCCTGCTGCTGGTGATCGCCGGAACCGTCGGCGTCGAACTTCCTCGCTCTTCGCCCTGCTCTTTGGCGCCGGCAACGGCGTGATGACGATCGTGCGCGGCACGATTCCCGTCGAATTCTTCGGCCGCGACCACTACGGCGCCGTCAACGGTGCGCTCGCGGCGCCGGTGCTCATCGCCAAGGCCGTCGGGCCGCTGGTCGCGGCCGTTCGCCTGGGCCTGGACGCGCGACTACGACGCGTCGCGCTGATGCTGGCCGCGGTGGCGCTGTGCTCGCTGGCCTTCCTCGCGCTCGCGATGCGCTGGCGGCGCGCTGAGTGCTGCGGTCGTCGCGTCGCACGTCGCCGTCGGATGTCGCAGTCGCGACCCGGCTGACGCCAGTGGCGCGTGAGGGCTACGCCGATCGTTTGCCGCGTCGTCCGCTGCGCTGCAGACGCCACGCGCCGCCTGGCGGACGCTTGCGGATACTCCGACCACCATGCCGCCGCATCCCCTGGGTCCACGCCAGGCGGCTCGCCAGCCGGTCGAGCGCCTCGACCACGGCCTCGGCACTCTTCGGGCGCCGGGCGCGGTCCTTTTCGAGGCAGGAGGCAATCAGCGTCGTCGAGCGCCTCGGGCACCGCGACACCGGCGGCCGAACGCGCGGCGCCGTGGCATGCAGCACCTGGTTGCTGATCGCGAGGCTGTCGTCGCCTTCGAAGATCGGCTTGCCGGTCAGCAGGAAGTAGCCGACCGCGCCGAGCGCATAGATGTCGGAGCGCGCATCGACATCCGACGGATTGATCAGCCGCTCCGGCGCCATGTAGCGCGGCGTGCCGACGATCTTGAGCTGCTTGGTGATGTCGCGCGTGTCGGCGCGCTCGAGATTCTTGACCAGTCCGAAGTCGAGCAGCTTGACGACATCGTCCTCGCCCGCCGGCACAGCATCACGTTCTCGGGCTTGACGTCGCGGTGGATCATCCCGTGCGCGTGCGCCTCGCGCAGCGCGGCGGCCACCTGCCGCAGGATGTGGATCGCGCGGCCCGGCGGCACCCGGCCGGAGTGCTGCGACCAGCTCCGCCAGCGTCACGCCGTCGAGGTACTCCATCACGTAGTACGGCTGGCCCTCGCGCGTGCGCCCGAAGTCGTAGATCTCGACGGTGTTCGGGTGCAGCAGCTGGCTGGCGAGCTGGACCTCGCGCTCGAACCGGTGAATGAACTCGTCGGTCGCGATGTGCTTCTTCAGGATCTTGATCGCGGTGGGCCGCTTCAGCAGCGCGTGGCGCGCCAGGTAGATCGTCGCCATGCCGCCCTCGCTCACCTTGCGCTCCGAGCGTGTACGCGCCGAGCCGCTGCACGCGCCCGAACTGCCGGCTCAGTCGCGCCAGCAGGAACGCCGACATGAAGGCTGCCACCAGCGTCAGCGCGACGATGCCGCCGATGACCGAGAAGCTGATCGTCAGATAGCGCAGTGTCGTCAATGCCTCGTCGGCCGACATCTCCGCAGCGACGCCAAAGTCGTAGGCGGGCAGCCATTGCCAGGCGCCGATCACCTCGGTCGCCGCGATAGCCGCGGTACGGCGTCGCAATCAGCGCCCCTGCGATCGACCTCGGCCTTCTTGCCGCGCGCAGCGATTGCCATCGCCGCCGCCTCGGTCAGCGGGCGCGCGGTCGGCTGCAAGCTGCGGCACGTCGCCGGCCGCCAGTGCGCCTCCCGGATCACGCACGTGAATCCGGCTCGGCGTGCCTCGGCCCGAGCTGGCGCAGCGCCCTCGATCGCCAGGGTCTCGACCTCGCGACTCGAGGTGAGCATGAGGCCGTCGTCGCCGAAGGCATAGGCCTCGCCGGTTTCGCCCGGGCCGCGCCGCCGCGAAAGATCGTCTCGAGTTCGCGATCGGTCGCCACGCCCATCGCGAGTGCCGCGACCGGCGTGCCCGTCGCCGATGCGTATCGGCGCGAGGAACCACGCGACCGGACGGGGCGAGCCGTCGGCCGCCGCGTACGGACAACTCCGCATCGATCCGGATACGGCCGGACGAACTGCGGCTTGCCCTCGAAGGCCGGTCGAGCCGCTCGCGAACACACCGGAGCGGATGCGCTGTCCGCAGCGCAGCGGGTCCTTGGACGACAGCACCCGGCCATCGCGATCGAGGATGCGGAACGCCACCACGCCTGACGTCGACAGCCGCGCCTGGACTTCGGCACTCAGCCGCTCGGCTTCCTGCGTGCAGCGGCCCGACTTCGGCCTCGACGTTCGCGGCGGTTCGCCGATGAACTTGGTCGCCTGCGTCGACCACTGTCGGGTTGCGCGCCGCCCGCTGCACCTCGGCCATGTGCTCGATAGGCCCACACGTCGAGGCCCTTGACGACCGTGCCCAGCAGCGCCTCGAGGCTCGCGCGCGCGTCTCAGCCAGGGCAGTGCGCACGCCGGTGTAGGTCCAGTAGCCCGAGTCCGATCAGCAGCAACCCGAGCAGCACCGTGGCCGCATTGCGCCAGGTCTCGGTCTCGACCAGGCCGGCGATCAGGTTCGGGATCGCGCCGGCGGCCGCTTCGGGATCGCCGGCGCCGATGTCGGCGGGCAGCCAGTGCGTTCCGACACGCCGTCGGTCGTGTCGCTCATGGGCCGGTCTCATTCGCTGCGCGAAGTCGCCGGTTTCGCTCGCGCCGTGCGTCGTCCACGCGGCGCGCGTCGCGGGCAACGACGTGCCGAACACGAGCGCCGCGCCGGTGCTGCGATTGGGTACATCGAGTGCGCCGCATCACCAACAGGCGGCCATCCTAGCGCGCCGACGGCATGCACGGCGCGGCGCCGAACGCGGTCGTCCGCGGGACGCGCGCGATGCCGTCGGTGACGGCTCAGCGGCCCAGCAGCGTGATGAACACTCCGGGAAACACCGTCAGCGCGATCGTCGGCACCAGGCACAGCACGCCCGCCGTGACGGCGATGCGTCCCTGCGCCGGGGCGCCCTCGGGCTGCGAGCCCATGAACATCAGCTGGATCACCCGCAGGTAGAAGTAGATGCCGAGGTAGCTGCCGACCAGGCCGAGCACCGCGTAGAGCGTGTAGCCCGCCGCGATGACGTTCTTGAAGATCAGGAACTTCGCGACGAACCCGGGGAACGGCGGAATGCCGGCCAGCGACAGCAGCGCGATGCCGAGCAGGATCGCCGCATACGGCTGGCGCTGGTACAGGCCCTTGAGCGCATCGAGCCGATCGCGCCGCGCATCGTCCGGCCCGGCCGGCAGCGACGCGAACGCCAGCGCGTTCATCAGCCCGTAGGCCAGCAGATAGAAGATCACGGCCTGCAGGCGCGTCGGGCCGTCGCCCAGGAACGCGTAGAACAGGTAGCCGGCGTGTGCGATCGATGAGTAGGCGATCATGCGTCGGAAGCTGGTCTGCCGCATCGCTGCCAGGTTGCCCCAGACCATCGAGATCAGCGGCAGGATCGCGATCAGGTCGACCAGCGGACTGCCGAGCTTCGCCTGCCGACGAGGCGCACCACGGCGAGCAGCACACCGGCCTTGATCAGCGATCGCCATGAAGCCGGTCACCGGCACGCTGGCCGCCTCGTAGGCATCGGGCGCCCAGGCGTGGAATGGCACGACCGCCGCCTTCAGGAAGAACGCCACCAGCACCAGGATGACCGCCACCACTGGCCAGCGTATCCCTGGCCTGTGCCGCCTTGACGAACGCATCGAGCGCCAGCGATCCGGTCGCGCCGTAGACCAGCGAGGCACCCATCAGGAACATCGCGGTCGCGGCCCCGCCGAGCACCAGGTACTTCAGCGCCGCCTCCGCCGCCTCGTGCCGCTTGTAGGCCAGCAGCACCAGCACGTACACCGGCATCGACATGATCTCGAGGCCGAGGAACATCGTCAGGAAGCCGTCGGACGGAGCTCACCAGCAGCACGCCGTACAGCGACGACAGCAGCAGGATGTAGAAGCGCTCGTCTTCGCCGAACTCGTCGCGCGACAGCTGCAGCATCGGCAGCGTCAGCGCCAGCACGACCGCCTTGGCCGATCATCGTCGGCTGGTCGACCGAGAAGTGCCCCGGGAACGGCGAACCCTGGAACTGGACGATCGCGAGCAGCACCGCGATCAGCGCCGACGCCATGCACGCGCCCATCGCGACGCATCGCGGCGTGCTTCTGGCCGACGTCGAGCACATCCAGCGTGATCAGCACGACGATGCCGGCCAGCAGCAGGTGCTCGGGCAGCATCGCCACGATCATGAAGGACCAGTTCATCGCGCGGCCTCCGGACCGCAGCGAAGAGGCGCGCCGCCGTGGCGGTCGGAGCCCGGCTTCGGGCGACGTCGACCCACTTCTGATACTGCCGCGCCGCCACTTCCGTCTTGCGCAGCGCCTCCGTTCGGGAACAGGCCGAGCCAGAACACCGCAATCACCAGCGTCACCAGGATCGCGCGCTCACGCCCGTTGAGGTCGACCAGCGGGCGCATGCGGCGCCTTCACGGCACCGATACAGGAAGCGCTGGGCGAACCACAGCATGTACATCGCGCCGAGCACGACCCCCGTGACGGCGATGACCGTCATCACCAGCGGCACCGAGTTGCCGGCCAGGTGGAGCGGCCAGGCCGAGTTGAACGCGCCGAGCAGTACGAGGAATTCGCCGGTGAAACCGCTGGTCGTCGGCAGCCCGATCGCCGCCAGCGTCAGGATCATGAAGAACACCGAGTACACCGGCAGGATCTTCGCGAGGCCGCCGTAGGCCGCGAGTTCGCGCGTGTGGCAGCGCTCGTAGATCATGCCGACCATCAGGAACAGGCCCGCCGCCGTCAGGCCGTGGCTCACCATCTGGATGATCGCGCCCTGGATGCCGATCAGGTCCAGGCTCGCCAGCCCCAGCATCACGTAGCCCAGGTGGCTGATCGACGAGTAGGCGATGATCTTCTTGATGTCGGTCTGCACCAGCGCCAGGCAGGCGCCGTAGACGATGCTGACCACCGCGGCCAGCATCACCCAGTTGACCGCCGCGCGCGCCGCCTGCGGAAACAGCGGGAAGCCGAGCTTGATGAAGCCGTAGGTGCCCATTTTCAGCAGCACGCCGGCCAGGATCACCGAGCCCGCCGTCGGCGCCTCCACGTGCGCGTCCGGCAGCCAGGTGTGCAGCGGCACGATCGGCACCTTGATCGCGAACGACAGCGCGAAGGCCGCCAGCAGCCAGCCCTGCACATCGACCGGCAGCTTGTGCCGGTACAGAGTCGGCGAACGAGAACGACGACACGCCGGTGCCCTGCTGCAGCGAATAGACGAGATAGATGATCGCCGCGAGCATCAGGATCGAGCCGAACGCCGTGTACAGCACGAACTTGACGGTCGCGTAGATGCGCCGCTCGCCGCCCCAGATGCCGATGATCAGGAACATCGGGATCAGCATCGCCTCCCAGAACACGTAGAACAGGAACAGGTCCTGCGCGAGGAAGGTGCCCAGCATCGTGAACTGGATCAGGAACACCATCGCGTAGAAGAGCTTCACGTCCTTCGTGATCGCGCTGAAGGCTCCGGCGACCACCAGCGGGCCGAGGAACGCCGTCAGCAGCACCAGCAGCACGTTGAAGCCGTCGAGACCGATGTGGTAGTGCACGCCCCAGTGCGGCGATCCACGGCAGCCGCGTCTCGAACTGCAGTCCGGGCACGCCCGCCTGGAACTTCACGTAGAGCCACAGCGGTCAGGACGAACTGGACCACCATCACCCAGAAGGTGATCTGGCGCACCAGCGCGTCACTGCGCAGCGAGCGGCAGCAGCACCATGCCGATGACCGGCAGGAACAGGATCAGGTTCAGCACGGCCGGCTCAGACATGGCCCCAGCTCCACAGCAGCACGGCCGACCAGTCCGGCGAGGACCAGGAACGCGTAGAAGTGCAGGTTGCCGGTCTGCACGCGCGACAGCTGCCCGGCCGCGCCGCGCGCGATGCTCGGCCATGCCGTCCAGCGTGCCGTCGAGCAGCAGTCGGTCACCGATGCGCAGGAACACGCGGTCCGAGATCCAGCGGATCGGCCGGCCGATGAGCGCCTCGTACAACTCGTCGATGTAGTACTTGCCCGACAGCAGGCGATGCAGCGGCTGCACTGCACCCGCGCCCGCTCGGCCCGCGCGCCATTGCGCGCGTAGAACCACGCCGCGCCGGCAAGTCCGAGCAGCGCGATAACGACCGACAGCACGATCAGCGGTTTCTCGAAATGGTGCAACTCGGGACGGATCGGCGGGCAGCGGCAGCTTGCCCTTCGAGGAAGTGCGGGACCGAGAAGAACCCGCCGACGGTCGACAGCACCGCCAGCACGACCAGCACGCCGGTCATCGACCAGGGCGACTCGTGAATGTGGTGCGCGGTCTTCTCGTCCATGCGCGGCGTGCCGAAGAACGTCAGCCACAGCAGACGGAACATGTAGAACGCCGTCATCAGCGCGGTCGCTGCGGCCACGACGAACAGCCACGGCGCGCCGCCACGTTCGCTGGCGAACGCGAACCACAGGATCTCGTCCTTCGAGAAGAAGCCGGCCAGCGGCGGCAGGCCGGCGATCGCGGCCGTCGCGATCGCGAAGGTGACGAAGGTGATCGGGATCTTCTTCGCCAGGCCGCCCATCTTGCGGATGTCCTGCTCGCCCGACATCGCGTGGATCACGCTGCCGGCGCCGAGGAACAGGCACGCCTTGAAGAACGCGTGCGTGTACAGGTGGAACACCGCGACCCCATAGGCACCGACACCCGCGGCCAGGAACATGAAGCCGAGCTGCGAGATCGTCGAGTACGCCAGCACCTTCTTGATGTCGGTCTGCACCAGCGCGATCGTCGCCGCGAAGAACGCCGTCGCCACGCCGATCGTCGCGACCAGCGCCGAGGCCTCCGGCGCATGCAGGAAGATGCCGTGCAGCCGCGCGACGAGGTAGACGCCGGCCGTCACCATCGTCGCCGCATGGATCAGCGCCGAGACCGGCGTCGGGCCGGCCATCGCATCCGGCAGCCAGACATGCAGCGGGATCTGTGCCGACTTGCCGGTCGCGCCGATGAACAGGAACACGCCGACCAGGCTGGCCGAGACCGCGACCGGACCGGCGAGGAACGCGGCATTGATCTGGTCCATCTGCAGCGTGCCGAGCGCGCGGTACAGCAGGAACATGCCGATCAGGAAGCCGGCATCGCCAACGCGGTTGGTGATGAAGGCCTTCTTGCCGGCGGCGGCCTTCTCCGGGTCCTCGAACCAGAAACCGATCAGCAGGTACGACGCCAGCCCGACGCCTTCCCAGCCGACGAACAGCACCAGCAGCGAGCGCCCCAGCACCAGCATCAGCATGAAGAACAGGAACAGGTTGAGGTACGCGAAGTAGCGCGCGTAGCTCTTGTCCTCGTGCATGTAGCCGGTCGAGTAGATGTGGATCAGCGAGCCGACGCCGGTGACGATCAGCGTCATCACCGCGGTCAGCCGGTCGAAGTAGAACGCGATCTCGAACGGAGCGGTCGGCAAACTGCGCCCAGGTGAACACGGTCTGCACCAGCGGTGCGCCGGTGGACATCAGCTCCATCGTGGCGCGGATCGCGATGACGAACGCCAGCGATCGGCAGACCGCAGGCCACGAGGCTGACGAAGCGCTTGCCGAGTGCGATTGCCCAGCAGGCCGTTGATCAGGAAGCCGATCAGCGGCAGCACGACGATGGGTAGCAGCAGTTGGGGTCATCAGCCGGTTCACCCGTCATCCCTTGAGGTCCGCGTAGGCGTCGAGGTCGAGCGTCCGCTTGCTGCCGCACCAGCAGCAGGACGATCGGGATCGCGATCGCGATCTCCGCGGTCGCGACGACGAAGATCAGGAACACCAGTACCGCGCCGACCGCGGAGCCGAGCTGGTAGGCGAAGGTCACCAGGCTGAGGATGACGCCATTGAGCATCAGTTCCATGCACATCAGCATCACCAGCACGTTGCGCCGGATGATCACGCCGGTGAGCCCGATCGCGAACAGCGCGATCGACAGGCCGATCAGCATCTGCACCTTATCCATGATGTCTCCGGCTGACCTGGATGACGGCGATCGCCGCGACGATCGCCGCCAGCAGCAGGACCGACGTCAGTTCGAACTCGAGCCAGTACTCGTTGAGGAACTGCGCCGAGAACTGCGCCAGCGTGAAGCCGGCGCCACCGGCCGCGCGCGGCACCTGGCCGGCGCCGTCCCACACCAGCGCAGCCGAGCGCGACGATGAAGAGTCCGCAGGCGATCACGCCCGGTACCAGCAGGCCCGAGAAGCGGCGCCTGACCGCCGAATCGCGCGGATCGAGCAGCATGATCACGTAGACGATGAACACCATGACCGCGCCGACGTAGATCAGCACCTGGAAGGCCGCGATGAAGTGCACGCCGAGCAGGCCGTAGACCCCGCCGAGGAACACCATCGTCGAGATCAGCGCCATCGCCACGCGCATCGGCTCGCGCAGCACCAGGACCAGCACCGCGCCGACCAGCGCGCAGGCCGCGAACACCACGAGCAGCAGCGTTTCGAGGTTGGAGAGCAGGCTTCCATCAGTGATGCTCCTCCGGCGTCGGGGCGGTGGCCGGGTAATGCTTGGCGACGTCGCTCTGCGGCCGCCACGTCAGCAGTTCCTCCTTGCCGAGCCACATGCGGTTCCGGTCTGCCGACGGCAGGTGCGGGACGTCCTCGACCATGCGGATCGCGTCCTCCGGGCAGGCTTCGACGCACAGGCCGCAGAAGACGCAGCGCGAGTAGTCGATCTCGAAGCGTGCCGGATACTTCGGATGCACCGCGTCCGTCGGATCGAAGCCGGCCTCGATCTCGATGACCTTGGCCGGACAGACGGTCGCGCACATGTTGCAGGCGATGCACTGCGGGCGGCCGGAGCCGTCCTCGCGCTGCGTCAGCACGTGCTTGCCGCGGTTGCCCTTGGCGTAGTCCCAGCGCTTCTCTTCCGGGTAGTAGGTCGTCAGCGCGCCCTTGCGCCCGGTCATCCAGCGCAGCATGTTGCGGGTGAAGACGCCGCCGGTGATGATGAGACCGCGCACGATCTCGAAGAGGTACGCCTTCTCCCACCACGACATCGTGGGCTCGTTCCAGTACTTCCTGCGAACGTAGGTCGAACGTGCCATGTCAGACTCCCAGCGCCCACACGCGAATCACGGTGACGACGAGATTGATGAGCGCCAGCGGCAGCATGAATTTCCATGCGAACCGCAGCACCTGGTCGTAGCGGAAGCGCGGCAGCGACCAGCGCACCAGGATCTGGAAGCTGCAGACGACGAACACCTTGGCGAGGAACACGATGAGCTGCGTCACGACCACGGCGCCATGCGGCATCGCGATCGCTGTGCCCGCCCGGGAACGCGAAACCGGCATCGGTCATGAAGGGCAGGTTGTAGCCGCCGAGGAACAGCGTCGTGAACAGCGCGCCGATGATCGCGATCTCGATGAACTCGGCGAACATGAACAGGCCCATTTTCATCGCCGAGTACTCGGTGAAGTAGCCGGCGATGAGTTCGGACTCCGCCTCGGGCAGGTCGAACGGAATGCGCTTGTTCTCCGCCATCGCCGCACCATGAAAAGGATCGCAGCGAACGGCTGCAGCACGATGCCCCAGGCCGGCAGGACGCCGGCACCGTGCCGGACTGCTGCTGCACGATCGAATTGAGGTCGACCGTGCCGAAGATGACGATCAGCCCCAGCACCGTGAGGCCCATGATGACCTCGTACGAGATCATCTGGCTGCCGGCGCGCAGCGCCCCGAGCAGCGAGAACTTGTTCGACGACGACCAGCCGGCCAGCATCGCACCGATGATCGTCATGCCGCCGAAGGCGAAGACCATCAGCAGCCCGGCATCGAGTTGTGCGATCTGCATCGGCGTAGCTGCGATCGCCGAACCAGGCCGCCAGTGGCGGGATCAGCTCTCCCGGACACCAGCTGCGCCGCCGAAGGGAATGACGGCGAACACCAGCAGCACCGGCGTGAACACGACCCACGGGGCGACCGCGTAGGCGTACCAGTCGTAGGTCTTGGGCTTGAAGTCCTCCTTGAGGATCATCTTCAGGCCGTCGGCCATGCCGTGGAACAGGCCCCACCAGACCAGCTTCACCTGCGTGAACGGAATCCGCAGGTAGGCGCGGTTCGCGCCGATGCGATCCGACATGACGGCGGCCTGCTTGCGCTCGACCCAGGTGAGGATCGTGCCGAAGCCCATCAGCACCGAGATGGCGTAGGTGATGAAGACGATCGAGATGACGAGGTCCTGGATCATGCGATCGCCTCGGTCGGTGGCCGCCAGCTGCGCGAACAGCTGCTCGGCGTGCGCGACGCCGTCCTTCTTGCGGACGATCGGCTCAAAGCGGCTGACGACGCCGGCAAAGTTCGTGTAATGACCCGCGCGCTCGGTCTGGATGCTGACCGGGATGAAGACCTCCGCGTGGCCATTTTCCGGCGCGAGATACGAGCCCAGCAAGCACGATCTTCACGCCGCGTGGCAGATTGGCAAAGCTCGCGCCCTCGCCCCAGACCAGCACCAGATCCGCATCGACCGGCACCAGGCGCGGCTCGGCGCCAAACAGCTCCTGCGCCGTGCGCGTGTTCGGGTTCTTGTCGGCGCGGATCAGCAGGTCGTCCTCGAGTCGCTCGCCCGGCTTGCGCTGCCAGTCCGACTTGACGATGCACTCGACGTCGGTCGCCGAGCGCGGCCTTGAATGCCGCCAGTTCCTCGTTCGAACCCCAGTTCGAGATCAGCGCGGCCGGACGCCTGGCCTCGCCGATCAGCCGGCGCGCCGCTGCGATCGCATCGGCGAGCGGGGCCGGCTGGCCCTTCAGCAGCGCCTGCTGCGCGCGCGGGCGCTCGAAGATCTGCGCCAGGTCGCGTCCCTTGTTGCAGATCCATGGCCCGTTGACGGCCGGGTTCTCGCGCGGCGTCACGCGCGCGATGGCGGTGTTCTCGCGCTGATCGAGCGCATTCAGCTTCCACTCGGCCTTGCGATGCCACAGGTCCACCGTGCAGCCGCGGCTGCAGCCCGGGCACACCGATGGCGTCGCCTTCAGGTACCAGACGCGCGCCTTGTGCAGGAACTGCTTCGACAGCAAGGCGCCGACCGGGCAGATGTCGATGACGTTGTCCGAGTACGGATCCGCCTCGAAGTCGCTGTTTTCGACCGGACGCACCAGCGAGCTGTCGCCACGGTTCTGGATGCCGAGCGCGTACGACTTCGAGATCTCGCGCGTGAAGCGCACGCAGCGCGAGCAGACGATGCAGCGCTCGTTGTCGAGCACGATGCGGCTCGACAGCTCGAAGTACTTGGTCGCATGTACCTTCGGCACCGTCGAGACCGACGGCAGCCCGTTCAGCTCGTAGTGATAGTCCTGCAGCGTGCATTCGCCGGCCTTGTCGCAGATGCCACAGTCGACCGGGTGGTTCAGCAGGATGAACTGCAGCGTCTCGCGCCGCCGCGCCCGCACCGCCTCGGAGTCCGTCAGCACGCGCATGCCTTCGGTCACCGGCATGTTGCAGGCGATCTCCATCCAGCTGCCACCGCCGCCCTCGCCCTCGACTTCGACGACGCAGATGCGGCAGTTGCCCGACACCGAGAGATGCGGATGCCAGCAGAAGGTCGGGATGAAGAAGCCGTCGGCCTCGGCGGCCTGCATGACCGTCTGGCCCTTGGCCGCGGTGACCGGCTGCCCGTTGATGAAGAAATCAGGCATGCGCGGCCTCCTGCTCGGTGACGTCGACTTCGAGCCGGCCGCCGTTCTTCGAGCGTCCGTTGGCGATGTAGTACTCGAACTCGTCGCGGTACTTGGCGATGATGCCGACCGTCGCGAAGCCGGCCGCATCGCCCATGCCGCAGATCGTCGTGCCGTCATTGGCCTCGGAAATGCGCACCATCGTGTCGATGTCCTCGGGCCGACCCTTGCCCGGCGACGATGCGTCGATGATCCGGTGCAGCCAGCCCATGCCCTCGCGGCACGGCGTGCACTGCCCGCACGACTCGTGGTGATAGAAGCGCAGCATCACCTGCAGCAGCCGCACCATGCAGGTGCCATCGGCGATCACGACCATGCCACCGGATCCGACCTGCGAGCCGACCGCCTCCATCGCCTTGTGGTCATAGGTGACCGTGGCGATGTCGGCCGTCGGTCAGCACCTTGGTCGAGATGCCGCCAGGGATGATGCACTTCAGTCTCCTTGCCGCCGAGCACGCCACCGCAGTCCTCGTAGATGAACTTGGCGAGGGCGATAACCGTACTCGACCTCGTACACGCCCGGCTTCTCCACGTGGCCCGAGATCGACACGAGTTGCGTTCCCGGGCTCTTCGCGATGCCGACCTTGCGGAACTCCTCGGCGCCCATGCGCACGATGATTTCGACGTTCGACAGCGTCTCGACGTTGTTGATGACGGTCGGCCGCTGGTACAGGCCTCGCACCGTCAACCGTGGCGGTCGGTTGCGCGGGTAGCCCTTCTTGCCTTCGATCGACGTGATCAGCGCCGAGGCCTCGCCGCACACATACGAGCCGGCGCCGCGGTAGACGACGAGGTCGCACGAGAAATCGGTACCGAGAATCTGCTCGCCGAGCAACCCGGCTTCGTAGGCTTCGTCCACCGCGCCCTGCAGCCGGCGATACGGCAGGTCGAACTCGCCGCGGATGTAGACGAAGGCATTGCGCACCTGCAGCGCAAACGCCGCGATCAGCATCGACTCGACCAGCTGGTGCGGCGCGTTCTCGAGGATCCAGCGATCCTTGAAGGTTCCCGGCTCGCCCTCGTCCGCGTTCGCGCACAGGTAGTGCGGCTGGCCGTCGTTCAGGTGCATGACCGACCACTTGCGACCGACCGGGAATGCCGCGCCGCCGTGGCCCGAGGATGCCGGCCGCGGTGACCTCCTTGGTCACCTGCTCCGGCGTCATCGACGTCAGCACTTTCTTCAGCGTCTCGTAGCCGCCGCGCGCGCGCACCTCCGACAGCAGATGCGAGGTCGGCGTGACCGGGAAGCTCATCAGCAGCTTGCGGCCGGTCATATCAGTGCCCGCCCGGCCGCCCCGAAGGGCACTGAGCGCCCCCGCGGGGGGCAGCGATCGAAGAGAGCGTGGGGGCCATCATTTCAGTTGCTCCAGCAGCGCGTCGACCTTCTCCGCACTCATGTTCTCGTGATAGGTGTCGTTCACCATGACGACCGGCGCCGTGCCGCACGAACCGAGGCACTCGACATGCGACGAGCGTGAAACGCCCGTCCGGTCGTTGTCTGCCCGGGCTGGATGCCGAGCCGCCGGGCCAGGTGATCGATCAGCCGCTCGGCGCCGCGCATCGAGCACGAGACGTTGCGGCACGTCTGCACATGCCAGCGCCCGATCGGGGCGCGGCGGTACTGCGTGTAGAACGAAAGCACCTCTTCGATCTGGATGCGCGGCACGCCGAGGTACTCGATGAGCCAGTCGATGTCCTCGTCGGCGACATAGCCGCGTTCCTTCTGGATGCGGCGCAGGCAGGGCAGCGTCAGCGAGGACTCGAAGCCCGCCGGATAGCGCTTCTTGAGTTGCTCGAACTCGGGCAGCAGGTGTTGCATCGAACTCATGCTTGCCCCCTGAGGCGCTTCGCGCCGGCGCTGCGCGCCGTCTGCTCGCGCCTGCATGCGCGAGCAGCGTCGGCCGAGCGACATGCCGAAGGGCATGTCGCATTTTCGGCCTCCGTCCCCCCGAGGAGGAGCGAACGCCTTCGGAGCGGCCGTGCGGCGTTCATCGATCGCACTCCCCGCCAATCATGTTGATCGAGCCAAACGTTGGGATCAGGTCGGCCAGCTGGTAGCCGTCGAGCATGCGGGACGCGCCTCCCATGTGCACGAATGACGGCGAACGCACGTGCACCTTGTAGGGCGTGCCGCTGCCGTCGCTGACGAGGAAGAAGCCAAGTTCCCCGTTGGCGCCCTCGTGCGCCACGTAGATCTCTCCGGCCGGCACGCGGGGGCCGTCCATGATCAGCTTGAAGTGGTTGATCAGCGACTCGATCTCGTTGTAGACGAGTGGCTTGGGCGGCAGCGTGCAGCGGCGATCGTCGACATTGATCGGCCCCGCCGGCAGCATGTCGATCAGCTGGCGGATCATGTGCACCGATTCGTCCATTTCACGCATGCGGACGTAGTAGCGGTCGTAGTTGTCGCCCTTGATGCCGATCGGCACTTCGAAGTCGAGCTCGGCGTACGCCAGGTACGGCGTGTCCTTGCGCAGGTCGCGCGGCACTCCGGTCGAGCGCAGGATCGGACCGGTGAAGCCGAGGTCGATCGCGTCTGCCGTCGTCAGCACGCCGACATCGCGGGTGCGGTCGATGAAGATGCGGTTGCGATCCATCAGGCCATGAACGCGGCCAATGAACTCCTCGTACTGGACCAGGATGTCGCTCGAGCCGCTTGAGCCAGCCGTCGGGAAGGTCGCGCGCCAGGCCGCCGATCCGGCCAAAGCTGTATGTCACGCGAGCACCGGTCAGGTCCGCGATGTGTTCGTAGATGTAGTCGCGGATCATCACCAGGTACAGGAACGCGGTCATTGCGCCGAGCTCCATCAGTGTCGCCGCGATGCAGGTCAGGTGGTCGGCCAGCCGCGAATACTCGGAGAGCAGCGTGCGCAGGTACTTGGTGCGCGGCGTGATCTCCACGCCCATCAGCTGCTCGACCGCGTCGCAATAGGCGAAGTCGTTGATCAGCGCCGAGCAGTAGTTCAGGCGATCGACATACGGAATCAGGTTGTGCCAGGTGTGGTCCTCGCACTCCTTCTCAAAGCCGCGGTGCAGGTAGCCACAGTGCACATCGGTGCGCAGGATCTTCTCGCCATCCAGCTCGGCAATGATCTGGATCGTGCCGTGCGTGGCCGGATGCGACGGGCCGATGTTGACGATGACCGTGTCATCGCGCTGCGGCGTGTCGAACGCGGGCTTGATCGGATTGGGGATCTTCATGTCCATGTCAGTTCCCCGTCCTGTCGGCAATGTCGAAGCCCTCGCGGTAATTCACGAGAGGCTGCTCGCCGAGTTTCGGATAGTCCTTGCGCAGCGGGTAGCCGACAAACCCCTCGTACAGCAGGATCGGCCGCAGGTCCTTGTTGCCGCTGAAGCGGATGCCATACATCTCGTGGCACTCACGCTCGATGAACGCGGCAGAACCATAGAGCGGCGTCAGCGAGGCGACCATCGGATCGCTTTCGCCGACCTGCGTCCTGACGCGAACACGCACGCTTGTGCGTGGTCGAATAGAAATGCCAGACGACGTCGAAGCGCGGCTGCCGCGCCGGCCAGTCGATCGCCGTGACGTCCAGCAGCATGTCGAAGCGGAACGTTCCTTTAGCGTCTGCACCAGCCCGGAAAGCGCAGCCGGCGCGATCGGGAGGACCAGCGTGCCGTGCGAGACAGTGCTCGTCCGCCGCGAGACTACCCAGCTGCGAGCGGATCGAATCGAAGATCTGCTGCGCCATCAGAAGTCCTTCGTGATGATCGCTGTGCTTCTGACGCGCGATCTTGTCCTGCAGCTGCATGATTCCGTCGATGACGGTCTCCGGCCGCGGCGGGCAGCCCGGGACGTACACGTCCACCGGGATGATGCGGTCGATGCCGGCAAGCGCCGCGTAGTTCTGATAGAAGCCGCCGCTCGTGGCGCACACGCCGAACGCCATCACCCACTTCGGCTCGCACATCTGCTCGTAGACCTTGAGCAGGATCGGCGCCTGCTTGTGCGTCACCGTGCCCACCACCATCAGCAGGTCCGACTGCCGCGGCGAGAAACGCGGCAGCGCGGCGCCGAAGCGGTCGGTGTCGTAAGGCGACGAGCTCACCGACATGAACTCCATCGCGCAGCAGGCCGTCACGAACGGATACGGGAACAGCGAGAACTTGCGCGCCCAGCCGCAAAGTTCGTCCTTCTTCGTGGTCAGATACTCGAAGGCGGCACTCTTCGTGCCGCCGGCGGGTGCGATCGGAATCGTTGGACTGAGCGGTGTTCACTCGGTCACCCCCTCCAGCAGTCGCGCCGGTAGACGTACAGCAGGATCAGCACCAGCAGCGCCATGAAGATCACGAAAGTGACCAGCATCGTTCCCGTGACCGGCTGAGCGCCGAGCGCCCAGATGAACAGGAACACGGTCTCGAGGTCGAACAGGATGAACACGATCGCCACCGCGTAGTACTTCGCCGGCACCGCCTTGACGTTGCGCAGGTCGACCGCCGTAGCCCCGCACTCGAACGGCTCGAGCTTGACGTCGCGAGTCGACCGGCTTCGGACCGAGCAGACGGTTCAGCCCCAGCATCAACGCGACGAGGCCCAGGATCGCGATCATGTAGATCAGGAAGACGACATAGGGGTTCATCGCGGGCGGTCTCCTGCGCGGTCGACAAGCGTCATGCCACGTAGCTCGGATAGTCGGGCTGGTACATCTGGCTGCGGATGTATTCCGACAGGTCGCCCGGGCGCTCGACGCCAGCCAGTCCATCGCGGAAGGCGACCTCGGCGACCGCCGTCGCGACGGCGAGCGACGCCGAGCGGATCGACCTGCAGCGGCGGATAGAGGCTGCCCTGGTCCAGGTCCGACGTCATCACCGTCTCCGCCAGTGCGCGCGCGGCCGCCATGAACATGTCGTCGGTCACGCGCGTCGCACCGACGGCAATGGCGCCCAGGCCGACGCCCGGGAAGATGTAGGAGTTGTTGCCCTGGCGCGACACGTAGCGCTTGCCGTTGAAGTCGACCGGATCGAACGGGACTGCCGGAGGCAAACAGCGCCTTGCCGCCGGACCACTGGTAGGCCTGCTCGGCCGTGCACTCGGCGCGCGAGGTCGGATTCGACAGCGCGAAGACGATCGGGCCGCTCGTTCAGCTGGGTCATCGTCTCGATGACCTCGCGCGTGAACGTGTTCGGCGTCGCGCCGACGCCGATGATGGCCGTCGGCTTCAGTGCCTTGACGGCGCCGAGGAAGTCGCCGACCGGCGCATGCGCGATGGGCATACGGTTTCTTGTGCTCGGCGAGGTCCTTGCGCTCGGCCACGACCAGCCCCTTGGAGTCGACCAGCCAGCAGCGGCCGCGCGCGTCGCTTCTCCGCTCAGGCCATCGGCCTGCATCGCGGCGACCAGCAGATCCGAAATGCCGGTGGCCGCCTCTCCGGCGCCGAGACACAGGAAGGTCTGCTCGCTCATCTTCTTCTTCGTGACGCGCAGCGCGGAAAAGATGCCGGCCACGGTGACGCTCGCCGTGCCCTGGATGTCGTCGTTGAACGAGCAGATGCGGTCGCGGTAACGCTTCAGCAGCCGGAACGCGTTGTGGTTGGCGAAGTCCTCGAACTGCACCAGCACGCCCGGGAACACCACCTGGGTCGCCTCGATGAACTCCTCGACCAGTTCGTCGAACTCGGCGCCGGCCAGGCGCTTGCGCCGCGTGCCGACATAGAGCGGATCGGCGAGCAGCGCTTCGTTGTTGGTGCCGACATCGAGCATGACGGGCAGGCAGCGACGCGGATGCACGCCGGAACCCGCCGTGTAGAGCGCCAGCTTGCCGATCGGGATGCCCATGCCGTTGGCGCCGAGGTCACCCAGACCGAGGATGCGCTCGCCGTCGGTGACGACGATGATCGCAGCCTCACTGGTACGGCCAGTTGTGACAGCACCTGCCGGATGCGCCCACGGTCTGCGGCGCTGACGTAGAGCCCGCGCGGACGCCGGTAGATGTGACCGAACTGCTGGCACGCCAGGCCGACGGTCGGCGTGTAGATGATCGGCATCATCTCGTCCGGATTCTCGAGGATGACGCGATAGAACAGCGCCTCGTTCCGGTCCTGCAGCGACTCGAGCATGATGTACTTCGCGAGGTTCGTCTGCAGGCGGCGGAAGTTCTCCAGCACGCGCGTGACCTGCTCTTCCTGCGTCGAGATGTGCGGCGGCAGCAGCCCGCGCAATCCCAGCATGTCGCGCTCGGCATCCGAAAACGCCGTGCCCTTGTTCAGCGTCGGGTCACGCAGCAGCGCCGTGCCGCGCGGGAACCATTCGGGGAGCGGCGGCGGCAGCACTCGTTGGGCGCGTCGATGCAACATGGTCGCCTCTCTGCTCTGTTGTCTGGCGTCAGGTGCCAATCACGTCGGCCCGACTTGTGTGTCACTTGCGCGGACCGGGATACTCGGCGCAGCGCAGAGCAAACTCGTCCGGCGAGGCGCGTAAACCCGATGGCCCATCGGCTTGGTTGACTCCATCGTTCCCCCTCGCCGCTACCTCAGCGTTCCCCATTGCGCCACCGGTTGGCACAGTGCGGCAACGCTACGTGCAAGTGGGATCAGGGGATTGATACCTGTCAAACGAGCGCAGGCTTGCGTCGATGGCTGCATCAACCATGCAGTCGGTCGTACTTCGCCTTCAGTTGATCGGGCGTTTCCGGGTGCTTCGGGTCCGGGATGATGCAATCGGCCGGGCACACATCGACGCACTGCGGCGCATCGTGCGCACCCACGCACTCGGTGCACTTGTCCGGGTCGATCGTATAGATCGGGCTGCCAACGCTGATCGCTTCGTTGGGGCAGACCGGCTTGCACGCATCACACGCCGTGCAGTCGTCCACAATTACTAGAGCCATGGAAACCTCCTGGATAACTGGGGCTGGTTGTTGCTGTTGCCGGGATCCGCTCTAGGCGAATTCGCTTGTATAGGACTTCAGCGCCTTCATGTAGTTGGCGCGCTCGAACGCATCGGGGTCCGGGCAGGCCTGCTGGCTGAGCGACCCCTTCATCTGCTCGACGGAGGAATACTCGCGTTCGGCGAGCCACTCCATGACGCCGCGCACCAGTACCCCGACCTGAGCAGGCCCCTTCTTCAGCAGGCTGCTCGCGATCATCACGCAGTCGGCGCCGGCCAGCAGCAGCTTCAGCACGTCATCGGGGGTGTGTGCGCCGCCAGTGGCGGCCAGGCTTGCCGTGACGCGCCCGCGCAGTATCGCGATCCAGCGCAGCGCCAGGCGCAGTTCGTCCGAGGTCGACAGCACGAGATGGGGCGTGACCTGGAGTTCCTCGAGTTCGATGTCCGGCTGGAGGAACCGGTTGAACAGCACCAGGCCGGAGGCACCCGCTTGCGCGAGCCGGTTCGCCATGTTGGCCATTGCGCTGAAGTACGGAGCCACCTTGACGGCAACCGGGACCTTAACCTGGCCTGCCACCGACTTTACGAGGTCAATGTAGCGGGATTCGACGGCCGCGCTGCTGTCATCGAGCTTCGTGGCGAGGAAATACACGTTCAGCTCTATCGCATCCGCGCCGGCCTGCTCAAGCTGGCGTGCGATGGCTGTCCAGCCGCCCGGCGTATAGCCGTTCAGGCTGGCAATCACCGGCACCGACAGCGCCTTCTTGGCGTCGGCGATCAGCTTCAGGTAGCGGTCCGGCCCGGTGTTGTACTTCTGCTGCTCCGGGAAGAAGCCGCTCGCCTCCGGCGACAGTTCCGATCCGTACAGCATGAGGTTGTGCGTGGCCATCTCGTCATGTTCGATCTGCTCCTCGAACAGCGACGGCAGGACAACCGCAGCGACGCCCTCATCCTCGAGGCGCTTCAGACTGTCGATCGATCCGGTCAGCGGCGAAGCAGATGCGACGATCGGGTGCTTCAGCCCGATGCCCAGATACCGGGTGCTCAGGTCGATGCTCATGATTGGGGCTCCTGAGTCTGTGCCTTCGCTGGTTCCGCAGGCTCGGCGTCCGACCGAGGTGCCACCTCGCCGTCCAGGGCCGTTGCCTCGGCCACGACACGGTGCACCCCGGCCACCTGTTCATAGAACTGCCAGCGCGCGTCCGATTCCGCCTGTGCCTGCCGGCTCAACGACTTGGCCCGCGCCGGATCGGCCTGCGCCAGCATGGCAAAACGTCCTTCCTTCATCGTGAACTGCTCCAACGGCACCGTCGGCTTGCGCGAGTCGAGCTTCAGCGGCTGGTCAGCCCCGCCCATGCCCAGGCGCGGGTCGTAGTGGTAGAGCGTCAGATAGCCGCTCTTCACCGCTTCGCGCTGGTGGCTGAAGCCGGTCGTCATGTCGATGCCATGTGCAATGCAGTGGCTGTACGCGATGATCAGTGACGGCCCGTTCCATGCCGCCGCTTCCTGGAAGGTGCGGACCGTGTGCACCGGATTCGCCCCAATCGCAACCTGGGCGACGTACACGTTGCCATACGCCATCGCGATCATCCCGAGGTCCTTCTTGCCGATCGACTTGCCCGCCGCGGCAAACTTCGCCACCGCGCCGCGCGGTGTCGACTTGGAGGCCTGGCCGCCGGTATTGCTGTAGACCTCGGTGTCGAGCACCAGGATGTTGACGTTGCGGCCGGAGGCCAGCACGTGATCGAGGCCGCCGTAGCCGATGTCGTACGCCCACCCGTCACCGCCGACGATCCAGACGCTGCGCACCACCAGGCTATCGGCCACTGCGAGCAGCCGTCGGGCTTCGGGCGTGTCGAGTTTCTGCAGCACCTGCTTCAGCTGCTTGACCCGCATGCGCTGCACCTTGATCTGCTCATCGTTGTCCTGTGGGGCCGCGAGCAGCGCATCGGCGAGTTCCGGGCCGATTCCGTCGCGCAGCTGGGTCACCAGCATTTGAGCGAGCGCCTGCTGCGCATCAAGTGCCAGCCGCATGCCAAGCCCGAACTCGGCGTTGTCCTCGAACAGGCTATTGGCCCAGGTCGGCCCCTGCCCTTCGGCGTTCTTCGAATATGGCGTGGTCGGCAGGTTGCCGCCGTAGATCGACGAGCAGCCGGTTGCGTTGGCGATGACCAGATGGTCGCCATACAGCTGCGAGAGCAGTTTCAGGTACGGCGTCTCACCGCAGCCAGAGCACGCGCCCGAGTATTCGAAGAGTGGTTGGCGTAACTGCGAGCCGCGCAAGCCGTCGATCTTGTCGAATGGGGGCCGCACCTCGGGCAGGCTCAGGAAGAACTCGTAGTTGGCGCGCTCGGCCTCGAGGTGCTCGAGCTTGGGCGCCATGTTGACCGCCTTGTGCTTGACCTCCGTCTTGCTGCGCGTCGGGCAGACGTCGACGCACGCGCCGCAGCCGGTGCAGTCCTCGGGCGCGACCTGCAGGCTGTACAGCATGCCTTCGAGCCCGCTGCCGTCCTTGCGTGACCACGGCACCGCCTTGAAGCTGGCCGGAGCGCGCTTCATCGCCTCAGGCGTAAGGACCGTCTGACGGATGGCCGCGTGCGGGCACACCAGCGGACAGATCGCGCACTGGGTGCAGATCGTCTCGTCCCAGATCGGGATTTCCTGCGCAATGCTGCGCTTTTCCCACTGCGTGGTACCGGTCGGAAAGGTGCCGTCCACCGGCAGCGCGGATACAGGCAGCAGGTCGCCCTTGCCGTCCAGCATCATCGCCGTCACGCGTTGCACGAAGTCCGGTGCGGCTTTCGGCACGATTGGTCGGCGTGACATCAGGGAGTCGGCCCGGTTGGGCACCTTCACCTCGGCCATGGCTGCGAGCGAACCGTCGACCGCTGCAAAATTGCGCGCGAGCACGGTCTCGCCGCGCTTGCCGTAGGTCTTGCGGATCGCGTCCTTGATCTTCGCGATTGCCTCGTCGCGCGGGAGGATGCCGGAGATCGCGAAAAAACACGCCTGCGTGACGGTATTGATACGGCCAGACAGGCCGGCCTGCCTGGCAACGGCCAGCGCGTCCACCACGTAGAACTTGAGTTTGCGGTCGACAATGGACTGCTGCGCTTCGCGCGGCAGCTTGCTCCACACCTCGTTCGGCCCATAGGGACTGTTCAGCAGGAAAGTGGCCCCGGGGCGTGCGAGTTCCAGCACGTCCAGCTTTTCCATGAACTCGAACTGGTGGCACGCGATGAAATCCGCCTGCCCGATCAGGTAGGTCGACTCGATCGGCTGCGGACCGAAGCGCAGGTGTGACACCGTGATCGCGCCCGACTTCTTGCTGTCATAGACGAAGTAGCCCTGCGCGTGCAGCGGCGTGCTCTCGCCGATGATCTTGACCGTGTTCTTCGTGGCACCCACAGTGCCGTCCGCGCCCAGGCCGTAGAACACTGCGCGCGTGACCCCCGCGGCCTCGGTGTCGAAGCTCGAGTCGACTTTCAGGGACAAGTGCGTGACGTCGTCGATGATGCCGATGGTGAAATGGCGCTTCGGCCTGGCCTGCTTGAGTTCGTCCAGCACCGCCTTGGCCATCGCCGGCGTGTATTCCTTGGATGAAAGCCCGTACCGACCGCCGGTCACGTGCGGCATCGCCGCGTCGTTCGGCCAACCTTCGGCAAGCGCAGTCACGACGTCCTGGTAGAGCGGCTCGCCGATCGCGCCCGGTTCCTTGGTGCGGTCGAGCACCGCAATCGAGCGCACCGTCTTCGGCAAGGCCCCGACAAACGCCTGTACGTCGAACGGCCGGTACAGACGCACCGTGACAATGCCCACCTTCTCGCCGGCGGCGACGAGCTTGCTGACCGCCTCCCGGGACGCGCCAACACCCGATCCCATCTGCACGATCACGCGCTCCGCGTTCGGCGCGCCGCTGTACCAGAACAGGCTGTAGCGACGGCCGGTCACCTTCGCGAAGCGATCCATCGCCTCGCTCACGACACCCGGCACGGCCGCGTAGAACGGATTGCACGCTTCACGCGCCTGGAAGAACACGTCGGGGTTCTGCGCGGTGCCACGGATGACCGGGTTGTCCGGATTCAGCGCCCGCTTCCGGTGCGCCACGATCAGGTCCTCGTCGATCAACGCACGCGCATCCTCCACCGGAAGCAGGTCGATCTTGTTGACCTCGTGGCTGGTACGAAAGCCGTCGAAGAAGTGCAGGAAAGGGACGCGCGCCTTGAGCGTCGACATGTGCGCGATCATCGCCATGTCCTGCGCCTCCTGGACGCTGGACGACGCGAGCAGCGCGAAACCGGTGGTTCGCGCGCTCATCACGTCGCTGTGGTCGCCGAAGATCGACAGCGCGTGCGTCGCCAGGGTGCGAGCGGCAATGTGGAAGACCGCCGGCGTCAATTCGCCCGCGATCTTGAACATGTTGGGCAGCTTCAGCAGCAGTCCCTGTGACGCGGTGAACGTGGTCGTCAGCGCACCCGCCTGCAGCGAACCGTGCACCGCGCCCGCCGCGCCGGCCTCGCTCTGCATTTCGATGACCTCCGGAACCTGCCCCCAGAGGTTCTTCGTCCCGGCGGCCGACCAGGCATCCGCCAGTTCGCCCATCGTCGACGACGGCGTGATCGGGTAGATCGCGATGACTTCGCTCAGCAGGTGAGCGATGCGGGCGGCGGCTTCGTTACCGTCGAGCACATATGGATGTTTGATCATGGCTCTCTCGCTGGGCCTGCTACAGCATGCCGGCCTTGCCGGCCTGCCAGCGGCGGAATTCGGTCGTCAGCAGCGCGACGTGCTCGCGCTCCTCGGCGGCCAGTTCGCAGTACAACTCGCGCTCCACCGATCCTTCAGGCGCGCGATCGCCCTCGCGCGAAAAGAACTCGACGGCACGCTCCTCGAACGCGATAGCGATGCGGAACAGGTTCGCCGGATCCTCGGGCTTGCGGTCTACGCCGGCGAAGATCGCTGCGCGGTCCACCTGGAAGTCCGCCGACGGCGCAGGCACGTCCGCGTGGTAGCGCTTCGACAGCGTTTCCATGTGCTCCTGCTCCATCTCGGCGAAGCGCCCGAACAGATCCTGCAGCGCCGGATCCTTCGAATCGCGCGCGGCACGCTGGTAGAACGCGTGGCCGCCCAGTTCGATTTCGAACGCCTTGCGCACCGCCTCCAGCGCGCGGTCGTCCTCGATCGCGCCGCGGTCCAGCATCTCAAGGCGACCCTTGCAGTACGGGCACAGGCCATACGGGAACGCGAAGCCTTCGGCGACCTTGTGGCACTCCGTGCAGCGCCACCGAAGTTCCATGCCGGCACAGCAGATGTAGGACTCGTTGCCTTCCAGCGGGCGATGGCAGCGCGGGCAGGTGTTCATGGCTTGACCTCGGCAGTGGCAGGCTCGACGGGCACGGCAGCGTCGACCGCGGTCGGCGGCACGAAGGCGTCCGCGTCCGCCTGCGTTATCGGCCACTTGCTCTTGCCGCTCGCCAGGTACGCGCCAATCGCGCGCGCAGCGCGGCGCCCGGCGCCCATCGCCAGGATCACCGTCGCGCCGCCGGTCACGATGTCGCCGCCGGCGAACACACCGGGCACGCTCGTGGCTTGCGTCATCGGGTCGGCGACGATGTAGCCCCATTTGTTCAGTTCGAGGCCCGGCGTCGACTTGGTGACGATCGGGTTGGCCTTGGTGCCGAGCGCGTAGATCACGGTGTCGCAGTCGAGCTCGACGAACTCGTCCTGTGGGATCGGCTGGCGGCGCCCCTTCTCGTCGGGTTCTCCGAGCGCCATCTTCTGCACCTTGATGCCGCGCACGTTGCCGTCCGGATCGACCATGATCTCGACCGGCCCGTGCAGGAAGAAGAACTCGATGCCCTCCTCCTTCGCGTGCCGCAGTTCCTCGATGCGTGCCGGCGCCTCCGCCTCGGAGCGCCGGTAGACGCAACGCACCGTGGGCGTGCCCAGGCGCTTCGAAACCCGCAGGCAGTCCATGGCGGTGTTGCCCGCCCCGATGACCACCACGCTCTTGCCGAGCGTGATCGGGGTATCGAGGTACGGAAACTTGTCGCCGCCCATCAGGTTCACACGGGTCAGGAACTCGTTGGCCGAATACACCTGGCCGGCGAACTCGCCCGGGATGCCGAGGAATGCGGGCGCCCCAGCGCCTGCGCCGACGAAGGCGGCATCGAACCCCATCTCACCCAGCAATTGAGGAATCGAGAAGGTCTTGCCGATCACCTTGTTGGTCTCGAACTTGACGCCCATGCCTTTGAGGGTTTCAACCTCGCGGCTGATGATCTCGCGCGGCAGGCGGAATGACGGAATGCCGTACTGCAGGACACCGCCGACCACGTGCAACGCCTCGTAAACCGTGACGTCGCAGCCGTACTTGGCGAGGTCCGCGGCAACCGCGAGGCCCGACGGGCCGGAGCCGACGATTGCGACCTTGCCGAAGCTCTTGTCGAAGCGCGGCGGCGCGGCTTTCGGCGCATGCGCGTTGTCACCGATGAAACGCTCAAGCCGGCCGATGGCCACCGACTCCATCGGCGTCTTCTTGTTCCGTCCGACCTGGCACTGCGCCTCGCACTGCGACTCCTGCGGGCAGACCCGGCCGCACACCGACGGGAACAGGTTGGATTCATTGATGACGCCCAGCGCGCCGTCGAGGTCGCGCACCAGCAGGTGGCGAATGAAACGCGGGATGTCGATGCCGACCGGGCAGCCCTCGATGCAGGTCGGCTTGGTGCACATGATGCAGCGCTCGGCCTCGGCCAGCGCATCGGCCATCGAATAGCCGAGGTTCACTTCCTTGAAATTGCGCGAGCGCTCGAGCGCGTCGCGCTCCGGCATCTTCACGGCGTGCGGCGAGAGGTCCTTGTACTTCTTGTAGTTGCGCTTGCCTTCAGTGAAGAGCTGCTGCTCGACCTGACAGACATGCGCGTAGTCCGTGTTTGCGGTGGTTTCCTCACCCTTGAAGCGCTTCTGCCGCAGCATCAGCTCCTTGAAGTCGACCTGGTGGCCGTCGAAGTCCGGCCCGTCGACACAGGCGAACCTGATCTCGTTGCCGACCGTGACGCGGCACGACCCGCACATGCCGGTGCCATCGACCATGATTGCATTGAGCGACACCATCGTCTTCACGCCGAACGGTCGTGTCGTCTCGACGCAGGCGTTCATCATCGGCAGCGGGCCGATCGCGACGACCAGATCCGGCTTGTCCTTCTCCAGGACTTCCTGCAGCGCTGCGGTGACAAAGCCTGGCTTGCCATAGCTGCCGTCATCGGTGCACACGATCAGGTTGTCGCAGTGCGCGCCGAACTTGTCTTCCCAGAACACCAGGTCCTTGTTGCGGAACCCGATGATCCCGGTGGTGCGGTTGCCAGCGGCCTTGAACGCACGCAGTTGCGGGAATACCGGTGCGACGCCGAGTCCGCCGCCGACAAATACGACGTGTCCGAACTGGCCAAGGTGCTGCGGCAGACCGAGCGGCCCGACGAAGTCGGCGAATGTATCGCCCTCCTTATAGTGATCCCGCATTTCGAGCGTGGTCTTGCCGAGCGCCTGCACGACGAGAGTGACGGTGCCTGCGTCGCGATCGAAGTCCGCGACCGTCAGCGGGATACGTTCGCTGCCCTCATGCAGACGCAGCATCACGAAGTGACCGGGCTCGGCCGACTTCGCCACGTCGGGCGCCATCACATCCCAGAGAAACGTGGTGTCCGAAAAGGCTTCGCGGCGGGAGATCGTGTACATGGGTCGTACTCGCTCGGCGTGAGCGGGCAAATTGCCCTCTGGGCGGGGATGCTCCCACCCCACCCCACAGTGCCGTTGATCCCGGTCAATCCATCCGGATTGCGACAACCCGTTTCGCAACGCGGGATTCGCAGGCCTGAAGGCGGTGGTCGCGCCAACCGTTCCGCGTCTTGATACCCGTCAACCACAATCCGCAATGCGGTACGACACTGCGGGCAGTTCCACCCGACGGCGCGCTCGCCGCGCGAACCCATGATGAATGCACAAGCCAACCCTGCAGCCGCGTTGGGCGGAGTCACTCGTCCGCGCAAGAGCCGCTGGCCGGCCCGCCTCGACTTCGCGCAGAGCGCGAGCGGCCTGGCGCTGGGCCTGTTCATGTGGGGCCACATGTTCTTCGTGTCGTCGATCCTGCTCGGCTACGACGCGATGTGGATCATCACGAAGATGTTCGAGGGCTACTTCTTCTTCGGCACGGCCTACCCGGTCATCGTCTCGGGGGTGGTCGCGGTGGTGTTCACGCTGTTCATCCTGCATGCGGCGCTCGCGGTGCGCAAGTTCCCGATCAACTACCGCGCAGTACCGCGTCTACCGCGACCACATGGGCGATGATGCATCACGAGGACACGACGCTGTGGTGGTGGCAGGTCGTCACCGGCTTCGCGATGTTCTTCCTGGCCTCGGTGCACCTGTACCAGATGCTGATGCACCCCGGGCTGATCGGCCCGTTCGAATCGGCCGACCGCGTCTGGAGCGGGCGCTGGTGGCCGCTCTACCTGGTGCTGCTGTTCGCGGTCGAACTGCACGGCGGCATCGGCCTGTACCGGCTGGCCGTCAAGTGGGGCTGGTTCGCGGGCAAGGATGCCAACGCCACGCGCAAGAACCTGAAGAAGCTCAAGTGGGCGCTGTCGGTGTTCTTCATCGTGCTCGGGCTGGCGACGCTCGCCGCCTACATGAAGATCGGCTACGACCACCGCTTCAATCCGGGCCAGCGCTACGTGCCGGCCTGGCTGCAGACCCCGCCGCAGTCAGCGCCGCCGGCCTGGTGGCCCTCGTGGCTGAAGGGAGAAACGCGATGAAGGTCGTCTACACCGACGTACTGGTCATCGGCGGCGGACTCGCCGGCCTGCGCATGGCGATCGCCGCCAAGCGCCGCGGCCACGACGCGATCATCCTGTCGCTGGTGCCCGTCAAGCGCTCGCACAGCAAGGCCGCGCAGGGCGGCATGCAGGCGAGCCTCGGCAACGTCATCAAGGGCCAGGGCGACAACGAGGACGTGCACTTCGAAGACACCGTGCGCGGCTCGGACTGGGGCGCCGACCAGGACGTCGTGCGCATGTTCGTCAACACGGCGCCCAAGGCCGTGCGCGAGCTGGCGGCCTGGGGCGTGCCGTGGAGCCGCGTGCGCAAGGGCGACCGCCAGGTCGTCATCAACAGCCAGAAGGTGACGATCACCGAGCGCGACGAAGCGCACGGCCTGGTCGCGCAGCGCGACTTCGGCGGCACCAAGAAGTGGCGCACCTGCTACGTCGCCGACGGCACCGGCCACGCGATGCTGCAGGCGGTCAGCGACCAGGCGATTGCCGCCTCGATCCCGGTGCACGAACGCACCGAAGCGCTGGCGCTGATCCACGAGGCCGGGCGCTGCTACGGCGCGGTCGTGCGCGACCTGATCACCGGCGAGCTGACCGCCTACGTGGCCAAGGCCACCGCGATCGCCACCGGCGGCGCGGGACGGCTGTATCGCGTCACGACCAACGCGGTGATCTGCGAGGGCATCGGCCACGCGATCGCGCTGGAAACCGGTGTCGCCGCGCTCGGCAACATGGAGGCGGTGCAGTTCCACCCGACCGGCATCTTCCCGGCCGGCATCCTGGTCACCGAGGGCTGCCGCGGCGACGGCGGCCTGCTCAAGGACGTCGACGGCCACCGCTTCATGCCGGACTACGAGCCGGAGAAGAAGGAACTCGCCTCGCGCGACGTCGTGTCGCGCCGCATGGAAGAGCACATCGGCAAGGGCAAGGGCGTGAAGTCGCGCTTCGGCGACCACATCTGGCTCGACATCACGCTGCTGGGCGAGAAGCACATCAAGCACAACCTGCGCGAGGTGTTCGACATCTGCAAGTACTTCCTCGGTGTCGACCCGACGAAGGACATGATCCCGGTGCGGCCGGCCCAGCACTACACGATGGGCGGCGTGCGCACCAACCACACCGGCGAAAGCCGCGACGCTGCAAGGGGCTGTTCTCCGCCGGCGAAGCGGCGTGCTGGGACATGCACGGCTTCAACCGGCTCGGCGGCAACTCGGTCGCCGAGACCGTCGTCGCCGGCATGATCGTCGGCGAGTTCATCGCCGACTTCTGCGACAAGTCCGAGAACGACATCCACATCCCGACCGGCGTCATCAAGGAGTTCGTGCAGCGCGAGCAGGCGAAGCTGAACGGCATCCTGCTCGGCAAGCGGCACCGAGGACGCGAGCGCGATCAAGGCGCGCATGCAGGAGATCATGACCGCCAAGGTCGGCATCTTCCGCAAGGGCTCCGACCTCGAGCAGGCCGTCGACGAACTGCAGAAGCTGCTGGTCCGCAGCCGCAACATCGGCCTGCGGTCGCAGTGCGCCGGGCCCGAATCCGGAACTGGTGACCGCCTACCGCACGAAGATGATGCTGAAGCTGGCGCTGACGGTCGCCTACGGCGCGCTGGTCCGCACCGAAAGCCGCGGCGCGCACTACCGCGAGGACTACCCGCGCCGCAACGACGCCGAGTGGCTGAAGCGCACGCTGGCGACCTGGAAGAACGAGTCCGACACGCTGCCCACCCTCGCCTACGAGGCGCTGGACATCAAGCGCATGGAGCTGCCGCCGGGCTGGCGCGGCTACGGCGCCAAGGACTACGTGGATCACCCGGACACGCCGGGGCGCCAGGCCGAAGTCGACGCCACCAAGGAGCGCGTCACTGACCGCTTCGAACGGCAGAAGGCGCTGCTGCGCGTACGAACACCTGCTGCCGCAGCGACTGCGCGGCAAGAACGAGAGGATCGACGAGCCGATGGCGGCCTCGCCGTGCGGAGGACAGCATGACGCAAGACCACCGACGGCGGAACCGTCATCAACGTCATGCCGTATCAGGCCGCGGGCGCGCCGGCCAGTACGGCGAAGTCCACTGGTGCCGCGCCCGCCGGCGTGCGCAACGGCCAGATGCTGCGGTTCCACATCATGCGGTTCAACCCGGCCGATCCGGCAAGCGTGCCGCACCTGCAGACCTACGAGCTCGAGCAGACCGACGGGCATGACGCTCTTCATCGCGCTCAACGAGATCCGCGAGAAGCTCGATCCCGTCGCTGCAGTTCGATTTCGTCTGCCGCGCCGGCATCTGCGGCAGCTGCGCGATGGTCATCAACGGCCGCCCGGGCCTCGCCTGCCGCACGCTGGCGAAGGACGTCGGGCCCGAGATCACGCTGGCGCCGCTGCCGGTGTTCGAGCTGATCGGCGACCTGTCGGTCGAACACCGGCAAGTGGATGCGCGCGATGAGCGAACGGCTCGAGGCGTGGTGCCACATCAAGCAGCAGGAGGTCGACCTGACCCGCCTCGAGGAGCGGATGGATCCCGGACCTCGCCGAGCAGATCTTCGAGCTCGACCGCTGCATCGAGTGCGGCTGCTGCGTCTCGGCCTGCGGCACCGCGCGCATGCGCGAGGACTTCGTCGGTGCCGTCGGCATCAACAAGATCGCGCGCTTCCGCCTCGACCCGCGCGACGCGCGCACCGACGCCGACTACTACGAGGTCATCGGTGACGACAGCGGCGTGTTCGGCTGCATGTCGCTGCTCGGCTGTCACGACGTCTGCCCGAAGGACCTGCCGCTGCAGACACAGATCGCATTCATCCGCAGGAAGATGGTCGCCGAAGGCATGAAGTAGACGACGGCCACCGGGCCTGCGACCACCAGAAAGGGAATCGCAATGGCACGCATCGAAAAGGACTTCCTGGGCGAGAAAGAGCTGCCGGACACCGCGTACTACGGCGTGCAGACGCTGCGCGGCAAGGAGAACTTCCACATCACCGGCATCCCGATGTCGACGGAGCCCTACTTCGTCAAGGCATTCGGGTACGCCAAGAAGGCCGCCGCGCTGGCCAACCGCGACCTCGGCGTGCTCGATGCCAAGGTCGCCAACGCCATCGCTGCGGCGTGCGACCGGCTGATCGCCGGTGAGCTGCGCGACCAGTTCGTCACCGACTTCATCCAGGGCGGCGCCGGCACCTCGACCAACATGAACGCGAACGAGGTGATCGCCAATGTCGCGCTGGAAAGCCTCGGCCACAAGAAAGGCGAGTACCAGTACGTCAACCCGAACGACCATGTGAACTTCGGGCAGTCGACCAACGACATGTACCCGACCGCCTTCCGGCTGGCGCTGATCCTGCGGCTCGGCAGCTACATGGAGGCGTTGACGAAGCTGCAGGAAGCGTTCTTCGCCAAGGGCAAGGAATTCGACAAGGTCCTGAAGATGGGCCGCACCCACCTGCAGGATGCGGTGCCGATGTCGCTCGGCCAGGAATTCCACGGCTGGGGCACGACGATCGGCGAGGAAGTGCAGCGCATCGCCGAAGTGCGGCAGTTCCTGCACGAGATCAACCTCGGCGCGACCGCGATCGGCACCACCGTCACGGCGCACCCCGGCTATCCGGAACTGGCGACCAAGTACCTGTCGGAACTCACCGGGCTTCAAGTTCATCCTGGCCGGCGACCTGATCGAGGCGACGTCGGACACCGGCGCCTACGTGCTGCTGTCGGGCGTGCTGAAGCGCACCTCGTCAAAGCTGACGAAGATCTGCAACGACATCCGGCTGCTGGCTTCCGGCCCGCGCTGCGGCTTCAACGAGATCCACCTGCCGCAGATGCAGCCGGGCTCCTCGATCATGCCGGGCAAGGTCAACCCGGTGATCCCGGAGGTCGTCAACCAGACCGGCTTCCTCGTCATCGGCCTCGACCTCACGGTGACGCTGGCCGCCTCGGCCGGGCAGCTGCAGCTCAACGTCATGGAGCCGGTGATCACCTTCGCGCTGTTCACGTCGATCTCGACGATGGAGAACGCGGTCAACAGCCTGCGCGTGAACTGCATCCAGGGCATCACCGCGAACGCGGAACGCACGAAGGAAATGGTGCTGAACTCGCTCGGCATCGTGACCGTGCTGAAGCCCTCGCTCGGCTACAAGCAGTGCGCCGAGATCGCGAAGGAAGGCTACGAGACCGGCAAGTCGCTGCACGACATCGTCGTCAAGGAGCGCAAGCTGCTCACCCAGGAGAAATGGGACGAGGTGTTCTCGTTCGAGAACCTGATCAGCCCGAAATTCGAACAGTAACGGCCGCAAGCAGCCGCTCTCCCCGGGGAGGGAGAACCATGACACTCTCGATTGTTCTGCAGTTCGTGGTCGTGCTGGCCGCGATCTGGATGGGCTCGCGCTACAGCGGCGTCGGCCTCGGCCTGTGGGGCGCGGTCGGCCTGCTGGTGCTGGTGGTGGCGTTCGGCATCGCGCCGACCTCGCCGCCGATCGACGTGATGCTGATCATCCTGGCGGTCATCATGGCCGCCTAGCGTGATGGATGCAGCGGGCGGCATCGACTTCCTCGTGCGCATCGCCGAACGCATCATCCGCGCCAATCCGAAGTACGTGACGATCGTGGCGCCGCTGACGACGTGGAGCTTCACCTTCGTCGCCGGCACCGGCCACATCGTCTATCCGCTGCTGCCGGTCATCTACGAGACCGCGCACCAGAACGGCATCCGGCCCGAGCGGCCGATGGCGGTGGCGACGATCGCCTCGCAGCAGGCGATCACCGCGAGCCCCGTCGCCGCCGCGACCGCCGCGATGATCGGGCTCTTCTCCGAGAAGGGCCTGACCGAGTGGGGCCTGCCGCAGATCCTGATGGTGTGCGTGCCGGCCACGCTGACCGGCGTCATCGCCGCCGCGATCGTCTCGATGTTCATCGGCAAGGACCTGAAGGACGACCCGGAGTACCAGGCGCGTCTGAAGGCCGGCAAGATTCCCGCCCCGAAGGCGCATGCCGCCGATCGCCCGCCGCTGAAGCCGTCGGCCAAGACTTCCGCCTATCTCTTTCCTGGCCGGCGTGGCGCTCGTCGTGCTGTTCGGCTTCTTCCCCGGACTGCGCACGCTGCCGGGGGCCAAGGGCGCCGCTCGGCATGCCGATCGTCATCGAGATCGTGATGATGTCGGTGGCCGCCATCATGCTGCTGGTCACCAAGATCAACGTCGACGAGATTCCGAAGACAGCGACGCTGCGTGCCGGCGTCGTCGCGGTGATCGGCATCTTCGGCCTGGCCTGGCTCGGCGACAGCTTCATCGCCGCCAACAAGGACGTCATCGTGCCCGCGATCGGCGACTGGGCCAAGGCGGCGCCGTGGACCTTCGCGTTCGGCCTGTTCTTCGCGTCGGTGCTGCTGTACAGCCAGGCGGCGACGACCCGTGCGCTGATGCCGCTCGGCATGGCGCTCGGCATCCCGCCGCAGTTCCTGATCGCGATGTTCCCGTCGGTCAACGGCTACTTCTTCATCCCGACCTACGGTTCGCTGATCGCGGCGATCAACTTCGACCTGTCGGGCACGACGAAGATCGGCAAGTACGTGCTGAACCACTCGTTCATGATCCCGGGCATCGTCGCGACCGCGGTTGCGGTGACCACGGGCCTGTTCCTCGCGAAGGTAATGTTCTGATGAAACCGGCGGCCGGGGCGGCGCACGGAGGAGCGCCCAAGGGTTCCCGGCTCGCCACTTGGATTCTCGTGGCGGCCGCGGCCGGCGTGCTGGCCGGCTGGGCCGCCCACGAGTTCTCGCCCGACGCCGCCGCGGCGGCGAAAGTCGCCGGCTACTTCTCGATCCTCTCGGATGTCTTCCTGCGGCTGATCAAGATGATCATCGCGCCGCTGGTGTTCGCCACCGTCGTGGCGGGCATCACCGGCATGGGCGACGCGAAGGCCGTCGGCCGCATCGGCGGCAAGGCACTGGGCTGGTTCATCACGGCATCGCTGGTGTCGCTGCTGCTCGGCATGTTCTTCGCCAACCTGTTCCATCCGGGGCTCGATCTCGGGCTGCCCCTGCCCGAGAAGGACATGGCGACCAACCTGAAGACCGGCGGGCTCGGCCTGCGCGAGTTCATCGCCCACGTTTTTCCCGCCAGCTTCTTCCAGGCGATGGCGACCAACGAGATCCTGCAGATCCTGGTGTTCTCGTGCTTCTTCGGCTTCGCGATCGCGTCGCTGAAGACCGAGCCGGCAAAGACGGTGACGGCCTTCATCAGCGATCTGGTGCCGGTGATGCTGAAGGTCACCGACTTCGTGATGTGGTTCGCTCCTGCCGGCGTCTTCGGCGCGGTGGCCGCCGCCATCACTGTGCAGGGGCTTGGCATCCTCGTGACCTACGGCAAGTTCATCGGGTCGTTCTACGTGGCGCTGCTCGTGCTCTGGGCCGTTCTGATCGGCGCCGGGTTCGTCTTCCTCGGGCCGCGCGTGTTCCACCTGATGGGGCTGGTCAAGGAGCCGCTGCTGGTGGCCTTCACGACGGCGAGCAGCGAGGCCGCCTATCCGAAGCTGATGGAGAAGCTGCACCGCTTCGGTGTCAACGACCGCGTCACCTCGTTCGTGCTGCCGCTCGGCTACTCGTTCAACCTCGACGGCTCGATGGTGTACCAGTCGTTCGCGGCGCTGTTCATCGCGCAGGCCTACGGGATCGAGATGTCGTTCGGCCAGCAACTGACCCTGCTGCTGGTGATGATGGTCAGCAGCAAGGGGGTGGCGGGCGTCCCGCGTGCGTCGCTCGTGGTGGTCGCCGCCGTTCTCCCGACCTTCGGACTGCCCGAGGCGGGCCTGCTGCTGATCATGGGGATCGACCAGTTCCTCGACATGGGCCGCACGGCGACCAATGTGATCGGCAACAGCATCGCGACGTCGGTCGTGGCCAAGTGGGAGGGGCAGCTCGGCGAGCCGGTCGCGGAAGACGACGGCCGCACCGCGGCGGCCGCCGCGACCTGATCTGAACAGCACCCGGCGAGAGACCCATGCAACCGGCTTCCAGGTCTGTCGCAGCAGCTTCAATACGCGCTCTGGCGTGCGGCCTCATCGCGCTCGCAACGCTGCTGGGAGTCAGCGACGCCAGTGCACAGATCGACGAGCCCCCTGCCCGGACGCTGACCGGCGTGCTCAAGCGCATCAAGGCCTCGGGGGTCGTTCGCATCGGCTACCGGGCCCAGGCGATTCCGTTCTCCTACGAAGGCCGCGCAGGGCAACCGTGGGGCTACTCGATCGACCTGTGCGAGGCGATCGTCGAGGACATCGCCCGCGAGATCGGCGTTGCTTCGCTGCGCACCGAGTTCCGGCGCGTGACTCCGTCCGACCGGATCGATCAGGTGGTCGACGGGCGGATCGACCTGGAATGCGGCTCGAGCACGAATACCGCCGAGCGGCGCGACGCGTGTCGCCTTTTCGCCGCTGACCTTTGTCTCGGGCACGCGGCTGCTGGTCCGGCGCGGGGGACCGGTGCATTCGCTGCGCGATCTTGACGGCCGCACGGGTCGTCGTCGTGCGCGGCACGACCAACGCCGGCGTGATGCGCCAGCTCGCCGCGAGGGCCGCGCCCGCGTTCAACGTCGTCGAAGTCGACGATCATGCGCAGGCACTCGCATGGCTCGC
Source organism: uncultured beta proteobacterium (assembly GCA_963791235.1). Classification (GTDB taxonomy): domain Bacteria; phylum Pseudomonadota; class Gammaproteobacteria; order Burkholderiales; family Burkholderiaceae_F; genus JALORV01. The sequence continues at coordinate 379,646 of CAWBRW010000017.1, read as the reverse complement.
CGATGGCCGAGCCGAGGCACTGGCCGCGGACGACATCCTGATCATCGCCTACCTGGCGGAAAACGGTCTGCAGCGCCAGTACGCCGTCGTCGGGGAACTCCTTTCCTACGAGCCCTACGGGATCATGTTTGCGCGCGACGATGCGCCGCTCGCGGCCGTCGTCGATGCAAGCTTCCGCCGGCTGGCCGAAACGCGCGAGATCCGCTGGATCTACGACAAGTGGTTCATGCGCCGCCTGCCATCAGGCGTGCGCCTCGGGGTGCCGATGAGCATCCAGCTGGAGCGCTCGTTCCAGGTGCTGGGGCTGCCGCCCGACTAACACTGCTGCAGAAGTCGGCGCCGTGTTCCTGGACACGGGTGTCCCAAACCTGTGTCGAGGACATGCTCCGACTGCCGGCTATCACGCGGGCGATCAGAGTCGACAGCGTCGCAGGCAGAAAGCGCCGCTTCAGCAGCTTCCGGGCGCGCGGGGCTGCCCGCCCGGGTCACCGACGGTTACTTCGGATTGATCTTCGTGATCTTGTTGCCCTGCAGACCGAGACCGGCCATCAGGCCCTGCTGGCTGAAGATGAAGGCGTAGATGTCGTCCTTCATCGTCGTGGTCGTCGTCGTCTTGGCCTTGCCCTCGTCCAACACGACGATGCTCGGGCCGACGCCGACTTCGAAGCCCGCCGCGGTGTCGAGCGCCTTCAGCGCGGCGTCGTTCATGAAGAACATCGCATAGCCGTACTGCTGCGCCCCGGCCTGCAGGCCGCTCGAAACGCCGGACGTGTTGTAGTAGCCGACGACCTTGCCGCCCTTGATCAAGGCGCCGTCGCCATACTGACCGCCGATGCCGAGGCCGGCTTTCGTGATCGTCGGGAACACGAGGACTGCCCGCGCCTTTGCGCCGATGGTCTTGGCGGCCGGAACCTTGGCGTAGAGGTTCTGCAGCGCCTTGTTGGCGTCGCGGCTGAGTTCGGCGGCCGATGCTGCTATCGCTGGCGCAGCCGGGACGAGAAGCAGGGCCGTGGCAGCGGCGATCGCCGCCATCGTGCGTGGAAGTACGCTATGCAACACATCTGAGCGCATGAACGGTTCTCCAAGTAGCTGGTTGGGCAGTCGACGCGCCGCCTACCGGCGCGTCGCGCGTGGGATTGTCCGCCTTCCTGGACGATACTGCTTTACCTCCGGACAAGTACGCACCCGGCGGCGACGGATCGCGCTGGAATCCGGACGCCGACACCCGCGGGCAACAATTGACCGCCGGGCGACCTCTCAACGATCCGCCGCAGTGTCCGGCTCACTTCTCCCAGATCAAACCGTCAGCAAAGCAACAAGAAAAGATCGCCGGCAGGGCCCGTGGAACGGGCCGGCGAAGCTTGCGTCTGTGTTTAGGCATACGCTAGCGGCTGCCACCTTGTTGCGATCGGCAGAAAACCCGGCCGCGAGCCTGGACTGGAGTGGGAGTAGCGGCTCTCGCATGACGGACGCTGCACGCTGTTAGCGATTGGTTGCACGTTCGCCGCCCCTGGAGTCGCATCAACGTGAGGAGGAAAGTCGCATGAGAACGAATCAAAAATGGTGGCCTGCGTTCCTTTTGGCAACAATCATGGCCCTTCCGTTTGCCGCTGTAGCCCAGCCGCAGACGACAACCACGACTGCCGTGAACAAATTCGAGATCATTGCCGTCGATGGCAACAACCTGGTCGTCCGCAACGAGAAGGGCACGCACCAGTACGTGGTACCGGATGACTTCCGCTTCACGGTCGACGGCAAGAAGTTGTCCGTGAAGGAGCTGAAGCCAGGAATGAAGGGCACGGCGACCGTCACGACCACGACGACGACCTGGCCCGTGACGGTGACCGAAATCAAGGAGGGGACCGTCGTCAGCGCGACCGACTTTTCGGTGAACGTGAGGAGTGCCGAAGGCGTCCGCCGCTTCACCCAGGAACAGCTCGACGACCGGGGCGTGCAGATCCTGAAGGACGGACGCATCGTCCACATCCGAGACTTGCGGAAGGGTGACCTGATCACCGCAACGTTCATTTCCAAGGCGCCGCCCGTGGTCCTGACGGAAACGGAAGTGCAGGCCGCGCTTGCCCAGACTGCGTCACCGACGCCCGCGGCCCCCACACCCGCGGCCGCCACACCCGCTGCCGCCGCGCCCGCGCCGGCTGCCGCACAGACGACCACGCCTCCGCCCGCCAGCCCAGAGCCTGCAAAGGCCTCACCCGCTCAGCCGCAAGCTGCTGGAGGAACGCCTTGGATCTGGTACATCCTGATCGCGATCGCCCTGGCTCTGCTGTGGTTCTTCCTCGCGCGCAAGAAGGAGAAGCGCTGAGCTGCAGTCGCAGTTGTTCATCCGGGCGGCAGCGCTGCCGGCGATAGAACGCTCGCAGCGCGGTCGCCGCCCGAGCCCGGATGGCTGAGCGATGTACAGGAGGTCACGCTGGCGCGGCCTCCCTTCCAATCTGACCTCAGTTAGGCGGATTGACGACCACGTACTGCGATCCTTGCGGCGCATACCAGGTGTTGCCGCACTGCTGGTACACCATCCCGTTGGCGTTAACCGGCACGCACCCGGGCGGCGGCGCATTCACGATCGAGCCGACGATCGCCGAAGTCACTGCCACCGTCGCCGTGACCGCGGCAGCCGTCGCAACCGGGTGATAGTCGTTGTCCCAGCCGTTGTTGCAGCAGCCGCCGCTCGCCTGGACATTGACGTTGCGGTTCACGTTGACATTGGTGTTATTGACGTTGTTGACGCTGGTGCTCCGCGTGTTGTTGGTACGGGCATCGGCCTTGGTGTTGTTGACCTGCGCCGCTTGCCGGTTGCCACCGCCCCCACCACTGGCCCGCGCACCACCGCTGCCAGACGCCTGCGGTGCCGCCTTCGCACCACCACCGCCTCCGCCACGCCCGCCTCCACCCGCTGCATCGGCAAGGGGAGCCAGCACCACGCTGGCCGCGATCGCGGTCACCGCCGCAAGATACAAGCCTGTTGAACGATGCTTTCATGTTGGCGCTCCTCTACTGGGCCTTCCGCGGAAGGATCTCGATCTTGGTCGATCCCTTCGGCGGCGTGAACTTGAACACCGAATCCGCAAAGGTCGGCTTCAGATTCCAGCTGATCATGCTGACTGACTGCGGCCGCGCCTCATCGGCGCGGTTGGTGATGACGATCTTGCGCGGAAGCGGTTTGCTTCCGTTCGCGATCCAGATCTGCCAGTCGATGCTGCCCTGGCGGAAAGCGTAGTGATCGCAGACCTCGCCGCCGACGATGCCCTGGCCCGCATTCAGTGCCGACTCGAACTTGTCCACCTGGGCGGCCGGTGTCCCCCAGACGAACAGGTCCGACAGCGGGATCTGCACGCCATAGCGCGCTTCCAGCTTGTCGATCAGGGCACCGAGCGTGTCCGTGAACTCGGCCGTCGAGTAGTACTTCTGCGCGGGTGCGTACAGCGTTACCGTCTTACCGTCGTAGATGAGATCGCGTTGCGAGCGCGGACTGCTCATCACTGCACGTAACTTGTTCGGGCGCACGACGTCCAGTTTGGCCGTCGCGCTGTGCTGCAGCTTCTGGCCATCGGCCAGGACTCGCTCGCCAGTCACTTGGGTCGTCACCTGAAACCGCTTCAGTGTCTGCAGAAAGGCGCCCATGTCCTTCAGGGCCTGCACCGCTGCGGGGTCGACCGGGTTCGCGGCCGGCTGTGCCGCCGCTGCGGGCGGCGTCTGTGCGTAGCCCCTCAGGCGCCGCGAGCGACATGGCCAGCAGGCCGAGAATGAGAATTCTTCTTACCATCGTCATCTCCTGCGTTGGAAACGGTTACTTACCCAGACGCGCGGCAGTACCTGCGTCGTGGCGCATCTGAAGCAACCTAGTCGCTTATCTTTGCCACGCTCTGCGCGCGGTCAAGAAAGACGGAACTGCGGGGAGCGGCTGTGTTTGCTCCTGCTTCACCAAGGCCAGCCGGGCCCTACTTGCCCGCCGCGCGCGCCGTTCACGACAATCTGCTGAGGGAGTTCGAGGCAAGGAAACAAAAGGCGGTGCAATCGGCGCGGAAGACAATCCCCGACACGAAGGCCGGGCTGATCATCGATACAGCGGATCCAAAGGACGGCAAAGCTCCTGCCACGGAACCGGCTGTCCCTGGCTATGGCCCCTAAAGTCCTGTCGGCGATTACCGAACTTCGCCTACTTCTCGGCCGGCGGAGCGCTGGCGGACGTAGACGTCGGACGTGCCGTGCTTTGCGCGCCCGGTCGCTGCGATAGCTCGAGATCCTCCTCGACGAAGCGCAACACGGCTTCCGCGAGCGCTTCCCGCGGATAGGCGTTCTGCGTCACGAACATCGCCGCGATCGTCGTGTGCGTGCGCGCGATCGGCACGGCGACCGCCCAGTGGTCGGCATTGAGATAGGCGACCAGCGTGCTTCCTGGGACCACCTGGTCGTAGAAGATCGCCTGACTGTCGTTGCGCGCATCGACGCGGCCGAGCTTGTCATATCCCTGCCTCAGGATCGACGAGATCCGCTCCGGCTGCGGAAAGGTGACGACCGAGTAATACCGCAATTCCTTTGGCAGCGGGTTCGCGGCAAGCCAGGCCTGCCGCGTCTCGGGCCGCAGGCTCGCCACCGCGCCTCGGTCGCCCACGGTGCACTTCGAGCCGGGGAAGCGCGTCAGCAACTCGGCCATGCCCTGGTCGGAGTCGTTGGCGAGCGGCGAACCTCCGATCGTGCCGGCCATGCTCACGAACGCAGCGACGCGCGGTCGAACCTCCGGGTAGGCCACGAGGGCTTCGAGAATATCGTTTGAACCCTTCGAGTACCCGACGAGCACGATGCGCGGCGGACCGGACTCCGTCGGCAGCGCCATCAGGGCATCGCGGATCAGCCGCGCGTTGCGGGTCGTGCTCGACAGGCCTTCGACGCCGATCAGCGAGAGCTCATAGCCTTGTCGGCGCAGGTGCTCCACGGTCGTGCCGGGCGCCTCGAGCCAATTCGCAAAGCAGTCGTAGCCGAATCCCGCCACCAGCACGGCAACGAGCCGCCGGCGCGACGGCGCCAGATTGACCGACGCGGCGGTGCCAGCCGGCTCGACGCCTACTCGCGTAAGCGCTTCGTCGCAGGTCCGATAGTCGGGCAGCTCGGCCTTGCGCGCCTCGAGCACCGCGCAGAAGATCTCGCGGAAGCGGGCCCGCTTGTCCTGAACGCCCGCCTGTGCAACAGGGACAACGATAAGCGGCGGCGTATCGACAGAGTAGGGATTCAACGGCGGGGACGCACAGCCTGCGGCCACTCCCGCCATGAGCAATGAGGCCAGAAGACGCCCTCGCACGCACCAGCGTCCGAGGTGCCGAGCGCGCGTCTCGGAGTTCGGCTTCGCGGCCGAGCGCGGATCCTGAGCCAGTGTCGTCATTGCCAGTAATACCTCCAGTCAAAGGTCATGCGCAGGCCGACCGACCAGACCGTGTGCAGACTCGGTGGCGGGGCGCCGATCGGAGCGACCACCGATTCGCCGCTAGGCACGTCCGCGCCGGCGAACAGCTGGAACAAGACGGTCGAGCTCTGGTTTGCGGAGAACGCGCGGTAGGGACGGTACTCGAGGATCGGCAGGTCGAAGTACGTCGACTTGAAGTTGACGACGCGCCCGACGGCGGCGGGGGGAACGGGCGGAGCGACCAACTGGGGGTCACCCCATAGTCCATAGAAGGTCACGCCGAGTTCGCGCCCCAGCACGAACTGGAATCGGCCGATGCTCGTGGCCCAGCCCTGCTGCCAACCCAAGAGGCCGCCGTTGCTGGCGGTGACTGCGAGCTGCGTGTACCTCTCGGGGTTGAAGAAGTACATCGGCGCCAAGCACAGGAGGTCGCCGGGAACGAGGTAATAAGGCAGGCGGATCCGCGTCGACAGCCCCGAGCGCGCCGGGATCGCCGCGCTCAGGCTCCCTCCGAGCGTTCCCAGTCCCGTGTCCGAGATCTTGTTCGTCGAGGGTCCATCGGCGGCGAGGCCGACCTGAAGAAAGGCGAGCCCATCGCCCGCATCGCCCAGCGCCCCCTCCAGTCCCAATCCGACGCGAAACCCGAGGTCGAGCCCGGCAATGAAGCCGTTTTCGTTCTGCGAGTCTGCGAAGCCGCCGTTCACGGCGCGCCCGGTGATCGATCCAGCGAGCCCCATGAACGGGCCCACCTCACTGCGCGCGCGCGGGAGCGAGCCCAGGCCCGGACCCAGCGCCGGCACCGGTGTGTCCAGCAGCACTTCCACCAGGACCTGTCCGTACTGCCCCCGGCCGGTGCCGAGGCCAACGCCACGGTCGGGAAAGGTGGCGCTCTTGCAGATGTCGAAGTCGTCCGGTTTCGCCGCCGCGGTGGCGGCGTGCGGAACCCTGTAGCCGCGGGACCGCCCGGCGGCAGCATCGAGCACCTGCGCGATACTCTTGCGCACGGTTTCGGCGGCGAGCGCGGCGTCCTGCGGGCGCATGTGCGCATCGCCCATCAGCACGATCGTTTTCTCGCGCCCCTTCCATGTGAACACCTCGATCCCGTTCTGGTTATAGAAGTCGTGCGTGCCCTTGCGCTGCGACACGTCGCCCCAGCTGCCCGCGACGTGACCGGCTGCAAAGACGTCTTCCAGAAAGTGCAGCGCGAACGCCTCGTCGAAGAGCATCGCGCGCACCAGCGCGCTCCGCTCCTCGGGCGAAAGCCGCTCGTTGGCGAGCCGGCTCGCCTTCTCCATCGCGCTGATGTGAAACCAGGCATAGACGCCGATAGCGTTCAGACTTGAACCGGGCTTCAGCGTCAGCATTCCATAGTCGATCGGATCGAGATTGGTGTCTGGACGCGGAAGAAGGAAATGAGCGAGGTTGGTGTCCGCGCGTCCCGCGTACTGCGGGTCCGCGCGCTGCATCCGCAAGTCGGCGGTGCGCTGCGCGTTCTGGCGCTTGGCGCGACTCGCCTCGTCGGCGAGGCGCCGCTGGGCGTCGGCAATGATGCGCGCGGCGTGGCTCGACCTGGTCCGCCGGCGCGGTCACCGGGATCGCCGCGAGATCCACCTTGAGCTGGGCGGCAACATCCGCAACGACGAGAATCCACTCCGATGTGCGAACCGTATCGAGCATCTCCGCGCTCGAGCAGGAATGATCGCCGGCGATACCCGAGAGTGCCGCCCAGTCGATGCACGCCGGCGTGACTCCCTGCCCGGAGTCGGCCCCCATCGCGCACAGGCGCTGCGGGTCACCGTCTCGCGCCTGCCTGCCAAAGGCGATCGAATTCGGCCCTGCGTTCGGGGTCGAGTCCCTGAACGGCGAGCACTGCGATGTCGCGGTGCTCCGGGTAGATCCAGCCGAACGCGGTGTTCGCTGCGCCCAAAGTGATGGCCATGACCAGGCCGCGCGCGCACCCGCCAAGACGCACTTCCGCTGACGTGTTCTTCACCGCGTCCCGCGCTCTCGCCGCGATAGCAGCCAATTTGAATGTCCAGGACACCCGGTCGACTCCGTCCTGACCCGCCGCACCGCGGGTCGATGACCGCGCCGAGCTTACGTTGTGTCCGCTTTGGTGCCAATCGACACGAGATCGCAAGCGGCTGCCCTCGGCCGACCAGATACCGCCAAGAAAAGAGCCCGGCGGCTACCGGGCCCTTGATTGCCTGATGCGCCTACTAATTGACGTCCTTGTCTTCCCAAGGCCTTGGCGCCCGCTGCCGCAACTCCGACCTGCAGACCGGCTTTGGTCAGCTGATACACCTTCCCGCCGGTGAAGGCGCCCGCGCGGCCGCCTGCGCGCTGGCTGCCGGTGCCGGCGCCTGGCCCAATAGCTGCAGACACGTCTCAGCCCTCGTCGATGCACTGCTGCATGATGCCCTTGTCGTGAGGAACAACTGGCACGGAATTGATCGAAGGCACGCCGGCACACCTCCAGCTGTCGAAAATGATGGATCGTCGGCCGGTTCCGCGAATAACGGCGGCGGTGACGGTTTGCGTACTCCGCGTAGCCGTGAACTCCCTCGGGTGAGGTGAAACATGAAGCTGCTGCTGCTCAGCAATTCCAAGACGGAGGGCCTGGGATACCTGGAGCACGCGGCCGGCTGGCTGCGGGACTTCCTGCCGGCGTCGGTGAACGAAGTGCTGTTCGTCCCGTACGCCGGAGTGACGAAGACGCATTACGACTACGTCGAGCAGGTCAGCCCCGTCTTTGCCAAACTGGGCGCGACCGTCACCGGACTGCACCGGGCGCACGACCTGGTCGCCGCGATCCGTAATGCGCAGGCCATCGTGGTCGGCGGCGGCAACACCTGGAACCTGCTGCGCGAACTGCGCGCGCATCGCCTGGTGCTGCCGACGATCCGGCAGCGCGTGCTGGACGGCGTGCCGTACATCGGCTGGAGCGCCGGCTCGAACATCGCCTGCCCGACGATCATGACGACCAACGACATGCCGATCTGCGATCCGGGCGGCTTCGACGCGCTGGCCCTGGTGCCGTTCCAGATCAATCCGCACTACCTGCACGGCAACCCGCCGGGATTCAAGGGCGAGACGCGCGAGGAACGCATCCGAGAATTCGGTGTACTGCATCCCGACTCGTGGGTCGTCGGTCTGCGCGAAGGAACCGGTCTGCGGGTCGAGGACAAGTCCATGAAGCTGCTTGGCGAGGCGCAGTGCCGGGTCTTTCGCGCAACGCAAGAGCCGCGCGAACTCTCCTCAGCGGATGACCTCTCGTTCCTGCTGAACTGAGCCGTGGCAGAGCAGACGACTGGCACCGGCGTGACGGCAGCACCTCCGGACTGCAGCAGCGCGTCAAGCGCATCGGGCTGGTCGCGGGGCCGCTGCTCGCGCTGCTGCTGTACTTCACGCTGCCCCACGAGTACCGCGCGGCCGACGGCACCAGCGTCGTCTTCGGCCACGCCGGCCGCGCGACGCTGGCCGCGATGGGGTGGATGGCGACCTGGTGGATGACCGAAGCGGTCGAGATCGAAGTCACGTCCCTCTTGCCGATCGCCCTCTTCCCGCTCGCCGGGATCATGCCGCTCGGAAAGACGACCGCCAATTACGGCGCTGACGTGATCTACCTCTTCCTCGGCGGCTTCGTGATCGCGCTGGCGATCGCGCGCTGCGGCCTCGACCGCCGCATCGCCTTCTTCACGCTGCGGCTGGTCGGCACGCGACCGAAGGCCATCGTCGCCGGGACGATGGGCGCGACCGCGTTCCTCAGCATGTGGGTCTCGAACACCGCCACGGCGGCGATGATGGTGCCGATCGTCCTGTCCGTCGTCGACGTCGCGTTGCGTAGCCGGACCGGCAAGGGACTCACCGAGCACGGCGGCATCCCGGATGACGACCGGGACATGCGCAACTTCGCGCTGTCTGCGCTGCTGGGTGTGGCCTATGCCGCGTCGATCGGTGGCCTCGGCACCATCATCGGTTCGCCGCCGAACGGGATCCTGGTGCGCTTCGTCGAGCAGATGTCCGGAATCCAGGTCACGTTCCTGGACTGGATGCTGATCGGCGTGCCGGCCATGTTGACGTTCCTGCCGCTGGCCTGGCTGCTGAACACCTTCGTGCTGTTTCCGACGCGCATGAAGGAGATCGAGGGCGGCCGCGACTACGTGCGCGAACAGTGGGCGCAGCTCGGTCCGCTGAGTCGCGGCGAACGCGCGACGCTTGCGGTGTTCGCGATGGCCGTCGTGTTATGGATGACCGCGCCGCTGCTGAAGGACTGGGAGATCGGCGGCATCCACCCGCTCGGCGGACTGTCCGATGCCGGCGTTGCGATCATCGCCGCGATAACCCTCTTCCTGATCTCGGTCGACCGCGAAAAGGGCGAGTCGCTGATGGACTGGTCCACCGCCGTCCGCCTGCCGTGGGGCGTGCTGGTCCTGTTCGGCGGCGGCCTGGCACTGGCCTCGGCCACCGAGGCCAACGGCGTACCCGGCTTCATCGGCAGCCTCGCCGCCGGTTTCGCCGGCTGGCCGTTCTGGGCCATCCTGCTCGCGATCATCGCGATCATGGTGTTCATGTCCGAGCTGACCTCGAACACGGCTCAGGTCGCGACAATGCTGCCGATCCTGGCCGCGCTGGGTCCGGTGCTCGGAGTTCCGGCCGGCGTGCTGCTGGTGCCGGCCACCGTCGCCGCGAGCTGTGCCTTCATGATGCCGGTGGGCACGCCGCCCAATGCGATCGTGTTCGGCACGGGCCTGGTCCGCATGCCGCAGATGATGAAGGCCGGCCTATGGCTCAACCTCACCGGCATTGTGCTTATCTTCGTGCTGACGTTTCTGGTGTTCATCCCGGTACTGCGCGCTCTGCGCTAGGCTCGAATCCCGGCGGACCGCACAAGGCCGGCGCACGCTGCCGGCTTCGAATGCCGCGGCCGCAAGGTCAAGTAGCATCGCACTTTGCCGGCTCTCCATCACCCTCAGTTAACTGGAGCAACACCATGCGTATTTCGATTCTCTTTGCAGCCCTCGTTTCCGCCCTCGCGCTTGCACAGCCCGTCAGTGCCCAGACGAGCGCGGCCACTTCCAGCGCGCCCGGCAAGGTCGGCGTCTCCCAGACGGTCGACGTCAGCGCAACCATCACGGCGATCGAAAAGTCCAGCCGCACGATCACGCTTAAGGGTCCGAAGGGCGACGAGTTCAAAATCGAGGCCGGGCCCGAAGTCAAGAACTTCGATCAGCTGAAGGTCGGCGACATCGTCGACATGAGGTACCGCGAGACACTGGCGCTCGAACTGAAGAAGGGCGGCGGCATGAAGGTCGAGAAGACCGAGAAGGCCGGTGCCGTGGGTGCCAAGCCTGGCGCACAGCCGGCTGGGGTGGTCGGTCGGCAGGTCACCGTGGTCGGCGATGTCATCAAGGTCGATGCAGCGACGCAGACGGTCACGGTGAAAGGTCCGCAACGCACAGTCGACCTGAAGGTGCGTGACCCCGAGCAGTTCAAGCTGATTGCCGTGGGCGACCAGATCCAGGCGACCTACACCGAGGCACTCGCAGTGGCTGTGACGCCGGCCAAGCCGAAAAAGTAGTCGGAGCCGCTCAACGAGCTGCCGGTCTGGTTCGCGCAAAGAACCGGACCGGCTTTGAGGCATGCAACGTTGGGCTTCAAGCGTGGTCTCGAATCCCGCCGTGAGGAGAGTGAGATGGTGCAGTGGTTTCTGAAGGGCCGTTCTTGGGCCGCGGCAGTGACGACACTCGGTGCCGTGGTGCTGGCCATTGCGCTGGCCGCTTGCGGCGGAGACAAGGAAGGCGACAAGGCCAAGCAGGCCGCCGCCGCTCCGCCACCTCCGAACGTCGTCGTCACGGATGTCGTGCAGAAGACGGTGCCGATCTACGGCGAGTTCGTGGCCCAGACCGACGCACGGGAAACCGTCGAGATACGCGCCCGCGTGCAGGCGTTCCTCGAAGCCCAGCACTTCACCGAGGGCACGATCGTCAAGAAGGACCAGCTTCTGTTCACGCTCGACAAGCGCGAGTACCAGGCGAAACTGCAGCAGGCCAAGGCCGAACTCGAGGTCTCGATGGCGAGGCTCGGCAAGGCGGAGACGGACGAGCGACGCCTGAAGCCTCTGGCCGAGCGGCGCGCCGTGCCACAGCAGGACTACGACAACGCGGCGGCAAATCTCCTGTCGACGCAGGCGGCCGTGTCGGCATCCAAATCCGCCTTGGTCGCCGCTGAACTGGACCTGAGCTACTGCACGATCAAGTCGCCCATTAGGGGCCTGATCGGCAAACGTCTGGTAGCGCCCGGAAACCTCGTGGGCAAGGGTGAGGCGACACTGCTGGATACCGTTTCCAGCATCGACCCGATCCGCGTCAATGCCACGATCAGCGAAGCGGAATACTTGAAGTATTTCGGTCAGAGGCAGAAAAAGGAAGCAGGGGCGCCCGGTGGCTCGGGACTGGAGTTGATCCTGGCCGATGGCAGCGTGTTCCCGCACAAGGGCAAGATGGTCATCGTGGACCGTGCGGTGGACCTGAAGACCGGCACGCTCACGATCATTGCGGAATTTCCGAACCCCGAAGGCCAGCTGCGTCCGGGACAGTTTGGCCGCGTGCGCGCCATCGTGGATATGGCCAACGACGCCATCCTGGTGCCGAAGCGGGCTGTCCAGGAGATCCAGGGCATGAAGAGCGTGCTGGTGGTCGGTGCCGACAACATGGTCGCGCTACGCACGATCCGGCCCGGCGAAACCGTGGGCGACATGCTGATCATTCTGGATGGCGTGAAGCCGGGTGACCGCGTGATCGTGGACGGAGTGCAGAAGGCACGGCCCGGATCCAAAGTCAATCCGACCACCGTGTCGGCCGCCGGTGCATCCGAGACGAAGTCCGAGGGGCAACCCAAGGCGTCATTTCCCCAGGCGAAGCCCGCTACGAAGGCCGGGGCGAAGTAGGCCATGGCCAACTTCTTCATCCATCGGCCCATCGTCGCGATCGTCATCGCGATACTGACCGTCATGCTCGGTCTGGTCACCATCACCGGGCTGTCGGTCGAGCAGTACCCGTTTCTTGCGCCGCCCAACATCCGTGTGACCGCGACGTATCCCGGCGCGTCGGCCGAAGCTGTGGAGCAGTCGGTGGCCACACCCATCGAGCAGGAAGTGAACGGCGTCGACCGCCTGATCTACATGAAGTCGTCGAATACCAGCGACGGCCGCATGCTGCTCGACGTCAACTTCGAGGTCGGCACTGACCAGGACACCGCCAACGTGCTGACGCAGAACCGCGTCTCGGCGGCGCAGGCACGCCTGCCGGTTGAGGTCACGCAGCAGGGCGTGACGGTGAAGAAGCAGAGCCCCAGCATCCTGATGCTGATCTCGATCTACTCGCCGACCGATTCCTACGACGCCAACTTCCTGATCAACTACGCTGGCATCAACCTGCGCGACCAGTTGCTGCGCATTCCGGGCATCGCGCAGGTCGATCTCTTCGGCGGCACCGACTACGGCATGCGCATCTGGTTCCGGCCCGACCGGCTCGCCAAGCTGGGTCTCACCCCGGCCGACGTGATCAACGCGATCAAGGAGCAGAACCTGCAGGCGCCCACCGGCAAGGTCGGCGCCGCGCCCACGCCGGCAGACCAGCAGTTCACCAGCACCGTCAGCGCCCCGGGCCGCCTGATCACGCCGGAGGAGTTCGAGAACATCATCGTCCGGCAAAGCGACACCGGCGCGGTCGTGCGCATCAAGGACATCGGCCGCGCTGAACTCGGCTCGCAGGACTACAACTCCTTCGGGCGGCTGAACGGCAAGCCGGCCGGGGCGTTGGCGGTCTACCTGCTGCCCGGCGCGAACCAGCTCAAAGCCGCTGAGACGATCTACGCGACGATGGAACAGGCGAAGAAGCTGTTCCCGCCCGGCATGGACTACAAGATCGTCTACGACACGACGCCGGCCGTCCAGGCGTCGATCCACGAGATCATGAAGACCTTCGTCGAGGCACTGATCCTGGTAACGCTCGTCGTCTTCATCTTCCTGCAGAACATCCGCGCGACGATCATCCCGTTGATCACGATCCCGGTCTCGTTGATCGGGACCTTCATCTTCTTCCCGCTGCTCGGCTTTTCGGTCAACACGCTGTCGATGTTCGGCCTTGTGCTCGCCATCGGCATCGTCGTCGACGACGCCATCGTCGTGGTCGAGGCGGTGATACACCACCTCGAGCACGGGCTCGAACCCAAGGAAGCCACCATCAAGGCAATGGAAGAGGTGACCGCACCGGTGATCGGCATCGCGCTGATTCTTTCGGCGGTGTTCGTCCCCGTCGCGATGCTCGGGGGACTGGTCGGCAGCATGTACAAGCAGTTCGCGCTGACCATCGCCATCTCGGTGCTGCTGTCGGCCTTCAACGCGCTGTCGCTGACACCGGCGCTGTGCGCGATGCTGTTGAAGCAGCCGAAGCCGATGCGCGGTCCGCTCGGAACGTTCTTCAAGGGCTTCAACAAGGCGTTTGACGTCAGTACGAAGGGTTACGTGAAGGTGTCGCGCGTGCTCGTGCGGCGTTCGCTGCTGACGATCGGCATCGTTGTCGCGGTGGCGATCGGGGCGAGCCTTTTCGCACGCGTGCTGCCGGCCGGATTCATCCCGGACGAGGACCAAGGCATCTTCGGCGTCAACGTCCAGCTTCCGGCCGGTGCGTCGCTCGAGCGCACCAGCCTCGTGCTGAAGAAGATCGAGGACATCCTCGCCAAGACCGACGGACTCGATTCGTACCAGACCATCGGCGGCTATGGGGCGGTGACCAACACCTTCCAGCCGAACTACGGCACGATCTTCGTGCGGATGAAGCCGTGGGACGAGCGCAAGACCAAAGCGCTGCACGTCAACGGCATCATGGGCGGGCTGCGTCCGCAGGTCGCGGCGATTCCCGAGGCGATCATCTTCCCGTTCAACATCCCGACCCTGTCCGGGTTCGGAGCCGCATCGGGCTTCAACTACTTCCTGCAGGACCGCAGCGGCTCGCTGACGATCGAGCAGCTCGGCGAGCAGTCGCAGAAGTTCATCACTGCAGCGAGGCAGCGCCCTGAGCTCGGCACGGTGTTCACCTCCTTCGACCCGAACTACCCGCAGGTCAGGGTCGATCTCGACCGCGAAAAGGCACGCACGCTGGGCGTGCCGGTCAACGAGGTGTTTCTGGCCCTGTCGACGACATTGGGCGGCTCCTACGTCAATGACTTCAACCGCTTCGGGCGGCTGTATCGCGTCTATGTGCAGTCTGACGCGACACAGCGGTTGAAGGCGGACGATATCGGCAAGATCTACGTCCGCTCGAAAACGACCAACGAGATGGTGCCGCTGTCGACGCTGGTCACCATCCGCGACGTCACCGGAGCCGAGCTGACGACGCGCTTCAATCTGCAGCGCTCGGTCGAGATCCAGGGCTCGCCCGCGCCCGGCTACACCTCCGGACAGGCGCTCGCCGCGCTGGAGCAGGTGTTCGCCGAGACGATGCCCTCGGAGATGGGCTTCGCCTTTTCGTCGATGTCCTACCAGGAGAAGATCGCGCCGCCCGCCGGCCCGACGTTCATCATGGCGATCGTCTGCGTGTTCCTGCTGCTGGCGGCGCTCTACGAGAGCTGGCGGCTGCCCTGGGCGGTATTGCTCGGGTCTCCGCTGGTGGCCCTCGGTGCCTTCTTCGGCGTCTGGTTGATGGGCTTCGACAACAACGTGTACGTGCAGATCGGCCTCGTGATGCTGATCGGCCTCGCGGCCAAGAACGCGATCCTGATCGTCGAGTTTGCCAAGGCGAAGCACGAAGGCGGCGCATCGCTCGAGGAAGCGGCGATGGAGTCAGCGCGCCTGCGTTTCCGTCCGATCCTGATGACGGCCTTCGCCTTCATCCTCGGTGTCGTGCCTCTGATGCTGGCGAGCGGTGCTGGAGCCGGCGCGCAGAACGTGATGGGCACCGGTGTCTTCTGGGGCATGCTGGTCGCCACGGCGCTTGGCGTGTTCATCATTCCGGGCAACTACACATTCGTCGAAGGACTGGGCCGCCGAGGTGGGAAACAGCCCGCGGTGCCGGCTCCGAAAGAGCAAGGAGCCGAGTGAATGAGCCAAAGTCGCGCACTTCTGGCCTGCGCAGCCGCGATCATCGCCAGCGGTTGCATGGTCGGACCGGATTACAGGCGGCCGGACGTTTCCTTGCCTCCGGACTATCGCGGTACCGATGCGGTGCCGACGGCCGCCAGCGCGCCGACCTACGGCGATCTCGCGTGGTGGGCCGTCTTTCCGGACCCGGACCTGCAGGAGCTTATCCGCACGGCGCTGGCGCAGAACTACGATGTCCGCGTGGCGGCAGCGCGCATCCTGCAGGCGCAGAGCCAGGTCACGATCGCCCGTTCGCCGATCTTCCCGACGGTCGACGGCAGCGTCACCGGCCCCTACAGCGCCTACACGGGGTCTGAACGTCCATCGCCCGACAGCATCTTCCAGCCGCAGGCCGGATTCGACGTCGCGTGGGAACTGGACATCTGGGGCCGGTACCGCCGCGGCACGGAGGCCGCCCGGGCTCAACTGCTCGCCAGCGAAGACTTCCAGTACGGGGTCGTCGCGACGCTGGTGGCGGAAGTCGGACGTGCTTATCTGACCCTGCGGGCCCTCGACCTCAACCTCGAGATCTCCAATCGCACCGTGGCCTCCAGAAAGCAGTCGCTGGAATTGGTAAATGCCCGGCTGGAGGGCGGCGTGGCCGGGATCCTCGACGTGCGACAGGCCGAGACGCTGCTTTACAGCGCGACGAAGACGATCCCTGAGATCCAGCGCCAGATCGAGCAGCAGGAGAATTTCATCAACATTCTGCTCGGACAGAATCCTGGCCCCGTCAAGCGCGGTCGACCGCTCGAGCAGCAGATTTCGGCGCCTGCATTGCCGCCGGGGTTGCCGACCGAACTGCTGACGCGACGGCCGGACATCCGCGTTGCCGAGCAGCAACTCGTTGCCGCCAACGCGCAGATTGGCGTCGCCAAGTCCCTGCTCTACCCGCAGGTCACGATTTCGGGCTTTGCCGGAGCGGGCAGCTCGACGATCAGCGGCGCGAACTTCGGACCGTACGGAGTGTTCAGCGCGCTGCCTGCCATCACGCTGCCGATCTTCAACGCCGGGCGCCTGCGGGCCAACGTTGACTACAACGAAGCCCTGGCGCAGGAATCGGCCCTGCGCTACCAGCAGACGCTACAGCAGGCGCTGCGCGAGGTTTCGGATTCATTGATCGACGTTCGCAAGCGACAGGAGTTTCGCGGGCAGCAGGAACTGCTGGTTACCGCACTGAAAGATGCGAGCGAGGTCGCGAACCTACGATACGAAGGCGGAGTGGCCAGTTACCTGGAAGTCCTGGATACCGAGCGCCAGCTATTCGATGCAGAGCGCGATCTTGTACTGGCGCGACGAGACGAGTCGGTCAGCGTGGTCCAACTTTACAAGGCGCTCGGCGGCGGATGGCAGGCGGAACCTGCCAAGGTCGCCGCGTCGGTGGACCGTCCGTCCGGAGCCGAGACCGCAAGCACGCAATGACATCGAGGCGGGCAGGTGAAAGAAGAAGTGCCGTGCTCGGCCTGGTGTTCGCATGGCTGGCGTTCGCTGCGAGTCCGGCAGCGGCAGAGTTCGGAATCAAAGGCGGCGCGGAGCCCGCGAACATCGAGGAGTTCGCCGCCTTTCTTCGGCAGGATCCCTACGACTTGGAGCTGCTGATCAGCTACGGCACATCGAACGGCGGCTCCGCCGGACACCTGGCCCTGGCGATCCGCGGCGCCGATACAGGGGTCGAAACCGTGTACTCGGCCAACTTCTACGCCGACCGATCGCGCAAGCATGCGAAGGACCATTACACGGCCGACCTGATGGTCGCGATACCGAAACCCGAATATCTGTTCAAGACGACGTCATCGCTTGGAGACACCGCGGCGTTCGGCCTCGATTTCGGCGAGATCTACAAGCGCTCCGTCATCGGGGTGCGTGTCTACGGTGTGCCGCTTCAGGAGAAGCAGGCAGTCGTCGACTTCATGAAGCGCATCAACGACGACTATCACAAGCGGGCCCGAAACACGCCTTATCACGACCGCGAGGTCAAGTACGACTACCTGCGCCTGAACTGCGCAAAGACGATCGGCTCGGCGTTCCGGTACGGCGCCGGATACAAGGAACTCGACATCACGAGCGCGCGTCTTTTCTCAGGGCGTCGCATCGTTGCCGCAGCCAACGCCAACCTCCCGACGGAGATGGCGATGAAACTGCTGGAGCAATGGAATGCGCGCGGATATCGACTGGATGCCGTGCTGTACAAGAAGTACCTGGGCTCGACCTACATCGATCCGCACGATGACCCCAAAATCGCCTACAAGGACCTCCCCAACCGGTTTCCGTCGGTGTTGTCTCGGGATTTCCGCCGGGAACAGAGCGAGTACGAGGACTCGGACAACTTGTTCAGCGCGTACCTGCTGTACAACCTTGCCAAGTACAGCGTGAAGATCAATGAGCAGACCCTGCTGCTCGAGATCGCAAAAACCAAGACGCCGCTGGCGTACCTGGACGCGGCGCGTCTTGCCGCTGAAGCTGCCGCGTCGGACAGCAGCGATTACGGGCGTCGTGTCTCCTTCCGACCGAAGGGGACGCGGATCGGCGACGAGCCAGTGGACTGAAACATCGCGAATTCCGCCGTGAGCCGGGCCGATCTCGCCAGTGCGCAGTGAAACCTCGAAAAGACGGCCGTCGGTGCACCGACGAGCGGCCGTGCCAATTCAACGTGTAGCTGCGGCGCAACTCCTTCGTCACGGACTTCTCGGTAACAGTTATCGAAGATCGCAGCGTCATCTCACAGCCCCGTCGGCGGCAAGAGGTACAGCGTCATGGCGAAGATCAAGTAGACCATAGGCACCAGGACGCCAAAAGACCACGCCGATCGCCCGCTGTTCGTGACGAGCGACGCAGTGAGCGTGGCGATGAGCACCATTACCACGGCGCCCGGCCACAGTTACAGATCCGTTGGTGTTGGGCCGATCACGTAGCTGAGCAGTACCAGCACCGGCGCCACGAAGAGCGCGATTTGCGATGCTCTCCCCAGCGCGATGCCCACGCTAAGGAGCGGCCAAGGCATCGGGTTGCGGCGAAGCTCTTTGAGAATGTGGCTCATGTGCAGTTCAATGAGGCTCGATCTTGAGCCTCGCTCCGATAAGCTTGGTGAGCAATGCAAAGGAGAAGCCCGTCGAAAGCCCGCACATCAGGATGCCGGTCAACCCCTCGACCGGTCCGAGCATTCGCCACGGCTGCGGCAATACCAGGTCACCGTAGCCAAGCGTCGCGTAGGTGACACCGGAAAAATAGAATGCCGACTCGACATCGGGCAGGCATCCCGCCCACAGAAAGAAGAACGCCCAGACAGCGATCTCGGTCACGTGGATCACGATCAGCGCCCATGTCAGGCGAATCAGCAACCAGGTCAGTGGCCAGAAGTGCGTCGGCAACCGCAAGCGCATTTTCAATACGTACCTAAGGAGCCCGACGAGTCCGGCGGCATGCAGAGCGACCGTGATGGCGACCAGGATGCATGCAATGAGGATGATCGACGTCACGATGCGCGCCGGGTCGACTCAGGCGCTGGCAGCGCCCGCCACCTTCGCGGGTTCCATCCAGATTCCGTCGCGTCGAGATGCGTGCAGCGACCTCCCGAAAATCGACGCGATCACCTGGCCAACCGCAGAAGGTTTCTGCTTCGCGTCCGTTGCCATCTCGCATGTTGCTCTGGACAGTTTCGCCTCATAGCGGTGGCGTCTCCAAGGCTGTCGCTCGAGTTCCCCATACGAATCGACTTCGCACGACAGAGATGCGTTCGACGATCGCATCGTAGAGCAACTGAATACGAAGTGACGAGCGGGTAGTCATGGAGCCCGGCGCTTCGACACGCCCGACGAGATTGCGCAGCGACTCCTCCTCTGCGAGTACTGCGACGAGATCGGCATCGACAATCCGCTGTTCCACGAGGATACTCACCGACTGCTCCTCGGCGCAGCGAAGAAATTGCTCTTCAAGGTCCTGGTCGCACCGAAGCCTGACCGCACGATACTCATTGTTTACGTCCTTCGGCCTTGGTGCACTCGCGCAGCTGTCGCTGGTCCTGAGTGGCCTTGCGGTCTTCCTGTTCAAGGTGCCCAGGCGCACGGTCGGCGATCTCGCGGGCTTCGGTGCGGGCGCGCTGATTGCCGCCGTTGCCACAGACCTGTTGCCGAACGCCAAGCTCCTCGAGATGTGGCAGGTCGCGCTATGGACCATGCTCGGCGCCGGCGTCTTCATTCTCGGCGAGCGCTACGTGGACCGGAAGTTCGGTGCCGAGGGCTCCGGCGGTCCGCTCGGCATCGTCGTCGGGGCGATCGTCGATGGCGTACCGGAGTCCATCATCTTCGGCGTGCAGATGGCCCGGGGTACCGAGATCAGCCTGGCGTTTCTCGCTGCTGTCTTCGTCTCGAACATTCCCCAGGCGCTGGCTCCCTCCGCCGGCCTCGCGGAAAGCGGCTGGACCTGGCGCCGCGTCGCCGGCATGTGGCTGTGGGTGATGCTCGCCTGCGGTATCGCTGCCGCGTTCGGCCACTTCGCGGCGACGACCTTCGGCGGCGCCAACGGCGCGCGCTCGGCCGCTTTGGCGTCGGGCGGCATTCTGGCGATGCTGGCCAATTCCCTGATTCCCTTTGCCCATGAGCGCTCGAAGAGTGCCGGCACGTGGACAGTGGTGGGCTTCTGCTCCGCTCTGGCCATGGGCGGATGAGGCCGCCAACGCGCGGCGCGACTGCGTTCCGGCCCGGGTCGAGGCGTTCGTCTGATGCGGTCGGTGTCCGATGCGGGCGGTGTCACGCACTTTTGGCCGCCGCCGATCGCCGACGCCACGCGCGCAGGCGATCCACCACCGCGTCGTAGAACAGGACGGCGAAAACCGAATACGAGGTGACGAGCGCGTAGTCGACGATGCGCTCGTAGAACTTCATGTTCGGATCGTCGCCGGTGAACCCCTGGGTCAGGGCGTCGGGGAAGACGATGAAGACCAGCGTCGTCAGGCCGTAGCTCCACCGGTAGTAGTTCGGCGTCAGCGCGCCGGGTCCGTTGCCGAAGATGCGCGTCGCGAAGAAAAGCGAGAACAGCGCCATCACCAGGACGAACCAGAACCACGATGGCCACAGCTTCATCAGCCACCACATGATCAGTCCGCCGGTGGCGCCGATGAGCGTCGCCATGACCAGGTCGACGGTCAGCTTGCGCGCCGTCGCACGTTGCGCATGCTGCGCGATCATGGCCGGCTGGTAGTAGCCGATCAGGTAGCGAATGTTGTTGTCGCTGCTCAGCATGTAAGCGAACAGCGGCATCAGCACCAGCACCGGCCGCAGCGCCAGGATGGCCCGGTCCAACGGCGTGCCTTCGATCCGCGGCGCGTTGGGCAGACCAGGAAATATTCCGCCGGGCACCGCGGCGAAGGCGACCCAGAGAACGGGGAACATCGCGAGCGCACACTGCGACATGCCTTTGGCGAACTCGACGCCAACATCCATCGAGTTCTCGCCGAACGCCGGAACGAGCGTGATGCCGACGATCAAGATCATGGCGTTCAGGCCCGTGATCTTGCCCTCCGCCTGCAGGTAGAAGTTGACGAAGAGGATCAGCGCGACCACGGCGAACCCGAACAGCTGATGGCTGTGCAGCGGCAGCATCAGCAGCGCGCCAAGACCAGCGGAGGCAATGAGCTTGGTGGTGATCCACAGTCCGTAGCGCAGTGACGGCGCCGACGGAATGGGCAGGGCCAGGAACGGGATCACCAGCGCTGGCAGCAGGAACGAGAACGGCCAGTTGACGTAGGTGCTGTAGGCGCTCGCCAGCGTCACGCCGATGGTGAAGCGCAGGATGCGGCGCGCCCTGGGGTTGTCGAGCGCCCGCGCCTTCGGCGCCGCCGCCACGACGGCCTCAGTAGGCATACGACATCAGGCCGCTAAACCACATCAGGAACCGACCCATCGGGTTGAGGATCGGATGCTCGCCGGTGTACACGAGGACGTTGACCTGGCTGCCGACGCGCGCGCCGAGCTGCGCGGCCTCCGCGGGATCCTCGAAATCGATCAGCACCGGAAAGCGCTGCGCGTTGCGCAACCAGTCGCGCGCGTTCTGCACCGTGGGCAGCGTGCCGGGCTTCGAGGTGGACTCGGCGGCGGTGACTCCGAAGGTGACGTTGCGCACACGCCCGCGCAGCGTCTTGTCGGGCCAGACATCGAGCACTAGGTCGACCGTGTCGCCCGGCTTGATGTGTCCGAGGTTGTTCTCGGTGAGGTTCGCCTCGACCCACATCTTCTGCGTCCCGACGAAGGTCATCAGCGGCTGCCCGGTCGCCGCGAAGTTGCCGACGTCCACGCGCAGGTCGGTCACCAGCCCGTCGTTGGGCGCGACGAGGCGCGTGTACTGCAGGTCCAGCTTCGCCTTGTCCAGCGCGGCGCGCGCGGCAAGCAGTTGCGGGTTCTTCTCGTCGCCCGGCCCGAGCGCTTCGATCGCCTTCTGCAGATTGGCCTTGGCGCTCCCCACCTGGGCCTCGGCTTCAAGGCGGGATGTCGACGCCCACTCCAGCGCCCGCTGAGAAACCGCACCCGGCACTTCGGCATCGATGCGCTTCAGGCGAGCCTCGTTCTGCGTGTCCTTGACCAGACCGGCCCTCGCAGCCTGCAGCGAGGCCGCGGCCGCGTCCACCGTCGATCCGGAGACCTTGAGATTTTGCTGGGTGAGCGCGAGCTGGGCCTCGGCCGCGGCGACTGCGAGCTGGTAACGCACCGGATCGATCCGGGCAAGCAAGTCGCCCTTCCTGACCGCCTGGTTGGTGCGCACATCGACGGAGAGAATCTCGCCGGCCACCTGCGGTGCAATGGGCACAACGAACGCGTTCACGCGCGCCTGCGTCGTGTACGGGGTGTAGCGGTCGGCGGCCATGTACCAGGCGAGAAGGAGCAGGCAGAACGCGCCGAAGACAAGCACCCATTTGCGCACCGGGTCCATCCGCCGTGGTGCCTGCGGGGCCTGCGGCTGGGCTTGCGATCCGCCGCCCGCAGGTGCAGGTGCGCCCGCGACTGGCGCAGGCTTGACTACCGCCGGGTTTGCCGTTTGTGGCGACTGCGGCTGTTCCGTCATGACATGCCTGTTTCAGGTGACACGGTTTACCAGTCCGGCGACGGCCAGCCGCCGTCCTGGCCTTTGAATGGCGGCTCGGTCGCCTCGGGTTTCAGCAGATCGCCCCAGTCCACGCGCTGACGCATCGCGTCCCGAGTGGCCTCATCCACATAACCCTGGCCCGGACGAATCTCCCAGCCCCCGCCCAGCGCGCGATAGATGCCGATTGCGCTGCTGACGGTGGTGCTGCGTGTGGCCACGACCTGCTGCTGCACGCGCAGCAGCGAGCCCTGGGCGTCGAGCACGCGCTGGAAGTCGGAGAATCCTTCGCGGTAACCGATGTTGGCCAGCGTGAGTGCGCGCCTCGCCATCGCTTCGGTCTCGGCCAGAATCCGTTCCTGCTCGCGGCTGCGCAGGAACGCCACCATGCCGTCTTCGACCTCCTTCACCGCGTTGAGCACCGTGTTCTGGTAGTTCTCAAGCAGTTGCTGGAGTCGTGCATCCTGGACCCGGACGTTGTTGCGGATGCGACCGTAGTTCAGCACGTTCCAGCTGAAGTACGGCCCGCCGACGAGGACGAGCGAATCAGCCCTGAACAACTGTCCGATGCCGCTGTTTCCTGTGCGTGTCGTGCTCGTTCCGTCGGCGGCAAGCACACCAAGAAAGCCGCTCAACCCGAAGCTTGGATACAGGTCGGCCTCGGCCACACCCACTGCGGCGCTCTGCGTTGCCGCGGTGAGTTCAGCCTGGCGTATGTCCGGACGCCGCCGCAGCAAGTCGGCCGGAGCGCCCGCTGCCACGGTTGGCGGCGCGGCGGGAATCACGCCCGGTTGCGGACCCAGAATTTCCGTAAGGCTGCCCGGTGGCTGGCCCAGCAGGGTGCTGAGGGCGTACTTTGCCTGCTGCAGCCCGATCTCGATTTGCGGGATCGTCGCCTCGGTCGCCAGCAACTGGGTGCGGGCCTGCAGCACATCCAGCTCGCCAACCTCGCCGCCGCGGAACCGCGCCTCGGTGATCTGCACGCCACGTTGCTGAAGGGCGATGTTTTCACGCGCAACCTTCAGCTGCTCTTCCGCGCTGCGGATGACAACGTAGGTGTCGGCAACCTGTGCGACGAGCAGCACGAGCGCGTTGTCATAGGCGGCGATCGAAGCGCCCAGGTTGGCATCCGCCGACTCGATTCCGCGCCGGAACTTGCCCCAGAAATCAAGTTCCCAGGAGACGCTGGCGCCGACGTTGTATTCCCAGTAGCGCAGGTCTCCGCCCTTCGTGTTGGCGGCGTTCAGGCTGGCGGCGGTGTAGGTCGCGCTGCCGTTGGCCTGCTGTACCTGGGGATAGGGCGTCCCCACGGCGATCCCCAACTGGGCGCGCGCCTCCAGAACGCGCAGGCCGGCGATCTTAAGGTTGTAGTTGTTGCGAGTGGCGATCTCAATCAACCGGCTGAGCACCGGGTCGTGGAAGGCTTCCCACCACTGGACCCGCTCGGCGGGCCGCCGCGTGACAGCCAAGGCATCGGCGTCTTCCCATTGCGCGAGCACCGGTGCTGCCGGTGTCACGAAGTTGGGACCCACGGTCGTGCAGCCCGCCAATAACACGGCCGCGCCGATCGAATGAAGGCAGCAGACATGCAGGCGCCATCGCAGCGATGACACTGCACGCGAAACTCGCACTGCGCGAACGGCGGCGGCGCCGGATGCGTGACCGAGCGCGAGTATGTGGCGTGTGTCCACGGCCGGCATGTTCATCAGGTGGTTTCTATCCTCGCCGTCAGCCACGTCGCGGCGCAGCCAGTCTCACTTGACCGTATAACCACGTCCCTCGAGGCACGCGGCGCGGGCCCTGGTGAAGGAGGCCTGTTTCTGCTGTGAGGCCGACTGCTGTTGTTGCTGCGCCTGTTGCTCGGCAGAAGCGTTCTGACGACGGCTGCTTGAACGAGCGACCACGGCGCCTGCGGCGGCGCCGGCCCCAGCATCACCCGCGATCGCGCCTATCGCGGCGCCGCCCGCTGCGCCGCGCAGGCCGGCGCCGGGGGTCGTGCCAGTCGCGGTCGTCGGTGGCTTGGCGGCCGCTTGAGGCGGTGGCGTCTTGGCGGGATCGAAACCCGTCTGCTGCACCGCCCACGTGTAGCAGGCCGACTCGTCATTCTTCTGCTGCTGCGGTGTCTGCCCCTTGGCGGGGTACACGTACTGCTGCGCGTCCGCCTGCGCCATCGTCGCCATGAGCAGTACTAGTATCCAGGACATCTTCGGTTTCAAGGCTTCTCCTTTGCTAAGGGATCCATGTCTACTGCAATGTCGTGCACGACCCTTGGCCCCGTCCGGTTCGCTCGACTGATCTGGGAGACTTCATCGGCGACCATCTTGACCGTCTCGAGCGCGGTTTCGACAAATCCGCGACTGCGGTGCCCCGCGAAGGTACTGACCGCCTGCAGACAGTATGCAACCGGGCGATTTCTCTAGAACTAGCTATTTGCGACAATCGAGAGCGCCAGAAGCACTTGGTCAAGGTAGATCAAGACAGGCTCTTGCCCGTCCAGCGTTTCGCGCTGCCTCGCTCCGCAGCGACCTTTCCACTTCGATCGGGACGCTTTGCCATGCCGTCGACGACCGCCAATCGAACGTCCCGTAGCCCGGATGCAACGTACGAATCACCCTCGCGCCTGGTTGGCGCTTTCTCGGCTGCGCCGGCGGTAATCCGCCAGCTTGGCTTCGATCCCGCCCCGATGATCGCGGCTGCGGGGCTCGCACCGGAGGTGTTCGACGACCCGTCCAACCGGATTCCTTACGAAGGCGCGTTGCGGCTGTTGAACGAAGCCGCAGTGAAAACGCGCTGCCCGCACATCGGCCTGCTGCTTGGCCGCATGTGGCGTGTCCCGGATTTAGGACTGCTCGGCGAGTTGGTCCGTCATTCGCCGACAGTTGGCGCGGCATTGCAGGAATTCGTTGTGCACCACCACCTCAACAGTGAGGGTGCCCTTGCGTTCGTGGTGGATCGGGAGAGCGTCGTCGACCTCGGCTATGCCGTCTATCTGCCGTTTGCCGGAAGCTACTCGCAGCTCTACGACGGTGCGCTCGCCGCGTTGGCGAGCTTCTTTCGCGAGCTCTGCGGAGACGACTGGGCTCCTTCGGCAGTCTTCTTCTCGCGTTCGGCCCCCGCCGACGTCGCACCTTACCGCGACTACTTCCAGGCGCCACTGCACTTCAGTTCGGATGTCTGCGCCCTGCGTTTCGACGCCAAATGGATGGCCCGGCCGGTAGAAGGTGCCGATCCGCAGCGCCTGCGGCTCGCAAGAAATAAGGCACTGGCCATCGGCGACGCTACGCTCGTCGAGAAGGTGCACCGCACCTTGCGCACCTTGCTGCTGCATGGCCGGAGCTCCGGTGCCGACGTCGCGCAATCGTTGGCAATGCACCGGCGCACGCTCCAGCGCCGCCTCCGCGTCGAAGGCACGACCTTTCAGCAAGTGCTTGATCGGGTGCGCTTCGCAGTGGCGAAGGATCTGCTCGAGGATTCGACCGCCGCCGTGATCGACATCTCGGCAGCGCTGGGCTACGCCGACGATGTCTCGTTCATCCGGGCGTTCCGGCGTTGGACGGGTACCACGCCTGGCGCGTGGAGGGAGTCGGCGCGCTGAGCACGGCAGGTCGCCCACATGCGGAATCCATTTCAATGATCGATGACATTTGCCCTCGGTCATTGGCCGGTGCAGGGAGGCCTAACTGGTGAGGAATCCGTGCCGATCGACCACTCTACTGACGGCGCGGCTGCGTGTCAGCCGGCAAACGCGGCCGGCGAACCGGGCCCATCAGCGGCCAATCTGCTCCAGCGCGTGCCGAATTGGCGCGCTGGATATTTGCATCAAACCGCTGTACGGCCGGTTCATCTCCAGGATCAGGAAGATCGCGCCCGCGACGGTCAGCGCGCCGACGAATAGCGCCGCAATGGCAGTGGCGTTGCGGCGCGCATAGAGGCCGAAGCCAACGAAGAGCACAACCAGCCAGAACACCAGCACGACGAAGAAGGGCCAGGACAGGGCGCCTCCTGCCTGTTCGTACAGCAGGCGGATGGTAGTACCCGCGGTCGTCATCAGCTGCAGGGCACGGCCCTGGGCAGATCGCTGGGCCTCGGTTTTCGGCGTCAGGCGGGCGACGGTGTCAAACAGGTCTTCCGTCGGGACGTAATTTCGCGACGCGTGCACGCCTGCTCGTGCCGCGCCGGCATCGGGCCACAGCCGCGCGAGTTCGGCCTCGACCATGCGACGTAGCTGCGCGCGGGCGTCGTTCGCTTCCGGGCCGTAGTGGGCAAACAGGCCATCGAGCTGAACAATTTGCACTCCGAGCTGCTGCACTTCGCTCTCCTGCCTGTCGTAGGAGCTGTGCGCGGACGCGATCAGCAGGCTCAGGACCAGGGCGACGATGGTTGCAACCAGCCCCATGACCAGTTTGACCACGTCCCTCGTATCGGCATCCTGATGATGCGTGGGGACGCGGACGAAGACGCCCGCCAGTGCCCCGCCAAAAACGAAAACGAATACGATGACGGCGATGAGTGTGGAATTCATGGAGTAAGGCGCGGCGTATCTTGGGGAGCGGCAATTATGGGTTCTGTCGATTCGTTTTGTGACGCTGCCGGCCTCGGCAAAATTGGGATACAGAGCATATATGGCCTCGATAGCCGTCAGGGAGTCGCACAATGACTGAAGTCCGCTTCCTAGTGGCGATTGCGCTGGCCGCGCTGCTCGGCCTGGCCGGGTGTGCGTCCACGCATCCGATGATGCCGACGCCGACGTTGTACACGGGGACGCAGGCGAAGCCGCTGTTCACTAAGGCGCCCGCCGAGGTTCGGACACCCCCGCTGGATCTGCTTTTCATTACCGACCGCGCGCCCGCGACGAGCCCCGATGAGCCTGAACCGTACACGGCGGACCGGTCGCGCTTGATGGCGTTCGGGTCAACGACGATCCTGTTCGGCGAACACACGACGTGGGACGCGCTGGTCAAGCAGAGCCTGCTCGTCAAGCGCTCGACTTCGACGGACCTCAAGCTCGGTCCGACGAAGGAACTCGGGCGCTACCCGCGCATTCCCTACGCGGTTGCCGTGACGCCCGAGGGGCTGACGCGCGCTCCCGCTGTCGTCGATGCGCACGAAGCGGCCAACCGGGCGCTGCAGGCCGAGATCGCGCGTCGCCTGGCCCTGAGCCCGCGCAAGGAGATGGTGCTGTACATCCACGGCGTCAGCAATTCCTTCAGCGAAGCGGCCTTGACGATGGGCGAGATGTGCCACTTCCTGGGCCGCGAGTTCGTTTGCGCGATCTTCACCTGGCCCGCGGGCGGAAAGCACGGCATCCTGTTCGGCTACGAGGAAGACTACGAATCGAGCACATTCGCGGTCGAGCATTTGCGGAAGGCGATCCGCACCATCGCGGACACGCCGGGGCTCGAGAGAATTCATATCCTGGCCCACAGTCGCGGGACCGATGTGCTCGCCACCGCGCTGTCCGAGCTTTCCTTCGAGTCGTACATGCAGCAGACCACGCTGCCCCGGCGCCTCAAGCTCGGCAACGTCGTGCTGATGGCACCGGATCTGGACGTCGAGGTGGCTCCGGAAAAGATCCTGGCGATAATCTCCGATCCCGACGTGCCCGTACGGCGCGACGCCGGACCCGCATGCGGTGTTCCGGGCCTTGCGCCCGTTCCACCTCACCATTTACGTTTCGCCCGACGACAAGGCCCTCGCCACGTCGGGCTGGCTGTTCGGTAGCCTTGCCCGGCTGGGACGCGTCGATACTTCGGTACTGACTCCGGAGCAGATCGAACTTGCGGCAAGTCTCGGCTTCCTCGACGTGATTCAGATTCGCGGGAAGACCGACCTGTTCGGACACGGCTACTTCGTCTCGAACCCGAGGGCAAGCGCCGACCTCATCGCGATGATTCGATACGGGCTGAAGCCCAACGAACCGGGCCGCCCGCTGGAGGAGGTCAAGCGGCCGTTCTGGCGGGTCCCGGCGGAAGCCGAGGCGAAGGGTGGTGCCGGCGGGTCTGACTGAGCCGCGCGCAGCGCCAGGACTCGAACGACCGCCACGATGTCCCTGCGACGTTCGCTCGCTCGAATCGCCAAGGGCACGGGCCTCGTTGCCCTGGCTCTGCTGGTTGCGGGGATCGGGGTCTGGGGGGCGCTGCTGCTCGAGTATGCGGGGCCGCGTAATGACGTGGCCCACAGGGCGTTGGTGATCGGCTTTTCCCTGGCTGCCGTGGCGGCGTTGATCGCACTCTTCGTGCGCCGCTGGCGCTGGCGCGCGCTCGGCGTATATGGGCTTCTATGCGCAGGCCTTGTGGTCCTGTGGTCTAGCATCGAGCCAACCAACGAACGCGACTGGCAGCCGGAGGTGGCGGTGCTGCCGTACTGCCACGATTGCCGGCGATCGCGTCACCGTCCACAACATCCGCAATTTCGACTATCGCAGCGAGACCGACTTCACCCCCGCCTATTACGACAAGTCCTTCGACGTGCGGGAACTGCGATCGGTGGACCTCGTGACCTCCTACTGGACGGGTCCGGCGATTGCCCATGTCTTCGTGAGCTTCGGCTTCACGGGGGACGACTATCTCGCCATTTCCATCGAGGTACGCAAGCCGAAAGGCGAGGGCTACTCGACGCTCAAGGGCTTCTTCCGCCAGTACGAGCTCGTCTACGTCGTGGCCGACGAGCGGGACATCATCCGGCTGCGCACCAACTATCGCCGCGATCCGACCGAGGATGTGTACATCTACCGGGCCAAGGCTTCGATCGAGGTCGTGCAGCGACTGTTCCTGGAGTACATGCACAGGATCAACGCGCTGAGGACGCAACCCGAGTTCTACAACACGCTGACGACCAACTGCACGACCAACATCTGGACGAACGACCACGTCAATGCGGGGCGCGTGCCGCTGAGCTGGAAGATCCTGGCGAGCGGCTATGTGCCGGAGTATCTGTATGAACAGGGACGGCTGGAAACGATGGGCCTGTCTTTCCCGGAATTGCAGCAA
Organism: uncultured beta proteobacterium; assembly: GCA_963791235.1. Taxonomy (GTDB): domain Bacteria; phylum Pseudomonadota; class Gammaproteobacteria; order Burkholderiales; family Burkholderiaceae_F; genus JALORV01. The sequence continues at coordinate 350,026 of CAWBRW010000017.1, read as the reverse complement.
CGGGCGCATGTCAATGCGCGCGCCCAGGCGGCTGATGGGGCGGCTGACTTTTCGCGACAAATTCGCGCTTGGGGCGAAACGAGGTAGCCTCTGGTGGACGGCATCCGTTGCTCGGATGAATCAAGAGCCGCCGGCGAGGCGAATCGCAACGCATCGACGCGCCGAGCGAGCGGCGCCGCTGGTTGGCGCATCGAGCACCGACCGAAGACTCGAAGAGTCCGAGATTGTGCTCAAGACAGGCACGCGGAGCACCGGAACACAACATGGAGACGATGATGGGAAGGAAGAGCGCCAAAACGAAGAACGAGCCCAAGGGCAAGTCGAGCAAGGTCAAGCGCGTCGAGGTCAAGTCAGCTGCGACCGAGAGTGATGCTTCGAAGGGCGTGCAAGAGCTGTCGGGCAAGGACTACGAACGCGAACTCAAGAAATTGCACGTCGAGCTGGTGAAGCTGCAGCAATGGGTCCAGGAGAAGGGACTCAAGGTCTGCATCGTGTTCGAAGGCCGTGACGGTGCCGGCAAGGGCGGCACGATCAAGGCGATCACCGAGCGCGTCAGCCCGCGCGTGTTCCGCGTCATCGCCCTGCCCTCTCCGACCGAGCGCGAGAAGTCGCAGATGTACGCGCAGCGCTATATCCCGCATTTTCCGGCTGCAGGCGAGGTCGTCATCTTCGATCGCAGCTGGTACAACCGTGCGGGCGTCGAGCGCGTGATGGGCTTTTGCACCGAAGAGCAGGCCGAAGGCTTCCTGAAGGTCGTCCCGCTCTTCGAAAAGCTGATGATTCAATCGGGGATCATTTTGCTCAAGTACTGGCTCGAAGTGAGTCCGGAGGAACAGACGCGGCGGCTCTCATCGCGGATCGACGACGGTCGCAAGGTCTGGAAACTCTCGCCGATGGACGTGAAGTCCTACGATCGCTGGGACGATTACACGCGTGTGCGCGACGAGATGTTCAAGGCAACCGATACGGCGTGGGCCCCCTGGTACGTCGCGCGCTCCGAAGACAAGAAGCGTGTGCGGCTCAACGTGATCAGCCACCTGCTGAAGCAGGTGCCTTACAAGGACGTGAAGGCCGACAAGGTCAAGCTGCCGAAGCGCAAGATCGGCAAGTACAAGGCGATCGACTATCCGTTCAAGTACGTGCCGGAACGGTTCTGACGCGGTCGCCATGTGCCTCGGCTGCCGTTCGCGTCAGTTCGGACAGCGACCCGTCGACTGCCGACAGTCATCGCGGCGTCGATGATCCGCCCGAACCGGGTAGCTCCCATGGTCACCAGACCAGTCGACACGAGGAGACTGAAGTGAGCGTCGAGCCCCTGCCCGCACCCGCGAAGCGCGAACCGCTGCTGAGTCCGGTGGATCGCGTGTCGGAGATGCTGTTCGGTCTCTTCATGGCGCTCACGTTCGTCGGCGCCGTGTCGGTGACCGAGGCCGGACGCGAGGACATCCGCGCGATGCTTGCTGCGGCGCTCGGCTGCAATCTTGCGTGGGGCCTTGTCGATGCCGTCATGTACCTGGTCCGCACCGTCGCCGATCGCGGCCGGCTGATCACGCTGATCCGCGCCGTGCGAGCGGCCCCCGACGCCGCGTCGGGACGGATGGTGATCCAGGGTTCGCTCTCCAAAGTCGCCGCCGGGCTCGTTTCGGAGACCGAGGTCGAAGCGATCCGCGGACGGGTGGTCGCACTGGCATCGGTGCCCGTGCGACCGGTGCTGAAGTCCGACGACTACCTGGCCGCACTGGCCGTGTTCCTGCTGGGTGGTCGTCTCGACCTTTCCGGTGGTGCTGCCCTTCGTACTGATCGCCGACGTCGGCACCGCGAAGAACGTGTCGCGTGGCATCGCGCTGGTGATGCTGTTCTTCGGCGGCCTCGCGCTGGGCCGCTACGCCGGCTACGGCAGCTGGAAGGTCGGCCTGATGATGACAGGACTCGGCGCCGCGATCGTCGCGGCGATCCGGGCGCTCGGCGGATGAGAAGCCGGCAGGCTCGATCTCTCTCGCACTCGCCGCGACCATCGTCCCGGCGGCCTTTGCGGACGACGTCGCAGGCAGCGGGCGCCGCGCTTCACCTCCTGCGCGGCCCGCGTGGGAGTTCGGGCTCACCGCCTACCCGACGTTTGTCCGCGACGGCGAGAACTACACCTCGGCGATCGCGGTCGCCGATCGCGGCGCCGCTGCACCTCGAGGCCCGCTACAACTACGAATCGATCGGCGCGCGCTCGGCCTTTGTCGGCTGGACGTTCGACGGCGGCGAAGACTTCACATGGGAGCTGACCCCGTTGCTGGGCGGCGTCTGGGGCACGACCCGCGGGTTCGTTCCCGGGCTGGAAGCGACCCTCGGCTGGAAATCGCTCGATTTCTACATCGAGGGCGAGTACGTCCGCAGCAGTGTCGACGTGCGGGACAGTTACCTCTACGCGTGGAGCGAGCTGGGCTACACCCCGTTCGAGTGGCTGCGCGTCGGCCTGGCGGGCCAGCGGACCAATGCCTACGACAGCGGCCGCGACATCCAGCGCGGCCCGTTCGTACAGTTCAAGTGGCGTCGCATTACCGTCGGCGGGTACTGGTTCAATCCGGGATCGGACGAGCAGCTTGTCGTCAGCATGATCGGAGTTTCGTTCTGAGCGAAGTTCACGATTCCCCTGTCATGAAGATGCAAGGATGACCCACGCACCTGCCTCAGTCGCCACCGCCAACACCGGCGGCCCGGGCCTGCGCTTCGATATCGTCGCCGGCCTGACGGCAGCCGCTGTTGTACTGCCGAAGGCGATGGCCTATGCCACGGTGGCCGGCTTGCCGGTCGCCGTCGGCCTGTATACGGCCTTCATTCCGATGGTGATCTACGCGCTGCTCGGCACGTCGCGCGTGCTCAGCGTCAGCTCCACCACCACGCTGGCGATCCTCGCGGGCACCCAACTCGGGCTCTCCGTGCCGGACGGTGATCCCGCGCGACTCATCACTGCAACCGCCACGCTGACCGCGCTGGTCGGCGTGATGCTGCTGCTGGCGCGCGCTGCTGCGGCTCGGCTTCGTCGCCAACTTCATTTCGACGCCGGTACTGACCGGCTTCAAGGCCGGCATCGGCCTGGTCATCGTGCTCGACCAGTTGCCGAAGCTGCTCGGCATCCACATCACCAAGCAAGGGCTTCTTCCTCGACGTCGTCAGCGTCGCGCAGCACCTGCCGCAGACGTCGACGATCACGCTCGTCGTGGCGCTGGCGACCTTCGCGGTGCTGATCGGCATGGAGCGTCTGTGGCCGCACTCGCCGGCACCGCTGGTCGCCGTCGCCGGCGGCATCGCGGCCGCGTGGTTCCTCGGGCTGAAGGCGCTGGGAGTTTCACTGGTCGGGCTGATTCCGCAGGGGCTGCCGTCGATCACGCTGCCCGATCTGTCGCTGATCGCGAGTCTGGCGCCCGGCGCACTCGGCATTGCACTGATGAGCTTCACCGAGACTATCGCGGCCGGACGCGCCTTTGCGCGGTCCGACGACCCGCCGATCAATGCGAACCGCGAACTTGTGGCCACCGGCGTCGCGAATGTCGGCGGCGCGCTGCTTGGCGCGATGCCGGCCGGCGGCGGCACCTCGCAGACTGCCGTCGTGCGCTCGGCCGGCGGGCAGTCGCAGAAGGCTTCGCTGGTCACGGGCTGTGCCGCACTGGCGACGATGCTGCTGCTCGCACCGATCCTTGGCCTGCTGCCGAATGCGACGCTGGCGGCGATCGTCATCGTCTACTCGGTCGGCCTGATCCAGCCGGCGGAGTTTCGTGCCATTCGGCACGTGCGCACGATGGAGTTCCGCTGGGCGCTGATTGCGTGCGTTGGCGTGCTGCGTTCGGCACGCTCAAGGGCATCGTCATTGCGATCATCATTTCGATGGTCGGCCTGGCGAGTCAGACCGCGCATCCTCGTGTATCGGTCATCGTTCGCAAGCGCGGTGCCGACGTGCTGCGCCCGCTGTCGCCCGAACACCCGGACGACGAGACCTTCGAAGGTCTGCTGATCGTGCGGCCCGGAGGGGCGGCTCTTCTTCGTCAATGCGCAAAACGTCACCGAGCAGATCCATGCCCTGGTCGAGAAGTACCAGCCGCGCGTACTTGCGCTCGACATGAGCCGTGTCCCGGATGTCGAGTACTCAGCGCTGCAGGCGCTGCTGGAAGGCGAGCAGCGCGTCACCGACCAGCGGCGTCGACGTCTGGCTCGTCGGCTTGAACCCGGGCGTGCTGGAGATGGTCAGACATGCCGGATTGGCCGATCGACTGGGACGCGAGCGGATGCTGTTCAATGCACGCGCGGCAATCGAGCGCTATAAAGAAATGCAGGCAGCTGCCGGGCCGGCGCCAGTGGCCTGAGCACGACTCCCAGAGCTGCATTCACCCACCAGGCGAGAGGAAACCATGTCCACGCTTTGGCTTACCAATGTTCCGAAAGAGGCCACGGACGACGAGTTGCGTGCACTGGCCAAGAAATACGCGCCGGAACTCGAGTGCGCCAGCCTGCACCGGGAGGAAGGCGACGGCTCGCGGCCGCTGGCATTCATGACGTTCACCGGCGGTGAATTCGGGGCTGTGGAGCGTCTCGCCGAGCGACTGAATGGCATGTACTGGAAGGAGCACACGCTGCGCTGCACGACCACGATCTGAGCGCGTTGCAGCTTCGGCATGTCGACGTTCAGCCTGCCTGACAGGCCCAAGCCGTCCCTGGCTGAACGCAGCTTCGTAATGCGAGTCAAAGGCACGTTGCGCAACGGCGCGACTATGATGAATTCCCCGGGGCACAAGGAATTTGTCCTGCGCCTCTGATTTCTGAAAGGAGCTCAAATCATGGCCAAGAAGAAAGCCGAATCCGGCGTCTATCGCGTCACCGAGATCATCGGCACCAGCCCAGTTTCGTGGGAGGCTGCAGCGAAGAACGCTGTCGAGACGGCAGCCAAGTCACTGCGCGACCTTCGTGTCGCCGAAGTCAGCAAACTCGACCTGAAAATGGAGGACGGCAAGGTTGTGGCTTACCGCGCACGGGTTTCCCTGTCCTTCAAGTACGACGCCTAATCAGCGGCGGCAAACCCGCCGGGACGATGCGAAGGAGCTCCTCATGAATCTGCGCACCGTGCTGATCATCGTGTTGCTGGCGTTGTTTGCGGGCTTTGTCGCCCTCAACTGGAGCGTGATCAACGCGCCGACCACGCTCTCCTTCGGCTTCTGGACGGCGCAGGCGCCCCTCGGTCTGCTGCTGCTCGGCTTCACCGTACTGATTGCGGCGATGTTTCTCTTCCTGCTCGTCATCCAGCAGGCGACGGTGCTGGTCGAGACCCGGCGCGCAGCCAAGGAGTTGACGGCGCAGCGGGCACTGGCCGATCAAGCCGAAGCGTCGCGCTTCACTGCGCTGGGAGAACGCCTGGACCAGGAGTTGCGACGGCTTGACGCGCAGGCTGCAACCCGGCAAGACGCGCTGGCGCAGCGCCTCAATGGACTGGAACAGGCCCTGCGCACGCACGTCGATCAGGCCAGCAATTCTCTGGCGGCGTTCATCGGCGAACTTGACGATCGCGTCGAGCGAATCGAGGCTGCGAGGGGCCTTCCTCCGCCCTCCGCCTGAAACCCATCATCGTCTACGCTGGCAGCGGCCGCTCCAACGCGGCCGCGCACAGTTCAACCGCGATCGCCGGCGATGTAGTGCTCGAGCTGCTCGATGATGAACTGCTGCTCGGAGATGATGTCCTTCACGAGGTCACCGATCGAGACCAGGCCGATCAGCTTGCCCTTGTCCAGCACCGGCAGGTGGCGCACGCGGTTCTCGGTCATGATCGCCATGCACTCCTCGGTCGTCTGCTGCGGACCGACGCAGAGCACCTCCGTGGTCATGATGACGGACACCGGCGTTTCCTTCGAAGTGCGGCCGGCCAGCGCGATCTTGCGCGCGTAGTCGCGCTCGGTGATGATGCCGAGAATCTTTTCTCCTTCCATCACCAGCAGGCCGCCGATGCCATGTTCGGCCATCTTTTTGACGGCGTCGTACACGGTGTCATTCGGGCCGATCGCGTGAACCGTCTTGCTCGGCTTCCCCCTCAGGATCTGCGCGACACCTTTCATGAGACATCCTCCCTGCTGTGACCCGGCGGGTTTTCCTGAGGTTGCAGCGAATGCAGCCGGGCGATCTGTCCGCGGAGCTGGGCGGGCGTGGTGGCCGGCAACTGGCAGGCTCCATGCTGGCACAGGTAGGCACGCTCGGCATCGCGTCCAACCGCGAGCGGAACGGCATCGGGCGGTGCGCTGACGAAGGTCGCCAGAGGGGCAAAGTCGGTACGTACGGCAAAGAGCGGACCGTTGCCGGCCGGCAGCAGCAGCTCCGCCCCGTGCTCGCTCAGAAGTTGCACCAGCAGCATCGACGGCACCGCCGCCGGCGCCGCCTCGAGCAGTGCGCCCTGCCGCTCGATGGAGGCCTGCACGATGTCAGCCCAGTCAACGCGGTCGTAGGTGCCGGCCAGCCGAGCCAGCAGTTCGCATGCGGCGGCCGTGGCGGACGGCACCGCGCCGTCGTATGGATCGCGCGCGCGCAGCGGCAGGTGGCCGGGTTCGCCGTCGTAGAAACCATCTCCCTCGACATGGAACTGCTCGACCATGCGCTCGGCCAGGTCGTACGCGGACTGCAGCCACTCCGGTTCGCCGGTCGCTGCGTGCAGTTCGAGCAGGCCGAGCCCGACCTGCGCGTGATCGGAGAGATAACTCTCGGCGCGCAGTGTGCCGTCGCGCCAGGCATGGCGCAGCTGACCTTCACTCACCATCGTGCCGAGCAGGAAGCGCGCGAGAGTGCGCGCCGTCTCTAGGAAGTCGGCACGGCCGAGCAGGCGTCCCGCTTCGGCGAAGGCACGCAGCGCCATGCCGTTCCAGTCGGCCAGCACCTTATCGTCAGTGATCGGCCAGATGCGCTGCGAGCGGACCACATACAGCCGCTCCCGCACCGACTGCTCCCACTGCCGCCATGAGTCGGCATCGACCCCGAGTGCCGACCGCACGCCCTCTGGAGCGCGCCGCTCCAGCACATTGAGCCCGTGCTCCCAGTTACCGGCTTCGGTCACACCGTACAGGCGCGCGGCGGGGTCGGCGTCGGCACCGAGGACCGTGCCGAACTCGACGGCCGTCCAGACGTAGAACTTGCCTTCGACACCCTCGGAATCGGCGTCCTGCGCGGAGCTGAACGCGGCTGGCGCCGCGGCCGGATGCATCTCGCGGCTCAACCACGCGAGCGTGTCTTCGGCGACGAAGCGCAGGCGCTCGTCACCTGTGAGCCGGTACGCGCCGGCGTAAAGGCGCGCGAGCTGCGCGTTGTCGTACAGCATCTTCTCGAAATGCGGCACATGCCAGCGCTGGTCGGTCGAATAGCGCGCAAAGCCGCCTCCGACGTGATCGCAGCATTCCACCGGAGGCCATCTGCTGCAACGTGCTGACCAGCATCGTGCGCGCACGATCGTCGCCGGTGGCGGCCAGCGTCAGCAGGTACTGCAGCAGCGGCGACTGCGGAAACTTCGGAGCGGAACCGAAGCCGCCATGCGTTTCATCGAAGCCGCGCGCGAGCCGCGCCACCGCCTGCTCGTGCAGACGTCCCGCCGGCCGGCGTGCTGCCGAGACCGTGCCTTGGCGGACGTGCGCGAGCAGCGTATCGGCTTGTTGCTCGATCTCTGCGCGGCGCGACGTCCACGCGTCGCGCACGGCGTCGAGGACTTCGGACAAGCTCAGCAGGCCGTGGCGCCGGCTCGGCGGAAAGTAGGTACCGCCGAAGAAGGGTTTCAGCTGCGGCGTCAGGAACATGTTCATCGGCCAGCCGCCGCGCCCCGTTAACGCCTGTAGCGCGCTCATGTAGACGTGGTCGACGTCAGGCAACTCCTCGCGATCGACCTTGATCGCGACGAAGCCGGCGCCGAGCTGGCTGGCGATCGCCTCGTCCTCGAAGCTCTCGCGCTCCATTACGTGACACCAGTGACAGGTCGCGTAGCCGACCGACAACAGGATCGGCTTGTCTTCGGCGCGCGCCTTCGCAAAGGCCTCCTCGCCCCACGGATACCAGTCGACCGGGTTGTGCGCGTGCTGCAATAGGTAGGGGCTGGTCTCGCGGGCAAGGCGATTGGCCGGGTGAGTCGTTGGCGCGTCCATGAACGAGGAGCCTACGCCGGCCGGCGCGCCGCGCGATGGCATCCCTGCTCGTACCTTGCCGCTTTCCCGCAATCAGAACGGCACGGGCGGTCCGCGCCAGCCGTCATCCCGTGGCTGGGCACGGATCAGGGCCTGCGCGGCTTCCAGCCAACCTTCGCATGCATTGCGGCCTGGTCGACGTCGCAGAATATTCAACAGTCCCTTGCACCTGGCGTAGAAGCTAAAGAACCGCAGCACGTTCCGCCTCTCCGCGTCACTCAGCGGGTAAGTGCTGCAGACGAGCTTGTCGTCCGACATGCCGCGGTCCGTCAGCGTGACCGCCCCCCAGGCCTTGACGCGCAACAGGGTGCCGACTCGCAGGCGCGGCCCCAGTACCAGGGCATCCAGCAGATCGCCCTCGAGTCCGACGTAGTTCGGCACCGAACCGTAGTTGAACGGACACGGCAAGGGCGAGACAAAATCAACATGTCCCGTGGACCCGCGTTTGATGAAGGAGCCCTTCGGAATCTCGATGACGACGTCGACTTCGAGCGGAGCGGAGGCCTCGCCGTCAGGAAGTGGGATCGGGGTCGCGATGTTCACGCGGGCAGCCTACGCCAGACGCGCCCGGCGCAAGGAAGGTCCCGACCTTCGACAATCGTCTCGTTTGTCGATCTGGCCCGCGGCCACGACTCGCCTGGAACTCACAACGGCCTCAGCCAGCCAACTGCAATCGACAGACTCGCACTGCCCGATCCTCGGGATCGGGCGCGATGCTGAATCCGAGTCGCTTCGCCAGTCGCAGCATCGACTGGTTCTCGGCCAGGACAAAACCTTCCATCACCTTCAAGCCGCGGCTCCTGGCGGCGTCGATCAGCGTCTTCATCAGCGCCGTTGCGAGCCCGGCACCGCCAAAGGCCGAGTCGACATTGATCGCGAATTCGCAGCTGCCCGGATCGCTTCTGTCGATGATCGCAATCGCGCTTCCAGCGATGTCGATGCCGTCGGCAGCCGGAATGGTTGCCACCAAACCGATCCCGCCTTCCGGAAAAGTGGCCAGGGTCTTGCGCAGGCGTTCGAGGTTCGGTTCGCGCACGACGCGCATGAAGCGCATGTAGCGCGCGTCGTCGCTGCTGCGGTCGAAGACTTGCAGGAGTTCCGATTCATCCGTCGGATGCATCGCACGAACGTGAACGGCGCGGCCATCGCGCAGCGTGATGTCGGATTCCGGAATGCTTGTACTCATCGTGGAACGTCGCAGTGAAGAGGTGGCTGCATCGTAGTCGGACCGTGCGCCGATTGATCATCATCCAATCACGAAACGCGATCGCAGTGCACTGACGAGCTTGAGCAACGTCATGATGGCCACTGTCACCAGGACGACAATTCCCGTATATGCCCGGTCCGGAATACCGACCGCGTTGTGGAATTCCGGCCCGACCCAATCACGAGGAACGGAGGAGTTCATGACAACCGCGGTCAACCCCGGCAGCCTGCCGGTCAACTGCACCATCAGCGTTCACCGCCAAGAAAGGCGGGCACGCCTTTCCCTGGAAGGCACTGGCGCCGATCGCTGTTGCGCTGATCATTGCGGCGTTCCCTGCGCCGGAAGGTCTGGCACAACACGCCTGGTACTTCTTCGCCATCTTTGCCGGCGTCATCGTCGGGCTGATGCTCGAGCCGCTGCCGGGTGCAGCGATCGGCCTGATCGGCGTGGTGTTGGTCACCGTGCTCGCACCGTACGTCCTGTTCGGGCCAGCAGACCTCGCGAAGGCCGGCTTCAAGCCCGCCAATGCGGGCCTGACCTGGGCGCTGTCGGGCTTCTCGAACTCGACGGTCTGGCTGATCTTCGCCGCCTTCATGTTCGCGCTCGGCTACGAGAAGACCGGACTCGGACGGCGCATTTCGCTCGGTCTCGTCAAGACCATGGGGCGCCGCACGCTGACGTTGGGCTATGCGGTGGCGTTTGCCGACCTGCTGCTTGCGCCCTTCACACCATCGAACACCGCGCGCAGCGGTGGCACGGTGTTCCCGGTGATCCGCAACCTGCCCGCGCTGTATGACAGCAAGCCGAACGATCCTTCTTCACGTCGCATCGGCGGCTACCTGATGTGGACCGCGATCGCGGTCACGTGCGTGACGAGCTCGATGTTCATCACCGCGCTGGCGCCGAACCTGCTGGCGATCGAACTGATCAGCAAGACGGCCAAGGTGTCGTTCAGCTGGACCGAGTGGTTCATGGCGTTCGCGCCGGTCGGCATACTGCTGCTGCTGGCGATCCCGCTGCTGACCTACGTGCTGTATCCGCCGACTGTCAAAAGCGGTGACGAGGTGCCGAACTGGGCGGCCAGCGAACTCAAGAAGATGGGTGGCCTCACGACCCGCGAAGTGGGCCTCGCCGCGCTCGTTCTCCTGGCGCTGTCGCTGTGGATCTTCGGCGGCGATTTCATCAACGCCACGACGGTGGCCATCGCGGTCATCGCGCTGATGGTCATCGGCCGTGTCGTCACCTGGGACGACATCCTGTCCAACAAGTCGGCGTGGAACACGCTGGTGTGGTTCGCCACGCTGGTCGCACTGGCTGACGGACTGGCCCGGGTCGGCTTCGTCAAGTGGTTCGCCGAGACGATCGGTGCGCAGATGAGCGGTGTCTCGCCGACGATGGCGATGCTGGTGCTGGTGGCGGTGTTCTTCTTCACGCACTACCTGTTCGCCAGCATCACCGCGCACGTCACGGCGATGCTGCCGGTCATGCTCGCCGTCGGGCTGGGCATTCCCGAGATGCCGATGGAGACCTTCGCGCTACTGCTCGCGCTGACGCTCGGCCTCATGGGCATCCTGACCCCGTACGCGACCGGCCCGAGCCCCGTCTACTACGGCAGCGGCTACATCCCGTCGAAGGACTACTGGCGCCTCGGCGCGATCTTTGGCGTGATCTTCTTCGTCGCGCTGCTGGTGATCGGCCTGCCCTGGATCGCAATCATTCGCTAGGCGCAGCGGCATCACACGTAAACGCCGACCTACGGGTCGGCGTTTTTGTTGCGGGGCTTTCCTCCGGGTCGTGCCGCCAGACTGAGTTTTCGGTTCGAACTCACCTTCCGGCGTCCACAGTTCGGCCTGTGAGCGCCGCGTCGTTCGCCAGCAGGCCCACCCTCGCGCGTCGCGGGGCCAGCTCCGCCCAAGCGTGATCCAGTACGTAGGCGCGCCGGAACAACTGTAAATTCCCTACTTCTCGCGACCGCTTTCGGGCTCGACCAAGGACTCAGGCAAATTGCGACCCGGGGCCAGATGGCGGCATTGGCCGAAAGTCCCCTTGCTCAGAAGCACAGGCCGTACTAGTATGTACACAACCTAACACCCTGGGACGTCGATGTCCACAACCATGACTATCCGCCTCGAAGACGAGGTGAGAGATCGCCTTGACCGCCTGGCCGAGTCAACCCAGCGCAGCAAGTCGTTCCTGGCCGCAGAAGCGATTCGCGAGTTTGTCGAGAACAACGAATGGCAAATCGCAGAGATTCGCGCTGCCCTGAAGGAGGCCGATGCCGGCGATTTCGCGTCGGAAAAGGATGTCGCAGCGCTCGCCAAGAGATGGAAGTAGATGAGGCTGCGGTGGCTGCGCACGGCGTTGCGCAACCTGGACGAGGAAGCTGCCTACATCGCAGCTGATGATCCTGCGGCGGCGCGTCTGGTCGTCGCGCGGGTTCTCGAAGCAGTCACTCAGTTGGCGGATCAGCCCGGACTCGGCAGGCCAGGGCGCGTTCCCGGCACACGCGAACTCGTGGTCGCTAGGACTCGCTACGTCGTGCCTTATCGCGTGAAGAGAGACGCCGTCGAGATCTTGCGTGTGTTTCACACGTCTCGTCGAGTGCCAAAGCGCTGGTAGTCCGACAGTCGCTTGCGGGCGAACAGAATCCCTCGAGGCTAAGACCGGTTCTGGCCGACTTCACTCAATCCGGCCGGTCGAACAGGTGCTCCGGATCGAACGTTGCCTTGACATCGTTGCGCGGGGCCAAGCCAAACTGTCGGTAGAAGCCCCGAGTCTCTCAGAACGCCACTCGTGCCGATACTTGAACCTGCAGGCGGCCCGGCGCAGGAAATCACTTCATCAGCACGAACGTCCCCGGCGCGTCGCCCATCACGGCGAAGTCTGCATTGCCCATTGACGGCGGCTTGGTGGGCTTGCCGGATCGCTCGGCGAGCCAGGTCTGCCATGCCGGCCACCACGAGCCATCGAGCGGCGCATTGCGCGAAAGCCACTGGTCCGGGTCGACATAACGGTCCGCAGACTTCTTCGTGCCAATCCGGTAGTGCCGCGGCGGCGCCTCGGCATCAGGAGGATTGACTATCCCGACGTTGTGGCCCCCGCTGGTAAGGCAGAACGTGACGTCAGCGTCGGCATACAGCTCCAGCATGTAGACCGACTTCCAAGGCGCGACGTGATCGCGCTCGGTTCCAACGAGGAAGATCGGTGCCCGTATGTCCGACAGCGCGACTGTTCGACCATCGAAACGCATCCGGCCCGATGCCAGGTCGTTGTTCAGGTACAGGTTGCGGAGGTACTCGGTGTGCATCCGGTGCGGCAACCGTGTTGTGTCGACGTTCCATGACGTCAGGTCAGTGACTTTCTGCGGCTCGGCCATCAGATACTGGCGCACCAGGCGCGACCAGATCAGGTCATTCGAGTTCAGCAGCGTGAACGCGCCCGACATCTGCTTGCCGTCGAGATAGCCCTGCTCCCACGTCAGGTCTTCGAGATACGCAAGCTGGCTGTCGTCGATGAAGATCGCCAGCTCGCCGGCCTCCGTGAAGTCCACTTCCGTGGCAAGCAACGTGAGCGAAGCCAGGCGCTCATCATTGACGCCAGCCATCGCGGCGGCCAGGGCCGCCAGGAAGGTTCCGCCCAGGCAGTACCCGACCCCATGCATCTTCTGCTTCGTGATCGCGCCGGCCGCGTCGATGGCGGCACGGATGCCAAGGCGCAGGTAGTGATCGACCCCGAGCTCACGGTCGCGCGCGTCCGGATTGCGCCACGACAGCATGAACACCGTATGGCCCTTGGAGACGAGGTACTTCACCAGGGAGTTATGCGGCGACAGGTCAAGGATGTAGTACTTCAGGATCGGCGAAGGGACGATCAACACGGGCTCGGGGTGGACCGCGTCGGTCGCCGGCGTGTACTGCATCAATTCCATCAGGTCGTTGCGCAGTACGACCTTGCCCGGCGTGACAGCCACCTGCTGACCGGGAGCGAAGGCCACGCCGTCGGCGCGCGGTTTGCCCGAAGCCTGCGACAGCATGTCGGCCCACCAGTCGCTCATGCCCTGAACCAGGTTCTGGCCGCCGGTTTCCATCGTCCGCGCCAGCGCCTCGGGGTTGGTCCACAGGAAATTGGTCGGGCTCGCCACGTCGAGTGCCTGGCGCGCGGTGAACGTGACCATGCGTTCGTGATGGCGACTGACACCGCGCACGTGGTTGGTCGCATTCCACATCCACTGCTGCATCAGCAGGAACGACTGGTGCATCAGGTTGAACGGAAACTCCTGCCAGGCTGGATCGGCGAAGCGCCGGTCCTGCGGCAACGGCTCGATGCAGGGAGCACTGTCGCCCTGCGCGCACTCCAGCGCGTACAGCGCGAAGCGGGCCGCTTTGCGCTGCGCCTTGCTGGCCAGTTCCATTTGCTTGCCGGGTGCGGCCGCCAGATGAAAGTACCAGTCCGCCCACGCGGACACCAGTGACGGCCAGGCGATGCCACGGCTGGCTCGCGCCACGGCGGCGCGGATGGCGCGGTCGTAGTTCGCCAGCGGCATCGGTTCCGCCAGGTACTGCTCGGACGGCGGCTCGATGGCTTTCTTCAGCGCGCGCGGCGGCGCGTCGTTGGAAACGAGTTTCAGCGCGGGTTTCGGCATTGCAAGCTCCCTGCCGGGGCTGGGTGCGGGGCGCGCGGATTGCTGCCGTCGCGGGCAGCCCTCTCGCTACAGGATGGGAGCTTCCGGCGCCGCCGCGTTGACGCGCCTCAACCCGTGCCGTGTTGCCTTTGCCACGGCCCCGGCTTCGCATCGTCGACAATGCCGTCCTGCGATCCCTGGGAGCTTCCGTGACCTAGGTTACAGACCGGTCCGGCAAACACGGGTCAAATGCTGCTTGTGGAGGCCTGCGGCTTCCAGCCACCTATTTGATGGAGATTGAAGATGACAAGGAATGTTGGAGGAATCGACCGCGCCGTCCGCATCGTGGCCGGGCTCCTGCTGATCTCGCTGGCCGCGACGGGCACCGTGGGCTGGTGGGGCTGGCTCGGCATCGCGCTGCTGGCCACCGGCCTGATCGGCTGGTGCCCGCCGTACTCCATGTTCGGCATCAATACCTGCGGCGTGCGTAGCAAGACAACTTCGTAGCGGCGCGAACCCTGGCGCGGCCGCCGCGGTGAGCGGCCCGCCTGAGGGGGCGCTACACCCACGACTCTCCCGCCCCGGCGGTGCGCCGGGGCGCTGCTCGGCGAAATCGCGGTTCCCCGCTGTCGGCCCCCGCTGCCCGAACTCGCGGCTGCCGCGACCCGGCTTGACCTTGCCATGGCGTCAAGGTTGACACTGTCTCCGTCAACTTTCGGAGGCCGCCATGGATCACGCGCAGCATGCCCATCACTCTTCAAGGCCCGTCCCGGCAGCACGGTCGCTGAATCGCATCGCCTTTGATGCCACGCTGCACTGCCTGACCGGCTGTGCAATCGGCGAGGTGCTCGGCATGATGATCGGCACCGGGCTGGGATGGTCCAATGGAGCGACGATCGCGCTGGCGGTCACGCTGGCCTTCATCTCCGGCTACGCCTTCACTGCCGTTCCGCTGCTGCGCTCCGGCATGCCTCTGCGTGCCACCGCGCGCGTCGCCCTGGCTGCCGACACGGCTTCGATTGCGCTGATGGAAACCGTCGACAACCTGCTGATGCTGATGATTCCCGGCGCCATGGACGCACCGCTGACTTCGGGCGTGTTCTGGGGTGCCCTGGCGGCATCGCTGGCGATCGCCGGCGTCGCGGCATATCCACTGAACCGCTGGCTGATCCAGCGTGGGCTCGGGCACGCACTGGCGCACGCGCACCATCACTGAATGAGAAGCGCTTGTTCCAGGCGGCCCGCCGACACGTCACGCTGTTTAGTTTCAACCGAAAGGGGTAGGCAACCCGGTGAGTTGATGCGCGTCAATGAACCCAGCGCCCGTGCGGCTAGCTTGCCTCCACGACAGAACGCGTTACGCGAAACTTGGCGCGTCCCGGGAGACAGCATGTTCAGCACACCGGTCAAAGAGGTCATGGACAAACGCAAGCTCCTGCTTGCGGAACCGACCATGACCGTCCGGAAGGCGGCCGAAGCCATGGCCAAACGCGGCGTCGGCGCGGCGCTGGTCGTCGAGGATCAAAAGCTGGTCGGCATCTTCACCGAGCGCGACATCGTCTTCCGCGTCGTTGCGCGCGGCCTGGACTCGACGAAGACGACGCTGGTCGAGGTGATGACGCGCGATCCCAAGACCATCGCGCCGGACAAGACCTACGGCGTCGCGATGCTGCTGATGCACGAGAACAAGTTCCGGCACCTGCCCGTCGTCGACAACGACGTTCCCGTCGGCATCGTGTCGTCCCGCAGCGCGCTCGACCCCGAGCTCGAAGAGTTCGTGTTCGAGGAACGGCGTCGCAAGCACCTTCAAGAACTGCGCTGAACCATCTCCTTTGAAGATCGACGGCAGCGACCGCAGCGTCAGCCGTCGCTCAGGTCAGCGTGCCGTCCCTCAGGGGCCGGCCTCGCGGACCGAACACGGGCTGTGCGCGGATCACCGCGACCGATCTGGCCTCGCGGCTGCTACGCCGCGGGCCTGGTCGCCTCGAAGGTGGCTGCGACGACGTAGTCAGTGACCGGAAGCCCCGGCGCCCAGTCGCGGATGAACGCCTTGCTCTCCTCTTTGGGACGGATGCGAACGTTCTGGAAGCCAGCTTCCTTCAGCATCTCTTCCAGATCGGAGATCAGAGCAGCTCCCGCCATGCAACCGGTAAGCAGCGCCATGTCCTCTTGGACATGCGCCGGAAGGTCCGCGAAAGCGACGACGTCCGAGATCGCGAGGCGACCTCCGGGCTTCAGGACCCGGAAGCAGTCGGCGAACACGCGCTCCTTGTCGGGCGAAAGATTGATCACGCAATTGGAAATGATGACGTCGACGCTGTGGTCGGCAACCGGCAGGTGTTCGATTTCGCCAAGACGAAATTCGACGTTCTGGAAGCCACCCTTCTCGGCATTGACGCGGGCTTTCGACACCATTGCCGGGGTCATGTCGACGCCGATCACATGGCCGGTTTCACCGACCTGCCCGGCAGCCAGAAAGCAGTCGAACCCGCCGCCGCTGCCCAGGTCGAGGACCGTTTCGCCCGGCTTCAGGTCGGCAATGGCTTGAGGGTTGCCGCAACCGAGGCCCATGTTGGCACCCATCGGCACCGCCTGAATTTCTTCCGAGGAGTACCCAAGGGCCTCTGACACCGACTGCGGCGATGGGGTCGCGCAGCACGACGGCCCGCACGCGCAGGTCTCAGTTTCTGCGACCTGTCGGTACTGCTCCCGCACCGCATTGCGGATCTGGTCTGACTTCACACCGTTCATCGAAGCACTCCTCGCTACTACGCGGCACACAGAACAATTTAGGCGCGAATGCAGCGGACTTGTGGCTGACGCAGGCAAGCTTGTCCGGCGTCAAACGTGCGGACACGCCCGGATCTTGGCCACCACGTCGTGCAGCAAGGCGTGGCGCGGCACCAGCAGTTCTCGGCCGTCTTGCCATATGCCGTGAGGCGATCTGATGTCCGGTTGACCCAGGCGGTAATCAAAGGCCGCAGGCGGAATACGCTGGCTAGTAGTGTGCCTGGACTGAGCGAACGATTATGGACACCGTTTTGCACCTCGCGACCAGCGGTGCAGGCAACCTGGCCGCCTATCTGGCCGCGCATGTGCTGCTGTGCCTGGTACCCGCATTCTTCATTGCCGGCGCCATGGCGGCGCTGATACCGAAGGCCAGCATCACGCGCTGGCTGGGCCGCAACACGCCGGCAAGTGTTTCCTATCCGGCGGCAGCCGCCGCCGGATCGTTACTTGCGGTCTGCTCCTGCACCATCGTTCCGCTCTTCGCCGGCATCTACAAGAAAGGCGCAGGGCTGGGCCCGGCGATCACGTTCCTATTCTTCGCGCCGGCGGGCAACGTGCTCGCCCTCGCCTACACCGGCACCATCCTCGGCGCCGAATTTGCCTTCGCGCGCTTTGTACTTTGCCTGCTGTTCGGGATCGGCATTGGCGTGCTGATGGCGATGCTTTTCTGGCGTGATGACGCCCGCCACGACCAGAAGACCGACGCCCTCTTCGCGGGACAGAGCCGCATCGATCCCAATGCAACCGGCTTGCTGTTCGCGCTGGTAGCCGTGCTGATCGCGGGCACGCTGAAGTTGTGGCCGCTGACGGCCACGATCATTTCGATCGACCTTCCGCTCGCGACCGCCGACGCCTGGCAGACCACCCTCAACCAGTGGGTGCCATTCGATGCAAGCCGCGGCGAGGAAGGCGTCAGCGTCCAGGGCTCCCTGCTCATCGTGCTGCTGGGATTCGTGGGCGTCTCCGCGTGGAGAGGCTTCGAGAACATCAGCGAGGGAGCGAACCGCTGGACCTGGATCGCGCTGGGCATCGCTGCCCTCACGCTTCTGGTGGCCACGCTGCGCCTGGCCACCCACGGTACCGGCGTCGAGATCGGCGTGACCGGCCGGCCGTTTGCCGTCGCTGCGGCACTCTGGGCCGTGGCGCATTACGCGAAGCGCCTGGAGGTGGAGCAGTTCCAGTCGTGGCTATGGGAATCATGGCGCTTCGTGAAGCAGATCTTTCCGCTGCTGCTGATCGGCGTGTTCGCGGTCGGTGTGATTCGACCGCTGATACAGCCCGCGTGGATCGAGGCGCTTGCCGGTCAGAACACGCTGATCGCGAACGCCACCGCGGTCGTCTTCGGCGTGTTCATGTATTTCCCGACGCTGGTGGAGGTTCCGGTGGCGCAGATGTTCCTCGACCTCGGCATGCACAAGGGGCCGCTTCTGGCCTACCTGATGGCCGATCCGGAACTGAGCCTGCAGAGCATGCTGATGGTGGCCGCCGTGATCGGACGCACCAAGACAGCGGCCTATGTGGCGCTGGTGGCGGTTTTCAGCACAGTGGCCGGGCTGCTCTACGGGGCCTGGGTCGACGGCGTCAGCGTCGCGCTGATTGCACTGGGACTGATCGCGTTTGCGGCTGTCCTGACGGGTGTCCTGGCGGCGCTGAACGGACGCCGCTCCCGTGAAACCTCCCTGAAAGGTAAACACGCATGACGACAGTGAAGATTCTCGGAACCGGCTGTGCCAACTGTCGAAAGCTCGAAGCGGTCGCACGCGAGGCAGCCGCGAGCGCAGGCATTGACGCCGAGTTCACCAAGGTCACCGACATCGACGCGATCCTCGCCTACGACGTGCTGTCGACGCCGGGACTCGTCATCAACGACAAGGTCGTCAGCAGCGGTCGCATTCCGAGCCAGAACGAGATCCGCCAGTGGCTCGCGACGTGCTAAGCGTGAAGCAGCGCCTCGCGGTGCTTCAGGACGCTGCAGCCGTGCCCCAGTAGTTGTAGGTCAGCGGACGGGGTCCCGGCAGATACATCGTCTGCAGGTCGCGCGAGCGAAATCCCGCCTCCGTCAGCAGCGCCGGGATGTCGCGGTCAAGGTGGCATCCGCCCGCAAGCCTGGACCACATCGGCGTGAGCCGATGCTGCCAGCGCCGTACGGAGGCATCGGGCGCCAGTCCGTGCTCACAGAAGATCAGGATGCCGCCGGGTTTCAGGACTCTGCGCATTTCCTTCAGCGCCGCCACCGGATCCGGGATCGTGCATAACGCGTAGGTGACGAGGACGGTGTCGAAGGTGCCGGCGTCGAACGGGAGCGTCTCGGCGGAAAGACCGACGAGTTCCACCTCCAGTCCGGCCTGACGGGCGCGCCTGCGGGCGAGCGGGTGCATCTCCACGCCCGGATCGACGCCGACGACACCGTCTATGCGAGACGGGTCGTAGTGCGCGAGATTGAGCCCGGTGCCGATCCCGATCTCGAGCACCCTGCCCTGCGCTGACGGCACCACCTTGCGTCGCTGTCGCTGCACAGCCCGCAGACTGCATGCGAAGTCGACGAGATGCGGCAGCACGTTTCGCTCGTACCAGGTGCCATGCGGCGTAGCGGTCATAACGCAGCGTTGCCAGGCGCCTCGGGCTCGTTGCTCGCCTTCACGGGCGGAGGAAGGCTCGCCTGAACCTCGGCCCGATTGACCATCGCGCGCGTCATCACGCCGAACAGGAACAGGTGTGCGGGAATCATCGCGTACCAGTAGAGCAAGCCCCACACTCCGCGCGGGTGCCAGTAGGCGGTCTCGGTGAGTCGCGTGCCGCCGTCCGGCAAGCCCTCGAGTTCGAACTCCAAGATGCCCGAGCCCGGCGCCTTCATGCCGAAGTGCAGCGTCAGCCGTCGCTCCGGTTCGAGCGCCAGCACGGTCCAGTAGTCGATCGCATCACCGACGCGAAGGTTGACCGGGTCGCGCCGTCCGTGCGTGAATCCCGGACCACCCACCAGCCAGTCGATGAGTTCCCGCAGCCACCAGAGGAAGTTGAGCGCGTAGTAGCGGTTGCTGCCGCCGATCGCGGTGACCACCTTCCACACCTGCGCCGGTGGGGCGACCGTCTCGGCCGATCCGGCCGCACGCTTGGCGTAGAAAGCATGATCGTGACGATAGGCGCGGTGCGGAAACGCGCCTTCGGTCCAGCGCCCGGGCACCCGGTGCGTGCGCTCCGTGTCTAGCGCGGCACTCACGGCCTCGCGGAACGTCAGCAGCCGCTGCGGCACCAGGTCACGCAGTTGGTCATCGCGCGCCGGAATGTCGTGCTTGAGTCCGCCGATCAGCGCGCGCGCAATGCTTGACGGCACCGAGGTGACCAGGCCGAGCCAGTACGACGACAGGCGCGGGCTCAGGATCGGCACACGGAGGATCCGCGGGCGCTTGCCGACGACCTCGCCGAAGGCCAGCATCATCTCCGCGTACGTCATGTACTCGGGTCCGCCGGCATCGAAAACGCGTCCCTCCGCGGCCCGATCGTCCGCGACGCGCAGGAGATAGGTCAGAAGGTTCTCCAGCGCGATCGGCGAGGACTTCGACTGCACCCACTTCGGCGCGACCATGACCGGCAGGTGGTACACGAGATCGCGCATCACCTCGTATGCGGCCGAGCCTGCGCCCACGATGATGCCGGCCCGGACCTCCGTCACCGGCACATGGGTCGAGCGCAGCAGTTCGCCGCTTTCCGCGCGCGACACCAGGTGCTCGGATTCGGCCCCCTCGGGCACGAGCCCTCCGAGGTAGACGATGCGCTCCACCCCTGCCGCCGCGGCCGCGTTGGCAAAGTTGAGCGCCGCCTCACGATCGAGCTGGCCAAAGTTGCGGCCGGCCGCCATCGAGTGCACGAGGTAGTACGCGATGCGGCAGTCGGCAAGCGCCGCCGGCAGTGTGGCCGGGTCGAGCGCGTCCGCCTCGACGAGTTCGACACCCTGCCAGCTCCGCGCTTCCAGCACGCGTCGTTGCCGGGCCACGGCACGGACACGGTGCCCGGCGCGTTGCAGCTCTGGCACCAGATTCGTGCCGACGTAACCGCTGGCCCCAAAGACCACGGTAATGCGGCCCTGCAAGAGTGAGGTGGAATCCGGCGGCGTCGCAGCGAGGAGTGACATGCGCGCGGAGTGTACGTGCGCACGCGCACCACTCCCCGCCGCAGAAACGTCCGGTCCGCAGCACGGAGTCAGTAACGGCCGTGCTGCTTGTAGATGTAGTTCGCCAGTTCCACCGATTGGCTCGACAGCCGCCGCTGGATCGTGTGTGCCGTGCGGATGATCGCCCGCATCGCGCGGTAGACGATTTCCGGATCGGTCTTCAGCAGCGACTCGAGTTGCGGCCGGCGCAGCGACATCACGCGCGTCGGCCCGACCGCCTGCAGGGAGGCGTAGCGCTCGGTGTCGTCGATGAACGACATCTCGCCGGCGAAGTCACCCGCCACCAGCGTATGCAGCGTGACCGCAGGCTCGTCCTGCGGATGTCGCACCACACCGAGAGCGCCGCTGATGATGATGAACAAGTGGTCGTCCGACGTGCCCTCGCGAACCAGGACGTCGCCATCCTTCAGTTCCATCAGTTCCGTCAGCGCAGCGAGCGTGCGGCATTGCGCATCGTCAAGTTCCGCGGCCAGCCGCGAACCCCTCAAGGCGTCAAAGCGTGGGTCTGACATTGTTTCCTCGCGTCGATGTCGCGGCCTTTCTTCTGTAACGGGTGCCGTTACAGTCCACGACGTTTGACATTGTTGGACCACTGCTCCCCGGCACGGTTGACGTGCATCAACGGCCCACCTGCGCAAAGGAGAAGGATGCGCGCATGCGGCCCGGAAAGCACTGCTGGCCGAGCTACAAGCGCACGAAAACCAGGGGAGAAACAACCATGCTCGAAACGTCATATGAAGTGATGCGGCGGCAGGGGATCACGCGGCGGAGCTTCCTGAAGTTCTGCAGCCTGACCGCGGCTTCACTCGGGCTCGGCGAGGCCGGGGCGCAGGAAATTGCCAAGGCGCTGCAGACCAAGCCGCGCACACCGGTGATCTGGCTGCACGGCCTCGAGTGCACCTGCTGCACCGAGTCGTTCATCCGCTCGGCGCACCCGCTGGCGAAGGACGTCGTGCTCTCGATGATCTCGCTGGACTATGACGACACGCTCATGGCCGCTGCCGGACACCAGGCGGAGGAAGCGCTCGAGCAGACCATCTCCAAGTACAAGGGCAACTACATCCTTGCCGTCGAGGGCAACCCGCCGCTGGCGGACGATGGCGTCTACTGCATCCCGGGTGGACGGCCTTTCGTCGAAAAACTCAAGCACGTCGCCAAGGATGCCAAGGCCATCATCTCCTGGGGTTCATGCGCATCGTGGGGTTGCGTGCAGGCCGCGAAGCCCAATCCGACACAGGCCACGCCAGTGCACAAGGTCATCTTCGACAAGCCGATCATCAAGGTGCCGGGCTGCCCGCCGATCGCCGAGGTGATGACGGGCGTGGTCACGTATGTACTGACATTCGACCGGCTGCCCGAGATGGACGCGCAAGGCCGTCCGAAGATGTTCTACAGCGTGCGCGTGCACGACAAGTGCTATCGCCGTCCGAATTTCGACGCCGGCCAGTTCGTCGAGAGGTTCGACGACGCCGGCGCTCGCCAGGGCTACTGCCTTTACAAGGTCGGCTGCAAGGGTCCGGTCACCTACAACGCCTGCTCGGCGGTGCGCTGGAACGAGGGCCTGAGCTTCCCGATCCAGTCGGGTCACGGCTGCATCGGCTGCTCGGAAGACGACTTCTGGGACAAGGGCTCCTTCTACGACCACCTGACGACGATCCGCCCGCCGGGCGTGTCCGGAGTCGGCATCGAAGGCACCGCCACGCGGCTCGGGGTCGGTGCCCTCGCGGTCACCGGCGCAGCGCTTGCGGCACATGCCGCGGTCAGCGCGATCAAGCAGGCGCGCAGTTCCGGGCGCAATGACAAAGTCAACGAGACGGTGGAGAAGTAATCATGCCGACCATCCAGACACAAGGCTTCACCCTCGACAACAGCGGCCGGCGCATCGTCGTCGATCCGATCACCCGGATCGAGGGCCACCTGCGCATCGAGGTCAACGTCGACAAGGACAACGTCATCCGCAATGCCGTGTCGACCGGCACGATGTGGCGTGGCCTCGAGGTCATCCTCAAGGGCCGCGACCCGCGCGACGCGTGGGCGTTCGTCGAACGCATCTGCGGCGTGTGCACCGGGGTCCACGCGCTGGCGTCGGTCCGCTCGGTCGAGGACGCGCTCGGGATCAAGATCCCGAAGAACGCGAACATCATCCGCAACCTGATGCACTCGACGCTGTATGCGCAGGACCACCTGGTCCACTTCTACCACCTGCACGCGCTCGACTGGGTCGACGTCGTCTCGGCGCTCAAGGCCGATCCGAAGAAAACCAGCGAGATCCAGCAATCGATCTCGCCGTGGCCCAACAGCTCTCCGGGGTACTTCCGCGAGGTGCAGAGCCGTCTGAAGAAGTTCGTCGAGAGCGGTCAGCTCGGCATCTTCGCCAATGCCTACTGGGGTAACCCGGCGTACAAGTTGCCGCCGGAAGTCAACTTGCTGGCGACGACGCACTACCTCGAGGCGCTCGACTTCCAGAAGGAGATCGTCAAGATCCAGACGATCTTCGGCGGCAAGAACCCGCATCCGAACTGGCTGGTGGGCGGTGTGCCATCGCCGATCAACGTCGATGGCACCGGCTCGGTGGGCGCAGTCAACATGGCCACTCTCAACATGGTCAAGGACATTGTCGACCGTACGATCGAGTTCATCGACCAGGTCTACATCCCCGACCTGATTGCGATCGCCGGGTTCTACAAGGACTGGGCTAAGTGGGGCGGCGGCCTGTCGAGCCAGAACGTCATGTCGTACGGCGAATTCCCCGATATCCCGAACGACTACAGCAACAACAGCATGCTGTTGCCGTCGGGCGTCATCCTGGGTGGCGACCTGAAGAAGGTCCACGAGGTCGACCTCAAGGACCCCGAGCAGGTGCAGGAGTGGGTTACGCACAGCTGGTACAAGTATGCCGACGAGGCCAAGGGCCTGCACCCATTCGACGGCGTGACCGACCCGAAATTCGAACTGGGCAAGGCCACCAAGGGCACGAAGACCAACATCCAGGAAATTGACGAGTCCGCCAAATACTCGTGGGTCAAGTCACCGCGTTGGAAGGGCTACCCAGTCGAGGTCGGACCGCTGGCGCGCTACCTCGTTGCGTATGCCCGCGGCCACAAGGAGATCCAGGAGCAGGTCAACGGCGCGCTCAAGGCGCTTGACGTGCCAATCACAGCGCTGTTCTCGACGCTAGGACGGACCGCGGCGCGCGGGCTCGAATGCCAGTGGTCTGCACACAAGATGCGCTATTTCTACAACCAGCTGATGGCCAACATCAAGGCCGGCGACCTGGCCACTGCCAACGTCGACAAGTGGGAACCGTCAACCTGGGCCTCCGAGGCCAAGGGCGTCGCCCCCTGCGAAGCGCCGCGCGGCGCGCTAGCACACTGGGTGAAGATCAAGAACAGCCGCATCGACAGCTACCAGTGCGTCGTGCCGACCACGTGGAATGCCGGTCCGCGCGATGCCAAGGGGCAGATTGGGGCGTATGAAGCTGCGCTGCTGAACACGCCAATGGCGAAGCCCGACCAGCCGCTCGAGATCCTGCGCACCATCCACAGCTTCGACCCGTGCCTCGCCTGTGCGACGCACGTGATGTCGCCGGAGGGTGAAGAGATCGTTTCCGTGAAAGTTCGCTGACAAGGAGTCGTCAATGTCAAACGGAACGGCAGTCGGCAAGCCGATCGGCCACGGCTACGGTTCGATGCAAGTCGATCCGGTCAGCGGTGCAGTGCTGGGCGGCAAGCTCAAGCAGGTGTACGTCTACGAGGCGCCGGTGCGCATCTGGCACTGGGTGATGATGATCGCGATGTTCGTTCTGATCCCGACCGGTTACCTGATCGGATCACCGTGGAGCGGACCGCGCGAAGAGGCTTCGTACACCTACTTCTTCGGCAACGTGCGGATGATCCACTTCATGGCCGCGATGATCTTCGCCGTCGCGTTCGTGGCGCGGGTCTACTGGGCGATCGTCGGCAACCATCACGCGCGGGCCATCTTCATTCCGCCACTATGGAGCTTCAGCTGGTGGAAGGGACTCTTCAGCCAGGCGATGTACTACCTGTTCCTGAAGAAGGAATCGGCGCTGTGGATCGGCCACAACCCGCTGGCCCAGTTCGCAATGTTCGCGATGTACGTGCTGGGGTCGCTCGTGATCATCCTGACCGGGTTCTCCATGTTTTCCGAGCAGTTCGGCTGGGGCTCGACCTGGATGAACGTGTTCGGCTGGGTCAACACCCTGCTGGGAAGCTCGCAGATGGTGCGCACGGTGCATCACTTCACGATGTACTACCTGATGATCTTCGCGGTGGTCCACATGTACATGGTGTTCCGCGAGGACATCATGAGCCAGGAGACTGTCGTCGGCACGATGATCAGCGGCGTTCGCTCCTTCAAGGCTGGCGCGAAGATCGAGAAGGTTTGAGCGCCGCCGAGTCCCTCTTGTGGACGTCATGATGGCAACCCAAGGTTCCCGGCGAGGCCAGATGGCCTCGTTGGGAATTCCCGCCCGCAGGCCGCCACAGCCGGGCCAGTTCCTCGAATCGAAGTTCCTGAAGCCGCTCGGCATCAGCCAGACCGAGCTGGCCCAGGCGCTCGGCGTGTCGCGCCGGCGCGTGAACGAACTGATCAATGGTCGCCGTTCGATCACCCCGGACACCGCCGTGCGACTCGCGATGTTCTTCGGCAATGAAGCCGCGTTCTGGATGCACCTCCAGGTCGCCTGGGACATGCACACCGCCGCCCGTGAAGTGCGGGCCTCGATGCGCAGTCGCTGAATTCCAATCGTCACGCAGGGCCTTTGCAAGCGCACCGTCGGCGCGTTGACGTAGCGCAATCGCGCCTGCCACCCCAGTCGTTACAGTCGCTGTAACCCGATGGGTTACACGACGATGGACGTACAACGCGAAGTGCTGGTGCTGGGGATCGGCAATCTGCTGTGGGCCGATGAGGGCTTCGGCGTCCGTGCGGTGGAGGCGCTGAACCAGGCGTTCCGCTTCCCCGCTGCGGTCGAACTGATGGACGGCGGCACGCTCGGACTGAGCCTGCTGCCGTATATCGAAACCAGTCGCCGCGTGCTGGTGTTCGATGCAGTCGACTTCGGTTTGCCACCAGGCGGGCTCAAGGTCCTGCGCGATGCCGAAGTGCCTGCGTGGGGTGCGCGCAAGATGAGTCCGCACCAGAACGGCTTCAACGATGTGCTCGCGCTCGCGCACCTGCATGACTGTGCGCCCGAGCAGATCATTGCCATTGGCGTACAGCCTTTGACGCTGGACGACTTCGGCGGCAGCCTGACCGAACCGGTGCGAGCGCGGCTCGACGAAGCCGTGGCGCTGGCGGCTGCCGAGCTCGCCCACTGGGGGTTTGCCGGAGACCCGCGCGCCGACGGCGAGACCGCCGATCCGTTGAACGCCGACTCCGTGGCACTGACCGCGTACGAGGGCGAGCGGCCGACCGAGGATGCGGCCTGCCGCATCGGCGACGCCCGCCTGCTCGAGATCCGCCAGCGGGCAGGCGGCTGATAGCGGCTATCCCGATGTGCATCGGCATACCCCTGCAGGTGATCGAGTGTGACGAGCAGATCGCCGTCTGCGAGGCGGACGGTCGCCGCGAGCGGCTGAACATCATGCTCGTCGGTCCGCAGGCGGCTGGCACATGGGTGCTCGCGTTCCAGGGCTCGGCCATACGCGTGATCAGCGCGGACGAGGCGCAGCAGACGCGCACCGCACTCGCCGCGCTCGATGCCGCACGCAACGGGAGTGACAACCTGGATGCGTTCTTCGCGGACCTCACGGCGCGCGAACCGTCGCTGCCGCCCCATCTCCGCCCTCAACCTAAGGAGTCCAGTACATGAGTGCGCTCGCGCCTACGACGGCCGTGCTCCATCCGCTGCTCGAACAACTGGTGTCGCGCCACGGTTTCACGGCCCTCGACGCCGACTCGATCGATGGATTCATCGACGCGCCGGGGCACGCGATGCTGGTGTTCACAGAGGACCCGGTTCGCTACAAGGAAACGCTCGACCTTGCGGTGATCGCACCCGAGGTCGCCCGCGCGTTTGCCGGTCGTTTCCGCGTCGGTGTTCTGTATCCGGCGATCGCGCGCAAGCTCGCGCCGCGCTTCGGCTTCGCGCGCTGGCCCGCATTGGTGATGCTGCGCGACGGCGCCCATGTCGGCGCGATCGACGGCCTGCGCAACTGGGACGAGTACCTCGCGGAGACGCAGCGGCTGCTGGAGTCGGAGCCAACCCGTCCGCCGTCGGTGGGGATTGCAGTCAGGTCTGCCGGTGGCGACGCCTCCGGCTGTGGTCACTGAACAAGCACATTGGACACGCCGATGAAATCATTTCCACTCCCCATCCGCATGGTGGGCCCCGGTTCGCAGGTCGAGGAAGAGGAAATGCAGTACCTCGACATACCGCGCGACATGCGCACCTTCGAGATGCCGCGCGTGCCCGAGACCGGTGACACGCAGGCGCTGGCAGCCGCTCGCGACCTGCTGGCCGACATCCTTTCACGGATGAATCGCTGGACACCCTCCAACGGCAACCTGCGGTTCGACCTGCGCGACATCGCACCGCAGGCGCTGGCCGTCACCAACGAAATGCTCGGCGACGGCGAGGTCAGCATCCAGGTGAGCGGCGCACGGCGCCTGCGCATCCAGGAGAGCGTCTTCACAGGCGTGTGGCGGGCCGTGGAACTGGACGGCGACGGCCGCCTGATCGACGACTGGATCGAGGCCGGAGCCCTGCCCGCTGTCGCTATCGACGCGGCGCGTGCCGGATCACGCGCAGAACTGCCGCTGGTCGAGATCCCGACGGGCGCAATGAACTCGCCGGCACTGCTGCACGAGTTGCGCGCGCAGATCGAAACCCGTCGGCCGGGTGATCCGGCGCACGTGATCAACCTGACGCTGTTCCCGCTGACGCCGGAGGACCATCAGGTCCTCGAGCGCGCGCTGCCGGTCGGATCGGTCGCGATCATGTCGCGCGGCTTCGGCAATTGCCGCATCACCTCCACGAAGGCGCGCAACATCTGGCGCGTGCAGTATTTCAACAGCATGAACACGCTGATCCTGAACACGATCGAGGTCGTCGACGTCCCTGAAGTGGCACTGGCGGCCGATGAGGATCTTGCCGACACGCGCGTGCGACTCGCCGAGCTGATCGACTGGATGAGCGAGTCCTGCCCGGCCTGATCGTGACCACCGAACGGCAGGCAGCCATCGCGCCGATGACGCGACTCGAGTGCAAGGTGTGCTGGCATGTGTACGACCCGGCCGAAGGCGACCCGGCCTGGCAGGTCCCGGCCGGCACTCCGTTCAATGAACTTCCCGTGCACTGGACCTGCCCCGACTGTTCGACGCCGAAGGACGGCTTCCTGGTGCTCGACGATGACCACTGACACCGTAACGCGGCCCGATCCCACGGACTCGCTTGAACTGGCGTTCAGCGCCGTCGCGGAGCGCATGCAGGGGCTCGGCTTCGTCAACCCGGCGCTGCGCGTGCAAGCCGTCGGCTTCGAGCCATGGGAATCCCATTGGCTGGGCGTAATGGTGACGCCGTGGTCGATCAACCTGCTGTTACTGCCGTGCGATCCTGCCGCCTGGCGTCCGATCCGGCCTGGCGAGAAGCAGCGCTACGCGTTTCCGGCCGGTCGCTACGACTTCATCGATGCGATCGATCCCGCCGTCGGCGAGTACCGCATGTGTTCGCTGTTCTCGCCGGCTCTCGAATTCGAAGACCATGCGACCGCCGTGATGGTCGCCGAACTGGCGCGGGCGGCCCTGTTCGACGCCGGCCATGCCGAGCCCCCCGAGCCGGAGACGGCTGAGGCAACGGCGAGCGGGCCACTGGCGCAGCTCGAGCAGCAGGCCACCGCACCGATGAGCAAGCGCGACTTCCTGCGCGGTCGCTTTCTGCGGCCGGAGGAACCCGATGTTCCGCGAAGGTGAGCTCACCGTGCGCCTTGATGTCCATGGAGGGCAGATCGGGTCGGTGCAGATTGCATCGACACGAACGCCGTTGCCGCCCCGACTGACCCTGGGACGCCCTGCAGACCAGGTGGCGCACACCCTGCCGTTGCTGTTTTCGATCTGCGCGCGCGCCCAGGGCGCCGCGGCTGCCAGCGCGCTCGACGCGGCCCGCGGGTATGCGGCGGAGCCAACGAAGCTGCGCCAGCGCAGCAACGAAGTGCAGCGGGAGGCCGTCATCGAACTGGTTTCGCGCCTGCTGATCGACTGGCCACGCGCGATGCGCACCGCGCCCGAGGTCACTGCCGTGGCGCGCGCCCGGCAAGCAACGCCGACTCAGGCCGCGGACGTCTGCCGCGACATCGCGCGCGACCGAATCTACGCGTCGGACCCGGCGCAGTGGCTGGCCGACCCGACATTGGAGGCGCTCGATCGCTGGAGCTCTGCTGCGGCAACGCTGCCGGCACAACTGCTCGGGCGTCTGTTGCGCGCGGCGCCCGGCCTTGGGCGCAGCGATATCCGCGCGATGCCCGAAGCCAGCTGCGCGGCGATCTGCGCGATGCTGCCGTCATTCGACGCCGATCCGGGATTCAGCCGCGCACCCGACTGGCACGGCCTGCCGGTGGAAACCGGTGCACTGGCACGCCGCGCACGCCACCCGCTGGTCGCCGCGTTCATGGCGCGCGATGGCAACAGCGTTGCCGCCCGCTTCGTTGCGCAACTCGTCGATCTTGCGGTGCTGCTCGGCCCCGCGACGACGGGCACGCGGTGCGTCAGCACACCGCGGCCCGAGGCGTCGGCATCGGACTCGCCGAAACCGCACGCGGGCTGCTGCTGCACCAGGCCCAGATCGACACTGACGGGCGGGTCGAGCGCTACCGCGTCATCGCGCCTACCGAATGGAACTTCCACCCCGCGGGTGCGCTGACCCACGGCCTGTTGGGCCGCCGGGTCACCGACGCGGACGCAGCACGTCGCGACGCCACGCTGCTGGCCCAGGCGCTGGATCCCTGCGTCGCCTTCACGGTCGAGGTCGTCGATGCATGAGATGTCGCTCGCCGAGGGCATCCTGCAGATCGTCGAGGACACGGCGCGACAGAACGCCGCGGCCAGGTGCGGGCGGTCGTGCTGGAGATCGGCAGGCTGTCGCATGTCGAGGAACAGGCGCTGCGCTTCTGCTTCGACGCCGTGACGCGCGGCAGCGTGGCCGACGGCGCACGCCTCGACGTGCTCGCGACGCCCGGTCGCGCCTGGTGCATGCCGTGTGGCGAAAGCGTGGCGCTGCAGCGCCTCGGTGATGCCTGCCCCCTGTGTGGCAGCTACCAGCTGCAGGTGACGCACGGCGAGGAAATGAAAGTCAAGGAGATCGAGGTCGCCTGAGGCGGCCGCGGGAGAAAGCAATGTGCACGACCTGTGGTTGCGGTAACGGCGAAACGAAGATCGAAGGCGCGAACCCCGGTGAGCATGAACACGTGCACGCCGACGGCACCGTGCACCGCCACACGCACGACGGCGACCACACGCATGAGCACGGTCACGAACATCGCCACGCCGACGGCACCGAGCACAGCCACGACCACGCCCACGACGACGCGCACGGCCATGACGAGGCTCACGATCACTTCCACCATCACGGCCATGTCCACGACGGCAGCGTGCCGCATCACCACGAACACGAGCACGTGCACGTGATGCCCGACGGCAGTGTCGTGCGGCACGCGCATGCGCACGAAGGGGCCACCGACCTGCACTATGGCCAGGGCGCCGCGCACGCGCATGCGCCCGGCATGAGCCAGGCGAAGATGGTGCAGATCGAGCAGGACATCCTCGCCAAGAACGACCGCCACGCGCGCTTCAATCGTGAATTCCTGGCCGAGCGTGGCATCTTCGCGGTCAACCTGGTCTCGAGCCCGGGCTCCGGCAAGACGACGCTGCTCACCGAATCGATCGAGCGCCTGCAGGCGTCGATCGCCGGTCACCGTGATCGAGGGCGACCAGCAGACCACGAACGACGCCGACCGCATCCGCGCCACCGGCGCGCGCGCACTGCAGATCAATACCGGCAAGGGCTGCCATCTCGACGCCAGCATGGTCGAGCGGGCGCTCGAGCGGCTGCAGCCGGACGAGAACTCGGTGCTGTTCATCGAGAACGTCGGCAACCTCGTGTGCCCGGCCGCCTTCGACCTCGGCGAGGCGCACAAGGTCGTCGTGCTGTCGGTCACCGAAGGCGAGGACAAGCCGCTGAAGTACCCCGACATGTTCCGCGCCGCCTCGCTGATGCTGCTGAACAAGGTCGACCTGCTGCCCTACGTCAGCTTCGACGTCGCGAAGTGCATCGAGTACGCGCGCCGCGTCAATCCGTCGATCGAGGTGATGCAGGTGTCGGCCACCAAAGGCGACGGCATGGACCTGTGGATCAACTGGATCCGGCTGCACTCCGTCACCACGAGGCATGCACGCGACCAGCACGTCGCGGCCCTGAAGCACCGCGTCGCCGAGCTCGAAGCCAAGCTGGCCGAACGGCACTGAACACGCCATGGACCGCCGTGCCACTTCGACGATCAGCCGCCGCGCCGTGCGCGTGCGCGGCCAGGTGCAGGGCGTGGGATTCCGTCCGTTTGTCTATCGCCTGGCGCAGGACCTGGCGCTGTCGGGCCGCGTACTCAACGACGGCGCCGGCGTGCAGATCGAAGTGCAGGGCTCAGCGGCTCAGCTGGACGAATTCATCGAGCGGCTTGGCCGCGAGGCACCGCGGCTGTCACGCATTGACGCGGTGGAGACTCAAGCGGCCGAACCGCGGGCCGGGGAACACCAGTTCGTCATCGATGCCAGTGCGGGCGGCCCGGTATCGACCGGAGTGACGCCGGACTCGGCACCCTGCCCCGACTGCATCGCCGACATGCTCGATCCAGCGAATCGCCGCTGGCGCTACGCGTTCACCAACTGCACCAACTGCGGTCCGCGCTACACGATCACCGGCGCGCTGCCGTACGACCGTCCCAACACCAGCATGGCCGGGTTCGTGCAGTGCCCGGCGTGCCAGCGCGAATACGACGATCCGCTCGACCGCCGTTTCCATGCGCAGCCGAACGCCTGCCCGGTGTGCGGCCCGCAGTTGTCCTTGTGGGATGCCGAGCGCCATGCACTGGCGGTCGAAGACCCCATCGCCGTGGTCCTGGACCGGCTGCGCGACGGCGACATCGTTGCGATCAAGGCGCTCGGCGGTTTTCAGCTCGCCTGTGACGCGCGCAATACCGCCGCCGTGGCGCGGCTGCGCGAACGCAAGGCGCGCGAGGAGAAGCCATTCGCCGTCATGGTCGCCAATGCGGCCTCATGCGCCGCGTTGGCGAAGGTGAGTCCGGCCGAACGTGCGCTGCTTGAATCTGCGGAGCGCCCGATCGTGCTGCTCGACCAGCAGCCTGGCTGCAACGAGAGCTTGCGTGGCATCGCGCCCGGCATGACGACGCTGGGCGTGATGCTGCCGTCCTCGCCGCTGCACCTGCTGCTGTTCCACGAAGCGTGCGGCCGGCCCGAGGGCACCGCCTGGCTCGACGATGCCCAGGAACTGGTCCTGGTGATGACCAGTGCCAACCCCGGCGGCGAGCCGCTGGTGATCGACAACCACGAGGCGGTGTGCCGGCTGGGTGCGCATCGCCGACGTCCTGCTCCTGCACGACCGGGCCATCCGGGTCCGCTGCGATGACAGCGTCGTTCGCGCGGTATCGGCGCGCGGCGCGGGACCTGCCTTGATCCGTCGCGCGCGCGGCTACACACCGGTGCCGATCCGCCTCGCCGGTGGCGGCGCGTCGATCCTCGCGGTGGGTGGCTACCTGAAGAACACGATCTGCCTGACGCGCGGCGACGAGGCGTTCCTCTCGCAGCACATCGGCTCGCTGGACAACGCACCGACCTGCCGCGCACTCGACGAGGCCGTGGAGCACCTGTGCGACGTGCTCGACATTGCGCCGCAGGCGGTCGTGCATGACCTTCATCCAGACTTCTACAGCACGCGCTATGCCGCACGTTTCGCACAGGAGCGTGATCTGCCGCTGCTCGGCGCGCAACATCACCATGCCCATATCGGTGCCGTGATGGCGGAGCATGCGGTCCGCGGGCCGGCCCTTGGTCTCGCGCTCGACGGCGTCGGCCTGGGCACCGATGGCGGCGCCTGGGGCGGTGAACTGCTGCTGGTCGATGGCGCCCGTTTCGAACGCCTCGGTCACCTGCGCGAGATTGCGCTGCCCGGAGGAGACCGCGCCGCCCGCGAACCGTGGCGCATGGCCGCCGCCGTCCTGCACGAGCTCGGACGCACCGAGGAGATCACGACCCGTTGCGCCCAGCCGGCGGCGCCGACAGTGCAGCAGATGCTGCGCCAGGACACGAACTGCCCGCGCACCAGCAGCATGGGACGCTGGTTCGATGCCGCGGCCGGCCTGCTCGGCGTGCGCGCTTTCCAGGCCTTCGAAGGCCAGGCACCGATGCTGCTCGAGGGCCTCGCCGCCCGCCATGGCCCCCTCGATGGTCTCGCCAACAGCTACCGGCTCACAGAGGACGTACTGGACCTGCTACCCCTGGCGGCGCACCTGGCCGACGAGCGTGATGCATCGCGCGGCGCCGCGCTGTTCCATGCGACGTTGATCGAGGCGCTGGCCGCCTGGTGTGTGCAGCATGCGCGGGCGCGCAGCATCGGTACCGTCGTCTTCGGCGGCGGCTGCTTCAACAACCGCATCCTGGCCGACGGACTGCGCCAGCGGCTGCTCGAGGAACGCCTCGACGTGCTCGAAGCGCGCCAGGCGCCGCCGAACGATGGTGGCCTGAGCCTCGGCCAGGCGTGGATCGGCCGGATGCTCGTGGCTGCGCCCTCACTGCATTGAAGGAAAGCTAATGTGCCTTGCCCTCCCTGCCCGCGTCGTTGAACTGCTCCCGGCCTCCGAGGGGACGATCGACCTCGGTGGCGTACGCAAGCGCATCTCGCTCGAACTCGTGACCGATGTGCAGCCCGGGGACTACGTCATCGTGCACGTCGGCTATGCCCTGCAGAAGCTCGACCCGGCCGAGGCGGAACGTACGCTCGCGCTCTTCGCCGAGTCTGGGCTGACGGACGGCACCGCATGAAGTACATCGAGGAGTTCCGCGACGGGGATCTGGCGCGCAGGATCGCCACGCGCATTCGCGCCGAGGCGCGTCCGGAGCGCAGCTACAACCTGATGGAGTTCTGCGGCGGCCACACCCACGCGATCTCGCGATACGGCATCAAGGACCTGCTGCCGGGCAACGTCAACATGATCCACGGGCCGGGCTGCCCGGTATGCGTGCTGCCGATCGGCCGCATCGACAACGCGATCGAACTGGCGACCAAGCACTCGGCGATCGTCTGCACCTATGCCGACACGATGCGCGTTCCGGCGTCGCCCGCCGCCGGGCCGCCCCAAGGCGGGCAGAACCCCCTCGGGGGGTGCGAGCCACGGGCGAGCCGGGGGTCCGGTGAATCGCTCTCGCTGATGAAGGCGAAGGCACGCGGCGCCGACATCCGCATGGTGTACTCGGCTGCCGACGCGCTGCGAATCGCACAGGACAACCCGGCGCGCGACGTCGTGTTCTTCGCGATCGGATTCGAGACCACGACGCCTCCGACCGCCATCATCATCCGCCAGGCCCAGGCGCTGGGACTGGCGAACTTCACGGTGTTCTGCAACCACGTGCTGACGCCGGCGGCGATCACCCACATCCTCGAGTCACCGGAGGTACGTGAACTCGGCATCGTGCCGCTCGACGGTTTCATCGGGCCGGCGCATGTCAGCACCGTGATCGGCAGCCAGCCGTACGAGTACTTTGCCGAGGAATACCAGCGGCCGGTCGTCATCGCCGGGTTCGAGCCGCTCGACGTCATGCAGGCGATCCTGATGCTGGTGCGGCAGCTGAACGACGGCCGGGCCGAGGTGGAGAACGAATTCACGCGCGCCGTCACCCGCGAGGGCAACGAGAAGGCCAAGAGCCTCGTGGCCGACGTGTTCGAGCTGCGCCGCTCGTTCGAGTGGCGCGGGCTCGGCGAGGTGCCCTACTCCGCGCTGCGCATCAAGGAAACCTACGCCGCCTTCGACGCCGAGCGCCGCTTCGGTATCGCCTACCGTTCAGTGGCCGACAACAAGGCCTGCGAATGCGGCGCCATCCTCCGCGGCGTGAAGAAGCCGACCGACTGCAAAGTATTCGGCACGGTGTGCACGCCGGAGAATCCGATCGGCTCGTGCATGGTCAGCTCCGAGGGCGCGTGCGCCGCCCACTACACCTATGGCCGCTTCAAGGACATCGAGGTCCGCGCCGCATGATGCGGGACGAGCAACGATGACGAAGGTGCGCAGCGACTACGTCCGGCCGGTCGACTTCAAGCACGGCCGCGTCGACATGACGCACGGCGGCGGCGGCCGCGCGATGGCGCAGCTGATCGAGGAACTGTTCGCCCGCGCGTTTTCCAACGAGTGGCTGGCACAGGGCAACGACAACGCGCTCTTCACAGTGCCGGCCGGCCGCATGGTGATGGCGACCGACAGCCACGTCGTGTCGCCGCTCGAGTTTCCCGGGGGTGATATCGGCTGCCTGGCCGTGCACGGCACGATCAACGACGTGGCAATGGCAGGCGCGCGGCCGCTCTACCTCGCCGCGGGCTTCATCCTCGAGGAAGGCTTCCCGCTGGCGACGCTGAAGCGCATCGTCGAGTCGATGGCCGCGGCATCGCGCGAGGCTGGCGTGCCGGTGGTTACCGGCGACACGAAGGTCGTCGAGCAGGGCAAGGGCGATGGACTCTTCATCACGACGACCGGCATCGGTGTCGTGCCGCCGGGGGTGGAGATCTCAGGAGACCGTGCACGCGCGGGTGACTGCATCCTGCTCTCAGGAACCATCGGTGATCACGGCGTCGCGATCA
Organism: uncultured beta proteobacterium; assembly: GCA_963791235.1. Lineage (GTDB taxonomy): Bacteria > Pseudomonadota > Gammaproteobacteria > Burkholderiales > Burkholderiaceae_F > JALORV01. Next base: position 314,182 of record CAWBRW010000017.1, on the reverse strand, counting down.
TGTCGCTGCGCGAGAACCTGACGTTCGAGACGACGATCCGTTCGGATACCGCGGCGCTGCACCGGCTGGTCGCGACGATGGTGGAGGCGGTGCCAAGTATCCGTTGCCTGCGCGACCCGACGCGCGGCGGACTTGGGACGACGCTCAACGAATTCGCGCGCCAGTCAGGTGTCGGCATGCTGATCCACGAGTCGAAGATCCCGGTGCGGGCCGAAGTCAACGCCGCCTGCGAATTCCTCGGACTCGACCCGCTCTACGTCGCCAACGAAGGCAAACTGATCGCGATCTGCCCGCCGGAAGACGCGGATCGACTGCTCGCAGCCATGCGCGCGCACCCGCTCGGCGCCAAGGCGGCGATCATCGGCGAGGTCGTCGCCGACGCGCACGGCTTCGTCCAGATGGAAACCAGCTTCGGCGGCCGCCGCGTCGTCGACTGGCTGACTGGGGAGCAGCTCCCGCGCATCTGCTAGCGGTACCTCACGCGATGCGCATCCTGCTGCTCGCGCATTCGTTCAACAGCCTGACCCAGCGCCTGTGGATCGAACTGGAAGGCTGGGGCCATGAGGTCTCACTCGAACTCGACGTCAACGACGCGGTCACGATCGACGCCGTGCGACGCTGGGCACCCGACGTCGTGGTGGCGCCGTTCCTGAAGCGAGCGATACCAGAAGCAGTCTGGAGCACCGTGCGTTGCCTGGTCGTGCATCCGGGGATCGTCGGTGATCGCGGCCCGTCGGCGCTCGACTGGGCGGTACAGGAGGGCGAAGCTTGCTGGGGCGTCACGGTACTGCAGGCGAATGCCGAGATGGACGCCGGCGATGTCTGGGCCAGCGCCGAGTTCGACATGCGCGCCGCGAGCAAGGGCAGCCTCTATCGCAACGAAGTCACCGAGGCCGCGGTCACCGCCGTGGGTTCTGCGCTCGACGCCATCGCGCGAGGCCACTATCCGACACCGCCTTCGGCGATGCCGGCGGTGCGTGGCCGAGCGCGCCCGTTGATGCGGCAGGCCGATCGCGCGATCGACTGGATAACCGATTCAACCGACACCGTGCTGCGCAAGCTGCGCGCTGCAGACGGCACGCCGGGCGTCGCCGATGACGTCCTCGGGCTGCGCGTGCACTGCTATGACGGTCACCCCGAAGGCACGCTGCGCGGCACCGCGGGCGAGGTCATCGCCCAGCGCGACGGCGCGATCTGCCGCGCGACCATAGACGGTGCGGTATGGATCACGCACCTGAAGGACTCCCTGAACCCGGACCGGCCGTTCAAGCTGCCTGCGGCCACGATCCTGGGTGATCGGCTGGCTGATGTGCCTGTAGCAGCGATGCCCGCCGACGCTCCCGCAACCGCGGCAACCTGGCGCGAGATCGTCTACGAGGAGCACGGCGCCATCGGCGTGCTGCACTTCCCCTTTTACAACGGCGCGATGTCCACCGCGCAATGCGAGCGGCTGACAGCGGCGTATCGGGCCGCGACCCTGCGCCCGACGCGCGCGATCGTGCTCGCCGGCGGGCCCGACTTCTGGTCCAACGGCATCCACCTGAACGTCATCGAAGCGTCAGAGCAGCCCGCCGAGGAGTCGTGGCGCAACATCAACGCGATCGACGACTTCGTCCTCGCCGTGCTGACGACCGGGCACCAGCTGACGGTCGCCGCGATGCAGGGCAATGCCGGCGCCGGCGGCGTGTTCATCGCTCTGGCTGCCGACCGCGTCGTCGCGCGCAGCGGCGTCGTGCTGAACCCGCACTACAAGGGCATGGGCAATCTGTACGGATCGGAATACTGGACCTACCTTCTGCCGCAGCGCGTCGGCACTGCGGGTGCGCAGGCCGTCACGCAGGGACGACTGCCGATCGGCACCCGGGCCGCACTCGAACTCGGCCTGATCGACGCGCACTTCGGCATCTCCCCGGCTGCTTTCCTCGTCGAGGCGATCGAGATGACCGGGGCGATGATGGCCGATGGCTTCGACGCGCGCCTGGCCGCGAAACAGGCGCGGCGACGGGCCGATGAAGCGTTGAAGACGCTGGCTGCCTATCGCGCGGAAGAACTCGAGAAGATGCGTCTCAACTTCTTCGGTTTCGACTCCAGCTACCACGTTGCGCGTCACAGCTTCGTCTGCAAGATTCCGAAGGCGCGCACACCGTCATTCCTCGCCCGACATCGGGCGCTCGCGGGATCGCGAACGCCAGCTGGCGCGGGCGCCTGACGCCCGCTTCGCTCCCGGCCCGGCTGTGGCGCCAAATTGCCCAGTTGGCCTGCGCCGGTGCGTCGACGGAAGCCCTGTCATGTGAATTTTCCTGCGCGCGCTTGCACAAAGTTCCGTCGCCCGCGGAGGCGCGAATCGATGTAATGCGAACCATCCGCCGAGGGGCGGGCAACCCAAAACCAAAGAGCGAGGACACCATGAACAAGAACCTGATGCAGCGCGCCGCCGCCGTACTGGCCGCCACCGCCACCACCCTGGTGCTGTTCAGCGCCGTTGCCGGCCTCGCCGATGAGGACCGCGCACTGTTGCTGGCCGCGAAGACCCAGCCGACCCAGGTCGCCGAAAACAGCAGCGGCAGTGTTCAGCGCTGACGGACTGACGGCATCCCAATGAAAAAGCCCGGCACATGCCGGGCTTTTTCTTTCCATCGTCCGCTTTTGCCTGCGCGCTGCGCCCCGGGACCGGGCGCGGCGCAGCGTCAGGCCTTAGCGTACCGCGGTGGTGTTGACGGTCGTGCGCTGCAGTGCCAGCAGGTTCGCGTCGGCGTCATCGCGCGGCTGCATGCCGGCGACGGTACTTCCGAGCACCAGGGCGCTGGTGAGGACCGCTCCGAGGAAGGCAGCGATGCGGGCCGTGGCGGTTGTCGTGTAGTTGGCGTTCATGGTTCGGTCCTTTCGTTCAATCGGTGTTCGGTGTCGATGGGTGAACTGTAGGCAGGCGCCTTGCGGTGCGCGAGCGACTTGCGACGAGCCGCAGGAATTGCGTAGTGAACTGCAAACGCCGTTTCGTCGCTTCTGCTGCGGGTTTTGCGCTCTATCCGCGTCAGCGGCAGTTCGTCGCGCGTAGAGGCGGTTCAATCCGCTTTCGGCGGCGTCGCGCGGGCGTTCACGGCCGCAACGGCCGATTCATCCGACCACCGCCCCTCCCGAAGCGCGCGGACGGCGTTGTGCCCGACGCCGCTTGGCGGCGCTTGTGGGCCGATACCCTGCGCGGTTGCTCTGAGGCAAGGGGTCCCGAGCAACCCGCCCTTATAAAGAGGACGGAGGCGAGGCGTCATTCCCGAAGCCTCCATTTCAAGGCAGGCACAATGCCGGCGCTAACCCAGACCCCGACGACCCTGGCCGTGGAGGAGGCGATCATCCGCGTGCTCGAGGCGGAGCGATCGGCCCGGGCCGAAGTGGAACAGTGCGCGGCCGATGCCGAGCAGATTCGCCAGGAGGCACGGCTGCGGGCACGCGCGATCGCCGAGCGCGCCGCTGAACGTGCTGCGAGGGTCCATCGCTGGATGGACGCGTCGATCAGAACGCGAGTCGAGGAATTGAACCTCGAACGCGCCTCCCTGCAACAGCCCGCGACGCCCAATCCCGAAGAACCCGCCCGCCTCGCTCGCGCGCTTGACCGGCTGGCAGCGGAACTCAGCGGCGGCACCGAATGATCGAAGGCCTGACACTCGAATACGCCTATGCGCGCGTCTGCGCACGGCTGGCTCAACGGCCCGACGAGCGTCTCTGGTCGCAGATGCGCTCGGCGCGCAGCGTGCCGGCGTTGCTCGAGACCATCCGCGGCTCCGCAGCCGCGTCGACGGTCACCGGAGTTGCGCTCGGCGGGGATGCGGACAGCCTCGAGATCGCTTTTCGGCAGCAGTTACGTACGCGGGTGGATGAAGTGGCCGCGTGGGCGCCAACGATCTGGCAAGGCGCTGTGAGCTTTACGCGCTTCCTCAGCGACCTTCCGGCGGTGGTGCAGCTGCTGTCCGAGGAGCCGCCGCCACGCTGGATCGCAGCAGACCCGGAACTTGCGCCGTACACGCAGGCGGCGCTGGCCGATCGCCGCACCGCACTCGCCAGTGGACCTCTGGCGCCGGTGGCAGCGGCCTTTGTCGAGGCGGCGCATGCGCAGGTACTGGGTCGCGAGGAACCGCTCTCCCGAGCGCTCAAGCGCATGCGCTCCGGTCCGGCACTGCATCGCGCGCTGGTCGCCTGGGAGTCGGAGTGGCGTGCCCGGTGGCCGAGTGCTTCGAGCGAACTTCTCGCCGGCATCAGCGAGGTCGAACGCACGGTACGGTCACATCTCCTGCGCTTCGGCGCAGTCGCAGTCGACGACGCGGGCGCGTCACGCCAGGGTCTTGCGGCGCGCCTGGCCACATTGGTGCGTCGCTTTCCGGCCCAGCCGGCGTCGCTGTTCGCGTACCTCGGAGTCGTCGCGCTCGATCTGGAGCGGCTACGGGGTGAGTTCGTGGTTCGCGCCAGACCCGTGGGAGCGGCTGCATGATCCGGCCACAGCCCTGCTCGTGGTTCGAGATCCTGGTCGGCCAGGACGATGCGTTCATTGCGCTGGAAGGGCTCGCCGCCGCAGGCTGCGTCGAGGTCGAGTGGCACCAGACTGAAGCTCCCGGGGCTGCCATGCCGCAGGACCTGCTCAAGGAATTCAACACCCTCGCACGCAAGTACCGTCCGTACTGGCCGTCCGCAGCAACGGTGCGCGCCGCGGAACGGCGTTCACCCGCCCAGGCGCTCGCCGAGGGCATCGCTGTCGCCCGCACCTGGGCCGCGCAGGCCGACAGCACGATCGGCCGCCTGCAGGCAGCCGAAGCCGAAGCGGCGGAACTCGAGCTTGCAGCCGCCGCGCTGCGCGAGATGGCCGAAAGCCGCGTCGACTTCGCGGCGCTGGCACGCGCCGATCACGGCGTGACCGCGGCACTGTTCGCGCTGCCGATGGGTGTGGAGATCGATCTTCCACAGGATGCGATCACGCGCTTTGCGACGGTCGGCAACGAGCGGCTGTTGCTGGCGATCGGCGCCCCAGAGGCGATCGAAGCGATCTCGCGCGCCGTCGCCGAGGTCAATGGACGGCGCGCGCGCTTTCCAGACTGGCTGCAACCGAGCGCCAGCGCCAACCTCTCGCTGGTGGCGGAAAAGCGCGCAGCGAAGCAGGCCACGATCGCGCAACTTCGGCTGGAACTGGCCCGGATCTCCGAGCAGCAGGGACTCGCGCCTGCGCTGAGCGATGTTGCCCGCGCCACGTGGTGCTTCGAGCACGGCGGCGCGATCGACCAGGGCGACGTCTTTGCCCGTATCACCGGCTGGACCGCGGATCGCGAGCAGGTTGTGCGCGCGCTCGAAGGCTGCGACGCCCGCGCACTGGCGACGTTTCCCAAACCGCCGCGCGGTGTCCGCGCGCCGCTGGTGCTGCGCAACCCGTGGTGGGCACAGCCGTTCGAGGTCTTCACGCGGTTGGTGGGCATGCCGGGCGCAGGCGGGGCCGATCCGAGCACGCTGCTGGCGCTGGCGGTGCCGCTGATCTTCGGCTACATGTTCGGTGACGTCGGCCAGGGCATCGTGTTGGCCATCGCCGGATGGCTGCTGCGCCATCGCATGCCGCTGCTGCGGTTGCTGGTGCCCGGCGGCATCGCGGCCGCACTGTTCGGCTTCGTCTTCGGCAGCGTGTTCTGTCGCGAGGACATCATTGCGCCGCTGTGGCTGCATCCGATCCAGCATCCGCTGCCCGTGCTGCTGGTGCCGATCGTCGGCGGCGCCGTTCTGCTGATTCTCGGACTGCTGCTGGGTGCACTCGAAGCATGGTGGGAGCACCGGCTGCATGAATGGGTGCGCGACGATGTACCGGTGCTGCTCGCCTTCACCGGTGCACTCCTCGCATTCGTCACGCCGCTCGGGTGGTGGCTGGCTGCGGCGGGCGTCGCCTGGGCAATGGTCGCGGCTCTGCTCGAAAAGCGCAGAGTGCGCGCCGCGTTCGGCGCGCTGGGCGAACTGCTCGAGCACACCGCACAGGTGCTGATCAACACCCTTTCATTCGCCCGTGTCGGCGCCTTCGCACTCGCGCACGCGGGACTGTCCTCGGCGGTCGTCGCGCTCGCGGACGCCGGCGGCAATGTCATCGTCTACGCCTTGATTCTCGTGCTGGGCAACCTTCTGATCCTGGTCGTCGAGGGCCTGGTGGTCTCGATCCAGACCACGCGCCTCGTGCTGTTCGAGTTCTTCACCCGCTTCTTCCGTCCGGAAGGGCGCGAGTTCAGACCGCTCGCCGCCCCGCCGGTCATCCCCGATCACTGAGCTGACCACTGAGGAGTCACCATGCGTCGATTTGCCGTTCCACTGCTCGTCATCGCCGGCGCGGCCATCCTGGCGGCCTTCGGCACCGTGCTGGTGCTGCTGCCTGAAGTCGCGACGGCGCAGACCGCCGCCCGCCCCGGCCTGCCGCCGGACGCGTGGACATGGGGACTGGTCTCGGCGGCACTCGCCACCGCCGCGTCGTCGCTCGCGGGGGGCTACGCCGTCGCAAAGCTGGGTGCGGCCGCAGTCGGAGCACTGGCCGAAAAGCCCGATCTCTTCGGTCGTCTGCTGATCTTTGTCGGGCTGGCCGAAGGCATCGCGATCTATGGCGTGATCATCTCGATCCTGATCCTCAACCGGCTCGCCTAGATCGTCCGCGATGCTCGCCTTCGCCTACGTCGGCGACTCGGTCCAGGCCGCCGGATTCCGGTTGATCGGGGCGAAGTGCTGGGTCCCCGAACCCGGCGGCGAGCGGGCCGCACTCCTCGCCGCACGCAAAGAGGCCGAAGCCGTCTTCATCTCCTCCGCGATTGCGGAACGGCTGCCGCGCACCGAGCTCGATGCCGCGCTCGCAGCGGGTCGACCGCTGTTGCTGCTGGTTCCGACGCCCGGCGCCGACCCAAGCCCGCTCGATCCGGCAGAACGCGTGCGGGCGCAGCTGGGACTCGACCGGTGAAGGGCCCACAATGAACCTGGAGCGGCGGACCACAGCCTTGCTTGCACTGGTAGAGCAATACAAGGCGCGCCGCTTCGCCGAACTGCTGGAGCCGGCACGCGCGGAGGCGCGCGAGGCTCTGCGTTCCGCCCTCGTCGATGCGCGCCGTCGCGTGACCACCGCCATCGCCGAGGAGCGCAAACGTCGCACCCTGGAAGTCGGTGCGATCGAGGCCGCGTTGGCCACCGATCGACGCCTTGCGGCGCAGCGGCACGCGGTGCACCTGCTCGGCGGAGCCTGGAGCGATCTGCGCGCAAAGCTGATCGCTCGCTGGGATGCAACGCCCACGCGCGCGCAATGGGTCGAAAGCCATCTGCAGCGGGCAGTGCGGGCGGTTCCCACCGGCACAGGCGGCTGGCGCATCGAATACCACGCGGCCTGGAGCGAGCCCGAGCGCACGCGTCAGCACGAGAGACTGCGGGCCCAGGGCGTGGCCCCGGTTCTTTTCGAAGAGGACCCGGGCATCGCCGCAGGCTTCAGGATCATTGGCGGCCATAACGTGCTGGACGCCACGCTCGACGGCCTGCTCGCTGACCGTACGCAACTCGAAGGTCGACTGCTGCACCATCTGAAGGAGGAGGAGACCACATGAGCACCGCCGACAGCGGCGCCCGCGCGCGCATTCGGTGGATCAGCGGGCCTGTGCTGCGGGCACGCGCAGAGGGTCCGTTCCTGTTGCGTGAGGCCATACGAGTCGGACCCGCCGGACTGCTCGGAGAAGTCATACGCCTCAACGAAGACGAAATCGTCGCGCAGGTCTATGAAGACACGACCGGGCTGCGGCCGGGCGTCGAAGTGCGCGGCACCGGCAATCTGCTCGGCATCCGCGTCGGCCCCGCACTCCTTGGCAACATCTTCGATGGTCTGCTGCGTCCGCTGGCACCGGCGACCGAGCAGCAGTTCGCCTTTGAACCGACAGTCGCTGTGGGCAGTACGGTGGCCCGCGGTTCGGTGTTCGGCAAGCTCACACCCTCGCGCGGCCGGGCGCAGGTCGCACTCGTTCCCCCGGACCTGGCCGGCCGTGTGGAATGGATCGCCGGGCCGGGCGAGTACACGGACGAAGTCACGGTGCTGCGTGTGCTGACTGAATCCGGCAGCGCGCACGAGGTGGCACTCAGCCACTTCTGGCCGGTGCGCGCACCGCGGCCGGTCCGCGCGCGCCTGGCCTCCGATGAGCCGCTGGTGACCGGACAGCGCATCCTTGATTCCCTGTTCCCGGTGGCGCTCGGTGGCAAGGCCGCGATTCCAGGAGGCTTCGGAACCGGCAAGACCATCCTGCTCGAGAGCCTGGCCAAGGGTTGCAGCGCCGACGTGATCATCTATCTCGGATGCGGCGAACGCGGCAACGAGATGGCCGGAGTGCTCGAGGAGTTTCCGCAGCTAATCGACCCACGTACCGGGCGCTCGCTGATGGAACGCACCGTGATCATCGCGAACACGTCCAACATGCCGGTGGCGGCACGCGAGGCCAGCATCTACTCCGCCGTCACGGTGGCCGAGTATTTCCGCGACCAGGGGCTGCACGTCGCGTTGATGGCCGACTCGACATCGCGCTGGGCCGAGGCGCTGCGTGAGGTGTCCGGGCGCTTCGGCGAATTGCCCGGCGAGGGCGGCTATCCGACGTACCTGTCGAGTCGCCTGGCGGACTTCTACGAGCGGGCGGCCAAGGTGACGACGCTGAACGGCGACAGCGGCTCGGTGACGGTGCTTGGGTCGATCAGCCCGCCGTCCGGCGACTTCTCGGAACCGGTCACGAGCCACAGCAAGCGCTACGTGCGCAGCTTCTGGGCGCTCGACGCGAAGCGTGCGCAGGCGCGGTTCTATCCCGCGGTGAACCCGCTGCAGTCCTACTCGGAGGACTCGCTGGATGTCGCCACCTGGTGGCTGGGACGCTACGGCGCGGTGCCGACCGCGCGCGCGCGCGCCGCATCCGGCGAGAACGAGTGGCTCGAGTTGCGGCGGCGCCTGCTCACGCTGCTGGACGAACAGGCGCGCCTGGAGCGCATGGCCCGCATCATCGGCAAGGATGCGCTTCCGGCCCGGCAGCGGCTGACGCTGATGTGCGCCGAGCTCATCAACGAAGCCTTCCTGCGGCAATCCGCGTTCTCGCCCGTCGATCACTACTGCGGACCCGAGCGCCAGGCCGCGATGTTGCGGCTGCTGGTGCATTTCGTCGAGCTGGCGGAGTCGGCAGCAACTTTTGGAGTAGCCCCGGAACAGATTGCCGCGCTCGACGTGGTGCGGCCGCTGTCGCGGATGGGCGAGGACATCGGCGAAGGCCAGCTCGACCGGTTGGCCGAACTCGAGCGCAGGGTGGAGGCCGCGTTCTCGACACTGGTGGTCGCCAGTACTCCGGAGGCCGCCGCGGAAGGCAATCATGCAGCCTAGGGTCACCGTACACGATGCCGCCACGCGGCTCGAAGGTCCGCTGCTCTTCATGCGGCGGACGCTTGACGTCGGGCTGAACGAGGCGGTCGTTGTCACCGGACGCGATGGCACACCGCGGCTGGGTCGCATTGCCGCGATCGACGAGGATCTGGTGACGATCGAGATGCTCGAGCCCACGGCTGGCCTCGGCCTGGCCGACACAGTCGTGCGTTTCCTCGGCGAACCGATCGATTTCGGCGTGGGTCCGGGCGTGCTTGGGCGGGTCTTCAACGGCATCGGACAGGTCATCGACGGTGGGCCGCCACTGGCCGTCGAGAAGCGCTTGCGCATCGACGGTATCCCGCTGAACCCGGTCGCGCGGGCCACGCCGCGCGCCTTCATCGAATCCGGCGTTACGGCGGTGGACCTGATGAACTCGCTGGTGCGCGGCCAGAAGCTGCCGATCTTCTCCGGCGGCGGCCTGCCGCACGATCGCATCGCCGTGGAGATCGCGGGCAACGCACGGCTGCGTGGAACAGAAGCCTCCGAATTCGCCATCGTGTTTGCGGGCATCGGTGTGCCTTACACCACCGCCGAGTATTTCCGGCGCTCGCTCGAGCAGTCCGGAGCTCTCGAACGCTCGGCACTGTTCCTCAATCTCGCCAGCGATTCGTCGACGCAGCGCCTGCTGACGCCGCGTTTCGCGCTGACTGCGGCCGAGTACCTCGCTTTCGAGCAGGACAAGCACGTCCTGGTGATCATCACCGACCTCACGAACTACTGCGAGGCCCTGCGCGAGGTCGCCGGCGCCAAGGGCGAAGTGCCGGGCCGCAAAGGCTATCCCGGCTACATGTACTCGGATCTCGCCACGCTGTACGAGCGCGCCGGTTGCGTGCACGGTGCCAAGGGCACGCTGACGCAACTGCCGATCCTGACGATGCCCTCGGACGACATCGGTCACCCGATTCCGGATCTGTCGGGTTACATCACCGAGGGCCAGATCGTGCTGTCGCGCGAGCTGGATCGCGCCGGCGTCTATCCGCCGGTTAACGTCCTGCCGAGCCTGTCGCGGCTGATGAAGGACGGTACCGGCAAGGGCTACACGCATGCGGACCATCCCGCGCTGGCAAGCCAGCTCTACGCCGCCTACGCGCGGGCCACGCAGGCGCGGCTGCTGGCCAGCGTGGTTGGCGAGGACGGCCTGTCGGACACGGATCGGCGTTACCTCATGTTCGGCACCGCGTTTGAACGGACGCTGATCAGCCAGGCGCGCGCGCGCACGCTCGAGGAAAGCATGACGGTGGGCTGGGACCTCCTGCGCAACCTGCCGATCGCCGAGCTTTCGCGGCTGTCCGATGAGCAGATCGCCGAACACCTGGCCGCCGGCGCAGCGCGATCGGCTGCTCCCATCATCGGATGAGCGATCTCACCCCGACCCGCAGCCTGCTGATCGCGCTCGCCGATGAGCGGCGCACGATGCGGGAGGGCTATGCGTTTCTCGACGAGAAATGCCTGCTGCTGGCGGGCGAGATGCTGCGGCAGGTGCGTTTGCATCAGACACTTCGGCGCGAACTCGCCCCATTGCAGGAAGCGGCCCGTCAGGCGCTGACGGCCGCGTTGGCGCGCCACGGCCTGCATGGACTTCAGGTCTATCCGCCGGCGGTGTCGCACCAGCGTGTCCGCATCGACCCGCGCCCATTGCTCGGTGTGACGACGCTGCAGGCGCAGGTGATCGGCGAGATCGGTCTCGCGCCTCCGGCGGTGAACCCCTCGCCCGAGGCCGAAGCCTGCCGCACGGCCTACGCACGCGTTGCGTCCAGGCTCGTGGCCCTGGCGGCGGTGTCGACCACCCTGGCGCGCCTGTACGCCGAGTATCGCCGGACCGTGCGCCGGGTGCGCGCCTTGCAGGATGTCCTGCTGCCGGAACTCGACGCCGACATTGCCGACATCGACACGCGGCTGGAAGACATCGAGCGTGAAGACGCCATCGCGATGCGGTTCCGGCGGAACATGGCCTAGACGGCGGAGGGCAGTCGCCCGGGGATTTGTCGGCCCGGCGCCAGTCGACGTATCGTGCCGCCGCGCGTTGCGGAACTCCGGCGACCCCCTTTCCGGGCCCCTCAGCGCGCCATGACGACGAGACCATGCGCGACATCCGCCGCGAGGCGCTGGTGCCCTATTCCGCGATCCAGATGTTCGAACTGATCGAACGGGTCGAGGACTACCCGCGCTTCCTGCCGTGGTGCCTCGACACGCAGCTGATCTCCCGCACCCCTGAACGGGTCAGTGCGACCGTCGAGGTTGGCGTGCGCGAGCTGCGAGTGCGGGTCACCACCCGTAACGACAAGCGGGCCCCGGAGTTCATGGCGATCCACATGGAGGGCGGGTCGTTTCGCCACTTCCACGGCGAATGGACTCTGCGGCCGCTCGGCGACATCGGCTGCCACATCACTTTCCGGCTGCAGTACGAACTGGCGCTGCGTGCCGAGGCCCTCGCCGGACGGCTGATCGAGCATGCTGCCGACCGCATGGTGGACGCGTTCGTTCTGCGCGCCGACGCCGTGTACGCCGCGCCCTCGCCCGGAGCGTCATCCCCTGCTTCGGGGTCAACCTGAGGCGGCCTCATGCGTTAGACTCTTGCGCCGGTCAGGAATGGCCGGGCAAGAATCCAAGTGAGGCAATACTTTCGCCGCCGCGCGGTGGCTCGTTCCGGGAGAGGAAAAAGATGAAGACATTGATCATTGCTGTCATCGCGACCGCGGGAGTCATGTTCACGGGCGCCGCGAGCGCGTCGGCAGACCTGGCGCAGAAGAACTGCGGCAGCTGCCATGCGCTGGACACCAAGAAGATGGGCCCGGCATTCAAGGACGTCGCCAAGAAGTACAAGGGCAATGCCACGGCCGAGGCGGACCTCATCGCCAAGGTGAAGAGCGGCAAGGGTCATCCGGCGGTCAAGGCCTCCGATGCCGACCTGACCAGCATCATGAAGTGGGTGTTGTCGCAGTAGTACTGTCCGCAGCGGGCCGGTTGTCCTGAAGGACCGCCGGCCAACCACTGATTCCGACCGCAACTTCCAATGGGGGAACAATGAAGTCGAAGTTAGCCATTGCCTTTGCCGCTGCCCTGCTGATGACAGGCGTGGCGCAGGCCAGCCCGGAGCTTGCCGACAAGTCCGGCTGCAACAAGTGCCACGCGATGGACACCAAGAAGATGGGTCCGTCCTACAAGGACATCGCCAAGAAGATCAAGACAGTGCCGGACGCCGACATCGTGAAGAAGCTGGCAACCGGGACGGGCCACCCGAAGGCGAGTGCCTCGGAAGCCGACCTGACCGCCCTCGTGAAGTGGATTAAGTCGCTGTAAGAAGCGACTGACACAGACAAAAAAGCCGGCTCACGCCGGCTTTTTTGTTGCGCGTGCCTGCCGGATTGCGGCGAGGCAGGGGCAGCCCGTTAGCGGGGGCATGCGCCCCCGCACCGGATCTTATTTTTTCGGATAGGCGTACACCGGCGGCGGCACCATGTCGGCCGTTGGTCCGCCGGGGCGCGGGTTCGGATTGAAGGCGTGCGAGCGGACGAAGAAGCCACCGGCAGTCTGCGCCGTACCCGGCATCATCTTCTTGTAGTCCATCGAAGCGCCGTGGCAGGCCTTGCAACTCTCGCCCGCCACCTTGATCTGCCCCTTGACCGAGTGCGGCGAGTGGCAGTCGGCACAGCCGAGCAGGCCAGCCTTTGCATGCTTGCTCTGCAGATGTTCCTGGTACTCCTGGTGATGCTTGCGCGCCTCGAAGTAACCCGATTTCTGCGCAGCCTCGTCGATGAAGAACGCGTTGTTGAGATCCGTGTTCGGGTAGTTCTTGTTGATCGGATCATCGGCCTGCACGCCGGGAAGCAGCAGCTTGTCCGGATACCACTTGGTCCAGTCATCCTGGCCCGCCTTGAACGTCTGGCCCATCACCGGGTGCGGCATGTGTTCGGAGTGGTTGCCCTGCGCCGTCAGCCAGTTGTCGTTCTCGGCGCGGATATGGCAGTAGCCGCAGACCTTGTCGCCCTCGGCCTTGGCCGCCTTGCCGGAATTGAAGATGTCCGCCTTCTTGCCCGATGCAACGTGCCTGGCACCCGGCCCGTGACACGCTTCGCAGCCGGTGTTCTTTTCGGACATTGCGACCTTCATCGCCGCCGGGTTCTTCGGGTCATAAGACGTGATGCGATAGCCGGTGGAATGGCACGTGGAGCACTGGGTTTCCCAATCGTTCTTCTGGCCGTAGCCTTCCCACGCATTGCTGTAGCGGTTCCACTGCTTGTCGAGGAACTGGTGATTGCCGGTCGCCGGGTTCTTCACCAGGTAGCGCTGCTTCCACTTCGAGCCGATCACGTACTGCACGTCGGCCATCGTGTACGTCTTGCCGTCGATGTTGCCCTTGGTCGGGCCGGCGTTGCCCTTGCTGTCCTTGGCCCAGTTGTCGAGTGCATCCTTGAGCAGGCCGTCCTGGGGCGTGCGGACCATCTTGGAGTGGTAGGTGTCCTTCCACGTCTTGAACTCGGCCGCATGGCAGGTCCCGCACTTCTCGGAGCCAACGAACTCACTCGCCACTGACGGTGTCTGCGAGCCGGTTGTGCAGCCGGCCAATGCCACAAATCCGACCGCTGTCAGCGCGGCTGTCGCCCAACGATGCACCTGCATATGCCCTCCGTGCGGCTCAGGGTATACCTGTAGCAGGCCGCACAATGCGCGCGCAGGGCTTGTGTGCGCTTGACCCAAGGCAAAGGTCGACCTGCCCCTGCCGGGAGTTCGCTCACCATCGCGACGCGCCGCCAGCCCTCTTGATCTGCATTAACCTCACCGGCCGAACGCCCATTTGAAGAGCCGCACAGATGACGAATTCGACCTCCTGGCCACCCGCTGTCGGCACACCACTCTCACCCGCTGCGGTCAAGGTGCTGCTGCTCGGAGCCGGCGAACTCGGCAAGGAAGTGGTCATTGCTCTGCAGCGCCTCGGCGTCGAGGTGATCGCCGCGGATCGCTATGCGAACGCGCCCGGACACCAGGTCGCCCATCGGTCACACGTGCTCAACATGGCCGACCCCGCTGCATTGCGGGCGCTGATCGAACAGGAGCGGCCGGCGATCGTCGTGCCGGAGATCGAGGCGATCGCCACCGAGGCGCTGGTCGAGATCGAGCGCGACGGGCTGGCCCGCGTGGTGCCAACCGCGCGCGCCGCGCAGCTGACGATGAACCGCGAAGGCATCCGCCGGCTCGCGGCCGAGACGCTGGGCCTGCCGACATCGCCCTACCGGTTCGCGAGTTCGTTCGACGAAGTCGTGGCCGCGTCTGCAGGCCGTCGGGTTTCCTTGCGTCCTCAAGCCCGTGATGTCGTCGTCCGGCAAGGGACAAAGCAAGGTTGATTCGGGCAGCGGAGCTGCAAAAGGCCTGGGAGTACGCGAATGCCGGCGGGCGTGTAGCGCTCGGCCGAGTCATCGTCGAAGGCTTCATCGACTTCGACTACGAGATCACACTACTCACCGTGCGGGCACGCGCCGGCTCCGGGGCGATCGAAACGCAGTTCTGCGCGCCGATCGGCCACGTGCAGGTCGCCGGCGACTACGTCGAGAGCTGGCAGCCGCACCCGATGAGCGCAACGGCACTGGCCCGGGCCCGCGACTATGCGCGCGCGGTCACCGGGGACCTCGGCGGCACCGGCATCTTCGGTGTCGAACTCTTCGTCAAGGGCGATGAAGTCTGGTTCTCAGAGGTCAGCCCGCGACCCCACGACACCGGCATGGTGACGATGGCCACGCAGTGGCAGAACGAGTTCGAGCTGCACGCGCGTGCGCTGCTCGGCCTGCCCGTGGACGTGAGCCTGCGCAACCCCGGTGCCAGCGCAGTCATCTACGGCGCGCACGACGCCAGAGCGATGGTGTTCGACGGCGTTGCGGAGGCGCTCACCGTGCCCGGCGTCGACCTTCGCCTGTTCGGCAAGCCGGAATCCTTCGTCAAGCGCCGCATGGGGGTCGCGCTGGCCCACGCTGCGAACGTTGACGAGGCGCGGTCCACCGCCAAGGACGCCGCGGCGCGGGTGCGTCCCCGCCCCGCCGGCTGACCCGCACGCAAACGCGTCACTGCCTCGGAAAGGCATGCTTTTCCACTCAGCGGACTGGTCCGCCCTGCGGTCTACAATCGCCCAATTCTGCTGGTCGGCCTCAGCGCCCGAAAACAACCCCCGATGAAAATCCTCGTCGTCGACGACCACTCCCTGATCACGGATGCCCTGTCGGTGCTGTTTCTCGACCTCGATCCCGACGCCGAGGTGATCACGACCCGCACCGCCGAATCCGCGCTGGAGCTGCAGCAGCAGCATCCCGACCTCGATCTCGTGGTGCTCGACCTCGGTCTGCCCGGAGTCTCAGGGACGTCACTGCTCGAAGCGATGGTGGCGCAGGCGCCGGAAATGAAGATCCTGGTGCTGTCGGGCCAGCAGGATCCACGCAACGTCATGCGTGTCCTGCAACTCGGAGCCGCCGGATTCGTGCCGAAGTCGATGGCGTCGGAAACGTTGCTGTCGGCCGTGAAGTTCGTGCTGTCGGGCGGCGTCTACATCCCCGCGGACCTGCTCGACGAAGTCAACCGCGCCGGCATGCTCGCCACGCCGGATCGCCCGCGCGAAGCCGGCGCCGGCCGAGTAGAGCTGACCGAGCGGCAGGAGCAGGTGCTGCAGCTGCTGGCGCGCGGCGCGCCGATCAAGATCATCTGCCGGGAGCTTGGCCTGTCCGAAGGCACGGTCAAGACCCACGTCACCGCCATCTACCGCGCCTTCAACGCGTCGAACCGTACCGAAGCCCTGCTGGCCGCGCGCCGGCACGGCTACGACATCGGCTGAGACCACGCCCGGCGCGCATCGCCGCGGGCGTCGCGGCAGATACTCGCCCAATCGGCGTCGGGCAGCGCGCTCCGTTCCGGCACCCTCGGCCATCGTCCCTAGGCGCGATCGCGGCTGCCTTGTCGCGCGCGCCGACGAGACACTTCGACGAGCGCCACGGCGAGCATGAGGGCGAGCAGCGGGTCGATCAGCTCGCCGCTCGCACCGACCGTGCAGCCGCCGCCAAGGTTGGACGGAGCGACGGCGGCGGAGCCCCCAGGTGATGACGCCGACGACGACGGCGCCGTCGAACTGTTGGACGCGGCCGCATCCTGCGCGGACGCCTGGGCCGTCAGTGCAATTCGCGTCGGCACGGTCAGAGACGCCGAGGCAATGGTCACTTCACCCGTCGCAGGACCTGCAGCTGCAGGCATGAACGCGACATAGACGCTGCACGCCTGCCCGGGTATCAGGTCCATCGGGCCTTCTCCGCAGGCATTGCTTCCCGGCTGCATCACGAACGGACCGGCGATCGTGATCGACGACAAGGTGATCGGGCTCGCGCCACTGTTGGTGACGACCGCCTGCACCGATGCCGACATCGTGCCCACGGTCGACTGCAGTGCTACCGACGCCGGATTCACCGCGATCGCGTACTGAACACCCGACCCGGAGAGCGCGACCACCGGACTGCCATTCGCTGCATTCGATGCCACCGTCAAGGTGGCGCTGCGAGCGCCGACGGTCGTCGGCGCGAAGGTCAGCTGCATCGTGCAGGTGCCGCCAGCGGCCACCGTAGTGCCGCTTGCGCAGTTACCAGCCAGCGCGAAGTCACTACTCGAGGCTCCGCCCAGAGTC
The DNA here is from genome assembly GCA_963791235.1 of uncultured beta proteobacterium. Classification (GTDB taxonomy): domain Bacteria; phylum Pseudomonadota; class Gammaproteobacteria; order Burkholderiales; family Burkholderiaceae_F; genus JALORV01. The sequence continues at coordinate 297,107 of CAWBRW010000017.1, read as the reverse complement.
AGGCTGGCGAGCGTCAGCGGCGCCTCGCCCGAGTTCGTCAGCGTCGCCGCCTGGGCTGCGCTCTTCTGGCCCACGGAAATCGTGCCGAAGCTCAGCGTAGTGACCGATACGGAAATGGCCGGCTGTGGGGTGGCCGTTCCAGTGCCTGTCAGTGACACGAGGGCCGGACTCGCCGTCGCGTTGTGTGCAATTGACAGTTGTGCACTTCGCGCGCCAGCGACCGTCGGTCGAAACGTCACCTGCAGGTTGCAGTTGGCACCGCCGTTAAGGACGGTCCCTGTCGAGCACGTGGATGCTGCACCGATCATGTACTCGGCGGCATTGGCACCAGAAATTCCAATGGCTCCAAGGGTGAGTGGCTGTCCACCCGTATTGCGTACCGTCACGGCCTGGGCGATCGACGTGGAGTTGAGCGTCTGCGTGAAGCTCAAGGCCGTCGGTGTCACGCTGGCGACGGCCGGCGCGAGCGCCCCCGTTCCGACAAGTGACACGGCGGACGTGCCACCCGTGGCGTTGTGCGTGATCGTCACGGCTGCATTGCGCGTGCCGGCCACGGTCGGAGTGAATGACACCTGCAAAGTACAGCTGCCGCCCGCAGCAACGTTCGTGCCAGGCTGGCACGTTCCGCCACGCGCGAACTCGGCACTCGCCGTACCGCCGAGCGTGAGCCCGGCCAGGGTCAGCACGGCGGTTCCGGTGTTGCTGACCGTCACCGTCTGCGCCGCGCTGGTCGTACCCAGCGTCTGGGCCGCGAAGGTGAGCGTTGTTGCGGACAGCGCTATCGCCGGAGATCCTGCGCCTGCAGCGGGATTGGCGATGTAGGCCGCGATGTCGTTGGCGTCGGTAGTGTTGACGTAGGCGGCGAGCTGCCGCATGCCGCCCTTGTCGCTGGAGATCGCGTTCAGGATCGCGGTCGGATTCGAGCCATTCGCGACGCCGTTCACCTTGACATTCGGAAAGCCGGAATGGCAGCTGGCAGTGGCGCAACTCTTCGGCGCGCCGTTGGTGTTTGAGAACAGGGCCTTGCCCCTGACCGCATCCGCCCCATGCGCGGCACCGAGCACGCCCAGCCCGACGACTCCAACCAAGGCGATGGCAACACGTCGTATCTTCTTCATTTCAGATGCTCCAGTAACCAGTCCAAATTGCGTTGGCTGCGCTGTGCAGCGCGATGCAAAGCCCGATCGACCGGGTGCGCTCGTAGGCCCAGCCGATCACAACGGCGGGAGCGATCACCAGGGCCGCGTGCGCCGCCGATGCGCTCCAAAGGTGCGCCAAGCCAAAGCACACCGCCGTCAATCCGATGGCGATCCATGGCCGTCCCCAGAGCCCGCCCTGCGCGCGCAGCCGCGACTGCACGACGCCGCGGAAGAACAGTTCCTCGACGACGGGGGCGAAAATCAGGGACTGCGCCACCTGCACGGCATGGAAGCTGAGTGCATGAGCAACAACTGGCGCGGCAGCGTAGGCCGCGGCCGCGATGATGATTGCCATCAGACCCGCGCGCATTGGCGCGCGAACTTCTGCTGTCAGGTCCCGAGTGGTCATGCTTGTGTTGCCGCTGAAAGGTTTCGCCGAGTCTAGGTTTCAGATCGGTACCTGATGAGCGGTTGGCTTCCCTCGATCGGGCTAGCCTGAAAGGACCGTTGTCCACTCGAGCGCGGGAGTCGTGGCGCTGCCGCGGATGGGGATGTTTCCTACCTTTGTTGCTTGCCGGGCGGGGCAATGGAAAGTGGGCATGCACTCGCGACTACCGAATGCGCTAATGCGTTTGTCTGTCTTCCACTTCGCGGTTGACGGAGCACGGCCTCGACAGATGCGACCCAAGTCCACCGTGAGGTTCGCGGCGACGCACGCGTCATTCCGTCTGACTGCCGCCAGCAACAGGCACACCGTGTTGCAGCTGGGCGCTGCGTCTCGGATACGATGCTCGCGCGTGTGTCGGCATCGCTGGCGTGCCTACTGACCGCGATCGATCGACGAGGTCGAGAGGTTCGCGGACCAGAGCTTGCGCAGATCCATGGGTAGATGTCCTACCCGCCAGTCCCTGCGCAGGTGGTCCAGCATTGGCGGCGCTGAGGAAGCGCCGAACCGGTCCCCGGGGACCCGGTCTTCCTGCCGGTGCTCTGCGAGCGGTCAGCCTGTGGCGGCCTGCGGCGGTGGCGTGCGATCGGCGATGGCCGGCGGTGGCGGTATCGCGGTCCGAAGCAGCGGCAGCGTCGTCAGTCCGAGCAGTTCGCCCAGGCTGTTGTTGAGCACCGCCGCAGTGGTCGGCTTCTGCAGAACGATCGGCTCCTCGGTCGGGCTGCGAGCGATCGCGGACGACTGCGGGTCGGCTGCCAGGTGCTCGCCCATCACACGATGGAACTCGGCGACGACCTCGGGCCGCTGCACGGCGGTCAGCATGATCGTCGGCAACGGAACGCCCACCAGTTCGCGGATCTTGAACACCGCCTCGACACCGCTGATGGAATGCGGGCCAAGGTTATGGTCGGCAATGATCGCGTCGATGCGCTCGTGCAGACTGATGCGCTTGATCAGCTGCGCGTTGTAGCCGGTCGACGGCACGACATCCGCGCCCCACGAACGCAGCAGCCGGGTCAGGCTGTTCAGGATCTCGGCGTTGTCCTCGAGCACGACGAAGGTGAAGCCATTGAGCGCGCGGATCGCAATCTCGATAGTCTCCGGCGCAGTGCGCTGGGCGCGTGGCGGCGCGATCGACAGCGGCACTTCGACGCGGAACACGGTACCGGTACCGGGTCGGGTGGTGACGATCAGTGGATGGCCGAGCAGGCCGCAGATGCGCTTGACGATCGACAGGCCCAGGCCGAAGCCCGAACCGCTGTTTTCGGCCTTCGAGCTCTCGCCGCGGTAGAACTCCTCGAATATGCGATCGAGCTCACCCTGCTTGATCCCCGGGCCGGTGTCCCAGATTTCGATGCTGATGAGCCCGCTGCGCGGACGCGCGGCCAGCAGCACGCCGCCGCGCTGCGTATAGCGAATGGCGTTGGCCAGCAGATTGCGGATCACCCGCTGCAGCAGCAGCGGATCGCTTTCGATCGCGAAACCGTGTCGACGCACGCGCAGCGACAGCCCCTTGGACGCCGACAGCGGCGTGAACTCCTGCTCGAGCAGCGTGAACATGTCGTCGAGCAGGACCTGGTCCGGACGCGGCTGGATTGCGCCGGAATCGAGCCGCGAGATCTCGAGGAGTTCCTCGACCAGCTTCGACAGCGACTCCACGGCGGTCGACAGGTTGTTGACGAGCGGTTCGAGCGGCCCTTGCGCGCGCTTCTTCAGCAGCGAGACATAGATGCCGATCGCCTGCAGCGGCTGCCGCAGGTCGTGGCTCGCCGCGGCGAAGAATTGCGTCTTCGAGCGCGTCGCGTTCTCCGCGTCACGCCGGGCTTCCTCGGCCAGCCGCTTCTCGTTGAGCAGCTGTTCGACCAGGACTTCGTTCTCGTAGTTGTTCTTGACGGATTCGAACACCGCATCGCCGAACGTTCGGCCGTAGAACACCGTGAAGAAGAACACCGCCGACATCACCACGGCCGCCGTGTAATAGGTGGGGTCGTGTTCGACCACCATGCGACCGATCAGCGGCAGCAGCGCGAGCAGCATGAAGGTGTAGAACGCGGGCCGGTAGCAGGCGTACAGCGTCAGCGAACCGAACGCAACGCTGAGGACGACCGCCACCAGCACGATCTGGTGCAGGGGCTGGTCGTTGGAGAAGAAGAAGAACCCGGCGACGCCCCACAGGATGCCGGCGGCGACCGCCAGCGCGACCCAGCGGTTGGCCCATCGCTGCACCTGATCGACGACGGCGACCGCGTGGCGGAAGCGGTACGCGACACGCACCCGGATCAGCGATTCGAGCAGGATCAGCACGAACCAGCCCATCAGGATGTTCTGGTTCATCGACTTCCAGAACACGACGACCAGCGCGAAGGCGCCGACGATGCTGACGAGCACCGATTGCGGCACCTGCCGGTACACCGATGCCATAACCCCGGCGAGGATCTTCTCCTTGCGCTGTTCTTGCGTCTCGACGACGAGACCGAATCGGGTTAGGGGACCGGACATGCGAGGCTGCGGTGACGGACAGCCGCGATGATATGCGGTAAGGCGAGCCGCGCACAGGCCGCGCGTACCGCGTCGGCTGCTGCAATTGCGGCAGCAACGGCGTGCAATTCACCGCGATGTCCCGATTTGACGCGACCCCTCGCTTTACGGAAACTTCCGCGTCCTTCTTAGCGACCCCTCCGGAGCACTGTTCTGATGAAGCCGCGCCATGCCCTTATCCTCGCCGCCTGGTCGTTTGCGGCATTCAACGCACCGCTCGCGGCGAAGCCGGTCGAACAGGTGCGGGTCGGCTTCTCGACATCGATCTCGGGCCCGTTCGCGGCACTCGGGGCCGAAGCGCGTGATGGCTTCAATCTCGCGATCAAGCAGCTCGGCGGCAAGCTCGGCGGCATTCCGGTGGAGGTGTTCTCGACCGATGAAGCGGGCAACCCGGACACGGCGCGCCAGCACGTCGATCGCTACCTGAAGCGCGACCGGATCCACTTCTATACCGGCCCGATCGGCTCGAATGTCGCGCTGGCGGTAGGCCCCGCGCTGTTCGCTGCCGAAGTGTTCTACCTCAGTAACAACGCCGGGCCATCGCAGCTGGCGGGTGCGCAGTGCAACGCCTATTTCTTCGGCACTGCGTGGCAGAACGACGCTTACCACGAGGCCGCGGGCAAGTTTGCCTCTGAGCGCGGGTTCAAGAAGGTTGCCGTGCTGGCCCCGAACTATCCGGCCGGCCAGGACGCGATCACCGGTTTCAAGCGCGGCTATGCCAGGCCCGTCTCGTCCGAGACATTCACAAAGCTGGGGCAACTCGATTACGCCGCCGAGCTGGCCAAGCTGCGCGCCGAAGCGCCGGACGCGCTTTACATCTTCCTGCCGGGCGGCATGGGCATCAACTTCATCAAGCAGTTCGTCGGCGCTGGGCTCTCGAAGGGCACGCAGATCGTCGGCCCGGGTTTCTCTGCCGACGAGGACGTGATCCGCGCGGTCGGTGACCCGATGCTCGGCATGTTCAACACCGCGCACTGGAATCACGACTTCACCAACCCGGCGAGCCAGGCATTCGTACAGGCCTACCAGAAGGAATACGGTCGCCTGCCGTCCATCTACGCGGCCCAGGCGTACGACACGGTGTTGATGATGGACGCGGCCGTGCGCGACGTGAAAGGCGAACTCGACAACAAGTCGGCCGTGCGCGCGGCGTTGAAGAAGGCGAACTTCGAGTCGGTGCGCGGCGACTTCAGGTTCGGCAACAACCAGTTTCCGGTCCAGGATTACTTCCTGCGCACGATCGTCAAGGACACCCAGGGCCGGACGACGAACCGCACGCTGAGCAAGGTGTTCACGAACCACCAGGACGCGTACGCGTCGCAGTGCAAGCTTCAGTAGCGGGCTCGAAGGTCAGCGCCGCGGCACCCGCTGCTTCGGCGCCGGCGCTTCCGCTGGGCCGCGTAGCATCGCAGCCTGCGCCCTGCCCTGACCCACCCGTCGATGACGACCACCCTGCTCGTCGAGCAGTTGCTCAACGGCCTGCAGTTCGGTCTGATGCTGTTCCTGATCGCGGCCGGACTGACGCTCGTGTTCGGCATCATGGACGTGCTGAACCTGGCGCACGGTTCGCTCTACATGATTGGCGCCTACGTCGCGGCCAGCGTCGCGCAGGTCACCGGCTCTTTCTGGGTTGCGCTGCCCGTTGCGACCCTCGTCACCGGCCTGGTCGGGCTGCTACTCGAAACGACGCTGATACGCCGTCTGTATCGGCGTGACCACCTCGCCCAGGTGCTCGCGACTTTCGCGGTGATCCTGGTCGCCGATGACACCGTCAAGCTGATCTGGGGCCCGGCACCGATCATGCTGTCGGCACCCGCGGCACTCGCCGGACCCGTGGAGTTGCTTCCCGGGGTGCTGTATCCCTCCTACCGCCTGCTGATCATCGGCGTCGGCCTCGCGCTCGCACTCGCGCTCTATCTGTTTGTGACGAAGACGCGCACCGGCATGCTGGTGCGTGCCGGCAGCAGCAACCGCGACATGGCCAGCCTGATGGGCGTGCGCGTGGATCGACTGTTCGCGACGATCTTCGTGCTCGGCGCGATGCTGTCGGCCGTGGCGGGTGCCCTCCTCGGCCCGCTTCTGGCGGTGGAGATCGGCATGGGCGAGAACATCCTGATCCTCGCGCTGGTCGTCATCGTCATCGGCGGCATCGGCTCGATTCGCGGCGCCTTCGTCGGCGCAGTGCTGGTCGGCATAGTCGATACGGCCGGCCGCGCCTTTCTGCCCGAACTGCTGCACCGGTTCCTGTCGAATGCGGTGGCGGCGCAGCTTGGTCCGGCCCTGGCGGCCATCGCGATCTACGTGCTGATGGCGGCGGTGCTGTTCTTCCGGCCGCAGGGCCTGTTTCCGGCACGTGGCTAGATGACCAAGCGTGACATCCTGCCGTGGGTGCTGCTGATCGTCGCGGCGCTCGTGCCGTGGCTGGCGGGCCTGCTCGACCAGGGCTACTACGTCGGCTTCGTGCGTCGCATGATGATCTTCGCCATCGCTGCGGCCAGTCTCAACTTCATCATGGGCTACGGAGGCATGGTGAGCCTTGGCCACGCGGCCTTCTTCGGCATCGGCGCCTACGTAGTGGGCATTGCGATGGTGCACGGCGTGACGAGCGCGTGGATCGCGTGGCCGCTTGCCGTGTTGTTCGCCGCGCTGGCCGCGCTTGCGATCGGGTCGATCTCGCTTCGAACACGCGGCGTGTACTTCATCATGATCACGCTCGCCTTCGCGCAGATGGTTTACTACCTCGCCGTCGGGCTCAAGCACTACGGCGGGGAGGACGGGCTCAACCTCGCCCAGCGCTCGGTGATCGGCCTTGGGCTCGACCTCGCCAGCGAGACGACGCTGTACTACGTCGTGCTGGTGGCGCTGGCGACCGTCATGCTGCTCCTGAATCGCGCCGTCGGTGCCCGCTACGGCCGGGTGCTGATGGGCATCCGCGAGAACGAAACACGCATGGAAGCGATCGGCTTCGCGACCTACCGCTACAAGCTGGTTGGCTTCGCCATCGCCGGCGGGCTGGCCGGACTGGCCGGCGCGCTGTTCGCCAATCACAACCTGTTCGTCAGCCCGGCTGCGCTGCACTGGACGCAGTCGGCAACGCTGGTCGTCATGGTGTTGCTCGGCGGCATCGGCTTTCGTTACGGCGGCCTGGCCGGCGCGGTTGCACTGCTCATGCTCGAGGAACTGCTGGCCGCGCTCACCGACTACTGGCATCTGCCGCTCGGCCTCATCCTGCTCGCGGTCGTGTTCTTCGCACCGCGCGGCCTTGCCGGCCTGTTTGCGCGGCGTGGTGCCGCATGACGCTGTTGCAGGTTCGCGGCCTCACCAAGCGGTTCGGCGCGCTCGTTGCAACCGACGCTCTCGACCTCGACATCTCCGCCGGGGAGGTCCACGCGATCATCGGCCCCAACGGTGCAGGCAAGACCACGCTGATCAGCCAGCTCTCTGGCGCGCTGACGCCGGACGCCGGCAGCATCCGCCTGCGCGATGCCGAGGTCACGCGCCTTTCCGCGCACGATCGCGTCCGTCGCGGCATTGCGCGTTCGTTCCAGGTGACCAACGTGTTTCGCGCGATGAGCGCCGTCGACAATGTCGCGCTGGCGCTGCAGGCGGGCGACGGCAGCAGTTTCCGCTTCCTGCGGCCGGTCGCGCGCGAGCGGCATCTGTTCGCGCGCGCGCGCCAGCTGCTCGAGCGCGTCGGCCTGCACGAACGCGCCGATGTCGTCGCCGGCGTGCTCGCGCACGGCGAGCAGCGCCAGCTCGAGGTCGCACTGGCCCTGGCCACGCGCCCCGCGCTGCTGCTGCTCGACGAGCCGATGGCGGGCATGGGTCCGGACGAATCGGCGCAGATGGTCGCGCTGATCGCGAGCCTGCGCAGCGACCTGACGATCGTGCTGGTCGAACACGACATGGACGCGGTGTTTCGCCTCGCCGACCGGATTTCGGTGCTGGTCTATGGCCGTTTGCTTGCCACGGGAACGGCCGAGGACATTCGCGCCAACGACGAAGTGCGACGCGCCTACCTCGGCACCGACGCGGCATGAACCTGCTCGATGTTCGCGCGATCCGAGGCGGGCTACGGTGCCAACCAGGTGCTGTTCGGTATCGACCTGCGCGTTGCCGAAGGGTCTGTAGTGACCCTGCTGGGTCGCAACGGCATGGGCAAGACGACGACGTTGCGCGCGATATTCGGCCTGCTGCCGTTGCGCAGTGGCGAAGTGCACTTCGATGGCCAACGCGTCGACGGTAAGTCCACCGACGCCATCGCTCGACTCGGACTCGCGATCGTGCCCGAAGGGCGCCAGGTATTTCCGAACCTTTCCGTGCGCGAACACCTGGTCGCCTTTGCCGCCAACCGCAACGGGACCGCACAGCCGTGGAACCTGGATCGCGTCCTTTCGATGTTCCCGCAACTCGCCGCCCGGCAGAGGGCGATGGGCAACCAGTTGTCGGGCGGCGAGCAGCAGATGCTGTCTATCGGCCGCGCGCTGATGACCAACCCGCGGCTGCTCGTCCTCGACGAGGCGACCGAGGGACTGGCTCCGCTGGTGCGGGAGGAAATCTGGCGCTGTCTCGCGGCACTGAAGGCCGCAGGACAGGCGATCCTTGTCATCGACAAGTACGTGCAACGCCTGGTGCAGATCGCCGACGAACACACGATCCTCGAGCGCGGCCGCGTCGTCTGGCACGGCTCTTCAGCCGCGCTGGCGGCGGACCCGCAGCTGTGGCACCGCTATCTCGGCGTGTAACCGAGCCCGCCACAGGCGGGGCCGGGCGGGCCGCGGCTCCGATGCCGGTCAGGCGCTCGACGCGACCGCATCGCTCGCTTGCAGATCGTCCGACATGAGCGACGCGTGAAGAACGGAGTGCTACCTGCGACTCCGTTCTGCTCGAGTCGGCAGCAGTCAGCCTCTGTGGTCCTGGTCGGCGTACTGGCGCCGGTCAACCGTGATCGGCGCGTTGGGCTCTTCCGCGCGCTCCGCGCGCCGCTTCAGCGCGATATTCATCGCGTCGAACGCGGGCTGCATCTTCGACTGCAGACGGCGCTGCAGGAACGGGACGATAACGCCCCGATACTTGCCGCCGTGATGCAGACGCACGCAGCCGTCGGGCCGCGATTCGATGCCGAAGCGGTGTTCCGCTGAATACAGGCCCGGCAAGGGCCCAGCCGCCGAGCCAGCGCAGTTCGCGCGGCTCGCGCACATGGGTCACCGTCGAGCGGAACGTCGAACCCCCGATGGCCGCAACGTCCTGTGTCACCTCGATCGAATTGCCGACCTGCGCCTGACCCAGCACCGCCCGGATAAACGGGTTCCAGCGCTTGTAGGACCGGAAGTCGGTCAGGATGCCCCAGACCAGGGCGGCTGAAGCGTTGATGTCAACGTACGTGCGGATTTCGAGCATTGCGCAGTATGGCTGCGCGCAGATACGCCGATCCGAGGAACTGGATATACGGTGCCGGTTGAACGGGAATGCGGGGTGCGCAAGTCACCCGGGCAGATGGACGGGCGCTCGCTCATCGGGGATCGCCCGACGGAGCGCAAGGGTTGTCGCCGCAACGGTCCGAACCAGCCGCACCGTCACAGGCGCCGCAGCAAACAAAAAGGGCGCTCGAAGCGCCCTTGTCGTGCCTCTCGTTGAACTCACCCCATGTGCAAGCCCCCGTTGCACGAGAAGTCTGCACCGGTGGTAAAGCCCGAATCCGGACCGGCAAGCCAGGCGACGATCGAACCGATTTCATCCGGCGTTCCAAGCCGCTTGACTGGAATCGTCTCGATGATCTTCTCCAGGATCTGCGGCTTGATCGCGTTGACCATCTCGGTGCCGATGTAGCCGGGGCTCACCGTGTTCACCGTGACGCCCTTGCTCGCCATTTCCAGGGCCAGCGCCATCGTGAAGCCGTGCATGCCGGCCTTGGCGGCCGAATAGTTGGTCTGGCCGGCCTGGCCTTTCTCGCCATTGACCGAGCTGATCTGGATGATCCGGCCCCAGCCCTTTTCCACCATGCCCGGCACCACCTGCTTGGTGACGTTGAACATGCTGTTCAGGTTGGTGTCGATCACCGCCTTCCAGTCATCAGGCGTCATCTTCAGGAACATGCGGTCACGCGTGATGCCCGCGTTGTTGACCAGCACGTCAATCGGTCCGTGCTCCGCCACCGACTTGGAAAACGCCGCCACGGTCGACTCCCAGTCGGCAACGTTGCCTACCGACGCATAAAAGTCGAAGCCGAGCGCCTTTTGTTCGCCCAGCCACTTGCCAAAGTCGCGGCTTGGCCCGCAGCCGGCAATCACCTTGAAGCCTTCCTTGTGCAGTCGCTGGCAGATCGCCGTGCCGATGCCACCCATGCCACCCGTTACGTAGGCCAACTTTGTCATTCCTGTCTCCGCATGTTGTTAACTGCTGTTGTATTCGGGTCGGGCGCCGGGCCGCCCCAAGCCCGACCCGCAAATCAAACTCGGCCGAGCGCACGAGCGACGCGCAGCGTATCGACCACGAGGCCGACCGGCTATCTCTCCACAGTAAGGGCGACGCCCATGCCGCCGCCGATGCACAGGGCTGCAAGTCCCTTCTTCGAATCGCGGCGCTTCATCTCGTGCAGCAAGGTCACCAGCACGCGCGCACCAGACGCGCCGATCGGGTGGCCCAGCGCAATCGCACCGCCATTGACGTTGATCTTGTCCTTGAACGGCGCCTTGTCCCAGCCGAGGTCCTTGTTCACCGCGCAGGCCTGCGCCGCGAAGGCTTCGTTGAGTTCCATCAGGTCCAGCTGCTCGGCTTTCCAGCCGGCCTTCTCCAGCGCCTTGCGCGAGGCGGGCGCCGGGCCCATGCCCATGATCGACGGATCGACGCCGGTCGAGGCAAAGCTGACGATGCGCGCCAGCGGTGTCAGCCCGAGGGCCTTGGCCTTGTCGGCGGACATCACCAGTAACGCAGCCGCACCGTCGTTGATGCCGGAGGCATTGCCGGCCGTGACCGACCCCTGCTTGTCGAACGCGGGCTTGAGCCCCGCCAGTCCCTCGGCGTTGGACTTGCGATTGATGAACTCGTCGGCGTCGAACACCAGCGGATCGCCCTTGCGCTGCGGGATCGTCACCGCGACGATCTCGTCCTTGAAGCGGCCTGCGTCCTGGGCAGCGGCGGCCTTGGTCTGCGAGGCGAACGCCAGCGCATCCTGCGCGGCGCGGTCGATTTCGTACTTCTTCGCGACGTTCTCCGCGGTGATGCCCATGTGGTACTGGTTGTAGACGTCCCACAGGCCGTCGACGATCATGCTGTCGATGATCTTGGCGTCACCCATGCGGAAGCCGTCGCGCGACCCGAGCATCACGTGCGGCGACGCGCTCATGTTCTCCTGCCCGCCCGCGACCACCACCTGCGCATCGCCGTTGCGGATCGCCTGCGCCGCGAGCATCACGGCCTTGAGACCCGAGCCGCACACCTTGTTGATCGTCATCGCCGGCACGGTGACCGGCAAACCGGCCTTGAGGGCCGCCTGCCGCGCCGGATTCTGGCCGCTGCCCGCAGTCAGCACCTGGCCGAGAATCACTTCGTCAACCTGGTCCGCAGCTACATTCGCGCGGCGCAGGACCTCCTTGATGACGATAGCGCCCAGTTCCGGGGCTGACACCTTTGCCAGCGTCCCGCCGAACTTGCCGATCGCGGTACGTGCTGCCGCGACGATCACTGCTTCTGTCATGACAAAACTCCGATGGAAAAATCAGTCGAGCGGATGAGCATCCGCCACGCAGGACTCCTTACGCCTTCTCCTTGACATAGTTTCCGGGCGCGGGCTCGATCGGCTTGTGCGTAGCGTTGCCATAGCGCTTGGGCGCGGCCTTCTGCGCACCTGCATGGCGCGACAGCCAGCGGCTCCAGTCCGGCCACCAGCTGCCCGGCTGCTCCACTGCGTCATTGAACCAGGCGTCCGAATTGGCGGGCAGCGTGTCATCGCCCCCGACCCAATAGTTGCGCTTGTTCTTTGTCGGCGGATTGATCGTTCCGGCAATGTGCCCGCTGGCGCCCAGTACATAGCGGACACCGCCCGCCTTGCCGCTTCCGGGCAGCGCGCGCGCCGACGCGTACGCCGCCTTCCACGGCACGATGTGATCCTCGCGCGCGGCAAACACGTAGGTCGGTACGTGGATGAGCCCGAGATCCACCGGCTGCCCGCAGGTTTGCAGCTTGCCCGGCACGCGCAGGTTGTTCTCGAGGTACATGTTGCGCAGGTACCAGGAATACATCGGCCCCGGCAGATTGGTGCTGTCGCCATTCCAGTAGAGCAGGTCGAACGCCGGTGGCGCCTTGCCCTCGAGGTAGTTGCTGACGACGTAGTTCCAGACCAGATCGTTGGCGCGCAGGCTGGAAAAAGTGTTCCCGAGTTCGAGCCCCGGCATGATGCCGCCGCGCGCAAACTGCTGTTCGCGCAGCCGCACCTGGTTCTCGTCGATAAACACGTCGAGCACGCCGGCATCCTCAAAGTCGATAAGCGCGGTCAGCATCGTCAGGCTGGTGATCGGTTTCTCACCACGCGCGTACATCACCGCCAGTGCATTGGCGATCAAAGTGCCGCCCACGCAGAAGCCGAGCGCGTTGATCTGCTTTGCGCCCGCGATCTCCTGCGTCACGTGGATCGCCTCGATGACACCTTTTTCCAGATAGTCGTCCCAGGTGACGTGCGCTTCTGGCTTGTGCGGGTTCTTCCACGACAGCACGAACACCGTGTGCCCTTGCTCAACCGCATAGCGAATGAATGAGTTCTCCGGCTGCAGGTCGAGGATGTAGAACTTGTTGATGCAAGGCGGCACCATCAGGAACGGACGTTCGTACACTTTCTCCGTCAACGGCTTGTACTGGATCAGCTCGAACAGGTGGCTGCGGTAAACCACCGCACCTTCGGTGGTCGCGACGTTCTTGCCGACTTCAAAGGCCGCTTCGTCGGTCATCGTGATCTTGCCCTTGCCGATGTCCGTCAGCAGGTTCCCGATCCCAGCCTTCAGGCTCTCGCCGCTGGTTTCCAGCAAGGTCTGCTGCGCCTTGGGATTCAGCGCGAGGAAGTTGGCCGGCGACGCCGCATCCACCCACTGCGACACTGCAAACTTGACGCGCTTGCGCGTCTTGTTGTCGCCCTGCACGCTGTCGGCCAGGCGGCTCAGGAACTCGGAATTCAGCAGATACGCGCGCGCATAGAACGACGCCAGCGAGTTCTTCTGCCAACTCGGATCCGAGAAGCGCGGATCGGAAATCGGCGCGGTCGTGCGCTCAGGATGCGCGAAGAAGTCGTTCCACAGGCCGCTCAGGCGCTGCACGTATTCCTGCTGCATTCCGAAGAGTTGCTCGGCCGCGAGCGGCATCGACGTATTGGTCATCGGTTGCAGCCACGGCAGCGCGAAGTTGAACGGATCGGCGCCACCGAGGGCGTGTGGCTTGGCGGATTGCATGACAGCAGGCTGTGCGCTGTCCGCGGATCGCGGGGCGCGCGTGGTCTTGCGCGCGGTGACCTTCACGGCCGCTGCCGGCGGACGCGTCGACTTGCGCGACCTGCGCGTGGCGGCGGCCGTCTTGTTCGTGGGCATGTCTCCTCCGGTGGCTTGGCCGCTGGATCTCACGATCCGGCCGGCTCTCGGGATCTGGGGGCGGTCTTGGGATTCTCCATGTCGCGACCGGCACGGTCAAACGACCCGGTCAACCCTGCAGCCAGATCAGCGCAGCGTGCCGACCGGTCACGCGGTCGCGCCGGTGACTGTAGAACCGGTCCGCGTCACAGTACGTGCAGATGCCGCCGCCGAACACGGCATCGACCCCCACCTGCGCCAGCGCCAGTCGGCCCAGCGCAAACAGGTCGGCAAGGTACTTGCCGCTGCCATGCGGGACAAAGAAGGCCGCGGCGCCTGCCAGGCTAGTACAGGCCGCGTCGCGTACTTCGGGTCCCACTTCGAAGTGATCCGGCCCGATCGCCGGGCCGAGGTAGGCAATCAACCCCGCTGACGGATCACCGACCCGTTCGCGCAGCGCGCGCGCACTGGCCTGGATGACTCCCGCCACGAGCCCGCGCCAGCCGGCGTGCGCGACCGCCACGCCGCGTCCCCGCGCGTCGGCCAGCAACACCGGCAGGCAGTCGGCCATCATCGCGACGGCCACGACGCCCGGCCGATCCGTGATCGCGGCGTCGGCTTCGAGAGGGCTCGGTGCCGCCGCGGCCTCCGCTGCATCGACGACACGTGCCCCATGGATCTGCTTCAGCCACGCCGGCATGGCGGGCAGCGCGGCACGCAGTCGCGCCCGGTTGGCCGCGACGGCGGCGAGTTCATCGCCCGACCCGAATCCGAGATTCATGCCACCGCCCCCGGAGGCATCGAACGGCGCCGCGGAAGTCCCGCCGGCGCGAGTGGTGATCAGGGCCCGCACCGCGCCGGGCGCTGACCATTCCGGCACGATCCATTGCGGATGCCAGGCGTTCAAACCACCTCCGCGGCCGGCCGGTCGATCGGCCCGAATCCGAGCGCACGCATCAGCTCGGCCATGTCCGGCGGTGGCGCACGAAACCACTGCATCGGGTCGTCCGAGACCGGATGCCGCAGTCCCAGTCGACACGCATGCAGCGCCTGCCGCGGAAACGAGCGCCACGCACTGCCGGGCGCTGGCGACGGCAGTCGTCGCCGGTACACCGGATCCCCGACCAGCGGATGTCCGAGATGCTCGAGGTGGACGCGGATCTGGTGCGTGCGTCCGGTCTCGAGCCGACAGGCGAGCCAGGAAAGCGCGACCCCCTCGTGCAGCGTGCTGGCGATCCGCGTGTAGTGAGTGCGCGCCGGCCGCGCACTTGCCGCATGGCTGACCCGGAAGCGCAGCGGATTACGCGGATCACGGCCGATCGCGGCGTCGATCGTGCCGCTGCGCCGCGGCTCGCCAAGGACGATCGCCCAGTACTCGCGAAAAACGGTGCGCTCCTGCAGCTGGCGCACGAGGTCAGTCTGCGCCGCCAGCGTGCGCGCGACGACCATCAGCCCGGAGGTGTCGGCATCGAGGCGATGCACGATGCCGGCACGCGGCACACCGGCCAGTTCGGGCGCATGGGCCAGCAGGCCATTGAGCAGTGTGCCGGACCAGTGGCCGGCGGCGGGATGCACGACCAGCCCCGCCGGCTTGTCGATGACGATGATCGCGTCGTCTTGATGGACGATCGATAGTGCCATCGGCTCTGGCGTAAAGGCGGCAGCATCCGGTGCAGGCTGCGGCTCGAGTTCGATCACATCGCCGGCCAGCACGGCATGGCGCGGTCGCACGGTGGACTTGTTGACGCGCACGGCGCCATCCTCGATCCATTGCTTGAGCCGCGAACGCGAAATCGCGGGCATCCAGGTTGCAAGGAGCTTGTCGAGCCGTTCGCCGGCGTGCTCGGCATCCACGCGGAAGCGCCGGCTGGACAAGGCGTCAGGTTCCGCGGCGTCGATCAGCGCGTCCTCGTCGCTCTCCGGCACAGGCGCCGAAACGTATACTTCGCGGCTAGACAACGAAAGCGCCTTGACGATGGATCGTGTTCATTTCGGGGCGGCGCTGGCGCGGCAATTGGCCATCTTGGTGGCCGTGCTCACGCTGGGCGGCTGCAGCTGGCTCGGCATCGACAACCTGTTCGAGAAGGACACTACCGCCCGCTGGGATGCCGATCGATTGTACGCGGAGGCCCGCGGCGAATTGTCCTCCGGTAACTGGGCGCGGGCGCGCGAGTACTACCAGAAGCTCGAGTCGCGCTATCCGTTCGGCCGGCACGCCCAGCAGGCGCTGATGGAGATCGCCTACACGTACTACAAGGAAGGCGAAACGGCGCAGGCGATCCAGACCGCGGACCGATTCATCCGCCAGTACCCCAACAACCCCAACGTCGATTACATGTACTACCTCAAGGGGCTGGCGAGCTTCGGTGAGGAAGCCAATATCATCAGCCGCGTCCTGGGGGAGGACACCTCGCAACGCGATGCCAAGGGGTCACGCGAGTCGTATGACGCGTTCCGCGAACTCGTGACGCGCTACCCGGAGAGCAAGTACGCCGAGGATGCGCGCGCGCGGATGCGCTACCTGATCAATGCAATGGCCGGCGCAGAACTCACCGTCGCCAACTTCTATTACGTCCGCAAGGCGTACGTCGCGGCGATCCAGCGGGCGCAGGTCGTCGTGCGCGACTTCCAGACCTCCCCCGTGGCCGAGGAAGCGCTGATCCTGATGGCACGCTCCTACCAGGCGCTCGAGATGCCCGACCTGCAGGCGGACACCGAACGCGTGCTGGCGCTCAACTTCCCCGAGAGTCGCTACCTGAGCCGCAGGAGATAGTCAGTCCGCGGCGCGACGCCGCGTCAGGAACCCGATCGCCTGCTCTTCGCTGCGGGTCCGCGCGAACGGCGGCAGGCTAGCGAGCACGGTTCGCCCGTATGACTTCGTCAGCACGCGCTCGTCGAGGATCATCAGTACGCCGCGGTCATTCTCGTCGCGGATCAGCCGCCCGGCGCCCTGCTTGAGCCGCACGATCGCTTCCGGCAGCTGGTACTCGTTGAACGGATTGCGGCCGACACGCCGCAGGTACCGGATCTTCGCCTCGACAATCGGATCGTCCGGCGGCGAAAACGGCAGCTTGTCGATGACGACCAGCGACAGCGCGTCGCCGCGGATATCGATGCCCTCCCAGAAGCTCGCACTGCCGACCAGCACCGCATTGCCCGCGCCACGGAAATCGTCAAGCAACGCGCGTCGGCTGCCCGAGCCCTGCACCAGCAAGGGCAGCACGGTCTCGTCGCGTCCCATCAGCTGCTGCAGGCGCGCGGCGACGCGGTCGACCGCGCGCAACGTCGTACACAGCAGGAAGGCCCGGCCGCCGTTGGCGCGGACCAGCGGCCAGGCCGCCTCGGCGACGCGCTCCGGAAAGTTCGCATCAAAAGGCGACGGCAGATTCTGTGGCAGATACAGCAATGCCTGACGTGGAAAATCGAACGGGCTGTCCCAGCGCGCGGTGCGGGCCTCGATGCCGAGTTCGGCCAGGTAATGGTCGAAGCGCCCCCCGGAGGTCAGCGTCGCCGACGTCAGGATCCACGCCTGCGGCTGCGCTTCTCGGGCACGCGCAAGCAGCCGACCGGCCGCCAGTGGCGTCTTGTTGAACTGCGCGCCGTGCGCCGAGACGGACACCCAACGCACTGCCGGATCTTCATCGTCGTCGGGCGACATGACCTCTTCGTCGCGCCGCTCGAGCGCCCCGCTCCATTCGGCCAGACCACGCCTCAGCTCCGCAACCCGCGGCGCGAGCAGATCCAGCTCCGGATCGCGCCCGCGATTGATCTCGACGGCTCGCGCGAGCTCGGCGGCTTCTTCATCGAGCTGCTGCAACGCCTCGAGCAGCTTCGGTCCGTGCGGCAGCCGCGCCAGTGGCGTCTTCGAGCCGGGTACGAGCCCCAGGTCGCCGAGCGCAAGCCGGACATCGCGCACCGCCTTTTCCAGCGTCGAGGTGAGCGCGCCCCACGAGGCACCGTCGGCAGCTCGCGACAGGCCCAGCGCGCGACTGTCGCGCGCCAGTTCCAGCCACTGTGCCAGCGACAGTGATGTGCCAAAGAAGTCGGCGGCGATGTCGGGAACCTGGTGCGCTTCATCGAGAATCACCGTGTCGACCGCGGGTAGAAAGTCGCGGATCGCGTCGTCGCGCAACGCCAGATCGGCGAGGAAAAGATGATGGTTGACGACTACCACATCAGCCGCCTGTGCTTCGCGACGTGCCTTGAAGACGAAACAGTCGCTGAAGCGCGGGCACTCGGACCCGAGGCAGTTCTCGCGCGTCGAGGTCACCCAGGGCCAGATGGCCGCATTCTCCGGAACCTCCGACAGTTCGGCGCGGTCACCGGTCGCCGTCTCACCGGAAAATCGCACGATCGCGCGCAGGTGGCGCGCGTCGTCGCGGGTCGGTAGAAGGGCCTCGGCCTCCGCCCGCGCCATGCGGTGCAGGCACAGGTAGTTGGCGCGGCCCTTGAGCACCGCGGTCGCGGCGTTGAGCCTGAGGGCCTTCAGCACCGCCGGCAGGTCCTTGCGGAACAGCTGGTCCTGCAACGGCTTGGTGCCGGTCGAGATCAGCAGCTTGCCCCCGGCAAGCAGGGCCGGAACGAGGTAGGCGAAGGTCTTCCCGGTGCCGGTGCCTGCCTCGGCTACGAAGGTTTCGCCATTGCTTATCGCCTGCTGGACCGCGGCGGCCATGTCAGCCTGCGAGGGGCGCGGCACGAACCCGGAACGGAGACGGCGAGCGCACCGCCGGCAGCAAAGGCACTGGCAATGCGGGTGGACAGCGTGTCCGACGCGACAGCCGCGGCCGTGCGGCTCACGCCGGAATGTCGGGCACCAGCTGCATCTCCAGCAGCCGTACCGAATCCTTGATCTGCAGCTTGCGCTTCTTCATGCGGCGCAGGGAGAGTTCATCGACACCCGGCTGATGCGCGAGACGCTCGATGGCATCGTCCAGATCGCGATGCTCGATCTGCAATTCGATGATGCGCCGCTTGACCTCGTCCTGTTCCATCGCACGAGCAAATCGTCAAAGTGAACCCGAAAAAGCGGCAGTACCGGCGCTTGTGAGATTCCGAATGGCCCGATGATAGACTTCTTCGAAAGGTTCTCCCTCTCCGCGTGTCGAGCTTCAAAGTCAACGTCTGCGTGGCGCAGCACATCGGTGATCGCCATGAGCAGCAAGACCGCGTCGGCATCATCACGAGCCCGCGCAATCCCGGTGCCATGCTCGCGATCGTCGCAGACGGCATGGGCGGGCGGACCGGCGGTCGGCTGGCCGCGGACCAGGTCGTCAGCACCGCGGAAAACCTCTTCAAGGACATGACCGAGAACGACTCGACGTACCGGGACCTGTTGCTGCATCTCGCCGCCGAAGCGCACACCGTCATCCGCCTGACAGCGATCGCCGCAGAAAAAGAGCCGCATAGCACGCTGTGCGCGCTGATCATCAAGAAGAACTACGCGATCTGGGCGCACGCCGGCGACAGCCGGCTGTACTTCTTCCGCGGCGGGCGGCTGCTGCACCGGACCCCCGACCACACCTACGCCGAGCAGCTGCGTGCAAGAGGGCCGCCACGAGGAGGCCGACGTCGCCGCGGGCCGCTACAAGAACATCCTCGTCAGTGCGCTCGGCATCAACAAGAAGCCGAAGGTGGAGATCGCCGAAGACAACAGCCTGCGCGCCGGGGACATCTTCCTGCTGTCGAGCGACGGGCTGTGGGCCTATTTCGAAGACGACGAACTGGTGGAGATCCTGCACCAGTTGCCGCCGCGCGAAGCCTCGGAGCGACTCGTCTCGCTGGCCCGTGAGCGGGCCGAGGGCCGTGGCGACAACCTGTCGCTCGCGATCATCAAGCTGGAACCCCAGCCGAAGGCGCGCGCCGAGTCGGCGCGCCTAGCGCGGCAGCGCGGCGGCAGCCTCCTCCGCGCGCTTGCGGATCGCCTCGCGGTCCGCTTCCTTCCTCTCCAGCTCCTTCTTGCGCTCCGCGCGACGCTCCTCGCGCCGCTTGCGCTCCGCGGCGTTCACTTCTGCGCGCTTGGCAGCTTCGTCCTGCTTCTTCTGGTACTCGGCCGCGTTCTGCGCACGCTGGGCCGCTTCCTGCTTGCTCCTTGGCGAGGCGCGCGGCGTGTTCCTTCTGCTTGCGCTCGTAGTCGGCCCGATTGCGCTCGACTTCCTCGGGCGTCAGCGTGCCCTTGGACGCCTCGTCCGCCTTCTGCTGGCGCTGCTCCGCCGCGCTGCGCGACTTCTCTTCGCTTGCACGGCGTGGCCTCCGCCTCGGCCGCCTGCTGCTTCTCCTGTTCCGCGCGGCGCCGCATCAGGTCTTCGTGGTCGAGTCGACGCTGCGTGTCCTTGGCCTCAAGTTCCACTCGCCGGGCCTCGCGGCGCGCCAGTTCGCGGTCACGTCGCACCTTGCTGCGGCAGTCGTTCACGAGGATTTCGCGGTAGCACTGTGCATCGCGCGCATCGAACTCCATCTGCACGCGCGCATGTTCCTTTTCTGCCGCCTCCAGCGCCTGGCTCGCCTGCTCGCGCGTCGTGATGCTGCCCGCGGGGAAACGCGCGCCGAAGTCCTGCGCCGCCGCGACGGCGGGCAGCAGCAGGCACAGGGTCAGAAGAAAACTACGCATCGTGCTTTAACGCCGTGGAACGCGGTTCGGCCTACACACGGGCGACAGCCCGCCGCGGCGACTCCAGGTACTCGCGGGATTGCATTTCCTCGAGTCGAGACACCGTGCGCGCGAATTCGTTCGCCAGCGCGCCGGCTGGATAGAGTTCCGCCGCGGCCGCCTCGGCGGACAGCAGCAGCTTGACTCGGTGGTCGTAGAGCACATCGACCAGCCAGGTGAAGCGGCGCGCCTCCGCCGCCTGGCCCGCCGACATCCGCGGCACATTCGACAGCACGACGGTGTGGAACTGCGCCGCGATCTCCAGGTAATCGTTCTGCGAGCGCGGACCGCCACACAGCACGGCGAAGTCGAACCAGACCACGCCCCCGGCGCGGCGCCGGGCGCGCAGCGAGCGCGATTCGATCGTCAGCACCGGGTCGTCGTCCTCGGTCTCGGCGACGCGCTCGAACGCGGCGGTTAGGGTTCGTTCGGCCTCCTCGCCCCACGGCGCCAGATAAGCCTCGATGCGCTCCATCGCGCGACGCCGGTAATCGACGCCACCGTCGACATGAACGACGTCGAGCCTGCCTTTCAGCAACTCGATTGCCGGCAGCATGCGGTCGCGGTGCAAGCCGTCCGGATAAAGCGCGTCAGGAGCGTAGTTGGACGTGATCACGAAGCCGATGTTGAGTTCGAACAGCCGGTCGAGCAAGCGGTAGAGAATCATCGCATCGGCGATGTCCGAGACATGGAACTCGTCGAAACAGATCAGGCGATGGCGCTTCGCCACGCGACGTGCCACCTCGTCCAGCGGCTCGGCCATACCCTTGAGTTCATGCAGCTCGGCATGGACGCCACGCATGAACTCGTGAAAGTGCACGCGCGTCTTGCGGATCAGCGGGACTGTCGCGAAGAACGCGTCCATCAGGAAGCTCTTGCCGCGCCCGACGTCACCCCACAGGTACACCCCGCGCGGCACCGGCGGACGCACCAGCAGCTTCATCAACGCATTTGAGCGCTGGACCTTGTAGTCGATCCAGTCCTGATAGAGCTGCTGCAGGCGCGCCGCGGCCTGCTCCTGCGCGGCGTCGAGCGCATAGCCGCGCTGCGCGAGCGCGGTCTCGAGGTGGTTGCGGAAGGGCACGCCGGGATATCGGGCCGACGAAGGCGCTGACGCCAGGGGGCGCAGTTCGCTCAGGCGTTCAGGGTTCGCTTATCCACCGCCAGCGCTGCTTCCTTGGTCGCTTCGGCAAGCGACGGATGGGCATGGCAGATGCGGGCGATGTCCTCCGACGACGCACGGAACTCCATCGCCACCACCGCCTCCGCGATCAGCTCCGACGCGTAGGGCCCGACGATGTGAACGCCGAGGATCTCGTCGGTTGCGGCGTCGGCCAGGAATTTGACCATCCCGCTGGTATCGCCAAGCGCGCGCGCCCGGCCATTGGCCGCAAACGGGAAAGTCCCCGCCCTGTAGGCCCGGCCAGCTGCCTTCAATTGCTGCTCCGTCTGGCCGACCCACGCGATCTCGGGAGACGTGTAGATCACCCACGGGATCGTGTTGAAGTTCACGTGACCGTGCTGGCCGGCGATGCGCTCGGCCACCGCCACACCCTCCTCCTCGGCCTTGTGCGCCAGCATCGGGCCGCGGACAACGTCGCCGACGGCCCACACGTTGGGAACGTTCGTGCGGCACTCGTCATCGACCGCAACAAAGCCGCGCTCGTCGAGCGCGAGTCCGATCGCCTGCGGATCGAGCCCGGTCGTGTTCGGCACGCGTCCGATCGAGACGATCAGCCTGTCGACGGCCAGGGTCTGCGGTTCACCCTTGGCGTCCACGTATTCGACACGCACCTCCTCGGCCTTGCCCTTCTTCTCGACGCTCACCTTGTCGATCTTCACACCAAGCTGGATCTTCAGGCCCTGGCGTCCAAAGAGCTTCGAAGCTTCCTTCGCGACCTGTTCATCGACCGCGCCGAGAAACGCCGGCAGGGCTTCCAGCAGCGTGACGTCGGCGCCGAGGCGGCGCCATACCGAACCCATCTCGAGGCCGATCACGCCCGCGCCAATCACGCCGAGCCGCTTCGGCACCTCTGGGATGGCCAGCGCGCCGTCGTTCGACAGGATGCGCTTTTCGTCGAATTCCACGCCGGGCAATGGGCGTGCATTCGAGCCGGTCGCGACGATCACATGGCGCGCAGTGAGCGTGTCTTCTGCCGCACCGCTGACCTTGACCTCTATGCCGGCCTCGCTGCGACCGGCGAACGAGCCGCGCCCGTGGAAGAATGTGATCTTGTTCTTCTTGAGGAGGAACAGGATGCCGTCGTTGTTCTGCTTCACCACCGCGTCCTTGCGACCGAGCATCTTCGCGAGGTCGAGCGAGAGTCCCTTCACCTCGATGCCGTGCGCGGCAAAGTGATGGCCGGCGTGCTCGTAGTTTTCCGACGACTGCAGCAATGCCTTTGAGGGAATGCACCCGACGTTGGTGCAGGTGCCCCCCGGTGCAGGCCCGCCGTCCCGGTTCTTCCATTCGTCGATACAGGCGGTGGCGAAACCGAGCTGGGCCGCGCGGATCGCTGCGATGTAGCCGCCCGGCCCGCCGCCGATGACGACCACGTCGAAATTCTTGGACATGCTTGCCTTTCGAGTAGCGCGCTACTGCGCTGCGCGCGGCATGAAGATCCACAGGATGATGTACAGCACGGCGGTAAAGCCGCCAGCGAAGAGCCCCAGCACGAAGATCAGGCGCCAGATCCAGGACTCCACGCCGGTGACCGCCGCCACGCCGCCGCACACGCCGGCGATCCACTTGTCATCGTTCGACAGCCGCAGCCGGTTGATCGCGAGCGAATCCTCGCCGGCGCTGCCGGATCGCTCGGCCGTGCCGAGCAGGCGCGCCTTCGCCGCGTCGTATTCGGCCTGAGTCAGGGCACCGGACTGCAGCAGCCGGTGCAGCTTTTCGAGCTCGTCGGCGGTCGACATGGCGAGATCAGACCTCGAGCAGCAGGCGCGCCGGATCCTCGAGCGCCTCCTTCATCGTCACCAGCGACAGCACCGCCTCGCGGCCGTCGATGATGCGATGGTCGTAGGACAGCGCGAGGTAGTTCATCGGACGCACGACGATCTGGCCATTTTCGACGACCGCGCGCTCCTTGGTCGCATGCACGCCGAGGATGGCTGACTGCGGCGGATTGATGATCGGAGTGGACAGCATCGATCCGAACACGCCACCGTTCGAGATCGAGAACGTGCCCCCGGTGAGTTCCTCGAGCGCGAGCTTGCCTTCGCCGGCGCGCTTGCCGAAGTCGGCGATCTTCTTCTCGATGTCAGCGAACGTCATCTGGTCGACATCGCGCAGGATCGGCACCACCAGGCCGCGCGGCGAACCGACCGCGATGCCGATGTCGAAGTAGCCGT
The DNA here is from genome assembly GCA_963791235.1 of uncultured beta proteobacterium. GTDB lineage: Bacteria > Pseudomonadota > Gammaproteobacteria > Burkholderiales > Burkholderiaceae_F > JALORV01. The sequence goes on along the minus strand of CAWBRW010000017.1, from coordinate 273,431 downwards.
GGTAGACGATGTCGTTGCCGTCGATCGAGGCGTTGACCACCGGGTATTTCTTCAGCGCTGCCATCGCCGCCTTGACGAAGAACGACATGAAGCCGAGCTTGACGCCGTGCTCCTTCTCGAACCTGTCCTTGTAGCGGTTGCGCATGTCCATCAGCGGCTGCATGTTGACCTCGTTGAACGTGGTCAGGATCGCGGCGGTGGATTGCGACTGGACGAGGCGTTCGGCCACGCGCTGGCGCAGCCGGGACATCGGCACGCGTTGCTCGGGCCGGTTCGACAGTGAGGACAGGTCGAGTGGCGCCTTGACTTCCGGCAGGGCTGGCCTGGCGGCGGGAGCGGCGGCGGCAGGAGTGGGTGCCGCTGCACCCGCCGTCATTGCACCCAGCACGTCGCCCTTCAGGACGCGGCCGTCTTTCCCCGTACCGGCGACCGACCCCGGCGGCAATCCCGCGTCCGCCATCAGCTTGGCCGCCGCTGGCATGGCGACGCCGCCTGCCGCTGCGGGCGCTGGAGCCGACGTCGGAGCAGCCTTGGCGGCAGCGACTGCCGCGGGCGCCGCGGCCGGAACCGGCGCGGCAACCGCTCCCTTGCCTTCGGTATCCAGGGTCGCGATGACTTCGCCGGAGACGACGGTGCCGCCATCCCCCTTGATGAGCTGACCGAGTACGCCGGCGGCCGGCGCGGGCACCTCCAGCACGACCTTGTCGGTTTCGATCTCGATGAGGATTTCATCGACTGCGACGGCGTCACCGGGTTTCTTCTTCCACTGCAGCAGCGTGGCCTCGGCCACCGATTCCGAAAGCTGCGGGACCTTGACTTCGACGATTGCCATGTTCTTTTCCGTTGGATGTTATCGGCGCGTGGTGAGCGGGCGGCACCGGCGGGCTGTCACGGATTCCGGGCGAAACCGCCTCGAAGCCACGCTGACAGCCGCACGGCGGCTGTCAGCGCATCACTTGTTGAGGACCAGACCCTTGAGCTTGCTGAATGCGGCATCGAGCAGCGCCTTCTGCTGCTCGACGTGCTTGGCGTAGTAGCCAACCGCCGGCGATGCCGAAGGCGCGCGCCCTGCGTATCCGAGCTTCTGGCCATCGACCATGTTCTCGAGCAGGTGGTGCTGCGTGTAGAACCACGGGCCCTGGTTGGCCGGTTCGTCCTGGCACCACACGATCTCGGTCGCATTCGGGTACTTGCGGAACTCGGTGGCCAGCGCCTTGTGCGGGAACGGATACAGCTGTTCGATGCGCAGGATCACGGCATCGTCTTCCTTGCGCTCGCGACGCGTTGCCGCGAGGTCGTAGTAGACCTTGCCCGAGCAGACGACGATGCGCTTGACCTTCTTCGCATCGATCGTGGCGTCGCGCTCGCCGATCACCGTCAGGAATTCGCCGCGAGAGAGCTCGGTCAGGTCCGACGCGGCGTCCTTGTTCCGCAGCAGCGACTTCGGCGTCATGATCACCAGCGGCTTGCGGAACAGCCGGATCATCTGCCGCCGCAGCAGGTGGAAGATCTGCGCCGCACTTGTCGGCTGGGCGATCTGCATGTTGTTATCAGCCGCCAACTGCAGAAAGCGCTCGAGTCGAGCGGAGGAATGCTCCGGACCCTGGCCCTCGTACCCGTGCGGCAGCATCAGCGTCAGCCCAGACTGCCGGCCCCACTTCACCTCGCCCGACGACAGGAACTGGTCGATGACGACCTGCGCGCCGTTTACGAAATCGCCAAACTGCGCCTCCCAGACGACCAGCGCGTTCGGCTCGGCACTGGCGTAGCCATATTCGAAGGCGAGCACCGCCTCTTCGGACAGCACCGAGTCGATCACCGTGAATGGCGCCTGCGTTTCCGATACATGCTGCAGCGGAATGAACGTGCCTTCGTCCCACTTCTCGCGGGCCTGGTCGTGCAGCACCGAATGGCGGTGCGTGAAGGTACCGCGTCCGGAATCCTGCCCGGTCATGCGCACCGCATAGCCGCTGGCAACCAGCGATGCAAAGGCCAGGTGTTCGCCCATGCCCCAGTCGAGCGGAATCTTGCCTTCGGCCATCGCGCGCCGGTCGGCGATGACCTTCTCGACCAGCGGGTGCACCTTGAAGGTCGACGGAACTGTCGTGATGCGCTCGCCGAGGCGCTTCAGTTCCGCCAGTGGCACCGCGGTGTCGGCGTGGTCGGTCCACTTGCGATTCAGGAACGGCGACCAGTCGACCGCGAACCTGCTCTTGTAGTTCGTCAGCACCGGGTCGGAGGTTGTGCGCCCCTCCTCCATCGCCGCGCGGTAGGCCTTGATCATCTGGTCCGGCGCGTCCGCTGCGACCGTGCCCTGGGTGACCAGCTTGTCGGCATAGACCTTGCGCGTACCCGGGTGGGTGCCGATCTTCTTGTACATCAACGGCTGCGTCACCGCCGGAGTGTCCTGCTCGTTGTGGCCGAGCCGGCGGAAGCAGACGATGTCGACGACGACGTCCTGGTTGAACTCCTGCCGGTAGTCCATCGCGAGCCGCGTGATGAACACCACCGCCTCGGGGTCGTCGCCGTTCACATGAAACACCGGCGCCTCGATCATCTTGACGACGTCGGAGCAGTAGATGGTCGAACGCGTGTCGCGCGGATCCGACGTTGTGAAGCCGATCTGGTTGTTGATGACGATGTGCACCGTGCCGCCGGTGCCGTAGCCGCGCGTCTGTGCGAGGTTCAGCGTCTCCATGACGACGCCCTGCCCGACGAAGGCGGCATCGCCGTGCACCAGCACCGGCAGCACCTTGTCGCCTTCCTCGTCGCCGCGACGCTCCTGCCGCGCACGCACCGAGCCTTCGACCACCGGGTTGACGATCTCCAGGTGAGACGGGTTGAACGCCAGCGACAGGTGCACCGGCCCGCCGGGTGTCGAGATGTCGCTCGAGAAACCCATGTGGTACTTGACGTCACCGGCCGGCAGGTCCGACCCGGGCTTGCCTTCGAACTCGGCGAACAGCTCCTTCGGCATCTTGCCGAGCGTGTTGACCAGCACATTGAGCCGGCCGCGGTGCGCCATGCCGATGACGATTTCCTCGACACCGGTCGAACCGGCGCGCTGGATCAGTTCGTCCATCGACGCGATGAAGGTCTCGCCGCCTTCGAGCGAGAAACGCTTCTGGCCGACGTACTTGGTGTGCAGGAAGCGCTCCAGTCCTTCGGCTGCCGTCAGGCGCTCGAGGATGTGCAGCTTTTCCTGCGTGCTGAAGGTCGGGGTCGAGCGCACCGACTCCAGCCGCTGCTGGATCCAGCGCTTCTGCGTGGGGTCGGAGATGTACATGTATTCGGCGCCGATGCTGCCGCAGTAGGTCTGACGCAACGCGGTCACGATCTCCCGCAGCGTCATCTGCTCCGGGCCGAAGTACGTGTTGGACGCCGAGAAAACCGTGTCCATGTCGGCTTCGGTCAGGTCATAGAATCCGGGCTCGAGCTCGGGGATCGCCAGTCGCTCCTGGCGCTGCAGCGGATCGAGGTTGGCCCAGCGATTGCCCAGGAAGCGATAGGCCGCGATGATCGACTGGACATGAACCTGCTTGCGCGCGACCGAGAGATCGGTCGGTGCGACCTTGGGCTGGAATGCGCCAGCCTTGGCGCGCTGCGCGAACGATTCGACGATCGGTGCATGCGCGACGTCGCGCGAACTCGGCGAGCCGTCGGCGGCCGGCACCAGCTGCATCTGGTCGAAGTAGGCACGCCACTTCTCGGGCACCGAGCCCGGGTTGTCGAGGTAATTCTCGTAGAGCTCCTCGACATACGGCGCATTGCCGCCGAACAGGTACGAGTTGACCTGGAACTGTCGCATCATCGGTCCATCACCTTTCAGAACGATTTTCTCGTTGAAGATGCCCGGGAGTTCGCCGCTCGGCGGCGCGACCCGGCGACGGCTTGACCGGGTTCCGGCGCGACCGTCGAGTCTGTCGTCCAGAGGCGCGGTGCATGGCGACAAGCGCGCGATGCTACCACCGGGCGAGCGAATGTCGATGGGGTGTGTCCATGGCGCTGCATCGGCTTCTCCGTGCGCCAAGCCTGCCGCTCGCGGAATACACTGGCGTCACATCAAGACTCGCCGCCGAGACGGACGAGGAGGAGACACGTGCAGCCGACGGACATCCGTCGTCCCGACCATTTTCACCGGGTCGTGGACTGCCAGTGGGCATGCCCCGCGCATACACCGGTTCCCGAATACATCCGCATGATTGCCGCCGGGCGCTTTGCGGACGCCTACATGGTCAACTGGCATTCGAACGTCTTCCCCGGCATCCTCGGGCGCACCTGCGACCGCCCCTGCGAGCCGGCCTGCCGCCGTGGCCGCGTCGAAGAAAACCAGGTGGCGCGGCCCGAGCCGGTCGCCATCTGCCGCCTGAAGCGCGTCGCGGCCGACTTCAAGGACGATATTCGCGGCCGCATGCCGCGGCGGCGCGTGCCGATGAACGGCAAGCGCGTTGCCTGCATTGGCGCCGGTCCGGCCTCGCTGACCGTGGCGCGTGACCTTGCCCCTCTCGGTTATCGAGGTCATTGTCTTCGACCAGGATCCGAAGGCCGGCGGGATGATCCGCACACAGATTCCGCGTTTTCGGCTGCCCGAGGAAGTGATCGACGAGGAAACCGGCTACGTCCTCGGTCTGGGGGTCGAGTTCCGGGCCGGCGTGCGCATCGACTCGATGAAGCAGTTGCTGGCCGAGGGCTACGACGCGGTGTTCGTCGGTTCCGGCGCTCCGCGCGGCCGCGACCTCGACGTCCCCGGCCGCCAGGAGGCCGGCGCAAAGATCCATGTCGGCATCGACTGGCTGTCGTCCGTGTCGTTCGGGCACGTCACCTCCGTCGGCCGGCGCGTCATCGTGCTGGGTGGCGGCAACACCGCGATGGACTGCTGCCGCACTGCCCGCCGCCTCGGCGGCGACGACGTCAAGGTCATCGTCCGTTCCGGCTTCGACGAAATGAAGGCTTCGCCATGGGAGAAGGAGGACGCGATGCACGAAGGCATCCCGATCCTCAACTTCCTCGTCCCGAAGGCGTTTCTGCACGACGGCGGCCGGCTGACCGGCATGACGTTCGAGAAGGTCAAGGCCGTGTTCGACGAGCGCGGCCGCCGCTCGCTGGTGCCGACCGGCGAGCCGGACCAGCAATTCGACTGCGACGAAGTGCTGGTGGCGGTCGGTCAGGAAAACGCATTTCCGTGGATCGAGCGTGACTGCGGCGTCGAGTTTGACCGCTCGGGCATGCCGGTGCTGGACAAAACGACGTTGCAGGCGACGCGGCGGAACGTGTTCTTCGGCGGCGACGCCGCGCTCGGTCCCAAGAACATCATCTGGGCCGTGGCGCAGGGGCACGACGCCGCCATCTCGATCGACAAGCTGCTCAATGGCGAGGATGTGCACGAGCGCCCGGCGCCCGGCGTGACGCTGGTGTCGCAGAAAATGGGCATCCACGAGTGGAGCTACGACAACGAAGTGGCGCCGGACACCCGCTTCAAGGTTCCCTGGCGCGATGTCAACCAGTCGCTCCGCAACATCAAGGTCGAGGTCGAACTCGGCTTCGACGTGCAGACCGCCTGGAAGGAGGCGCAGCGTTGCCTGAACTGCGATGTACAGACCGTCTTCTTCGCGCAGCAATGCATCGAGTGCGATGCCTGCGTCGACGTCTGCCCGACCGACTGCATCACCTTCACCCCGGATGGCGACGAGCCGGAATTGCGTAGGCGCCTGCGGCGACCGGCGCTGAACGCGGAGCAGCCGCTGTACCTCGCATCGGGCCTGAAGACGGGTCGCGTGATGGTGAAGGACGAGGACGTCTGTTTGCATTGCGGGCTGTGCGCGGAGCGCTGTCCGACCGGGGCATGGGACATGCAGAAATTCCTGCTCGAACGTGACCCACGCCGGACACGGCTGCCGGACGCGTCAGAAGGAGGCCGCCTGATGGACACCCGAACCGTGACACCGGGGTCGACAGGCGCGGGCGCGAGGCGGCCGGCGCGCATTTGCGCGGTCAACGACTTCGTCATCAAGTTCGCGAACGTCAACGGCTCCGGCTCGGCGTCGGCAAACGAACTGTTCGCGCGCAGCATTCTGCGCATGGGTGTGCCGGTTTCCCCGCGCAACATCTTTCCCTCGAACATCCAGGGACTGCCGACCTGGTATGAGGTGCGCGTCACTGAAGCGGGCTATCTCGGCCGGCGAGGCGGTGTCGACCTGATGGTCGCGATGAACCCGCAGACCTGGGACCACGATCTCAAGGAGATGGAGACTGGCGGCTACCTGCATGTACGACTCGACTCGGCCGATGGCCGCGTCGAAGTTCCGCGATGACATCAACGTCATCGGCGTGCCGCTGACCCGGATCGCCGCCACGAAGTTCGTCGATCCGAAGGAGCGGCAGCTTCTGAAGAACATCATGTACGTTGGCGTGCTGTCGGCGATGCTTGGCATTGACCCCGAGGTCATCGCCACATTGCTGGGCGAGCAATACAAAGGCAAGGACAAGCTGATCAAGCCCAACCTGGACGCCTTCATGACCGGGCTGCACTACGGCCGTGAACATCTGGAAGACACGGTGGGCCTGCAGATACGGCCAAGCGACAAGGTCGGCGACCGCATCTTCGTCGAGGGCAATGCAGCGACGGCGCTCGGGTGCGTCTACGGCGGCGCGACCGTATGCGCCTGGTACCCGATCACTCCGTCGACCTCAGTGGCCGAGGCGTTCCAGAAGTACTGCAGCCGTTACCGGGTTGACCGGTCGACCGGCCGCAACAAGTTTGCGATCGTGCAGGCGGAGGATGAACTGGCGTCGATCGGCATGGTCATCGGCGCGAGCTGGAACGGTGCACGCGCGTTCACCGCCACCTCGGGGCCCGGCATATCGCTGATGACCGAGTTCATCGGCCTCGCGTACTTCGCAGAGATTCCCGCGGTCATCATCGATGTGCAGCGTGGCGGCCCGTCGACCGGCATGCCCACGCGCACGCAGCAATCCGACCTGATCGCGTGCGCCTACGCCTCGCATGGTGACACCAAGCACGTGCTCCTCTTTCCCGAGGATCCGCACGAGTGCTTCGAGTTCGCTGCAACGGCGTTCGACCTCGCCGAACGTCTGCAGACGCCCATATTCCTGATGACCGATCTCGACATCGGCATGAACCACCGCCTGTGCGCACCGTTCGAGTGGGACACGGAACGCGTCTACGACCGGGGCAAGGTGATGACGGCCGAGGAACTCGAGTCCGGCCGGGACTTCGGGCGCTATCTGGACGTCGACGGCGATGGCATCCCGTTCCGCACGCTGCCGGGCGCGCACCCAACGCGCGGCGCCTACTTCACCCGCGGCAGCACTCGCGACGCCTATGCGCGCTACTCGGAGGCAGGCTCCGACTACGTCTACAACATGGAGCGCCTGCTGCAGAAGTTCGACAGTGCGAAAGCGATCGTGCCGCAGCCCGTCGCGCGGTCGCCGTCCCGAAAGGCGAACGGCGCCGTCCTTTACTACGGCTCGACGGCCCCCGCAATGGACGAAGCGCTCGGCCTGCTCGAGCTGCAGGGGGTCCACCTCGACAGCATGCGGATACGCGCCTTTCCATTTTCCGCGGCGGTCGAGGACTTCATCGCCGCGCACGAGCGCGTGTTCGTCGTCGAGCAGAACCGCGATGCGCAGATGCGAACCCTGCTGGTCAATGAACTGGGCATCGATCCGGCGCGTCTCGTGCCGATCCTGCATTACGACGGCACGCCGATCACCGCGCGTTTCATCGTCAAATCGATCGCAGATCGCGCCAAGCCGAGCAACGTCCGCTCGCTGAAGAGCGGCAAGGCCGCATGAGGCAGCCATGACCTACCTCGCCAAGCCCGCACTGCATCACCCGACGCTGCCGCCAACCGGCTCGGCTACACGCGACGCGACTACGAAGGCAAGATCTCGACGCTGTGTGCCGGCTGTGGCCACGACTCGATCTCGGCCGCGATCATCCAGGCGTGCTGGGAGCTTGAGATCGAGCCGCACCGTGTGGCCAAGCTCTCGGGCATCGGCTGCTCGTCCAAGACGCCCGACTACTTTCTCGGCAATTCGCACGGCTTCAACTCGGTGCACGGACGCATGCCTTCAGTGCTGACCGGAGCCAATCTCGCCAACCGCGACCTCATCTACCTGGGCGTCTCCGGGGACGGCGATTCCGCCTCGATCGGGCTCGGCCAGTTCGCCCACATGGTCCGGCGCGGCGTCAACATGACCTACATCGTCGAGAACAACGGCGTCTACGGCCTCACCAAGGGACAGTTCTCCGCCACCGCAGACAAAGGCTCGAAATCCAAGCGCGGCGCCGTCAACCGCGATGCGGCCATCGACCTCGTGTCGCTGGCGATCCAGCTCGGCATCACCTATGTCGCGCGCAGCTTTTCCGGCGACAAGGACCAGCTGGTGCCGCTGATCAAGGGCGCGCTGCATCACCGCGGCACGGCGACTGCTCGACATCCTCAGTCCCTGCGTCGCCTTCAACAATCATGCCGGCAGCACGCGCAGCTACGACTACGTGCGCGAACACAACGACGCGGTCAATCGCCTCGACTTCATGCCCCGCCGCGACGCCATCAGCGCCGCCTACGAACCCGGGCGAGGTGATCGAGATCACGCAGCACGACGGCAGCCTGCTGCGGCTGCGCAAGCTGCACGACGGCTACGACCCCGGCGACCGGCTGGCCGCGATCAGCCACATCTATACGCACCAGGACCGCGGCGAGATCGTCACGGGGCTGCTGTACGTCGACCCGCCGGCGACGACCTGCACGACCACCTGAACACCGTCGCGACACCGCTGAACCGACTGACCGAACCGGATCTCTGCCCCGGCGCCGCCGCGCTTGCGGCACTGAATGCCGAACTGAGCTGACCCCGCCCCCACGCCGGCGCGACGCTGCCCAGGCTCCGCGCCGACGACACGAGAGTCCCCTGCGCGGGGACGGTCGCTAATAAGGGTCCGAGTTCGGGTCGGTTGCCCCAGATCAATGCCCCTGACCTAGACAAGGCGAATGCTGCGGACTACGTGAGGCCGCTTGCCTCACTTCCCGCCGACGACCCGCGCAGACGAGCGCACGGGATCACCGGCAGCGCAGGAGGAGACACACCATGGCGCAGGCCGAACGAGGGATCCGGTTTCCGGATCGTCGCGCGCGAGGATTACTCGGACGTCACCTACATGCTGGAGGTGGCGCACCCGATGATGGCGAAGGCCGCGAAGCCCGGGCAGTTCGTCATCGTGATGGAGCCGAGCACGGCGAGCGCATTCCGCTGACGATCGCCGACTTCGACCGCGAGCGCGGCACGATCACGCTGGTGATCCAGGCCGTCGGCAAGACCACCAAGGAAATGCAGGCCAACCTGCAAGGTCGGCGATTCGCTCTTTGCGATGGTCGGTCCGATGGGCATTCCCGAGCCACATCGGCAGCCGCGCAAGAAGGTCATCTGCGTCGGCGGCGGCCTCGGCGTCGCGCCGGTCTACCCGCAGGCCCGCGCCTACAAGGAAAGCGGCGCCTACGTCATCGGCGTCATCGGCTTCCGCAACAAGGAACTGATGTTCTGGCGCGACAAGTTCGCCGCGGTATGCGACGAACTGATCATCTGCACCGACGACGGCTCGGCCGGTATCAAGGGACTCGTCACCGAAGGCATCAAGCAGGCCGTCGCGAAGCACTCGGACATCGACGAGGTCGTCGCGATCGGCCCGCCGATCATGATGAAGGGCTGCTCCGAGGCCACGCGCGCGCACGGCATCAAGACGATGGTGAGCCTGAATCCGGTGATGGTCGACGGCACCGGCATGTGCGGCGGCTGCCGCGTCAAGGTCGGCGATCAGGTCAAGTTCGCCTGCGTCGACGGTCCGGACTTCGACGGCCACCAGGTCGACTTCGACGACCTGATGGCGCGCCTGGTGCGCTACAAGCGCGCCGAGCACGATGCGATGGAGCGCTGGCAGGAGACCTGCCGCATCCGCGCCGACAAGGTCGTCGACCTGAAGACCGCCGTACTCGGCGCCGAGGCCGAGATCCCGATCGACATTCAGCCCAGCACCGACGGCTGAGCCGAGGAGACGATCCCATGGCCACCGCAAAGAAGAAGACCATCCGCACGATTCCGCAGGAGCGGACGCCGATGCCGGAGCAGGACCCGCAGGTGCGGGCCCGCAACTTCGAGGAGGTCGCCTGCGGCTACCGGCTCGAGGATGCGCTGGTCGAAGCGGAGCGCTGCCTGCAGTGTCCGGACGAGCCGTGCGTGCGCGGCTGCCCGGTCGGCATCGACATCCCGGCGTTCATCAAGAAGATCAGCGAGAAGCACTACAACGGTGCCTACGACATCATCACCGACACCAACCTGCTGCCGTCGGTCTGCGGTCGCGTGTGCCCGCAGGAAAACCAGTGCGAAGGCGTGTGCACGGTCGGCGAGACTCCTGGAGCCGGTGGCGATCGGCCGGCTCGAGCGCTTCGTCGGCGACATGGCGATCGCCGAGGGCTGGGAGAACGTGCCCTACATCGAGCCCTCCGGCTACAAGGTCGGCATCGTCGGCGCAGGTCCGGCCGGCATGGCGTGCGCCGCCGACATGGCGAAGGCCGGCTGCGAAGTCATCGTCTACGAGGCGTTCCACACGCCCGGCGGCGTGCTGAAGTACGGCATCCCGGACTTCCGGCTGCCCAACACCGTCATCGACGCCGAGATCGAGAAGCTCCGCAACCTCGGCGTGCGCTTCGAATGCAACACGCTGGTCGGCCGGCTCTTCACGATCGAGCAGATGGTGACCGAGATGGGGTTTCCACGCGGTCTTCATCGGCACCGGCGCCGGCTATCCGAGCTTCATGGGCATCCCCGGCGAATCGCTGAACGGCGTGCTGTCGGCCAACGAACTGCTCACGCGCTGCAACCTGATGCGGGCGCGCGATTTTCCCAACTTCGACACGCCGCTGCAGCCGGGCAAGCATGTCGCCGTCATCGGCGCCGGCAACACGGCAATGGATGCACTGCGGGTCTCGCTGAGACTGGGCGCCGACTCCGTGCACTGCATCTACCGCCGTTCGAAGAAGGAAGCGCCGGCGCGCGTCGAGGAGATCCACCACGCCGAGCAGGAGGGCGTGGACTTCAACTGGCTCACCAGCCCGGTCGAGATCCTCGGCGACAAGAACAACAACGTGCGCGCGCTGCGCTGCGTGAAAATGGAACTCGGCGAGCCGGATGAATCCGGGCGCCGCCGTCCCGGTCGTCGTGCCGGGCAGCGAGTTCGAGTTCGTGACCGACATGGTGGTGTTCGCGATCGGCACCAATGCCAACCCGATCCTCGGGCCAGACGGCGAAGCTCAAGCTCAACAAGTGGGGCTACATCGGCACCGACGACAACCTCGCGACTTCGATTGCCGGTGTCTACGCCGGCGGCGACATCGTCACCGGCGCCGCGACGGTCATCCAGGCGATGGGCGCGGGCCGCAAGGCGGCTCGCAGCATGAAGGCCTATCTCGGCCTGCGCGACAGCGATGCCGTGTACGACACCGGCGCGAGCGGGTCGTTGTTCGGCATCCCACGCGAGGAGCACGGCTTCGCGCAGATCCGCGTCGCCCGCTAGACGCCAGCGACGCAGCACAGACATGACACACAAGGAACCCGTATGAGTGCAGTCCTGGAACGCCCTGCAGCCAAGGGAAAGGGCGGAACCAAGCCGGCCGTGAAGCTGCCCGAGCACATCGTCGAGGTCATCAGCGACTCCGGTGAAGGCGCACAGCGCTGCGGCCAGGCGCTGGCGTCGATCGCCGCGCGCAGCGGCAACGGCATCTGGACCGTCGAGATCATCCCGGCCGAGATCCAGCCGCCGGCACGCAGCATCGCAGGTGCCAGTGGCATCCGCATCCGCATGGGCTCCAAGCAGGTCACCAACGGCGGCGACGAGACCGACCTCGTGGTCGCGTTCAACGAGCAGGTGCTGCTCGGTCGTGTGCGCGCCGGCGAACTGAAGCCGGGCGCGACGATTCTGCTCGAGAACATGTGGGCCGAGCACCGTGACCCGGTGATCGTCAAGTCGTTCGACGAGACGCTGGCGGCACTCAAGGACGCCGGCTTCCGCGTCATCTACCTGCCGCTGGAGAAGGAATGTCGCGCTCTGATGAGTGATCCGCGCCGCGGCAAGAACATGTTCGTGCTGGGCGTGCTCTGCAGCATCTACAGCTTCGACCTGCAGCTCGCACGCGACCAGATCGCGCTGACCTTCGGCAAGAAGGACCAGAAGGTCATCGACTCCAATGTGCGTCTGATGGAAGCCGGCTTCGCCTGGGGTGAAGTCAACCTCGATTTCAAGTACGAGATCCCCGCCGAGAAGTCGAACGTCCCGCAGATCGTCGTCAACGGCAACACGGCGATCGCGCTCGGCGTGCTCGCGTCAGGCATGGACATCTGCGCGATGTACCCGATCACGCCGGCAACCTCGGCGTCGCACTACCTGTCGGAATGCTTCGAGCGGGTCGGCGGCATCGTGCACCAGGCCGAAGACGAGATCGCGGCCTGCGCATTCGCGATCGGCGCGTCCTACGCCGGTCGCTGCGCCGTGACGATCACCTCGGGGCCGGGGTATTCGCTGAAGCAGGAAGGCATCGGCCTGGCAGTCATGGCCGAAATCCCGCTGGTTGTCGTCAACGTCCAGCGTGGCGGCCCCAGCACCGGGCAGCCGACCAAGGTCGAGCAGGCTGACATGCTGACGGCCATTTACGGCAGTCACGGCGACGCGCCGAAGGTCGTGATCGCGGTCACCAGCATCGAGGACTGCTTCTACTCGATGATTTCGGCGCGCAAGATCGCCGAGACCTTCAACATGGTGGTCGTGGTGCTGACGGACGCGAGCCTGGCCACGGCGCAGCAGCCATTCGCACGGCCGAATTTTTCCGAAGACTGGCTCGCGCCGCCAATCGACCAGTCACCACTGCCCGAGGGCGCCAAGCCCTACGACTGGGACAAGATCACCGGTATCGCACGCCGTTTCTCGCCCGGTCAGCCGAACGGCATGCACACGGTGACCGGCCTGGCGCACGACCGGGCCAGCAAGGTGGCGTACGACCCGGCGATCAACGAGGAAGGCCTGCGCGCCCGCAGCCTGAAGTTGGCGGCGCTGCAGAAGACGCTGAAGACACCCGCGGTATACGGTGACCCCGAGGGCGACCTGCTGGTCGTCGGCTGGGGCAGCACGCAGGGCATCATCGAGGAGGCCGTGCAGCGCGTGCGCGACGAAGGCCTGAAGGTCTCGGCGCTGCAGATTCGTTTCGTGCAGCCTATGCCCTCGGGCATCACGGGCATCCTGAAGCGCTTCAGGAAGGTGATGACGGTCGAAGGCACCTGGGCCGATCGTCCGAAGGAAGATGAACTCATCGACGAAGAGAATCGCCGCTACGCGCCGCTGGCGATGATGCTGAGGTCGCGCGCGCTGGTCGACGTCGACTGCTGGACCGAAGCGCGTGGCCAGCCGATCAAACCGGGCATGGTGGTCGATGCCATCCGCGCCAAGCTGGCCGAATAGAACGAAGCGAAGGAAAGCAAACGATGGGCTCTGCACTCAGTCAATGCATCATCAAGCTGCACGAGGAACGCCACGAACTCGAGGACTACCAGGGCGGCGTGCCGCGCTGGTGCAGCGGTTGCGGTGACAACGCGATCCTCGCGGCGGTGCAGCGCCTGTGCCGTGACGAGAACCTCGCACCCGAGCGCACCGTGTTCGTGTCCGGTATTGGTTGCTCGAGCCGCTTCCCGCACTACATGAAGACCTATGGCTTCCACGGAATCCACGGGCGCGCTTTCCCTCTCGCCGAAGGCGTGAAGATGGCCCGGCCGGACCTGAACGTCTTCGTCAACACCGGCGACGGCGACTGCTGCAGCATCGGCGCGGCACACTGGATCCACGCCATTCGCTACAACATGAACCTGACGGTGATCCTGCACGACAACCAGGTCTATGGGCTCACCAAGAAGCAGGCCTCGCCGACGTCCCCAGTCGGGTTCAAGAGCAACACGACGCCGCGCGGCAGTTTGCTCGAACCGCTGAATCCGCTCTCCGTGACGCTGGGTGTGCAGAACGCCTCGTTCGTGGCGCAGGGTGTGGACTGGATCCCGGAACTGCTCTACGACATCATCGCCAAGGCCTTCAAGCATCGCGGCTTTTCGTTCGTACGCATCATCCAGCGCTGCCCCGAGTGGCTGCCCAAGGCGTTCGAGCCGTGGCTGCACGACCCGGGCAAGACGCTGCTGCTGACGCACGAAAATGGCCTCCAGGCCAGCGCCGAAACGAGCCGGATCTACAAGAACCAGCGCGAGCACGACCCGCTGAACATCCACCAGGCACGCGAGATCGCGTCGTCGACGGATCCGATTCCGGTCGGCATCCTGTACCACGACCCGAGCGTGCCCTGCTACGACGATCTGCGCGGTGCCGGGCAGCCCCGTACCGCGGAAGCGATCCGCGCGGGGCTCAACAAGGAATTCGACAAGTTCACGATCTGGCCGGACGAAGTGCTCGAGCAGCGCGCCGCCTGATCGTCGACCAACTACAGAGGTTCGCCGCCATGGACATGGCCGCCAAGTTCCAGGACCAGACGGTCTTCCACATGACCGGGAAACGTGCCGGCGATGGCCTCGCCGAGCTTTCGGGCGGAGTTTCGCCCTGCCCTGCTCGCGGCCTACCGCGACTTGCCGAGGCTGCGCTACGACTATCCGGTCGTGCTGTTGTCGGGTGATGCGGGCGGCGAGTACGTCAAGTCGCTGTCGTCGGTGATGGGAGGCCTGATCACGGACATCGCGCCGCGCGGCATCGAGGGCGAACGCCTGCGCAAGCAACTGCTCCGGCTCGAACGCGAGATCCGCGGACTGGTCGCCGGAGGAACGACGGGCCTGCTGACCGACCTGTGGCCGCTGGCCGCCGACAAGGCCGCCGGTCGCGACGACAACGTGCGCGAAATCCTGCGGCGCGCGGTCGAGTCGCTGGACATCGACGGCGAGGTGCTGGATTGCGACAAGGCGCTGACGGCGCGCTTCCTGAGGCGCGCCTGGCAGAACGTGCACGCCGAAAAGTCCGCGCACTTCCGGGTGATGGTCGACCACCTGGTACGCAAGCTCTCGGACATCCTGCGTGCGGCCTTCGTGCATTCGCAGGCCGGCCAGCAGCCGGAGGCGCTGAAGTCCGGCTTCGGTGCGCTGCATGACGACGTGTTCGACTTCTCCGCCATGTCGCGCCTGGTCGCGCGCAACGTGCCGAAGGACGAACTGCCCGCGAGCCGGCGCCAACGGATCGAATGGGCGCTGTCGGTGCTGCGCAGCCAGCCGTTCTATCCCGATCCCAGGGGCGCGCGCAACGGAAGCGGTCTACGAGTTCATCTTCAGCGACTGTGCGACGGCGATCGAGGCGCATCGCACGCGCCTGCCGAAGCTGGTCGAGGTCGTGAAGGCGATCGCGGTGGCGGAACTCGAGGCACGCGGCGGCTATGTCGAGGCCGATCACGACGCCTTCTTCGAGCGCTATGACGAACATGCGCTGACGGCCGACGACCTCGCGCAATTTCCCGACTACCTGGTCTGCATCCCGCCAGAGCGCAATGATGCGCCGGAGAACGCGGCCCTGATGGAGATGCTGTCGGCCGGCATGCCGGTGAAGGTGCTGGTCCAGCACACCGACCTGCTCGAGGAAGCGGCGATCGGCCAGGGCCATTTTGCGTTCGGCATCCGCAGCGC
This sequence comes from uncultured beta proteobacterium, assembly GCA_963791235.1. Taxonomy (GTDB): domain Bacteria; phylum Pseudomonadota; class Gammaproteobacteria; order Burkholderiales; family Burkholderiaceae_F; genus JALORV01. Next base: position 257,702 of record CAWBRW010000017.1, on the reverse strand, counting down.
ACGGCTGGCGACGACGGCGATGGGACTCGGCGGCATGTTCGTCATGCAGTCGACGCGCTTCGAACCTGTATGCGCTGCGCGATCGCGTCCGTCACGGCATGAGCTGTCGCGGGCCGGCGCTGTTCAGCCTGTTCAGCGGTTCCCCCGTCGAGGCGAGCGACCTGCCGCCTTACCTCACCGCGGCGGCTGCGATGAAATCGCGCGCCTTCCCGGCCTTCACCTACGACGCCAACGCCGGCAGCAACTGGGCGACGCGGTTTTCGTTCGAGAACAACCGCAATCCGGAGGAGGACTGGCCGGTCGAGGAGTTCGAGTTCGCCGACGAAGACCTGCAGCGCGTGCAGGAGCGGGTCAGCTTCACGTATGCCGACTTCGTGCTGTGCGACCGGCGCCATGCCCACCACTTCGCCGTCGTGCCGCGCGACCGCTGGACCTCCGCGATGGTGCCGGTGGCCGACTGGCTGGCATTGACGGAACGGCAGGCTGCGGAGCGCATTCCGTACGTGCTCGCCGTCGACGGCTCGAACCGGCTGCATCGCGTGATCGTCGATTCGCGGCTGGTGCAGGCAACGCGCCGTTGCGTGCTGCTGTGGCACCGGCTGCAGGAGCACGGGGGCATTCATAACTCGCACGCCGAGCAGGCGCTGGCACGCGAGAAGGCGGCCTGGGAAGAGCAGAAACGGCAGGACATCGAAGCGTTGAAACAGTCGGCCGCAGCGGCAGCACCCAGCGCAGCAAGCGTCGCGGCCGAGCCGGCCGCCCAGCCGGCTTCCGCGTCGGCCGCGGAAGCGGTGGCCGAGGCGGCACCGCCGCCGTCCGATGAACCGTGGATCGAGACCACGCGCTGCTCGAGCTGCAACGAGTGCCAGAACATCAACGACAAACTGTTCGGTTACAACGAGAACAAACAGGCGTACATCAAGGACGTGAACGCCGGCACCTACCGCCAGATGATCGAGGCCGCCGAGGCGTGCCAGGTGGCGATCATCCATCCGGGCAAGCCGAAGAACCCGAACGAACCGGGGCTCGAGGAACTGCTGGAGCGCGCCAAGCCGTTCATGTGATTCGCAGCCCGCGCAGCCTGCGGCCGCGGCGACGATGAAGATCCTGAGGTCCGACCTCGCCCACGGGCACGAACTCGAGGGCGTGGTCGTTGTCATCGACGTGCTGCGCTCCTTCACCACTGCGGCGTATGCGTTCGCCGGCGGTGCACGGGCAGTGATACCCGCGCACACGCTCGATGAGATCAACGATCTCAGGTCGCGCTACCCACGCTCGCTGACCACCGGCGCGCACGGCGGCGGTGCGCAGGTACAAGGCCTGGACTTCGGCAATTCGCCATCACAGGTGAGCGGGCTGGACCTTTCCGGTGTCACGCTGATCCAGTACACCGCCGGTGGCGTGCGCGGCCTGCTTGACTGCGACCATGCCTCGGAAGTGCTGGCCGGCAGCCTGGTGTGCGCGCACGCGACCGCGGCCTACATCCATCGCCTCGACGCCGACACGGTCACCTTTGTCATCACCGGCCTGTGGACCGACCGCGACGGCGACGAGGATCATGCCTGCGCGGACCTGATCGAGGCTTACCTGCTGGGACGGTCACCCGACGTCACGGCTTTCGAGCGGCGCGTACGCCAATCGGATTTCGGACGCCGCTTCGGAGACGCTGCCTACCCGCACCTGCCGGTGTCCGACCTCGACCACGCGGCCGCGGCCAACCGCTTCGGGTTCGCCATGCCGATGCACCGCACCGATCATGGGCTGGTGATCGAACCGGTGGCGCTGGCAGAGATGCCGTCGGCGAACTGACTTCTCCGCCGTCCCTGCCGCTCAGCGGCGAATCATCGTGCCTGGAGGATCGCGTGGGACGCTGGTGCCGGGCAACTCCTGCACCGGCGGAGTCCGGCCGGGAGGCCTAGGCTTGGCGATCGGGTGCTCCGGCTTCGGCTTACCGATCGGGTGCTCGGGCCGGACCGGCCCGCTACCCGGCGGCCGCAGATGGGCCGGAGGCGGCCAGCGGCCGCCATAGACCGGTACGTAGACCTCGTTGTAGATCACTTCCGGAGGCGTGTTGGCGCGCGCCTCTTCGCGGGCGCGCAACTCCTCCACCTCGCGCTCGAGCTGCTGCAGGCGCTGCTGATCTTCGCGCTGGCGCACCCGGTCACGCTCCTCCTGCGGAATTCCCGGGACCACGGTCAGGCTGCCCGAGTCCTTGCCAACGAGCCGCACATTCTTGGCGCCCTTCGGCGGCGCGTCGCCGTAGTTCACAGTGCCGTCGGCATCGATCCATTTATAAAGCTGGCCGATGGCAGCGACTGGCGCAAGCAGTACGGCGATCAGGAGCGTGAGAGTCAGGCGGGCTGCCATGGCCGTTTGACGATGCTCCGAGCGGAATTGCGTGTCAACGGCGAACGACAAAGCCGCCGCGCCGCTGCCCGGCCGTGCGTCGGAAAGCGCCCCACCCCGCCGCGACGCACCAGTCTCGGCCCATCGACGCGCGTGTTCCGTGCCGTGTAGTACGCTCGCGCCCGCGCTGTCCGCCTTCATTGCGGACGCACCATTGCCCGCCAACGTGGGACCGGCGCTTTGCTCTGCGAGCAGCCCGGGTCACGGCAACACAATCACTCTGAAAGGAAGACGATGAGCAACTTCTGGGATTCCGTGTGGCTGATCTTCTCGGCGTTCCTGTTCATCGCCTACCTGTTCGTGATGTTCCAGGTGATCACCGACCTGTTCCGCGACGACAAGGTCGGTGGCTTCGCGAAAGCCGCCTGGATCGTGGGCCTGATCTTTGTGCCGATGCTGACCGCGCTGGTGTACATCATCGCGCGCGGCGACGGCATGTCGGAGCGACAGCGCGCCGCGCAGCAACGGGCAAAGGCCGACACCGACGCCTATATCCGGCAGGTTGCGGGCAAGTCACCGGCCGAGCAGATCGCCGACGCGAAGGCGCTGCTCGACGCCGGCACGATCGCGCCGGAGGAATTCCAGCGCCTGAAGGCCAAGGCACTGGCCTGAGTCGCTGCCTGGACAAGAAAACGGCGCCCGCAGGCGCCGCTTTTCTGCTGCCGTTGCTGGCTACCGCGTCGCGATCGGCTTGACGTCGCGCTTGACCGAGCCGACGAAGAGCTGGCGCGGCCGGCCGATCTTGTACTCGGGGTCCGCGATCATCTCGTTCAACTGCGCAATCCAGCCCACCGTGCGGGCCAGCGCGAAGATGGCGGTGAAGAGCGGCACCGGGATGCCGATCGCCTTCTGCACGATGCCCGAGTAGTAGTCGACGTTCGGATACAGCTTGCGGCTGACGAAGTAGTCGTCCTCGAGCGCGATCTTCTCGAGCGCCATCGCCAGCTTGAACAGCGGATCGTCGTGCAGGCCGAGCGAGTCCAGCACCTCGTTGCAGGTCTCGCGCATCAGCTTCGCACGCGGGTCGTAGTTCTTGTAGACGCGGTGGCCGAAGCCCATCAGCTTGACGCTGCTGTTCTTGTCCTTGACCTTGGCGATGAACTCGCCGATCTTCTCGACGCCGCCGTTGCTCTGGATGTCGTACAGCATGTTCAGGCAGGCCTCGTTGGCACCGCCGTGCGCCGGACCCCACAGGCAGGCCACGCCGGCCGCGATCGCCGCGAACGGGTTGGTGCCGGACGATGCGCACAGGCGCACCGTCGAGGTCGACGCATTCTGTTCGTGGTCGGCGTGCAGGATGAAGATGCGGTCCATCGCGCGCACCAGCACGTCGTTGACCTTGTAGTCCTCGCACGGGGTGGCGAACATCATGCGCATGAAGTTGCCGGCGTACGAAAGGTCATTGCGCGGGTACATGTAGGGCTGGCCCACGGTGTACTTGTAGGCCATCGCGACCAGCGTCGGCATCTTGGCGATCAGCCGGATCGCCGAGACCTCGCGCTGCCAGGGGTCATTCAGGTTCATCGAGTCCGGGTAGAACGCCGACAGTGCACCGACCAGGCCGGTCATGACCGCCATCGGATGCGCATCGCGGCGGAAGCCGCGCATGAAGAACTGCATCTGCTCGTTGACCATCGTATGGTTGGTCACGCGCTTGACGAAATCCGCCTTCTGCTTCGGGTTCGGCAGCTCGCCGTACAGCAGCAGATGACAGGTCTCGAGGTAGTCGCACTGCGTCGCCAGCTGCTCGATCGGGTAGCCGCGGTACAGCAGCTCGCCCTTGTCGCCATCGATGTAGGTGATGGTCGAATTGCACGAGGCCGTCGACAGGAAGCCCGGGTCGTAGGTGAACTTGCCGGTCTTGCCGTACAGAGCGCGGATGTCGATGACATCGGGGCCGACCGACCCCTTGTAGATCGGCAGCTCCATCGTCGGCGTGCCGTCGGAGAACGTCAGGGTGGCCTTCTCGGTGGATGGGGTCAGTGCCATGGTCTTTTTCCCGGGTTCGAGGTGAGTTCAGACGGACCGCAGCCCGTCCAGGACAGTGCGAACGGCATTGTCATCGAGAGCGCCGGCCGGCTCTTTGCGCCCCAGCAAAAGGTCGAGAAGTTCGTTGTCCGGAAGGTCCAGGAGGGCCTCCAGGGCCAGGATCTCGTCGGCCGTCAGGTCCTGCCCGTGCCGATCCAGGTACCGCGTGACGATGATGTCGTTTTCCAGCAACCCCCGGCGGGCGCGCCAGCGCAGCCGCCGCCGTTCCAGGTCACCGATGACGACGCCCATCGTCAGACATCGCGCCGGACCAGCATGTCCCGGATCTTGCCGATCGCCCGCGTCGGATTCAGCTCCTTCGGGCAGACGTCGACGCAGTTCATGATCGTGTGGCAGCGGAACAGGCGGTAGGGGTCGTTCAGGTTGTCGAGCCGCTCGTTGGTGGCCTGGTCGCGGCTGTCAGCGATGAACCGGTAAGCCTGCAGCAACCCGGCCGGGCCGACGAACTTGTCCGGGTTCCACCAGAAGCTCGGGCAACTGGTGGAGCAGCAGGCGCACAGGATGCACTCGTACAGGCCGTTCAGCTCCTCGCGTTCCTCGGGCGACTGCAGCCGCTCCTTCTCGGGCGGCGGCGTGTCGTTGATCAGATACGGCTTGATCGAGTTGTACTGCTTGAAAAACTGCGACATGTCGACGATCAGATCGCGGATCACCGGCAGTCCGGGCAGCGGCCGCAGCACGATCGGCTCCTTCAGGTCGCGCAGGTTCGTGATGCACGCCAGGCCGTTCCTGCCATTGATGTTCATCGCGTCGGAACCGCACACCCCCTCGCGACAGGAACGCCGCAGCGACAGGCTGTCGTCAACATCGCTCTTGATACGAATCAGCGCGTCGAGCAGCATCTTGTCGGTCGGCTGCAGCTGGACCTCGAGCTTCTGCATGTACGGCTTCGCGTCCTTGTCCGGGTCGTAGCGGTAGATCTCGAAACGGACCGTCCGCATTCCCGTCGCGGCACCCGCCACCGCGCCCGTCTCAACGTTGCTGTTCGCAGTCATGCATGGACCTCAGTGAACATTGCGCCGCCAACGTGACGCCGCGCGCGTAGCTGTTGTGATGAAAAAATTCGTCTGGCTCCGCCAGCGAATTTTTCCGATCCCATCGGACGAAAGTAGGTTTGCACTTTCGTCCGCTTAGAAGGTTCGTTTCTTGGGTTCAAAGCTCGGGACGGTCAGGGGCTTCAGGTTGACCGGCTTGTAGTCGAGCCGGTTCCCGGCCGAGTAGAACAGCGAGTGCTTGATCCAGTTGACGTCGTCGCGCTGCGGGAAGTCGTCGCGCGCGTGCGCCCCGCGGCTTTCCGTTCGAGCGGCCGCAGAAGCGATCGTCGCCTTGGCGGTCTCGACCAGGTTGTCGAGCTCGAGGGCCTCGACACGCGCCGTGTTGAAGACCTTGGACCTGTCGCCGATCGCAACGTGCTTCGAGCGCTGCTCCAGATCCAGGATCTTGGCGACGCCCTCGTCGAGCAGCTTGCCGGTGCGGAACACCCCGCAGTGCGACTGCATCGCCTTGCGGATCGCGTTGGCCACGTCCTGCACGCGTTCGCCCTTGTCGCGTGCGTCAAGCGCCGAGAGTCGTGCCACCGTCGCATCGCCGGCTTCGGCCGGCAGCGGCCGATGTTCCTGCGCCTTGAAGTTCTGTCCGACGATGTGATTGCCCGCAGCGCGACCGAAGACCACCAGGTCGAGCAGCGAATTTGTGCCCAGGCGGTTGGCGCCGTGGACGGACACGCAGGCGCACTCGCCGATCGCGTAGAGCCCCGGCACGACGGTGTTCGGGTTGCCGCCTCTCGGAGCCACAACCTCGCCGTGGTAGTTGGTCGGAATGCCACCCATCTGGTAATGCAGCGTCGGCACGACCGGGATCGGCTCCTTGATCGGGTCGACGTTGGCGAACTTGATCGCGATCTCGCGGATGCCGGGGAGCCGCTTCATGATCGTCTCGGCGCCAAGATGGTCGAGCTTCAGCAGCACATAGTCCTTGTCCGGACCACAGCCGCGCCCTTCCTTGATTTCCTGGTCCATGCTGCGCGAGACGAAGTCGCGCGGCGCGAGGTCCTTCAGCGTCGGCGCATAGCGCTCCATGAAGCGCTCGCCATTGGAGTTGAGCAGGATGCCGCCCTCGCCACGCACACCTTCTGTGATCAGCACGCCGGCGCCGGCGACACCGGTCGGGTGGAACTGCCAGAACTCCATGTCCTCGAGCGGAAGGCCGGCTCGCGCCACCATGCCGAGGCCGTCACCCGTGTTGATGTAGGCATTGGTCGAGGCATCGAAGATGCGCCCGGCGCCGCCGGTGGCGAGCACCGTGACCTTCGACTCGAAGATCATCACGTCGCCGGTTTCCATCTCCAGCGCGACGACGCCGACGACGGCACCTTCGGCGTCCCGAATCAGATCGAGCGCCATCCACTCGACGAAGAAGTGGGTGCGCTCGCGCACATTGCGCTGGTACAGCGTGTGCAGCAACGCGTGCCCGGTGCGGTCCGCTGCGGCGCAGGCGCGCGGCACCGGCTTCTCGCCGAAGTTCGCCGAATGCCCACCGAAAGGCCGCTGGTAGATCGTGCCGTCCGGATTGCGGTCGAACGGCATGCCGAAGTGTTCCAGTTCGTACACGACCTTCGGCGCCTCGCGGCACATGAACTCGATCGCGTCCTGGTCACCGAGATAGTCGGAGCCCTTGACCGTGTCGAACATGTGCCAGAGCCACGTGTCCTCGGTCATGTTGCCGAGCGAGGCACCGATGCCGCCCTGCGCTGCCACCGTGTGCGAGCGGGTCGGGAAGACCTTCGACAGCACGGCGACGTTCAGGCCGGCCTGCGCCAGTTGGAGGGAACACCGCATGCCCGAGCCACCCGCGCCAACAATCACCGCGTCGAAGCGACGACGAGCTACTTTCGATGCAGCCGCCATGAATCAGACTCTCCAGAGAATCTGCACGGACCATACCGCGCAGAACACCAGCCACAGCACCGTCAGCGTCTGCAGAGCCACCCGGATCCCTGTCGGCTTGACATAGTCCATCCAGATATCGCGCACGCCGATCCATGCGTGATAGAAAAGCGCCAGCAGCGCCACCAGCGTGACGATCTTCATCCAGAGCGGCACAAAGAGTCCCGCCCAGCCGTCGTACCCGAGAGGGCCGCCGAAAACCAGGCGCAGCAGCAAGAAGACAACGAAGACCGTCAGCACGATGGCGGTCAGCCGCTGCAGCAGGAAGCCACCGACGCCGTAGTGCGCGCCGACGACGATTCGCTTGGTACCGATCCCTGCGGGGTTGGTTGACGCGGCCATCAGAACGCTCCGAAGATCTTCAATGCGGCCAGCAGCGTCAGCGGCAAGCTGATCGCGAAAACAGCAAGCGCACTGGTACGCGCGGCCGGTTTGTCGACGCCGACGTCAAGGTCGAGCATGAGGAAGCGCAGACCGGCGATCAGGTGGTGCAGGAATGCCCACGCCAGCCCGACCAGCACCAGTTTCACCAGCCAGTGCGCGGCGAAGTCAGCGAGCCGCGTGTAGCTCAGCTCGGACGTGAGGCTCAGGTCGAACAGCCACAGGATGAAGGGCAGCGTCAGGAACAGCGCCGCGCCGCTGATCCGATGCATGATCGAGACCATGCCCGGCGGCGGAAGCTTGTATTTCAGGATCTGCGAGACGTGGATGTTGCGGAATTCAGGGCGGGATTTGCTGGCGGCGAAAGGCGAGTTCATGGACTGAGTACCGATCTTCGTGCCCTGGAAAGGCGGACTATTTTGAACGAATTGGTTCAGCGAACCAAATCACGAAAGCGTATTGCGATAGTGATAGTGCTCCGTGACGTAAAGGCCGCGACGCACTTCCACCGGACGATCCCCGTACGAATACGAAACGCGCTCGACCAGCAGCAACGGTGAATCCTCTGCGACTCCGAGCAGTTGCGCGGCCTGCCGGTCGGCGCCGACGGCACGCAGCTGCTCCTCGGCGCGGATCATGCGCGTGCCGAACTCCGTCTCGAAAAGACCGTACAGCGGGCCCTTGTATTCAGCGAGACGCTCGGCAGTAAGTCCCTTGAACAGTGCGCCCGGCAGCCAGATCTCGTCGAGTACGATCGGATCACCGCCAAAGCTCAGCAAGCGCCGCAGGTAGACGACTGCATCGCCGGTACGCAGGTCGAGTTGACGCGCGATGTCGGCCGGCGCCCTGAGGCGGCGGCATTCCAGGAACCTGCTCTGCGGAGGCGCCGGCTCACCGGCATCCGGAACGACGCGCAGGAAGCGGAACTGGGCGCGCGGCTCGTGGTGGGTGGCGACGAAAGTTCCCTTGCCCTGGCGCCGCACCAGCAGGTTCTCGGCAGCCAGTTCGTCGACCGCTTTGCGTACGGTGCCCTGACTCACCTGGAAGCGTGTTGCCAGTTCGATCTCGCTCGGGATCAGTTCCCCGGGCTTCCACTCGCCCTGGTCCAGGCTTTTCAGCAGCAAGTCCTTGATCTGCCGGTAAAGCGGCGAGAAAACGGCCGGCCGCGGGGCGCGCGCGGCAGCGTCGGCGGGGGTGTCGGCAGCAGGCATGAACGGACTTCAGCATAGCTGAAAGTCGAAAGACGTGGATTAAATCTTATGTCTTATATAAGATATGGTTAACGCTGAGACCGCTTTGCTGCGCACCGCGCGTACCCCTTGAAACCCACACTCTGCAGCTACCGCATCGAACCCGCCTGCGCACCGTTGCTGGCGGGCGCGTTCGACGGCGTCTGCTGCAGCCGCCGACCGCGCCGCGCCGCACGCAACACCGGGCTGCGTCAAGGCGTGGGCAATGCAACCGCAGTAGACTCGACCGGCTTTCCCGCCGGCGCCTGCCGGCCGGTCCGCAATATCGATCCAACGGCTGCATCGCTGCTTCCACGTTCGCTTCGACTTCTCAACGCCATCACAAATCCAGGAGGCCATTCCCATGAGCAAAGCTCCCGTACGGGTTGCCGTCACCGGCGCCGCAGGACAGATCGGCTATTCGATCCTGTTTCGCATCGCATCGGGCGAAATGCTCGGCAGGGATCAGCCGGTGCACCTGCAGCTGCTGGAAATCCCCGACGAGAAGGCGCAGAAGGCACTCAAGGGCGTGATGATGGAACTGGATGACTGCGCGTTCCCGTTGCTGGCAGGCATGGAATCGCACAGCGACCCGGCGACCGCGTTCAAGGACACCGAGATCGCAGTGTTGGTCGGCGCCCGCCCGCGCGGCCCCGGCATGGAGCGCAAGGACCTGCTGGCCGCCAACGCGCAGATCTTCACGGCGCAGGGCAAGGCGCTCGACAAGGCAGCCAGTCGCAACGTCAAGGTGCTCGTGGTCGGCAACCCGGCCAACACCAACGCCTACATCGCGATGAAGTCGGCACCGTCGCTGCCCAAGGGCAACTTCACGGCGATGATGCGGCTCGACCACAACCGTGCGCTGTCGCAGCTCGCGGCCAAGACCGGCAAGCCGGTCGCCTCGATCGAGAAGCTCGTCGTCTGGGGCAACCACTCACCGACGATGTATCCCGACATCCGCTTCGCGACGATCGGCGGCCAGCCCGCGGCACCGATGGTCGACCAGGCCTGGTACCGCGACACCTACATGCCGACGGTCGGCAAGCGCGGCGCCGCCATCATCGAAGCGCGCGGACTGTCATCGGCAGCCTCCGCCGCCAATGCGGCGATCGACCATATCCGCGACTGGGTGCTCGGCACCAACGGCCGCTGGGTCACGATGGGCGTGCCCTCCGACGGCAGCTACGGCGTACCGGAAGAGATCATCTACGGCGTGCCCTGTACCTGCGCCGGCGGCAAGTACGAGGTCATCAAGGGGCTGGCGGTCGACGAGTTCTCACGCGGCAAGATGGACAACACGCTGAAGGAACTGCTCGAAGAGCGTGACGGCGTGAAGCACCTGCTGGGCTGAGCCCGGCCATGGTCCACGGAATCGACGAGGTCTGTCCATGAGCAACAGCGCAGGCGCCCGCTTCCGGCAGGCACTGAAGGAAGAACAGCCGCTGCAGATCATCGGCACCATCATCGCCAACCATGCGTTGATGGCCAAGCATGTCGGCTTTCGGGCGATTTACCTCTCCGGCGGCGGCGTCGCAGCCGGCTCGCTGGGCATGCCGGACCTCGGCATCAACACGCTCGACGACGTGCTGGTCGACACGCGGCGCATCACAGACGTCTGCGAACTGCCGCTGCTGGTCGACATCGATACCGGCTTTGGCCCGAGCGCCTTCAACATTGCCCGCACGATCAAGTCGCTGATCAAGGCGGGCGCCGCGGCGTGCCACATCGAGGACCAGGTCGGGGCCAAGCGCTGCGGCCACCGGCCGGGCAAGGAGATCGTCTCGACCGAAGAGATGGCGGACCGCGTGAAAGCCGCGGCCGACGCGAAGACCGACAAGGACTTCTTCGTCATCGCCCGGACGGACGCAATCGCGGTCGAGGGCGTGGACCGCGCGATCGAGCGCGCGATCGCCTGCGTCGAGGCCGGCGCGGACGGCATCTTCGCCGAGGCGGCGAAGGATCTGCCGACGTACCGCAGGTTCGTCGATGCGGTGAAGGCGCCGGTGCTGGCAAACATCACCGAGTTCGGCTCGACGCCGCTGTTCACCGTCGAGGAACTGAAGAGCGCAGGAGCAGCGATGGTGCTGTATCCGCTGTCGGCATTCCGCGCGATGAACAAGGCAGCGCTGAATGTCTACACGACGTTGCGACGCGAAGGAACGCAGAAGGCGGTGGTCGACTTGATGCAGACCCGCATGGAGCTGTACGACGTCATCGGATACCACGCCTATGAGCAGCGCCTCGACGCGTTGTTCGCAAGAAAGAAATAGGCAGCCAAGGGAGAAGATCCATGAGCGAAGTGCAAGACGCGCCGGCAGCGGCGCCCAAGATCAAGAAGTCTGTCGCGCTGTCCGGTGTGGTCGCAGGCAACACCGCCCTGTGCACCGTCGGTCGCACCGGGAACGACCTGCACTACCGCGGCTACGACATCCTCGACATTGCTGAGACCTGCGAATTCGAGGAGGTCGCGCATCTGCTGGTCCACGGCACATTTCCCAGCCGAAGCGAACTGTCCGCATATAAAGCCAAGCTGAAGGAAATGCGCGGCCTGCCGGCCAACGTGAAGGCCGCGCTCGAGTGGCTGCCGGCCTCGAGCCATCCGATGGACGTGATGCGCACCGGTGTGTCCGCGCTGGGCTGCGTGCTGCCCGAGAAGGACGATCACAACATCCCGGGCGCGAAGGACATTGCCGACCGGCTGATGGCCTCTCTCGGTTCGATGCTGCTCTACTGGTATCACTACAGCACGAACGGTAGACGCATCGAGGTCGAAACCGATGATGACTCCATTGGCGGACACTTCCTGCACCTGCTGCACGGCAAGGAGCCGAGCGAACTGTGGGTCCGGGCGATGCACACCTCGCTGATCCTCTACGCCGAGCATGAGTTCAACGCTTCGACATTTGCGGGACGCGTCATCGCCGGCACCGGATCGGACTTCTATTCGGCCATTACCGGCGCCATTGGCGCACTGCGCGGGCCGAAGCACGGTGGCGCCAACGAAGTCGCCTTCGAGATCCAGAAACGCTATGAAACGCCAGCCGAAGCCGAGGCCGACATCCGCCGCCGCGTCGAGGCCAAGGAAGTCGTGATCGGGTTCGGCCACCCCGTCTACACCGTCTCCGATCCACGCAACAAGATCATCAAGGGCGTGGCGCAGCGCCTGTCGAAGGACGCCGGGAACATGAAAATGTTCTCGATCGCCGAGCGGCTCGAGTCGGTGATGTGGGATATCAAGAAGATGTTCCCGAACCTCGACTGGTTCAGCGCGGTGTCGTATCACATGATGGGCGTGCCGACGTCGATGTTCACGCCACTCTTCGTGATTTCTCGCACCAGCGGCTGGAGCGCCCACATCATCGAGCAGCGCATGGACAACAAGATCATCCGGCCGAGCGCCAACTACATCGGCCCGGAAGATCAGAAGTTCGTGCCGCTGGCCAAGCGCGGCTGACGAGGGCCGATGTCCGAAGCAACGCTCCAGGGGCTGACGGTGCGCCGTGCGCAGCGCACCGACCTGCCACGCCTGCTCGAACTGCTCGCCGACGATACGCTCGGACGAAACCGCGAGGGCGTCGGCAGCGACGACCCGGCGTACATCCGCGCCTTCGACGCCATCGACCGCGATCCGAACCAGTTGCTGTTGCTGGCCGAGCTCGACGGTCGCGTGGTCGGCATGCTGCAGGTCACCTACATCCCGGGACTGAGCCGGCGTGGCGCCTGGCGCGCGAACATCGAAGCCGTGCGTGTCGACAGTAGCGTGCGCGGGCGCGGCATCGGCGGTTGGCTGATGGGCCGCGCGCTCGACAACGCGCGCAAGCGCGGCTGTCGCCTGGTGCAGCTGACCAGCGACCGGCAACGCAGCGAGGCGCATCGCTTCTACGAGCGGCACGGATTCAAGGACTCGCATATCGGCTACAAGCTGTCGCTGGAGGCGCCGGAATGAGGCTGCGGGCGCTTTTGCCGCTGCTTGCCGTCACCGCGGGCGGCGCCACGGAGGCGGCGGAGTCACCGCTTTCCACCGTGGTCTACCTCTGCGAGCAGTCGCGCGTGCTGAGCGTCGTGCAACGGAACCACGCCAGTCCCGGACAGCCGGTCGAGGTGACGTTCGGCACCGACGGCAAGCGCATGCAGCCAGCGGTCGCGGCCTCAGGAGCACGCTATCTGTCGACTGATGGTGCCTGGGAATGGTGGAGCAAAGGCTACAACGGACGACTCAGCGCAGCGGACGGCACGGTCCTCGCCGCCAACTGCACCCGCTTTCCGCCGCTCGACAAGCTGCCGCGATCGGCTGACAAGTAACCGAAACAACGACAACCATCGCATTCATAAAGGAACCGCCCACCATGGGGAGCCACATCAGCAACGTCCGCCCGAAGCCCGACAAGGTCCTCGTCGACATCGCCGACTACGTCATCAATTACAAGGTTAAGAGCAAGGATGCGATCGACACGGCGCGCTACTGCCTGATGGACACGCTGGGCTGCGGCTTCGAGGCCCTGGAGTACCCGGCCTGCACGAAGATGCTGGGCCCGGTCGTGCATGGCACGGTCGTACCCCATGGCGCGAAGGTGCCCGGCACGCCATTCCAGATGGATCCGGTGAAGGCGGCGTTCGATATCGGCGCGATGATCCGCTGGCTCGACTTCAACGACACGTGGCTCGCGGCCGAATGGGGACACCCGTCGGACAACCTCGGCGGCATCCTTGCCACCGCGGACTGGCTCTCCCGCAATGCCGTCGCGGCAGGGAAGAAGCCGCTGACCGTCGCAGACGTGCTGGTCGCGATGGTCAAGGCCCACGAGATCCAGGGCTGCATCGCGCTGGAGAACTCGTTCAACAAGGTCGGACTGGATCACGTCGTCCTGGTCAAGGTCGCTTCAACGGCCGTTGTCGCGCAGATGCTGGGTCTTTCCCGCGACGAAATCATCAACGCGGTGTCGCTCGCGTGGGTCGACGGCCAGAGCCTGCGCACCTACCGCCATGCGCCGAATACCGGTTCGCGCAAGAGCTGGGCCGCGGGTGACGCGACCAGCCGGGCGGTGCGACTGGCGCTGATCGCCCGGACCGGAGAAATGGGCTACCCCTCGGTGCTGAGCGCCAAGGGCTGGGGTTTCTACGACGTGCTGTTCAAGGGGAACGAGTTCAAGTTTCAGCGGCCCTACGGCAGCTATGTGATGGAAAACGTGCTGTTCAAGATCTCGTTCCCGGCGGAGTTCCACTCGCAGACGGCGGTCGAGGCCGCGATGACCATCCATGGCGAGATGAAGAAGCTCGGCAAGGCCCAGAAGGACATCAGGAAGATCACGATCCGCACGCACGAGGCCTGCATCCGCATCATCGACAAGAAGGGGCCGCTCAACAATCCGGCCGACCGCGACCACTGCATCCAGTACATGGTGGCGGTGCCGATCATCTTCGGGCGACTCACCGCGTCCGACTACGAAGACAACGTCGCAGCCGACCCGCGCATCGATGTCCTGCGCGAAAAGATCGAATGCGTCGAGGACAAGAAGTTCACGAAGGATTACCACGATCCGGAGAAGCGCTCGATTGCGAACGCGCTGACGGTTGAATTCAGCGACGGCAAGAAGCTGAGGGAAGTGGTGGTCGAGTACCCGATTGGCCACAAGCGTCGCCGCAAGGAAGGCATGCCGGTGCTGGTCGAGAAATTCAAGACCAACCTGGCGCGGGTCTTCCCGTCGAAGCAGGCCGCCGCAATCCTGGACCTCTGCCTCGATGCCAAGCGGCTCGACGCAACGCCAGTCAATGAATTCGTTGACCTGATGGTCATCTAGCAGCCCAACGACCCGAGGTTTCCCAAAATGGCTCACAACCTGTTCAACTCACTGCAAGATTTCACGATCGGCGCCAAGAAAGGCAGGCTCTACAGCCTGGCAGCGCTGGAGAAGGCCGGCGTCGCCAAGATCTCGCGGCTGCCGGTGTCGATCCGCATCGTGCTGGAGTCGGTGCTGCGCAATTGCGACGGCGTCAAGGTCACCGAAGAGCATGTGCGGCAACTGGCCAACTGGAAACCGAACGCCGACCGCACCGACGAGATTCCGTTCGTCGTCGCGCGCATCGTGCTGCAGGACTTCACGGGCGTGCCACTGCTGGTGGACCTGGCCGCGATGCGCAATGTCGCCGACGCGATGGGCAAGAACCCGAAGACGATCGAGCCGCTGGTGCCGGTCGACCTCGTCGTCGACCACTCGGTGCATGATCGATCACTACGGCGGCAAGGACTCGCTTGATCTCAACATGAAGCTCGAGTTCCAGCGCAACCGCGAGCGCTACGAGTTCATGAAGTGGGGCATGCAGGCCTTCGATACCTTCGGGTCGTGCCGCCGGGCATCGGCATCGTCCACCAGGTCAACCTCGAATACCTGGCGCGCGGCGTCCACAAGAAAAATGGCGTGTACTACCCGGACACGCTGGTCGGCACTGACAGCCACACGACGATGATCAACGGCATCGGCGTGGTCGGCTGGGGCGTGGGCGGCATCGAGGCCGAGGCCGGCATGCTGGGCCAGCCGGTCTACTTCCTGACGCCGGACGTCGTCGGCGTGCACCTGAAGGGCAAGCTGCGCGAAGGCGTCACCGCGACCGACCTGGTGCTCACCATCACCGAGATGCTGCGCAAGGCCAAGGTGGTCGGCAAGTTCGTCGAATTTTTCGGTGAGGGCACGACGACGCTGGCGCTGCCCGACCGAGCGACGATCGCCAACATGGCGCCCGAGTACGGCGCGACGATGGGCTTCTTCCCGGTCGACGAAAAGACGATCGCCTACTTCGAGGGCACCGGCCGCACGCCGGACGAAATCGCGGCGTTCGAGGCGTATTTCCGCGCGCAGGGCCTGTTTGGAGTGCCGAAGGCTGGCGCGATCGACTATTCGCAGACGGTGACACTCGACCTCGCCACCGTCGCCCCGTCACTGGCCGGCCCGAAGCGTCCACAGGACCGCATCGAGATCGGCCATGTGAAGAAGCAGTTTGCGTCGCTGTTTTCAAAGCCGGTCAGTGAGAACGGCTTCAACCAGCCGGCCGCCCGGCTGAAGCAACGCTTCCCGCTCATCGGTCACGGCCGTGCCGAGGGCCAGGCGCCGGATGCCCCGCTCGGCGCGGCGCGCGACCTCGAAGAAATGAGCGCCAACCGCCCGATGGTGTCACCGAGCCGCGAACACGATGTCCACGGGGTCGCGATTGCGGACGGCGACGTGCTGATCGCGGCGATCACCTCGTGCACGAACACCTCGAACCCGAGCGTGCTGCTCGCTGCCGGCCTGCTGGCGAAGAAGGCAGTCGAGCGTGGCTTGACGGTGAAGAAGCACATCAAGACCTCCTTGGCTCCGGGATCGCGCATCGTCACTGAATACCTGACGAAGACCGGCTTGCTGCCGTATCTGGAACAACTCGGCTTTTCCGTAGCGGCGTACGGCTGCACCACCTGCATCGGCAATGCGGGCGACCTCGCTCCGGAAATCAACGAGGTCATCACGAAAAACGACCTCGTGTGCGCGGCGGTGTTGTCAGGCAACCGCAACTTCGAAGCGCGCATCCATCCGAACCTCAAGGCCAACTTCCTGGCGTCGCCCCCGCTGGTGGTTGCCTATGCCCTCGCCGGCACCGTGCTGAAGGACCTGATGACCGAGCCGCTCGGCAAGGGCAAGGACGGCAAGGACGTCTGGATCGGCGACGTCTGGCCGTCGTCCGAGGAAGTCCATGCGCTGATGAAGTCGGCGCTCGACCCAATTGCGTTCGAGGCCAATTACAGTAAGGTGAAGTCGGACCCAGGCGAGCTGTGGAAGAAGGTCGGCAGCGTGTCGGGTCAGGTCTACACCTGGCCGAAGTCGACCTACATTGCCAAGCCGCCGTTCTTCGATGGCTTCACGATGAAGCCCAAGGCGGCCGAGATGGGCGTAAGCGCAGCCCGGGCGCTCGGCATCTTCGGCGACTCGATCACCACCGACCATATTTCGCCGGCCGGTTCGATCAAGGACACCTCCCCGGCCGGCAAATGGCTCATCGAACACAAGGTGCTAAAGCCCGACTTCAATTCGTACGGCGCGCGCCGTGGCAACCATGAAGTGATGATGCGCGGTACCTTCGCCAATGTGCGCATCAAGAACCTGCTGGTTCCGGTGAAGGCCGACGGCTCTCGGGTTGAGGGGGGCGTCACGGTCCACCAGCCGAGCGGCGAGCCGATGTCGATCTACGACGCCGCGATGCGCTACATCAAGGACGGCGTGCCGACGGTGGTCTTCGGTGGGGAGGAGTACGGCACCGGCTCGTCGCGTGACTGGGCCGCGAAGGGCACGCAGCTGCTCGGGGTGAAGGCCGTCATCGCCAAGAGCTTCGAACGGATCCACCGCAGCAACCTGGTCGGCATGGGTGTGCTGCCGCTGCAGTTCATGGCCGGTGAAGGCGTCGAGACGTTCGGCATCCGCGGCGACGAGATGTTCGACATCGAGATCGAGGGCGAACTACGGCCGCAGATGAACCTGACGCTGCTGGTGTTCGGCAAGGACGGCGAAAAGCAGATCCCGGTTAAGCTGCGCATCGACACACCCATCGAGGTCGAGTACTACAAGCACGGCGGCATCCTTCCGTACGTATTGCGGCAGCTGCTCGCTGCCTAGTCACCGGTCTGGCGACCGCCCGCGATGGGCGGTCGCCGCCTACCTCGCTGCCACGCCGACGACCATGCATCACGACGAGCCCGCTGACGACTACCCGCCGATCGAGACGCGCACCGATGGCGCCACCGCCTGGTCGACCGCCCTGCCGCTGCTGCTGGTGAGCCTGCTCGCCCTGATGCTTCTGCACAGCTGCGTGCGCACCTGAAGCGAGCTGCCCGGGCTACGACCCGGTAGGGGCCTGTGATAGCCTGATCAGCACCTCTCCGCAGCCCCGCATGCCCGCTGATCCCGCGCCGTCCGTTTCACCGCCCGCGGCACGCCTCGAAAGCGGTGCGAGCGGCGCCGTGCTGCGACTGAGCGGTGCCTGGCGCCTGGCCACCCTGCCGGTGATCCAGCATGAACTGACAGCACTGTCGTTGCCTGCGGAGCTGTCGCTCGACGGCGCCGCACTCACCGACATCGACACCGCGTCGGCGCTGGCGCTGCTCAATCACCTGCGAAGCTCCGGCGTCAATGTGCAGCGGCTGCCCTGGCAGGCTTCGCTGACAACGACGCGCGCATCGTCGGCCAGGTACGCGAGCGGCTCGACGAGGTCAACGCGCCGGTCGTACGCCGGCGCGAAGGGCTGGTGGCGCACATCGGCCGCGAGACACTTGCCGTCCTCGATCTCCTGTTCGGTCACCTGAACTTCCTGGGCGAAGTCCTGGTGCAAGTGGTGCGCTCGCTGCTCGCACCGGCGAAGATCCGGCTGCGCGAACTGACGTCGCAGTTCGAGCAGGTCTGCCTCAACGCGATACCCGTCGTGGCCCTGGTGACGATGCTGATTGGCATCGTGATCGCCTATCTGCTCGGCCTGCAGGCGGAGAAGTACGGCGCCAACATCTTCGTTGTCGACGGCGTCGGCATCGGCGCGACGCGCGAGTTTGCACCGATCATCGTCGCGGTGATCGTCGCCGGCCGCTCGGGCGCGGCCTTTACTGCGCAACTGGGCTCGATGCGCCTGAACGAGGAAACCGACGCGATCCGCACGCTCGGGCTATCACCGATGGACGTACTGGTGCTGCCGCGTGTGCTGGCGCTGATGTTGGCCATGCCGCTGCTGGTCTTTGTCGGCGACGTCATGAGCCTGGCCGGCGCCATGATGATCTCCGGCCCGATGCTCGACATCACGCCGCAAACGTTTCTTGGCCGCCTGCAGGACAACCTCGCGATCAAGCATGTCTACGTCGGTCTCGCGAAGGCCCCGGTGTTTGCGCTGATCATCGCGGTGATCGGCTGCCGCATGGGCATGACGGTCAGCCGTGACACCCGCGCGCTGGGTATCGCGACCACGTCGACGGTGGTGCAGAGCATCGTCGCGGTGATCCTGCTCGACGCGTTCTTTGCGGTGCTGTTCCAGGAACTGGACATCTGATGGCCGCGGCGGCACCGGTCATCGAAATCGACTCGATCGTCACCCGTTTCGGCGAACAGGTCGTGCATGACGGCGTCAGCTTCGACGTGCAGCGCGGCACCCTGCTCGCGCTGATCGGCGGCAGCGGCACCGGCAAGTCGGTGCTGCTGCGCGAGATCATCGGGCTGCAGCGCCCCACCTCGGGCAGCATCCGCCTGCTGGGGACAGACGTGTGGACGGCAAGCGACGACGCGCTGAATGCCACGCGCCGACGCTTCGGCATGATGTTCCAGGATGGGGCACTGTTCTCGTCGCTGACCGTCGCCGAGAACGTGGCCGTGCCGCTGACCGAGCATGCGCAGGTGCCACGGGGCATGCTCGACGCCCTGGTGCATCTGCGGCTGGCGCAGGCCGGCCTCGGACCGGACGTCGCCCGAAGATGCCCAGTGAACTGTCTGGCGGCATGCGCAAGCGCGCCGCCATCGCCCGTGCCCTCGCGCTCGAGCCGGAAGTGTTGTTCCTTGACGAGCCGACCTCGGGCCTCGATCCGACCACCGCCCGCGCCTTCGACGAGATGGTGCGTTCGCTGGTCGATGACCTTGGAATCACGGTGTTCCTGGTCACGCACGACATCGACACGCTGCTGACCGTGGCCGACCGGATTGTCGTACTGGCACGGGGCAAGGTGCTGGCCGACGGCAGTGCGCGCGACGTGATTCACGTCGACGACCCGTGGATCCAGAGCTATTTCTCGGTGCGCACGATGGTGGGCGGAACGAGCGCGGCGCGCACTTAGAATATCGAAGCCATGGAAGCAGAAGCCAAATACACGTACGTCGGACTCGCGGTCATCGCGCTGCTCGCAGCGCTGGTGGCCGGGATCATCTGGCTCAAGCACACGGGCAGTCGCAGCGATTACAACTTCTACACGATCTACTTCGAGCGCCAGCCGCTCGATGGGCTGCAGATCGGCGCCGACGTCTCCATGCGCGGCATCAAGGTCGGCCGCGTCGAGGACTACGCGCTGACCGACAACATCAACCGCGTGCGCGTGCTGATCCGCATCGACCGGCGCACGCCGGTCAGAACCAACACCGAGGCGGTCGTGAGCCGCAGGTTCGTGACCGGGATCGCCAAGATCGACCTCGAAACCCCGGATCCGCCGGGTCCGCCGCTGATCGCCGTGCCGCTGCATGAGCCCTATTCGGTCATTCCCGAGGGCACATCGAACCTCGATGCGATCGCCAACCGCCTCAACAAGGTGGGCGAAACCGCCGTCGAAACCCTCGAGCGGTTGAACGAAGTGCTGAAGCCGGAGAACCGCGCCGCGATCGACAAGACGCTCGCGAACCTGCGCGACCTCACCGGCGGCCTCAACCAGCGACTCGTCGAACTCGACCGCACGCTGAAGGCAGTCGAGGGCGCAGCCAGCGGCCTCGGCCGCGCCGAGCAACGCGTCACCACCCTGGCGGACAACGCTGACAAGGATCTGCGGCCGGCCTTGCAGCAGGCCGAGCGCACGATGAAGGACATCTCGGCCGCGACGATCGCGCTGGAGAAACAGGCCGCTTACCTGTCGCAGTCGGTCGGCTCGACCGTCAGCTCGAGCGGCGACCAGCTCAACGCGGCGGTCGTCGAACTCAAGGCGACCAGTTCGACACTGAATCGGCTGCTCGATCGCCTGCAGGATCCGCGCGCCGCGCTGCTCGGCCCGTCGAGCACGCAACGCGGCCCCGGAGAATGAGGATGAGGATCAGCCTTCGCCAGAGCCTTACGCTCGTCGTCGTCGCAGCGGTCGGACTGGCGGCATCGGGCTGCATTTCGGTCGAGGTCGGCAAGGACACACAGCAGCAGGCGCAGTTTCGCATCGTCGACGGCGGTACCGCACCGACCCCGGCCGCACGTTCCAACGGTCGCGACCTGCTGGTCTCGCCCCAGCCCGCCGCCTCGGTCGACGACTCCTATGCGCTGACCTTCTCGCGCCTGGCCAACCAGCGCGCCGCCTATCAATTCGCGACCTGGAGCGATCGGCCATCGAGCCGGCTGGCACAGCTGCTGGTCGACCGCCTTGCCGCGCGACGCGCCTTCGCCTCGGTCACGCTGGCCGGTCGGGGAGTGGCCGGCGACCTGCTGCTGAATATCTCGGTCAACGACTTCTTCCACGATGCCGCGTCATCACCCGGCACCGCCCGCGTCGAAGTGAGCGCCGAACTGATCGACCGCAACGCGCGCAAGCTGGTGGCGCGCCAGACCTTCGCTGCGACGGCGCCCGTGGCGCAGGCCAATTCGGCCGCTGCAGCGGCCTCGTTGAGCGAGGCCAGTACCAAGGTACTCGACGAATTGACCGCCTGGGTCGAAGCGAAAGCAGCGCCGGCAACGCTCGCCCGCGCGCACTGAGGCGTTCGTGCGCGACGCCGATCGTCCCTCCTCTGCACGCAACGTGCTCGGTGGCCCGCTTGCTCCTTGCTGCGAAGATCCAATCACCGGGTTTTACCGCGACGGCTACTGCCACACCGGTCCGCAGGACGTCGGGTCGCACACCGTGTGTGCGCGCCTGACCGAGGAGTTCCTCGAGTTCTCGTTCCTTCGCGGCAATGACCTGACGAC
Organism: uncultured beta proteobacterium; assembly: GCA_963791235.1. Taxonomy (GTDB): domain Bacteria; phylum Pseudomonadota; class Gammaproteobacteria; order Burkholderiales; family Burkholderiaceae_F; genus JALORV01. Next base: position 236,053 of record CAWBRW010000017.1, on the reverse strand, counting down.
CCCGCGGCCCGAGTTCGACTTCCCGGGCCTGCGTCCCGGCGACCGCTGGTGCCTGTGTATCGCGCGCTGGCGCGAGGCGCTCGAAGCCGGCGTGGCACCACCGGTGGTACTCGCTGCCACGCACGAGAAGGCGCTGGCAGTGGTCACGCTGGAGCAGTTGTCGCGCCATGCGCTTGACCGGCAATGAATGCGCGGTCGCCGGCTTCGGCCGTGCTCGACACTAACGTCCTGCTCGATTTCTGGGTCTTTGACGACGCGCGCGCGACACCGCTGCGCGCCGTTGTCGAAGGCGGCAGTATCCGGACGCTACGCAGCGGGCCACTGGTCGATGAACTGAGTGACGTGCTCAGCCGCCCCGTGTTCGGGCTGACCAATGAACGCCGCTGCACGGTCCTGCGACTGTGGGACCGGATCGCCACACCGGTGGAGCAGGTGTTTCCTTCGCCGCTGGCCTGCACCGATCCGTCGGACCAGAAGTTCCTCGACCTTGCGCACACTGCACGCGCCGACTGGCTCGTCACCAAGGACAAGGCGCTGCTGAAGCTGGCGCGCCGCGCGCGTGCGCTCGGGCTGCAGATTGTCGAGCCCGCCGCCGCGATGATGCTGGCGCTCGACCGGGCATGAGCCTGCTAACGTCCAGCGCAATGACGCTGCTGGCGGTGGGCCAGCCACTGCAGCGGATCGAGCGTGCGATTCCGGTGCCCGGCCGTGACGAAGTCCTGCTGCGCGTCGCCGCCTGCGGCGTCTGCCGCACCGATCTGCACGTGGTCGACGGCGAACTGCCCGCCGAGCGCCTGCCGCTCGTTCCCGGGCACGAGATCGTCGGCGCCGTCGTCGCGCGCGGTGCCGATGTTCACCGCTTCGAGATCGGCGATCGCGTCGGCGTGCCGTGGCTCGGTGGAACCTGCGGCGTCTGCCCGTACTGTCACTCGCGCCGGGAGAACCTCTGCGATGCCCCGCAGTTCACGGGCTACACGCGCGACGGCGGCTATGCGCAGCATGTCGTCGCCCGGGCGGACTTCTGCTTCCGGCTGCCCGGGGCCCTCGATGACGTGCATGCCGCGCCGCTGCTGTGCGCGGGCCTGATCGGCTATCGCGCGCTGCGCCTGGCCGGCGATGCCCAGCGGCTCGGCATCTACGGGTTCGGCGCGGCCGCGCACCTGATCGCTCAGGTGGCGGTGTGGCAGAAGCGCGAGGTCTACGCCTTCACGCGTCCCGGGGACCTGGCGGGGCAAGACTTCGCACGCTCGCTCGGCTGCGTCTGGGCAGGCGGCTCCGATGCCGCGCCTCCGCGCCCGCTGGATGCCGTGTTGATTTTCGCGCCTGTCGGGTCGTTGCTGCCCAAGGCGCTGGCCAACACCGTCAAGGGCGGTGTCGTCGTCTGCGCCGGAATCCACATGAGCGACATCCCCGCGTTCCCCTACCGGCTGCTCTGGGGCGAACGCATCGTGCGGTCGGTCGCCAACCTGACCCGACGCGACGGCGAGGAATTCCTCGAACTCGCGGCGCGCATCCCGCTCGTCACGCACGTCGAAGTCTTCCCCCTCGACCGCGCCAACGAGGCAATCGCCGCCGTGCGTGAGGGACGCGTCAGCGGCGCCGCGGTGCTGGACTGCCGCTAGACGGGGCGCGAAGGAACGCGCGCCTCGAGCACGAGGTGGCGCAGTGCGCGTGCATCATCGAGCGCGTGGTGCCGCCGCAGGTTCATCCGCTGCGTGGCTTCATCCATCGCTTCGTAGGCGATCGGCACGCGCTGCCAGCGCACGTTGACCGGCAGGTTCTCGTTGCCCAGCAGTTCGGCAATCGCCCAGCGATCGAAGCCCGAATCGCTGATGATCGTCGTCGGTGTCCGGCGCGCGCGTTCCATCAGCCATTCAGTAAAAGCCTCCGCACCGATCTCGCGCGGCACGGCGTCGCCATCAAGCAGCGGCATCACCGTCTCGTTGACGAACGGACTCGTCGTAGCGGGATCCCAGCCCTCGATCTCCGCATAGAACGCCGTCTGGTCGGTGGCCACGGCGCCGACGCTGATCAGCTGCGGCGTCGTGAGGTTGGTGAACTCGCTGTCGAGGAAGACGTAGGTCTGTGCCGGGTCGGGGCGGAAGATGCCGGTGGGCACCGGCAGAATGCGGAACAGCAGCAGTTCATCGGCATAGCGCCCGGGCGGCAGATCGAGCTTCGATACGATTTCCTGCGCCGGCAGGTCGGTCTCGCGGAATCCGGCGCGTCGCATCGCGCGCAATGCCTTGACGTTGCGACGGGATGGGCGCACCAGGAAACGGTTGACACCGTAGTGGACCTGCAGCCAGTCGCACAGCACGATCAGCGCCTCGGAGCCGTAGCCCTGCCCCGCCACGCGGCGTTCGGCGAGCCAGATGTCGAGTTCGACGACATCGTTGAGCAGGTCGATCGGCCCGTAGGAAATGCAGCCAACGTCCTCACCGCGCGCGCTGATGATGAACATGCGCCCGGCATACGGCCGCGAACCGTCGTAGAACCAGTCCGGGTACTGGGCCGCGAACTGGTCCGGCGGCGTGATCGGATGGTCCGGGAACATCTGGCCACCCATCATGTTGGCCGTCAGGTCGGAGCCAATCAGCCACTCGTAGAGCCGCGGCCGGTCGGTGCCGCCGGCGCGCTTCAGAGTGACCTTCGGACCGGTGATGGCCGTCATGACGGATTCCGATGCAGGTGCAGCCGCAGCGCTGCGAGCATGTCGGCGCCCAGCCGGGCGCTGCGCGCGGCGCTCCATCCGTGGCGCTCGTCGGGCGCGTTGGCGTTGTCCTTGAAGGGCATCTCCAGCGTCAGCGACAGGCACCCGAACGTGTGGCCGATGTACTTGGAGGCGAGTTTCAGCACGTCTTCCTTGTACTTGCTGGCGGCATAGCCGTGCTCGCTCTGGAAGTCCGGATTGGCTGCGCGGAAGTCCGCCGCGAAGGCGGCCTGCGCGCTTGCCTGCTGCTCGCTGAAACCCGGCAGCATCTCGCAACCAGCAACGAAGACGTACGGCAGGTTCTCATCGCCGTGGATGTCGAAGAACGCCGCGCACCCGGTTGCGTGGATCGCATCGCGCACGGCAAGCACTTCGGGGCTGCGCTCGGGGGTCGGCTGCAGCCACTCGCGATTGAGGTTGGCACCGGTCGCATTGGTACGCAGGTTGCCGAGCACCGAACCATCCGGGTTCATGTTGGGGACGATGTGAAAGGTGGCCATGCGTCGAAGTTCGTGCGCCACCGCGTCAGCCGGGTCCAGCAGTCGTTGCAGGAGTCCATCGACGAACCATTCGGCCATCGTTTCGCCCGGATGCTGGCGAGCGATGATCCAGACCGCCCGCTCGCCTGCACCGACGACCAGTTCGTCCACGTCACGCCCCTGCACGCTGCCACCCAGCCGGCGCTGGCGCGCGCCGCGTGCCACGCAGTCTGCCAGCAGCGCAAGGTGGCGGTCCCATGAAAACGGCTCGAAGTACGCGACATACGTCGGCGGCCCGGCCGGCACGTCGATCGTCATGACGGTTCCGTCGAAGCGGGTCGGAAGGCGAAACCACTGGCGCCGGTCGGTCGACGCGACGGCGCGATAGTCGCGCCAGCCGTCCGGATAGGTGGTCACCCCGGCATTCAGGATCCGGAGCGTGGCGCCCGTGTCTTCGACGCCGCTGACCCGAAAGTGAAACCACTGCAGGAACTCGGACGAGTTGCCGTCGCCAAGCACGTCGTGCCGGATCCGCAGGTCGGCCGAGGATTCCTGCACGGCGACGACCTCGATCGCCCCGCCGTCAAACGCACTGCTGATATGGATCGACATGAGGCTCAGACGACGCGGCAAGCCTCTTCGAACGCGAGCCGCGGCGAGCGCGGGAACAGCGCCGCCGGATCGCCGTAGCCGAGGTTGCAGACGAAGTTCACGCGCCAACGGCCGTCCGGAAAGAACGCGGCATTGAGCTTGTGCGCGTCGAACCCGGACATCGGACCGCAGTCGAGCCCGAGCGCCCGAGCGGCGAGAATGAAGTAGCCACCCTGCAGCGAGCTGTTGCGGAACGCGGTGCTCTCGATCGCAGTCGGCTTGCCGGCAAACCATGACCGGGCATCCGGCGCATGCGGAAAGAGCCGCGGCAGTTCGTCGTAGAACTGCATGTCCATCGCGAGGATCGCGGTCACCGGTGCCTGGCGCGTCTTGTCGACATTGCCCGGGTTCATGCAGGCGACCAGCTTTTCCTTCGCCTGCGGCGACGTCACGAACACGACGCGGAGCGGCGAACAGTTGGCACTCGTCGGACCCCACTTGCAGAGGTCATAAAGTTCCTGCAGCAGCAGATCAGGAACCGGGCGGGGGCTCCAGGCGTTGTGCGTGCGCGCCGAGCGCAGCAGTTGGTCCAGTGCGGCGTCGGCGAGGCGATGAGTGGTCATTGGGGTTGTCGAGAGAGGCAGTGGCGCTCGCCCAATCAGGAAGAGCGACCGCGCGCGAACTTGAAAGTATAATTCGGTCGCCTCCAAGTCCCTGTTTTTTCTGAATTTTCATGCCCAGGCCCCGGTTGGTTTCACGACTGCCTCACGTCGGCACGACGATCTTCACCGTCATGTCGCAACTGGCCGTGAAGCACAACGCCGTGAACCTCGGCCAGGGCTTCCCGGACTTCAACTGTGACCCGCGTCTGCAGCAGTTACTCGGCGATGCCGTGCGCGCTGGGCACAACCAATACGCGCCGATGACGGGCGTGCCGGCGCTGCGCGCGGCGATCGCCGCCAAGAACGCCGCGCTCTATGGGCACAGCTACGACGCGGACGGCGAGATCACGGTGACTGCGGGTGCGACCCAGGCGATCATGGCGAGCGTGCTGGCACTGGTACGCCCGGGCGATGAAGTCATCGTGCCGGAGCCGACCTACGACAGCTACGTGCCGTCGATCGAACTCGCGGGCGGACGCCCGGTGTACGTGCCGCTGGACGCCGCACGCGGCTATGCCCCGGACTGGGAGCGCATCCGCGCGGCGGTCACGCCGCAGACGCGGCTAATCATGCTGAATTTCCCGCACAACCCTACCGGGCGCGTGCTCGGTGCGGATGACCTCGCCGCGCTCGAGCGCATCGTCGAGGAAACCGGTGTGCTGCTGCTCTCCGACGAGGTTTACGAACACATCGTCTTTGACGGCGTCGCACACCAGTCGCTGATGCGATCGGCCGCGCTCGCCGAGCGCACGGTCGTCATCTCGAGCTTCGGCAAGACGTTCCACACGACCGGCTGGAAGGTCGGCTATGCCTGTGCGCCGGCAGAGATCTCCGCTGAGATCCGCAAGGTGCACCAGTTCATGGTGTTCGCGGTGAACACGCCCGCGCAGCACGCGTTTGCCGCGTACCTGTCGGATCCGGCGCCCTATCTCGAGCTGCCGAAGTTCTACCAGTCCAAGCGCGACCTCTTCGTCGATGGCCTGCGCGACACGCCGTTCCGTGTGCTGCCGTGCCCGGGTACCTACTTCGTGCTCGCCGACTACTCGGCGCTGAGCAGCGCGGCTGAGCCCGAGTTCGCTCAAGCGATGATCGTGAAGTACGGCGTCGCGGTGATTCCGGTCTCGGTGTTCTACGACTCTCCGACTGACCGGCGCGTCGTGCGCTTCTGCTTTGCGAAGAAAGAGGAGACTCTGCGCGAGGCGCTGCGGCGCATCCGCGCTGCGCTCTAGCGCTCCGGCAGCAGCAGCCTCCTGGACAGTGCCGCCCCTAGGCTGCCTTTGCCAGGTTGACGATGCGCGAGAACAGGCGCCGGTACTGCAGATCGGTGTCGGCGACAAAGCGCGGGTCGCGATTGGCCGAGAACGCGGCGTCGATCTCGACCCAGTCCGTGTCCTTCAGATACTTCTGCGCGGCGGGAAGAATCACGCTCTCCTCGCGGCCGAGGTGCTCCCAGATGAAGTCCGCGTAGCGCTTGACCGCGGTTTCGAGAGCTGCCGGATCGGTCTGCTCGTTCTCGACCAGCGCCGCAAGCTCGGCGACGAGCCGTTCATCGCGCTGATGTTGCCGCTGCAGTTCGTCGAGCTCCGCGTCGACTGCCGAAGTGCGTGCGCGCAGTTTGCTGAACAGGTAATCGTCTTCCTTCGGGTGATGCAGGGCGACCGGGAAGTCGCGGATGTAGCGAACGATCGCGTGCATCAGCGTGCGATCCGGCGCATTGCCATCGGAGCGCGCCTTGGCGATCAGGTGCATCCACGCGTGCAGCACCGCGGCGAGCGAGCGGTGCTCGTCGCGGATGATGCCGATCGCGCGCGCCGGCGCCGCCGGGTTGCTGGTCGCCGCGACCAGCACCGGGATTTCGGTCTGCATCAGCACCTTCAGCGTCTGCGAGCCAAGCACCATGCCGATGTTGCTGCGCCGGCCGTGCGACGCCATGAAGATCAGGTCGCAGCCGGCATCGCGCGCGGCGGCGAGGATCGCTTCGTACGGCCGGTCGCTCACCGAACTCACCGCGCCGCAGGGAACACCCTGGGCCCGCGCAGCCGATTCCGCCTTCGCGAGCAGTTCGCGCGCGCGGCCTTCGAACGCGTAGACGTAGTCGCCGGGCGACGTCGACCAGACGACCTCCGCCTCCCCGCGCAGCGACGTCGAGTGATCGGGGACCGCGTGGAAGAACGTGACGCGCGCGCCGAGTGTGCGTGCGAACTCGACGGCCTGACCGACGACCTGGGTCGAGAGGTCGGTGCCGTCGACGGGGACGAGCAGATGCCGATACATGGCGACTCCTGATAGGGCGCAGCCGTGACAATGCGTCCGGCTGGTGCTTCGAAACGCATCCTAGGGTGCCGCCCTGTCGGTCGCCCCCCCTATTCAAAGGGGGGTGCCGCCCGCTCGTCGGTCGGGCGGCAGCGATACCTCCTAGAATCGCTCGCAAGTCTCAACCACCTCGAACCCAGACAAATCGTGGCGACCCAGGCAGAGCGGCGCACCGACAACCCGGCATCGGCACTTTTGCTGAAGGTCACGCCGCCGCGCGTCCCTCGCGACCTTCTGGTCCGCGCACGGCTGCGTTCGGACGATCCGAAGTTCCGCGAGCGCCCGGTGATCGTCCTGCAGGCGCCCGCCGGTTTCGGCAAGACCGCCCTGCTCGCCCAGTGGCGCCGAGAGTTCCTTTCGCATGGTTCGGTCGTCGCCTGGTTCGCCTCCCAGGAGGACGATGATCCACAGAGATTCGTCAGGAGTCTGGCGCTGGCGGTGCGGCTGGGCTCGGGACGTCAGACCTTCGGGCACGCGCTGATCGAGAGCGTGCCGGCCGGACTCGAAGGCATCACCGCGTGGCTGGCCGAGGTCGCGCAGTCCGCGCTCGACGTCATCCTGATGATCGATGAGGCCGACCGGCTGCCCGGCCCCTCGCGCAAGGCGCTCACCTACCTGCTGCACAACACGCCTGCGAACCTCAGGGTCGTCGTCGCCGCTCGTCCGGAGCGCGACCTCGGCGTCGGAGACCTGGTTCCGTACGGTCAGTGCGAACTGATCGGCGCTTCCACGCTGCGCTTCCAGCTCGATGAAACTCTCGCGCTGATCGGCGACCGTTTCAGTCAGCGCGCCGACGCGGACTCGGCGGCCCGACTGCACGAGCTGACCGAAGGCTGGCCGCTCGGGCTGCAACTGGCGCTTTCGGCGGTCGCACACAGCGCCGATCCACGCGCGACGATCAACGCGATAACCACGCGCTCCGGCCAGCTGCACGATCACCTGGTCAATGCGCTGTTCGCGAAACTCGACCCGGACGATGCGGAGTTCCTGACGCGCATCGCGATCGTCGATGACCTGCATGCCGACCTTTGCTCTGCGATGACCGGAATGGTGGATGCCGCCGAGCGCCTGGCGCGCCTGGCGCGCGAAACACCGCTGCTCGTCGCGAGCGAAGGCAGCGACTGGCTGCGCATGCACATGGTGGCGCGCGACGCGCTGCGCCAGCGCTTTGCGAAGCTCAGGCCGGTGGTGCGGTCCGAGCTGCATAGCCGCGCTTCCGCTTGGCTGGCCGGACAGGGAATGCTCGAGCAGGCGGCGCAGCACGCGCTAGACGCCGGTCAGCGTCAGCAGGCATACGACCTCGCGGAGCGCTGCCTGTACGAGAACGTGTTGACTCGTGGCCGCCTGGGCGCGGTGCTTGACTGGCTGGGCCGCCTGCCCGGCGCCGAACTCGACCGCCGGCCGCGCCTGCTGCTGGCGGCGGCCTGGGCGCTGGCGATCAGCGAGCGTCACGCCGAAGCCCAGGCGATGGTTGAACGCATCCTTGCGCACTCGGGCAGCGACGCCGCCATGCGCTGCGAGTGCGCGTTGATCCTGAGCGCCGCGGCCGGCTATGCGGACGATCCGGATCGCTTCGCCGAACTCCACGATCCCTGGGCCGAGTCGCCGCCGCTGACAGACCCGCAGCTGCTGTACGTGCATGCCAACCGCAAGGCGTTCCGCGCGCTGTTCGAAGGAAACCCCGCGCAGGCGCGTCACTGCCAGCAGCAGGCGCCGCGCGGCGATTTCGGCGACGCGTTCCGCCATCTCGCCCTTCGAGGCGAGTACATCACCGCACTCAGCTATCTGTGGGAAGGACAGGTCCTGTTGACCGAGAGTCTGCTGCGGCCGGCGCTGGCGAGCGCCGAGGAAGATCTCGGACGCCGCGACCCGTTCGTCTGCATGCTCGCTTCCCTGCTGGCTGCCGCCGTCTGGGAGCGCGATCAACCCCGGGAAGCCGCCGCGTTCCTGGCCAATCGGCTGGACGTGCTCGAACGCAGCGGCCTGCCGGATGCGGTAATGCTGGGCTTTCGAACGGTCGCGCGCATCGCTGCGGCCGAGGGGGCCGAACATCGGACGCTCGAGTATCTCGAGGCGATGCATGCAGTCGGGGTCGGCCGAAACCTGCCGCGAATCGCAGTGGCCAGCCTGGCGGACCAGATTCGCATGCACGCGCGCCGCTACCGGGCCGAGACCTGCCGCGAACTGTGCGAGCGTCTCGATGCATTCCTCTCCCGCAAGGATGTGCCGAGCGGAAAGCTGTGGCGGCGCAGCGTCGACTGGATGCATCAGCTCGCGCACGCGAATGCGGCGATCGCAGCCCAGGACTGGCGCAACGCACTGGATACGCTGGCACGCGCCGGAACAGCTGCCGAGGCGATGGGGCTCGGCCGCGTCCGCATCGAGGTCATGGCACTGCGCGCGTTTGCGCTCGACCACTGCGGCGAAAAGTCGGTCGCGCTGCTCCGGGAGGCGATCGACCTCGCGAAGACGTACGGACTGGCGCGGCTTTTCGTCGATGCGCACCCTGCCGTTGGCGATTGGGCGCAGCGTGTGGTAGCCGAGGAGTCGGGCGCCGCAGATGTCCGCGGCGTGCCTGCCGTCGGGGCCGTGCGCCCCCTGGCGGCACCGATGCGGCCGCTGCGCCCGCAGGAATCCCGGGCAACTCCGAGCATGGCGCTGACGCCGAAGGAGCGCGAGGTGCTCGAGTTACTGGCGCGCAACCTGTCGAACAAGGAGATCGCCCGCGCGATGCAGATCGGTGAGGAGACGATCAAGTGGCACCTGAAGAACCTGTTCGGCAAGCTCGACGCCGGCACGCGCAAGCAGGTGGTTCGGCGCGCGCAGTTGCTGGGGCTGCTCGCCGAAGCGGAGTAGATCCGGTGTTGCCCCGCGCCGCTGGCAGTCGTCCCGGCCTCGCTGCGGTCGAGGAATTCTTCCAACGGCCGAGTCATCACACCACCGCAGGCGCGCGCGTTGACCATGAGGTTGGCGCCCGCGACGTCGAACGCGCAAGGCTTCGTGAACGATACGAATGCGGCCTTTGGGACCCCCGCACCCGGGGCTTTACGTGCCCCCGTCGCAGCTGTGAGTTGAGCCTACGGACGCTGGGGCTGCTGCAAGTAGCTGCCTGACAAGGGTTTTTTGACCCGAACCCGCTGCGGCGTCAACGGCGCGCCGCCCCCTCGGCGAAGGGGGGGAGGGACTGGCCTCGACTCCTTAGTCTGCGCAGCGTGCCAAGAGAGGTTTCTGCCTTCGCAGACAGCCACCTCAGTGCGGCTCACCACGCATTCAAGGAGACAGAAGCATGACCCAGGTCGCCGCCACCGAACACGTTGCACCCGCAGTCGTTCACGCAGGCTCGTTGCAGACCTCGATCAAGGTCGAGCAGCTCACCTGCGCGATCGGCGCCGAGTTGTCGAACGTCAACCTCGGCGTCGCCTCGCGCGACAAGGACCTGATCGCCGAGATCCGTGCGTTGCTGCTGAAGCATCGCGTGCTCTTCTTCCGCGACCAGGACATCACGCGCGCCGAGCATGTCGCCTTCGCGCGGCACTTCGGCGAACTCGAGGACCATCCGGTTGCCGGCAGCGATCCGGAGCATCCGGGCCTGGTGCGCATCTACAAGTCGCCCGAGACACCGAACGATCGCTACGAGAATGCGTGGCATACCGACGCGACCTGGCGCGAGAAGCCGCCGTTCGGCTGCGTGCTGCGCTGTGTCGAGTGCCCGCCGGTTGGCGGCGACACGATGTGGGCCAACATGGTGCTCGCGTATGACAAGCTGCCCGAGTACGTGAAGACGCAGATCGCCGGGCTGCGCGCGCGTCATTCGATCGAGGCGAGCTTCGGCGCGGCGATGCCGATCGAAAAGCGTCTGGCATTGAAGTCGCAGTTCCCGGACGCCGAGCACCCGGTCGTGCGCACGCACCCGGAGACCGGCGAGAAGATCCTGTTCGTCAACGCGTTCGCGACACACTTTACGAACTTCCATACGCCAGAGTTCGTCCGCTACGGCCAGGACTACGCCCCGGGCGCCGCGAACCTGCTGCAGTACCTAATCAGCCAGGCCGTCATTCCCGAGTACCAGGTGCGCTGGCGCTGGAAGCCCAACAGCATGGCGATGTGGGACAACCGCTCAACGCAGCACTACGCGGTGATGGACTACCCGCCCTGCCACCGCAAGATGGAACGCGCCGGGATCATCGGCGACAAGCCGTTCTGACCGATCGCTCTAACCCCGACCCATTCGACTACGCATAGGACAGCAAATGAACTTCCTCGACGGTTCCCTCTTCCCTGAAAACCAGGACAAGCTCGTCATCACGGTCGCGCCTTACGGACCCGAGTGGATGCCCTCGGACTTCCCGGACGACATTCCGGTGACGATGGAGGAGCAGATCCAGAAGGCGGTCGACTGCTACAACGCCGGCGCCACCGTGCTGCACCTGCACGTGCGCGAGCCAGACGGCAAGGGCAGCAAGCGGCTGTCCAAGTTCAACGAGCTGATCGCCGGCATCCGTGCCCGCGTGCCCGAACTGATCATCCAGGTCGGCGGCTCGATCTCCTTCGCCCCGGAAAGCGACGGTGAAGTCGCCAAGTGGCTGTCCGACGACACGCGCCACATGCTCGCCGACCTGAAGCCGACGCCCGACCAGGTGACGATCGCGATCAACAGCAACCAGATGAACGTCGTCGAGCAGATGATCGACGCCGACATCGCCGGCACCTCGCTCGCCGAGCCGGTCAACTACCGCGCCTACCGCGAGATGACGATCCCGGCCGGCCCCGAGTGGGTCGAGGAGCACATCAAGCCGCCTGTCGGCCAACGGCATCCAGACGCACTTCCAGCTTGCGAACATCACGCAGCTCGAGACCGTCGAGCGGATGATGCGTCGCGGCGTCTGCAACGTGCCGCTGATCCTGACCTGGGTCGCGATCGGCGGCGGCTTCGACGCACCGAACATCTACAACCTCGCGAACTTCGTGCGCGCCACGCCCGATGGCGCGGTGCTGACGCTCGAGACGTCGATGCTCAACGTGCTGCCGCTGAACATGATGGCGATCGCGATGGGCCTGCACGTGCGCTGCGGCATCGAGGACAACATCTGGACGCAGGACCGCAAGACCAAGATGGGTTCGGTCAAGCAGATCGAGCAGCTGGTGCGCATCGCGCGCGAGGTCGGTCGCCCGGTCGCCAACGCGAAGGAAGCGCGCCAGATCTACAGGATCGGCACGTTCTACAAGAACGCCGACGAAACGCTGGCCGCGAACGGCTTCGCCCCCAACCGCAAGCCGAAGCAGCTCGGCGCGCTGAAGCAGGCCGCCTGAGGAAACGATGGCCGAGCCAACTGTCCTGATCGTTCCGGGGCTGCGCGACCATGTTGACCAGCACTGGCAGACCCTGCTTGCAGCGAAGCTGCCGCGGGTACGCACGGTGCCGCCGATGGGTCGCGACAACCTCGACCGCGCGGCGCGCGTCGAAGCCATCGACCGCGAGCTGATGGCAATCGGCGGTCCGGTGATCATCGTCGCGCACAGCGGCGGCGTGATCACGCTCGCGCACTGGGCAGCAACGCCGCACCGCTCGCGCAAGCTGATCCGCGGCGCGCTGCTGGCGGCACCTCCGGACTTCGAGATGCCGATGCCGGAGGGCTATCCGACGATGAGCTCGCTTGCCGCAAGCGGCTGGCTGCCGGTGCCGCGCAAGCCACTGCCCTTCCCCAGCATCGTAGGCGCGAGCCGCAACGATCCGCTCGGCCGATTCGAGCGCGTTTCTGGACTCGCGCGTGACTGGGGCAGCCGCTTCGTCGATCTCGGCGAAGTCGGCCACCTGAATCCGGCTTCGGGCTATGGCGAATGGCCGCAGGCCGCCGCGTTCATCCGCGAGCTGGCGCTGACCGGCGCGAACGAAGCGCGCGCCGCCTGACGGCGCGACCGCGACTACAACAGGAGAATGCTGTGCCCAAGGCAATTCGCTTCTACGAGACCGGCGGCCCCGAAGTGCTCAAGCTCGAGACCGTCGACGTCGGCGAGCCCGGCCCGGGGCAGGCGCGCGTGCGCCATACCTTCATCGCGGTCAACTTCATCGACGTCTACTTCCGCACCGGACGTTATCCGGCGCCGCTGCCGAGCGGGCTCGGCTCCGATGCGGTCGGCGTCGTCGAAGCGGTCGGCCCCGGCGTCACCGACATCAAGGTCGGCGACCGGGTCGGCTACCTGCTCGGCCCCCAGGGCGCATATTCGGACGTTCGCGTAATGCCGGCCGACGTCCTGATTCCCATTCCCGCAGGCATCTCCGATCGCACGGCAGCAACGATCATCATGAAAGGCATGACGGCGCAGTACCTGTTCCGGCAGGTCTTTCCTCTGAACGGCGGCGAGACCATCCTGTATCACGCGGCAGCCGGCGGTGTTGGTCTGATTGCCTGCCAGTGGGCGCGCGCGATCGGCGTCACGATGATCGGCGTCGTCAGCTCCGACGAGAAGGCCGCCCTCGCACGCGAGAACGGTTGCGCGCACACGATCGTCGCGCCGCGCGAGGACATCGCGAAGCGGGTGCGCGAGATCACCGGCGGCAAGGGCGTTCCAGTCGTCTACGACTCGGTCGGCAAAGACACGTTGTTGGCCTCGCTCGACAGCCTGCAGGTACGCGGCACGCTGGTGTCCAATGGCACCAGTTCGGGCCCGGTCGTGATCGACTCCACGCTGCTCGCGGTCAAGGGCTCGATCTGGTTTACGCGGCCGGCAATGATTCACTACGCGACCCCGCGCTCGCACATGCTGGCGATGGCCCAGGATGTCTTCGCAATGGTGCTCGCCGGCAAGATCGTCAGCGAACCCAAGCAGACGTTCGCGCTGGCCGACGCCGCCGACGCGCATCGCGCGCTCGAGTCGCGCAGGACGGTTGGCGCGACCGTGCTGGTTCCGTGAGGCGGGCAAGATGAACGCGCACGCCTTCGAATCGAGGAGAGGACTGCCGGACGAGTACCTGATCGGCAAAGGTCAGGCGTGGTTCGCATTCGTGATGACGATCGGGCTGATGCTGGTCGACTACATCGACCGCCAGGTGATCGTCTCGCTGTTTCCCTACATGAAGGCCGAGTGGGACCTGTCGGACAAGCAGCTTGGCGCGCTGGTCTCAGTGGTCTCGGTGACGGTCGCAATCGGTGCACTGCCCGTCGCACTGCTTGCGGATCGCTACAGCCGCGTGAAGAGCATCGTCGCGATGGCCACGATCTGGAGCCTGGCGACGATCTCGTGCATGTTCACGCGCAGTTACTCGCAGCTCTTCGCTGCGCGCGCCTTCGTCGGTCTCGGCGAAGCGGGCTACGGCTCGGTCGGCGCCGCGCTGATCGCCAGCGTCTTCCCGGCGCGCATGCGCTCCGCCCTGCTGGCGGCGTTCTTCGCTGCGGCCTCGGTGGGCTCGGTGCTCGGCGTGATGCTGGGCGGGTTGATCGCAGCCAAGTGGGGCTGGAAGGCCGCGTTTGGCGTCGTAGGCATTCCGGGATTGCTGCTCGCGCTGCTGTATCTGAAGGTGCGTGACTACCGCACGGTCGACCTTACGCCCGAGCTGAACCAGGCGACAAAGTCCACCGCCAGCACCGCGAAGTTCATCGCCAAGGCGCTGGTGCGTTCGCCCACTATGCTCTGGGTCTGCCTCGGCGGCGCCGCGCAACTGGTCGTCGTCTCGGCCATCTGGTCGTGGCTGCCGAGCTTCCTGAACCGTTACCACGGCATCGCGCCCGACCAGGCCGGCGTCAAGGCCGCACTGGTCGTGCTATGCGGCGCAGTGGGCAGCGTCGTCTGGGGCAGCGTGGCCGACCGCGCCGGCGCGCGGCGCGCACGCAACAAGCTGCTCGCAATGGCGCTGCTGTGCGTGGTCGCGCTCGGCGTACTGATGCCGGCTTTCGCTGCGACCGGTTCGGCCGCGTTGTCCGCGTCGACGCAGTTCGCACTGATCGCGCTCGGCGGATTCCTGATGACCTGCACCGTCGGCCCGGTCTCCGCGGTCGTGATCGACGTCGTGCACCCCGGCGTGCGCGCGACCGGCGCTTCGGTGCTCGCGTTGTTCCAGAACCTGTTCGGCCTCGCTGCGGGCCCATTCATCACCGGCGTGCTGTCCGACGCGCTCGGCCTGCAGTCGGCGCTGACGATCATTCCGGCCTTCGGCCTGCTGGCCGCGCTGTTCTTCATCCTGGCGTCACGCAGCTACGAACCCGACCTTGCCCGCGCGCGCGCGGTGCCGGTCGAGGTGAACGGCGCGACCCCCGCCGCGGCGGTCTGACAAACCCATTCCTATCTGAATATAGAAATCCCTGGAGGACACATGAACGGATCGATGATGCAGCAGCCGCTGCTGATCTCGTCGCTGCTGACGCACGCGGAACGCCACCATGGCGAGCAGGCGATCGTCTCCCGCCGCGTCGAGGGCGACGTGCACCGCTACACCTACCGCGACATGGCGCAGCGCGCTCGCCGCATGGCCAATGCGCTCGCCGCGCGCGGAATCGGCATCGGGCAGCGCGTCGCGACGCTCGCCTGGAACGGCTACCGCCACATGGAGCTTTATTACGCGGTGTCCGGCTCGGGCGCGGTGCTGCACACGATGAACCCGCGCCTGCATCCGGACCAGGTCGTCTGGATCGCGGATCACGCCGAAGACCAGATCCTGTTCTTCGACCTCACCTTCCTGCCGCTGGTCGAGGCGATCGCGAGCCGCGTGCGCACGATCAGGGCCTTCGTCGCGATGACCGACCGCGCGCACATGCCCGCGAGCAGCAAGATCCCCAACCTGTTCTGCTACGAGGACATGGTGGAAGGTAATTCGCCGAGCTTCGACTGGCCGACGTTTGACGAGAACACCGCGTCGTCGCTGTGCTACACGTCGGGCACCACCGGCAACCCGAAGGGCGCGCTGTACAGCCATCGCTCAACGGTGCTGCACACCTACGCGGCGGCGCTTCCCGATTCGCTGAACTGCTCGGCGAATGACGTGATCCTGCCGGTCGTGCCGATGTTTCATGTCAACGCCTGGGGCCTACCCTATGTCGCGTGCATGGTCGGCGCCAAGGTCGTTTATCCGGGCCCGTGGCTCGACGGCAAGTCGCTGTATGAGCTGTTCGAGTCCGAGGGCGTCACGACGTCGGCCGGCGTACCAACGGTCTGGCAGGGCCTGCTCGCATACGTCGAAGCGAATGGCCTCAACTTCAGCACGATGCGCCGCACGGTGATCGGCGGCTCCGCCTGCCCACAGGCGATGACTCGCGCGTTCCAGGAGCGCTACAACGTGCAGGTGCTCCACGCCTGGGGCATGACCGAGATGAGCCCGCTCGGTACCGTCTGCACGCTGAAGCCGCGCCACTCCTTCATGAGCCCCGACGAGCGGCTGGCCGTGCAGGCCAAGCAGGGCCGTGCCGTGTATGGCGTCGACATGAAGATCGTCGATGCCGACGGCAAGGAACTGCCGCACGACGGCAAGGCAGCCGGCGAACTGATGGTGCGCGGACCGTGGATCATCTCGAGCTACTTCAAGGGCGAAGGTGGCAACCCACTCGACAATGGGTGGTTTCCGACCGGCGACGTGTCGACGATCGACGCCGATGGTTTCATGCAGATCACCGACCGCAGCAAGGACCTGATCAAGTCCGGCGGCGAGTGGATCGGGTCGATCGATCTCGAGAATATCGCGGTCGCGCATCCGGCGGTTGCAATGGCAGCCTGCATCGCGGCCAGGCATCCGAAGTGGGACGAGCGCCCGCTGCTGGTTGTGATGACGAAGCCCAACACGGAGGTCACGCGCGACGAGATGCTGAAATTCTTCGACGGCAAGATCGCGAAGTGGTGGACGCCGGACGACGTCGTCTTCGTCGACAGCATCCCGCTCGGCGCGACCGGCAAGATGCAGAAGAACAAGCTTCGCGAGATGTTCAAGGACTACAAGCTGCCGACCGCCTGACCCCGCCGCCTGACTTCAGGTCCGGCGCACTTGACATGACCACCCTGACGATCGGCGGGCTGCCGGCCCGGACCCGCGCGCTGTTTCCCGGCGTTCTGGCCTGCGGCGTCGTTGCCGCTGCGGCCACCTTTCTGTCCGAGCACTACGGCGCGCCCGTGTTGCTGTTCGCGCTGCTGCTCGGCATGGCGATGAACTTCCTTTCCGCTGAGGGTCCGTGCGCCGCAGGCGTCGGCTTCACCGGGCGCGAGGTGCTGCGCATCGGCGTTGCGCTGCTCGGCCTGCGCATCACGATCGACCAGGTGACCGCGCTGGGCTGGTTCCCGCCACTGCTGGTCGTCGGCACGGTGGCGTTGACGATCGTCGCTTCCGTGATCGCGGCGCGGCTGTTTGGATTCAAGGGACTGTTCGGCCTGCTAACCGGTGGCGCGACCGCGATCTGCGGCGCATCGGCCGCACTGGCACTCGCCGCGGCGCTGCCGAATCACCCGTTGAAGGAACGCGCGACGCTGTTCACGGTAATCGGCGTCAGTGCGCTGTCGACGGTGGCGATGATTGCCTACCCGATGATCGTGCATGCGCTCGATCTCGGCCCAAGCCAGGCCGGCATCTTCCTCGGCGGCACGATTCACGACGTCGCGCAGGTCGTCGGCGCCGGTTACAGCATCTCGCGCGAAACCGGCGACGCAGCGACGCTGGTCAAGCTGATGCGGGTCGCGATGCTGTTGCCGGTGATCGTCGTTGCGGTGATGATCACGCGCATGGGCATCGGGGGAATCAAAGGCGCGGCCGGCGCCGCACGGCCGCCGCTGCTGCCGTGGTTCGCGGTCGCGTTCGCAATGCTGGTCGTGATCAACAGCCTGGGCTGGATCCCGAAGCCGGTGCTGGTGCTGGGCAATGATGTCTCGCGCTGGTGCCTGGTGGCGTCGATCGCCGGCATCGGAATGAAGACTCAGCTGAAGGAACTCGCGACCGTCGGCATCAAGCCGATCGTGCTGATGATCGGCGAGACGATCTTCCTCGCGCTGCTCGTTCTGCTGCTGCTGCGCTGGGCGCAGTGAAGCGCTGAATGGCCCCCGATTCCTGCCCGGCGCCGCGCACATCGCGCCGCGCCGCTTACGCGGCGGGAGCGGTCCGGTTCAAGCCGGAGTGAGGCCGGCGGCGATTTCGCGCAGCATCTGCTCGAAAGCCTGCGGCGGGTAGCCGCCCTGGATCATGAGACGCTCGTCGACGATGATCGTCGGCACTACCTCGATCCCGAGCAACCTCCAGTGATGCAGCGCCGCGCGGACCTCGTCGGCGAACTCGTTCGCGCTCAGCACCTCGCGCGCCCGCCCGGCGTCGAGCCCGGCCTCGGCGGCTGCGCGCAGCAGCACTTCGCGGTCGCCCGGGTTCTCGCCGCGGGTGTGATAGGCGACAAGCAATGCGTGCTTCAGCGCGCGTTGCCGGCCATCGAGCCCTGCCCAGTGGAGCAGGCGGTGGGCGTCAAACGTGTTCCACACGCGCGTGCGGGTGCTGAACCGGAGGCCAACAGCCGCGGCACGTTCGCGGATCAGCGACTGCCGTCTGGTCATCTCGTTCGCGCTCGCGCCGTACTTGCGCGCCGCGTACTCGAGGATGTCTTCGCCTTCCGGCGGAATGTCAGGATTCAGCTCGAACGGATGCAGGCGCAGCTCCGCCCGCAGGTCATCGCCGACGCGCGCCAGCGCCTGCTCGAGCGAGTGCAGGCCGATCGCGCACCACGGACAGGTGATGTCGGAGACAAAATCGATCTTCAAAGACTTCACTGCAACTACTCCAGTACCGCATGGATGTTCAGTACGCGTCGAGTGCCATTTCAGCGACACCGGCCGCGCCGTCGACGATGCTGTCGCGCAGGCCGGACGTGCGGCTCAGGATGTGGTCACCGTAGAAGCGCGCGGTGGCGATCTTCGCGCTCATGAAACCGGTGTCCTCGCCCGCCGCCAGCCGCTGCTCCGCGACGAGCAGCGCGCGTGCCATCTGCCAGCCGGCGACGAGGT
Organism: uncultured beta proteobacterium; assembly: GCA_963791235.1. Taxonomy (GTDB): domain Bacteria; phylum Pseudomonadota; class Gammaproteobacteria; order Burkholderiales; family Burkholderiaceae_F; genus JALORV01. Next base: position 217,340 of record CAWBRW010000017.1, on the reverse strand, counting down.
TGCCGCCCAGCATCAGGTACGGCACCGATCCTGCGAACACCGCGTTCGGGTCCGACTTGGCGTGCGCGACGACGTACTCAACGACATCGAGGAAGTCCCTGCGCGCGGCGGCGAGCCGCGTCGCGACCGCACCCGAGTTGGCGCTGCCGTGCTTCAGCAGTTCGGCTTCCGTTGCTTCGATCTGCTGCGCGATTGCTCGCGCGGTCCGGCCGCCGTCGCGCAGCGTCTTGCGACCGACGAGATCGTTCGCCTGGATCGCGGTCGTCCCTTCGTAGATTGTCAGGATCCGCGCATCGCGCAGGTACTGCGCGGCGCCGGTTTCCTCGATGAAGCCCATGCCGCCGTGCACCTGGATGCCGAGGCTCGCCGCTTCCAGGCTCATCTCGGTCGAGAAGCCCTTGTGCAGCGGCACCAGGAACTCGTAGAAGGCCAGGTTCTGCTTACGCGTCTCCGCCTCTGGGTGCGCGTGCGCAGCGTCGTACGCGGCCGCTGCCACCGCCGCCATCGCACGGCAGCCTTCGGTCAGCGCGCGCATCGTCATCAGCATGCGCTGCACGTCCGGGTGGTGGATGATCGTCGCCGAACCGGGCGTCGAACCGTCGACCGGACGCGACTGCACGCGCTCGCGCGCGTACCCGACCGCTTTCTGGTAGGCGCGCTCGGCGACCGCGATGCCTTGCACGCCGACCGCGTAGCGCGCCGCGTTCATCATGATGAACATGTACTCGAGCCCGCGGTTCTCCTCGCCGACGAGGTAGCCCGCGGCGCCACCCAGGTCGCCGAACTGCAGTACGGCCGTCGGGCTCGCCTTGATGCCCAGCTTGTGCTCGATGCTCACGCAGTGAACGTCGTTGCGCGGGCCGAGCGAGCCATTGGCATTGACGAGGAACTTCGGCACGATGAAGAGCGAAATCCCCTTGACTCCGGCCGGCGCGCCTCTGACCCGCGCCAGCACCAGGTGCACGATGTTCTCGGCCATGTCGTGCTCGCCGTACGTGATGAAGGTCTTGGTGCCGAAGACCTTGTAGCTGCCGTCGACCTGCGGCTCGGCGCGCGTGCGCACCAGTGCGAGATCGCTGCCGGCCTGCGCCTCGGTCAGGTTCATCGTGCCGGTCCAGTCGCCGGAGATCATCTTCGGGATCCAGAGTTGCTGCTGCTCGGGCGTGCCGGCGGTCAGGAGTGCCTCGATCGCGCCGTCGGTCAGCAGTGGGCACAGCGCGAAGCTCAGGTTCGCGCTGTTGTTGATCTCGATGCAGGCCGAACCGATCAACTTGGGCAGACCCTGCCCGCCGAACTCGAGCGGGTGCTGCAGCCCCTGCCAGCCGCCCTCGGCGTACTGTCGGAACGCATCCTTGAAGCCCGGCGTCGTCGTGACCTTGCCATCGCTCCAGCTCGACGGATTCTTGTCGCCTTCCCAATTGAGTGGCGCAATCACCGCCTCGTTGAGTTTTGCGCACTCTTCGAGCACTGCCCGCGCGGTTTCGTAGCCGGCCTCCTCGAAGCCCGGCAACTGCGCGACGGCGTCGATGCCGGCGAGCTCCTTCATCGCGAACAACATGTCCTTGATCGGGGCACGGTAGGTCATTGCGACTCTCCGGTTCCGGCCGCGTATCCGTTACGCGCGCCGCATTGGGTTTGGAATTCGCCTGACGGCCGCTCCGGCGCAGCAACGTCTATCAACACGCGGCCACCTTCGACGCGCACCGGATATGTCCTCACGCGCAGCGGCAGCGACGAACGCAGGCAGCCGGTGGCGAGATCGAAGCGCAGGCCATGCGCACGGCACATGACTGTCGTCCCGTCGACCTTGCCGACCACCAGCGACGACCCCTGGTGCGGGCAGCTATCGTCGATCGCGTAGACCCTGTCCTGCACGTTGAACAGCGCGATCTCGCAGCCGCCCGTGCGCAACAACCGGCGCGATCCGTCAGGCAGTTCTTCTGTATTGCAGGCGTCGACCCAGGTCGCCATTGCGCCGCCGCTGCGCGGTTCAGACCGCAATGGCGGCGGGAGCCTGCGGTGCTGCAGCCGTCCGCGATGTCTGCGATCCGGTCGGCAGCAGGAAGTGCGACAGCGCCGGGATCAGCACCACCGCGCCGATCATGTTCCAGATGAACATGAACGTGAGCAGGATGCCCATGTCGGCCTGGAACTTGATCGGCGACAGCGCCCAGGTGATGACACCCGCGGCCAGCGTGACGCCGACCAGCGACGACGACCTTGCCGGTGAACTGCAGCGTGCGGCGGTACGCCTCGGCGAGCGACAGGCCGACCCGCTGCTGCGCGAGCTGCACGCGACAGCAGGTACAGCGCGTAGTCGACGCCGATGCCCACGCCGAGCGCGATCACCGGCAGCGTGGCGACCTTGACGCCGATGCCCAGCGCGACCATCAGCGCCTCGCACAGGATCGACGTGATCACCAGCGGCACGACCGCCACGACGACCGCGCGCCAGCTGCGGAAGGTGATGAAGCACAGCACGATCACCGCGGCGTAGACCAGCAGCAGCATCTGCACCCAGGCCTTGCGCACGACGATGTTGGTCGCTGCGTCGATGCCGGCGCTGCCGGCGGCGAGCAGGAACTTGCGCTCGCCATGTGCTGTGATCTTGGGCGAACTGCGTCCGCGACCGCGACGACGCGATCGAGCGTCTCCGCCCGTGGTCGGACAGGTAGGCGATCACCGGCATCACCGAGCACTCGGTGTTGAACAGATCCGGGTTGTTGACGCTTGCCTGCTGCGCGCCGTAGTTGAGCACGTCCTGGTTGCGCGCGATCGTCAGCCACTTCGGGCTGCCCTCGTATGCTGCCGGCGGTGATCTGGCGCACGGCGTTCGCGAGCGACACCGTGGTCTGCACGCCGGGCACCTGCTGCAGCGACCACGCAAGGCGGTCCGCCTCGACCAGCGTCTGGTACTTGAGGCAGCCTTCCTTCTCGGTCTTCACGATCACCGCGAACTGGTCGCTCGACAGCGAGTAGTTGGCGGTGATGAACGCATTGTCGCGGTTGTAGCGCGAGTCGGGCCGCAGCTCTGGCGCACCCGGATCGAGGTCGCCGATCGCGAGCTGCGTGCTGACCGCGAACCCGGCGATCGTCAGCGCGGCGGCCGCGCCGATCGCGCCGATTGCCCAGCGCCGCTCGGTGAAGCGCTCGAGAAAGGTCCAGACACGGTTGAATCCGCGGCCGCGGTTCTCGTCGCTGTCGGCGCGCAGGCTACGCTGCGCGGCCGCCGCGCTGACGCCGATGTACGACAGCAGCACCGGCAGCAGGATCAGGTTCGTGAAGATCAGCACCGCCACACCGATGCTGGCGGTCAGCGCGAGATCCTTGATCACCGGGATGTCGATCACCATCAGCACCGCAAAGCCGACCGCGTCGGCGAGCAGCGCGGTGAGCCCGGCCAGGAACAGACGGCGGAACGTGAAGCGAGCGGCGACCAGCTTGTGCGCGCCGCGACCGATGTCCTGCATGATGCCGTTCATCTTCTGCGCACCGTGCGAGACGCCGATCGCGAACACCAGGAACGGCACCAGGATCGAGTACGGGTCGAGCTCGAAGCCGAAGGCGGCGACCAGTCCGAGCTGCCAGACGACCGCGATCGAGCGAGCAGGCGATCACGAGTGCCGTGCTGCGCACGCAGCGCGTGTACGCGAAGATGATGATCGTGGCGATCAGCGCCGCAAAGCCGAAGTACAGCGCAACCTGGAACAGGCCGTCGATCAAGTCGCCGACCAGCTTCGCGAACCCGATCACATGCACCTTCACCGCGGCGGGCTTGCCATCAACGCCCGCCTCCACCTTTGCCCTGACCGCCTCGATGTTCTTCGACAGAGCGCGGTAGTCGATCCGTTCACCGGTCGTCGGGTCCTTGTCGAGCAGCGGCACGACGATCATGCTCGACTTGAAATTGTTGCCGACCAGGCTGCCGACGATCCCGGAGCGCGCGATATTCCCGCGCAACTGCTCCGTCGCCTTCTCTGAACCGTCGTAGTTGTCCGGCATCACCGGGCCGCCGCGGAAACCCTCCTCGGTGACCTCGGTCCAGCGCACCGCGGGCGTCCACAGCGACTTGACCCAGGCGCGGTCCACGCCCGGTGTCAGCACCAGCTCGTCGCTGATCTGGCGCAGCGCCTCGAGGTACTTAGGGTCGTAGATGTCGCCCTGCGTGTTCTCGACGACGATGCGCAGTGAGTTGCCGAGCCCGCGCAGGTCGTTGCGGTTCTCCAGGTAGTTCTGGATGTACGGATGACCGCTCGGGATCATCTTCTCGAAGCTCGCGTTCAGCGTCAGCCTGAACACCGCGACCGCGCCGAGCAGCACGGTCAGCACCGCGCACAGGATGATCACCGCGCGGCGATTGTTGAACACCAGCCGTTCCAGCCTGGTGCCGGAGTTCTGGTCGAAGTGCTCGAGTCCGCCCGGAACGGGCAACTCGGCGTCGATGTCGGCGTGCATGGGAGTTTTCCTTCGACGCGCTTATTGCAGCGGTTGTGTCTGTACGCCGCGGGGTCCGGCAACTACGACCGCATCGCGGGCCACGGCGAGCACCGCAGCGGCAGGAATCGGGCGCTCGACGCGCACCGGCTTGAAGCTGGCGCCATCGTCACGGCTTACCAGGATGTGTCCGGCCTGGCTGACGATGACGATGCGGCCGTCGGCTTCGATCGCGCTCGCGGTCAGCCCGACCTGCAGGCCGGTGTCGACCGGCCGCCAGCTGCGGCCGCCGTCGGTGCTGCGCAGCACAGTGCCGCGTAGGCCGTGCACGAGCACCACGCGCTCGTTGCCGACGACGCCGAACAGCGTGCCCTTGTACGGCAGCTCGACCGCGTTGAATTTCTTCGCCTGCGGGTCCAGCTTCAATAGCAAGCCCTGTTCGCCGGCGATCCAGACGTCGGCACCGACCGCGCGCACCGCGTACAGGTGCAGCGCCTTCGGGTTGTCGGTGGCGTGCAGCCATGGCTCCCAGCTCGCGCCGCCGTCGTTCGTGCGCAGGATCAACCCGAACGCGCCGACGACGAAGCCCGACTTGTCGTTCTCGAACCAGACATCGAGCAGCGGATTCTCGGCCCCCTGCGCCGCAAAGCGTTTGGCTTCGTCGAGATACGCCGCGCCGCGCTTCGGATCGTTCGCGAAGACGCCCGCGGCTTCGCGCGTGTAGTAGTCGACCATCGCGGCGCCTGCGCCGTGGCCGTCGAGCTGCTTGACCCAGGTCGCGCCGGCGTTGGTCGTGCGCAGCACGACGCCGTCGTGACCGACTGCCCAGCCGCTGCTGTCGTTCGCGAACGAGACCGCAACCAGGTCCGAGCTCACCGGCACGTCGGCCTGCTGCCAGCTCTTGCCGGCATCGTTCGATTGCAGCACGTGCCCGCGCTGGCCGACCGCGACGAGGCGCGAACCTGCGCTCGCGAGGCCGTTCAGCAGGGCGCGCGAAGCGAGCGGGCTCTTCGCGGCCGGCGTGTCCAGCACGTCGCGCCACACGCTGTCTGCTGCCGTGGCAGCGAGCGACGCGATGGCGATGGCGGCGAGTATCCCTGCGAACGCGGTCTTTGGCATGGCGGTTCTTCGATGGTTGACGAGAGGGAAATCTTTGCTGCGAACCTGAGCATTCTCCGCGGTGGGTCGGCACCCAACACCCCCCTCACCGGGGAGGCTCGCGTGAGGGGATGTCGGCAAAAAAAGAGCCTCTTGCGAGGCTCCTTTCTGTTCGGACTGCTCGTACCGACTAGCGGATGCCGGAACCCGCAAGTGCGTCCGAGGTCCACTCGCGGTCCGCGAGCGGCTTGGTGTGCCGCACTCCGCCGGTCTCGGCGATGAAGCCGGTCAGGTGATAGTTGCGCGCCACCAGGTCATAGTGGCTGAACATGTCCGTGTACGGCGCCGGCAGGTCATAGCTCGGCGCCATGTACGCCAGGCCCACGCGGTACAGCTGTCCGCGCATGTCGTACTGGTCGGACGCCAGCGCCGCCCACGAGTCCTCGTCGAGGTAGAACGTGCGCTTGCTGTAGATGTGGCGCTTGCCCTCGCGCAGCGTTGCCTCGACGACCCAAACGCGATGCAGTTCCCACCGCACGTGATCGGGGTTCAGGTGTCCGGGCTTCAGCAGGTCGTCCTGCTTTGCCTGGTAGACGGCGCCGTAGGCGTTGTACGGAACATAGATTTCCTTCTTGCCGACCAGCTTGAAGTCGAATCGGTCCATCGAACCGATGAACAGGAAGATGTCGTCGAAGGTGTTGGCGCCGGCCGTTCCGGGATTCGGCGTATCGAAGTTGAAGTCCGGCGCGACCTTCACGCGGCGCTGCCCCGGCAGGTAACTCCACGCGCGGCGGTCCTTGGTGCCCATGTCGATCGGGTCGACGATCAGCAGCCCTTCGCCGGCGCGGCGTGCCGGGCCTGTGTACATCAGGCGGATGCGCCAGTAGGTCTCGGCGCTCGACTTGCTGTTGTCCCAGAACGGGTACTCCTGGACGCTATTGCCCTCGGTGGCAAGCGCCGGGCGGCCGTTGGCGTCGACGGTCAGGTTGCGGTACTTCGACTCATACGACTGGCCGTTGAAACGCACCAGGTGGTTCCACATCGCCTCGTAGCCGTCCTTTGGAATCGGGAACGGGAAGCCGGCGTGCGCCCCTTCGATCGAGCGGCCGGCGTTGGTCGTCTTGGCCTGGGTGGCGTGCTTGAGCGTGTTGTCGGTGACGAACTTCGGGAACGCGACCGTGCGGTGCGTCGGATAGACGTCGACGCGGAAGGTCGGGTACTTCTGCAGCATCGCCTTGGTGCCTTCAGTCAGCTTGTCGGCGTGCTGCGCCATGTTCTTGGCGTCGATCACCAGGCGCGGCTTTTCGCTGGCAAATGGGTTAGGCCGGATGCCGTCGCCGGCTTTGAAACCTGCCGGCGGCGTCGTCAGGCCGCCCGTGTAGGCGGGAATGGTGCCGTCCTTGTTGGCATTCTTGTCCGCTCCGACCGGAGTCAGTGTCGTGCCAAGCGCCTTGGCTTCCTCGGCAGTGAGTGCGGCGTTGGCCTGTGCAGCAAAGGCCAGCGTCAATGCGACCGCCAGTCGCTTTATTGACTTATGCATGGTCGTCCCCTTAGAAAGTTGTCTTGAACGTCAAGCTGACGAAACCGCGGTCCGTCAGGAAGGTTGTCAGGCCATTCTGGCTCGTGACCGACGTGCCGTTATCCTTGTAGCGGCCCACCCAGTCGATGTACTTCAGATCGAAACGGTATTTCTGGAACACATCGGCGGCGATGCCGATGCTGTAGTTGCCGAGGGCCTGGTTACCGCCGAATACCGTGGGAGCATTGCCGCTGAGGCCCACTGCGTAAGTCACCGGGGCAAACAAGTCAACGCCCGGAAACACCTGGTACCAGGTCGGCGTGAAGGCGAGCGCGAGGCCGGCGTAGTTCCTGGTGGTGCAGCCGTCCCACTTGTCCTTGCCGGCGCATGGCGCATAACCCTCGGCCATGAACAGGTTGGCGCCGCTGCGTACCTTCGTGTAATGCGCAAACGTCAGTTCGGCGGCCCAGGTGGCGGCATCGAACACCGGCGTCTGCGGAATCACGCCCAATGTGTTGACCAGCCCGTGCAGCGTATCGCCGCGCGGTCCCTTGGTTTCGCCTTCGGATGGCAGCCCCGGCGCGATGCCGAGCACCTGCGAATTCAGCGGCGTATTGCGCCGATACGAGAACTCTGCACCGACACTGACGCCGCCGATGTTCTTGGCCAGGCTGACCCCGAAGAGATCGATGTCGTCCGCGTAGATGAGGTTATAACGGCTGGTGTTGCGCCCGACCTGTGTCAACAGCGTCTGCGGCAGCTTGTCGGCGTAGTTGCGGTAGTAGAACCCGAGTGTGCCGTCGAGCCATTGTGGGCTCCAGCGTGCGGCCAGGCCCCATTCGCCGTATTCCTTCGGCTCCGAGGGGTTGCCATTTGCGGCAAAGCCTAGCGCTGCCGACAGGAACTGGCGATCGGGACCGTTGAAGACGAAGTCGACCGGGCCCAGATAAGTGCCGCCTTCAGGGTAGCGGTAGCCTTCCCACTCGAGCAGGTATTCGGCGGAGATCGACAGCGTGTCGGTGATCTGCGACGTGGCGGAGATCTGGTTCAGCGGACGGAACAGTTCCTTGGCCTCCGAACCCGGCGTGGCGAAGCCCTTCTGCAGGTCGAGCGGGTTCTGCGAGTAGGCGACGCTGTGCAGGTTGCCGTTGACGAACAGCGACTCGCCCCAGTAGATCGTATGGCTACCGACCTTGACCGACGTCGGTGCCGACCCCACGTCGAAGCCGGCAAACACGAACGCGTCGAGGATTTCACCCGACGGACCCTGGTAGAAGCGATTGGTGTAGGTGCTGTACTTCTTGTTGATGTAGCTCGGAATCTGCGTAAATGGCAGATTCGGATTTGTCTTGCTGTCGTCGTCGTAGGCGAAGTCGTACCAGCCGGCGGCACTCAGTCGCGCTCCAAACCGCTTCATATAGACGACATCGATTTCGGTCAGCACGTCGAAGCGGCTGGCGACGGTATCGCCCCGATCGAAGCTATAGGTGCCTTCGTCGGCGATCACCGTGTTGCCGATCTTGCTGTCCCGATTTTCAACGCGGACGCCGTAGTTGTAGCGAACCGTGTTGTCCCAGCGTATCGACAGATCCGGATTGCCGGTGTCGAATTCAAATGCCTGGGCACTTGGTGCAATAGTCGCAGCGCAGGCGGCTGCGACAGCCGCGGCGATGGCGCGCGCGGCGACGGGCAGGCGCACCGTCTGGGTCTTCTGATCTTTCACTTGTTCTCCCGTTTCACTGGTGCCAGGCAACCGTGGTCCGAACCACGGAGTGGCGGCGAAACGCATTCTCAACAGCAAGCTCCGGCCCGACCCCCCCCTTGGTCGGGGGGAGTGCTCCCGGACCGGCGCAACACCGCTGCTGGGTTATCCGGAATCCTGTCAAACGGGAGGTGACGGTCCGGGCTAGGGAGCCGGCGGAACCAGCTTCGCGCCGCTTTCCACCAGCAGCTCGCGCAGCACGGAGCGGTGACAGTGCGCTTCATCCTCGCAGTAGCATCCGACCGCGAAATTTGTCTGGTGCGACAGTGCCGCCAGCAGCGCAATTGCGTGGCTGCACTCCGGACGTGCCATTTCCGAGCGGTAGGCGCGGGTGAACGCGGCCCACTGCGTCGGCGTACGCGCCGCCTGACCGAGCTTCATCGTGTCCGGACTCGGCGAGAGGTTGGGAAACCAGACGTCGTACCAGTTGCGCGATGCAAACTCGCTCCTTGGAACACCGCGCGGCGGGCGACGCACGGTGCCGATCCGCAGGCCCTCATGAGGGGTGCGCGCAGTGCCCAACCTGATCACGCGAATTGCCATGGAGCCCTCCCGAGCGCAACTTGGATGTGTAGATTCTAAAAACAGATGCACACTCTCTCACCAGTTGCACACTTGTGACTGATGGGAAAGCGTTGCCGCAAAATGCCCCCGAGCCCACCTTGGCCAACATTTCACGTGAACAAGCCCGGAAGAAACTCGACGCCGTCACCGCGAGGCTTCACCCTGATCGAGCTGATGGTGGTGGTGGCGATCATCGCCATCCTGGCCATGATGGCTGTCCCACTCTATCGCGACAAATACGTCCGCGAGCAAGTCATTGAGGCGATGCGGCTGACCGACATCGCCAAAGGGCCCATCGCCGCCGCCTGGGCCACCACCAAGAGCTTTCCCCGATGACAACGCCGCGGCGGGCTTGCCCGCGCCCGACAAGGTGGTCAGCAACTACGTCAAGTCGCTGACGGTCGAAGCCGGTGCCATCCACGTGGTGTTTGGCAACCAGGCCAATGGCGCGCTACGCGGCATGACCTTGAGCCTGCGCCCTGCAGTGGTCGAAGATGCCCCCATCGTGCCCGTGGCCTGGGTCTGCGGGCTCGCGGCGGTGCCCGAGAAGATGACCGTGACGGCGGTCAACAAAACCAACCTCCCCAGGGGCTGGCTGCCTGCCAACTGCCGCTGAACGACGTCTCAAGTGATCGATGACGTGAATCTCGCAAAACCAAGCGCCGAGAGCACCCGGTCGAGCCGCCGGCCAAGACCGTGGCCAAGGCGGCTCTGTAGTCAGCGGCGTCGAGGCAGCCTGATCGTCTTCACGCGGCCAAGAGCAGAAGTCTCACCGATGCGGGCGGTTCGCCGAAGAGCGGACGTCTCGCCCCCTCAGTTCGCCACGGCCGCCTAGCCGACCGTTATCAAAGCCGCCTATTGGAGGTCGCCACAAGTCACCAGCTGGCGTATCTTGAGACAAGAGTTCAGCCGTCTGCGTCACGAGTCCATTGCAAAACCATAAAAACCCTTGCAACAATTTTCCGCAATTTGCGGGCAGGTCCACATGAATTCTCCAGACATCGAACTCGAACGCCGCATCGCTTCCCGCCTGCTGGACGTCCTGATCCGCGCCGGGCTCATCGTGGCGCTGGCCCTGCTCTGCTACCGGGTCTTCTCGCCCTTCCTGACCCTGATGGTCTGGGCGCTGATCCTGGCCGTGACGCTGTTCCCGCTGCACCAGATGCTCGCCGCCAAGATGGGCGGCAGGCAGGGCTGGGCGGCGACGGTGCTGACTCTCCTCGGGGTCGCGTTGATCGTCGCGCCGACGGCTGTGTTGATGAGTTCACTCGGCGACTCGGTGCAACAGTTGATCACCGACGTGCAGGCCGGCACGCTGGAGATCCCGCCGCCGCGCGACGGGGTCGCCGAGTGGCCACTGGTCGGAAGCCGGATGCATGCGCTCTGGTCCAAGGCCCATGCCGACCTTCCTGCCCTGATCAAGAGCATGCAGCCGCAGATCGGCGACATCGCCAAGTCGGCACTTGCCTTCGTCGCCGGCATTGGCGTCGGACTGCTGGCGTTCGTCGGCTCCTTCATCATCGCCGGGATCATCATGGCCTTCGGGAAGGCGGGCAGCGGCGCCAGCCTGGCCATCTTCTCGCGCATCGTCGGCCCGGAGCGCGGCCCGGAGTTCACCAAGCTGTCGACGGCAACGATCCGCGCCGTCGCGGCAGGCGTCCTCGGCGTGGCCCTGATCCAGGCCATCATCGTCGGGCTCTGCCTGCTGCTCGCCAGCATTCCCTTTGCCGGTGTCCTCGCGCTCATCGTCCTCGTCCTCGGCATCGCCCAGGTGCCTGCATTGCTGGTCACCCTGCCGGCGATTGCCTACATCTGGACCACCGGTGACTACGGGACCGGCGAAGCGGCCCTGTACACCGTCCTGCTCTTTGTCGCCGGCATGGCCGACAACGTGCTCAAGCCGCTGATGCTCGGGCGCGGTGTCGATGCGCCGATGCCGGTGATCCTGATCGGCGCGCTCGGCGGCATGGCGGTCTCGGGCATCCTCGGCATGTTCGTCGGCGCGACGCTGCTGGCCCTCGGCTACCAGATCTTCATGGGCTGGGTGCACACCGACCCGGATGCCGTTATCGGCAAGGAAAAGAGCGAGAGACAACCGTCGCCGGTTGAGCGAATGCGCGCCACCACGCCGCAGCGCGGGCTGCCGCAGCGCCTGCTGCTGGCGGGCTGCCTGCTGCTGGGAGCGTGCACGACAGTTGGCCCCGACTTTGCGCGGCCGGAAGTTCCGTGGTTGAAGGACTGGTCGAGCAGCACGCTGCGGTCGGAGTCGGCTGCAGGTCAGTCGCGCGAGCGCGCGTCGACCGAGGAATGGTGGCGCAACTTCAATGACCCGGTACTCGACCGGCTGGTCGCCGAAGCACAACAGAGGAATATCGATGTGCGCACGGCCGGCCTGCGCATTCTCGAGGCGCGCGCCCAGCTCGGCATCGCCGGCAGCGGTCTGTATCCGCAACTGCAGCAACTGAACGGCGAGGTGCTGCGCGCCGGTCAGCAGCAGTCCAATGGTCCCGATACCGCTGTCTGGACTTACGGCATCGGGCTCGACATCGGCTGGGAAATTGACTTCTGGGGCAAGTTCCGGCGCGGCATCGAGTCCGCGGACGCCGCCTACTTCGCCAGCATCGCCGCCTACGACGACACGCAGGTGCTGGTCGCGGCGCAGGCCGCCAGCTTCTACGCCACCATCCGCACGATCGAACAGCGCCTGCGCATCGCGCACGAGAACGCGGCGCTGCAGAAGCGCAGCCTCGAAATCACCGAACGCCTGTTCAAGAGCGGCAACGAGTCGGAGCTCGATGTCCAGCAGGCGCGAACGCAGTACCTGAGTACCGTCGCTTCCATTCCCGAACTCGAAGGCAGCCTGCGCCAGGTGCAGAACGCGCTCAGCGTGCTGCTCGCCCGCCCGCCGGGTCCGCTGCCCGAGATGGAGGCGGGGCGCGAGAAGATTCCGACCGCCGAGCTTGCCGTCATCGTCGACCTGCCCGCCGACCTGCTGCGCCGCCGACCGGACGTGCGCGCGGCCGAGGCGCGGCTGGCCGCGCAGTCGGCCCAGATTGGCGTCAGTGAGGCTGCTCTCTACCCGTCGATCGCGCTGGTCGGCTCGGTCGGCCTGTCCGCCACCTCGCTCGACTGGTCGGCGCGCACCCTGCAGTGGGGCGTCGGGCCGTCGCTGGTGTGGAACATCTTCGACTGGGGCCGGCTGAAGGACCAGGTGCTGGTCCAGGATGCACGCTTCCAGCAGCTCTACGAGCAGTACCAGGGCACCGTGCTGCGAGCCGCCCGCGAACTCGACGATGCCGCTATCGATTTCGCCAAGTTTCGCGCCCAGGTCGACATCCTGCGCGAGGCCGTCCAGGCGGCCCGTCGGTCACTGGACATCGCCAATATCCAGTATCGCGAGGGGCTGGTCGGCTTTGAGCGCGTGCTTGACTCGCAACGCAGCCTGTTCAGCCAGCAGGAGCGTCTGGTGAGCACGCAGGGCGGCGTCACGCAGAGCCTGATCTGCCGTGTACAAGGCCATGGGCGGTGGCTGGCAGGCCGCCCGCGCCGAGCCCATCGTCGATGCATCCGACCCGCGAAACGATGAGCGAGCGCAGCGACTGGAAGAACCTGATCGACGCGCCGCTGCCGCCAGCCGACGCCGAATTCTTCCCACCCCCGACAGAAACGCCATGAACCAGGAAACCTCGAACAACGCTGCCCCGGGGGCCGGTAGCCGCATCGGCGCGATCGTCATCGCGATTGCGATCCTCGTCAGCCTGCTGCTCTATCTCATCGGTGATCGCCTGACTCCCTACACGACGCAGGCGCGCATACAGGCGTTCGTCGTGCCGGTGGCGGCCGAGGTGGCAGGCAAGTTCTCGAAGGTCTACATCCGCAACAACGACGAGGTGCAGCCGGGACAACCGCTGTTCGACATCGATCCGAAGCCCTACGAGATCGCGCTGCAACGCGCCCGCGCCGACTACGCGTCGGTGCGCAGCTCGGTCAAAGCGTCGGTCGCCGGCGTGGACGCGGCGCGCGCCGCGCTGGCGGCGGCGCAGGCGCACCGCGCAGATGGCCGAAAGCGACGCCTCCCGCCAGGAGCATCTGTACAAGGAGGATCCCGGCGCCATCTCGGTGCGCCGTCTCGAGAATGCGCAGTCGACCCGCGATGAAGCGCGCAGCAAGGTCCACCGCGCCGAGGCCGATCTGCGCAAGGCCCAGGAAGCCGCGGGTGAACCGGGCGATGACAACACGCAGGTGCAGAGCGCCCGCGCGGCCGTCGAGAAAGCCGAACTGGACCTGGCCCGAACCAAGGTGCTGGCGCCTGCGCGCGGCATCGTGACCGACCTGCGCACCGACGTCGGCCACTATGCGCAACCCGGCGCGCCGGTGATGACGCTGATCGCGATGCACGACCTGTGGATCAGTGCCGAACTGACCGAAAACAACCTCGGCAACATCGACCCGGGCGACGAGGTCGCCATCGTCCTCGACATCCTGCCCGGGGAAGTGCTCAAGGGCCGCGTGCGCAGCATCGGCGGCGGTGTCGCCGGCAGCTCGCCACCGCCGCCGGGCACCCTGCCTCAGGTGCAGAACAGTCGCGACTGGCTGCGCCAGGCGCAACGCATCCCGGTCGCGATCGAGTTCGATCCGGCCGAATTGCCGCGCCTGCGCCTCGCCCGCATCGGCGGCCAGGCCGAGGTGATGGTCTACACGGGCGACAACCCGATCATGAACACGCTCGGCACCTTCTACATCCGCGTCATGAGCTGGGTTTCCTATCTCTATTGAACTGAGCTGAGCGCCGAACATGCACCCCAGCGACAAGGCGACGCTGCGACTGACCCTCGGTCTCGGCCTCGCCGCGCTGATCGCCTACGGCATGGCGCTCACGGCCCCCTACGTCGTCTGCGTGATGGCCGTGATCCTGCTCAGCAAGCCGGGGCCGCCGCTGCCGCTGGTCAAGGGAATCATCGTTGCGTTGATCTTCGCCGGGCTGGTCGCCGCGGGCGTGGTGATGGTGCCGCTGCTGGAGAACTACGCCTTTACCGGCGTGCTGCTGACGGCCGTCATACTCTTCACGATCTTCTTCGCGGGGCTGGTGAGCGGCAACCCGCTGACGATGGTGCTCGTGATCGCCTTCGCGCTGATGCCGGTGGCGGGCGTCATCGAGCAGGCACTGGTCGGCACGCTGGCCGTGACGCTCGCTGTCGGCGTCGCCGTCGGCACGCTGGTGGGTTTCATCTCGAGCGCCTTCTTTCCGGACCGGACGGCGCCGGCCGCGCCCTCGGCCAAGCCGACGCGGCCGGGCCGCGCCGCCGCCGCATGGATTTCGCTCCGCGCGACGCTGATCGTGATGCCCGTCTTCGTCCTGGCGCTGACCGATCCGTCGTTCTACCTCGCCGCGATCATGAAGACCGTCACGCTCGAGCCAGCAGGCCGGCGAGACCGATGCCCGCTCCGCCGGCCACGAACTGGTCGGGTCGACGCTGATGGGTGCGTTCGTCGCCGTTGGAATCTGGTTCGGCCTGTCACTGTGGCCCAGCTTGTGGATGCTCGTGCTCTGGATGATGGCCGCGGCGCTCTGGGTCGGCTCCGCGATGACCGGCGCCCGGCGATCGCGCTTTCGACCCTCGTTCTGGAGCAACGCGCTGATCACGGCGCTGATCCTGATCGGCCCCGCGATCGAGGACAGCGCCAGCGGCAAGAGTGTCCTCGAGGGCACCGTCGTGCGTACCTGCCTCTTCGTCGGCGTCGCGCTCTATGCCTGGGGCACGATCGTGCTGCTCGAACGCTGGCGTCCCGCCGTCAGTTGCCGGCGTCCCGGACCAAACCCGCATCGGAGGAGAGACCTGCATGATTCTCGCAAACTTTCTCGTCGGCCTGCCTGTCATGCTGGTGTGCCTCGCCATACAGGCGTTCGTCGCCTTCTGGTGCGTGCGCTACTTCGTGCGCAAGACTCGCCGGATTGAAACCCGAGGATCATCTCGCAAGCCGGCATCCGGCCATTGCTGGTGGCGATGGTCGCGATGATGCTCGGCACCTTCGTCCAGGTCGGCCTATGGGGGGTGCTGTTCGTCGTTCTCGGCGAATTCTCCGAGCTGTACGAAGCGGTCTACCACTCGGCGGTCAACTTCGCCTCGCTCGGCTACGGTGACATCGTGATGAGCAAAAACAGGAAGCTGCTCGGCCCGCTGGAAGCCATCAACGGCGTGCTGATGCTCGGCATGAGTGCAGCAGCGCTGATGGTCATCCTCCAGCAGTTGGTCAAGATGCAGTATCGCGACGGTTCGCAGGCTGCGGACGACGAAGGCTCGCAGTAGCAAGGTGTCAGAGCGCTCAAGACCGAACTGGTGATGCACTGCGACTACCAGACGCGTGACCCGGCGCGCGCGACCCTCAGCCGTCCTCGCTGCGCTCCGGCGGCAGCAGCTGCACCGCCTGTTCGACCGGCAGTGCTTCGACGGCGCGCAGCGCACGGCTCATCTGGCGGGTGCGCGTCTCGGCCGCATCGATCGTGTTCGACGCGGTCTGGAGCTGCGACTTCAGCTTGCCGAGCACATCGCCGAACTTGCCGAACTCCGTCTTCACCGCGCCGAGCACCTGCCAGACCTCCGCCGAGCGCTTCTCCAGTACCAGCGTGCGGAAGCCCATCTGCAGGCTGTTCAGCATCGCCGACAGCGTAGTCGGGCCAGTCACGACGACGCGGTACTCGCGCTGCAATGACTCAACGAGTCCGGGACGACGCAGCACCTCGGCGTACAGGCCCTCGGTGGCCAAGAACAGCAACGCGAAGTCGGTCGTGTGGGGCGGCTCCACGTACTTCTCGTGGATGCGTCGCGCTTCCAGCTTGACGCGCGTTTCGAGTGCACGACCGGCTTCGTCGACGGCCGCTGCGTCGGCACGATCCTGTGCGAGTTGCAGCCGCTCGTAATCCTCCACCGGAAACTTGGCGTCGATCGGCAACCAGCATGGCGAGTCGCCATGGCCCGGCAGCTTGATCGCAAACTCCACGCGCTCGCTGGAATTCGGACGGGTCGCGACGTTGACCGAAAACTGATCCACCGTCAGCAGTTGCTCCAGCAGTGCCGCGAGTTGCACCTCGCCATAACCGCCACGCGACTTGACATTGGTCAGCACGCGCTTGAGATCGCCGACACCGGCCGCCAGCGTCTGCATCTCGCCCAGTCCGCGATGCACCTGTTCGAGGCGATCGGACACCAGCTTGAACGACTCTCCCAGCCGCGCTTCGAGCGTGCTTTGCAGCTTCTCCTCGACGGTCGCGCGCATCTGGTCGAGCTTGGTCTCGTTGCCCAATTGCAGCGCGCTCAGCTGCGCCTGCAATGTTGTCCGCACCTCGGCGAGATTCAGCTGAATCGAGCGCGTCAGCTCGGCGAGCTGCTGCTGCATGCGCGCAGAGAAGTCCTGCAGTTGCTGCGCGCCCTCCTCGCGATTCAACCGGGCAGCTGCCTCGGCGAGTTCGGACATCCGCGCCACCTGCTGGCCGAAACCGAGCAGTTGCTGGCCCTGCACGCCACCGAGCCCGGTGACCTGCTGCACCAGCCCGGTCTGCAGCTCGTTGAGGCGGGCCCCGGTTTCCATGCGCAGCGCGGTGGCAGACGTCTCGACCGCGGTGCGTAACTCGCGCTCGAGCCGCTCGTTGGCGCGTGCGAGTTCATCGAGGCGTTCGACCAGCGCAGTCGCCGCGCCGCGCGATCGGATCGCGAAGATAGCAACGACCACGAGGACGCCGACGCCGATGGCAAGCGCAACAACAATGGATTCAGTCATTGAACGGCGATGATACGGGGCGGCGCAGTCGCTTCCGCGAGTGGCGCGATGCTCGGGCGACTCACCCCGGCGGCTCGGGCCGATTGCGCATCCAGTCGGCCGTCTGGAAGAACGCCTGAAGCAGGCGGACGCGCAGGTCCTCGTCGACGCCCTGCTCCTCCATCGCCTGGTTCATGCAGGCCAGCCACTGATCGCGCTCGACCACGCCGATCGAAAACGGCAGATGCCGTGCACGCAGCCGGGGGTGACCGACGCGTTCGATATACAGGTCCGGACCGCCGAGCCAGCCACTGAGGAACCACGCCAGCTTGTCGCGCGCCGAGCTCAGGTCGCTGCCGTGCACGCGACGCAGGTCTGCATACGCGGCCTCGAGATCCATCAGGTCGTAGAAGCGATCGACCAGCGCGCGCACGGCCGCGGCGCCGCCGAGCCGCGCATAAGGCGTCGGCGCTGCAGCAGCGTCACCCGGCACAGGCCGCCTCCTCACGCGCCACGGCGCGCAGGCCCTCGAAGAAGCGCACCTGCCGGGTCGCGCCCTCAGCGAACGCACGCTCGGTCGTCGCACCCTTCGCACGCAGCCATTCTGCCAGCGCACGGCGCTCCGCCGCAGGCCAGTCGTCGATCCCCAGCAGCGCTGCGCAAGGCGCAAGCTTGGCAAAGCCCTGTTGTTCCTGCGAGGTGGGGCGCGCCGCGCTGCGCAGGCCGAGCGCTTTCTGCACTTCGAAGATCAGCTGCCGTTCGCCTTCGAGATGCGACCGGTCGCCGCGCCCGGCGATGCGACGCGCGACAGCCGCACCAACGCGCGTCAGCAAGGGCTCCTCGAAGAAATCCGCCGCGCTGAAATCGGCGAGGTCGAGATGCAGGTCCCCGCGGGCGAGCCGGCGAAGCAGCGCGGGCCGGGTTCGCACCCTGGGCTCGCGCCGCAGTCGCTCCGCCTCCTCGGCAGCCAGCGCGACGTTTTCCGGCAGGCTTGGGCGGAAACCGAGGCGGTAGTAGAACCAGTACGCGCCGCTCGAAATTGCCTCGCTGTTCCCTGCGCCGAACTGGTAGCCGTTGATGACGAAACGCCGCACGCCGAACATCGTGCGGAACACGCGCAGGACCTGCGCCCACAGGAATGCCGCCTCGCTGCCGCGGTACGGATCGAAGATGTTGATGCCGGTGTTCGCCTGCCGGTAAAGCGGCGAGACACCGCCGTAGCCGATCGGCACGCCGTTGCTCAGCATCAGGTACCCATAGTTCGCCTCGAGCGTCAGCCGTTGCGCGACGGGCACGCCGATCAGCATCAGGGCGACGCCTTCACCGAGGTCGGCCCGATACACCTCGTCCAGGTTCGGATAGTTCATTGCATGCACTTCGCGCGCACGCGCAGCGAGTGCCGAACGCGCCAGGTCGACGACCTCGGCGGCGGCGCGACGGTCGAGCCGCCGGATCGCGCCCAGCGGACGCGCAACGTGCGCGGCGGCGGGCTCGGCAAGGCGCCGGAAGCCGGTCCGCAGCGCCGGCCGGCGGACCTGCAGGCGCGCGTGGGTGATCGACCGATGCGAATTGCCGAGTATCCATCGCAGTGCCACCTCGGCAGAATCCCAGGCGGTCGAAATGTCGGACTGCGACCGGGCCGCGGCCCCTTCGCGGACCAGCCAGGCGAAGTCGCGCTCGCCGGCTCGCTTGGCCAGCGCGATCCACTCGCGCGTCGAGTAGTCGCCGCCGTCGAAGGCATCGCGTTCCGTCGCGCCGACCAGTCGCACCATTAGGCGCTCCAGCGCTTCCGAGTCCTCGATCGCCTTCCAGTCCAGCTCAATCGCTTCGTCGATGAAGCTCCGCGCGACCGGCCACGCCAGCGACGGTCGTGTCACCGTGCCGACGATCCCGCTGTTGGCAAGGGCGCCGCGCACCGCGGCCGGCACTGTCCGCCACCTTGCCGCAAAGCAGTCGAGTTCGGCGGCGGCCGCTGCGCCCGTCGTGGCGTCGCCAGGAAACGCGACGAGGAACAGCAGGTCCTCGTGATACGCCACCAGCTGCCGACCCGTCAGCCGGCGCAACGACGACAGCGCCCGCAATAGTTCGCGTTTGCGCCGTTCGGCCGGTTCGCCATACGTGGAGCGTGCCTCTCGCAACCGCTGCAGCAACGCCTGCGCCGGAGCCATGGAGTCTTCTGAAAGATAGATGCCGAAGTATTGCAGCCGGCGCCACTTCGTCAACCGTGCTGCGCAAGGCTGGCCGGAGGGGGAGCAAAACGGGCGCGAGTGTTCTCCGTGAGGGCGTTTGTGACGGCCCGGAACTCGACGCCAAGGCCGGAGTACTCCTTGATCAGTGAGGTCATCTCAATGACCAAGCCAGGGACTAGGTAAAAGGGCCTAGTGCCTTCGGGAACACTGGACAATTCGCTTCGTTTTCAGCCGTTCTCCATTCAGTTGAGCAGCCACAGGTACCCGAGCGGGTTGTTGGTCATTTCCGCGATCTGCTCGAGCGTGTAGCCCCCGGGTGCCGGCGGGCTCTTCGCCTTCTCCGCAGTCTCCGGCGCCACTGCGCCCGCTTGCGCCACGACGCGGCTGTCGCCACGCGCGGGTGCAAGCTCCTGGGATACCTCGCGCAGCGCCCACCGATCGTGCGAGCCCGGAAGTGACTGGCCGTGCGTCGACGCCGGGACTGCAAGCGCCGCGACAATCAGGGAGAGTCCGAGCTTTCTCATGCCGGACCACCAAACATCACCCCCCGAAGCTCGCCGCGGAAGGATGGCGCCGGAGGCTGACGCCACGTTCGAATGTGTTTATGTCACCCGCTGTCACGGCCACCTCCTCACCGTGCAGCGGATCAGAGTTCATGCTGTTCCACGACCGCAGACCGTGCATTGCCCCGCCTCAAATAGCCCGTCGCGATCTACTCGAACTACTTCTCATGCTTGCGTGATCCTTGACCAGCTGCTTGCTATGGTCGATTCGAACCCGATTGTCTAGAGTTACGTGCTCAAGAAGTAGCCGCACCTGGATCTTGGCCACATTCTTCAGGGCGAGGTCGTGATCATCGGGCTCGACATGTTGATCCGGTCGCTGCGAGCGGGAGAAAGGCCGAGTGGGACCTCGCCAAGGCCTGCAACTTGCCATGCGCCTAACCGAAGGAGAGCCATGATGCGAGATAGGATTTCATGGCTGCTGAGCGCGGCGTTGCTGCTCGGCGCGACCGCGGCCACAGCCCAGTCGTTGCCCTGTACCTCGGTTTCGCCCGAGGCGCGCGAGTATGTACGGAAACGCGGCGCTTGCCGTGATGTCAAGACTGCACCGCGACCCAGAGCGTCGAAACAGTCCAGGTCCAGCGTTTCCGATCGCCCGACTTCCGCGCCCCAGAAGCTCTTCGTACCGGATGTGATCGGCCGCAGCTATGCGAACGCTGCCGGCGCGCTGGCCAACTTCAAAGTCGAACGAATCGAAGCGGCCAGCGCCGCCCCATCCGGTGAAGTGCTTGGGCAGGACCCTGCACCCGCCACTCCCGGCCACCCAGGGAGCACGGTCATCCTGCAGGTATCGGACGGCTCGCTTGCCACCGCTGCGAGCATGAATCCGGTCCCGGCGCCGGTCACCGCGGCGGTCGCTTCGTCTACGACGGCGCCTGCAACGGACCTTGCGTCCGCATCGACGGCCGCCCCGATGCTGCCTCAAGAGCCAGCCGTTCCGTCCGGAGCACGCGGTCAATTTCCGACCGCACTTTCTGCCAACGCTGCGCTCATCTTCGGCACTGGCGTGTTGCTCGGGCTGTTGTCTGGCGCACTCTTGATGCGTGGGCGGCTGCTACGCCGCCAGCGGGCGGTTGGCGAATACGCCCCTCCGCCGACGCTTCCTCAACCGCCGCCCCTCACCATCAACAGCCGGCCGTAGCCGACACCGGCCGCGTCTCGGAGCCCGGCGCGTCTTCTCAAATCCGCTTCGCCGCGCGGTTCGTTCCAGTCGAAACAACGATCGTGTTGGCCCCGTTTCCGGGGGACGATGAAGTCTCAATCGACTCTTCGAGCGACCACCATGCATAACCAAGTCAAGCTGCACGTGCCAATCGAGGTCTCCGGCGACGACGTCGAGAGGGCGCTATTCGAACAGAGCAAGGACGAACCTACTGTTGCGCGAGTCCTCGAGCAATTGCGCGGGGCGGCCGCTGAACGCGCTGCAAAGGAGCTGAACCGCGCGCTCGCGGTTGACATCTTCGACGTACTCGCACCAGGTTGGGCACAGGTGCCCGCAGTGCACAGAGCGGTCCAGCTGAGTGCGCTGACGCGGGGACCACCGACGCTCGTCAATGTCGATCGGCACAACATCACATCGACGTCGCTCGTTGTGCTCGACACCAGCGTGAAGGAGAGCGCGCTGCCGCCGCTGGAACTGGCGCTCGAGATCGTTGCAGACGTTCAAAGCGCGACACTCACCGCGCGCGATGGCGGGATCGATCTGGTCGCGCTCGGCGAAGCTTCGCTCCTCGCGCGGCTCAAGATCAAGAGCGTCCTGGTGAAGGAACACGCGACGGGCATCTCATGCGTACCGCGCGATCCGTTCAAGGCCCGGCCGTCTTCCCCCGAGCGACCGGCTAGCGTCGACATCCCGATTTAAGCCGGCAGATCGTGGAAGGTCGGATTCGCCGCCGAGGCAAAGGCGGAAGTCTGTCCGCTTCCAGAGTTGCTTCTGCTGGTATTGATCGACGGTTGCTAGAGGCCGTGAGCGCTGACCAGTGGCCACTTAATGGGGCAAAGCACACCAGAATCGCTCAGGCCTCGCGCAGCGTGGCCAGCGGCGGAGTGTTGAGCACTCCGCGCAGACCGAGGTAGCCGCCGGCCAGTGCACAGAAGGCGCCGCCGCCGATGCCGGCCGCGAACACCCATGGCGAGACGGTGTACTCGAACTCGAACGCGAACTTCGCCAGCGCCCAGCCGATCGCGCTGGCGCCGATCGCGGCCAGCAGGCCGGCGAGCGCGCCGATGCAGGCAAGCTCTGCCAGTTGTGCCCGCGACAGCTGCTGCCGCGAGGCGCCGAGCGCGCGCAGCAGCCCGGCCTCGCGCACGCGCTCGTCGCGACTCGCCGCCAGTGCCGAATACAGCACAAGGACGCCCGCCGCCAGCGTGAAGATGAACAGGAACTCGACGGCTGCAATGACCTGGTCGAGCACTGCCTGCACCTGGCGGAAGACCGCCGTGGTGTCGATGACCGTCAGGTTGGGAAACTCGCGCACCAGGTCGCCGGTCAGCGCGGCCTTGCTCTCGGGCAGGTGGAACGCGGTGATGAAGCTTGCCGGCTTGTCGGCCAGCAGCGACGGCGGCATCAGCACGAAGAAGTTTGCGCGCATCGAATCCCAGTTCACCTTGCGCAGGCTGGTCGCGCGCGCCGTCACCGCTTCGCCCGCAATGTCGAACGTCAGCTGATCGCCGAGCTTGAGCCCGAGCGTCTTCGCGATGCCCTCCTCGATCGATAGCTCGTCGCTGCCGTCACGAAACCAGACCCCTGAGGTGATCCGGTTGTGGCCCGGTGCGTCCTTGGCATACGAGAGGTTGAACTCGCGGTCGACCAGGCGTTGCGCACGGTCCTCGGTGTAGTTCTCCGGGCCGACGGCGTTGCCATTCACCTTGATCAGGCGGCCGCGGATCATCGGGTGCAGCTCGGCGTCGATGCCGCCGTCCTTGAGCCTTTGCGAGACAGCGGGCACCTGGTCCGGCTGCACGTTGATGACGAAGCGGTTCGGGGCATCGGGCGGAGCGGCGCTGCGCCAGGCGCTGACGAGGTCGGTGCGCGTGACCGTCAGCAACAGCAGCGCCATCAGGCCGACGGCGAGTGAAACAAGCTGCACGATGGTCGCGACGGGCCGACGCTGGACCGCGGCGATCGCGAAACGCCACGAAATGCCGAGCTTGCCCGTCATCGACCGCAGCGGCGCCAGTAGTTGCAGCACCCCCCACGCGGCCAGCGCAAAGACGAGAAGTCCGCCCGCGAACCCGCCCGCCGTGACGCTGCCGATCTTCAGATCATTGGATGACCACAGCAGCAGCAGCAGGAAGCCGGCCAGGCCGACCAGGTAGCCGAGGCTGCTGCGGCCGGTCGGCAGGCCGATGTCCTTGCGCAGCACGCGAAGCGGCGGCACCGAGCGCAGCTGCACCAACGGCGGCAGCGCGAAACCCAGCAACAGCACCAGACCCACCGCGCCGCCTTGCAGTGCAGGAAGCAGCGACGGGAACGGCAGCGAGGTCTTGATCAGCGATCCGAGTGCGGCGAGCAGCGCAAAGTGGGCGGCGTAGCCCAGCAGCACGCCGACGACGCAGGCGGCAACACCGATGACAACGAACTCGAGCGCGAACAGCCAGAAGATGTCGGACTGCGCGAGGCCGAGGCAGCGCATCATCGCGCAGGAGTCGAGATGGCGCTGCGAGAAGCGCCGTGCCGCGGCGGCGACCGCGACCGCCGCGATCATTGCCGCCAACAGCGCCACCAGCGCGAGGAAACGCTGCGCGCGCTCCAGCGTGCGCTGCATCTCCGGCCGGCCGCTCTCCAGCGATTCGAGACGCTGGCCACGCTGCAAGTCGCGTCTCGATCGACGTGGCAAACGCCTTCACGGCGGGACGTTCGCCCGCAGCCAGCAGTCGGAAGGTCACCCGGCTGCCGGTCGTGATCAGCTGCGTGGCCGGCAGATCGGCCAGGTTGATCATCACCCGTGGCGCGAAGTTGATGAAGCCCGTGCCGCGGTCCGGCTCGATCGTGATCACGCGATCTATGCGGAACGTGGACTCGCCGAGCTTCAGTTCATCACCGGGTTTCGCGCCGATCGCCTGCAGCAGCTGCGGATCGACCCACACCGTGCCGGCGCGCGGAATCTCGCGCGTCGGCGCATCGGCAGCCGCGGCCTCGGTGCTGACTCGCATGCTGCCGCGCAATGGATAGGCCGGCGACACGGCCTTGACTGCCGCGAGCGCATTGCGATCGAGGTTCGCTGCGTTCAGCGCCATGCTCGGGAACGTCACGGTCTCGGCCGTCTGCAGCTGTGCGTTGCGCGCCCTGGCCCGCAGCGCGTCGCTGATGGGCTGATCGGAACTCACCACCAGGTCGGCAGCAAGCAGTTGCGCGGCGTCACGCTCCAGCCCGAGCCGCAGCCGATCGACGAAGAACCCGACGCTGGTGACGGCCGCCACCGCGATGACCAGAGCCATCGCGAGCAAGCGCAGTTCGCCGGCACGCCAGTCGCGACTGGTCATGCGCAGGGACTGGCGGAAAAGCTGGGAAAGGTTCATCGGACGGAGGAACACGAAGCGACGCGCAGTATGACAGTCTGGCCGGTTCGTTCCGGCCGCCGAAGCTCCGCATCAACCCTGACTTAACCCCTTTCGCCGACGGCTCGCGTTGACAGCAGCAGTTCACTGCCAGGAGCCTCCGATGTCGACGACGATTAGCCTTGCTGCCAAGACCTCCATCGCAGCTGCAGTAGCCGCTGCCAGCCTCAATGCACCTCCAGGATCGAGTGCTGTGCCGGCTTCTTCCGGCACGGCACTGACGATCTACAGCCACGCGGCGCCGGGGGCCGTATCGCCGGAGGTCTACCGGCAGCCGGGGCGCGGTGCGGTGCCCGGTTATGCCGTCGTGCGCCAGGAGCGTGACCTGGAGTTCAGCAAGGGGCGCAACGCGGTGCGCTTCACCGACGTGGCCGCGCTGATCGATCCGACCACCGTGGTGTTCGAGTCAATGACCGACGGCAAGGGCACGACGGTGCTCGAGCAGAACTACCAGTTCGACCTCGTCAGCACCGACAAGCTGCTGCAGAAGTACATCGATCGCCCGATCGCTGTCGAGCAGGTGCGCGGCCAGGCCACCGAAACATTCAACGGCACGCTGCTTTCAACACAGGGCGGGCTCGTTCTGAAGCGCGACGACGGCAGCGTGCAGGTTGTGCCGCACAACGCCGGCGTGAAGCTGCCGGCTCTTCCCGGTGGCCTGATCACGCGCCCGACGCTGGTCTGGGACGTCGACGCACAGCGCGGAGGCGCGCACCGCACGCGCGTCTCGTACCAGACGCAGGGCATGACCTGGTGGTCCGACTACAACGTCACCTACGCCGAAGGTGCCAACGCCAACAACTGTCGCATGGACGTGGGCGCGTGGGTCAGCATCATCAACCAGTCCGGCGCGAGTTACAGCAACGCACGACTGAAACTCGTGGCCGGAGATGTCCATCGCGCCACCCGCGTAGGGGCCGCAGAGGCGGTCTATCCGGCAAGCAAGGCGCTGCGCAACGCCAAGGACGAATCCGACGGCTTCGCCGAGAAGTCGTTCTTCGAGTACCACCTGTACACGCTCGGCCGCACCACCACGGTCCCGGACAACTCCACCAAGCAGATCGAGCTGTTCCCGGCGGCGCGCCGCGTGCCGTGCGAAAAGCTGCTGGTGTATTACGGCGCACCCACCGGTCATCGCGGCTTCCTGCCCTCACCCGCAACCGACCGCAACTATGGCGTGCAGTCCAACCGCAAGGTCGATGTCTATCTGCAGTTCAGCAACGCCGAAGCAAACGGCATGGGGATGCCACTGCCGGCCGGTCGCGTTCGCGTCTCCAAGCTCGACCCGGCTGACCAGACACTCGAGTTCATCGGCGAAGACGCCATCGACCACACGCCGCGCAACGAGAAAGTGTTGCTCAAGCTGGGCTCTGCCTTCGACGTGGTCGGCGAGCGGCGACAGCTGGACTTCCGCGTCGACACCTCACGCAAGACGATGACCGAGGAAATCGAGGTGCGCCTGCGCAACCAGAAGAAGGAACGCGTCGAAGTGATGGTCAAGGAGAACCTGTATCGCTGGGTCAACTGGAACATCATTTCGAAGTCGCACGACTACCGCAAGGACGATGCGCGCACCGTTGTGTTCCCGGTCACGATCGCACCCGGAGCCGAGGCTGTCGTGCGCTACACAGTGCAGTACACCTGGTAGCCGCCAGATCGTGACCGACGGGAACTCGCGTCGCTCTCAGCTCAGGCAGCTCCTTTGTGCTGCTAACTGCTGGTGCGGGCAAATTGCTGGGCGCGGCACACCCCGGTCAAGCCGCATCCGCCGCCACAGCAAGGAATCCGCCCAGGAGGAGGCGTGAGGGCATCGTGTACTCAACAAGTCGCGCAACCCGCCCTCCTCCCGGCAGGAAGATCGCGCTCCGAAGTTCGAGATTTGCGATGGGGAGCCCATCGAACAGCTTCCGTATTTCGGCCGGTGTGTGCCAGTGCGCACCGTGATATCCGCCGACAGCACCGCGAAGACCAACTTGCCGGTGCAGCAGGCTGCTGCGATTGAGCAGGCCGAGCACTACGCGCCGCCGCGTTACGCGCAGCATCTCCTGCAGCGCGTGCCTTTGTTCGTCGATGAAGCACAGGGCAGTAACACTCACCACGCCGTCGAAACTGCGGTCTCTGAACGGCAGCTGCTCGGCACGTCCTTCGACAAACTGCTCGCCGGGTCGCGCTTGCTGGCGGGCATAAGCGAGCCACGCCGGGTCAGGATCGACTCCGCTGAGCCGTAGACCCGCCTCGCGCGCGAATCGCCGCGAGAAGTATCCCGTGCCGCAGCCGACATCCAGCAGACCATCGCCCGGCTTTGCTCGAAGCATGCCGACAAGCATTCGAAACTCGATGTCGCCGATCCACGCCCCGCGCGGCGTGCGGTACCAGGCGTCGTACTGCACCGGGTTCACGCAGCGACCATGCGCCGCCACGCTGATACGAGGCCGTCGGCCGCGCACTCGACGTCTTCCTCGCTTGTGGTTCGGCCCACCGATAACCGAACGGCACCTGCCGCGCGCGCGGCATCAATGCCCATTGCGGCGAGCACGCCGCTGACCGTGTCGTGCTCCGAGTGGCAGGCCGATCCGACGGATGCGGCGACTGAATCGGCGACGGCATGCAGTAGCGCGCGGCCACTGACTCCCGGGAACGACACGTTCAACGTGCTGGGTAGCCGTTTCTCGGGGTGGCCGTTCAGCAGCAAGCCTGGAATGTTCCGGGCAAGGTGTTCGTGCAGGAGGTCGCGTCGCTGGCGCAGTTCATCTTCAAGTTGAGGCAGGCCCTGCTGTGCCAGCGCAGCCGCAGCCCCCAGGCCGACAATCCCGGCGACGTTTTCCGTCCCGGGACGCAGGCCGTGTTCCTGCTCGGCGCCGAAGAGCACCGCCTGCAGGGGCGTGCCAGTGCGAACGTACAAAGCGCCAACCCCTTTGGGTGCATAGAACTTGTGGCCGGCCAGGCTCAACAGGTCGACGCCGAGCGCGTCGACGGCGAGCGCGACCTTGCCGACTGACTGCGCGGCATCGGTGTGCAGCAGAATGCCGCGCCGCCGCGTCAGCTCGGCGATAGCCTCGATCGGCTGCAACGTGCCGACCTCGTTATTGGCATGCATCACCGAAACCAGCGCAGTATCGGCGCGCAGCGCGTCAACTACGGACTGCACCGACACGCGACCCGTGCCGTCCACCGGAACGACAGTCAGTTCCCAGCCCTGCTTACGCAACTGCTGCGCAGGCGCCATGACCGCCGGGTGCTCGACCGCGCTGACCACCAAGTGCCGCTTGCCTCGACGGCATCGCAAGCGCGGCACCGATCAGCGCCAGGTTGCTCGCCTCGGTGGCGCAGCCCGTAAAGACGATCTCGCCAGACCGGGCGCCGAGCAGTGCGGCAATGCGCTCGCGGGCCTCGACTACCGCCTCCGCCGCCCGGCGGCCCAGCGAGTGTGAGCTCGAAGGATTGCCGAAGTGTTCGCGCAGGTACGGCAGCATCGCTTCGAGCACTTCCGGCGCTACGGGAGTCGTGGCATTGAAGTCGAGATACACGGGAGCGTTCATGCGGGTGCATTCCTGTCATGCGCGATGTCTGCGCACAGGGGCGACTCGGGAACAGTCGATCGCGCCGGGTAACGACTGTGTCCGCGCAGGCGGTGGCCCCCAAACGCTACCCCGGACGCGCGCGGCCGATTCATGCTGCCATAGCTACCGAAGCTCGTTGTCGTTCGACAAGCAGCGCCGCAGCCAGTGCCACGACCAGCATCGGCACGGTGACGAGGTTCATCGTCGCCCAGCCAACGCGGTCGTACAGCCATCCCGCGCCCAGGCTGGCGCAGGCCACCAACCCAAAGACAATCGACTCATTCAGCGCCTGCACCTTGGTCTGCTCCGCCGGACGATAGGTCTGCGCGAGCAGCGCGGTGCCACCGACGAAGGCGAAATTCCAACCGACACCGAGCAACACCAGCGCGGCGAGGAAATGCAGCCATTCCACGCCGGTGGCCGCCACCGCCACATGGACGAGCAGCAGTATGAAACCCACCTGCATGATGCGCGGCGCCCCGAATTTCGCGATCAGCGTGCCGGTGAAGAACGAGGGCGCGAACATGCCGAACACATGCCACTGGATCACCGGTTTGACTTCGCCAGCACCGAAGCCGCATCCGACCATGGCCAATGGTGTGGCGGTCATGGCCATGATCATCACCGCATAGCCGGTAGCGGCACCCAGAACGGCCATGGCGAGTGCCGGCTGTGTGGCGATGACCCGAAGTGGCCGCGCTTTCGCACCACCCTGCGTCGCTGGCTGCGGCAGTTTCAGCCGCGACAACAGCAGCATCGCCGCAAATGCCAGCGCTGCCTGCGCAAGGTACGAGCCAAGGTAGGCCTGCTGTGGCAGCCAGTCGCGGCCCCACACGCCGATCTGCGGCCCGGCAAAGGCGGCAACCACACCGCCCGCCACGACCCACGAAATGGCGCGGCTGGCGCGCTGCGGTCCGGCAACCTCGGCCGCGGCGAAACGGTGGTAATTGCCGAATCCCTGCCAGGCGCCGATCAACAAGTGGCCAAGGACGAACACCGCGAAGCTTTGCAGGTGCAGGCCCGACGCGGCCACGACGCTGCCGACAACGCCGATGCCGGCGCCGACCATGAAACCAAAGCGGCGGCCGATCCGTCGCATCAGAAACGACGCCGGCAGCGAGGCGATCGCAGTTCCGATCACCATCGCCGCGATCGGCGCTGTGGCCATCCCCTTGTCCGGCGCCATGGCCGCGCCGAGGATCCCGGCCAGCGTCATGGACAGCACGACCGCCGACAGCGTCAGTGCCTGAGAGGCGGCGAGCAGCAGCACGCTTCGGTTTGCGGCCGGCATGGAGGCGTCAGTCACCTTCCGCCCCGGTGACAGCGCTTCGGGCCACTGGGGAGCCGGTCCGCCCGCGTGCGTACATGGTCACGGGCGGCCAATTAGAACCTCGAGTGCAGCCAGTACTTCTCGTACAGCACTTTGGCACCGTGCCAGAGCCAGTGGGGTTGGCGCAGCTTTACCGCAGGCAACGGCTCGGCGTAAAAGTTGCCATGCCCCATTCCGGCGCGGCCGTCGCCCGTTTCCACGAAGCAGGCACCAACGCCGTCGAATTGCCTGAGTGCGCCCCGTCCCGTCCAGGCCACGGCCAGGTTGTGTGCGACCACGTCACCGTGCGCATGCGCGAACACCCCGGCCTTCGGCAAGGGCCGACCCATCTTCAGCGGCAACACGACGACATCGCCGATCGCGTAGACGCCTTCATGCTTCGTCGCCAGCGTGTGTCGGTCTACCGGGATCCAGCCGGACTCGTCGGTCAGCCCCGCCTCACGGATCACCGCCGGTGCGCGGTGCGGGGGAACATAAAAGAGAAGGTCATACGCGGACTCGTCGCCGTTAGTGAACCTCAGTCGCTTGCCGTGGACGTCGACCCCCGCGACCGATTGTCCAGGGTGGTACGTGATGCCGCGCGACTCGATGAGTTGCCGGATTGCAGCTGAAACTTCCGCGCCGGCGGTCAGCATCGGCCCGGGCTCGGCCGCGTAGAAGTCGATCTGCACGCTTCCACGCAGGCCGCGGCGTCGCAATTCCCCATCGACGAGCAGCGCCGCTTCATAGGGAGCTGCGGGACACTTGTACTGTGGTGTCGTCGTCAGGAAGGCGATTCGCCCACCGTTGAAGGCGCTTAGCGCCTGGTGTCCACTGACGGCACCCTCGGCCGTGTAGAAGCAATGGCCGGCCTCGACCAGACCCGGCACGCTGCCTGGGTTGTACTCTGCACCGAGAGCGATGATCAGAGCGTCCGCTCGCAACACGCGTCCGTCGATCGTCGCGCTACGTTCAGCGGCAGAAATCGACTCGACTTCGCCGTGGATGAATTCGATCCCCCGCCTGGCTGCATGCTCGGCCGGTCGGGAAATCTGAGCGAGGTCACGGCTTCCCGCCAGCACCCACGGCAGCGACGCCTGGTACACATGGTCGCCGGCGCGGTCGACCAGCACGACGCGGTCATCGTCCGGCAGCGCCTTGCGCAGCGACTGTGCGGCTGAAATTCCGCCCAGCCCGGCACCGAGAACGAGCGCAGTGCGGCCCATCTTCAGAACACCAGTACCTTGTCCGACGTCAGCGTCCAGTCGGTCAACGCGTCCATCGTGCTGCGCTGGCAGCCTGCGGCGAGATCCTCAGCCGCGATGCCGCGGGCATCCATGCAGGTGCCGCATACACCGACCTCGCCGCCGTGGCGCAGCACGCTGCCGAGCATCGTCTCGACGTTGTAGTAGCCCTGCGGCACCTTCTGGTTGCGATGCGCGGCATGCGCGGCGTCGCCCATCAGGAATACACGGACCTTTTCGTCAGAGCGGCGCGCGATGGCGCCGGCCAGCCGCAATCCGTTGTAGGTGTTCTCGCTGCCGTATGGCGCGGCATTGAGGATCAGCAGTGTCGTGCTCATCACTTGCCTCCGGATTTGATCGTGGCGCGCAGCGCCTCGAAGTCCTTGCGGACCTTGTCGTTGCGAAGCGGCGGGCTGACCTCCCGTAACGGTTGCGTCAGCAACCGAGTGAGCCTGCACTTCCTCCGGCCCCTGCAAGCCGTCGACACCGATCCGCATCGCCTCGTGGCCGGCGCGCCGGCTGCGCACGGTAGGTGCCGAACAAGCGGTCCCACCACGGCAGGTTGAAGCCGAAGTTGCTGTTCAACTCGCGTGGAACGACCGAGTGGTGCACGCGGTGCATGTCCGGCGTGACGACGAGCCAGCGCAGCCAGCGGTCGACGACGAGCGGCAGGCGCGCGTTTGCGTGGTTGAACATCGAAGCGCCGTTAAGCAGCACCTCGAACGCAAGCACCGCGACTGCAGGTGCGCCGAGCGCGGCGATCACCGCGCACTTGATGCCGAGCGACAGCAGGATCTCGATCGGATGAAAGCGCAGGCCGGTCGTCACGTCGAAGTCCAGATCGGCGTGGTGCACGCGGTGCAGCCGCCACAACACGGGCACCGCGTGAAACAGCACGTGCTGGAAGTAGATGGCCAGGTCGAGCAGCACCACCACCAGGAGGATGGCCGCCCAGGACGGCAGCGCCACGACGTTGAAAAGACCCCAGCCATGGGCCTCGCCCGCCATCGCCACGGCGATCGCGGCGCCCGGAGCCACCAGCCGCAGGATCCCGGCGTTCAGGACGACCAATCCCAGGTTGTGCGGCCAGCGCTGCGCGCGGGTGAAATGCGACGGCCGCCTCGGCGCCAGCACTTCCCACAGCGCGACCAGGACGAACACGCCCAGGAACGCACCGACGCGCAGCACCGGCTCGACCGTGGCCAACGTATCGCCCATCACGGACTTTCCTTGGGGTACGACGGCGGTGGTAGGCTGCCGTCTGGTAATCTTGTATTCAAGTAATCGCTTGAATACTATGCCTGGAGCGAGATCCATGTCAACCACCGTCAATCCCAAGCGCGAGGTCTTCGAGAACCTGGCGCGCATCGGCACCGCGCTGTCCAGCGCCGTGCGGCTTGACCTGTTGGAGCTGCTGGCGCAGGGCGAGCGCAGCGTGGACGAACTCGCCACGCTGACTGGCGCAACGGTCGCCAACACTTCCCAGCACCTGCAGAAGCTCAAGCAGGCCGGCCTGATCGTCGGCCGCAAGGAAGCGCAGTTCGTCAGGTACCGGCTGGCCGGTGACGAGGTCGTTGCGCTGTTCACCGCGCTCGGTGCGGCCGGTCAGGCTTATCTGGCCGATGTCGACCGCATCGTGCGGCTGTACTTCACCGCGAAGGACGAGATGGAGCCCGTGCCTGCCGCCGAACTGCTGCAACGCGCGAAGAAAGGCCTGGTCACGGTGCTCGACGTGCGCCCGCCCGAGGAATTTGCCGCCGGTCATGTGCCCGGCGCGATCAACATTCCGATCCACGAACTCGAGAAGCGGCTGGCCGAACTGCCCAGGCGCAGGGAAGTCGTCGCGTACTGCCGGGGACCGTATTGCCTGATGTCGTACGACGCCGTGCACCTGCTGCGCAGGAAGGGCTTGAAAGCACGTCGACTGCAGGATGGGTTGCCCGAGTGGCGCCTCGCCGGCTTGCCGACCGCGCGTGATTGACACGCTCCGGGGCGCGTCACGGCGCTATCCCTCTCGATCAAGCTAATGGCAACTCGGAGATACGCGAGATGAAATGCAGCAAGTTGTGCCTGGCCGCCATCACAGCCGCACTGTTCGTCGCCGCGCCCGCAGCGCAAGGGGACGAGGCCGCCATCAAGGCCCTGACGCAGGGCGGCCATGCGATCCTGATGCGGCACGCCAAGATCAGTGCCCACGCAAAAGCCATGGTGCTCGACCCCAACGGCAACTGCGCCAATGAGGAGAATCTGAGCGACGACGGTCGCGCGCAGTCAAGTCGGCTCAAGGCGATGCTCGACAAGGCAGGCCTCAAGTTCGATGCGGTGTTGACGAGTCCGTTCTGCCGCGCCAAGGAAACGGCACAACTTGCGTTTGGCCGGGCAACCGTAGATTCGAACCTCACCGCGCTCGAAATCGGCACCCAGGCCCAGGGCCAGGCGCGCTCGCAGGCCATCACCGATCTGCTTGCGCGCCACGCCGGCAAGGGCAACGTCGCACTGGTCACTCATCGACCGAACATCGACGCGTTGACGATGGAACTGGTCGAGGAAGGTGAAGCCGTGGTGGCAAGGATCCAACCCAACGGCGCGTTGGACGTGGTGGGTCGCGTAAAGCCTTAGTCGCGGCTTTGCCGTCGCGCGTCCACTGTCAGATCGGCGGGAAAGCCGTATTCCGCCAAACGCCCGTTCAGGCGTCGACGAAGTCACGGCATCGCACCGCCGCGCAAGCCGACCCTCAGTCCAGAAGAAGGCGACACAAAGACAGTCGCGCACAATGGCGGAATGAAAGCTCCCAAGCGATTGCAACCCTTGATCGAAGAAGGCCTGATCGACTCGGTGGTGCGGCAGTTGATGAGCGGCAAAGAGGCCGCTGTCTACGTGGTTCGCTGCGGCGAGGAAACGCGCTGCGCCAAGGTCTACAAGCAGGCCACGCAGCGCAGCTTCCGTCAGGCCGTTGATTACACCGAGAATCGCAAGGTCAAGAACACGCGGCAGGCGCGTGCAATGGCCAAAGGCACGCGCTTTGGTCGCCAGGCAACGGAAGCGGCATGGCAGAGCGCCGAGGTCGATGCGCTGTACCGACTGGCCGCCGCGGGCGTACGCGTCCCCAGGCCGTTCAATTTTGTGGACGGCGTCCTGCTGATGGAACTCGTGACCGATGCCGACGGCGATGCCGCGCCCCGACTCAACGACGTCGTTTTCACGCCTGAGCAGGCCCGTGCTCACCATCAGACGCTGATCAAGGAAGTCGTGCGCATGCTGGCGGCTGGTGTCGTCCATGGCGATCTGTCCGAGTTCAACGTGCTGCTCGGGGCAGATGGTCCGATGATCATTGATCTGCCACAGGCCGTGGACGCGGCCGGAAACAATCACGCGAGCCGCATGCTGCTGCGTGACGTCGCCAACCTGCGCAATTTCTTCGGTCGCTTCGCCCCCGATCTGCTCGATTCGAATTACGGGGTCGAGATCTGGGATCGTTATGTGCGTGGCGACCTGCAGCCGGACGCTGAACTCAGCGGGAAATTCGTGCAGCAGCTCGCCGCAGTCGATCTGGTGGCAGTCATGCGTGAAGTGGAAGACGCGCTCGCGGAGGAAAAGCTGCGGCGCCTGATGCAATCCGTTTGACCACCACACCGGAATGTTGTGGAGACCAGACCTCCTCCGGCTGGCCCGTACGGCTCGCATCCTGAGTCGGCTCATAGAATAGGCATATGCCCCGTATCGACCCCCATCGGCTGCTGGCCGACCTGCGTGAACTCCGCGCCATCGGTACGCAGGGCCGCGGCGTCGTGCGACCCGCGTTCAGTGCTGCCGACATGGACGCGCGGCGCTGGCTCAAGCGCCGTTACGAGGAGGCAGGACTCGAAGCGACCATCGATGGCGTAGGCAATGTCTTCGGCCGCGCGCGGCAACCCGGCACGGCCTTGCTCCTGGGCTCGCACTCCGACACCCAACCAACCGGCGGATGGCTCGACGGTGCCTTGGGCGTGATCTGCGCGCTGGAAGTGGCACGTGCACTCGCCGCCGACGACAGCACGCGGACACTGCCCGTGGACGTGGTGTCGTTCCAGGACGAAGAGTCGCGCTTTGTCGGATGCCTCGGCAGCCGCTCCCTGACCGGCACGCTGACTCCGGAGATGGAACACGGAGTCGCGGACAGCCGCGGCGTGACGCTCGCAGAGGCGCTGCGCGAAGCGGGCCTCGCGGGGGTGCCGCGCTTGCGGCTCGCGCGCGAGCGCTATGCCGGCTTCGTCGAGGCGCACATCGAGCAGGGCCCGCATCTGGAAGAGGCCGGGCACCGCATCGGGGTCGTAACCGGCATCGTCGGCATGCGCAGCATCCGCTTCGTGTTTCGCGGCCAGCAGAACCATGCGGGCACAACGATGATGGCGCGCCGCCGCGATGCAGCCACGGCGCTCTTTGAATTTGCGCACCGAATCAATGCGGAGTTTCCGAAAGTGGCCGCCGAGCGCAGCGTCTGGACCATGGGGCGAGTGCGCGTCGAGCCGAACGCAACGTCGATCGTGCCGGGCTATGCAGAACTCGACCTGCAGTTCCGGGACCCCTCGGATGCGCCGCTCGATGCGTTCGAGGCGGTTGTTGCCCGCCTCGTATCGGAGATGAATGACCGGCGCGGTGTCACGATCGAAGCGATCCCGACACGCGCGCCGATCCCGCCCACGCTTATGGACCCGGCCCTGCGGGCGCATATCGAAGCGGCGGCAGAAAGCCACGCGCCCGGACACTGGCAGCGCATGCCCAGTGGGGCGTTTCACGATGCCGGCATCGTGTCCGCAAGCCTGCCCTCGGCGATGCTCTTCATTCCCTCGATCGGCGGCATCAGCCACGATTTCGCGGAGGACAGTCGTGAAGAGGACATCGTGCTGGGTTGCCAGGTGCTGGCCGACGCGGCGGCGTCGATCCTCATCGAGGCGAACACCCGGCCGTAGGCGAAATCTCCACTCGAATTGCAGGGGGAAGCCTCCGGGTGGCCTCCTCTGCGCGTCGCTGCGGGTGAGTTCCACCCGGCTCTAGACCCTGTGCACTAGCGCATGGCCCTAGAATTGCATCCCTGCGAGGGCTCGCCGTGTGCTGCGCGATGTCCTTCCCTCATTCCCCTGGTGATGATGACTCGTTCGCTACCCTCCAAAGGCGGGACCGTGCCTGCCCGCGCCCTCATTGCCTGCATCGCGGCGGTCATCGCGCTCTTCGGTGCGGGCACGGTGTATGCGCAGGGATTCGACTTCGACAGCGTCGACAAGCTGGCGCGATCCCTGGCGGGCAAGCCCTACAGCCGGAGCACGGCCCCGCTGCCGAAGGCGCTGAAGGACCTCAGCTATGACCAGATGCGCGACATCCGTTTCGATCCCTCGCGCGCGGTGTGGCGGACAGAGAAACTGCCGTTCGAGCTGCAGTTCTTCCACCTGGGCGGAAAATTCCTGGAGCACCCGGTGCAGATCCACGAAGTCGTCGGCGGACAGGCGCGGGAAATTGCGTTCGACCCGGCCGACTTCGATTACGGCAAAACAGGGCTGGACCGTGCACAGTTGCGCCGGCTGGGATTCGCAGGATTCCGCGCTCATTACGCCCTCAATACGCCCCGCTACAAGGACGAGCTGCTGGTCTTCCTCGGCGCCAGCTACTTTCGCGCGCTGGGCCAGGGCCAGCACTATGGCGCGTCCGCGCGCGGACTGGCGGTGGACACGGCCGAGCGCAGCGGTGAGGAGTTTCCCCGCTTCGAGCAGTTCTGGATCGTTCGTTCGGACCGCAGCGCCAGGGAACTGACCGTCTACGCGCTGCTCGACTCGCGTCGCCTCACCGGGGCCTACCGATTCATCTTTCGCCCTGGGGTGGAAACAGTCACGGAAGTTACGGCGCGGCTGCACCTGCGCGAGCCGGTCGCCAAGATCGGAGTCGCGCCAGTGACGTCGATGTTCTTCCATGGCGAGAACCAGCGATCGCCGGTGGATGACTTCCGGCCCGAAGTGCACGACTCCGACGGTCTTTCGATCCACTCGAGCACCGGCGAGTGGATCTGGCGGCCGTTGGTGAATCCACGCCGATCTGCTGGTGACCTCGTTCGCGCTGACCGATCCGCGCGGTTTTGGGCTGCTGCAGCGCGACCGGGCCTTCACCAGCTACGAAGACCTGGAGGCGCGCTATGACCTTCGCCCGTCGGTATGGGTCGAACCGGTCGGAAACTGGGGCGTCGGCCGCGTCGAACTGGTGCAGCTCCCGACGCCCGACGAGACCAACGACAACATCGTCGCCTACTGGGTGCCGCAACAGGTGCTGCGGCCCGGACAGCCCTACGAGTACCGCTACCGGCTGCTGTGGCACAAGACCACCGAGCGCCGCCCGACGACGTCATGGGTCGTGCAGACACGCCGGGGACAGGGCTACGCCGCCTTGCCCGAGGACGTCATCAAGCTCACGGTCGACTTCGACGGTCCCGCATTGCGAAAGCTGGCGCCCGACGCGCCGGTCACCGCAGAACTTTCGGTGAACGGCGGGCAGCAGCTGGCACTGATCGTGCATAAGAACGAGGTCAGCGGCGGCTGGCGCATGGTGGTGCAGGTCCGGCGCACGGAGAAGGACAAGCCGATCGATTTGCGCGCAGTGCTGCGCAACGGAGATTCCCCCTTGAGCGAGACATGGAGCTACATCGTTCCGGCGAACTGACGGCGGCGCCCCGCGCGGCGACGACGCCGCCGCTCGCGCGCACGCCGATGGCGGCCACGCCGTGGCACGCCTCCCCGGCCGCGCGAGCGGAGGGGCGCGGCGCGGGCATCACCGGCCACGGGCCCCTGGAGGTCGCAGCGTCGCGCCGTCGCTTCGTGCTGTTGCTGCTATCGCTGGCCCCGGCGCTGTACGCCACCGCCATCATGAGCGAACTGCTGCCGAACACGATTGGCGGCTGGCTGCAGGGCGCCGTGCTTGCGCTCTTTGCACTGCTGTCGTGCTGGGTGGCGGCGGGTTTCTGGACCGCGATGGCCGGACTACTGGTGTGGCTGCGCGGCGGCGACCGCTTTCTCATTTCGCGATCGATCGCTGGCGCAACCCCGCTGGCGCCGCAGGCGCGCACCGCCATCGTCATGCCCATCTGCAACGAGGACGTGCGACGCGTGTTCGCCGGGCTGCGCGCCACGTACGAGTCGCTCGCGCGCACCGGCGCACTGGAGGCTTTCGACTTCTTCGTGCTGTCCGACAGCAATGACCCGGACACCTGCGTCGCCGAGCTCGATGCTTGGAACGCACTGCGTGAGGAACTCGACGCAGAGCACCGCCTCTTCTACCGTCGCCGCACGCGCCGCGTGAAGCGCAAGAGCGGCAACATCGATGATTTCTGCCGAAAATGGGGCAGCAAGTATCGTTACATGATCGTGCTCGACGCCGACAGCGTGATGACGGGCGACTGCCTGGTGACGCTGGCACGCCTGATGGAGGCTCGGCCGGACGCTGGCATCATCCAGACCGCGCCGCAGGCCGTCGGCCGCACCACGCTGCACGCCCGCGCCCAGCAGTTTGCCAACCAGGTCTACGGGCCGCTGTTCACGGCCGGACTTGCATTACTGGCAACTGGGCGAATCGCATTACTGGGGGCACAACGCGATCATTCGCCTCGAGCCCTTCATCCGGCATTGCGCGCTGGCCCCGCTGCCAGGCCGTGGCGCCTTGTCCGGCGAAATCCTGTCGCACGATTTCGTCGAGGCCGCCCTGATGCGGCGTGCGGGCTACGGCGTCTGGATCGCCTACGACCTGGAAGGCAGCTTCGAACAGGCACCACCCAACCTGCTCGAGGAGATCAAGCGCGACCGCCGCTGGTGCCAGGGCAACCTGATGAACGCGCGCCTGATCTTCGCGCGCGGCCTGCATTCCGTGCACCGGACGGTGTTCTTCACCGGCGCGCTGGCCTATGTCTCGGCGCCGCTGTGGCTTGGATTCCTGGTGCTCTCGACCTGGCTGCTGGTTCAGCATGGTGCGGCCGACCCGCAGTATTTCGTCATGCCGCATCAGTTGTATCCGTTGTGGCCCTCCTGGCGTCCCGAACATGCCGTGGCGCTCGCGGCCGCGATCGCGACGTTGCTGTTCCTGCCCAAACTGCTCGCGGCCCTGTTGGCAGGAGCACGCGACGCGTCGCGCTACGGAGGCGCAAGCGCGCTGGCGCTCAGCACCCTGCTCGAGATCGTGCTCTCGGCGTTGCTCGCTCCGGTACGGATGATGTTTCACTCGCGGTTCGTGATCGCCGCACTCGCGGGCTGGACGATCCAGTGGAACTCGCCCGCGCGGGCGGATGCGAGCACCGGCTGGCCGGAAGCCCTGCGCCGGCACGGGCTGCAGATGGCAATCGGTCTGGCCTGGATATCGCTCGTTGCGCTGGAAGCACCGGACTTCCTGCCATGGCTGTCACCGGTCGCCGCCGGGCTGCTGCTGGCCGCTCCGCTTTCGGTGCTGACGAGCCGGACCGGCGCCGGACTCGCCGCACGACGCCTGGGCCTGTTCCTGACGCCGGCCGAGACCCGCGTGCCACGCGAAATCGTGTCCGCCGAACTCCATGCCGGCAACGGGCGGCCGCTGCCGCGCTTTGCCGATGCGATGGTCGACCCGGAGCTGCATGCGCTGATGCGCCTTGCGGCACGTCGACGCACCCCACTGGCCTCGGCAGCGCGCAACGAGCGCGTGCAGCGCGCGTTGTCGAAGGGCCCGCTGGCGCTCTCCACGGCCGAGCAATTGATGGTCCTCGGTGACCTGGATGCACTCGATGCGTTGCACGATGCCATCCGGGCCCGGCGCGTGCACCCGAGCTGGATGTCGTCGCGCAGCCAGGGACGGGCGACGATTCACCAGCTAGTCGGTCGAGTCGAGTATCGGCCGGGCACGGTCGTCACGCTGGCGCGTCGCGGCTGAACGAGCCCTACGCTGGTCGTGGCGATGACGCCGGTGCTGGATCAGTCTGCTGACCGGGCATCCCGGTTCAGCGACCACGTCAGCGATAGAACACGTCGACCTTGCCTTTGAGCGTGATCAGCAGCGGCCGGCCTTTGCGGTCGAGCGTCTTGCTGGCCGGCACCTTTATCCAGCCCTCGCTGATGCAGTACTCCTCGACGTCGAAACGTTCCCTTTCATTGAAGCGGACGCCGATCTCATGTTCGAGCACGGCAGAGACGTAATGGGGGCTGTGCTCGTCCGTCGAGAGACGGTCGGGCAATGGCGGCAAGGCAGCCGGTTCGTTCATTGAGCAATCCTCTTCCTGTTTCCGGTTCGAGAAATTCTGCGGCGCCATCAGGCGGGCGCCTCGACCACGATTCCACGGTCGGCAAACGTCGCCCGCAATGCGCGCGCGAATGCGACAGCACCAGGCTGGTCGCCATGCAGGCACAGCGTGCCGGCGGCGACCGGCACGTCGACGCCCTCCAGCGAACGAACGCTCCCGCGCTCGATCATCGACAGCACCTGGTCCACGGCGGCGCGCTCATCGGTGATCATCGCGCCGGGGGACCCTCGCGGCGTGAGCGTTCCATCCGACTGGTAAGAGCGGTCCGCAAATACCTCCGAGACTGCCCGCACACCGTGCCGCGCGGCCGCCTCGATCATTGCGCTACCTGCAAGGCCGTACAGCAGAACGCCGTCGCCGAGATCCTTCACCGCGGCGGCGATCGCGTCGGCGAGCGCTTCATCCTTCGCGGCCATGTTGTACAGAGCACCATGCGGTTTGACGTGATGCAACGTGCTCCCCGCACCATGCGCGAAAGCCGCCACCGCACCGCCCTGATAAAGCACGAGATCGTAGACCTCGCGCGCCGTCACTTTCATCACGCGGCGGCCGAATCCGGCGAGGTCGGGTAGCGAAGGGTGCGCGCCGACCGCCACGCGGTTTTCGACGGCGAGACGGACCGTCTCGCGGATCGTCGTCGGGTCGCCGGCATGGAAACCGGCAGCAACGTTGGCCGAGGTGATGAGCGGCATGATGGTCGCGTCGTCGCCCATCTTCCAGGCGCCGAAGCTCTCGCCCATGTCGCAGTTCAGGTCAATGGACTTCATCGCCAAATTCCCAACGCAGTCGTTCAATGATGTCGTTCACCCTTTGCACGAGGTCTTCGCGCGCGGCATCCGCTACGTCGAGTGTCACCCGCTCGAAGCGCAGCGCCGCGCTGCCGGGCGCGACCTGGGCGACTCGAGGGACGTCCGCCCACACCACTTCGGCGATACGCGGATAGCCGCCGGTCGTCTGTCGGTCGGCCATCAGCACGATCGGCTGCCCGCTCGCCGGGACCTGAACTGTGCCGAAGCACACTCCCTGCGACATGATCTCGCGCGGCGCCGCGAGAGCCAGCTTCGGCCCGGACAGACGGTAGCCCATCCGGTTTGATTCCGGCACGACGCGCCAGCGCTCGCCGAAGAAGGCGGCGCGCGACTTCTTGTCGAAGAAATCGGCGTGGGCACCGTCGACCACCCGCACGACGGCGGGGTGCGTTGTCGGCAGCGTGAGCAGCGGGCACGACCAGCGCACCGTGGTCGCCGGCGTGCTGCCCACCGCCACCGTGCGGCCGCTGCGCGCCAGCTGCGCAAACCGTACGCTGGCCAGTTCCGCAGTGTCAGGAGCCACGGGCAGTTGAACGCCCGCGGCCACAGTTCGCCCGTTCAGGCCGCCGAAGCCACCCGGCAGATAGGTGCTGCGTGAGCCGAGCACGACCGGCACCGCGATGCCGCCGGCCACCGCGAGATAAGCGAACGCGCCTTCGACGGCACGTCCCAGACGCACCTGCGCACCGGCGCGCACGAGCACAGGACGGGAAACCGGCATCGGCACACCATCGAGATGGGGCTCGAACCGCGCGCCGTGGAATGCGACGAGCGCATCGCGCTCGAACACAAGCTCCGGGCCGGCGAGCGCCACTTCGAGCGTCGCGGCGTCACCGTCGTTGCCGACCAGGGCATTGGCAAGCCGATGCGACACCGCATCCATCACCCCTCCGGGCACGATGGCGAGATGCTGCATGCCAGGTCGGCCAAGGTCCTGCACTGTTGCCAGCAGGCCAGCACGCAGGACGCGAATCGTCATCGCTTCGCCAGTCGCTCGAAGTCGCTTGCAGAAATCGGCTCGAAGACGATGCGGTCGCCCGCCTGCAGCAACGTGGGAGGATCGCGGCCGGGGTCGAACAGCGCCATCGGCGTCCGGCCGATGAGGTTCCAGCCGCCGGGCGTGGCGAAAGGGTAGATCGACGTCTGACCGTTGGCGATGGCCACCGATCCAGCCTCGAGTCGCGCGCGCGGCGTCGCACGCCGCGGCACCGCGAGCCGTTCATCGAGCCCACCGATGTACGGGAAGCCGGGCGTGAACCCGATCATCAGAACGCGGTGAGGAGAGGCAACGTGGCGCTGCACCACTTCCTCCGGTGTCAGCCCGGTCGCCGCCGCGACCTCGGCAAGATCCGGCGCAAACGCGCTTTCGTAGCAGACCGGGATGTGAACGGGCTCCCTTGCGCTCTCATCGCTGCCCTGCCCCACGCGCTCCAGCGCTCGTCAGCAGCAACTGGCTTATCGTCTCGCGCCGCGCGGCGGCCTGAACCGCATCCGCCGCTTCGAAGTGCACTGTCACCGTCACGATCGCGGCGACGACGTCGGTGATTCCTTCAACCCTTGCGGCGCGTACCTCATCGGCGATGCGCTGCGCCGCCAGGTTCGCGTCGGCATCGAAGTCCTCGGCGAGTTCCAGCATTTGCGCCGCGTCGCCCGCCGGCACGACGCGCGGCGCGAAGCTCCTGGCGTTCCTGGCTGCAATCTTCCGGCGCGTCGTCATTCGGCGGCTGCAGTCAGCTTCGGTCGTTCCGTCGCAGCACTCGCGCAGCGGCAGCGCGCGTCGCGGAGTCCCAAACGACATAGCTCGCCGTTCCAATGACCGGGTCGTAGAGGCCTTGCACCTCCACTCCAGCGGCGGTTGACATTGCGGTTTTCATCTGTGACCTCGTTCAGGGCCTGGCGTTGCACTGCGGCGGAGTGCGGATTGCCGATTCTCACCGACTCGGCGGTCGTCAGCAATTGGAATGCAATGGCCGCTGGGTGTCCGCGCCAGGCTCAAAGAACGTCTGCACAGTTCGTGCATTTGCGGCGCTGTTGGATTACAAACTCGCTGCGGCGATGAGGTCGCATCGCAGGAATGCGCCATTCAAGGGTGCAGCGAACGGCAAGCTCTCTGGAGGAACACGACATAGTGAAACGTCACCTCGGTTCCGTTACGCGGTCTGTGCGAGTGCTGGCTTGCCTCAGGCCCTTCGCATCCGTCACCTCCGCCCTGCTGTTGTTCGCCTATGGCGGCCCGACGGCGGCGAGCCGGTTCGATTTCAATGCGACGCCCGGCAGACTGCCGAAGGACATCGTTCCGGCGCACTACACGCTGGAGTTCGAACTCGACCCGGCGCGCGACACCTTCAACGGCCACGCCGAGATCGACCTCACGGTTCGACGGCCCGCGTCGGAGATCGTGCTGCAGGCCACCGAGCTTCAGGCCACCAGCGCGCTGCTCAGGAGCGAGTCAGGGAC
The DNA here is from genome assembly GCA_963791235.1 of uncultured beta proteobacterium. GTDB lineage: Bacteria > Pseudomonadota > Gammaproteobacteria > Burkholderiales > Burkholderiaceae_F > JALORV01. Next base: position 174,243 of record CAWBRW010000017.1, on the reverse strand, counting down.
AGTGCGAGAACTGTCGGTGACGCCGGATGCGGCCAAGAATCTCTGGCGACTGCGCTGGAAAGGCAGCGAACCGCTGGCTGCCGGACGCTGGCGCCTGAGCATGACTTATCAAGGCAAGGTCGAAAAGCGCGGCCAGGGGCTCTTTGTCGTCGAATACCGCACGAGCGCGGGCGCCGAGACAGCGCAGCGCATGCTTGCGACGCAGCTGGAACCGACCCACGCGCGAGCCGTCTTTCCTTCGTTCGATGAGCCGGCCTTCCGCGCAACTTTCGACATTGCCATCACGGCCCCGGCCTCGTTCGAGGCGGTATCCAACATGCCCGTCGCGGGGCAAACCGCGCTGGCTGACGGCCGCCGCAGAACGGCGTTTGCCAGAACACCGTCGATGCCGACCTATCTGGTGGCATTGGCTGTCGGCGACTTCGAAGCCTTGACGGACAGCTTCGACGGCATCCCGCTGCGGATACTGACCGCACGCGGTCGCAGTCACGAAGCCCGCTATGCGATGGACGTGACGAAGCTGCTGCTGGGCTACTTCCGCGACTACTTTGGTGTCGCCTACATGCTGCCCAAGCTCGATCAGCTCGCGATACCGGGCGTACGCGGTGGTGCGATGGAGGACTGGGGCGCGATCTCGTACAACGAGACCCTGCTGCTGTATGACCCAAAGCGATCGGCGCCGCGGCTGCAACTGACGATATTCAACATCGTCGCGCATGAGATCGCCCACCAGTGGTTCGGAAACCTGGTCACCGCCGCATGGTGGGATGACATCTGGCTCAACGAGGCGTTTGCCACATGGATGGCCGCGAAGGCGCAGGATCACTTCAATCCGGCGTGGGGCGTGCGGGTGCGAAGCCGGCTGTTCCGGGAGGACGCACTCAGCCTGGATGCCCAGAGCGGGACTCGTGCGGTGGCGGATCCTCCGCCCCATGAGACCGGCATCTTCGAGGTCTTCGACGACATCACCTACGCGAAGGGTGGCGCCGTACTGGGGATGTTCGAGGCACAACTCGGCGAGTCCGTCTTCCGTGACGGGCTCCGGCAATACATGGTCGCCCATCGCTACTCCAACGCGACCGCCGATGACCTGTGGTTTCACTTGTCGCAGGCGGCCGGGCGGGACATCACCCCGCTCGTCAGCGACTGGATCCGCCAGCGTGGTTTCCCGCTGCTGATCGTCACGACCGCGTGCAGCGACGGACGCACGAGGATCACGTTGTCGCAGGAGCGTTTCTCGTCCCGCGGCGCGAAGGACCTTGCGGCGATGTGGCAGGTGCCGGTGGTGATCCATGCGGGAGCCGACGCCAGGCGCCTCGTGCTGGGGCGTGAGCCGCAACAGGTGGATTTCCCCGGCTGCGTGCCGGTGGTTGCCAACGGCGGCGACACCGGTTACTACCGGGTGCAGTACGACGCCGGCAATTCGGCACGGCTGCGCGCAGCCTATTCGCGCCTGCCCGCCGCCGAGCGCATCGGCCTCATAGCCGACACGATGGCGCTGGCCCGCTCCGGCCGGATCGAATTCGCCGAGTACTTCCGGCTGCTGGACGTGATGCGCGAAGAGCGCGAGGGTGCGCTCTGGCAGCAGGTCATCGAGAATCTGCTCTACCTGGACGAAGCCTTCGCCGGCAGTCCTGCGCAGGCGGCGGTCCGTTCGTACGGGCGAGCGCTGCTGCGACCGGTGCTCGACCGCCTGGGTTGGCAGGTCCACGCCGAGGACGATGCGGGCACGGTGCGCCTGCGCAATGCGCTGATCGACACTTTGGGCCAGTTCGATGACGCGGAGACCGCGACCCGTTGCCGCGCGATGTTCGACGCGTTCACTGCAGCTCCCTCCGCGCCGATCGAGCCTTCGATCCGCCCGGCCGTCATCCGTACCGTGGCACGCAACGCCGATGCCGCCACCTTCGAGACAGTGCGGCGCCTGCTGCGCGAAGCGAGCAATCAGGAGGACAACTATCTCTACGGGGGCGCGATGATCCTGGTGCGCGATCCGGCGCTGGTTCATCGGATCCTTGGACTGGCTTTGACCGACGAGTGGCCGCCTGGGTCTGCGAGCTGGTATGTGCGTACGGTCGGCGCGTCGAGCGGCCACCCGGACATTGGCCGGGACTTCATCCTGCAAAATTTCGACGCGGTAATCGCCAAGTCTTCTCGTCGCGGTCGACCCTGGATGCTGCCGATGGCCTACAGCGGCTTCAACCAGGAACGCCAGGCCGAGGATCTCCTCGCCGTGCAGCGGCGTTTGCTGGGCGACGACGCGATGGCGCCTGCCGGACAGATCGCGGAATCGATACGCGAGAAAGCCGCGTTACGGGCACGCGAGGAAAGCAACCTGCCCCAGCTCCTGAAGTCCCTGACGGGCCCGCGGCAATCGACGTCGAGAGAACCCGTAGCGGTCGCGAATTAGGGACCGGGCCCTAGATTGGCACGGGCTGTAGCCGGTCACGAAATCCCGAGTGCCCACTCGGCCGCCTTGCGCGCGTGAATGCTGGTCGTGTCGAAGAGCGGAACGGTTGAATCGGAGGGCTGTACGAGCAAAGTGATCTCCGTGCAGCCCAGAATGATCGCTTGCGCGCCCTGCCGGACCAGATCGTCCATCACGCGGCGATACTCGCCGCGTGACGCGTCAACGACCTTGCCGAGGCACAGTTCCTCGTAGATCACGCGGTGGATGATCTCGCGGTCGTGCGTATTGGGGATCACAACGCGCAGCCCGTGATCCCTCTGCAGCCGGTCCTTGTAGAAGTCCTGTTCCATCGTGAACCGGGTGCCGAGCAGTCCCACTGTCGACACCTTTGCGGACTTGATCTCGGCAGCCGTCGCATCCGCGATATGCAACAGCGGAATGCGAACCGCGGCTTCGATACGCGGTGCCACCTTGTGCATCGTATTCGTGCACAGCACGACGCACTCGGCACCGGCCCGTTCGACGGCACGCGCCACGTCCGCCAGCCGTTCTCCCGCCGCTGCCCACTCGCCCAAATGCTGCAGGCGCTCGATCTCGTCAAAGTCGACGCTGTACAGGACGACCCGGGCAGAGTGCAGCCCGCCGAGTCGTTGCTTCACGGTCTCGTTGACGATGCGGTAATAGGGAACCGTCGACTCCCAGCTCATGCCACCGATCAGACCGATGACCTTCACGACGGGCGGCTAACGACGACGGCCGAACCCGCCACCGAACCGACCGCCCTCCGTGGCGCCGAACTGACGCTGGCGCTCGGCCCCGCCCATCCGTGCGGCACGATCCTGATCGAGTTGCCGGTAGCCCGAGGACTGTCCGCCCTCGCCTGTGAAACGCTCGCCGAGTCCGGAGCCGGAAGTCGCGCCCATGCCGCTGGCCGCGCCAGGCCGCGTCTGGGGATTGGTGCGGTTGTCCATGCTCGGTGCAGTGCCCGACGCCGAGTCGCGCGACGGGGTCTGCACCGGTGCCCAGCTGCCGCTGCCGCCGTACTTTTCCCAGCCACTGTCGGTCCTCTTGTAGACGTTGCCATCCGCACCGGCGTAGACGTCGCCGCCGGCCGTCTTCACGGCACCGGCGCTGTTGCCTCCGGCGCCCCGCACGCCTGCGCCCTCCGCGCCGGAGGTGGAACTGAATGAACCGGCCGAGCCGCGCGCGTTGCTCTGGCTCTGCATGTTGACTGTCTGGTTGGCACCGGACAGCGTCGTCGATCCCCAGCGGCCATAGGCGTTGCTGTTCTGCGCTGTCGACCCGGTCACACCGGTGCGCGCGTTGTACCAGTCGGCGTTGCCGCTCGCTCCGCCCTGGCCCCAGACCGCGCTGCCATGGGCATAGCTGCCGGTGGTCGGGTTGTACGCCGAGAACGCACCGGCGCCGCCGTACGGACCGTAGATAGCGCCACCTTGCGCCCAGGCGCCGGTCGTCGGGTTGTAGGCCGTGCCGCCGCGGGCACCGTAATACGGTCCGTAGACTGCGCCACCCCGCGCCCACGCACCGGTTGCCGGGTTGTAGTAGGTGGCACCGGCGTACGAGTACGGATACGGGTAATAGATCGGAATCGGCGCCGGATAGAGGTATGGCGGGTAGTAGTAGCCGGTGCCATAGACGACCACGCCGGCACTGATGAAGCCCATCGTGTAACCGGACGTGTAGCCGTAGGTCACTGTCGTCGGGGTCACCGCGTAAACCTTCACGTAGGTGCAGCGGTACAGCGGGCTCGACGGCGGAATCGCGTAGATCACTTCCGGCACCAGCGGCGCCAAGGTCCACGCGCCCATCGGCGTCGGAGCCACGAACCATGCACCCTGGTAACACGCGTAGTACGACTCACCGGCGCGCACGACATCGAACGAGGTGTTGGCGGCATACGCAAGCGTGGTTCCGGGAATCGGCTCGAACTTCGGCTCGCCTGCGTAGATGACGTTTACGGTCGCGCTGTCGCGTTTCAGCGTCGCCTGCTGCGGGATCTGCGCATGGATCAGCGCTTCCTGCGCCTGCACGGTGCCCGGTACGGACGCGAGGACCGATGCGCGTGGACTGTCGGGCGGAATGCGCGCGAAATCCGGCGGCAAGGCGTTGGTTGCGAACTGCCACGGCCCGTCGAACCCGGCCGCGGAAAACCAGCGCCCGGACACCAGGTAGTACAGCGTCTGCGTCGTGCGATCGCGAAACACGGCGACCGGTGAGTTGGCCACATACTCGAGCGTGGTGCCCGGTATCGCAGTGAAGCGGGGCGGTCCATCCGTGACGATGATCTCCGCCGGCGCGGTGGACACGAAAACCGTCGGCGCGTCGCGTGCGGCCAGCGCGCGGCCGGGAATCTGCTTCCTCACCTCGGCAAAGTCCGCGGGCAGGCTTGAAAACGCCGGCGGCAGGCGGCCCGCCACGGTCCAGGGTCCATTGGCATCCGGCGCAGTCAGCCACGCGCCGCTATTGAGCAGATACCAGGCCTTGCTTGCGGAATCGGAGAACACGCTCCAGTTCGTGTTGACGGCGACCGACAGCGTCGTACCGGACACCGGTGCGAGGACCGGGGCACCATCGAACACGACCAGGCTCGCCGGCCGGCTGCTGTAGTAGATGCGCGGTGGCTCATGGTTCAGCGTCACGTTCGTCGCCTCGACACCGCGGTCTCGCAGACTCAGCAGCAGCGTATCGAGAGGCACATGCTTCGGCGGCAGCGCGGCCAGCGCCGTGCGGATCTTCGCCTCGAACCGCGCGGCCTGCTCGGTATCCGCCGCCGGAAAGCGGGTGGCCTGCAACTGCGCATTGGTGAGCAGGACCGAGCGCGTCGCAAACTCGGTGACGGACGCAAAAGCGACATCCATCGTGCCGAGGATCGGCGACTTCGCGCCATCCGGCGTTACCGCCATGGCAACGCGTGTGTTGAGCGTCCGACGCTCAGGCCAGGAGATCACCTGCGGCTGGTAGATGACGGCCGAGCCGCCCTCCACGAAAACCGTGTGCGGCCACGTCGACATCGACACCGCGGCGGGTGCTGCACTTGTCGGCGGCGTGGCTGCAGCCGCCGCGCCGGTCGCGGGCGCACCGGCCGGCGCGGTCATCAGCGGCTGCAATGCCGCGCGGCACGCGGCCGACACGTTGGCCGCCTGGCCCTTCAGGCAATTCAGCGCCGCCGCTCCGCCCGTCGGCACACCGGAGCAGACCGCGGCGTAGTCGCTGCGGCATGCCTGCCGGATCGCGCTGGCCTGTTCCGACGAAGGCTGCTGAGCCAGCGCGGGATGCACCAGAGCGATGACCACGGACCCTCCCGACAGCGCGCGCAGCACGCCGGCGAGCCCAAGCTTCGTTGCTCTACTCATGGAACACCTCACTGACTGGGAAGCTGCTGTGCCGAAGTTGCGGCCGTCACCGGCCGCGCGGTGGCGCTGGGTGTCGTCATGCCGTCGGCCAGGGTCACCCAGCCGCCACCGAGCGACTGGTAGACGCTTACCACTGCACCGAACACCTGTGCCCGGTCCTGCGCCAGCGTCAGTTGCGCCGGAAACAGCTGTTGCTCTGCCTGCAAGACCGTCGAGTACGGCACGTAGCCGCCGTTGTACTGCAGCCGCGCCAGCCGCGCGTAATCGCTGAGCGCATCGACCAGGCCCTGCTGCGCCTGCAGCCTTTCGCGTGACTTCTGCTGTGCAATCAACGCATTCTCGACATCTGCAAACGCGCCCTGCACTGTCTTCTCGTAGTTGAAGAGCGCGGCCTGCTGCGCGCCCTCGGCCTGCCTGACCTGCCCGGTCACTGCACCGCCGGTGAAGATCGGGCCCAGCAGGCTGCCGCCGTAGCTCCAGACACGCGTCGGTCCGGTGAAGAGATTCGACAGGTCGCCGCTGACGCTGCCCAGTGCACCGGTCAGAGAGATCGTCGGGAAGTAGAGCGCCTTGGCCGCGCCGATCTGCGCGTTCGCTGCCACGAGCTGCTGTTCCGCCTGCGCGATGTCCGGTCGGCGCTCGAGCAGTTGCGACGGCAACTGGGCCGGCGTCTGCGGCACGGTCATGTCCGCGACCGACTTGCCGCGCTCGATGTGCCCCGGGTTGCGCCCGAGCAGAATGGCGAGCGCGTTCTCCGTGTTGACAATCTGCTGTTCGATCGTCGGGATCTCCGCGGCGGCGGTCTGGTACTGCGAGCGCGCCTGCGCCACATTCATCTGCGACACGACGCCGTACTTGAACTGCAGCTCGAAGATCTTCAGCGATTCCGCGTAGGTGGCGAGCGTCTTCTTCGCGACCTCGAGCTGCTCGTCGAGCGCGCGCAATGTCAGGTAGTTGTTCGCCACCTGCGCGACCAGCGAGAGGATGACACCGCGTCGCGCTTCATCGGTCGCGAGCAGGTTCGCCTGCGCCGATTCGGTCTGGCGCCGGATGCGACCCCAGAGGTCGACTTCCCAGCTCGCACTGGCGATGACGTTGTACGTCGTCTGCGTCCGGGAGGTGCTCGGCCGGTTGGGCAGGTAATCGGTCGAGAACTGCTGGCGCGTGCCGCCCACGTCGTAGCCCGCCTGCGGGTAGAACTGCGACTGTGTTTCCGTGAGCAGGGCCGCCGCCTGCTGCACGTTCGCGGCCGCCTGCATCACGTTCCTGTTGTTGCCCAGCGCCTCGACAATCAGCTGGTCGAGCACCGGGTCGCCGAATTGCTGCCACCAGGCGGTGTTCACCGTATCGGCGGTCTCCTTCGGCAGGTACTGGTAGGTTTCCGGCACCGCGACTTCCGGCCGCCGGTAGTCCGGGCCCATCGCGCAGCCCGCGAGCACGCCAACCGCCAGGATGACGGTGCGCCTCATTCCGCTCCCCGCGTCCCGGCAGCCGGCGAGATTGCTGCAGCAGCGGCCGCCTTGTTCTTCTCGTCGCGCTTCTCGTTCATCCGCGCGAAGAGATAGAAGAACAACGGGACGTAGAGCATCGCCAGCGTGGTCTCGCCGAGCATGCCGCCGATGATGCCGGTGCCGATCGAATGCCGTGCATTGGCGCCGGCGCCGAGTGCCAGCGCCAGCGGCAGCACGCCGAAGGCGAACGCCAGCGACGTCATGATGATCGGGCGCAGCCGCCGTTCGCCGGCCAGCATCGTGGCGTCGATGATCGACTTGCCTTCCTGCCGCAGTTCGACCGCCGCCGACACACGCAGCACCGCGTTCTTCGCTCCGAGTCCGATCAGCACCAGCAGGCCGATCTGGAAGTAAACATCGTTGTCGAGCCCGCGCATCCAGTTGAACACCAGCGCGCCGAGCACGCCGAATGGCACCGCCGTCATGACCGCGCCCGGCAGGGTCCAGGACTCGTACTGCGCCGCAAGCACGAGGAACACGAAGATGAGGCCGAACATGAAGGCGACCGTCGACGTGCCGCCCGCCCGCTTCTCGTCATACGACAGTCCCGACCAGGCGAACTGGTAGCCGGCCGGCAAAACCTTCTGGCCCACTTCCTCCATCGCCGCGATCGCCTGGCCGGAGCTGAATCCAGGCGCCTGGCTGCCGATGATCTTCGCCGCCGGCAGCCCGTTGAAGTGCGGCATCAGGTCGGGACCCGTGACGTACGTCGTCTTGACCAGGGCGGTCAGCGGCACCATCTGGCTGTGCTGGTTGCGCGTATACAGCTTGGAAATGTCCTCGGGGGTGAGCCGGTAGCGGGCATCCGACTGCAGGATCACGAACCATGAGCGGTTGAACTGGTTGAACTGGCTGACGATCAGCGAACCGAACTGCGCCTGGATGGCGTTGTAGACGTCCTGCACCTGCACGCCGAGCAGCATCGCCTTGTCGCGGTCGACATCGACCTTCAGTTGCCGCGTGCTGGCGCGGAACGTCGTGTTGAGACCGGTCAGTTCGGGCCGCGCCTTCGCCGCCTTCAGGAACTCCTGCGTCAGCGCGTCGAGCTGCGCCGGGTCGCCGCCGCCGGTCGACTGGATCCAGAACTCGAAACCGCCGGTCGTGCCGATGCCGGGGATCGCCGGCGGTGCGATCGGCAGCACCAGCGCCTCGTTGATGCCGAATGACTTCTTGTACACATCGATCAGGATCGTGCGCGGATTTTCCAGCTTCGCATTGGCGATCGACTTGTAGCGTTCCTCGAAGTCCTTCAGCGTGACAAAGAGCGTCGAGGAGTTGGTCTTGAACCCCTGGTCGATGATCGAATAGCCGTTGATCACACTGCGATTCAGGACACCCGGCGTGTCCCCGAACAGCTTGTCGACCTCGTCGCCCACCTTCACGGTGCGGTCCAGGCTCGCCGCGTCCGGCATGATGATCGCGGCCAGCACGTAGCCCTGGTCTTCCAACGGCACGAAGCTCGTCGGTGTCGTCCTGAACAGCGCGACGATCGCACCGATGAACAGGAGCAGCAGCGCCAGCGCGATGCCGGCGCGCCGGATCGTCAGCATCACGAGCCGGCCGTAGGCGTCGGTGAGCTTCTGGAACTGGCGGTTGAACCAGCCGAAGAAGCCGCGGGTCTTCGGCTCCTCCTTTCTGAGCATCACCGCGCACATCGCCGGGGTCAGCGTCAGCGCGACGAAACCGGAAATCGTGACGGACACGGCGATCGTGATCGCGAACTGCTTGTAGAGCTGCCCCGTGGTTCCCGGCAGGAACGCGGCGGGAATGAACACCGCGCACAGCACCAGCACCACGGCGACCACCGGCCCGGAGACTTCCTCCATCGAACGAATCGCCGCGTCCCGGGGCGACAGCCCGTGCTCGTGCATGTTGCGATCGACGTTCTCGACGACGACGATCGCATCGTCGATCACCATGCCGATCGCCAATATGAGGCCGAACAGCGTCAGCAGGTTGAGCGAGAAGCCGAGCGCGTACATGCCGCTGAATGCGCCCACCAGGGCGACGAACACCGCGATGATGCAGATGAAGGTCGCGCGGAAGCTCTGCAGGAACAGATAGACGACCAGCACCACCAGCACGATGGCTTCGAACAGCGTCTTGATCACTTCTTTGATCGACAGCCGCACGAAGTCCGTCGTGTCGAGCGCGATCACCGCTTCGATGCCCGGCGGGAACGTGCCCTTGGCCTGCTCCAGCGCTGCGCGCACGCCGTTGGACACCTCGAGCGCATTGGCCCCGGACTGCTGGTAGACGGCGATGTAGGTCGCGGGCACGCCGTTGAGTTTGGACTCGACGACATAGCTCTTGAGGCCGACCTCGGCGCGCGCTACATCCTTGAGCCGCACGATCGCGCTGCCTGCGCCGCTGGCCCGCAGGATGATGTTGTCGTACTGCGCCGGGTCGGTGAAGGGTCGCTGCATCACCACCGGAAAGCTCAGCTCGACCGGATGCTGCGTCGGCTGCTGGCCGATCTGTCCGGCACTGAAAAGGGCGTTCTGCGCCTGCACCGCCTGCTGGATATCGCTGGTGGTGACGCCCAGCGAGGCCATGCGATCGGGATTCATCCAGATGCGCATCGCCTGGTCCGGCACCCCAAGGATTTGCGCCTGGCCGGCGCCCGGCACGCGCTTCAGCGTGTCGAGCACGTAGACATTGGCGTAATTGGCGATGTAATCCGCGCTGTAGCGCTCCGCCGGGCCCTTGACCGCGATCAGCATCATGATCGAGGACGACTTCTTCTGGACCTGCACGCCGTTCTGCGTCACCGCCTCGGGCAGCTGCGGCAGCGCGAGGTTCACGCGGTTCTGTACCTGGACCTGCGCGATGTCGGGGTCGGTGTCGAGCGAGAAGAACACGGTCAGCGTCAGCTGGCCAGTGGATGCGCTGCTCGACGTCATGTACAGCATGTTGTCGACGCCGTTGATCTGCGCTTCGATCGGCGCCGCGACCGACTCGGCCACCGTCTGCGAATCGGCGCCGGCGTACATCGTGTTGACCGTCACCTGCACCGGCATGATCGTCGGGTACTGCTCGATCGGCAGCGCGCGCATCGCCACCAGGCCGGCCAGCGAGATGATGATCGAGACGACCGCCGCGAACACCGGCCGCTCGATGAAGAAGCGGGAAAACATCAGCGCGCTGAGAGCGAGATGTCGACGCGGCGCGCCTGCGCCGCGTCGTTGTGACCAACGAGGTTGGCAGGTGGCGCGAGCCGCAGGCGATCGACGGGGACACCGGTCGCCGCGAGCGCATCGCGCACTGCCTTGGCCCGCTGCTCGGCGAGCACGCGGTTCTTCGCCGACGAACCCTGCGCATCGACGTAACCGGTGATGTCAACGACGTAGGGATTTCCGGTCAGCCCGTTCGCGATGCTGCGCAGCGCCTCGCGGGCATTGGCGTCGAGCGCGGCCGAGCCGCTGGCGAAGTAGATCCGCGCCGGCAGCACCGCGTGTTTGGGCTCCACGGGCTGGCTGGGCGGCACCGCGGCGCCGGCGAATGCGGCAGCCGTCGCAGTCGCCGCCAGCGGCTGCGGCTTCACCGTGGCGCCCGCCGTCAGCGTCAGTGCACCGTCGACGACGACGACACTGTTCGGATCCAGCCCGCCGGTGATGAGCCAGTCGTCGCCGATCCAGGTGCCCACCGTCACCGGGCGCATGTCGACCTTGTTGTCCTTGCCGATGACCCAGACGAAATGGCCCTTCGGCCCCTGCTGCACCGCGCGCAGCGGCACCGCCTGCGCGTTCGGGCGCACGGCGCCCTTGAGCCGGACGCGCACGAACTGATAGGGCCGCAGCAGGCCCTGCGGATTGGCGACCTGCACGCGCACGCTGAAGGTGCCGGTCTGGCTGTTGAAGCCGGGGTCGGCGAACGTGATGCGCCCGGTCTCGGGGAACACGGTGCCGTCGGCCATCACGACTTCGACCGTGTACTGGCCGCCCGGCGGGCGCTTCAGGGTCCCACGCTCGATGTCTTCGCGATAACGCAGTGCTTCCGCTTCCGAAAGACTGAACGTCACCCACATCGGCGACAACGCCGCGACCGTCGTCAACTGGCTGTTCGATGTGCTGACATAGGTGCCGTCCGCCACGACAGCATTGCCGGTGACACCGGTGATCGGCGACGTGATCGTCGCGTACGACAGGTTCAGCTTCGCTGCTTCCAGATTGGCACGCGCCTGGTCGACGTTCGCCTTCGACGACAGATACTGGCCGTTGGCGTCGTCGAGGTCCTTCTGCGACATCGCGTTCTGCTCTGACAGCGGCTTGATGCGGTCGAGGTTGAACTTCGAGACGTCGAGCGCGGCCTGCGCATTGTTCAGTGCCGCCTGCGCCGCATCGACCTGGGCCTGCAGCGGCTTCGGGTCCATCAGGAACAGGACCTGGCCGGCACGCACCACGTCGCCCTCGGTGTAGACACGCTTGTCGAGGAAGCCGCTGACGCGCGCCTGGATGTTGACCGACTGCGAGCTCTGGGTCTGCGCCAGGTACTCGAAGGTCATCGGAATATCGCGCGGCGTGGCCACGACGGTCGTCACGTCCGGCGTGGGTCGCGCGGGAGGCGCCGGCGCACCGCGACCGCATCCCGCCAGCATTGACAGCATGGCGGTGCCACCGAGCACGCAGGACGCCAATCGCCGGCCGAGCGTCATCGTCTTCCCCCCGACGCCCACGGCGTCGCCTGCTTTGGTTTTGTCGTCGAGCGCTACTTCGAGCGGCGACTATATCGCCACCCGTCCTTTCCGTTGGCGAAGGCGCAGACCCTGATGCACACGCGAGTTGCGTCCGGGCGCGCCGGTCGTTTGCCGCGCGTCAACCCAGCGTACGCAAGGCCTGCCGCGGCGTCCCAAAGGGGCTATAGTTGCACTGCAGCATTCCACCCTTGGGCCCCTCCGCCCCTCTTCAATGAACAACAACCACGCCAAATACCAACGCCTGCTCGACGCCTGCCGCGGCCTGCCACCGATGCCGACCGCGGTCGTCCACCCCTGTGACGAGGCCGCCATCGAAGGCGCGATCGGCGCCGCCCGCCTCAACCTGATCACGCCCATCCTGGTCGGCCCGCAAGAGCGGATTCGCGAGGCGGCTCGCAAGGCAGGCATCGACATATCGGCATACCCGATCGTCGACGTGCCGCACAGCCACGCTGCCGCCGACAAGGCCGTCGAGCTCGTCCTCAGCGGCCAGGCCGAAGCGATCATGAAGGGCAGCCTGCACACCGACGAGCTGATGGCCGCAGTCGTGCGCCGTGACAACGGCCTGCGCACCTCACGCCGCGTCAGCCACTGCTTCGTCATGGATGTCCCGGGCTACGAGGACCCGCTGATCATTTCCGACGCAGCAGTGAACATCATGCCGACACTGGAGGACAAGGTCGACATCGTGCAGAACGCGATCGACCTCGCGCACGCGCTGCAATTTGCCGAGGTGCGCGTCGCGATCCTTTCGGCGATGGAGACGGTCAATCCGAAGGTGCCGTCGACGGTTGAGGCGGCGGCACTGTGCAAGATGGCCGACCGCAAGCAGATCACCGGTGCGGTGCTCGACGGTCCACTGGCGCTCGACAACGCGATCAGCCTGACCGCGGCAGAGATCAAGAAGATCGATTCGCCGGTCGCCGGCCGCGCCAACGTGCTGATCGTTCCCGATCTCGAAGCCGGCAACATGCTGGCCAAGAGCCTGTCGTTCCTCGCTGGGGCCGATGCCGCGGGCATCGTGCTCGGCGCGCGCGTGCCGATCATCCTGACCAGCCGCGCGGACTCCGAACTGACGCGGCTGGCATCGTGCGCCGTCGCCGTGCTGGTCGCCTACGCCCGGCGCGAGGCGCTGAAGAAGGCCGTGAGCTGAGCGCAACCATGGCAGACCAGGCCATCGTCGTCCTTAACGCTGGCTCATCGAGCGTCAAGTTCTCGGTGTTCTTCCACAACGGGGGCGCGCTCCAGCTGCGCCTGCGCGGCCAGATTGAGGCGCTGTTCAGCGAACCGCACTTCATTGCGAAGGACGCTGCAGGGGCGACGCTCAGCGAGAAATCATGGCCAGCCGGGACGAAGCTGGGGCATGACGGCGCGCTCGCGCACCTGTTCGCGTTCCTGCGTGAGCGCTCGGACGGCGCACAACTGGTGGGGGTCGGACATCGTGTCGTGCACGGCGGGATGGAATACACGCAACCCGTGCGCGTCGACGAGACTGTGCTGACCGCGCTCGACAAATTCGTGCCGCTGGCGCCGCTGCACCAGCCGCATAACCTCGCCGCGATCCGTGCGGTGATGCAGCGCGCGCCAGACGTGGCCCAGGTGGCGTGCTTCGACACGGCCTTCCATCGCACGAATCCCGAGATCGCGCAGATGTTCGCGCTGCCATACGAAATGCACAAAGCCGGTGTGCGCCGCTACGGCTTTCACGGGTTGAGCTACGAGTACATCGCCTCGGTGCTGCCGGAATTCGACACGAAGGCGGCGCAGGGCCGTACCGTCGTACTGCACCTGGGCAACGGCGCCAGCATGTGCGCGCTCCAGGCGGGCCGCAGCGTCGCGTCGACGATGGGATTCACGGCGGTCGACGGCCTGCCGATGGGCACCCGCACCGGCAACCTCGATCCCGGCGTCGTGCTCTACCTGATGGATGAGCGCGGCATGGATGCGCGAGCGATCGAGAAGCTGCTGTACCAGCAGTCCGGCCTGCTCGGCGTGTCGGGCATCGCCAGCGACATGCGCTCGCTGCTGGCCAGTACCGAACCGCGCGCGAAACTTGCGGTCGATCTCTTTGTCTACCGGATCACCAGGGAACTGGGCTCACTTGCCGCCGCGCTTGGCGGCCTCGATGCCATCGTGTTCACTGCCGGCGTTGGCGAGAACTCGGCGGAGATCCGCACACGTATCTGCAAGGCCGCTGCATGGCTGGGCGTGGACCTGGACGCGGCGTCGAATCAGTCGGGCGGCCCGCGCGTCAGCACGGCCGCGAGCCGCGTGGCTGCCTGGACGATCCCGACCAACGAAGAACTGATGATCGCGCGCCACACCGAACGGCTGCTGGCGCGCTGATGGAGCGATACCCATGACGTTGCGGGTTCCGCAGCCGGTATTGAGCGGCAGCAAGGCGCTCGTGGTCGGCATAGCGAATGAACATTCGATTGCGTGGGGCTGCGCCAAGGCATTCCGTGAACTCGGTGCCGACGTCGCGGTGACCTACCTCAACGAGAAGTCGCTGCCTTACGTGCAGCCGCTTGCAGCCGAGCTGGAGTCGCCGCTTTTCCTGCCGCTCGATGTCAGCGTGCCGGGGCAGCTGGAAGCAGTATTCGAGGCGATCGAGCGCGAGTGGGGACGGCTCGACATCCTCGTGCACTCGATCGCGTGGGCGCCCAAGGATGACCTTCAGGGCGGGCTACTGAACTGCTCGGCCGAGGGTTTTGCGAAGGCGATCGACGTGTCGTGCCATTCGTTCATCCGCATGGCGAAGCTGGCCGCGCCACTGATGAAGGACGGCGGCTCGATGTTCGCGATGAGCTATTACGGCGCCAACCGCGTGGTGCCCAACTACAACGTTATGGGCCCCGTGAAGGCCGCTCTCGAGGCCTCGTGCCGCTACCTCGCGTATGAACTCGGCCCGCAGCGCATCCGCGTGCATGCGATGTCGCCCGGACCCTTGAAGACCCGCGCCGCGTCGGGACTGAAGGATTTCGACCTGCTGCTGACCGAGGCGGCGCAGCGCGCCCCGCTCGGCGAGCTAGTCGACATCATGGATGTCGGCTTCGCCTGCGCTTATCTGGCAACCCCATACGCACGCCGCATCAGCGGCGAGACCGTTTACGTGGACGGCGGCGTCCACATCATGGCGTAACGATCACGTCGGAACGAATCAGCGAGGAACCTATGGACACCGGCAAGAACCTGGCCAAGTCAATGGACGTCTCTGCCAAGGTCGCGCAGCTCTACCAGGCGCGCGTGCGCAAGGCGGTGGAGCACTACGACGAGCGCGTCAAGAAGGTCCGCGACGATTACATGCAGGAGATGGCGTCCGTCGTGTCGCCGCTCGACGTGATGCGGGACTGGAGCACTTATGCCATCGACTCGATGCAGCGCGGCATCCTGTTCCTGGATGCGATGCGCCAGCGTGGCAACCAGTACCTCGAGCACACGCGCGCGGGGCTGCCGCCGGTGCTGAACTTCGACTACGAGATGGTGCTCGACGGCCGCACGCTGGAGCGCGCGGTCAACTACGCGCTGGTGAAGATCGTGCCTCCCGCAGGCGTCACCGTCGACGCGAAGCGCCGGCCCTACGTGATCATCGATCCGCGCGCCGGACATGGGCCGGGCATCGGCGGCTTCAAGGACGACTCGCAGGTCGGCGTGGCGCTGCGCGAAGGCCATCCGGTGTACTTCGTCATTTTCTTCCCGATGCCCGAGCCGGGCCAGACGCTGCTCGATGTCTGCGCGGCCGAGCGCCGCTTCGTCGAGCGCGTGCGCGAGCTGCATCCGAAGAGCCCGAAGCCGGCGATTGTCGGCAACTGCCAGGGCGGCTGGGCGGCAATGATGCTCGCCGCCTCGCACCCCGAGGACACCGGACCGATCGTCATCAACGGCGCACCGATGTCGTACTGGGGCGGAGCGCTGGCCGATGGCCCGAGCGATAACCCGATGCGCTATGCCGGCGGAATGCTCGGTGGCACCTGGATGTCGTCGTTGGCCTCCGACATGGGCGCGGGCCTGTTCGACGGCGCCTACCTGGTGCAGAACTTCGAGGGACTGAACCCGGCCAACACCTACTGGGACAAGTACTACAACGTCTACAAGAATGTCGACACCGAGGTGCCGCGCTTCCTGGAGTTCGAGCGGTGGTGGGGCGGGTTCTACCTGATGAACCGCGAAGAGATCGAGTGGATCACACAGAACCTCTTCGTCGGCAACAAGCTGTGGAGCGGCGAGACCGCGGCCGGCGCGGGCAAGGTCTTCGACCTGCGTGAGATCCGTTCGCCTATCGTGCTGTTCGCGTCGATGGGCGACAACATCACGCCGCCGCAGCAGGCGTTCAACTGGGTCGCGGATGTCTACGGCTCGACCGACGAGATCAAGGCACGCGGCCAGGTCATCGTCGGCCTGCTGCACCAGAGCGCCGGCCATCTCGGCATCTTCGTGTCCGGCGCGGTCGCGAAGAAGGAGCACGCGCAGATCGTCTCGGTGCTGAAGTCGATCGAAGCGCTTCCGCCGGGCCTGTACGGCATGATGATCAATGAGGTCGCCGGCAAGGGCGGCAAACCAGCGTATGAGGTCGAGTTCCGCGAGCACCGGCTCGAGGAGATCGTCGAGCGACTGAACCGCTTCAAGCGCAAGGACGAGCAGGCGTTCGAGGCGGTCGAGCGCGTGTCCGACTTCAACCAGAAGGCGTACGAACTGCTGGTGCGCCCACTGGTGCAGGCCACGTCGAACGAGGCCGGCGCCAAGCTGGTGCGTGAACTGCACCCGCTGCGCGCCGAGCGCTGGTCGATTTCCGACGCCAACCCCTGGTTCGCGTGGCTGGGACCCGTGGCCGATGCGGTGCGCGAGCAGCGTGCGGCACTGGAGAGCGAGGCGCTGCCGCGGCAGACCGAGAAAGCCATGTCCGAACTGATCAGCGCCACGCTGGACTGCTACCGCGCGGTGCGCGATGCGACGAGCGAGGCGATGTTCTTCCAGACATTCGGCTCGATGTTTGCGCTGACGATGGCGGAGGACCAGCGCGCAGCTTCGGCTGACGTCGCCGCGCGTGCCAGCGCGAGCAAGGAGGTGGTCGCCAAGGCACTGGCGTCGATCGAAGAAGGCGGCTACGCGGCGGCGGCCGTGCGCATCGGCACCCTGCTCGGCCGGCATGGCGAACCGTTGCCACTCGAGCGGCTGGCCCTGCGCAAGGAGCTGATCGCCGACTATGCCGGACTGATGCCCGAGCTGGAGCCGGCCGCCTGGCGCCGGCTGCGTGGCGCGCAGGAAGTCATCGTCCGCCATGCGCCCGAGCAGGCGCTGGCGACGCTGCCGAAGCTGCTGGCCTCGCGCGATGACCGCGCGCGACTGCTGCGTCTCGTCGAGGGCCTGATGAACGATCCGCGCATCGAGGGTTTCAAGCCCAGCGCCGAACAACGTGCAATGGTTGAGCTGCTGCGCGCCAAACTCACGCTTTCGACGTCATCGAAGCCGACGGCCAAGCGAGCAGGGTCGAAGCGTCCATCGCGCCGCGCCAGCGCGCGCCGCTGACACTGGCGAGAACGAACGTCAGCGGTCCGGAAGGATGGCAACGCGCGGCCGGTGAACGCATTGGGAGCCAGCATCCTTGCACCGAGTGACCGGCGCGCCGCGGTCACTTACCTCCGGTCGGGACTTTGCCGACCACGCCGGCCACGTAGTAGTCCATCTTGCCCAGCTGCTCGTCAGTCAGCGACCCGCTGGCGATCACGTCCTTGCCTTCGCTCGTCTTGATTGGCCCGGTGAACGGGTGAAACGTGCCGGCACGGATCTCGTCCTCGCGCTTCCTCACTTCATCCACCAGCTCCTTCGGCAGCTTGTCCGACAGCCCTTCCAGCTTGATGAAGCCCTCCTTGATGCCGCCCCACACCGGCGCGACCTTCCAGGTGCCGTCCATGACCGCCCTGGCGCGCGCCGTGTAGTAATCACCCCAGTGGTGCGTGACGGCGGCAATCTGCGCGTTCGGACCGAACTTGCGCATGTCCGAGTGATAGGCGACGGCCATCTTGCCTTTCTCCTCAGCCGCAGCGACCGCAGCGGTCGAATCGGTGTGATGCGTCACCACGTCGGCGCCCTGCCCGATCAGCGTGTTGGCGGCATCGCGTTCCTTGCCCGGGTCGTACCAGCTGTTGACCCAGACGACGCGCACCTGCGCCTTGGGATTCACTGAACGTGCGCCCAGCGCGAAGGCGTTGATGCCCTGCAGGACCTCGGGGATCGGAAACGCGGCGACGTAGCCCAGCTGCCCGGTCTTGCTCATCTTGCCCGCGACCATGCCGGCGAGATACCGACCCTCGTAGAAGCGTGCATTGTAGGTGTTGACGTTGGCTGACGTCTTGTAACCCGTTGCATGCTCGAACTTCGTGTTCGGAAACTCCTCGGCCACCTTGATCGTCGGGTTCATGAATCCGAACGACGTCGTGAAGATCAGCGTGTTGCCCTGCTGTGCCAGGTCGCGGATCACGCGCTCTGCATCGGCACCTTCGGGTACCTTCTCGACGAACGCGGTCTTCACCTTGTCGCCGAGTACCTTCTCCATCGCCAGCCGGCCCGCGTTGTGCTGCGAGGTCCAGCCGGCGTCTCCGACCGGGCTGACGTAGACGAAGCCGACCTTCAGCGGCTCCGCTTTCGGCGCTTCCGCCTGCTTGGCGGGCTGCACCGGTTCGACTTTGGGCGCAGCGGGTTCGGGCTTGCCACAGGCCGCCAGGACGGTGGCAGCAGCGACGGCGGACAGCAGCGAGAAAGTCCGGTTCATTCTGGTGTTCTCCGGGAATTCGCAGGTTGAGTTACAGGCGAAGCGGGGAATTCTACGCACCGCGCAAGTCGCTGCGCCTCATCGACACCACGGCCGCGTCATCGTCGCCGTGCCAAACTCGTGCGTTCCCACGCGATGGATCCGATCGACATGTCTGCGCGCGCCCTGACCACACTTGAACGCCGCCGCGAGGACTTCACGCTGGGACAGGCGGCACTGAAGCTGGCAGCGCTGCGCGAACTGGCGCGCACGACGCTGCGCACCGCCGAGCAGGTGCGGCGGCTGCACGAAGTCCTGTGCTTCATGCGCGCGTACCCCGACGATGCCGAGGTGCTGCAGCAGGTCGAGCAGATGTTGAGCGACTTCGCCCGGCGCCGTGACCTGCGGAAGCACCGGGACGCGCTCGCGCACAGCGGCATTGCGGGCACACTCATGGGATATCCGTTCTTCTACCCGACCGCGCACTGGCTCTCCCGCCGCTGGCCCGATGCGCTGCGGCTCGACCGCAGCGACGCCATCGCCGGGGAATCGATCGCCAAGAGCCTGCCCGCATTGATGAGCAGCCTGGAAAATCACGCCCTGCGCGAATGCCACCTGCCGGGCTACAAGGCGCTCGATGCAGTCCGCGGCATGCGCACCGATGCGACGTTCCTGCTCGACCGCGTCGCCGTGATGCCGGGCGACAGCTTCACGCGCGAAGCGTTCTACGACCTGATAAACCCGAGTTGCGAACTGCTGCCCATGGACGGCACGCCGACGCGCACGACCGCTGCGTACAGCGGCACGCCAAGGGCCTGGCAGACCGCCCCGCTCCGGCATCAGCGCCCTGACCTACGACGCGAAATCGTTCGCGGATTGCGCACGATCCGGCACATGCCGCCGCGCGAAGCACAGGTGCTGATCACGCTGGCGCGAGAGGCGATGCTCACGCGCAATCGCGATCTGGACGCCTTCGCCTATGGCAACGAGAGCGACGTTTGGCTCTGCGACGATGGCCATGGAGTGGCTTTCGTTCTGGTCGGCATGCAGCCCGAACGCCGCACCACCCTGCCCGCCATCTACGGCGGACTGACATTGCAGAACGGCGTGCCGATCGGCTATCACCAGGCCGACTTCCTCGGCCGTACCGTCGCGGTGTCGTTCAACACGTTCGAATCCTTTCGTGGCGGCGAATCCGCCTACACGTTCGCCCGCCTGCTCGCCGCGCTGCACGAATTCAGCGGCGCCACGTCGTTCAGCATCGAGCCCTACCAGCTGGGACAGGGGAACGACGAGGGCATCGAGTCGGGCGCATGGTGGTTCTATTTCAAGCTCGGTTTCCGGCCGCGAGCACGACCTGCCCTGAAGCTGGCAGCCGTCGAAACTCGACGGCAGAAGACCAATCCAGGCTACCGCTCCACTTCCGCAACGCTGCGTCGACTGGCCGACCATCATCTCTTCCTCGATCTCGATCCAGACCAACCCGCGCCACTGCTGCTGCCGGTGAATATCGGCCTGCGCGTGGCGGCGTTCCTGGCGGCGCTTGCGCCGGAAAGTCGTTCGGGTGCAAGCGAGCAGGCCGAGGCGGTGGCACGCGCCGCCTGCAGACTCGGTTCGCTGCACGGGTTCACGCGCAGCGAACGGTTGGCGTGGACGCGTCTGGCACCCTTGTTCGCGGCGTTGCCGCTGCGCGGATGGTCGGACGCGGATCGAGCCTCGCTCGTCGCGCTGGCGCGGGCGAAGGGAGGTCGGTCGGAACGTTTATATATCCGGCTCTCCGGGAAGCATCAGAAGCTCGAGCGCGTGCTCGCGAGCTGGAGTCTGCCCACTGGTACAGCCGTCTGAGGCCAACGTCGACGCGATATGCGATGTTGTCCTTCGGGACCGACACCGCTGCGTCATTGCGGGAAGATCACCAAAGTCGCGACGGGCCGTCTGCATTGCGGACGACCCCGGAACCTCGAGTTCCCGGACATGAGCTTTCTCAATGCTAGCGTCGCTTGCCGTGTTCAGGTGTTGGGGCTGAATGTCTTGCCGAGCGAGGCCGGCATGTTGAGCCGGATCCAGCGCGGATTACGCGAGATCAGCGCGAGCACGACGATCGTCGCGACGTACGGCGTCATCGCCAGCAACTGGCTCGGCACTTCCACGCCCTTGCCCTGCAGGTGGAACTGCAGCATCGTCACGCCACCGAACAGATATGCGCCGAACAGCACGCGCGCCGGGCGCCAGGTGGCGAACACGACCAGTGCAAGCGCGATCCAGCCGCGTCCTGCCACCATGCCCTCGGACCACAGCGGCGTGTAGATGATCGACAGGAACGCGCCCGCGAGCCCGGCGCAGGCGCCGCCAAAGGCCAGTGCCATCATCCTTATGCGTCGCACCGGAACGCCAAGGGCGTGTGCCGCCTCCGGCGATTCCCCCACCGCACGCAGCACCAGCCCGGCGCGCGTGCGGTTCAGGAACCAGGCGACCGCAACGACCAGCAGCAGCGCGAAGTAGACGAGCCAGTGCTGCGCAAACAGGGCAGGACCGATCGCCGGGATGTCGCGCAGCCCGGGTATGCCGTCGGCCCCGCGCGCGGCGAGGCTCTCCCCCTGAAATGACTGGCCGAGAAAGGCCGACAGTCCCGCACCAAACAGCGCCAATGCGAGTCCCGTCGCGTACTGGTTGGTGAGCAGGCCGAGAGTGAGCACGGCGAAAAGCAGTGCCAGCGCTGCTCCGGCCGCGGCTCCGGCAACGAAACCGAGTTCCGCGATGCCCGTCGCGTGCGCCGCACCGAAGCCTGCGACGGCCGCGACCAGCATGACTCCTTCGATACCGAGATTGACGACGCCGCTCTTCTCGCTGACGACGATGCCGATGGCCGCGAGCAGCAAGGGCGTTCCCGCGCTCAGCGTGGCGGCGACCAGGGCCACGACCTCGTTCATGCCGCCACCGCCATCGCCTTGCGGCGCATCGGCCGGTACATGATCAGCGTGTCGCAGGCGAGCAGGAAGAACAGCAGCAGCCCCTGGTACACACCGGTCAGCGCCGACGGCAGGCCAAGTCGCGATTGCGCGAGTTCGCCACCGATGTAGAACAGTGCCATCACGAAGGACGCAAAGACGATGCCGACCGGGTGCAGGCGTCCAACGAACGCGACGATGATCGCCGCGAAGCCGTAGCCCGGCGAGATCGTCGGCGTCAGTTGCCCGACCGGGCCGGTCGCCTCGACACCGCCGGCGATGCCCGCCAGCGCGCCGCTCAGCAACAGTGAGAACCACAGCAGGCGCCGCTCCGAGAACCCGGCATAGCGCGCTGCCAGTGGCGCAAGGCCGGCCACCTTCAGCTGGAAACCGATCACCATGCGCGCCAGCATCAACCACAGCGCCCCGGCCGCCACCAGCGCCAGCACGAAACCGATGTTGAGCCGCGTGCCCGTCAGCACGATCGGCATGCGCGCCGCCGACTCGAAAAGCTTTGACTGCGGGAAGCCGAAGCCCTCCGGATCCTTCCAGACGCCCTGCACCAGCCACGCCAGCAGTAGCTGGGCGACATAGACCAGCATTAGGCTGACCAGTATCTCGTTCGCGTTGAAGCGATCGCGCAGCCACGCGGTTATCGCAGCCCATGCGGCACCACCGAGCGCGGCGGCGGCGAGAATCGCCGGGACGAACATGCGGGTGCTGTCGCGCGTGGCGAGCAGCGCGATGCCGCCGCCAGCGATCGCACCCGCGATCAGCTGGCCCTCGGCGCCGATGTTCCAGACGTTGGCGCGGAAACACACCGCGAGTCCGACCGCACAGAGGATCAGCGGCGTTGCCTTTAGTCCCAGTTCCGACCAGCCGCGCCGCGTTGCCAGCGGATCCCACAGGAACACCTTCAGTCCCTGGGCCGGGTCCTGCCCCATCAGTGCGAACAGCAGAGCGCCGGCCAGCAACGTCAGCACAATGGCCAGCAGCGGCGAGGCCCACAGCATCGCGCGCGCGGGCACGGCACGCGGAACCAACACGTACGGCAGCGTCATGCCTCCCCCTGCGGGCAGTCACGCAAGCGCCTTCGGAGCGGCCGTGCGGCGCTCATGCCGCCCCCTCGCCCTTCGGGCGGTCCCCCCGAGGGGGACGAGAGCGCCTTCGGAGCGGCCGTGCGGCGCTCATGCCGGCATCTCCTGCTGCGGCCACAGGCCGGACATCCAGCGACCGATGTCCTGCACGCCGATCTCGCCTGGCCGCACACCGGGCGAGAGCCTCCCCTTCGAAATCACGAACAGGCGGTCGCTCAGTTCGAACAGCTCATCGAGATCCTCGGACACGACGAGAATCGCGCAGCCCGCCTTGCGCAGCGCGATCAGTTCGTTGTGGATCGCGGCCGCCGCACCGACGTCGACGCCCCAGGTCGGCTGGTTCACCAGCAGCACGCGCGGCTGCGCTTCGATCTCACGCCCGACGATGAATTTCTGCAGGTTGCCGCCGGACAGGCTCGCCGCCGCCGCGTCAGGCCCCGTCGTCTTCACGTCGAAGCGCTCGATCAGCGCGGCCGCGAGACGCTGCGCCTCGCCGTAGTGAACGAAACCGCCCGCGCGCAACGTGTCGCGCGTGAGCACGACGTTGTCCTGCAGCGACAGCGCGGTGACCGCACCGTGGCCGAGCCGCTCCTCCGGGATGTAGCGTAGGCCGAGCGCGCGCCGGCGCAGCGTCGGCAAGCGCAGCACTTCGGTGCCAAACAGCCGGATCGAGCCCTTCGCGTCGACCCACTCGCCGGACAAGGCGGCCATCAGCGCGGCCTGCCCGTTACCCGACACTCCGGCGATGCCGACAATCTCGCCGCGACGTAAGTCGAGATCGAGCTGGTGTAGCCAGTGCTGCCGTTCGGCGGCATGTGTCGTGTCGAGTCCGGTGACGGAGAGCGCAACCTCGCCCGGCGGCGAATCGTGCGCCGCGATGGTCGGCGGATCTGCGCCGATCATCAGCCGCGCCAGGCTCGCTTCGGTTTCCTGGCGCGGGTCGACGTTCGCGACCAGGCGCCCGCCGCGCAACACCATACAGCGATGCGTCACGCGGCGGATCTCGTCGAGCTTGTGACTGATGAAGAGAACACTGACGCCGTCCGCCGCCAGTTGCTCCAGCGTGCCGAACAACCGCTCGATCGCCTGCGGCTTCAGCACGGAGGTCGGCTCATCGAGGATCAGCAGCCGCGGCGAGGTCATCAGCGCTCGCAATATCTCGACGCGCTGCCGCTCGCCCACCGACAGGTCGTGCACGCACTTGGCCGGATCCACGTCGAGGTCGTACCGCTTGGCAAGCTCGAGCATGCGCGCGGTGAGCCCGGCGAGCGGCTCGGGCGGCAGTCCGAGTGCGACGTTTTCCGCGAGTGTCAGCGAATCGAACAGCACGAAGTGCTGGAACACCATCGAGATGCCGAGTGCGCGGGCCCGGGCCGGGCTATCGATGCTGACCTCATTACCGTCGATGAAGAGTCGGCCCTCGTCCGGCCGCACAACGCCGTAGACGACCTTCATCAGCGTGCTCTTGCCGGCGCCGTTTTCGCCGAGCACGGCGACGATCTCGCCCGGCATCACCTCGAGCGAGATCGCGTCGTTGGCGAGCGTCTCGCCAAAGCGCTTGGTGACTCCCTGGAGGCTGAGGCGGGCTGTCATCGGGAGCAGTGAAGTCGTCTGGCGGAGGCGGTGGCTGTGAAGGCCCGCGTCAATACTAGCTTTGCAGGCGATCCGCGCAGGACACGCCAGTCTGTCCGCCACAAGGAAAGATACTGTCCTCAAGAGCTTGGGACGGGCGGGACGCCGGGCGCAACATGTAGCGTAGCTTGCCCCGCGCGATCACGGCAACGGCGATGACCGCCGCGATGATCCAAACAAATGCCGGCGCCTCAATGAACCACTCGCTAATCGTGCGGACTAGATCAGTCATCGTCTGGCCGCGACCATGGCTTCGGCTGCCACGAGCGGATCCCGGCGTCTACGTCGAAGCTATCGACCGAACGGATTATGAGTCCGCTGCCGCCAGCATCCTCGGCGTCAGAATGCCTTACATTCCTGCGTCGCCCCGCTCCTACATGTTAGTGAATCCCATTGTTTCTATTGAGCATTCTTCCAATGGCATGGTCCTTGCGGATCAACTGTGCGGACCAACTTGTTGAAACTCAAAGGAGACGTAACGTGATTAGATCCACATTGGCGCGACTCGTGATGGCAGTCGCACTACTTGCAGCCGGTCCGCCGGCCGTTAACGCCGGTCCGATCCCGTACCCCAATGTGGGTGTCGAAAATCCGGTGCTTTACACATTCACCGCCGCTGCTACTGGAGACATCACCGCGTACTTTTACGGCAGCACGGCTGCCTACGTAAATGAACTCACGATGCTCGTAAACGGCGTTCCAACCGGAATCCAAGGCTTGAACAACCACACGTCTCCGTACGGACTGGCCCTGAACCTCGGCGCGGTGACCGCGGGTGACGTAATTGTCTTCGAGATGGTCAACCTCAGTCCCGGTGGTGTAGGACCTTGGTACTCGGACAAGAGCATGAACTCGGACGGCGTTAACCACATCTACTCGACCGACTTCGCCGGTGACGCCACCATTCCTGCAGGTGTTTACGTTGCGTTCGAAGATCTCGTTGGCGGCGGAGACCTCAACTACAACGACGAGACCTTCGTTTTCACCAACGTCCGAGTGTCTGTACCCGAACCCGGCACCCTCGCCCTTCTCGGCCTCGGCCTCGCCGGTCTGGCAGCCACGCGTCGGCGCAAGCAGTAGTCATCGGGTCGCTCGATCGAACCCGCCCGCGTGGCGGGTTTTCTTTTGTTGAGTGCGTCGTCGCCAAGTTACCCGCAGCGGAGGCGGCTGGCGGAAGCGGTGAGATTCGAACTCACGAACGGGTTGCCCCGTTGCCGGTTTTCAAGACCGGTGCCTTAAACCGCTCGGCCACGCTTCCCAAGGGCGGATTTTGCCGGGTTTTCGTTAGCCCCTACCGCGACGTCCGGAGTCCCGCCGGGACTTGTCAGACACGACTCGGCGTTCGCGTGGGCGCAGTCCGATGCGCCGGTCAATCGACCACACGCCGACGCAGCGCCTTCACTTGGCCGCGCTGCACCTTGCTTTCGACCCGCTTGCGCCTTGATGTCACAGTCGGACGCGTCGGCCGGCGGGTCCGCGGAATCTCGGCGGCAGCATCGATGATCGCCCGCAGGCGCGCCAGTGCTTCAGACCGATTCTTCTCGAGGCTGCGATGCGTCTGCGCCTTGATGACGATAACGCCCTCGTCACTGATGCGCTGATCCCGCCGTGCCAGCAGCCGTTGCTTGAGTTCATCCGGCAGCGACGACGCCATAACGTCAAAGCGCAGGTGGACCGCATTGGAGACTTTGTTGACGTTCTGCCCGCCCGCGCCCTGCGCGCGAATTGCCTGCAGCTCGATCTCTTCCTCGGCGAGTGTGTAGTCGATGGAGGGCATGGCGTGAGCTCAGGGCATGACATCACAACTTCGCTTCAGGCACCCACACATGAAGTCGTGCCGGAGTGTGAACAAGCGGGCTGGAATCATTCCGACAATGCGCACGCGAAGTGCCGAATACTCACGGGACTTTGGATGCAGCGAGGCACAGAGTACGCCCACGCCGAAACCCGTTTGGCGCAACCTTAGGAGCATGAAAATGTTGACATCGAAGTTTGTTCTTGCCACATCTCTCGTGTTGGCCACGACCGGTGCGCTTGCTGATGCAGCCGATCCGCACATCAACGACTGGGCGAATTTCACTTCCACCATCACCCGCGAACAGGTCAAGCAGGAAATGCGTGAAGCGTATGCACGCGGCGATCGCGATTACGGTGAACGCGGCTATGTCGTCGCGGAGACCCAAGGAGCATCGCGCAGCCGCGCCGAAGTGCTGGCCGAACTGCGTGAGGCGCAGCGGCTTGGCCTGGTCTCTGTCGGCGAGGGCAGCATGCCGATCGCCACTGCCGAACAGGAACGCCTGATTGCGAAGGCGGGGCACGACGCCGCCGAGCAGTTTGCAAAGTCGGGCGGAGACATCGAGGGATGATCGAGTGAGGCGCCCGATTCCACATCGGGCGCTTCGCTTCAACCCCGAGGCGCTTGCTGAGATCACCCGCGCACCAGCCCCAGCCGTGAGCCGTCTCAAGAGCCGGCCCTACGGTCTGAGGATCCACTTGGCGATGGCTGCAACGACTTCGGGCTCAATGCCATTGAAGCCGTGGTAGGCCATCGCCTGACACGGCTTGCCTTCATCCTTGCCGCCGCTGAACGCCACAAACTCAGTGCGTGGCGCCTTGATCTTCTCGGCAGTGCGCCTTGCCTCTCGAAAGTAGGTTTCCCTGCACCCATCTCTCTCGTGGTGCACCATGAGCACGGGCACCTCGAAGCGGTCGATCGGCAGGTCGATGACGTCAGCCATCGTCGAAGTCAGAACAACGCCGTCAATGGCCTTGCCGAGCTGCAGCCCCGCGGCTGCAGCGGACAGGGTTCCACGGCTTGTTCCGACGAGCCACACCGGGACACTGAAGCGCTTGCGCAATGCATCGACGACCAACCGCGTGTCGTCAGCGTGCGCTTTCGACTTGCGGAACCTGTCGTCGAGGTAGTTCGGGGCCGGCCGGTCCGACGGCGCTCCGAAAGTGGCCACGATGAATCCGTGCTTGAGGAAATCTGCACGTGAGCGGAGCAGGAAATTGGCTCGATAGCTGACGACGTCGTTGCTCGCAAACACGACACCGCCGTCTCCTCCCGCAAAGAGCACCACCGCGACCTTCGGCTGATCCGGAACTTCGACAAGTACCGGCTGCGTCACTCCGGCGCGAGCCTGCAGTTCCCAGGTCTCGGCAGAGAGCACCGCCGCGGCGTGGCAGGTCGCAATGGCGAAGCCAAACCAGGCAATCCACCGTCTCGATGACACAGGGCATCCAGGAACTCCTTCGGCGGATCTCAGTACAGGCCGGGCACGAATCGGCGAGTGCGCTTTCGGTAGTCGCGATAGCCTGCGTGGCGCTCGATCATGCCGCGCTCCTCGACGTTGGCCTTGATCACAAGTACAACGACAAGCACTGCGAGTACCAGCCACGATTCCACGTCGCCTGCCACGCGCGCAGCAGCAAGTCCGACGAGCAGCAGCGCGCTGTACATCGGATGGCGGATCCAGCGATAGGGGCCGTGCTGGACCAGTTCGCCGCCGGAACGCGGCACCGGCCGGATGTTGAAATTGCCGGGCCGGTTGGCTGAAAGCGCCCAGAGCCCCAACGCGATGCCTGCCACCGCAAGAGCAACTGCGTCGAAGGTCAGCCGGCCGGCGGTCAGGCCCGCGACACCCTTGACGGCGAGCCACGCCAGCAAGGCGACCTGCAATGCCACGAGCAGGCTGCCAAGCCGGGCATCGGAACGCGCGACGCGGGACATCGCTGGAGGCGCTCAGCCCCGCCGCGCCACGAGACCGATCAACGCGGACCGGCCGCAGTGTCCACTGCCTTCCGCGACATCCGCCTCGTATTCGCGCAGGTCAAGAATGTCCATTCCAGCGAAGGCATCGCGCAGCAGCCCGGGCGTGTACAGATGCGACACGAACGGTGGCCCGCCCGTGCCGTAGTCAAGTTGCTTCGGCGTGTAGCCCTGCAGCACCAGCACGCCACCAGGCTTCAGGCTCGCCACCATTTGCGCGAACAGGCGACTGCGCTGTTCCGGGCTGGCGAACTGAATGAAGATGGCGGCCACCCCGTCAAAGTGCGACTGAGGCCACGGATAGCTGTCGCAGTCGGCGACGCTGAACTTCACTTGAGCACCATGCAGGGCCGCGAGTCGGCGCGCCTTGGCTACGCCGACTTCCGCGATGTCGAAAGCCTCGACCTCAAAGCCCTGCCGTGCCAGCCACACGCTGTTGCGCCCTTCTCCGTCGGCCACGCACAAGATGCGGCCTCGTGCCGGCAGGCTGGAAGCGTGCTCCTGGAGCCAACGATTGGGTTCGACACCGAAGAGAAACTCCTCGCCGTCGAAGCGACGATTCCAGGTCGCAGCCGCGTCGCCAAAACCACTTGAAGATTCCTGACTCATCAACTCAAGTCTACGCATCAGGCGCGCACCAGACCTCTTCCCCTGGCAGATGCGAACGCGAACTTGCATTCTGGACACGGCGCCCCGCGTCCAAGCAGGTCCGCGGCCTCCTCAGTTGCTGACCACCTAGCGGGTTTCATCCTCCACCAGTGCCTGGCCGTTGAGCACCCTCGCGATGAACGACCGGCCGACGCCCGGCTTCAGGTAGTGCCGGTAGGCCTGCGCTCCGAAGCGGACGGGATCGATCAGGTACACGGTGAGGTCGATCTGGACATCGGAGTCGAACCCGTCGCCCGGAATCTGCTTCAGCACTCGCTGGCGATGGATCTCCGGCATCGTCGCGTACATCGTGACGTAAGCGATGTATTCCTGGGCCACTGTGCTGAGCCGAACCTGCCTGACATTGGCGGCGACGATGCGGTGCGCCACTTCATGCGCGACCAGCCCCATGTGGACCGGCCGGTCGATGGTCACGTCATGCGTCAGCCGCCGCTGCTGGCAGCGAGCGAAGGTAAGCACGTAGATGCGACTCTTGGCCCTGACATAACAGCCGACTGCTGGAGTGCCGGCGACGCTATCCGGCATGACGTCGACGAACGAGATCTCGATGGGAATCCCAGTGTCCAAGTCCGCTGGCTGCGAGGAACTCGCGCGGCGGCGGCGGCCCCACGGCACCCAGTCTCGAAGTCGCTGGCATCGGCGGCTTCGACGACGACGTTGCCCTGCGGGCAGCGCGCCGGCGCCGGCGTAGCGGCCAGGACACTGCCGCAGAGCACCGCAGACAGCGCAAGTCCAGCCCAGATTTCCAGGTAACCGGCGCGTCGGATCGAAGTGAGCAAGGTGATCGTTGTCGGAACATGAATTTCCAGACAACGACCATCATGACAGAGTCGACAGCTTCACATCGGCGTCGGCGCTCCTGTGGCTCAGGCCGCCCGCACTTGCGGCATCACCGCAGACGGCGTGGGCTCGGCTTGCAGCCTCTTTCGATGCAGATGAGGCACGACGATAGCCGACGCAGGCGCCTATGACCGCCGCAGTGGCGACGAGGCGTAACTCCTCTTCGAACCATCGTGGGCCAAAGGTCGTGACCTGCGCCAGCAGTTGCACGACGATCCACTGGAATGTGGCGAAGCACGCCGCCAGCCCGAGTGATTCGTAGATGCGCAGCCGCCCGCGTACAAGTTCCGGATGCATCGCCCAGTTGTCCGCCGCGAAGGCGATCGCAATCGTGTTCAGCGCCGTCATCAGCAACCAAGGCCAGCGCTCGAGCGTCTTGATGACCGCCTTGTCGAATCGGCCGGGCTCGGAGAGCGCCACCAGCAGGTTGCCGGCGTCCTCGAACAGATAGCGGAACAGCAGCGAGATCATGAACGCCGCCCCAGCCGCCATCACGCCGGACAGCAGGTACGCAGCGTAGGGTCGGTGCCCGACGCGCGTGACGTCCGCAAACGCCCAGACAGACTTCGGATACAGCGCCGCCACAATCGCCACGGTATAGATGATCGGCACCATGACCAGCACGCGCAGGTTGGGCGCGAGCGGGGTCGGATCGAAGAACCGGCGTGTGATCAGCGCCGCCAGCACCATCGCCAGGAAGATCAGTCCGGCGACGAGCGCCACTTCGTTCAGGCTCAGGCTGCCGCGTGCATCCGGCAAGCCGCTGAATCCGAGCTTTGCGAGCGCCGTGTTGCGCTGGGAAAGATTCCACTCGCGGTCAAGTACGCCGCTGCTGACGAAATCGAAGACGGCCTCGTACAGCTGGTCCACGTCCTTCCGGACCTTGCGCTGCAGCGCCTTCGCCGAGCGCGCGTCCGCCGGCGACTCGATTTCGCGCAGCGAGGCGTCGTCCAGCATCGGTCCCAGTGACTCGAGGCGCGCGCGGATATCGTCGAACTGCGCCTGCCGCTGCGACACATAGCGCGAGTAGCCGCGCGCTTTGGTCCAGTCCTGCACCAGAGTCCACAGCACCGCCGCGCGTGTCCACCGATGCCTTACCGTGGCGGGACCGTCTTCCAGCCAGGCGGGGTCCACACCAAGGTCGGTAAGGTGCGGTTCGATTCTCGCGAGCATTTCCGCGGACGGCCGGAAGTCCGCGTTCTGCAGTTGACCGCTCAGCAGGCGAGCCTCGAATGGGATGTTGCCCACCCGCTGGAACCACTTCTTCACCGCTTCGTCGATCCGCGTCAGGAACGGGAAGCTCGGGAGCATCGCCGTCAGCAGCAGCGCAGCCACCAGGGGTCCGGGCATGCGATCCGCATTCTTCACTGTGCCAGGCACCTGCAGGAAATCCCACAGCATCTGGAGGTCGACATCGCGCAACGCGCCGCCGAGCACGAGAAACAGCGCGAGCATCGATGCGATGTAGCCGAGGCGGGCGACCCAGTAGCGGGTGAAGGTCGTCGTGGCCCGGTTGGACTGCGGACTGTCAAAGCGGTCGCGCGCGTAGAGCACGACGACCAGGGCGCCAAACGCCCATTGCAGCAGGACTCCGTGATACCCCGTCGGCAATGGCTCAACCATGCGTGCCCCCGCGATAGTCAGCTTCGATGGGGCAGAAACTACCGCCGGCGCGGCCGACGACGCTACGGCATATTCACGTCGCCCGCGCGTTTACGGTACCGCTGGGGCAGCGCGCGTTGACGTCCCCCGCCCCTCAGCGATCGAGCAACACGCGGCGGACTCAGGCGCCAGGCACCGCAGCCTCGAGCTTCATCTGCAGGCCGTTCAGTTTGGTTTCGACCTGCTTCTGCCGCGCCCGGTACTGCTGGACCGTTTCGCGCTCGGGCTTGCGTATGCCCTTCAGGGCGGCGTCCCACGCGACCATGTATTCGCTGAAGGCGGACTTCGCTTTCGGGGTGGTCGCGCCCTGCAGGGCGTCCTTGTAGAGCGCGCTGCCGCGCAAGGCGGTCTGGTGCACGCAATCAGCCACCTCGCTGTCCGCGGGCGGCGTTCCCTGCGGCTCACGTTGCCCTTCGGTGACCAGTGCGTACAGCTCCCACTTCTCGAGGTAGGCCTTGTACTTGTCGCTGCACGTGATGTAACCGAGCCGCGTGCCCATCACGAACTTCGACACGGCCGGTGAGGTGCTCGACTCCTTCACCGTCACCTGAGCCATGGCCCAGGTCGGCAGGCAGAGCAGTCCGAGGGCCAGCACAATGCACGGACGTCGCATAGTCGATCTCCTTGCGTGTGCCGATACGGTAACGCAGGAAAGGTCCGGTGGAGCTGCCGTTCGGCACCGGGCCGCGCACCGGCCGACGATCAGCGGCCGGCTTTTACGCCGAGCGCGCCTGAGATCAGCCGGTCGAGGTAAGCCTCGTAAAACCCGGAGCGATCGAGCCCGACGAGCGGTTCGCCGAGCGGGCGCCATTGCGCGTCGAACGCGATCAGGACGGGTACCAGTCCGACGCCGTAACGGTCCGCGAACTGCGCCTCGGTCAGCGGGCGGCCGTCGATCGCGCCGATCGGCCGGCGGCTGGTGATGTCGACTTCGCGCAGAAGGTACTCGGGCCTGGAGCGCTGCTGCTGTTCTGCGAGTCGCGGCGCGAGGTAGTTCTGTCGCACTTCCCGGCAAAAGGGGCAGCCCGGCGTGCTGAACAGCACGATGACCGGGACGCGGGTTCGTGCGACTTCCGCGGCGAGCGAGCGCAGGTCGTCGATCGGCGGGAGCACCGCCTCGCCGGCCGCGCGCGCCACCGGAACGAAGGCCAGGGCAGCGAGCGCCTGCAGCGCGAGGCGGCGGCGCACTTGATTCCCGTCAGGCGATGCCGGGGTTGCCCGCCACGCCCTTGATGGCCGGCGTATTCAGCTTGACCGGCTTGACGACCTTCTGGGCGCGCAGGTAGGTGGCGACCACGTCCCAGATCGGCTCGCCCTTCGCACCTTCCGCGACCGGTGCCCACCCGGCGACCTTGTAGGTCTTGCCGGGTTCGATCGGTTTGCCGTTCAACAGCATGTCGCTGATGCGGCCGCCCATCGCACCGGCCGGATCGATCGCGTACTGCAGCCCGCCAACGCGCACCATGTCGCCACCCTGCTGCAGGTACGGATCCGGGTTGAAAAGATTGTCTGCCACGTCTTCCAGGACGGTCTTGATCATTTCACCGGTCATGTCGCTCACCGTCGAGTACGGATACGTAACAGCCGTCTGGTCCATCAGGTGTTCCATCGTGATGGCCTGTCCCGGCAGCAGGCTAGTGCCCCAGCGGAAGCCGGGCGAGAACCCGATCTCGGCGCCCTTCACTGCCAGCATCGCGTCGAGGATCAGCTGGTCGAAGGTGCCATTGAAATTGCCGCGCCGGTACAGCAGGCCCTCGGTCGTGGCGAGCTTCTCGGTGAGCTTGCCCTCGTACGGCGCGCGCACCTTCCTGATGAAGGCGTCCATCTCCGGGTCGGCCGGCAGAACGTTGGAGAACACCGGTAGCAGCTTGTAGCGGAAGTCGACTGGTTTGCCGCCCTTCACGTCGAAGTCCAGCACCGCCAGGAACTTACCGTTGCTGCCGGCATTGGTCACCAGCGTCGTGCCGCCGGCGTTCTTCACCAGCGAGGGCTGCGGCACGCCATCGTGCGTATGGCCGCCGAGGATGGCATCGATGCCGCGCACGCGCGACGCCATCTTCAGGTCCACGTCCATGCCGTTGTGCGAGAGCACGACGACGACCTGCGCGCCCTTGCCGCGCACCTCGTCGACCATCTTCTGCATGTTCTCGTCCTGGATGCCGAAGCTCCATTCCGGAACGAGGTAGCGCGGGTTGGCGATCGGCGTGTACGGAAAAGCCTGGCCGATGACCGCCACCTTGACGCCGTTCATTTCCTTCAGCGTGTATGGCGAAAACACCTGGTCACCGAAGTCGGTGGTCTTGATGTTCTGCGCGACGAAGTCGATCCTGCCCTTGAAGTCCTTGTCGACGATCTCCTGCACGCGCTTCTGGCCGTAGGTCATCTCCCAGTGCGCGGTCATCACGTCGACGCCAAGCAGCTTGCACGCATCGACCATGTCCTGCGCGTTGGTCCAGAGCGACGTCGCCGAACCCTGCCAGGTGTCGCCCCCGTCGAGCAGCAGCGCGCCAGGTCGGCCCGCCTTCAGCCGTTTGACCAGCGTCGACAGATGCGCAAAACCGCCGACTTTGCCGTAGGTCTTCGCCGCCTCTACAAAATCGAGGAAGGTGAAGGCGTGGGCCTCCGGGGTGTTGCGTGCAATGCTGAAGTGCTTCAGCAGGTGCTCGCCGACCAGATGCGGCGGCTGTCCACGCGAAGGACCGAAGCCCAGGTTTACGCTCGGCTCGCGAAAGTAGATCGGCATCAACTGCGCGTGGCAGTCGGTGAAATGCAGCAGATGCACGTTGCCGAAGCGCGGAAGTTCGTACATCTTGGCACTTGCGGGTGTCGCTGCCAGCGCATCTCGTGACGACAGCGGCATGCCGGCGGCAGCCGCTATCGCCAGCACTTGCAGAAACTCACGACGGTCCATCGACATCTGTTTCTCCCTCAAGCGTTCTTGTCTTGTCTATTTCCCGGCGAAGCGGGCCAGCGCAGCGATGTCCTCCGGGAACATCTCGCCCTGGTGGGTGAACACCACTTCGCCATCGCGATTCACGACATAGGTTTCGGGCAGCGTACGCCGCTTGCCGAACCATGCCTCGACCTGCGGCGTCGCCATCGCCACCGGAAAGGTGTAGCCGCGCTTTTCCACGTACTCGCGCGCCGCGGTCACCGTCTTGTCGATCGAAAACGCGATGATGCGCAGGTCGCGCGAGCCGTATTCGTTATAGAGCTTCTGCACGTGCGGATTCTGCGCGCCGCAAAACGGGCACCACGAGGCCCAGATCTGGGCCACGACCGCATTGGCGCCCAGCTCGGCGGCCGAAAGACGCGTGCCGTTGATCAGTTCGATATCAGTCCACCGCACGCGCGCGGCAGCGGCCCACGCGCCCAACGGCACCGCCAGTGCACCGATGAGCAGACTGCGGCGAAGCGGATCAGGCCGAACGATCTTTGAGGGCGCGACTGGCGCGGACGCGTGCATGCGGGCAAAAAAAAGGCGGCCGCCATGCGGCCGCCCGGGCACATCGAGTTACTTGTTGACCGGTGAGTTCGGGTCCAGCAACAGCGCCATAACGTCCTTGATCTGTGCTTCCGACAGGATGCCGGCGTCACCGTAACGTGGCATCTGCGAGCACAGGTTGTACGCGTGCGTGTTCCAGATCTTGCCCCACGTGTACTTGACGACCGCCTCGCTGTTGCCCCGCAGCTTGCCGTAGCCTTTAAGCGACGGACCGATGTTCCCGAACGAGACCTCGGCCGCACTGATCTGATGGCAGGCGTAGCAGTTGCCACCGTTGACCGTCTTGTCGCTGTCACTCCACTGCATGCCGACGCCGGACTGCGCGATGCGCTCACCCTGCTTGAAGTCGCCCAGGTACTTGCCGTCGGCCGGGTACTTGATCGTGGCCAGCGTCTTTTTCTCGAGGGCTTCACGCTCGGCCTTCGGCACTTCCTTGCCCATCATCTGGGCATCGGAGCAGACGGCCTGGATCTCGGTCTGGTTCAAGCGGTCCAACTTGGCCGGTCCGCGCTCCTTGAACGAGGACTTGACCGCCTGCATCGACTCTTCCTTGGTCGGTGCGACATAAGTGGCGCAGCCTGCAAGCATCGCGAGGCCGGCGAACCCGAGTATCGCTTTGTTCTTCATCGTCATCTCCTCAGCGCTTGATGGCCGGCGCGTCCATCTTCGCGCCGTTGGCGTTGACGCCAAGGAAGGTGATCAGATCGATCGAAGTCGGCGACAGGAAAACCAACTCCGGGAAACGCTGTTGTCGGAAGCAGTCGTACAGGCGCCACTGCATCGTCCGCAGCGCGCCCTGCGACACCCGATAGGCGGGCCAGGTCGTGAACGCGCGGTCGGCGTCCTGCTTGTTGCCCGAGATGTTGGGCAGGTCCTGCAGGCGGATGCGCTGGTTGTTCACTCCGTGGCAAGTAGCGCAGGAAAAGTCGTATGGCCCACCGCGCATGTAGAACGCCTGGCGGCCGCGGTCGAAGGAAGCCTTCTCCTTGGGATGGCTTTGCGGGATGCTGACCGGCATGCCGCGCGACATCTCGACCGCGTACGCAGCCAGCGCCTCGACATCCGTCTGCCGCTGCCCGGCACCGGAATAGGGGCTCTTCGTGATCGCAGCCCGGTCCATGCCCTGCAGGTTGACCATGCACCAGACGGCCCGCGATTCAAAATCCATCACCTGGTCGGCGTCCGCGAAGTAACGCGGCATCTGCGCGTACGCGCCCTTGACTACACCGGCGCCGAGTCCGAGGTCGCACTGTTCGAGCGACACGTTCTTCGGCCCGCGCTTGGTCTTCCACAACTCTTCGCCTCGCGCGACCGTGAGCTCCGCAGGGTTGCCATCCTGCAGCATCTCGCGATAGCGCGCGATGCCTTCCGCGGCGCTCCCCTGGGCATGCGCGCTGACGCTCGCGACGCTCAGGATCATTCCGGCCACGGTTGTGGCCCATGTCTGCCTACTCATGAGTTTCTGCCTCCTGGCTGTAGTTGCTGCCCAATTGCTCCTCTGCGGAAGCTCTTGATCACGCAAACCCTGGTTCCGGCTCAGGGCTTGAGATATGAATAGCCTTCACGAAACTGCAATCTGGACACTTCGGCCACGCCCGAAGGCACGATCGTCGCCTCGGGTATCACCTTGGCAGGGTCGATCTTGTTGCGCTCCAGCGTGAAGCGGCAGACGCGGAAATCAACACCCTTGGCCTTGAGTTCCTGAACTGTCGCGTCGAACGGAGCGCCATTGCTGTCCTTTGCGCCGTCGAGCAGGAAGTTGATGCCGCCCGAATGGGTCACGACGACGATCTTCGCTGTCGGGTCCGCTGACAGGTGGTTGCGAATGTTCCGCAGTGCGTCCAGTGCCTGCGCATTGCCTTGATTGACGTGGTAAACCACCTTTACAGGCGTGTTGGCGGCGGCGCCGGCACTGGCTTCGTTTCGAGAGCCGCTGGTTGACGTGCAGCCAACCATAGCCGCGACCGCAGTGACAGCGATCGCGAAAAAGGTCATCAGTCGCATCTGGCCCCGCCCTTGCCGTCAGCCGATCGTCGCCTTGTCGGTCCGGGTTTCGCCCTTGTTGTCGACCCAGGTCACCGTGATCTCGTCGCCCTTCTTGCCGCCCTTGAACTTGAACTGCAGGTAAGGGTTCTTCGAAACCGCCGGGCCCCATTCGGCCGCCAGCACGGTCTTGCCGGCATGGGTCACGGTGACGGTGGCAATGAAGTGCGCCGGCACAAGCTTGCCGCTCGAGTCCTTGCGCTGGCCGGTCTCCATCTCGTGGCTCATCAGCACGCGCACATCGACCTCGTCTCCCTGCGCAGTGGCACGGATTCTCATCGGATCGGGCATTCGTCTCTCCTAGTTTTTCAGTGATTCAGTTAAGCGCGCAGCGATCAGCCGCCGCAGCCGCCCAGCGTGACCTTGACTTCCTTGGTGGCGACGTAGAACTTGTCGCCGGCCTTGACGACGGCATGCACGTTCGACGTCTGACCCATCTTGATACGCGTCGCGACATTGGCTTCGGTGCCGGGCGGGATCGTGAACCCTGCCGCCAGTGCACTGGGGTTCTTGTCGACCAGGATGTAAACACCCTGCGTGTTCGGAATCTTGCTGGTCACACCGACGGGCACGACCGCCCCGTTCTCGGCGATGTCCGGCGCGTTGATCGCGATGTCGCCGCTGGGAGCGACGCTGGTGCCGCCAAGCGCCTTGACGACATCATTCATGGCCTTGCCCTCGAACGCGGCCTTGTTCCAGTTCTGCTGCGCGGCTGCCTGCTCGGCGGTGATCAGGCCCGCCGCCGCCATCAGCCCGAGGACGCCGGTCATCTTGATGAATTCGCGACGGTTCTCTGCCATTTCAGTCTCCTTATTGGGTGGCCGCTCGCGGCCAAATGGATTTGCAAGGATATGTACAACAAAAGCATCAATTGACCAAGCGCTCGATGGCGATGCTACCCATATTGGTAGCCCTACTGGGTAAGCGTGAAGATCCACTTCACGATGGTCTTCATCTCCTCATCCTTGACGTTCGACTGGGGCGGCATCGGAACCGCCCCCCAGACTCCCGAGCCGCCAGCCTTGATCTTGTTCACCAGCAAGGTCTCGGCCTCGGCGCGGACCGCGTAGCGGGAGGTGTAGCGGGCGCTGATCTCCGCGAAGGAGGGACCCACGATCCGGGCATTGACGGCATGGCAGACCACGCAGGCGTTGCGCGTGATCAGTTCCTGCGCATCGATGCCGCCCTGTGCGGGCGCCTTGCCCTCGGTGTCGGCTACTGCCACCCGCGCGCCACCGGGCTCGTAGATCCGCGTATCGATGCCGCGGAACGGGCCCATGTCGCGCTTCTGTTCGGCGAGGTTCCCGTGTGCATTTCGAGCGTATTCCGGCAGCGTGGACGTCACCTTCACCGGGCCGGCGCAGTCCTTCATGCACAGCGTTCCCTGCACATCGGGCTTCCCCTTGACGCTACCCATGCCGTGATGGGTGGTGAAGCCGTTGCGGTTCGGCATCTGGACCGTCAGGATGGTCTGGTCGTTGAGTTCGAAGTCGGCCGGCACGATTTCGTTGAGGTGCAGCACATAGGCCGTGACGGCATAGTTCTCGTCGATCGTCAGCGACTGCGGCGCGGTCCACGGCATGGCACGGTAGATGTAGTCCCACAACGTGGTGGCGTAGTTGAGCTTGGTGCCCACCGTGCGCACCTCACCCGACTTCAGGCCCGCCGCGCGGCCGGTCTTCAGGTCCTCTGGTTCGACCCCGCCGGCGATGACCAGGTAACTGTTGCTCTCGCCGAATGTGCCGTGGCACACGGCACACTTGGCGTCATAGACGGCCTGGCCCTGCTGCACGGTACCGCGCCCCTTCTTGACGCCGTGGCCATCGGGGCGCATGTCGATGTCCCAGGTCGCGATGTCCTGCGGCGTCGCGGGCACGCCGAAGCCGAATCGCAGGCGATCGCCGCCCTGCGCAAAGGCGGAGGCCACCGCCACCAGGGTTGCCGCAACCACGGCGGCCCCGAATGCCTTACGCGACCTGGACATTCCACACCTCCCCGTTGGGCTGCACTGCCCAGGTCTTGATTGCATTGTTGTGATAGATCGACCGCGTTCCGCGCACCGCGCGCAGTGCCGATATCGCCGGTTGCACATGTCCGGTGTCGTCGACCGCGCGGCTCTGCAGGTAGGCCGGGCTGCCGTCCCAGTTCCAGTCGATCCGGAAGCGCGTCAGGCACTTCGTCATCACCGGATCCTGCAGCACGGCGGTGCGCCAGTTGCGTCCGCCGTCCGTCGACACGTCGACGCGCCGGATCTTGCCGCGGCCCGACCACGCCAGGCCGCTGATCTCGTAGAAGCCCTTGGTCGTCAGCTTCTGCCCGCCGGACGGCGTGGTGATGACCGACTTGACCTCCTGTACCCCGGAGTACTGCCGGTGCGTTCCGTCCGGCAACAGGTCGACGTAGTGCAGCGATTCCTCGCGCGTGTTCCACGGCTTGTCACCAACCTCGAGACGGCGCAGCCACTTGACGCTCGACACGCCCTGCACACCCGGCACCAGCAACCGCAGCGGATAGCCGTTTTCCGGACGCAGCATCTCGCCGTTCTGGCCGTAGACGACCATGACATCGTCGAGCGCGAACTCCACCGGAATAGTGCGTGTCAGGGCCGAGCCATCGGCGCCCTCGGCCAGGATGTACTTGCCGCGCGCCTTGTCGTAGCCGACCTCCTCGAGGAGCGTCGACAACAGCACGCCGGTGAACTCGCTGCACGCCAGCATGCCGTGCGTGTACTGCACCGTGGGCACTGCCACATTGCCCCACTCCATGCCGCTGTTCGCCCCGCACTCGATGAAGTGCATCCGCGACACCGACGGAAAGCGCAGGATGTCGTCCATCGACAGGATCAGCGGGCGCTGGACCAACCCGTGGATCATCAGCCGATGGTCATGCGGATTGATCTCCGCGACCCCGGAGTGATGCCGCTCGAAGTGAACGCCACTCGGCGTGATGATGCCGAACAGGTTCTGCAGCGGCGTGAAGCTGACCGAAGACTGCGGCGTACGAGTCAGTCCCGGGCTTTGGCGGCGCTGCACGGCGCTCTCGAACTTGGAGGGCAGGCCGTAGCCGGTCACTGCGACGCCCGGGCCCAGGCTGCGAGTCCACGACGGCAGATGCGGTGGTTCCGCTGCGGCGGCAGCCTTCGCCGTCTGTCCGAGCGCCGGCGCACCCACTGCCGCCGCCAGAATCCCGCCGGTCGCGAGCGCCGCCTGCTGCATGAATCCGCGCCGGCCGGTTCTCGCCTGCGCGTACTGCTCTGGTGTCACGTGGTTTTCCGGTGCCGGGATGACACGCCCCGGGGCCGGCCGCTGTTGTTGCGACATGCGCTCGTCTCCTGTGCCTTCTATCCGCTTCCGTCCGGACGCCTAGGCGTCCGGCATGAACCGCCGCAGTGTCCGACTGGTCACTGCCCGCCCGTCAGCCGCGCTCGCGATGTGGACGCACACGGTCCGGCAGAGTTCCACGATCGCCGGTTCACTGACTGAGTAAAACGTCTGCTGCCCCTCACGCCGCCGCTGCAGCACGCCCTTTGCATACATCAGGTTCAGGTGCCGCGAGACGGTGGTCTGGGTCGATCCCACCCGCTGCACCACGTCGCCCACGCTGCGCTCGCTGCCACAGAGCGCATTCAGGATCTTCAGCCGTGTCGGCTCCGCCAGCAGTCCGAAGAAACCAGACACCGACTCGAACAGTTTTTCGAGATCCTGATCTTCCGCTTTTACACTCATATGCGCATATCCGCATGTATGCAGCGGCGCGCATCATGCCCGGGTTGGGCCGGGCCGTCAAACCGTACTGCCGCCGCGCCGGCGGCGGAAGGTCAACTCAGATATACAGGCTGATGTCGGCGTCGCCGGCAAAGCCCAGAAACATCGCCGCACCGCCGAACTGGGTCTGCTCGATGAAGTCGGACTGCTTGAAGTCGAAGAGGTCGACCGTCATCTGGCAGCCGATCAGCTTCACGTCCGACTCGATGCAGATCTCACGCAATTCCTCCAGAGACGCGACGCCCTTCTTCTTCATCTTGTTGCGCATCATCATCGTCGCCATCGACTCCATGCCAGGCAGAGCCTGCACCAGCACCGGCATCGGCACCGGCATCGGCATCGCCGGATTGGCCAGCGGACTGATCTTGATGTGCGAGAGGTCCTTGCGCAGCAGTTGCAGGCCATAGAAGGTGAAGAAGATCTGCACCTCGTAGCCGAGGGAGGCCGCAGTCGAGGCCAGGATGAACGGCGGGTAGGCCCAGTCCAGGGTTCCCTTGGTGGCGATCAACGCCATTTTCTTTGCACTCATGTTGCCTCTTGCCTTGGATTCGACGGTGCACAGGATGCGCGCCGCACATGCCGCAGCCGGGCCGCAGGACGTGGTGTCGCTGCGCCCGGCACCGCTGCTGCGCCTAGCGCCGCTTCAGATAGAAAAGGTACATGCCAGCCTCCTGCGAGGACGCCAGCAGTTCGTTGCCCGTCTGCTCGGAGAACGCCTTCATGTCGGCGACCGAGCCCGAGTCGGTGGCCATCACCTTCAGCACCTGGCCGGTGGTCAGTTCGTTGAGCGCCTTGCGCGTCTTCACGATGGGCAGCGGGCATGCGAGGCCGCGCGCGTCCAGTTCCTTGTCGTAGTTCACTTACATCTCCTCATGACAGGTTCTTGTCTTTGTAGCGCAGCGGCGCTCTCATGCTCTTGCGAAGGGTCAGTATTAGCGGTCATGTCGGCGGGCCCGTACATTGCTTGATAGGATTGGCGTCGGCTACCCGCATGGGTGATTCTGCGGGTGCCGCCGGGCTTGCAGAATCGCCGGGCATCCCAGGCTGGGGGTGGCGGTTCGCGCGCCGGCCCGTGCATTAGCGGCCGAAGTACCCACCGACACGGTCCAGTGGATGGCAACTTCCAAGCAACCCGGCCCAGGAACGATGATTCCGATCCACCCGGCACGCGACACTGAGGTCGGCGACAGCCTCTGCGGGTCCGGCGAAGCGTTCGCGCTGATGGTACTCGGCGATTCGATGGCGCCGGAGTTCGTCGAAGGCGACATAGTGATCGTCGAGCCCGAAGGCCTCGCCCGGCACGGCTCCTATGTCCTCGCCGAAGCGGGCGGGGAGCTCGTCTTCCGCTGTCTGCACCAGCAGGGTCCGGGCTGGCGCCTGCTCGCCCTGCAGCCGGGTCACCCCGAGTACGAACTGGCGGATCTGGCCTGCGTGCGCGGCGTGATCATCCAGAAGTCCCGCCCCGGACGGCGCCGCGAGACGCGGCGCTACGTCGAGTGACGCCCGCCGGCTCGCCCGTGGCAGCGGCGGGTACGCGTAGCCATGAGCACGACACCCTCGCCACTGCCGTTCAGTTCAACTCTGATCTGGGCGACGCGTTGCACGCGCGCGAGAAATCGCTCTGCACTTACCTGCTCGGGATGCGCGAGTACTTCCGGTGGTCGACCGGACTGCCGCTCGGCGCCGCGCCGGACCGCGGCCGCCTGAGCGAGTGGATTTCGCAGCGCGAACAACAGTGGGACGCACTGCGGGACCAGGGGGCCGCCACCTACGCCGACCTGCCGCTGGCGGGCGGGATCGACCCCTTCGACGAGGCCAGCGCGAACCGCGAGCTGCAGCCGATCGGCCTGGTCTATGGCGCCGGCCTCGGCCTGTTCGGGGCACCAATGTTCTTCCTGGCGCGGTGCGAATCCGACCAGCTGCGCGACGGC
Source organism: uncultured beta proteobacterium (assembly GCA_963791235.1). Taxonomy (GTDB): domain Bacteria; phylum Pseudomonadota; class Gammaproteobacteria; order Burkholderiales; family Burkholderiaceae_F; genus JALORV01. Next base: position 131,641 of record CAWBRW010000017.1, on the reverse strand, counting down.
GTGCGGGTGATCGTGGCCGGAGCCGAACTGGCGCGCGGCATCACCGCGGCCCCGGCGGTCAGCCGTAACAACACGATCCTGATCCGCAGCGACGCGCTGCGCCGCTGGCTGTGGACTCGGACCGAGACTGCACTGCGCGGACCCCGCGACAACGTCTTTGCACTGGCGCTGCGCGCCTATGGCGCCGACGCCGATGTCGAGGCCGCCGTGGTCGCGATGGCCGCCGGCGAGGCGGAAACTCTGGTGCTGCATGAATTGGGCGAACTGCACGCCGGGCACCTGCTCGGGGCAGAGTGGGAGGAAATGCTTCTGGATGTCAGCGACCGGCGCACGGAGGTCGTGATTCGCGCGGTGCGCGACCTGCTGGCCGATTGCCTGGTCACGCTGCCCCGCCTGACGGCCCGCACCGCCACCCGTTCCCTGCTCTTCTGGCAGGCCAACTTCGATGGCCTGCGGCGCGCAATGGCGCCCGAACTGGCGGAGGCATGCCGCACGGAATCGGGCGGGCTCGATTTCGACCGGCTGGAGCGCGCCGTGGACGGCAGCAGGCGAATCTGGGAACAGCGCGCGTCCGAATTGCTCGCTGGCTGGCGCAAGGGCGGCGCCGAGAACGTGAAACGTGCCACGCAGCAACTCGCCGGGTCTCACTGAACCTGCAGGTTCTTGAAGTTCCTGCAATCAGCTGCCTCTCGTGGCAGAGGAGCGCTTGCGGCTTCCACGAGAACAACGACGCGGCGGGTCTCATGGAGCTCGCGAATTTCATAGCTCTCGCCTCCCCTAACAGTGAAAATGCAGCTCGGTCTTCAATAGCGACGCGCGATGCGACTTATGCACCAAATCTTCCTTGCGTCGACCTGCGCCGATAAAGAGGTCGGGGAAACATCAAACCGCACCGATGCGCTTCGTTCTGCTCCGATGCGCTGGATCAAGAGCCCGGCCTGGGATCTCGTTTGGATCCTGAATGCGCTGTGGTTGGCACCCCTGGTCCTTCTGCTGGCGCGGGGACATGACGACGTGCGCGTCAGCCCGGTGGACGGCCTTTTCTTCGCCCTCGCGGTGCCTTTGTGGTTCGGCCACCGAGTCTCTTCGGCCTGGCTGGCCTACGCGACCCCGGCGTACCGTCCACTGCTCGCCAAGCAGTGGCTGCGCTTCGTCCTGGCCCCGATAGCTATCGTCATGGCCTGTTTCGGCCTGCTGCTGGCTCCCGAGAGCGTGCTGCCAGTGCCGTTGACCGAGCGCGTGATCTGGCTCGCCGTCCTGAACTACTTGCTGGTGAGTTACCACTTTGCCGCCCAGCACTTCGGGTTGCTCAGCCTGTACCGCGCGCGCGCCGGACGCGCGTCGGAGCCGAGCACGCGACGGCTCGATCGGTGGTTTTCTCTCGTCGTGGGCGGCGGTTTCGTCGTGGTGGCAGAGGCCCTCGCTGGATCGATCGCCTTCCAGGACCGCTGGATCGATCCGCTGCTGGGAGCAGTCGGGTCGGACCTGTTCGCGCGCACGATAAGCGATGTCGGCATCGTCCTCGTCGTAATCCTGACCGCCCTGATGCTGCGCGTCGAACTGCGTTCGCAGCGCCCATCGCTGCCGCGCGTGGCCTATGTCCTCGGCATCTCGGCCATGGTGCTCTTCGCCTTCCTGGCGCGCGACCCCTTCCTGTTCATCGTGCTGTGGAGCGTGCAGCATTGGAGCGCCGCGATGGGACTCGCCTCGCTCGCGGCTTCGGGTGGGGCCGAGGAGCCCCGCACGCACTTGCAACGGCTGCTGGCGCCGATCAATCGGCGCGGCTGGGCCGTGCTGCTCGTGCTCGCCGTCATCTCCGCGCTGCTGCTGCCGGTACTGGAGGTGGAGGCGGTGGCCGACGAATACGTGTACGCCGATCGCATCTTCGGCGAGGTGGCGTGGTGGCTGCGCTCCTCACCCTTCGTGCCGGCGTTGCTGGCCCTGGGCTTCGCGACCAGCTTCATCCACTACCTGCTGGATCGCGCAGCCTTCCGCTTCTCCTCGCCCGACGTGAGGCACGCGGCCCGCGGCCTGCTGCAATCAAGACTCTCGCGCGAATAGCGGCCTTGGACGCGACGTGAGCGTGGCCTACAGACCCTAAACCGATCGCGTCTCCTCACCCGGCGCCACAGCCGCCACCGGCTCGCCAGACGGTTCGTACCACGACAGCTTGTCGCGCAGCCTGACGACGTCGCCGACGATGACGAGGGTCGGCGGCCGCAGGTCCGCCGCAGCGGCTCGCTGCGGCAGATCTTCGAGCGTGGCGGTGACGACCCGCTGCTGCGGCAGCGTGGCCTGCTGCACGACCGCCGCCGGCATGTCGCGTGGCATACCATGCGCGATCAGCTCCGCGCAGAATTCCGCGAGGCCCAGCAGTCCCATGTAGACCACTACGGTCTGACGCGGCCGCGCAAGTCCGTGCCAGTCGAGATTCATCGTGCCGTCCTTCAGATGGCCGGTCACCAGTACGCACGACTGCGCGTAGTCGCGGTGGGTCAGCGGGATGCCTGCGTACGCCGCCACGCCGCAGGCGGCGGTGATGCCCGGCACGACCTGGAAGCGAATGCCGCTGGCGGCGAGTGATTCGATCTCCTCCCCGCCGCGGCCGAACACGTACGGATCTCCGCCCTTCAGGCGCAGCACGCGGCGACCGGTGCGGGCGAGCCGGACCAGCAGCGCGTTGATCTCCTCCTGGCGCATCGTGTGGTGCGCGCGCTGCTTGCCAACATAGATGCGCTCGGCGTCGCGGCGCGTGAGATCCAGGATCGCCGGCGACACCAGGTTGTCGTACAGGACCACATCGGCCTGCTGCATCAGCCGCATGGCGGCAAACGTCAGCAGATCGGGGTTGCCGGGCCCCGCCCCTACCAGGTACACCTCGCCGGGATCTGCGCCGCGGCCGGCGGTCGTCTCCAGTTCGCTCTCCAGTGCGCGCTCGGCCTCGGCGATCCGCCCCGAGAACACGAGTTCGGCCACCGGGCCCTGGAACACCCGTTCCCAGAACGGCCGCCGCGCCGGTTGCGGCAAGCGCATTTCGGACACGCTCGCGAAAGCGCCGCGCGAGTTGCGCCAGCTGGCCATACGTCGCCGGCACGAGCGACTCCAGGCGCGCCCGCAGCAGGCGTGCCAGCACCGGCGAGGCACCGCCGGTGGACACTGCGACCACGACCGGCGAACGATCGACGATCGCCGGCAGGATGAACGAGCACAACTCTGGATCGTCGACGACGTTGACCGGCAGCAGCTGCGATTGCGCCAGGCGCGAGACTTCGGCGTTGACAGTGCGATCGTCGGTCGCGGCGATCGCGAGCGCCACGCCTTGCAGCGCGGCCGGCGTGAAGGCCTCGGCGCGGTAGTCGATCCGGCCCTGCCGCAGCAATTCAGCGAGCGGCTCGCACAGCTCCGGCGCCGTCACCGTGACGCGCGCGCCAGCGTCGAGCAGCAGGCCGACCTTGCGCGCGGCGACCTCGCCACCGCCGATCACCGCGCATGGGCGATCGGCTGAGCTTCATGAAAATGGGCAGGTAGTCCATGGATGCCGGTGCCGCTCAAGCGTTGTCGCTACCAGTACGCGAGCAGCCGGCCGCCCTCGACCCTGGTCTTCCAGCGTTTCAACGGCGTCGAGCCCTTGGCGATGCACGCGCCGGTCGTGATGTCGAAAGCCCACTCGTGCTTGGGACAGGTGAGCGTCGTTCCGTCGAGCGCCAGATGCGGGATGTTGGTGGTCTGGTGCGGACAGCGGCTGTCGTAGACCCGGTACTCGTCCTGGGTCCGGTGGACGAACAGTCCGCGCCCGTCGCAGTCGTGGCGCTGCGTGGTGCCGACCTCGATGTCGGCCGCGGCCATCACGTCGTGCCACGCGCCGGGGAAGCCCATCGCATCGGCCTGGAACTCGGGCAGATCCATGTCGATCAGGATGTCGACCGCCCACACGATCTTTGCCAGCCCAAGTGCCGGGAAGGCCATCAGCAGCGCATCCAGTATCTCGGCCGGCGTGCAGCCCTCGCGCAGCGCGCGCGACAGGTACTGCCGGAAGCCGCGATCGGTCTGCGCATGGACCTTGGTGATCACCGAAATCAGGTTGCGCGTCTTCGGGTCGAGATGCTTGCCAGCCTCCTTCAGGAACTTGAAGTAATGGCCCATCGCGTCGGGCCGGGCCTTGACCAGGAAATTAAGTGCGTCGCTCATCGTCGGAAAGACCTGCTGCATCGAGAAAGTGGTCGGAACTGTCACTCAGACCGCCAGCGTGTGCGTCTGCTCGGCCGCGACACCGGCGGCAATGAACGCCTGCGCCGCTTCGAAGACGAAGGTCGACGGGCCGGCGATGAATACATCGCTCGCTGCGAGGCCGGGCCGGGCCGCGGCCCGGTCGACCAGGTGACGTGCGCCGGCCGCCTGATCGGCATCGACCAGTGGCTTGTAGGCGAACTGGTCGTATGCCGCGGCCCACGCGCGACACTGGTTATCCAGGTAATGACCGTCGCTGCGCGTGGCGAGCCAATGCAGCGCAAACGACTCGACGTGCTCGCTCGCCATCGCGTGCTCGATCAGACTCTTGATCGGGCCGAAGCCCGTGTCGCAGGCCGCGAACACCAACGGTCGCGCGCTTTCCCCGTCGAGGACGAAATCGCCCACGGGTCCGCGCACACCCACCGCTTCGCCGGCACGAATGCGCTCGGCGAACAGTGCCGCCGACAACGGCCCATCGTCATCGCGCGCCAGGTGAAAGTGCAGGTTGCGCTCGTCGCAAGGGCAGCTCGCAAGCGCGACGGTCTGCTCGATGTCGTCACCGAGGCCGGCGACGCCGAGCGTCACCAGCTGACCGGCGAGGAATCGCAACCGGCTGCTGCGCGGGGTCTGAAGGTGCAGCAGCCTGGTGTACGGACCGAGCGCGGTCACCGCGCGCACCGTGGCGACCAGCTCCTGCTGCGGAATGTCCGACGGGCCGGATGCCTCGAGCGACTCGATCACCAGGTCAGTTACCGCCGTGTGGGCACACAACAGCGCGTAGCCCTGCTGCCGTTCCTGCTCCGACAGCCGCAGGTCGCTGTGCTGCACCTGCCGGATATCCCCACTCACGACGCGTGCCTTGCACAGTCCGCAGGACCCCGTGCCGCAACCGTAGCCCAGGCGAAGCCCGGCCTTCAGCCCGGCCTGCAGGATCGAGTCGTTGCCCTCGACGATGAACTGATGACCGCTCGGTCGCATCGTCACGTGGGCTGAGATCACCTGCATCATGTTCGCCATCGCATCCAGAGGTTCTGCAGGCTCACTGCCCAGAACGCGCCTTAAGCCGGCGTGGACGAACTGCACCAGCGGCTGCAGCCGAGCATCGCCGGCCGCCAGACCATTGATCTGCTCCGAGACCGCCACCACGAGATCGTGATATCCGGTCAGGTAACGCCGCAGATCGGCCAGCTCCTGGCTCTGTACGAACAGTCGCTGCGACAGAACCTCCGAGCGACGGCAGAATCCGCTCGCGCACGCGCCGGCCGAATGCCTCTTCGCGGATGGTGCGCACACGCTCGAACGCTCCGCTGTCGTCTAGCGCAGCCGCCGGGAAGACCCGCCGCAGTTCGTCGATCGCGATCAGCCCGTCTGCGGCCTCGATCTCGCCGGCACTGATCATCCGCTGCAACACACCGCGCGGCACGCCGACCAGGTGCGCTGCGCGTGCCAGATTGAGCATCTGCGACATCACCGGCTCCCGAATGCGCCACGCGCTTTGTCATCATCAGGCGGTCGGCGACTGCGTGCCAACGAGCAATGTTGCGCAGGGTACCCCGCCGACGACGCCCTCGACCACATCACGCAGTCTGCCGTGGCTCGCTGGGCCCTGCGAAACCCCGATCACCAGCAGATCCACCGCGCTGCCGCGCATGCTCGATTCCAGCGCCTCGGGCAATGGCCCCGTCTGGACGCTGCCGTCGACACTTACCTGGGCCTGGCGCGCAACCTCCTGAGCCTGCTGCAGTTGGACGTTGCCATACGCACGCGCCTGTCCCTTCGGCACGACGATCAGAACGCGCAAGGGAAGGCCCAGTCTGGACGCGAGCATTGCAGCGCTGCGCATCTCAGGCTCGACCGTTGCGCCGGCCTGAATCACCACCAATATTCCCTGCGACGGCGCGCGTGCCTGACGCGGAACCACCATGAGCGGACATGACGAGTGCACCGCGATCTGCCGCACCATCTCTCCGACCCGCAGCCGGCCGAGAAAACCGCGATGGCCGCGACGTCGCGTGACCAGCAGGTCCGCGCGCAGCGAACGCACTTCTTCCACCACCTCGCGCCAGAGTTCGTCGCCACGTCGGACACGAATCTCGGTGGTCACACCGGCATCGCGGGCCCGCGCGGTGAAGGCGGCCACGGCAGCGGCCGTCGCGGCCTCAGCGTCTGCGACAAGGCCGTGCGCGACGACTTCGTATTCTGGATTGCTCAACAGCGGTACCACGACGCTGAGCGGAAGCTGCAGCCGCTGCGCGAGTTCGATTGCAACTTTCTCGGCACCCGAATCAAACTCGGTCCATTGCGTCATCAGCGCAACGCGGCGTAGTGTGGTCGGGGCCGTCATGCTTCAGTGCCCCGGCGCGATCAGACCCGATGCCGCCAGTACCAGCACGGCGACCTGCAGCAGGCACAGCGCGGCAAAGAGTCGTTCACTACGACGCAGGTAGATGCCGGTGACGGCCAGCAGCGGCAGCGCCGAGCAGCCGGAGAGGATCGCGATGCCGAGCAGGTTCAGCATGTCGCCGCGGCCGAGCGAGTGGATCCAGGACCAGCCGCCCTCCAGCTCATGCCGCTGCATCAGTTCGCGCGACGGCAGGCCCCAGATCTGCGGCAGATGCTCAACAGGAATGACCGGCGGCAGCACCCCGCTGACGTACAGCCCGAAGGCGCCGACGAGCACGGCCAGTCCCAGCCAACCGCTCCAGCGCAGCCACTCCGCGTAGCGAATCTGTTCGGGTTCGATGCCCTTCGTGTTCATTGTTGCTTCCACATGCCGGCGTTCTGGCTCAGATCCCAATTCCCAGGCCGACCATCAGTGCGCGCCCGCCGGCGAATAGCAGCATCACAATTACCAGGCGCCGGATGACCGAGGCCTTCAGCACATGCAGCAGCCTTGCACCGATCTTGGCGCCGAGCATCATGCCGATCACCGACGGCGCTGCAATGACCGGCAGCACCGCACCGTTGTTCAGGTACACCCACGCCGCCGACGAATCGACCAGTGAAAGTATGAAGCTTGACGAGCCTGCGGCGACTTTCAGCGGTGCCCCCATGACCAGGTTCAGGGCAGGCACATTCGCCCAGCCGGCGCCCAGACCAAACATGCCCGCCAGCACGCCGATGAAGAGAAACAGCGCCAGTCCCTGCGGGGTGCGATGCATGCGCCACGCGACCTGCTGGCCAGACGCACCATCCACGAACACGCCGTTCATGCCCAGCGCGAGGGCCAGCCGGTCGCTGCTCGGGACCTCCGGGTACTCCGACTTGCGCGCTAGCAGCATGACCGCAACGATGCCCAGGATCGCAATCCCAAGCGCGATGCGAACGACGGAGTCCGGCAGCGCCAGGCCCAGCAGCGCGCCGAACATCGAACTGCACGACGCGATCAGCGCCAGTGGCAGTGCCACGCGCATGTTGGCCAGTCCCGATCGCAGCAGCGACGGCCCGGCTGCGAGCGCACTCGACAACGCCACCAGTAGTCCGGCGCCGCGCACATAGTCGAGGTGGAACGGAAAGAAGCCGCTCACCAGCGGCACGAACAGCACGCCGCCGCCAACGCCGGCCGGAACCGCAATGATCCCGAGGAAGAAACAGACGACGAAAAGGGCCAGTGGCCACACCCACCACGCGGTGGCCGAGGTCTCGACCGCGCCCGGCGCCGCGTCAGCCAGCTCGGGGCATAGCAGCACCATGAGCAGCAGCGGCACCACGCGGCGACGCACACCGCGTCCCGCCGGGCTCGCGGCGCGCCAGCCGGAGCCCGGCCCGGCAAGCCGTTGCAGGCGGGAACCGATGCTATCGATCATCGCTGCGATAGTGCCACGGCGGGAATCGTCGCCGCCCGCTTCTACCGCCTCTGCCGGAACGGCCTACCTGATCGGGCAAGCGAGACCCACCCATGTGGGGGACCCCTGCCGTTGCCAAAGCGGCTGATAGCTTGCGCCGAGTCATACAGTGTCCAATCGCACGCGGCGCTCAGCCGATGCAGGCGGCTCCTTCGACTACAGTGAACGGTCGCCGAAGACGATGCGGAGCCGAATGCGCCGCGGCGATGCTGATCGCTGTCGCGCCGGACTGCAGCCGCTCGACAGACAACCACGCACCCGGCGCACGGCCGGGCTGCAGAGGCAGAGGAGACACCGTGCCAGCACTGGTCAACCCGCACGGCGGCAGCGCGCTGAAACCGCTGCTGCTCGAAGGCGCCGCGCGCACCGATGCGCTGGCGCGCGCGCAGTCGCTGCCGCGCGTGCGTGTGAGTTCGCGCGAAAAGGGAGACCTGATGATGCTGGGCATCGGCGGCTTCACGCCTCTCGACGGCTTCATGACGCACGGCGACTGGGAGCGCGTCTGCGACGGCATGAAGCTGGCCTCAGGGCTCTTCTGGCCGATCCCGATCACGCTGTCGACCGGCAAGGCGACCGCCGACTCGATCAGGACCGGCGCCGAGATCGCGCTCGTCGATCCCGAGTCCGAGGAGATCCTGGCGACGATGCGGATCACCGAGAAGTACTCGATCGACAAGGCACACGAGTGCGCGATGGTGTTCCGCACCACCGATGCCGAGCATCCGGGCGTCAAGATGGTGATGGAACAGGGCGAGGTCAACCTGGCCGGCCCGGTGCAGGTCCTTTCGAGCGGCGGCTTCCCGGAGAAGTACGGCGCGCTCTACATGACGCCAGCGCAGACGCGGGCAATGTTCGAGTCGCTCGGCTGGTCGCGCATCGCGGCGTTCCAGACGCGCAATCCGATGCACCGCTCGCATGAGTACCTCGCCAAGGTCGCGATCGAGGTCTGCGACGGCGTGCTGGTGCACTCGCTGCTCGGCGCGCTCAAGCCCGGCGACATCCCGGCCGATGTCCGCACGCGCGCGATCGCGTCACTGATAGAGGGTTACTTCGTCAAGAAGACAGTCGTGCAGGCGGGCTATCCGCTCGACATGCGATATGCCGGCCCGCGCGAGGCGCTGCTGCACGCGCTGTTCCGCCAGAACTACGGTTGCTCGCACCTGATCGTTGGCCGCGACCACGCCGGCGTCGGCAGCTACTACGGCCCGTTCGATGCGCATCACATCTTCGACGAACTCCCCAAGGGCTCGCTGGAAACGCAGGCGCTGAAAATCGACTGGACGTTCTGGTGCTACAGCTGCGGCGGTATGGCCTCGGCCCGCACCTGCCCGCACGATGACAGCCAACGCCTGATGGTCTCGGGCACCAAGCTGCGCAAGTGGCTGTCGGAGGGTGCCGACGTGCCCGCGGAGTTCAGCCGGCCGGAAGTCCTGAAGGTCCTGCGGGAGTACTACGAAGGGCTCGCCGCGAGCGAGCGCGTGGAAGTGAAGCTGACGGGCCATTCGGCCCGCTGAGACTGCCGACAAAAACCAGACCTGCGATCCTTCGAGGGAGGAGATTCACGATGTTCACGAGCAATCCGTTTGCCGGGCTGTCGGCGTCGCTTTCGCCTGCAGTCATGCAGGCATACGTCGTCGTCATGTTCATACTCGTCGTCGCGGGAACGCTGTTCGACGTCGTGCACAAGGGTAGTGCCCGGTACTTCTTCGAAAACTTTCGAAGGTCGAAGGCGAAGGCGGCGCGGCCGGTCGGCGGCGGCGAGGCCCTGTCGATCGCCGTGCAGACCGCTGTGGTGGACGTGCTGGCCTCCGGCGAGTTCTGCAACCCGCGCCGGCGCATCGCGCACCTGCTGGGCATGTACGGCTTCGTGCTCTACGTGCTCGCCACCGTGGTGCTGGTCTTCAACACGTCGGCAAGCGCCCTCTGGACGCAGCTCTGGTGGCTCGGCGGCCTGATGATCTGCGTCGGCGGCTACTGGTTCTGGTTCTTCATCCGCGTCGACGTCGCCGCCGAGGGCAACTCGCCGTTCCGCCTCATCAAGGCAGACCTGTTCATCCTGTCGCTGCTCGCCAGTGCCACGTTCGGTCTCCTCTGGGCGGCCTCCGGCGGCGGTACGGGCGTTCTCTTCGGTCTGTATATCCTTGCCACCACGGTGCTGTTCGCCGGTGTGCCCTGGTCCAAGTTCGCGCACATGTTCTTCAAGCCCGCCGCGGCCTTCGAGAAGAGAGTATCCAAGGCCAATGGCACCGCCGGAAACTTGCCGACGCAGACCCGTGATGATCCCGAGCAACAGCAAAGACACTCCATGGAACTGTTGCGAGACGCTCCGATGGACATGGGGCTTGGCATCAAGCGCGAAGCGCCCCGCCACTATTAAGAAGAAGCAGCCTGCAACTTCTTTTGGATCAGATAAGGAGCCGGACACATGCCAACCTTTGTCTACATGACAAGGTGCGACGGATGCGGACACTGTGTCGACATCTGCCCGTCGGACATCATGCACATCGACAAGACCTATCGCCGCGCCTACAACATCGAGCCGAACATGTGCTGGGAGTGCTACTCCTGCGTGAAGGCTTGCCCGCAGCATGCGATCGATGTGCGCGGATATGCCGACTTTGCCCCGCTAGGCCACAGCGTTCGCGTTGACCGCGACGAACGCAAAGGCACGATCGCCTGGAGGATCAAGTTCCGCAACGGCACGGAAAAGAACTTCCTGTCGCCCATCACCACCAAGCCCTGGGGACAGGCGATCCCCAAGCTCGCGGAAGTTCCGGCACCCAGCAAGGAAATGCGCGACAGCGAGCTGCTGTACAACGAACCGAAATACATCCGCCTGGATGACGGCGGCCTGCGTACGCTCGAGTCCGCAGGTCTCAAATTGAAGATGGGGGTCTACTACTGATGGCCTACGAAACGATCATCGAAGACGGCATCGATATTCTTGTCGTCGGCGCAGGCCTCGGCGGCACCGGTGCCGCCTGGGAGGCGAGATTCTGGGGGCAGAACAAGAAGATCGTCATTGCCGAGAAGGCCAATATCGATCGCTCCGGCGCCGTAGCCCAGGGCCTGTACGCGATCAACTGCTACATGGGAACGCGCTGGGGCGAGAACAACCCGGAGGACCATGTCCGCTACGCGCGCATCGACCTGATGGGTATGGTGCGGGAAGACCTGCTGTTCGATATGGCCCGGCACGTGGACTCCACGGTGCACCAGTTCGAGGAGTGGGGCCTGCCCATCATGAAGGACCCGAAAACCGGGCGCTACCTGCGTGAAGGGCGATGGCAGATCATGATCCACGGCGAGTCCTACAAGCCCATCGTGGCCGAGGCCGCCAAGAAATCGGCGGACAAGGTATTCAACCGCATCTGCGTCACGCACCTGCTGATGGACGACAGCAAGGAGAACCGGGTCGCCGGTGCCGTCGGGTTCAATGTCCGCACGGGCAACTACCACGTCTTCAAGTCCAAGACCGTGATCTGCGGCGCGGGCGGTGCCTCCAACATCTTCAAGCCGCGCTCGGTGGGCGAAGGCTCCGGCCGGACCTGGTATGCGCCCTGGTCGTCCGCGTCGGCCTACGGCCTGATGATCGATGCCGGTGCCAAGATGACCCAGATGGAGAATCGCATCGTGCTGGCGCGATTCAAGGACGGCTATGGCCCGGTCGGCGCCTACTTCCTGCACCTGAAGACCTATACGCAAAACGGCCTGGGCGAAGAGTACGAGTCCAAGTGGTTTCCCGAACTGCAGAAAATGGTCGGCAAGGAATACCTTGACCCGGAAGCCTCGCATTTGACGCATCGGCCCATCCCGACCTGCCTGCGCAACCACGCGCTGATCAACGAAGTCAATGCCGGCCGCGGCCCCATCCACATGGTGACGATGCGCGCGTTCCAGGACCCGCATCTGGAAGAGGTTGGCTGGGAAAACTTCCTCGGCATGACCATCGGCCAGGCCGTCCTGTGGGCGTCTACCGATGTGGACCCCAAGAACGAGAACCCTGAGCTGACCACCTCCGAGCCCTACGTCATGGGCTCGCACGCGACCGGTTCGGGCGCCTGGTGCTCCGGCCCCGAGGACATTTCCCCTCCTGAGTATTTCTGGGGCTACAACCGCATGACGACCATCGAAGGCCTGTTCGGTGCCGGCGACGCGGTCGGCGGCACGCCGCACGCCTTCTCGTCAGGGTCGTTCACGGAAGGCCGCCTCGCCGCGAAGGCGGCCTGCAAGTACATCGACGACGGCAAGGGTGAAGGCATCGTTGTTTCCGATGAGCAGATCCAGCGCCGCAAGCAGGAGATCTACAAGCCGCTGGAGCACTACAAGGTCTACCGCAACGAGATCGTGGCGGGCGATGTCAACCCGCACTACATCAACCCCAAGCAGGGCCTGGATCGCCTGCAGAAGCTGATGGACGAGTATTGCGGCGGCGTGACCGTCAACTACATGACCAACGAGAAGCTCCTGAACATCGGTCTCAAGAAGCTCGCGATCATGGAGGAAGACCTCGAGAGCCTGGCTGCGAAGGACATCCATGAATTGCTGCGCGCGTGGGAGTTGAAGCACCGCCATCGCGCCGCTGAGTGCGTGACGCAGCACACGCTGTTCCGCAAGGAGACCCGCTGGCCGGGCTACTACTACCGCGGCGACGCCATGAAGGTGGACGACAAGAACTGGCACGTGCTGACGGTGTCGCGCCGCGATCCGAAGACCGGCGAATACACCATGGAGAAGGCACCTTGTTATCACCTGGTTGGGGATGAGAAGCAGCAGGAACCCCAGGCCCACGCGTGAACATCGTCGAGAAAACCGATGAGGAGATCCTGGCCCTGGCCAAGCCCCTGTGGCTCGACCTCGTCAAGTACTCGAACGAAGGCAAGTACGGAGAATTCGCGAGAAACTTCTCCAGTTCGCTGGCGCGTGCCATCGACCAGGTTGTCGCGGGCCACCAGTTCGCCAACAGCGAACTGGCGAGGAGCCTCGTCCGAAGAAGTCGACTCGCTCGGCATCATCCGCCGGGGCGAGCATGTGACGGTGCTTTACCGGCAGCGCAGCACCAAGAAGCCAGGCGAATGGCTGGGCAGACTGGTCCTCGGCTATGAGGATGGAAAGGTCAGGATCTTCGGTGCATCCGTCTTCTGAACATTTCCTCCGGACTTGACGTGAGCGAAGCCATCCGCGACGGCAAGTATGTCGAGCTGACCTACAAGGTGACCGACAGGAAGTCTGGGGCATGTCCTCACCAGGGTCGAATTCCCGCTGGGCTATGTTCACGGACACAATGAAATTCTGGCCCCTTCGGTCCATCGGGAGCTCGAGGGCAAGTCCGCCGGCGACGTCATCGAAGTGGCGATCGATGGCAATCAGATCTTCGGCCCCAGAGACGAGTCGCTGGTTTTTTCCGATCACATCGAGAACGTCCCCGAGGAGTATCGGCAGGTCGGCACTTCCATCCTCATGGAGAACGACAGGGGTCAGACCCGCAGCTTTCTCGTGACGCATATGGACGACGAGACACTGACTGTCGATGGCAACAATCCGCTGTGCGGCAGGGAGGTCGTCTTTACACTCGAGATACTGACGGTACGCGACGCAACCGATGAAGAGACCAAAGCGGGCGGGGCGATCAATGCGGGCGCCAATATCGACCCGTCGCTCCTGAGACCTGTTTGAGCGGCAACCCTCACTACACGGCAAGAAAGGTGACTTATGAGCGACCACAAGCCTCCCCCCGCCAAGGTTCCTGACGGCGTCACGCCTTATGTGACTACACGTCAGATGCCGCCTAACGAAAAGGGCTTCGTCGGTTACGAAACCATCTGGAAACCGTTCCAGAAGGAAGCCGAATACAAGACGCCGAAAGGCCGTAGGCGTCAGCGCGCAGCCGCAGGCGGGCGTGCAGGAAATGCGCCTCGCCGAACGGACAATCCTTCGGCCGATGGGATTATGGAGAACGCACCGCGCATCACATCATCGACTGACGGGGCTGACCGCGGACCGCTTGCGTTTCCATCCCAGCGACGAGAACCCTTATGAAAGTAAGCCAGTACATGAGCCGGTCGGTGGTCACAGTGACCCCGGAAACCGAGTTTCACCGTGCATTCGACCTGATGCGCAGCCGCGACATCCACCACCTGCCGGTGGTCGACGGAGGGCGGGTCGTCGGCATGGTGGCCGAACGCGACCTGTTGCTCGCGGCGGCCAACTTCGGATCGTCGGAGGTCCCGGTCGGCGAGATCATGCGCGGCCCGGCGGTGTGCGTCGCCGAGAGCGCCCTCCTGAAGGAAGCCGCACGCCTGCTCGTCGTGCGGCACATCGGAAGCCTGCCGGTGCTCGATTCCAGGAAGGCGCTGGTCGGCATCATCACCGAGACCGACATTTTCAAGATCGCTGCGGGAATGCTGCGTGCCCGTCCGGTGGTTCGGAAATCCGCCGCGAAGACTGTGCGTCGGGCGCCGAAGAAGGCCGCCAAGCGCGCGAAGCCGGCGGTGCGCAAGGCGGTTCGCAGCCGTTCGTAGGACCAACTGCGCGGCATGTCCGCCCGCCCGCGGATGAGCGACTCGAGCCACAACCCAGTGCCGTCATCGCCGGTCGAACCTACGAGATGTCGCCGGAGAAGCTGCCGGAGGTTGCCGCGGACGACCTGTACGACTCATTGAAGGTGCAGCCATGACCGATGCCCGTTCCAGCCTGGCCGGGGAGATTTCGGTACCGACCGACGAGGAAGGCTACCTCGTCAACCCTTCGGACTGGGACGAGTCCGTCGCTGAGGCACTCGCGCGCCGCGAGGGTATCGCGCTCAGTGATGTGCACTGGCGCGTGCTCCGATTCATGCGCGAGTTCCTCGACGAGCACCAGCTGATCCCGGACGCCCGCTTCGTGATCCGATTCCTCGCGGACGAGGTAGGCCTGGGCGACGCCGCGCGCCAGCGGCTGTTCGAACTGTTCCCCTATGGCTACGTCAGGCAGGCATGCAAGATCGCCGGGATGCGGCGACCGCGCGCCTGGAGCACGGGGTAACGCCCGGAACGTCAGTGCTTGCGGTCTAGCACGGCCATCTGTTTGCCCGTCGTGCTCATGCGCGACCCGACCAGCGGAATGTGCCGGCCCGGCAGCAGCATGCTCCAGTAGATCGGCCTGAACGCCAGCTTGCCGAGATGATTCAGCCGCGTTTCCTTCAGCAATGACATGGGACCGACGATGGGCAGCGGAAAGCTGCCTGGTACCGGCTGGATGTCGTAGTTGAAGTCGATCAGTATCGCCTTGCCATAACCGGTTTCGATGAAGCAGTTGGCATGGCCGTCGGCCAGCGGCAACGCCGCCTTGCCGTCGATCTCGCGCAGCAGGTTGTGCACCACCACCTCGGCCTGGAAATGCGCGACCGAGCCGGCCTTGGAGGTCGGGACATTGGTGTTGTCGCCGACCAGGAAGATGCGCTCGGCCTTGATCGACTTGAGCGTCTGCTTGTCGGTCAGGCCGAAACCGATTCCGTCGCCAAGTCCCGCGTCGTCGATCAGGTCCGAGCCCTCGTGCGGCGGAATCGTCACCAGCAGGTCATAGGGAACCGCCTTACCGTCCGGGCAAACGATGGTCTTGTCGGTGACAGCGGCGAGCGAAGCGTTGGGGATGACCTTCACGCCCTTCTCGACCAGCATGTCGGTCAGCACCTCGTTGCAGATCGGCTTGGTAAACGCACCGGTAAGGGGGGTGACCAGCGTCAGTTCGGTCTTGCTGCGCAGGCCGCGGCGCGTCAGGTAGTCGTCCACTAGGCACGCGAACTCGAGCGGCGCCACCGGGCATTTGATCGGCATCTCGGCGATGTCGATAACCAGGTCGCCGCCCTGGAAACGCTCCAGCGCCCCGGCCAGCCGCAACGCGCTGTCCGGCGTGTAGAAGCCGTGCGCCTGCCGGCCCCAGCGCTCGACAAGGCCGTCGATCACCTCGGGCAGCGTGCGCGATCCCAGGGCCAGCACCAGCCAGTCGTACGCGTGACTGCCCTGGTCCGTAGTCACCCTTCGTTGCGCGGTGTCGATGTCTGTTGCGCGCTCGCATCGGTACTCGACACCTGCCCCGACAAAGTTCGCGTTCGGGCGCTGGATATCGGCCAGGGTCCTGTATCCGGGCGTCTGGAACGGGAGGAACAGCATGCCCGGCTGGTAGGTGTGCACTGGCGAATTGCCGACCAGCGTGATGCGCAGCGGCATCTTCCTGCCGCGCGCCTCCTTCGCCAGGAGGTTGGCGGTGACCAGGCCGCCGGTCCCGTCGCCGAGTATCAGAACGTTCGTCGCCATCGCGGACTCCAGTGGGCACGCGTCACGCGCCGACACCCGGCGATCGTGATTGCCTTGCCGGGGAGCATGCGCGCCCACGGCGCGGGCAGCCCCGCGCCAGATCAAAGCGCTGCGATCGCCGTGCCGTCCGGGAGAGCGCACCCGCTGCGCTAGCTCAACAGTTGGATCCGTCACTCTGGCATGGTCTGGATCGTCATACTGAACCCGAGGGGAGGCAGCGATGCTGCGCGCACTGTTGATCGCTTTACTGGCGGCAATCTCGACCGCTGTGTTTGCCGCCGATCCGAATCCGGTAGTGACCTATACGAAACAGGCCAAGTTCGAGGACGTGCGTGACGACCTGAAGATGGCGATCGAGGGCAAGGGCCTCGTCATCGATTACCAGTCGCACCTGAACAGCATGCTCGAACGCACGGGCAAGGATGTGGGCTCGGCGCAGAAGCTCTTCGTCGACGCGCAGGCGTTCGTGTTCTGCAGCGCCAGCCTGTCGCGCAAGATGATGGAGGCAGACCCGGCCAACGTGGCGATGTGCCCCTACGCCATGGTTGTCTACGCAACCGCGAAGGAACCCGGCAAGGTGCACGTCGCCTATCGGCGCGTCTGGAGGCCCGACGGCTCTGCAGCGTCGAAGGCGGCGTTGAACGATGTGAACAAACTGCTCGACTCGATCGCGCGCCAGGTGGTCGGCCAGCGCTGAGCAAGCGTCCTCGGATGTCAGCCCGTGGCAGCCGGATGCCGCGGCGACGCGGGTCGTTGCCCGCGCTGCGCCGCGTCAGTTGAGGCTCGGAAGCCAGGTGGCGAGCTTCGGGAACATCAGGAGCAGACCGACACCCGCGAGTTGCAGGATCATGAACTGCAGCATGCCGGCATAGATCTGTCTCAAGTCCCACTGAGGCACGACGCCTTTCAGGAAGTACGCCGATAGCGCCACAGGCGGCGACAGCCACGCCGTCTGCAGCGTGACCGCGACCAGCGTGCAGAACCAGATCAGGTCGATGTTCGCGGCCTGCACGATCGGCAATACGATCGGCACGACGATCAGCACGATCGGCACCCATTCCAGCGGCCAGCCAAGTACGAAGATCAGCGCCAGGATCAACATCAACATCAGCATCGGCGGCAGCTGCAGGCTGGTCAGCATCTGCGCCAGGAACTCGGCGCTTCCCAGCCGCGAGAACACGGACCCGAACAGGTTCGAAGCCGCCACCAGCAACAGGATCATGCTCGACACCTCGAGCGTCTGGAAGGCGGCGCGCTTCAGCTTCGGCCAGTTCATCCGGCCGGAGCCGACCGTGAGCACAAAAGTGGCGAAACAGCCGACGGCTCCCGCGTCGGTCGGAGTTGCGATGCCGGCGAGGATCACTCCAAGTGTCGACAGGATCACGACGACGACCGGCGCCACGCCGAGCGCCAGGTCGCGAAACACCGGCCCGAGCGACGCGGGCCGCATCTCCGGCGGCAACGGAGGTCCGAGCGACGGGTTGATCCAGCAGCGCGCCAGGCACCAGACAGTGAAGATCACCGACAGCAGCAAACCTGGCAGCACCGCCGCGGCGAACAGATCGGTCGCCGGCACACCCACGACCGGTCCCATGACGATCAGCATGACGCTCGGCGGGATCAGGATGCCGAGCGTGCCGCCCGCGGTGATTGCGCCGGCACTCATCTTGGCGTCGTAGCCATTCTTGATCATCGACGGGCCCGCCATCACGCCGAGCAGCGTGACCGCGGAGCCGACGATCCCGGTGGCGGCCGCAAATATCGTCGCCGTGATCAGTACCGCCAGGTACAACGACCCGCGTACGCCTGCCAGCAGCTGCTGGATGCCGGTGAACAGCCGGTCCACCAGCGCCGACTGTTCGAGCAGGAATCCCATCAACAGGAAAAACGGCACCGAAGCCAGCACGGTGTCCTTCATGACCGACGAAATCTGCAGCAACGCCAGGTCGAACACGACCGGGCCCAGCGCGATGAAACCCGTTGCCAGAGCCAGCGCACCAAGCGTGAAGGCGATCGGGAAGCCAATGAAGATGACGGCGAACAGAACACCCAGCGCTGCGATGCCGAGAACTTCGTTGCTCATGTCTGCACCGCGCTTGCGTGCTCACGCGCGGGCCAGCGGCCGGTGCGGATCGCGTGTACACAACGGAGCAGCTCCGCCACGCCCTGTATGAACAGCAGCACGCCGGCAAGTGGAACCGTCAGCTTGAACGGCCAGGTGATGGGCTGCCAGGAACTGCTGACGAAAGTCTCGCGTGTCACAAACGCCTTCCAGAAGTAGCCGGATCCGGTCACCACAAGCACGTAGACGAAGGGCATGAAGAAGAGCAGGTAGCACACGAGATCGATCGTCGCCTGGCGCCGCGGCGTCCACCGCTCGTACAAAAGGTCGGTGCGCACGTGTCCCAGGCGTTGCAGCGTGAACGCGGCTCCGAGCATGAAGAAGCTGCCGTAGGCCATGAACGTCATGTCATAGGCCCAGCTCGTTGGGGCGTTGAACAGATAGCGCGCGACCACCTCGTAGGTCAGCCCGAGCACGAGCGGCAGCAGCAGCAGGCAGGCGAGCCGGCCCGACCAGATTGCAACCTGGTCGAGCCGGCGCGCGAGCCTGGCGAGCCCGGAGTCGGACGACTCCATCAGGTCGCGTAGGGCGAGGTTGCGCCGAGGTTTGTATAAAGCGAATTGATCTTGGTCCAGTACGGCACGACGATCTTCGCGAATGCGCGCTGCGAGTCGAGCACCTCCTTGAAGAACGCGTTCTTCGAGGCTTCGCGGTCGTAGATCGTGTTCGTGGCCTTGATGAACGCCGGGAAGATGTCCTTGGGCGTGTCGTGCACGGTGACCTTGAACTCGGTCTTCAGTCTCTGCACGGCCTGCGCGTTGCGGAAGACGTTGTAGGTGTAGGTGTCGGTCATCGAGGCCATCGCCGCGGTCTCCACTATCGCCTTCAGGTCGGCAGGTAGCTTGTTCCAGACCGCCTTGTTGATCAGGACCTCGCCGACGTCAGTCGACTGGTGCAGACCCTGCAGGTAGTAATGCTTGAACACCGTTTGAAAACCGAGCGCAATGTCGTCCGCCGGCCCGATCCATTCGGCCGCGTCGATAACGCCGCGTTGTGCCGCCGGCACGATTTCGCCGCCGGGCATCGCCACGGCGGCGATGCCCATCTCCTTGAAGATCTCTCCGACCAGTCCCGGCGGGCTGCGGTACTTCACCTTCCTGAAGTCGTCGAGCGAGGCGATCGGGTTCTTGAACCAGCCGAGCGGATCAGGCCCCATCGGCTGCACCATGAAGGGCTCGATGTTCACCTTCAGCACCTCGCTGAAGAACTTCTTGTAGAGCGCGTTGCCGTCGCCCTGGTACAGCCACGCCACATGCGACAACTGGTCCATCCCCGTGCCACCGCCCGCCGCTGGATTGGAGAACAGGCCCGCGGCCGTGTTCTTGCCCGACCAGTAGTGCGTCCAGGCATAACCGCCGTCGACGACGCCCTTGTCGACCGCATCGAAGATCTCGAAGGCCGGAACCACCGCCCCATCGGGCAGCATCTCGAACTTCAGCCGGCCGCTGGACATCCGGTCGATGCGGTCGCCCATGCGCTTCAGCAGGTCGAAATAGATGCTCGAACTCGGCACCGCGGTCTGGATCTTGAGCCGCGTCACCTGCTGCGCGTGCACCTGCGGTGCGAGCGTCGCGGCCGACGCCAATACGGCGGCTCCGGCGCCGAACGCTCGCCGTCGGTTCGGATTGGTCAATTTGCTCATGCTGTCTCCTTGTCGTCGTCGTTGACTTCCAAAGGCCGCGAGGCCTCCACCATTGCGCTGCTTCAATAGCCTTCAGTGCCGCGCATCCTGTCTGATCATGTCCGCCGCCTTCTCAGCGATCATCACGACGGGGGCGTTCGTGTTACCGGAAACCAGCGTCGGCATCACCGAGCAGTCCACCACGCGCAGCCCCGCCACGCCGTGCACGCGCAGCCGCTCATCGACCACCGCGAGCGTGTCTCTGCCCATCCTGCAGGTGCCCGACGGGTGGAAGATCGTCGCCCCGTGGTTGCGTGCGAACTCCAGCAGCGCATTGTCGTTCTCCGCCTTCGGGCCGGGCATGTGTTCGCGCCGCACGTAAGGCCGCATCGCATCCGCGCCCGCGATCGCGCGCGCGGTGCGCACGCCCGCCACCGCCATGCGGCGATCCAGTTCGGTCGAAAGGTAGTTGGCCTGCATCGACGGCGGCTGCAGCGGGTCGGCTGTACGGATCGCCACTCGGCCACGCGACTCCGGACGCAGCTGGCACACCGACACCGTGAAGCCGGAGTAAGGGTGCACCTGTCCGCCCGCCATGTCGGCCGATAGCGTCGCGACGTGAAACTGGATGTCCGGGCGTGATGACCCGGTGGCGTCCCCGCCGACCGCACGCATGAAGCATCCGCCCTGATTGATTCCCACCGCCAGCGGGCCGCTGCGCGCCAGCAGCCACTGCAGGCCGATGCGCAATCGCCCCCACAGCGAACGCAGATCGTCGTTCGTCGTGATCGGTCTACTGCACTCGAAGATCAGTCGGATCTGCAGGTGATCCTGCAGGTTCGCGCCGACGCCTGCCGCGTCGCGCACGACAGAGATGCCGTGCTCGCGCAGCAGCGCCGCGGGCCCGATCCCGGATAACTGCAGCAGTTGCGGCGACTGCAGCGCGCCGGCGGCCAGCAGGACCTCGGCGCCGCAGCGCGCCTGCTGTTCGACACCGCCCCGGAGGTAGCTGACGCCGACCGCGCGCGCGCCTTCGAACAGCACACGGGTCGCGATCGCTTCGGTCTCGATGCGCAGGTTGGCGCGGCGGCGAGCGGGCTTGAGGTAAGCGGTCGCGGTGCTGCTGCGCAGCCCGTTCCACGTGGTGAGCTGGTAATAGCCGGCCCCTTGCTGGCGCGCGCCGTTGAAGTCGGCGGTGCGCGGCACGCCCAGTTGCCCCGCCGCCGCAATGAACGCCTCGATCAGTTCATGGCGCGCCCCGATGTCGCTGACGCCGAGCGGACCGGCGTCACCGTGATAGGCATCGGCGCCGCGCTGGTTGCGCTCGCTGCGGATGAAATACGGCAGCACATCGTCGTAGCCCCATCCGACATTGCCAAGAGTGCGCCAGTCGTCGTAGTCCTCGCGTTGGCCGCGAATGTAGATGAGTCCGTTGATGGAACTGGAGCCGCCAAGCGTTCGGCCGCGCGGCCAGTAGACGCGCCTGCCGTTCATGTTCGGTTCGGGATCGGTGTGGAAGCACCAGTTGTAGCGGGCGCTCCACATCGTCTTACCGTATCCGATCGGCAAGTGGATCCATGGCGACCGGTCGGGCGGCCCAGCTTCGAGCAGCAGCACGCGCTTCGTCGGGTCTTCGGTCAAGCGCGCCGCGAGCACGCAACCGGCCGAACCGGCGCCGACGACGATGTAGTCGTACTGCGGGTGCTGCACCCGGATTGTCTCCTCGTCCGCCCTCGCCGAGCGTCGTCTTCGTTCGACGCTGCATCGAACCAGCGCCGCATGCACCCGCTTTCGCGGCTGCGGTCCATAATGCGTCGAACTGCTGGAACGTATCGTTCCGTTTCTTGAAGCCATGCTAAGGCACAGAAAAGCGGAACGCAATGTTCCGGTTGTAAAACGGACTGCGCCGCGGACCGGAGCCGCGCACGCCGTCGCGGACGCGACGGCCGGCGGCTCAGCGGCGGAACGCGCGCTGCGCATCGTCACCGAAATCGCAGAGGCCGGCGTCGGGCTGTCGCTCGCGGACCTGAGTGCGCGCCTCAACCTGCCGAAGGCGACGCTGCATCGGCAATGCGCCGGCCTGCTGGCGCAGGGCTATCTGGCGCGCGACGTCGATCCGCTCCGCTTCGTCGTCGGCCCCGCACTGCACAAACTGGCGTTCATCACTCTGAATCACGGCCACGTCCGTGCGCTCAGGCACCGCGTGCTTGCAGAGCTCGTCGCCGAGGTGCAGGAGACGTGCAATTTCACGACGCTCGACGGCGCCGAGGTGCTCTACCTCGACCGCGTCGAAGCCCGCTGGCCGCTGCGCCTGACGCTCGATGTCGGTGCTCATGTGCCGTTGCACTGCACAGCGAGCGGCAAGCTGTTTCTCGCGCACCTGCCGCCGCCGCAGTTCGACGAACTGATGGCGCACGCACGTTTGCAAGCCTGCACACCCAACACGATCGCGAGCGAGGCCCGTTTGCGCCACGAATGCGATGCAATCCGCGCCACCGGCTATTCGACCGATCGCGAGGAGTTCATCGCCGGGTTGATCGCGGTGGCCGTGCCGGTGTACGACCCCGACAACGTACTGCGCGCGGCGATCGCGATGCATGCACCGACCGCGCGCCTGGCGCTCGACGATGCACTGAAGCGTTTGCCGCGCCTGGTAGCCGCCGCACGGCGCATGCGAGAACTCTTGTAGGCAGACCATGTCCGACCTGAACGATCCGCGGGTGCTCTTCGCCGCCGAGCGCACGCTCCTCGCCTGGAACCGCACGGTCCTTAGCCTGATGGCGTTCGGTTTCGTCATCGAGCGTTTCGGACTCTTCCTTCGATTCGTCGCCCAGGCGCCCGGTGCAGGAATCGTGGCGCCGCAGGACCGAGTCTCGTTCTGGATCGGCATTGGCTTCATCGCGCTCGGCGTTGCGGCGGCGCTGGTTTCGGTCGCGCAGTACCGTGTCGCGTTGGCATCGCTGAAACCGTCGGAGATTCCGCCCGGCTATCGGACATCAGTCGGTGTCTGGCTCAATGTACTGATCGCTGGCCTTGGCGCGGCGCTGATAGCCTACCTTGCACTCACCTGAGCGGCGTCGGCCAGCTCGGCCAGCTTCAGCCGCTGCACCTTGCCCGAGGGTCCGCGCGGAAGCTCGTCGACGAAGCGGATCACCTTCGGAGCCTTGAATCTTCCAAGTTCGCGCTCGCAGAAATCGCGCAGCTCGTCCTTCGTGCATTGCTGTCCCTGACGAACGATGACGCACGCCATGATTTCCTGGCCGTAGTGCCGGTCCGGGATGCCGACCGCCGCTGCGTCGAGAACGGCGGGATGCCTCAATAGCACTTCGTCAATCTCACGCGGCGCAATGTTCTCCCCGCCCTTGATGATCAGTTCCTTGATGCGGCCGGTGACAAAGTAGAAGCCGGCGCTGTCGCGATAGCCGAGGTCGCCACTGCGCAGCCAGCCGCCGGTGAAGAACGCCGCCGCACTCGCCTCGGGATTCTTGTAGTAGCCGGCCATGACCTGCGGACCGCGCATCACGATCTCGCCCACGGTGCCGTCTGGCAGCGGCTGACCCGCGGCATCGACCACGCCCGCCTCGCAGCCCGAGGCGCGACCCACCGAACCCACCTTGCGCAGCGCGGGCTCGATGGGATTGGAGAAGCAGGGCGCCACGGTCTCGGTCAGTCCCATCGTCTCGATGATGCCGATGCCGAACTTCGCCTCGAACGCACGGTGATGCTCGGGCGGAAGCGCTGCGGAGGCCGAGCGACAGAAGCGCACTGCCGCCAGCTGCTCGCGTGGCGGCGTGTCGGCCTCGAGCAGATAGGAGATCATCGTCGGGACCACGTTGAGCCAGGTGCAGCCGTGCTCGATCACCATCGGCCAGAATCCCTTGGCCGAGAACTTCGGCGGCATCACGAGGCTGCCGCCGTGCGCGAGCGGCGCCAGCATCGTCACGGCGAACGCGTTGATGTGATACAGCGGCAGCACGGCCGTCACGCGGTCATCCGGGCCGAGCAAGTGTTCCTGGCTGATCGCCTGCGCATTGGCGGCGAGGCTCGACTGTGTCAGCAGCACGCCCTTGGGCTTGCCGGTCGTGCCCGACGTGTACATCAGCAGCGCCGGCTGGTCTGGGGCCGGCGCAGCGCACTCGACTGCAGCGCCGGTCAGCGCATCGTCGTCCGGATCGACGACAACGATGTCGAGCGGTCGCGCGATCGAGGTCGCCATCGCGCGCACGCGCTCGGCCCATTCCGGAGCGACGCAGACCAGCTTCGCGTCCGCATGCTCGAGCACGAAGCGCATCTGCTCGGGCTGCGACAGCAGGTTGATCGGATTGACGCAGTACCCGCCGTACATCGCGCCGAGCAGCAGGCGTACCGTCTCCGGGCCGTTGCCCATCACCACCGATACGTGCGAACCCGGTGCGATCCCTCGCTGGTCGAGCCAGCCCTGCACCGCGCGGCACGACTCCGCGAGCTCGCCGAAGCTGATCCGTCGGCCACTCTCCGGCGCGACGAGGTATACCGCATCGGGCGCGCGTTCAGCGCAGGCGTCGACCAGTTCACGGACCGTCCTCATCGAGTGTCAGCCGCGACCGTGGCGCGCGAAGTACTCGCCGAGCACTTCGTCATCGGTCGGCACGACCTCCGGGATCGTCATCGACACGCGCGTGATGTTCAGGTAGTGGCGGTAGCCGAGGTTGTCGGAGAAGTTGTTGCGGCCCCAGGTGCCGCAGCCCATCGACAGCGAAAACGGCAGGCCGTTGTCGAAGCTGCCGCCGGTCGCGATGCAGTGCGCCTGGTTGACGATCACGCGCGATACCGGCAGCCGCAGCCCGGCCGCGACCGCGCGTTCACTTCTCGCAGTGTGCAGTCCGACCGAGTGGCCGGCACCCATGTAGGCATAGATGCGCTCGACGACACCGAGCGCATCGTCGAAATCGCGCGCGCGGTAGACGGCGAGCACCGGACTCAGCTTCTCGCCCGAAAACGGATGCGCGGGACCGAATCCGCTCTCCTCGACCAGCAGCGCCCGCGCCGAGTGAGCCTGCGGTGCCGCGAGCCGCGCGCGCGCGGCGATCGCGGCCACCGACTGGCCGGTGACGGCCGGGGCGAGCTTTCCGTCCGGCCACATGAACTCCTGCAACCGCGCACGGTCGGCCGCGTCGAGCAGCACCGCTCCCGCGCGCTGCAACTCTGTCAGGGCCGCGTCGTGGATCGCGTCGAGCAGCACGACGCTGTTCTCCGACGAGCAGCTGGTCGCGTTGTCGAAGGTCTTCGACTGCAGGATGCGCGCCGCCGCCGCCGCCAGGTCCGCGGTCTCGTCGACGATTGACGCAACGTTGCCGGCGCCGACGCCGAATGCCGGCGTCCCGCTCGTGTAAGCAGCGCGCACGTTGGCCTGCGAACCGGTCGCCACGACCAGATCGGCCTGGCGCATCAGCTCTGCAGTCGCCGCCTTGGTCACCGGCGCCGACAGCGATCTGCACGAGGTCGCGCGGAGCCCCGATGCGGTCGAACTCGGCATGCACGAACTCGAGCAGCCGCGCGCAGGTGGACCAGCCCTTCGGCGACGGCGCAACGATGACCGCGTTGCGCGCCTTTCAGCGCATTGATGATCTTGTTCGCAGGCGTGGCGGCGGGATTGGTCGACGGCGTGATCGCGGCCACGACTCCCACCGGCCGCGCGATCTCGATCAGGCCCAGCTCCGGATGCTCGGCGATCACGCCCACCGAGCGCGCGCCC
Source organism: uncultured beta proteobacterium (assembly GCA_963791235.1). Lineage (GTDB taxonomy): Bacteria > Pseudomonadota > Gammaproteobacteria > Burkholderiales > Burkholderiaceae_F > JALORV01. Next base: position 105,795 of record CAWBRW010000017.1, on the reverse strand, counting down.
TTCAGGTCGCGCAGCAGGCCCAGCGTCTTGCGGTGGTTCTTGCGGACCTTGTCCTCGACGTTGCCGATGCCGGTGTCGGCGACGGCCAGCTCGGCGAGCTCGCGGTTGCGCGCCGGTTCGAGGATGGCCCAGCCGGCGGCCGCGACCAGCTCGTCGACGCGCTGCCTGGTCGTAGCCGTCCGCGACCGCCTGCGCGGCGCGTGCGCGCGCGACCAGCAGCGTACGGCCGCACGGGTCGAACTGTCGAGGAATTTTCGGTCGCGTTCATTCGCGCTGCTTCCCGTCCGAGGAAGCGCGCGTCCGCACCGTGAACTCGCACCGGCTTGCGCGCGCGCCAGCGGCGCAGCGCCTCGCGCAGCACCGGCTAGAACAGGCCGACAATGGCGAGCGCAGGATCGAGCCGCTGATCGGGCGCGTGAAGAACACGGTCCAGTCGTTGTCGAAGCTCACCATCGTCGTCATGAAGTTGTTCTCGGTCAGCGGGCCGAGGATCGTGCCCGAGCACCAGCGGCGCGATCGGGAACCTGAATCGCTCGAACAGGAATCCGACGCAGACCGAAGACGGCGATCACGTAGAGGTCGGACAGGTTGTTGCGCGCCGCGAACGCGCCCGACGAAGCAGAACACGACGACGAACGCCGACACGATGGCCTCGGGGGCCTCGAGCACCTTGCACAGCGGCCGGATCGCGAAGTAGCCGAGGATGCACATTCCGATCACGCCGACGAACACGGACGCGAACACCGTGTAGACCAGCTCCGTGCTGGAGACGAACACCTGCGGCCCCGGCTGGATGCCGTGCAGCAGGAACGCGGCGAGGATGATCGCGGTGGCGCCGCTGCCCGGGATGCCCATCGTCAGAAGCGGCACCATCGCACCGCCGACGGACGCGGTGGCCGCGGACTTGGCAGCGACGATGCCCGCCGGTGCGCCGCTGCCCAGCTGCCGCGCGGTTCTTGCCGTACTGGCTCTCGAGCCCGTAGGCGACGAAGGCGGACACCGTGGCGCCGGCGCCGGGCACGACGCCCACGACGATCCCCGTCGCGGTGCCGCGCAGCGAACGACGCCTTCATCGCGAGCAGTTCGGGAGAGCTTCGGGAACGCCGTCCGGAAGCGGCGCGCCCTGCCGCTGCCTCGCCGTCGCTTCGGCCGCGAACCCGGTGCTCAGCGCGAGAGGACCTCGCCGATGCCGTAGGCGCCCACCATCACCAGCAGGAACTCGATGCCGTCCTGCAGGAACGGGCTGGCCGAAGGTGAACCGCTCGGCGCCGTACACCTCGTCGACGCCGACCGTCGCGATCAGCAGGCCGAGGCACAGGCTGATCAGCGCGTTGACCAGCGAACCGCCGCTGAGCGTCACCACGCTCGCCAGGCCGAACGACAGCGACTGCGAAGAACTCCGGCGACGAAAAGCTCAACGCGATGCTCGCCACCGGCTTGGACAAGCAGCACCATCACGACGGCCGAGGCCAGGCCGCCAACGAGAGCGGCGACGAGCGAACAGCCGAGCGCAAGCGCGGCATCGCCGCGCCGCGTCATCGCATAGCCGTCCCACAGCAGCGGCACGTCCATCGGTTCGCCCGGAATGCGGAACAGGATCGCCGTGATCGGCGCCGCCGTAGGTGCCGGACACGTACATCGCGGTCAGCAGGATCAGCGCCGGCTCCACGCCCATCTTGTAGGTGAACGGCAGCGCCAGCACGACGCCCATCACCAGCGTCAGACCCGGCAGCACCGCGACCAGCATTCCGAGTACCAGGCCGATCACCATCGCCGCTAGATTCGCCGGCGTTGCGATGTTGGTCAGGCCGTGCAGCAGGTTGAGCAGGACCTCCATCGTGCGCGTCCGCGGGACTCAGACGCCGATCAGCCGCAGAAGGGCCAGCGACAGCGTCTTGAAGGGCCCGACGCCGAGCGGCAGCGACACATAGGCCACCCGCATGAAGATCACGAGCAGCACGAATGCGCCAATGAGACCGATGATCGCCACCAACGCGGGCCGGCGATATCCACCGATCCAGGAGAACAGGGCGAGAAAGAGCGCGGTGCCGGCGAAGAAGCCGACATAGGCAACGCCGAACACAAAAGCCGAGACCAGCCCGATGCCGGCGGCAAGCTTGCCGTTGTGCCGCTCGGGTTCGCGCGTTGCGAGCTCGCGATCGGCAACATCGGGCGGACGGTTGAGGCCCTGAATCAGGCCGGTGGCCGTGAAGGAGGTTCCGATCAGCAGCCGTTTGACAATCTCGTAGACGCACAGCGCCGCCATCGCGCCGATGATGAACTTCGGCCATCCGCCGGGCCCGATCCGACCCGAAAGTGCCCCCACCTCGATGCGCGTGGCGGCGAAGTACAGCAGTCCCGACACGGCAAGCATCAGCGAGTGCGGAACTACGGCTGCGAGGCGTGGGTGCATCGGCTTCAACGCGGCGGGCGGCGCAAGGGCGCGGCGGTCTGCATGGGCCGCGCGCCCTTGCCTCACCGGTTCGCTACTTCTTCTGCGCGTTCGACTCGATCAGTTTCAGTTCCTTCTCGATGAACGCAGCCGCACCATTCGCCGGGATGAAACTACCGGAGTAGGCAAGTTCATCCTCCAGGTACTTGACGAAGTCAGGCGAGCGCGCGGCCTTCTCCAGCGCGCCCGCCAGTACGTCCACGTGCTTAGGGTCCGTCCCGGCCCTCACGACGATCGAGCGGAACTGGTTGATCACGATCGGAAAACCGCTGTCCTTCGCCAGCGGGACATCCGGAAAGCCCGGCGCCGGCGCATCGGCGAAAAACACGAGCGGCCGCATCTGCTTGCTGTCGAGGAACGAGCGGATGTCGCCGGCCTGCTCGACCAGGACATCGGCATGCCCGCCGAGGATTGACGAATAGCGCTCGCCTGGGGACGCGAACGGAACCAGGCGCAGCTTGGCCCCCTTCGCGTTGATCTGGTTGAGCAGGATCTCGTCGGCGCTGCCGAAACCGAGGATCGCGACTTTCACTTCGTTCATCTTCGCGTCCGCGAGCAGTTCGGCGAAGGTCTTGTACTTGCTGTCCATCTTCACGTACATCCCGGTCGGCTGGCGGATCATGATGCCGAGCGGTATCACGTCGGCGAGCTTCCAGCGCCCGCTGCCGCCGGCGATTGTCGCCAGCGTGTCGCCGATGAGGATCGCCGTCGTGTGGCCGTCGGGCGCAGCCGTCAGCATCTTCGTCATGCCGGTGTTGCCGGTCGCGCCCGGAACGTTGACCACCGGAATTGCGACCTTGAGGTCGGGCTCCATCAGTTTGGACAGCCGCCGCGCCAGCTGGTCGGCGCCGCCGCCCGCTCCCCAGGGCACGACGATCTCGACCGGCCGCGACGGGAAGCGGTCCTGCGACCACGCAGTCGACGGCAGCCAGGCCAGTGTGCAGACGGCAGCACATGCCGCCAGTAACAGCCGGCGACGCGGCGGGAATTGTTCGGGCAAGCGGTTCATGGGGTCTCCTCCGCGATTCGAAGCGTGACAAGTGCAGCGCAGGGGAAGATAGTGCTGATTGCAGTGCATCATCGTCCCGAAATCTGCAATTTCAGCTGCAATGGAAAGCAACCAATCAAACGCCGCCGCCCTGCGCGCATTCCGTGTTCTCGACTACGTGGCCGAACAGCCGGACGGCTGCACCCCAACGCAGGTCGTCGCCGCGCTCGGACTGCCGAAGCAGACCGTGCATCGCATCATCGCCCAACTGAAGCTCGCCGGTCTGCTGCTGCGCGAGCCGGGATCGCAGCGCGTTCAGCTCGGCGCGCGCCTGACACGTTTCGCCGAGAACATCCTGATGCACGGCCATGCCAGCCGCGAGCGGCATGCAATCCTGCAGTCACTGGTCGACGACATCGGCGAGACCTGCAACCTGACAGCGCTCGCAGGCACACACATCGTGTACATCGATCGCGTCGAGACCGCCTGGCCGTTGCGCGTGATGCTCGCACCCGGCTCGCACGTTCCGCTGCATGCGACCGCCACGGGCAAGCTGCTGCTTGCGCTGCTGCCGAAGGTGCAGCGCGAGCGGCTGCTGCGCGTGCTACCGCTGCGCGCGCTGACGCCGGCGACGATCATTGACGTCCGCGCGCTACGCAGGGAAATCGAGGAAACGCGCCGACGCCGCATCGGCATCAACCGCAACGAACACCTGAGCGGCCTGATCGCCGTCGCGGTTCCGGTCATGCTCGATCGCCAGCGCGCCTGCGCCGCTGTCGCCGTGCAGGCGCCGGTCGGCCGGATGACGCTCGAGGAACTTCTCGAACATGTGCCCCGCATGCGCGCCGCGGCGGATCGCATCGCCGCCACCATGGGTGGGTGATCGGCACCGTCGTTGCAGGATCCGCAAGGTCGCGAGCTCTGTTTGACGATGAAGTGTCTCCGCCGGCAGAAGTGTTCGAGGTCCGCAGCCGGATCGGCGCTCATCTCCTTCGTGAACCTGAAACAGGTTCTTTGCCAGGTCGACCCCAACAGCCGTAATCTCCGAGGCGGTCGCTCCGCACCCTCCCATTGCTTCTGTGCCGTAAACACCTAAAGGCGATTCTGCGCGTGGATGTACTTGAAAAGCTGTTCCAGCGGGCTCGCCGCCAGCCCCGGCGCATCGTGCTGCCGGAGGTCGGCGACGAGCGCATCATCGAGGCTGCGCGCAGGCTGAAAGACGAGGGGCTCGCCGAGCCCATCCTGCCGCTCGATCCGCAGTCGAGCCCACGGCTCGCCCTGTATGCCGAGCTCTATGGCAATCCGAAGCTTGCCCAGCGCGCAGTGCGCAAACCGTTGCTGCATGCCGGCATGATGGTCAAGGCGGGCGATGCCGACGCGATGCTCGCCGGAGTCGCGCATCCGACGGCCCGCGTGATCGAGGCCGGGCTCATGACGATCGGGCTCGCAGAGGGCATCCACACGCCTTCGAGCTTCTTCCTCATGGTCCTGCAGGAAAGGGTTCTGATCTATGCCGATTGCGCGGTCAACGCCGAGCCGGATGCCTCCCAGCTCGCCGACATCGCGCTTGCTTCGGCGGCGAGCAGCCGCGCGTTGCTCGACGACGAGCCGCGCGTCGCGCTGCTTTCCTTCTCGACGAAGGGCAGCGCACACCACGCCCGAACGGAGAAGGTCGTGCGCGCGCTCGAGATTGTTCGTGCACGCGACCCGCTTCTCGCGATCGACGGCGAGCTGCAGGCCGACGCGGCGCTCGTCGAATCAATCGCAAGGAAGAAGGTGAAGACCGAAAGCGCCGTGGCAGGGCGGGCCAACGTGCTGATATTCCCGGATCTCGACTCCGGCAATATTGCTTACAAGCTCACGCAGCACCTTGCCGGCGCGCGTGCCATTGGGCCGATCCTGCAGGGTTTCGCGCGTCCCGTCAGCGACCTCTCGCGCGGCGCAAGCGTCGACGACATCGTCGCCGCCGCGGCGATTCTTTCAGCGCAGGTCTAAGGGGACGTACTCCCGCGGCTGCGGTCCGTTGTACAGCGTGAGCGGGCGGATGAGGATGTTGTTTTCCATCTGCTCGAGCACCTGCACCGTCCAGCCGGGCACGCGGCCGATGGCGAAGACCGGCACGAATAGGTCGGAGGCAATCCCGTTCAGGTAGTAGACGACGCCGGCGTAGAAGTCGACGTTGACGTTCACGCCGTGGCGCGCATACGGCTTCATCGCCTCCACCAGCGCCTGCAGGATCTGGTACCACTTCGGCTGGCCCATCTCGCGCGACAGCTTTTCGACGCCCGCGCGCATGTGTCGCGCGCGCGGATCCTCAGCGCGGTAGACGCGGTGTCCAAAGCCCATCACGGGCTCCTTGTTTCCGCGCTTGCGCCTGACATATTCGGCCGCGTTCGCCGCCTCACCGATCTCCCGCGCCATGTTCATCACGTTCTCCGCCGCGCCGCCGTGCGCGGGGCCCGACAGCGCGGCGATCGCCGCCGTGATCGCGGCGTGCAGGTTGGCTTCCGTGCCCGCCACGACCCGAGCGGTGAACGACGACGCGTTCGAGCCGTGCTCCGCGTGCAGGATCATGTCGGTGTCCATCAGCCGCGCGGCGTCCGCGCTCGGCGCCGCGCCCTTCAGCATGTAGAGGAAGTTCGCGGCGTGCCCGAGCGTCGGGTCGGGCCCCACCGGCGCGCGGCCGTTGCGGATGTGTTCGTGCGCTGCGACGATCATCGGCACCTGCGAAGCAAGCCGCACTCCCTTGCGCACGATCGCCTGCGGCGAGTTGTCGGCCACGTCGGGATCGAAGGCAGCGAGCGCTGACACAGCGGTACGCAGCACATCCATCGGATGCGCACTCTTCGTGATTTCAATGAGCTTGTTGATCTCGGGAGGCAGCTTGCGCGCAGCTTTCAGGTCGGCGTCGAAGCGGGCGAGCTCCTCCTTACCGGGTAACTCTCCGTTGAGCAGCAGGTAGCAGGTCTCCTCGAAGGTCGAGCGTTCGGCGAGGTCGTGAATCGAGTACCCGCGGTAGCGCAGCTCGCCAGCGCGCCCATCGATGTGGCAGACGCGCGAGCGCTCGAAGTAGACGCCGCTGAGCCCGCGATGGATGTCGATCTTCTCGGTGTCTTCGCTCATGTTCAGGATCTATCCATTGTCCGAGTCCAAGGCGTACAAGTTGGCATTGCACAGCGAGAAGAAAGCCAAGGCGCTGGCGATCTCGTGTCGCCAACTTATCGGAGTCAGGCCCCGGCGTCTGTTTCACGGGGGCCCGACTTTGATGATCGGCAACCGGCGCGCCGGCGCGCGAGTGTTCAGACGTACGCCTTGTACTTGTCCAGGTGCCGCACCGGCTTGCTCAGCGCGTCGCGCCGGAACGGGTCGCCGAGTTCCTTCGTGACCATCATTTCGAGCACCGTCGTGCGGCCGTCGGCCTGGTTTTTCACCGCCTGCTGCAACGCCGGACCGACGTCGGCAAGCTTGTCCACCGTGACGCCATCGCAGCCGAAGGCCTTTGCGAGGCCTGCCCAACTCGGGTTGTCGAGCTCGACGCCCAGATAACGCTGCGAATAGAAGTCGACATGGTTCTTCTTCTCCGCGCCCCACTGGCCGTTATTGAACAGCACCACGGTGACGCCGATCTTTTCGCGCGCGCAGGTCAGCAGCTCGTTGAGGCTGATGCCCCATGCGCCGTCGCCGACGTAGGCGATCGCCGGACGGTCCGGCGCCGCGATCTTGGCGCCGCAGATCACCGGGAACGCGTAGCCGCAGTTGCCGAAGCTCATCGCAGCGAGCATCGATCGCGGCGCGTCGAAGCGCAGGTACGAGTTGGACACCGAGCAGATGTTGCCGATGTCGGTCGAGACCATCGCGTTTTTCGGCATCGCGCGCTCCAGCTCGCGCAGCATCTGCCGCGGGTGCATGTAGCTCGACCGGCCGGAGATCTCGACCGAGTAGGCGTCTGTCTCGTGCGTCCAGCCGTCGAGCTCCTTCTCCCACGCAGCACGCTCGGCCTTCAGCTTGGCTTCCCGCTCTGCCTTGTTCTGTTGGCATGCGAGCGCCTTGCCCTGCAGACGTTCGATCAGCGCTGCGGCCGCCGACCGGGCGTCGCCGCAGATTCCGACCGAGATCGGCTTGACCAGCCCCAGCATCTTCGCGTCGGCGTCGATCTGGATGATCTTCGCGTTCTTCGGCCAGTAGTCCAGCCCGTACTGCGCCAGCGTGCCGAAGGGACCGAGCCGCGAGCCGAGCGCGAGTACGACATCGGCCTGCGCGATCAGCTTCATCGCGGCCTTGCTGCCCTGGTAACCGAGCGGGCCGCACCACAGCGGATGCGAGGCGGGGAACGAATCGTTGTGCAGGTAGCTGCACGCCACCGGCGCGTGCAGCAGTTCGGCGAGCTTCACGGCCTCGGCCGTGGCCTCGCCCATGATCACGCCGCCGCCGGACAGGATGACCGGGAACTTCGCGCCCGCCAGCAGCTTCGCCGCTTCGTCGAGCGCGGCCTCGTCGCCGGCGCCGCGGCCGATGCGGATCGGCTGCGGGATCTCGCACTCGATGTCGCCGTAGAAGTAGTCGCGCGGGATGTTGAGCTGCGTCGGTCCCATCTCAAGCAGTGCGCGATCGAAGCAGCGGCTCGTGATCTCGGCCATGCGCTTCGGGTTGTTCACATGTCCCTGGTACTTCGTGATCTTCGAGAAGATGGGCAACTGCTCCGTTTCCTGGAATCCTCCCAGCCCCATCGTCAGAGAGCCGGTCTCGGGCGTGATGACGACCACCGGCGAGTGCGCCCAGTAGGCGGCCGCGACGCCGGTGACGAAGTTCGTGATTCCCGGGCCGTTCTGCCCGATGCACACGCCGTGGCGGCCAGATACGCGCGAGTATCCATCGGCCATGTGCACGGCGCCCTGCTCGTGCGCGGTCGGTATGAAACGGATCCCCGCACCGGGAAAAATGTCGAGTGCATCCATGTAGGCCGAGCCGACAATGCCGAACACATCGGTCACGCCTTGCGCCACCAGCGATTCGACGAACGCTTCGGAAGGCGTCATCCGGGTTTTGCCCTGTACGACCGTGCGGTTGGGTTGCTTCATGTCGGTCATCGGAGTCTCCACACAAAAGGTGAACGCACCGCCACGGCGCTCGAAATCCGCGGCACACGCATACCGTTCAACGAGATGTTTTGTTCGATCTTCCGCAACGGTAGGGCAAAAAATGCATCAACGCAACCACCAGTTCCGTTTATTTGAACATTCCGGTTGCGTCACCGAAACCGAGCCGATACGATCGAAGCATGTCGAATGTCATTGAATTCGGGGCGCGCGACACCGCTGGTTCGACGTCCTCGACGCTGAAAGCGTTCGCGGTGCTCGAAACCCTGGTGCGCGCGGGCGCACCGGCCACGCTGTCCGAACTGATGGTCGCCACCGGCCTGCCCAAGCCCTCGCTGCATCGGACGCTGGCGTTGTTCGAGGAGGCCGGACTCGTGATGCGCGAACCGACCGGACGAGCCTATGGAGTCGGACCAAGACTCGAGCGCTTTGCGCTCGATGTACTGACGCACGACCGCGTCGCCGCCGAGAGGCACGTCGTTCTGCGGCGGTTGGTCGCCGACGTCGGCGAGACCTGCAACCTGTCGATGCTGCGCAAGGGTGAGGTGGTCTATCTCGATCGCGTCGAGGCAGACTGGCCGTTGCGGCTGCATCTGCCGGTCGGCAGCACGCTGCCGCCGCACTGCTGCGCGAGCGGCAAGCTTCTGCTTGCCTTCAAGGAGCCCGCCGAGCGCGCGGACCTGGTGCGCACTCTGCCGCTGCCGCGGTTCACCGAGCGGACGATCACCGACCGGCAATTGCTCGCCAGCGAATTCGACCGCATCGCAGCCACTGGTTACGCGGTCGATAACGAGGAATACGTGGTCGGTGTGGCCTGCGTCGCGGTGCCTGTACGGCTCGCCACCGGCGAGGTGATCGCCGCGGTCGCGGTGCACGCGGCGACGGCGCGGCTGCCGCTGACGCGGGCGATCGAGTTCGTCCCGACGCTCGTGAAAGCCGCGGATGCGATCGCGCAGACATTTATCTGAGGTGGCGGTCCTCGCCTGACACCGCACGAAGGTGCGCCTCCAGCCGAGAGGTCAACGCCGCGCGGCGCCCTGCATCGGGCAGCAAGGCGCCCACAGCCTGATCCGGTGTCGGGGCTCGTTCCGGACACGCTGCCGAAGCCGAGATCTGTCGCGCCTGCTAAAGCCCGCGGTCGGCGACCTTTTGCATCCGCCGGGTACGCCTCGCCAAGCCGCGAGACTGGCGCGGCTCGTGCTGGAAGGTGGAGGCGCGCCCAGTTCTTGAAGACCGCCGGTGTCAGTCGGCCTGTGCGGCGCCTTTCATGTTGACGGGCTCGCCTTCCGGCGCGCCCTGCCACATCATCTCGTAGCCGAGTTCCCGGGTGTCGACGCACATGTCGGCCAGGGCCGCGAACTTGGCCTTGAACACCAAATCGGCATGCGACCGCTCGTGCTCGTCGAACGAGCGCCAGTAGGTGGCGATCACAAGGTCGTGGTCGGCGGCCTGGGCGCTGCCCAACGAACCTTCATCCGAGAGGAAGCCGGAAAAGCGGAACACCTGCCCTGCAATGAACCCGCCCTTGTCGCCGCCGTAGGTTTCCTTGACGACATTGCACATTTCGGCGAGCGCCAGTTCGACGTCGTCGTAAGAGACGCCGGGCTTCAGCTTGATCGTGTTGAACAGCAGCCGTGCGCCGAACGGAACCGTGATCGGACCAAACATGTCGCCTCCTGACTTTGAATCGGATTGCGATCAGATAAGGCTACCGCGGCAGCGTTCAAGCTGAATCCAGGATAACGCCATGTCCCTGCTCAACTAGTGGTTGAGCGAAGACGTTTCGTACGGGCGACTCAAACGGACTTGGCGGGTCGATCGAAGAGCCAGAGCACGAACACAAGGCCCGCCGTCATCACCGGAATCAGCAGCGGGTTGACGATTCCGGCCACCAGCGGAGCGATCATCAGGAAGAAGCGCAGCCCCCAGCTGTAGAGCAGGCCGGCACGCTCGACGTACACCTGCGCCAGCGGATCGAGCGGCCTGCGCTCCGCGGACTGCGCCGGCATCGACATCACGAAGCCCGCGTGGTTGTAGTAGCGCATCGCCATCGACGAGCAGACGTACGAGGCAAACAGCGCCAGCATCAGCAGCGCCTCGAGGACGGGCCGCAGCAGCAGCGCGCCCTCGGCCTGCGGATGGGAGATGCTTTCGAGCACCGTGCCACCGGCCAGCGTGATCGTCCCCATCAGGGCCAGCGCCGCGGTCGAGGCGCCGATCGTCGCCGACATCAACGAGTTGCGCAGCGTCTGGACCGCGACGATCTCGAAGCCCGGCCGCTCGCTCAGCGCGGCGGCCCAGCTCGCACGCATCCGGGCGTGCGCGGTGCGCGCCATGCGCTCCGGCGCGCGCCGGCCCACCCAGAGCACCCAGCCTTCGTAGGCGATGAAGACCGCGAGGCTGACTGCGAACGCGATCCAGGCCATCACGTCACGGCGTCGGGCAGCGCGATGCGTCGCCCGGCACTTTGCCCACCAGCAACAGGAACGACGAAAATGGCCCCATGTTGCCCATGGCCTCGAACTTCGGTCCCGAGAAGTGCAGGCGGCTGAGCATCATCGCCCGCATCGGTCCGTAGTCGCCCTTGCCCATTTCGAGCCAGCGAGAGGTGTCGGCGCTCATCACGTAGTCAGAGCCGGAGTCGAGCTTGGCAGTCTGCACCGCACCACCAACGACACAGATCGCCTTGTCGTCCTTCGCCACGATGCGCATCTCCGCGGTCGGCTGCTCGCCGCAGTCGCGGCGATAGAGCTGCATCACCTTGAAGCCGCGTCCGGCATCGTTCTTGACCCAGCCGGATTCGAAGAGCGCGCCGGTCAGTTCGGGCTCCTTGTTCCAGGCCTCGCACGCCTGCGTAGCCCATTGCGGCGACATCAGGACCGGCACCTGGGCAGCGGCCTGCTGTGCAAGCCCTGCGCAGGCAATCCCCAACAACAGACGTGACTTCATCGTGAATTCCCTTGTTGCGTTAGAAGACATTGGCGTCGTCGCGCTGCACAGCGTGCCATCGGGCCGGCTGGCACATCCGGACCGCTCTTAGCCCTTGCAGCGCCCGTCCGGCCCGAGCTTCATGTACGTGGCGAGCCAGGCCTGCGTCCGTTGACGCGCATGACGCGCCGCGACCTTTTCCTCGGGCGACGCATCGGGTCGGAAGTCGAACGCGCGGCGCGCCATCGGGTACATCTGCAGCTCAACCGGGACGCCGCGCTCCCACAGCGCATAGAACGCGCGCCCGTTGACCATGCGGCGAACCTCGAAGTCGGCGTCGCCGATCAGCATCAACACGGGCGCCTTGATCTGCGCGATCTCCGGTGCGACCGAGAACAGCTGCTGCGGTTCGGGCGCGTTCGGGTTCTGGAAGTGCCCGTAGTAGGCGACGATGGCGGCGATATCCTGCGGCCGCTTCGCCGCCAGCCGGATCGCGTAGTACGGCCCGCGCGAGAGAGCGACGATGCCCACCGAACCCTTGCAGACGTCCTTCCGCGCCAGCAGCGCGTTGAGCCCGGCCTCGACGTCGTTTTCGCTTTCGGGGTAATGGCGGTCTGGCCAGCGCTCGATCATGTTCGCCTGCTGCCAGTCCGGCGCCAGCACCAGGAAGCCCCGGGCGGCCAGTTCGCGCATGTGCGCGCGATCCTCGTTCTCGAATCCGCGCTTGGCGTGGATGTAAAGCACCGGTGGAAACGGTCCGGGGCCCGAGGGCAGGGCCACCTCCAGCGGCACCTCGTACTTGCCGGTCGACACGCTGGATTTCTCGAGCGGCTCCGCTGCGTTCGAACTGGCCGGCCCGATGAGCAGCGACAGGAGAACCCAGGCCAGCCGCAGCGTCATGGTGCTGAACTGTCGAGCGGAATGATCTGGAAGGACAGCGTTTCGAGATCGCCCAGCACCATCGTCGCTTCGGCGCCGATCCCCGCGACAGTGCCCGGGTTGATCAGCGGGGTGCTGCCGCGCGCGCCCGCCACGCTCTCGATCCGCGCAACGTGACTGTGGCCGCAGAAGACCGCATCGAAGTCCCCGGTGCACGCCATACCGCGCGCGAGGTGCGGATAGTGCGTCATGAACAGGCGGCGGCCGGCCAGGCCGAAGGATGCATCGGCTCCGTAATAGACCAGCGCTCCATTCGAATCCTGCGCCATCCGCAGCATGCGCAACATGTCACCGAGGTTGTTGCCGTGGACCACATGCAGCGGCAGACCGACCGCCAGCGTCGATTGCAGCGTGTTCGGCCCGATGATGTCCCCGCAATGCAGGATCGCCTGGGCGCCCCAGTCGCGGGCGCGCGCGACCGCTGCCGCGAGGGGCGCGCCATGGTCGTGGCTGTCGGAAACGACACCGATCTTCACGTTTGTACCCTGCGGTTGCAGTGTCAGGTCCGCACCCGCAAAGAAATTGCGGTTGCGGAAGCGAACAGTATCCCAGCGCCCGCGGCGTCGTGGCCTACCAAAGTGGGTAACGATGCGACACCCTTCCTCGGGGGTAGACAGTGCGCGGAGGCGCCCCGCCTAATGCGACCGTGGCTGCGTCGCCCCCGTATGGGGGCACGCCGTCGGCTGGTCCATCGAACCGACGCGGCTACCATCTAGTTCCTGCCGCCTCGCGCCCTCAACATTCACCGATGCCCGACTCGCCTCCGCACGCCACTTCCCGCGCGACCGACGTGCGCACGACGACCTGCTACATGTGCGCGTGCCGCTGCGGGATCCGTGTGCACCTCGAGGACGGCAAGATCCGCTACATCGAGGGCAACCCCGAGCATCCGCTGAACCACGGTGTCATCTGCGCCAAGGGCTCGTCGGGCATCATGAAGCAGTACTCGCCGGCGCGACTGACGCGGCCGCTGCTGCGCAAGGCCGGTGCCGAGCGCGGCGCCGGGGAGTTCGAGGCGATCAGCTGGGAGCGGGCCTTCGAGATCCTGACGGAGAGGCTGTCGAAGATCCGCGCGACCGACCCGAAGAAGTTCGCCCTCTTCACCGGGCGTGACCAGATGCAGGCGCTGACGGGGCTGTTCGCGCGCCAGTTCGGCACACCGAACTACGCCGCGCATGGCGGCTTCTGTTCGGTCAACATGGCCGCCGGAATGATCTACACGATCGGCGGGTCGTTCTGGGAGTTCGGCGGGCCCGACCTTGGACGCGCGAAACTCTTCTTCATGTTCGGGACCGCGGAGGACCACCACTCCAATCCGCTGAAAATCGCGATTTCCAAGTTCAAGCGGCGCGGTGGCCGCTTCGTGTCCATCAATCCGGTGCGGACCGGCTATTCGGCCGTTGCAGACGAATGGGTACCGATCAAGCCGGGCACCGACGGCGCGCTGCTGCTGGCGCTGATCCACGAGATCATCGAAAGCGGCCTGTACGACCGCGACTTCCTGGTGCGTTACACGAACGCCGGTCAGCTCGTGAACGTCGATGAGACCAACGACGAGTTCGGCATGTTCGTGCGCACCGAAGTGCCGCAAGAGGAAGCCTGCTACGACCCGCAGAACAAGCTCTGGTGGGACCGGACCACCAACGCGCCAGTGCTGACGCACACCGAGGGCGCCGATCCATTCCTGTTCGGCACGTTCAAGCTCGCCGACGGCACGTCGGTCAAGCCGTCGTTCCAGCTGTTGCAGGAGCGTGTGCGTGACTGCACGCCCGAGTGGGCCAGTCAGATCACCGGTATTCCGGCGGCGACCATCCGCAGGCTCGCGCACGAACTGGGCATTACCGCCCGTGACGAGACGATCGAACTGCCGATCCCGTGGACCGATTCCTGGGGCGTCGAGCACGACTCCGTCACCGGCAATCCGGTGGCGTTCCACGCCATGCGTGGACTCGCGGCCCACTCGAACGGATTCCAGTCGATCCGGGCACTGGCGATCCTGATGTCTTTGCTCGGAACGATCGACCGCCCGGGCGGTTTCCGCCACAAGGCGCCGTTCCCTCGCCCGATTCCGCCCTGCGCGCGCACGCCGAACACTCCCCTGGCGATCCGGCCCAACAGCCCGCTCGACGGGATGGCGCTGGGCTGGCCCTCGGACCCCGATGATCTGTTCGTCAACGATGACGGCAGTCCGGTGCGCATCGACAAGGCGTTCTCGTGGGAGTATCCGCTCGCCGTGCACGGGCTGATGCACAACGTCATCACCAATGCCTGGCGCGGCGATCCCTATCGCATCGATACGCTCCTGATCTTCATGGCCAACATGGCGTGGAACTCGACCATGAACACGGTCGAGGTGCGCAAGATGCTCAATGATCGCGACGAGAACGGCGACTACAAGATTCCATTCCTCGTCGTCTGCGACGCGTTCCAGTCCGAGACGACGGCGTTCGCCGACCTCGTGCTGCCGGACACCACGTACCTAGAGCGGCACGACGTGATGTCGATGCTCGACCGGCCGATTTCGGAGTTCGACGGGCCGGTGGATGCCGTTCGGATTCCGGTTCTGCCACCGACCGGCGAATGCAAGCCGTTCCAGGAGGTGCTGATCGAGCTGGCCGCCCGCCTGAAGCTGCCGGCCTTCACGCGCCCCGATGGCAGCCGCAAGTTCCGCAACTACCCGGATTTCATCGTCAACTACGAGACGGAACCGGGCTCAGGTATCGGCTTCCTGTCGGGCTGGCGCGGCACCGGCGGCGAGAAGTTCATGAAGGGCGAGCCCAATCCGCAGCAGTGGGAACTCTACGAGAAGAACAATTGTGTCTTCCACCACAAGCTGCCGCCGTCATACCAGTACATGCGCAACTGGAACAAGGGCTATCTCGAATGGTCGCGCCGCAACCGCATCACGCGCTACGACGAACCGATCCTGATTCACCTGTATTCGGAAGTGCTGCAGAAGTTCCGCACGGCGGCGCAGGGCAAGGGCCTGACGCGCAAACCGCCAGAGCATCTGCGTAACCGCATCACCACCTACTTCGATCCGCTGCCGTTCTACTACGCGCCGCTGGAAGTGCAGGCCACGGACACGCAGGCGTTTCCGCTCGCCGCGGTGACGCAGCGACCGATGGCGATGTACCACTCCTGGGACTCGCAGAACGCCTGGCTGCGCCAGATTCACGCTCACAACTACCTGTTCGTCAATCCGCGCACGGCGCGCCAGTCCGGAATCGAGGACGGCGACTGGATCTGGGTCGAATCGCAATGGGGCAAGGTGCGCTGCATGTGCCGCCACTCCGAGGCCGTCGAGGCGGGCACGGTGTGGACCTGGAATGCGATTGGCAAGGCGGCCGGTGCATGGGCGCTTTCGCCCGACGCCAACGAGGCGCGCAAGGGCTTCCTGCTCAATCATCTGATCAGTGAGGAACTGCCCGCCCATGGCGGAGGCCGCGTCTCGAACTCCGATCCCATCACTGGCCAGGCTGCCTGGTATGACGTGCGCGTGCGCATCCGCAAGGCCGATGCAGCGGAAGAGCCCGTGACATCGCCGCAGTTCGCGCCGCTCACGGCGTTCCCGGGCATGGAGACCGCGCGCAAGCTGTGGCTGGCCTACACGACACGCAGCAACGGAGGAGCGCGGTGACCCAGCTCGACCTTCGGGAGCGCTCGCTGTGACGCAGCTCGCGCTGGTCATCGACCTCAACGTGTGCGTAGGCTGTCATGCCTGCGTCACGAGCTGCAAGGAGTGGAACACCTCAGGCACCGCAGGAACGATGTCGGACCTCCGGCCCTACGGCGCCGATCCGACCGGCACGTTCTTCAACCGTGTGCAGACCTTCGAGGTCGGCGAGTTTCCGGATACGCAGACGGTGCACTTTCCGAAGTCCTGCCTGCACTGCGAAGAACCGCCGTGCGTCCCGGTCTGTCCGACCGGGGCCAGCTACAAGCGGCCCGAGGATGGCATCGTCCTGGTGGACTACGACAAGTGCATCGGATGCAAGTACTGCTCCTGGGCCTGCCCCTACGGCGCGCGGGAGATCGACGAACGCCAGAAGGTGATGAAGAAGTGCACCCTGTGCGTCGATCGAATCTATGACAAGACGCTGCCGCCCGCTGAACGCCGGCCGGCGTGTGTCATGGCGTGTCCCACGAGCGCAAGGCTGTTCGGCGACATCCACGATCCGGCGTCCGAAGTCTCACAGGCGATCCGCGAGCGCGGCGGTTACCCGCTGATGCCCGAGTGGGGTACTCAGCCCGCCAACCATTACCTGCCAAGGCGGCGCACCGAGTTGACGATCGAGGAGGACGAACTGGTCCGCGCCGACAACCCGCTGAAGATTGACGGCAAACTGCCCAAACCGCCGCTGAGAGATCCGGCGCTGGACGACGTGACGTCCTGGTAACCCAGCTTCATCTACCGCGTTTTTCACGCCCATGCATCCCGCCTTTTCCGTGATTTTCCTCACGACGCTGATTGGCGCGGGTCAGGGCTTGTTCCTCGCGCTTTTTTCCGCGGAACTCGGCGCACGACTCGGATGGCTCGATCCCGCGGACGCGGGCTTCTACGTCGGCGGCGCCGTGCTGGTCTGCGGGCTGATGGTGATGGGGCTGATTGCCTCCATCTTTCACCTGGGGCGTCCCGAACGCGGCTGGCGAGCAGCGACACGCTGGCGCACGTCGTGGCTGTCACGCGAGATCATCATCCTGCCACTCTTCGTCGCCGGAGCGGTGGCCTATGGCGCGGCCCACTGGATCCAGGGAGCCGGGTGGATGCAGCAGCTGCCGGTGTCGACCCTGGCCATCGGTGCCGTCACTGCCCTGCTGTCAGTGGCGCTTTTCGTCAGCACCGGGATGATCTACGCCTGCCTGAAATTCCTGCAGGAATGGGCGACGCCGTTGACCGTGGCCAACTATCTGCTGCTGGGCTGCGCCTCCGGCTTTACGCTCGCAACCGCCTACTCCGCCGCCGCCGAACCAGCGCTGGCACCTTTCTTCGGGGCAGGCGCGCTGGCGCTGAGCGGCCTCGCATTCGTCACGCGCGGCGCCTCATTGATCCGCAACGCGCGTTTGAAGCCACGCTCGACGCTGCAGTCGGCGATCGGCATCAAGCACCCGCGCATCGTGCAGATGGCACAGGGCATGATGGGTGGCGCGTTCAATACGCGTGAGTTCTTTCACGGCAGGTCTCGCGCGTTCCTTCGCTCGGTGAAGTGGATCTTCCTGGCGCTGACGTTCCCGGTGCCCGCGGTGCTGGTCGTTGCCGGACTTGCACTGGGCTCCTTGCCGTTGCTGGGACTGGCGTTTGCGGTCCAGTACCTGGGGCTGCTTGCCGAGCGATGGTTTTTCTTTGCCCAGGCCAACCACCCGCAGAACCTCTATTACCAGGCTGTGGCCTGAACGCACGGCACGGGCAATTCGAATAGTATTGACGGGTCCTCTACGAGCCCGATGGGCCCGCACCCGTGAAGAATGACACGCTCGGCCTGACCGAGGCCCTTGCCGATCTGCCTGACCGGACCGCCCTGCACGACTCTGACGTGCCCAGGGAGTCGGTGCTCGTGGATTTCCTCGGGTTGGTCGTCCGGCTGACTGGCGCACGCGCAGGCGCGATCCGTACGCCGACCGCGGACAGTTCGAAGCTCCAACTGATCGCCTCGGTCGGACTGCCGAGCGAGCTGTGCCAGCGCGACACGCTCAAACCGGCCAGTTGCGGCATGTGCGGGGCGGCGTTGCAGAGCGCGCTGACGCGGCAGGCGACACCACGGCTCGGCTGCGAGATTCTCTATTCGGGTGCCCTCTTTGGAGCCGAAAAGGGGCGCGCCGTCGCGGTGCCGCTGGATCATCGCGACAAGCCGATCGGCGTGCTGAACCTGTTCTTCTCGGAAGGCCGCGATCCGCCGGCGGGTATCACGCACCTGCTGCGGCCCTTCGGCCAGTTGCTCGGGCTGGCGCTGGAAAACGAACGCCTGGCGAGAGAGAACCTGCAGGCACGCGTCGCGGCCGAGCGTCAGTCCATGGCCGCCGACATCCATGACGCGCTGGCCCAGTCACTGACTTTCGTGCGCATGCGCATGTCACTGCTGCACGACGCCCTGCAGCAGAACGATGCGCCCACCGCGCTCACTTACTGGACAGACGCCAGCGACGAACTGCGCAGTGCGCACGGCAGGCTGCGCGAGATGATTTCGATGTACCGCGCCGGCATGGACTCGCGGGGACTGGTGACGTCGCTAGCCGAACTCGGTGCCGCGTTCCGTCACCGGACCGGCATCGACCTGGCACTCGACTGCCGCGTCGATGACTTTGGCCTGAGCGCAGACCGCCAGCTGCAGGTGTTTTATATCGTCCAGGAAGCACTGGCGAACATCGGCCATCACTCAGGCGCGCGGTCTGCCCGGGTGATGATCGATCGTGACGGTGCAGACCTGCGCGTGGTCATCGAGGACAACGGCTGCGGACCGAGCGACGAGGTCCTGGATCCGCGCTGTGCCGGACGGCTGTCCGAGGCCGGCCACCACGGCCTGCAGATCATGCGCGAGCGCGCCGGCCGCGCCGGCGGCCGACTGCACATCGGCGCCATTCCCGAGGGCGGCACACGCATCACGCTGACGATCGACGGCGCCACCCATGCAGGCCTGTTGTGAGTGCGGCGCCGATCAAGCTGGTGCTGGTCGACGATCACGCGCTGGTCCGCCAGGGACTCGCCGATTTGCTGTCACGTGGCGCCGGAATGCAGGTCATGGCGACGACCGGCCGCGCCGATGAAGCGTGGGACCTGCTGCAGCAACATCGGCCGGACCTGTTGATCCTCGATCTGCGGATGAGCCCGATCGATGGCATTGCGCTGCTGAAGAGCCTGCGCGACAAGGGATCGGACACGCCGGTGCTGGTTCTGACGATGAGCGAGGCTGCCGAGGATCTCGCGGCGGCGCTGCGCCTGGGCGTGCGTGGCTACCTGCTGAAGGACATGGAACCTGCCGATGTGATCGAGGCGATCCGTCGCGCTGCACGCGGTGAACTCGTCGTTGCGCCGTCGATCTCGGGCAAGCTGGCCACGATCCTGCAGACAGGCGAGGAACCGGGCAGCGCGGCCAGCCTTGCCAAGCAGCTGACTGGGCGCGAGCGCCAGATCCTCGGCTACGTCGCTTCCGGATTCAGCAACAAGGCCATTGCCCGCGCGCTTGGCATCAGCAACGACACCGTGAAGCTGCACGTTCGGCACATCCTTGCGAAACTCGGCCTGAGCTCGCGCGTGGAGGCGGCCGTGTTCGCGGTGCAGAATCGCAGCGCGCTTGGCATGGAAGAGAGCCCAGCCAGGCCGTAGTGCCCTTTCATTGCAGGCAGGACGGGCTTGACTCTTATTCTGCCCCTAGCCGGCGTCCAGGTTCCATCTCAGCTCAGCGGCCGCTCTGCAATCACGGTCGAGAAGCGCTTGACCCGGTCCGCGCCAACGGCAAAGTCCTGCACCTGATGCTCGAGCAGGTGCCAGGACGCGAAGCGGGCGAGCAGTGCGCTGTCGTCGAACAGGCAATGGCGTCCGGGCTCGAACATGTCGAGGAACGTTGTGCCCTCGATCAGGACGTTCACGGCGAGGATGCCCCTCGCCGCGGTCGCGCGCTGCATTTCCGCCAGCACCCGGTCCGCTTCCGCGCACGAAAAGAACATCAGCAGACCGATCGAGACGACCGAGTCATACGTGGATGTCGACTGCCAGTGCGATAGCTCGCACTGTTGCACCTGCAGTGTGAGGGACTCGTCCGTCGCACGGCGCTGCAGATCGGCCATGGCATGCTCGCACGCGTCCATGGCCGTGACCGCATGGCCGCGCTGCGCCGCGGCGAACGAGAGGTTGCCAAGACCACACCCGAGCTCCAGCACGCGACCGCGCAGGTGCGGCAGGACCTGCTGCTCGAAGGGATTGAGCTGGTAGTCGGCAGCCGCGATCTGCCGTTCAAATTGACGCGAAAAGAACTCGACTGACTGATTCATTTATCAGCGGGAGTCAATGGCAGCCCGCCGGAACGCTCGGCTTCAGGGTTGGGCGTAAAGGCCCGCTTCAGCCGCGTTCTTCACGCCAGAGCATGTACTTCATCGTCGCCACCGACCCCGCGACGATCGAGGCGATGGCCAGCAGCGAACCGACAGCGAGCGTCGACACGCCGGTGATGCCTTGCCCGATCGTGCAGCCCAGCGCCGTGACCCCACCGAATCCCATCAGGATGGCGCCGACGATGTGGTCGCGCGTGTCGGCACTCGAGACGAAGCCTTCAAGGCGAAACTGCTTGCTTGCGAGGGCCCAGGCCATCGAGCCGACGATCACTCCGAGTGCCGAGGCAATCCCGAACGTGACGCGCAGCGACGCATCGGTCCACAGCATCAGCAGTTCCATCGTGTAGGCGATCGGCGCCACGAAACTCAGCGATTCCGCCGCCCGCGTATTGGTGGCGACGAACACCATTTCCAGTTCCTGGCTCTCGACATAGCCGAGGTGGCCGCTGACGTACCACCCGCCGGTGACAACCAGGCCGATGATCACGCCCGCCACGACCTGGGTCAGATTGGCGCGAAAGCGTGCATCCACGAAGACGAACACCAGCAGTGCGCCCGCGATCAGCGCCGCCACGGCACCCAGCGCCGCCTTGGCGGACATCCCCGTGACCTTGGCGACGAGCGTCGGCAGATCCTGGCCCTGCAGACCGTAGGCCGCGAGATCGAGGGCGAAGCGGTCGAGATAGGCGACGCGCCACTGGCCGAACAGGCCCTTGATCGTCATGTAGGCGGCCACGCCGAGGAAGACGAAGACGACGATCGAGCGCACGCTGCCGTTGCCGATCCGCAGCAGGTTCTTGTTGGCACAGCCTCCGGCCAGGGTCATGCCGACGCCGAACAGCAGGCCTCCGACGATCGTCGACAGCCACGCGAGCCGCGGCCGCGGGTAAATGGACTTGCCGAGATCGACCAGGCCGACGCCGTGCAGCAGGCTGGCGCCGAGGATGGCGACCGCGATGGCCAGCAGCCACATGCGCATGCGCCCCCAGTGGCCCATGTTGTACACATCCGAGATCGCGCCCATGGTGCAGAAGTTCGCCCGGTTGGCGACGAAGCCGAACACGAGCGCCAGCAAAAAGCCCCCGAGCACGACCATCGTTGCCGGATTCATTCCCGCCTCCATCACCTGCCTCCCCTGTCTTGTATTTTGAAGTGCCGATTTCCGGCGCCGCGCCCTTCAGCTTTCGCCGGGTTCCGACGGAACGTCCCCGCGCCGGTAGAAGACGAACCGGCGATCGCCCGGTTCGATCTCGACGAAGTCGATCACCGCGTCGCTCAGCATATCGAGCGACGGCGGCGACACCAGCAACGTGATGCCAGCGTCAGTGACGACCTCCTCGTCCTGATCACGACGTTCGTCGAATCCCATGCCGTATTCGATCTCCCCCTGCGGGTCGCGGCGCGCCGCCACGCGCAGCGAGAGCCCCTCCCCGGGCGCCTCGCGCAAGGCGGCCTTGATGCGCTCCGCTGCCGTCGACGTGATTTCGATCATCCGGACCTGCCTCCTGCGATTCATGCGTGGGACGCGGTCCGCGCCCCCGATGCGACGGTCCGCGCAAAGTCAACGAAGCGTGCCGGCCAGCCATTGCCGCCGGTGCCGCGCAGGTGCGCATACGACGCCAACGTATTGTGAATGACGATGCCGTCGCGCTCGCCGTCGACGCCGTGTCCGCGTCGGACCCGGTACGCGTAGCGCAGCCCCGGGTCGACGTTGACCAGCTTCGAGTGATGAAACTCGTGGGCCCGGACGGTGGACTCCGCGCGCCTCGGCCATGGCATGTCGGCGGTCTCGTCGAGGTGGACATAGCCGCGCCCGACCGGGCGCTCGCACATCTCGACATCGCCCGGAATCACACCCGCCATCGGGTACGACACCTTGTTCCAGACGATCGCACGCGAAAGCAGCATCAGCCCGCCGCATTCCGCGTAGGTCGGCAGTCCGCCCTGCACCGCGGCGCGGATCGACGCGAGCATCGACCGGTTAGCTGACAGTTCAGCCGCCAGCACCTCAGGAAAGCCGCCGCCGAGGTAGAGCGCGTCGACCTCGGGCAGCCGGCCATCGGACAACGCATCGAAGAACACCAGCTCTCCGCCAGCGCGTTGCAGTGCGTCCAGGTCATCGGCGTAATAGAAGCCGAAGGCGCGGTCGCGTGCGATGCCGACGGTCAAGGCGGCTTCGCTACGTGTGCACGATGCTTCGCGCGCCGGCTGCGGAGCGGCGCCCGGCGTACCGCAGGCGGCCAGAAGGGCGTCCAGGTCGACGGCGGCGGCAACCGCGTCCGACAGGTGCCGGATGTGTTCGCCGGCCTGGACCGATTCCGTCGCCGGCCGCAGTCCGAGATGTCTTTCCTCGATGCTGAGCGATCGATCCTCGTGCAGCGCACCGAACACCGGAACGTCGGTGTAGTGCTCCAGCGCAGCGCGCAGCTTCGATTCGTGGCGGGCACCGCCGACGCGGTTCAGGATCACACCGGCGATGCGGACCGACCGGTCGAACGCCTGGAAGCCGAGGACGAGCGGAGCGACGCCGCGCGTCATGCCACGCGTATCCAGCACCAGCAGCACCGGAATCTCGAGCGCCGCCGCCAGCGCCGCATTGCTGTTGCTGCCATCGAGCGCCAGCCCGTCGTGCAGGCCCTTGTTGCCCTCCACCAGCGCCACGTCGGCGCCGCCGCACACGCTGCTGAACGACTCCTCGATCTCAGCCATCGACGACAGGTACGGGTCGAGGTTGTAGCAGCTGCGGCCGGCGGCAGCGCCCAGCCAGAGCGGATCGATGTAGTCGGGGCCTTTCTTGAAGGGCTGAACGATCATCCCGCGCGCGCGCAGCGCCGCGGCGAGGCCGATCGCGACAGTCGTCTTGCCCGACGACTTGTGAGCGGCGGAAACGTACAGCCGATACATGCGGCCGGCGGCTAGTCGCTACCGCCGACGGCCGCGGCCGTGCGGTCCGGCACGATGTCGAACAACTGTATCCCGACCACCGTGATCAGGAAGGCGGCGGCCACGCCTCCCAGGCCCAGCAGCACCTCGGGCAGGCTCGGCGCGTAGGAAGCAATCGCGCCATCGCGGAAGCTGCTCGTCACCTCGTAACCGGGGAAGATCTCCAGCGGGAAGGCCTGCCCGCCGATGATGAACACGTACAGGGCCGAAAATGCGCCGACGATCGTCAGCAAGGCCGCGACCCGCAGCGTGCGCGCGGTGCCTGTCGGCCGCGACACGAGTACCAGCGGCACCACGCTGCCGAGCAGCACGTATCCGATCCAGAAGAGCCACGGGTAGACGCCTCCATCGAACAGGATGAAGCGCTCGAACGACGCCTGCTTCGCGAAGTACAGGTTGGTCAGGTGGTAGACCGCCATGAAGTACAGCACCAGCGCCACCAGCAACCCGAGCAGGTTGCGCATGCGCCGCAGCAGCTCGGCGTCGGCAGCGCCGCCGACGGCCGCCCGCACCAGAACGAACACGGCCATGCCCCAGGCGAGCGACATCACGATGAACAGCGGCGGCAGCACCGCCGAGGCGTAGGCCTGCCGCGCCACCAGGAAGGCGAAGATCATGCCGGTACCGGTCGTCAGCACGAAGCGCCAGATCAGAACTGCGACCCCGGCCGCCGTGGCGTAGCGGTTCATCCGCATTTCAAGCTGCATCCACAGGTAGACGAACACCGCCGCGAACATGCCCGAATACAGCAGCACGTTCCACGCGAACACCGACGTCAGGTTGTAGTGCGTGGCGGCGACCACCATGCGCTCGGGCCGGCCGAGATCGAGCATCAGCACCATCAGCCCGCCCGCCAGCATCGCCAGGCTCAGCACGCCAGACAGGCGCGACCACGGTTTGTAGTGCGCCTGTCCGAACACGCTCGCCATCGAGGCCACGTTGAGTACGCCCGAGGCAGCGACGATCAGGAAGATCGCAAAGACGTGCGGCGTGCCCCATACGATCTCGTTGGACATGCCGGTCACGACGTGGCCGTGGTGTTCCATGTAATAGGCGGCACCAAGTCCGACTGCGAGCACCAGCGCTCCGGCGGCGGCAAGCAGCCAGAAGCGGCGCTCGCGGTGGTCGACGAGGAGCGTGGTGTCCGACATCAGAGCCCCGTGTAGCGCACGCCGGTGTCCAGCGCGAGATCGGCGCGCAGCTGTGTCGTCCGGACCTCGGCGACGCGACGCGCTATTGCGGATCGCTGGATCGTTCAGGTCGCCGAACAGGATCGCCTGGGTCGGGCAGGCCTCGGCGCACGCCGTCGTGCCATCACCGCGATCGATCTTGTGCACGCACAGAGTGCAGGACTCGACACAGCCCTTGCCGCGCGGCACCTCGGGCTTCTGTGCCGTGAGCGGCTCGTGCACGAAGCTGCGCGCCTTGTACGGGCAGGCCATCATGCAGTAGCGGCAGCCGATGCAGGTGTGGCGGTCGACCAGCACGATGCCGTCGGCGCGCTTGAAGCTGGCCCCGGTGGGACAGACATCGACACACGGCGGACTGGCGCAGTGCTGGCACATCACCGGCGCACTGGCCTTGCGGCCGGTGCGTCGATCCTTCAACTCGACAATGCGGATCCACTGCGGATCGGTCGGGCGGGCGCCGCCTTCGAGCCCGTTCTCCCGGTTGCACGCGAGCACGCACTCGTTGCAGCCCTCGGTACAGCGTCCGGCGTCGATCAGCAGGCCCCAGCGCACTTTCGAGGTCACCGGTTTGCCGGGCTCCGCGGCAGCCTGCGCAACTTCGACGAGGCGGATGCCCGGCGCGAGCGTCACCCCGGCGAGCGCCGCCGCAGCCCCGGCGAGCAGCGCGCGGCGCGTCACCGGAACGTCGCGCTCACTCACGGCCGCCCCTCGCGCAGCTTCGCCTGCGGTCCGGGACGCCCCTGGTGGCATTCGAAGCAGTCGAGCTTGACGCCGGCGTAGTCGTGACAGGACTGACAGAAGGCATCGGGTGCCCCGACCGCGGCGCCGGTCGTCTTGTCGGCATGGCAGGACAGGCACCGGTTCAGGCTTTCGTCGCCGCCCCGGACTCCCTGGTGCACGGTCTTGTCACGCCGGTGCTTCAGCATCTCCATGTGCGTCCGGCGCATGACGTCGGGCGGTGCCACGCATTTCGTAGCTGCGATCCACGGTGATGCTTGGCAGCGGTACCCGCGACCCTTCGGCACGCGCCATGGACGGCACGGCGAGCGCGAGCAAAGCAACGGCCATTGCGGCGGCAAGCGCCGCCGCGCGCCGAACGGACGCGCCGCACGCCATCGACCCGCTACTCCCCGAGGCCCATCTGGATGTAACCGGTCGGGCACACGTCGGCGCAGATGTGGCAGCCGATGCAGCGGTTGTAGTCGGTGAAGACGTAACGGCCGGTCGTGGCTTCCTTCTTTGGCACCTTCTTCACCGCAAGCTGCGGGCAGTAGACGACACAGTTGTCGCACTCGAAGCACAGGCCGCAGCTCATGCAGCGCTTCGCCTCCGCCACCGCTTGCTGCTCGTCCAGGACATCGAGCCGCTCCTCGAAGTTGCCGAGCGCGGTTTCCTTGGACAGCGTGACAAATCGGCGTCTGTTGCGCGACGCGAATCCGAAATGCCCGAGGAACAGCACGCCGTGCGGGATCACGTAGCGGTCGGAGCGGTTATCGAAATTGTGGACCGCGCCCGGTGCGCTGTCGGTGCCGCGCAGCGCCTCCTTGACATCGGGCAGCGTGACACCTTTCTCGACGTACTTGCGCATCAGATCGAACTGATGGACGTCGATCTTCGGACGCTTCTCGAGTTCTTCATCGGCGAGAAAGCGCCCGATGCCCTCGGCCGCTATCGCACCGTGGCCGATGGCCGTGGTCAGCAGGTGTGGCCGCAGTACGTCGCCGCCGGCGAAAACGCCCGGCTTGCCGCTGACCTGATAGTTACGGTCCGCCCCGACCGCGCCCTTTCCGTTGTTGAACTCTTCGAGTCCGGTGAAGTCGACGGCCTGTCCGATCGCGGAGACGATAAGGTCGGCCGGAATGTCGCGTTCGGTGCCTTCCTTGACCTTGATCTCGAGCCGCGGGCCGACCATCTTGGCCTCGCACTCTGCCAGGCGCAGCGCGGTGGCGCGGCCATCGGGTCCGCGCACGATGCCCACCGGCGCCAGGCTGCCCTGGATGTCGATGCCTTCGGCCTGGGCCTGCTCGACCTCGTGCTTGTTGGCCTGCATGCGGTCGACGGCGAACACGGTGGTCAGTGTGACCTCGGCACCCTGCTTGACGGAGATCTCCGCGACATCGTGCGCCATGTGCCCGGCGATCGCGCCTTCGAAATCAGTCGGCTTGGCGTGCTCGATGTGGCCGAGGCGCCGTGCCACGGTCGCGACGTCGATCGACGTGTCGCCGCCGCCGACCACAACCACGCGCTTGCCAACATGGCGCAGCCGCCCGTCGTTGAACGCCCGCAGGAACGAGGTGGCGGTGACGACGTTCGACGCCTCGGCGTCGGCGATCGGCAGCGCGCGGCCGGCCTGCGCCCCCATGCCGAGGAAGATCGCGTCGAAGTCCTGGCGCAACTGCTCGAGCGTCACGTCGGTACCCACGCGGCACTTCAGTCGCGCCTTGACACCGAGATCGAGGATGCGCTGGATCTCGGCGTCGAGCACTTCCCGCGGCGTGCGGAAGCCGGGGATGCCGTAGCGCATCATCCCGCCGAGGTACTCACGCTCGTCGAAGACCGTGACCTCATGGCCCTTCAGCGCGAGCTGATAGGCACACGACAACCCGGCCGGCCCGCCGCCGATCACCGCGACCTTCTTCCCGGTGCGCTGCTCGGGCGCCGTGAAACCCAGTTTGTTCTGGATCGCCCACTCGCCGAGATAGTGCTCGACCGAGTTGATGCCGACGTGATCCTCGACCTCGTTGCGGTTGCAACCGGTCTCGCACGGCGCCGGGCAGACACGCCCCATGATCGACGGGAACGGATTGGCTTCGGTCAGCCGCCGCCAGGCGTATTCCTGCCAGGACATCAGGGGCTTGCCATCCTTGCCCACCGGCGGCTTCTCCATGCCGCGCACGATGTTCAGGTAGCCGCGGATGTCTTCACCCGAAGGGCAGCTGCCCTGGCACGGCGGTGTCGACTGGATGTAGGTCGGACACTTGTGCGAGTGATCGGCACTGAAGATTTTCTGGTGCAGGTCATTCCACTCATGGTCGCCATCCTTGTAGCGGCGGAAGGTCAGCGGAGTGGCGGTGGTATCAGCGGTTGTCGACATCGTGTCTCCGATGCATTGGGTTTCAGTGCGGCGTGCCGAGGCGAATCGCGGTGCTAACCAGCTGGTGCACGCCACCGACCATGTTCATCTTGAAGCCGTAGTACGGCAGTACCTTGGTGAACTGCGCCTTGCAGATGGCGCAGATCGTCGCCATGAAGTTCACACCGTTCTCGTCGGCCACCGCGCGCAGCGATTCCATCCGCGGCAGCGCGCCCTTGACGCGCAGATCGAGCAGCTCGTCGGTCAGGAGTCCGCCGCCGCCACCGCAGCAGAAGGTCTTCTCGCGCGTGGTGTCAGGCGCCATTTCGACGTACTTGTTGGCCACCGCGCGGATGATCGCGCGCGGGATCTCGAACTGGCCGCCCGGGTGATCGCCCATGCGCGAGGCGCGCGCAACGTTGCACGAGTCATGGAACGTGACCACGCGGTGATCGTTGGCTTCCTTGTCGAACTTCAGCGCGCCACGCTCGATCAGGTCCCAGGTGAATTCGCAGATGTGCATCGGCTGGCGGTAACGCAGGTCGAGCTGGCTCTGCAGCTGCACCGCGAACGGGTCCTTGCCGCCGGCACCGATGCCGACCAGCGTGTTCCAGAAGCTGTAGGCCACCCGCCACGCATGGCCGCACTCGCCAACGATGATGCGCTTGACGCCGAGTTCGAGCGCCGCCTCGCGGATGCGCAGTGCGATTGCCCGCAGCTGCTCGTAGTTGCCGATGAACAGACCAAAGTTGCCGGCCTCGGAGGCCTTTGACGACAGCGTCCAGCGGATGCCGGCGGCGTGAAACACCTTGGCATAGCCGATCAGGCTGTCGACATGGGGCTCGGCGAAGAAGTCGGCTGATGGCGTGACCAGCAGCACCTCGGCACCGGCCTCGTCCAGCGGCATGCGCACGTCGACGCCGGTTTCTTCCTTGATGTCCTCTTCCAGCCCGGTCAGCGTATCGGCCAGTGCCGGCCCGGGCAGGCCGAGGTTGTTGCCGACGCGGTGCACTTTGCCGATGATCTCGTTGCTGTACTTCTGCCCATAGCCGACCGCGTCGAGGATTTCGCGCCCGGCCATCGTCACCTCGGCCGTGTCAATTCCGTACGGACAGAACACCGAGCAGCGCCGGCATTCCGAACACTGGTTGTAGTACGTGTACCAGTCGTCGAGCACTTCCTT
This sequence comes from uncultured beta proteobacterium, assembly GCA_963791235.1. Classification (GTDB taxonomy): domain Bacteria; phylum Pseudomonadota; class Gammaproteobacteria; order Burkholderiales; family Burkholderiaceae_F; genus JALORV01. The sequence continues at coordinate 76,957 of CAWBRW010000017.1, read as the reverse complement.
GGTGAGATCGCGCGCGCCAACCAGCTTCGGGAAAAGCTTGCCCGGGCAGCGTGAAGTAACGCCGGTAGACACTGCGCATCAGGTCCTGGCGCGCCACCGGCATGTTCTTCGGGTCCTGCGTGCCGATGTAGTAGTGGCATTTGTCCGAGCAGGCCCCGCAGTGCACGCACGAGTCGAGGAAGACCTTGAGCGAGCGGTACTTGCCCAGCATCTCGCCCATGTGCGTGATCGCGCGCTGTTCCCATCCTTCGGTCAGTTGGCCGGGAAAGCCGATCGCCTGCTGGATCTTGTCGCTGGCGACATACGGCCGCGACTTCTCCATCGCGCCCGGGAGGATCGGTGGCGGCGATCGGGAACTCGCGCAGCGGTGGTGCCTTGATTTCGGCTGCCATCGTTCAGCTCCGGTCGAGACGCGCCGCCCACGGCGACAGGTGGCGCGCCTCGCGCGGGTCATCGACCTGGTTGCGCGACGGCGAGAAGAACACGCCGGGCGCATGCAGCAGCTTGGAGTAGGGAAACACGATCATCAGTGCCGCGACCAGTCCGAGGTGCACATACAGGACGGGATCGGCGGGCAGCGGCTGCCAGTCAAGGCGCATCAGCCCGAGAAAGTAGGCCTTGACAGCAACCACGTCCGTGCGGGCCACGTACTTCATCAGCAGCCCGGATACCGCGATCAGCCCGAGCAGCACCAGCATCAGGTAGTCCGACGGCGTCGAGATGTAGCGGATACGATCGACCAGCACCCGGCGCGCCAGCAGCCCCGCGAGACCCGCCAGCATGCCGAAGGCAGCCAGGACGCCGAGCGGCTGCACCAGCACGACCCAGCCCCACACCGGTTCAGTGAAGTAGCGCAGGTGCCGCGCCAGAACTAGCGCGAGGCTGGCATGGAACAGCCAACCGAACAGCCACGTCCACAGGCTGCCCTTGAACAGGCTCTCGAAGAAAATGACTTCGCGGGCCATTCGCAGCGCCACGCCGCCGCGCGTGATGGGCGCCGGCGTGGTGGGGATCTTCAGCGGCGCAGGAGTGCGCGCATAGTCGGCGATACGCCACGCGAGGCCGCCGACCAGCACCGCGGTGGCCGCGTAGAACAACAGTGCGAACACGATGGACGCAGCCGACACGGGAGTGGACTCCTGCAGTGACCGGCGCGCGCAGCTTGCCCGGGCAGCGGGTCGCCGTAAGCAGTCAGACGCAGCCGGTCGGCTTCGGCAGCCCGGCGATCTTGCACGCCTGCTTGGCCGGGCCGTACGGGAAAAGTTCGTACAGGTACTGGCTGTTGCCCTTCTCCGCGCCGAGGGTCTTGCCGATCGCCTTGGTCAGCACACGGACCGCCGGAGCGATCTGGTACTCCTCGTAATACTTGCGCAGGAAATTGACAACCTCCCAGTGGTTGTCCGACATCTCGATGCTTTCCTGCTTGGCGATCTCGTGGGCGATCTCCTCGTTCCAGTCGGCCAGATTGACGAGGTAGCCTTCCTCGTCGGTTTCGAACGTCTTTCCGCCTGCTTCGATTGTCGGCATCAGAGCCTCCTTGTGTGTTATCCGCGAATTCAATTCCGTTGATCTTCGGCCCTTGCCCGCGCCTCTAGAGCCACGACTGGCAGTTCGGGTGCTTGACGACGAGGTCGACGAACCCTTCGTAGTCGACCGTCGCGACGCCATCGATCAGCCGGTCGGCCATGCCGCGCGCCTGCAGGTCAGGCATCAGCGCGTAGACCTCGACCCGGCCCATGACCGCACGAATTTTCGACTCTGCCGCGTTGCCTTGCGTGGCCGCGTAGACCGCGTCCTCGATCAGCAGCAGCGCGCCCGACTTCGCCAGTCGAAGCACGGTATCCAGCGTCGACTTTTCCAGCGGCGACTTGTTCACGATGTGCAGCATCTCGTCCTCAGAAACTCAGCACCACATCCTGCTGATCCATCAGGCCAGCCAGGGTTGCGGAGTCGACCACCTGGACCGGTGCAACCAGGTCATCCGTCGACAGTCCGCGCGCGGCCATTGACTCCGCCTCGACATACAGCTTGTCGATGTCATAGTCCTCGAGCGCACGATAGGTGGGCGAAAAATTCTTGGTCGCGATCGCCTTGGTCTGCATGCCCTTCTTCAGCTGGTACACACCATCGTCGACGAAGACGACCGACACGTCCTGCTCGAAGGCCGCCGTGATCAGTACGACCTCCAGGCTTTCGAGCGCATAGACCGTGCCGTATGGCGCCTTGCGATTGACCAGCATGAACTTCTTCGTCGCCATGGATTCAGTCCCGTTCAGTCACCGAAGACGACCAGCCGCTCGGACTTGATGCCGGCATCGATCAACTGGCCCAGTCCGGAGATCCGGAAACCCGGTGCCAGCACCTCTTCCTTCAGGCCACGCCTGAGTCCCGCAGCGACACAGACCACCATGTCGACCTTGTGGTCCTCGGCCATCTTGGTCCAGCGCGCGACGATGTTGCGGTCGTCCTGCGGCGGCTCGGTGTACTTGGTCGCGTTGTTGACACCGTCGTTATAGAAGAACACGCGCTGGACCTCGTGGCCCTTGGCGAGCGCGGCAGCACAGAACAGGTAGGCCGAATCGCTGGCCTGGTGCTGATACGGCCCCTCGTTGACCAGTACGGAAATCTTCACGTCCGCTCCCTCGTGCAGTCCGGCATCAGAACCGGATATGGGTCGACGCGTTCAGGTTGGCTCGCGAGCCGCGCCAGTCGTCGATCAGGTGCTTGGTGAAGGTCAGTCCGGTCTTCTCGAAGAAGCGCGGCCAGCCGATGCGCTCGATCCAGTCGGCCATCCGTTCCCACGAGCGCGCATCTTCCTTGTAGACGCGCAGGATCCGCGTGACGACCTCGCTGACTTCCGGCCAGCGCGGCGGGTTGTTCGGCAGTCCCGAGGCGACCATCTTCATGAAGGTCGGCTTGCCGCGGGCGTTGGAGTTCTTGCCACCGACCCAGATCGCGAGCTTGGAATGCTCCGGGTCGTTGATCTGCATCGGCGGGCACGGTGGATAGCAGGCGCCGCAGCAGATGCACTTCTTCTCGTCGACTTCGAGCGACGGCTTGCCGTTGACGAGCGCCGGACGGATCGCCGCCACCGGGCAGCGCGCCACGACGGCGGGGCGCTCGCAGACGTTCGCCACCAGGTCGTGATTGATCTTCGGCGGTTTGGTGTGCTGGACGATGATCGCGATGTCGGCCTGACCACCGCAGTTGATTTCGCAGCACGAAGTCGACAGGTGCACCCGGTTGGGCATCTCTTCGCGCTTGAACTCGACGATCAGGTCGTCCATCAGCGACTTGACCGCGCCCGAGGCATCGGTGCCCGGGATGTCGCAGTGCAGCCAACCCTGCGTGTGCGCGATCATCGACACCGAGTTGCCGGTGCCGCCGACCGGGAAGCCCGCGCTTTCCAGTGCCTTGATCAGCGGTTCGACCTTCTCCCACTTCGACACGCCGATCTCGACGTTGCTGCGGATCGTGAAGCGGACCTGCTTCTCGCCAAACTTGTCGATGATGTCGCACAGCTTGCGGATGGTCCACACGTCCATCTGCCGCTGCGTGCCGGCCTTGACCGTCCACAGCTCGTCGCCCGAGTGCGCCACATGGTGCAGCACGCCGGGTCGCGGGCGATCGTGGTACTTCCACTTGCCGTAGTTCTTCAGCATCAGCGGATGCAGGAACTGCGTGTTGTCCGGCACGCCGCTCTCAACGGCGCGGCGGGGTGTCGGCGCCTTGGCCGGCGTTGCCTTGGTCGGTGCTTCCACTTGCGTCATGTTCGGTCCCCTTAGGCTGCCTTCTGACGCGCCTGCGCCTTGGCTACTTCCTCATCCCAGTCGTCCATGCGCACGTACGGGTTGGTTCGCGGCGCCGAGATCATGTTCGAATCGATCTCCAGGTCGACACCTTCCAGGAAGTGCACCAGGCCGATGCGCTCGATCGTCTCGCCGATGCGCTCATGCTCGAGCGCGTTCTCGGCGAAGAAGTCGACGATGCGCTTGCCCAGGTCGACCAGCTTTTCGCGATCCTCGTCGGTCGCCAGCCGCATGAACGGCACGATCACCGTACCCATCAGGTCGCCGATCTTCAGCGTGCGTTTGCCGCCACACAGGATCGTGGCGCCGGTGTCGGTTCCATGAGCCAGCGCGCCGGTCATCACGTTGATGCAGTGCATGCAGCGCACGCAGTCCTGATTGTCGATTTCGAGTGCCTGCGTGTCGTTGACCGCCACGCTGGAGATCTTCGCGTCCTTGCGGACGTCCTTGATCTCCTTGATCTGGATCGCCTTGGTCGGGCAGCGCGCCACGACGTCGTTCACCAGCTCGTTCATGCCGTGCTTCGCGAACCACTTCTTCGCCAGTACCTCGTCGGTGCGGATGTTGTCGCGCCAGGTGCCGATGATCGCCAGATCCGCGCGCTGCACCGAGTTCATGCAGTCGTTCGGGCACCCGGAGAACTTGAACTTGAACTTGTACGGCAGCGCCGGGCGATGGATGTCGTCAAGGAAGCTGTTGAGCACCGTGCGGTGCGCCTTAGCCTCGTCGTAGCACGACTGCTCGCAGCGGGCCGCACCGATGCACGACATCGACGTGCGCACCGCCGGTCCCGCACCGCCAAGGTCGAAACCGGCCTCGTTGATCGCATCGAAGGCGTCCTGCACCTTGTCGGACTTGACACCCTGGAACATGATGTCGCCGCTCTGGCCGTGGAAGGCGATCAGCCCGGAGCCGTGCTCTTCCCAGATGTCGCACAGCTTGCGCAGGATGTCGGTCGAGTAATGCATGCCGGGCGGTGGCATCACGCGCAGCGTGTGGAACTCGGCCGCGTCGGGGAACATCGCCTTGCCGCTCTCGTCCTTCAGCTCGGTGAAGCGCGGGATCACGCCGCCGCCATAACCGAACACGCTGACCGTGCCGCCCTTCCAGTAGCCCTTGCGGGTCTTGTAGGACGTCTCGAGCTGGCCGAGCAGGTCGACCATGTAGTCCTTGTCCTTCGCCAGTCGCTTCAGCCCGGTCACGAAGCTGGGCCATGGTCCGCTCTCGAGCTCGTCGAGCATCGGGGTTTCGTGCATCGGCTTTGCCATGGGTTTCGGCCTCCGGGTCGATGGTCCGATTGATAGGGTCGGCGACGGCGGTGCGCCAGACCGAGTGTGCCGCCGCGAAGCTTGCCGCCCCGCCTGGGGCCGGTCGCCTCTATGTTTTCGCCCGGCGATCCTAAGTCGCGCTGAGCAGTGCAACCATCACCCGCGATGATTAGCCGTATAACCCCAATGGGAGGGGTAGGCTGCCGACCGGAGTAATGGCGGCATGTAATGTGTGCAGACTATAGAGTCACTGCGTGGAATCATTGCGTAGAGTCAATGCGGCGCGGGGCGGCACGCACCGTGCCCTGGAAACGACGGCCATGGATGTGACTGACCCGGATGACAAGCTCAGCGTGACGCCGCTGACCCGACTGCACGCCCCGCTGGGTGGTCAGGACATCGAGTTGCAGCAGATCGACTATCGGCACGGCGGCCTGAGCCTGCTGCGGATCCGCATCCGCGAGGGTCGCCGCTTCACGGTATTCGACATCGACGCCAACACGGCCGCGACATGGGGCGAGGCGATGCTGGACTGGAGCCGGCCGCGGCCAACCCAAGGCGAAACATCGTGAGCGCCACGCTGGACTTCGCCTTTGACGTCGCGGGCAGTGTCATCGATCGCGACTATCCGGCCGCGCTGTACCGCGCGCTCGCCGCGCGGCTGCCGTGGCTCGAGGAGGAACCCCTCGCGGGCGTGCACCCGATACGCGGACTGACGCCCTGCCCCGACGGCATGCTGGTCGGCGGACGCACCCGTATCGTGCTGCGCGTGCCGGAACATCGGGCGGCGTCCTGCACTGCGCTGCAGGGCGCCGACATCGAGCTTCCCGCTCCGCTGCACATCGGTCGCGTCAGCCAGCGCGACCTGCTGCCCTACCCGGTGCTGCACGCGCGGCTGGTCGTTACGGGCGCGCAGGATGAAGCCTCGTTCGTGAATGACGTCGCTGCGGAACTTGCTGCCCTGGCAATCGATTGCGACACGATCGTCGGCCGACGCGGCGAACTCAGGTTGGATGCGCACCAGATTGCAGTCGGATTCAGCCTGATGCTGCACGGGCTGTCGCCACGGGATTCGCTGCGCGCGCAGGAACACGGCATCGGCCAGCAGCGCAAGCTCGGCTGCGGACTGTTCGTCCCTCACAAGTCGGTCGCCGCGGTAGGCTCCCGCGAGTGGCCGTGACGGTGGCACACCCTTCTGCACTGGCTCGGAGCGCTGCAATGCATTCCAGCACCTCATCGGGCGTACGGCTCGACATGACGGGCCTTTCATGCCCGTTGCCGCTCCTCGGTGCCAAGAAGATCCTGGACGACCTGCCCGACGGCCAGCACATGGTGCTGATCTCCGACTGTCCCGGCACGGGCGACGACCTGCGTGCCTGGGCTGACCTTACCGGGCACGAGGTGATTGCTACCGAACCCCTGAACGGACGCCGCACGGCGTTCACGATCCGCCGCGCCATCGTGGCCGCCCCGTCGCCGGGCAACGTCGTGCTCGACCTGCGAGGCGTCACCTGCCCGGGCCCGATTGCCGAAGCGCGCCGTCTGCTGGACGGCATGCGGTCGGGCGAAGTGCTGGTGCTGGTCAGCAACTGCCCCGGCGTGCCGGAAGACGTGGACGCATGGACCCGAAACAGCAGCGTGCGTCTCGTGGACCGCTATGAGACCGCCCCGGGGGAGTTCGAGTTCTATCTGTGCAGGGAGTAAGGGGAAAGGAATATGGCCTACGAAATCAACGGTGAATCCATCGAGTGCGACGAGGAGGGCTACCTGCTCGAGGCGAACTACACGGACGAGGTCCCGCCGGCCATCGCCGCGGCCGAGGGCATCGCGCTCACCGATGACCACTGGGCCGTGATCAAGTATCTGCGCGACCAGTACCGGGAACACGGCCAGACGCCGAACTTCCGCAACATGCTGAAGGAAATCACTGAACTGCTGCCGCACCATGACAGCAAGACGCTGTACGACCTGTTCCCGGGCGGTCCGGCCAAGCAGGGCGTGCGCGTCGCAGGCCTGCCCAAGCCGTTCGGCAAGGGCGGCTACTGACCCCACGATTCACGAGGCTCCGGTGAGCACCGTACTGCGGCGGACCAAGAGCCGCTTCTTTGCCAAGGACAAGGCGCGCGATCCTGCGACGCTCGCCAGCGTCGCGGCGTTCACGACCTGGCGGCTCGGCCTGCAGACGATCAAGCGCATGCGCGATGCGGACTTCGAGATCGAAGCGAGCCCGCAATATTTCGATGTGCTCGGCGAGTACCTGGTGTTCCTGATCCATGTCGCCGATCGCTTCGCCTTCGCACGCCTGCCGCTGCCGGAGCGCCGCGTCTTCACCGTCTCGATGGTCCGTCGACTGGCCGAGTTGCTGGCCGAGAACGAATCGCGCCTGCTCGGCACCGACGCCGACTCGATCCGACGCGGCTTCATCGACCGCTTCAATGCGCGCGCCGACGACTATGCGAGTTTCGGCTTCGACGAAGCGAACGGACCGGATTTCGCCTTCCTGCGCTACGCCGGTCACGCGCTGCTCGGTGTCGTCGCCGAGCGCGACCGTGCCTGGGTGACCGACCAGGTCATGACGATCGAGGCACCGGATGCGGTCACGACGCTGCGCCGCGTGATGGACAACGTCGTCGGCACGGCCGGTTCGATCATTGCAGCGCCCACGGAGGACGCCGACGCGGCCGACGCAGGTCCGTTCCCGGAGATGCCGCAGGTCGACGCGCCGCTCGACGACCCGATACCACCGGAGTAGGCGTGCGCGCGGCCAGTCCCTTCGACCTTGCCGACGACGGCGCCTACCGCGCCTGGCGCGACCGCAAGCTCGCCACGGCACCGACAACGACCGCTGAGTTGCTCGTCGCAGTCTCGGACCCATCGAAATTGTCGACTGCCGAACGGCATGCACTGGCCGAGCGCTGTGAACGGTCCAACATGGCCGTGTACGCGGCACCGCCGCGGAGCGACGGCTCGTCCGACGTGCCGCGGCAAATCGGCGCCCAGCTTGGATTGCACACTCTGGATGTCAACTATCTGGCGGATGACGACGGCATCACGCCTCTGGCCGCCACGGACACCGGTCCGCGCAGCGGATTCATTCCGTACACCAATCGCGCGATCCGCTGGCACACCGACGGCTATTACAACCCGCCCGAGCGCCGCATCCGCGCGATGATCCTGCACTGCGTGCAGCGCGCCGAGCAGGGCGGGGAAAACCGGGTCTTCGACCACGAGTTGGCCTACATCGCGCTGCGTGACGCCGACCCGGCGTACGTGGCCGCGCTGATGCAGGACGACGCAATGACGATCCCGGCACGCTCGGAGGAAGGCGAGGTTGCGCGCCGCGACCAGAGCGGGCCCGTGTTCACCGTCACTGCCGACGGCCGGCTGCACATGCGCTACACGGCGCGGACGCGCAGCATCGCGTGGAAGGACGATCCGGCCGTGCACGCGGCGACCACGGCACTGCTGCACCTGCTGGATACCGATCCGCGAGTGCTGCGGCTGCGGCTCGAGCCGGGAATGGGACTCGTCTGCAACAACGTGCTGCATGACCGGTCCGCGTTCACCGACTCGGTGGCCCACCGCCGACTGATTCTGCGCGGCCGCTTCTACGAACCGGTGGCAGCGGCCGCTTCGTTTCCCGACTTCAGTCACGGATCGCGCGCAGCCGCCACTCCGCTCGCCTGAGTTCCCGGTCGTGCCGCGCCGGCGCGCCGCCCCGACGCGCCCGCCCGGCCGCGCCATGGCTCTTGCGTCAGGTCAATCCGAACAAATATACCCTAGGGGGTATGCGATTTTCCTGCTAAACTCCCTCCGGATCTGAAATCGGCCCCGCCGGGGTCGGAACCTTTGACTCTGCGGAGAACACCTTGAAAATGAATGTCGGAACCATCGATCGCCCTGTGCGCATCCTTGCCGGTGCGGGCCTGATTGCACTTGCGGCCACCGGGACCATCGGGGTCTGGGGCTACATCGGCATCGTTCCGCTGCTGACCGGCCTGCTCCGTACCTGCCCCGCGTACTCCCTGCTAGGGGTCAATACCTGCGGCACCAAGTAGTTCGCCGGATCGGCGCACGCCCCACGTCCATGACTCCCCTGCACTCCGCTGTCCACGCTCTGGTTCGTTCCGGCCGGGTCTCGATGACCCTGCTGCTGCTGGCGAGCGCCGGAGTCGCGCATGCCGACAATGGCAAAGCGGTCGCGCGCCCCGGCACCGCGGCGACGGTCGAGGTGCGCATGACGGACGTCGACGACGTTTACGCCGCCGATGCGGTCATTGAAGCAGTCCGGCAGGCGACCGTCGCGGCCCAGCTGTCCGGGGCGGTCACCCAGATTCTTGTCGACGCGGGTGACCGGGTGAAGAAGGGTCAGGTGCTGGCACGCATCGATACGCGCGAGACCGACGCCCAGGTAGCCGCGGGTCGGGCCAGCGTGGCCCAGGCCGATGCCCAGCTGACGCAGGCGCGTCTGAATCTCGAGCGGACCCAGAGCCTGCTCGACAAGAACTTCGTCAGCCGCGCCGCGCTCGACCAGGCTGAGTCGAACTTCAAGGCGGCCAAGGCAGCGGCCGATGCGGCTCGGGCCGGCAACACTCAGGCCGATACCGCGCGCACTTATGCCGAACTCAGGTCACCGATCGACGGTGTCGTCACGCGACGGCTGATGGAACCTGGCGAGATCGCCGCCCCCGGACGCGGCGTCGTGGCCCTGCACGATCCGTCAGCCCTGCGCGCCGTGGGCAACCTGCCGCAGTTCGTGCTGCCGAAGGCCGCGGGCGCAACGCGGGCAACGGTCGAGCTGCCGCAACTCGGTCGCACGCTCAGTGCGACGCGGGTCACGATCCTTCCAGCCGCCGACGCCCGGCTGCTGTCCACGCAGATCCGTGCCGACCTGCCCGCCGGCGATATACCGGGAGTGACCCCGGGCGCGGCCGCGAAGATCCTCGTGCCCATTGGCCGCACGCGCAAGCTGGTGGTGCCGGAGTCGACGCTGATCCGCCGCGGGGAACTCACCGCGGTCAACGTCCTTGCTGCCGACGGACGGCCCCAGTTGCGGCAAGTCCGCGTCGGCAGCGCGTTGGCCGACGGCGGCATCGAAGTGCTGGCGGGCCTGAGCGACGGCGAGCGCGTGCTGCTGAACCCGCTGGCCGCTCGCTGATTCCGGCGCCATGGACGACTCCGGTTCACCGTTGGGCATCTCCGGCCGGATCGCCCGCAGCTTTCTGCATGCGCAGCTGACACCACTGATCGCGCTCGTGCTGCTGCTGCTGGGAGCGTTCGCCGTGATGGTGACGCCGAAGGAAGAAGAGCCGCAGATCAACGTGACGATGGCGAACGTGATCATTCCGTTCCCCGGCGCGTCGAGCGACGACGTGCACAACATGGTCACGGTGCCCGCCGAGCAGGTCCTGTCGCAGATCACGGGCATCGAGCACATCTACTCCGTCACGCAGCCGGGCATGGCAGTGCTGACGGTGCAGTACAAGGTCGGCGAGCCGCGCGTCGACGCGCTCGTGAAGCTGTATGACACGCTGATGTCGAACAGCGACTGGCTGCCGACCCACCTCGGTGCGCTCGATCCTGTGGTCAAGCCCAAGGGCATCGACGACGTGCCGATCGTCACACTGACGCTGCATTCGGCGCGCGCCGACGTCACCGCCGCCGAGCTGCAGCGTGTCGCGCACGAGCTCGAGATCGAACTCAAGCGCGTGCCGGGGACGCGCGAGGTGTCCACCCTCGGCGGTCCCGGCAATGTCGTGCGGGTGACGCTCGATCCCGAGCGCATGAATGCCCACCACGTCACCGTTACCGACATCGAACGCGCGTTGCGCGCGACGAACACGTCGATGCCTGCCGGCCAACTCACCTCGGGCAACCGGACCGTGGAGGTGCGCACCGGCCAGTTTCTGCGCAGCGCATCGGACGTCGGCCAGTTGGTGGTCGGGCTCGCCGGGCCGACACGCGAACGGCGGCCGATCCTGCTGGCGGACGTGGCTCGAGTAAGCGCCGGCCCGGACACGCCCAGCCAGTATGTCTGGCACGGCGCACCGGCAACGGCTGGTGGCAGCGCGCGCGACTTCGTCGAGTCGCCTGCAGTCACGATCCAGGTCTCGAAGAAGCCCGGCGAGAACGCCGCCACGGTGGCGGACGCCGTCATGGAGCGCGTCGCCCAGCTCAAGGGCCAGCTGATCCCGTCCGATACGGTCGTCGCCGAAACGCGCAACTACGGCGCGACGGCGAACGACAAGGCCAATCAACTGATCAAGAAGCTGATCTTCGCGACGCTGTCCGTGGTGGCGCTGGTGTGGGCGACGCTCGGCCGGCGCGAAGCCGTTATCGTCGGCGCCGCGGTCGTGATCACGCTCGCGAGCACGCTGTTCGCCTCCTGGGCCTGGGGCTTCACGCTCAACCGCGTATCGCTGTTCGCGCTGATCTTCTCGATCGGCATCCTGGTCGACGATGCGATCGTCGTGGTCGAAAACATCCACCGTCGAGCGCAGATCGACCACCTGCCGCTGGCGCAGGTGATCCCACGCGCGGTCGACGAAGTCGGCGGCCCGACGATCCTCGCAACCTTCACTGTCATTGCCGCGTTGCTGCCGATGGCGTTCGTCACCGGGTTGATGGGTCCGTACATGGCGCCGATTCCGATCAACTCATCGATGGGCATGGTGCTGTCGCTGGCGATCGCGTTCGTGATCACCCCGTGGATGGCGCTGCGCCTGCTGCCGGCGGCGCATGACGCCCCGACGAGCGGTGACAAGCTCGGACTCCGGCTCGCGACCTTCTTCGAGCGAGTGATGCGTCCCTTCCTGCGCGGCGACGCCGGTCGGCGCCCGCGCCGCTTGCTGGGTCTCGGCATCGCCGCGGCGATTGCGCTGTCGGTGCTGCTGGTGCCGCTCAACCTCGTCGTGCTGAAGATGCTGCCGTTCGACAACAAGTCGGAGTTTCAGATCGTGCTCGACATGCCGACCGGCACGCCGGTGGAAGCGACGGCGGCTGTCCTGCGTGAGTTGGCGGTCGAAGTCGCGAAGCTGCCCGAAGTCACCGATTACCAGGCCTACGCCGGCCTGGCCGCACCGATCAATTTCAACGGCCTGGTGCGGCAGTACTACCTGCGCACCGGTGGCGAGGTCGGTGACCTGCAGGTCAATCTCGTCGACAAGCACCGCCGCGATCGCAAGAGCCACGAAGTCGCGCAGGCGGTCCGGCCCGCGCTCGAGGCCATCGCCAGGCGGCATGGCGGAGACCTGAAGGTGGTCGAGGTTCCACCGGGCCCACCGGTCCTGTCGCCGATCGTCGCGGAGATCTACGGACCCGATGTCGATGCGCAGATGCAGCTTGCCAAGCAGGTCCGCGGCGTGTTCGAGAGCACCAAGGACATCACGGCGATCGACGACTCCGTGCTCGACCCGGCCGAGCGCATCGTTCTGCGGGTCGACACGGCCAAGGCAGCGCAATACGGCATACCCGCGGCGGAGATCGCCCGCATTGCCAGCCTCGCGCTGGCCAGCGAGGACGTCACGCCGCTGCACGACGGAGCCAGCAAGTACTCGGTGCCGGTGCGCATCGGCCTGGCCGACAGCGCCAAGGGCTCGCTGGACGCGCTGCTCAAGCTCAAGGTACGCGGGCCGGACAACGTGCGCGACGAGGCCACCGGCCTGCCCTACGAGATCCCGCTGTCGGAACTGGTCCGTCCGACCACGCTGCCGCGCGAGCGCGTGCTGTATCGCAAGGACCTGCTGCCGGTCGTGTATGTCACGGGTGACGTCGTCGGCGGCGCCGGTACGATCGACTCGCCGCTCTATGGCATTTTCGCGATGCGCGACAGCCTGGCGAAGATCGCCACGCCGGGCGGCTTGCCGCTCGACGAACACTGGATCGCGCCGCCCGGAGACCGTTTTTCGTCCTTCGCGCTCAAATGGGACGGCGAATGGCAGATCACCTACGAAACCTTCCGCGACATGGGCATCGCCTATGCCGTCGGGCTGGTCCTGATCTATCTGCTGGTCGTGGCGCAGTTCAAGTCGTACCTGACGCCGCTCATCATCATGGCGCCGATCCCGCTGACGATCATCGGCGTGCTGCCGGGGCACGCGCTCTTCGGCGCGCAGTTCACCGCCACTTCGATGATCGGCATGATCGCGCTCGCCGGCATCATCGTGCGCAACTCGATCCTGCTGGTCGACTTCATCCACCAGCGTCTGGCCGAAGGCGTCGACTTCGAACAGGCCACGATCGACGCAGCCGCCACCCGCGCCAAGCCAATCGTGCTGACCGCCGTGGCCGCGATGCTGGGCGCCCTCTTCATTCTGGATGATCCGATCTTCAACGGCCTGGCGATCTCGCTGCTGTTCGGAATTTTCGTGTCGACCGCGCTGACGCTGGTGCTGATACCGGTCCTGTACTACGCAGTGAACTATCGGCGGCAGCCGACTCCTGCGCAGGATGTTCCAACACCGTCCACTGCAACTGCCTAGGGAAATCCTCATGACCATCGATCGCTGGGTCCACGTCCTCGCCGGCACCTTCATCCTGCTGTCCCTGCTTCTCGGCGTATCGGGAAGCCCGCTGTTCGCGTCGCCATGGTGGCTCGCGTTCACCGCCTTCGTGGGAGTGAATCTGTTTCAATACGGCCTCACGAATTTTTGCCCGCTTGGCTGGATACTGAAGAAGCTGGGCGTACCGGAGAGCCGCCGTGCCCACGCGTAAGACGACCGAGACCCCGCTGCCCGAAGGCGGTGCGGCGCGTGCCCGCCGCGAGCTGGTGCTTCGACTCAAGCGAGTCGAAGGTCAGTTGCGCGGCGTCCAGCGCATGATCGAGTCTGGAGAGGACTGCGAGCCGATCGCCCAGCAGCTCTCGGCCAGTCGCAAGGCACTCGACAAGGCGTTCTACGAGCTGCTCGCGTGCGCGATCGAGCATCCTGAGTTCACGATGAACCAGAAGGAATCCAAGGACCACCGCATCCAGCGCATGGCGCGGGCGTTGGCCAGGCTGGCGTGAGCGCCCGGCACTGCTCAGCCAGCGAACCCGACTGTTGCTCAAAGGCCCGCGATGCTGCGGGCCTTTTTTGTTGCCTTCGACCGCAATGCCGTTCAGCATGCACATCGCGTCGATGTGGGGGTTGCCTGCACACGGCAGCCCTCCAGAATCGCCCATGGGCCAGGGTCGGACAACCAAGAAGAACCTATGACGAGCGTGCGATGGAGCCGGGCTGTGCTGGTTTACGACAGCAGTTCACGCCTGTCCCACCTGCTTGGCGATCTTCGCCAGCGCGCCGATCCGGCCTACGACGACGGAGACGCGTTCTATGTCGCGATCCGGCTTGATCCCTGGCTGTGGTTCGTTGAGGATGCGACACGCTTCGCCGTTCGCCTGGACTTTGCCGAACTCGAAGAGATCTGCGCACGCACGGACTACGCGGCGCAGATCTCGGACGTCGCTGGTTCGCTGACAAAGCACCTGACGTTCGCCGCCGCACTGCGCGCCGGCACCCCACCCACGCCGCTGACCGCGCCGGCCGACACCCACTACGCCGTCGTACTGGACGAGGACGACAGCCTCATCTGGGTCGGCGAACGGTCCGAAGCGACGATGCCCGGGTCGAGCGAACATCACGTCGAAAGCGGCAGGCGGGCCGCCACGTGGCCCGCACCACCTGCCGAGCCGTCATCACCGATTCCGCCGATCCCCAGGTCGGCGCCGCCACCACGGATGGAGCCGGAGGCAGCCTCGCCCGATGACGCGCTGGCAAGCTCAGCGCCGCCGATGCCGGGCGCGCCGCCTGAGCCCGCAGCGACCACGGCGCCGAGCAGCGAGCGTTACCTGCAAGGCGATCTCTTCCGCAAGTCCGGCACCACGTGGCTGGCGGCGGAGCCCAGGCTGGTCCGGCGTGAAACGTATCGGCTCGAGGTGTTCATCGGCCCCCCCGGCATCGGCGCCATCCAGGCGAGCGCTGCCTTCCGCGATGATCTGCTCGACTGGAAGAAGAAGGACGTCTACCGGCTGCAGATCGTCTTCAATGAGATCGGCGTGACGGGCCCGGCGCAGACAGGGTGGATCGACCTGAAGCGCCACGGCGTCAGTTCGAGTCACCCGTTCGAGTTCGTGCCCCAGGCGTCAACGCTCTTCCAGGGCCGGATCTCGGTGCTTTACGAGGGCCGCGTACTACAGACGGCTGTGATCGAGGCCGAGGTCGTGGAGTCGATCGACGCGGCCCAGGGCGCCGGCAGTGGCGCGCGCCCGGCTGTCGAGATGATCGTGCGCCACGACCTGGCGTCGCTCGATGAGCGCGACCCTTTCGATGTCAGCCTGATCCTGAATCACGCTGCGAGCGGCAGCGCTGCGATGACCGCCGCATCGCGCGAGAGCGCGTATGTCGCCTCGCTCGACGACCTGCAGGGGCAGCTGGCCGCGATCAGCGAGCTGCTGGCGGAGCTGGGGACCAACTCCAAGCGCCACACCAAGGGGCTGACGACGAAGGAAAACGCCGCCTGGCTGGTGCGGCTCGCGTCACAGGGAAATTTCCTCTACCGCAAGCTGGTCCTCGATTACATCGACCAGTCACCGACCGCGGCGGCGCTGCGGTCGGCGAAGACCATGCAGATAGTCAGCGCGCGGCCCGACGCCGTCGTGCCGCTCGAGTTCGTGTACGAGTACCCGCCGCCCGCGAAGGGCGCGCCGGTCTGCCCCAACGCACCGAAGGCACTGCAGGACGGAGCGTGCCCGGAGCAGTGTCGACCCACCGACAGCCCGGCCCGGTGCGTCTGTCCGATGGGATTCTGGGGCCTGGACCGCGTCATCGAACGTCACGTGCACGATGCCAGCCTGGGCGTGGCGGCAGCGATCACGGGCAGTGAACCGACGGCAGATCGCAAGGAACTCGATATGCGCGGGTCCACTTTCCTTGCGGCCAGCGAGCAGGTGCCGAAGAGCGATCAGAAGGCGCTCGCCGAACGCATCAGGAAAGCCTGGAAGGGCGAGGTGTCGGTCGCCACCAGCTGGAGTCGGTGGCCAGCCGAGGTGAAGGCGAAATCACCCGGGCTGTTCGTTCTGCTGCCGCACACCACCGGCAAGGGTGACACCATTGCGCTCGAGATCGATGGGCAGACGCTGGAGTGCCGCTACATCGACAAGGGCTACGTGTGCCCCGAGGGCACGCCCTCGCCGCCGATCGTGCTGCTGCTCGGGTGCGACACGGCCTCGGTGGCCGACCGCAACGCCTACACCTCGAACATCGCGGTATTCCGCCAGGCTGGCTCGGCGATCGTCATCGGCAGCACTGCCGCGCTGATCTGGGGTGGGGATGCCGCCAAGGTGGCCGGGGAAATCATGCAGGCCCTGGGCGATGCCGTCGCGCAGTCGTCCAACTCCATCGGCGGCCTGCTGCTCACAGCCAAGCGCCGCTCCGTGCGCGATAGCCAACTGATGGCCATCAGTCTCGCCGCCTTCGGCGACGCTGACTGGCGCATCAAAGGACACTGACATGCCTTCCGTCTTTCGCATCGAGATGCTGCCCGCGCTCCACGGTGACGCCCTGTGGATCGAATACGGTGAACCCGACGACCTGCATCGTGTACTCATTGACGGCGGCCCGGTCACAACCTACAAGTCGCTGGCCGAACGTCTTGCGCGGGTACCCGGCAACGAGCGGTTCTTCGAACTGATCGTGCTCACCCATGTCGACGGCGACCATGTCGAAGGGCTCGTGCGGCTTTTCGCCGACAAGCCGCTGCCATTCTCCGTCGACAAGGTGATCTTCAACGGCTGGCGCCAGATGGAACGGTCGCATGGCCTGCTGGGTGCGTTGCAGGGCGAATTCCTCAGCGCGCTTCTGGTGAATCGCGCCTCGTCGGCATGGGATCCGGACGCCGCGCCATGGGTCGTATTGAAGGCGGGCGCGCTGCCGTCGCTCGAACTTCCGGGCGGAATGAAGCTCACGTTGCTGTCGCCGGATGCGCCGAGGCTGCAGGCGATGGCCAAGGCCTGGAAGAAGGCCGTCGACAAGGCAGGACTGAAGCCGGGCGATCTCGAAGCGGCCTGGACGAAGCTGGCCCAGCGCAAGAAGTTCCTGCCGAAAAAGGGCCTGCTGGGCGCATCGCCGGACCTCGATCGCCTGCTGCAGGACCAGTTCAAGATCGACGCCGCGAAGGCGAACGGCAGCAGCATTGCCTTCCTTGCCGAGTTCGGTGGCAAGGCGGCCCTCCTGCTCGGCGACGCGTTCCCGGATGTCGTCGCTGCATCCATCAAGCGCCTGCTCAAGGCCCGCGGCAAGAAGAAGCTGAAGGTCGACGCGGTCAAGGTGGCGCATCATGGCAGCAAGAACAACACCAACGATGAGCTTCTCGCGCTCATCGATTGCCCGACGTACATGATCAGCACCAACGGTGCGCAGTTCAAGCACCCGGACAAGGCGTGCATCGCGCGCATCCTAAAAGTGGGCAAGCCGGCGCGACTCGTGTTCAACTACCGCAGCGAGTTCAACAGGCCCTGGCTCGACCGTGCGAGCCAGCAGAAGTACGGATACGAGGCGGTGGTCCGGAAGGATTCCGAACTGAGCATCCCCGTCACGCTTTGAGAGGACCGATATGCCGAATCCCGCAGCAGTGGAGCAACTCGAGCAGTTTCTGTCGCCCGTGGCAGATGCCGGGCCGCCGAGTGAGGTGTCGGCCGACGAAGTGGGCCTGTGCCTGTCCGGCGGCGGCTACCGGGCGATGCTGTTCCACGTCGGCGTGCTGTGGCGCCTCAACGAAATGGGCTGGCTCCCCAAGTTGACGAGGATTTCCAGTGTTTCCGGCGGATCCATCACGGCGGGAGTCCTGGCGCTGGCGTGGCGCAACCTGGGCTTCGACACGGCTGGCGTCGGGACGAACTTCCGGTCGCTGGTGGTCGATCCGCTTCGCAAGATGGCCGCAACCTCGATCGACGTGTCTTCCGTGGTCGTCGGGGCCCTGCTTCCCGGCGTGTCCGCTTCGGACCGCGTGACCAAGCAGTACAAGAAGGTCCTGTTCGGTGAGGCAACGCTGCAGGACCTGCCGGACACGCCGCGTTTTGTCTTCTGTGCCACCAACGTACAGACGGCGAGCCTGGTGCGGTTCACGAAGAAGCGCCTGGCCGACTGGCAGGTCGGCTACGTCGACGCCCCGAACATCGAACTGGCGCGCGCCGTCACCGCCTCTTCGGCCTTTCCACCCGTCCTGTCGCCGTGCGAGGTCAAGCTGCCCGAAGGTGCGATGAAGCCGTTTCCCGATGTCGAGTTGTGCCGCAAGCCGTTCACGACCGACCTCATCCTGTCAGACGGCGGTGTGTACGACAACATGGGCATCGAGCCGGTCTGGAAGAACTGCGGCACCGTGCTGGTCAGCGACGCGGGGCAGAAAATCTCACCCGAAGAGGAACCGGCGGAGGACTGGGGCCGCCATGTGATGCGCGTCCTCGACCTGATCGACAACCAGGTTCGATCGCTGCGCAAGCGCCATGTCGTCGGTTCGTTCGTCACCGGACTGCGCAAGGGCGCCTATTGGGGTGTCAGGACCGATATCGCCGATTACCAATTGTCCGACGCCCTTCCCTGCCCGCACGACGTGACATTGAGGATCGCATCGACGCCGACGCGACTGACCTCCATGGACGAGGCCACCCAGCAACGTCTCATCAACTGGGGCTATGCCGTGTGCGACGCCGGGATGCGCAAGCACGTCGCGGTGGGTGCACCGGCACCTTCGGCATTTCCCTACGCCATTGGGATTGGCGCGTAGGTCCGCGGGAGGCCGCCGTCGCATCGGCCGCGGCCGGGATCAGATCAGCCAGAGCGCCGCAAGAAGCGCCCACACGAGCAGGCCAAGCAGCACACCCCGGGCGATCCCACGCGCGGGCGTCAGGTCGCGATGGCGACGCACTCGGCGACGCGCCGTCCCGCTTTCCGTGTTGAGCATCCTGGGCATCATGAATAGCTCGCGACGAAGTCGGCCAGGTCCGCCTTCATGCCGTCAAGGTGAGAACGCGCACTGCAGCCTGCTTCCGGTCCAGCGCGGCGGGTGTAGCGGACCTTGAGGAACTGCCCACGGAAGACCCGCATGCACACGGCCTCGAAGCACGCCATCTGGTCGGCGTCGACCGCCTGGCCCTGCATCGACAGCCACGCGACACGCCGGTTGTAGCGATCGAGCAGGCTTTCCTCGCCGGGTCCGATCACCGAAGCGTCGAGCACCTGGCCACCACTCTCGCTGATCTTGGAGCGCACATCCATCCACGCCGCCCCGATCTCGTTGGGCAGACGCGGTTCGGACAGTCCGTCCAGCAGCCCCGTCTGGCCCCGTGAGTAAAGAGTGATCGAGACTTTCTCGCTGCTGCCGGGACATCCGTAGTTGTATGACCAACCCAGTGCCGGCTTGCCGGCGTAAGACTCCGCGCGAAAGATCGTCATCGCGCCCAGATGGGCAGGCAGCAGCGAAGAAGTGGCCTCGTTCCAGATAGGCAGGTTCGCTTGCGCCAGCCGTGGCGAAGCGCCTTCCAGCACCGCCTGCTGCCAGGTCTTGCCGAAACGCAGCGACAACTCTCGGTCGACCAGTTCCAGCGCCGCGTCATGCTCGAGATCGGCTAAGGCTTCCTTCCAGCGCGCCGCCTCGTCGCCGACATCCGCGGCATGCCACCCGCCGACGAAGTTGAACGGAGACCGGTCGCGGTGCTCCAGCCAGAAGAGGAACAGGTAGAGCCGCTCCCGCCGCCAGGCCTCCATGGCGGCGTCGCGCACTGGGCCGCTAGGCCCGCAGGTACTCGTGATTTGTTCACCGGTCAGTTCAGAAACGCCTGACCGGTCTTCGTTGCGGGTGTCCATTGCCTGGTGTCCTCCTGGGACAAGAGCCGGACTGAAAGGAACGCGGCCTCGTGAGCCGCGTTGGCTTGCCAGTTTGCGCGTCTGCTGACATCATTTCCAATCGATTCCAGGAACTTCAGACATTCACATGCTGAATCTCAGAACCGTCGACCTGAATCTTCTGACCGTCTTCGAAGCGGTCTACGAGGAACGAAACATGACGCGAGCTGCCGAGCGGCTCGCGATGACCCAGCCCGCCGTGAGCAACGCGGTGGCGCGGCTGCGCAGCGTGGTCGGCGACGAGCTGTTCGTGGCCGGGCGCCGCGGCGCCGCGGTCACGCCGATCGCGGAGCATCTCTACCCGAAGGTAAAGGCCGCGCTGGACGCCATCCGCGACGGACTCGGCGAAACCCGCGATTTCGTGCCGAGCGAGTCGGACCGGCGCTTTGCCGTCGGCGCGCTTTACGGACCCGGTGTCAGCTTTGGCCGGGCCTTCGCCGCATGGCTGAAGCGCGATGCACCGCGGCTGAGCTGGACGTGGCTGGCGCTGGACGGGCGCGACGCGGGAGTGGCAGCGCTGCGTGACGGCCGGCTCGACTTTCTGCTCGACCATGCCAGGCCGTCCGCGCGTGACCTCCAGGGCACCGAACTCTTCACCGATGAACTGGTGGTGGTGGCGGCCGGGCACCATCCACGGATCGGGACTTCACTGTCCCGCAGGCAGTTCCTCACGGAGCGCCATGCCGTGCACCGCAGCCTCCGCTACCCCGGGAACCTGCCGCAGATCGAGGAAGCCCTTGGGCATCAGACGCTGGACGTTGCGCTGGAAGTTCGCGAACCGATTGAACTGCCGATCGCCGTGTCAGGCACCGACTTCATTGCCGTGGCCAATCGCAGGCTGGTGGCGCCGTGGGTCAAACTGCTCGGCCTGAAGGTGCTACCAACGCCGTTTCGCGCTTCGCCTTTCAAGGCCTATCTGATCTGGCATGGCAGCCGCCGCCGCGACGCCGGTCACCGCTGGGTGCGCGAAGGCACCGTTCGGCTCGCGGCCAGTCACGCCTAGCACCGTTCGATGGTGCGGAGAACTCTCGCCGTGCCGTCCATACAGGTCAGGCGTGCGTCGTCAGGGCAGCAGCCACCCCTTGTAGCCGGCGTCCTGGTCCAGGGCTTCAGGCGCCGGCAGTCCGGTTCGGGTGCTGAACGCCGCGTAGTCAACGAGTTCGATTAGCACCGGCGTGACGGCGCGCTCTCCAATCGTTCCCACCCACAGTTGAAGACGGCGGCCGCGCGGCCTTTGTCCGGCGCCATCGTCACGGAGCAGCGGGTCGAACGCGCCATCCGCGCGTCGTATGCCGTCGATGAGCGAAGTGCCGGGCACCCGCGCGCGGACCGCCGTGCTCGCGTTCCACGCCTTGCCCGTCATCACATCGATCAGACCGTCATCGCTCTCCATTGCCGCCGCAAGCTCAAGCGGTTGCGCCGTGTCAGCACTCAGGCCGATCCAGAAACACTCACGCGGCGCGAGCGGCAGCAGCAGTTCGCGGTCGCGGGAGAGTCCGACCGGCAGTGCGCCCAGGCTTGCCGGCGCAGCCTCGATTACTCCGGACTCGGGCAGTGCGTAGCGCTGAAACGACAACACGAGCCCGGCGGGAAGCGTGAGTTCCGCACGGCCAAGCCAGTCAGCGGAGGGCTGCCCGGTGCTCGTCATCGCCGTGCAGGCCGCTAGTCAGCCTTCCCGCGCAGGAACTCGAGCGCGCTCGGAGGCAGGTTCATCTTCGCCAACCTCTGCTTCTGCATTCGGAACGCCGAACGACTGGCCTGGTCTGCGGCACGCGTCACCACACCGGCCGGAAGCATCGCCGCCACGGCCTCGACGTCGACGCGCGCATCCGCAAGTACCCGATCCTGCGGCGGCTGGACCCGCTCACGCGGCGCAGCCTCCTCAACCATCTGCCTGGCCATTTCCTCGCGTGCATCGGCCTTGACCGATGCGTCGGCGGCCCATATCAGGAATGGCGGCAGCGCCGAATTCGCGACCACACGCTGGAACATTTCGGAAGGAATCAGCTTTGGGCGCGTTTGTGCCGCCTGGACCAGCAGCGTCCAGCTGCGCTGGAACATGGGTGGGCCGATCAACGCGCCGACGCGGCGCAGCTTCTGATCGGGGCACTGGAGCGCGAGCGCGGCAACATCGGGGTGATTGCTTCCGAGCGTGTCCTGCAGCTTGCGCACGATATCGTTGAGTGCACCGATGTCACGACCGGGGTCCCGGTCCCGTTCGACCAGCAACAGGTGGCCGCCGATGATCCAGGCTATCGGGCTCTCGAATTTCCGGAACAGGAGTTCCTCGAGCTTCGGATTGAGGATGCGACGTTCGTCGGCCAGCGCCAGGCGTGCTGTCTCGGTCACGCCGTCTTCGCTCTCGGCCAGGTCCGGGCCCGTGCCGATCCGATACATCAGCACGGAAACGCGCGGCCGCTTCGCCTGTTCCTCTTCACCCGGCATCACGCGGCGCAGGACATGGACCTCATGCCGGAAACCCTTGCAGACAATCAGGCTTTGCTCGAACACGCCGTCGGCAAACTGATAGCGCAGGAAATAGTTGCCCGCCTTGACCGGCTTGAAGCAAAACGCCCACGGGTCGCTTTCGGCGTCACCGCGCGAACCTTCGCTTTCGAGATCCAGCACAGTGGTGCCGGCGTCGTCCACCACAGTGATGCCGCGCCAGGGCTGCGTGTTCGCACCACGCTCGCTGCCATGCCGACCACTGAACATTCGCGCCATGACGACAAGCGCCGCGCCGTCAGCCGGCAGCTCCAGCGCATTGGCCTTGGCGATCGCGACACTGCGCGCCGCCCAGTGGTATTCGTGGCTGGTCGACGTGCGCAGCACCGGCGCGACGGCAACAGGCTGCGGAGTCGCCTCCGCCGGGGCCACGGTATCGCGATCAAGCAGGAACACCCGCTGCTCCGTGCTGCGCGCAAGTTTCGTCTTCACCTTGTAGATGCCGAACGGCAGGCGCGACAAGAGCGATGCGGGCCCCCCTTCGATGCACTCGAATGTACTGTCCATCAGATAGATCGACGCGCCCTCTTCCGCGGCGGACAGTTGAATGTCGAAGAGCTCCCCCGGCTTCGGAACCGCAACGTCCAGGCCCGACGCCTCCACGGTGATCTCCATCGGCAACAGCACCTCGAAGCCCTGCCGCAGACCGGCCGCGGGGACACTGATGCAGTACAGGCCCGGCTCGAGCGCGAGTTCTTCCGGATTCTCCGTGACGACGAACTTCTCAAGTACATAGGCCGGTGAGCCGGTCCACACGACCGCCTCGGAGCCGTGCGGGGCACCAGGGCACGTGACGGTGACCGGGTATCTTGGCTTGGAAATCCCCTTCGCAAAGATCAGCGTCGAGTCCTCCTGAATGATTTCAGGCTCCTTGCTTACCTCCTGGTTCGCCAGCTGTTCCTTTGCCATCTTCGCGCACTGCGCATTGCGCACCCAGTTGGCTAGGCTGCGCCCCGTCACGCGGCCGTACCGATCCGCCGCGGCACCCCGCAGTCCTTCGGTCAGCGCCCAGGTGAAAGCGCCCAGGAACCGGTTCGGATCCTTGTCCGTGGGCATGGGCACCTCCACGGCTCGCAGCGGGCGTTGCGCGGCGAACGCGATGAACGACGCGCGCGGAGGCTCGGAGGGCGTACGCGGCGAAAACTGCGGATCGCGCGGTGTGGCCGTGAGCCACACCGCGTCCATGCAGCAGTCCATCAGCAGCACATACTCCTGGAAATAGCAGGCGTCCTGCAGCAGGCTGAGCCATCCCGTCGCGTGCACGTTATGGCCGCGCTTGTTCTGGGCAGTGCCGGCGTAGAGACAGGCGCGCAGGCGACCAGGCGAGAACCCGTGGCCCGACATGTAGATATAGAGACGACGGCCGACGTACTTGATGCCCGCTTCCTTGTTCGCCGTTGCGATGTCATCGAGCTCGAAGAACAGCTTCTCCAGTTCATCGACCGTTGGACGCACCGCGTCGGCCTTGATGGCGGGCGTCGTTTCGGTCGGCTCGGACGTCTTGAGGCGGACGTTTTCTGGCTTCAGGCGTGGGCCTTGAGGGTCATCCACCAGCCACTTGCGGAATTCCTCCACGTCGTATGGCGGGCTGCGCAAGTCAGCAGGCTTGCCGCCAAAACCCAGCTCTGGATAGCTGCTTACACCGATCAAAAGCGCGTGATCTTCCATTAGTTCCCGGGTCCCATGCCTCTCGTCCCCTCTACCGAGGGTAGGCGTCCTTGATGAAGTCCTTGTCCTTCTGCGACAGCTCGGAATTCAGACCCGCCTGTGTGCCGTCCTTGGTCCATGCGCGCGGAATCGGGTACATCATGATCGACGTGGCGTCCGGCTTCGTCCCACTGATCTCCTTGTCGGGGTACTTCTTGAACATGTTGTTGTCGATCGTGGCCTCGTCCCAGTTATTGGGCGGACCACTGAGGTCACGAATGACCGCATCACGGTTCCAGACGATGCCGCCGCCCTTGGGGTTTTGGTGTTCGTGGATCAGGCCGAGCGCATGGCCGAATTCGTGCAGCACGACGCGGCGCAGTTCGTCGTCGCCCGATGTCGGCGTCAGCCATCCATAGTTCATCGTCGGTTGCGGCTCTGCAATCCGCTTGCACTGGTTGCCGAGATACGACCAGGAGCCTTTGCCCTGCTTGAAGGCGATGCGGACGTCGGTCGGGCCCTGCTTGCGCCAGGCGAACTCGAGATTGGCGAGTTTCAACCACTCTTCCGCAACCATGCGGACTCGCTCCTGCAGTTCCGGCGCGCCTTCCAGAAAGCGGAGCGAGATCGTGCCGCCGACAGGCCACTTGGCCCCCAAGAGTAGTGCTGCCTTCTGGCCGCCAAGGGCTTGCTTGTCTTCCGCGGAAAGGTCGCCTGCGGTCAGGCAGCTGCAGTAGTAGCTTTCGTTGACGCTCATCGTGATTGCCTCTCAGGTTGACGGGATTGGGCGTTTCGCCTTACGCGAAGTTCTTCTTCAGGATTCCGATGACTCGCGTCACTCGGTCCAGCACCGTCGTCGCCGTTGCGAACGCGTCGGTCGACGAATCTAGTTCACCGGCTGCGACACTCAGCTCGTCCGCGATCTTGCGCAGCTCGGCGATCGCGTCGCGGACAGGCGCCGAATCCGCAACTTCCCTGAGGCGCAACGCCAGCAGTTCGTTCTGCCTGGTGGTGAGTTCAACCTGCGATCGCACCAGGCCGGGACGCTCGTCGGCGTCATCGGTGCTGCCGATCCGGCGCGTCAGGTCGCGTAACGCAGCAAACGTGTCCTGCACGCTGCGATCGCGTAAGGAGACCACATCGGCCATCGCCGAGCTTTCCAGGGTCTGTGCAACGGCGCCCGGTAACTCCATGGCCATGGCGGTTCCGCCGCCCCGCGAACCGTCCGTGGTTTCATCCTCCTTCGGTGCCTTGCGTCGCCCATCGAGGAACCAGGTCCACGTGAAGACGCCGTCGGACTTCTGGACCATGACGACCAGGGCCGCGAAATAAGCGAAGAAACCCACTGCGAGGCCGAGACCGTAGGCGCCGAACAGCGCCGACCGCGCGTCGCCGAAGAGCGCCGTGACAGCGCCGCCGCCGATGACGCCGACCAGAGTCGTGATGTCGCTGAACTCCACACCGCCGGTGCGATAGCGGTTCGTGAAGTACGTGAACCAGCCGATCACCACACCAAAGGCGAATGCGCCGAACTCAGCCATTCCGGGACTCCGCGCTCAACGCGTCCCTGGTTCTTGTTCTCATGGTTCCCCGCCTGTGCCACTGCACCGATGATCCAGCACAGGGCTGCAGCAAGTGCGATGGCACCACAGTGCCGCCCCGAGGGCAACATGAAAATTCACGGACCGCCCGATGATGGGAGAAAGGACGCGTGATACATCGTGGTCGGGCACGCGCCAGCATCGAACGGCAGACCATTCGATGGCGCGCAGTGCGGTCGACGCCGCAGCGGCGCGACATCGGCTAGGCGCTCCGTGCTCTCGGGGTCCTGGAGGGCCGGGAGCTTTTCTTCTGCGCCTTGCGCTTGGTTGCCGTGGCTTTGACTCTAACTTTGGCTGCAACGGCCCTCTTGACGGGTGGTTTTGATGAGCGCGCTTGCGTGCCAGCCTTCTTCGCTGCGGGCCTGGCTTGCTTTGCCGGCGTGTGGGCACGACTCGTTCTTGTCGATGGCCTCGAACGCGGGCTCGCGCGCTTGGCCGCCTTAGCGGCCTTCTTGCGACGCCGCGGTCCTGACGGCTGCAGTTCGCGTAACGCGAGCTCGGGCGGAGCATTCGGCTGTTCCACCGACAGTGTGACCGCCTCGCCGGCGCCCAGTGCGGCCTGGATCTTCGGCAACAGCGCCTGCATCGCACGCACGCTGGCGCTGATCACATCGGCCCCGGGAGACCAGCTTTGTCCGACGAGGATGCAGCCCAGTGTGTCCTTCTTGCTGTTGCCGCTGTGAATCCGTATCCCGGTGAAGTTCCTGACGCCCTCAACCAGTGGAAGTTCGCGACGAAACGCGTTCGAGTACGTGATCTTCACCGGATAGCGCCCCGCCGGGATCGCCGTCTCGCCTGCCACCTTGTTGGTGCGTATGCCGTCTTCCAGGGTGTAGCACTCGAACCGACCGTCGATCAGCATACGGCCGATCGTGCAATCGGGCGCGTAGTACTCCCGAACAACTCGTAGCTCCATCGTGTATCTCCGCTAGTCGACGCGCTGTCCGAATCGTGTATGAGCCGGCCATCAACGGGCGTCGTGAGTTTTCGCCGTGACGCTACCGAGCCGCATCGCGAGCATCCATGCCATCAACCCGCGATGGGATATACGAAACCGGCCGCTGATCGCCTACCCTGAGCGTGGGTACAACTGACAGAGCCGAAGCGTTCTTTGGCGTCAATTCAGAGTCTGCGGCCCGAAGGAACTGCTGTTGCAGAGGGAGGATTTCGTCGTGGGACAGGACATTGCGATCAAGATCGCGGCGGGCCTTCTCCTCGGAGCCGTCGCCGTCAGCAGCACGCTGGCGGTGCAGCCCAGCCGGCCACCGCCGGCGGCTCCCTTGAACACGAGGATCGAAGCGGCGCGTGTGCAGTCGACGAACACCACGGATCTGATGCGCCGGCTCGCGCAGCGGGCACCGGACATGAAGGCGCAAATCGATCAGGCGGAAGCCGCAAGACGCGCCGAGGTTGACCGGCTGAACAGCGAGCTTGACCGCCTCAACCGCGAGGTCGGCCGGCTCAATGGAGAGGTCGGTCGGCTGACGGCGGAGAACAACAACCTGCGCAGCCAGTCGGGCGCGGCGTCTGGCAGCCGACAGCAGTTCACGGAACAGCAGCGGCGCATCGCGCAGCTGGAAGCCCAGATACAGGACCTGCAACGCCGCAGCACCGGACGGGACTCTGGGAGCGCCGAGCGGGATGCGAGGGAGATCTCTCGCCTGAATGGAGAGGTGGGTCGGCTGACTGCAGAGAACAACAACCTGCGCAACCAGTCGGGCGCGGCGGCCGGAAGCCGGCAGCAGATCGCAGAGCAGCAGCGGCGCATCGCGCAGCTGGAGACCCAGCTGCAGGACCTGCAACGTCGCAGTGCGGGACGCGACCAGGGAGTCGCCGAGCGGGATGCCGCGATCCGGCGGCTCACGACCGAACGCGACGAGAGGGACCGGTTGATTGCAGACCTCAGGCGGACGATCGATCAGTTGAGGGGCCAGCTCGCCGACCGCGATCGAAGCATCGCGCGTTCTCAGGCGGGCGAGACCGAACGCAATCGGACGCTTGGCGACCTGCGCTCGGCGCTCGACGCACGCGATGGCGCGATCACCCAGGGCCAGTCCGCAGTGCGTGAGCGCGATGCCGTGATTGCCGACCAGAAGCAGACGATTGCGGGGCTCGAAACGACGATCGCGCAGCAGAAAGGCGCGACTGACACGCAGGCGTCGCGAATCCAGACCCTCGAAGCCAACGTTCTCGATCAACGCAACACGATCGCGGCCATGAGTGAGCAACTGGAAGAAGCCAGAAGCGCGAGCATGCCGTGGTGGGTGGCCGGCGCGATGCTCGCCGGTGGGCTGCTGGCAGGGTTCGGCGGCACAAGGTTGTTCCGCCCCAGGCCGCCAAAACTCCAGCAGGACGCAACGACCGGCCAGCCGCCGAAGCTGGTCTCGGTCAAGGGAATGTTCGGCGGTGCCGCGGCACCGCCGATGCTGAGTGCCGACCCGAGCGCCCCGGTGCTCCGCATCCGGACATCGGTGCATCCGGCCGCCACGCCAACATGGATCAGTGAGGGAGCTGCCTGATGAGCAAGACCGGTGTGACCCTGTCCAGTCTGCTGGGCAAGGTCGACGAGCAGGCCGTTCGAAACGCGTTGCACGATGGTTCGGGTGAAGCCGGCTCGCTGGCCGGATTCCTGGGCGAATCGGCGGCCGGCGCCGTGGCGAAGGAAGTGAATGCGGCACTGGACAAGGACCTGTTCGAGGTCATCGGGAGCTCGATCGCCACGCTCAGGGACCTGCATCAGTACACCGATGCGACCAAGTTCCCGCCCGAACGTGTCGTCACGCACAAGCTCTTCAAGAGCACGCTGCAGGCGCCGCAGGACATCGATCTTGCGGTGCTGCTGACGGGCGTACCCACCGAAATCACGGTCGTCTTAACGCTGGACCTGAACGTCGTGCTGGAGTCGATGACGCTCACGATCAAGGCCGGACGCATCACCGGAGTCGAGTTCGGCAGTGCGAAAGCCCAGACCGGGCTGCGCTACAAGCGCATCAACCTCGTCCCGCTGCACGACACACCGCCGCTGAAACTGGGGCGCGCCGACTTTCCCGAAGGCCAGGGCCTCGCAATCGGTTGACGTAAACCGTTGCGGCCGCCGGCGGAGGTCTAGCGGCTACGCTGCCGCGAACTCGCCGAGTCCCCAGTGGGCCAACCGGAAGTGTCGGCCGCGAAAATCGGCCTCGCCGAGCGCGAGCGTCGTTTTGCGGCCGCGCACGTCTTCACGCCAGCGCGGCGACGACAGGTCCGCCACCCGGTTGGCCAGGCGCGTGCGCATCTCGGCTTCGGCGATCCGCCCCGCCAATGGCGCCAGCTCGGTCACGGCCTGGACACGCGACTTGCCATTCTGCACATGACAGTCAAAGCAAAGTGCGACGCCGAGTTCGCTGGACAGGCGCAGCTTGCGGGCGGTCGCCGCGGCGGGAACGAAATAGGCGTCGTAGGCGCGCTGCATCTGCAGCCGCTTGACGATCGGCTCGTCGCCGAGTCGGGCGAAAGCCGACTTCCACTCGGGCGGCACTCGCGACTTGTCGGGCCCGGAGCTGATGCTGTCGGCCCAGGCCACCTGCCGCGCGAGAGGCAAGGCGGTCTTCTCGCGCCAGACTGACGCCAAAGGCCCAAGGACACGATCCAGGGTTCCCGGCACGATCGCCTCCGCCTCTGCAAGCAACTTCTGGATTTCGCCGTTGGACAACGTGAAACCGATGACGCCCCAGGTCAGTCCCGCGCCGTCGAAATTGCCCTGCAGCAATCCGAACCCGTGGCCTTCGAACTCGGCCGTGATGCTCAGGCAGCGTTCGAACAGCGTGGGCAAGGGCTCGGTCGTCAGCTGCTGCCATGTCGCCTCCTCCACTGCACCGGTCACCGGGAGCGAACGAACCGACTGCAACTGGGACAGTGCAGTGGTCGTGTCGTTGCCGTAGACGCCGTCAGCGAACTTGTCTGCCGGGCCTACGCAGAACCCCTGGCGCAGCAGGTCGAGCTGAATGCGCTTGGCGATCATGCCGCGCAGGCCTTTGGCAAACCAGATACGAGCCATGGTCAACTCCTCGAATCGGATCTTTCCATCGACGCTTCGCCGTCCTTCAGAACTACTCGAACAAAAGGGCCTGCATCTGGCAAGCCCCGGTTCGACAAGCGCGCCTGCGCGACTGTGATCTAGGTCTCGACGTCGAAGACGATCGGCGGCAGTTCGGTGTCGATCAGGTACTCGAATTCCTTCCGGAAATCGTCGACAGACAAACCGGCCGTCTCGGCGATCTTCGCAAGTTTAAGTGGCTCCTCGAAGTCGTCGCGCCGCAACCGGATCATGTAGCGCCGGGCGATGGCGTAGCGTGTGGAGCGGATGTCGACCATTCGTATCTTTGCGCGACCGGTTACCGGGTCAAGCAGTTCCCGGAACGGCACGGGAACGAAGTTGCCCGCCTGGATCGAGATCATCGCGGCATTTCCGCCCGAGAGGAGGTACTTGGTCGCGCAGTAGCCAAGGTCACGCGTGTACTCAAGATCGAACGGGATCGGATCGGCGCATCGCAGCTCATAGCCGATGTCCTTCGAGGCGATCGTCACGTCGATGCCGAGCTTCTTCAGGCGCGCCCGCACGGCGACTTTCAGGAGATCGCCGATATCGATCTCCGCGAGCCGGACGTTGCCGTGAGCATCGCGTTCGATCTTCGACATGCCCCCGAGAAGTTCCGGGTCGAGGCCGAGAACCAGCCCCTCGGCGATGACCGCCACACCATCCAGGCGACCTTCGGACAAGCGCTTGATGATGGCGCAGGCGTGATGAGCCGGGAGACGTTGAGTCGCAACAGCGACTCGACCGCATTCTCGAGGTGCTTCGGGTCCTTGGTGGGGTTCGCACGCGAAATGCCGATGTGCGAGCCACCGCGGAAGTGGAGACGCGAAACTTCCTGGTTCGTGAGCGCCGTGATGTGGGAAGTGTCGCCCTTCATGATCCATTCGAAGCCGTCGCGGATTCCGATGACTTCGACGCCCTCCAGGACCGCGCGGATCGTGGCGGTCGCTATGACGCTGTTGATCCCCGGAGCAGGACCTCCGCCGACGAGGATTACAAGATGCTGGTGTGGGTCCATAGGCAGAAACTCACCCACAGCTTAACGGTCACGGCGCGGCAGCGGATGGAGTCCGAGGTTATAAGTGCGGTAGTCCCACCCTGGAGGACCCGCCCGCACCCGCGGACGCCCCGCTTGGCCGTTAGAAGCAAAGTTGCCAGCCAACCCCGAGCGCTCTTCGCTTCCCTGCCAGCCCGCCAAATGCCGCAATCGAGGTGCTGGCAGTACTGACGCCTCGCGCAGTGGCCCCATTTTCGATCGGAAAGATCTTCTGATCGTCCTCGTTGTCCGACGACTTCAGTGACGGAGGGTCTCTAGTTCAGCTTGACTTTGACGTCGTTGATCTTGCCGTCGAACCTAAACGGCCGCCGGTCGAAATAGTCGACCGAAACCGGCGAGCCCAGGTCCACGCCGACATCAAACGTCTCACTTGCCGAGAACGCCGCCGGTACCGTGCGCTGGACCGTCGTGCGCGCGACCTCCTGACCGTCGACCTTGAGCACGACATCGGCCGGAGACAACGGTTGGGCGTTGGCGAGTGTTGTCATGACCTCAATGCGATGCTTGCCGGCAGCAAGCCTTGCGGCAGAGCGCGCGACAGTGCGCTCGATGATCATCATGTTGTACTCGTAGACGAGTTGGCCCTTGTCCATGTACAGCGCCAGCCCGCCGCCCGATCCACCCAATGCGTACAGCACCCCGGAGGCGTTGTCCCCAATCTCAGCCTCGATGGTCACCGTGCTGTTCTCACGTCCCAGGCCCGGCGCCGTGAACTCGGGCATGCGCGTCGTGGTCGCGTCGAACTGCCAGCTGGTGTACAGAGACTTGATGCGGTCCTCGGGATGCAGGCGTAACCAGATGCCGGCCCCCAGCGGATAGACCTGGTTCGCCCGCGCCTGCGCGTCGAAGGACTTCTGTAGCTGCGCCAGTCGCTTTGGTTCCTTCGCCGCCAGGTTATCGGCCTCCGAGAAGTCCTTGGTGATGTTGTAGAGCTCCCAGATGTCCTTGGCCGAATCCCACTCGGCAAGGCCGGGCGCACCCGGGAGCCACGGAGTCAGCGGGCCGAAGGTCGCCGCCACCCAGCCGTCCTGGTAGATGGCGCGGCTGCCGTTGTTGTCGAAGTACTGCACCTTCTTGCGTCCGGGCGCCGTGGCATCGGCGAAGGTGTAGGCGAGGCTCACGCCGTCGATCGGGTCCTGCGCGAAGCCGTCGACGACCTTCGGCGGCTTGATGCCGACGATCTCGTAGATGGTGGGCGCAATGTCGTTGACGTGGTGAAACTGGGCCCGCGGTGTCTTGTCGGCCTTGATGCCCTTCGGCCAGGAGATCACCATGGGGTTGCGCGTGCCGCCGAAATGTGATGCGACGAGCTTGGTGTGGTGGAACGGCGTATTGCCGGCCCACGCCCAACCGGCGTGGTACATGCTGTCGGTCTTGGCTGTACCGAGGGCGTCGAGGCCGCCGATTCTGTCCAGCGCCGCCATCTGCTGCTCGACGGTGTTCGGGATGCCGTTCTGCGCCAGCAGTTCGCTGATGGTGCCGTTCTGGCCCTCGGCGCTGGCGCCGTTGTCGCCGAAGATGTAGATGACGATGGTGTTGTCGCGCACGCCGAGACGTTCCAGTTCATCGATCAGCTTGCCGGCCTGCACATCAACGTGCTCGACGAAGCCGGCGTAGATCTCCATCAGGCGAAGCTGGAACGGGCGCTGCTCCGCGGGAATGCTGTCCCAGGACGGCATGTTCGCCGCGCGCGGCGTGAGCTTGGTGTCGGCCGGAATCCAGCCAAGCTGCTTCTGGCGCGCAAACACGCGCTCGCGGTAGGCATCCCAGCCGGCGTCGAACCTGCCCTTGTACTTGCCGGACCACTCCTTGCCGACCTGATGTGGCCCGTGCGCTGCGCCCGGCGCCCAGTACATGAAGAACGGCTGGTCGGGCGAGAAGGCGCGATGTTTGCGCAGCCAGTCGATGCTGCGCGCCGCCATGTCCTCGCTGAGGTGATACTTCTCGTCGTGCGGCGGCTCCACCACGGTCGTGTTCTCGACCAGCCGCGGTTCCCATTGCGAAGTTTCGCCGGCGAGGAAACCGTAGAAATAGTCGAAGCCGTGACCCGTCGGCCAGCGATCGAAGGGTCCCATCGCCGTGGTCTGGTCGGCCGGCGTGTTGTGCCACTTGCCGAACGCTGCGGTCTTGTAGCCATAGTTGCGCAGGACTTCGGGCATCGTCGCCGAGGTCTTCGGGATCACGCCGGTGTAGCCGTCCCAGTCGACCGCGCGCTCGGCGATCGTGCCGTTGCCGACGCGCTGGTGGTTGCGGCCAGTCAGCAGCGCCGCCCGCGTGGGCGAGCAGATCGCCGTGGTGTGGAAGGTGTTGTAACTCACGCCCTGGCTTGCGAGCCGGCTGAGCGTCGGCGTATTCATCTCGCCGCCGAACGTCGATGCCTGGCCGAATCCGACGTCGTCGAGGAGGATGATCAGCACGTTTGGCGCACCAGGCCTCAGGTGCTGCGGCTGCGCGCGGCGCTTATGTACGGCGTCCTGCAGACGCGGCGCCGCCTTGCTTGCCGACGGTACCGGCGGAAACGGCAGTACCGAGCCGTCGCTCGGCGCGGCGGTGGTCGTCGCGGCAAGTGCCGGGAATGTGGCTCCCGCACTCGCGCATAAAAGTAGCGCCCAGCTCAATCTAGACAGGTTCTTCATGGCTTCAGCATTTCGGTCCGGGCTGGTGGTCGTTATTCGGTTCAGGGCACAGTTACTCCGACCCCGATCATTTCTTGAGATACGCGATCTTCGTCGTGCCGATGGTGCCGTTGAATGCGAACGGCGCCTGATCGTAGTAGTCGAGTGAAACGGGCGAATCGAGATCGATGCCGATGTCGAAAGTTGCATTCGAGGTGAAGTGCAGCGACATCGCCGCCGGCACCCGGCCCTGTCCCACGACCGCACCATTCACTCTCAGCGTGATGTCCATCGGCCCGCCGATCTTGTCGACCAGCTTCGATTCGACCTCGATCTTCGCCTTGCTCACAGGCAGTCTGGCCTTGGACTTGATCCTCGTGCGCTGGACCTCGAACAGGTTGAACTCGTAGTTCAGGAAGCCGTCCTTCACATAGGTTGTGACGCCGCCGGAAAAGCCGGCCAACGCGTACAGCACACCGTTGGCGTTCGCCGGCACTTCCACATCCATTGCGACAAGACTGCTGTTCTTGCCGAGCTTGGGCGCCGCAGATTCCGGCATGCGCGTGATGGGGAAGTCGAAGGTCCATTCAGTGAGGGGCGATGCCGGAGCGTCCTCGGGGTGGAACATCGCGGTTGACCACAGGCCGCCGCCGATCGGCAGATTCTTGTTCTTCTTGGACTCCTCGATGAAGAGGGCCTTCATCTGCTCGAGCTTCTTCGGGTTCGCTGCGGCGAGGTCCTTCGCCTGGCTCCAGTCCTGGTCGATGTTGTAGAGCTCCCACTTGTCGGTCAGCGGCGACCATTCCTTGATGCCCTTCGGCAAGCCGCCCACCCAGGGCTCACGCGGACCCGGAGCGCTGGCGAACCAGCCGTCGTGATAGATGCCGCGACTGGCCATGATGTCGAAGAACTGCGTCTTCCGCGTTCCCGGCGCCTTGGCGTCACCAAACGTGTAGACCATGCTGACGCCGGCGATCGGATCCTGCTCGAAGCCGTTCACAACACGAGGCGCGGTGATCTTTGTCAGTTCGTAGATCGTTGGCACGATGTCGATCACGTGGTGGAACTGTGGTCGAGCGATCGCATCGGCCTTGATGCGCTTCGGCCAGGCGACAGCCATCGGCTGGCGGATGCCACCGAAGTAAGCCCCCATCAGCTTGGTGCCCTGGTACGGCGTGCTGCCCGCCCAGGCCCATCCGGCGTGGAACATGTTGTCGGTCTTCGGGCCGCCGAGCGCGTCCAGACCACCGAGCTCTTTCAGGGCCTCGATGTGCTGCGCGATCGTGGTCGGGATGCCGTTCTGCGCAAGCTGCTCGCTGATGGTGCCGTTGAGGCCCTCGGACGAGGAGCCGTTGTCACCCCAGATGTAGAAGATCAGCGTGTTGTCCAGCTTGCCCTGGCGTTCGATCTCGGCGATGAGCCGTCCCGCGTTGTAGTCGGCATGCTCGGTGAAGCCGGCGAACACTTCCATGAGGCGGCGCTGGAACGGTCTCTCTGCCTCGGGGATCGAGTCCCACGAAGCCATGGACGCGGGGCGCGGCGTGAGTTGGGCGTCTTGCGGAATCCAACCCTTCGCCTTGGCGCGCACGAAAGTGCGTTCGCGATACTTGTCCCAGCCGTCGTCGAACTTGCCCTTGTATTTGTCAGCCCACTCCTTCATCACCTGGTGCGGGCCATGCGATGCCCCGGGTGCCCAGTACATGAAGAACGGCTTGTCCGGTGCGTAGGCCTTCTGCTCGCGCAGCCACTGGATGGCATCTTCGGCAATGTCTTCGGTGAGGTGGTAGCCCTTCTTGGGGTGCAGGGTCACGGGACTGGTGTTGCGCGTCAGGGTCGGCTCATACTGCGAAGCCTCGCCGGCCAGGAACCCGTAGAAGTACTCGAAGCCATAACCGGTCGGCCAATACTCGAACGGTCCCTTGCTGGTGATCTGTTCCTCTGGCGTGTTGTGCCACTTGCCCCAGGCCCCAGTGTTGTAGCCGTAGTTCTTCAGCACTTCGGCAACCGTCGCTGACGACTTGGGGATGGTCCCGCTGAAACCATCAAAGTCATTGGCGATCGCCGAGATCTGGCCATTGCCGACAAAGGTGTGATTGCGCCCGGTGAGCAATGAAGCCCGCGTGGGCGAACACATGGCCGTGGAGTGAAAGCGGTTGTAGGAAATGCCGATCCTCGCTACGCGATCGAGCGTCGGCGTGTTGATCTCACCGCCGTAGGTCGAAGGCGTGCCCGGCCCGACGTCGTCCATCAGGATGATCAGGATGTTCGGCGCGCCGTCGGCCAGGCGCTTCGGCTCGACGCGCTTCTTGTAGGTCGAGGTTTCCATCGTCAGCCCCGCCTTGGAGCCGGAGGGCGTAGGCGGGAACGGCAGAATTTCCTGCGCGACAGCCGTTGTCGCAGACAACACTGCCGCCCCCACGACGCCGACGCGGGAGAAGAAGGCCAGGCACCGAGCTGCGTTACGAGGACTCATAGCGTTGATTCCCTTCCGACAGGAAATGGATGTTGAGCAAACACAGCAGGGCTGTGCTCATCGATCTTTGCGCCCCTGAAGTTCCGGGCCATCAGCCGATCCGTGTACATCGGGCCGCAGTGGATGATCCAGTACGTGACCACTGCGATCGGTCCCGTCCTGGTCTGCAGCGGCCTACGGCATCAGTTCGTCGCACTCTTGGCCTTGTTCTTGGCCTTTTCGGCGGGCGTGTCGTCCTTGCGCTTGTCGAGCGGCCCTTTGTCCTCTACACCGGCGGTGCGCTTCGCAGTATCTGAAGCAGCCTCCTTGGCGTCGCAGCGGCCGCCGACACCCACAGTGGCCTTGGTGGCCGCACTCTTCGCCGCCTTCTCCGGCGTGCATTCCGGATCGAGCGGACCGGCGAATGCGACCGATGAGAGCAGCGCGAAGGCCAGGCCGGAAGCAGCGACAAGTTTGCCGAAGTTCATGATTTCACTCCTGTGATGGTGGTTGAGGCGGGTGTTGAAGTTGTGCGCTCGCCAACGGCTCGCCGCCAGCGCAGATACGGAATCGAGACGATGGCCGAGGCCACGATGTACACGGCGATGATCACTGCCGTGCGCGGCCCGGGCAGCGATGCGGCGACCAGCACCGCGATGCCGATGTGGCGCGATGCGCAAGCCACGGCCAGGGCCGTGCGGTCGTCGTGCGCCGGCCCGCCGAGCGCATGTCCGATGGCCAGCGCGATCGCGACCAGGGCCATCAGGGCCAGCACACCGCCCCAGCGGGCGACGAGCAGGACCTCCCAATGCAGCAGCAGCAGGGCCAGCGCACAAACAGTGAGCACCATGCCAGCGGCGCCGATAAGCCGCGACGACCAGCGCTGTGAAAAGGCCGGCAGCCACCAGCGCAGCAGCATGCCCGCAGCCAGCGGCAGCAGGAAGGACTTGGCCAGGATCAGTGCCACTTGCGAGGGCCCCAGTTCCAGTGGCGAGCCGAACTGCGGACCGAGCAGCGCCAGCCAGGCCGGCACGACGAAGATCGCCAACACCGACGACACGAGCACCAGGCTGAAGATGTAGCCTCCGTCGCCAATGCGCAGCAGCTTGCGCGGCAACAGCGGCGCACCAGCCGACGCCGCCAGCACCAGCAGGCCGATCTCGACACCGGGCGACAGCGTCAGCAGCTTGACCAGCGCAAACGCTGCCAGCGGCACCGCCACATACATCGCCAGCACCGAGCGCACCAGCAGGCCCGGACGATGCAGCAAGTGCGTCGCGTCCTTGGTGGTCGAGTCCATGCCGATGGCGAGGATGATCACGCCGACGGCGGCCTTCAGCAGCAGGAGCAGGGTTTCGGTCACAGTGCGCCCTCGGCGCGCAAGTCGGAGAGCTTCTGCGTCGCCGCCTTGTCCTGCGCCGGCAGCACCAGCGCCGGCTCCATGCTTGCGCTGGTGCGTACCGCCTTGCTCAGCGTCGAGGCCGGGCCATGGTCCAGGCTGGCCCACAGCGCGAGCGAAGCCACAACCAGCATGGACTGAAGCATCTTGATCTTGTTCATCGTGGTGCCCTTGTCATGGTTTGCCGAGCCGTCAACCTTGTCCCGCGGCCTTGCGCAAGCCACTGCAAAACGAGTGGATGGATCGTCAAAACGTGTAAACCATCTTCAGCCAGAGGTAGTCGCCCTTCAAACGATTCTTGGTGTCCAATTCCGGCAGCCACTTGAACTCGAAGAGCAGCTTCTCATTGCCGATCGGCTGGATGTAGCCCAGCACCGGCCCGATGCCGGCGGTGCGCCCCTTGAAGCAGCCGAGCGTCGCGCCCGTTCCGCTGTCGCAGGTCACCTGCTGGAAGTACCAGGCCTCTGCGCCGATGTTCGCGAACCCGGAACCGAGTGGAAAGATCTGCTGGACCGATGCGTCGAGGTGCAGGATGCTGCCGCTCTTGTAGTTCGTGGCGTCGTTCTCGGTGTTGATCGCGTAGCCCAGGTGGGCGGACGCACTGAGCCCCGACTTGGCGTTGCTGTAGACCACGCCGGCGATCGGATCGAAGGTCCAGTAGTTGAGGCCCGTGTTCCCCAGCCTGCCGGTTTCGTAGCTGCCCGTCGGTACATAGACCGGCATAAGGAAATCGTATTGCCAGTTGTCGGATTTCCAGCCCAGCATCACTGGCACCACGGTCACGTCGCCGATGCCGGACACGCTGTTCTGGATACTGACGCCGCCCAGCGCCGCGGAATTGCCGGAGATCGACAGCCACGTATAGGGCAGGAACGCGGCAACGCTGTAATGGGCGCCACCGAGGACCGTCTGCTCGAACCCGTAGCCCCCGCCGAGCACGAGCGTGTTTGCATCCGCGTTCAGATTGGCGACGATCCCGGCCGCCGTGGGCACGTTTGCCGAGACGTCGCCCCGGTAGTTGATGTACATCGGCTTGAAGAATCCTCCGGGCAACGTCGGCGGCACATCCACCAGCGTGGCGTTGGCGCCCGGCATGATGTGCGACGTGCCGCCTTCACCTGCGTTGGCGGTCGGCGGCAGGCCGACGGCGGCCGCGAGAGCCGTCAGCCAACAGGTATCTGCCATGCGCGCTCGCGCGAGTCGGATCAGTCTGCTGTCTCATCTTTCGACTCTCCTGTGAACTGGACCGCTACTGCGGCATTAGCAGCGTGTTGCCCCAACGAAAGATCCAGCACGGGTGGCCGAAGTCGTTGTTGAAGTCGTAACCGACCTCGACCACGGTTGGGTCGGCTGCTTGCGCAGCCAGCTCGTCGTTGCTATCGGCCC
The DNA here is from genome assembly GCA_963791235.1 of uncultured beta proteobacterium. Lineage (GTDB taxonomy): Bacteria > Pseudomonadota > Gammaproteobacteria > Burkholderiales > Burkholderiaceae_F > JALORV01. The sequence goes on along the minus strand of CAWBRW010000017.1, from coordinate 38,267 downwards.
GTTATGCAACAGCGAGCGGACGCGATGAGCGCAGCGAGCGTCAAGCCAACGCGGAACAACCGATCGCCGCGAGTCGCGGCGATGTTCGACGCACGGGAGCAACTACGACGTACTGCACGCTGGACCCGACGTACTGCGGCTGGTACCACGTCGAACCGCACTGCTGGTACAGCACGTTGCCGACCTGCACCGGTACGCAGGCGGGCGGCAGCGCATTGACCGTGGAGCCGATGATGGCGCTGGTCACCGCCACGGTGGCGCCTACGGCCAGCGCGGTACCAACCGGGTGGTAGTCGCGATCGACGTCGACATCAACGTCGACATGCCGATTGGAATTGACGTTGACGTTGCGGTTCGAATTGACGTTGACGTTCTGGTTGACGTTGCGATTGACGTTGGCGTTGGCGTTGACGTTCTTGTTCACGCTGGTCCGCGTGTTGTTGTTGGCCTGGCGGCCGGCGTGCGCTTCCGGCGCGGCGAGGCTGGCGGCGAGGCCAACGACGGTCATCGTCAACAGCGTGAGAGCGGTTCTGGGGGCACTTTTCATCGGTGTTCTCACTTCAGTTCTTCACAGGCTGGACCGTCGCCATCTCGATTCTCTTGGCACCCTTCGGTGGCGTGAACAAGAAGGTCGACGCCTGCAGCTTCGGAGCCACGTCCCACTTCAGGACGGCCGCGTACTGCGGCTGCGCCGGCTCGCTGGTCGTCGTGATGACGATCTTGCACGGCAGCGGACGAGCGCCGCGTTCGATCCAGATCTGCCAGTCGACATCCGACTGCCGAAAGGCATAGTGACCACAGTCCCGGCCGCCGATGCGCGCGGGGCCGAAGTACGAAGCAGCGGTGATGTCGTCCACACCGCCCTTGTCCGTTCCCCAGAGGAACAGATCCGCGAGCGGCAATGGCAGGCCGTACTTCTGGTTCGCCACCTGCACCAGGTCCGACACCGTCCCCGGCGCGACGACCGTCGCGTAGTAGTTCATGCGCGGCGCGTACTGGGTGAGCGCCTTGCCATCGAAGTAATAGTCGCGCGTACGACGATCGGTTCGCACCTCGGCGCGTAACCTGTTGGGAAACTCGACCGTGTACTCGAGCGAGCCCGCGAACTGGATCTTCTGCCCGGTGGTCAGCACTTCGTCGATCGCAGTTTCGGCGTGTAGCGAGAACGCTTTCAGCGCGCGCAGGTACTTGCCCATGGTCGTCAGGGCTTCGATGGCCTTGGCTTCGCGCTGAGCGGCCAATGCCGCCGGAGCGGCTTCGGGTGCTGCCGCCGGCTGCTGGGCGAACGCGACGTTCGCGGTCGAAGCGAGAACGGCAAACGCCGCGACGAAGCCGAATGCGGGGCGACGCCGAGCACGTTCGGTAGATTGAAATGACTGTACTTGTCGCACGAGACGGATCTCCAGACTGTTCACGCGTCGCACCGGACGCCTGGGTAAATCGATAGTTCTTCGAAGCAAGAGAGAGGGCGTCCCGCTCGCGGCGACGCCCTCAATACGCCCTCAACACAGCCGAAGTCGGATTGCGTTACTTCGACTGCACTCCGGTCGCCTGGATCTCGACGCGGCGATTCGGTGCCAGGCAGGCGATCAGCGCCTGACGCGTCTTCGCCTGGCCCTTGGCCTTGCAGTCGGCTTCGGTGACCTTGAGCTGCGTCTCGCCGCGGCCCTCGGTGCGGACAACACTGGCCGACACACCGCCAGTCACCACATAGTCACGCACCGCATTGGCTCGCGCCTCCGACAACTTCTGGTTGTACGCGTCCGAGCCGAGCGGGTCGGTGTGGCCAACGATGGTCATATTGGTCACCGAGGTGATGCCGGCCTGGCGCGCTTCCGTGCGCATGTTGTCGATGCGGGCCTTGCCTTCGGGCGTCAAGGTGGCACTGTCGAACGCGAACATGCCGTCGGCCGAGATGTTGAAGTTGCGCGTCACCGGGGCCGGCGGCGGGGGTGGCGGCGGCGGGGGCGGCGGCGGCGGAGCTGCAACGACCGGCGGCGGCGGTTCGATGGCCTTCGTCGGCTGCGCGACGGTCGGCTTCGGACCCAACGGGAACTGGAGGCCCGCGGTGATCACCCAGTCGCCGAAGGCACTGCCGCTGACGCGGTTGCCCATGTTCAGGTCGTAGCGATAGCGGCCATCGACGTAGAAACGGCCCCACGAGAACGGGTACGCCAGCCCTACCCCGGCGTTGACATAGGGACTCAGGTCGGTATCAATGCCGCCGCCGTAGTTGCCGACGCGATCCCATATGCCACCCGCGCCCACCAGACCGTAGAACTGCATGTTGCTCCAGCGCGCAACGCCTTCGCGGCCGCCGAAGTACCACTTGCCGTCCACGCCCAGTGTCGTGACCTGCCAGTCAGTGGGTGAGCCGGCGCGGTCGAGTTGCTCATACGAGCCGCGCAGTTCGACGTCCCACCACGGATTCAAGGCACGGCCCCAGGCGATGCCTGCGCCGAAGCCGTCATCCGATCGGCGCGCACTGTCGGCAAAGGTGTAGGTGCCGAACGGCGCGATGTACGAGCGACTGTCGTACCACTTCTCGGCTGGGTAGGACATCTGCGCGCCGGCCACGACGGGCACGAGCGCGAGGCAGGCGAGTGCGATGGATCGCACTATAGGTCTCTTGGTCACTTCATTCTCCGCTAGAAAAATCTACTGGGCATTGGCTCTGGTCCGCACGATAGGACACACCTGACTCGGAGTTTGTCCGCCTCGCGACAACTTCGACAGATTCCGCTGACCGCTCTCAGCCCTCATTCGCTCCGCACTGGGCCGCTGAAAGGAATCTGTCAAACTTGTCACGTTGACGACAAATTGGACTGATCTATCTGTGGACCGAGACGCGCAGCAGCGACTCATCGATCGCCTCAGCAAGGGCAGCTGGTTCGGACGCCTGCCACTGGCGCTGCGTGAACTGGTCATCGCGCGATCCCGGGTGCGCACCTACGACAAGGGCCAGATCATCAGTGCCGAAGGCAGCCCCCCGAAGGGATTGTTCGCGGTGCTCGAGGGCCAGGTTCACCTCGTTGCGGCTATCGGGACCGGCGATGAAGCCCTGGTGCACGTGGGAGAACCGGGGTTCTGGTTTGGCGAATTCGGCCTCCTTGCCGGAGGTCAGACCGTGGTGACCGCCCTGGCACATACGAAGGTGCGCGCATTGCTACTGCCGAAGGTGCAGTTCGATCTCATTGTTGATGAGGAGCCGCACTACTACCGCCATTTCGCGAGCCTGATTTATGAGAGATACGCGATATTGCTGCGCGCCTTCGCCGACGTTCAGGAAGTGACGCCGGATATCCGACTGCGACGTCGACTGGCCGTTCTGGCCGAGTTGCAGCGTATGGATCGCGCCGCAGAAGGACCTGTTGCTCTGGCCGTAACTCAAGCGGAACTTTCGCGGATGATCGGAGTGTCGCGCCAGACGCTGAACGCCATGCTCGGCCGGTTGCAGCAGCAGGGCCTGATTGAGTTGGGATTCCGGAAGATCAGCGTGCTCGATCCGGGCCGCCTCGGCGAAGTCCCTGAGGTTGCTGAAGTCGAGTCCCGCCCGACAACGACTCGAAGTCGCGGCGCTCGCCTCGAGCCGGCGGTCGAGCTTCACCGCTCCAAGCATTGACAGGCAACGTCCGTGCCGGACAAGTTGTCCGGCGCGCAATGCGCGACGGTCCCGCGGCTTGCCAAGAGCCACGGAACGGCCCAGCCTATCCTCCTTTGCAGCACCCGACACTCGCAAGGAGGAAACTTCAATGGGCAATCAAGACGAACTCGAGGCAACGGTTCGAGCGCTGGTCCAGAACGGCAAGGGAATACTGGCGGCCGATGAAAGCGGCCCGACGATCGCCAAGCGCTTCAAGGCGATCGGCGTCGAGTCAACGGAGGAGAACCGGCGCGCCTATCGCCTGGTACTGCTTGCAACGCCCGGGATCGGTGATTACATCAGCGGTGTCATCCTCTATGAAGAAACGCTCGGACAGCGGGCGGACGATGGAACGCCGCTCGCGCAGCTCGCTGTGCGCCAGGGCGTCGTGCCGGGGATCAAGGTCGACGCCGGCAAGATTCCGCTGGCGCTCGCGCCCGGCGATGAAATCACCCAGGGCCTGGACGGGCTCGCAAAGCGCCTCGACGGCTACAAACAGCTCGGCGCTCGCTTCGCCAAGTGGCGGGCCGTCTACAACATCTCGGACACGCTGCCGAGTCGGCTTGCAGTCGAGGCCAATGCAGAAGCCCTGGCCCGTTACGCCGCGATCTGCCAGGAACAGGGTGTTGTGCCGATCGTTGAGCCTGAGGTCCTGATGGACGGTGCTCACAGCATCGACCGCTGCGCCGAGGTCACCGAGGAAGTCCTGCATGAAGTGTTTCACGCGCTACACCGGAACAACGTGGTGCTTGAACACACCCTGTTGAAGCCCAGCATGGTGGTGCCCGGAAAGGAGCACGGACAACAGGCAACACCCGCCGAGGTGGCCGCCATCACACTCCGGATCCTGAGGCGCACGGTGCCGGCTGCCGTGCCCGGCCTGTTCTTCCTGTCCGGCGGGCAGACGCCGGCACAGGCCACTGCCAATCTTGATGCAATGAACCGACTCGGCGCGCAACCGTGGCAGTTGAGCTTCTCCTATGGACGGGCGCTGCAGGACCCTGCCTTGAAGGCGTGGAGGGGACTGGCTGCGAACGCGCAGGCAACGCAGCAGGCACTGCTTAAACGCGCCCGGCTGAACGGAGCCGCACGCGAAGGGCAGTACGTGGCATCGCTGGAAGACTCGATCGCCTGAGGCGAGTGCCAGTTCCTACTGGCGCATCCCCGGCTCGCCGCCCGGCCCCAGCGTCACGCGCACGTCGTGAACGCCGTCGTCGTCGAGGAGCGGAACGGCCAGCGCAGGAAGTTGCTTCCCATCGAGCTCCACCCGCAGGACGCCACGCGCGACACCCTGCGGGTTCTCGATCACGATGTCGTACGTGGCGCTTGGCGCCCGGTAGCGAATCTTGAAGCTGCGCCACTGCTCCGGAATGCAGGGATCGACCAGGATCTCGCGGCCGCGCAGCTTGAATCCAAGGATGAACTCGATCCCGGCGCGATACATCCATCCGGCAGCGCCGCTGTACCAGCTCCAGCCTCCTCGCCCGGTGTGCGGCGGCTCGCTGTAGACGTCGGCGGCGATGACGTACGGTTCTGACTTGTAACGGTGGATTCCCGCGCGGGTCGCGCCGTGGTTGATCGGATTCAACATCTCGAACAGTTCCGCGGCGCGCTCGCCGTCGCCTTGAAGCGCGTGGGCGATCACGCACCAGACGGCCGCCTGGGTGTACTGCGCCCCGTTCTCACGAACCCCTGGCAGATAACCCTTGATATATCCAGGCTCTTGCGGCGATCGGTCAAATGGCGGCGCGAACAGCAGCACCATGCTGTCGCCGGGCTTGACCAGGTGTTCGCCGACCGATTCCATCGCCCGCCGGGCACGTGCGGGATCACCCGCGCCAGAGATCAGTGCCCAGCTTTGCGCCAGCGAATCGATGCGGCATTCGGCGTTACCCGAGGCACCCAACGGAGACCCGTCGTCAAAGTAGGCCCGGCGATACCAGGCGCCGTCCCATGCTTCGCGCTCGACCGCAGCCTGAAGACTGTCCGCATGCGCAGACCATGCGCGCGCGCGCTCGAACTCGCCGCGCTGCGCAGCCACCGGCGCGAGATCGCGCAACGTCGCACACAGGAACCAGGCGAGCCAGATGCTTTCGCCTCGGCCTTCGGCGCCGACGCGGTTCATGCCATCGTTCCAGTCTCCGCCCCCCATCAACGGCAGGCCATGTTGTCCGACCGCCATGCTGATGTCGAGCGCACGCGCGCAATGCTCGTACACGGTGACCTTGTCCTCCGACACGGTGGGCTCGAAGTACATCGCCTCGCGCTCCAGTGGCAGGACTTCCCCCTCGACGAACGGCACCTGTTCGTCCAGCACGCTCAAGTCGCCGGTGACGGTCAGATAGTGGTTCACGCAGTAGGGCAGCCACACTCGATCATCGGAAAAGTGCGTTCGCACGCCACGCCCGGAAGGCGGATGCCACCAGTGCTGGACATCGCCTTCACGGAACTGATGCGCTGAGGCGCTGACGATCTGCCTGCGGGTCAGATCAGGACGCGCAATCGTCAGCGCCATGACATCCTGCAACTGATCGCGGAAGCCATACGCGCCACCGGCCTGATAAAACGCACTGCGGGCGTAAATGCGGCAGACGATCGTCTGGTACAGCAGCCAGTGATTCAGGATGACATTCATCTGCGGATCCGGCGTCTCGACCTGCACCCGGTCCAGCACGTCACGCCATTGCCGCTTCACTTTGACGAGCTCGGCATCGGCGGACACCACTGACCGATAGCGCCGGATCAACTCGCGCGCAGCCTCAACGCTGGCGGCCTGGCCGAGCACGAAAACGAGATCGATTTCGCTGTCGGGCGCGAGCTCCACTTCTCGCTGCAGGGCGACGCAGGGATCCAGCCCCGCACCTGACCGGCCTGAAAGCGGCGCATCCGCTGCGAGGGCGCCCGGCGCGGCAGGATGGCCGTTGCGGCCGAGAAACTCCTGTCGGTCGCAGGTCAGGCTGTCGGCCGGGGAATCCCACGCAACGAATGCGATCCGGCTGCCGAACTCGCGATTCCACGGATTCATCGCGAACACGGCGTTCGTCTCGGCATCGGTCTCGGTGACGACGAACGGTGCGTTCGCGGAGCGCGAGAATCCCAGCACCCACTCGACGTAGGCGGTAATCGAGAGTCGGCGCGTGTGGTGCGAGCGATTGACGAGGCGCAGCCGGGATATCTTGACCGGGTCCTCGGCGGCGACGAACTGGACCAGCTCGCTCTCAATCCCGTTCGATCGATGCAGGAAGCTGGCGTAGCCGTGTCCGAAGCGGGTGACATAGCTGGCTTCCTCGACACGGATGGGCAGCGCGGTCGGCGTCCACACGACGCCGGACTCGCGATCAAGCAGGTAGAACGCCTCACCCGTTGGATCGGATACCGGATCGTTCGACCAGGGGGTCAACTGGTTCTCCCGACTGTTACCGGCCCATGTGTAGCCCGCGCCGGACTCGGATGCCTGGAAGCCGAACCCGTCGTTGGCGACGATGTTGATCCATGGCAGCGGCGTGCGCTGTCCTCGATTCAGCACGACGGCGTACTCGCGCCCGCCATCGGTGAATCCCCCCAGGCCGTTTGGAAACTGCAAAGGCGGTGGCTCGAGAACGGCCGAGGTGCCGGGTGTCACGCGCGGGCGTGGCGACACTGGCGTCACCTGCTCTCGCGGACGCAGGGCGAGATGCGTCGACAGGTTGCCCTGTCGACAGCCAATGACAACGCGGGCCGCCGTCATCAGCAGCACCCGATCGGCTTCGCCGAGAAGATCGGCACGGAGGATGTAAATCGCCCCCCGACCTGCCGCATCTTCGGCGCCCTTGCGCGCATTGCTTTCTTGAGCGCGCGTCTCGAGCTCCTGCTGCAGGCCTTCCGCGTACGAGGTGGACTGTTCGTTGAGGATGACGAGGTCGATCCCGAGCCGCTTCACGTGGAGATACTCATGGGCGGTCAGCAGCTGCCGGATCACACCGATATCAGCGCCGTCCTCGATGCGCGCAAGCAGGATCGGACGGTCGCCGGAGATGCCGAACTTCCAGAGGTCGGACACCGGCAGACGATTGCCCTGCAGAAGATCACGCGGACCCCGCAGCAGCGGATTCGAGTAGAGAATCCGGCTGGCCAGCTGCTGGAAGACCTGGGCCTCACCCGCCGTGATGCCGAGGTAATGCAACTTGACCTGGGCATGGGTCCACGCCAGGCTCGATGCGCGGTCGAACGCGCCCGGGTCGTGATACTTGTCAGCCAGGTTGAGGATCGCTTCGCGGCTGTTCGCCACCATCGTTGCAAACGAGGCGTGCACCGTCGCCCCCGGAGCGATGGTCAGGTGGATGCGCAGACTGGCAATCGGATCCAGCACGGCCCCGACGGTGTTCGACAGGCGCCGTCCTTCCATCAATGCCAGCGGCGCCTGAACCGTGCGCCCGCGTCCGAGGAACTTGACGCGGTCGGTCTCGAATTCAATTCCGGAGCCGCCCTCGTTCTTGCTGTCATAGGCGACTACGTGTGCCGCCCAACGGGCCTCCTCGTGAACCGATCGCGGTCGGCGTGTCGCGAGCAGCGCGTTGACGTGAGGCACGTATTCGGTCTGCACGAAGAGGTTGGAAAACGCCGGGTGCGCCTCGTCGGATGCCGGTGTTGCGAGCACGATCTCGGCGTACGAGGTGATTTCGATCTGGCGCGGCCTCGACCCGGTGTTCTTCAAGGTCAGGCGCCGGATCTCGACGTCGTCATCGGCCGCCACCATGATCTCCAGTGACGATTCGATGCCGGCGTCGGCGCGCATGATGCGCACGCGGTCCTCCGAGAACTCGGCCTCGTAATGAACCGGTTCGGTGCCTACCGGCTGATACCCGGCTGACCACAGGTACCCGCTGGCCGGATCACGCAGGTAGAGATGACTGCCCCAGCAGTCGCGGGTGGCGTCCTCGCGCCAGCGCGTCACGGCAAGGTCCCGCCAGCGGCTGTAGCCGGCTCCCGCCGCCGTGACCATCACGCTGTAGCGTCCGTTCGAAAGCAATTGCGTCGACGGCGGTACGGAGTGCGGTGAATTGACCCGCCGATCGAGCGGTCCCGCCAATGAACTGGCGACTGCGGGCGTGGCCCGATCAGAGCGCGGCAGGGCGAGCGTGACGTCGCGCTGGGCGGTTTCGTGCAGCAAGAGCTCGGTCGCCTGCACCATCGGTATGCGATGGAAGCGGTGACGCATCTCGCCGTTGAGAATCACGTTCGCCAGCGCGACCAGCGTCATTCCCTGGTGATGCGCCATGTACGCCCGCACGATCGCGACCTCCTTCGACTTCGGCAAGCGGCTGGACGTGAAATCGAGCGCTTCGTAGAAGCCGTAACGCCCCAGGGCCCCGACCGCCGTCAGACGCTCGAAGTTCGCGACGGCCGACTTGGCGTCGTACATGGCGGCGAGCGCGGTCGCGTACGGGGCGACGACGGTGTCCTTTCCGAGTCCCCGCTTCAGGCCCAGACCCGGAACGCCGAAGTTGGAGTACTGGTAAGTGAGGTGGATGTCCCGCGTGTTGTAGGCCGACTCCGAAATGCCCCACGGCACGTTGCGCTCGCGACCGAAACTGATGTGCCGGGCGATGACGCGTCGCACGGTCGCCTCGAGCAGACTGCCATGCGGCGTATCCATCAGCAGCGACGGCATCAGGTACTCGAACATCGACCCCGACCAGGACACCAGCGCCGCGCCACCGTCGACCGGCACGAGCGTGCGGCCGAGCCGAAACCAGTGGTCGGCGGGAACATCGCGCTTTCGCGATCGCAGTGAAGCTCGTCAACCTTGCTTCGGAGGCAAGCAGGTCGTAGCAGCCGAGGTCGAGCCGGGCATCCTCGACCAGATAGCCGATCGAGAACAGATCGCGCGTCTCGTCGTAGAGAAAGCTGAAATCCATTTCGTCGAACAACTGACGCGCCCGGCGGGAGATTGTTCGCAGCCGATCCGCCAGTTCTTCGACGGCATGCTGCGAATGCCCGATCCCGCCTCCGCCTCCTGGCCGTCGACGTTGTCAGGTCCTCCCACGTCCCTGTCGTCGCTGCCGGCCGAAGAAACGTTCACCTCCGCCCGCCTCCATCCACGGTGCCAGTTGGAGCCGATCGTGACGCTGCCCGCGCACGTTCGACAGCATCGCCGCGGCCCACAGCACCGCCTCGCTCAGCTCGCCCGCTTTGCTTTCGCTGGCCAGCGTAGTGACGATGTCATGCACGTCAGCCGCAGCCGCTTCCAGAGCCACGAAGCGCTGATCGCGGTCATGTGGCTCGAGCGCAGGCGATTCGAGCAGCCCTTCGACCCGGCAGCAATGCGTCATGCAACTGGTCGAAGCCCACGCCGGCAGCGACCCGACTTTCGTCCGCGTGAGCAAGAGAACGCGCAGCAGCGCAACTTCATCGCCAATCCCCGCCATCGCACGGGCTTCTGGCACCGGACGGTTGACGGCCTCGTTGCAGGCCTGCGAGAGCACGAGCAGCATTGCGGCCAGGTTGCCGCTGTCGACGGTCGACACGTACCTGGGTTCGAGCGGACGCAGAGTGAGCGTGTCGATCCAGTTCAGAAAATGGCCACGATGCCGCGGCAGAGCATCCATGCCATCCAGCGTCGCCTCGAGTCGGCTAGCCATCTCATGCAGGCTGATCCAGCCGAAGTCGCGTGCGGCGACGACAGACAGCAGGTACAGCCCGAAGTTGGTCGGCGAGCTGCGATGAGCAATGACCGGCGCAGGTTCCTCCTGGAAGTTATCTGGCGGCAGAAAGTGGTTTTCCTTCGTCACGAACGTCGCGAAGTAGAGCCAGGTGCGACGAGCGATCAGGCGCAGAGCGACGACATCGGTTGGCTCGATCGATCCGGCCGCTCCGCGTCTTCGGCGGCGTGCTGATCCGCCATGCGATCAACGGCGCCAGCACCCACAGTGCGAGAAACGGCAGTGCCATCCAGAGACGGTCGGGCTGGGTGGTGAACACCGCGGCGCCGACGGCGATGACGATGACGGTGGCGGGAAGCATGCTCCGGACGAAGCTCATGCCCGACAGGCGAGCCGCTGATCTGCACCTGCGCGCTGGTGTTCCACTCGAGCAGATTTCGGTGCCTTGCCAGCCGCACGAAGGTGCGCAAGATTGCGTCGCCCGTCAGCCAGGCGCGGTGTGCGAGCAGAGCGAGGTTCACACCGGCGCGCGTTCCCGCGGCAACGAAGTCCGCCGCCAGGCTTCGCAGCCAGTGGCCGCGGTCGAGGTCCGGATGCGGCATCAGGCGCTCGAGCATCGGACAGCACCTGCGGAAGCAGCAGCGCGACCAGTGCCAGCGCGATCCACGGCGCGGGGGCCATGGCCGGAATCAGCCAGCTGGCAGACCAGCATCAGGAAAAGCGCCGGCCCCGACAACGAGCGACGCAGGTTCTCGACCATCTTCCAGCGCGCCAGCGCCGGAACGCTGCGCCAGCGCCGGCCGCAGATCCAGGGCAGCAGCTGCCAGTCACCGCGGATCCAGCGATGCGAACGCATGTCCGCCACACCGGTATGCGACGGAAACTCCTCGAACAGCTCGACATCGCTGACAAATCCGCAACGCGCGAAGCTCCCTTCGAATAGGTCGTGGCTCAGGATCGCGTTTTCCGGTGTCCGCCCGGAGAGTGATGCTTCGAAAGCATCGACGTCGTACAAGCCCTTGCCGGTAAAGGTGCCCTCGCCAAACAGGTCCTGATTGATGTCCGACACCTGAAAGGTGTAGGGGTCGACACCTGCGTGACCGGAGTACAGCTCCTGGAAAACGGTGCCTCCGAGGCGCGTGGGCAGCGCCGGCGTGATGCGTGGCTGCAGGATCCCGTAGCCCTTGACGACCCGTCGGCTCGGGTCGAACCGCGGACGGTTCAGCGGGTGCGCAAGGGTGCCGACCATTTCAGCGACGGCGCCGATGGGCAGGATCGTGTCCGAGTCAAGGGTCAGGACAAAGCGCACATCAGCGGGCGGCGGCACAAAATCCGCATCGACCACGAAAGAGGTGTCGCGCGCACCACGCAGCAGGCGGTTGAACTCCTGCAGCTTTCCGCGCTTGCGCTCCCACCCCATCCATCGGGATTGCGCCGGATTCCACAGGCGACGTCGATGAAAGAGGTAGAAGCGTGGCTGGTGCACCGATGTGTCGTCCGCCCCGTTGCGATAGCGGCTGTTGAGCCTGCCGATGGCCGCCACCGCATACTCGTACTGGCGGCGGTCGTCCGGCATCTGCTCGCTGTCAGCGTCGGACCAGTCGGTGAGCAAAGCAAAGTAGATCTCCCCCGGGCCACTCGAAAGATGCCGCGTTTCGAGCTGATGAACCTGTTCTGCAATGGACTCGTCGCTGCCAAGCAGGATCGGCACCACGACAAACGTGCGCATCGATGCGGGGATGCCGCTGGCGAGTTCCAGGCGCGGCAAATGCCGGGGCGCAACCGCCGCACTGGCCAGCCGATTGACGAGGGTGACTGCGATGTCAGAGGCCGGGAAGATCGCCAGCGCGCCGATCAGGACCAGCAAGGCGGCGTCGACGCCCACCCCCGCGTTCGGCAACATTGCGATGGCAAGCACACCGAAAGTCAGGAGCAAGATCGCGCCGAGATAAAGCGGCAGCGCGATCCGCAGTGCGGCCCGGAAGATCCTGCGACCGAGCGGAACCCGGTATCCGATCTCGCGCTCCAGTGCCTCGCGCCCGTCATCGATCAGGTAATAGCCTGGATCATGCAGACGCGGTTCCGCCGCAACATCGGCCTGCGCGGCGCGCGCCACGCTCACCTTCGCGATCTCAAGTTCGGTCAGCGGGGCCCTGCGCGCGAGTTCCTCGACGGCGTGCCGATAACGGTCGCGGGTGGTGAAATCCATGCTCGCAAAGAGCGGCGCCGCGCACAGGGCGTGGTGCACCAGGCTGACGGCCTCGACGAACTTCTGCCACTCGAATGAGGAGATCAGCCGCAGGCTGGTGATCAGGTTGCGCACCGAAAGGTCGGCCGCGGTTTGCCGATCAACCTCGAGCCGCACGACCTCTTCAGGGTGGGTCCCCTCCCTGGCCAACCGCTCCGAGAGCATCGCGAGCACCGGAGCGGCCACGACATCGGCATAACGCAAACGCTGATAAAGCTGTGCCGCGGAAGCGCGCGGCAGCGGCAGATCCGCATCAAACGGCCAGCTGGGCTGGTTCGACGCACCGCTGGGGCCGAGTCCGAGCAGTTCATCGGCGAAGCGATCCGCCAATTCGCGGCCGTCGATCGATTCGACGATGCGCGCCGCGAGGCGACGCAGGTTCTCGATCATCACGATCCGCAGCATGATCGGCAGCGCCCACAACTCTGCCAGCGTCAACGGTTGAACGCGCTGGTACGCGGCGACGAAGCGATGCAGCAGAGCCGAGTCGAAATGACTGTCGGTGTGCGCGGTGAACGCCCATGCGATGCCGTAGATGCGAGGCATTCCAAAGAGGGGGCCGCTGTCGAGCGCGGGCAACTCATTGAAGAAGCCGGACGGCAGCAACGAGCGGATGTCGCGGATCTGCTCGTCAACGATGTGGAAGTTGTTGAGCAGCCATTCGGCGGCCGGCGTGATCGAACTCTGCTGGTCGACGGCGTCGGCGATGGCCTCGTAGGCCCCGGCCAGCACCCGCGCGTTGTCGGCGCTGCGCCGGGCGAAGCCGAACCAGGGCAGTCGAAGATCCCCGGTGGTCTGTGCTTCCGCAAGGCTCTCGGCGTGCTGCTCCAGCCGCTCCGGGCTGAACACTTCAGCCCACAGCGGCTCGTCACGTGCCCCCCAACGCTGAGGCCGCGACAGCGCATCAAACCAGTTCGATAGAAATCGGTAGAAGTTCAGCGGTTACCTTGCAAAAAGCGGTCGATCGTGCCGCGGCGGACGGCAGCCAGCGGGGAATACAACATTCCGATTCGGCACATGGACGACGCGAAAATCATCCGCCCAGAGCCGAGGATTGCAATGCCGTTCTCGGGGTGGCGGGAGTCCCGACCGCCCCGCGTTGCGGCCAGTTCGGACCACCTGAGAGCATCTCTTATGCCACATCGGTCACCGAAACGGGGCCGCAGCGCTGCGCTGCCTTGATCAAAAGCGCACGCGGACGGATTCGCGGCAGCGACCCCTAGCCTAAGCGGGCGCTCAAGAGCCAGAACGGATCATTGTCCATCAATGACTTGCAGCACCTGCCAGGGCTTCATACGGCAGGACGGGAGTCCGACGAGGACCGCATCGCTCATCTTGCAGCGATGCAGGCCCTCTTCATTCCTGGCGAGCGGCATGAGTCAGCCTGCGTTGAGGTCTCGGTCGGGGCGCAATGCTTCAACTACAACGCGCGCTGCACCCGGACCACAGTGGCGTCGCCGGACACCGGGTGCACCGTGAATTTGAGCTTCCGCGCCAACGTGAGCATCGGCACGTTATCGGCGATCACCGAGCCTTCCATCGTCCTGTAACCATCGCGACGTGCCCGTCGCACCAGACTGGCCAGCAAATGGGCCCCCAGTCCGGTGCCGCGCCAGGCCTCGGCCACGGTGATCGCGAACTCGCAAGTCTTGGCGCGACCGCTACCCGCGCGGACATACTGTGCGGCACCGACGATGTCGAAGCCGTCGGCCGTCGCACTGGTGGCCACAAACGCGAAGTCACGGCCGGGTCGCGGGTGCACGCCGCGATCCAGCGCCACCGGATCGAGCTCTTTCTTGTGCTGCATGAAACGGTAGTAACGCGAATCATCTGACAGCCGCTCGAAGGCATGACCGATCGCCACCGCGTCGGTCTCGACGATCGCACGCAGCGTCACCTCGCGGCCGTCGCGCAGCGTGAGCCGGCGGGGGCGATACCGTGGCGCCAGCATCACCACGCGCGCTAGGCCTGACTGGCCGGCGCGTGCGTCACTGGTGCCGCGGTCGGGGCCGTCGCGCTGCCATCGCGCAGTTCACGCCGCAGGATCTTGCCGATATTTGTCTTCGGCAACGGCTCGCTGCGGAACTCGACAATGCGCGGCATCTTGTACCCGGTCAGATGCTGTTTGCAGTGCGCAAGCAGTTCGCTCTCGGTCAGTGCCGGGTCCTTGCGCACGACGACCACCTTGACCGTCTCGCCCGAGCGCTCATCGTGCACACCGATCGCCGCGGCTTCCAGCACGCCGGGGTGAGTCGTCAGCACATCCTCGATCTCGTTGGGAAACACCTTGAACCCGGACACGACGATCATGTCTTTCTTGCGATCGGTGATGCGGATGTTTCCCAACTCGTCCATGACGCCCATGTCGCCGGTGCGCAGCCAGCCGTCCGCGGTAAAGACGTGGGCGGTTTCCTCGGGGCGGTTCCAGTAGCCCTTCATCACCTGCGGTCCGCGCAGGCAGATCTCGCCCACTTCACCCAGCGCGACCGGCTTGCCGTCGTCGTCGAGCATCGCGGCGTCCGTGCTGGGAAGCGGGACGCCGATCCGGCCGCTCCACTCCTCGATGGTGACGGGGTTGGCGATCGCGACCGGTGCGCTCTCGGTGAGACCGTAGCCTTCCACCAGCGGCACGCCGGTCATCTGCTTCCAGCGATGCGCAACCACCTGCTGTACGGCCATGCCGCCAGCGACGGCCAGTTTCAGATGACTCCAGTCGACCTTGGCGGAATCCGGCGCGTCGAGCAATGCGCGGAACAGTGTGTTGACACCGATGATCGCGCTGAACCGTGTCTGCCTGAGCGACTTGAAGAACGCCGGCAGATCGCGCGGGTTGGCGATAAGCACGGTCTGCGTGCCGATGCCAAAGAAGGACAAACAGCCGGTCAGTGCGAACACGTGATACAGCGGCAGCGGGATGACCAACGTTTCAACGCCGTCTTTCAGGTTGGGTGACATCCAGGCAGCGACCTGGAGCACGTTGGCCACCATGTTCCCGTGGGTCAGCATCGCACCCTTCGCTACGCCCGTAGTGCCGCCGGTGTACTGCAGGAAGGCAAGATCGACGTGGGTGAGCGTCACCTCGTCGAGCGACTGGGCGCGGCCAGCGGCCAGCACCTGGTTGAAGTCTGTCGCACCTGCCAACTGCCATGGCGGCACCATCTTCTTCACGTGCTTGACCACGACGTTGGTCAGCAGCCGCTTGAGCGGCGGCAGCAGATCGCCGACTTGCGTCGTAATGACGGTGCGCACAGGCGTCGCCTTGATCACCTGCTGCACGGTGTGCGCGAAGTTCTCCAGCACCACGATGGCCGCCGCGCCGGAGTCGGTCAACTGATGCTCGAGTTCGCGCGGTGTGTAGAGCGGGTTGACGTTGACCACCACCATCCCTGCCCGCAGCACCCCGAACATTGCAACCGGGTACTGCAACAGGTTGGGCATCATCAAAGCGACACGATCGCCGCGCTTCAGCCTGGCGACTTTCTGCAGCCAGGCCGCGAACGTGCGGCTTGCCTCGTCCAGCTGCCGGAACGTCATCACCGAGCCCATCGAGTTGAAGGCCGGCAAGTCGGCGAAGCGCGCGCACGCCGTGGTGAGCACGTCCTTCAGCGACGCGAACTGGTGGATGTCTATCTCAGCCGGAACGCCGGCCGGGTACTGGGCAAGCCAGGGCTTCTGCATGCGGACCTCGCGCTTCGTTGAGGCACCCCAGCAGTGAAGTTTGCCCCCGCTGCCTGCGCAAAGTTCTGCGCGTTGACAACGGAAGTGCGCGGCGGCACGTCACGCGACGCTCCGGGGCGGGACGAAACCTACCCTCGTGGTCGCGCCGGCGTGAGAATTCAGAGTCCCAAAGAAAAAGGGGCGGCATCTCTGCAGCCCCTTGAATGTGTGGCGCGCCCGGCAGGATTCGAACCCACGACCCCTTGGTTCGTAGCCAAGTACTCTATCCAACTGAGCTACGGGCGCGAGGTCGCGAGTTTACCACGCGGCCTAGCAACAGCCCCGAGCCGAGCCGTCAGAAACCGATCGTGACTCCGATGCTCGCGACCGGGTAGTACTTGAAGTTCTTGATGCTGTCCTGCAGGTCGACCGCTTCGATCGCGGTACTGACCTGGATCTGGCTGCAGAGAGCCGGCGTCGTGGCCGGGCCGCAAGTCGCGGTCAAAGTCGCCTTGGGCGTACCCTGGAACATGACGCCGAGGTCGGCGTAGAAGTTCACGCCAGCGCCGGCCACGCGGCCATAACCAATGCCGAGGTAAGGCGCTGCAGAGTTCCCGGACTTCACGGTGCCGGTCAGGCTGCCGACGTCAGCGGCGGAATACGTGGTGCCGCCCAACGTATAGGTGCCTCCGTTGGCCTGCGCTGTGACGTCCACCTTGTTGGCGTTGAGGATCAGCCCACCCGTCACACGGAAGAATGGCCCGAGCGGCGCCCAGTCGAGGAACAGGTTGCCGTTTGATAGCTTCGTCTTGCCGTCGTAGCTGGTATCGGTGGAATCCACCGAGGCGTTGAAGTTCAGCCACGAGTAGCCGACGCGCGCCGACAGCGTCGGCACCAGGTCGAAGGCAATGTCGCCGCCAATGCCGGTCGTGCCGGCGCGGATGCCGACTCCGGCAGCCGCGGCCGAACCCGCGCCCAGCAAAGCAGCAATGACAACGGCGAAGCGAATGCAATGCACGTACGTCTCCAGGCAGTTTGAGAGTGAGCGGATTATTCACGGCACTCGAGTCCGTCGCGAGACTGCAGACGTCCTAGCCGTGATGCGGTATCAGGAAAGCAAACGCCCCCAAGCGGGGGCGTTTGCATCTGGCGGAGACGGACGGATTCGAACCGTCGATGCACGTTTTTGCGCGCATGCTCCCTTAGCAGGGGAGTGCCTTCGACCTCTCGGCCACGTCTCCAAAAACCGGTTACGAAAAAACTGCGCGGGGCCTCGCCCGCGCAGGGCGCGAGTTTAGTCGCTGGGAGGCGCGCCAGCAATTCTCAGGCAGGTGCCTGCTCCAGCCCGAACGCCTTGTGCAGGGCGCGCACTGCCAGTTCCATGTACTTGTCCTCGACCACCACCGAGATCTTGATCTCGCTGGTGGAAATCATCTGGATATTGATGCCCTCCTCCGAGAGCGTACGGAACATCAGGCTGGCAATGCCGACGTGCGAGCGCATGCCGATACCGACGACCGAGACCTTGGCGATCTTCGGGTCACCGACGATCTGCTTCGCACCGACGTGGTCCTTGACCTTGCTGTTCAGGACGTCGAGCGCCTTCTGGTACTCGTTGCGGTGAACCGTGAACGAGAAGTCCGTCGTGCCTTCAACGCTGATGTTCTGCACGATCATGTCGACGTCGATATTGGCGTCGGCAATCGCGCCGAGGATCTGGTAGGCGATGCCGGGCCGGTCGGGCACGCGGGTCAGGGTGATCTTGGCTTCGTCGCGCGAGAACGCGACGCCGGAAATGACAGCCTTTTCCATCTTCGCTTCTTCCTCGAATGTGATCAGCGTGCCGGACGTTGCCTCAACGGCCAGCGGCAGGTCGGGCTCGGTCAGGCTCGACAGCACGCGCAGCGGCACCTTGTACTTGCCGGCGAACTCGACCGAGCGGATCTGCAGCACCTTCGAACCGAGGCTCGCCATTTCGAGCATCTCCTCGAAGGTCACCTTGTCGAGTCGGCGCGCCTCGGGAACGATGCGCGGGTCGGTGGTGTAGACACCGTCGACGTCGGTGTAGATCAGGCACTCGTCGGCCTTCAACGCCGCAGCCAGTGCGACCGCCGAAGTGTCCGAGCCGCCGCGTCCGAGCGTCGTGATGTTGCCTTCCTCGTCGGCGCCCTGGAAACCGGCAACGACGACGATGGCGCCCCGTCCGAGATCGCGCCGGATGTTCTTCTCGTCGATCTCCAGGATCCGCGCCTTGGTAAAAGCGCTGTCGGTCAGCACGTGGACCTGCGGGCCCGTGTAGCTCTTGGCCTTGAGCCCCCGGTCCTTGAGCGCCATTGCCAGCAGGCCAATGGTGACCTGCTCACCGGTCGAGGCGACGACATCCAGCTCGCGCGGATCGGGGCTCGCCTGCACCTCTTTGGCCAGGCCGAGGAGCCGGTTGGTTTCGCCGCTCATCGCGGACACGACGACCACCAGCTGGTGCCCGGCCTTGTGCCATTTTTCGAGTCGGCGTGCGACGTTCTTGATGCGGTCGACGGAACCGACCGACGTGCCGCCGTATTTGTGAACGATGAGAGCCATGGCCGCGCAGGCGCCTTCGCTGCGGAAAAAGTGAACTCGCGATTATAGGTGTTCGAGCCGTCGCGCCCTGCTGATCCGGATCAGCCGGCGGGCTGCTGGCGATGCGTTGTCAGTCGCTGATCAGAGTGGCGTCGGGGTGCCATTCGATGCGGATGCGCTCTTCATCACGATCGGTCAGGCGGACATCTGCGCCGAGGCCGGCGACGATAGATCAGTTCGCCGTCGCGCCAAAGCAGCGGCAGGCGGGTGCGCTCGAACTCTGCGATGCCGGCGTCCTGGTACAGACGCTTCAATGTGCGCGAGGGTCGCGCCGCATGCGGCTTGAAGCGCTCGCCGCCCGCGCGCGGGCGCGCCTCGAGCGGCCGGGCCGATAGCCACACCGGGTCGAAGCCCTCGCCGTCATGCAGGCGCGTGAAGCGCAGCGCACCGCCCCAGCCGGGCAGTGGGATCTCGTCCTCGCCGGTCCAGCGAAAGCCCTCGGCATCGCGCGCCGCCGTGTCACTGTCCTTCAACAGCAGCAGGCCGCGGTAGCGTCGGACTTCGCGCTCGCCCAGGCGCACCAGCAGGCGCGCGTCGCTGCGCGCTGCACTCGCCTGCTCGAGCATTTCGATCAGTCGGGCGCGCGACGGCGCCTCGATGTCGTGGGACGCCAGCCAGGCACGCAGCACCCAGGTCTGGCGCGCCGCGCGGCAGGGTTGCCAGCGCGTCGAGCCGCAGCATGCCGGCGGGCGCGCCGTCCTGGCAGGCAGCGAGGTCGTCTTCCGCCACGGTTCGCAGGGCTTCGGCCGCCTCGGCGACCAGATCGACCGAGCGGGCCGCAGCGGCACGGAACCCGGGTCGCAAGCCATCGAGGCGTGGCAGCACGTCAAGGCGCACTGCATTGCGCAGCAGGTGACGATCGTCGTTGCTGTCGTCCTCGACGAACGCCAGTCCCTGCGCCTCGACGTAGCGTTCGATGTCCGCGCGTGCTATGTCGATGAACGGCCGAAGCAGCAGCAGTCCGCTGCTGTCGAAACGGCGCTGCGGAGGAAACGCTGCCAGGCCTTCGAGCCCGGCACCGCGCATCCACTGGATCAGGAAGGTTTCGAGGCGGTCATCGCGATGGTGGGCGCAACAAGCGACCTGCGCACTCACCTCCTCCGCGACATCGGCAAGCACTTCGTAGCGCGCCGCTCGGGCTGCCGCCTCAAGTCCGCGGCCGGCGCGGCGGACCGCCACGCGGCGCGAAACGAAGCGCACCTCCAGCGCCGCGGCTTCACGCTCGCAATGCGCTTCCCAGTCATCGGCGTGACGACTGAGACCGTGGTGAACATGCACCGCCACGACCTCGCGCAATCCGGATCCGCGCTGCCGCGCCAGCCGCGCCATCATGTGCAGCAGCACGGTGGAGTCGCGACCGCCGCTGTAACCGACGACGGCAGTCAGCCCAGGTCGGCGCACGGACCGACGGCGCAACGCCTCATCGCCCTGACGGTCGAGCATCTCGAGACGGGCCTGGGCGCGCTGCAGCGCCGCCCCGGTTGCACCGAGCAGCAACTCGTCGAGCGGATCAGGTTTCTTCGGTCGTGTTCTTGAAGCGGCCATAGGCGAGGAGTCGCGCATGGCGGGCCGCCAGCAGTTCCCGCGGCTTCATGCCGGTGAACTGACGCAGGCAGTCGGCCAGCGCACGTTTGAGCAGGGCCGACATCTGCTTGCTGTCCCGATGCGCGCCCCCCAGCGGCTCGGTGACGATCTTGTCGATCAGGCCGAGCGCCTTGAGGCGGTGCGCGGTGAGGCCAAGCGCCTCGGCCGCCTCCGGCGCCTTGTCGGCGCTCTTCCAGAGGATCGAAGCGCAGCCCTCCGGCGAGATCACCGAGTAGGTCGCGTACTGCAGCATCAGCACCTGGTCAGCCACGGCGATCGCCAGCGCGCCGCCTGAACCGCCCTCGCCGATGATCGTCGTGATGATCGGCACTGTGAGTTGCGACATCTCGAAGAGGTTGTGGCCGATCGCCTCCGACTGGTTGCGCTCCTCGGCGTCGATTCCGGGATAGGCGCCGGGCGTATCGACGAACGTGAAAACCGGCAGGCTGAACTTCTCTGCAAGCTTCATCAGGCGCAGCGCCTTGCGATAGCCCTCGGGACGGCTCATCCCGAAGTTGCGCAGCCCGCGCTCCTTGGTATCGCGACCCTTCTGGTGACCCAGCACCATCACCGCCTGGCCATTGAAGCGTGCCAGCCCGCCGACGATCGACAAGTCATCGGCAAAGGCGCGATCGCCGTGCAGTTCGTGGAAGTCGGTGAAGATGTCCTCGACATAGTCGAGCGTGTAAGGGCGTTGCGGATGACGCGCGATCTGCGACACCTGCCAGGGCGAGAGCTTGGCGTAGATGTCCTTCATCAACGACTGGCTCTTCTTCTGCAGCCGCTCGATCTCTTCCGAGATGTCGACCGCGGAATCGTCCTGCACGAAGCGCAGCTCGTCGATCTTGGCTTCCAGCTCGGCGATCGGCTGCTCGAATTCGAGGAAAGTGGTCTTCGCCATCGTTGTGCTCAATACTCCACGGGCACGGGATCCAGACTGCGCCAAAGGTACCAGGTGGCCACGCTGCGCCACGGCTCCCACGCCGCGGCCAGCGCGGCGACTTGTGCGCGCCCTTGCTTGCCGGTGACTGGCGCGCCGTCGAAATAATGGAGGCTCACTGCCTTCAGCAGCCCCAGGTCATCCAGCGGCAGCACATTAGGCCGGAGCAGGTTGAAGATCAAGAACATCTCCGCGGTCCAGCGGCCGATGCCGCGGATGTCGACCAGTTCGGCAATGATGACCTCGTCGTCCTGTGCAGTGAAGCGGGCCGGATCGACGCGGCCGGTGACGAAGTGCTGTGCCAGATCTCGGATGTACTCGACCTTGCGGTCCGAGAGTCCACAGGCGCGCAGTGTCGGTGCCCTTCGGCGCAGTACCGCCCGCGGCGTCAGGTCGCCGACGCAGGTGACGAAGCGCCCCCACACCGCGTCGGCGGCCTTGACCGAGATCTGCTGGCCGACGATCGAGCGCGCCAGAGTGGAAAACGCATCGCCACGCGACCCGAGCGCTATGCGCGGATGCGCCTTGATGATGCGCCCCATCGTGGCATCGCGCTGCGAGAGCGAGCGCCGCGCACGCGTCCAGTACGTCGGTCGGGCTGCAAGTCCCATCTATTGTCGCCGCCAGGTCGTGCCTGCCGCGCTGTCCTCGAGCACAACGCCTTCGGCCACGAGTGCGGTGCGGATGCGGTCGGCCTCGGCGAAATTCCTTGCCTTCTTGGCGGCGGCACGCTCAGAAATCAATGCGTCAATGCGAGCGTCGTCGTCGCTCGCCGTACCGCGCAGGAACTCGTCGGGCGAGCGCTGCAGCAGGCCCAGCACGCCGCCGAGCGCCTTCAGCTGCGCGGCTGCGGCCACCGACTTGCCGCGATTGACCTCGCCCGCCAGTTCGAACAGCACCGAAACCGCCAGTGCAGTGTTGAGATCTTCGTCCATCGCCGCCGCAAAGCGCTGCGCGTGCGGCTCGCTCCAGTCGACCTCCGCGCCCGGAACATCGATCCCGCGCAATGACGTGTAAAGCCGCGTCAGGCCGGCCCTGGCGTCATCGATAAGCGACTCGGTGAACGAAATCTGGCTGCGGTAATGCGAGCGCACCAGGAAGAACCGCAATACTTCTGCGTCGTACTTGGCCAGCGCGGCACGGATGGTGAGGAAGTTGCCGAGCGACTTCGACATCTTCTCCTCGCCCACGCGCAGCGCGCCGCTGTGCATCCACAAGCGGGCAAAGGGTTGCTCGAACGCACCTTCGCTCTGCGCGATTTCGTTTTCATGGTGCGGGAAGACGAGGTCGGGGCCGCCGCCATGGATATCGAACGTGCGCCCGAGCGTTTCGCTGGCCATTGCCGAGCACTCGATGTGCCAGCCGGGCCGCCCCGGCCCCCAGCGCGACGGCCACTGCGGTTCGCCCGGCTTCGCGTGTTTCCAGAGGACGAAGTCGAGCGGATCGCGCTTGCTGGAGTCGACCGCGACACGCTCGCCCGCCCGCAGATCGTCGAGCGACTTTCCCGAGAGCTTTCCGTAACCCGGGAACTTGCGCACCGCGAATGCCACGTCGCCGTCGGTTTCGGACTGGTACGCGAGATCTTTCCCTTGCAGCAGGCCTATCAGATCCAGCATCTGCGGGATGTACTGGGTCGCCCGCGGCTCCAGGTCCGGAGGCAGCAGCCCCAGCGCGGCGAAGTCCTCGTGCATCGCCCGGATGTTCTCTTCCGTGAGTTCGGCGGGCGTCACACCGCGCTCGGCGGCGCGCCGGATGATCTTGTCTTCCACGTCGGTGATGTTGCGGACGTAGGTCACGCGCAGGCCACGCGCACGCATCCAGCGCACGGCCAGATCGAAGGCGATGAACGTGCGCGCATGGCCGAGGTGGCAGAGGTCGTACACCGTCATGCCGCACACATACATGCGAACATGGCCGGGTTCGAGCGGGACCAGCGGTTCGACGCGACGCGTCAGCGTGTTATGGATCTCGATCGTCATGCGGGATCCCCCGTGATGATCCGGCGGGCGCCGGACGGAAATGTGGTGTCGGACAGGCCTGTGTGAACTCGTCAACAGCGCCGCAGACTCATTTCAACGGGGTGGCAGTTGTAGAATCGCGCCAGTATATCAATGCACCTTCGTGCCACGCGGTTTTCGCATCCGATCTCGCTGATGCCATTGCGCCTGCCTCTTTGCGCCGGTCTTGTCGTGCTCGCCTCGGTGATGCCGACAGCGCTGGCGCAGGTCTCTTCAGCGCTGCCGCCGCAGACGATCGGCACGCTGCCCTCCGACAGGGAGCCGCCCACCGAACTGCAACAGGTGCAGCAGCATCTTGCCGCCGGGCGTGCGCCGCAGGCGCTGACACTGGCCGATGAAGACCTGAAGAAGAACCCGCGCGATGCCCAGATGCGCTTCGTCCGCGGAGTGATCCTCACGGAGCTGAAGCGTCCGGATGAAGCACGCGAGGTGTTCCGGGGGCTTACGGAGGATTTTCCGGAACTGCCCGAGCCTTATAACAATCTGGCCGTGCTGTACGCCAGCGAAGGCCGGCTCGATAACGCCCGCGCCGCGCTCGAAATGGCGCTCGCCGCGGCCCCGAACTACGGCACCGCGTACGAAAACCTCGGGGACATCTACCTGCAAATGGCCGCGGACGCGTACCAGCGTGCGGCAAAGATCGACCCGGCTAATCGGCAGGCGAGCGCGAAGCTCACCCTGTCGCGCGAACTCATCACCAAGGCGCGCAACGTCCGTTGAGCGCACCCTGCAAGGATCGACCATGAAACGTCTCGCTTTCCTGCTGTGCCTGTTGCTGTCCCTGCCCGGCTTCGCCTGGGCGCAACGCGTGGCGCTCGACACCACGATG
The DNA here is from genome assembly GCA_963791235.1 of uncultured beta proteobacterium. Classification (GTDB taxonomy): domain Bacteria; phylum Pseudomonadota; class Gammaproteobacteria; order Burkholderiales; family Burkholderiaceae_F; genus JALORV01. Next base: position 14,088 of record CAWBRW010000017.1, on the reverse strand, counting down.
GGATTGATCGTCATCGAACTTGCGCCGAAGGAAGCACCCAAGACAGTGGCAAACTTCGTCGAGTATGTGAAGAGCGGTCATTACAACAACACCGTGTTCCACCGCGTGATCGGCAACTTCATGATTCAGGGCGGCGGCTACACCGCGGACCTGACGGAGAAGCCGACCCGCGCGCCGATCCCGCTCGAAAGCCAGAACGGACTGAAGAACGATCGTGGCGCGGTGTCAATGGCGCGACGGGGTGATCCGAATTCGGCGACCGCGCAATTCTTCATCAATGTCGTCGACAACCCGCGGCTGGACTACCCGAATCCCGACGGCAACGGCTATGCCGTGTTCGGCAAGGTCGTCGAAGGCATGGACGTCGTCGACAAGATCCGCGCGGTGCCAACCGGTTCCAGCGGCCCGCACGCCAGCCTCCCCAGCTCACCGGTTGTCATCAAGTCCGCACGAATCGTCAAGTAGGAGCCCGCATGATCCGCCTGTACACCAACCTCGGCCCGATCACGATCGAACTCGACCCCCAGAGAGCGCCGAAGACCGCCGAGAACTTCGAGAACTACGTGCGCAACGGTTTCTACGACGGCACCCTGTTCCATCGCGTCATCAACGGTTTCATGATCCAGGGCGGCGGTTTCGAGAAAGGAATGCGGCAGAAGACCACCGAGGATCCGATTCCGAACGAGGCACGCAACGGCGTGCGCAACGCCAAGTACACGCTCGCGATGGCACGCACCGGTGATCCGCATTCGGCCACCGCCCAGTTCTTCATCAACGTTGCCGACAACGATTTCCTCAATCACACCGAGCCGACGCCGCAGGGCTGGGGCTACTGCGTGTTCGGCAAGGTTATCGAGGGCTTCGCCACTGTCGACAAGATCAAGGAGGTGCGGACCGGTCGACGCGGCGCCCATGCCGACGTTCCGGACGTCGACGTTTTCATCGAGCGCGCCGAAATCCTCCCGTGACCGAAACAGCCGGCGCGATCCCTCCGGCGCTTGCGGTCGAGCCGACGGCTGAGCCGCTGGTCGATCCGATCTTCATCTCGGACCTGCATCTCACATCCGAACGGCCGCGCACGATCGCTCGCTTCCTGCGCTTCATGCGTGAGGATGCCCCGGGCCATCCGGAACTGGTGGTCCTCGGCGATCTGTTCGAGTTCTGGATCGGTGACGACGCCGGCGCGGCGGCAGCTCCGGTGATCGCGGCGCTTGCGGCCGCATCGGCCTCGGGCCAGCGGGTGCTACTGATGCACGGCAACCGCGACATGCTGCTCGGTCGTGCCTTCGCAAATGCCATTGGCGGTCGCTTGCTTGCCGATCCGCTCGTGCTGGATGTCGCGGGCACCCGGACCCTGCTGTCGCACGGCGATGCCTGGTGCACGCGCGACGCGGCCTACCAGCAGTTCCGCGCGATGGCGCGCCAGCCGGACTTCCAGCGCAGCTTCCTGGCGAAGCCGATTGCGGAGCGCATCGCTGTCGCTCGCGCCGCGCGCCTGCAGAGTGAGACCGAGAAAGCCGTCAAGGCGACGGACATCATGGACGTGACGCCGGAGGCGATCGTCGCGGCGCTCGAAAGCGCGGGGGTCGAGCGTTTGATCCACGGCCACACGCACCGGCCCGGTGTCCACGTTCATGAGGTCAGAGGTCGCCGTGCCGAACGCTGGGTGCTGCCCGATTGGGACTGCGACAGCGCGGAGCCACGCGGCGGCTTCCTCGACTTCGCCGAAGGCCACCCACGCCTCGTGTTCTTCGACGACTGATGAAGAAGGGGCGCCCCCTCTGGAGCGCCCCACCACCCGGAACTCCGGGTCGTTATGGCTTCGCCGTGGCCTGCTGCGCCGTCGCCATCACTTCGACACGGCGGTTGGGCGCCAGGCAGGCGACCAGTGCGGAATGTGTCGTGGCCTGCCCCTTGGCCTTGCACTCCGCCTCGGTGACCCTGAGCTGCGACTCGCCACGCCCCTCGACCTTGATGATGCTGCTCGGGATGCCTCGACTGACCAGGTAGCTGCGCACCGCGGCGGCCCGCTCGATTGATAGCTGCAGGTTGTACTCCGCCGAGCCGATCGGATCGGTGTGTCCGACAATCGTGATCTCGGTCAGCCCGGTGACACCGGCCTGCCGCATGCCTTCGATCATGTTCTCGATCCGGCTCTCTCCGACCGGAGTGAGTTGCGCCTTGTCGAACGCGAACATCCCGTCGGCCGAGATATCGAAGGTTCGTGTAACCGGCTGCGGCGCGGGAGGTGGAGGTGGTGGTGGCGGCGGCGGAGGAGCCGCCTTCTCGACAGGCGGCGGGGGAGGCGCTTTGGCGGCGGCAGGCTCAGCCACTCCCGGTGGCGCGCCGAACGGAATCACCACGCCAGTGGTCAGCAGCCAGTCGCCGAAACTGTTCTGGCTCACCAGCTTGCCGCCATTGGCATCCCAGCGATAGCGGCCATCGATGAAGAACCGGCCCCAGCGCGCGAGCGGCAGCGCCACGCCCAGGCCTGCGGTGGCCATGACGCTCGTCTTGCTGGTGCCGACATCGTCGTTGATGGCACCGAGCCCCACCAGGCCATAGGGCTGAAGGCCGTCCCATCGTGCCAGCCCTTCCCGACCGAGGAAGTACCACTTGCCGTCGACTTCGACTGTCCAGTTCTTCCAGTCCTCGGGCGCACCGTCCTTCGGCAGCTTCTCGTAAGCAGCGCGGAGCTCAATATCCCAACCCGGGCTGATGGCCTTGCCCAGCGAGAGACCAAAGCCGGCGCCGTTGTCGGCAAGCCGCGCATTGTCCGGGAACGTGAACTGCGCAAAGGGAGCCACATACCAGCGGTTGTCCCACCAGCGTTCCGCTGGATAGGTCATCTGGGCCTGGGTGGCCGCCGATACGGCGAGCAGTCCGGTCAGCAAAGCGATGCGCGTTTCAAGCCGCTTCATGCATTTCCTCCAGCTCGCTGGCGCAGACGCTTCGGGCCAGCGCTGAAATTGCAACCCATTCAGGCGCCGCCGGCAACACCTCCTTCCGGCGATAGATGCACCCATCGTGATCTGCGCCAAGAGATGTAGCGGCTGCGAGCGCTACTCGTCAACCAGCCGGTTCAGATCGCGCGGATCGACCTTCGGCGCTTCCCGCTTGGCCTCGTCGAGCGCGATGCCGTGGCGCTCCAGCGCGGCGACGAGACGATCGATCTCGCGCTGCTGCGCGGTCGCATGGTCGATCAGGCCATGCAGGGCCTTGGACAATGGATCGTCGCCGTCCTGGGTGATGCCGTAGGCAGAAAAGCCCATCTGGTTGGCGGTCTGCTCGCGCTGTGCATCGAGCTCCCGGTGCAGGATGCGTGCGGGATTGCCGACCGCGGTCGCACCCGCCGGGACCTCCTTGACGACGACCGCGTTCGAGCCGATGCGCGCCCCGTCACCGACGGTGAACCCCCCCAGGACCTTGGCGCCGGCGCCGACGATCACGTTGCGCCCGAGCGTTGGATGGCGCTTCGCGCCACGCGCTATCGACGTGCCGCCCAGCGTCACGCCCTGGTAGATCGTCGTGCCATCACCGATCTCGGCGGTTTCCCCGATGACGATGCCCATGCCGTGGTCGATGAAGACATGGCGTCCGACGCTCGCTCCGGGATGGATTTCGATGCCAGTCAGCCAGCGCGAGACGTGCGAGACAAAGCGCGCGAGCCAGCGGAAATCGCTGTTCCAGAAGGAATGAGCCAGCCGATGCAGCGTGAGCGCATGCAGCCCCGGGTAACAGGTCAGCACTTCCCAGCGCGAGCGGGCTGCCGGGTCGCGCTCGAGGATGCAGTCGATGTCTTCGCGCAGACGCGTGAACATGGTGGCAGGTGCTCGCAGTGGAGCGGCGATTGTACGGTTGCGCTGTTGGTCAGCCGCGCTGCTTGCGCCCGGCGCGGTCGGCGCGGGCTTCGATCACGGCAGCGAGGACGCCACGCAGCAGGTCGACCTCGGTCTGGGTCGGCCGCGCGCGATTGAACAGTCGACGCACCCGCACCATCAGTGTCTTCGGCTCCGCGGGATCGTGGAAGCCTACCGCGGTGGCCGCCTCCTCGAAGTGCTGGTAGAGCTTCTCCAGCGCCTCGACACCCGCCGGCGCGTCGTCGGGTCCGAAGCGCAATTGCCCCGGCTGGATCGTCGTCGTGCCGCGCAATGCCAGCTGGCACTCGTAGGCGGTGACCTGCACCGACTGCGCCAGGTTGAGCGAAGCAAACTGCGGGTTGGCGGGGATCGCACAGCAGAGCTGGCACCGCAGCACATCGGCATTCGCCAATCCACTGCGCTCGGTGCCGAACACGAATGCGATGTCGCCCTCGTCCAGCGCGGCCAGGTGCTGAGCGGCCTGCGCGGCCACACTGCGCAGGTCGCTCAGCGGAGGACCGAACTCGCGGTCGTATCCCGTCATGGCGATCGCCAATGCAACTCCGTCGAGACCGCTCGCCAGGTCCGGCACGCTGCGGCTGGCCGCGAGCACATCGGCCGCTCCGGTCGCGAGCGCGACTGCATCGGCGTCGGTGCGATAGCCGGAATCGCGCGGATCGACGACGACGAGACGCCCAAACCCCATCGTCTTGATGGCGCGCGCCGCCGCACCGATGTTGGCAGCCAGCGTCGGCTGCACCAGCACGAAGCGGACGCGATCGAAAGGCAAGGGAGCGGGCACGGTCGGCGGGATGATGTGATCGACTAAACTCTGCGGTTCAGTCTAAACGCGACGGCGGTCCCGCCGCACGCGCGTCACCATGCATCCAATGCTCAACACGGCCGTGAAGGCCGCACGCAAGGCCGGTTCGATCATCAACCGGGCCAGCGTCGACCTTGATGGCGTCCGCATCGGCACGAAGGGACGGTCGGACTTCGTCACCGAGGTCGATCATGCGGCCGAGCGCGCGATTCTCGACGTATTGCTCAAGGCCTATCCCGATCACGCCGTGCTCGCCGAGGAATCCGGCGCCAGCGGCAGCTCCGAATACACCTGGATCATCGATCCGCTGGATGGCACAACGAATTTCATCCACGGCTTCCCGCAGTACGCCGTCTCGATCGCCTTGCGCCATCGCGACCTGATCACTCAGGCGGTCGTTTACGACCCGACGCGCAACGAGCTCTTCACTGCCACGCGCGGACGTGGCGCCTTCCTGAACGAGCGACGCATCCGCGTCTCACGTCGTGACCGGCTGGCAGACAGCCTGATCGGCACCGGCTTTCCGTTCCGCAGCCTGGACCACCTGGACGAGTACGTGCGGATGTTCAAGAGCATCACCGAGCACACCGCCGGGATCCGGCGGCCGGGTGCCGCGGCGCTCGACCTGGCCTATGTCGCGGCCGGCCGCCTCGACGGATTCTGGGAGATCGGCCTGTCGGCCTGGGACATGGCCGCGGGCAGCCTGTTGATTCTCGAAGCGGGCGGCCTGGTGTCGAACTTCAACGGGGATCCGGGCTATCTCGAGGACGGGCGCATCGTCTGCGGAGCGCCGAAGGTCTTTCCGCCCTTGCTGCAGCTTGTACAGCAGGTGCATCGCGGACGCGGTGCCTAGCCGCGCAGTCCGTTTCGCTTGCCGCGACGGCCCGGATCGGCGCATCGCCCATCACGCATGACGACAGGCGAACACCCCGGGCGGCATACGCCGATGATGCAGCAGTACCTGCGCATCAAGGCCGACCATCCGCAAGTCCTGCTGTTCTACCGGATGGGCGACTTCTACGAGTTGTTCTATGAGGATGCCGAGCGTGCAGCTCGTCTGCTGAACATCACACTGACGGCACGCGGCGCCTCGGCAGGCGCGCCGGTGAAAATGGCGGGCGTGCCGGTGGTATCTCTCGAGCAATACCTCGCGCGCCTGGTCAAGCTCGGCGAGAGCGTGGCGATCTGCGAGCAAATCGGCGATCCGGCCGCAAGCAAGGGACCGGTGGAGCGCAAGGTGGTCCGCGTCGTCACTCCGGGAACGCTGACCGACACCGGCCTGCTGCAGGACAAGTCCGATGCGCCGCTGATGGCCGTGGCTCCGCCGCTGGCACGGGGCGGACCGTTCGGGCTGGCGTGGCTGGTGCTGTCGTCAGGCGAACTGCGCGCGGCCTCGACAACAGCGCCGGCCCTGGCCTCCGAAATGGCGCGCATCGCGCCATCCGAGGTGCTGCTGGCCGACACGTGGTCGGACACGCTCGGCCCGGCCGTGCGCAACGCAGGGGCGATCCTGCAGCATGCGCCCCGACTGGCATTTCGACAGTGAGCGGGGTGCCGGCCTGCTGCGCGAAGCGCTGCAGGTGGGCACCCTGGACGCGTTTGGTGTAAGCGATGCACCCGAGCTTCTGGCTGCAGCCAGCGCCCTGCTCGACTACGCGCGCTCGACCCAGGGCGGGCGCCTGCCGCACATCGGCGGGCTGAAGCGCGAGGCATCGTCGGACTACGTCAGTCTGGATCCGGTCACGCGGCGCAATCTCGAGATCACCGAGACCTTGCGCGGCGACGAAGGCGCGACGCTGTTCCGGCTGCTCGACCACTGCGAAACCGCAATGGGCAGCCGCCGGCTGCGTCACTGGCTGCACCACCCGAGCCGCGATGCCTCGACCGCGCGCGCGCGCCATCACGCCATTGCTGCCCTGCTCGAGGATGCAACCCAGCACGACGGGATGCGCAGCGCGCTGCACGGCCTGCCGGACCTCGAACGCATCGCCACGCGCATCACGCTGCGCTCGGCGAGGCCACGCGAACTGGCGGCGCTGCGCGAGGCACTCCCGGCGGTCGAACGACTGGCGAGGCTGCTCGCCTCCGTGCAACCTCCCTTGCTGGAAGCGCTGCGGCAACACTGCCGCGTGCCCGCGGAGGTGGCGACGAGGCTTGCCAGTGCGTTGCATGCCGAGCCGGCCTACGCGGTGCGCGACGGCGATGTGATCGCCGCGGGGCACGATGCCGAACTGGACGAGCTGCGCGCACTGCGGGACAACACCGGGCAGTTCCTCGTCAACCTCGAGCAGCGCGAGCGGACCCGCACCGGCATTGCCAACCTGCGTGTCGAATACAACCGGGTCCACGGCTTCTATATCGAGGTGACGCACGGACAGACCGCCAAGGTTCCAGACGACTACCGCCGCCGACAGACGCTGAAGAACGCGGAGCGCTACATCACGCCGGAACTCAAGGCGTTTGAGGACAAGGCCCTGTCGGCCCGCGAGCGTGCCCTGGCCCGCGAAAAGGTGTTGTTCGACACACTGGTCGAAGCGCTGGCTGCTTACGTGCCAGCGCTGCAGGCCGCCGCCGATGCCATCGCCGCGCTCGATGTCTTGGGGGCACTGGCACGGCACGCCCGGCTGGCGCGCTGGGTCGCGCCGGAACTGACCGAGCGGCCGGGGCTCGAGATCAGCGGTGGTCGTCATGCGGTCGTCGAGCGCGAGCTCGAGACTTACGTGCCGAACGACTGCGTGCTGCATCCGGGCCGGCGCCTGCTGGTCATCACCGGCCCGAACATGGGCGGCAAGTCCACGTACATGCGCTCGGTCGCGCTGATCGCCCTGCTGGCCTACGTCGGCAGTTTCGTTCCGGCAAGCAGCGCACGACTGGGACCGGTCGATCGCATCCTCACTCGCATCGGCGCGGCCGACGACCTGGCGCGCGGCCGCTCGACGTTCATGGTGGAGATGACCGAGGCCGCCGCGATCCTCAACAGCGCCACCGAGTCGAGCCTGGTGCTCATGGACGAGATCGGCCGCGGTACATCGACCTTCGACGGCATGGCGCTGGCGGCCGCGATCGCACGCGAGCTCGTCGAGAAGAATCGCAGCCTGACCCTGTTCGCGACGCACTACTTCGAGCTGACGCAGCTGGCGGAGCAGCATGCGGAGGTGGCTAACGTGCACGTTGCCGCGGCCGAAGCCAATGGCAAGGTCGTCTTCCTGCACGAAGTGCGTGCCGGGCCGGCGAGCCAGAGCTACGGCCTGGCGGTGGCCCAGCTCGCCGGCGTACCAGCCGGTGTCGTGCGCCGGGCGCGCGCGCTGCTGGTGCAACTGGAGGAACGCGCGCTGGGCGCGCGACCGCAGCTCGACATGTTTACACCGGCCGCCTCGGCACCGGCGATGATCGAACCGATTGACGATCCGCTGCGTGACCGGCTGCAGTCGATCGACCTTGACGCGCTGTCACCCCGCGACGCGCATGCGCTGCTGGAGGAACTCCAGCGTCAGGCGCGCGAACCGCGCTAGCTCAGTGCAAGGTCGGCGGATCCGGCAAGCGCAGAAAGTCCGGCAACCGCGGCGCATCGGCTTCCTCGAGCTCCTGCTCGGTCGCCTGGCGCACTCCGACAACGCGGATATCGAACCGTAACGCCATGCCCGCCAGCGGGTGGTTGCCGTCGAGCACCGCCATGCCGTCCGCGATGTCGGTGATCGTGAACACGCACTGGTCTTCGCCCTGCGGCCCCGTCGCTTCGACGCGCAGGCCGACGGTAACGTCGCCGCCGAGGTCGTCCACCGGCGCGAGCATCACCAGGTCCGCGTCGTAGTCGCCGAAGGCGTCTTCGGGCTCGAGCTGAAGCATGAGGTGCGCACCGATCTCCTTGCCGGTCAGCGCCTCCTCGATGCGTGGAAAGATGTCCTCGTGGCCGTGCAGGTACTGCAACGGCACATCGGACTGCTCCAGCAATTCGCCCTGGGCGTCGTACATCTTCACGTCCAGGCTCACCAATGCACCGTCGGTGATCTTCATCGTTCGACTCCAATTGCCCGGCGATTATGCGCTGCACCCGTTCCTATAATCGGACACATGAGCGAAGTGCTACGTCGACTTGGAACACTGCCGGTCGCGCGCTTCATGCGCGAAACGTGGCAGCGCAAGCCGCTGCTGATCCGCCGCGCCATCGAGGGATTCACGCCGCCGGTGGATCGAACGCGCCTGTTCGAACTGGCGCTTCACCCGGATGCCGAGGCACGGCTGATCTGGCAGAGCCACGGCATGTGGCAGTTGCAGCCCGGACCGCTCGAGCGCCTGCCGTCTCCGCGCCGGTCCGGCTGGACCGTCCTTGTCCAGGGGGTCGACCTCGCGGACGACGGGGCGCACGCGCTGCTGCAGCGGTTCCGTTTCGTCCCCGATGCGCGGCTCGACGACCTGATGATCAGTTACGCGACGGACGGCGGCGGTGTCGGCCCGCACGTCGACTCCTACGATGTATTCCTGCTGCAGGCCCATGGACGGCGGCGCTGGCGCATCAGTCGCCAGCGCGACCTGCGGACAGTCGAGGGAGCACCACTGCAACTGCTGGCTGACTTCCGGCCGACCGACGAAGTCGTACTGGAACCTGGCGACATGCTGTACCTGCCACCCGGCGTGGCGCATGAAGGAACGGCCGTCGGCGAGTGCATCACCTACTCGATCGGCTTTCGCGCGCCGACGCACCAGGAGCTGCTGGAGCCCTTCCTCGCCGATCTTTCTGCGCGGCTTCAGCTTTCCGGACGCTATGCCGATCGTGGTCAGGCCGCGACACGGCATCCCGGTGCCCTGCCCGCGGCGATGGTCGAGCGCCTGCACGCCGCGCTTGTGAAACGTCAACCGCGGCCCGCCGACACCGCGCATTTCCTGCTGGCCTACCTGTCGGAGCCGAAAGCGCAGGTCGTCTTCGACCGACCGGCCCGTCCCTTGCGCCTGTCTGCCTTTGCAGATCGAGTGCGCCGCGCGGGGCTGGTTCTGGACCGCCGCACGCGCCTGCTTTACCGCGGAAGATCGATCGGCATCAACGGGGAAGTACTGCAAGCCGACAACAGCGTAAGCGCGATACTGAAGCGGCTGTCGGATCAGCGTGCACTGCGACCGGCCGCACTGAGCGACGCGGCAGTCGAACAGCTGTACCCGTGGTACTGCGCCGGATGGCTGCACCTCGTAGACCGTAAACCTGGACGATGAAACCCTCCGAACTCTCACTCGCCAGCGGGTCGCCCGAACGCGCGTTGATCACCTCGCGCGCCGAGACCCATGAAGCAGTCCTGATTGCGCTCGGCATCGCCAGCCGCAGCGTGCGTTGCCTGCATCGCGATCTCGCGATCTTCGACCTGGGCAGCGTCGCCGCCGAAGCCAGCCTGCACCGGCTGTTGTTGTCCCATCGTTCGGCCCGGGTGCAACTCCTGGTGGACGACCCAGGATGGCTGGAAACGCGGGCGCCGCGCCTGCGTTCCCTGCAGCGCCAATTTCCGCACGCGCTCGAGTTACGCGTGGCCTCGTCCGACGACCCGGTCGGCGACGACGCCTGCCTGCTGGTGGACGATCACGCCGCGCTGGAAATGAAGCCCACCGTCGTCGCCCACGGTGATCTCTGGCTGCATAACAAGCCGCATGCACAGCCGCTCTTGTCCGCGTTTGATCGTCGCTGGAACGCAGGCGGCCACAATCTCGCAGTCGCCCCTCTCGGCCTCGCTTGAGGAGCAGCGCGAGAATTCTCGCGAACGCCTATAATGTCGGCCCGGGAAGATTGAGGTCAGGCAGGAAGCTTCACCGACGCCTCGTCGCCTGCGGCCGTGTCGTCACCGCTCAAATAAGAAGTCATTTTTCTCCTCAGGAAGGTTGCACATGAACAAGTCGTTCCTTATTGCCCCAATGATCGTCGTCGCGCTCGCCGCGTGTGGCAAGAAAGCAGAGGCGCCCGCTCCGGCGCCAGCGCCCGCTCCGGCCGCTGCACCGGCACCCGCTCCGGCTCCGACTCCGGCTCCTGCCCCCGCTCCTGCTCCTGCCGCTGACGCCGCCAAACCCGCTGACGCTGCTGCTCCGGCCGCTGCCCCGGCTGCTGGTGGCGCCGCGCCGGCCGCGGATGCTTCGGCCAAGGGCGCCCCTCCCACCGAGTCGGGTACCGCAGCGATGATCGCCGGTAAGGATAAAGAAGCCAAGAAGTAAGGCGCTCAGCGCAAATGAAGGGCCGGCAGTGCCGGCCCTTCTTGTTTGCGCCGGTCAGACCTCGCGCCAGTCGAGCCCGAGCGACTGATCGAGCACCGGTACGTCGCTGACGTCGCACCCGAGGACGTCGGCGAGCGCCCGCCGAGCGAGGTCCGGTCGATTGTTCGCCGCCGAGAGATGCGCGGCCGCCACCCAGCCCAGCCCGCGGCGGTCGACCTGGCTCAGGATCGCGGCGGCCTGATCGTTCGACAGGTGGCCGCGCGCGCCGGCAATGCGCTGCTTCAGAAAGGGCGGATACGCGCCCTGCAGCAGCATGCGGGCGTCGTGGTTGCATTCCAGCACGAGTGCATGCAGGCCGACCAGCGCATCCAGGATGCTGGCCGAGCATTCGCCGGCATCGGTCAGCACGGCGGCGCGCCGTACGCCATCGCTGAACGTGAACTGCACGGGTTCGCTGGCGTCGTGCGGGACCGCAAACGGCTCCATGCGCAGCGCTCCCAGCTCGACCAGCTGTCCGGCCTCGATCCGCGTCCACGTCAGCGTCTGCTCGTCGAGGCCGCATGCGGCGGCTGTGCCCGCGGTGCAGTAAACGGGCACGTTGTGCCGGAACGCCAGTGCTGCCACACCGGCAGAATGATCCGAGTGCTCGTGCGTGATGAAGACCGCGTCGATGGCCTCGACAGCGAGGCCGGCGCGTTCCAGCCGCCGGACCAGTTGACGCAGGTTGAAGCCGTTGTCGATCAGGACGCGACTGGTGGCTAGCCCATCCGTGGCTTCCACGACCAGCGCGTTACCGCCGCTGCCCGAACCGAGACTGCAGACGCGCAACACGGCTGTGACGTCAGCGCAACTGATCCTTGAGCAGTGTCAGGATGCGGTCGCCCGTCGTGGAGCGTTCCTGTTTCCCTTCGCTATCGAACACCCGCACCTGGGTACCGGCGTCGCCGGCAGAGGTGAGCTGGACTCGGTACTGCGGCGCCTGGATCGCCTTGTCGCGGCCGAGGATCTTGGTGAACAGACCTTCCTTGTCCTTCGCCTTGGCCTCAAAGTCCGGATCGAGGTAGCGCACGAAATAGACGCCCTTAACACGGTCGCGGTCTTCGACGGTGAAGCCGCCACGATCGAGCGCAAGACCGACACGGCGCCACGCGCGATCGAACGGATCGTCAAGATCGAGTCTCTCACTGCGGCCATCCGCAGCCTTGACGACGTGCGCCGTCTCCGGTGCAACGCTGGCGGCTGTTGCCGCCGCACCCGCCGCGGCGGTCGGCCCGGTCGCTGCGCTCGCCGTCATCGCTTTCGCCGCCGTGCCGTCGAAGCGTACGAGCAGCCGCTGCAGCATCTCGGCTTCCATTTCCGGATCGTTTGGACGCGATTGCCACGCCGTGCGGTCCTGCTGCGACGACGTAAACACTTCGATCATGCCGCGATGGCTGATGTAGATCTCGGAGGTGTCCTTCGACGTACGCTCAAGCCGCGCGCGATATTTGTCCTGCTCGCCCGTCTCGTACACGGAACCGAGCACGCGGCCGAGGGTGCGGCGTATCAGATCCTGCGGCAGCTTGGCCCGGTTTTCGGCCCAGACCGTTTCCATGACACCGGTGGCCTGGTCGGATTTTTCCACCGCGAGTCCGACGCTGGGCCAGAACTCGAGCAGGATCGGCCAAGCTTTCTCCGGAGGCATGTTGACAGCCAGCCAGCGCTGGCTGCCCTGACGCTCGATGCGCGCGATGGCACCGCTGGGTACGACGGACGCCGCGGCGGATGACGCCGCCGTCGTCCCAGGCGTTGCGGGACGCGACGCGGCAGCCGCGGATGACGCGGTCACCGACTGCGGCCGTTCCGGAACCGTGAAGCGTTCTTCACGTGGCAACTGCGAGAGATCCGGCGGGATCTCCAGCGGCGCCGAACGCGTGCGCGCGGCCTGGTAGTCGACCTTGTCGTTGAAGACACTGGTCCCCGTCCACGAACAGCCGCCGACGAGCCCGACGATGGTCGCAAGCAGCAGTGACGGAAGAGACGTACGCAACATCATCGGAACTCCTGGGCTGCCACTAGTGCACGCCCGCGTCTTTCATCGCCGCCTGCACGACGGATTCGGCCGATTCGGACAGTGGCACCAGCGGCAAGCGGATACCACCGGGGATGCGGCCCATCTTCGCGAGCGCCCACTTGACTGGAATCGGATTGGGCTCGACAAACAGCTTGAAGTGCAGCGGCAGCAGTTGATTGTTGATCTGGCGTGCCTTGGTCAGGTCGCCGGACAGCGCTGCCTTGCACAGTTCGCTCACCAGGCGGGGCGCGACGTTTGCAGTCACCGAGATCACCCCATGTCCGCCAAGCAGCATCAGTGCGAGCGCCGTGTCGTCGTTGCCGCTGTAGATGGCGAAGCGCGAGGGCAGGCGCTTCAGCAGGTCCGACGCGCGCGCCAGGTCACCCGTCGCATCCTTTAGTCCGACGATTCCCGGAATTTCCGCCAGCCGCACGGTCGTGTCATTCGCGAGGTCTGCAACAGTGCGGCCGGGTACGTTGTAGAGGATCACCGGCAGGTCGACTGTTTCGGCGATCTTCCGAAAGTGCCGGTACAGGCCTTCCTGCGTCGGCTTGTTGTAGTAGGGCACGACCTGTAGCGTCGCCGTCGCACCGACCGACTTCGCGTGGCGGGTCAGTTCAATCGCCTCACTGGTCGAGTTACCGCCGGTGCCGGCAATCACCGGGATATGACCCTTGACGGCTTCGACCGCGACCCGGATCAGTTCACCGTGCTCTTCGGGATCCACGGTCGGCGACTCGCCCGTCGTGCCGACCGCCACGATAGCGTTCGTGCCTTCGGCGACATGCCACTCGATCAGCCGACGATACGCATCGAAATCGAGCGAACCGTCTTCCCGCATCGGCGAAACGATGGCGACGAGGCTGCCCTTGATCATCTGTCTCTCTCTGTCGAAGCCAAGCGCGGAATTCTACAGTGCGAGTCCGGGCCCACGAGCCAGCGTGCGTCTCACAATGCGAGCAGTTCGACCGGCTCAGTTGCCCGGGGTTCAAGCCGCACGGCCGCCAGCCGCTGGATCATCGCGGGCGCCGTGCCGGCGACCGCACCATCCTCGAAGGCGAGCACACGCAGATCGGCAAAGGCGACGAGCAGTTCGCGGGGCCGGAGCAGGAAGTCCGGATTGCGCGGCCGGCCAAAGCGCTCGTTGCCCTGGGCAAACGTCTCGT
>CAWBRW010000016.1:0-47624 GCA_963791235.1 uncultured beta proteobacterium | reverse complement strand
GACGTCGCAGCGGCGCGCGGGGCGGAGGCTTCCACTGGCTGGATTTTCGCGCCGGGGCTTGCCCGCTGCAGGCCTTCGACGATCACGCGGTCTCCCGGCTGCAGGCCGGCGTCGATCAGCCACTGGGTCCCGAGCGTGCGCGCAGTCTTCAGGGGCCGCGCCTCGACCGTGTTATCGGCGCCGACCACCATCGCGATCGCCTGCCCCTTGGTGTCGCGCGTCACCGCCTGCTGCGGCACGAGGATGGCGTTATCGCGCACGCCTTCCTCGAGCACGGCACGCACGTACATGTTCGGCAGCAGGATGCTTTCCGGGTTCGGGAACAGCGCGCGCAGCGTGATCGCACCGGTGGACGGATCGACGGTGACATCCGAGAACTGCAAGGTCCCTTCGTGCGGGTAGCTCGTGCCGTCCTCGAGCTGCAGCATGACGCGCGCGGCGTCGTCACGCGCCCGCTTAAGCTCCCCGCTGGCCATTGCGCGCCGCAGGCGGAGCGCCTCGTTGGAAGACTGCGTGATGTCGACGTACATCGGATTCATCTGCTGGATCGTGGCAAGCGGTGTCGACTGGTTGGCGGTGACCAGCGCCCCGGCCGTGACCGTCGATCTGCCGATCCGCCCCGAAATCGGCGCAACGACGTTCGTGTAGCCGAGATTGATGCGCGCCGCCTCGGCCGCCGCCTTGGCCCCCGCGAGGTCAGCCTCGCTCTGGTTCAGCGTCGTTGCAGCATCGTCATAGGCCTGCTGGCTGACGAACTTGATTTCGAAGAGTTCCTTGGCGCGGGCCAGGTTGCGGCGTGCCGTCTGCACGCTCGCTTCGGCTTTCGCCACCGCGGCGCGCGCGCTGTCATAGGCCGTCTGGTAGGTCGCCGGATCGAGCCGGTACAGCGTGCTGCCCGCCTTGACCTCGGCACCTTCGTTGAACGAGCGCGATTGGACGATGCCGGTGACCTGCGGACGAACCTCGGCAATCACGGTTGGCGCGGTGCGGCCCGGCAAAGTGGTCGTGATCACCACGCTCTGCGGCTTCACGGTCAGCACCGTGACCTCCGGCGCCGACCGCGCGGCCGGAGGCGCCTTGGCGCCGTCGCAGGCAGCGGTGGCTGCGATCAGTGCGATGACGCCAAGTGAGAGCGGGATTGATCGAGGCATGATTGATGCTAACAGCGGATGGTTCGAACGCCGGTCGCCCGATGACCGTTTTCCGCCCGACGTCGACGCAACAGTCACGACCGGATCCGCGTCTGATAACCGGAGCAGTGAATGAGTCTGCCACAGGTCACGCAAGTGGCCGTCGCGCACACAACCACGCGCTTGTTGTCCTCAACGCCCGGCAATCTGCTTTGTGGCACCAGAAGCACGTCCGGGCTCCGACGCGCGCGAAGTCAGGATCGGTTCGACGATCGCCGCTCAGCGTTGTATGCCATGCGGGTTGCTCTGAAGCACTTTCAGACGCAACTGTTGCGAACATTCCATCTGGCGTTCTGGCGCAATGCGCACTGTGCCGCCGTGACTGATCCGCCTATCCTTCACGCCTATGGACGACGCCGTCATCGCCGCCATTGCCAAGTGGCCCAACGTGCCGGCCGTGTATGGCTGGCTCGGACTCACGGCGCGCGGCGAGTGGCGCCTGCGCGGCGAACGGATCGTCAAACCGGCGATCTGCGATTTCATCGGACGCAACTATGCGAGCGACGAGCGCGGGTGCTGGCACTTCCAGAACGGACCACAGCGTGTGTTCGTCGAGCTCGAAGTGGCACCGTGGGTGTGGCGCGTGGCGACGGAGCCGACTCCTGCCGTACGGACTCACACCAACAGTCGCGCAAGGCAGTTGCGCGGCGCGTGGCTGGACGAAGCCGGCCGAGTATTCCTGCAGACGGATGTCGGTTTCGGACTGGTGGATTCGATGGACGCGGCCCGAACTGCCGAGAGTTTTCGTGGCGGCAGCGGGCGCCGGCTTGAAGACGACGGAATCGACGAATGGCTGGTCGGCCGCGGCCCCGACATCGTTGTGATCGGCCGGCTGCTCGGCCTTGAAGGCGACAGCGCACTGGCCCGTCTGTGCGCGGCCGAAGCACCGCAGCGCTTTGGTTATGTATGTTTGCCGCAGCCGCAGTAGGCGGCTCAGTCGAACACCGGCGACTCGACGCCGAGGATCTTGTGCAGTTTCGGACTCGTGGTGGTGTACTGCAGGTGCACCTTGCGCTCGGGAAAGATGTATCTGGTCGAGCCGAAGGCGGCGAGCGCCGCCTCGTGGAAGCCCGAGAGGATCAGTTTCTTCTTGCCCGGATAGAGGTTGATGTCGCCGACCGCAAAGATCCCGGGCACATTGGTCTCGAACTTCTCGGTGTCGACGACGAGTTGCTTGCGTTCGAGGTCAAGTCCCCAGTCGGCAATCGGGCCGAGTTTCGGCGATAGCCCGAAGAACACCAGCAGCGCATCGAGCGGCACGCGACGCGTGAGGCCGTCGAGCGAAGTGACGCGGACTTCGGTCATGCGCCCGTCGGCCTCCTCGAAGCCGCTGATCTGACCGACCAGGAACTGCATCTCGAGGCGATCGCACAGTTCCTGCATCTTCGCGACCGATGCCGGCGCCGCGCGGAAGCCGTCACGCCGGTGGACCAGCACAAGGCTCTCGGCCTTGCCGGCCAGGTCGAGCGCCCAGTCCAGCGCCGAGTCGCCGCCGCCGGCGATGACGAGGTTCTTGCCGTGAAATTGCGCGGGATCCTTCACGCGGTAGAAGAGCTGCGAGCCGAGGAACTGCTCGATGTCCGGCACCTTCAGCGTGCGCGGCTGGAACGATCCGACGCCGGCCGCGATGATGACGACCTTGGTCAGGAAGCGCGTGCCCTTGATCGTCTCGACGAAGAAGCGGCCGTCTTTCTGCTTCTGCACGGCGGTGACTTCCTGCCCAAGGTGAAACGTCGCGCCGAATGGCTCGATCTGCTTGAGCAGGCTGTCGGTCAGTTCCTTGCCGGTGCACACCGGTACCGCCGGAATGTCGTAGATCGGCTTGTCGGGATAGAGTTCGATGCACTGGCCGCCGACGTCCTTCAGCGAATCAATGACATGCGCCTTGATTTCCAGCAGGCCAAGCTCGAAGACCTGGAACAGCCCCACTGGCCCGGCGCCGACGATGACCGCATCGGTCTCGATCGCGCCAGTCGTGTCCACTGGAGTCGGCGGCTGATTTTCAGAGGGCGAAAGAGAATTCATTGTGAGAGTTTGCGTGGCCGTCAGTGGCGATCGCCACCCGGAGCAGCTTCCGGCATGGGCCTGGTGCGGCGCGCAATTGTACGGATTCCCGGCGCGCCACCCCTGCAGCGCCCCGGCTACAGCCGGGGCCACTACCAGGTCATCGGGACTAGCGCCCCATCGAGCCGCCGGTGCTCCCGCGCAAAGCCTCCTGTTCGCGCTTGATGTCGGCCTGCAGGTCGCGCACGCGGACTTCAATCTCCGACATCGTGTAGAAGTCGCCGTCGTTGGCACGGCGTGCGATTTCCATCTGCTGCAGCGCTGCCTGGTTGATGCCCAGCAACGCATACATTTCGCCGAGTGCCTGGTGCTGCAAGGACCGACGTCCCAGCGCTTCGTAGCTGCGGCCCAGCAGCGCGTAGTAGGAAGGTTGCGTGCGCGTGATCGCAACCTGTTCGCGCAGCACGTTGATCGCCTGCTGGTGCTGGTTCGACCGATTCAGCAGATCGATGTAGTGGGCGACCGCCACCGTCGACAGCGGGTAGCGCGATGCGGTTTCCCGGGCCGCCTCGATCGCCTGCTTGCGTTCCTCGTCGGTCCTGGCGAGCGCAAAGCGGGCTTCCGACACGACCTTGTCGAGGATCACCGAGGAAGCCGGAGTGGCGCGGCGTGCCGCCTGCGCGTTCTCGTAGGCGAGTTCAGGCATGTTGAGCTTGAGCGCAGCGACGGCCGCCCCGTAATGTGACGCGGCGATCGAGTTCGTGGTGCGCTGCTTCAGTTGGCCGTTGAAGTACTCGAGCTGGTCGGTCCAGCCTTGCGTAGTCTTCTCCTGCAGCACGCGCAGCCGTGCACGCACGAGCTGGAAGTCGAGCGAGTCGGGTCGCTGCTTGAAGCTGATGTTGCGCGACCGGTTCTGCATGTCGCTGATGCGCTCCACTGTCATCGGGTGGGTGCGCAGGTAGGCGGGGGCGGTTCCTTCGTACAGACGCGATCCCTGCTGGAGGCGGCCGAAAAATCCTTCGATGCCACGGCCGTCGAAGCCGGCATTGACCAGCGTGACGAAGCCGACGCGGTCGGCCTCGCGCTCGGCATCGCGGGAGAAATTGAGTTGAGTCTGGATCGCCGCGGCCTGGCCGCCCAGGATCGCGGCCTGCGCCAAGTCGCCGCCTGACGATCCGCCGGCCCGCGCCGCGAGGATCGCCAGCAGCAGCGCGCCCAGCTGGATGGCGAGCGTGTCCTTCTGCCGGCCGAGCATGCGGGCGATGTGCCGCTGCGAGATGTGCGCGATTTCGTGGGCCAGCACGCCGGCCAGTTCGGACTCGTTCTGGGCGGCGATCACGAGGCCGCTATGGACGCCGATAAACCCGCCGGGGAGCGCGAACGCGTTCATCATCGGGTCGCGCACGAGGAAAAACGAAAAATCGCTGCTGCGTGCAGCGCTCATCGCCACCAGCTGGTAGCCCAGGTAGTTGATGTACTCGGTCGACTCCGGGTCGGAGAGGAAGTCCGGATCGCGCCGGATCTGCGCCATGATCTGCTCGCCGATCCGGCGCTCCATGGCGGGCGGGAGCTCTTCGGCGCCTGCCTCACCGAGCGCGGGCAGCTCGACCGACTGGGCGCGCGCCGGCAACGCCGCCGGTGCGTTGAGCACAAAGGCGACGGTCAAGACGGTGGCGAAGCGAAACAGCCGAGCGAATGAGGCCAAACAACTTATCCTGCGGCGAGACAACGCCGGCCTCCGTATGATAGCCAGCGGAATGTTTCGTTCCCTGTCTGGAATTGTTGCACTTCAATGAAGCCCCTGACCCATTTTGACTCTGCCGGACAAGCTCACATGGTCGATGTCGGCGACAAACCTGCCACGCACCGCATCGCGGTCGCGAGCGGCCGGATAAGCATGCTGCCGACGACACTGGAGCTGGTGAAATCCGGGAACGCCAGGAAGGGCGACGTGCTGGGAGTGGCCCGGATCGCGGCGATCCAGGGCGCGAAGCGCACGTCCGAGCTGATTCCGCTCTGTCACCCGATCGCGATCACGCGCATCTCGGTCGATCTGACGATCGACGAGCTGCAATCGTCAGTCGAATGCACCGCCCGCGTCGAGACCCACGGCCCGACGGGCGTGGAAATGGAGGCGTTGACCGCCGTGCAGGTCGGCCTGCTGACGGTCTACGACATGTGCAAGGCCGCGGATCGCGGCATGGTCATCAGCGAGGTGCGGCTGCTGGAAAAGCAGGGTGGCCGTTCCGGCAGCTTCGTGGCCGGCTGATGCGCTTCTTTTCCGCGCAGGACGTCCACAGCGCGCTCGATCTCGATTGGCTGGCCGACGCGATTGCGGCGACGCTGGTCGCTGCGCCGGTCGCGCCGCTGCGCCATGCCCACGCGCTGTCCGACAGCGACTCGCTGCTGCTGATGCCGGCCTGGTCGGCGCGAGCGCTGGGCGTCAAGCTCGTCACCGTCATGCCAGGCAACCGGGCGATCAGCCGCGCCACGGTCAACGCGATCTACGTTCTGTTCGACCGATCGAGCGGTGCCGCACGTGCCGTCATTGACGGCGAGGCGCTGACGCTGCGGCGGACCGCGGCGACGTCACTGCTGGCGGCGCGCTACATGGCACGTGGTGACGCGAGGAACGCGCTGATCATCGGCACCGGCACGCTCGCGCCCTATATGGCGCACGCACACGCCCGCAGCCGGCGGCTCACGCGGCTGTGGATCTGGGGCCGGCGCGGCGAGGGTGCGCAGACGCTGGCGCAGCGGCTGCGCGATGAAGGGCTGCCGGCGCAGGCGGTGGAGGATCTCGAAACGGCGGTACGCGGCGCCGACATCATCAGCTGCGCGACCACGTCGACGCAGCCGATCGTCCACGGGGCCTGGATTGCACCGGGTACACACCTTGATCTCGTCGGCGGTTTCCGGCGCGGCATGCGGGAAGCCGACGACGAGGCCGTCGGCCGGGCGCGCATCGTCGTCGACACTTATGCGGGCGCGCTGGCCGAGGCGGCCGATATCGTCGAGCCACTCGAGCGCGGCGTGATCCAGCGCGACGCGATCGTCGCCGAACTGGCGGAAATTGTCGCCGGTTGTCCCGGGCGCACGGGCCCGGCCGAGATCACGCTGTTCAAGTCCGTCGGTACCGCGGTGGCTGACCTCGCCGCTGCGCAGTTGTTGCTCGAG
Organism: uncultured beta proteobacterium; assembly: GCA_963791235.1. Classification (GTDB taxonomy): domain Bacteria; phylum Pseudomonadota; class Gammaproteobacteria; order Burkholderiales; family Burkholderiaceae_F; genus JALORV01. The sequence goes on along the minus strand of CAWBRW010000016.1, from coordinate 41,253 downwards.
CAGTCTGCCTAGCTCGCGAGCATTTCGCGCGCGTGCTTGCGCGTGGTCTCGGTGATCTCCTGGCCGCCGAGCATGCGCGCCAGCTCCTCTACGCGGGCGCGGCGCTCCAGCAGGCCCATCTGCGACACCGGTCGCTGGTCGGCCGTCATCGTCTTGCTGACGGCGTAGTGCTGGTCGCCACGCGCTGCCACCTGTGGAAGGTGCGTCACGCACAGCACCTGGCGGCTCTGGCCCAGCTGCTTGAGCAGCCGACCGACGACATCGGCCACGGCACCGCCGATGCCGGCATCGACCTCGTCGAAGATCAGCGTCGGCACCGGAGTCGCGGTGGCGGCGATGACGGCGATCGCGAGCGAAATGCGCGCCAGTTCGCCGCCCGAGGCGACACGGACGAGCGGTTTGACCGCGACACCGGTGTGCGCGGCGACCAGGAACTCGGCCCGCTCGTTGCCGTGTGCAGAAGGTTCGGCACTGGTGAGCTGGACCTCGAAGCGCCCGCCGCCCATGGACAGGTCCTGCATAGCGCGCGTGACTTCAGTGCTCATGTTCCTGGCCGCGGTCGCGCGCAGCTTCGTGAGCTTCTGTGCGGCGCTGTCGTAGCGTTTCCGGGCCGCCGCTTCGCGTACGCGCAGCGCGTCGAGGTCGCTGGACGCGGTGAGTGCCGCAAGCTTTTCCCGCGCCTCGGCGAGAAGGCCGGCAAGGGCCTCCGGCGCGACGCGGAAACGCCGCGACGCGCCGTGCAGGGCGGTGACCCGCGCTTCAACGTCCGCGAGGCGGGTGGCGTCGAGATCGGATCGATCGGCGTAGCGCCGCAGTGCGCTGACCGCTTCCTCGAGTTGCACCTGCGCGCCGTCCAGCAACTCGATGATCGGTTTCAGCCGCTCGTCGTACGACGACAGCTGGGTCAGGCGCGTGGCCGCTGCCGCGACCCGCGGCAGCGCAGCGGTGTCGGACTCGCTGAGCGTATCCACTGCAGCTCGGGCGCCTTCGAGCAGGCCCGCGGCGTGCGACAGGCGCTTGTGTTCAGCCTCGACACGCTCCCATTCACCGGCCTCGGGAGCGAGCGCACCGAGCTCTTCGACCAGCCAACGCAGGCGCTCCTGCTCGGCGACCGCGCTGGCGGCCATCGCTTCGGCCTGCTCGCTTGTGCGCTGCTCACCCTTCCACTCGGCATGGGCCGCGGCGACCGCACTGCGCACCTCGCCGAGCGCGCCATGCTCGTCGAGCAGCGCCAGCTGCGCGGCGGGGCGCAGCAGCGACTGGTGCGCATGCTGGCCGTGCACGTCGACAAGCTGCTCGCCGAGTTCGCGCAGCTGCGCCAGAGTGACGGCGGCGCCGTTGATGAAGGCCCGGCTGCGTCCGCTCGCATCAATCGCGCGCCGGAGCAGCAGCAGGTCGGATTCCTCGCTAGCCAGTTCGTTATCCGCAAGCCAGCGCGCGACTTGCCGCGTCGGCCGGAATTCGGCGGCGATGTCGGCGCGCGCCGCGCCCTCGCGCACGACGTCCGCCTCGCCTCGCTCGCCCAGCGCCAGCAGCAGCGCGTCGATCAGGATGGACTTGCCGGCGCCGGTTTCCCCGGTCAGCACCGTGAAGCCGGGCGCGAACTCGAGCTGCAGTTCGTCAACGATGACGAAGTTGCGGATCGACAGCGTAACCAGCATGCGTCGAGGGGGAAGATCAGCCGCGCGAGTGCGACTCGCTCGGCATCACGCTCCAGTGCAGCTTCTGGCGCAGTGTGGCGAAGAAGTTGTAGCCGACCGGATGCAGCAGCGTGACCAGGTCCTGGCCCCGGCGCGCGCGCACGATGTCGCCCGGCACCAGGCTCGAATACGCCTGCATGTCGAAGTGCGCGCTGGCGTCGCGAACATCGGTGATCTCGATCTCGACGACGACATCGTCGGGCAGCACGATCGGACGGTTCGACAACGTCTGCGGGGCGACCGGTACCAGCAGCAGGCCGGCCAGGCTGGGATGCAGGATCGGCCCATCGGCGGAGAGTGCGTAGGCGGTCGAGCCCGTTGGCGTGGCCAGGATGACCCCGTCGGCGCGCTGGTTGTACATCGTGACGCCGTCGACGCGAACCGTGTACTCGACCATGCCGCCGGTCACGCCGCGCGACACGACCACATCGTTGACCGCCATTGCGTGGTAGACAACCTGCCCGCCGCGCCGCACTTCGGCGTCGAGGACGCCGCGGCGGTCGGTCTCGTAGCGGCCGCCGAGCATGGCGGGCAGCGCCTCGCCCATCTGGTCGAGGGCGATGTCGGTCATGAATCCGAGCCGGCCGTGGTTGATGCCGATCAGCGGCACCCGGAACGGCGCCAGCTCGCGCGCGATGCCGAGCATCGTGCCGTCGCCGCCGAGCACGACGGCGACATCCGCCATCTTTCCGATCGAGTGCACCGTATGCGCCTCGACCCCGTTAAGGCCTACATGCTCCGCCGTGCCGAGGTCGAAAAGCACCCGGGCGCCCGCCGCCTCGACGATGCGCGCGATCGCAAGCAGCGGCTCGCGTATGCCTTCCGCACGCGGCTTGCCGAAGATGGCTACATTGCGGAAGGCTTGGGACATGCTCCGATTATGCAGGACGCCGTGCGGCAGGCCAGATGGCCGAATGTCCGTGGCTTCTGCCTCAACCGTCATAGAATTTGGCCATGCTCGACGAACGTGCTCGCACCCTGCTGAAGACGCTGATCGAACGCTACGTGGCCGATGGGCAGCCAGTCGGCTCGCGCGCGCTGTCGCGGCTTTCGGGCCTGGACCTTTCGCCGGCGACGATCCGCAACGTCATGGCGGATCTCGAGGACATGGGCTTCGTCGCCAGTCCGCACACGTCCGCAGGCCGGGTGCCGACGCCACGCGGCTACCGCTTCTTCGTCGACACGCTGCTGACGCTCAGGCCTATCGAGGAGCAGCAGGCCAGCATCATGGAAGGCCAGCTGCGCGGCGGTGACCCGCAGCGCGCCATGCAGAACGCCGCCCAGCTGCTTTCCAGCCTGTCACAGTTTGCCGGCGTCGTGCTGACGCCACGTCGCTCATCCTCGTTCAAGCAGCTCGAGTTCGTTCGGCTGTCGGAGCGACGCGTGCTGCTGATCATCGTGACCCCGGAAGGCGACGTGCAGAACCGCATCCTGCTGACGAAATCCGCCTTCACGCAGTCGCAGCTCACCGAGGCGGCGAACATGCTGAACCAGCACTTCGCCGGCCTGAGCTTCGGCGAGGCGCGGATGCGGCTCCATACTGAACTGCGCCAGCTGCACGAAGACATCTCGGCGCTGATGCAGGCGGCAGTTGAGGCAGGCAGCGAAGCCGAAGCCGAGGCGGAGTCGGACCCGGTGGTCGTTTCGGGCGAGCGCAACCTGCTCGGCATCTCCGACTTGGCGACCGACGTCGAAACGCTCCGGCGGCTGTTCGATCTGTTCGAGCACAAGACCCGACTGATCCACCTGCTTGACACGTCGATCGGGGCGCACGGCGTGCAGATCTATATCGGCGGTGAATCGCAGCTCGTGCCGATGGACGAGATGAGCATGGTTGTCGCGCCCTACGAAGTCGACGGGAAGGTTGTCGGCACGTTGGGTGTTGTCGGTCCCACGCGCATGGCGTACGAGCGGGTGATCCCGATTGTCGACATCACCGCCAGGCTGCTGTCGAACGCGCTTTCGCAAGGCTGAATCGACTGTCTGGGGAGCGGCTGAAAGCCTCCGATGACGGCCGATCAGGAACGCCCACAGCTGCAGCAGGCCGAACCGGTGCAATGATCCCTACACGAACTGTATCCAGCTTGCTGTGGGCGGCCCTGCTGGGCGCATGCAGTGCTGCCCTGGCACAACCGCCGGTGTCTCCGAATCCAATGAACGATCCATACCTCTGGCTGGAAGACGTCGGCGGCGACAAGGCGCTCGACTGGGCGCGCGCCCGCAATGCGGTGGCGGAGAAGGAATTCCTGGCGGACCCGCGCTACGAGCCGCTGCGGCGTCAACTGCTGGACATCTTCGATTCGAAGGAGCGCATCCCGCTGGTGCAGCGCTACGGCGACCAGCTCTACAACTTCTGGCGCGATGCCGACCACCCGCGCGGCGTCTGGCGGCGCACTTCGCTGGCCGAATACCGCAAGCCGCAACCGGACTGGGAGACGCTGATCGATCTCGACCGCCTCGCCGCGGATGAGAAGGAGAACTGGGTCTGGAACGGCGCCACGTGTCTGCGGCCGGAGCGGTCCGGGGAGCCGTATCGCCGTTGTCTGATCGCGCTGTCGCGCGGCGGTGCCGACGCAACGGTGGTGCGTGAGTACGACGTGCAGACGCGCCGCTTCGTCAGCGACGGCTTCAACCTGCCCAGCGAGGCCAAGCAGGACGTCGAGTGGAAGGACCTCGACACGGTCTGGGTCGCCACCGACTTCGGGCCGGGGTCGATGACGGCGTCCGGCTATCCGCGCATCGTCAAGGAGTGGAAGCGCGGCGCAGCCGCTGGCAGCTGCGCGCACGGTCCACGAAGGCAAAGTGAGCGACGTCGTGGTGGGGGCGTACTCGGAGCGGGAGTCCGGCCAACGCCGTGACTGGGTGACGCGACAGGTCGACTTCCACAACGCCGAGCGCTATGTCGACCGCTCGGGGCAGCTGGTCCGCGTCGAAGTACCGACCGACGCGGATGTGCTCACGTTTCAGGACTGGCTGCTGGTCCGCATCCGGGAGTCCTGGACCGTCGGCGGGACGACATGGCCTGCCGCGGCGCTGCTCGCCATCCGTTTCGAAGCCTTCATGAAGGGCGACCGCCACTTCGAGGTGCTTTATGCGCCGACGGAGCGCAGCACCCTCGAGGAGATCCGGACCACGCGCAGTGCCGTGCTGATCAGCGAGCTGGACAACGTGCGGCCCCGACTGTGGGAGCTGACATTGCAGGACGGCACCTGGAAGCGGCGCCGCGTGCCGTTGGCCGACCAGGGGCAGATCGGCGACCTGTCAACCTACTGGGACAGCGACAGCTACCTATTCACCCATCAGGATTTCACTGCGCCGACGACTCTGTTCGAGCGCCGGATCGGAGATGCCGACACGGTGCCGCTGAAGTCCCTGCCGCGCTTTTTCGATGCGACCGGCATCGTTACGCGGCAGTACGAGGCGGTCAGCCGGGACGGCACGCGCATTCCGTACTTTGTCGCGATGCGCGGCGATCTGCGCCTGGATGGCCGCAACCCGACGCTGCTGTACGGCTACGGCGGATTCGAGATCACGATGCTGCCGCGGTACTCGGGCGGATTCGGCAAGGGCTGGCTGGAGCCGGGCGGCGTGCTCGTGATGGCGAACCTGCGCGGTGGCGGCGAATTCGGGCCGCAGTGGCACCGGGCCGCGCAGCGCGAGAACAAGCAGCGCACCTGGGACGACTTCGTCGCCGTTGCGGAAGACATCATCCGCCGCGGCATCACCTCGCCGCGGCACCTCGGCATCATGGGCGGCAGCCAGGGCGGTCTGCTCGTCACTTCGGCGATGGTGCAACGGCCCGAACTGTTCGGCGCGGTGGTGTCGCAGGTACCGCTGATCGACATGTTGCGTTACCACACGCTGCTGGCGGGAGCATCGTGGGTGGCCGAGTATGGCGACCCGGACAAGGCCGCGGACCGCGCTTTCATCGAGCGTTACTCGCCATACCAGAACGTGCGCAAGGACGTCAGGTATCCACGGCTGTTCCTCGTCACCTCGACGCGTGACGACCGCGTGCATCCCGGCCATGCGCGCAAGATGGCCGCGCGCATGCTGGAGCAGGGGCACGACGTGCTGTATTTCGAGAACATCGAAGGCGGCCATGGCGCCGCCGCCAACAACGAACAGGCAGCGCGCATGTGGGCACAGACCTACTCGTTCCTCTGGCACCAGCTCAGCTCCCCCTGACGGCCGCGTCGGTTCTGCCGCCAAGGAGGTAGGCGCGCCTACCTCGGCACGTGCGGCTTGCTGCGCGTCAAGCGCGCACCCACCTTCGGATAGGAGACTGCCCCGGTCTCTACAGGGAGGACTTCATGGGTTACGCAGACCAGACAGTTGCCGAGATCGCCACGCGGCTGCCCGGCGCCACCGCGGTGTTCCGCGCACACCGCATCGACTTTTGCTGCGGCGGCGCACGTCCGTTGGCCGAGGCGGCGGCCGAACGAGCGGTGCCGCTCGCAAGGATCGAGGCCGAGCTCAGTTTGCTGTCGCCCGACGCGCCACAGGAAGCGCCGCGCGACACGCCGGCGCTGATCGGCCACATCCTCGCGCGCTACCACGACGTGCACCGTCGCGAATTGCCAGAGCTGCTGCAACTCGCTGAACGGGTGGAGCAGCGTCACGCGGGCAACCCGAAGGTGCCCGCCGGGCTCCGCGCCGCCCTGCAGGAGGCCGCCGCCGCGCTCGAGGAGCACATGGCGAAGGAGGAGCAGATCCTGTTTCCGATGATGATGCAGGGCGGCCACCCGATGATCACTGCGCCCATCGGCCGGATGCGCTTCGAGCACGTCGAACACGGCGAACGGCTCGACCGCCTGGAGCAGATCGCCCACGGCTTCGAGTTGCCGGAGGAGGCCTGCCCGACGTGGCGCGCGTTGTACACCGGCGTGCGCAAGCTGATCGATGACGTGCACGAGCACATCCATCTGGAAAACAACATGCTGTTTCCGCGATTCGGCTGAGCAGTGGCGCGCCCGGGCCGAGCGCCGGGCGCTACCGACTTGCCGGCGGCGCGTCGCTCTCCGAAGCGGCCGCCTCGCCGCGGCCGGCGGCACGGGGCTTCGGGGGTGCCGGGCGCTTGCCGTCGAGGACGTGGGCGATCGCCAGCACAGGATGCCGCCACATCATGCGTGGGCCCGCGTAGCGCATCATCACGCGTGTCGCCTCGCGCTGCCGCGGCCCGTAGCAGTGAATCTGGCAGTTCGCGCAGGTTGGCTTGTCAGGGCCGTAGGGGCAGCCCGCCAGTCGCTTGCGCGCGTAGTCGAAGAGGTCGGCGCATTCCTCGCACAGGTGCTCGTCGTTGCACGCCCTGCCTGCATGGTGATCGCGGCAATAGATGCGCAGCATCACGCCGATCGTCTTCAGTTCGCGGGCGAGTCGGCGCGTCGCAAGTCGCGCTTCGCGTCGCTCGGCTCCAGTCGTCCGCGGTTCAGCATTCGTAGACATCATGGCGCGATGCTGCAGCCTGCGCGCACCGCGCGACGTGAGTTGAGTCAAAGGTAACCAAGCCCTCCCTCGGTGGAGGTAGTTACCTGGGGCGGCCTCATGCCTCCGAAGTGCAGGTCGATGGCGCCGCCTGACGGCGATCAAACGCGCGCGGCGGCCCGTCGGCACGCTGCGGCTACGAATCGCGGAGCATTCGATGTCGAAGCTGCTTTTGCTGCTCGCACCGGCGTTGGCGTTGGCCGTGCTCGCGGCACACTTTTTCCGCGCCGGAGCCTGGTGGCTGGCCGCCGGGTGTGGCGTACTGGTCATCCTGCTCGCGCTGCCGCGCCCCTGGGTCGCCCGGCTGGTACAGCTCTGCCTGCTGGCGGGCACGGCGGAGTGGGTGTGGACGCTGTTCGGTCTGGCGCAGCAGCGCATGACGCTTGGTCAGCCCTGGGTGCGCCTGGTTGTCATCCTCGGCACGGTCGCGTTGCTGACCGGCGCTTCGGCGCTGGTGTTTCGCAACACGCGACTCAAGACGCGCTACCGGCTGCAGTAACGATGAGTCCGTTCAACGGGCTGCCGTGCCGCCGATACACCGCTGAAGATTGGTGCGGACAGCCGAGCCCTTAGTGCGCCACTACGCTTCGGCGGGCGCTCCGGAGCCGCCACTACCTATACGGCCGCCACCTACCCGGTCCAGGTCGTCTGTGGACAGTTCAACAACCACTTCGGCGTCCGACTCGTGAACTTCGGCTGTGATCGGCTCCATGGAGGCCTCCTCAGAAGTCCTGTGACCGCCACGCGGCGGTCTGAGGAGGCTAGCAAAGCACGAACGGACAGGGAAGGGGCAGGCCCGCTTCCCTAGCGGAACTTCACCTTCGTGGCAGTCAGCAGACTGCCGGAAATCGTGCCCTCGACCTCGAGATCGGTGCCGTTCTTGACGTCCGCCAGCGTCTTGTTCGCCGGAATGACCTGGGGAGTGCCGGCGACGCTGACGCGCTGAGACCCCACCCGGAACTCCATCACCTTGTCGTTGGCACGCTCATTGACGATGCCGCGCACCGAGGCCGAGCCGCTCGCCGGTTCCTTGATAGTCACCGAGTTCGCAAACAATTGGCCATTGACCTTGACGGCCTCGATTTCCACCTTTGAGCCGTTCTTCAGGTCCTCGAACTTCGCAGCGGCGTCGTTCTTCCTGTAGACCGTTGCCGGAGTCAGCGTGACTGTCTTGCCATCCACCACGACCGAGGCGGGCTGCACATTGCTGGCGATGCCGTCAATGGCGAACGTCGGCGGATCACTCGGGTTGTTCATGAACTGAATCTCTTCAGCGATGAATGCCAGGCCATCGTAGACGCCGTCGACCTTGACCCCGGCATCCTTCACGATGTCAGCGATCGTGCCTTTCTTGAAGCGGGTGGCGGCCGTCGTCTTCACGTCAAATGGCAGCGGCGCCAGCCGGAATATCTTCGTGCCGGCCGCGCCATCCATCGGATTGGCGACCGTGCCGAACAGCACGCGCGCGATGCCGGCCGAAGGCGGCAGGAACTCAAGGGTTGCCGCCTCGACAACACCGTTGACGACCGGTCCCTCGACCTTCACCAGGACGCCATTGCCCAGATTGGAAGCGTCGCCGCGCACATAAGTTGTCTGCGCTGTCACCTTCGTCGAGGTGCCTCGTACCTGGAAGGCGCTGTTGGCGTCGACGAAGCTTGCCACCGCACCATTGAGTTCAACACGAGCCGGTGCAGTCGACAGGAACTCGATACGGGAGGCGCGCAGCACGGTTCCGCTGTAGGTTCCGCTCGCACGCACCGAACGGCCGTTGCGCAGGTCTGCGGCAATACCGCCGGTGTACTGAGCCGCGCTTGCATCGACCGCGATGCTGCCGATGCGCAGGTTGGAAACCGTCTGGAAGTCGGTGACCAGGCCCTCGACCGTGAGCCCGGCGTTCTCTGGAATCGCCGTTCCGCCGATGCGGATCACACGTGCCACGAGTTCACCGTTGACGAGCGGCTGATCGGTCCACGCGGTGACGCGCTGGCCGTTGGCTACGGACTCGCCGCCCGGAACGACAGTCGCCGAGGCCGCGCGAATCGTCAGCGTGCCGATCTTGAAGACGCCACTCGCGAGATCCGTCACTGTGCCGGCAACGCGCAGCACACCCGCGCTGCTTCGCAGCTGGATTCGCGTCGCCTGGATCTCCGCACTCGAATTGCGCTGGCCGTGCACTTCGACAACGGCGCCTGCGAGTTCAGACAAGGCCGCAAAGCCGTCGAAAATCGTCGGTGCAGCGGGATCCGAATTGACTCGCACTGTCTGGCCCAGCACCACGAGGCTGCTCGCGCCGACCGAGGTCACCGGCCCGATCACTTCGGAGGCGACTGTCGCCTTGGTCATGCGGTTCGACAGGTGCTCGAAATGCATCTGCATGCCCAGACGCACGGCATCGACACTGGCTGGTGTCGGCTGGTCAGGGCGTTCATCGACGGCAAACTGCGCCCCCGTCTCGTCGTAGTGTTGGCCGTTGACGATGATGCTGCCGAAACCGCCTACGTCACCAATGCCTACTTCGATGGGCGCGCCGGTACCTCCGCCGCCGATGCGGGCAACGGTCTCGCCACCGCCACCGCATCCGGTACTGGCGAGCGCGATCAGCAGCAACGTCGCGACGCAGCGTTGGACTCGGTTCATTGCTCGTCCTCAGTCGGTTTCATGGGCAGACTCTGTGCCACTGGGCTCGCTGGCTCCGCATAGAAGTAGGTGCCAAATCTCATGCGCATCGTCTGGTCTACGAGCGCATTGTTCCGGTCGATCTTGAGGCGCTCATCTGCGAGCGCGTACATCCGCCGCAGCGCCGATTCCCAGATCCGGCGCCCCAGTCGCTGCAGCTCCATCACTGACTCGGCCGACAGGTCGTCTGCGTAGATGCTCTGGTCCAGAAAGGCCGGAGCCTGCTCTGCCTGGATTGCCCGCACATTTCGTGCAGCCGCCGCGATGTGATCGGAAATGGCGGCCGACATGAACTCCAGCGCTTCGTTGACGCCCTCGCGAGGCACGAAGGAGGTCAAACGCAGGCGAACGCTTTCCCCGCGGGTTTCGGCCAGCCCGAGCCGCACCAGTTCTTCAAGCACCGAGCGACTATGGAAGTCACTGGAAATCGACTGCGCCAGCACGTCGAAGGAAAGCTCGTCGGGCGTGCGACTCCGCAGCGGCAGCACCTTTGGCAGTCCATCCGCGTCCAGGTACTGGGGATCATTGGTCCAGCGCATGAACACTTCATCAGGCAGCGATCGAGCCCGGTCCGCGAGGCTGCTGGGTCGGGCGCCATCGGCGGCGAGAGCCCGCACGTCTTTGCGGTGCACCCCGGACCGAAGGCTGACTGCCGAATCCGTTGCCTTCTTGTTCTCGGCCTCGAGTTCAGCGTGGGCTGCCCTCAGGAAAGCGACCTTGAGCGCGCCGGTGAGCTGCGGATACGTAATGCCGTTGGCGACCAGCAGCCGTACCAGCGGGCCCAGCATCGCCACGCTTTCTTCCAGCAACGCATCACCGTTTGTGGGTGTTCCGGGTTTTTCGTTCACGTTGTGGTTCTAGCTTTTATGGTTCTGCAACCGGGCCCCTGAATGGGATTATTTCCCACGCACTCTTGAACTCGCGATAGACCGTTCGGTCATCCAACTCGCGGGTTAAGGGTAATCCGCCCGGATGATCGAGGCCCCGGCTGCGCTTCGCCCCCACCAGCGAACGCTTCTGGCCCTCGACTTCTGACCCCCTAGAATGCGGCGCAGGGCGGTCCGCGGGATCGCATCAAAAGGCGCCGAAAACATGGGTTTTTCGCCCGAACCCCCGTACCGGCATGGCGTGCTGGGACGAACGGCGGTTCTGCTCGTCAATCTCGGGACGCCCACCGCCGCGGCGCCCGGGCCGGTGCGGGCTTATTTGAAGGAGTTTCTGTCGGACCCCCGGGTGGTGGAAATCCCCCGACTGTTGTGGTGGCCGATCCTGCACGGCGTCATCCTGACCGTGCGCCCGCGCAAGTCAGCGGCCAAGTACGCGACGATCTGGACCGAGGAGGGTTCGCCGCTGCTTGTCTACTCGAAGCAGCAGGCGTCCCTGCTGCGCGGCTACCTCGGCGATCGCGGGATCGACGTCGATGTCGCCCTGGCGATGCGCTACGGCGAGCCGTCGATCCCATCGGTCCTGCGCAGTCTCGCTGAGGGTCGCGCCGAGCGCGTCCTCGTTGTTCCGATGTATCCGCAGTATTCGGCGACGACCACGGCGTCGGTGCTCGATGCGGTGTTCGACGTGCTGGGCCGCACCCGCAACATTCCGGAAGTACGCTGGGTGAAGCATTTCCACGATCACCCCGGCTACATCGCGGCGCTGCGCCAGTCGGTGCTTGACCACTGGAAGCGGCACGGGCGGGCACACGACCGCAGCGGCAAGCTGGTGATGAGCTTTCACGGCGTACCCAGACGCACGCTGCTACTCGGTGACCCTTACCACTGCGAGTGTCAGAAGACCGGGCGCCTGCTCGGCGAATCGCTGGGGTTGTCGCCCGACCAGTACGTCGTGACCTTCCAGTCCCGCTTCGGCCGTGCCGAGTGGCTGCAGCCATACACGGCCCCGACGCTGGAAGCGCTGGCACGCGGTGGTGCCGAGGCGGTGGATGTGATCTGTCCTGGATTTCCCGCCGACTGCCTCGAGACGCTGGAAGAAATTGCGATAGAGGGGCGGGACACCTTCATCGCCGCGGGCGGCAAGGAGTATCGCTACATCGCCTGCCTGAACGGCGCGCCAGCGTTCATCAAGGCGTTGGCAGACTTGTGTGCCGAGCACATGCAGGGGTGGCCCGTAGAACGCACGCAAGGAGTTGTACGGATTGCGGAGGCTGAAATGGCGCGGGAACGTGCGCGGGCAATGGGCGCCGAAACCTAGGCAGCGCGGGGCCGGTGAGCGCCGGGCTCAACTCGGCGCTGCGCGGTCAGGACGACTGAGGCCGCAGCGACAGGGCGTTGCCGTTGACCTGCACGATGTCCCCGACTTTGAAGCCCGTGGCAAGTTGTTGCACGACGCGCGTGGATCCGTCCAGCATCTGGATCTCGACGAAGAACACCGGCGAAGCGTGCGCCGATCGCCTGATCGCCACCACGGTGCCGCAATCCATGCATGCCGCGGCGATTACTGCCGGCGGCAGCGCGGCCGCCGGACGCGTGTTCAGGTTGATGAGGGCGATGACCGCGATCGCGGCCAGGCCCAGCAGCGCGACCGGCGCCTGGGCTCCGAAGCTCTCCGAGCTGCGTGCGGTCGGGTCTTGCCTGAGTCCCTGCATGCTGTTCATTGGAGTCATCGAAGTCGACGGTTCACTTTGTACTGATGGCCGCCTGGCGGCGGAAGATCATCCGATCCCACGTTACCGCGAGTGCGCTCGGTCGACCGGTCATCCGAATCGCCGAATGCACTTACGGAGGTGGCGCCGAACGGAGCCAATCGGCCGACCGAGCGCCCCAGCCGAATCCCGCAGACTCGTGCCGTTTCGCCTGTCACGTTTGGCGGAGAAAGCGGTTGGCCCGGCTCTCGATGCAAATTTGCTGGCACCGTCCTTGATTTCGGCGCGTTCGCCCACAAATCCGCTAAGTATCTGAAATCAAAATAGAAAGCCCGGAGGAGCCATGTCACACCCGGACCCCGACGCCGCGGTCGAGTCGACTGCGGCTGGGCAGGAGTCGCCGGCCAGGCCCGAATCTGCCGCTGCGCAGCCGTCGCTCGGTTCAACGACGGTCGTGGACGTCGAGAAGGAACTCGACGCTGCGCTCGCCAAGGCCAACGATAACTATGACCTCTACCTGCGCGCCAAGGCGGACGGCGAGAACATCCGTCGCCGTGGGCAGGAAGAAGTCGCCAAGGCCCACAAGTTCGCGATCGAATCCTTCGCCGAAAGCCTGGTGCCCGTGATCGACAGCCTGGAGAAGGCGCTCGAGGTCAGGGAGGCGACGGCACAGCAGCTCAAGGAAGGCGCCGAGCTGACCTTGCGTCAGCTCCGCTCGGCATTCGAAAGGAACGCGCTGGCCGAGATCAATCCGGTCGGACAGAAGTTCGATCCGCATTATCACCAGGCGATCTCGTCGGTGCCGGCGACTGCCGAGGCGCCGGCCAACCAGGTGGTGTCGGTGCTGCAGAAGGGCTGGACCATCGCCGAACGGGTGCTCCGGCCGGCGCTGGTTGTCATTTCAAAGTGATTCGGCAACGGAAGCGTTGAAAACCGCGGGGATGGCGTGCATATAGCGACCATCGAGGAATCGCCGCAGCGGCCACGGCCGGCGGCTTCAAGCTGAGGGGAAACAACATGGCAAAGATCATCGGAATCGACCTGGGCACCACCAACTCCGCCGTGGCGGTGATGGAGGGCGACCAGGTCAAGGTCATCGAAAACGCCGAGGGCACGCGCACGACGCCGTCGGTCATCGCTTATCTCGAGGACGGCGAGATCCTGGTGGGCGCGCCGGCCAAGCGGCAGGCAGTCACCAACGCGAAGAACACGCTGTATGCAGTCAAGCGCCTGATCGGGCGCAAGTTCGAGGACGCCGAAGTGCAGAAGGACATCAAGCTGATGCCCTTCGCGATCGTCAAGGCGCCCAACGGCGACGCGTGGGTGCGCGCACAGAACAAGGACCTCGCGGCCCAGCAGGTGTCGGCAGAAGTGCTGCGCAAGATGAAGAAGACCGCCGAGGATTACCTCGGCCACGAAGTCACTGAAGCGGTGATCACCGTGCCGGCGTACTTCAACGACTCGCAGCGCCAGGCCACGAAGGACGCCGGCCGCATTGCTGGCCTCGAGGTCAAGCGCATCATCAACGAGCCGACCGCTGCGGCGCTCGCCTTCGGCATGGACAAGGCCGGCAAGGGAGACCGCAAGATCGCTGTCTATGACCTGGGCGGCGGCACGTTTGACATCTCGATCATCGAGATCGCCGATGTCGAAGGCGAGAAGCAGTTCGAAGTGCTGTCGACCAACGGCGACACGTTCCTGGGCGGCGAAGACTTCGACCAGCGCATCATCGATTACGTCGTCGCGGAGTTCAAGAAAGAGCAGGGTGCCGATCTGTCGAAGGATGTGCTCGCGCTGCAACGCCTGAAGGACGCGGCCGAGAAGGCCAAGATCGAGCTGTCGTCGGCCACACAGACCGAGATCAACCTGCCGTACATCACGGCTGATGCGTCGGGCCCGAAGCACCTGAACATCAAGCTGACGCGCTCCAAGCTCGAGTCGCTGGTCGAGGAACTGATCCAGCGCACGGTCGATCCAGTGAAGACCGCGCTCAAGGATGCGGGTCTGAAGGTGTCCGACATCCAGGACGTGATCCTGGTCGGCGGCCAGACGCGCATGCCGAAGGTGCAGGAGGTCGTGAAGGACCTGTTCGGCAAAGAGCCGCGCAAGGACGTCAACCCGGACGAGGCGGTCGCCGTCGGTGCGGCGATCCAGGGCTCGGTGCTGGCCGGCGACAAGAAGGACGTGCTGCTGCTCGACGTCACACCGCTTTCGCTCGGCATCGAAACGCTCGGCGGCGTGATGACCAAGATGATCCAGAAGAACACGACGATCCCGACCAAGTTCGCGCAGACCTTCTCGACCGCGGAAGACAACCAGCCGGCGGTGACGATCAAGGTCTACCAGGGCGAACGCGAGATGGCGGGCGGCAACAAGCTGCTCGGCGAGTTCAACCTGGAAGGTATTGCTCCGTCGCCGCGCGGCATGCCGCAGATCGAGGTCACGTTCGACATCGACGCCAACGGCATCCTGCACGTGAGCGCGAAGGACAAGGCCACCGGCAAGGAAAACAAGATCACGATCAAGGCGAACTCGGGTCTCACGGAAGACGAGATCCAGCGCATGGTCAAGGACGCCGAAGCGAACAAGGCCGAGGACCACAAGCGTTTCGAGCTCGCGCAGGCACGCAACACGGCCGAAGCAGCCGCGCACGAGGCGCGCAAAGCGGCGACCGAGGCCGGCGACAAGGCGGGCGCGGCGACCAAGGAGCGTGTCGAGTCCGCCGCGAAGGAACTCGAAGAAGCGATCAAGGGCGACGACAAATCGGCGATCGAAGCTAAGCTCAAGGCGCTGACCGAGGCGCACCAGCAACTGATGGCCGCCGTACAGGCGCAGGGTGCGCAAGCCGGTGCTGCGGGTGATTCACAGGCCGGTGGCAAGCCCGAGGACGAAAGCGTCGTCGATGCCGAGTTCAAGGAAGTGAAGCGCGGCTGAACGCAGCGCCGGGCCGCCCCAAGCAAGTTCGCGCCGCAGCGCGGAGGCTCTAATAGGCGGGAACGCGTCAGCCGCAAATACCGGGCCTGTGCCCGGAAACGCCGGGTGCAGGCCGCGATGCCTCACCCGGCTTTTGCGTTGATGAACACGACGACTGACGAATGAGCAAGCGCGACTTCTACGAGATCCTCGGCGTGGCCAAGGGCGCGTCCGAAGCGGACATCAAGAAGGCGTATCGCAAGCTGGCGATGAAGTACCACCCCGATCGCAACAAGGGTCGGAAGGACGCCGAGGCTCGCTTCAAGGAGGCCAAGGAGGCTTACGAGACGCTGTCCGACAAGGACAAGCGCGCGGCCTACGACCGCTTCGGCCATGCCGGCATCGATCCGTCGATGGCCGCCGGTGCCGGTGCCGGTGGCGGTGCGGGTGGCTTCGACTTCAACGAGATGTTCCGTCAGTCGCGCGCTCGCGGCGGTGCGCCCGGCGGGGGCGCCGAAGGCTTTCACTTCGAAGGCAGCCCGGAAGACCTGTTTGAAGGCCTGTTCGGCGGCGCCGCTGGCGGCCGACGCGGTGCTTCACGCACGCGCAAGGGGGCCGACCTCGCGTATCGCATGAGCATCTCCCTTGAGCAGGCGGCGCATGGTTTCGAGACGATGATCTCCGTGCCGGGCGAGGGCGGAGAGTCGCACACCCTCGAGGTGAAGATCCCGGCCGGCATCCGCGACGGGCAGAAGGTGCGACTCGCGGGTCGCGGCCAGCCCGGACAGCAGGGCGGCCCCGCCGGCGACGTGCTGGTAGAGATCCACATCGAGCCGCATCCGCGCTTCGAGCGCGAAGGCGACGACCTCGTAACGCGCGCCACGATCACCCAACCGCAGGCGGCGCTGGGCGGCGAGATCGAAGTGTCGACTCTGGATGGCCACGTGACGATGACGATACCGGCGGGCACGCAGCCAGGACGCCGTTTCCGTCTGCGAGGAAAGGGCGTGAAGGGCATGAAGTCGGGTGATTTCGGCGATCTGTATGTGCAGGTGCAGGTGGAAACTCCGGCGCACCTGACGACGGAGCAGCAGGCGTTGTATCGCCAGCTCGACGCGACACTGAAGAAGCGGAGCGGGCCGAGCCACGGTTCATAGCCGCGGCTCGTACACTGCGCCGCCTCGCGGGGGTGGAACACCAATGAATGCGATCGGACGGGGAGTCCATGTCTAAGCGCGATTACTACGAAGTCCTCGGGGTAGCGAAGGACGCGTCCGAACAGGACATCACCAAGGCCTATCGCAAGCTGGCGATGAAACACCACCCGGACCGCAACACCGATGGTGACGCCAAGGAATCCGAAGAGAAGTTCAAGGAGGCGAAGGAAGCCTACGAGGTGCTTTCCGATGTCAGCAAGCGCGCAGCCTACGACCGCTTCGGCCATGCCGGGCTTGGGCAGGGGGCGGGCGGATTCGGCGGTGGCGGGCCGGAGGGCTTCGGCGGTTTCGCCGATGCCTTCGGCGACATCTTCAGCGACATCTTCGGCGGCGGTGCGCGCGGTGGCCGCAACGCGGTGTATCGCGGCGCCGACCTGCGCTACAGCATGGAGATCACGCTGGAGCAGGCCGCAGAGGGGTTTGCCACGGAGATCCGCGTGCCGAGTTGGGACACCTGCGAAACGTGCAGCGGATCGGGGGCTAAGCCGGGTACCAGCGCCAAGACCTGCGGTACCTGCGCCGGTGCGGGCAACGTGCGCATGTCCCAGGGGTTCTTCTCGATCCAGCAGACCTGTCCGACCTGCCGCGGCACCGGCAAGGTGATTCCGGACCCGTGCGCGACCTGCAATGGCGCTGGTCGCGTGAAGAAGAACAAGACGCTCGAAGTCACGATTCCGCAGGGCATCGACGAAGGCCAGCGCATCCGCCTGTCGGGCAAGGGTGAGCCCGGCATGAACGGCGGGCCACCGGGGGACCTGTACGTCGAAATTCACATCAAGCAGCACGCGGTGTTCCAGCGCGACGGCGACGACCTGCACTGCGAGATCCCGGTCGGATTCACCACCGCGGCCCTCGGGGGCGACGTCGACGTGCCGACACTCAACGGCAAGGCCAATCTTTCAATTGCCGAAGGCACGCAGTCCGGCAAGACGTTCAGGATGCGCGGCAAGGGGATCAAGGGCGTGCGCTCGAGCTACCCCGGTGATCTGTACTGCCACGTGACGGTCGAAACACCGGTGCGCCTGACCGAGAAGCAGAAGAAGCTGTTGCGCGAATTCGACGAGGCGCTGAAGGCGGGAGGGCAGAAGCACTCGCCGCAGGAAAAGAGCTTCGTCGATCGCATGAAGGGTTTCTTCACCGCCGAGTAGCGCGTGGGGAGCGGCGTTGCGCGCCCGACGGTCTGTGTCTACATCGCTGTGAGCCACGACGGCTACATCGCGCGGGCCGACGGCCGCGGCCGCGCACCTCAACCTCCGAGATGAGCGCGTCCTCCGTCTTTGATGTCGCGGTAATCGGCGCCGGCGCTGCCGGCATGATGTGCGCGGCCGTAGCCGGTCAGCGCGGCGCCCGTGTCGTGCTGATCGAGAGTGCGTCACGATTGGCAGAAAAGATCCGCATCTCCGGCGGCGGGCGCTGCAACTTCACCAACGTCGACGCCGGTCGACACGAGCGCTACCTCTCCGAAAATCCTCAGTTCGCGCGCTCGGCCCTGTCACGCTACACGCCGGCGGACTTCATCGCGCTGGTACGGGGCCATGGAATCGCGTTCCATGAAAAGCACAAGGGCCAGCTCTTCTGCGACGACAGCGCCGAGCAGATCATCGAAATGCTCAAGGCTGAGTGCACTGCCGGCGGTGTTCAGTGGCGTATGCCGTGCGGCGTACAAACCATGCGCCGTAGTGTCGGCGGATTCGAGCTGGAGACGGATGTCGGCCTGCTACAGACAACGCGCGTCGTCATCGCCACTGGCGGTTTGTCGATACCGAAGATTGGCGCAACCGATTTCGGCTACCGCGTCGCGCGCCAGTTCGGATTGCGCACTGTCGAGCCACGACCGGCACTGGTGCCGCTGACCTTCGACGCTATAACGTGGAAGCCGTTTTCGGAGCTTGCCGGCGTATCGCTCGAGGTGCGTGTTGGCTGCAACGATGGCACCTTCGACGAAGATCTGCTGTTCACGCATCGTGGTCTCTCGGGTCCCGCGATCCTGCAGATCTCCAGCTACTGGAATCCGCGCAACGAATTGCAGATCGACCTTGCGCCACAGCTTTCTTCCCCCGAGATGGAAGAGGCGCTGCTGCAGCTCAAGCGCACCAGCCGCCAGACACTGGACAACGCGCTTGCAACCGTCCTGCCCCGTCGGCTGGCGGAGCATTGGATCCGACTGCAGGGCTACTCGCGGGAGCGGCGCATCGCCGAGCTTGCCGACGACGGCCTGCGCACGCTTGCCGCGTCGCTGAAGGACTGGCGCATCGTCCCGACGGGCACCGAGGGTTACCGCAAGGCCGAGGTCACGCGGGGCGGCGTCGCCACCGACGAGCTGTCGCAATCAACCCTCGAAGCGCGCAACGTGGCCGGGCTGCACTTCATTGGGGAAGTCGTTGACGTGACCGGCTGGCTGGGAGGCTACAACTTCCAGTGGGCGTGGTCGTCGGGAGTGGCGGCGGGGCTTGCGGTCCGCGCATAGTGCTGCGAACTAGGGCGCCGCTCGGAGCAACTGCTGAATTCGCTCCCTCATCTGAACATAGCCGTTTTCCGCAGCTTCGACAGCCAAATGTGCTTCGATATCGTCGACCATCAACAAGTCCCTCTGCACCCAGTCAACAAAGCTTTCAGTGAGGACCGGATCGAACTGAGAGCCGGCGCCATCGCGAATCACCTGCATCGCAGTGGAGAGGGAGAAAGCGCGACGCCACGGTCGATCGTGCGTCATTGCGTCGAAGGAATCGCAGAGGGCAATGACCCGGGCTCCAAGGGGTATGGACTCTCTTGCCAAGCCTGCCGGCCCAGCTCCGTCCCACCGTTCATGGTGCGATCTCACAACCGGTATGCACGGCTCAAGCAAACCCAGCTTCGCACTTGCCAGGACCTCTGCCCCGAACTTGGCATGTTCCGCGACGATCTTGCGCTCGCCCTCGGAGAGGCCGCGTGACTTTCGCAGCAGATCGTCCGGGATTACGATCATCCCGATATCGATGAGTTTGGCCGCCAGGCCAATCGATCGAGCTTGCGCGGAGGGCCACCCTTGCGATGTTGTGAACAACTCCGCCAGTCGACTGACACGAAATATCCGCGCGTTGTCATGCCCGGCACGGAGGGCCTGGGTGATGGCAGTGTTGACGAGGTCGGTAAGCTTCCGGTCCACCGCCTTGCCAAGCTGCGCGAGCATTGCCGGTCCGGCGCCTTCTTCAAATGAGGGTCGCCCCCAGGTGCGGCGTACTTGATCGAATTTCTGTGCGACGCAGAGTGCGAGCAACTCCTTCTGAAGGCTCAGGGCTCGATCGTACTGACCCGAGTGCTCGAAAACTCGAACGGCGGCATCAAGCGCACACCAGTGCATGTTCGGCGAGCAGTCGCGCGCTGTCGCGATTACCCGCTCGATTGCGTCAATTCCGCTCTTACCAGTCGCAAAGGTGCTGATGGCTTCGGCCAGCGCCGCGAACGACTCGGCTGCGCCCAGCCCAGATGCTGCGGCGATTGCCTGCGCGGCCTGCGCACACGCCACCGCTTCTTCGGCGCGGTCCGCTTTGATCAGCAATTGGCAATTGGTAATTGCGCCCTGCACTACCCAAAGGTGCTCATCAGCTGTCCGTGCTTCGCCAGACCACGCCTCACGTGCTTGCTGTGCGAGAGCGGTACCGCGCTGGACATCGCCCAGTCTCAGGGCGGCGAGCGCTGCATTATCGAGCGCCATCCAGGCCGAAAGGGTGTCGTTTCGCTCCTGAAAGAATGCGGCGACCCTTTCGAAGATCTCTAGCGCTTCTTCGTATAGTCCCGCGTCACAATAGGTATTTCCAAGGCTATTCAGCACCTTCGCCTCAGAAGTGGCGTCGCCCGCGTCTCGGGCGATTTCGAGTGCCGTTGCCAGTTCGCTGATCGAGCCAACGAAATCGTACGCACCCCTAAGACTTATACCAAGCCGTGTGCGTGCGTGCCCCTCAAGGTGGCGATGCCCCCCAACGATTGCAGCCTGTATGGCATCCGATGCCGTTTGAATCGCCTGGTCAACCTCTCCATCAAGGTAGTAGAAACGGGAGATACCCATGAGGGTTTGAGACTTTTCCGGCGCCAAGCAGGACTCCGGCAACCGAATAATCGCTTGGAGGGCGGCAGCCATGAACGCGCGGGTATCCGCGCCAGGGTAGTCCTTCTGGCGGTGCACTTCATCATGCAGCGTGCGCAGCTGCGTAAGGGGGTCAGCGTCCCACTCGGAAGGAATGATGAATGGGCTCTCGCCTTTATTTATGGAGCCCGACGGGCTGTGCATGTCTGTCAACCTGCGCGCATCTAAGCGCGTGCCAAGCTGATTCTGCCAGCGAGCTTTGCCTGGATGTTGTCACGCCACAATAGGTGCTGCCGACCTATGAAGGGACCCATAGCGGACAGTCTGGCGCTGAATGGTGCAGCTTGCACTCCGGACAGCCAAGCGAGGCTGCTTGGCGCTACAGAAATCCTGCTGCTGGAAGCTGCTTGATGCCCGACAGGATTTCGAGGATCAGTTCAAATTTCGGGTCCGACAACGGTTTTCGAAGTACCGGTACCGTCATTGCGATTTGGTGCAGTGACGGGTTGTCCGCGTGCCCGGTGACGACAATCACCTTTGGTTCAGCCTCGCCCCACTTGCGGCGGACGATGTCCAGTTGCAGTGAACAGTCCTGCCCTTTGAGCTGAAAGTCGAGCAGGAAGAGGTCAGGCATGCGTTTCAACTCTGTCACGACGTTCAGCCAACGCAGCGGATCAGTGTCCGCGTACACCTCGATGCCCAGGCTCTCGAACACTCTCTCCGTTGTCCGCAGCACCTGCTCATCATCATCCAGAATCGCGACTATCCTGTTTTGAGTGCGAAGCGGAGAGCGACGTGGCCGCAGCGGCCTATCTTCAATGGCTTGAACGGGACCGGGGAGCCGCACCTGAAAGAGCGTGCCGAGACCGGGTGCCGACTTGCACTCGACTGCGCCTCCCATCCGCTCCGTGAACAGTCTCACGTTGTAAAGACCCAGTCCGGAGCGTGCTGCCGAGTAACCGGCCGGCGAGAACGCCGGCAGCTTTAGCGGTTCGAACACCCGATCAACCTTGTCCTGCATCATTCCGCGGCCATTGTCACGAACCTCGAAGACGATGTCGCCACCACGACGGCGCGCAGCGACGAGAATGCGGCTTGCGCCCGAGTGCCAGATGGAGTTGCTGATCAGATTGTTCAGGACACGCTCAGTCCAGCGCTCGTCCGCCACGAAGGCGAGCCGGGAGGGCGCACCGTGGAGCGTGATGTTCGTCGCCAGCACTCGATTGGTCTTGATCGCGCGACTGATCAGGTCATCCGCACGAATTGTCCGCGGTGTAGGGCGTGTGTCGTCGAACTCGAGCCGAATCGCATCGATCAGGTCCTGCTGCGTGTCGACGATCTGGCGCGCAGCCGCCTGCACCGACGCCAGTTCTGCCCGCATGCGCTGAAGCAGTTCGCCCTCGGACGTTGACTCGGACAGTCCGTCGCCCATCTCGCCCACGAGTAGACGCAGGTTCCTCAGTCCCATCTCAATCGCGTGCTGCGGCTGGCGGACATCGTGATCGAGCGCAACCACGACACGCGCCCGTTCCTCGGGGCTCATCGCGCCGGTGAGGCGACCCCTCGGAGTCGGCGCGTCCATCAATGGGACCGCCCGGTACCGAGCAGTCCAAGTTGGCGCGCTCGGCTGACGGCTTCGACGCGAGTCCGAACCCCAAGCTTCTTGTAGATCGCCCGCAGATGAGTCTTGAAGGTACTCTCGGCTACGCCAAGGATGTCGGCCAGTTGCTTGTTCACTTTGCCCGAGGCCAGTGCGTTCAGTGCAGCAACTTCGCGCTCGGTCAAGTGGGCAGGCCGCTGGTTCTTCGGCGCCGGCTCTGCGGCTTCCGGCGGGAAGAAGAATCCGCGCTCAAAGAGCTTCCTGAGCCCGTCGGTGAACTGGTCCACGTCGCGCGTCTTGGTCAGGTACCCGCGCGCGCCCTGCGAAAAGGCGTCGCGCATCACCTGGGGATTGACCTCGCCACTGACGATTGCAATGATCGATTGAGGTGCCAGGTGCCGCAGCCGGACCAGGCCCGAGAGTCCATCGGCGTCCGGAAGCAAGAGGTCTAGCAGAATGAAATCCGGAGTCTGCCCGCGCTCGGCAATTGCCCCCTCAGCAGACGCAACGGATTCGACGCAGCGAGCCTCTGCACCGGGCAGCAGCGATCCGATCTCGCGCGCAGTCGCTGCGGCAACAAACGGGTGATCGTCAACAATGAGGACGTAGGCCATACCCCCTCGCTCTAATCCGTGGATTCTGCCAGTGGATGTCGCCAGTGGGATGTCACGGAGCGGGGTTGGTAAGCAATCCGCCTCCTCCAATCGGACGAGGGCGCAACCGCCATTTGAACGATTCATTCCCTGGCAGCGCGCGGACCAGCCGCATCGCACTGATCCTTGTGAAGGGCAGCCTGAGGGAAACTACTACGGCGCCATTGGCAGCAAACGTGCCAGTGGCTTTCCCTGCGCATCGAGCAGAACCAGCGCACCTTTCTCGTCGACACGTGAACTGCTCGTCGCTCGCAGCGCAGCACTGAATCGGGCCTCCTGATCCATCGTCGGCTCGGGGCACATCTTCCGTGTCGGCGCAATCTCGCCGAAGCGCAGGCCAGCCGCATCCGCGAAGTAGGTCGTCGAGTAGGCATTGCAGCCAAGGGAGCCGCCGGCAAGCTGGCGATCGAAGAAGCGCAGGGTGCTTTGCTGCTGGACGTCAAGGGCCGGTCGGCCATCGATGCTTTCGGCGCGCCATGCCGTGCCCTCAAGCCGGCCACCTGAGCTCGTGGTGCTCGTTGAACAGGCAGCGAGTGCCAGGGCTGCAATCGCAGCGGTGAGTCGGCCAATTGGGCGGGACATGGCTTGGTTCTCCTTTATAGGGTGCTGCCGCGCGCAGGACAGTCGCTCGCGCATCGGTATGGGGTTTGCCGGCATTTTATGTGTGGCGCGAAGACATTACGCTGCGCGCCTCTTTGCCGGAGCACCCTAAGATGGATCGTATCTACCAGCCACACCCGACGAATTCCGAACTCGACAGCCTGCAGCCACCCCTTCGACTCGACCGCCGCGGATTTGTGAAAACCTCGCTCGGTGCCGGGTTCGCGGCCGCGGTGCTGCCGGTACAGGCCAAGACAATGATCCATACCGACGCACAGGGTCTGACCGCCGGCGAAATCAGAATCCCGACCAAGGACGGTGACATGCCTGCCTACCGCGCCCAGCCGGCCGGCAAGACCGGGCTGGCCGCGGTGCTGGTGGTGCAGGAAATCTTCGGCGTGCATGAGTACATCAAGGATGTCTGCCGTCGCCTGGCGAAGCTGGGGTATCTCGCCGTGGCGCCGGAACTCTATGCGCGACAAGGCGACGTATCGAAGATGAGCGTGCCCGACATCCTGGCGAATGTTGTGGCCAAGATTCCCGACGCTCAGGTGATGTCGGACCTGGATGCTGCGGCGGCGTGGGCCGCGACCCATGGCGGCGGTGGAAAGCTCGGTATCACCGGTTTCTGCTGGGGCGGCCGGATCGTTTGGATGTACGCGGCACACAATCCAGCGCTCGCAGCCGGCGTCGCCTGGTATGGCAACGTCGCAACGGGGCGATACCCCGGCGACAAAGGCGCGGTCCAGGTGGTGGAACGCATCAAGGCTCCGATCCTCGGGCTTTACGGCGGGGCCGACAGCGGGATTCCGCACGATACGGTCGAAAAGATGCGGGCGGCACTGAAGGCGGCAGGCAACACGGCGAGTGAGATCGTGCTGTATCCGGACACGCCGCATGCGTTCCATGCGGACTATCGCGATTCCTATCGCAAGGGCCCGGCCGAAGACGGTTGGAAACGGCTGACGGCTTGGTTCGGTCGGCACCTCGCCTGAAGCCCGCCGGGGCTTGACAGGCCTGCTACGCTACTTGGCAGAGTAAAGGGGGCGCGCGCAGTCGCGCCCCTTTGCATTGGGCGCTGTGCCGCGGTGCCATGCCGACTCAGGAAGGTCCGGAAGCACGTTGATGAGCACGCTCGGCTACATCGTGGCGGCCAACCTGGTATCGACGCTGCTGTCGATCGGGCTGGCCGCGGTGCTGAGTTTCCGCTACCTCGCACGGGTGATCGACCGGCTGGTGCCGGTGTCGGCCGGGCTGCTGCTTGCTACGGCGATCACGCATCTGCTGCCGGAGGCGTTCCACAGCGAGGCCAGCCCATACGGTCTGGGATGGGCACTGCTGGCCGGAATTCTCGGCTTCTTCATGCTCGAGAAGCTGGCGCTGATCCACCACACCCATCACCATGAAGGCGACCATCACCATCACGAGCATGGGCACGATGCGCACGAGGCAAGGCGCGGCGGCGTGCCGATCCTGATCGGTGACGCGTTCCACAATTTTGCCGACGGTGTGGTGATCGCCGGCGCGTTCCTGGTCGATGTGAACCTTGGGATCGTGGCGACGCTGGCGGTGATGGCGCATGAAATCCCGCACGAGATCGGTGACTTCATGATCCTGCTGAACGCCGGCTTCACGCGCAAGCGGGCGTTCGTGTTCAATATCGTCTCCGGCATGTCGGCTGTGGTAGGTGGCGTCATCGGCTACTTCGTTCTCGAAGCCATGCAGTCGCTGTTGCCGTATGCGCTGATCATCGCGGCGTCGAGCTTCATCTATATCGCCCTGTCGGACCTGTTGCCGGAGATGATGCGGCGTTCCTCGCTGGCCAAGTCCCTGCCCGAAGTGGGACTGGTGCTCGTCGGCGTCGTTATCGCGGCGGTCGCCACCGGCGCCTTACACGGTCACTAGGCGGCAGTCCCGGGCTACGGCTCCGCGCCAGTGCGCACGGGGCGTGACTTATCGGCAATCCACTCGCTCCAGGAGCCGGCGTACAGCGCCGATCCGGGCAAGCCGGCCACTTCCATGGCCAGCACGTGATGGCAGGCGGTGACGCCGGAGCCGCACTGATGCGTGACGTGATTCGGCGGGCGCGTGCCCAGGAGCGTCGTGAACTCTGCGCGCAGTTCCGCGGGCGGCTTGAAGCGTTGCTCGCTCGTAAGGTTCTGGGTCCAGGGACGGTTCAGTGCTCCGGGAATGTGGCCCGCTACCGGATCGAGCGGTTCCTGCTCGCCGCGATATCGCTCAGGCAGGCGGGCATCGACGAGCGGCCGGCCGGTGTCGCCGAGTGCGTCCAGGACATCCTGCGAAGCGGCAACTCTGACCCGTGCTTCGGTCGCCACGAACTCACCGTACGTGAGCGGAAGCTCGGCGGTTGCCACCGCGCCACCCGCAGCGAGCCATGCCGGCCAGCCACCGTCGAGGACTGCCACTGCGGAGTGCCCAAGCCAGCGTGCCAGCCACCAGAGCCGCGCGGCGTACATGCCACCGTGCGCGTCATAGGCAACGATCTGCGTGCCATTGTCGATGCCCCAGTCGCGGAAACGCTGTGCCAGCACATCGCGTGGCGGCAAGGGATGGCGTCCATTGCGTCCGGTCTTGGTACCCGAAAGGTCGGCGTCGATGTGGGCGAACCGCGCACCGGGAATGTGGCCGGCCTGGTAGGCCCGCAGCCCGGCGTCTCGATCGAGGAGATCGTTGCGGACGTCGAGGATCTTCCAGCCGCTGTCCTCGATGTGAGGCTTCAAGGTGTCGGCGGAGATGAGCGTTGTATAGGGCATGTTGGAGGAGGTCATTCAGGAGGTCGCGTACTCGATTCGGGTGGCACACCCACGCGCTGTCGAGTGATCAACACGGTCGATGAGACGCCGCTCAAGATGATGATCGCAATGCCGATCCACCCAATCAGCGGTATATGGTCGCCGAAAACGGCAATGCCAAGCAAAGAAGCCGCCACGACGGCGACGAACTGCAGATTGGCCACCACCAGCGTGTTTCCGTACGCATAGGCGCGAGTCATCGCCAGCTGAGCCAGCGTCGCGGTGACACCGACGCCGGCCAGCAGCGCAACACCGCGCGCGTCGTGTGGCGAGAAGCCTTGGATCAGAGTTCCGACGAAGCCGATAAAGGTGCCCGACAATGCAAAGTAGAACACCGTGCGCCACTCCGGCTCGCCCAGTCGGCCGAGTGTTCGTACGTACCAGTAGGCGATTGCTGACAGGACGCCGGACAATAGCCCCGCGGCTGCAGCAACCGCCTGTTCGCTCGAATAGGTGGGTTGGAGCAGCAGCACCACGCCGACAAAGCCGATGGTGATCGCTGCAACAAGGCGCCAGTTGACCTGTTCACCACTTCGGAGTGCTACCCCGACAGCCAGCGCCGCAAGGAACAGCGGCGACGTGTAGTTCAGCGTCATTGCTGTGCCGAGCGGCAATGCGCCGGTCGCGAAGAACCAGAGCGACAGTGCGGCAGTTCCGACGACGCCACGCGTCAGGTGGGTCCGTGCCACCGGGGTCGCCAGCGTCGCGCGGCGCCAGAGAACGAAGGCATACAGCACCACGACGCCGATCAGCGAGCGATAGAAGACCACCTCGAGCACGCCATACTGCTGGATGGCGAACTTCACCATGGCGCCCATCACCGAAAACAGCACCGCCGCCACCAGCATCCAGAGCGCGCTCATCGGGTGCATTCTAGAGAGCCGAGCCGCCCATTCCGGCCACGGAGGCGGCAGCGCCGCTGCTCTAGAATCCGGGCTCGCTCCATTCGAGACACTCCGAGTCGATGCCTGCCAAGCCTGCCGCCACACCGCCGACGTTCGAGCAGGCGCTCGACGAGCTGGACGCGCTGGTGCGGCGCATGGAATCGGGCGAATTGACGCTCGACGAATCGATCGCTGCGTACCGGCGTGGCGCCGAGCTGGCGCGCTACTGCCAGGCGCGTCTCGCCCAGGCGGAACTGGACATCAAGCAGCTTGAGGGCGATCTGTTGAAGCCGCTGGACCCCGACGACCTCAAGGGCGCCGGTACATGACCGCCGCGGCCGCCGTCGGTCCCGGCGTACAGGCGCCGGAAGGCTTTTCCCAATGGGTGAACGACGCCACCGACCGTTTCCAGGCGGTGGCGACCGAGATGTTGCCGAGCCCCGATGACGTGCCGCAGCGTCTGCATCAGGCGATGCGCTACGCCGTGCTTGGCGGCGGCAAGCACGTCCGGCCGCTGCTCGTGTATGCGGCTGGAGAGGTGACGGCCGCCGATTGCGAGGCGCTCGACCGCGCTGCACTGGCGGTGGAGTACGTGCATGCGTATTCGCTGGTGCACGACGATCTGCCCTGCATGGACAACGACATCCTTCGCCGGGGGCAGCCGACCGTGCACGTGGCGTTCGACGAAGCGACCGCGATGCTGGCGGGCGATGCGTTGCAGGCCGAAGCGTTCAAAGTGCTCGCCGATGGGGCACTGCCGGCGTCGCAGACCGCCTCCTTGATGCGCGAGCTGGCCCACGCGGCCGGGACAGAGGGCATGTGCGGCGGGCAAGCGATCGACCTCGCAGCAGTCGGTCACACCCTGGCTTTGCCTGAGCTTGAGCGCATGCATCGCATGAAGACCGGGGCGCTGCTGCGCGCGGCGGTGCTGATGGGCGCGCTGTCGGGCCAGGCTGCACTGCTCACGGAATCGACGCGCGAGGCGCTGGCGCACTATGGCGATGCGATCGGGCTGGCGTTCCAGGTGGTCGATGATGTCCTCGATGTCGAGGCCAGCACCGCGACGCTCGGCAAGACCGCGGGCAAGGACGCGGCGCAGAGCAAACCAACCTACGTCTCGGTGATGGGACTGGAAGCCGCCCGTGCGCTGAGCCTGCGCCTGCGGGCCCAGGCGCTTGACGCGATCGCGTCGCTCGGCCCACGTGCGACCCGCCTGCGCGACCTCGCCGATCTGATCGTCTGTCGCAACCACTGAGCGGACGATGAGTACCCTGCTGCAGACGATCAACACCCCGGCCGACCTGCGCCGGTTCGAACGCGCGCAGTTGCACGTCCTTGCCGACGAACTGCGGCAGTACGTGCTCGAATCCGTGTCGAAGACCGGCGGACACCTCAGCTCCAACCTCGGCACCGTCGAGCTGACGATCGCGCTGCATTATGTGTTCGACACGCCCGACGATCGCATCGTCTGGGACGTTGGCCATCAGACCTATGCGCACAAGATCCTGACTGGTCGGCGCGAGGGCATGTCGAAACTGCGCCAGTACGGCGGCATGTCGGGTTTCCCGCGCCGCTCGGAAAGCGAGTACGACACCTTTGGGACCGCGCACTCATCGACCTCGATTTCCGCGGCGCTCGGCATGGCGGTCGCGGCGCGTAACCAGGGATCGAAGCGGCACGCGATCGCGGTGATCGGCGACGGCGCCATGAGCGCCGGCATGGCATTCGAAGCGCTCAACAACGCTGGCGTCACCGACAACATCCGGCTGCTCGTGGTGCTGAACGACAACGACATGTCGATTTCGCCCGCGGTCGGAGGCCTCAACCGCTATCTGGCGCGCCTGATGAGCGGCCGCTTCTATGCCGCGGCCAAGCAGGCCGGCAAGCAGGTGCTGAAGAAATTTCCTCCAGTGTTCGAACTGGCGAAGAAGTTCGAGGAGCACGCCAAAGGCATGGTGGTGCCGGGGACGCTGTTCGAGGAGTTCGGGCTCAACTACATCGGCCCGATCGACGGACACGATCTGGACTCGCTGATTCCGACGCTGCAGAACATCAAGGCGCTCGAAGGGCCTCAGTTCCTGCACGTGGTGACGCGCAAGGGACAGGGCTACAAGCTTGCCGAGGTCGATCCAGTCCTCTATCACGGTCCGGGCAAGTTCGACCCAAATGTCGGCATCACCAAGGCGGCCGCAACCAAGCCCACCTACACGCAGATCTTCGGTGACTGGCTCGTGGATGCCGCCTCCGCCGATGCGCGCGTCGTCGGCATCACGCCGGCGATGCGCGAAGGCTCCGGGCTGGTGCGCTTCGAGAAGGAGTTTCCGGACCGCTACTTCGATGTCGGCATCGCCGAGCAGCACGCGGTCACATTCGCGGCGGGCCTCGCCTGCGACGGCATGAAGCCGGTGGTCGCCATTTACTCGACGTTCCTGCAGCGCGCCTATGACCAGCTGATCCACGACGTCGCCCTGCAGAACCTGCCGGTCGTTTTCGCACTGGATCGTGGAGGACTCGTCGGTGCCGACGGGGCCACGCATCACGGCGCGTACGACCTCTCGTTCCTGCGCTGCATTCCGAACATGGTGGTAATGGCGCCGTCGGACGAGAACGAGTGCCGGCAGATGCTGACGACGGCGCTGGTCTGCGAGGGACCGGCCGCGGTGCGCTATCCGCGTGGCGCCGGCCCGGGTGTGGCAATCGAGCAGGAACTGAAGTCCCTGCCGATCGGGCGCGGCGAGGTGCGTCGGTCCACGAAAGCACGTGCGGGCCATCGCCTCGCGCTGCTGGCGTTCGGCTCGATGGTGCCGACGGCCATGGCGGCCGCCGAAGAGTTCGATGCGACGGTGGCGAACATGCGTTTCGTGAAACCGCTCGACGGGGCGCTCGTGCACCAGCTGGCGCGATCGCACGATGCACTGGTCACGATCGAGGAAAACGCAGTGATGGGCGGGGCCGGCAGCGCCGTGCTGGAAGCACTGGCCGCAGCCGACCTCTCGCTGCCTGTGCTGCAACTGGGGCTACCCGACCGCTTCGTTGACCATG
Organism: uncultured beta proteobacterium; assembly: GCA_963791235.1. Classification (GTDB taxonomy): domain Bacteria; phylum Pseudomonadota; class Gammaproteobacteria; order Burkholderiales; family Burkholderiaceae_F; genus JALORV01. The sequence goes on along the minus strand of CAWBRW010000016.1, from coordinate 11,012 downwards.
GGGATCCAGCCCTGCTGATGAAGGAATGCGGGCTGGACGCCGTCGGCATCGCCGCTTCGATCCGCAAGCGTTTCGGCCCCTTGCTGGTCGCACATCGCAAGACTTCGGTGGGCTGAGCGTATTCCCCGAGCTGAAGTCAGCGCATGAAACCGATTGCCATCGTGCAACACGAGGTCGATGTCGCGCCGGGCAACTTCGAGCTTCACTTGCAGGCACGTGGACGGCCGTATCAGCTGATACGCCTGCACGCCGGCGATGCAGTGCCGGGGTCCGCAACGCCGTTTGCCGGCATCTGCTCCCTCGGCGGCAACATGAGCGTGAATGACGACATGCCGTGGATCGAACCCGAGATCGCGCTGATGCGCGACGCCGACGCCTGCGGCGTGCCGATCATCGGCCACTGTCTGGGCGGACAGCTGCTCGCGCGAGCGTTCGGTGCCCCGGTGACGCGCGCGCTGCATCTCGAACTCGGCTGGGGGCGTGTCGCCGTGGAGGACGCTGCGCTTGCGCGGGAATGGCTGGGTGACGCTGCCGATGCGGTCGAGTTCTTCCAGTGGCACGGCGATACCTTCGCCTTGCCGGATGCCGCGCGCCGACTGCTGACGGGGCCGTGGTGCGTCAACCAGGCCTACGTCATCGAGCGGCGGGGCTATGCCCACGTCGGCATGCAGTTCCACATCGAGATGACGCCCGAGCTCGTGCAGCTCTGGGCGGCAGACCCGACGGCGGCACACGAGGCCGAGGCGGAACGGCGCCGAACCGGTGGCCCGGCGGTTCAGTCACCGCAGGAGATGCTGTTCGATCTGAACCCGCGTGCGGCCCGGATGTACCGGGTCGCGGCACATCTCTACGATCGATGGCTGCGCGGCGCGCGCGACTGAGGCAGGAAGCCGCGGCTAACGGCGCACCCGCGCAGGCTTCCAGGTGTCGGCCCAGCGGCCGGTGCCGTACATGTCCTCGACCGACTTGGCCGGGCGATACGGACAGACGCGCTGGTGAATGGCCGCCAGCAGCATCAGTTCCGCCATCGATTCCGGGTCGAGATTGAGCGAGGGGTCGCGACCGCTCCAGATTTTCTCGAAGTACTGATTCATCTCCGGGTGACCCCAGAGGAGCGTCAGGGCGCGGACCACGGCCGGGTAGCCCTTTTCCACCGAGGAACGCGGGTCGTCCGTGGCCGGCGGGTCTGCGGATGGCACCGCAGTGATTGTCGGATAGCCCTCGTACGCCTGATCGGAAGGGCCACCAAAAGCGCTGAATCGGGAGATCGGGGTTCGCATACCGTGTTTATGGTACTCCGGATCATCCGCGCGAGGCAACTTCGGGAAACGCTGGAGCCCGACTGCGGCGACCCTACGACGTCCACGGTAGGACCGACAGCGGCCGGATTCAACGGCCGGGCGAGCCAGCGGCGGCGTGCGGCGACCGGCGGGAGCGTCGCTGCAGCGCCTGGGGAACAGCGGTCGATCAACACCGCCGACCGGTCGATCAGTCGCGGAAGTTCTCGAAAGTCAGCGGCACCTCGGTGATCTGGGCACGCAGCAACGCGATCGCTTCCTGCAGCGTGTCCTTCTTGGCTCCGGCCACGCGCACCGTATCGCCCTGGATGCTCGCATTGAGCTTGAGCTTGCTCTCCTTCAACAGCGCGACCATCTTCTTCGCGAGAGTCGATTCGATGCCGTTACGCACCTTGATCGACTGCTTCTGCTTGTCGCCGGAGATCTTCTCCGGCTTGCCGATGTCCAGCAGTCGCACGTCGACTCCTCGTTTGGCCATCTTGGCCGTCAATACGTCCCGCACCTGTCCCAGCTTGAACTCGTCGTCGGCAAATGCCGTCAGTTCGAACTCCTTCTGTTCGACGCGGGCATCGGAGCCCTTGAAGTCGAACCGGTTGGTGATTTCCTTGTTCGCCTGGTCAAGCGCATTGCGCACCTCGACCATGTTCGGTTTGCAGACCGCGTCGAAGGACGGCATCGGGTGTTCTCCGGAAATCGGGCAGCGAGAGTCTATTCGCTGGCCCCTAGAATGACGCGATGCAGCTCTCCATCGAACGCGACGTCAGCCTGACGCCATACAACACCTTCGGTGTCGACGTGCGCGCGGCCCGCTTCGTTCGCGTCGGCCGGCCTGATGACCTGGGCGAACTGCTGGCCGACCCAGAGTGGCAGGCGCTGCCACGCCTCGTCCTTGGCGGCGGCAGCAACCTGCTGCTTACGCGTGACTTTGAAGGTCTGGTGATCCGCATCGAGATCCCGGGCTTCCAATCACTGGGCGTCCAGACGGGGCACCATCTCGTTCGCGTTGGAGCAGGCGAGAACTGGCACGGCACCGTCGAGCGACTGCTCGACGAACGCTTGCCGGGCCTGGAAAACCTCGCCCTCATCCCCGGGGCAGTCGGTGCAGCACCGATACAGAACATCGGTGCCTATGGCATCGAGCTGGCCGAGCGCTTCCATTCACTTGACGCGTTCGACACGGCTTCCGGCGAGAGGGTCGCAATGGATGCCGCGGAGTGCCGCTTCGGTTACCGCGACAGTGTTTTCAAGCAGTCTCAAGGGCGCTATATCGTCCTCAGCGTGACACTCGCGCTGCCGGAGCAGTGGCAGCCCGTCACCGGCTATGCGGACGTGGAGAACGAACTGAAAGCGCGTGGCATTGCGGAACCCGGCCCGCGCGATGTCTTCGACGCCGTCGTTGCGATCCGGCGCCGCAAGCTGCCGGACCCGGCCGTCATCGGCAACGCGGGCAGCTTCTTCAAGAATCCTGTCGTGTCGCGTCAGGAGCGCAACGAACTGATTGCGCACCATCCATCCCTGGTGAGCTACGACATCGGCGGTGGCCGCTACAAGCTGGCCGCCGGCTGGCTGATCGATGCCTGCGGTCTCAAGGGGTATGCCCGCGGGCGGGCTGCCGTCTATGACCGGCAAGCGCTGGTGCTGGTAAACCGGGGAGGTGCAACCGGCGCCGAAATCCTGCAGCTAGCACATGAAGTCCAGGAGCGTGTCGCGAAGAAGTTCGGCGTCGCGCTGGAGCCGGAACCCGTGATCGTCTAGGCACGAAAAAAAGGGCCCGCCGAGGCGGGCCCTAACACATCGCTGCGATCCAAGAGCTTGTCCCGGCCGCCGGTCGGAGAGCTCGCTTGCGGTGAGGAGGACGCGCAGAGCACCGACGGCCGAGGACGACTTCACTTTGGCACCAAACGCGGCGGCGCGCACTCATCCAAACGTCTAGTGCGCCGCCTGCCGCGGCCGCTATTCGCGCTTGGGCCCTTCGGTCAGCTGCGGCAGGGTGGCTCCCGACGGCGCTGACAGCAGCCCGGCCTTGGCATAGGTGACGAGCTTGTCGCGCGTGTCGGCGATGTCGAGATTGCGCATCGTCAGCTGCCCGATGCGGTCCGCCGGCGAGAACACCGACTCGCCCTTTTCCATCGTCAGGCGCTCGGGCTTGTAGGTGAGATTCGGCGACTCGGTATTCAGGATCGAGTAGTCGTTGCCGCGCCGCAGTTCGATCGTCACCTCGCCGGTGATCGCGCGCGCCACCCAGCGCTGGGCGCTTTCCCGCAGCATGATCGCCTGCGGATCGAACCAGCGACCCTGGTAAAGCAGCCGGCCCAGCTTGCGCCCGTTGTCTCGATATTGTTCGATCGTGTCCTCATTGTGGATCCCAGTCAGCAGGCGCTCGTAGGCGATGAAGAGCAGCGCCAGCCCCGGCGCCTCGTAGATGCCCCGGCTCTTCGCCTCGATGATGCGGTTCTCGATCTGATCGGACATGCCGAGGCCGTGGCGGCCGCCGATACGGTTGGCTTCGAGCATCAGCTCGACCGGATCGGAGTATTCGATGCCATTGAGCGCGACTGGCTGGCCTTCGTCGAACCGGACGGTCACATCCTCGCGCTTGATCTGCACCTCGTCGCGCCAGAAGGCGACTCCCATGATCGGCTGCACGATGCGAATGTTGCTGGCGAGATACTCGAGGTCCTTCGCCTCGTGTGTTGCACCGAGCATGTTGGAGTCGGTCGAGTACGCCTTCTCGGCCGACATCTTGTAGGCGAAGCCCGCCTGCTTCATGAACTCGGACATCTCGGCGCGGCCGCCGAGCTCGTCGATGAAAGCCTGGTCGAGCCAGGGCTTGTAGATCTTCAGCGACGGATTCGCGAGCAGTCCATAGCGGTAAAACCGCTCGATGTCATTGCCCTTGTAGGTGCTGCCGTCGCCCCAGATGTTGACGTCGTCCTCTTTCATCGCGGCGACCAGCAGCGTACCGGTCACTGCGCGGCCGATCGGCGTCGTGTTGAAGTAGGTGATGCCGGCCGTCGAGATGTGGAAGGCCCCGCACTGCAGGGCCATGATGCCTTCGTTGACCAGCTGCGAGCGGCAGTCGACGAGTCGCGCCTTCTCGGCGCCATATTCCAGCGCGCGTCGCGGGATCTCGTCGTAGTCCGGCTCGTCGGGCTGGCCGAGGTTGGCGGTATACGCGCACGGTATCGCGCCCTTCTTGCGCATCCACAGCAGCGCCGCGCTGGTATCCAGGCCGCCGGAAAATGCGATGCCGACCTTCTGGCCGACGGGGAGGTGTTGCAGGATGGTGGACATGGTGGAGTGAAGTTGGAGCGCGGCGGGCGCGCGACGTAGCGGGCGCTACTGAACCTCGCGGCCCAGCAGCAGGTATTCCATCAGCGCCTTTTGCGCATGGAGCCTGTTTTCTGCCTCATCCCAGACGACCGACTGCGGACCGTCAAGGACGCCGGCAGTGACTTCCTCGCCACGGTGGGCCGGCAGGCAGTGCATGAACAGCGCGTCCGGCCTGGCGGCGCGCATCATCTCCTCGTCGACGCACCAGTCGGCAAACGCGGCTTTCCTCGCCTCGTTCTCCGACTCGTAGCCCATGCTGGTCCAGACATCCGTCGTTACCAGATCGGCGTCGCGCGCGGCTTCCATCGGATCCGCAAACACGGCGAAATGCGGTCCGGCCGGTGCGAGCCGGACATCGAGCGCATAGCCAGGGGGTGTCGACACGTTGACCTTGAAGCCGAGAAGCTGCGCCGCGTCGACCCACGTGTACGCCATGTTGTTGGCATCGCCGATCCATGCCACCGTGCGGCCGCCGATGGGGCCACGATGTTCGAGGTAGGTGAAGATGTCAGCCAGGATCTGGCACGGGTGGTACTCGTTCGTGAGCCCGTTGATGACCGGCACGCGCGAGTAGGCGGCGAAGCGCTCGATCTTCGATTGCTCGTAGGTGCGGATCATCACGACGTCGACCATGCGCGAGATCACGCGAGCAGTGTCCTCGATCGGTTCCGCGCGCCCGAGTTGCGAGTCGCCTGTCGTGATGTGGATCACGGAGCCGCCCATCTGGTACATCCCAGCCTCGAACGAGACGCGGGTTCGCGTCGACGCCTTCTCGAACACCATGGCCAGCGTGCGGTCGCGCAATGGCTGGTAGAACTCGTAACGCTTGAACCGCTCCTTGATGATGCGAGTGCGTTCGAAGACCCACTCGAGTTCGGCGCGCGAGAAGTCGCGGAACTGCAGGAAGTGGCGGATCGCTTGGGCCACGTCAGGCCGCGCGTGCCGCGGGTGCCAGGAAAGTGCGAATCGTGGGTGCAAGACGCTCGACGATCTGGTCCGCCTCGGCCGCCGACAAGATGAGCGGCGGCAGCAGGCGAATCACCTTGTCCTGCGTCACGTTGATCAGGACTCCTGCTGCGAGCGCCTGCTTGACCAGGTCACTGCACGGGCGATCCAGCTCGACACCGATCATCAGGCCCATGCCACGGATCTCGACGACGCCGGTGACGCTGGCGAGCTCACGCGCCAATCCGGAACGGATGCGTTCACCCTGCGCGACGGCATTCTCCATCAGGCCCTCGGCCTCGATGATCGCGAGCGTCTCCAGGCCGGCGCGCATTGCAAACGGGCCGCCGCCGAATGTGGTGCCGTGCTGGCCGGGTCCGAACACGCCGGCAGCACGTCCGCCGGCGAGCAGGGCGCCAATCGGCACGCCGGAGCCCAGTCCTTTGGCGAGCGTGATCACATCCGGCTTGATACCAGCCCACTGATGCGCAAACCACTTCCCGGTGCGCCCGATGCCGCTTTGCACTTCGTCAATCATCAGCAGCCAGCCGCGCTCGTCGCACAAACGACGTAGCGTACGGACGTAGCCGGCATCGGCAACCTGGATGCCGCCTTCACCCTGCAGCACCTCGATCCAGACGGCGCGCACGCGCGGATCGGCCGCGGCGGCCCGCTCCACCGCCTGGAAGTCGTTGTATGGCACGCGGATGAAACCGCTCGGCAGCGGCTCGAAGCCCTTGCGTGCCTTTTCACTGCCGGTCGCGGCCAGGGTTGCCAGCGTTCGGCCATGCCAGGCTCTCTCCATGACTATGGTCTGCGCCTCGGGCTCGCCGTTCTTGTGCCCAAACAGGCGCACCAGCTTCAGGGCACCTTCATTGGCTTCTGAGCCTGAGTTGCCGAAGAACACCTCCTGCAGTCCGGAGAGCTCGCACAGGCGATCGGCGAGCTGCTCCTGTTCTCGCACTCGGTAGATGTTCGAGGTGTGGATCAGCCGGCCCAGCTGCTCCGCCAGCGCGGCGACCAGTCTGGGGTGCGCGTGGCCGAGGCCGTTGACCGCGATGCCCGCCAGCGCGTCGAGATATTCCTTGCCCTGCTCATCGAAGAGCCGCGCGCCCTGGCCGTGCGTGAACGCGACCGGCAGGCGGTTGTAGGTGTTCATCAGGTGCGTCATCGTTCGCACTCCGTGCCATGGCGAAAAGAAAAAACGCGGCGCTCTGAGTGGGCAGCCGCGTTTGCAGGATTATAGGGAAAGACGTCTGCTGCATGACCCACGCAACTGAGGTGCTGGGCGGACTCGATCTCGTCATCGTCGGTACCGGCACATCCGGCTGCCGAACAGGGTGCGGAAGTCGTCGTGCGCTTTCTCCGCCGTGCGATACGAGTGTCGAGCCGGAAGCTACGCGGTGCGACGACGCGACGGCTTCTGCGCCGGGATGTGCGCGAGGTGTCGCTCCTCGCTCTCCATCAGCACGCGGATCGACGGCACATAGCCCTGGTAGACGACGCCGTGCAGCTCGACCTTATTCTGCACGCGGAGGTAGCGCACCAGGTAGTCGACGATCTCGGCGTGATGAGCTGTCCCGGCACCAGCACCGGGATGCCGGGCGGGTAGGGCACGATCTGGTCGGCGCAGACGCGGCCGGCCAGCTGCCGTTGAGCTGGTCCTTCTCATCGAGCAGCGGCACCAGTTCGCCGCCGCAGTAGTAGGCATCGCGCGGCAGGACACCAGCTCGGTGAACGGGGGGAGGTCGGGCGTCGGTACAGGCGTCGCGGCGCGCGCTTCTCGCGCGCGATGCGCATCAGCGCGTCGTACAGGCGCGAGCACCTTGACCGCGCGTCGTGCCGATCGTCAGCAGCAGGGTGAGCGTGTTGAAGGTCGATTTCTCGACCTGGATGTTGAAGCGGGTGAACAGCTCGCTCTGCAGGTCGTCGACCGGTAGCCGCAGGTCGAGATGTCGACCGTCACCTTGGTCGGGTCGAGCCGGATGCCGTCGTGCTTCACCTCCTCGGGCAGCAGGTCCTCGAGCTCGAGCACGCGGAACACGCCGGTGGAGTTGATCTGCTCGCGCAGCTCGTCGGCGAGCACCAGCGTGCGCGACAGCAGCTTGTAGCCCTCCATCACCGCCTGCTTGCGCGCCACGTCGAGGCTCGCGATCATCGCGTACTGCGGGCTCGTCGACGTGTGCATGTTGAAGTTCTCGCGGAAGAGGTGCTCGTTGAAGGTCGGGTCGTTGACGTGGATCATGCTCGCCTGCGAGAAGCGCCGACAGCACCTTGTGCGTCGACTGCGTCGCGTAGTCGGCGCCCGGCCTCGAGCGCGGTCGGCCGGAACGCGGGGTGGAAGCGCGCGAAGCCGTACCACGCCTCGTCGATGATGACCTTGATGTTGTGCGCTGCGCGGCCTCGATGATCGGCTTCAGGTCGTAGCGCAGGCCGTCGTAGGTGCACGAGGTCAGGATCAGCGCTTCGGCGTCCGGGTGCTCCGCGATCGCCTTCAGGATCGTCTTCTTCGGCACCGGGCCGTACATGCCGTACTTGCGGTTGACCGACGAGTCGAGGTAGATCGGGTGCGCGCCCGACAGCACCACGCCGTGGTGCACCGACTTGTGGCAGTTGCGGTCGAGCAGCAGCTTCTCGCCCGGCGCGAGCAGCGTCTGGAAGATGACCTTGTTGGCGGTCGAGGTGCCGTTGGTGGCGAAGAACGTGCGGCGCGCGCCGAAGGCCTTCGCCGCCATCGCCTGCGCCTCGGCGATCACGCCCGTCGGCTCCATCAGCGAGTCGAGCATCGGCACCGACACCGAGAGGTCGGCGTCGAACACGTGCTCGCCCATGAAGTCGTAGAAGTCGTTGACCCACGGGCTGCCGCGCAGCGAATCGCCGGAGGAGTGGCCCGGCGTGTGCCAGGCGTCCTTCGCCACCAGACGTAGTTCTTCAGCTGGTCGTAGAACGGCGTGCGCGCGCGTTCCTGGATCTGCGCGTTGAGGATGCGGTACATGCCGCGGTAGTCGCGCTCCTCGCGGTAGAAGTAGCCGTCGACCGACTCGGCGAACAGCGCGTCGACCACCTCGTCCTCCTTCTCCTGCGCGATCAGGATGTAGACGTCGAGCTCGGGCCGCAGCGACGTGATCCGCTGCACCAGCTCGAGCGCCGACATCTGCAGGTTCCGCGGGGACTCCTTGCGGCCATTGCGGCGTTTGCGCGTGTCCTGAACGGCATACAGCTTGTCGTCGACGATCACCGTCTGCACGTCGCCGTCGCGCTCGATCAGCGCCAGCGCTTCCTTGGCGGTGGTGACGCCGGTGAAGGTGATGCCGAGCGGATTGTCGAGCGAGCGCGCCGCCGCGTTCAGTCCCTTCACGAACTCGCGCAGGATCAGCGGCTCGTCGTTGATGACGAGCACCTTGGACACGGGCTTGGACATTGCGGTCGGTCGCTGGGGCGCGCGGGGCGGATGAAGGGGCGCTTTATGCGGCAATTGAACCGCATTTGCAAGCGAACGGTGTGCGGAACCGTCGGCGGAAAGCCAGCAGGCCGAAGCCACGTCGAGAAAGTGCAGTCGGTCGGCGGACAGCGCTCGGATAAAATCGATCCTTTGTTCCGACGGCGCGGCGCGTGGCTGTGTTTGTCCGGAGCTCTATCGTGTCCAATCCGGCCAATCCCGCGTCCAAGTCCCGTGAGTTCTTCATCCACGGCGTGAGCGCGGCCGGGCGGCCGTTCCGACCCAGCGATTGGGCGGAGCGCCTGTGTGGTGTCATGTCTTGCTACCGGCCGGGCGGAATCGCCAGCGGACGCGATGCGTACATTGGCTACTCGCCGTACGTCCGCCCGACGATCATCGGCGGAGTCAAGTGTGTGGTCGTTGACGAGCGACTGCGCGAGCTTGAGCGCATGGCCTTCGATTTCGTGATGAATTTCGCCCGTGACAACGACCTGCCGGTCTATGAGGGCTGCTCGATGCCGGAGTCCAACTGATCCGGCGAGCGCGGAAGGATCGGTCCTAGGTCCTGAACGCCGGACCCGGTGTCCGGTCGGGCGACGGCGCCTTCAATTGATCGAGGGCGCCGATGGCCTGAAAGGTCTTAGGCCATCGCCTTGATGGCGGCCGCCAGGCGGCTCTTGTTGCGCGCGGCGGTGTTCTTGTGAACGACCTTCTTGTCGGCGATCGAATCGATGATGCTCGTGGCCTTGCCGAGCACCTCCATCGCCGTCTTCTTGTCGCCCGCTTCGATTGCCTTGCGCACCGACTTCACCGCTGTGCGGACGCGCGAGCGCTGAGACGCATTCTGGGCATTGCGCGCGGTCGACTGACGAGCGCGCTTGCGAGCCTGTTTGGTGTTCGCCATCTTCGTTTCCTGAATTGATACGTGGTCCAGAACGCCTGGCGCGCGAGGCGCGGCGTGGAAAAGCCCTAAACTATATCAAATCAACCGTTTACCGACAATTCGCCCGACGGCCGGAAGCAGAACCGCAGTCCGGGCGTCCGCCGCTGCCGCTTCCCTCACGCCCACCCGCAGTGAACCTCTTTCGCTCCCTCGCGACGGTCAGCAGCTTCACACTGCTTTCGCGCATCACCGGACTCGTCCGCGACATGCTCATTTCGCGGCTGTTCGGCGCCAGCGCCGAGACGGACGCGTTCAACGTCGCCTTCCGGCTGCCCAACCTGCTGCGCCGGCTCTTCGGGGAGGGTGCGTTCCAGCAGGCCTTCGTGCCGATGCTGGCCGACGTCAAGGCGCGCGGCGATGAGGCGACCACGGTTTCGTTTGCCGGGCACGTGGCGGGTGCGCTCTTCTGGACGCTGCTGCTCGTCTCCGTTGCCGGGGTGATCGCGGCGCCGGTGTTGGTGTGGCTGATCGCTTCAGGTCTGGCGCGGGATCCCGCCGCCTTTGAACTCGCGAGCGTGATGACCCGCTGGATGTTTCCCTACATCCTGTTCATGTCGCTGGTGGCGCTTGCCGCGGGAGTGCTCAACACCTACAGGCGCTTCGCCGTACCGGCGTTCACGCCGGTGCTACTGAATCTCTCCTTCATTGGCTGCGCGCTGTGGCTTGCGCCGCGACTCGAGCGACCGATCATGGCGCTGGCGTTTGCGGTTCTGATCGGCGGCATGCTTCAGCTCGGGCTGCAGTGGGCTGCATTGCAGCGTGCCGGTCTGCGAGTGCGCATTGGCAGTCCCCGCGCAGCGTTCGCGGATCCCGATGTGCGGCGTGTGGTGAGCCTGATGGTGCCGGTCGTGTTTTCCGTGTCCGTGGCGCAGCTCAGCATCATCATCAACACCAACATCGCGTCGCACCTGACGACCGGCAGCGTGACGTGGCTGGCGTTCGCCGACCGACTGATGGAGTTTCCGACCGCTCTGCTCGGTGTGGCGCTCGGCACGGTATTGCTGCCGAGTCTTTCGGCCGCCTTCGCCGAGCAGCGAATGCAGGACTACTCGCG
>CAWBRW010000015.1:0-93290 GCA_963791235.1 uncultured beta proteobacterium | reverse complement strand
CTCAAACGGCCCGCTTCGGCGGGCCGTTTGTTTTTTGGGCACACTCTCGAAACCTAGGTGGCTCGCCTTGACACCGCGACCCTCAGCTAGCGATAATGGCGAGCTTTTCGGCGCCCGCCTGGGCGTTGCGCTCTTTGCCCCGCCCTTTCGCTGACCGCGCGGTCCGTTTTTCGGATCGTGTTGGCCAAGGCCCCCCGGTTTACCGGGCCGAGTTTCCGCGACTGGGTCGAGTCCGAGGCGCACCACGCGCCGCCGAAGCAAGCAGCAATAACTGCGGTCCCGGTCAGCAGCAACAATTTTCGCGCGTCGCGTTTTCGCGGCGCGCCCTTTGGTTTTTGAACACGGACGCGTATGCCAACCATCAATCAGCTCGTGCGCAAGCCGCGCGAAACGACCCGCATCAAGAGCAAGAGCCCGGCGCTGAAGAACAGCCCGCAGAAGCGCGGTGTGTGCACGCGCGTCTACACGACGACGCCGAAAAAGCCTAACTCTGCACTGCGCAAGGTCGCGAAAGTGCGCCTTGTCAACGGCTACGAGGTGATCTCGTACATCGGCGGCGAAGGCCACAACCTGCAGGAGCACTCGGTCGTGCTGATCCGTGGTGGTCGCGTGAAGGACCTGCCGGGGGTGCGTTATCACATCGTCCGCGGTTCGCTCGATACCCAAGGCGTCAAGGACCGCAAGCAGTCGCGTTCGAAGTACGGCGCCAAGCGTCCGAAAGCCGCCTAGTTTTCCCCGGGCGGGCGCGTCGTCGCGGAAAGCCGCGGGCGCGCCGGCCGAGTAAGTCGCGGCCCGTCACCATGGGGCCGCATTCCGCGGGCTAGACCGCCGTCGATCCCGCCAACGACTGAAGACAGCAAGAGGTGAGAAATGCCCCGTCGTCGTGAAGTACCCAAGCGTGAAATCCTGCCGGATCCGAAGTTCGGTTCGCCGGATATCACCAAGTTCGTCAACGTGATCATGCTGGATGGCAAGAAGGCCGTCGCCGAGCGCATCGTCTACGGCGCGCTGACGCAGATTGAAACCAAGGCGGGAAAGAACGCGCTGGAAGTGTTTTCGGCCGCCCTGTCGAACGTCAAGCCGATGGTCGAGGTGAAGAGCCGCCGCGTCGGCGGTGCGAACTACCAGGTTCCGGTCGAAGTCCGTCCGGTCCGTCGCATGGCGCTCGCGATGCGCTGGCTGCGTGAGGCAGCGAAGAAGCGCAGCGAGAAGTCCATGCCGCAGCGTCTGGCGGGGGAACTCCTCGAAGCCGCCGAGGGACGTGGCGGCGCAATGAAGAAGCGCGAGGAAGTCCACCGCATGGCAGAAGCGAACAAGGCGTTCGCGCATTTCCGCTTCTAACAAATTTTCTGTGCGGACCGACCTGAGGTCGGCCCGCGGCGAGGTTTACTAGGTGAGCCTTATGGCACGCAAGACCCCCATCGAGCGGTATCGGAATATCGGCATCTCGGCGCACATAGACGCCGGCAAGACGACCACGACCGAACGCATCCTGTTCTACACCGGTGTCAACCACAAGCTCGGCGAGGTGCATGAAGGCGCCGCGACGATGGACTGGATGGAGCAGGAGCAGGAGCGCGGCATCACGATCACGTCGGCCGCGACCACCACGTTCTGGAAGGGGATGGATCTGTCGTTCCCCGAGCACCGCATCAATATCATCGACACGCCGGGCCACGTCGACTTCACGATCGAGGTCGAGCGCTCGATGCGGGTGCTGGATGGCGCCTGCATGGTGTACTGCGCTGTCGGTGGGGTGCAGCCGCAGTCGGAAACCGTCTGGCGCCAGGCCAACAAGTACGGTGTTCCGCGGCTCGCCTTCGTCAACAAGATGGACCGCACCGGTGCGAATTTCTTCAAGGTCTTTGACCAGATGCGCCTGCGCCTGAAGGCCAACCCGGTGGCGATTCAGATTCCGATCGGCGCCGAGGACAACTTCAAGGGCGTGGTGGACCTCGTCAAGATGAAGGCGATCTTCTGGGACGAGGCTTCCAAGGGCATGAAGTTCGAGTACGCCGAGATCCCGGCCGAGCTCGCCGACACGGCCAGGGAGTGGCGCGAGAAGATGGTCGAGGCGGCGGCCGAAGCCAACGAGGAACTGATGAACAAGTACCTCGAGGGCATCGCGCTGACGGAAGCCGAGATCAAGCAGGGTCTGCGCCATCGCACGATCGCGCACGAAATCACGCCGATGCTGTGCGGCTCAGCCTTCAAGAACAAGGGCGTGCAGGCAATGCTCGACGCGGTTGTCGAGTACCTGCCGAGCCCGATCGATCGTCCGGCGGTCATGGGCGAGAACGATCGCGGCGTGTCCGAAGAGCGTCCGGCCAATGACGAGGCGCCGTTCGCCGCGCTGGCGTTCAAGATCATGACCGATCCGTACGTCGGTCAGCTGACCTTCCTGCGCGTGTATTCCGGCGTGCTTAAGTCCGGCGACACGGTCATCAATTCGATCAAGAGCCGCAAGGAGCGCGTCGGTCGCCTGTTGCAGATGCACGCCAACCAGCGCGACGAGATCAAGGAAGTGTGCGCCGGTGACATCGCGGCCGCGGTTGGCATGAAGGACGTGACCACCGGTGACACGCTATGCGACCCGGACAAGGTCATCACGCTCGAGCGGATGATCTTCCCGGAGCCGGTGATCTCCCAGGCGGTCGAGCCGAAGACCAAAGCCGACCAGGAGAAGATGGGCATCGCGCTCAATCGCCTGGCGCAGGAAGATCCGTCTTTCCGCGTCCACACCGACGAAGAGTCCGGCCAGACCATCATCTCGGGCATGGGCGAGTTGCACCTGGAGATCCTGGTCGACCGCATGAAGCGCGAATTTGGCGTCGACGCCTCGGTCGGTAAGCCGCAGGTGGCCTATCGCGAGACGATCCGCAAGACCGTGGAAAACGCCGAGGGCAAGTTCATCAAGCAGTCGGGCGGTCGCGGCCAGTACGGCCACGTCGTGCTCAAGCTCGAACCGCAGAACGCCGGGTACCGGCTTCGCGTTCGTCGATGCGATCAAGGGCGGTGTCGTGCCGCGCGAGTACATCCCCGCGGTCGAGAAGGGCGTCAACGAAACGCTGAAGGCCGGCGTGCTTGCCGGCTATCCGGTGGTCGACGTCAAGGTAACGCTGCACTTCGGCTCGTACCACGAGGTCGACTCGAACGAGAACGCGTTCAAGATGGCGGCGTCGATGGGTTTCAAGGACGGCATGCGCGCGGCATCGCCGGCGCTGCTCGAGCCGATCATGGCGGTCGAGGTCGAGACGCCCGAGGAAAAGATGGGCGACGTCATGGGCGACCTGTCGTCGCGCCGCGGCGTGATCCAGGGCATGGACGATATTCCGGGTGGCGGCAAGGCGATCCGCGCCGAGGTGCCGCTGGCCGAGATGTTCGGCTACTCGACGACACTCCGCTCGCTGACGCAGGGCCGTGCGACCTACACGATGGAGTTCAAGCACTACGCCGAGGCGCCGAAGACCGTCGCCGAGGCGGTGATCTCCGCCAAAACGAAGTAATCAGGAACACATCAACAACCGTTCTTTGAGGAACATAAGATGGCTAAGGGCAAATTTGAGCGTACGAAGCCGCATGTGAATGTGGGGACGATTGGTCACGTGGATCATGGCAAGACCACGCTGACGGCGGCGATCACGCTGGTGTTGTCCAAGAAGTTTGGTGGCGAGGCCAAGGCGTACGACCAGATTGATGCGGCGCCGGAGGAGAAGGCGCGCGGCATCACGATCAACACCGCGCACGTCGAGTACGAGACCAAGAACCGGCACTACGCGCACGTCGACTGCCCCGGCCATGCCGACTACGTGAAGAACATGATCACCGGTGCTGCCCAGATGGACGGTGCGATCCTGGTGGTCAGTGCCGCCGACGGCCCGATGCCGCAGACCCGCGAGCACATCCTGCTGGCGCGCCAGGTCGGCGTGCCGTACATCATCGTCTACATGAACAAGGTCGACATGGTCGACGACGCCGAGCTCCTGGAGCTCGTCGAGCTCGAAGTGCGCGAGCTGCTTGAGCAAGTACGAGTTTCCGGGCGATGACATTCCGATCGTCAAGGGCAGCGCCAAGATGGCGCTCGAAGGCGACAAGGGCGAGCTCGGCGAAGAGTCGATCATGAAGCTCGCCGACGCCCTCGACAGCTACATCCCGACCCCCGAGCGGGCGATCGACGGCGCCTTCCTGATGCCGGTCGAGGACGTGTTCTCGATCTCCGGTCGTGGCACCGTGGTGACCGGGCGGATCGAGCGCGGCATCGTCAAGGTCGGCGACGAGATCGAGATCATCGGCATCAAGCCGACGCTGAAGACCACCTGCACCGGGGTGGAGATGTTCAGGAAGCTCTTGGACCAGGGCCAGGCCGGCGACAACGTCGGCGTGCTGTTGCGCGGCACCAAGCGCGAAGAAGTCGAGCGTGGCCAGGTGCTGGCCAAGCCCGGCTCGATCACGCCGCACACCAAGTTCAAGGCCGAGGTGTATGTGCTGTCCAAGGAAGAGGGCGGCCGTCACACGCCGTTCTTCAACGGCTATCGGCCGCAGTTTTACTTCCGCACGACGGACGTGACCGGCTCGATCCAGTTGCCGGCGGGCACCGAGATGGTGATGCCGGGCGACAACATCCAGATGGATGTGGCGCTGATCGCGCCGATCGCCATGGAAGAAGGACTGCGCTTTGCCATCCGCGAAGGCGGCCGCACCGTCGGCGCCGGCGTCGTGGCAAAGATCGTCGAGTAGTCGGGACGCGTGCTTTGAACTTCGGGCCGGCCTTCCGGGGCCGGCCTCTCGCTCTTTGAAAAGGATTTGACATGCAAAGCCAACGTATCCGTATCCGCCTGAAGGCGTTCGATTACAAGCTGATCGACCAATCGGCGCTCGAGATCGTGGACACCGCCAAGCGCACCGGCGCTGTCGTGCGCGGTCCCGTCCCGCTGCCGACGCGCATCCAGCGTTTCGACATCCTGCGCTCGCCGCACGTCAACAAGACGTCGCGCGACCAACTCGAGATGCGCACCCATCAGCGGTTGATGGACATCATCGATCCGACCGACAAGACCGTCGACGCGCTGATGAAGCTCGACCTGCCGGCCGGAGTGGACGTCGAGATCAAGGTTCAGTAAGCCCCGACTTGCTCCTGGCAGGTCGTTTCCGTTAGAATCTTGGGCTCTTTGGCTCGGCAAAGTCCGGCCGCAGAGTCTGCAAAGCGCAGGTCGCATAGCAGCGACCGACAGCAGCGACAAATTTTGGTCCTGGCCAATCGAAGCCGGGAATGGAGATAAGAATGAGCGAAGCTCGCTCGACGCTCGGCCTATTGGGCCGGAAAGTCGGCATGACGCGCATCTTCACGGATGACGGCGAGTCCGTCCCGGTCACGGTGCTCGACGTGTCGAACAACCGCGTCAGCCAAGTGAAGACACCCGAGACCGACGGCTACTCCGCGGTTCAGGTGGCCTACGGCACCCGCAAGTCCTCCCGTGTTGCAAAGCCCCAGGCTGGCCATTACGCCAAATCCGGCGTCGAGGCGGGCTCGGTACTGCGCGAGTTCCGGGTCGATGCCGACAAGGCCGGTGAATTGAAGGTCGGCACTGCAATCGGCCTTGACCTTTTCGCGGTTGGCCAGAAGGTTGACGTCACCGGCGTGACGATCGGCAAAGGCTTTGCCGGTGCAATCAAGCGCCACCACTTCTCGTCCAACCGCGCCACCCATGGCAACTCGGTCTCCACCAATGCTCCGGGCTCGATCGGTAACCGGCAGGATCCGGGCCGCGTGTTTCCAGGCAAGCGCATGGCGGGGCACCTCGGTGACGAACAGCGGACCACGCAGAATCTGGTCGTCGCGCGTGTCGATGTCGAGCGCGGACTGCTGCTGGTTCGGGGTGCGGTACCCGGAGCGGCCGGTGGCAATGTGATCGTGCGCCCGGCCGCTAAGGCCAAAGCAGCGGCCAAGTCAGCGGCCAAGGCCTAAGGAGAGGGCGCAATGGAACTCAAGCTTTTGAACGCCCAGGGCCAGGCTGCCGGCACGACGACCGCGCCGGAGACGCTTTTCGGCCGTGAATTCAATGAGGCGCTGGTGCACCAGATCGTCGTGGCCTACCAGGCCAATGCACGTCAGGGCACGCGCGCACAAAAGGACCGCACGACGGTCAAGCACTCGACCAAGAAGCCCTGGCGCCAGAAGGGCACCGGCCGCGCGCGCGCCGGCATGACCTCGAGTCCGATCTGGCGTGGCGGTGGCCGAACCTTCCCCAATTCGCCGGACGAGAACTTCTCGCAGAAGGTCAACAAGAAGATGTACCGCGCGGGGATGACGTCGATCCTGTCGCAGCTGGTACGCGATGACCGCATTGCCGTTGTCGACGGTCTGGCGGTCGATTCGCCCAAGACCAAGCAACTCGCCGAGAAGCTGAAGGCGATGGGGCTGGAGTCGGTACTGATCATCACGGATGCGGTCGACGAGAACCTGTATCTCGCCTCGCGCAACCTGAAGAACGTGCTGATCGTCGAGCCGCGCTATGCGGACCCGCTGTCGCTGATCCACTACAAGAAGGTGATCGTGACGAAGCCGGCGATCGCCAAGCTCGAGGAGATGTGGGGATGATCTCTACCCGTCAGGACCGTCTGTACAGCGTGCTGCTGGCGCCGATCGTCTCCGAGAAGAGCACGATGATCGGCGAGAAGAACGACCAGGTCGCGTTCCGCGTGATGCAGGACGCCACCAAGCTGGAGGTCAAGGCCGCTGTCGAACTGCTGTTCAAGGTGCAGGTCGACAAGGTTTCCATCCTGAACCAGAAGGGCAAGAGCAAGCGCTTTGGCCGATTCACCGGCAAGCGCGGCAACGTGCGCAAGGCGTACGTGAGCCTGAAAGAGGGTCAGGAGATCAACTTCGCGCAAGAGGTGAAGTAATGGCACTCGTCAAGGTCAAACCGACGTCTGCCGGCCGGCGCGGGCTGGTCAAGGTCGTCAACGACAAGTTGCACAAGGGCAAGCCCTACGCCGGTCTGCTCGAGAAGAAGACGCGCTCATCCGGACGCAACAACAGCGGCCGCATCACGACGCGGCATATGGGCGGTGGTCACAAGCAGCACTACCGGATGATCGACTTCAAGCGCGGCAAGGATGGTGTGCCGGCCAAGGTCGAGCGCCTGGAATACGACCCGAACCGCTCGGCGCACATTGCGCTGCTGGTTTACGCGGACGGTGAACGGCGATACATCATTGCGCCCAAGGGCGTGACGGTCGGCGCCCAGTTGATGAGCGGGAACGAGGCGCCGATTCGTGTCGGCAACACGCTGCCGCTGCGGAACATTCCCGTGGGCACGACCGTGCATTGCGTCGAGATGCTGCCGGGCAAGGGTGCGCAGCTGGCGCGCGCGGCGGGCACCTCGGTGCAACTGCTAGCGCGAGAGGGAACCTACGCGCAGCTGCGCCTGCGCTCGGGCGAGATCCGCCGCGTGCTGATCGATTGCCGCGCCACGATCGGCGAGGTCGGCAACGAAGAGAACAACCTGCGCCAGATCGGCAAGGCCGGTGCAATGCGCTGGCGTGGCGTGCGCCCGACGGTTCGCGGCGTGGCGATGAACCCGGTCGACCACCCGCACGGTGGTGGCGAGGGCCGCACAGGCACCAAGCGCGATCCGGTCAGCCCGTGGGGTCAGCTGGCCAAGGGCTACCGCACCCGCAACAACAAGCGCACCGACACGATGATCGTGCAGCGCCGTAATCGCAAGTAAGGGGTCCTGAATGTCTCGTTCTCTTAAAAAGGGCCCGTTTGTCGACGGGCATCTGCTGAAGAAGGTCGAAACGGCGCAGGCGACCCGCGACAAGAAGCCGATCAAGACCTGGTCGCGCCGCTCGATGATCCTGCCGGAGTTCATCGGCCTGACCATCGCCGTGCACAACGGCAAGCAGCACGTGCCGGTCTATATCAACGAAAACATGGTCGGCCACAAGCTTGGCGAGTTTGCGCTGACCCGGACCTTCAAGGGCCACGCGACGGACAAGAAGGCCGTTGTGGCCAAGAAGTAAGGTGATGACGATGGAAACGACTGCATCGGTACGCGGCGTGCGACTTTCGGCCCAGAAGGGCCGGCTGGTCGCCGACCTGATTCGCGGCAAGCCGGTCGACAAGGCGCTCAATATTCTCGGCTTCACGCAGAAGAAGGCGGCCGGGATCATCAAGAAAGCGCTCGAGTCGGCGATCGCCAACGCCGAGCACAACGACGGCGCCGACATCGACGAGCTGCGTGTCACCGGCATCCAGGTCGAAAAGGCGGCAACGCTGCGCCGTTTCGCCGCCCGGGCCAAGGGCCGCGGCGCACGCATTGGCAAGCAGACCTGTCACATCTTCGTGACGGTCGGTGATGCCAAACCCAAGAAGAAATAGGTGATCCATGGGTCAGAAGATCAATCCCACCGGCTTTCGTCTCCCTGTCTCGCGTAACTGGAGTTCGCGCTGGTTCGCCACCGGGCCGGCGTTTGCGCGGATGTTGAAAGAGGACCTCGAAGTTCGCGACTTCCTGCGCAAGAAGCTGCGCAGCGCCTCGGTCAGTCGCATCGTCATCGAGCGGCCGGCCAAGAATGCCCGGATCACGATCTACTCGGCGCGCCCGGGTGTCGTCATCGGCAAGAAGGGCGAGGACATCGAGACGCTGAAGACGACGCTGCAGAAGATGCTGGGCGTGCCGGTGCACGTCAACATCGAGGAAATCCGCAAGCCGGAGCTCGATGCGCAATTGATCGCCGATTCGATCACTCAGCAGCTCGAGAAGCGCATCATGTTCCGCCGCGCGATGAAGCGCGCTATGCAGAACGCGATGCGGCTGGGCGCCCAGGGCATCAAGATCATGAGCGCCGGTCGCCTGAACGGCATCGAGATTGCGCGCACAGAGTGGTACCGCGAAGGCCGCGTACCGCTGCACACGCTGCGTGCCGACATCGACTACGGTTTCTCCGAAGCCAAGACCACCTACGGCGTGATCGGCGTCAAGTGCTGGGTCTACAAGGGCGACACGCTGGGCCGCAACGAGGCACCGGCTGCAGCCGATGCCACGCCTGCGCCGGACCGTGAAGAGCGTCGTCCGCGCCGTGGCGAAGGTCGCCCGGACAGCCGTCCGGCGAGCAAGGCGCCGGCCAAGCGCAGCACGCGCAAGCCCGCCGAAGCGGCGACGCCTGCCGAGGCTGCTGCACCGGCCGAAATGCCCAAGGACGATGCGGCCAAGCCGGTCGTCAAGCGCGTGCGCAAGGTCGCGGCCAAGACGCCGGCCGAAGGCGGCGCGAAAGACGGAGAGTAAGTCATGCTGCAACCTGCACGTCGCAAGTACCGCAAGGAGCAAAAGGGCCGCAACCGCGGGCTGGCGCTGCGCGGCGCCAACGTGTCCTTCGGTGAGTACGGCCTGAAGGTCACCGAGCGCGGCCGCCTGACAGCGCGCCAGATCGAAGCGGCCCGTCGCGCCATCAGCCGCCATATCAAGCGCGGCGGCCGCGTGTGGATCCGCGTTTTTCCCGACAAGCCGATCTCGCAGAAACCTGCAGAGGTCCGGATGGGCAACGGCAAGGGCAACCCGGAGTACTGGGTGGCCGAGGTGCGGCCGGGCAATGTCGTCTATGAACTGGACGGGGTCACCGAAACGCTGGCCCGCGAGGCTTTTGCGCTGGCGGCCGCAAAGCTGCCGCTGAAGACGACGTTTGTCGTGCGTCAGCTCGGCGCCTGAGGAGACTGACGATGAACGTCAAGGAATTGCGCGCGAAGGACGCTGACGCGCTGACCAAGGAGCTGCAGGAACTGCAGAAGGCGCACTTTTCGTTGCGCATGCAGAAAGCCACGCAGCAGTTGCAGAACACCAGCCAGATCCGTCAGACCCGGCGCGACATCGCGCGGGTGCGCACCGTGCTGGCGCAGAAAGCAGCCGCCAAATGAACGCAGAAAAGAAGAAGCTGACCCGTACCCTCGTCGGCAAGGTCGTCAGCAACAAGATGGACAAGACAGTGACAGTCCTAGTCGAGCGCCGGGTCAAGCACCCCGTCTACGGCAAGTACGTGGTCAAGTCGAACAAGTACCACGCCCATGACGGCACCGATGCCCTGAACGAGGGCGACATCGTCGAGATCGCCGAGTCGCGTCCTCTGTCGCGGACGAAGAGCTGGACCGTGACGCGCGTCGTCGAGGCGGCACAGGCGATCTAGTGCTTGCGGCACTGCCGCAAGATCGGATATACTTTTTGGCTTGCCGTTTTCGGGGTTCGGCTCCGGTCGCGGCGAGTGTTGGGCAGGCGTAGTCAGAGCAGTTTTCCGGAGCGTGCAGGTGCGCTTCGTCCCCCCGCCGGCGGGCGGGGTACAGGGCGAACGTGCGGCAGGTTCCTCAACCCGGACGGGCCCAAGACTGGCCATCGTGTCGCGCAAGCGGCCGGCGGTTCAAGTTGGGATCGAAAAGCCATGATTCAGATGCAGACGATGCTCGACGTCGCCGACAACACCGGCGCACGTTCGGTGATGTGTATCAAAGTGTTGGGCGGCTCCAAGCGCCGCTACGCGAACATCGGCGACGTCATCAAGGTGACGATCAAAGAATGCGCGCCGCGCGGTCGCGTGAAGAAGGGCGAGGTCTATAGCGCAGTTGTCGTGCGCACCGCCAAGGGCCTGCGTCGTGGCGACGGCTCGGCCATCAAATTTGACAACAACGCGGCGGTCCTTCTCAACGCCAAGCTGGAGCCCATCGGCACCCGCATCTTCGGGCCGGTCACGCGCGAGTTGCGTACCGAGCGCTTCATGAAGATCGTGTCGCTGGCGCCGGAAGTTCTGTAAGGGGAGCGCGGACATGGAACGTATCCGCAAGGGCGACGAAGTCGTCGTCATCGCAGGCAAGGACAAGGGCAAGCGCGGAGTCGTGCTGCGCCGTGTCGACACCTCGCATTTGGTCGTCGAGGGCGTCAACGTGGTCAAGAAGCACGTCCGGCCGAACCCGATGAAGGGCGTGGCGGGCGGCATCACCGACAAGACGATGCCCATCGACCAGTCCAACGTGATGTTGTTCAACCCGGCCACCAGCAAGGGTGACCGCGTTGGCATCAAAGTCGTCGACGGCAAGAAGATGCGCGTCTTCAAGAGCAGCGGCGTCGTCGTCGGCGCCAAGCAGTAAGGGGAACCGGACATGGCTCGTTTGCAGGCCCAGTACCGCGAGAAGATCGTTCCCGAACTGATGGGCAAGTTCGGCTACAAGACCGTGATGCAGGTACCGCGCATCTCGAAGATCACGCTCAACATGGGCGTCGGCGAAGCGGTCAACGACAAGAAGAACATCGACATGGCGGTCGGCGATCTGACCAAGATCGGCGGACAGAAGCCGGTCGTGACCAAGGCACGCAAGGCGATTGCGAACTTCAAGATCCGCGAGGGTCTGGCAATCGGCACGATGGTGACGCTGCGCGGCGAACGCATGTACGAGTTCCTCGACCGCCTGGTGACGGTTGCTCTGCCGCGCGTGCGTGACTTCCGCGGCGTGTCGGGCCGCGCCTTCGATGGCCGTGGCAACTACAACATCGGCCTGAAGGAACAGATCATCTTCCCCGAGATCGAGTACGACAAGATCGACAAGCTCCGGGGCCTCAATATCAGCATCACGACGACTGCGAAGACGGACGACGAAGCCAAGGCGCTTCTGGCTGCCTTCCGGTTCCCGTTCCGCAATTAGTAGGCGAGGGATATATGGCGAAACTCGCATTGGTAAACCGCGAAGCGAAGCGCGAAGCCGCAGTGAAGAAGCACGCTGCCAAACGCGCCGAGCTGAAGAGCATCATCGACGACCAGACGCGTTCCATGGACGAGCGCATGGACGCGATGAAGCGGCTGCAGGCGATGCCGCGCAATTCCAGCCCGGTGCGGCTGCGCAATCGCTGCGCGCTGACCGGGCGTCCGCGTGGCACGTTCCGCAAGTTCGGCCTGGCGCGAGCGAAGATCCGCGAAGCCGCGATGCGCGGTGACATTCCGGGCCTGACCAAGGCCAGCTGGTAAGCGAGGAAACGCACATGAGCATGAGTGATCCCATCGCCGACATGCTGACCCGCATCCGCAATGCACAGCGGGTGGAGAAGCCGGAAGTCGCGATGCCATCGTCGAAGGTCAAGGTCGCGATCGCCCAGGTCCTTAAGGACGAGGGTTACATCGAGGGCTTCCAGGTCCATGCCAATGACGGCAAGCCGGAACTGCGCATCGGCCTGAAGTACTACGCCGGTCGTCCCGTCATCGAGAGCCTCGAGCGCGTTTCGCGCCCCGGTCTGCGCGTCTACAAGGGGCGCGACGACATCCCGGCCGTGATGAACGGTCTGGGCGTGGCGATCGTCTCGACCTCGCGCGGGGTGATGACCGACCGCAAGGCGCGCAGCCAGGGTGTCGGTGGCGAAGTGCTCTGCTACGTGGCGTAACGGGCGGAGGAAGAAGAACATGTCTCGAGTTGCACGAATTCCGGTGACAGTGGTCAAGGGCGTCGATGTGCAGATCAGCCCCAGCCACATCACCGTCAAGGGCCCACTCGGCACGTTGCAGCAGGCGCTGTCGAGCCGGGTGAAGATTGAAATGGCGGACGGCCAGGTGTCGTTTGCCGCTGCCGACGAGTCCCGCGAAGCGAACGCGATGAGCGGAACGATGCGCGCGCTGGTCGCGGGCATGGTCCACGGTGTGTCCAAAGGCTTCGAAAAGAAGCTTTCGCTGGTCGGCGTCGGCTATCGCGCGCAGGCCCAGGGCGACAAGCTCAATCTGTCGCTGGGGTTCTCGCATCCGATCGTCCACCAGATGCCCGCGGGGGTGAAGTGCGAGACACCGACCCAGACCGAGATCCTGATCAAGGGCTCGGACAAGCAGAAGGTCGGTCAGGTGGCAGCGGAAGTTCGCGGCTACAAGCCGCCGGAGCCCTACAAGGGCAAGGGCGTGCGTTATGCCGATGAAACCGTGGTCATCAAAGAGACCAAGAAGAAGTAGGCGGCGAGAGGTCAACCATGATCGAGAAAAAGGAAACCCGTCTGCGTCGCGCGCGCGCCTCCCGTGCCCGCATCGCGCTGCAGAAAACCGAACGCCTGACGGTCAATCGCACCAACGTGCATATCTACGCCAGCGTCATCTCCGCCGATGGCGGCAAGGTGATTGTTTCGGCGTCGACGGTCGAGCCCGAGGTGCGCACGCAACTCGCGTCGGCCAAGGGCCGCGGCGGCAATGTCAACGCCGCCAAGATCGTCGGTACGCGCATCGCGCAGAAGGCGAAGGCGGCTGGCATCGAGAGCGTGGCTTTCGACCGCGCGGGCTACCGATTCCATGGCCGGGTCAAGGCGCTGGCGGATGCCGCGCGTGAAGCCGGTCTGAAGTTCTAAGGGGCAGCACATGGCACGAGTGCAACCGAAGGGCGTCGTCTCCGAGGACCGCGACGACGGCATCAAGGAAAAGATGATTGCGATCAACCGCGTCACCAAGGTGGTGAAGGGCGGTCGCATTCTGGGTTTTGCGGCGCTGACCGTGGTGGGCGATGGCGACGGCCGCATCGGCATGGGCAAGGGCAAGGCCCGCGAGGTGCCGGTGTCGGTGCAGAAGGCCATGGAGAAGGCGCGCCGCAGCATGGCCAAGATGCCGCTGAAGAACGGCACGGTGCACCACTTTGTCGAAGGCAAGCACGGTGCGTCGCGGGTGATGCTGTCGCCGGCGGCGGAAGGTACCGGCGTCATTGCCGGCGGCCCGATGCGCGCAGTTTTCGACGTCATGGGAATCCGCAACATCGTCGCCAAGTCGCACGGCTCGACCAATCCGTACAACCTGGTGCGTGCCACGCTCGACGCGCTGAGCAAGCTGCGCACGCCGGCTGAAATCGCCGCCAAGCGTGGCAAGACAGTCGAGGAAATGTTCGGCTGAGCCGGAGACAGACGATGAAGAAGATGCTCAAGGTCACGCTGGTCAAGAGCCCCATTTCCGCCAAGGTGTCGCATCAGGCGACGGTCCTCGGGCTGGGGCTCAAGAAGATGCACCAGACCCGTGAACTGGAAGACACGCCCGCGGTGCGCGGCATGATCAACAAGGTTGCCTACCTGGTTCGGGTCGGCGAGTAAGCACGGGGGTTCATGATGCGCCTCAACAATCTGAAGCCTGCTGCCGGTAGCAAGAGTGCCCGCCATCGTGTCGGTCGTGGCATCGGCTCCGGCTGGGGCAAGACCGCGGGCCGTGGCCACAAGGGCCAGAAGTCCCGTGCTGGCGGCTTCCACAAGGTCGGCTTTGAAGGCGGCCAGATGCCGCTGTACCGGCGTCTGCCGAAGCGTGGCTTCACGTCATTGTCGCGGCGCTACGTCGAAGTCGTGCGCCTCGCTGATCTGCAGCGCCTGGGCGTCGACGAAATTGATCTCGCCGTCCTGAAGCAGGCGGGCATCGTCTCGTCGCTGGCTCTGGACGCTCGCGTCGTGAAGACCGGTGAACTCTCGCGCAAGGTCACAGTGCGTGGTATCGGCGTCACCAAGGGCGCAAAGGCCGTGATCGAAGCGGCGGGCGGCTCGGTGGCCGAAATGGTGGTGATGCCGGACACGGCGAAGAAGGCAGCAGCAAAGAAAGCGATCGCGGACAAGGCGGCCGCGATCAAGGCGGCGGTGAACAAGCCGGCCGAAAAGTCGGCCGAAAAAGCGCCATCGAAAAAGCAGTGATCGGCCTCGGCTGACGTAGACAGGACATTCCCGCGTGGCAACCAGCGCATCGACGACGATCGGCAGCACCGGAAAGTACGGCGACCTCAAGCGCCGGCTGTTCTTCCTGCTGCTTGCGCTGCTGGTCTACCGCATCGGGACGCACATCCCGGTGCCCGGCATTGACCCGGACCAGTTGCGCCAGCTCTTCAATTCGCAGCAGGGCGGCATCCTCGGCCTGTTCAACATGTTCTCGGGTGGCGCGCTGTCGCGCTTCTCGGTGTTTGCGCTGGGGATCATGCCGTACATCTCGGCGTCGATCATCATGCAGATGCTGACCTACGTGCTGCCCTCGCTCGAGGCGTTGCGCAAGGAAGGCGAATCGGGCCGCCGCAAGATCACACAGTACACACGCTACGGCACGCTGGGTCTGGCGATCTTCCAGGCGATCGGCATTTCGGTTGCCCTGGAGTCACAGCAGGGCCTGGTGCTCGATCCGGGCATGATGTTCCGGTTCATCTGCGTGGTGTCGCTCGTCACGGGCACGATGTTCCTGATGTGGCTGGGTGAACAGATCACCGAGCGCGGCCTGGGCAACGGGATTTCGATCCTGATCTTCGCCGGCATCGTAGCGGGCCTCCCGACGGCGATCGGCGGCCTGTTCGAACTGGTTCGCACCGGCGGCATCAGCCCGCTCGCCGCGATCTTCATCATCGCGCTGATCGTGGTTGTCACCGCGTTCGTGGTGTTCGTCGAGCGCGGCCAGCGCAAGATCACGGTGAACTACGCGAAGCGGCAGGTCGGCAACAAGATCTACGGCGGCCAGAGCTCGTTCCTGCCGCTGAAGCTCAACATGTCGGGCGTGATCCCGCCGATCTTTGCGTCGTCGCTGATCCTGTTCCCGGCGACGCTGGCGAGCTGGTTCACGACTGGCGATGCGACGCGCTGGATCCGCGATCTGGCCGCTTCGTTGTCGCCGGGGCAGCCGCTCTACATGTTCCTGTACGCCGCGCTGATCGTATTCTTCTGCTTCTTCTATACGGCGCTCGTCTTCAACAGCAAGGAGACGGCGGACAACCTGAAGAAGAGCGGAGCCTTCGTGCCGGGCATCCGGCCGGGGGATCAGACCGCGCGCTACATCGACAAGATCCTGATGCGGCTGACGCTGGCCGGCGCCATTTACATCACGTTTGTCTGCCTGGTGCCCGAGTTCCTGAACGCACGCTTCTCGGTGCCGTTCTACTTTGGCGGCACGTCGCTGCTGATCGTGGTCGTGGTCACGATGGACTTCATGGCGCAGGTGCAGGCTTACCTGATGACGCACCAGTACGAGTCGCTGCTGAAGAAGACCAATTTCAAGGGCTTCGGCGGGCAGCTGCCGCGCTGACGCCGGGAACGCGATGGCCAAGGACGACGCGATCCAGATGCAAGGGGAGATTCTCGAGAATCTCCCGAACGCCACGTTCCGGGTGAAGCTCGAGAACGGGCATGTGGTGCTGGGGCATATCTCCGGAAAGATGCGGATGCACTACATCCGCATCCTGCCGGGCGACAAGGTCACCGTGGAACTGACGCCTTATGACCTTTCACGGGCCCGCATAGTGTTCCGCGCCAAGTAGCGCGGTTGGAGAACAAGATGAAAGTGATGGCTTCCGTCAAGAAGATGTGCCGCAAGTGCAAGATCATCCGGCGCAAGCGGGTCGTGCGCGTGATCTGCACGGATCCGCGTCACAAGCAGCGCCAGGGCTAAGCGGAGAAACAGAATGGCTCGAATTTCCGGTATCAACATCCCGCCGCATCAGCACGCCGAGATCGGCCTGACGGCGATCTATGGCATCGGCCGCGCCAAGGCGCGCGCGATCCTCGACGCCGCCGCGGTTCCCCACACCAAGAAGGTGAAGGAACTGAACGACGCCGAGCTGGAGCGCATTCGCGAGGAGATCGCGCGTTCGACGGTCGAAGGCGACCTGCGTCGCGAGATCCAGCTGTCGATCAAGCGCCTGATCGACCTCGGCACCTATCGCGGTGTCCGTCATCGCCGTGGCCTGCCGGTGCGCGGCCAGCGCACGCGTACCAACGCGCGCACGCGAAAGGGCCCGCGCAAGGCCGGCGTGTCGTTGAAGAAAGGAACCTAATTCATGGCGAAGAATCCCTCAGCCCAGCAGGTCGCTGCCCAGCAGCGCGCGCGCAAGAAGGTCAAGAAGGTCGTCTCGGACGGCATCGCGCACGTGCACGCGTCGTTCAACAATACGATCATCACGATCACCGATCGTCAGGGCAACGCACTGTCATGGGCCAGCTCCGGCGGCCAGGGCTTCAAGGGCTCGCGCAAGTCCACGCCGTTCGCGGCGCAGGTGGCGGCCGAGAACGCCGGCCGGGCTGCCCAGGAACACGGCATCAAGAACCTCGAGGTGCGCATCACCGGCCCGGGCCCGGGCCGCGAGTCGTCGGTGCGTGCACTGAACGCGATCGGCATCCGCGTCACGTCGATCCAGGACATCACACCGGTTCCGCACAACGGTGTGCGGCCTCCGAAGCGACGTCGCGTTTGAGCACGCGAAAGTACAAACCTACTTTCGCGTGAATAGTTAGAAAAATTCGCTGGCGGAGCCAGACGAATTTTTCATTGCAAAGGCAGGTAACTGCCTTGGTGTCGCCGCCAACGAGCGGTGACTTAATGCGGCGAGTCCGCAGGATGAAAGGAAGACTGAAGTGGCACGCTATACCGGACCAAAACTGAAGCTCTCGCGCCGCGAGGGCACCGATCTGTTTCTCAAGAGTTCGCGTCGCGCCTTCGATTCGAAGGCGAAGGCGGATTCGAAGCCGGGTCAGCACGGCCGCACTTCGGGTGCGCGCCAGTCGGACTACGGCACGCAGCTGCGTGAGAAGCAGAAGGTCAAGCGCATGTACGGCGTGCTCGAGCGCCAGTTCCGCCGCTACTACCAGGAAGCCTCGCGCCGCAAGGGCAATACGGGCGAGCACCTGATCATGCTGCTCGAATCGCGCCTGGACAATGTCGTTTACCGCATGGGCTTCGGTGCCACGCGTGCCGAGGCACGACAGCTGGTTGGGCACCGTGCGATCGCGCTCAATGGCGAGACCGCGGGTATTCCGTCGATGCTGGTCAAGGCCGGTGATGTGATCACCGTGCGCGAGAAGGCCAAGAAGCAGGGCCGTATCCAGGAAGCTCTGACTCTGGCGGAGCAGTCGGGCTTCCCCTCCTGGGTTGATGTCGACCCCAAGAAGCTGGAAGGCAAGTTCAAGCAGCTGCCGGACCGCGGCGAAGTTGCGCAGGACGTCAACGAATCGCTGGTCGTCGAGTTGTACTCGCGATAAATGTTCGGGGGCGCCGGCCCGCTGCGCGGTCCGGCGACTCGGTTTCTTCGGGGCGGCCGTTTCCCACTCCTTACAGCCCTGACCATCAGCCTTATCGGTGTAACGAGCCGAGGGTATTGAAGGGATCGTCTCAAATGACAGGTACTGCACTCCTGAAGCCGCGCGCGATCGAAGTCGAAGCGATCGGGCCGAACTCCGCCATCGTCACGATGGAACCATTCGAGCGGGGCTACGGCCACACGCTCGGCAACGCACTGCGCCGCATCCTGCTGTCGTCGATGGTCGGCTACGCGCCGACCGAAGCGCAGATCACTGGCGTCGTCCACGAATATTCGACCGTCGATGGTGTGCGCGAGGACGTCGTCGACATCCTGCTGAACATGAAGGGCATCGTGTTCAAGCTGCACAACCGCGACGAAGTCACGCTGACGCTACGCAAGGAAGGCGAGGGCATCGTGACTGCGAGCGACATCGAGCTGCCGCACGACGTCGAGATCGTCAATCCGGATCACGTGATCGCGCACCTATCCGGTGGCGGTCGCCTCGAGCTCCAGGTCAAGGTTGAAAAAGGTCGCGGCTATGTCCCGGGCAATGTCCGCGCATTCCGTGACGACCATTCCAAGACGATCGGCCGCATCGTGATGGACGCGTCGTTCTCGCCGGTCAAGCGCGTGTCGTACGCCGTCGAAGCCGCCCGCGTCGAACAGCGCACTGACCTCGACAAGCTGGTGATGACTATCGAGACCAACGGCGCGATGACGCCGGAGGAAGCCGTGCGCCAGTCGGCCCGCATCCTGATGGACCAGTTGCAGGTGTTCGGTGCCCTCGAAGGCATGACGGAGACGTCAGCCGCGGCAGCAGCGCGTTCGCCGCAGGTCGATCCGATCCTGCTGCGTCCGGTCGACGACCTGGAGCTGACGGTGCGTTCGGCCAACTGCCTGAAGGCCGAGAACATCTATTACATCGGCGACCTGATCCAGCGGACCGAGAATGAGCTGCTGAAGACGCCGAACCTGGGCCGCAAGTCGTTGAACGAGATCAAGGAAGTGCTGGCCGCCCGCGGCCTCACGCTGGGCATGAAGCTGGAGAACTGGCCGCCTGCAGGCCTGGACAAGTAAGGAGTTTTAGCGCGGCCAGTTCCGTCGCAGGCCAACTTCGCGAAGCGAAATCAAGACTCGCAAGGCGAGCCGGGCCGAAGACAAGATTGGCCGTGCTTGAACTGGCTATAGCGAGGAGAGGAGCGGAGACACCGCACCAGGAAAGCCAACCGACCCGCCCGCGAGGGATCGAAGAGTCGGATCAACAACCGCCCGACCTGCGGGCGGTTAAAGACTGAAAGGAAGAACGATGCGTCACGGACACGGACTGCGGAAACTCAACCGCACCAGCAGCCATCGGCTGGCGATGTTGCGCAATATGACCAACTCGCTGCTGCGCCACGAAGCCATCAAGACGACGGTGCCGAAGGCCAAGGAGCTGCGGCGAGTCGTCGAGCCGCTGATCACGCTGGGTCGTGAACCCACGGTGGCCAACAAGCGCCTCGCGTTCAATCGCCTGCGCGACCGCGAGATGGTAGTGAAGCTCTTCAGCGAGATCGGGCCGCGCTACAAGACGCGCAACGGCGGCTACACCCGCATCCTGAAGATGGGCTTCCGGGTCGGCGACAACGCGCCGATGGCCTACATGGAACTGGTCGATCGCCCGCAACCGGTCGCGAAGGAAGAGTCGATCGAAGCCAGCTGATAACGGCTGGGATAGACTGCAAAGGCCTGCCCTGCGGCAGGCCTTTTGCTTTTATGGGTCCCATGGATACGGCCGTTGCGCCCGCCGTGCTTGTCGATGAAGTGCTGGCCGTGCGCGAGCTGCGCAAGGTCTACGGCGGCGCGCCGGTGGTCGACGGGCTGTCGTTCTCGATACGGCGGGGCGAGTGTTATGCCCTTCTGGGTCCCAACGGTGCCGGCAAGACGACGACGCTGCGCTGCTGCCTCGGTCTGACGCAGCCCGACGGCGGCACCATCCACCTGGTAGGTGAGCCGGTGCCACGCGAGGCGCGGCGTGCGCGCATCCGCGTCGGCGTGGTGCCGCAGATCGACAATCTTGATCCGGACTTCACCGTCACCGAGAATCTTGTTGTCTACGGCCGTTACTACGGACTGGGCGACGTCGAGATGCGTGATCGACTGCCTGCGGTTGCTCGAATTCGCGAGCCTCGGCCACAAGAAGGATGCACGGATCAGCGAGCTTTCCGGCGGCATGAAACGGCGCCTGACGCTGGCGCGATCCCTGGTCAACGACCCCGACCTGATCTTCATGGACGAGCCGACCACCGGGCTGGACCCGCAGGCGCGTCATCTGATCTGGGAACGGCTGAAGGCGCTGCTGGCGCGCGGCAAGACGATCCTGCTGACGACGCACTTCATGGACGAAGCCGAGCGCCTGGCCCACCGGCTGGCCGTCATCGATCACGGCCGCATGATCGCGCAGGGTGAACCGCGGGAACTGATCCGCGCTTACATCGAGCCGCAGGTGCTGGAGGTTTACGGGGACGGCGCGGGGGACTGGGCACAGCGCGTGGGCCGATCGCTGGTTTCGCGCCTAGAGGTGACCGGCGAGACCGTGTTCTGCTATGCGACTGACTCCAGCCGGGCGCTGCAGGCGCTCGAACTGCAGCCGGGCCTGCGCTATCTTCACCGGCCCGCCAACCTCGAGGATCTTTTCCTGAAGCTGACGGGCCGCGAAATGCGCGACGAATCATGAGTGCCAACACCGCGTCGCCCTCGGCTCCGTACTCGGCGTGGTCGCTGCCGCGTCTGTCGTGGCGCTTCGTGCCGGTGTGGCGGCGCAACTTCCTGGTCTGGCGCAAGCTGTTCGTCGAACGGCTGCTGACCAACGTGGTCGAGCCGCTGCTGACCATTGCCGCCTTCGGCTACGGACTCGGCAGCCTGCTGCCGGAGATCGATGGTGTTTCGTACCTGCAGTTCCTCGCCAGCGGGTCGATCGCGATGAGCGTCATGTACTCCGCCAAGTTCGAGTCGCTGTGGGGCGCGTTCTCGCGCATGCAAATCCAGAAGACCTGGGATGCGATCCTGCACACGCCACTGGCGGTGGACGATGTTCTGCTCGGCGAACTGGTGTGGGCTGCGAGCAAGGCGACCTTCACGGCGTTGTGCATCCTGCTGATGATCTGGCTGCTCGGCATCGCCCGCGAGCCGTTGTCGCTGCTGGTGCTGCCCGCGTCGTTCTTCATCGCGCTGGTGTTCGCCGCCATGGCACTGATCGTCAATGCCGTGGCGCGCAGCTACGATCTGCTGTCGAACTACTTCACGGTCGTTGTCATGCCGCTGGTATTCCTCTCGGGGGTGTACTTCCCTCTGTCGCAGTTGCCCGACTGGCTGCGCGCCGTGGCGGAATGGCTGCCGATGACCGCTGCGGTCAACCTGGTGCGTCCGCTCGCGCTCGGCCGTTGGCCCGAACACCTGCTGCGCGACGTGGTGTTGCTGGGGATCTGGGGCGCGGCGTGCTTCGCGATTGCGCTGGCGCTGACGCGTCGCCGCCTGCTCAAATGATCGACAACGTGCTGGTCGTCCTGACGAACTGCCCTGACGTCGAGGTGGCGGACCGCATCGCCCGTACGATCGTCGAACAGCGCCTCGCGGCCTGCGTGAACCGGCTCGCGTCGGTGGAATCGGTGTACCGATGGCAGGGTGCCCTTGAGCGCGTGACTGAGGTGCCGCTGCTGATCAAGACCACGCGCGAGCGCTACGCGGAAATTGAACAGGCCATCCGGGCGCTGCACCCGTACGAGGTTCCCGAGATCATCGCGATGCCGGTATCGGCCGGTCTGGCGTCGTACCTGCGGTGGGTGGCTGACGAGACGCAGCCGCCGCTCATGGCTTGAGCCGCTGGCTGCTCGCGTCGCCCGGGATGCCTGATCGCCGTATGGCCGCCAAGGAAAGGCGCGGCGTGGTCCGCATCGACAAGTGGTTGTGGGCCGCGCGTTTCTTCAAGACGCGTTCGCTGGCGGCCGAAGCGGTCGAGCGCGGGCAGGTCGTGATTGGCGGACAACGGGTGAAGCCGGCGCGGAGTCTCAAGGTGGGCGAACTGATCGCGATTCAGCGCGGCGACGAACGCATCGAGGCCTCGATTCGCGAACTCTCGGAGACCCGCGGCCCGGCGGCGGTGGCGCAACAGCTTTACGAGGAGACGGACGCGAGCCGCGAGCGCCGCCTGCGACGCGCTGAAGCCCGCCGACTGGCTCCCGAGCCGGCCATCGCGATCAAGGGCCGCCCGTCAAAACGTGATCGCCGCGAACTCACGCGGCTGGCAACCAACGCAGACCCAGGGGAGGCTGACGGATGAGGAGGGCGCTTGGTGCGCTGATGACGACGTTGGGGCTTGGCCCAGTCCTCGCTGCCGACGCGCCGCCCAACGCTTCAATTGCTGGCTTTGCGCGCTATGAGTCGAACAAGTGGCTGTTCCGCGCCTGCGTGGGACACGGCAAGGTGTCTGTCTTGGACGCCCGCGGCCTTCCGTTCATCGATGCCACGCCGGGCCGCGTTCTGTCTGCCGCCATTCAGCAGCGCTGGCAGCAGTCGGCTGAGCCTCTGCGTGGGATCTACCTGGAGATCACGGGCTATGTGGAGGAGGGTCGTGTGACGGCCACGCAGTTGCATCGCGCGCTGGGCTGGGTGGCCTCCTGTGCCGAGCGTCCGTCCAATATTCCCGGCGGCGCGCGCGCGTGGGCGGCGGGCAACGAGCCCTCATGGGGCTTCGTGCTCGACGGCAAGTCGGCGAGCTTCCGCACGATGGACGGCGTATTGACGTGGCCGGCCGCGGCCTGGAGGGCGGGCGGGTCGACCGCGACATTCGAGGCGAGCGCCGGCGGCGGGCGTGTACGTGTCGAGTTCAGCGACGGACTGTGCAGCGACACGATGTCCGAGGCGGCGTTCGGCCGACGGGTCGTTGCCGCCGTCAACGGCGCGTTTTATACCGGTTGCGGCCTGACTCGCTGAATCAGCGTAGCCAGCGCGGTGGACGGGGCGTACGCGGTCGATCAATGATGCGGCGTGCCCAGAAGAACAGCAGCATGATGATGACGATCGTCGCCATGCCCGTGAGGGTCCACCAGAAGCCGTGCATCTCGCGCAGCAACGGCATGAATGTGAAGTTCATCCCGAAGATGCCGGTGATCAGCGTCAGCGGCGCAAAGATCGCCGCTATCGCGGTCAGCTTGCGCATCGTCTCGTTGGTCTGGTTCGTGTTGGCCGAGAAGTGCAGTTGCACGGCCGACTCCGCCGAGGCCTCGAGGCGCCGCGCGTGATGCAGCACGCGCTGGATGTGCTCAAGAACGTCATTGAGCCGCACCAGGTAAGCGTCGTTGACGCTGGCATCCGGCGTTTCCTCTAGGTAGGAGTCGCGCAGTTCGGTCAGCGCGTCGTACTGCCCCTCGCACAGATTCTCCAGCTTGCGCAGCTCGATGCGCGCTTCAAGCAGTGCGGACCAGTTGTTGAATGGCCGGCGCGGATCGAGCAGGTCACGCTGCCATCGATCCAGGCGCTCTGACAGTGGTTCGCGCAGCTCGAGATAGCGATCGACCATGCCGTTGAGCATGCGCAGCATCAGCTCGCCGGGTGACTTCGGCAGCCGTGACCTGTCGCCCGATGCCGATTCAGCGCGAATGCGCGGATCGAGCAGACGTTGGCGCACCTGCTCGATCGTCTTGCTGCTCCCCTGCCGTACCGTGACCAGCAGTCGGTCCAGCACGAAAAAGGTGATCGGCCGCGTGACGATTTCCTGCAGCATTCGCCGCTGGTCGGCTTTGCCGCCCTTCTCCTCCAGTGGCAGGAACTCGCCGATCGCCAGCTTGCGGAATACCAGCATGTCGTATTCGCTGGTGCTGTCGAAGTAGGAGGGATGCTGCAGGTTCGCCGCGTCCTGCAGGTGCAGTTCGTGCAGGCGGACGGCGGACACGCGATGCACCGCATCGCGCACGCTCTCCGGATCAGCGATCGCTTCGTCGTGCAGCACGTCAAGCCAGAGAAAGCCGTCGACCGGATGGCCGGCAGGCTCTGCGGCGAGTTCAATCGCCCGTTGTGCGCCGACTTCAATCCACTTCACGGCCGCTCGTTCTTCAGCGGTGATCGTGCAGCCAGCGCGCCACTGGGAGCGCGAAGTAGGTCAGCACGCCGTCGGCCCCGGCACGCTTGAAGCCGAGCAGGGATTCCAGCACGACCTTCTTCTCGTCGAGCCAGCCATTGTCGGCGGCCGCCTTCAGCATCGCGTATTCACCGCTCACCTGGTAGACGAATGTCGGCGCGCGGTAGGTGTCCTTCACTCGCCGCACGATGTCGAGATAGGGCATGCCTGGTTTGACCATCACCATGTCGGCGCCTTCGGCAAGATCGAGGCCGACTTCCCAGAGCGCCTCATCGGTGTTCGCCGGATCCATCTGATAAACCATCTTGTTCGATCGACCGAGGTTCGGCGCAGACCCGACCGCGTCTCGGAACGGGCCGTAGAACGCGCTCGCGTACTTGGCCGAGTACGCCATGATGCGGGTGTGGATATGCCCGTCGGCTTCGAGGGCCTGCCGGATCGCGCCGATGCGGCCATCCATCATGTCGCTCGGCGCCACGATGTCGACGCCGGCCTGTGCCTGGACGCGCGCCTGCTGCACCAGCACCGCGATCGTCTCGTCGTTCAGCACGTAGCCGTCGTCGTTGATCAGGCCATCCTGGCCATGCGTCGTGAACGGATCCAGCGCCACATCGGTCAGGATTCCCAGTTCAGGAAAGCGCTGTTTCAGTGCCCGGACCGCGCGCGGCACCAGCCCATTCTCGTTCGTCGCCTCGGTGCCCTCGGGAGACTTCAGCGCGGGATCGATGACAGGAAACAGCGCCATGACCGGAATACCGAGCTTCACGCACTCCTCGGCGACGGGCAGAAGTGCATCGACCGAGAGGCGTTCCACGCCAGGCATCGAGGCCACGGCTTCGCGCCGGCGGTCGCCATCCAACACGAACACCGGGTAGATGAGATCGTCCGCTGTCAGCACGTTCTCGCGCATCAGGCGGCGGGAAAAATCGTCGCGACGCATGCGGCGCATGCGTACGGCGGGAAACTGGCCGAGGATCTGCATGAGGGGAATTCCCAGCTCGAAGTTGTGAACGGTGTTCGCTATCGTCTGACGGAGATGATGGTTTTTCCGTCGTCTCCCGCTTTAACCTCCCTGAGCGGGTGCCTTCAGTCACTGAGGCATTGCGGCCCCGGACTTCGTTCCGGGGCTCTTTTTTGGCACGCATGATACGGGTCGCCTTCGCATCAGGCGAAGAGCCAGCGCGTCAAAGTTTCCGTCAGCTCCTCGATCCCCTCGCGTTTGAGTCCGGAGAACAGTTGCGCACTGGCCCGTGGTCCGATCGCCGCGGCACTTTTCTGCGCCGTCGCCAGGGCGGTTCTCTTCTCGCTGGTGCCCAGCTGGTCCGATTTGTTGAGCAGGAAGTGCAACAGGCAACCGCGGCGGTCGACGAACCGCAGCAAAGCGTCATCTCCAGGCATGAACGGTCGGCGCGCATCCATGACGAGGACGATGCCGATCAGTGACTGGCGTTCGCGCACGTAGCCGCCGACGAGTTCGTCCCAGGTGGCTCGTTGACCGGCATCCGCCTTCGCGTAACCGTAGCCTGGGAGATCTACCAGCAAGCCGCGGTCGACCCGCTCGCCGTGCTCATCCTTTTCGCTCAGAGCGAAGAAATTCAGCAGTTGCGTGCGGCCCGGAGTCTTGCTCGCGAATGCCAGCCGCTTTTGCTGGGTCAGGACGTTGATGACCGTCGATTTGCCGGCATTGGAGCGTCCGGCAAAGGCGATTTCCGGCAGCCCGGGCGGGGCGATCGCGTGCAGTTCGGCGACCGATGTGACGAAACGGGCGGAGTGGAACAGCGCCAAGGGAAGCGACGGTCGAGTGGCTGGACTTCGGTAGAATACGCGGCTTTGCGAAGCGGCCAGATGTTCCATCGGTGGCCTCGGCGATGCAGGAGTTCGCAGGGGCGGTCGATCTGGTCGAGGCGTTTCAACCATCAAAGGCATGCAATGAAAATGTCGATGCGGCGTGGTTGCGCAGCCGTGCTTGCGGTGCTCGCCGGGGCGGTGACCATGCCGGCCATGGCCCAGGAAAAGGCGGCGAACAAGGCCAACGCGGCCCGCGGCCAGCAGATCGCCTCGCAGGTGTGCACCGCGTGCCACACCGATGACGGCAATTCGACAATCAGCGCCAATCCCAGGCTGGCTCAGCAGCATTCCCACTACCTGTACAAGCAACTGGTGGACTTCACGGTGCGCGCGGGCGAGCAGAAACCGGCGCGCGAGAACGCCATCATGAACGGCATTGCCGCAGGCCTTTCGGATCAGGATCGTCGCGACGTTTCAGCCTGGTTTGCAAGCCAGCTGGCCAAGTCCGGCACTGCGCGGAACAAGGACACTCTCGAACTGGGTCAGCGCATCTGGCGCGCCGGTCTTCCGGAAAAGAACTTGCCGGCCTGTTCCGGCTGCCATAACCCGACGGGCGCCGGAATCCCGAACCAGTATCCGCGCCTTGCCGGTCAGCACGCCGAGTACACGGAAGCGACGCTCAAGGCATTCCGTGAAGGGCAGCGCCGCAATAACCTGCCGATGCAACAGATTGCGGGTCGCATGACCGACGCCGAGATGCGCGCGGTGGCCGATTTCATCCAGGGTCTGCGCAAGTAGGCCCCAGGGCCGCGCGGCGAGTCGTCAGGACTTGCCGAACACCTCGTTGACCTGCTGCGTCACCCGAACGAACGTCGTGCGCTTCGACAATTCCTTGAGCCGGCGCGCGCCGACATAGGTACACGCCGAGCGCACGCCGCCGAGGATCTCCTGCAGCGGTTTCGGCCACCGGGCCGCGATAAGGCACCAGCACTTCCTTGCCCTCGGCCGCCCGGTACCCTGCAACCCCGCCGGAGTAACGCTGCATGGCAGCCTTGCTGCTCATGCCGTAAAAGCGCTGGTAGCTCTTGCCGTCGCGTTCGATGCGCTCGGCTCCCGACTCGTCGTGACCGGCAAACATGCCGCCAAGCATCACGAAATCGGCGCCGCCGCCGAACGCCTTGGCGACATCGCCGGGCGTGGTGCAACCGCCGTCCGCACAGATGAGGCCCGACAGGCCGTGGGCGGCGTCAGCGCACTCGATGACAGCCGATAGCTGTGGATAGCCGACGCCGGTCATCTTGCGCGTCGTGCACACCGATCCGGGACCGATGCCGACCTTGACGATGTCCGCGCCCGAAAGAATGAGTTCCTCGGTCATCTCCCCGGTCACGACATTGCCAGCCATGATGACGAGCCGCGGATAAGCGGTGCGGATGCGCGTGACAAATGTGACGAAATTCTCGTGGTAACCGTTGGCCACGTCGATGCACACGTACTCGACCGCATCCCCGCCCGCGTCCATCACGCGCTGGAACTTCTGCTCGTCAGCCTTGGTGATGCCCATCGAGTAGAACGCGGCCGACTTGCGCTCGAGTGAGCGGAAAAACGCGACGCTGTCCTCGATGCTGTAATGCTTGTGCAGCGCCGTCGACAAATGAAATGTGTCCAGCGCCCGCGCCATCTCGAACGTTCCCGTCGTGTCCATGTTCGATGCGATGATCGGGATGCCGTGATACTTCACTCCGGCGTGCCTGAAGATGAAATTCCGCGTGATATCCACATCGGAGCGCGATGTCAGTGTCGAGCGCTTGGGGCGGATCAGGACGTCCTTGAAGTCGAGCTTGACCTCGTGTTCGATGTGCATGGCGTTCCCGTGCTGCCTTCGGAGCGGTCCAGTCTAGCGGCCGAACCTGTGGGTGCGGGAAAGTGTCAAAAGGCAATCGGCGGTGTCCAGTTGACCGTCGTGCAGGTCCGCAATGAATGATTCAAGCCGGAGCAAATTCGATGCTGATTCACCGTTCGCCTGGAATAGCGTCGTCCGAGATCACGCCTGAGGGCGTGTTCCGGCGCCGGCGCGCGTTGCTGCGGGCCGGCGCCGGGGGCATCGCGCTGAACTGCGTTCCGCCGATTCTGCGGGCGCAGACCACGAACGTTGCCCCGTTGCCGTCCCGTCCCGGCAGTTTCTCGACGATGGAAAAGCCGACACCGGCCGCCCTGGTGACGAGCTATTGCAACTTCTACGAGTTCGGCACTGAAAAGGACGATCCGCCGCGCCATGCGCCGCAGCGCCTGAAGACGCGGCCCTGGACGGTCCGCGTGGACGGTGAAGTGAAGTCGCCGCGCACCTTCGACATTGAAGATCTGCTGAAGCTCGCGCCGATGGAAGAACGGGTGTACCGGCTGCGCTGCGTCGAGGCCTGGTCCGCAGTCGTGCCGTGGGTCGGTTATCCATTAGCCGAACTGGTCCGGCGGGTCGAGCCGACCGGTAACGCGAAGTTCGTGGAATTCATAACGCTCGCTGACCCGAAGCAGATGCCCGGCCTCGACTCGTCGGTCATCGACTGGCCCTACACGGAGGGTCTGCGCCTGGACGAGGCCCTGCATCCATTGACGCTGCTCGCCTTCGGCATGTATGGCCATGTCCTTCCCGCGCAGAACGGTGCGCCGCTGCGGCTTGTCGTGCCCTGGAAGTACGGCTTCAAGAGCGCGAAGTCGATCGTGCGGATCCGTTTCACCGACAGGCCGCCGGCCACAGCCTGGCAGAAATCCAATCCGTCGGAATACGGGTTCTATTCCAACGTGAATCCGCAGCGTGACCACCCGCGCTGGAGCCAGAAGAGCGAGCGGCGCCTGGGCGAGGAGATCTTCAGCCGGCGACGGCCGACCCTGATGTTCAACGGCTATGCGGATCAGGTCGCGTCGCTGTACGCCGGGATGGACCTGATGAAGCTCTACTGATGCCCGGTCGGGCTCGCGCCTTCAGTGTTGTTCCGCCGGTGCTCACGCCGCGAGCGCTGGCGGCAGTGCGAGCGTTGGTCTTCACACTGGCTGCCTTGCCGCTGGCCCTGCTGATCCAGCGCGGCGTCGCCGGTGGCCTGGGAGCGAATCCTGTCGAGGAGATCCTGAGATGGCTCGGCACCTGGACGCTGGTGCTGCTGCTGGTGACGCTTGCGGTGACCCCGGCGCGCCGGCTCACCGGATGGACCTGGCTCGTACGTTTGCGCCGCATGCTGGGCCTCTACTCCTTCTTCTATGCGAACCTGCATGTCGTCGCATTTGTCTGGCTCGACCACTGGTTCGATTGGACATCGATCCTTGCTGACATACTGAAACGGCCCTACCTGACGTTCGGCTTCGTCGCCTTTCTGCTGATGGTGCCGCTGGCCCTGACTTCGACTCAAGCGATGGTGCGAAAGCTGGGGGGTCGCAATTGGCAGCGCCTGCACCGTTCGGTGTACCTGATCGGCGTGCTGGGTGTGTTGCACTACTGGTTCCACAAGCTCGCGAAAAACGACCTGTCGGACCCGATGATCTACGCGGCCGTGCTGGGAGTGCTGCTGGGCGCCCGCGTGCTGGATGCCGTGTCGTCACGCACCCGTGGCCAGGCCTTCGCGGCGGACAGGAACCTTCAGGGCAGTGTCGATTCGCCGGCGAAGAGTTCCGTCACCGTCTCGCGCCGACGCACGCAATAGGCCAGATTGCCGTCGACCATGACTTCGGCCGCCCGTGGCCGGGTGTTGTAGTTCGAACTCATCGCCATGCTGTAGGCGCCGGCGCTGGTGATCGCGAGCAAGTCGCCCGGTGAAATTGCGAGTTGACGATCATGCGCGAGCCAGTCGCCGGATTCACAAATGGGTCCCACGATGTCGTACGTCTGCGCGGTGGCCGGACCCGGCCTGACCGGAACGACGCCCATCCAGGCGTCGTAGAGGGTGGGACGCAGCAGGTCATTCATCGCCGCATCGACCACCGCGAAGTTGCGCGTTGCGCCGTGCTTCAGGTACTCCACGCGAGTCACCAGGATGCCCGCATTGCCGACGATCGATCGCCCGGGCTCGAACATCACGGTGCGATCCCCAAGGCCGCGGGCGTCCAACTTGCGCAGCAGTGCGGTCACCAGCGTTCCGCTGGCGGGTGGGGCTTCGGCTTGGTAACGGATGCCTAGGCCGCCGCCGAAATCGATGTGGTGCAGGCGGATGCCGGCGTTTTCAATCGCGCCGACCAGATCGAGCACGCGATCGGCGGCATCCAGGTACGGATCCAATTCCGTGATCTGCGAGCCGATGTGGCAGTCAATCCCTGCGACCTCGAGTCCGATCTTCTCCGCGGCGCGGCGGTACAGCAGCAGCGTCTCGTCGGTGCTAACGCCGAACTTGTTGTCTTTCAGGCCGGTCGAGATGTAAGGGTGCGTGCGGGCGTCGACGTCCGGATTGACGCGGATCGAGATGCGCGCCTTGCAGCCGAGTTGGC
The DNA here is from genome assembly GCA_963791235.1 of uncultured beta proteobacterium. Lineage (GTDB taxonomy): Bacteria > Pseudomonadota > Gammaproteobacteria > Burkholderiales > Burkholderiaceae_F > JALORV01. The sequence goes on along the minus strand of CAWBRW010000015.1, from coordinate 62,898 downwards.
ACGCGACGCGGTCGATGCGTTCGAGTTCGCCGGCCGACTCGATATTGAAACAGAGGATGCCGGCTTCAAGCGCCAGCGCGATCTCGGCATCGGTCTTCCCGACTCCGGAGAACACGACCTTGCCGGGATCGCCACCCGCGGCGAGCACCCGCGCCAGCTCCCCGGCCGACACGATGTCGAAGCCGGCACCGAGTCGAGCCAGCAGGTTGAGCACCGCAAGATTCGAGTTCGCCTTCATCGCGTAACAGACCAGCGAACGGCGGCCGGCGAGTGCGTCGGCATACGAGCCGTAGGCGGCGCTGATGGCGGCGCGGGAATAGATGTACAGCGGCGTGCCGAAACGTGTCGCGAGGTCGACAACCGGCACATCCTCGCAAAACAGCTGTCCTTCGCGATAGTCGAACCCGACCGCGGCCGGAAGCGCCGCCGTCATCGCTTTTCGCTGGTCGACGGCACTCCGTCGGGGGCGCGACTGGACGGTCGTTCGGCCGGTGTGTCCGGCGAGGGGCGCGATTGCGGCGCTGCGACGGGTGGCGGCAGGTACAGTGGGCCCTTCTGGCCGCATCCGGCGAGGCCGAGCGCGACCGCGATGCCTAGAATGCGGAATCGTGGCCCAGTCATAGTGCGAACGAATCTAGCATGACCGAATCCGAATTCCTCGAGCGCGCCGAGGCGGCGTTACGGCAGGTCGAAACTGCGATCGATGCCGCCGATGTCGACATCGAACTCTCCCGTGCCGGCAACGTGCTCACGCTCGAGCTTGATGATGGCTCGCGTGTCGTCGTCAACAGCCAGGCGCCGATGCAGCAACTCTGGCTGGCCGCGCGCAGTGGAGCACATCATTACGCTTGGGTCGATGGCGGCTGGCATGACACGCGGGATGGCAGCGAGTTCTTTGCCTCCCTGTCTCGGATCCTGTCGGCCCTGGGAGGTACGCCGATCGTTTTCGGCGGTCGGACGCCCGCCTAGCGGCATGTCGTGCGGCGCGCCGCCGCGAGTGCCTAGAAGATCTGTTCGCGCACGGCCTCGCGCTTGGTCTGCTCTTCAGGCGGCAACCCGTCCTCCATGCCCAGGCTGGCTACACCCTGGCCCGGCTGGTGTTCGACGTAGTAGTACTCGCCGCCCAGTTGCACGACTCCGTTGGGTGCAGTGCGCGCGACCTCGGGCACGCCGCCGAGAGCGCGTGACATGTAGCTGATCCAGATCGGTAGAGCGAGACCGCCGCCGGTCTCGCGCTCGCCGAGCGGCCGTGGCTGGTCGAAACCCATCCACGCGACGGCGACCAGGTCGCCGCCATAGCCGGCAAACCAGGCATCGTGCGAATCATTGGTCGTGCCAGTCTTGCCGCCGATATCGGTGCGTTTGAGAGCTGCCGATGCACGGGCGGCGGTACCGCTGCGCGCCACCTCCTTCAGCAGGTTGTCCATGACGAAAGCATTGCGTTCGTTCAGAACGCGTACGGCGTCCACGCCGGCTGCGACCGGCTGCGCCTGCATCAGCGTCTTGCCGTTGGCATCGGTGACTTTGCCGATCAGGTGCAGCTGCAGGCCATAGCCGCCGTTGGCGAACACGGCGTAGCCATTTAGCAGCACCCACGGCGTTACCGAGCCGGCGCCGAGCGCCATTGTCAGGTAGGCGGGGTGTTTGTCCGCTTCGAAGCCGAAGCGCGTCACCCAGTCCTGGGCGTAGCGCGGCCCGATGGCCTGCAGGATTCGGATCGACACCAGGTTCTTCGATTTGGCCAGGCCCTGGCGCAGCCGCATCGGCCCCTCGAACTTGCCGTCGTAGTTCTTCGGCTCCCACACCTGGCCGCCAGTCAGGTCCGGATCGATCGACAGGGGCGCGTCGTTCACCAGTGTGCTGGGTGTAAAGCCCTTCTCGAGCGACGCGGAGTAGATGAATGGTTTGAAGCTCGATCCCGGCTGCCGCCAGGCCTGCGTGACGTGATTGAATTTGTTGAGGTTGAAGTCGAAGCCGCCAACCAATGCACGAATTGCGCCGTCGCGCGAACTGGCGGCGACAAAAGCTGCTTCGACCTGCGGCAGCTGGACGATCTCCCACACAGACTTGTCGTTGCGGGCAACGCGGACGACGGCACCGGGCACGATGCGCCGATTGGGCTGCGCCTTGGGCGACAGTGACGGCGCAACAAACTTGAGGCCATCGGCCTTGATCTCCATCGTCTGCCCGCCCTGGAGCGCAAGCCGTACCAGTTGCGGCGAAGCCTCCAGCACGACCGCGGGGATCAGATTGGGGCTGTCGATCGCCTCGACCAATGCATCCTCGATGCGCTGGTCGCGCATTGGCGGGTCGCCTGCGATGTCGATGAAGGCCTCGGGCCCGCGGTACCCGTACTTGCGGTCGTAATCCATCACCGCCTTGCGCAGCGCGATGTAGGCAACCTCCTGGTCTTCACGCCGGATCGTCGTCACGACGTTCAGGCCGCGCGTATAGGTTTCGTCGCGGAACACCTCGAAGACCAGCTGGCGGGCAAGTTCGGCGGCGAACTCGGCATGCATCCGGACGCGACCGGGTTCGGCGGCCAATCCGTGAACCTGTCGCGGCTTCAGTTCCTGCTCCAGCGCGGTCTCGTAGGTGGGCCGGTCGATATAGCCGAGATCGAGCATGCGCGTCAGGACATACTGCTGGCGGCTTTTGGCCCGCTTCGGATTGACAAACGGGTTGAAGGCGCTGGGCGCCACCGGCAGGCCGGCGAGCGTTGCCATCTCGGCGACCGTCAACTCGTTGAGCTTCTTTCCGAAATACACCTGCGACGCCGCGGCGAAACCGTACGCGCGCTGGCCCAGGAAGATCTGGTTCGCATAGACCTCGAAGATCCGGTCCTTGGACAGCGAGGACTCGATCTTGATTGCCAGCGCAATCTCGTAGATCTTGCGGATGTAGCTACGCTCAGAACTCAGGAAGAAGTTGCGAGCGACCTGCATCGTGATCGTGCTGCCGCCCTGGCCCCGCCGTCCGGAGACGAAGTTGGACAGCGCGGCGCGCGCAAGGCCGGCGTAATCCACGCCACGATGCTCGTAGAAGCGGTCGTCCTCGGCTGCGAGGATCGCCTTCTTCATCATTTCCGGCATGTCGGCGACCGCGACGTAATCGCGGCGCTCTTCGCCGAACTCACCCATCAGCAGGCCGTCGGCGGTCCACACCCGCAGCGGAATCTTGGGACGGTAGTCGGTCAGCGCATCTATCGGCGGCAGGTTCGCATACACGACGGCAAAGGCGAACGTGAGCAGCAGCCCAACGGCGACCGCCGCTGCGCCGGCGAACCCGGTCACCCACAGCAGCGTCCAGACATACCAGGGGCGCTTGCGTGGAGCAGGCGGAACTTCGCTATCGATGCCGGGCTTGTCCTCGGACACGTGAACCGTCGCTGGAGGGAACTGGGCGTGCGAGTGACCGCTTATTTGCGCTTCGCTGCACGAAGAGTCGGGAATTATAGGAGCCGTGCAATCGCCGGCCGGGACCTTTGGTGAATTCCGGCGAACCGTGGTCTTTGACGCACCTCGTCAGCAACGGTTCGTTGTTAATCCCTCAAAAGGGTCACGGTTAGGCTGAACGCGGGGCTTGTAGTTGACTTGTGTATGTTGTTAGGATCTCAAGTGCCATCCAACGAAAACGCGGTAAACACGCGAAAATTAAGGAAAAACCGGCGTCAAGCCGGGCGTTTTGGCGGCCGGGAGGGCGGGTGTCCCCTTTCACAGCATCCGCGGATATCTGAATCCGAGTGACACCGAGCTGATTCCGTCGCAGGGAGTACCGCTTTGGCTTTCGAACTGCCCTTTGCAGCCAAGACACCGCCGCTAATCGGGCTGGATATCGGCTCGTCCAGCGTCAAGATCGTCGAACTGTCGGAAGCCGGCAAGGGGATGATGCGGCTGGAACGCTACGCCATCGAACCCCTGCCGCGCGGCGCCGTCGTGGACGGCAATGTCGACAAGATCGATGTGGTCGCCGAGGCGGTCAAGCGCGCCTGGCGACGCGCCGGCGGCAAGATCCGCAATGTCTCGATGGCGCTGCCGGCCTCGGCCGTCATCACCAAACGCATCGCCTTGCCCGGCAACCTGCGCGAAGAAGAGCTCGAGATGCAGGTGGAGAGCGAGGCGAACCAGTACATCCCGTTTGCGCTGGATGAGGTTAGCCTGGACTTCCAGGTACTTGGACCGATCCCGAATGCCCCCGACGACGTCGAAGTGCTGATCGCGGCATCGCGCAAGGAGAAGGTCGAGGATCGCATCGCGGTCGCGCAGGCGGCCGGACTGAAGCCGATCGTCATCGATGTCGAGTCGTATTCGTCGCGTGCGGCCATCGAGCGCCTGATCGAGCAGCTGCCGAGCGCGGGCGAGGGGCTGGTGATCGCGGTGTTCTATATCGGTGCAAACACCACCAGCGTCACCGTCATGCATGACGGTGAAGCGATCTACGAGCGGGAGCAGCCGTTCGGCGGCCAGCAGCTCACCGGCGACATTTCGCGCGCCTATGGCATCCCGACCGAGGAAGCGGAACTGAAGAAGCGCAGCGGCGATCTCCCTGCGGATTACGAGACCACCGTGCTCAAGCCCTTCATCGACACGGCCGCGACCGAGATCACCCGCGCGTTGCAGTTCTTCTTTACGTCGACTCCGTACAGCCGGGTCGACCAGATCATGCTGGCAGGCGGCTCCGCGGTGCTTTCCGGACTTCCGGATGCGCTGATGGAACGGGCCCAGGTCCCGACATCGGTTATCTCACCTTTTAAAGGCATGGAAGTGTCGCCGAATATCCGCGAGAAGCAGCTGCGGCTGGATGCCCCGGCACTGCTGACGCCCTGTGGCCTGGCGATGCGGAGGTTCGATAAATGACCGCGCCCCGCGTCAACCTATTGCCGCATCGCGCTGCCAAGCGCGAGCGGCAGAAGAAGCTCTTCTGGGCACTGACGGCACTGTCCCTGGTTGCCGGCGTTGTGATGATCGGAGCGGTCTGGACGGTGTTGCAGGGTTACATCGCGAACCAGGAAGCACGCAACGAATTCATCCGCAACGAGAATGCCAAGCTCGATACGCAGATCAAGGAGATCGCGACGTTGCGGGCGGAAATTGACGGCCTGCGTGCGCGGCAACGCGCGGTCGAGGACCTGCAGGCGGACCGCAATCTGCCGGTGTATCTGCTCGACGAAGTCGTCAAGCAGGTTCCCGAGGGCATCTATCTGCGCACCATCAAGCAGGACGACCGACGGGTCAATGTGACCGGCTGGGCGGCTTCGAACGAGCGGGTGTCGGAGTTCCTCCGCAACCTGCAGAACAACTCGCGCGTGCTGGAGCGTCCCGAACTCATCGAGATCAAGGTGGCGGGTGGCAGCCCGGCCGGTATCAACCGCCGGGTGTTCGACTTTTCGCTGAATTTCAGGCTGAAGCCGACGCCGGAGCGTAGTCAAATGCAGCAGCAGCAGGCGCAGGGGCGTCCGGCAGCGAGTGCTGCCAGCGGCGTGCCGGCGTCAGCGGCGGCTCCGACGGCGGCTAAGAAATAGCGCGATGAAGAGGCACTGATGGCTAGTCGAGACCTACTCTCGCAATTCAAGGGGCTGACGCTCGAAAACGTCGGCACCTGGCGCATGGCGCCGCGGATCACGCTTTGGCTGATTGTCCTCATCGCGTGCGGCGTCGGCGGCTGGTTCGGCCTCTGGAGCGGCCAGAAGGAGCAACTGGAACAGCTGCAGAGTGACGAAGCCAAGCTCAAAGAGGATTACAAGAGCAAGCTGCAGCAGGCGATCAACCTCGATGAGCTTCGCAAGCAGCGCGAACAGGTCAGCCAGTACGTGCTGACGCTCGAGAAACAGCTACCGAGCAAGTCGGAAATGGACGCGCTGCTGTCGGACATCAACCAGGCCGGCGTCGGCCGCGGCCTCGACTTCGAGCTGTTCCGGCCTGGCCAGACCAACGTCAAGGAGTACTACGCGGAGTTGCCGATCGCGATCAAATTGACTGGCAAGTATCACGACCTGGGAGCATTCGCGAGCGACATTGCCAATCTGCCGCGGATCGTGACGCTCAATAACCTGAACCTCGCTGCGGGCAAGGCGGGCTCATTGACGCTGGATGCGACCGCCAAGACGTACCGGTATCTTGATGCTGAAGAGCTTGCCAGCCAGCGCAAGGCGAAGCAGCCGACGAAGGGCCCGGCGAAATGAGACCGTTGAACCGACCAATGCGACTGGTAGCGCTCGCGCTGATCGCCACTTGGCTGACAGCCTGCGGCGGTGGCGAAGAGACCGAGCTGCGTGCCTGGATGGACGAGACGCGCAAGTCGATGCGGCCCACCACCCAGCCCGTGCCCGAGCCAAAGCAGTTTGCGCCGTATGCGTACGAGGGCAAGGCGCTGATTGATCCGTTCGACGCGCAGAAGATGGTCCTCGCTGTGGCTCGCCAGGCGCAGGCGCGGGCCAGTACGAGCGCGATCAAGCCGGATCTGGATCGTCGTCGCGAGGCGCTCGAGGGGTTCCCGCTGGACCAGCTCAAGATGGTTGGAACGTTGCGCCAGCAGGGCAACAACGTCGCCCTGATCGATGCCGCGGGCCAGACCTTCATGGTCAAGGCCGGCAATTACATGGGCCAGAACTTCGGGCTGGTCACCAAGATCGGGGAAACAGAAGTGGATCTGAAGGAAATCGTCCAGGACGCCGCCGGCGAGTGGGTCGAACGGCCCGCAAAGCTGGAGCTGCAGGAAGCCGCCGCGCGGCAAGGGAGCAAGCGATGAGTAAGTCGATCAAGGGTCTCGTCAAGGCGCTGTCGAATCTGGCAGTGGCCGGCCTGACCGCTTTCGCCGCGATGGCTGCGGCGCAAACTCCAGCGGCCGATGCCAGCAACGCGATCGAACGCATTGATGCCTCGCAAACTGCGACCGGTGTCGTGCTGATGATCGACATGAAGAACCCGGTGCAGGGCACGCCCGCGAGTTTCTCGGTCGCCAACCCGGCACGTGTCGCGCTCGACCTTCCGGGCGCGGTCAATGCCATCGGCCGTAACCAGGTCGAACTTAACCAGGGGGATCTTCGCTCGGTCAATATCGTCCAGGCGTCGGGTCGCTCACGCGTCGTGCTGAATCTGAAGCGGCCGCTGACCCATGCGGTCAGCATCGATGGCAAGCGCATCCTCGTGGCGCTGGGCGGGGCGACGGACACGACGACTTTCCGGCCGACGGCTGCACCGGCCGCTGCTGCGGCGACTGCGCCAGCGGCGGAAACAACGACCGCGGCGGCGCAAGCCACCACGAGTGGTGCGCGTTCACTGCGTGGTGTCGATTTCCGGCGCGGCGCTGAGGGCGAAGGCCGCGTCGTCATCGACATGTCGGACCCGAATACCAACGTCGATATCCGCCAGCAGGGCAACACGGTGGTCGTCGACTTCCTCAACACGACGCTGCCGGATTCGCTGAAGCGCCGGCTCGACGTGTCTGACTTCGCCACGCCGGTCAACAACGTGACCGCGAGCCAGCAAGGAAACAGTGCGCGACTGGTGATCGAGCCGCGCGGCCTGTGGGAGCACAACGCCTACCAGAGCGACACGCGCTTCGTCCTCGAGGTGCGACCGGTCAAGGAAGATCCGAACCGCCTGTTCCAGGGCACTCGCCAAGGCTACCAGGGCGAGCGCCTGTCGCTGAATTTCCAGAACGTCGATGTGCGTTCGCTGCTGCAGGTGATTGCCGATTTCACGAACCTGAACATCATCACCAGTGACTCGGTCGGCGGCACGATCACGCTGCGGCTGAAGGACGTGCCCTGGGACCAGGCGCTCGACATCATCCTGCAGACCAAGGGCCTGGACATGCGCAAGAACGGCAACGTCCTGCTGGTGGCGCCGCGTGACGAGATCGCGACCAAGGAAAAGCTCGAGCTCGAGTCGCGCAACCAGATCCAGGACCTGGAGCCGCTGCGTAACGAGGCCTTCATCGTCAACTACCAGAAGGCAGACGAAGTACGGCGCCTGCTGGTAGACGGCCAGCAGCGCCTGCTGTCGAAGCGCGGCACGGTCGCGGTCGACCCGCGCACCAACCAGCTCTTCGTGCAGGACACCACGTTGAAACTCGAGGAAGTCCGGCGCCTGCTGCAGCGGATCGATATCGCGGTGCCGCAGGTGCTGATCGAGGCGCGCATTGTCGAAGCCGACGACAAGTTCGCGCGCAGCCTGGGCGTGAAGTTCGGCTACGGCCGCGTGACCAATGAGGCGTCGCTCGGCGCGCAGAACGCGGTACCGCCGCTGCCGGGTACGGCGCCGGTGCGCGTCATCGATTCCAACAACGTCAACCTGCCCGCGATCGGCCTGAACGGCTTCAACCCGGGTGCCCTGAACCTGACGCTGTTCAACAGCAGTCTGACGCGCCTGCTGAACCTCGAACTCACCGCGCTCGAGTCCGATGGACAGGGCAAGGTCATCTCCAGTCCGCGCGTCGTGACGGCCGACAAGGTCAAGGCGACGATCGAGCAGGGCACGGAAATTCCGTATCAGCAGGCTACTTCCTCCGGTGCCACGTCGGTCGCGTTCCGCAAGGCCGTGCTGAAGCTCGAGGTGACGCCGCAGATCACGCCGGAAGGTGCGATCTTCATGGATGTCAAGGTCAACAAGGACACGCCGGGGCAGCCGACGACAGCGGGACCGGCCATCGACACCAAGAACGTGCAGACGCAGGTGCTGGTCGAAAACGGCGGCACCGTTGTGCTCGGCGGCATCTACGAGCAGAACACGCGCACGTCGGTGACGAAGGTTCCGTTCCTCGGCGACCTGCCGGTGGTGGGCTATCTTTTCAAGACCACCAGTAAACAGGACGACCGCACCGAGCTGCTGATCTTCATCACGCCGCGCATCGTCTCCGAGCGCATCAACGCGGCCTCGCTGCGCTAGCGCGCGCGATCACCGCCACGAAGGGCCGCCCTGCGCGGCCCTTTTTCATTCAGGCGCCTGCGTTACGCTGCCGGGATGGCAACGGTTCGTTCGATCTTTCTCGTCGGCATGATGGGCGCCGGCAAGTCGACCATCGGCCGTCTGCTGGCCGACGCGATCGGGTTCGGGTTCGTCGACGCCGATCGGGAACTCGAAGCACGCAGTGGTGTGCCGATCCCGACAATCTTCGAGATTGAGGGCGAGGCTGGATTCCGCCGACGCGAAGCCGTGCTGGTCGACGAATTGAGTGCGCGGCCGAATATCGTGCTGGCGACCGGCGGCGGCGCCGTGCTCGATCCGCAGACGCGGCAGCGGCTGCGGGAGCGGGGCCTGGTGGTCTATCTGCGGACCAGCGCCGACGAGGTCCATCGTCGCACCCGCCGCGACAAATCACGCCCGCTGCTGCGCACCGAGAACCCGCGCGAGCGCATCGAGCAGTTGCTGGCGGAGCGCGAACCGTTGTACGAAGAGGTCGCCCACGTCGCCATGCAGTCGGCGGCGTCGAACCCCAAGAAGCTGGTGCAGCGGCTGCTCGCGCACCCCGAAGTGCGTGCGCTGGTTCAGGCAGCCGCGGGCACGGACGGCACCTAGCGGCTCGTACAATCGCCCGATGCAACGCGTGACCGTCGGCCTGCCGGGCCGGCAATACGACATCATGATCGGCGCCGATCTGCTCGCGCGCGCTGCCGATTTCATTGCGCCGCTGGCGCCGACTCGCATCGCGATCGTGACAGGCGCCGCGGTTGGCGCGTTGTATGCGGACTCGTTGCGCAGGGCGCTGCAGACCATCGCCGGCGTCGTGACGATAACTTTGCCCGATGGCGAAACGAACAAGCACTGGTCGTCGGTATCGACCATCCTCGATGCGCTGGTGGACAGCGGCGCGGACCGCAAGAGCCTGATCGTTGCCCTGGGCGGCGGCGTCGTGGGTGACGTGGCAGGTTTCGCCGCCGCGATCTACATGCGTGGCATCCGGTTCGTGCAGGTGCCGACGACGCTGCTGGCCCAGGTCGACTCGTCCGTCGGCGGCAAGACCGGCATCAATCATCCGCAGGGCAAGAACCTGATCGGCGCGTTTCACCAGCCGCAGCTCGTGATCAGCGACACGTCGACGCTGCGTACGCTGCCAGATCGCGAGCTTTCCGCCGGGCTGGCGGAAGTGCTCAAGCACGGACTGCTTGCCGACAGCGACTACTTCGAAGCGACGACCCGCGAGCTGCCGGCACTCCGTTCGCGCGATGCCGGCGCGCTGACGCGTGCGATCGCACGTTCCTGCCAGATCAAGGCGGGCATCGTCGAACGCGATGAACGCGAGTCCGGCGAGCGTGCGCTGCTGAACTTCGGGCACACCTTCGGCCACGCGATCGAGGCGCTGACCGGCTACGACCGCTGGCTGCATGGCGAAGCCGTCGGCTGCGGCATGGTGCTGGCGGCGGATCTATCGCACCGTGTCGGGCTGCTCCCACGCGAGAGCCTCGATCCCATCCGTACTGCGGTGCAGGCCGCCGGACTGCCGGTGCACATCGGCGGGCTGTCTGCGGAGGCCGCGACCCGCTCGATGCGTGGCGACAAGAAGGCCGAGGCGGGCGAGATCCGCTTCATCCTGCTCGAACGCATTGGTCAGGCGGCGCAGCGAGCGGTTCCTGACCGCGCACTGCGGGACACGCTGGCCGCGGGGGGTTACGTGTGAGCCTGATGGAGCTCGCGCCCTATGCGGCCGATCCCGCACATTCGCGCGGCCGCCGCTACCCCGAGCCTCCGGTGCGGGGGCGAACCGACTTCCAGCGCGACCGGGACCGCATCGTTCATTCGACGGCGTTCCGTCGCCTCGAATACAAGACGCAGGTCTTCGTCAACCATGAGGGCGACCTGTTCCGCACGCGGCTGACGCACTCATTGGAGGTGGCGCAGATCGGGCGCGCGATCGCGCGCAACCTGTGGCTCAACGAGGACCTGGTGGAGGCGGTCGCACTCGCCCATGACCTCGGCCACACGCCGTTCGGTCATGCCGGCCAGGACGCGCTGGCCGAGTGCATGCGTGAGCACGGCGGTTTCGAGCACAACCTGCAGTCGCTGCGTGTGGTCGAGGAACTGGAGGAACGCTACGGCGCGTTCAACGGCCTGAACCTGACGTTCGAGACGCGCGAAGGCATACTCAAGCACTGCTCACTCGAAAACGCCCGCCGGCTCGGCGAGCTCGGCGAGCGTTTCCTGCTGAAACGCCAGCCGAGCCTGGAAGCGCAGATTGCCAACCTCGCCGACGAAATCGCCTACAACAACCACGACATTGACGACGGCCTGCGCTCGCGCCTGCTCGAGGTCGCGCAGCTCGAGACCGTGCCGCTCTTCGCCCGCCACGCCGAACCGGTGCGGCAGCAATTTCCGGGAATCGCCGAGCGTCGCATGATTCACGAAACAGTGCGCCGCATGATCAATACGCTGGTCGTCGACCTGACCGAGGAAAGCACGCGGCGGATCGCGGCGACTGCACCAACGACCATCGACGAGGTGCGCCAGGCCGGCCCGCTGATCGCGTTTTCGCCGGAGTTGCGGGCCGAGGCCGATGTGCTGAAGCGATTCCTGTACGACAACCTGTACCGGCACTACCAGGTGATGCGCATGACAGCGAAGGCGCGCCGGATCGTGCGCGAGCTGTTTGCGGCCTTCATCGACGAGCCGCGACTGTTGCCGTCGGATCACCAGCTGCGCGCGGCCCAGGACCGACCGCGTGCGATTGCCGACTACGTGGCAGGCATGACCGATCGCTATGCGATCCGTGAGCATCGCCGCCTGTACGCAGTGGGCGAGGCCGACTGACGCCGGCGCGTCGAATGGCTCGTCTCGCCAGGCTCGCTGTCGGCGGCTACCCGCATCTTGTCGTGCAGCGATCCGGATCGCGTGCACTTTTCGCCGACGATGCCGACGCCGGGCGCCTGCTTGAAACGCTGCAGAACGCAGCGGTTGAGGCGGGCGTTGCCTTGCACGGCTACGCACTGCTCCCACGAGGCCTGTGGTTGCTCGCCACGCCCGGTGAGGCGGACGGCGTCGGCCGCACGATGCAGGCGATCGGTCGGCGTTACGTCCGCTGGATCAATGACCGGCGCGGGGAGCGCGGCGGGCTCTTCGCAGGGCGCTATCGCGCAGCCCTGCTCGAGGCGGACACGCAATTGCTGGAAGCACTGCGTTTCGTCGAATGGCAACCGGTGCTCACCGGGCTCGCGCACTCGCCCGAGGGCTATCGCTGGTCGAGCTGCCGTCATCATGTCGGCCTGGTCGCCGACCCGGGTGTGCGCGTCCATCCGCTCTACTGGGCGCTTGGAAACACGCCGTTCGAACGCCAGGCCGCCTATCGTGCCTGGCTGGGGGCGGGACCCGGCTCCGGTTGCTCGGAGCAGTTCGAGCGTGCTCTGTCCGGAGGCTGGGTGCTCGGCTCGACTGAATTCGTGCGACAGATCGAACATCTGTGTCCACGACGGCCGCAGCGCGCGCCCGCCGGGCGGCCGCGTCGTGCGGTTCCCCTGCCGCCATGAGCGCGGTGACCGATGATGAGCCGGCGCCCCGCGGGTGGCTTGCGCGCTTGATCGAACGCGCCGCACAGGTACGGCGCGGCGAGGTGGCGCTGCTGGTGTGGTCGTTCCTCTATTTCTTCTGCCTGCTGGCCGCCTACTACATGGTGCGCCCCTTGCGCGACGAAATGGCGGTGCAGTACGGCGTCGAACGCATGCAGCACCTTTTCAGCGGGACCTTCGTCACGATGGTGGCACTGATCCCCGCGTTCGGGTGGGTGGCCTCGCGGCTCGCTGTGCAGCGCCTTCTGCCGCTGGTCTACGGGGTCGTCATCGCGGTTCTACTGCTGTTCTGGGCGGCTCTGCGCGGCGGCGTCTCGCAGGTCGAGGTAGCGCCCTTCTTCTTCGTCTTCGTCAGCGTCTTCAACCTGTTCGTGATTTCGGTGTTCTGGAGCTTCATGGCGGACATCTGGTCGACCGAGGCGGCGCGACGGCTGTTCGGCGTCATTTCCGCCGGCGGCAGCCTCGGGGCGATTGCCGGTCCCGGCGCTGCAGGACTGCTGTTGCAGTCGACCGGACTGAGCGGGCTCCTGCTCGCCTCCGCCGCCACGCTCGCGCTGGCGCTCGTCTGCATCGGCGCGTTGCTGAAGCTCTCCGGCAAGCGCGGCGTGCTCACACGGACCGACGAGGGTGAACCGAAGGCCAGCCTGTGGATCGGCGTGATCCGGGTGGCGGGCTCGCCGTACCTGCTCGGCATCGCGGTGTTCGTGTTGAGCTACACGGTGCTGGGCACGCTGCTGTACTTCCTGCAGGTCAGTCTCGTGGGCGGCGCGATCAGCGACTCCACCGAGCGGACGCGGCTCTTCGCGAATGTCGATCTCGCCGTCAACGCGCTGACGCTGATACTGCAGTTCTTCGTGACAGGACGGCTGCTGAGCCGCATCGGCGCGACGGCAATGCTGGTTGCGCTTCCTGCCCTGTCCGTCATTGGTTTCGTCGCCCTGGGGCTATGGACGTTGCTGCCCGTCCTGGTGGTCGTCGGTGTACTGCGTCGGGCGGGGGAGTTCGCCATTTCCAAGCCGACGCGAGAGACGCTTTTCACGGTCGTCGACCATGACGACAAGTACCAAGCCAAGAATGTCATCGACACTGTCATTCACCGAGGCGGCGACGCCGGGGCCAGCTGGTTCACCGCCGCGCTCAAGGCGGCCGGACTAAGTCTGTCGGGCATGGCCTGGGTCGGCGTGCCGATCGCAGTCGGCTGGTTGCTGGTCGCTTGGGTGCTGGGCCAGGCCCATGAGCGGCGCCGGGAGACCTTGCGACAACACGATGCCAAATCCGCGTCCGTGGCTTGATACGCGGTTGTTATGTCCCCGATTTGTTGCCCCTCACTGGCCGGGTCGTTTGTAATCGGGGACAGACCCCAATTATCTAGGTTGTGCGGTGCGGTGGCGTCGCAGTAAAGTGCAGTCTGCGCCGTGTCCATTCCGGACGCGGGCCGGACTTGCCAGGACTTCGACATGAGCCGCCACGTCACCGACTTCGAGATCGAAGACGCCCGCCAGGGGCTGTATTCGCCGGCCCATGAACACGACGCCTGCGGAGTCGGCTTCGTGGCGAACATCAAGGGCCGGCCGAGTCACGCCCTGGTGCAACAGGCGCTGCTGATCTTGCATAACCTCGATCACCGTGGGGCCGTGGGTGCGGACCCGTTGTGCGGCGACGGTGCCGGCATCCTGATCCAGATCCCGGATACCTTCTATCGCGACGAGATGGCGCAGCAGGGCCTGACCCTCCCGCCTCCCGGGGAGTACGGGGTCGGCATGATCTTCCTGCCGCGCGAACATGCCTCTCGGCTCGCGTGCGAACAGGAACTGGAGCGCACGGTCCGCGCCGAAGGGCAGGTCGTGCTGGGCTGGCGCGATGTGCCGGTCGACCGCGACATGCCGATGTCGCCACTGGTGCGCGAGCGCGAGCCAGTGATCCGGCAAATCTTCATTGGGCGCGGTGCCGACGTCATGGTGCCGGATGCGCTCGAACGCAAGCTCTATGTAATCCGCAAGACGGCGAGCCACAAGATCCAGGCGCTCAAGCTCAAGCACGGCAAGGAGTACTTCGTGCCGTCGATGTCGGGGCGCACCGTGGTCTACAAGGGCCTGCTACTGGCCGACCAGGTCGGGCATTACTACGCCGACCTGCGCGACCCGCGCGTCGTGTCCGCGATCGCGCTGGTACACCAGCGCTTCTCGACCAATACCTTTCCGTCGTGGGAACTCGCGCATCCGTACCGGTTGATCGCGCACAACGGCGAGATCAACACGGTCAAGGGGAACTTCAACTGGATCCGCGCGCGCGAAGGCGTGATGTCCTCGCCGGTGCTGCGGGAGGACCTCGGGAAGCTGTTCCCGCTGATTTACGAAGGACAGTCGGACACCGCGTGCTTCGACAACGCGCTCGAGCTGCTGGTCATGAGCGGCTACCCGTTGGCGCATGCGGTGATGATGATGATCCCCGAGGCGTGGGAGCAGCACACGCTGATGGACGCCAGCCGTCGCGCCTTCTACGAATACCACGCGGCGATGATGGAACCCTGGGACGGCCCGGCGGCGATCGCCTTCACCGACGGCATGCGCATCGGCGCGACGCTCGACCGCAACGGTCTGCGCCCTGCGCGCTACATCATCACCGACGACGACATGGTGGTGATGGCCTCGGAAGTCGGCGTGCTGCCGATCCCCGAGAGCCGCATCATCAAGAAGTGGCGCCTGCAGCCCGGCAAAATGTTCCTGATCGACACCGAGCAGGGCCGCATCATCGACGATGCCGAGCTCAAGCAGCAGCTCGCCGCGAGCAAGCCTTACAAGGAGTGGATCAAGCGCATCCGCATCAAGCTCGACGACCTGCCGGTTGGCGCCGGCGAAAGGCCAGATTCGGCCGCCCGGCTCGACGTGCCGCTGCTCGACCGCCAGCAGGCCTTCGGTTACACGCAGGAGGACGTCAAGCTCCTGATGGAGCCGATGGCACTGCAGGGCGAGGAGGCGATCGGTTCGATGGGCAACGACGCGGCCTTGCCGGTGCTCTCGAACAAGGCCAAGCCGCTCTACAACTACTTCAAGCAGCTTTTTGCCCAGGTCACGAATCCGCCGATTGATCCGATCCGCGAGCAGCTCGTGATGTCGCTGGTGAGCTTCATCGGTCCGAAGCCGAACCTGCTCGACATCAACAACATCAACCCGCCGATGCGCCTCGAGGTGAGCCAGCCGGTGCTCGACTTCAAGGACATGGCGAAGATCCGTTCGATCGAGAACTATTCATCGAATAAGTTCCGCTCGTTCGAGCTCGACATCTGCTATCCGCTGGCATGGGGCAAGGCCGGCGTGGAGGCCCGACTGGCGTCGCTGTGCGCGCAGGCGGTTGATGCGGTGAAAGCCGGCTATAACATCCTCATCGTCACCGACCGCGCGCTGGACGCCGAACATGTCGCGATCCCGGCGCTGCTCGCAACGAGTGCCGTGCACCAGCACCTGATCGCCGAGGGCCTGCGCACCTCGGCCGGACTGGTGGTCGAGACGGGCTCCGCGCGCGAGGTGCACCACTTCGCGCTGCTGGCCGGTTACGGCGCCGAGGCCGTGCATCCGTACCTCGCGCTCGAGACGCTCGAAAGGCTGCACGGGACGGAGTCCGTCAAGGCGGTCAAGAACTACATCAAGGCGATCGGCAAGGGCCTGAACAAGGTCATGTCGAAAATGGGCATCAGCACGTACATGTCGTACTGCGGTGCGCAGATCTTCGAAGCGGTCGGACTGAGCCGGGAACTGGTCGACCGTTACTTCCGTGGTACCGCCAGCAACATCGGCGGCATCGGGCTGTTCGAAGTGATGGAAGAGCGCGTTCGAACGCACCAGGCGGCGTTTTCGACCGACCCGGTGCTGGTCGGGATGCTCGACGCGGGCGGCGAATATCAGTGGCGTGTGCGTGGCGAGGAACACATGTGGACGCCCGATGCCATCGCCAAGCTGCAGCACTCGACGCGGGCCAACAACTACCAGACCTACAAGGAGTATGCCCAGCTGATCAACGACCAGAGCCGACGTCACATGACGCTGCGCGGCCTGTTCGAATTCAGGGTCGACCCGAAGAAGGCTATTCCGATCGACGAGGTCGAGCCGGCCAAGGAGATCGTCAAGCGCTTTGCCACCGGCGCGATGTCGCTGGGCTCGATCTCCACCGAGGCGCACACGACGCTGGCGATCGCGATGAACCGCATCGGCGGCAAGAGCAACACCGGTGAAGGCGGCGAAGATCCGGCGCGTTACCAGCACGAGCTGCGCAGCGGTGCCAGCCACCTGACAATCAAGGACGGCGACACGCTGGCAGGTGTCATCGGAAGCGATCGCGTCGAAGTCGATATCCCGCTCAAGGCCGGTGACTCGCTGCGCTCGAAGATCAAGCAGGTGGCTTCGGGGCGCTTCGGCGTGACGACTGAATACCTGGTGAGTGCCGACCAGATCCAGATCAAGATGGCGCAGGGCGCGAAGCCGGGCGAGGGCGGCCAGCTGCCGGGCCACAAGGTCAGCGAGTACATCGCGAAGCTGCGGTTCTCAGTGCCCGGAGTCGGCCTGATCTCGCCTCCGCCGCACCACGACATCTATTCGATCGAAGATCTTGCACAGCTGATCCACGACCTGAAGAACGCCAACCCGCAGGCGTCGATCAGCGTCAAGCTGGTCTCCGAAGTGGGCGTCGGCACGGTGGCGGCCGGAGTGGCCAAGGCCAAGTCCGACCACGTCACCATCGCCGGACACGATGGCGGCACTGGCGCGTCGCCGGTGAGCTCGATCAAGCACGCCGGTACGCCGTGGGAACTGGGCCTCGCCGAGACGCAGCAGACGCTGGTGCTCAATCGCCTGCGTGGCCGCATCGCGGTGCAGGTCGACGGCCAGATGAAGACCGGTCGCGACGTGGTGATCGGCGCGCTCCTCGGTGCCGACGAGTTCGGCTTCGCCACCGCGCCGCTGGTGGTCGAGGGCTGCATCATGATGCGCAAGTGCCACCTGAACACCTGCCCGGTGGGCGTGGCGACCCAGGATCCGAAACTGCGGGCCAAGTTCAAGGGTCAGCCCGAGCACGTCGTCAACTACTTTTTCTTCGTCGCCGAGGAAGTGCGCGAGATCATGGCGCAGCTCGGCGCGCGCTCGTTCGACGAACTGATCGGCCGCGCCGACCTGCTCGAAATGAAGAAGGGCATCGACCACTGGAAGGCGCGCGGGCTCGACTTCAGCCGCATCTTCTACCAACCGTCGATGCCGGCAGACGTCGCGCGGCGCGTCGTCGATGTTCAGGACCACGGACTGGCGAAGGCGCTCGATCACAAGCTGATCGAGCAGTGCAGACCAGCGCTCGAACGCGGCGAACGTGTCAGCTTCATCACGCCAATCCGCAACATCAACCGCACCGTCGGCACGATGCTGTCGTCGCTGATCGCGCGCAAGTACGGCCACGCCGGCCTGCCCGACGACACGATCCACATCCAGTTCAACGGCACCGCGGGCCAGAGCTTCGGCGCTTTCCTTGCACACGGCATCACGCTCGACCTCGTCGGCGACGCCAATGACTACACCGGCAAGGGCCTGTCCGGCGGACGCGTCATCGTGCGCTGCCCCAATGACTTCCGCGGTGCGGGTACGGAGAACATCATTGTCGGCAACACCGTCCTTTACGGCGCGATCGCCGGCGAGGCGTATTTCAACGGCGTGGCCGGCGAACGGTTCGCGGTGCGCAACTCCGGCGCGAGCGCGGTCGTCGAGGGCACCGGCGACCATGGCTGCGAATACATGACCAAGGGCACGGTCGTCGTGCTGGGCGCGACCGGCCGCAATTTCGCCGCCGGCATGTCGGGCGGCATTGCCTATGTGTTCGACGAACACGGCGATTTTGCGGCGAAGTGCAACCAGTCCATGTGCGAACTCGAGCCAGTGCTGCCGTCGGCCGAGCAGCAGGAAAAGGTCGACGAGTCGATCTGGCACCTGGGCGAGACCGACGAGTTCATCTTGCGCGGCCTCATCGAGAGCCAGTTCCGCTACACCGGCAGCCTGCGCGCGCGGATGCTGCTCGACAACTGGTCCGGCATGCGCACGCGCTTCGTCAAGGTGTTCCCGCACGAATACCGGCGCGCACTGAAGGAACTGAACGCGACCCGCCAGCCGGCATCGCCCGAACGGCTCGCCGCCTAGAGCAAAGAAGAACGAGAGCAGATCATGGGGAAGATCACCGGATTCATGGAGTATCAGCGGCTCGAGGAAGCCGCCGAGGCGCCGCAGTCACGCAAGCAGCACTGGCGCGAGTTCATCGTTCACCTGACCGACGAGCAGGCGGCGGTGCAGGGCGCGCGCTGCATGGACTGCGGCATCCCGTTCTGCAACAGCGGCTGCCCGGTCAACAACATCATTCCCGACTTCAACGACCTGGTGTACCGCCAGGACTGGAAGGCCGCGCTCGACGTCCTGCACAGCACCAACAACTTTCCCGAGTTCACAGGCCGCGTGTGTCCGGCGCCGTGCGAGGCGGCCTGCACGCTGAATATCGATGACGCGCCGGTCGGCATCAAGTCGATCGAGCACAAGATCATCGACAAGGGCTGGGAAGAGGGCTGGGTGGTGCCGCAGCCGCCTAAGGCGAGGACCGGAAAGAAGGTCGCTGTTGTCGGAAGCGGCCCCGCGGGACTGGCTGCCGCGCAGCAACTGGCACGCGCCGGTCATGACGTATCCGTGTTCGAGAAGAACGATCGCGTTGGCGGCCTGCTGCGCTATGGCATTCCGGATTTCAAGATGGAAAAGTCACACATCGATCGCCGAGTGGCGCAGATGGAAGCCGAAGGCGTGACGTTTCGCACCGGCGTCCTCGTCAGCAAGTCGAAGCTCAACGGCGGCGTCACCAACTGGGCAAGCGAGACAGTGGCTCCGGAGCGACTGCTGGAGGAGTTCGATGCGGTCGTTCTGTCCGGCGGTGCCGAGCAATCGCGTGACCTGCCGGTGCCCGGCCGCGAGCTGAAGGGTGTGCACTTCGCGATGGAATTTTTGCCGCAGCAGAACAAGATCGTCGCCGGTGACAAGGTGAAGGACCAGATCATGGCGACCGGCAAGCGCGTTGTCGTCATCGGCGGCGGTGACACCGGTTCTGACTGTGTCGGTACCTCCAACCGGCATGGTGCGAAGTCGGTCACCCAGTTTGAGCTGCTGCCGCAGCCGCCGACTAAGGAAAACAAGGAACTCACCTGGCCCTACTGGCCGGTCAAGCTGCGGACGTCGAGTTCGCACGAAGAAGGCGTCGAGCGCGACTGGTCGGTGACGACCAAGCGCTTCGAGGGCGACGGCAAGGGCAACGTGCGTGCGCTCGTCGCCGCACGGGTCGAGTGGCAGAAGGATCCGGTTAGCGGCGCGCAGAAGATGATGGAGGTGCCCGGTTCCGAGTTCGAGATTCCTGCCGACCTCGTGCTGTTTGCGATGGGTTTCGTCGCCCCGGTCGCCTCGGTGCTCGAGTCCTTCGGCGTTGACAAAGACCCGCGCGGCAACGCCCGTGCTGCGACCGAGGAAACCAGGGGCGGCCCACGTCCGTATGCGACCAGCGTGGCGAAGGTGTTCGCCGCAGGCGACATGCGTCGCGGGCAGAGCCTGGTGGTGTGGGCAATCCGTGAAGGGCGCCAATGTGCCCGGGCGGTAGATGAATTCCTGATGGGAAGTTCGACTCTTCCCAGGTGACGCCCATCAGCGCGCACGCGCTGTCCTATCGACGCTTCTGAGCACGACAGGTGGTGTCTTCCTTGGTTAGACGCCGTTCGGTGGCTGGTTGGGCCACTCGAGGCGCGCGCAAAAGCCCTGCCGATCGGACCTTGCACATTCAACCGTCAGGCAACCTTTGTGGGCGCGCGCCACGGAGGCAGCCAGAGTGAGCCCAAGGCCGAGTTCCGGATCGATAGCGGCCCGCGATTCAAGTCTTTCCAAGGCAGTCTGCAGCCGGGCCAGCCGGTCGGTCGACACTCCCGGGCCATCGTCCGCAATCTCGAGGCGCTGATGACCGCCCGTCTGTGTGGCCCGAATCCGGGCGCGACGCGCGCCGTGACGCTCGGCGTTGTCGACGAGGTTGACCACCGCCACAGCCAGCAGGTCGAAGTCGCCGTGGAGGATTTCTGCCGCAAGTAGCTGCGACGCGTCCACCTCGATGTTGCGACCGGTTGCAACCGACGCCAGTTCGGCCGCATCAAAGTGGCTCCAGTGGATCCCGTCGCTCGCGCGGGACATGGTCAGCAGGGCGTCGACGACGCCGGCGAGTCGTTGCGCCGACGCAGTCGCCATGGAAAGTCGCGCGGGCAATTCAGCGGGCGGTGTCACGCAGGCCACTTCGAGTTGCGCCGTCAGTCCGGCCAAAGGGGTACGCAACGAGTGCGCGGCATGCGCGGCAAAGGTGCGCTCGCTGCGCAACTTTTCCTGTAGCCGTTGAACCAATGCACTCAGGGCGCGGTACGACGGAACCAGTTCGCGGCGGAGCAGCGTTGGCTCGGTCAGTGCGGTCGTGTCGGGGCCGATGGCCTCGATCGTGCGCGCGAATTCGGCAATCGGTCGGAGCTCCCGTCGAATCATCCAACCAAGGATTGCAGCGGCAATCAAGCCCAGCGCGAAAACGGTGCCTCCGGCGGCAAAGGCTGCGGTCATCTGCGCACGCTGGAACTCGGCCAGCGGTTGTGCCACCTGCAACCACAGGTCACGACCCGCGATGGAATAGACGGCGACGTCCGCCGTCTTCGTATGCCCTTCTACCAGCGGCACGGCAGGCCACGGCGTGTCCGGTGCGCGGTGCGACCGGGCGATCAGCCGTCCACTCGGGTGACGTAACTGCCAGTTGATTGCTTCGTCATGAGCGGCGGCCGGCATCGCTCGGCCCTGCGAGAGCGCTGCGACGTCGCCCTGATGTTCGGCAATCACGACCAGCGCCTGGGCGGTCTCCTCGAGCGCCGACTCCATCACGTCGCGGACAACGACGCTGACCGTGATCCCAGCAGCCACTGCGCCGATCGCCGTACCGATCAGCACGGTGGCCAGCGTGCGCCACAGCAATCGTGTGCGGATCGACGGTATCGGACGACCAACGCCTTGCTGCATCGACTTCAGGCCTTCAGCCGATAGCCCATGCCGCGGACGGTATCGATGACGTCGCGGCCAAGCTTGCGTCGCAGGCTGGCGATGTGGACTTCGACCGTGTTGCTCGCGACGTCACCTTCGAAGCCATAGATCAGCTCTTCAAGCATTGGCCGCGAGACGATCCGTCCGGCGCGTCGCATCAGCGCTTCGAGCAATGCGTACTCCGTGGCCGTCAGGTCGACCAGCGAGCCCTCAGCCGTCGCGCTGCGGGCGGTGGGATCGAGGCTGATCCGTCCGTGGTCAAGCGTCGAACTCGCCTGGCCGGCCACACGTCTCGACGTCGCCCGGATCCTGGCTGCGAGCTCGGCCAACTGAAATGGCTTCACCAGGTAATCGTCGGCACCGGCGTCCAGCCCTTCGACGCGATCCATCAGCGCGTCCCGCGCCGTGAGCATCAGCACGGGAGTCTGACGGTGCTCGTTACCGGCACGCAGCTCACGAAGCCATTCGACACCGGAACCGTCCGGCAGGCGCCAATCGAGCAGGATCGCGTCGAACTTTCCGGCCGCGGCCACCCGGGCGCCTTTGATGTCGGTCAACCAATCGACGACGTGGCCCTGCGATCGGAGGTAAGCGCGTACTGCGTCACCGAGAGTGACGTCGTCTTCAACGAGCAACAGCCGCATTGAGGGCTCTTCGCATTCTTCAGATTCGCTTCAGACCGGCGCCCTAGGGTTACTGCATGTGGGTTTGTTTTGATCATCGCACCGGAGGCTCGCGGTGATGAGGTCGAGATCAAGGATTGGTGTGGTGGGAATGACTCTCAGTCTGCTGTCGCTTGGTGCCGTTGCCGTGGCTCAGACAAACGAACGTTCCGTCTCGCCGACGCAATCGGCGGTACGGCAGGAACAGGAGGTCCGCCCTGGGGCCTCCAGCCGTGAGCACGACGGCGATATCTACGGCTACCAGCTGATGACCGAGCGCGAGCGCGGCCAGTATCGCGACCGCCTGCGCGCTGCGACGACCGACCAGGAGCTTTCCCAGGTCCGCAGTGAACATCGGGCACGCATGCAGGCACGTGCCAAGGAACGGGGCGTCACCTTGTCAGGATCAAGAGGGGGTGGTGGCTCGGTCCAGTGGGCTCTCCCGGCTGCCGTCGAGGGTGGCGGGAAATGAGGGACTGCAAGCGATCGAGAGTGCAGTCCGATTCGATGAATGGGTTTGCTCCGGCGACCGGAGCGTGGAGGTAAGGATGAATCGCAGCAAGTACGGAATGACGATCCTTGCGGCCGCCGTTGCAATGACGACGAGTGTGGGGCTTGCGCAAACTACGCAGCAGAACGCAGCAGCAGACGCGCGAGCAGGTACAGCAACAGACTCAGCCACCGGCCCGTCAACCAGCGCAGCAGACGCAACAGCAGACGCAACAGCAGACGCAGCAGCAGGCGCGCGAGCAGGTACAGCAACAGACACAGCAACCGGCCCATCAGCAAGCACAACAGCAGACACAACAGCAGACACAGCAGCAAACGCGCGAGCAGACGCGCCAGCAGGTGCAGCAACCGACACAACCAACTGCACGTCAACAAACCCAGCAGCAGACGCAACAGCAGACGCGCGAGCAGGCGCGTTCTCAGACGCAGTCTCAGAGCCAGGCGGGTCCGGGGCCCGGGGCGGGACCCGGCGCGGGTAGCGGTGCCGGCGCTGGTGGCGCAGGTGCCGGTGGCGGTGCCGGGGGTGGTGGTGCCGGCGGCGGAGGCGGCGGGGGCGGCGGTGGCGGGGGTGGGTCCGGTGGTGGTGGTGGCTCAGGCCGGTGAACGTTGCAGTTTCGATGCTTCGCCAGAGGATGAATGACACGGTTCCGCGGACTGATTGCCTGCCGGCGGCGGGGAAAGTTCCAAGCGAGTCAGGGGAGTCAATATGAAAAGTTGGATCAGGGTAATCACAGCTGCAGTGGTATGCGGCGTCATGGCGGGATGCGGGTCGGATGACACCGTAACCACGCCGACTCCAATAACGCCGGTAGTGGCGGTCCCGGCAATCCCGACGACTGTGTCAGTCGAGCCGGGCGACACGGTGAACACCGTGCAGTGGTCGGCGGTGGCCGGTGCGACCTCGTACAACCTCTACTGGTCGGATGTCGCTCCGCTGACGAAGCAGAGCGCGACTGTGATCAATGGGGCTGTTTCACCGTACAAACACACGGGTCTGACCAACGGCAAGCTTCTTTACTACGCCGTGACGGCGCGTAACAGCGCCGGCGAAAGCGAATTGTCGTCGGTGATCGGCGCAACTCCAGTTCCGCCTGTTCCAGTTCCGGCGGCGCCAGCTACGGTGAACGCGACGTCAGGCGACACGGTCGTCACGCTGGCGTGGACCGCGGTATCGGGCGCGGCCTCCTACAACGTGTACTGGTCGAAAGCATCGCCCGTGGTCCCGGGCAGTGCCGGGGTCACCAAGATCGGCGGTCTCACGGTGCTCAGTTATTCACACGTGGGGTTGACGAACGGTGACAGGTACTACTACCTCGTTAGTGCGGTCAATTCGGGTGGCGAGAGCGTGGCGTCAACGGAAGTCTCTGCGACGCCGATGCCCGCGTCATTCGGGGCACCGATGAACCTGGCAGCCACGCGTGGTGACACGAAGGTCCAGCTCTCATGGTCGCCGGTTCAGTCGGCGTCGTCCTACAACGTGTACTGGTCGAAGACTGCCGGTGTAGTGCCGGGAGGGAGCGGCGTTACGAAGATTGATAGTCCGCTGATTACTGCCACGAGCTATACGCACACCGGACTGGTTAACGGCGACACGTACTACTACGTGGTCACTGCCATTGTGATGGGAGTTGAAAGTGCCCCATCAGCCGAGAAATCGGCGCGGCCGCTGCCACCGGCACCGCCGGCACCGGCGACCGTCAGCGCGGTCGCGGCGAAGGATGCGCTTGAGATCGCAGTGCAGTGGTTTGATGTCACCTACCCTTCGGCGGTCGGCTACAACCTCTACAGAGGGCTGCAGCCTGGCGTGGCGACGTACCTGAACGATCCCACCAAGGTCACCAAGTTTGCCAACGTGACTGCTCCATTCGTCGATACGACGAACCTCACAACGGCCACCTACTATTACTACGTGGTCACGGCATTCGTGCAAGGGTTTACGGATGTCGAGAGCGCGCCTTCTGGCGAGGCTGCAGTCCAGTCCGGCAGATCGGGTGGCGGCGGCGATGAAGGAGGCGACGAGGGCTTCGGCAACAACCTGTCCTTCCCGACCATCTTCGCGGATGGCTACGGCCTGAGCGGACTGAAGATCAGCGGAAGCTGGCCGGGTGTCGGTCCGTTTGCCACGTTGCCGACGTTCGACTTCAACACCGGACTGCGGCCGCTGTCGACCGAGACGCTGACAACGTTCCCGTTCTTCGACAGCAGCACGGCAGTCTCAATAGGTGGCATCACGTATTACCCGCAGGCCAGTGCGAGTACGTGGCAGGCCGAGTGGCGTGTCAATACCAGTCCGACGATGGAAGTGATCGTCGACTGGGGCGACGCGCTGCTGAGCAAGTCCTATACAGCGCAATCGATGGTCCGCATCGAAACAATCCTGAAGCAGGACGCGACGATCGCCGGTGTCACCGACTCGATGACGGCCTACAAGATGGCGCTGCTGTCGGGATCGGGCATCAATGAACTGCAGGGTACGGACAGATCGACCTATGCCTCGGCGACCCGGAACGTCTTTGCGATCAACGCACGGCTGAAGGTCGAGAAGCTCGCGGCGGACGGCAGCATTGCAGGGGTCCTCTACGACAAGGCGGTGTACGAAGGGTTTGGCACGACCGTCGAGGGTGGCGGAAGGACCAACGACACGGCATATGCCGCCGAGCTGAACCAGGGCGGTCTGGTCGTCTATGGCAAGAACTTCTACATGACCCAGGTGACTGGCGAGAAGACCGGCAAGTACCGGATCACATTCAGTCTCGATCCGACGGCCAAGCTAGGTACGGTGGATGTCCCGAACCACATCAAGATGGTGAACAAATCCGACGCCGGCGCGATGCTGTCGACTGACGGCCTCAGCACGTGGGTCGAGATCACGGTGAATTGAGCATTGTCACAGGTGGTGACGATGGGCACGGGCAGCACAACCGGATTCCTCCTCCTCCCGGTTGTGCGCCGGGCTCTCGAGAACCGCGACCTTTCGGGCCCCGTCCAGCAGAAGTTGGGCGGGGCTGTTTTATCTGAGACAGGCTCAGCGCAGCACACACCACGCAGTCACGGCAAAGCCGGCGTTGTAGATCGAATGCAGGGCGATTGCCGGCATCACGCTGGCGAAGCGTTCACGCAGGTGACCAAACACCAGCGAGGGCACGACGACGGCGAGTGCCCAGACAGGAGGTTGCGCCGTGAAGTGCAATGCCACGAAGGCGGCGGTCGTGGCCAGATTGGCATACGAGATCGGACCGATGCGGCGCGACGCGCCGCGCTGGAGCAGAAACCCTTGGAGCGCTCCGCGGAACGCGAACTCCTCGACGATTGGCTGAATCACGAGGAAAGAAATAAGGGCGGCGGTGGTGAACGTCACTTGCATGTAGTCGCGAGCGGTCAGGCCGATCGCGAACCAGACCGGCACCCCGGCCAGCACGGCAATCAGGAAGTGCGGATCGCGCAGCCAGGACCACCAGCCTGGGGCCGGCCGCGTTGCGCCGAACGCGTCGCGCAGGGTGCTGGCCAGGGTGCGCTGTTCGGAGTCAGCTGACATGACGAGATCGTCTCATGCGGGCTTGAAGACAGCTATGAAACGCCTGTGCACAGAACAGATCATTGAGGGGTCATCATGACCGGCAGATTCAGGGTTGGGTTTGCGGTTTCATTGTGCGCAGTCGCCGTTGCAGTCTATGCAGCGACTGCTCTGCGGTTCGGCGCGGAAGTCAATGTGAGTCGCACGCTGACACCGACCGAGAAGGCCAAGGTCGTACGCCTGGCGTATCTGCATGGCAGCACCTTCAGGAAGGCCTGGCTGTTCACCTACGCCGATGGGCCGGTGGGGCAGCAGGACGTTCTTGCGCGCTACTCGTTTGACGAGGGAGTGACCTGGTCCGTGCCGATACTGCTTTCCAGGGACGCGGCGAACGCGCGCACGGGCGGGCAGACCATCACGACCAAGGGCGGCCTGAGCTTTGTCGTCGACAACGAGAAACCGACGATCTTCGCGCCGCCGGTGACAACCGGCCCGGCAGTCGTGATCACGTGGAACAGTGCCTACTGTCCGCAGAACCCCGCCGCCTCGAACAATTCCGGCAGCTACATCAATCCGGATCAGGGTGCCGGTGACTTCGACGAAGACGGCACGCCCGACCGGCCCTATCACTGTGTCTGGGTGGCAACGACGACCGACCCGACGCTGGACGCATGGGACGTTCATCAGCTCACCAATGGCGAGCGCGATGCGATCAATGAGCTGATCGCCGGCAGCTCGGCCGGCAACGCGTTCGCGATGGCGTGGCAGGAGGACCCTGCGGGCCTGCGGCCCGGCGAAGGCGAAGGGCGCGGCGATGGCGGCATGGGATCGCACGTCTCCGGAGGAACCAACGTCTGGTACACGCACGCACCAATCCCCAATGGGGTGACGCTGCGCGCCAACATTGCCCAACTGAGCGACAACAACGTGCTGGGGACCGGCGAGCCCGGTGCTTCGCGCCCGAATCTGCAGCTCAGCGGAACGACAGCGGTGCTCGCGTATGAAGAAACGGCGTGTCCAGGTGGCAGTACGGGTAAATGCATCGTCTACCACTCGTTCCCGTATACGACACACGATGCGAATTCGCCGGGAACGATCATCAGCAACGTCACCAAGAACTCGCGTCGCGTGCGCTTCTTCCTGCAGGGCGCGGCCATGGCGGGAACCTCGCCCCTGCGCGCTGTGGTGCTGTGGCGTGAAACGCCGTTCGTTACTCCCGCGGCGCCATCGGACATCATCGTCCGCCGTGGACTGGTTGACGCCGGTGCACGGCCGGGATCGACCGGATTCCTGGCCAGCGACGTTCTGGCCGACACGCCGCAGAACATGACGGACGTGGCGCGGTTTGGGGGCAATGCCAATGCCCATCGCGCCATTGTGCGCGGCAGTTTCATCGGGCTCGCCTATGACCTGACGCCCAACATGGACGCGGCGAATCCGGAGAAGACGGCGGTACCGACCGCGAACTACAACCTCATTTTCACGCGTTCGACCAGGAGCGGCGAGGCCGGGAGCTGGAGTCCTCCGCTCAACCTGTCGCGGGTGGTGTCTCCCGCGCTCACGGTGGTCGAACCTCGCATGGTGCCAACACCCGGAACTATCGTGAACCCGTTGACGGGTTCGCCAGATCCGGGTGACCTGCAGGATCCCAATGTGCTCATCGCGTCGTACGCGACGGAGAGCAACGAGCTCGTCGGCAAGGCGGGGCGGGTCTATGTGTCGCGCTCGACCGACCAAGGCGCAAAGTTCGAGCCGTTCGTCCCGGTTTCGGTGATGGCTGCGGGTCAGTCCGAGGCCCAGCTGCGCCCGACGCCGGATGGCACATCCACGATGGTGCTGTGGATGGGCGAGCAGACGATCGGCGATCCAAACACGAAGGATGCGGTGTTCGCGAGCGCGAGCCTGTTGCAGTTGCCGGATCTCAAGCTCTCTGGATCCAGCGCTTCGTTTCCGGCCTACAGCAATCTCACCGTGCCGCTGACGGTGCTGAACCGCGGCACCGGGGAGGCCAGCAAAGTGCTGATGACCGGAACCCTGCCCGACGGCCTGAAACCGGTCGGCATGGGCGATCCGAGTGCATGTGCGATCAGCGGGGCCACGTTCAGCTGCACGCTACCCCGTCTTGCTGTAAGCCAGAAGCAGGTGCTCCTGCTGACGGTGACCGGCGCCGTCGAGCGCAGCTACATCATCAACGCGGCTGTGGCCAGCGATGAGCCGGACGCTGACGCTGTCGACAACTCGGTGGCCATCTCGTTGACCGTAACGACACCGCTGTCGTCGCTTCCTCCGGTAGTGACGCCGCCGCCCACGACGCCACCGACGACACCGCCTACGACACCGCCGACAACGACGCCGCCGGCAGCATCGGCGCCCGTTCCGGCTGCGAACACAGGAGGCGGGGGCGGATGCACCGTGGCGCGCGACGGCGCGCCGTCTGACCCGGTGTTGCTGCTGCTGGCAGGACTGGGCCTGATCGGCCCAGTCCTGCGACGCCCCATTTGACCCCCAGCCGGTGGACGGTTGAGACGGTCGATTTGCCGATCCCGGCAGGCTCCCTGGACGCGAGTCGCGGCGCGCAATTTAGGGGCGCCGCGGAGCGCAGGGCGGCTCTTGAGAGACATCAACTCAGACGGATAAGTCACGGCTAGTTTGAAATCATGGGGTTGCTGCAAAGGCAATGCGGCGCTCGCAGTGGTTGTCAGCGGAGGTTCAAGATGAGGCGTTCCACGATTGCAACGATATTGGCCGGCGTCGCGGTGGGTTTCGCGTTCGCGGGCACGGCCTGGGCAGAGGCCCGCAGCGAAATGGGCAAGCAGGAGTACGAGTCGAACTGCGTTGCCTGTCATGGCACCGGCGGCAAGGGTGACGGCTACTTCGCGCAGTACCTGAAGTTACCGATCCCCGACCTGTCGACGATCCAGCAGCGCAACAACGGTGTGTTCCCGAGCGACCGCATGGTCGAGATCATCGACGGCCGCACCGCGCTGAAAGGCCATGGTCCCCGCAACATGCCGATCTGGGGCACGACCTATACGGAAAAGGCCGCGAACTACTACCGCGGGACGGCGTACGACTCAGAACAGTTCGTCCGCGTTCGCGTGCTGGCACTGACGGACTACCTGTACTCGCTCCAGGTTCGCAAGTAAGCGCGATGGATTCAGGCGCCGAAGGCGTGGTGGTGTCCGCGCCTTCGTCGGACGAAGAATCGACCGGAGCGGATCGCCGCGCTGGCGGGGCGTGAGACGTTAAGCTCGCCGGCGTGCCACGCATCTTTCACAAGCCGCTGGTCGTCACCCCCGCGTCGATCGACGCTGTCGGCCACGTCAACAACCGCGAGTACCTGCGCTGGATGGAAGAGATCGCGGTCGAACACTCGGCGGCCCAGGGCTGGCCCATGGAGCGCTACTTTGCCGACCGCACCGCCTGGGTGGCGTCCACGCACTTCATCGAATACCTGCGACCAGCCCTGGCGGACGAGTCGCTCGACGTCTATACGTGGATCACGCGTTGGAGCGAGCGCGACTGCCTCAGGCGCTACGCGGTCCTCCGCGACCGCAAGCTGCTGGCGCGCGGCGAAACGCTGTGGACTTTCGTGGATCTCGATTCCGGAAGGGCGTGCGCCATTCCTGCGCTGGTGCTCGAGGCGTTTGACCTGATCGGTGACGACGACCCGGAGCTGCGCGCCCTTGGTCTGGTCCGGCGCGAGCGACGGCGCGCAGCGCCCTGACCCTCTCACGTTCGCTGGTAGGCTTCGCGCCTGCCTCCGGGGCCTCCGACTGGCGGGCAACAACAATTCGAACAGGAATATCGCGATGTTGAAGGTGTTGAAGACACTGGGCGCGCTGGGCGCCCTGCTGGTGGCGTTTTCCGTGCAAGCGCAGGATGCCGGCACGCTGAAGAAGATCCGTGACGCCACGACCATCACGCTGGGGTACCGCGCGGACTCACCGCCGTTTTCGTTCACCGGCGCCGACGGCCAGCCGACCGGGTATTCGGTCGACCTGTGCAAGCGGGTCCACACCGGCGTGGAGCGTGCGTTGGGCGCCGGGCCGATTGCGATCAAGTGGGTGCCGGTGACGGCGGCCAACCGCTTTGACCAGGTGACCAGCGGGGCGGTGGACCTGGAGTGCGGCGTCACGACGATCACGCTCGGCAGGCAGGAGCGCGTCGACTTTTCCAACATGATCTTCATCGACGGCGGTGCCGTGCTGACCCTTGCGGAGTCGAAGCTCGCGCGGCTGTCGGACCTTGCGGGCAAGACGGTAGGCGTGAAGCCGGGTACGACGACCGAGACAGCCCTGAAGACGGCGCTGAAGGACCGGCTGATCGACGCGCGCATCGTCAGCGTCAAGGACGACGTCGAGGCACTGGCGGCGCTCAACGAAAGACGCATCGACGGCTACGCCGCCGATCGCATCGTGCTCGCGGGACAGGTGATTCGCGCCCGCAGCGACATCAAGTACACATTGATCCAGGACGATTTTTCGGTCGAGCCCTACGGCCTGATGATGCGCCGCGACCCCGCGTTCCGGCTGGTGGTCAATCGGGCGATCTCGCAGACCTATCGCTCAGGGGCGATCGCGGAGATCTTCGACCGCTGGCTGGCGCCGCTCGGCAAGCCGGGCCCGCTGCTGTCGGCGATGTATTACCTGAACACCATTCCGGAGTAAGCAGTCGATGAGGAGCAATTGCTGGATCGCATTCTTGATGACGCTTGTGCTGGCGGCCTGCGCCAGCACGCCCGGCGCCGGCGTGTCCGGCACGGGAGTCGTGCAGTCGATTTCCGAGTCCACCGAAGCCAGCCAGACCGGCGCTGTCGTCGGTGCCATCGGCGGCGCGGTGCTGGGCGGCTGGCTCGGCAGCAACATTGGTGGCGGCGTGGGCCAGACGGTGGCGACGGCCGCGGGCAGCGTGGCCGGTGGCATGGCGGGCAGCGCGGTGGGCAGCCAGGCGGATGTGAGGACGGTCTGGGATGTCCGCGTTCGCTTTGACGATGGCATCGATCGCACGGTGCGTGTCTACACCCGCCCGACCTTCCGGCCCGGCGACAAGGTGGCTGTGTCCAACGGCGCGGTTACGCCGCTGCGTTAGTCCGAATACGGGTCCGTGCGTGCGATCGCGGGCGGACCCGGCGTGAGACAATCCGCGGCCGTTTGATGGCCCGGCGGCGGCGGCCCGCGGGCGGGCCCGGACCCTTCCCAGAACTGACGATGAACCACGACGCGCTCGTCGCGATCGACCATGTGACGTTCGGCTATGACCAGCGTGTCATCCTGTCCGACGTCACGATGACGTTTCCGCGCGGCAAGGTCATCGCGATCATGGGCGGGTCGGGGTGCGGCAAGACCACGTTGCTGCGACTGATCGGTGGCGTGCTGACACCTCAGCGCGGCAACATCACGTTCGATGGAGCGCCGGTCAATCCACGCGATCGCGAATCGCTGTATGCCCTGCGACGCCGCCTGGGGATGCTGTTCCAGTTCGGTGCGCTGTTCACGGACCTGACGGTGTTCGACAACGTCGCGTTCCCGCTGCGCGAGCACACGCAGTTGCCGGAAACGATGATTCGCGACCTGGTGCTGATGAAGCTGAACGCGGTCGGCCTGCGTGGCGCTGCCTATCTAAAACCGGCGGACCTTTCGGGCGGCATGGCGCGCCGTGTGGCACTGGCTCGTGCCATTGCGCTGGACCCGGACCTCATCATGTACGACGAGCCGTTTGCCGGGCTCGACCCGATTTCGCTCGGTGTGGCCGCGAACCTGATCCGGCGGCTCAATGACGCGACGGGCGCCACGTCGCTGGTCGTTTCGCACGATGTGCACGAGTGCTTCCTCATCAGCGACTACGCCTATGTCATTTCCGGCGGCCGCATCGTCGGCCATGGCACGCCGGCCGAGGTGCAGGCGTCGGACGATCCGGAAGTCCTCCAGTTCATCCGCGGCGAGCCCGACGGACCGGTGCGTTTCCACTATCCGGCACGCAGCTACGCCGAAGACCTGGAAATGCGTACATGACCGCAGCCGAGTTCCTGCCGATGCTGGGCCGGCGCGCGCTGGAGGTAATGCGTGGCCTGGGCCACAGCGCGTTCTTCTTCGTCGAACTGCTGAAGAACGTTCCCTCGGCGCTGAAGCGCTTCTTCCTGGTGATTGCCCAGGTGCACGCGATCGGCAACTACTCGCTGGTCATCATCGCCGCCTCCGGCCTCGCGGTCGGATTCGTGCTCGCTCTGCAAGGCTATTACACGCTGTCGCGCTACGGTGCGGCGGAATCGCTCGGCCTGCTGGTGGCGCTATCACTGGTCCGCGAACTTGGTCCGGTCGTCACCGGCCTGCTGTTTGCTGGGCGTGCCGGAACCTCGCTGACGGCCGAGATCGGCCTGATGAAAGCCGGTGAGCAGCTGGCCGCGATGGAGATGATGGCCGTCGATCCGAAGTCGCGCGTCCTGGCGCCGCGCTTCGTTGCCGGCATCATCTCGATGCCCCTGCTTGCGGCGATCTTCTCGGCGGTCGGCATCACCGGCGGCTATGTGGTCGGTGTGCTGATGATCGGCATCGATCCGGGCGCGTTCTGGTCGCAGATGCAGAGCGGTGTCGATGTCTGGGACGACGTTGGCAACGGCATCATCAAGAGCGTTGTCTTCGGCGTTGCCTGCACTTTCGTTGCGCTGTACCAGGGCTATGAAGCCGAGGCGACCCCGGAAGGGGTGGCGCAGGCAACGACCCGCACGGTGGTCATTTCGTCGCTGGCGGTGCTGGGACTGGATTTCGTGTTGACGGCGCTGATGTTCAGCACGCCGCGCTAGCAGCCAATTGGGAGTCGTTCGATGGGACGCAAGGCAACGGAAACACTGGTCGGCGTATTCGTGCTGCTGGGCATGATCGCGGTGGTCTTCCTCGCGCTGAAGGCTGCGAACCTCGCGAGCTTCAGCACCGGGCCCACCTACGCGCTCACGGCCAAATTCGACAACATCGGCGGGCTCAAGGTCCGGGCTCCAGTGAAGAGCGCCGGCGTTACCGTCGGCCGGGTCACCGCGATCGCGCTCGATCCGCAGAGCTTCCAGGGGTTGGTGACGATCGAACTGGACAGCCGGGTGCAGTTCCCGGCGGACACCTCGGCAAAGATCCTGACGTCCGGACTGCTCGGTGACCAGTACATCGGACTCGAGCCGGGCGGGGCCGACAAGAACCTCGCGGGTGGCGACCAGATCAAGATGACGCAGTCGGCTGTCGTGCTTGAGAACCTGATCGGGCAGTTTCTCTACAACAAGGCCGCCGAGGGCGGCGACAAGAAGTAGGCGGGCCTGGCGCCGTGCAAGTGGGATTGCCTGTGTCGAAACTCACGCGACTCGTGACGCGCACGTTCGTGGCACTGGCTGTGCTGTTGCTGACTAGCGCCTGCGCCACGCTGCCGCCGAACGCCGGGCAGGATCCACGTGACCCGTGGGAGAAGTACAACCGCAACATGTTCGCCTTCAATGATGGCTTCGATGCAGCGATCACGAAGCCGCTGGCCGAGTTGTACGTCAAGCTGCCGGAAGGCATACGCACCTGCCTGTCGAATGCCTTCTTCAACCTGCGCGGACCGTCGACGGCGATCAACAACTTCTTCCAGAGCAAGCCCGTCGAGGCTCTGTCAGACGTCGGCCGTTTCGCGGTCAACACCACGGTCGGCATCGTTGGATGTTTTGACGTGGCCACGGGCTGGGGAATGGAAGCGCATCGCGAGGACTTCGGCCAGACGCTGGGTGTGTGGGGCTTTGAGCCTGGGCCGTACCTCGTGATGCCGATCTTCGGTCCGAGCAGTGTGCGCGACGCCATCGGCATTTACGGTGTCGAACCGTTTCTGGATCTGAACTTCTACATCGACTATCCGGGCATCGAGTACACGGTACTGGGCCTGCGAGTCGTGAACGAGCGTGCCGAGCTGCTGCCGGCCGATCGGCTGGTGCGCGAGGCCGCGCTCGACCGCTACAGCTTCATCCGCGATGGTTATCTGCAGCGGCGCCGCAGTCTGGTGTATGACGGCAATCCGCCCAGGCAGATCGATCCGGACGACGCGGATGATGGGGACGATGCAAAGGCTCCGGCGCCCGGAGGCGGTGCGTCGTCCGGGCCGGCGAAGTCGAAACCTGCCGGCGAGCCGGGCGAAGGCGCGGGCAAGCCCGCCGATGCCAAGCCCGGTGAGACAGGAAAATAGGTGGGCCGAGCGAACCTGCGACCGCCTTTGTGGTCAGTCCCAGACCTCCCTTGCCAGTGAGTGACAGTCCCATGCAGAAATTCCTGAAGATTCTTCGCTTCTTCGTGGCGCCGGTGGCGCTGGTGCTGGCGGGCCCCGTCGTCGCACAGGCTTCAACGGCGGCTCCGGATGTGCTGGTGCGTGACCTGACCGCGGACGTGCTGGACACGATCCGCGCCGACAAGGCGATCGCAAACGGCGATGTATCGCGCGTGCAGAAGCTGGTCGACGAAAAGATCCTGCCGTACGTCGACTTCCAGAAGATGACGCGGCTGGCCGTCGGCCGCGGCTGGCGCAGCGCGACGCCGGAACAACGCGAGGTGTTGACGCGGGAGTTCCGCACATTGCTGGTGCGCACCTACAGCGGCGCGCTGTCGCAGGTGAAGGACCACAAGGTGGAAATGGGGCCGTTCCGTGCGCAGCCGGGCGACATGGACGTGCTGGTCCGCACCAACGTCGTTCCGTCGCGTGGCGACAAGATCCAGCTCGACTATCGGCTCGAAAAGCAGGACGCGGGCTGGAAGATCTATGACGTCAATGTGCTTGGCGTCTGGCTGGTCGAAAATTACAAGACCCAGTTTGCCGGCGAGGTCAGTGCCGGCGGGGTGGATGGTCTGATCAAGTCGCTGACCGATCGCAACCGCCAGCTGGCCGACGCGAAGAAGGCCTGAACTCCGATGCGCATCGACACCGCCGATATCGGCATGCACAACGCGGCACAGGTGGCTGAACTCGGCCGCGCTGCGATCGAGCGCGGAGAGTCCGAGTTCGACCTCTCCGGGGTCGCGCGGTGCGACTCGTCGGCAGTCGCAGTCGTGCTCGAATGGCAGCGCGCCGCCAAGGCGCGGGGCCTGGCGCTGAAGGTGTCGGGCGCCCCGGCCGGCCTGGTGAGCCTGGCGACCGTTTACGGTGTCGAGGAACTGCTGCCCGCCTTTGCTCCCGGTCGTTAGGGACGCTGCTCCTATAATTCACGGCTTCCACGTCGCGGCCGCCGGGCGCGTCGACGCCTGCCCGTGACTGCCGCCATCCAGGTCAATTCCGTCTCCAAGCACTACGGCTCGCTCGTGGCGCTGGATCGTGTCGACCTCACGATCGAACCCGGCGAGTTCTTTGGGCTGCTCGGACCCAACGGCGCCGGCAAGACGACGCTGATCTCCATCATCGCCGGGCTCGTGCGCGCGAGCAGTGGCCATGTCGCGATCATGGGGCACGATGTCGTCACCGATTTCCGTGCGGCGCGGCTGTCGGTGGGTGTCGTGCCGCAGGAACTCGCGTTCGATCCGTTTTTCACCGTGAGGGAGACGCTGACGTTCCAGTCGGGCTACTTCGGCTTGCGCAACAACGGCGCGTGGATCGATGAAGTGCTGGACAACCTCGGGCTCACCAATAAGGCGAACACCAACACGCGTGCGCTCTCCGGCGGCATGAAGCGCCGGTTGCTGGTGGCCCAGGCCCTGGTCCACAGGCCGCCGGTCATTGTGCTCGACGAGCCGACCGCGGGCGTCGACGTGGAACTGCGGCAAACGCTGTGGAGCTTCATCCGCCGCCTCAATCGCGCGGGCCACACGATCGTGCTGACGACGCACTACCTCGAGGAGGCCCAGGCCCTGTGCGGGCGCATCGCGATGCTCAAGGCAGGACGCATCGTCGCACTGGACACGACGCGCGCCTTGCTCGCCCGGGTGGCGGGCCTGCAACTAACAATGCGTCCCAGGGGAACGCCGCCGGCGTCGGTGCTGGCGCACCGGATCGAGGAACGCGACGGCCTGCTGACGCTGCGGCTGGCGCACTCCGACGAGGTGGCGCGTGTGCTGGCTGAGTGCGCGGCGGCGGGATGCACCGTTGAAGACCTCGAGGTCGGCCACGCCGATCTCGAGGATGTCTTCCTGCAGTTGATGGCGGACCGGCCGGCGGCACGAATGCCGGCGGAAGTGACCGCATGAGTGCGTCGCCGGCGGTAGCCGACTCCTCGCCCGGCTTCGCGTTCCGCACGCTCCTGACCAAGGAGGTGCTGCGGTTCTGGAAAGTCAGTTTCCAGACGATCGCGGCGCCGGTGCTGACGGCCGTGCTCTACCTGCTCGTCTTTGGCCAGGTGCTCGCGGATCATGTCGAGGTGTTCCCCGGCGTCAGCTATGTCGCGTTTCTGATTCCCGGCCTCGTGATGATGTCGATGCTGCAGAACGCGTTCGCGAACTCGTCTTCCAGCCTGATCCAGTCGAAGATCATGGGCAGTCTCGTGTTCGTGCTGCTGCCGCCGTTCTCGCACTGGCAGCTTTTCGGGGCGTACGTGCTGGCATCGATCGTGCGCGGTCTCGTCGTCGGCCTCGGCGTGTTCGTCGTCGCGGTGTGGTTCGGGCCTCCGGCGTTCAAGGCGCCGCTGTGGATCCTCGTGTTTGCGCTGGCGGGCAGCGCCATGCTCGGAGCGCTCGGTGTCATCGCCGGCATCTGGGCCGACAAGTTCGATCAGCTCGCGGCGTTTCAGAATTTCGTCGTCATGCCGGCGACCTTCCTGTCGGGCGTGTTCTACTCGGTGCAGGGCTTGCCAGCCTTCTGGCAGGCGGTGTCGCACCTGAACCCATTTTTCTATGTCATCGACGGCTTCCGCTACGGGTTCTTCGCACAATCGGACGTCTCGCCGTGGCTCAGCCTGGCGATCGTCGCAGCCGCGCTCGCGGTGACCACCGCGATTGCGTTGAGCCTGCTCGCCCGCGGCTACAAGCTCAGACACTGAACGAGGCCCTGATGGACCCGACTCCCGAGGACGTCCGACGCTATATCGCCGCCGGGCTCGAGTGCAGCGTGCTCGAGGTCGAGGGCGACGGCCGCCACTTCAGCGCGCTGATCGTCAGCCCGGCGTTCGACGGCAGGACACGTGTCGCCCGCCACCAGCTGGTCTATGCGGCGCTGGGTGAACGAATGCACGCAGAAGTGCACGCGCTGTCGATGCGTACTCTGACGCCGGCCGAATACGAGGCCGCATCGCGATGAATCCGACGCGGCGCGCTTCATCGGCCCTTCACGCGGGGTTCGCCGGGGCTTCAAGCCCGGCTGTCAGTCTGCGTTGCCGTCCGCATTCGGCGGGCGTTAACGCAGGAGTGAGACCGTGCTCGAAACTCAAGTTGAACCCGTGTATCGACGTTTGCACCGGGCGGAGCGCGTCACGCGCCCCGTGGTATTTCGCAGACCGCCGCTCGACCAGGGCCCCGACATGGACAAGCTGAAGATCAGCGGCGGGGTGCCGCTGCGCGGCGAGATTCCGATCTCCGGCGCGAAGAATGCCGCGCTGCCGATCCTCTGCGCGTCTTTGCTGACGGCAGACGACCTGGTGGTCGACAACGTTCCGCAGCTGCAGGACGTCGCGACCGCGCTCAAGCTGCTGCGACAGATGGGAGTCGTGGCCGAGCGCGATGGTGCGGCGGTCCGTCTGAATGCGTCGACCGTCGCCCATCCGGAGGCGCCGTACGAACTGGTGAAGACGATGCGGGCGGCGATCCTGGTGCTCGGCCCGCTGGTCGCCCGCTTCGGACGTGCGCGGGTCAGCCTGCCCGGCGGTTGCGCGATCGGCGCGCGACCGGTGGACCAGCACATCAAGGGCCTCGAGCTGATGGGCGCGCAGATCCACATCGAAGGTGGCTATCTGATCGCTGAGGCGACACGGCTCAAGGGCACGCGGATCGTGACCGACATGGTGACCGTGACCGGCACCGAGAACCTGTTGATGGCGGCCACCCTCGCGTCGGGCGAGACCGTCATCGAAAACGCCGCACGCGAACCCGAGGTCACCGACCTGGCGCACGCGCTGATCGCGATGGGTGCGCGCATCGACGGCGTCGGCACCGACCGCCTCGTCGTGCACGGTGTCGAGCGCCTGCACGGCGCGCAGCATCGAGTCATGCCCGATCGCATCGAGACCGGGACCTTCCTCTGCGCGGTCACGGCCACCGGCGGCGACGTGCTGCTGCGCGGAGCGGCCCCGTCGACACTCGATGCCGTGCTCGACAAGCTGCGCGACGCCGGCGCCATGCTCGATTGCACGGCGGACACGATCCGCGTCCGCATGAGCGGCCGGCCGGGTGCCGTCAGCCTGCGCACGGCGCCATACCCGGCGTTTCCGACGGATATGCAGGCGCAGTTCATGGCGCTCGACTGCATCGCCGAGGGCGTCGGCCGCGTTACCGAGACGATCTTCGAGAACCGTTTCATGCACGTGCTGGAGCTGCAGCGGCTCGGCGCCCACATTTCGATCGAGGGCAACACCGCGGTGGTGCAGGGTGTCGGCCAGCTGACCGGGGCCCAGGTGATGGCCACCGACCTGCGGGCGTCGGCCAGCCTCGTCGTTGCCGGCCTGGTGGCCCAGGGCGAAACGGTCATCGATCGCATATACCATCTCGATCGCGGCTACGAGGCGATGGAAGCGAAGCTCGGACGGGTCGGTGCCCGCATCGAGCGCGTGAAGTAGCCGAGGGCTTGCCGGGAACCGATGATCACGCTGGCGCTTTCCAAGGGACGGATCTTCGACGAGTCGCAACCATTGCTGGCCGCGGCCGGCATGGCGCCGCTCGAGGATCCGGAAACGTCGCGCAAGCTGATCATCGGCACGCAGGATCCGCAGGTGCGAGTCGTGGTCGTGCGCGCTTCGGACGTGCCGACCTACGTGCAATACGGTGCGGCCGAACTCGGTGTCGCCGGCAAGGACGTGCTGATGGAGCACAGTGCGCAGTGGGGCGATCGCGGGCTCTACCAGCCGATCGACCTCGGCATCGCGCGCTGCCGGTTGTGCGTGGCAGTTCCCGCCGGATTCGACTACGCCACGGCGGTGCGCCGGGGCGCACGGCTGCGCGTGGCGACGAAGTACGTGCAGACTGCGCGGGAGCACTTCGCGGCCAAGGGCGTGCACGTCGATCTCATCAAGCTTTATGGCTCGATGGAACTGGCGCCGCTGGCCGGCCTGGCCGATGCGATCGTCGACCTCGTCTCGTCCGGCGGCACGCTGCGTGCCAACAATCTGGTGGAGGTCGAAGAAGTCGCCGCCATATCGTCGCGTCTGATCGTGAACCAGTCGGCGCTGAAGACCCGCCGCGCCGAGCTGGCACCGCTGATCGAGCGCATCGAGGCGGCGGTCCGCCGATGAAGTTGCGACGCCTCAGCACGCGCGATGCCGGCTTTGAAGCGGAGTTCGGCCGACTGGTCGCCGTCGACAGCGCGATCGACAAGGGAATCGAGCGCGCGGCTGAAGCGATTGTCGACGACGTGCGTGCCCGCGGCGATGCCGCGGTGCTGGAGTACACCAATCGGTTCGACCGCATGGCGGTTGCGAGCGTTGCCGATCTCGAAATCTCGCAGGCCGAGATGAGCGAGGCCTTTGAGGGTCTGCCGGCCGAGCAGCGTGACGCATTGCGGGCCGCCGCGGACCGCATCCGCGACTTCCATCGCGAGCAGCATCGGCGCCTGATGCAGGGCGACTGGACGACCGCGGAAGCCGACGGCACCGTCACCGGTCAGCGCATCAGTCCGCTCGACAGCGTCGGGCTCTACGTTCCGGGCGGCAAGGCGGCCTACCCATCGTCGGTGCTGATGAACTCGATTCCGGCGCACGTCGCGGGCGTGGAGCGGCTGACGATGGTGGTGCCGACGCCGGGCGGCGAGCGCAATGCGCTGGTGCTCGCAGCGGCGCACCTCGGCGGCGTGTCGCGCGCCTTCGCCGTCGGTGGCGCGCAGGCCGTCGCGGCGCTCGCCTACGGCACCGCGACGATCCGCGCGGTCGACAAGATCGTCGGCCCCGGCAATGCCTATGTCGCAGCGGCGAAGCGTCGCGTTTTCGGCACGGTGGGCATCGACATGATCGCCGGACCGACCGAGATCCTCGTCATCGCCGACGGCGACTGCCGAGCCCGACTGGATCGCGATGGATCTGTTCTCGCAGGCGGAGCACGATGAACTCGCGCAGGCACTGCTGCTGACGCCGGACGAGGGCCTGATCGCCGCGGTTGCCGCCTCGATCGAGCGCCTGCTGCCGGCCCAGCCGCGTCGCGACATCATCGCCGCATCGTTCGGGAACCGCGGCGCGCTGGTCCTGACGCGCGACCTCGACGAAGCGGTGGCACTCTGCAACCGCGTCGCGCCCGAACACATGGAGATCGTCACGTCCGATCCGCAAGCGGTGTTGCCGAAGATCCGCCATGC
Source organism: uncultured beta proteobacterium (assembly GCA_963791235.1). Taxonomy (GTDB): domain Bacteria; phylum Pseudomonadota; class Gammaproteobacteria; order Burkholderiales; family Burkholderiaceae_F; genus JALORV01. Next base: position 22,185 of record CAWBRW010000015.1, on the reverse strand, counting down.
CGGGGCCATTTTCGTCGGGCACTATTCCTCCGAGTCCCTGGGGGACTACTGCGCCGGCCCGAACCACGTGTTGCCGACCGTGCGAACTGCCCGCTTTTCCTCGCCACTCGGCGTCTACGACTTCGTGAAGCGCTCCAACCTCATCAACGTGTCCGCCGCAGGGGCGCAGCGCCTCGGACCGATCGCCTCGGTGCTGGCGCGGGGCGAGCAACTGACCGCGCACGCCATGTCCGCCGAGTTGCGCCTTGGATCCCGCGGGGAGGCTCGAGTGAACGCGCGCATCGGCAAGCGTCCCAACCTCGCGGTGATCCGCGACGACGTGCGGGCGATCGAGGCCTACGCCGTGCCAAGCGCCGTCGGTTTCATCAAGCTCGACGCGATGGAGAACCCGTTCACGCTGCCGGAGGCCCTGCAACGCGAACTCGGGGAACGCCTGGGCAAGCAACCGCTGAACCGCTATCCGCTGTCCGATCCGCGCGGGTTCAAGGAGCGACTCGGCAAGGCGATGGGGCTGCCCATGGGGGCCCGGCTGATGCTGGGCAATGGCTCCGACGAGCTGATCCACCTCGTGATCCAGGCCTGTGCCCGAGCAGGCAGCACCGTGCTGTCGCCGTGGCCGAGCTTCTCGATGTACGAGATGTCGACGCGGTTCGACGGGTGCCGCTTCGTCGGCGTCCCGCTGCGGGCCGACTTCACGCTCGATACGAATGCGGTGCTGTCGGCCATTGCGGAGCACCAGCCGGCTGTCATTTTCATCGCGTACCCGAACAATCCGACCGGGAACCTGTTTGACCGCAGCGGCGTTGAGGCCATCCTGCGTGCCGCGCCGGGGCTGGTCGTCATCGACGAGGCGTACCTGCCCTTCGCGCAGGACACCTGGATGCCGCAGCTGCGCAACTGGCCCAACCTGGTCGTGCTGCGCACCTTGTCGAAGCTGGGCCTGGCGGGCATTCGGCTCGGCTACCTCGCCGGCGATCCGGAGTGGATCAGCGAGTTCGACAAGCTGCGGCCGCCGTACAACGTCAACGTGCTGACCCTGGCGGCCGCCGACTTCATGCTGGAACACCTGCCGGCGCTGGAGTCGCAGGCTGTCATGCTGCGGGCCGAACGGTCGCGCGTGGCCGCCGCGCTGAGCGCGATGCGTGGCGTGATGGTTTTCCCGTCGGCCGCGAACTTCCTGCTGTTCCGCGTTCCCGATCCAGATCGAGTCTTCAGTGCACTGAAGGAACGCGGCATCCTGATCAAGAACGTGGCGAAAGTCCATCCGTTGCTGGAAGGCTGCCTGCGTACCACCATTGGCACGACCGGCGAGAATGATGCTTTGATGCAGGCGCTGCGCGCCATCATGGAAGGTTCACGATGACTGCCCGAATCTCTCCGCGCCGTGCGACGGTGGAGCGGAACACCAAGGAAACGCAGATTCGCGTCGAGATCGACCTCGACGGCGGTGGCCGCTGCACGGTGTCCTCGGGCGTCGGTTTCTTCGATCACATGCTCGACCAGGTCGCGCGGCACGGCATGATCGACCTGGTCATCGATGCCCGCGGCGACCTGCACATCGACGGTCATCACACGATCGAGGACATCGGTATCACGCTGGGACAGGCGTTCGCCCAGGCGATTGGCGACAAGGCCGGTGTGCGCCGCTACGGCCATTCCTACGTGCCGCTCGATGAAGCCCTGTCGCGGGTCGTCATCGATCTTTCGGGCCGCCCGGGGCTGGAATGGCACGTGCCATTCAAGCGCGCGATGATCGGCGAGTTCGACGTCGACCTGACGCACGAGTTCTTCCAGGGTTTTGCCAACCACGCGCAGGTCACATTGCACATCGACAACCTGCGCGGTGACAACGCGCACCACCAGTGCGAGACCGTCTTCAAGGCCTTCGCCCGGGCGCTCCGCATGGCCGTAGAGCCCGATCCCCGGGCTGGAGGCATCATCCCTTCAACCAAGGGGACGCTCTAGGGCGGAGAAAGAATGCGTCAGGCTCGCAGTTGTGTCAGGGCGCACGCGCGGCCGCTCCGGAGCGCGCCCTCTTACTCTAGTCACTGCGTGTGCACGTGCGCCGCGCAGCGGCGCGTACACACGCAGTGATAGCCGTTATTGACTACGGGATGGGCAATCTGCGTTCGGTGGCGAAGGCGATCGAGCACGTGGCCGCAGATACTGTGGTGCAGATCACATCCGACCCCGCGGTCGTCCGTGCGGCTGATCGCGTCGTGTTCCCGGGACAGGGTGCAATGCCGGACTGCATGCGCTACCTGCGTGAATCGGGCCTGGAACAGGCTGTTCGCGAGGCGGCGGCGGCCAAGCCGCTGCTGGCCGTGTGCATCGGCGAACAGATGCTTTTCGACCACAGCGAAGAGGGCTCGACTCCCGGGCTGGGACTGTTTCCCGGCGAAGTCGTGCGGTTTAGCGACGAGGCGATGAGGACGGCCCCTGACGCGCGCCTGAAGGTGCCGCACATGGGCTGGAATCGCGTGCACCAGACACAGGCGCATCCGCTCTGGGAAGGTGTCCCGGACGACAGCTGGTTCTATTTCGTGCACAGCTACTACGTGGTTCCGCGCGACGAACGGCTCATTGCCGGCGAATCCGACTACGGCGGTCGCTTTACCTGCGCGGTGGCGCGGGATAATATTTTTGCGACGCAGTTTCATCCGGAAAAGAGCGCCGCCGCCGGTTTGCGAATCTACGAGAACTTCTGCCGCTGGGCGCCGTGACGCGGCACCTGCGCGCCTCACCCGAACCGTACCGAACCCCGCCACTCCGTCTTCGCTGCACACCGCCCACCCACCGGGGCCTAGCCCAATGCTGCTCATCCCTGCGATTGACCTGAAGGACGGTCATTGCGTGCGCCTGCGCCAAGGCGACATGAACAACAATGTGACCGTGTTCTCCGAAGACCCGGTCGCCATGGCGCGCCACTGGCTGGAACAGGGCGCCCGGCGACTGCATATCGTCGATCTCAACGCGGCGCGCTTGGGGCGGCCGGTCAATGAAGGCGTGATCCGCAAGATCGTCAAGGCAGTGGGTGACGACCTGCCGATCCAGCTGGGCGGCGGCATCCGCGACCTCGACACGATCGAGCGCTATATCGACGACGGCGTCAGCTTCGTCGTGATCGGCACGGCGGCGGTCAAGAACCCGGGATTCCTGCACGACGCGTGCAGCGCCTTTGCCGGCCATGTGATCGTCGCGCTCGACGCCAAGGCAGGCAAGGTAGCGACCGACGGCTGGAGCAAGCTCACCGGCCACGACGTCAATGACCTCGGGAAGAAATTCGAGGACTATGGTGTCGAGGCGATTCTTTACACAGACATCGGCCGGGATGGCATGCTGACCGGCGTGAACATCGAGGCGACGGTCGAACTGGCCCGCCACGTCAAGATCCCCGTCATCGCCAGTGGGGGCGTCGCGAGCATGGACGACATCGAAGCGCTCTGCGCTGTGGAGGTCGACGGCGTGACCGGCGCCATCCTCGGCCGCTCGCTTTACGAGGGCACGCTCGATTTCAAGCGCGCACAGGAGCGCGCCGACGCACTCGCAGTCTGACGGCACGCCGCTGCGGACCGCTATGCTCCGGCGCGGAGCGAGACCATGCTTGCCAAGCGCATCATTCCCTGCCTCGACGTCACCGGCGGCCGCGTCGTCAAGGGCGTTAACTTCGTCGAGCTGCGCGACGCCGGCGATCCGGTCGAGATCGCCCGCCGCTACGACGGCGAGGGCGCGGACGAACTGACATTCCTCGACATCACCGCGTCCTCGGACCAACGCGACATCATTCTGCATGTGATCGAAGCGGTCGCGGAACAGGTGTTCATTCCACTGACGGTCGGCGGTGGCGTGCGGCGCGTCGAGGACGTGCGGCGACTGCTGAATGCCGGAGCCGACAAGGTTTCGATCAACACTGCAGCGGTCCAGGATCCGCAGCTCGTGGCCACCGCCACGGCGCGCTACGGCTCGCAGTGCATCGTCGTCGCGATCGATGCGCGCCGCCGCCGCAATGTCGACGCAGCGGCGGGTTGGGAGGTCTACACCCACGGCGGACGCACGCCGACGGGCATCGATGCCATCGAGTGGGCGCGCGAGGTGAGCCGGCTCGGCGCCGGTGAAATCCTGCTGACCAGCATGGACCGGGACGGGACGCGCCAGGGTTTCGACCTCGAACTGACGCGTGCGGTCGTCGATGCCGTGCCGGTTCCGGTGATCGCCTCGGGCGGCGTCGGTACGCTGCAGCACCTGACCGAGGGGGTTACGGTCGGCGGCGCCGATGCGGTACTCGCAGCGTCGATCTTTCACTACGGAGAGTTCACCGTGCGCGCCGCCAAGGAGTACCTGGCGGCGCAGGGTGTGCTGATGCGGCTGACATGACCTGGCTCGCGGATGTCCGCTTCGATGCCGACGGGCTGGTGCCCGTCATCGCCCAGGATGCCGCCAGCGGGCGCGTGCTGATGGTCGCCTGGGCCAACCACGAGGCGCTGACAGAGACGGCTCGTACACAGAAGGCTGTGTACTGGTCGCGCTCCCGCGGCCGGCTGTGGCGCAAGGGCGAAGAGTCGGGTCACACGCAACAGGTGGCGGAAATCCGGCTCGATTGCGACGGCGACGTCGTGCTGTACGCTGTCGAGCAGGCGGGCGGAATTGCCTGCCACACCGGGCGAGCTAGCTGTTTTTTCCGCCGCCTCGTGGACGACCGTTGGGAGACCGTCGATCCGGTCCTGCAGGACCCCGAGCTCATCTACCGCAAATGAACGACGCCATTTTGAGCCAGCTCGCGGCCGTCATCGAATCGCGCCGGGGCGGCGACCCGGAAACGTCCTACGTCGCCCGGCTGCTCGCGCGCGGCGACGATGCGATCCTGAAGAAGATCGGCGAGGAGGCGACCGAAGCCGTGATGGCGGCCAAGGACCGGTCAACCGAGCGGATCATCGCGGAGACGGCCGATCTCTGGTTTCATTGCCTGATCATGCTGGCGCACTACGGGCTTCGGCCGGAGCAGGTGCTGGACGAACTCGCGCGCCGCGCCGGCACCTCGGGCATCGAGGAGAAGGCGGCACGCAAGGCGCATGCGCGCGAGCGGCGCGAGCCGTGATCGGCGGTCCAATGACCCAGCACGCGGTATGGGAACGCGACGCCCGCGACGACGTCAAAGGATAGGTTGATGACCGAAAAGTGCCTGTTCTGCCGCATCGCACGGGGAGAAGTGCCCAGCCGCAAGGCTTACGAGGATGACGAAGTCCTTGCTTTTCACGACATCAACCCGGCCGCTCCAGTGCATCTTCTGGTGGTTCCGAAGCTGCATGTGGACTCACTGCTCACGACCGGTCCGGAGCACGCGGCACTGTTGGGTAAACTGATGATCCTTGCGCCGCGGCTCGCGAAAGAACAAGGCTGCGACAACGGCTTTCGCGTCGTGATCAACAACGGCCCGGACGGCGGGCAAGAGGTCTTTCACTTGCACATCCACATCCTGGGCGGACCGCGCCCGTGGAAGCGTCTGTAGGAGTTGGCAATGGGTTCGTTTTCGATCTGGCATTGGTTGATCGTTCTGCTGGTCATCATCCTGGTCTTCGGCACCAGCAAGCTGAAGAACATGGGCAAGGATCTCGGCGGCGCGATCAAGGGCTTCAAGGAAGGCATGAAGGAAGGCACCGAGGAGGCGACCCGGAACGTGGAGGATGCCAAGAAGGTTGCCGGCCAGACCATCGACGTCCAGGCCAAAGAGAAGTCCTGATCGGCCTGCATGTCTCGAGCGCCCGCGGTGGCCGGGGCGCACCTGAGTTTCAGCTTCCGACCTGACGGCCGCGGATGTTCGATTTCAGTTTCGGCGAATTGGCGGTGATCAGTGCCGTGGCCCTGGTGGTGCTCGGCCCCGAGCGCCTGCCCAAGGTGGCGCGTACCGTCGGCGAATGGGCAGGCAAGGCGCAGCGCTATGTCAGCCAGGTCAAGGCGGACATCAATCGCGAGATCGAGGTCGCCGAGCTCAAGAAGCTGCAGGAGCAGGCGCGCGGCATCGCGCACGAGTTCGAAACGGCGGTTCAGGGCGAGGTCAAAGGCATCGAGTCGAGCCTGAATTCGGCGGCGGGCCCGACCAGTAATGTCGACTTGTCGACCCTGGGTTCGGACAAGCTGACCGACCAGTGGGGAGAAACGGACGGCTGGACGAATACGCGGTTCGCGCGCCGCTACAAGCCCGGCCCCAGCATTGACGAGTTGTCCGATGAACTCGACAAGTTGAAGAGGCAGCTCGCCATGCCCGAAACGGCGGGCCGTTCACGTCGCAAGTACGCAACGCGTGCCCGGGTGAACCGGACACGCATCCGGCGCTAGCCGGCCGAGCGGCAATGAGCACCGAGGCCCCCGATCCCGGTCAGGAACAGAGTTTCCTGACGCATCTCGTCGAACTGCGCCAGCGGCTGGTGCGAGCTGCGCTCGCGGTCGTCATCGTGTTCCTGGCACTCACCCCGTTCATGAAGGACATCTTTGACCTGCTGTCGCAGCCGATGATGGCGGCGCTGCCGGCCGGGTCCAAGCTGCTTGCGACCGGGGTCATCACGCCATTCATGGTGCCGCTGAAGGTGACGTTGTTCTGCGCACTGCTGATCGCGCTGCCTTATGTGCTGTGGCAGGCATGGGCCTTCGTCGCGCCCGGACTCTACAAGCATGAAAAGACGCTGGCGGCGCCGCTGATCGCGTCGAGCGTCGTGATGTTCGCGCTCGGCATGGCGTACTGCTACTTCGTCGTGTTCGGGTTCGTCTTCAAGTTCATCGCCGGGTTTGCCCCGATCTCGGTGAATGTCTCGCCCGACATCGAGGCGTACTTCAGCTTCGTGATGGGCATGTTCCTGGCGTTCGGCCTGACTTTCGAGGTGCCGATCATCGTCGTGCTGCTGGCGCGTTTTGGCATTGCCAGCATCGAAAAGCTGAAGCAGGCGCGTCCCTACGTCATCGTCGGTGCATTCATCGCCGCTGCGATCTTCACGCCTCCGGATGTGCTGTCGCAGCTGCTGCTCGCCATTCCGCTGTGCGTGCTCTATGAGCTGGGCATCTTCCTCGCTCGCTTCTTCGTCAAGCCCAAGGACGCCGACGAGGCGGCCGCACCGGAAGCGCCGTGATGCATGCGCGCGTCGGGCCATGGATATTTGCCCGGCCGCTTCGGCTGCTTCTGGTGGCGGGGTTCGCCCTGCTGGTCACGGCCGCCCATGGCGCGCGGCTGCAGGTCGTGCCGGACGGCGACGCCGAGCTCGCGGAAGGCTATGCCGCCTATCAGGCCGGGGATCTGGTCCGCGCACAGCAGCAGTTTCGCAAGGGCGCCGAGCGCAAGCATCGCGTCGCGCAGTTCAACCTGGCGGTCATGTTGCTGGAGGGAGAAGGCGGGCAGCCCGATCCCGCTGGTGGCGTTCAATGGCTCCGCAGGTCAGCGGATGGCGGATTCGCGCGGGCGCAGTACGCGCTCGGACTGCTATTCGAGCGCGGCGAACTGGTCCAGCGCTCGCTGCCGGAGGCCACCGTCTGGTTTCGCAAGGCGGCCGAACAGGGTTACCGGGATGCTCAGGTGGCCGTGGCGACACAGTATTTCCTCGGACGCGGCGCCCCGGTTGATCTGGCCGAGGCCGCACGCTGGTACGAGCGGGCGGCAGAGCAGGGCGACGAAGGAGCCGCCTACATCACCGGCAGCCTCTACGAGCACGGCAACGGCGTGTCTGCGGACACGCTGCGTGCTTTCTACTGGTACGGCATCGCCGCCGGCGGCGGTGATGCCGTCGCCGCCCTCAAGGCGCGCGAGATGCGGGAAAAGCTCAACAAGCCGCGCTAGGCACGCGGCTTACTGCGGCCGGCGGATCGTCGGTCGTTCACCCACCGTGACCGGCAGTTCCAGTTCCTTGCCCGAGCGCAGCACGCGGACGCTGGCGTTCGATCCGGGAGGCAGCTGGGCAATCTGATTCAGCATGCTGCGGCTGCTGGTGACCTTCTGGCCGTTGATTGTCACGATAACGTCGCCGGGCTCGAGGCCCGCACGCCCGGCCGGGCTCGCCCGCTGCACTCCCTTCAACACAACACCGTCGGCCCGCGAGAGCTTCAGAAGGTCGGCCGCTTCTGCCGTGATGTCCTCGGGCTCGACGCCAAAGTAGCCGCGCGTCACCTTGCCGGTCTTGATGAGGTCGTTCATCACCTGGCGCACCAGCGTCGCCGGGATCGCGAACCCGATACCGATCGAGCCGCCGGTACGCGAGAAGATCGCCGTGTTGATGCCGACCAGATGGCCGGTCGAATCGACCAGGGCGCCACCTGAATTGCCCTGGTTGATCGCTGCGTCCGTCTGGATGAAGTTCTCGAAGACGTTGATGCCCAGGTTGGAGCGGCCCAGCGCGGAGACGATGCCCATCGTCACCGTCTGGCCGACATCGAACGGATTGCCGATTGCCAGGACGATGTCGCCTACCTTGAGCACGTCGTCGCTGCCGAAGGTGATGATCGGCAGCCCGGTGGCTTCGACCTTCAGCACCGCAAGATCGCTCTCCGGGTCGGCGCCCACCAGGCGCGCATCGAACTGGCGGCCGTTGGCCAGTGCCACGGCAATTTCGTCGGCCGCCTGTACTACGTGATTGTTGGTCAGGATGTAGCCGTCTGCCGTTGCGATGACTCCGGATCCCAGGCTCGCAACGCGATCGGGCCCGCCGCGCGAGTCCCCGAAGAAGTAGCGGTACAGCGGATCGGCGGGGACGCCGCGCCGCTGCACTTCCTTGGTTGTGTAGACATTGACCACCGCCGGGGCGGCGACCGCCACCGCGCCGGCATAGGTGCCTGCCGCCGCACCGGGCGACGGCACGGCAGCGGGAGTCGCCTGCTTCACGGCGGGCACCGGCAATGCGGGCGCCGGAGTGGTCGGCGCGCGCGCCAGCCACTCCGGCCGCAGCGTGGAGACCACAAAGAGGAGGGCAAGGCCGATCGTCGTTGCTTGCGCAAAGATCAGCCAGATTCGGCGAAGCATGGCTGTTTCCGAAACAGGTCGGAGCAATAGCGATGCCGGCTGACCGCGCTGCGGTCGGCCGGCAGAAAGTTAATTATTGCAGACCATCTGCGCCGCGCGACCAGCAACGCGGCGCGGCGGCCTAGCGGCGCTTCAGCTCGTCGCGGATTTCGCGGAGCAGCGTGACGTCTTCCGGCGTCGGTGGCGGCGCAGCGTCGGCGTGCGCCTTGACCCGGTTGACTGCCTTCACCATCCAGAAGATGACAAAGGCCAGGATGATGAAGTTGAGCAGCACGGTGACGAAGTTGCCCCAGGCGAACACGACGCCGGACTTTTGCGCCGCCTCGAGCGGGGCGCCGGCGGGCACGTTGCCCGACAGCACCCAGTATTTGTTGGAGAAATCGACGGCCCCGCCGAACAAGGCGTTGACGATCGGCATCACCACGTCCTTGACCAGCGAATCGACGATCCTGCCGAACGCCGCGCCGATGATGATGCCGACCGCCAGGTCGATGACGTTGCCCTTAACGGCAAACTCGCGAAACTCCTTCAACATGCCCATGCATTCCCCCGTGCGCCGCTCAATGTCGGCTGTGAGATGAACCCGGCGGAATGCGCTCGATCGGCGCGCGATCGGGCAGCGTACGACCGGGCCATGCCCGCTGCCCTCGCGGGCACCACCTGCCCGCGACGGCGTTGCCGAGCGCCGGCGGATCAGGGTCGCGAGCATTGTAGTGGCCGGTACCCTCCCATGGCGGGGGTCACCCTTGCCACATGCAGTAGAATCGCGGGCTGCCGTGCGGGGGCGTTGTTTTGCGGGGGCCGACATCCGGCCAGCGCGCAGCCGCAGCGAGTCCAGCCTTCATCCATTCGGGGTTTTCATGTCCACACCGACTTCAGTTCCCGCCGGCGAATTGCCTGCGGGAGTCGACAAGGAGCGCCGCAACGCCATCGCTGTTGCCGCCGCTGTCGGCGGTGCCGGGGCCGTCGCGATGGCGATTCCGTTCGTTGCGTCCTTCGCTCCGTCGGAGCGCGCGAAGGCCGCGGGTGCCCCGGTCGAATTTGACCTGGGAGGAATGGCGCCCGGCGAAATGAAGACGGTCGAGTGGCGCGGCGTTCCGGTCTGGGTCCTGCGCCGTACGCCCGAGATGCTGCAGTCGATCAAGAAGGTCGATGGCGAAGTTGCCGATCCCAAGTCACAGCGCACGCAGTATCCGACGCCGGAATACGCTCAGAACGAGTTCCGCTCGCGCAAGCCCGAGTACCTCATCGCGGTCGGCATCTGCACACACCTCGGCTGTTCACCGGCGGGTCCGTTTGCCCCGAACCAGAATTCGCAGCTCGGCGCCGACCAGGGTTTCCTGTGCCCGTGCCACGGCTCCACGTTCGACCTGGCCGGGCGCGTATTCAAGAACAAGCCCGCGCCGGACAACCTTCCGGTCCCGCCGCACAAATACCTGTCGGACACCCTCGTCCTGATTGGTGATGACTCCAACGCCTGATTTCAGGGAATCCGTCGATGGCTGAATACAAGACTCCCTACGCCGGAGTGGCCGGCTGGTTCGACCAGCGCATGCCGACGGCGATGGCGGAATACCGCAAGCACCTGTCCGAGTACTACGCGCCGAAGAATTTCAACATCTGGTACATCTTCGGCGGCCTGGCAATCACGGTCCTGGCGATCCAGATCATCACCGGGATCTTCCTGGTGATGAATTACAAGCCGGATGCGGCCCTTGCCTTCGCGTCGGTCGAATACATCATGCGCGACGTGCCCGGTGGATGGTTCATCCGCTACATGCACTCCACCGGCGCCTCGTTCTTCTTCATCGTCGTCTACCTGCACATGTTCCGCGGCCTGATGTACGGCAGCTACCGTGCGCCGCGCGAACTGGTCTGGATCTTCGGTTGCCTGATCTTCCTGTGCCTGATGGGCGAAGCCTTCTTCGGCTACCTGCTTCCGTGGGGCCAGATGAGCTACTGGGGGGCGCAGGTGATCGTCAACCTGTTCGGCGCGATCCCGCTGATCGGGCCTGACCTGGCGATCTTCATTCGCGGCGACTACGTGATCGGGGACGCCACACTGAACCGCTTCTTCGCGTTCCACGTGATCGCCATCCCACTGGTGCTGATCGGCCTGGTCGCCGCGCACGTACTGGCGCTGCACGATGTTGGCTCCAACAACCCGGACGGCGTCGAAATCAAGAAGAAGCTCGACGCGAACGGCAGGCCAGTGGACGGCATCCCGTTCCACCCCTACTACACGGTGCACGACATTTTCTGGCTCGCGATCTTCCTGATGATCTTCTTCTTCGTCGTGTTCTTTGCGCCGGAGATGGGCGGCTACTTCCTTGAGTGGAACAATTTCATCCCGGCCGACTCGCTGGCGACGCCGTCGCACATTGCGCCAGTCTGGTACTTCACGCCGTTCTATTCGATCCTGCGTGCGACGACCGAGCAATTCATGGTCGTCCTGGCAGTTGGCACGATCGCGCTGTCCGCACTGCTGCTGCTGACGGTGCGCAACCCGATCGTGCGCGGCGCGATCGCCGTCGGCACGCTGGTTCTGCTGCTGGGCTACTTCACGCTCGACGCGAAATTCTGGGGTGTCGTGCTGATGGGGGCCTCGGTGATGATCTTTCTCGGGCTGCCGTGGCTTGACCAGTCGCCGGCCAAATCCATGCGCTACCGGCCGACGTGGCACTTCTGGCTGCTGATCGCCTGGGTCGTCGCCTTCGTGGTGCTCGGCTACTTCGGCACACAACCACCGTCGCAGGCCGGGCAGTACATCTCGATGATTGGCACGGTCATCTATTTCGCGTTCTTCGCGCTGATGCCATGGTGGAGCCGGATGGGATCCTTCAAGCCGGTTCCGGATCGCGTGACATTCAAACCGCACTGAGAGGGCCGGGGAAAGAATGAAGAAGACCATCACCCGCCTGCTTGTTGCGCTGGGGCTGCTGGGCGCTGCCGGGGGCGCAATTGCCGCCGGGGCGGCGATCCCGATCGAACGCTGGCCGAGCGACCGCGCCACGAACTTCGGATCGCTTCAAAACGGCGCACGTCTGTTCGCCAACTACTGCATGGGCTGCCACAGTGCCAACCTGGTGCGCTGGAACCGCCTTGAGCAGATTGGCCTCGACGAAAGACAGATCAGGGAGTTCCTGATCTTCGGCAACCAGAAGGTCGGTGACCCCCTGCGCATCGCGATGTCGCCCGCCGAGGCCAAGGTCTGGTTCGGCAAGTCGCCGCCGGACCTTTCGGTCATTACTCGCGCCCGCACATCGTTCGACTTCAAGGGCACTGATTACATCTACACGCTGCTGCGCGGCTACTACCGCGACAACAGCACGCCGACCGGCTGGAACAACATCGCCTATCCGAACATCGGCATGCCCCACATCTTCTGGGATCGCCAGGGCGCGCGCGAGGCGACGCTGGTGTCGACGCACCGGCACGTCGATCTCAAGACCGGGCATGCGGGCTTCGTGCAGACCACAACGGTGTATGACGTCAACGGCAACGCCACGAAGACCGAGACCGAGTTGAAGGACCCGGCGAACGAAAGCTTCGCCTATACGTTCAAGCCGGTTGATCCGCAGCAGTCGCGCCAGTTCGACGCGGACGCGGCGGATGTCGTCGCCTTTCTTGCGTTCATCACCGATCCGTCGCAGTCGACGCGCCAGCGCATCGGCGTTTGGGTGCTGGTGTTCCTGGCGCTGTTCGCGGTCGTCGCCTGGCGCCTGAACTCGGTGTACTGGAAGAACATCAAGTAGATGGCGCACGGCATGTACGCGACCCTGCAGGGCGTACTTGCACGCCATGCAGATTGTTTTGACCTGTGGGCTTGGGGCGGCCCGGCGTCCACAGGACAGGGCGGCGCTCCGCGCCGCATCGATGAAGACGCGACCGCCCCGTCGCACAAGGGATAACAAAGATGATGGTGCTCTACTCCGGAACCACCTGCCCGTTTTCGCAGCGCTGCCGCTTCGTGCTGTTCGAGAAGGGCATGGACTTCGAGATCCGCGACGTGGATCTGTTCAACAAGCCCGAGGACATCAACGTGATGAATCCCTACGGGCAGGTGCCGATCCTGGTCGAGCGGGACCTGGTGCTGTACGAGTCGAACATCATCAACGAGTACATCGATGAGCGCTTCCCGCATCCGCAGCTGATGCCGGCGGATCCGGTGATGCGCGCCAGGACGCGGCTCTTCCTGTTCAACTTCGAGCGGGAACTGTTCGTCCACGTGCAGGCTCTTGAAAACAGCACCAACCAGAAGCTGATCGAGAAGGCACGGTCGACGATCCGCGACCGGCTGACGCAGCTGGCCCCGATCATGCTCAAGAACAAGTACATGCTGGGCGAGGACTTTTCGATGCTCGACGTGGCACTGGCGCCGCTGCTGTGGCGCCTTGATCACTACGGCATTGATCTGCCGAAAACGGCTGCTCCGCTGATGAAATACGCGGAACGCATCTTCTCGCGGCCGGCGTACATTGAAGCCCTGACGCCTTCGGAAAAGGTGATGCGCCGGTAGATTGCCGGCCCCGTCATTCATGTCGGAACTGTCGACCAAGCCGTATTTGATCCGTGCGATCCACCAGTGGTGCACGGACTCCGGCTATACGCCGTACATCGCGGTTCTGGCCGATGACACCGTCCGGGTGCCGCGTGAATTCGTCAAGAACGGCGAAATCGTCCTGAATATCTCGCCGCTCGCGACCAACCGTCTGCAACTGGGCAACGACTCGATCGAGTTCCAGGCCCGCTTTGGTGGTGTCGCGCGCGAGGTCTTTGTTCCCGTCGAGAAGGTGATCGCGGTGTACGCCCGCGAGAATGGTCAAGGCATGGCCTTCGAAGTCGCGCGCGGCGCGGCGCCCGCCGGTGTCGAACCCGCAGTACCCGCACCCGCGGGCGCGCGTCCGCCCATGGCACTGGTGCCGGTTCGCGGTGCTGCGACGTCAGCTGACCTGGCGGCCGAATCCTCGAACGGCGATCAGGCGAGCAACAATCCACCCGACGACACTCCGCCGGCGCCGCGGGGCGAACGTCCGAAACTCACGCGCATCAAGTAGCCGCGCACTGGCGCGCCGCGATAGGCCGGCATAGCTCAGCTGGTAGAGCATCTGATTTGTAATCAGAGGGTCGGGGGTTCGAGTCCCTCTGCCGGCACCACTCCCCTGCGGCCTGCACCGGCCTACGCGTCACTTTGCCCATGGGCATGGTGCAAGTCTCCGATCTGACCGTCCCAGCGCGGCGCGTTCGCCGGACAGAGACCGAAGAGATCGAGGATCCGCATGACGGTGTGATCGACCATCTCGTCGATCGACGCCGGCCGTTGGTACAGCGCGGGCACCGGCGGAAAGATCACTCCACCCATCAGCGTGACTGACTCCATGTTGCGAATGTGCGCGAGATTCAACGGCGCCTCGCGCGGCAGCAGCACCAGTCGGCGTCGCTCCTTGAGGCAGACATCGGCCGCGCGCGCGATCAGGTTGTCGGAAAAGCCGTGCGCGATCGCGGCGAGGGTCTTCATCGAACACGGGGCCACGACCATGCCGAGCGTCGCGAACGAGCCGCTCGCAATCGTCGCGCCGATGTCGTTGACACTGTGCACGACATGCGCGAGGGCCTCGACATCGCCGCGCTTCAGGTCGAGTTCCTGATAGGCATTGAGCACCCCGGCGGCGGACAGCAGCAGGTGGCTTTCGACATCACCCTGTTCGCGCAGGCGGCGCAGCAACTGCACGCCGTAGGCGGCCCCGCTGGCGCCGGTGATCGCGACGATCAGGCGCCGGACGGTCATGATCAGGCCGGCTTGACGTCCTGCAGCAGCGTCTGCAACTCGCCGGACTGGAACATCTCCATGATGATGTCCGAGCCACCGACGAACTGGCCTTTGACGTAGAGCTGCGGAATCGTCGGCCAGTTGGCGTATTCCTTCACGCCCTGGCGCACGTCCTCGTCCTCGAGCACGTTCACCGTGACGAGGTTCTGCGCGCCGGCCTGCTTCAGCACCTGGATGGCGCGGCCCGAAAAGCCGCACTGCGGGAACTGCGCCGTTCCCTTCATGAACAGGACCACCGGGTGTTCGGTGACCGTCTTGTGGATGAATTCCTTGGCGTCCATGGCAATGTTCCGGGAGGGAGGGTCAGTGTAGAAAGCGAGCACGACCGCAGTCAAACCGCTCGGTCCCGCACTCGCGCCGTTCTCGTAATGCAACTTGAATCCGTGATGACCATGAAAACCCGGGCGCGTTCCCCGGTTTTCCGGTTACCAGGCGCACCGCAGAAGGACTGCAATGCGCCTGCGCCGTGACCCGGAGATCCCTGCCACCCGAGTGGCCGTCACGTCCGAAATTCGGCGCACCAATTCAAGGCGGGGTGCAATCAGCCCCCCGCCGCTTTCACCGTCGCGCCCGGGTGACGCGCGCGTGGCCCGCAGCATCGCGGACCGCTTCAACGTCCCGCATCCCGGCCTCCTTGACCAGTTTCCCGACGGCTGTGGCCTGATCATAGCCATGCTCGAGCACGAGCCAGCCCATGTCGTTCAGGTGGTTCGTTGCGGTGTCGATGATCTCTGCCAGACATCGCAAGCCGTCGGCACCGTCGGTCAGCGCGATCGATGGTTCAGCGGTCAGGGCACTCAGGTGAGGGTCGCCCGCTGCCACATAGGGCGGATTGCTGACGATGAGGTCGTAGCGCACGGGCGCGCCGACGGCCTCGAACCAGTGACCGGCCCGAAACTCGATCGAAGCACCCAACGCTCGCGCATTGGCCTCGGCCACCGCCAGGGCCTCGACGGACACATCGGTGGCCGTGAGCGCCGCCTCCGGGCATTCGAGCTTGAGCGTGATGGCGATACAGCCCGAGCCGGTGCCCAGCTCCAGCACGCGCGGCTGGCGCCTTTCACGCAGGCAGGTGAGGGCGACGTCGATCAGGGTCTCGGTGTCCGGCCGTGGAACCAGCACGGCCGGGCTGACGATGAATCGACGGCCGTAAAATTCCTGCTCGCCCCGCAAGTAGGCCAAGGGTTCGCCGCTGCGCCGGCGCTGTGCGAGCGCCTCGAAGCGCGTGGCCGCTTCTGGCGCAACGCAGTTTTCCGGGTGGGCGATCAGCTGTTCGCGAGCGATCCCGAGGACGTGGGCCAGCAGCGCCCGCGCCTCGACCTGCGGGAGTGCGCTCGTCGCCAACAGGTGGCCTGCGGTGACCAAGGGCGCGGTCAGGCAGTTTCGCCGAGCGCCGCCAGCTGCTCCGCCTGGTGTTCGGCCGCCAGGCGTTCGGTGAGTTCGTCGAGATCGCCGTCCATGATCTGGTCGATCTTGTAGAGCGTCAGGTTGATTCGGTGGTCGGTGACCCGACCCTGCGGGAAGTTGTAGGTGCGGATGCGCTCGGAGCGGTCGCCGGAGCCGATGAGGCTCTTGCGCGTCGAGGCTTCCTTGGCCTGCTGCTCGCGTGTGCGCTGGTCCATGATGCGCGCCGCCAGGATCTTCATCGCGCGCTCGCGATTCTTGTGCTGCGAGCGATCATCCTGGCACTCAACCACGATGCCTGTTGGCAGGTGCGTGATGCGCACCGCGCTTTCAGTCTTGTTGACGTGCTGCCCGCCGGCACCGGACGCGCGAAACACGTCGATACGGATCTCGGTCGGATCGATCTTGATCTCGTTGATTTCGTCCGCTTCCGGCAGCACGGCGACGGTGCACGCCGACGTGTGAATGCGGCCCTGCGCTTCGGTCTCCGGGACGCGCTGCACGCGATGGCCACCGGACTCGAACTTGAGCTTGGAGTAGGCGCCGGCGCCGACGATGCGCACGATCGCCTCCTTGTAGCCACCGAGGTCGGACGGGCTCTCGGAAATCATCTCGGTGGTCCAGCGATGGCGCTCGGCGAAGCGCATGTACATGCGCAGCAAGTCGCCGGCAAACAGCCCTGACTCATCGCCGCCGGTGCCGGCACGCACCTCGAGAAAGATATTGCGATCGTCGTTCGGGTCCTTCGGCAGCAGCAGCCGCTGCAGATCGCTCTCGATTGCGTCCATGCGGGCGCGCGCGGCGTGTGTCTCCTCCTCCGCCAGCGTCTTCATGTCCGGATCCGACAGCATGTCCTGTGCGCCAAGCAGGTCCGCCTGGGCGCGGTTGTACTCGTGAAAGCGGGTCACGACCGGTTCGATCTCGGCGCGTTCCTGACCCAGCGAGCGCAGCCGGTTCATGTCGCGCGCCGCACCTTCGCTCGACAGCGCGGCATCGATCTCCTCGAGGCGTCGGGCGAGCTGGTGGAGCTTGGTCTGCATGGAGGGTTTCATGGCATCGCAGGAAGATGGAATGGCGGTTGATGCTTCGACGAGCGCGCGTGCGGATGCACGTGGCCGGCCTTACCGGAGGGAGCCGCCCGCAGTGCGGCGGCCCATCGGACCGCCACGCCCGCGGGCGCAAGCTAATCGTCGGAGTGGGAGTAGAAGCGCGCGAGCAGCGCCTGCAGACGGGCGTGCTCGGCGTCGTCACCGGCCTCGCGCAGCGTACTCATCGGGTCGTGCAGGAACTTGTTGGTCAGCGCCTGTGACAGGTGCTCGACGACGATCTCCGGAGCATCGCCGCGTGCCAGTTGCTTGAGCGCCCGCTCGAGCTCACGGCGGCGCAGCACATCGGCGCGCGTGCGCAGGTCCTGGATCACCGGCACCGCGCGGCGCGCCTTGATCCACTCCTCGAAGTCGCGGACCCGCGACTCGATGATCGCCTCGGCCTGGGCCACGGCGGCCTGGCGGCTTTCGCTGCCGGTTTGCACAATACGGCCGAGGTCATCGACCGTGTGTACGTAGACGTCGTCGAGGCGCGACACCTCGGGCTCGACGTCGCGCGGGACCGCGAGGTCGACGATGAACATCGGCTTGCGGCGCCGCGACTTGATGGCGCGCTCGATCATGCCCAGCCCGATGATCGGCAGCGAACTGGCCGTGCACGACACCACGATGTCGTAGCGCGCGATGGTGTCCGGCAGCTCGGAGAGCTTGATCGCATTCGCGTGGAACCGGTGGGCCAGCGCCTGCGCCCGCTCCAGCGTACGGTTGGCCACCGTGATCGACTTCGGGTGCTGAGCGGCGAAATGCGTGGCGGTGAGTTCAACCATCTCGCCGGCGCCGACAAACAGGATGTGCTCGCCGCTCAGGTTGCCGAAGATGCGCTGCGCCACCCGCACCGCCGCGGCCGCCATCGACACCGACTGGGTGCCGATCTCGGTCGTCGTCCGCACTTCCTTCGCTACCGCGAAAGTGCGCTGGAACAGGTGGTTCAGCATCAGGCCGAGGCCACCGGCGCTGCGGGCCAGCTTTTCCGCCTGTTTCATCTGGCCGAGTATCTGCGGCTCTCCCAACACCATGGAATCCAGCCCGCTGGCGACGCGGAACGCATGGCGCACTGCGCTCGCCTGCGGCAGCACATACGTGTGGCGCTGCAGTTCGTCGAGGCTCAGCTGTTTTTCCGCCGCGACGAACTCCTGCAGCGCGAGCTGCGCCCGCTCGGGTTCATCCGCGGCGCAATAGAGCTCGGTCCGATTGCAGGTCGAGATAATGGCCGCCTCGGAGACCCTCCCGCCGGCCGGCTCTGACAGTTTCTGGCGCAGCCGGCCAATTGTCATGCACACCTCCTCGGGGACGAACGCCACCCGCTCGCGCACGGCGAGCGGCGCGGTCGTGTGGTTCAGGCCGAGGGTCAGAAGCTGCATGGCTGCCAGGAGGGCGCCTGTGGATAACTAGGACCGCAGGATTATAGGCGTCAGCGTTTCCTGCAAGCCTTGATCTGGATCGATCTGACACGGCCACGAGGACTAACGCCCCTCCTGAAAACTCGGTTTGCAGTGCACAAACGCCCGCAGAGGGCCGTCTGGCCGGGCCCTACCGCTTTCCCAGCCAGTGTTGTGCCTTCTGCATTTCCAGCAACTGGGCCGGACAGGTCATCTCCAGGGTTTCGGCCTGATGCAGGCAGACCTGCAGCATCTGGGCCGTCGCCAGTGCATCGGCGAGAGCATCATCGCGGGCCAGCATGCGGATGTTCATCGTCCGCAGCCAGTCATCCATCGTCTTGTTTTCGTTGGACGGGTACAGCGCAGGCAGGATTTCCGCCAGATCGAGCCAGGCGCTCTGGCTGACTGTCCCGAGCGTTTCCTTGAGTGCTCGATCGATCATTGTCCGGACGAACTCCGCGCGAAAGGCGACGAGCGGGCAGTGCGCGACGTACTCCAGGAACCGCAGCAGCGATTCGGACGGGTCTTCGCCGCCGAGCTGCCTCTGGCCGCCGATCCGGTGAACGAGAATGTTGTCGCGACTCGAGGACTCAGGTTGTCGCAGCACGACCTCAAAGCAGTCGACGAGCGTGATCACACACCGTTCCACCGCAACTGCGCCTATCGACAGCACCCGATCGCGGCGCATGTCGAGTCCGGTCGTCTCGACGTCAACCGTCACGTAACGCGACTTGCGATGGCTGTTCATGGTCGGTGGCGGAGACAGTTCTGACAATCGCTGCAGCCGGTCTTCGATTTCCGGCGCCAGACGCGGTGACGATCCCAGCAATCGACTCAGCAGTCCCATTTGCAGCGCGCCTCAGAACGCGAACGAAAAGGTTTCCTTCAGCCGCTGTTGCAGCTTGCGCGCCTGTCGGAAAGCCTCTTTCAGCATGCGCTGGTTGACTTCGTTGAGCGCGTACGGGTCGACTCGGTTGGGATTGGCGGGATGCGGGCTTTCCTGCGCGCGCAGGCGCATCACCTGCAGGTAGTGGAACGCCTCTACAGTGGCCTCGACGTGCCGCGGATCGGCCTTGACCTCCTCGCCTGCACGCCGCAGTCGGTCGGCCGTGCCGGTGAGATTGGACCCCGAGGCGAGAGCAAACACTCTGGCCGCATCCACGAAGATGCGCGCGCCGTGCATCTTCAGGTCCAGCGTGCCCTCGATTCCGGGCTTATCGGACACCTGAAACGCCCGAATCAAGCCAAGCGGCGGTTCGGTCTGAAGCGCGTTGGCCACCATCAGGCGCAGGAACAGCTTGTTGTCCTGTGTGCGCGCCAGCAGCCACTCGCGCAGGCGCTCGGCCAATATCGCTTCACCGTACAGCGACCGGAAGTCGAAGAAGATGTTCGCGTTCAGCAGCCGCTCCGGCGTCGGTTCACTGATCCATGCCGTGAACTGGTCGCGCCACTCCGCCTCGGTCAGGCACCACTGCGGGTTGCTCGCCATGATGTTGCCCTTGCATAGCGGGAAGCCGAGCTGATCCAGCGCCTCGTTGACTTCACGCGCGAAGGTCACCAGTTCGTGGCGCGCACGCAGCACCTCGGCGGCCTCCGGCGGCGCCACGAATATCAGCGCGTTGTCCTGGTCAGTGGCCAGCGTCTGCTCGCCACGTCCTTCGCTGCCGAGCGAGAGCCAGCACCACTTGAGGCCCTCGAGATCGTGGTCCTGCAGCACCCGGTTGATGACCTCACGCGTCAGTGCATCGTTCAGTGCGGCGATGGTCCGGGTCAGCGCCTCCGCGGAAACGCCCTGCGCCAGCAGGTTGCGAGCCAGGTTGCGGATGTCGCCAGCGACGTGCGCGAGTGCCTTGATCGACCGCGCGGAGCGGATCGAGTGATGGATCTGCCGCAGGCTCACGCGCTGCAAGGCGAACAGATCGTGCTCGAAGATCGTCCCGAGCACCTTGCCGTGGGACGTCACGATCATCTGGTGGAAGCCACCCGCGGCCATGCTCTGGATTGCCTCCGCGGCCGTGGCCTCGGCCGGCAACGTGATCGGGTCAGGTGTCATGACCCGCGATACCGGGGTCTCGAGTGGCAGCCCCTGCAGAACGACGCGGTCGCGCAGATCATTGAGCGTGAACACCCCCACCGGTGTCGACGCTTCGTCGACGACGATGATCGAGCGCACGGCCTGCTCTTTCATTTGCATCAGCGCATCGCGCAGCGACGTCGTTGCGAGGCAGGTGACGGGTTCTGTAGGGATCAGTTGCGCGAGCGGCCGCGTCAGCGAGTGCTGATCGGAAGCCACCTGGCTGTAGTGGCGCTGCAACTCCGCGAGCGACTGCTGCGCGAGCACGGTGACGGCCTCGGTGCAGTAGGCCGCGAACTCCGGCGAAAGCGCCCGCAGTTTCTGAAAATCGTCAACATCGAGGAGATAAGCGAAGACGTCGCCAGTCGCTCGATAGCTGCGCGTGGGTTGGCCTCCGGCGGTCAACGAGCCGACCGGAAAACAGTCGCCCGGTTGCAGCACGCGATCCGGCATCGTGTCGAGGCCCGCCGTGACGCTGGCCACGTTGCCGCTCTGGATGATGTGCAGCGGCGGAAACTCGGCACTGCGGTCGACGATGACGCTGTCCTTCGGAAAATAGGCGAGCTTGAGCCGGGGAATCAGGAACGCAAGCGCGTCCTCGCGCATCTGCGAGTACGGCGCGTGCTTGGCAAGAAAGTCACGCACGGCCTCGAAGACGAGCGGTGGTGTTTTCGGTTGGTTCATGCCTCAAAGTTACAAATGAACACGAGGGCGGTCGGCCGGCGTCGGTCAACCGAATCAATATTTGATCCGCGCGTAATACGTCTGCTGCGTTGCCTCCCGCGCCTGGCCCAGAGTGTGGATGCCCCTTTCGGCGAGCAGCGGAATCATCTTGAGGAAGATCTCGGCGGTCACCATTGCGTCCCCGAGCGCAGTATGACGACCGATGATTGTGACGCCGAAGCGCTGAGCGATCGCTTCCAGCCGGTGCGATTCCTGATGGGGGTGCATCAGCGCTGACAGCAACAAGGTATCGAGCACCGGCTGCTCGAAGCGCACTCCGCTTGACTCTTCCTTCATTTGCAGGAAACGCATGTCGAACGCGGCGTTGTGTGCTACCAGCACAGTGTCCTGCGCGAACGCGTGAAACACGGGCAGCATCTCATCGATGGTCGGCTGCCCGGCCACCATCTCCGGCGTAATGCCGTGAATCGGGACTGACGCCTCGGCGATGGGTCGGCGCGGGTCGACCAACTGATCGAAGCATTCACCTTTCAGCAGTTTTCCGTTGACCAGACGCGTAGCGCCGATCTGGATGATTTCATCTCCGGCCGACGGATTCAGACCCGTTGTTTCGGTGTCGAACACCGTGTAGCTCAATTCGGTCAGCCGGCGATCGTCGAGTTCGCGCGACAGTTCGGTGACCTGAAACAGGTCGAAGTCGTAGTACTCGGGGC
>CAWBRW010000014.1:0-81255 GCA_963791235.1 uncultured beta proteobacterium | reverse complement strand
CAGACCAAGGTCATCAAGAAGCTCGGTGGTGGCGTGCGCCTTGCGCTGCGCTCAGTACCGCGAGCTCGCCGCGTTCGCGCAGTTCGCATCCGACCTCGACGAGGCGACCCGCAACCAGCTCGAGCGCGGCCGCCGCGTCACCGAGCTGATGAAGCAGCCGCAGTACCAGCCGCTGCAGGTGTGGGAAATGGCGGTCACGCTGTTCGCGGTGAGCGCCGGTGCCTTCGACAGTATCGACCTGAAGGACTGCCTGACGGCCGAGAAGGCGCTGCGCGAGTATGTGAAGACCAAGCACGCCGCGCTGGTCGAACGCATCGAAAGCACGAAGGACCTGTCGAAGGACGACGAGGCCGAGCTGACGAAGGCGATCGAGGCGTTCAAGAAGTCGGCCGGGTATTGATTTGCGTGTGTTGAACTGCGATTGAGCGCCGGGCCGCTCCCAAGCTCAATCACCTAACTGGAGTCGGAGGGATGCACGTGCGGCGCGAAGCGCCGCGTACATCCCGACGAAATGAGCATGGCAGGTACCAAAGAGATCCGCCTGAAGATCAAGAGCGTGCAGAACACGCGCAAGATCACCAAGGCGATGGAAATGGTCGCGGCCTCCAAGATGCGCAAGGCGCAGGACCGGATGCGCCAGTTCCGGCCGTACGGCGACAAGATCCGCAACATCGTCGCGCACCTGGCCATGGCGAACCCGGAGTACCGGCCGCCGGCCCTGCAGAAGCGCGACACGATCAAGAGTGTCGGGATCATCCTGGTGACCACCGACAAGGGCCTGTGCGGCGGGCTTGAACACCAATATCCAGCGCGCGGTGCTGCAGCGGATCAAGGAACTCGACGCGCAGGGCGTCAAGGTCCACACGACCGCGATCGGCAACCGGGGCTTCGGCTTCCTGCAGCGGCTCAACGCCAGCATCGTCTCGCACTACGTGCAGATCGGCGACCGCCCGCACCTGGAAAAGCTGATCGGGCCGGTCAAGGCGCTGATCGACATGTATGCCGACGGCCGCATCGACGCGGTGTACGTCGCCTACTCGCGCTTCGTCAACACGATGAAGCAGGAGCCGGTCATCGAGCAGCTGCTGCCGCTGTCGGCAGAGAGCCTGCTGCAGAGCGAGGAAGAAAAGCGCGCCTACTCGTGGGACTACATCTACGAACCCGATGCGCCGGCGGTCATCGACGCGCTGCTGATTCGCTACGCCGAAGCGCTGATCTACCAGGCGGTCGCCGAGAACATGGCGTCCGAGCAGAGCGCGCGCATGGTGGCGATGAAGGCGGCGTCGGACAACGCGAAGAAGCTGATCGAGGAACTGCAGCTCATCTACAACAAGACGCGGCAGGCCGGCATCACCAAGGAAATCTCAGAGATTGTCGGCGGCGCCGCCGCGGTGTCGTGATCGCAACCGAATTGAAGAGCAGAACTGAGGAAATCCTATGAGCACCGGAGCCACCGGAACCATCGTTCAGTGCATTGGCGCAGTCGTGGACATCGAGTTCCCGCGCGACCAGATGCCGGAGATCTATGACGCGCTGGTCCTCGAGGCCGATCCGACCAACAAGCTGGTCGAGCAGGGCCTGACCTTCGAGGTGCAGCAGCAGCTCGGCGACGGCATCGTGCGCACGATCGCGATGGGCTCGTCCGACGGCCTGCGGCGCGGCATGAAGGCGAAGAACACCGGTGCCGGCATCACGGTACCGGTCGGCCCCGGCACGCTCGGCCGCATCATGGACGTGCTCGGCCGGCCGATCGACGACGCGGGCCCGATCAAGTCGGACCAGAAGCGCGCGATCCACCAGCCGGCGCCGAAGTTCGACGAACTCTCGCCCGTCGGTCGAACTGCTCGAGACCGGCATCAAGGTCGTCGACCTGATCTGCCCGTTCGCCAAGGGCGGCAAGATCGGTCTGTTCGGTGGCGCCGGCGTCGGCAAGACCGTCACGATGATGGAGCTCATCAACAACATCGCCAAGCAGTACGGCGGCTACTCGGTGTTCGCCGGCGTCGGCGAGCGCACGCGCGAGGGCAACGACTTCTATCACGAGATGAAGGATTCGAACGTCCTCGACAAGGTCGCGATGGTGTTCGGCCAGATGAACGAGCCGCCGGGCAACCGCCTGCGCGTCGGCCTGACCGGGCCTGTCGATGGCCGAGGCGTTCCGCGACGAGGGCAAGGACATCCTGCTCTTCATCGACAACATCTACCGCTACACGCTGGCCGGCACCGAAGTGTCCGCGCTGCTCGGGCGGATGCCGTCGGCGGTGGGCTACCAGCCGACGCTGGCCGAGGAGATGGGCAAGCTGCAGGAGCGCATCACGTCGACCAAGACCGGCTCGATCACCTCGATCCAGGCCGTGTACGTGCCGGCGGACGACCTGACCGACCCGTCGCCCGCGACGACCTTCGGCCACCTCGACGCCACCGTCGTGCTGTCGCGCGAAATCGCGTCGCTCGGCATCTATCCGTCGGTCGACCCGCTCGATTCGACCTCGCGCCAGATCGACCCGAACGTCGTCGGCGAAGATCACTACACGACGACGCGCCGCGTGCAGGCCACGCTGCAGCGCTACAAGGAACTGCGCGACATCATCGCGATCCTGGGCATGGACGAACTGTCGCCCGAGGACAAGCTCGCGGTGTCGCGCGCGCGCAAGATCCAGCGCTTCCTGTCGCAGCCGTTCCACGTCGCCGAGGTGTTCACCGGCTCGCCCGGCAAGCACGTGCCGCTGAAGGAAACGATCCGCGGCTTCAAGATGATCGTCGACGGCGAGTGCGATGCCTTCCCGGAGCAGGCGTTCTACATGGTCGGCACGATCGACGAGGCGCGCGAGAAGTTCGAGAAGATGCGCAAGGAAGAGGAAGCCAAGAAGGTCGCCGCCTAAGCGCGGTCGTCCTGAGGAGCCATCATGGCCACAACCATTCGGGTCGACGTCGTCAGCGCCGAGGAATCGATCTTCGCCGGCGAGGCGGAGTTCGTGGCGCTGCCGGGCGAGGCCGGCGAACTCGGCATCTATCCGCGTCACACGCCGCTGATCACGCGCATCAAGCCGGGCGTGGTCCGCATCAAGGTGCCGGGCAAGACCGAGGACGAGCAGATCTTCGTCGCCGGCGGCATCCTCGAAGTGCAGCCGCACGTGGTGACGGTGCTCGCCGACACGGCGATCCGCGGCAAGGACCTCGACGAAGCCAAGGCGCGCGAGGCACTGCAGCGGGCCGAGGACGCGCGCCGCAACGCCAACAGCGACATGGAGATCGCCAAGGCCGAAGCCGAACTATCATCGATGGCGGCCCAGATCGCGGCGATCCGCAAGATCCGCGGCAAGTAAGTCGGTCTAGCGTGAAAACGGGGGCGGCTAGCGGCTGCCCCTTTTGCATTTTTCGTGCCGAAATATCAACTCAGGAGCTTCGAATGTTCAACGGCAACGTCCTGGTCGCCACGGACGGCTCGCCGATTGTCCGAGCGGGCGGTCGAAACCGCCGCGGAGCTGGCCGCCGAGGTGGGCGCGCAACCTGACTGTGGTGACGGTCGAGGCGCCCTATCCCTACAGCGCCGTGGGCGAGTCGAGCGCCATTGCCGGAGCCGACTACCAGGCGAAGGTGGGCGCCGTCGCCAGTGCACGACTGGCGCGCGCCAAGGAGATCGCCGCGGCGGCGGGGGTCGACTGCCGGACCTCGCTGCAGGAGGCCTCCGATGTATATCCGCGGGATCATTGCGGCGGCCGAGCAGACGGGCGCCGGGCTGATCGTCGTGGCATCGCATGGTCGACGCGGACTTTCGGCCCTGGTGCTCGGGTCCGAGACGCAGAGGCTGCTGGCGCATACGACGGTGCCGGTGCTGGTAGTGAGGTGACACTGAAAGGAGATCGCAGGATGGAGACGACCCGGAGAGCGACCCGCCTGACGTTTCTTGCGGCCATCGCAGGACTGTTGCTGGTGGCATGCAGTTCGCCGCCTCCGGCGCCAACCACCTCGCCCCCTGCTCCGACCGGCTCCGCGCCCGCCACGCGAGCCGTCCCGCGCGGTGGGCGGCTGGGCGTCGCCCGTCGGGCTCGCTCCGCGGAACCCGGCGCTCGAGTCCTGGAAGCGCGGTGCTGCCGAGCGCATCCACGAGGCGAACCAGAAGAAGCTCTTCGAAGGACGGCCGCACCATCTGCTGCAGGCGGTCATCGTCGTCGAGGCCACCGTCGATCGCAATGGCAACGTCGTGGGGTCAAAGGTGACGCGGTCGCCGAAGATCAAGACGCTCGACGACATGGCGCTCGCGTCCCTGAAGGCGGCTTCGCCCGCTCCCTGCGCCGCCCACGTCGCTGCTGGTGCGCGGCAATCTGGTGTTTTCCGAGACCTGGCTGGTGCAAAACGACGGCACCTTCCAGGTCCGCACGCTGGCGCTACCGCAGGAGTAGCAAAAAAGCATCATCCTGGTCGGTCGGCCTGGCCCGAATCAAGGGTTTCTACCGACATCCCCCCGATTTCGTGTCAACCTTGCTGCCGGCTGCGCGTTAGATCTCGCGGAGCCCGGGCGCCCGTAAGATCGTGGGCCTGGCCCATCGCTCTATATCTTTCCGTCAACCGTTCCAGGAATCCTGAAATGAAGAAGCTCCTTGCTGTAATGATCGCCGCCGCTTTCGCGACCGGCGCTGCCTATGCCGCCGACGCCAAGAAGGAAGAGGCGAAGCCGACGGCCGAACAGTGCAAGAAGGACCCGAAGATGAAGGGCTGCGAAGTGAAGAAGGACGCGGCCCCGGCGGCTGCTCCCGCGGCACCCGCAGCCAAGAAGTAATCAGGCTCGGCTTTGTTGCAAGGGCAGGCTTCGGCCTGCCCTTCTTATTGGTGCTGCAGGCGCGCGACGATCTCGCTGGCGGTAAGCGCGGCGTCGGCGATTTGAAGGCGTTTGTCGCGGGAACTGGCGCCGGCAGCGAGCTGCACCGCGGAGGGGCGGCAGTCGAGCCGCTTGGCGATCAGCTCAATGACCGCCGTGTTGGCCCGGCCCTCCGTGGGCGGCGCCTGCACCGCCACCTTCAGTCGATCCCCGTGGACGCCCACGACTTGCGAACGCCGCGCGCCCGGTTGTACGTGAACCTCGATGCTGAAGCCGTCGCCGCTTGCGCGCAGCCAGGCGGGCAGCGGCCCCGTGACAGAATTGCGCTTTATCTGCACATCGAGCTCCGTGAGACCCACTCAACGATACGTTCCTGCGTGCGCTGCTGCGCGAGCCGACTGACTACACGCCGGTCTGGCTGATGCGTCAAGCTGGCCGCTACATGGCCGAATACAACGCGACGCGCAAGCGCGCTGGAAGTTTTCTGAACCTCGCTAAGTCACCTGCGATGGCGACCGAGGTGACGATGCAGCCGGTGGATCGCTTCCCTCTAGATGCGGCCATCCTGTTCTCCGACATCCTCACGGTGCCGGATGCGATGGGCCTCGGTCTTTACTTCGCCGAGGGCGAGGGCCCGAAGTTCGAGCGGCCGCTGCGCACCGAAGCCGAGATCGCCAAGCTCGCCGTGCCCGATCCCGAACTGTCGTTGGGCTACGTGATGGACGCGGTGCGCGAGATCCGCATGGCGCTTGCCAACCGGATTCCCCTGATCGGCTTTTCGGGCAGCCCGTTCACGCTGGCCTGCTACATGGTCGAGGGCGGTGGTTCCGACGACTTCCGTCTAGATCAAGACGATGCTGTACTCGCGTCCCGACCTGCTGCACCGGATCCTGCAGGTCAACGCCAGCGCCGTTGCCGAGTACCTCAACGCGCAGATCGCCGCCGGAGCACAGGCCGTAATGATCTTCGACACTTGGGGAGGTGCACTGGCGGATGGTGCGTACCAGGAGTTCTCGCTGGCCTACATGAAGGAGGTCGTCTCGCGTCTCACGCGGGAGCGGGACGGCGAGCGCGTGCCATGCATCGTGTTCACGAAGGGCGGCGGCCTGTGGCTCGAGGCGATCGCCGGCATCGACTGCGATGCGGTGGGACTCGACTGGACGGTGAATCTCGGGCAGGCACGGCGTCGCATCGACGACCGCTGCGCACTGCAGGGCAACCTCGATCCGATGTCGCTGTTCGCTGGTGAACCACAGATCCGCCAGCAGGTGCGCGGAGTCATCGATGCGTTCGGCTCGCCGCAGCGTCCGGATGGACGTCATGGCGGACACGTCTTCAACTTGGGACACGGCATCTCGCAATTCACGCCGCCTGAGGCCGTCGCAGTGCTGGTGGACGAAGTCCACGGTTACAGCAAAAAGTCGCGACTGTGAGTGGTCACTCGCAAAGTGCCAAAAACGATCACATCCAGTTGACTTATTCACAAAATTGCGCTCCGCCAGTATTGGCGCGGGTTTGCGCCGGCTAACGAGCGGCAGGCGCAAGATCTTGACGCTAACTATTTGATTTCTAATGAACGTGACTGGAATGTGACGGCCTCCGTGCCGGGATTCGGCCAATTCCCACGCGGGTTTGCAGCGCCTCCCCACCGCTTTTCCACAAAGTTATCCACAGCCTTTCAGCATCGCTGATCCGTTCTTGATTAATCAATTGTTTAGCACCCACACTTGATGTTTTTGTTTACTACCTAAGTCAGGCTGATCTACGTGACGACCCCGCGCTACTGGCAAATCCTGCTCGACTTGCCGATTGCCGGGGCTGCTCGACTACGTGGCGCCGGAGGGAAACAGCACGAGCTGACAGGCCTGCGCTGTGTCGTCCCGCTCGGAAGACGCAAGGTCGTCGGAATCGTCACCGGCGTGAGCGGCGAGACAGCGCTTTCCGCTGACCGCGTCAAGCCCGTGGCTCGTGTGCTCGATGAAATCGGCACCGCTCGAGTTCGCACTGGCTTGCGCTCACTCGGTTTGCCGCCGACTACTATCAGAATGCGTGGGGTGAAGTTGCGCTGCCGGCCTTGCCACCGGCACTACGACAACTGCCCGGGCCGCGCTTTGCACAGGTGATCGCCCGGCTGCGCGCCCCGCTGCCCGCCAGCCGAAGCACCGACGCTGTGCGGCGGCCCGTGTTGAGCGTTGAACAGTCGGCCGCCGTCCAGCAGGTTGCGGAGGCAACGGGGTTTGCTCCGTTCCTGCTGTTCGGTGTGACCGGCAGCGGCAAGACGGAGGTTTACCTCGCCGCCATCGAACGCGCGCTGGCGGCGCGACCGGGGGCTCAGGCGCTGCTGCTGGTGCCCGAGATCAATCTCACGCCGCAACTCGAGTCCCAGGTCCGTGCACGATTTCCAGGCCACGGCGTCGTGGCGCTGCACAGTGGCCTCGCGGCCGGCAAGCGCGCCGCCGCCTGGCTGGCCGCGCACGAGGGACGCGCGCGGGTCGTCATCGGCACGCGGCTGGCCGTATTCGCCTCCCTGCCCGGGCTGGCGATCGTCGTTGTCGACGAGGAACACGACCCCTCCTACAAGGCCGGAGAAGGCGTGCGCTATTCGGCGCGCGACCTTGCGGTGAAACGGGCGCAGATGCTCGGTGTACCCGTCCTCCTGGGCTCCGCGACACCATCGCTCGAAAGCTGGTCACAGGCGCGCGCCGGGCGCTACCGGCTGCTGACGCTGACGCAGCGTGCGGCGCTGGACGATCACGTGGCGCCAAGCATCGATCTGGTCGATCCGGGCCGCGAGCGGACCGACTCGGGGATTGCGCCCCCGATCCAGCAGGCCTTGTCGGAGTGCCTGGAACGTGGTGAACAATCACTGGTGTTCCTCAATCGGCGAGGCTATGCGCCGGTGGTGGCCTGCGAGGCCTGCGGCTGGATGTCCAGCTGTCCGAACTGCGCCGCCTACGCGGTATTCCACAAGCCGGATCGCACGCTGCGCTGTCACCACTGCGGCTGGAGCGCGGGTGTGCCGCGATCGTGTCCGGCCTGCGGCAACACTGCGCTGCAGGGCGTCGGCCGCGGCACCCAGCGTATCGAGGAGTCACTGCAGGAGCTGCTTCCCACCGCGCGCGTGCTGCGCATCGACCGCGACGCGACGCGGCGGCGCGACTCCGCGGCCCGGGCCTTCGATGCGGTCCATCGCGGCGAGATCGATGTGCTCGTGGGCACGCAGATGGTGACCAAGGGGCACGATTTCCGGAACATCGCACTCGTGGTGGTGTTGAACGCCGACAGCCAGCTCGCCTCGCAGGACTTCCGCGCCTCGGAGCGACTGTTCGCGACGCTGGTGCAGGTCATCGGACGCGCCGGGCGCAGCGGACGGCCGAGCCGCGCGCTGGTGCAGACACGCTTTCCTGCGCATCCGCTGTTTTCAGCGCTGACCCGCCAGGACTACGCCGCCTTCGCCGACGCACTGCTGGGCGAGCGCCGACGTGCGGGCATGCCACCCGAAAGTCATCAGGCACTGCTGACGGCCGAGGCGCGCCATCTCGAGGACGCGCTTGGCTTTCTCCGCCAGGCGGTCGATCTGGCGGCAGCTCCGTCGGAGGTGCGCGTTTATGACCCGGTACCGATGGCGCTGGCCCGGCGCGCCGGAGTCGAGCGCGCGCAGTTGCTGATCGAGGCCTCTCATCGCGCCCCGCTGCACGCCTTTTTGCGTCCGTGGCTCGTCGAGCTGCGCGCACTCAAGTCGCGTGTGCGCTGGCAGGTCGAAGTGGATCCGGCCGAAATCTGACCGTCGGTGGAATAGTTGCAGGACTTCCGCTGTTAGCGTGGAGTTGTTACCCCACGAAGGAGAAGAATGATGCGCAGGTCCCTTGCCATACTGGCTGCAGTTGCGATTGTCGCTATCGCTGGTTGCTCGACCTACAGTTCGGGCAGTTCAGTGGCCGCCCCGCCCACCAAGATCATGGATGGCGTGCTGACCAACAGCGCCGGCATGACGCTGTACACCTTCGACAAGGACGCAGCGGGCAGCGGCAAGAGCACCTGCAACGGTCCGTGCGCGACCAACTGGCCGCCGCTGCTGGCGGCCGCGGACGCCAAGTCCAGCGGTGACTACACGATCATCACCCGCGACGACGGCGCGAAGCAGTGGGCCTACAAGGGCAAGCCGCTGTACCTCTGGATCAAGGACACCAAACCGGGCGATCGCACCGGCGATGGATTCAACAACGCGTGGCGCCTCGCACGCAGCTAGGAGCCTTGGGACGTGGCCTTCAGCGCTGCAGACGCGGAGCAATGGATACCGCGGCTGCGGCGCTACGCGATTGCGCTTACCGGCAACCGCGAGGCGGCGGACGACCTGATCCAGGACACGCTCGAGCGCGCCTGGCGCAAGCGCGCGCTATGGCAGCCCGGCAGCGACCTGCGCGCGTGGCTCTTCACAGTGATGCACAACGTCCACGTGAATGCGGTGCGTGCGGTGCGTCCGATCGAATCGCTCGATGAACAAGCCCTCGACGCGGAACGCGCATTGCCCTCCTCTGCGTCGGTTGAAAGCGCGATCGTTCTGTCGGAACTGCGCGTGGCGCTCACCCGGCTGTCCGAAGAGCATCGGCAGGTGATCCTGCTGGTCGGACTCGAGCAGATGAGTTACGGTGAAGCAGCGGCGGTGCTGGAAATTCCGATCGGCACCGTGATGTCGCGCCTGGCGCGCGGCCGCGAGCAGCTGCGACACTTGCTGGCACGGGAACCGCAGGCTGCCGGCCTGCGGCGGGTGAAATAGCGATGAACGAAGAACGATTGCACGCGTACATCGACGGGCAGGCGAACGATGAGGAGCGGCGCGAGGTCGAGGCCTTGCTCGCAGGCGATCCGGACCTGGCCGCACGCGTGCAGGCATACCGGCGCAGAACGAATCGCTGCACGCGCTGTTCGATCCGGTGCTGCAGGAGCCGCATCGCCTGCACGTGCCGGTGGATCAGCACGCGCGCTGGCAGCGCTGGGGCGGAATGGTGGCAGCCCTGGTCGTCGGCATCGGGTGCGGTTACCTTGCGCGCGACTGGCTTGCGGAGGCGACCTCGATGCCGCCGATTGCGCATGTCGCCGTGTACGCCCACGCGGCTTACGTGCCCGAGGTGCGCCATCCGGTCGAGGTGGCCGCCAGCGAGCAGCAGCACCTGGTCGCCTGGCTCTCGAAGCGCCTCTCGACGCCTCTGCGTGCGCCGGCACTCGACGCGGCCGGCTACCAGCTGCTGGGAGGTCGGCTGCTTCCTCCGACCGATCTCGAGTGATCCTGCGCCGATTGCGATGCTGATGTACGAGAACGCGCAGGGCCGACGCCTGTCGCTGCTGGTCAAGCGCGATTCGACCAACCGCGAGACTGCGTTCCGTTTCGCCGAGGAGGATTCGACGCGCGTGTTCTACTGGATCGATGGCCCGCTGGGCTATGCGCTCGCCGGTGACGTGTCCAAGGAGGAGTTGCAGACGGTTGCGCATCTGGTCTACCGGCAGCTGAACCCTTAGCCGGCACGCGAAATGGAAACGGGCGCCAGGGCGCCCGTTCTCGCTGCACGATCGCGACCTACTTGGCTGCGGCCAGCATGTACTCCACGGCAGCACGTAAATCGGCATCGCTGGCACTTGCCATGGCGCCCTTCGGCGGCATGGCGCCCTTGCCCTTGACCACCGACGCCACCAAGGCGTCCACCCCGGCCTTGCTGCGCGCCGCCCAAGCGGACTTGTCACCGAACTTAGGCGCACCCGCCACTCCCGCCGCATGACACGCATTGCAGCCCATCGCGTAGACCTTGGCGCCGTCGGGTTTGGCCGTGGACGCAGCCGCTGGGGTGGCTGCCGCCGCGGCGGGCGCGGCGGCGCCGACCGGAGCCGCGGTCGACTGATTGAACATGTACTGCACCGCCGCTTTCAGTTCCGCGTCAGTGAGGTCCGCCATCCCACCGCGGGACGGCATGCTGCCGTGGCCCTTGATTGCCGAGGCGACTGCTCCATCGATCCCAGCGGAGGCTCGCTTGATCCAGGCCGTGCGGTCGCCAATCTTCGGCGCACCGTGCAGGCCCGCCGTGTGGCAGTTGCCGCACGTTTGAAGGACGATCTGCTCGCCGGTGCGCGCGGCTGACTTCGTGGCTGCGGCAGCGGAAGGCGCCTCGGGTTCCTTGTACTTCGCACCTGACTGGTTAGTCATGTAGACGACGGCGCGCGCAACCTCGATCGGATCGAGATTGGCATTGCCGCCCTTGGCGGGCATCGCCTTGAAGCCTTCCACAGCGTGCTTGACCAGCGTGTCGTAACCCTGCTTGAGGCGCGGCGCCCAGGCGCCGGTGTCCCCGGCCTTCGGTGCGCCTGCTGCACCGGTGGCGTGGCATGCACCGCACGCGAGCTTGTAAACCGCTTCGCCGGACTGCAGCGTGCGCGGCCCGGTCGGCGCGCCGGCAAAGGCCACGGTGCCCACTGGGCGCAGGCGTTCGGCAATCGCCTCCGGCGTCATCGCGTCGGAACCTGTACCGCCACCCTTTTCGCTGGTGACGAAGGTCACCAGCAGGATGATCAGAATGACGGGAACCACGAATGCCAACACGACGACCGTAATCAGCTGGCGTGGGGTCTTGATCAGCGAATCATGTTGGTCGCTCGACATAAGGCTCCTGGCGGCTTCGGGCGGTGGCGCTGAATGACTGCAGCGCCGCTTCGTCGCGGGCTCTCGAAAGCAGCGCGGCACCGAGCCGCGCAAAGCGCTCAAGTATAGCTTGCGGCCCCTGCGCGACCGGAGGTCCTCGCTCTTGTGAAGCGCTGCTCGGGACGGCGCACGGCGAAACCGGCTACCATCCTGACCTCGCTGGCGCACGTCGTGCCGCGCGGTCTGCCGGAGCGCCCCGCACCGTGCTCCGCGAACGCTTGCAGCCAGGCAAGCGCCTGTAGCTCAGTGGATAGAGTACTGGCCTCCGAAGCCAGGGGTCGTGGGTTCGAATCCCGCCAGGCGCGCCAACTTCCCTCTGTCCGGCCCGGAGACATGGGTGACAGAACGTACCTAAGACATAGGTGACAACCTCGTGCCGAACGGGTTGTCGAGGGGTTGCAAGGTTTTCTGCTCCAGGTCGATGTATCCGAGATCGTAGTGCATGAAGCTGACGAGCCAAATGCCGTCGTCGACCTCCTTGATGCCGAGCTTCTGACCGGCCAGCGACGGTCGAGATGTTGATCTTCTTGCGGTGCATGCAGATGCGTCCGCAGGCGGTGACGAGGATGTCGCGGTCGTGGAACGGGTAGGTCAGCTCGGGCAGGCCGTCGTAGCGGCGCGGTGAGGCGGCGTAGAGTTCGGCGGGACACTTCATGGCGAGCGCCTCGTGCGGTCGTTCGGTATTGAACTCCTGCACGAAGGCGTCGAAGCGGGCCTGCTGCTGCAGGCTGTTCATGCCTGGCGGCCGGGTTGCCTCCTTCTTGAGGGTGAGGTGCATGCGCTCGTGGCGGCCGTTCTGCTGCGGATGGCCGGGCTTGATGCGCTCGATGGCGATGCCGAGGCGCAGCCACCAGACCGAGAGCTTGGAGAGATTGAACAGGGCATTGGGGCTGGCGAAGGGCACGCCGTTGTCGGAGCGGATGGCGCTGCGGCAGGCCGCGCTCGCGGAACAGCCGCTCGAAGGCGGTGATGGCCGGGTCCTCGCGGGTCGACTCGCAGCGCTTCGCACAGCAGCAGGAAGCGCGAGGCATGGTCGGTGACGGTCAGCGGATAGCAGTACTGGCCGTTGCCGAGCTTGAACTCGCCCTTGAAGTCGGCGCACCACAGATCGTTGGGCGCAGCGCCCGTCGGACAGCGGCGTGCCGTGCGCGCGGTGGCGCGGCCGGCCGATCGCGCTTGACCAGGCCGTGGCGATCGAGCACCGCATGGATGGTGCTCTTGGCCGGGATGCGGACGTCGCCGTCCAGCCGCCGGACCAGCAGCTCGCGGATCTTGCGCGCGCCCCAGTGCGGCTTCTCGCGCTTGAGCGCGGACGATCAGGCTCTCGACCTGCTGCGGCAGCTGGTTGGCGTAGCGCACCGGCCGGCGCGAGCGATCGCTCAGGGCCTCAAGCCCGTGCTCCTTGTAGCGGTCGAAGATCTTGTAGCCGGTCTTGCGCGAGATGCCGAACTCCCGGCAGACGTCGGTCATCGCCTCGCCGTCCAGCAGCCGGGCCACAAAGCGCAGGCGCTCGTCCATCACCGAACTCTCCTTCCACGGCATCGACACCTCCCGCCCGCAAAAGGCGAAAAGTGTTACCCATGTGTCCGGTACGGAATGTCACCTATGTCTCGGGCCGCTCACTCCGTCGCTGGCGTTACTGCGCCCGGGCCCTAGTAAGCGAAGCAGCAGCGCTGTACAGACGGACCGACGGCCTTCCTCACAGGCGGGCGGCCCTGTTGGGCCGCCCGCAGTCCGCGCCAACCTATATGTTGGGCGTCGCTAGATACGCAGCGATATCCGCCAGCTGAGCGGCAGTGAACCTCCCGGCGAGTACGCCCATTCCCCCGGTGTTGCCAGCAATTGCGCTGGCGATCTGGCTCGGGTTGTTGGCCCCCGCGAGCACATTGTCCACGTTGGACGCCGGGGTGGCCGTGTGGCAGGTCGCGCAGGAAATCGCGAACCCGGGAGTCGCGTTGTAAAGCACTTTGCCGTTCGCTGCGCTTGGCCCCGGCGGCGGTGGCGGTGGCGGCGGTGGCGGCGGTGGCGGCGGTGGCGGTGGCGGCGGTGGTGGCGGCGGTGGTGGCGGCGGCGGTGGCGGCGGTGGCGGTGGCGGCGGCGGTGGCGGCGGCGGTGGCGGTGGCGGTGGCGGTGGCGGTGGCGGTGGCGGTGGCGGTGGCGGTGGCGGTGGCGGCGGCGGTGGCGGCGGCGGTGGCGGCGGCGGTGGCGGCGGCGGCGGCGAACCTACCGTTGCCGTCGCGGACCAGGTGCCGGTATCACCGCTGGCAGGGCCGCTCAGTGTGCCTTTCACGCTGCCATCAGTGGCAATGAGTCCCGTTGCGCTGATCTCCCCCTTGTCGCCAAGGTCGATGGTCAGCATGATCACGCCGCCGGGTTCAATCCTGCCTTCAACCTTAAAGCCCTTGGCAGCCCTTTCATCTTCCTCATCGTCGTCGCTGCCTTTCGGCCTTCCGGCGTCGCATGCAGCACGGTATTCGGCGACCAGTGCACTCAGCGCCTCCCGGTACTCCGCATTGCGCTGTCGGAACTTCGTCCTGAACTGCGCCAAGGCCTCCTTCCGCGCAGCGCCGAGATCGGTAGAGCCAGGGACTGCTCCATTGGCGAGAGCAAGCTTGAGTTCCTCTGATAAGGCCTTGATATCGGCACGCAGCGCCGCCTTCAGTTCCTTGCGCTTAGCCTCGAACTGCGCCTTCAGATCGTCAGCTGGAAGGGGCAGCGCCGTGCTTTCATCAGGGAAGAGGCGTCCTTCGACTTCGGCATAGCCATCGTCTTCGCGCTCGCCCTTCAATATAAGCAAGCCATTCAGCGCGAAGCCCTTGTTTGGGCCGGCGCCGACTTGAGCGGCGAACGCATACTGCAATGATTGCGCCTCGTACATTATCGGTTTGCCGGCGGTGCGCACGTCTGCGATCACAGACAGTTTCGTGGCGGTATCAAGTACGGACACGGACGCCGGCATAGTCACCGACCCCGGTGCTTGTTCCGGGGTTGGTACCTGTGCCGGTGGAACAGTTACCGACGCAGGTTGCTCGATCGACGTCGGGCCGCTGTCGCTTCCGCCGCCGCAACCAAACAGGAAGCTGACTGCTAGTGCGGCCGCCGTGGGCCGGAACATTGGCCTATCAAGATTTGAACTGTTCATTCACGTCTCCCTTCGCTACAACGAGTGAATTTAGCCATGGACGAGTCGACGGGGTTTCCGACGTCGCGTCTTCCGGCCGCCCAGCGATGACTCCGATGACTTCTACCGAGCGTTGACTACGTCATCGAAGTGCGGTGAACAGCGGGTCCAACACCGTTTGCCGGTGTGGCCGACACGCACCGCCTTGCTTCCGGTTCACCCTGTGTGGCGCGCGGAATCGGCGCGCAGCGATCGGGGCGAGCCGAAGCCCTCACTTCAATCCTCGAGCTCCGCTTCTTCGACCGCCCCGAGTGAATTTCCCTCGACCTTCACCAGGGTGCCTAGCGACGTGGCGCTGGCCGGAACCACCGCTGCGAAGAACTGCGCACGAGTGATCGCCTTCTCGTTGCGGTCGAGGAACCTTGAGGTGCTGGCTAACGATGTGTTCAAAGAACCGAAGAAAGTCAGGGTGAAGGTGGACTCGTTCTTCGCACTGACCATCGCCTGCACCAATTCCTTGCCGCAACTGCTGGGCTCCTTGATCTCGTCCGCAACGATGGTCGAGCCGTTGACCGTAGCCCGCACTTCCACGCAATCGACGTTCGGGGCGAGATCGACTAGTGAGGTCGAGCTGCCGCTGCTGCTGCGAGTGTCGATCCTGGTCAGGTTGGTGGCGCGTACTGTCTGGCCGAGCACGACGATCGTGCCCGCGCCTGAGTCGACTGCGGTCGCACGCCCATTGAGTCGCACGCGGATGCTGCGGAACTCGATCTTGCTTGCCACCAGCATGCCCTGTGCGTTGACGATGCCTTCGACCTCGACCCTGACGTTGTTGACGAGGTCGGTTGCCGTACCGTCCTCGAAGCGCGTGCTTGTGGTGGTGGTCACGCTGCGCCCGTTGACCAGGAAGCTGCCCGGGTGCGCGGTGAAGCCGCTGACGAAGCCTTCGACTTCCTCCTCCTCGTTGGCCTTGCCACGCAGGCTGTCGTCTTCCCGGTCCTCGATGTCCACCTGCGTGGCTGTAAACACACTGCCCGCCAGGCTGCCGCGGATCTCGACCACTGCGCCGTTGCCGAGTGAGATTTCGCTGGCGCCCGCCGGGCTGAAGGTCGCAGCCGCGTAGTTGACGGTGATGTTGCCGTTGAGCAGGCAGGTGTCGGAGCCGGTATTGATCGACGATGCGGTGCCACGTAGTTCGTCGGCGCCCTGGCCGGCCCCGACGAGCTCGACGCGCGACGCACGCAGGCTGCCGCTGGCATCGCGCAGCCCATATACCTCGACCCGTGCACCCACGATCAGCGCGGCGAAGTTGGCCACGTTGGCGAAGACCGTCTGGTTGTCCACCAGCACGGTGATACCGGCGGCGACGAACGACTGCGGGCTGGAAGTGGGACTGGTCGAGGTGATCGGGGCGCGCAGTTCGTTCTCAACGTCGATGCGGTCGGCAATGCCGTTGCCGCTGTCGATTCTGCGGCCGCGCAGTTTGACCACCATGCCGTCGGCAAGTGTGGAGGCGGCGCGACCGCGATCGTCTGTCACGACCGCCGCGGAATCGTTGTAGCGCACGCCGCTGATGATCACGCTGCCTTTGGTCATCACGCCGCTCACGGTGATGGCGACGGCGGATGGGGGTGGGCTGCCTGTGCCATCGGTGCCGCCGCCATCGATGCTGCCGCCGCAGGCAACGAAAACACTTAGGGAGGCAGTGAGCAGTCCGAGGCGAAGTGACTTGCGTACCTTCATTTGTTTTCTCCCCGCTGGGGTGAGGGCCTGCGACGACGCGTGGACCGTTGTTCCGATTTGCGCTCGGCTCGAGGCTCGATGAGTTCTTCAAAGCTGAATAAGCCAACACCGGCGCGCATACGGCCACTGCCGGTGACCGCCGGGTTGGCATCCCGGTCATGGTTTGCGAGCCAGCGATCGAGCAGTTCGATCAGGTCCTGCGCGTGCCGGGACGAGACAGCACGGAATTCGTCCATCGCCTCCAACGGCAGGTTGTCGTACATCACCTTGCGCTGGAAGCGGCTTGGCTCGAGACCCTGCAAGTTATGGTCGATGGTGCTGATCAGGTATGGCACGTCGGTGGCCAGGATGCCGAGCTTGGCGACGTCGCTGCCGCGCGGGATGTAGACACGCGTCATCAGCTGCAGAGACCCGCCCTCGATGCGCTCGACGTTGCCCACGCGCAGGAGTTCATCGAGCACCGCTCGCGGAGGGACGTCCCCGCTGAAACGGCGGACCAGCGTCGAGAACGTGGGCTCGGCACCGTCGAAGCGCAGCGGCAGTGGTTCGCCGTCCGGCCCGTGGAAGGCGGCGTCACGAACCCAGCCGGCGACGACACGGGCGGCGCGGTTCTCGGGCAGTGCGTCCGCGCCGTCCGCCCCGTGTCCCTGGCCTTCGACCAGACGCTGGGCTTCCTTGCGGGTGAGCCCGGTTAGAAGCGCGGCCCGCGATACCGAGGGCTTGCGGCCAGGAATCGCGAAGTCATTTAGTACGACGTCGACATAGGCGCGCTTGGCGAGTTCGACGAAGGCGGGAAGCGCCATGCCATGCCTGACCAGCACCCGGATCAGCGCGCGTAGCACGCGCAATACCGCCCGATTGAGCGCTGTTGAAGTTTCGGCAGTTCCTGAGTCCACGTGGGAAAAATAGCACAAATAAAGCTCTTTTTGGGATTTACGACCCATACTTGCGTCATTCCGTCTGGCCCCTCAGGCAGGTAAGAAGCCGCTCCTCGGCTAAGCAGCGAAGCGGTGGGAGGAAGAGTCAGTCCGGAAACTCTGGAAACGCGCGGCGCTATCGCCCGGTGGCGGCGGTGCGCGCATCGGACAAACGGCCACTGGCGCACCTAGGCAGTAGCGAGCGGTTCGGCATGCGCCAGCGCTTAAGGACGCCAAACCTGGCGCAGACGATGTTCGGAGGAACGACGTCGAAGACTTGACGTGCTCTCGCACTAACTGCAAAGCAATGCTTCCTCTTTCGTACAACCTGCACAATTGTCGTTCTGCTGCCATGCACAAGGTCGACCAGCAGGAGGTACTAACTGCAATTCATTGGTTCGAACCGTCGGCAGGACGATGTTTCCGGAGGCATTACTTGTCCCTGCAATTGAACTTCTGCGGAAACTGCAAAGTTATGGCTCCAATTCGCGGACTGCAAAATTTTGGTTCCACCGCTGTGCAGGTGGTTGGCGAAGAATCGCGACGTGGATGTTCAGGCTTCACGGCCGAGCTCGGCCACAACCCGACACCTCTGCCTAGAGCCATCTACCCCGATAGCAGACGAATGGAGCCGCACGACATCTGTCGAGGCTCAAACTAAGGCCGCTGAATGCATCTCGGTCACCCGTCGTCAGGCAGCACAAACGGGTGGTATGTCTGGAGCGGCGCGATGTCGGATGACCCCAAGTTCTTCCAGCCACTGCTTGTCGAGAACTTGGGCGAACACTGTCCGGAGCTCGAACCCACCTTGGGCCTTGCGCCGGGATGGCGCGTACAACTCGCGGCTGGACATTAAGACGTCCGGTTCGATACGAGCCTGCTCAAGACAGGCTAAGCGCGGCCAGGAGCAGCCATCGCCTCTATCCACCAACGTCGCCCGTAACTGGCCGTCCGTGAGGCGCGCAATGCAGGCGAAATCACCTCTGGCAGTCGAGATCTTCGCGCTTGGCGCACTCAAGGCCTGACTGACCTCGACGGGAAAGGCGCCTGCGACGTCGGGTGTCCATCCCGCGGATGAGGGGCCACGAGATCAGGTAACCCCAAAGAGTTGGCATCGCCAGTGCGCGAGCAGGTCGTTACTCTGAGACAGCTCCGCGCGGTTCGACCGTGGGCCCCCAGATGAGCGAGATGTGAGGTGATCATGGCTGCGACAACTGTTCTTCGCTGGTTTCATCCCCGATCGGACCCACCGATAGTTCAGAGGGTCATCGTGGAAACCGAGGAGCAGCTCGCGCTCCGCAACCAGCAAAGGCTGGAGCAGGCCAAGCGGACCCTCGGAGGGCGTTACGTTCTGCACCCGAGCAACCAAGTGATTCGACAACGAGAAGAGAGACCGCGCACGCTGGCCGTCCGTGCGCCTATGCCGGACAAATTGCACAAATCAAAGCAGGGAAATCCGACCAAGCGCCTCACTTGAGGGCACCCGCTGCTGCACAAACCTTGCCTGCTGGCGATTCGTGTTCGCAGTCATTGCAATAAGGAGCCGTCATGAAAGAAAACATGGCAAACGCACTGATCGCGCTTGTGTTGGCTTGGGCTTTCCCGGCGACTGCGGACGTTGTTTTCGACAATGGCACAACACCTAGCAACAGCTTCGTCAGCGATACCGACTTCCCGAGGTTTGTCGCGGATGATTTCAGCTTGGCTCCGGGCGCGAACGTCATCACCGGTGTGAATTGGACGGGGCTCTACTTTCCTTCCAATACCCCCACTCAGCCGGATAATTTCACCATCGAATTCTTTGCGGATGTTGCGGGCTCCCCTGCCGTCACACCGTTTCTTTCCTTGCTCATCGGCAATCCGGGCCGTGCCGATACCGGCATGAATATCACCGGTTCCGATCTCTTTGCCTACTCTGCCAGCGTTGCTCCGATCGTCTTGGCGCCCGGCACGGTGTTTTGGCTTTCGATCTTCAACAACACCACGGCAGATAGCGACGACAACTGGTTCTGGGCAATGCAAGATGCGCTTGGCAACAGTGTCGAACGTGGCAATCCAGCCGACCCGTGGGTCCCACAGGTACCACCGGTGGGGAACCGGCAAGACTTCCAGCTCACCGGTCCCAGCGTCATACCCGAGCCCTCGGGCCTTGCACTGTTGGCCATCGGCGTCATCGGTCTGCTCGGTTGCCGACGCCAGCAGGGAAGGCAAGGGGAGTTGTCGTCAACCGAAGGCGTCGATCATCGATCTGCCTGTTAATGACCCGCAGGATTCCTCAACTCGACTAAGGGCCCTGCAGTTCACGTAGTGCGTCGTGCAAGGCGGTGAGCCTGACGCGGTGCGCCGCCGCGACCGGGGCGAGGTTCGACTCCACGGCATGGAGTTCCAACTCGGTGCCCGAAGCATCGCGGTCCTGGAGCAGACACTCTGCCAAGCGCATGCGCGTCTCGGCTTCGCCGACCGGGGAGCCTACCTCACGCCAATGCCGTAGTGCCCGGCGCAGGTGCTGGCCTGCGAGCTTGTACTCGCGCTCGTGCAGCGCAAGCTCGGCCTCGGCGCAGCAATGCATCGCCTTGAGTGCATCCGTGGCCAGCATCTGAGGGTCGCTAACCAACAAATGAAGCGCTTCGCGGGCACGGTCGATATCTCCGACAGCCACCGACGCATGCACGAGCAAGCACAGCAACTGGCCCCGACGCTCCCGCATAGTGAAGTCTCCCTCTTCCAGCGCACGTTCGAGTCCCTGCTTCGCCAGGTCGGGTCGGCCCGTCATCAGGTGCAGGCGCGCCAGTCCGGGCTGGGGGTCCCATCCCAGCGCATGGGCGTGCCTGAACGACGCCTCGGCGCCCTCGGTGTCGCCGACACTGAGCTGGATGTCCCCCAGGACGCAATAGGCGTCTCCCTCAGCCCAGGGCGCAGCGCGCGCAAGCAACTCGGCAGCGGCGCGCACTTCGGATGCGGCACGTTCCAGTTCTCCCTGGAAACCGAGCACCGCGGCGCGGTGTAACTGGCAAGTGCCTGGAAAGGCCGGCATGCTGCTTGCGCGGCTCCATTCGCAGAAAGCTTCGGCAAACTGCGCCGCGCGCAGCCAGTCGCAGCGGTAACGGGCGGCGTACAGGATCGAACACAGCGCCCACCCTGCCACCCATGACCGCACGCCGCCGAGCCGTATGACGGCGGCGGCCTCTT
Organism: uncultured beta proteobacterium; assembly: GCA_963791235.1. Lineage (GTDB taxonomy): Bacteria > Pseudomonadota > Gammaproteobacteria > Burkholderiales > Burkholderiaceae_F > JALORV01. Next base: position 60,778 of record CAWBRW010000014.1, on the reverse strand, counting down.
CATGCTGGGCGAGCCCGTTTGCAACATCACCCTGCGCGATCAACGCATGACCCCGATACACCAGGCCGAGGCACTCGACGTCTGGGTCATGCAGGGTTCGCCCCAGAGTGCACGCCTCGTCGGCCAACTCCAGCGCCACGTCGAAGTCGCCGCTGCCCAGGGCCATTCGGCTGGCCATCCATGCGAAGTGACCTCGTTCGACGACTGCTGGCCTCCCGTCCAGATAGCGCGAGGCGCGCTGGAGCAGGCCACGGGCAATGACCGCTTGCTTGAAATCGATGCGAATCTGAACCAGCAGCAGCGTTGCGCGTGCCGCACCCAACGCGTCGCCATCGGCATCGCTCTGGGCGACAGCACGCTCCAGCGCGCCGACGGCCGTCAGTCCCAGGCCGGCGCAGATCGCAGCGCGGCCCCACTGTTCCACCTCGTCCGGTGGGAGCGGCGACTGCACATCCGCTGCTGCGTAGGCCTCGCAGGCGGCTGCCCAGTCGTTGCGGTCGCATGCCGTGCGCGCCTCGGCGACGTAGCCCGCCTCATTCGGCGTGCCGCTGGGCACCGTCTCAGCGCAGTCGTCGATGCAGAAGCGATAGCCGTGGCGCGAGTAGGTTCGCACTGCGTCGTCCATGCCCACTTCGGCCAATGCACCGCGGGCCAGACTCACGACCCGCTGCAGCGCGTTGTCAACCACCACCGTGCCTGGCCACAGCGCGTCCAGCAGTTCGTCTTTGGAGACCACGCGCTGCCGGTGGCGGACTAGATAGCACAACAGGTCGAAGACGCGCGGCTGCAGCTTGATCTCGCGGCCGTTCGCAGACAGCGAGCGTCGCGCCTCGTCGAGCTCGCAAGGGCCGAACCGGTATGTCGTTGCGTTCGTCACACGGAACCTTGGTACTGCCAACCAGAAGGTCGGCGTATTTTCGCCAAACGACTGCGGCTGCGAAAGCCCGCAGCCAGGGTGACCGGTGAACCCTTTGCCGCCGCCCGTCGTGTTCCGGGTCAGTCAGCGTCCGTCGCCGCCCGCAACCCGCAGGACTTCAGTCGCTGAAGTGATCTCGTGCGCAGGTTCCCACAGGCCGACAAGTGCACCGACCGCGTCCTCGATCAGCGCGATGCGCGCGGTCCCCGCCACGTCGAACGGCGCCACGACAAGGCGGCCGCCGCAAGCAGTAGCGTGGTGTGCGGCCGCACCGGCGCTTTCCACCCGGATGTACGGCGTCCAGTGGGACGGAACGCCGGCTTCGAGCTGGGCCTGCCGCAATTGATACAGCGAGCCGCCGTCCTGGCCGCCGGCCCGCCATCGCGTGAACTGGCCGCCGTTGGCTTGCTGGTCAAGGAAGGTCCATCCGAACGCCTGCGCGTAGAAGATCTTCGCGCGGGCGGCGTCGCTGGCCGCGAGGTCGAGCCAGCAAAAGCCTCCGGGCTGGACTGAGTGAAGGGTGAGCATGCGCAGTCCTTTGGGCGAGAGCGTCGTGGCGCGGCGGCCGAGCCGGCGTCGCGCGCGAACGCGCGACGCCACAGCTCGTCATACCGCCGTCATCGGATCGATGATGCTGCGGACTTCCGTCACCTTGGAAGCCGGAAATCCGCTGAGCTTTGCGTGCTCCTGCACCGCCGATTCGTTGTCTGCCAGGTAGATGCAGAACGTCTTGTCGTCGACGACGAACGACTGTACCCACTGCGCCTTGCCCGAGAGCTGGGCAAGAGCAGCGTTGGACGTTGCCGCCGCACCTTTGAGTTGCTCGCCGTCCAGGTGGCCGACACCGGCGATGTCACGTTCAATCAGATAGCGTTTCATGGAACTATTCCTTTCACAAAACCCGCAGCAGGGAGTGGGCCTCAGGGTCGCGCTGCGGGATCATTCGACCGGTCGGCGTGGCACGTTGCGAGCTGCTTGTTGCTTGCTTTCGAGCCATGATGAAATCGTAGGCAGCGGGTCTTCGGCTGTCCTCCGCGCGCGCTGATCGTTTCCTGATTGATTGCTGGCGCGCTTGTCCGGCCCCGATGCCCACGCTCTCAGTCACAGCTGACCACCGGGTTCCAGTCGTTGAACAGGCCATTGGGGTTGTGCTCCCATAGCCACACGTGCAGTTCGTACAGCGGCATGGTGGTTCCGTAGCGGTTGGGTGTGCGCACGAGGTGGAACGGGTGGCCAAAGAGCACAGGAGGCTGCGGATGCAAGGCATCCCAGACGGGCGCGAAGACGACGTACTCGAGCGCGACCAATTCGTGTCCGCCCGTTGGGGTCTTCCGGTAGACCAGCATTTCTGGACGCAGCGGATCGAGCTGTGCATCGAGCAGCGCCGCATTCAGGTAATGGATGCCCATGCCGCCTTGGCCTGGCTGCGCGACGCAGTCGCCGGTCAGGTCGGGAAACTTGACGTAGTTGGCGGCGAGTGCGGTCTGCAAGTCGGTGAACGGCGATGTTGCTTTGCGTGCTTGCGCGAGCAGCTTGTGCAACTCAAAGTCGCGTTCGGGCGCGTCGCCGTGTGCGATAGCCGGGTCTAGGGGGTAAATGGCAGCGGCGGCGAGCGCCAGATGAAGCGTGAGGGCCTTGATGGCTTTGGTATTCATGATGGGTTCTCCCTCATCTCTGTTGATGGGCGGCTCAGGCCGGCACGGCGCTTGTGGGTGCCGGCTGCGGCTGGGGATCGTCGCGGAAGACGATCCGACCGAACACCGGGACGATCTCGTCAGCGGGCATCCCGACGCGGGCGGCGTGCTTTCTCAGCGCTTCCGGGTCGACGGCCTGGTAGAGACATACGGTGCCCAGGGACCCGTTCTTTTCTGTGACGGCGTAGGTATGCAGCCAGCTCACCTGGCGCGCCATTTCCTGGTCGCCGACGCGGCGTGAGATCACGGCGCTCTGCTCGAGATCTGCCGCGGTTTTCCAGAAGTTGCGACGGCGGATCAGGTACACCATCGTCGGTGCGAACGGGCGTACGAGCACCGTGGTGGCGACAGGAAGGATCTCCTGTGCGGGTGCCCTCGTCAGCTCGGCGTGCCGCTTGAGCGTCTGCACGCTGTCCGACTGAAATACGCAAGCGAGGCCGAAGCGACCGTCTGCCTCGCGCAATGCGTATGAACGGATCCACCGCGCATTGAGCGAGTGGGGTTTCTCTTCAAAGGAGCGAAGCCGCGTGAGTGCGGCATCGAGTTCGGCCGCGGTGGCCGCGATGTTGGAGCGGCGAACAACGTAGGTTTGCATGATGTTGATTCCTCGGGTTCCACAGTAGGGATATGTCGCCGAGACGGGCTGCGGGGACCACCGGCTCGGGACGTGGTTCGCTCTGCTGCCCTGGGGGCATCGAACCAGTAACGTCAGCCTAGGTAGACGCTGCCAGGACGTCCTTGTCGCGTCCTTATCGTTTCCTGATGCTTTGCTGCTGGCGGGCGAACGTCGAGCGACTGGCGCTGCAACGATCGGCACACTCGCCGGCGCAACGCTCGTCCTCGGAATCGTCTGGCGGCTGCGCGAGCGTGACGATCGGCCGGTCGTTACAACGCAGTGACAATCGCAAGAACGCGGCGGTGGCGGGGCTGACGCTGACTTGGCCGGTCCGCAACTCGCGGTCCGTGCCCGACGGGTATCGCGCGGCGGTCAGTGACCGAGTCGTTGCTCTAGCTAGCGCCGGCGGGCAACTGAACAGTGCTCTCCGGGTCAGCGCGTATCGACAGTTCCGTGTCGAACTCGGTCTCAGGCGACTTCCGAAGGCCGCCGTCCCTCGATGAGCTTTCTCAAACGCTCGGGGCCGCGACGTCGAAAGTTACGGCGGCCGGCCAGACTGTGTTTCATGAGAAAGTCATTAGTAGCCGGCGATGCTTAACCAGAAGTCAGCCGAGGCTGCCACGAATGGCAGGTCGGGAGCATCGCTCTGACGGCCTCACGAGCCGCTACTTCAGGCGGACAGATAGCGCGTGGACATCGGCACGCTCGACGCCGGCGTCGATATTGCTGGCGCGCGCCACACCCTCGAAGTAGCCGCTGCGCCCGCCTTGCAGCACCTTGATCACTCCGACGCCGGGCGTGCTGCCCGTGCTGACATGCGGGTCGGCGGTCAGTGGATTCGGCCCGCGCAGCGACATATAAACATGGCTGCCGTTGGGCGACGTGGCCAGCAGATCAGGCGTCGGGTCGGCGCTGACAGCTCCAGCGAGCGTGATCATGTTGACCATCTGGTCGGTGGTCGTGTCGATGACCCAGATGAAGTTGCGGCCGCGGTCGGCCACCCAGAGATAGCGCTGGTGCTTGGTCAGCGTCGCGCCGTGGGCGTCGGCCTCGGCACTCGTGTCGCTGAGCACGACACGCGGAAGACGGAATGTTGGGCGGATTGGTCGGCGAAAAGCCGCTGACCGGGAAGGCATAGATGTCGGCGCCGTACAGGTGCGTCGGCGGTGCCGCCGCCCGAGTCGACGTACATCTTGTCGCCGACCTGCGCGCCAAGGCAGCCGTTGGGGTGCACGGTGCCGATGTCGTACTCGGCGACGATCTGCATCGGCGTCTGCTTCGCATCGACAACGAACAGCCCACCGCCGCGCAGCGTGACGAAGACATACTGGCTGGTCGATTCGATGATCGGGACAAATCGGCGCGTTGTCTGGCCGCAGCTGGCGTCCTGGCAAGGCGCGCCGTTCGGCGTGGTGCAGTTGGCCAGGTCGATCCCCGCCGCGGTGTTCAGCGTATAGGTGTCGCTCGCGTAATCGGTGTCGATGCGCTCGAAGAGCTTGCCGTTCTGGTTGGCCACAGCGATGTACGTCTCGTCGGGCGACGGAATCGCGAAGTGCACCTGGCGCGCGCCGCCGGCGCCGACTGAAGTGCGGATGCAGTCGACCGGGGTGCGCGCGGCCGCGTCGAGTATCAGGACATGACCGCTGGCGACGAACGAGACGATCGCGCGGTTCTGCCGCGCATTGATTGCGAGCATGTGCGGCCGCACCGGGTTCGCACCCGTCTTGGCCAGGCACATCGCCGCCGCGGCTCCACTGAGGTCGACCTTCTCCGGCACTGCGTTGGCGCTGGCGTGGCCGCGGTCAAGCTCCGCTCCATCGTAGATGTACAGCGTGCCGCCGTAGGCCTTGCCGGGCGAGTTGGACTGATCGATGGCCCAGACCTCGTAATGCGATTTGGCCCATGCGCTTCCCAGAGTCGTCGCGAGCAGACTGCAGATGAAAGCCAAGCGTTGGAACGTGAAGGACATGGTCGGGCCTCCCTGGTCAACGAGCGCGCCTCAGCCGAGCGTCGGGCTAACGCCCGCTGTGGCTGCCGATGCGGCCTGAAAAACTACGCCGCACCTCGGGACACGTCAATCGCCGCAGCGCGTGTCGTCGCCGTACCGGCCGATCGGGCACGGGAACCTTCGTGCGCCAGCGGCCGCGCGCTCGGCTCGTGCGTCGCGGCAAGACTTTCCGAACGAAGCGGAGCAGGCTATGCGCCTTTTTGACCGCAACGCGTCCCGACTCGACAGCGTCGGCATGCCGCTGCAGGAAACAGGGTGTGCGCATGACTGCCTCCTCCACATTCGTTTCGGCCGACGGCGACGCCTACGAGAGACTGATGGGTCGCTGGAGCCGGCGCCTGGCGGAGCCGTTTCTCGACTTCGTCGGCACCAAGGAAGACGAGGCCGTACTCGACCTGGGCTGCGGTACCGGTGGCCTCACCGATGCGCTGATGAAGCGCTGCAGTGTGCGACAGGTTCGCGGCATCGATTTTTCGCCCGCGTATGTCGAGCACGCCAAGCGCCACCATCGTGATCCGAGAGTCAGCTTCGAGGTCGGCGACGCCTGCGCGCTGACGCTGCCGGAGCGCAGCTTCGATCGGGTCCTTTCCCTGCTGATGCTGCACTTCGTGCCGCGGGCCGAGCAGGCCGCGGCCGAGATGCGGCGAGTCGCCCGTCCAGGGGCGGTGGTCGGCGCAGCGGTCTGGGATGCACGGGGCGGCTTTGTCGCGACCCGCATCTTCTACGACACGGCCGCCGTCCTGGATCCTGCAGCCGATGTGCTTCGCGGGCGCAGTTACACGCGGCCAATGACCCGCCCCGGCGAGCTGGCGAGCGCGTGGCGCGCAGCGGGGCTCGCGGACGTCGTCGAGACCTTGCTGAGCATCCGCATGGACTTTGAATGCTTCGACGACTACTGGAGTCCCTATACGGGCAAGGAGGGGCAGCAGGCGGAGTACCTCGCCACGCTCAGCGACGCTGACCGGAGCCGCCTGCGCGATGCGGTGCGGCGCGCCTACATTGATGGCGAGCCCGACGGCCCGCGCTCCTATGCGGCGCTGGCCTGGGCGGTGAAGGGCGTCGTGCCCCACGAGTAGAGTGGGTGCATCGGACGACGAATTCACGGAGGCATGAATGTCGCTGTCGACGCGACGTCCTGGCGCGCTGAGGCCATCGCCATGACGGACATTCAAACCATCGCCGATCACTGGGGTCGCGGCGACGTCTATGGACTGATCATCGCGGCCCTGGAAAAGACGTCGAAGCGTCTCGACCAGCTGACCGTTGAGGATCTGGCGCCGGTCGATCACTTCCACGCTCGCGGCTTTCCGGCGACCGTTGAACTGGCGGACCGACTGCCGATCCGCGCCGGCCAGCACATCCTTGACATCGGCTGCGGCCTGGGTGGACCGGCACGCTACATCGCGCAGCGCTTTGGGTGTCGAGTCAGCGGCATCGACATCACCGAGCCGTTTGTAACCGCCGCCAACAAGCTGACAGCCTGCCTGCGGATGCAGGACCAGGTGGAGATCGAACTCGGCGATGGGCAGCACTTGCCGTATGCGGACGCTTCCTTCGACGGCGCCTACGCGCAGCACGTGACGATGAATGTGGTCGATCGACCGCGGTTCTTCGCGGAGGCCTTCCGCGTGCTGAAGCCAGGCGCCTTCTTCGCGCTGACCGAGCACGGCCTCGGACCGACCGGCACACCGCACCATCCGGTCCCGTGGTCGGAAGACGGTAGCGGCGCCTGGCTCATCACCCCGGCGGAAACACGCCGCCTCCTTGAACAGACCGGCTTCGAGGCGATCGACATCGAGGACACGGGCGCCAAGTACGTCGCCGGATACAAGGCAGCGATCGCGCGTGCCGAGCGCGGCGAACTGCCGCCGCTGGGCACGCACATCCTGATGGGAGACACCGCGTTGCCGAAGACGCGCAATGCGGCGCGCAACATCGAGGAAGGCCGCACTCACCCGATCCAGCTCCTGTGCCGCAAGCCGAAATAGATCGCGACCCCGGCATCGGAGTGCCGCGTACACGCGTGCCGAAGTCCGGATTGGCCCGCGCGGCGGGGGCGCTGGCTCCAGAGGTCAAGCCGGGCTGGTTCAGGTTCAGCCTCCCAACTAGGCTCGAGCGCACCGCGGCTGTCGGCAACCGAAGCGTGGGCAACCGAAGCGACTACCGCTTGAGACTGGATTCTTCGCGGCCTTTGGAACGGGTCCAAGGCGGCGGACCTCGTTTCGGATAGCGTGCTCCGCGTGTGCCGCGAGATGAGCGTCGAGTGCTCGCGAGCGAAACAGTGAAGTTGGAGCACGCGTCAGAGGGCAGCTAGCTCGCAGCGGCCGCCGGCCCGAGAGTGCATCTTGCGCATAAGCCGCGCTGAACGCGCGGTGTACGATCACCTCCCCACCGCGCCTCTGCCGGCCGAGATTCCCCCACTGCCGCATGTCGTCCCGTTCTCCCTCTCCGTCCAATGTCGTGTTGCACACGGCGTCCCGCGTGCTCGAAGTCGAATTCGACGACGGCGCGAGCTTCCGGCTGCCGTTTGAGTTCCTGCGCGTCTATTCGCCTTCCGCGGATGTGCGCGGGCACGGTCCCGGCCAGGAGACCTTGCAGGTCGGCAAACGCGACGTGGTGATCAACGCACTGCAGCCGGTTGGCCACTACGCGATCCAGCCGTCGTTTTCGGACGGCCACGATAGCGGCATCTACTCCTGGGAATACCTGTACGAACTCGGCCAGAACCAGGAACGGATGTGGGCCGAGTACCTGCAACGCCTCGAAGCCGCCGGTGCTAGCCGCGAGGGTGGTGGCGCGTCTGCGCCGGTCGCACCCGGTTGCGGCCGCCACTGAATCGCCGGCCGGTATGAGCCCCTTGCGCAGCAAGCCCACTCACTTCGGGTTCGAGCAGGTCGACGAGGAAGAAAAGGCCGACCGCGTCGCTGGCGTGTTCGACTCGGTCGCAAGCCGCTACGACCTGATGAACGACGTGATGTCGGCGGGCCTGCATCGCGTCTGGAAGGCGTTCACGGTGCGGCATGCGAACGTCCGCCCCGGCATGAAGGTGCTCGATATCGCCGGCGGTACCGGCGACCTTGCCAAGGCCTTCGCCAAGAGCGCTGGCGCTTCCGGCGAAGTCTGGCTGACCGACATCAACGGCTCGATGCTTGCTGAAGGGCGCGATCGCCTGCTCGATGCCGGACTCGACCTGCCCCTGGCGCAGTGCGATGCCGAGAAACTCCCCTTTGCGAGTGGTCATTTCGATCGCGTGTCGGTGGCCTTCGGCCTGCGCAACATGACGCACAAGGACATCGCGCTCGTCGAGATGGCCCGTGTGCTGCGCCCGGGGGGGAAACTGCTGGTGCTGGAGTTTTCCCGCATTTGGCGGCCGCTTGCTCCTCTGTACGATGCCTACTCGTTCAACGTGCTGCCCTGGCTGGGCAGGAAACTTGCCGGCGACAGCGACAGTTACCGCTACCTCGCGGAATCGATTCGCATGCATCCGCCGCAGGATGAACTCGCGCAGATGATGGAACGCGCTGGCCTGGAAGACGTCCAATGGTTCAACCTGACGGCGGGCGTCTGCGCTCTGCATGTCGGCACCAAGTACTGAATCAGGAGATTCAATGAACAAGTGGTTGGCAGGACTGCTCATCGGCGTCATCGCGGCGACCTTCACGCTCGATGCCGAGGCGCAGCGTCGCCTGGGCGGCGCCAGGAACCTGGGACGCCAGTCGCCTCAGGTCCAGCAGCGTCAGGCCACGCCTCCGGCTCAGCCGCCGCAGCAGGCGACGCCGGCCCAGCCCGGTGCGCAGCAGGCGGCGCCCACCAAGGCTCCGGCCGCCGGGGCACCGGGGGCCGCAGCGCGCCCCGCCAGTCCGTGGCGCGGTGCCCTGATGGGGCTGGCGGCCGGACTGGGGATTGCCGCGCTGGCGTCCTGGCTCGGCTTCGGCGAAGCGCTGACCCTGTTCCTCACGATTATGCTGGTCGGCCTGGCGCTGATGATGCTCGTCGGCTTCGTCATGCGGCGCATGCGTGGCCCGCAGCCTGCCGCCGCGGCACCGGGTGCCGGGCGTGGACCGGGTACGTACTCGCACGTCGGCTACGAGACCGCGCCGGCACCCGTGCAGCAGCGCTCGAGCGTGGGCGCGAGCGCTGGTGGCACGCGGCCCGGCTCGGCGATGGACCAGTTCTCCCGCGGTGAAGTCGCATCGCCCTGGGGCATTCCCGCCGGATTCGACACCGCGCAGTTCCTCGTCCATGCGAAGGACAACTACGCTCGGCTGCAGAGCGCGTGGGACACCAGCAATCTCGACGAGATTGCGGACTTCACGACCAATGAAATGTTCATCGCGCTGACGCACGAGTTGCACGCGCGCGCCGGCCAGACGAAGACCGAGGTTGTTTCGATCGACGCCGAACTGCTCGGCATCGAATCCAACGCCGACGAGCATGTCGCGAGCGTGAAGTTCGATGGCACGCTGCGCGTCGATGGCGAGATCGAGCGCGTCTCCGAAGTGTGGAACCTGGTGAAGGCCACGAACGGGCGCGGCGGCTGGTTGCTCGCCGGCATCCAGCAGACCGCCTGACCGGTTGCAATCTGGGCAAAGGGGCGCTGCGGCGCCCCTTTGCAATTCTGCGCGCCGCGCGGCTGCGTAAACTCGCGGCATGATCGAACAGCTCACCACGGCCGCCGCCGTCAGCGTCCTGAACCGCATGCTGGCGCGCGAAGGCTGGGCGCGCGAGCGACTGGCGCCGTTCGCCGGACGGATCGCGCGCTTCGAAGCCCTGCCGTTCGCGCTGTCGCTGAAGGTCGACGAAGGCGGCAGTTTTGCCGACTCGGAGCGCGCCGAGCCCGTCGTCACCGTGGGACTCGACCTCGCCTCATTGCCACTGGCGCTGGGCGATCCCCAGGCGGCCTTGCGCAATGTCTCGCTGAAGGGTGACGCGGATTTCGCGCAGGCGCTGGCCTTCGTCCTGCAGAACCTCCGGCCCGAGCCGGAAGAAGAGCTGTCGCGCTTCGTCGGCGACGCCGCCGCGCAACGCATCGTCGGCCTGATGCGCGCGAGCGCGGCGCACTGGCGCCAGCTTGCCGAGCGCATGCTCGATTCCGGCGCCCACTACGTCGTCACCGAGAATCCGATGGTGGTCGGTCGCGCCGAAGTCGAAGAGTTCAATGCCACCGTGGCGCGGCTGCGTGACGACGTCGCACGGCTGGAGAAACGCGTCGAACTGCAGGAGCGCGCTCGGTAGCGGCCTGCACGAGAGGCGCACTGCAGTCGCCTCGTACAATCGCCGCCCATGCGCCTGCTGCGTCTGCTTCGCATTGCCACGGTCGTCTGGCGCTACCGCCTCGACGAAATTGTCGTATCGAGCCTGAAGAATCCGACCCTGGTCCGCCTGGTTCGCTGGACCACTTTCGGTGCACCGCGCGAGACGCGGGGCGTGCGACTGCGGCGCGCGCTGGAGGATCTTGGTCCGATCTTCGTCAAGTTTGGCCAGGTCCTGTCAACACGGCGTGACTTGCTGCCGACTGACGTCGCGGACGAGCTGGCGAAGCTGCAGGACCGGGTGCCGCCCTTCCCGTCCGACATCGCGCGGCGCGAGATCGAGCGCGGCCTCGGACGGCCGATCGACGCGGTCTTCGATGATTTCGAGAACGAGCCGGTCGCGTCGGCGTCGATCGCCCAGGTGCACTTCGCCGTGCTTCGCGATGGGCCGCATGCCGGCAAGGAAGTGGCAGTCAAGGTGCTGCGGCCGAACATGCTCGAGGCGATCGACAAGGACCTGTCGCTGCTCGATACCGGCGCCGCGCTGGTCGAGCGGCTGTGGCGCGATGGCAAGCGCCTGCGTCCGCGCGACGTCGTGCGCGAATTCGACACCTACCTGCACGACGAGCTCGACATGATGCGCGAGGCCGCCAACGCCTCGCAGCTGCGGCGCAACTTCGCCGGCTCGCCGCTGCTGGTGGTACCCGAGATGTACTTCGATTACTGCGCCGACAACGTGCTGGTGATGGAGCGCATGCACGGCATCCCGGTGAGCCAGATCGAGCGATTGAAGGCGGAGGGCATCGACCTGAAGAAGCTGTCGCGCGACGGTGTGACGCTGTTCTTCACCCAGGTCTTCGATCATGCGTTCTTTCATGCCGACATGCACCCGGGCAACATCCTCGTCGGAGTCAACGGCGATCAGTTCAACAAATACATCGGACTCGACTACGGCATCGTCGGCACGCTGACGGAGACCGACAAAAACTATCTCGCGCAGAACTTCCTCGCGTTCTTCCGCCGCGATTACAAGCGCATCGCGGAGTTGCATGTCGAATCCGGCTGGGTGCCGGAAGGCACGCGCATCAATGAACTGGAAGGCGGGATTCGCGCCGTGCTCGAGCCGGTGTTCGACAAGCCGCTGAAGGACATTTCGCTCGGTATCGTGCTGCTGCGCCTGTTCCAGGCATCGCGGCGCTTCAACGTCGAGATCCAGCCGCAGCTGGTGCTGCTGCAGAAGACGCTGCTCAATGTCGAAGGTCTTGGGCGACAGCTCGATCCCGAGCTGGACCTCTGGAAGACCGCGAAGCCCTTCCTCGAGCGCTGGATGGAGCAACAGGTCGGCATGCGCGGGCTCGAGGCGAAGCTGCGACAGGAGGCACTGCAGTGGAGCTACCTGCTGCCGCAGCTGCCGCGGCTGATGCACGGCGCCCTGACCCGCCACAGCGAGGCCGACCGGCTGATCGAGGAAGTACGCGAACTGCGCCGCGAGCAGCGCGTGACCAATCGGTGGTATGCCGTGGCCACCGTGCTGCTCGTCATCGTCGTGGCACTGGCCGGCTGGGCGATGTGGCGGGCGTAGCGGTCCGGCCGCATCACGCGTGTCGATCCGTCCAATTGGCGCCTGTATTAGGCCAATCGCGGCATTGACGGGAACCTTTTGGGGACTATCTTGCCTTGCTCTGCTTCGACCGACGCGCCGAATTTCAACATGACGATCACGACCCGCAGGGCCCTCGCGGTAACACTCTTCGCAGCCACTGCGTTGGCTGCCGGCTGCGGCGGCGACAGCGGCTCTGCGCCGGCTCCGGCACCTGCCCCGCCCCCGCCGCCGATCAGCCCGAGCGTCACCTGTACGACGCCGGGCCAGGGCTTCAGCGTCGTCGCCGACCCGGCGGTCGCCGTCGGACGCACCACCGGTGCGGTGGTGGCCGGCTGCAGCGGGCCACTGCGCGATGTGGCGTGGCAGCAGACCGGCGGCCCGGGCGTAACGCTGCAGTCCGCCAAGACGCAGGCGATCAGCTTCGATCCGCCGTCGGCCGGTGCCTACACGTTCAGCGTGTCGTTCACGGACGCGGGTGGCGTCGCACGGACCGCCACCGCGACGATCAACGTGGCGGCGCCGCCCGCGCCGGTGGCTGTCGTTGCCCGCGGGGATCAGGCCGTGCGTGCCGGCGGCCAGGCGTCGATCCGCGCGTGGCCAGAGGCCACCGGCAGTGAGACGCTGACCTGGCGCCAGACCGCCGGACCTACCGTCACGCTCGATACGAGCGACCAGAACCGCATCATCTTCACGGCGCCGAACGTCACGCAGGACACCGGCCTCGTGTTCCGTGTGACGCGTACCAATGGCAGCACGACGGACTTCGACGACGTCACCGTGGTGGTCGAGGCCTACTCGCAGGCACCATCGGATTTGAGCGGCACCGGGCCGTACATCTTCAGCGACATCCATGTGTCGCGCGTCTACCCGTACAAGCCGGCGCCGGCCAACGCCTACGCCGGCGTGCTCGTGAACTGTGTGTTCAGTGCGCAGTTGCAGTACTACGGCGCAGGAGCCAACCTCTGCGCGCTGTCCACGCTGCCGTTCCTGCACCAGACCACGAGCGGCAACGTGCCGACCGTCGCGCAGATCATGGATCGCGTGCTGGTCTCGCACGACTGGATGGGCAGGAACTTCGAGGCGTTCCTGCAGGCGAACGTCGACAAGACTGATCTGCTGCGGCTCTTCAATGGCGTCACCGCGATCGTCATCGGTGCGCATGTGCGGCCGAGCTACTACTACTCCGTGACCGGCGCGATCTACCTCGATGCCGACAACTTCTGGCTGACCGCCGATGAGCGTGATGTCATCGACGAGGCGCCGGATTTCCGTTCGGATTTCGACCGCGACTTGCAGTATTCCGGCGTTTGGCGCTATGCAAACAGCGCGAACGAGAACATCTTCCTGCCCTTCCCGGCCACGTCACGCATTCCGCGCGACATCGGCTACCTGCTGCAGGAATCGGCGTGGCTGCTGTATCACGAGCTGGGTCACGCGTCGGACTTCCTGCCGGTGGCGGTGCGCGACACGCTGAATTCCTCGCTGAGTCCATGGGGCAACATTTCTCCCCGCTTTGCCAACAGTTGCACAGGCTCGCTGCCGTCGGATCAGCTTGTGCCGCGACTATCCCCTGATTTCGGCGGAGATGAAGGCTCTGGCCGAAATCCAGTTCGTCACCGGCCCGGTCAGTGACGGGACGCTGGTGAACGGCATCCCGTACAGCACGCTGAAGACCTATACGCCTACCCAGGTGGCCGGCTTCTTTGCGCCTGACATTGCGACCGACGAATACAACTACTCGACGCCGCGCGAGGACATCACGATGACCTTCGAGGAAGTCATGATGTCGCGCAATCACAACTGGCGGCGCGACGTTGCGATCACCGACAAGGCCACGGCCAGCTCGACCAGCGACACGCTGATCGTCCGCTGGGGCCAGCGCGGACGCGTCGGCGAGCCTTCCATCAAGCCGCGTGCCGAGTTTGCGGTGTCGCAACTGGCGCCGTGGGTGCTACAGGCCGATCCGAACGCGGTCACCAACCTTCCGGCGCCGATCGCGATGCGACCGGGCGAGAGCTGGAAGGCCAACCTTGTCGTGCCGGCGCCACCCGGCGGCATGGCGAGTGCGATGGCGTTTGGCGGCGCAAAGCTGACGCCCGAACAGGATCGCCTTCTGCTGCGGCGTGCGCTGAGCCGCCAATTGATCGGCATCTCCGGGCCGGCGATGACGCATTCGACGCCGAACGAGCGGGTACTCAAGCGTCTCGCGCGCGACCGCTGAGCGTCAGCCTCACGGCCGGGCAGTGGCGGCACGCCGCTTCGTCATTGCCGCATAATCGCGCGAATTTTTCGCGCGGCTCGCCATGACCCTGATCGCCTTCGTCGCCCTCTACCTGCTCGCCTCGGTCGCAATCGGCCTGTACGCCGCGACGCGCGTGAAGAACACCGCGGATTACGCAGTCGCCGGGCGCTCGCTGCCGCTGATCATGATTGTCACGACCACGTTCGCGACGTGGTTCGGTTCGGAAACCGTGCTGGGCATCCCGTCGAAGTTCGTCGAGGGCGGGTTGCAGAAGACGGTGGAGGACCCGTTCGGCGCGGCGTTCTGCCTGATCTTCGTCGGCATGTTCTTCGCGCGGAAGCTTTACAACATGAACCTGCTGACGATCGGCGACTTCTATCGGCAGCGCTATGGCAAGGGCGTCGAGATCTTCAGCGCCTCGGTGATCCTGATCTCCTACCTTGGTTGGGTCGCCGCGCAGATCACCGCGCTGGGGCTCGTCTTCAACATGCTCTCTGGCGGCGCGATCTCGACGGTGCAGGGCATGGCGCTGGGAACCGCGATCGTGTTCGTGTACACGGTGTTCGGCGGCATGTGGTCAGTGGCGCTGACCGACTTCCTGCAGATGATCATCATCGTCGTCGGCCTGTCGCTGATCGCCTGGTTCGCGGCGGATCTCGCTGGAGGCGCCGGCAAGGTCGTCGACTACGCCGCGGGCAAGGAGATGTTCCAGTTCTTTCCCGAACCGACGCTGCACGCGTGGCTGTTCTGGCTCGGCGCGGCCATCACGATCATGATCGGCTCGATTCCGCAGCAGGACGTGTTCCAGCGCGTGATGTCGGCCAAGAACGCCGACACCGCCGTCAAGGGCCCGATCATCGGCGGAATCTCCTATCTCGCCTTCGCGTTCGTGCCGATGTTCATCGGCGTCGCGGCGTTCGTGATCATGCCGGAGGTCGCTGCCCAGCTGGCAGAGCAAGACACGCAGAAGATCCTGCCGACGCTGGTGCTGGAGCGCATGCCGGTGTGGCTGCAGGTGATGTTCTTCGGCGCGCTGCTGTCGGCGATCATGTCGACGGCCTCGGCGACCCTGCTCGCGCCCTCGACCACCTTCGTCGAGAACATCCTGAAGAACTTCCACCCGCTGTCGGACAAGCGCGAGCTGCGCGCGATGCGCATCACGGTGTTCGTCTTCACCGTCTGCGTGCTGATTTATTCGATCATCATGGAAGGCACGCCGATCTATGAGCTGGTCGCGATGGCCTACCAGTTCCCGGTGGTCGGAGCGTTCTGGCCGCTGGTGTGCGGCCTGTACTGGAAGCGCTCGACGACGCAGGGCGCGATCTGGTCGATCGTGCTCGGCATGAGCACCTGGGCGATCCTCGAGTTCACGCCGCTCTCCGAAGTGTTCCCATCGGTGCTCGGCGGCTTCATCATGGCCGGTATCGGCATGGTGGCGGGTTCGCTGGCACCGACCCAGGGCAACGTTGCCCACCGCGCGCGTACCGCGTCACACGGGCCGCACTCGCACGCCGGCCACGGTCACCACTCGACACAGGCGTCAAAGCGGCCGGCGCAGTAAGCCAGCCCGCGCGATCAGCCGGGCGGTGGCGCGGCCCGCTCGCTCGCCAGCGAGGTCAGATCGTCGACAAAACTGCCGAGCTTGCGCGACAGCGCCGCTTTCTGCTCCGGCGAGGCGGCGTTGATCAGCTGGGCGATCAGCTCCGCATTGCCGACCCGGAACTGCTCGATCGCGCGTCGACGCTCCGGATCGGCCGGACTCTGCAACTGCGAGAAGTAGCCGCGCACCCATCCGGCGGCAGTCGACTCATTCGGGCGCTCGGCCTGGATCCGCTGCACGACCGCGATCAGCTCACGCTGGCGACGCTCGCGTTCGTCGATCCACCAGGCGGCATTGTTCGGCCGCTGCGCGAGCGACGCGCGCACGATTTCCAGTTGCTCGCGCGACAGGCTGCCGAACCAGAACTCCGCGCGCTCTGCGTATTTCTTCACGCGGTCGTCGAGGGTTTCCTTGCCCGCGAACTGCACCAGCTCGCGTCGCGCCTTCGAGTTGTCGCTGGCGAGCTTGCGTTCCATCTTCGTGATCTGGTCCGGCGTCAGCGTCAAGGCCAGCTGGGCGAGATCCGGTGCCGCGCGGTCACCGAGGGCTGCAAGGCGCGCGTTGACCGCCTGGTTGAACACCAGCACGTCGGTGGCCGTCACTGGACCGGCGAGCTTGCTGCGCGTCGCCTCGATGAGCTGCACATAGTCGCGCAGCTGTGTCGAACGGTGCCAGGCCACGAGCGCGGCGGCGCGTTCCTTGACCAGCTGCTCCTGCTCGGGCGTCAGGCCGACGTAGCCATCGATCGAGTAGGTGACCAGCGTGTCGGCGTAGTTGTAACCCAGCCGCACGCCGGTGCTGCACGCCGACAGCGCGATCGCCGCAGCCAGCAGCAGCCAGGAACGGAGCACGACAAGCAGTGACTTAGAATCCCGGCGCACTCATGACCTCCTGCGCACCATGAACATCGTGATTCTGGCGGCGGGGCAGGGCAAGCGCATGCGCTCGTCACTGCCCAAGGTACTGCATCCCATTGCGGGCCGGCCGATGTTAGCGCACGTCATCGACACTGCGCGCATCGTTTCCGCGCGCCAGCCCAATCCGCGCATCGTGGTCGTCGTCGGCCATGGCGCCGAGGCGGTGCGCACGGCGTTTGCCGCGGAGCGCGACGTGGTCTTTGTGCTGCAGGAGCCGCAGCTCGGCACCGGGCACGCGGTGATGCAGGCGCTTCCGCACCTTGCCGACGGCACGCACACGCTGGTGCTCTACGGCGACGTGCCGCTCGTGTCGGCGGCCACGCTCGAACGCCTGCTGGTCGCCGCCGGCCGTGGCGTCGGCCTGCTGACGGTGCTGCTCGATGACCCGCACGGCTACGGTCGCATCGTGCGCGGCGACGGACAGGTGCGGCGCATCGTCGAGGAGAAGGACGCGACATCCGGCCGAGCGCGCGCTGCGCGAAGTCAATACCGGGATCCTCGTCGCGTCCGACGCACCGGCTGCGCGACTGGCTGGCGCAACTCTCGGACAACAACGCGCAGCGCGAGTACTACCTCACGGACATCATCGCGCAGGCGGTGGCCGAAGGCATCAGCGTGCACGCGACCCATCCGGACGCGGTCGTCGAGACGCTGGGGGTCAACTCCAAGGCACAACTGGCGCAGCTCGAACGCGCCTACCAGCGGCGACTGGCCGATTCGCTGCTCGAGCGCGGGGTCACGCTGGCCGACCCCGCGCGGATCGACGTCCGTGGCGAGCTGTCGTGCGGAGCCGATGTGTCGATCGATGTCGGCTGCGTCTTTGAAGGGCGGGTCGTGCTCGGCGACGGCGTTCGCATCGGACCAAACAATGTGCTGCGCGATTGCCAGGTCGGCGCGGGCACTGAGGTGCTCGGGTTCTGTTTTCTCGAGAGCGCGACGATCGGTGCCCGGGCGCGTATCGGTCCGTTCGCCCGCATGCGTCCGACCTCGTCCCTGGCCGATGAGGTGCACATCGGCAATTTCGTCGAAGTGAAGAACTCGACGATGGGCGAGGGCTCGAAGGCCAACCACCTTGCCTATGTCGGCGATGCCACCGTCGGCGCGCGGGTAAACATCGGTGCCGGGACCATCATTGCGAACTATGACGGCGTGAACAA
This sequence comes from uncultured beta proteobacterium, assembly GCA_963791235.1. GTDB lineage: Bacteria > Pseudomonadota > Gammaproteobacteria > Burkholderiales > Burkholderiaceae_F > JALORV01. Next base: position 42,773 of record CAWBRW010000014.1, on the reverse strand, counting down.
GCACCGCACCACGATCGGTGACGACGCGCAGACCGGCTCCAACTCCGTGCTGGTCGCTCCGATCGAGATCGGTGCCGGCGCGACGATCGGCGCCGGCTCCACGGTGAGCAAGAACGCACCGGCCGGCAAGCTCACCGTGGCGCGTGCCAAGCAGGTGACGCTGGAGGGCTGGAAGCGTCCGGCGAAGAAATCCCGCTAGCGGGTCGCGAAGCGCGGCCGCTACACCGGCAGCACCGGGGCGAACTTGCTGCGCCTGACCGCAAAGAAGCTGCGCACGTTGCGCACGTTTGCATCGGCCGTCAGCGCGCGATGCACGAAGGCGTGGTACGCCGGCATGTCCAGCACGAAGACGATCAGGATGAAGTCCGGTCCGCTGGCCACGCGGTAGCACTGCTGAACCACGGCTTCAGCCGCGGCGGCGGCCTCGAAGTCCGCGAGTGCCTCGGCGCTCTGCACATCGAGGGTCACCTCGAGTATCGCGGTCAGCCCGACCCCGACCGCGTCGGGAGACAGGATCGCCATCTGCCGTTCGATGACCCCGGCGTCGACGAGCCGCCGCACGCGCCGCAGAGCTGTCGCCGGCGATACGTGAGCGCGCGCTGCGAGCTCCTGATTGGTCAAGGCGCTGTCCTGCTGGAGCAGCCGCAACAGGCGACGGTCGGTGTCGTCGAGCATCAGAGGTCTCGAACTGGGCATCGGGGTGAATGAATCAGTCTCCAGCGTGGCCGATTAGAAAGAAAATTGCAAGACTGCACATCGAAGAAATTTTCAGCCACTTTCGCAGTCTTTTCGAAAGCTCGCATCGGCGGCTCCCGCGTACGCTTTGCCCCGACGTCAAGGAGGTGAAGGCATGTGCGGCATCGTCGGCGCGGTATCCCAGCGCAACATCGTTCCGGTTCTGATCGAGGGGCTGCGCCGCCTCGAGTACCGCGGCTACGACTCGTGCGGCGTCGCCGTGCATGCCGAGGGACAGCTGAAACGCGCACGTAGCGTCGCCCGCGTGGCCGAGCTCGATGCGCAGGCGCATGAGTTGTCGGCCTTCACCGGCATCGCGCATACGCGCTGGGCCACGCATGGCGCACCGAGCACGACCAACGCGCATCCCCATTTTTCCGCCGGGCCCGTGCAGGTGCGGGGCGGCCTCGACAAGTCGGCGCGCAGTGCGCGCGTCGCGCTCGTGCACAACGGCATCATCGAGAACTACGAGGAGCTGCGCACCCGGCTCAAGGCCGCGGGGTATGTCTTCGAAAGCCAGACCGACACCGAGGTCGTAGCGCATCTCATTGACAGCTTCTACGACGGCGACCTGCTCGGTGCCGTGCAGCGGAGCGTGCGTGAACTGCGCGGCGCCTACGCCATCGCCGTGTTCTGCCGCGACGAACCGCATCGCGTCGTCGGGGCGCGCGCCGGATCGCCTCTGGTGGTCGGCATTGGCCGCAACGAGAACTTCCTCGCGTCAGATGCGATGGCGCTGGCCGGCACGACCGACCAGATCGTCTACCTGGAAGAGGGTGACGTCGTCGACGTGCAGCTGGCTCGCGTCTGGATCTTCGACCGGGAAGGACGCCCGGCTCAGCGCGAAGTTCGTACGGTTCAGGCCGGACTCGGCGCGGTGGAACTCGGACCGTACCGCCATTACATGCAGAAGGAGATCTTCGAGCAGCCGCGCGCCATCGCTGACACGCTTGAACCCGTGGCGGCCATCGAGCCGGCATTGTTCGGTGAAGCGGCGGCCGACGTGTTCCCGCGAGCGAGTTCCGTGTTGATCCTGGCGTGCGGCACCAGCTACTACGCCGGCTGCGTGGCCCGCTACTGGATCGAAGCGATCGCCCAGGTTCCGGTGACGGTCGAGATCGCCAGCGAATATCGCTACCGCGTGTCAGTGGCTGACCCGAATGCACTCGTCGTTGTGGTTTCGCAGTCCGGCGAAACCGCCGACACCCTGGCCGCGCTCAAGCACGCAAAGGGGCTCGGCATGCATCGCACGCTGGCAATCTGCAACGTGCCGAGCAGCGCCATGGTGCGCGAGACCGCGATGCAGTTCCTCACGCGTGCCGGAGTGGAGATCGGCGTGGCCTCGACCAAGGCCTTCACGACGCAGCTGATCGCGCTCTACCTGCTGGCGCACGCCATCGCAAAGGCGCGTGGTCGGCTATCCGCAGAGCGTGAGCAGACCGCCGTGCGCCGACTGCGCCACCTGCCGGCCGCTATCCAGAGCGCGCTCGCGCTCGAGCCGCACATCATCGCGTGGAGTGAGACTTTCGCTCGAGTCGAAAACGCGCTGTTCCTCGGTCGCGGGTTGCACTATCCGATCGCGCTCGAGGGCGCGCTGAAGCTGAAGGAGATCAGCTATATCCACGCCGAGGCTTATCCGGCCGGTGAATTGAAGCATGGGCCGCTTGCTCTGGTCACTGAAGCCATGCCGGTCGTCACGGTGGCGCCGAACGACGAGCTGCTCGAGAAGCTGAAGAGCAACATGCAGGAAGTTCGGGCCCGCGGCGGGCAGCTTTATGTGTTTGCCGACTCCGACACGCAGATCGAGTCGAGCGAGGGCATCCACGTCATTCGTCTGCCCGAGCACTACGGTGACCTCTCACCGATCCTTCACGTCGTACCGCTGCAGCTCCTCGCGTATCACACCGCCGTCGCGCGCGGCACCGACGTCGACAAGCCACGCAACCTCGCGAAGTCGGTCACGGTGGAGTGAGTCGGCGTGAGCTGTGGTGATGTTGTTCCTAGCAATTAATGTCGTAAACAGGACATTAAAGTCGTAAACACGGCAATAGAGTCGCAAACAGTTCGCAGGCACCACTGGTCATTTACTTCCGTGCGCAGCCGGCGGGCTCGCAGAAATTCAGCGCGACGCTGCGCTTCCCGGTCGGCCGCTAATCGACGTTCGAGCTGGCATGCGACGAGGTCTACGTTGACGCGCACATCCTGAAGTGCCGGTCGCTAACCCGCTTGGGCTACACACCGCATACGGGTTCGACCGCATCGCGGGGCGGTATCACTCGCCGAAAGACGAATAGGTGTCGCCGCGCACCGTACGCGCCCTCGGCACGTACAAGCCGATCGATCTCTTCAATCTGCGCCGGCGCTGCACCTTCCTCGCGACGCTGTTCGACGCCGAATACGGTTCGGCCCCATTCGTGCCGGTTACCGAGCCGGCAGAGTTCGACGTCCGGATCTCGACGACCGGCGTGCTGATTCGCGAATGGCAGCCGTAAGCCTTCCGACCTTTCTGTCGAGAATCCTCGAGAGCGACACTCCCTAGTCGCTCTCCACTCCTGGCGAAGCCAGTCGCAGCCTGGTCCGCCCGCATCGCTCCTCCCGGGTGGATAAGCCATTTATGCAGGTTTGCTCATCTATGTCAAACGAATGTGAACTGTCGCAGCACGCAAAGGCGCGCGCTTCAGGTCCGCTTCAGGTGGGGCGAGCAGAGTCCGAAGTACGGAATGGTTACGTAAGGAGATCAGGAATGAACCCTCGGTTTCTCGGCAACGCACTGATGGTCGCTATTGTGCCGCTGCTGTTTGCGTGCGGAGGTAGCGACGACGATTCGCCGGTGACGGCACTCACAACGGAAACCCCCACCACGGTGGTCGGGCCAATCACCGGCTTCGGCAGCGTGGTCGTCAATGGGATTCGGCTCGACGACTCGGCCGCAACGGTCACGATGGACGATGCGGTGATGACTCGTGACCGCCTGCGCATCGGCATGACGGTGCAGGTGCGCGCCCGCATTCGCTCTGATGGCACTGCGGTGGCCGACAGCATCCAGTACAACGACTGCATGGAGGGACCGATCACCGCGATGAACCGGGTGCAGAACACGGTCGAGGTGATGGGCCAGACCGTCCATGTCGATGACGGCACGGTGTTCGATGGCGTCGCACAGCGCGACATGAACGCCTTCGCGATTGGAGATCTGGTCGAGGTCAGTTGCCTGCCCGATCCGGCCCACAACCGGGTCCAGGCCACGCGCATGGAACGCCTGCGCAGCTTTGCCAATAACGTCGACACGGTCGAGGTCAAGGGTCGAGTCGCCAACCTGAACCTTGCCGCCGCCACCTGCACGATCGGAGCGTTGACGGTGAATTTCTCCGGCGTCGCGGCCCTCCAGCGGCCAGCGGGCCTGGCCAACGGCATGACGGTCGAGGCAAGCGGCAAGCAGTTCGCCAATGGACTGCTGACGGCCGACCGTCTGCGTGATCGCGATCGTGATCGCATCCACTGGCCAGACGGCACGGCAGTCGAAGTGGAGGGTTACGTGACCGACTTCGTGTCGATCTCGAACTTCAAGGTCGACACGCGGGTCGTGAACGCCGCCGGTGCCGTGATCCGCAACGGCACCGCGGCCGATGTCGCCAACGGTGTGCGGGTCGAAGCCGAGGGGCCGGTCGTCAACGGCGTGCTCATGGCCGCGCGGCTGGTACTTAAGCTGCCGACCAACGTGCGTGTGGAGGCCGGGCTGCAATCCAAGGACGCGACCGCCAGCACGGTGACGTTGCTCGGGCGACCGTTCCGGCTGACTGCCGACACCATCGTGCTCGACCGCAGCGGATCGTTCTCGATGCAGCCGCGCGCGATCACACTGGCGGCGTTGAGCCCCGGTGAGCGGCTCGAGGTCAAGGGGTGGCGGGATGCGGGTGGGGCGCTGACGGCCGCCCGGATCGAGCGCACGGATGCCGACCCGTTGGTCGTGGTCAAAGGCCCCGCCGACGCGAAGACGCCGACGGTGCAGTTGACGCTCGCGGGTTTCAAGGTGATAACCGGCGCCAGTTCGCGGTATCGCGATGCCGACGGCAACCTGATCGACGCTGCCGCGTTCTACAGTTTGGTGGCGGTGCCTCCCGCCGTGTCCACGGCCGTACATGCTCGCGGCGTGGTGGCCAGCCTGGCCGCCAACGACCTCGATGCGACCCGCACCAGCAGCTCGACCGGCGAACTCGAGACCGCAGCGCAGTAGCGACCGCGTATGGGAACGGCGCGCAGGTAGTGGATCTGCGTGCCGCTTTCTTTTCTGAGGCGCTGCGCCAGGCGAAGCAAAGGGCCGCGGAAACGGGCTTACTGCATTGCGCGCGAGCGGCCATACTCAGCTCGTTAGCAGTGGCCTCCCCGCCTACCCATGGCTGCTTGCCGCCGTTAGCTTCAGCCTGCTCGTCGTGCTGCTGCTGATCCGCGAGCCTGGTTGCTTTGTTCTAGGTGCGCCGGTTTCGGTTCCTGCTGCGGCTGCTGGTGGGGGTGGTAGCGATGGAGGTCGGCGCGTTCGCCGCGGCGGTCGGCCTTGGCACTGTGGGCTACAGGGCGCTGACGCACGAGGCAGTGGCGGTTCAGGTGCGACCTGAGACCTGCAACCGCACCAAGACCAGCCCTTTGTGGCTGTGTCTGATGAAACGCGCCTTTGTCGGCTTTCTTAACGAGCGCTTGTTTGCGACTTTGGGCACATCAGATTGCTGACCTCCTGGCCTCAGGCGTGCGCCAACGCTAGGTCCCTGTTTACGACACTAATGCCGCCGAACAGATGTTGATCTCGCGAATATTAGGCAGGTCATCGGCACAGTTGCTGTGGTCGCGTCGATGATTTTCGTTGGGTTCCAGATACGTTAGAACACGAAGGCGAATAGCGACTCTGACTTCATTACGGTATGCGAAATCTAATCAGAAAATTCCAGTCTTACTGGCTGGCGGATGCGAGTTTCGTCACCTTGCTGATCATGCTCATTGCCGCGGTATTCGTACTCCCGGTAATCATGGAATTCAGTGGTCGCGGAGTACTGCTGTTCAACATACTTTTGCTCAGCGTGTTCTTTTCAGGGATATTCTCGACACGCAGTGTGTGGCTCATATCCGTCTCCGCAATTCTGTTCAGCATTCACCTGACGCTGCGGCTCATTCGTTTCGGAGAAAACCCGTATTCATTCTTTGTTCTGGAGAATGTCATCGGCATCGCCAATACGCTGGTATTCATTTTTATCAACCTCCGGCTGCTGTTTCGCGACCAGATCGTGAACACTTACCGGATTGTCGGAGCGGTTAATGTTTACCTCTTGTTGGCACTCATGGGAGCGCTGACTCTGGAAGTCATACATGCCGCTACCGGCGTTTCCATAGGCGGCAATGTCGTGCTGAGTGGGACGGACGATGACTATGTTCACTTCATCTATTTCAGCCTGGCTTCACTGACTACCGTGGGCTTCGGAGACATTTATGCCGTGAGTACTTCCGCCAAAATGCTGGCCACTTTCTTATCCACTCTGGGCATCCTGTTTCCGGCCATAGTCATCGCCCGCCTGGTCGGAATGGCTTCCAGCCGGAGTTGATCGGCATTGGCTGCCTTCTTTGGGGCAAAGGTGTCTGAACCAGAGCTGATGGGACCTGACGAGCGAGCCATCCGTGAGTTGCATACAACCTGGATTGACGCACTCAACCCGCAGCACCTGGGGGATCAGGCCGTTCACGGCCCAGCCGTTGGGGGGCTAGGGCATCCGACGGCCCGCCTGCTGCAGGATCCACGCCGGGACTTCCGCCGCCGAGCGCACCGGCACGTTGCCGGAGAGCAGCACGTTGACCGGCGCAGGCGGGATCGACGGGTTCTTGCAGAGCGTTGGCCCGAAGAACTCAACCGGGTTCAGGAAGTAGTTGCCCGTGTACACGAGATCGCCTACGGGCAGGCAGCCGCCGATGTCGCTGCCGTAAGGCAGCACGCCCGTGACCAGGCAAAGCTCGGTGGCGAGCGATGAACCGGTCAGGCATGGTCCGAAATCGACGGTGCCGACCGGGTTGCCCACCGAGACGTTGCGGTCGAGCGTGACGAAACGCGCGCCGCCGTCGGTGTAGTAGATGTTTCCGCCGGCCGCCGGCCTCTTGTCCTGCGCGACGTTGAGCTGGATGAGTAGGCCATTGTCCTGGTCCGGACCCTGCAAGCCATTGGCGTAGATGGCTCCGCCGTCCCAGAGCTTCTCGAGGAAGCCTTCGAAACGATTGCTGACGATGCGGTTGTTGCGGGCAGCCGTGGGAGAGGTGTGTGGCCCCCAGTAGCCCGGCGTGGCCCCCGGCAGACCCGGGAAGCCAGACTGGTCATACAGCCCCCATCCCCAGCCGATGGCGATCGCGCTCCAAGGGGCGTGCCGGATGGAGTTGTGGCTGATCAGCGTGTCCTGGGCAAAGCCCACGAAGATGGCGGCGCTGTCGTAGTAGTCCTGACCGGTGAATGCGATGTCGTTGTCCTGCACGAGCGTGCCGCGCACCTCGAAACCCGGTTGCGGTCGCGCGTCCTCCGCGCTGACGCCGCCGAGCTGGATGGCGGCCGAGGCGATCTCGGAGAAGGTGTTCTGCGTGATGCGTACATCGCGAGTGCCGGTGGCGACCCAGAGGGCCACGGCGCCGAGGTGGCGGAAGGTGTTGCCCTCGAACGTGATGTTGCTCGCATGGCGCACCACGACGTTGCCGGGCGTGGGGTAGACGGTCTGCTGGTGGCCGATCGGCGCGGGGCCGTAGCCCTCGCCCTGCAGCAGGTTGCCGCTTTGGTCGGCCACATAGCCGCTGGTGCCGTTAGGGCCGGTCCATCCGGCATGCGCGAAGACCAGGCCCTCGAAGCTGATCCCGGTGGCTGGGGCCTGCGGTGTTCCGCTCACGCTGACCAGCGTCTCGAGCACCGGCAGGACGCCGTCGGCCGGCGGGCTGGCTTGCGGGTTCCTGTAGCTCAGCGTGCGGGCATACGGGTCGAAGTACCACATATTCGGCTCCGTCATGAATTCGGGAGCGTTTTCCAGCCAACTAAGGAGCTGGAAGTTCCAGGGCGGAGGAAAGCTGTTGGCGTTCTTCCAGCAGGGCTGCTGCATCACCAGCGTGTCGCTGGCGTAGGCGGCCACCGGGCAGCGCATCATCTTCCACTGCGCGAGGGTGACGGCCTCGACGAGCTCGGGATGGGTGAGCGCCGGGCCGAAGTAGCCGGCATCGACGCGGATGTAGGAGGCATTGACGGGCCCGCCGGGGTTGGAGCGCGCGCGCACGGCGCGTGCCCCGTGAACGTAGAACTGGCGCGGCAGCAGTCCCGTCGGCAGTCCCTGGACCGTCGCGACGCAGTCGGCGCCGCTGCAGTTGAAGACCACCGGCACGCCGCCAGAGATCACTGCAGGTGCGACGTTTCCTGGCGTGGTGCGGTAAATGACGCGGTGCTCGGCGGTGCCGGAGTCCTCCGCGCCCAGCGCGAACGTGCGGGTGAGCCGGTGGGTGCCGGGTTGAAGGTTGACCGCGAGCGTGCACTGGCCGCGTTGTGGGTGGGCACGCACCGCCAGTTGCGCGCGCTCGAGCGTGCGGAAGGGCGCCTCGGCTGAGCCGCTGCCGGCGTCATCGCTGCCATCGGTCGAGACCCATAGCGTCTGCGCACAGGCCTGGGCGGGCGGTGTAGGGTTGGGCGCTACGTTGCCATCGGCGGTGCCACCAGAGGAACAACCGGAAAGTGCTGCGGTGAGGGCGACGCAGGCAGGCAGGCAACGCAGCAGGTTCATGCAGGCGGCTTTCGTGAGGCGTTTGGTCGCGCAAGTTCGCGAGCGAACCCGGGCGTTACCCTGGGGCAAACGCCCACGCGAGGCTCACTTCAGATCGGAAAAGGTCACGCTGTAGTTCGTTGCCGAAGCGGCCGAGGTGTTCGTGCACGTGAAGGTCGACGTCATGTCGTCGAACGGATACGTGTAGCAGGTCGGGCACGCCTGCTTCAGCCACTTGATCGTCGGCAGTACGTAGTCGAGCCAGTTGGCATTCGCGGTGAATGCCGGTGTCGACGGATAGGTGATGCCCAGGCCGGCGTTGGTGGCGGGGTTGCCGATCGGCAGCGTGCTTTGCGTCGCGCCCCACATCACGCCTCCGCACGCTAGCGCGACCGGCTGCACTGGCACGCTCGCTGTCCCGTTCGCGATGTAGGCGCTGTAGGTCTGGTTGATGCAGAGCTGCAGGTCGCCGACGCTCACCGTTCCGCCGCCGGCGAGGCCTTTGGGCCAGTTGGTGGTGAAGCTGAACGGCGCCGCGTTGCTCGACGTCTGGTTCGCGCCCCAGATCGAGTTGGCGGTGGCCCAGGCCACCGGCCGGCCGCACGAGCGCGTGTCGAACTTGAACCCGCCCTTGACGTCCGACATCGCAAAGCCGCAGGTGTTGCTGACGGTGTCGGTGCAGTCCGCGTGAGCCGTGCACGTCGTCACGGAGGTCGTCGTCGGAATGACGATGCGGAAGTACGAGGCCGCATCGCCGGTCGTCGTTGTGCCGGCCGGGAACGACTGTGCGCTCGGCGCCATCGTCCACGACGCCGCCGGCAGGCCATTGCCGCTGGCGGTGAGCCGCCGTTCTGTGCGACCTTGCTGCCCGCGGTTCCGCACTGGTAGGAGTTGGACGTCGACGTCGGCATGTTGATCGGCCCGAACTCCGTCGCGAAATTGGCGCCGTTGATGATCGACACATCGTAGAAGTCGGGCTGCGCATCGGACTGGAAGGTGAGCTCTGCCAGCGTGTTGATGCCGGGTGATGGACCCGTTCCGGGCCCGCAGACAAGACCGCCGGCGGCGCCACGGCAGGTGGCGTTGTCACAGATGCCCGTGGTCGGGTCGCAACCGCTGCGCGGATAGAAGTTGCCGGACCAGATCACGTGGTTCGGCGCGACGCTCGAGGCGGACATCGAGATCTGCGTCGACTGCGTCGGGGCGATGGCGTAGCCGTTGGACGGCGTCATCGTGTCGTAGTAGCAGTAGTACGGCGTGTTGCCGATGTTGGTGCTGGGCGAGGCACCGCCCTGCATGCAGGTGGTGCCGAGCGGGCAGGCCGCCTGCGGGTTGGAAGGACCACACAGCGAGGCGGCGCCGGGCTTCAGATTCGCCGTGGTCTGCCCGGGCGGTAGCGCCGGTGTCGAGGCATCGATGTAGGCGGCCGCGGCGCCGCCCGTGATGCCGACATAGATCGTCTCGCTCGAGTTGTTGGTGAACGTGACGGTGCGCACCGCCGCCGCGGGCGGGATCGCACCGAGCACGAGGGAGCCGAGGGTATACGTCTGTCCACTCGACGAGGCGGCAGCTGCGCTCACCGTGACGCTGCCGCTGGTGGCCGAGCCGACCAGACCGAGACCGCAGCTCAGCGCGTTGCCGGTCTCGCCGACGCCCAGGTAGACAAGGCTGCAGGTCTGGCTCTGGCTCAGGGCCGGCTTGGTGTTATCCCCGGGCGCGTAGCTGTAGAACGAGATGCCGCTGCCCTGCAGGGTCAGCGTCACGCTGACGGTGTCGCGGGCCATCGGACTGATCCAGTTCACGAACAGCGGTGCCTTCATGCCGTTCGGAACGTTGTTACCGTGCTGGGTGCTGAGTGCGATCGTGCCATTGTTGGTCACGACCGCCGGCGTGGCGTTGATGGCAATGCCGCTGTAGGCGGTGTAGTTCGTGCCGCTGGCCGCGATGGCGATCGGGGTCGCCGTGGCGGCCGGCAGTGAGGCCGTGGTCACGCAGTCCGGTGCCAGGCTCGTGACCGTGCACTGCGCGGGCGTGAAGATCACACCGGCGGGACCGGTGAAGCTGATCACGACGTTGTCCGCCTTGTCGATGCCGGAGCTGCCATTGATGCGGGCCTTCACGCGCAGGATGTACGGTGCGGAGCCGCTGTTCGGAAAGGCGAGCGTTGCTGAGCCGGTGGCGTATGTGCCGGGCGCGGTCTCCACGGACAGCTGGCCGTAATTGGTGCTGTTGCCGACAGCTGCCGGAATCTGCGCGAGCGCGATGCCGTCGGCCACGGCCGAGAGGCTGGTCATGCCGTTGGACTTGCCGTGCACGGTGAGCAGGCAACGGCGTGACTGCGCAGACACGTTCGAAAGCGTGCAGGTGTCGGGAAAGACGTCCGCAATGCCCCGGTCGGACGTCGTCACGCGGACGGTACGGGCGACGCTGACGGTCGAGCTGTCGCTACTGCTGAGCGCCAGACTCACCTGCTGGATACTGCCCTGCTTGATCGCCAGCGCGCTCGCCGGCTCGAAGACAAGGCTGTCCTGGGTTGCAGGTATGGGCGTGGACGTCGAAGAGCCTCCGCACGCCGAAAGCAGAGCTGCGAGCAGTGCCGCATACGGCGCAGCCATCAAAGTCCGGTTCATTCCAGCTTGGTTCATGCGGTTCGCGTTCTTTCCGTGGAATCGCTCCCGGCGGGTTCGCGCGGGAGTTGTCGTGTGTTACCGATCGCGCGGCTGAGCGGGCAGCCGCAGCCGATCACGCTGCGCAATATGCGCGACGACGCGCATGGCGAACGCTTGAATACGAAGGGAATTGCGCGGCGTTCCCGCCTGTATAGGTACGTCGTCGCGGATGTTCGGCCCGACTCTTCCGGAGCGTCGAACCTCGGCCAGTAGGGATTCCGCATCCATGTCGTCGTCCACGTCTCGCCGTAGAACGCTTTCACTCGCACTTGCTGGACTGGCCGGCGGAGCGCTCTCGCTCGGAACGAACCCGTCAGGGGCGAACGAAGCGCGCAAACCCGCCGTCGCGGACAGGTCGCCCAGGTGAATCAAGGAGTTGCCGCCGCCGACTCCGACGGACTTTATTTGTCCCGCTCAGAGATTGTTCCTAGCAATTAACGTCGTAAACAGTGCGTCGCTCGTGCGGATCGGCGCGCATACGGCAAGGCAGTGCGCCGTCCCGTCCCGCTCCCGTCCGTTGCGTCGCCCTATTGCGGTGGCACTGGGATCGGAAAGATGCTCATCACCCGCCAGACGCCACCCCCCTTGACGAGTACCTGGTTCAGCAGGAACCGCGTCGTTTGCGGGGGCTGGTTCGGGGCGCCGATCGTGAATTCAACCGTCGCGTACAGTTGCGCGACGCTGTCTGAAAGCGGTACCACCCGCACGGTTGTGGAGTCCGGGTCGAGCCGCCAGGTGCCCTCGTAGATCTTTGAGAAGCGCTGCAGCGCGGCGTCGCGGCCCCAAACGGCGGCGCCGCGTGTAATCCAAAGGAACTGCGGCGAGTCGGCAAGCAGCGGTTCAAGCGCCTTGGCGTCGTGCGCGTTCTGTATCCGCACGAACCGGTCGAACGCGGCGCGGACCTCGTCCTCGACCGATGCATGCGCTGCGCTGACGGAAAACGCCATCGCGACGATGATTGAATAGAAGGCGTAACGGATGGATGTGGTCATGAGGCTCCTTAGAGGTGTGAACGCCGGCGGCTCGCCGACTCTGGAAGCTTCGAACCATGCCTGCCGAAAGTCCCTGCCAAACTGCTATTTATTGCCTGCGATTCGCCTAAACCGATCCGGATGAACGGCCACGACACCGCGGTCTATCGCTTTGGCGGCTTCCTGCTGGTGCCGAAGGAGCGCGCTCTGTTGCATCAGGGCGAGCCAATCGCGCTGACCGGCAAGGCGTTCGACCTGCTGGTGACCGTCGTCAGCCAGGCCGGCCATCTGGTGACGAAGGACGAATTGCTCCAACGTGTCTGGCCGGGCCTCGTCGTTGAGGAGGTCAACCTAAGCGTCAATGTGTCGGCGATTCGGAAGGCTCTGGCATGCTCGCCGGACGCTGCTGACTGGATCGAAACCGTGCCGCGTCAGGGCTATCGGTTCAAGGCTCTGGTGACGGTCGACGACATCGCGACGTTAGGAGCGTTCCGGCTGAGCTCCACTACCGCGCCTGAGCCGCTTGGAGCGCGGTCTTTTCCGGAGACGAAACGCATTCGGCCGAGTCCGGCGTGGTTTGCGTTCGGACTGGCGCTCGCGCTCGCGGTGGGGCTCGGATGGTTTGCGTTCGGCCGAGCAACGCCTTACTCGGCGGTGGCGGTGCTGCCCTTCGCGTCCGACACGCCGACAAACGCACACCTCGCCGACGGCATCGCAGAGGAGGCGATCAATGCGCTGACGCGGGTGTCAGAACTGCGCGTCGCCTCGCGCGCGTCTGCGTTTCGCTTCCGTAGCGCTGACCCTTTGGATGCTGCACGCCAGCTTGATGTCCCAGCCGTTGTCACCGGATTGCTCGCGAGCAACGGCGAACGTTGGACGCTGCAAGTCGAACTCGTGGACGTCGCCCGGGCGGCGCAAGTCTGGAGTTCGCGCTATGAGGTGACCACTGCCGAGCTGCCGCGACTGCAGGGGCGGGTCATTGATGACTTGACGCGGTTGCTCCGGATCCGTTCGAGTGCCAGCAGCGACAAGAAGCACCTTGCGCAAGCCCCAACCCAGAACGCCGACGCTTACCGGGCTTACCTCCAGGGACGCTTCCTGTGGAACCAACGCTCGGAGTCGGCACTTCGAGGCGCGGTCGAGCACTTTCGCCGCGCGATTGACCTCGACCCCGCATTCGCGCTTGCCTTCTCAGCGCTGGCCGACACCTACACGACACTGGGCTACCTGAGCTACGACGCGCCCGCGGCGACGTTTCCGGTCGCGCGGCCGTACGCGCGGAGGGCGATCGAGCTCGACCCCTCGCTTTCGCAGGCTTACGCGTCGCTCGCGTACATCCGGTTTTACTTCGACTGGGATTGGGCTGGCGCAGGCGAGGCGTTTCGCCGCGCCATTGAACTGAACCCCAACGACCCGGTTGCACACCAATGGCATGCGCTTTATCTGCTTGCGGCCGGTCGGCCGGTCGAGGGCATGGAGGAGATAACCCGTGCGCAGCGGCTCGACCCGTTATCGCTTCCCATCAACACCGACGTGGGATTCCACCACTATTACAACGGCCGCTACAGCGATGCGATTGCGCAATTGCAAGCGGTGCTCGCCATGAAGGGCGACTTCGGTATCGCCCACCTATGGCTCGGGCGTTCGTACTTGGAGGTTGGTCGCCTTGACGAGTCATTGGCCGAGACGGCGAGCGCCGAGGCCAAATCGCCGGAGTGGCCGGTGCTCGTCGCAGGACGTGGCTACACGCTCGGCGTGATGGGCCGAGCCGGCGAGGCGCGCGCCGTAGCTGGGGAAATGGACGATTTGTCGAAGCGCCGCTTTGTCACTGCGTATGGCACGGCGCTGGTCTACGCCGGACTTGGGGAAAAGGAGCAGGCCCTCGCATGGCTTGAAAAGGCCTTTGCCGAGCGCTCGCATTGGTTGGTATGGCTGCGCCTTGATCCGCGGTGGAAAAGGCTTCGCGGCGATCCTCGCTTTGCGGCACTAGTCGAGCGGATGAACTACCCGAGTTAACACGGTGCGGACCACAGGCTGGCACCACAGCAGTGGTCAACTCGTGGAATTGTCGAGGTCGATCCGTCAGAAGAGACGTCGGTGGCCGGCCAAAACCGGCCTTCGAGTGTTCGGGCGAGAACACACCGAGAGCGGACCTGGCTCTTTGGCAGCTAAGGCGAAGCGCGATCCATCCATTGAGATGGCAAGATGCAGCCGCCGGTCCTACAGAAGATGCCAGGAAGTGAGTCGTTCCCGCCATGCGACTAAGTGATTGCCACAACTTCCACGACTTCCGCGAACTGGCGAGGCGTCGGCTTCCGGGTCCGATCTTCGACTACATCGACGGCGCGGCCGACGACGAGGTGACCCATCGGCAGAACACGGCGAGCTTCGAGCGCTGCGACCTCGTGCCCAATGTTCTGCGCGGGGTGCGAGACGGTCGACCTGTCGGTGACGGTCATGGGTCAGAAGCTGGCGATGCCCGTCTATTGCTCCCCGACCGCGCTGCAGCGCCTGTTCCACCACCAGGGCGAACGGGCCGTCGCGGCGGCGGCATCGAAGTTCGGGACGATGTTCGGCGTGTCCTCGCTCGGCACCGTCAGCCTCGAGGAACTGCGCAAGCGCGTACGCCACGCCGCAGGTGTACCAGTTCTACTTCCACAAGGATCGCGGCCTCAATCGCGCCATGCTCGAGCGCGCCAAGGCAGGCGGGCGTCGACGTGATGATGCTGACCGTGGACAGCATCACCGGGGGCAACCGCGAGCGCGACCTGCGCACCGGGTTCTCGATTCCCTTCAGGCTGACGCTCGGCGGAATGCTGCAGTTCGCAGTCAAGCCGATGTGGGGCCTGAACTACCTCGTCCACGAGCGCTTCAGGCTGCCGCAGCTCGACGAGCACGTCGACATGAGCGGCGGAGCCATGTCGATCGGTCGCTACTTCACCGAGATGCTGGACCCCTCCATGAACTGGGACGACGTGGAGACGATGGTCCGTACCTGGAACGGCCAGTTCTGCCTGAAGGGCGTCATGTCGGTAGCGGACGCGAAGCGCGCGGCCGAGATCGGCTGCACCGGCATCATCCTGTCCAACCACGGCGGTCGACAGCTCGATGGCTCGCGCGCATCCTTCGATCAGCTGGCGGAAGTCGTCGATGCCGTCGGTGATCGGCTCGATGTGATGATGGATGGCGGCATCCAGCGCGGTACCCACGTGCTGAAGGCCCTCTCGCTCGGCGCCAAGGCGGTCGGTGTTGGACGCTATTACCTCTTTCCTCTGGCGGCGGCCGGTCAGGCCGGCGTCGAGCGGGCGCTGGGACTGATGCGAGCGGAGATCGAACGCGGGATGAAGTTGATGGGCTGCAGCTCGATCGGCCAGCTGACGCGTGAGAATCTTCGGTTCAGGTAGGTGAGATCTGCGGCCGGCGGCATCAAGCGCCAGTTGAAGGAAGCCGTCGAGTGCACGATGCAGTGGCCTCCTGGCAACAGCGAATGCGAAGTTTTCGCCTATGTCGGCCGAGGCCGTGTAAAAACGCGCGCGGTTGTTCGTGTTTAGTCGGTGCCGAGGCGAGCGGTCGAGATTTTTCGCAGTGGGTTGTCTGAGCGCGCCCTGAGGCGCTGATCGCCGTTTTGCAGCGTCGGTGCGGCTGTCAGGTCACGGCGCTCGTTTCTGGGGCGTAAAGCGAGCCCTGCGGCTCAGGTCTGCAGCGCCCTGAGCAGCGGCGCGATGCCCAGGATGCGCATCACCCGCTTCAGGTTGTAGGCCAGCACATGCAGGCTCATCTCGGTGCGCACGTGGGCCAGCGTGCGCATCAGGAAGTGGGTCCAGCCCATCCACTGCTTGATCGTGCCGAACGGGTGCTCGACCGTACAGCGGCGCAGTCGCATCAGCTCGGGTTGCCGGTCCAAGCGCACCTGCATCGCCTCCAGCACCGCTTCATGCTCCCAGCGCGCGATGCGGCGATAGTCGCCGGTGGTGCAGCGCGCCTTCAGCGGGCAGCCCGGACAGGCCGAGGTCCAGTACTTGCGGATCGTCAAGCCGTTCTCGATCGTGGCGAAGCGGAAGATCGCCCGCTCGCCGGCCGGGCAGCGGTACTCATCCTCGCGGGCGATGTAGATGAAGTCGCGCTTGTCGAAGCGGCCCTCGGCCCTGGCATTGGAGGTCAGCGACTTGGGCACGATCGGGGTGATGCCGGCCGCGTCGCAGTGGCGGATCTGCTCGCTCTTGAAGTAGCCGCGGTCGGCCACCACGGTCAGAGCATTAATGCCGGTCGCGTCACGCGCCTGCTCGGCCATCGGTGTCAACTGGTCGCGGTCGATGCCGTCGGTGACGACCTCGTGGGCCACGATCAGGTGGTGCTGGGCATCGACCGCGGCCTGCACGTTGTAGCCGACGATGCCGCCGTCGCGGTGCTTCATCGAGCGCGCATCCGGATCGGTGAGCGAGACCTGCGCCTGGCCATCGGTCTGCATCTGCGTCTCGACCGCCTGGAGCGCGCGCATCTGTTCCTTCAGGGCCGCGATCTTGCCTTGCAGGTGGCCCTTCTTCAGGGGGGCCACTTCCGGCTCGGCCCGATCCGCGCTGTCGAGCGCCGCCAGATACCCGGCAATGCTCGCGTCGATCTCGGCCAGGCGCCGCTTGAGCTTGGCGGCAGTGAAGTTCTTGTCGCGATTGTTGACCGCCTTGAACTTGCTGCCGTCGATGGCCACCAGCGCCTGGGTAAAGAGATCCAGCTGGCGGCACAGCACGATGAACTGGCGGCACACAGCGCGGATGGCGCGGCCCGTTGTCGCGTGCGGAAGTTGGCGATGGTCTTGAAGTCGGGCGCGAGCCGCCCGGTGAGCCACATCAGCTCGACATTGCGCTGCGCTTCGCGCTCGAGCCGCCGGCTCGACTGGATGCGGTTCAGATAGCCGTAGACATACAGCTTGAGCAGCACCGCCGGGTGATAGCCAGGGCGTCCGGTGGCGGCCGGGGCGGCGCCTTCAAACCCGAGCTGCCGCAGATCGAGTTGCTCGACGAACGCTTCGACGACGCGCACCGGGTTGTCCTCGGCCACATAATCGTCCAGGCTCGCCGGCAGCAAGGCGGTCTGGCTGCGGTCCTCGCCTTCGATGAATCGCTTCATGTGGCTCCCGCCTCACAACGCGTTGCCGAAGTCTACGAGGACACACTGCGTTTTTACACAGGCTCGGCCATTTGCTGACCTAAGCACGCTCGGCCAGAAGTGCTCGAAAGCGGACCTACTAGGCAACCTGACAACTGAAGCGCTTCGCCCGGCCGGAAGGTGCTGGATAGCGTGAGGCGGCGCTGCCCTCTCTCCATCCCCACCTACTATGTAGCTCCGTCCTAACCCGCTCTTGAAGGCGGTCAGACACGCTAAAGGACCAAAGCGCGCAGATCTAGTTGGGCTGACGAAAGTGCGTGGCGCGCGCAAAGGCACTTGTCGAATATTCCGCTTGAAGTTCGTGAGTTCGGCGTCTACGTTGTTAGTCGAAGCACCGACGCAAAGCTTCGTACCACAGTGCCGCACATGTGGCGCTGTAATTGCGTAGACGACTGCAGCTCCCGACCTAGGGACTCTTGATTCGGCAGTCGATTGTTCGTGACAGGGAGGACATGTCATGCGCTACCGGAAGAACATCAACTGTCTGACCACAAACGAACTGCATGATCTTCGAGAATCACTGGCTGCGATGTACGCGCTGCCGGCCAGCGATTCAAACAGCTTCGCGACGATTGCGAGCTTTCACGGCGGACCGCCAACGGCCTATTGCTCCCATGGGGCTCCGGGATTTTTTACGTGGCACCGCGCCTACCTCATGGCATTCGAGAACGCCCTCCGCGTCCTCGGCTGTCAAGTTACGCTTCCCTACTGGGACTGGTCCTCGGGTCCGTCAACCGGTGTTCCCGCCGCGTGCCGCCTAGCGACGTATGTGAATCGGGTCGGTGCGACGGTAGCAAATCCTCTGTATAGCGGCCCGCGGCCGGCTGGGGGCCAGACGGATCGCCGCGCGGATATCGACACCACCGCTTACGACGACCTCGCGACGGGCGCTCAGGCCGCGATGACCGCCGCGACATTCACGTCCTTTCAGAATCAGGTCAGCGGCGTGCACGGCAGCGTCCACGGCCGCACAGGTGGAGACATGGGCAGCGTGCCAACGGCGGGCTACGACCCAATCTTCTATATGCACCATGCCAACGTGGACCGGCTCTGGGCAGACTGGCAGGTCACACACCCGGGGCCACTTCCTGCGGCGGAGGCCAGTTTTCAACTCCAGCCGTTCCCACGGCCGTACAGCATCGCCTGGCAAACTGGATCCGACGTGGAATCCACGGACGTGCTCGGCTATCGCTATCGGCGATTCTGCTTCCTGATTCCGCCCTTCAAGGTGTGGGAAGTCATCAAGTTCGAGTGGCCCTTTCCCGTACGCCGGTTCGTCGATTCGGTCCGGATCGTGCTCAAGAGCCACCACATGCAACCCGAGCCAGTCGAGATCCGCGCCTTCGTCAACCAGCCAGACGCCAATGTCCGCACGCAGACTATCGGCAACCCGGCGTTCGCCGGCGCCGCCGCGTTCTTCGGTCATGGAAGTTCGGATCCTCACGGCCAGAAGCCAGCCTCCCGGGTTGCCGCGGAGCACGGCGGCCACGGCGACGTGCCGCGACCAGCCCCGCAGGCGGGCGTCAGGGAGCGCTTCGACCTCGAGTTGAACATCACGAAGGCGCTCCAGGCATTGAAGGCCGACGCCATCGACGTCTCATTAAAGCTCGTAGCCGTGGATTTCGCCGGCAACGAGATATTGGCCGACAAACTGATCCTAGAGGAGACCGTCATCGAGTTCGAGTAGTGCGGCGGACGACAGTCGCTCAGAGTGGCCAACAAGCCGTCTGTACGCCTCAACGGCGCCAGGACTCCGATAGAAATGCTGGTCCTGGCCGACATGTGCGCAAGCGCCGAGCAGCAGGACCGTCGCAGCAATGAGGGCACGTAGCACGGTTTCCTCCGATGTCAGCGGAGTGAGTTCAGCGCAATTCGCGTTGCTCGTGTTTGCTCTGCGACGACTGGAGGCGATGCTCGGTGACGGGGATAGCCTGTCGGTCCTGAGTCTCAGTGCGGCCAAGAGCAGACTCTGAGTGCGCCGCTCAAGTGCGGACGTTTAGCTAGCGTCGTGCGAATTGCACCAAGGGCCTGGTGATCGCCGAGTCGATCGAATCTGCATCGAAATGAGGTCGATTTGGGAGTGAAGGCGGCCGGCAACGCAGCGCGCGCTCGGCCTCCCCTTGCATGCCGCCAATCCGTGTGTTATATACTGAACCATATGGTTCAGTATACGCGGGCCCGCTTCGATGCCTCGTTCGCCGCGCTCTCGGACGCCACCCGACGCGGCGTTCTGGAGCAGCTCGGGCGTGCAGACGCTTCGATCACGGACCTTGCCGAGAAGTTCCACATGACCCTCACGGGCATGAAGAAGCACGTCGGCGTCTTGGAGCAGGCGGGGCTCGTCACCACGGAGAAGGTCGGGCGCGTGCGGACCTGCAAGCTCGGCCTGCGCCGACTGGAGGAAGAGGCGGCATGGATCGAGAGGTACCGCCAGCTCTGGGACGCACGCTTCGACGAGCTGGACAAGGTTGTCGAGGAACTGAAACGGAAGGAGAAGGTCGATGGACGCAAGAAGAGAGAGTGAGCCCACCCCCATGAAGAACCGCACGACGGTGGAACGGAAGTCCGAGCGTGAGCTCGTCGTCACGCGAACCTTCAACGGCCCGGCGCGCATCGTGTTCGAGGCGTGGACCAAGCCCGAGCTGTTCAGGCGGTGGTGGGTGCCGAAGTCGATGGGCATGTCCCTGCTTTCCTGCGAGATGGATGTTCGTGTCGGGGGCAGGTACCGTTTGGTGTTCGCACACGGGGACTCACAGTCGGCGTTCTTCGGCACGTACATCGAAGTGACACCGCACTCGCGCCTCGTCTGGACCAATGAGGAAGGTGACGAGGGTGGGCCGTCACCACGGTGACCTTCGAGGAAAAAGGCGGCAAGACGCTGCTGGTCATGCACGAGCTCTATCCCTCGAAGGAAGCTCTCGACGCTGCCGGCACCGGGGCGGCGGATGCGATGGGCGAGACGTTCGAGCAACTGGACGAGCTTCTCGTCACCCTGGGCGCGAGCGTGGGACGGTCATGAAGTCGTCGATCTCGCGGTCGGCCGCCTGGCTCTTCACTACGCGGAAGAGAACCCCGACGAGGTCGTCGCCGCCCTCGACGACAAGACCGAGGCTGTGACGAACGCTGAGCCCAACCAGTTGGAAGTCTGCTTTTATGGTCGCTCTATGTCTGATATGGGTCGAACTGTGACCTGTGTCCGCGCCAAGGCCCGCCGCTTGCGACAGCCTTTGCCGAAGCGTGCCTTTGCCGGCTTTCGCAGCGAGCGCTTGTTTACGACTTCAGAGAGATCAGATAACTGACCTCCTGGCCTCAGGCCCGCACCAACGCTAGGCAGCTGTTTACGACATCAATGCCGCGGAAGAGTCGGTCCCCGGCCCGTCCTGACCGCCATGGTCACGACGCGACTGTCGCGGATCAGATCAGCGCCTGGGGGGAAGCGAGCGGGCCCACCCTGCCCACCGCACTCACTCCAGCAGTGTCACCTCGCCGCTGCCCATGTCGTACATGCCCCCGGTGATGCGAATGCGACCCTGGGCCTCGAGGTCGCGCAGCGTGGGGCTGTCATGGCGAATCCGCTTCAACATGCGCCGCACGTTCTGCTCGGCGACGCGGTGGACGAACGCCTCGTTCTTGCTGGTGCGCGCGCCGTCGAAGCCCGGCACCTCGTCCGCCGCGGGGGCGATGACGTCGAGCAGCGCGGTGAGGTTGCCCAGCTTCACGCCGTCGATGGCGCCCTTCACCGCGCCGCAGTGCTCGTGGCCCAGCAGGAAGACGAGCTTCGCGCCCGAGGCCGCGCAGGCGAACTCCATGCTGCCCAGGATGTCGGAGTTGACGATGTTGCCGGCCACGCGTGCCACGAACAGGTCCCCGATGCCGCAGTCGAAGACGTCTTCTACGGGAATGCGCGAGTCCAGGCACGACAACACCACGGCCTTGGGCCACTGGCCCAGCACCGCGTGCCGCACCTGCGCCTGGTGGTCGCGGTGGGTAACGTCGCCGCTCACGAAGCGGGCGTTGCCATCGCGCAAGAGCGCCAGCACCTCGTCGGGGCTCAGGCGCTCCTGCTCTTCCTTGGTGAGGACTCGGTGGGTCCGGCTCTGGGGGGCGCTCATGGTTCCTCGCTTAGTGACGTCGATGAGGCCAGGCCATTTCGACGGGAATACACCGCAGACCAGTGTAAGACGCGCGTCGTGTGTTGCCCTCTCCTTTCCCTGAACCGGGTCGAGCTCGACTCGATGGACTGGGTGCGCAGTCGCAACTGCAAACACCAATGGACCAGGTCAGGGCGTAACCGAGGTAGTTAGCGACCGGCTCGGTCAGCTCCGACACCAGGGCGAAGACTCGGTCCGGCATGTCGATCGCCTCGCCGCCCTCAATCGCGTCACGCAACACGGTCAAGATTTTTCCGTGACTTAACTGTTTGCGCATGGTTCTCCTTTGCGTCACCGACAGGGCGAGTGGAGACCATCGTTGCACCGGCTGCTTCTCCATCAAGCGCGCAGTACCGTGAGTCCGTCGTTGTCAGATTTTCACGTTGTCGGGCGGTGCGCGGGCGCCTACAAAGTTGACTGTTCTTGGAATCGTGCTTTTGCAGAAACTGCACAGGAACGGTTCCAAAACGCGAACTGAATTGGCGACCAGGGAGGCAGCATGAGCACAGCGAAGCGCGGCGAACGGGGTCTTTCCATCGAGGTCTCGGCGGTCATCACCGAGCGCCCGGATGAACTGCAAGACATCGTTGCATATGCATTTAGCCAGGGCGGCGCTCTGCTCGACAAGCAGTCGCTCGACAAGGAGGGTAACGCCAAGCTCTCCATTCCTGTCGGCAAGGAACCGCAGGCGGTTCGCGTCGTACTGGGCCCCGAGCTAGACAAGGAATTGCTCGACATTGGTGAGTTGCTTCGCCGCGGTGGCATCGACCGCCACATTGCCGTGCGCCCGGACATGGATCGCCTTCCACCGATCGCCTTCGAGGTGGGCCCCGAGCGGTGGCGGCACTGGATCGGGCGCCGTTGCGTGGTCAACGGCACGCTTTTGAAGCGCGTCGTCGCGGGGGGAGTCGCGTTGCGCCTGCCGGTGTGCAATGCGGCGGTCGACATCTACGAAGTCGATCCGTGGCCGCGCATCATCGTCGAGTTGCCCGAGATCGACATCGGCCGTTTGCGCGACTTCATCGATGGCCCCTGGCCGCCGATCGACTGGCCGATTCCACCGCGCCCACCCGAGCCGTTCTTCGGCGAGCTAATCGACGACCCGCTGGCACGCGTAGGCCTCAACCCGCAACCGCTGCCGCCGCGCGTGCTGAGCCCCGGCGCGATCCGCGGCTTTGACCCGCAGCCAGACCCGCCGGTCGAGCGGCTGCGTGCCCTCGCGCTGCCGCCCGACCTCCTGCTTGCTGCTCGGGCCGCACGCCCGGCCTTTGAGCGCGCAGTCGTCGCCCACCTCGATCTGCTGCGCCCGGTGCTGTGCTGGTTGTTTCCAATGCGCGTGCGCAGGACCAAGCTCGTGACGGTAATGACCGACGAGTGCGGACACTTCCACGCCGTGATCTGGCGCTCGATCTTCAACTTCGACCAACCCGACCTCTACTTCATCGCGCGCCAGCGCATCTGGCCCGGCTTCTGGGTGACGATCTACGAACCCACCCCGGTTGCCTGCAACACGTGGTGGAACTATGTCTGTGGTACCGAGGTCACGCTCATCACCTCGCATCCGCTGGCGCATGCCTGCCCGCCCTGCCCGCCGATCGTCGCGCCCAACAACTGGGTGCTATTCATGGCCATTGGCAACACTTCGGTGTGGCGGATTCACGGCGCCAACGACACAACCAAGGTCGGCGCGGCCGGCCACGACCCGGCCAAATTCGGACTGCTCGACGGCAGCGCGCCGTGGGGCGGCTCGCTCAGGCCCCGCCTCGAGTTCGACAACTCGCTGCGCAGCGACCTGGGGGTGCGCTACTACCGCGTGTCGTACAAGCGACCCGCTGAGGCCGAGTCTGAATGGCGGCCCAGCACCGACGCCATCAACCGGCACTACACGCATGAAGTGGCGGGGGATCTGATCCTCGAGCAGTACGCGCTCGGCCCGCAGACCGTTGGCACCTCAGCGCACTTGTGCGAGATACCGCCGGCTTTGCCACCCACCGGACAATGGTCGATTCCGAATGCCGTGCTCGACACACAAAGCGCGGTGATCCCGACTGTCGCGGTGGCGCCCGGGACCGGCTTTGATGCCGGTGGAACGCCGCTGGGCGCGGACGAGGGCGGGCCGTGGCAGATCAAGGTCGAGTTGTTCGACGCGGTGGGCAACCTGGTCGATCCAGAGGCGCTGGGAATCAAGTGGCGCGTGCCGGCGACCGACGATCTGAGCGGAACGATCCAGACCCGCGACGCGGCACTGCTCGGGCTGGTGGACGCCGCCCTTAACCGCATGGTCGTCACCGTGCGGGTGGACAACAACCCGACATTCGCTCGCATCGATGCCCCCAGCGTGGGCGGCAGCCTGGCGGCGGATGAGTGCGGCGTGATGAGCTACGCGTCACGAGCGTTGGCGGTGGATGTGCCCTTCCTCGCGCTGCAGCGCAATCGTTTTGCGAGCTATTCCTTCTATGTGCAACGCGGAGCGGTGACGCCGGCGGAATACAGTGCCGTCGGCACGGCGGCGGTCAATGCAGCCGCCATGCCTGGCGCGATACCCCCGTCACCGCCGGGCGACCCACTTCCGACCGTCGACAGCCTGCTCGACAGCTGCAACTTGGCCGGTTTCACTGAACAGCTTTACGTCGCGCACATGGCAACCGACGGCTGGTCGCGCCAGAGTCAGTACGACCGCAGCGCGGCACGCGCTTTTGTGTTGGCGCCAGCTTGAGGACTGTGGGTAGGGTCACTGTGCAACGGTGATCCGTTGGTTTTAGCTTTTGACTACTTCTGGTTGACTGGGACGGGCGCATTCGTTTCAGTGGTAGTGTGAATTCGGTGGTATCGCTTAGGAAGCTGTGCTAAGGCGCAGCGAGCCGGGCGGCGACTTGGGGCGCCGAGTTCGCTCTTTAGATCACATTGCCGCGCCGTCGGCGCGGTACAGACCACCTCCTATTCCGTGCGCCTTAGTGCACTGTCAGGTAACCCCGAGGACAGAGCCATGGGCAACGAAGCAATCCCCCACAGTGAATTCGCAGCCCTGCCGCGCCCGATGCGCGCGGGAGTTTTCGGCCCACCCGTAGTGCGACCATCCATCGACGGGCGCCTAGTCGAAAGGTCTACCGGCTTGCCGCTGGCCGGCTTCGTGGTGCAGTGGGTAGCAGGCGGCGACGACGATGCCACGGCGCACGCCAACGGCCAGGTCCTGCTCGGCCAGGCGACCAGCGGCGAGGATGGCACCTTTCACATCGTGTCCTTCGACACGCCCGAGGCCGGGCAGACGCTGTGCACGCTGGCCTGGCGGCCCAATGCCACCAGCTACTTCCGCGTAGATGGTGGCGAAGACGGGCCGCTGATTTTTGCCACCGAGCCGGCGCCAGGTGACGAAGAGGCGGTGATCCGCGTCGCTGCAGTGCGCGAGCCGAACGCGGAGCAATGGCAGGCGCTAGGGGCGTACCTGGCCGCGAACCGGCTGGTGCGCACCGACGACCTGAGCCGCCAACTGGTGGCGCCATCTGCCGATTCGCCGGCGCGTCTGTGGCCGCTCCCGGTGCGCAGCGGCGCGCTGGCCGGGATGGGCCGTGCGCTGGCCGACACGACCAAGGGTGAGTCGCTGCTGGAGCAGGAGCACCTGCTGAACCTCGATGCGCTGGCCGCCGGTGACCTTGGCAAGGCGGTGACGAACTTTCGTGACGTCGGCATGTTCGAGCGTTTCGGCGGCAGCGCCGCTACATGGTTCGACGGCAGCTACTACGCGCTGCCACAAAGCGATCTCGAGCTCTACCGCGACTACCTGCGCGGCGTCTGGGTCGGTGCCGCGCGGCTCATGCACGCCGCCGGGGGTGGCTCGATGCCCGGCGACACCGCCCTCGAACAGCAGCTCGACACCCGTCTGCACCAGGACTTTCACGCCCGTGGCGTGGCGTCCCGCACCACGCATGCGTTGCTGATCAAGGTGCTCGAGCAGGTGCTGATGGCGCGCGCCGACCGTGACGGCTTTGGCCTGGCTGCCGCGGCCATACCGGTGCGCGCTGCCACGCAGAGCGACGCCGAGTACGTGGCCACGCTGATCACCCGCAGCGGCAAGTCGGCGGCTGAGTTGCGCAACCGCTTTCGCATCCGCTTCGAGCGCCCAGCGGGCGAAACGACCAGCGAGGTGGCGCTCAACGTCGAGGCCCTGCTTGGCCTGCTTGCCGATACGTTCCAGTCGCCCGAAGAACCGTTTGCCACTGCGCTGCGCGGCGCCGACCCGGAGCGGCCTCTGATCTTTGCGCCCTTCACCGGTCGCGCGCCGTTCTTCCTGCAATACGAGGAATGGCTCGATCGTCAGCGCCGTTTCTACCCGGAGAACGTCTACGACATCCGGCGCGTGCTGCCCAATTTCTTCAAGGCGTGGCGCGACGTGGTGGCGGCGCAGAAGACCGCGTCGCACACACTGATCAACCCCAACAACGACCACATCGCCAGCGCCGCCGACTGGAACGCGTCGGCCGCCTGGCTGGAGTACCCCTGCTGGATCACCGACGAGATCCGCACTGCGCTGGCTGCCGCCGACAAGCAGGCCTATCCGGATGCGCACCGTCATCTCGACGCGGCGCAGAAGCACATCGACGACGCGCGCAAGGCGCCGGGCAAGTGGACGCGCAGCGACTTCGTCTGGTTCAACCACAACGGCTTTCCACCGTCGCCGGCCACCTTGAAGCTCGACCGTCGTGTCAGCCTCAAGGCCCGCGCAGCGCGCCCGGTCACCACGGCGGGCGAACTGGCCGAGTTCGAGGCGTACTTCGACACGCGCACCGAGCCACACATTTACGGCTGGCAGAACGGTCCGGACGAGGATTTCAATGATTGGATGGAGTCCTGGCTCGCCCGGGCCCGCACCCTCTACCTCAACGAACTCGACTACTTCCAATTCGTGCTGATTCCCTACCTGCGAGCGAGCATGCTGCTGAAGTTGGGCGACAGCGCCAGTGCGACCAAGCTGCTGGGTCGTATCACCGGCTATGAGGTGGGCATCGCGCAGGTGACTGACGCGGCCGGCTACCTGCCTTCCACGTCCGGACATCCGTACTTTCAGCAAAACGACGCGTTGCCCTACACCGCGGCAGTTGCCTTCGATGCCGAGATTCACGACTACACCGACCAGACGCCAAACCAGGGCATCTGGCCGCCGCCGGACCGCTCACCGGTGGCGCTGCCGCTGATTGCCCCGTTCGAGCACCGCTTCTTCAAGCTGGCGCAAGGCGAAGCCATGCTGGCCTGGGCCGACGACCTCTACCGCAACGACGATCCGTCGTCGATCCGGCGCGCGCGCGAGCTGTACAAGGGCGTGCTGTTCATGCATGGCGCCGATCCCGGCATCGCGCCGCACTTTCCGATTCCCGGGTTGCACGCCTTTGGTGGCCATGCCGGCGGGTTGGGTGCTGCAGTATTCGGCAACCCCTTGCTCGACTCGCAGGCCAATCCGGCGCGCACCTCGCAGCTGGCTCGGGCGCGAGCCGGGTTCGGCCAGATCGAGCTCGGGCTCAATGCCTACGGGTTCAGTGCCGACATGGTGCCGGTGCTGCGCTACCGCCCGCTCAAGCTGGCGGCCGACCTGTTTGCCGCCTCGGCGCGAGCCTCGCAGGCCGATTTCCTGCAGTACCAGACGCGCTTCGAGCAGGCCACGATCGAAGGCTGGCAGACCGCGGCGATGGTCAAAAAGGCACAGGCCGGCGCCGGCATCGCCGCCGAGCAGATCGAAATTGCCAACGTCGGTGTTGCCAAGGCGCAGGAGCAGGTGGCCGCGGTCAAGGCCCAGATCGAGGCCAAGAAGAAGGAGATTGCCGATCACGACTCCTTCTTTGGCCAGGCCGAGGATTTCTTCGGCGGCATGAAGGATTCGTTGTCCGGCCTGGCCTCGGCCGGCAAGGGCGTGATGGCCGACGACTCGGCCGCCAGCTCGGTGAGCAGCGAGCAACTGCTCGAGATGTTTGGCAAGAGTAGCGGCGGCGCGTCGGCAGCCAAGGATGCGATGGTCGCCACCCTTGGCAGCGGTGCCGCCATGACGCTCGGCTTCGGCGCCTTTGCCTACTACGGCTACACCACGATGGGCGGCATGGCCGATGCCGCCGCCAAGCGCAGCGGTGACCTGAAGGCCCTGCAGACATCGGCGCTGGCGGCGGCCGAAGCGCAAGTGACACTGAAGGCGCGCGACGTCACGATCGCGCGCTTCGGTCAGCAGATCGCCGCCGCCGAGCTCGACCTGGCGCAGGCGCTCGAGCGCTTTCAGCGCGAGCGATTCCTCAACGTGGACGTGTGGAACAAGCTCGCAGCGTTTGCGCAGCGCACGATGAAGCGCTATGTCGAGCTCGGCGCGCGCAGCGCCTGGCTGGCCGAGCGCGCGCTGGCCTTCGACGCCAATCGCGACATCCACATCGTCGGCCTGAACTACGTGCCGACCGCGATGCGCGGACTCACCGGTGCCGACCGCCTGCTGCTCGACCTGGCCGAGCTCGAGGCCAACCGCCTCAACGGCATCCGGCTGACGGTGCCGGTCAAGCACACGCTGTCGCTGGCGCGCGATTTCCCGCTCGCCTTTGGCCAACTCAAGAAAAGCGGCCGCTGCAGCTTCCACACCGATGAGCGCGGCTTTCAGGCGGCCTACCCCGGCACCTTTGCCTACCGCCTGCGTGCGCTTACGGTGGCCGCTCACGACGCCGACGGCCCGCCGCCGCGCGGCGTGCTGCGCAACCTGGGCGCCTCCACGGTGTCGCGCGATGACGGTGCCGCACCCAAGCTGCTGGTGCGCTTTCCCGACGCGCTGCCGCTGTCAGAGTTCAGGCTGCACCAGGACATGTGGGTCTATGGCCTGCCGGGCGAGGCGCTGTTGCAGTTCGAAGGTAGCGGCGTCGAGACCGACTGGGAACTCGAGTTCCCGCTGGCCGCCAACCCCAAGGGCTTGCGTTCGCTAGCCGACGTGCTGATCACGCTGGACCTTAACGCCACCTACTCGCAGGCGCTGAGCGTCAAGACAGCCAGGCTGCCGCTGCCGCCGCCGGTGGCGCGTGGCATCGCGCTGGCAGCGAGCGTCTGGGACCCCAAGGGGCTCGCATCGCTGCGCGCCAAGACCGGCCCGGCGCGAATCCGCTTCGACCTTGCGAAGGTCGCATTGCCGCTGGCCGAAAAGGGCCGCGCACTGTCCAATCTCGCTCTGCTTGCGGTGGGGACAACTGAATCGGTTTATCCGGCCACACTGGACGCGGAGGTTTCCGGGGTGCAGGCGGCGTTCGACTTCAACCACGGCATCGCGCTGTCCAACGCCGGACCGCTTCTGGGCACCGCTGCGCCGCTGTCGCTCAACGCGATGGTGGGCCTGCCGCTCGAACAAGCCCTCGTACTGGAACTGGACCGTGCCGGAGTCGAAGATGAACTACGCGCGTTGCACGACGTGGTGCTGTGGCTGGAATACGAAGCCACGCTGTGACTCTGGTAGAAGGCCACGAGACCGCTCAACTGACCCAGGCCGCTTTGTGATCCTTCGTATGACAAAGCGGTTCCTGGCAGCGAGATCGCCTGGGGTTCGCGCGAGTTGATTGCCGACTCCTTGACCCTGCGATCAGTTGGTCCACGCCGGGCAACCCGATTGCATGCACGGTGACGCAAACTGAATGGGGAGAACCAGATGCCCGCGCGACAACTCACTGACCTAGTTCGGCACTCTGACTTGCGAACCACGGTGACTGTTGGTGGACGACGTTGGCGGCAACTCCCCACTATTGACGCGCTCTGGGGGGCCTCATCGGATAGCACCGTATATGTTCTGGACGCGAGCACCGGCGCTGTCCGCTTCGGCAACGGGGTGCATGGCGCACGGCCTCCGGCCGGCACACGTGTTCGCGTGCTGTACCGCCAGGGTGGCCAAGGTGCCGCAGGGAACGTGACCGTGACCTGGGAGGGGCGCTGGCCGCCTCGGACGTTTGAATTGGCCGAGGCAATTGCACCCAGTTGTCTGACGGTGCGGTCACCCGGTCGCCGCGAAACTGCGAAGAACGCCACGCGGTAATGTCCGCGGCCAGCGGCCGTTACTGGATCCGTGAATCGAACGTCGGCCGGGACCGGTCCTTCCGCCCTGGCGCGTTTACCGCGGCGACGCGCGTTTGCAGGACGAGAATCGCACAGGCGACACGCACAACAGAGTCGCATGGTCAGTAGGGAGGAATCACATGGCTATGTTTCATGGCATCTACTCGGGTTCAGTCCTCGACAATCGCGATCCAGAGAATCTCGCGCGCGTGCTTGTGCGGGTGTCTGGGCTGAAGGACGAAAGTGGCGGCGTCTGGGCGCGACTGTCTACCATGATGGCCGGCCGGGATAGCGGAACACTGTTCGTTCCCGCGGTGGGCGATGAGGTTCTGGTGGCGTTCGTACAGGGGGACATCCGGGCGCCGTGCGTGCTTGGCGCGGTGTGGAGCAAGTCGACACCCCCGCCCTCTGTTGGCGATCCGGCGGCGAGCGTCATGCTGATCCGGTCGCGCAACGGTGTTGAATTGCGCATTGTCGACGACGGGGACAACAACAGCCTGACCGTCGAAACACCAGGCGGACAGCGAATGACTCTGCAAGACGACCCCGGCACTGTGCGGATCGAAGATGTACACGGCAACACCGTGACGTTGTCGCCTTCTGGCGTCAAAGTGCTGGCGGCATCGAAGGTGGAGGTGAGCGCCGGCATGGTCGAGGTCAGCGCCGGCTTGTTGTCGGTCCACGCCGCGATGTCGCGCTTCGACGGCGTCCTGAAGTGCGACACGTTGATCAGCAACGCCGTGGTGAGTGCGAGCTATACGCCCGGGGCCGGCAATGTGTGGTGAGCGTCACGGCGCCACTGCGAAAGTCGCCAATGAGAGGCTCAGGCTGTCCTGAGACGGCGCTCGGCCTAATAGCCGACTACCCATCCCTCGGCGAAAATCTCCGCCAACCAGTCCG
Source organism: uncultured beta proteobacterium (assembly GCA_963791235.1). Lineage (GTDB taxonomy): Bacteria > Pseudomonadota > Gammaproteobacteria > Burkholderiales > Burkholderiaceae_F > JALORV01. Next base: position 12,378 of record CAWBRW010000014.1, on the reverse strand, counting down.
TCATCGAGGGGCATATGGACACGCGCTCAAAGGGCAAGCTGTTCTTCATGTGCGGAAAGATGGCTGCCGGCAAGTCAACGCTATCCAAATCGTTGGCGGCGAGAGACAGGGCGGTGTTGCTTGTTCAGGATGATCTGCTGGAGAGTCTGTACCCAGGCGAGTTTGTCGACTTCGATACGTTCGTGAGGTACTCGGCTCGACTTCGGGCTACCCTTGCGCCCCACGTCGTTTCGCTGCTTTCCCTTGGCATGACGGTCGTCCTGGATTTTCCGGCCAACACGAGAAAGTCGCGCGCGTGGTTTCGGGAGATTTACGAGAGCGCCGAGGCCGATCATCAGCTCCACTTCATTGTCGCGTCGGATGATCTGTGTAAGCGCCAACTGAAGCAACGCAGCCTCGAGCTGAAACTGGCGCCGGGCGCAAAGTGGACGACGGACGCCGACTTCGATGAAGTGACGTCGTACTTCGAACCTCCAGCGCCGGACGAACAGTTCAATGTCGTACGGCACGAACGAGCCTGAAATCGCACGGCTTGGGGGTCCGCGTCCAGGCCGGCGACTGTTTGCCTCGGGTTGATCCGCCGGTCCGTTGCCGTGTCGGGCGCGATCCTTGATCTCGAATGCGCTCGCCTATGCCCTCTTCGACAAGTTCCCCGTGAACCCGGGCCACCAGCTGGTCCTCCCGCGGCGACACGTCGCCTCGTACTTCGAGTCCACGGCTGCCGAACGGGCCGCCTTGCTCGAACTGATCGACACGGGCAAGGCGTTCCTTGAGGAGCGCTGCAAGTCGGCTGGCTACAACATCGGTATCAAAATGGGTTCGATGGCCGGACAAACCATCTCGCACCTCCATGTGCACCTGATTCCTCGTTACGCCCGCGACGTCGCCGACCCACGGGGCGGCATGCGCGGCATCATTCCGGACAAACAGAAATACTGAGGAGAAGACAATGCAAGGCTCTTACCTTCGGTTCTATGTGTCGCAAGGCCAGAGGTTGCATGGCGCGCCGCTGTGGGACTGGCTGCTCCATACCGCCAACAAGATGAAGATCCGCGGGGGCTCGGCGTTTCATGCCATGGCGGGATTCGGTCACCATCACCGCATGCACGAGGACCGCTTCTTCGAGCTGGGCGGAAGCCTGATTGTCGAAGTGGAGTTCATCGTCACCGCCGAAGAAAAGAAGCGTCTGCTCGAGCTGATCGCCGCGGAGAAGATCCGCCTGTTCTACGCCGATATCCCTGCGACCTTTGGCGTACTCAATCCCGACAGTCGTGACGCCTAGACGTCACCGACAGCATCCGACCCCCTTGCGGACATTGCATCCGCCAGAAAGCGGAAGGGGAAAAAAGATGGATAAGACTACTTAGGAACTTCCTTGCCACCGCCCTTGAACGCCGGGCTTGAATGGTCGTTCGCTTGTCCCGGTTTGGGTCCGGACGATGCATCGCCCTTGGGCACATCGGGAGGCGGCATCGGCGACGTTGGCGTGGCTGGTGGCGCTTGCGGCGCTGGAGCCTCTTGTGCCGATTGCGATTGCGATTGCGATGCGGTTCGGCGGTCGGCACGGAGCGAGTGTCAGTCTTGCTACATCCGGCGGTGAAAATGATCGCGCTAGCGCAAACTGCAAAGATGGAAGAAAGACTTTTCATCGCGGTTCTCCAGTTCCCAAACCGGCAGGCGCGTCCTGCCCATCATTTGAACGTATCCGGCTGGTGGACGTCAGCAAGCAGCGTGCCCGCTGGTGACCCGGCAACTCTCTAGCGATGCTGCTCAGCGAGCTTCTGCAGCATGCAGGGGTCATCGTCGCCGTCACACAGTTGAACCGCAATAACGCCAGACCTATCGATCAGTCCGCTTGCGTTTGGGGCACGTCCATATAAGAGGGCTGAGGCCGAAAGCTGCGGGGACTGAGTGGACGGTCAACTGCGTGAATATTCGACTGTCCGTTCCGGAGTATCCGACTCGACACGTATTGGATGCCGGGACATCGTTGAGTCACGGCATGCGCGTTGCGTGCTGCGCCCGGCGAAGTTGCCGGACTCAACTGAAACCGAGGTGCAAGCATGAACGCAAAGTTTCTGATTCCGATTATTGCCGGAGCATTCTTCACCCTCTCTGCCCAAGCCCACGACTGCTCAGGAGGCACGGACGGCGGCATGGACGCCACGGGCAATCAATGCAACGACGTCGCCGCTATAGCGACGGAGGTCGCGTCTGGCCACTCGACAACCCCGTCGGCACGCTCGCCTAAGTCTGAAACCAACACAGCCTCATCCGGCGACAAGAGCGCGGCCAAGCGCACCGTCGTAACGCGCGACGCTTCCGCACGCTCCCCGAGCAAGCACGGCTGAGGCAGCGAGGGAAGCAGACATTCGAGCGCGCCCTGATTCGCAATGCAGCCTACTTGCTCTAATTCGGATTGGGCCGCGCTCTGCCGCTCGCGAAGTACGCCTCTGCGCTCACTGGAGTCTGATCTCGCCCTCAAACTTGACGTTCAACTTTAGGCCAGCCGACTTCAAGCGTCACCTTTGCCGGGAAAGATTCCGTACCCGAGATGTCGTGAGCTGCAATCGCCGTTGCCACCGCCTGTTCGATCTCACGCTGCGAACTGACGCCAACCATCTTCAGGAATTTGCGAATGCTCAGGTTGAATGTTTCCTCGTTCATGGACGTCTCCTGTTCTCTGATGAAGGAAGCCGGTGCCTACGGTCGCCATCGGCTCTGGACGTCGGTCGCCTGGTTCCGGCAGGTCCATTGCACTTTACGCTGCAGGCAATGGCCCTGGACATATCGACCTGCCGTCGCCCCGGCCTCGGGGGGAACAAGACACTACTTGGTGTTCCATCCGCCGCGGGACTTGCCGATGGCTTGCGGGCCGTTTTTTTTAGCGCCCCGGTGCCGTCCGGATGCACCTTGACGCTGGTGCTGTCCAGGCGACACGGCTTCGATCCTGATGCGCACGACCTGGGACTGCTGCAGCTGCTCGAACACGCGATCCAGCACGCCGGCCTTGGACCAGCGGTTCATGCGCGTGTAGATCGTGTGCCAGTTGCCGAAGCGCTTGGGCAGGCCGCGCCACTTGCAAATGTCGTATCTCACCGGCACGTCGGCTTTCGCCACAGCCGGGACGACTACTTTGGGTGTGCGCCGTGATAAGGCGGCGCTTTCCAGTGGGTGAGAGTCCCACCCGGCGAATGCTCCAGCCGGAAGCAACCGGAGCAGTCATGGAGGTAACGAGATGACTGAAGCCTTCGGGTAAAGCGTGCCACGAATTGGTGGCAGCGCGAGTGTGCAGGCGGTAACGCGAGTGAACGCTGGGCAAGCCTCGAAAAGGACGATGCGCAGGCCGACCCGAACACCCTATCGGGGAAGGCTGAGATCACTGGACGGATGAGCAAGGCAGCACGGCCAGTGGCTGCGCCGGGGTAGTGGCGACAGCATGTACACCAGGAAAGCGCGCGCAACACGGGAAGCCCCGTGGCGTGGTCAGGGATGACCAACCGGACGCCGGTGACGGACAGGCTGGGCGCTGTGGGGTGACGGAGAGGCTCGTAGTACCGCTGAAGCCGGGTAATGCCGGGGGAGGAAAGGGGCCTCAGTTCAGGACCAACGCAAAACGTAGCGAGGGATGCGGAGATTGGGCAACCTAGCAACTCCGGAAAGTGTTCAGAAGCTGCAGACGGCGTTACACGCGAAAGCGAAGGCAGCGCCGGGTTATCGCTTCTATGCGCTGTACGACAAGATCTACCGAGAAGACATTCTGGCGTACGCCTATGCCCAGTGCCGCTCCAACCGGGGTGCTGCGGGGGTGGATGGACAGGACTTCGAGGCGGTTGAAGCGTACGGGGTGGAGCGGTGGCTCGGCGAACTGGCGCTTGCACTCAGGCAGGAGACGTACCGACCGGAACCGATAAGACGAGTGTTCATCCCGAAGGCCAATGGCAAGCTCAGGCCACTGGGCATCTCGACCTTGCGTGATCGGGTGGGCATGACAGCAGCGATGCTGGTGCTCGACCCGATCTTCGAAGCCGATCTTCCACCCGAGCAATACGCCTACCGGCAGGGCAGAAACGCCCAGCAGGCGGCGGTCGAGGTGGAGGCCACGCTGTACCGAGGGCACCGGGAAGTGGTGGACGCCGACCTCGCGGATTACTTCGGCAGCATCCCGCACGCCGAGTTACTGAAATCGGTGGCGCGCCGGGTGGTGGATCGGCGCGTGCTGCATCTGATCAAGATGTGGCTGGAATGTGCCGTCGAAGAAACCGATGATCGAGGACGGAAGAAGCGCACGACCGTCGCCAAGGATCAGCGCCGCGGCATCCCGCAGGGCTCACCCATCTCACCGCTGCTGGCGAATCTGTACATGCGCCGGTTCGTGTTGGCATGGAAGAAGCTCGGACTGGAAGCGAGTCTAGGCAGTCGCATCGTGACCTACGCCGATGACCTCGTGATCCTGTGTCGGCGCGGCAAGGCGGAAGAAGCCTTGCGGCGCCTGCGCGAGGTCATGAGCAAGCTGAAGCTGACGGTCAACGAGGACAAGACACGGATCTGTACAGTGCCGGAAGGATCGTTCGACTTCCTGGGCTTCACGTTCGGGCGGCGGTACTCGGCGCAGACGGGGCGGGCACGGCTCGCTCTGTGGCCATCGCGCAAGAGTGTCCAGCGCATGGTCGCGAAGATCCATGCGATGACGGCCATCTCCCTGACGTGGCAAGACACCACGGAGTTGGTGCATCAGTTGAACCGTGCACTGCGCGGCTGGGCCGAACTACTTCCAAGTGGGAACGACCAGCCGTGCGTATCGCGCGCTCGACAACTACACCGCTGCGCGGTTGCGCCGGTGGTTGCGCAACAAGTACAAGCTCAGGCGACGCAGTGCGGGGGCCTATCCACCTTCGCAGCTCTACGGGCACTTCGGGCTCGTGCGCTTGGGCCGGCTTGGGCACGACCTGGCGTGGGCGAAGGCGTGACGTCTTGTCCGAGAGCCGGATGCGGGAGATCTGCCAGTCCGGTTCGATGAGCGGGATGTGGAAACGGAGCTATGGCACGGGTACTCGGGCACCGCCAGACGAAAGAGGCGGCAACAGACAACCCAAACCTACTGCCACCGCGCCACATCTCGACTCTACCAGAACTGAGTCCTGTGGCTGCGCCAAGAACAGCCATTTGCGACTTCATTTGCGGCAGCGGGCCTTACTCGGCTTCCGTAACGAGCGGTTGTTTGCGGCTTTAGTCAGGCGAGGTGACGGACTGCCTGGCCGGCAACGCGCGCCAGCACCAGGCAGCTGTTTACGACATTAATGTCGGCGGAACAGTCCCGAGGCTCTTCTCAGTTTCTCCTGACGCGGGGCGGCTGTTTGAGCCAAGCCTCGCGCTTGCTCCAGCTGGTGGGCGGGCTTTCGCGTAAGCAAGGACTTGCTTTTCTGCTGTTGGCCAGGTTACAGGCAGGCGCAGTCACGTCACTCGGTGCCTAGCTGGCGGTCGTAACATGGGTCAAATCCAGTTTCGAACTTGCCATGCGAATCGCTGCCGTCTCACCCGGAATGTCGCGCGCGTCCCAGCGACACCTAGCTTCCTGGCTAAACGCCGGCGTCCGGCCGCCTGCCGAGGCGGCGTTCCCGCTGAGCATGACGGTGGGGCCATTTCACCTGGCAGTCATCCACGCCCCGCGCGACACGATGAGACTGCAGCGGCGCTTGATGGAGTACGAGCTGAGCCACGGCATTGTCTGGCTGCACGAGTCGCTGACCGGTGAGCGCCTCGCGCAGCAGTTCCTGAAGGCGCTCATCCGCTTGATTCATAAGTCAGCAGGTTGCCAGACCGGCTGCATCGAGGAAGCATTTACACAGAGCCTCGCGGCCGGCCTCGTGTCATTCGCCCAGCAGAATCCGGAAGTGTGGGTTTGGTTCAATCGCCTGCTGGGAGAGTCCGTCAAACCCGGGGCACGCTTCGAGCATGCGGCGTCAGGAGCGAGGCACCGGAGCTATTGCATTCCCAAGGCGGTCCTCGTTGACGGGCATGTCGTGCGCTTCCAGCCGCTGCGCCATCGTGCCGCCGTGCGTCATCAGGTCGATGGCTATTTCAGCGAGACAAAATCTGACCGGACGGTCGAACTTTACGAATGCTTGCATGGGCCTCAGCGCGCCGTCGTATTCGTGCACGAGGTGACGCACGCCATCCACAGCGCGGCCAAGCTGCGGATACGCGATACCGGGGATCGGTTCGTGTCTGCCCAGGTCACCGGCTGGCTGCAATTCGTGAAGCACAACCCGAGCGCATGGATGTGGCTCGTCGCGACGATCCGCGAGCAGGCCCAATTCGAGCCACTTGCGCTGCTCAGTTGATACCCGCTAGGACCGCACTGTTCGGTGAAGTCTGCGCTGGACAACTTTTGTAGCGATCGCTTCTTTGCGAGTTTCATTAAGCCAGGTGGTGGACCACCTGGCCTGAACGGGTGCGCGAACACTAGGCAACTGCTTCCGACGTCAATTGCGCGGAACAGGGCGGCAGAGCCCAGGTTTGGTGAACTTTCGGATCAGCGAGCCGGCGTACTGCTCGCTGCCACCTGCTCGGCGACGAAGATCTCGACGCGGCGGTTCTTCGCACGGCCCGCGTCGGTCGAATTGTCGGCGATCGGCTCGTGTGAGCCACGGCCGTCGATCGCGATTCGTTGCATGCCCACGCCGTGGCTCGTCAGGTAGTCACGGACGCTCGCGGCGCGGTTCACCGAGAGTGGGTTGTTGATGGCGTCCGTGCCCGAGCTGTCGGTGTGACCGATGATCCGCACGGTGGTCGCCGGGTTCGCGACGAGCCCTTGAGCGAACTTGTCGAGGATCGGCCTGAAGTTCGGCTTGATGTCGGCTCGGCCGACGTCGAACGAAACATCACTGGGCACCTCGAGCTTGAGCTGGTTATCGGCGGTCTGCGTGACCTCGACGCCCGTTCCCTTCGTGGCCTGCTCCATCGAGCGCTTCTGCTCTTCCATCCTCTGCGACCAGACATAGCCGCCGAGCGCGCCGACCCCGGCACCGACTCCGGCACCGATCGCAGCGCCACGGCCGCCGCCCGTGACACCACCGATGACCGCGCCGGCTGCCGCGCCGATGCCGGCGCCTTTCGCGGTGGTCTGCTGCGTCTCGCTCATGCTCGCGCAACCGGAAGCCAGCGTCACACTGGCGATTACGAGGGGAAGCAAGAAGCGGCCAGTTCGCGGCGACAGTCGCCCTTGCGATCGGCTTGTTTGCGTATGTGTCGAACTCATTTTCATTCTCCGTTCGTGTTGCGGATGCCGCTCACTCCCTGGCCGGGAAGTCCGTACGAGTGGCGAACTTGGTCTGTACTTTGAACTTGACGAACCGCGTGCGCCGCGTCGTCCGGGTACTCGCTGCCGATGTTCCCTACCTTAGTCGGACCGGCCGCTTCAGCCCTGCGCCTCATCAGAGTTCCTCAAGAGAAACCGTAGACGACCGAGTCTGATGCGTTTCTCACTCCTGGAATCCGGCCCGCCGTGGCCAGAACGCCGGTTCATATGTGCGCTGGCGAACCGACACCCCGCCACCGTATCGCCTATAGGTTGACGTCCGGAAGTTGTTGTCCGGCCGCCGAAGGCAGTATCGCCTGCCCGTATCGGTGCGCGCGATCATCGGTCGCCTAACGAACCCGTTGGTGACATGGCTTTCGTCAATTTGGCAGGCTCATTGCTTGCCTCTCCAGGAGTTGCAGATGATTCGAATCAGTAAGTCAGCGTTAGCAGCCGCGATGTTCTCGATCGCTACTTTCGGCAGTGGTGCAGCGTTCGGCGCCGATGTGAAGCTCAAGCTTTCCGGCGCGAACGAGGTTCCGGCGGTTACCACGTCAGCGACTGGCGAAGGCACCATCTCGGTCGGCGATGACGGTGCGGTGTCCGGAAGTGTCATGACCAAGGGCATACAGGGAACCGCGGCGCACATCCACATGGGAGCAGCCGGCAAGAACGGGCCGGTAGTCGTACCGTTCACGAAAGAGGGCGACGTGTACAAGGCGCCCGCCGGAGCGAAACTCGACGCGGATCAGATGAAGGCGTTCAAGGCCGGTGATCTGTATTTCAACGTGCACAGTGCTGCAAATCCGGGTGGAGAGTTGCGCGCTCAATTGAAGTAAGGCCGGTGGGTTGGACCGCTTTCCGCGGCGACTCGAGCCACTGCTCGGTCGCCGGATTTGCTCCAGAAGAGTCGTGGCGTGCGCTTGCGTACGGTTCGGACCGGCCCATCAATGACGCGTAGGCGAACCGAGAGCGCTACCTACTCCCTTCCATGACCCAACGGAGGTGACCATGAACGAATCTTCGCTAGGCAGACGGCTCATTTTCAGCATTGCTGTCGCGATTACGGTGTCGACGCCATTTGCGGCTGCCCAGGCGGCTCAGGAGGGACGCACTGCACAGGACCGCCGCTTCAGCGCCGGTGGCATCGGTCTTGACGAATCCGAGCGAATGAAGGCGATGGCCCCAGATTTTCCGTTGTCGATAACCGTGACGGCGAAGTCGGGTGCGTATCTGGCCGATTCGCACATCAAGATCCAAGATGCGCGGGGCCAAATGATCCTCGACACGCAGTTGGACTCGCCTTACCTGCTGGTCGACTTGGCTCCGGGCAGGTACAACGTAGAGGCCACGCACCAAGGGACGAAGCAGCAACGCAGTGTCAACATCGCCGCGAACACGAGCGCCAAGATCTCGTTCAGCTTCGACGTCCCGGTTGACCGCCCGCTCGAAAAAGCGCCGAACAACTAACTCGGTCGACGCTCCGAGTGGAGGCTCGGGTCTGGTCGAAACCGAGCCTCAGGCCTGATTGGCGCGCTTGTCACGCTTGTGCCTGAACTTGGACAGTGCCGTATAGATCTTGCTGCGCGCGCGGTTCAGTCCGCCCAGCGGCGCGTGTGCCGGCAGGGCGTGCGCGGGTGAGAAGGACAGAGCCTCGGCGTGCTGAGCGCGCTTTGCGTTGCGAAATTTCTGAATGGGCAAGTGCAGGGTCGCCACCTTCAGGAAGGGCGACTTCGCCTCGTCCCACTGTTGGCCGGCGTCCTCGATCGGCATGCCGGGTCTTCTGCAGCTGCACGCAGAAGTCGAAGCTGGCCTCATGCCGGTCCAGATGGTCCTGCATTGCGTCGCTCAGGTAGGACTCGCCCAGGGTTTCGGGCTTGTCGCTCCTGTGCCTGGAGGTGGGCAGCAAGCGAATACTTCACCGCGCGGTCGGGGCCGAAACGGTAGGGCGTGGTGCTCCAGTAGCGGATGTCCAGCGGCGAACTTGGATTACCGCGCAGCATCAGCAAGCCCAGCAGCACCCGGGCGTGGCCCGTGAGCGCGAACTTGGCAGCCAGCAACAGCGGCGAGCTCTCGATCGTGTAGTAGACCGCATCGCGAAACAGCGCAACGGTGCCCAGCGGCATGACCGGCGTGTTCAGCAGCACGAAGTCCTGGCCCAGCTCCGCGCCCGCCGCGGCACCCTTGCCGCGTGGCGCCAGCAACTTGATCGCGACACCGCGCGCATCGGGCACCGCGTCGGACTGGACCTTGCCGCTGGAATTGGAAAAGCGCACCCAGCAAGCGAAGCTTCGCGGCCTTTCGAATAGTCCGACCCGAAGGGACTCGGGCAGGTTGGGCTCGATCCGGAAGCTGCCGCGCAGCAGGCCGAGCGTCTTTGGGTGGGCGTCGCGCAGCGTGCCGCCCTTGGCGTAGTCGCGCGCCATCTTGCGGCGCAGGATCGCGATCATCTCGGCGACCAGGGCCGCCTCGTTGGGTTCGCGTTCTTCGACCGGACCGAATTTCATTCTGCGACGCTAGCAGCAAATCAAGACGCCGTTGGCGTTACCCCAGATCATCGCTGACAGGAAGGTTTCGGGACGGACTCGTCGGGTCTGTCCCTAGTTCCATAGGTTGTTTCTGTTCACTCGGACTGAGTCTGGGAGACTGGAGGTGCTCTACGCCTGCCGGTCTTCTCAGGAGCTCAGCCGAATGAACACGCACAAGAATGCCCGACTGACGTACGCACGTCGAATCGAGACTGGTCAGGGACGTGGTTGAGCGAGGGATGACGCCGTGCGCGGCGGCCGCCGCGCACGGCGTGAGCGCGCCGACCGGTCGCAAGTGGCTGGGCCGTTACCTCGTTCAGGGCGAGGCGGGTCTGGCGGACCGCTCCTCGCGGCCGGTACGCAGCCCGCGTTCGATCGCACCCGGTCAAGGCACTGGCCATCGTTGAGCTGCGCCGCCGACGCCTGACGCAGGCGCGCATCGCCCAGCCTCTGGCAGTGTCGGGCAGCACCGTCAGCCGGGTGCTGGCGCGCGCCGGCCTGTCGCAGTTGCGCGATCTGCAGCCGGCCGAGCCGGTGCTGCGCTACGAGCGCGAAGCTCCCGGGGAACTGCTGCACATCGACATCAAGAAGCTCGGCCGCATCCGCCTTTTCATTACCAGGTCCGAATCTCCGTGGGATCAGGCAGGGACGTCACCGGGATTCGACGGCCTCTTGTAGTTGATGCCAGGGTCGGCCGGCGCCTTCAGGTGCGTAACTTCAATGAAGCCATAGCCCATTGCCTGATGGCAACCGTTGCAGCCGACAACGACGTCCTTGTAGGCCTTATCGAACGCCTTGACGTCCTTTGCGTTGATGGCCTTCTCGACGGGTTGCCATGCGCCGCTATAGAACGAAGCCCATGTTTTGTACTCCGCCGGCTTTGTGACCTTGGCTGGAGTCATCGCGCCATTCATGTACTTGGACATGTATGAGGCAAGCGCCCAGTTGCCGCCCTGCGCGGCGTAGTACATGTTCTGGAAACGATCACCGACTTCGCGCATCGGAATGGCGAACTTCGGGAGCACCGATTTGATGTCAGTGACCTGCTGCTGTAGATCGGGAGCAGCCGCGGTCGATGCCGGCGGCGTCTGTGCAAGTGCGGGGCCCAGCAAGACCAGGCCGATTGCTGCAAGGCAGTGCTTTATGCGAAACATTGATTTTCTCCGAGGGTAGATGGGAACCGCCCACCGCGGGTCTGTCGTCTGGCGATGCGTTCCTCTGACATGAGTAAACCCGGAACGCGCGAGTCAGAGTTCGCGAAATGCCACGACTGCGACTTCCGGTTTCGTCTCGGCGCTTGAGGCACAACTGCTCACTTGCCGTTCCGCTGGACGAGCAATACAAAGACTGCGACGGCCAAGAGCACGAGCAGCAGCGGTACCCAGATCACGCCGTACCCAGCCATCCAGCCACCGCCCCACGCGCTGTCATTCATCATGTGACCGCTTTGCGCTGTTGATGTGCCAGCGGCCAACAAGGCAACAGCACAAAGTGTCGTGAATAGGAATGTCTTCATCAATTCTCCAGAGCGAAGCAGTTAAGAGACTGAAGCGGTGCTGTATAGACGCTGGAGCGCGAAACCACAGGTTGTTGGCCGCCAGACTCTCGATGCCTGGCACAAGACCCTTCCTATCAACCCCTGCGGTCAGCAGAACCCACGCCATTTCCAGGCCCGCAGCGGCGCGTCTTGGCACCGCTCCCGGATTTGTCGGGCCCGATGCAAAATGCAAGCGTCGACTCTTGCGTGACAACTGTCCGTGCGCTAGCAGACATACAGGGCGGTGCTTGCAGCGCCGTGCGAACGTCGATGTCGCAACGCCTGTCTCTGTCAGCGCCACGGCTCGATCGAGCCAGCAATCGGCCCCTAAGCACCATGCGATAAGGCAGCTCGGGAATAGCCTGGATTCGTCAGCGGCCGGTTTCTCCTGCCTAGTGCTATGTCCGGAACCCCCTTGACGTCGCGCAACAGCTGCCCGCATAGGTTCGCTTGCGCGCAGAAATCATGTGTAGCGCCGTCTATCTTTGTTTTGGCGAAGCAGAAGTGGTTTGTGCTGACGATCATTGATGACCGCTCTCGGATCCAAACTTACGACGATCTGATGCCCCACGACAAAGCGATACTCGACATCGTCTGGCTCGGCGATGGCGGCCTCGCCCAATCCGACACCGCCGAGCCGCGGGGATTTGCTGCCGGCTGGCAGATGTCGGGTGGCCACGATGACGGGCGCCGGGGTCATCGCGCATGACGTTCACCGCTGGTCAATCCGTTCTGGTCACCGGCGCCAGTGGCTTCATCGGCGGACACATTGCCCGCCGGCTGACAGCGCTTGGTTGCCGTGTGTACTGCGTGGTGAGTGCGGTTTCGCGCGTCGACGAACTGCGGTTGGCCGGCGCCCAACTCATCGCCTGCGATATCACTGACCGCGCAGGGGTCGCCCGCGCCATTGCGACGTCGAACCCCGGCGTTGTGTTCCACCTCGCCGGACTCGTCCGGGCAATGGACCCGGGAGACTTCATGCGGGTGAACGCAGGAGGAGTCGACGCGGTTGC
>CAWBRW010000013.1:0-435259 GCA_963791235.1 uncultured beta proteobacterium | reverse complement strand
GGCGACCTCACCGCGCAAGACGAGCGACAGATCGTCTCGCTGTGCCGGGACCATGACGGGTTCAAGATCGCCGCTCTCGAAATCCAGAAACATCTCGACCGGGCTTCCGAGACCATCGCGCGCTTCGGCAGCGGTGGCGACGCGCGGGAGCTTCTCGACGCGATAGTCGTCGATCTCCGAGCGTACTCGGATGCGCAAACGAACGACTTCACGACGTTCACGGAGACGAGCGCTTAGACCAACTTCACCCATCACTCCCGCGATCCAGAACCGGTTTCGTGATGGAAAGGGGTGTGTGACTTGCCCACACGGAAGAGTTCTGACAAGCGAATTCTCGCCCTCGAGCCCCAGTTCGAAAAGTGGGAGAAAGTCAAGGACTGCGCCGACCAGTTCATCGACATCATGCTCAACTACCGCCAGAGCGGGCACCCGGGCGGATCCCGTTCCAAGGTACACGCGTTTGTGGCCACGCTCCTGGGCGGCTTCATGCGGTGGGACATCCGTCACCCGGAGAAAGCTTTCTCGGATCGTTTCATCCTCGTCGCCGGCCACACGGTTCCGCTCATCTACGGGACGTTTCCCGTCTTCTTCGAGGCGTTGAGAGCGAAGCACGAGAAAACGGGCGACGATCGCTACCTCGTCCCGAATGCGGAAGAGCGCGCGTTGTACTGGGAGGACCTCGTTCACTTCAGACGAAACAAGGGGCTCCCCGGCCACGCCGAGATGGAGGGCAAGACCCTCTTCCTCAAGTTCAACACGGGTCCGTCGGGACACGGATCCCCCGCCGCCGCCGGGCGAGGCGTTCGCGCTGAAGCGGGCCGGAGCGGACGGCGTCAAGGTGTTCGCGTTCGAAGGAGAAGGCGGGCTCACGCCCGGCGCCGCGCACGAAACGATGAACTCCGCGTGGGGACTCGGCCTGTCCAATCTCTATCTACGTCGTCGACTGGAACGACTACGGGATCGATCCCCGCACAGTACAGCTCGGTGATCGACAAGACGCCGCGCGACTGGTTCGGCGCGCACGGATGGCGCGTGTGCGAAGCCGAAGACGGAAGCGACTGGGAATCGGTGACGCGCGCGCTCGTCGACCTCGTCGGCGGCGAGAACCCGGAGAAACGTCCGAACGTGATGTACATGAAGACGAGGAAGGGCCGCGGCTACCTCAAGTACGACTACGCATCGCACGGATCGCCGCACAAGATGAACTCGGATCTCTTCTGGCAGACGAAGCTCCCCTTCATGGAGAAGTACGGGGTACGGTTCCAGGGTTACGGCGAGCCAGCCCCCGACGATCCCGCCGCGCTCGTCGAACAGATGCGCGCGAACCTGAAGATCGTAGCCGACGTGATCCGCGCCGACGAGGCGCTCGTCGACTACCTGGCCGACACGCTCGTCTCGATGGGCGAGTCGGTGCCCGACCGGATTCCCTCCTTCAAGCTCGACGTGTCGAGAAATCCCCTCGATGACCCGACGGCTCTGCGATTTCGAGAACTACCCGAAGGAGCTCTACGCACAGCCCGGCGAGAAGAAACCCAACCGGGCGGCGCTCGAGACGTTCGGATCGTGGGTGAACGCGTGGTGCCGCAAGGAGTACGGCCGTCCTCTCTTCATAGCGATGAGCGCCGATCTCGCTGACTCCACGAACATCGCGGGTTTTGCCAAGGACTTCGGCGAGAGCAAGGGTTATGGCTGGTACGAACGCGATTCGAACCCCGAGGGCACGCTTCTCCCGCAGACGATAACGGAGTTCGCCAACGCGGGAATCTCCGCGGGCATCGCCGCGGTGAACTTCGGCGACCGGCCGTTCGACAGATTCAACGGTTTTCTCGCCGCGTGCTCCACGTACGGTTCGTTCTCTTACCTCAAGTACGGTCCCGATGCGGCTCTTCAGCCAGCTCGCGCAGGATTCACAGATCAAGGTCGGTCAGGTGCTCTGGGTCGTGGGACACAGCGGGCCCGAAACCGCGGATGACTCGCGGACTCACTTCGGAGTTTTTTCGCCGGGTGTGACGCAGCTCTTCCCCGACGGCCACGTGATCGACGTTCACCCGTGGGAGCACAACGAGGTGCCCGTTGTCATCGCCGCGGCGCTGCGAACGGGAGCGCCGATCGTCGCTCTCCATCTCACGCGCCCTCCGATCAGCATCCCCGACCGCCCGGCGCTTGGGATGCCATCCCATTTCGAAGCGGCCAGAGGCGCCTATGTCATCCGGCCATACCGCGAGAATCTGCCGCGAATGGGGACGGTCGTCGTCCAGGGAACCTCGACGACGAACAATGTGATTCGCATCCTGAAGAAACTCGATGACGAGAGGATCAACGTCAAGATCGTCGCGGCGATAAGCCCGCAGCTCTTTGCCCTTCAGGACGAGGATTACAGGAGGACCGTCTATTCCGATTCGGATCGCATGGACGCGATGGCTGTCACGAACCGTGCGAGACGGCTCATGGCCGATTGGATCGACCTCTCGCTCTCGGGCGGTTACACGCTCAGCTCCGATTGGGACAACCGCTGGCGAACGGGAGGAACAGTAGACGAGGTCATCGAGGAGGCCCATCTCTCCCCGGATCACATTCTCGCCGGGATAAGGCGCTTCGCGATGGAGAGGGAAAAGCGGCTGGGGCGGTTGGCTAACGTCGTCCAGGAGATCTGGAAGGCGCGAGGATGACTCGTGCCGGAGGTCGAAGCCGACCGGGTCATTTGCGATTGCCAGCGCGGGGCCGGATCCAATATACTGCGATGGCGATCCGCAACGGCATATGTTGAGTTACAACGACACTGCGATGCGATTCCGTCGTCGGCGTTCCTGGAGTGAGAGCCTGACACGATGATTGGAGATATTGTCTTTCCCGAACCCCATCACACCGCCGCTGCGGAGGCCATCTTCGGCCTGTTGGAGCCCCGGGTAGGCGAAAGCGGCGGGCGATCACGATCGCCGGCGAATCGGGCGCGGGGAAATCGGAGATCGCGCTCGAGCTCGAGCGGCTTTTCACCGGCATCTCGCAAGAGATCGGTCATTCTCCAGCAGGACGACTACTTCTTTCTCCCCCCCAGATCGAACGAGGAGAACCGAAGAAAGAACATCAAGAGCGTCGGCCTCGCCGAGGTCAACCTCGTGCTGATGAACGAACACATCAGGCGATTCAAGTTCTCGCCGAACGAGAAGATCGAAAAACCGCTCGTGATCTTCGAAGAGAATCGCGTCACCAAGGAAACGCTCACGCCCGCCGATATCGACCTCATCATCGCGGAAGGAACGTACACGACGCTCTTGAACAACGCCGACTACCACATATTCATCGACCGGACCTACGAAGACACCCGCGCGCACAGGACCGGCAGGGGCCGCGATCCGCTCGACGAGATCTCCGAACGGTTTCTCGAGATCGAGCACAGCATCATCTCGAAGCACAAGAGCCTCGCCGAGATCATCGTCAACACGGACTACTCCGTCGCGTGGGTCGGGAAGTAGATCCCCAACATCCAGAATCGAGATCGACCATGCCTAGAGTCACACGCGTTTGCATGCTGAGCGTCCACGGCTACTTCGACCCTGTTCCGATCCTCGGAGCCACCGACACGGGGGGACAGGTGACCTACGTTCTCGAGCTGGCCAAAGCGCTCGCCGAGCTGGGCGTATCGGTTGACATCTACACGCGCCGCTTCGGCGGGAGATCCGAGATGGAACCGGTGAATCGCGACGTGCGCGTGATCCGCATCCCGTGCGGAGGCGACGCGTTCATACGAAAAGAGGATCTGTTCCCCCATCTCGACGAATACATCGACAACATGATGAAGTACATCGAGGCGCACGGTCTTCATTACGATCTCATCCACTCGCACTACTGGGACGCAGGGTACGTCGGGATGAAGCTCGCCGAGCGGCTGGATCTCCCGTTCATCTACACGGCGCACTCTCTGGGAGCCTGGAAGAAGGAGCGGATGGGCGGCGATCCCGCGGAGATGGAGAAGCTCTTCAAGTTCTCGGAGCGGATCCGTTGGGAGAACGAGATCTTCCGCCGCGCGACCGCTCAGACGGTGACGACGCTCGACGGAAAGGAGTCCTACAAGCGCCTCTACGGATTCGAAAGCGACGATCTCGTCGTCATCCCCCCGGGCGTCGACGTCCGGCGGTTTCGCCCCGAGCCGCCCGTGCCGGCGCCGGAGATCGTCGCGCCGGAAGACTACGTCTTCGCCTCTGAGCCGGATCGATTCGAACAAGGGGCTCGACTATCTGATACGGGCGTTCGATCGTGTGCGCGCGAGCGAGCGACACCCATCTCCTCATCGGCGGCGGATCGAAAGACCCGAAGACAGCACGAGACCGAGGTGCGGGAGCAGCTCGCCCAACTCGTCGCATCGCTCGGACTCGAGGAGCGCGTCACGTTCACCGGGTACATCCCCGACGAACACCTCGACACGTACTACCGGAACGCCCGCGTCTTCGTTCTCCCTTCGAAGTACGAGCCGTTCGGCATGACGGTGCTCGAAGCGATGGCCTGCGGCACGCCGGTGGTCGCCACGGGTCACGGAGGACTGCGGCACGTTCTCACGAACCGGCGGGACAGCCTGCTCGTCGACCCGTCGGACCCCGAAGAACTCTCCTCGGCGATCCTCGAAATCCTCAACGACGAAATCGCTCGCGAGCGAGCTCCGCGCCGCGGGCCTCGAGCTCGTGGAATCGCGGTACTCGTGGCAGAGCATCGCCAGCGCAAACGCTCGTCGTTTTACGAGAAATACGCGCCGCCACGGGGAGAAATATTTTGACCCGCCTCCGGCTTTTCTTTAGATTCTGCTGGCTGGAACCGGCGAGGGAATAACCTCGGAATATCCGCCGGGCGGTTCGGATTCACGATACTCGACTACAACGCGTCCATCGGAAGCTGTCACCCGAGAACCCCTGCGACCAAGGAGGCAACATGAGAGACTTATTCCTCATCACGTTCGGCTCGTTCGTCGCCGTCGGACTGGTCATGATCGAGCTTCGGCTCCGCGTCGGCGCAACAGAAGGCGAACCCCGTCGTCATGATGAAAACGAGCGTGGGCGACATCGCGATCGAGCTCTACCCCGACAAGGCGCCCGAGACGGTCGCGAACTTCCTCTGGTACGTCGACAACAAGTTCTACGACGGCCTGATTTTCCACCGCGTGATGTCGAACTTCATGATCCAGGGCGGCGGCTTCAACAAGGACATGCTCAGGAAAGAGACCAAGCCCTCGATCAAGAACGAGGCGGACAACGGGCTCTCCAACATGAGGGGCACGATCGCGATGGCGCGTACGGGCGATCCCCACAGCGCAAGCTCACAGTTCTTCATCAACGTCAAGGACAACAAGCCTCTCGATTTCAAGAGCAAGGCGAACCCGGCGGGCTGGGGCTACTGCGTTTTCGGAAAGGTGATCAGCGGAATGGACGTCGTCGACAAGATCCGCCAGGTTCCGGTCGACCACGAAAGACGGCTACGAGAACGTGCCCGTCGAGCCGGTCGTCATCCTGAAAGCGCCCACAAGGCGACGGCAGAAGAGATCACAGGCCCTCAAGGCGAAGAAGTAAGCCTCGACTTCGAGCGGCGATCCGGCCGTCTGTTCTGCAAGGCGCTTCAGAAGAACCGCCGGGAGTTGTCTCCCGGCGGTTCTTCTTTGCCGGATTTCGCGAACGAGACCGCCCTCCCGCAGCCGTGTCGGCTCAACCGGACTCACTCGTTCTTTCCGATCAAGCCCAGGAATTCCTCCTCGTCGATCACACGGACTCCCGAGTCTTTTCGCCTTCTCGAGCTTCGATCCGGCCTTCTCTCCCGCGACGACGCACGTCGTCTTGCTCGACACGGTGCTGGAGGTCTTCCCGCCGCGTCTCCTCACCTCCGCTTCGGCCTCGTCCCTCGTCATTCGTGAAAGCGTTCCGGTGAACACGAAAATCTCGCCCTCGAGATCGGACCTCTCCGCCGGAGCCGCGGATTCGCAGCGCACACCGGCTTCGACGAGGCGCTCGACCATCTCGCGATTGCGCCGGTCGGCGAAGAACCGCACGACCTCCTCGGCGATCACGGGTCCGACGCCGTAGACACCGGAGATCTCCTCCTCGGCGGCGTCGCGGAGCGATCTCGATCGACGGAAAAGTGCTCCGCCAGCACCTCCGCGACGGTCACGCCGACGTTTCGAATTCCCAGCGCGAAGATGAAGCGCGCCAGCGTGGTCTGCTTCGAGTGCTCGATCGCGTCGACGACGTTCTCCGCCGACTTCTCCGCCATGCGCTCGAGCGGAACGAGATCGTCGACGGTGAGCCGATAGAGATCGGCGGGGTCTTTCACCAGGCCGGCATCGACGAGCTGCTCGATCAGCTTCTCCCCGAGTCCCTCGATGTCCATCGCATCTCGCGACGCAAAGTGGCGGATCCGCTCCTTCACCTGCGCGGGGCATTCGGCGTTGGGGCAGCGCGTCGCCGCTTCGCCTTCTTCGCGGACCACCGGCGTGCCGCATACCGGACACTTCTTCGGCATCCTGAACGGCTTCTCTTCGCCGGTCCTCAGCTCGGGGATGGGGGCGACGACCTCGGGGATCACGTCGCCCGCGCGCCGGACGAACACCCAATCGCCGACGAGCACCCCTTTCTTCCTGATCTCGTCCTCGTTGTGGAGCGTCGCGTTCGAGACCGTGACCCCGCCGACGGCGACCGGCTCGAGGCGCGCGACGGGAGTGAGCGCGCCGGTCCGTCCCACCTGGACCTCGATGCCGATGATGCGCGTCCGCTCCTCGTGCGGCGGAAACTTCCACGCAATCGCCCAGCGCGGCGACCGGGCCCTCACGCCCGCCTCTTGCTGGAGATCGAAATCGTTGAGCTTGACGACGAGACCGTCGATCTCGTACGGGAGCGCACGGCCGTTTCGCGAGGAGCTCGTCGTAGAACGCCACGACTTCGTCTCGCGTCCGCAATCGTCTGGACTCCCCGTTCGTCGGCAGACCCCATGCGCGCGCCGCTTCGAGAAACTCCCACTGAGTAGCGCACGGCCGGGCCTCACGCTTGCGGGCCGGGGCCCGAGGCTCCCCACTCCCCCCGAGACCGTAGATCACGAACTTGAGAGGGCGCGACGCGGTCACTTTCGGGTCGAGCTGTTTGAGCGAACCGGCAGCGAGATTTCGCGGATTCGCGTAGGCCTTTTCGCCAAGCTTCATCTGCTGGTCGTTCAGCCTCTCGAAATCCGCCTTGTCCATGAACACCTCGCCGCGCACGTTCAGATACGCCGGGACGTTTCCGCCGCGAAGGCGGAGCGGAATCGGACGGACGGTCTTGATGTTCTCCGTGATATCCTCGCCGTTCACGCCGTCTCCCCGCGTCGCCCCCTGGACGAGAACGCCGTCTCGATAGACGAGCTCCACCGCGACGCCGTCCATCTTGGGCTCGCACACGTAGTCCTCCCCGCCCGCCTCGCCCACCTCACGCACGAGCCGTTCTCTCCACTCGAAAAACTCATCCTTGTTCATCGCGTTTTCGAGCGAGAGCATCGGCACGTCGCGCCTGACGACGCTGAAACCCTCTTGAGGCGCCGCCCCGACCTTCTGTGTCGGCGAATCGCGCGTCACGAGATCAGGATGTTCGCGCTCGAGCTCGGCGAGCCGCCGGAAAAGCCGGTCGTACTCCGCGTCGGCGATCACCGGATCGTTCAACACGTAGTAACGGTAGTCGTGATGACGGATCTCTTCCCTGAGCTTCGAGATTTCCTCTTCGACGGATCGCTTCGGCACGGCGCGTCCTCCTCGGCGTCGCGCCGAGCATACCAGAACAAGTCGTGTGTGTGTAGCAGGTTAGAAAGCAAATTGTGCCTTGAAATCGGCGCGTGGTTCTGATAACAAATGCAGAAGGCTTCCAATCCGTTTCGACTCGCCACGGCGACGCAGCGCTCATCCGGGGGGGTTGCATTGCGATCGATAACGTCTATGGACGACAGAGATTCTCGTGAGCCGGTTCCTGGCGACCGGGCGCGGAGGATCGGTGAACTGGAGAGTCTCGGCCCCGACGGGAGAGAGGCGCTCGTCCTCGGTGTCGATGCCCCGGGGTTCGAAGACCTCTCCCTCGGACCGGAGGGTGTTCGCCTACTACCTCTACCGCGCGGCGATCGCCGGCAACGACATTCTCTACGGGCAGAACCACCGGAACGCTCTCGAAGTCAAACATCTTCTGGAAGCGATCTACACCCATTCGCGCCGCTTGTCCCCCGAGATCAGGGATGGTCTCCACGAGTACCTGAAGCTCGTCTGGATTCATCACGGGTACTACAATCACTACAGTCATACGAAGTTCGTTCCCCTCTCGCTGACCCCGGACGGACTCCGCGGGGCCATCTTGTCCGCGGCGGCCGAGGGCGCAAGAGTGCCGCTCAAGCCCGGAGAGACGATCGAGCAGAAGCTCGTTCGTCTCGAGCGTACGATCTTCGACCCGGATTACGAACCCATCCAGACCAACCAGTCGGAGGGCGCCGACATCGTCGCGGCGAGCGCGGTCAACTTCTGGGATCCCGGCATCACGCAGAAGGACATCGATGCTTTGCCCGTCGAGTGGCGGCACCGTCTCAACGTGCGTATTGCCAAGAGGGACGGGCAGCTCCTTCCGGAAGTCTACAAGATCGGTGGACTCTTCGGCCGCGACCTCGAGACGGTGAGCCACTTTCTCCAACTTGCCGAGCCGCTCGCCGAGGGAGACGGCCAGAGGCGATCGATCGGACACCTTCTCGATTTCTACCGTACGGGCGACGAGGAGCACTTCAGGCAGCACAGCATCTCCTGGCTCGAATCGAATCCGGAGGTCGATTATCTCAACGGATTCATCGAGCAGTACCTCGACCCGCGGGGCATCATCGGCAGCTTCGAGGCGAACGTAAACTTCCGCGCCGGCGCGTCGCTCCCCGCTCGAATCGCTGACAACGCTCTCTACTTCGAAGAGAAAGATGCCGTGGCCCGACAGATACAAGCGGCCGGTCGTGGCCACTCCCGTCGCCAAAGTCGTCAACGTCCTCGTGGAGACGGGAGACGCGGGGCCGATCTCGTCAGCCGCGTACAATCTTCCCAACTACAACGACATACGAAGGGACCACGGGAGCAAGAACGTCATTCTTCTCAACATCGAGGGCACGCAGTCACAGAGTATCCTCGAGAAAACGGTCAACGAGTTCTACCTGCCCGAGTACCGGAAAAACGTTCTCGACTTTTTTATCGCCAAGGCGCGGCCGCTCCAGGTGTACATGCACGAGATCATCGGTCACGGGTCGGGGCAGCCCGATCCGGACCTCGCGGTCGACCCGCGAACGGCTTTGGGGCGCGTGTACACGGCGCTCGAGGAGTGCCGCGCGGACCTCGTCGCCCTCTACCACATGTCGGATCCAAAGCTCGTCGAGATCGGCGCGCTCGTCGCCGAGGAACAGCAGACGGTCGTCGAGACGGCATACATCACGCATACGCAGGGCTGGCTCCTCCGGTACGACCAGGTCTCCGGCATGGAGGTGCGGGAAGCGCACAACAAGGCCGACCAGCTCACCCTCATGTACCTGGTGGAGAACGGCGGCGATCCGAACAAGGATTTCGGTCTGGACGTGGTGGAAGACGGTGGGAAGATCTTTGTTCGAGTGAGAGATGCCTCAAAAGTCCGCGAGGGGATCCGCGAGCTTCTGACAAGGCTCCAGGTGATGAAATCCACAGCCGATTACAAGGGCGCCGCGGAGCTTTTCGATCGGTTTGGCACGAACGTCGATCCGCAGTGGCACCGGAACATCGTCGCGCGGCTCGAGGCGCTCAAAGTGCCCAAGATGAAGGCGTTCGTTTTTCCCCGTTTGGAGCCCGTCGTCGAGAACCGGGAGATCGCCGACGTTCGCATCCACTTCGACGAAGACCTCACCACGCAGCAGCTCCGTTTCAGCAAACTGCAGCGCGTCCTGCGAACCATCCCGAAGAATTGAACGCGCCACGGGGATTGAAAGCGTCTTCGCTCTCCTCTCGCGTCATCCCCCTGAGTTTATCGTACAACTCCGTGCCGTTGCTCGAAAGTCGAGCGAAGACACTTTCGCTCACCTTCTCTTCCGCTTGCTCCCGCACGGAGGGCGAGAACACCTTCACTCCCCATCTAGAGCAGCTTCTCTTCGTGCAGGTAGTTGCGAAGGGCTTTGAGATGCTCCCACGTCACCGTCTTCTTTGTGGGATCCCTCAAGAGAAACGCAGGGTTGTACATCACCATGAACTGGATGCCCGGGAAGCGCGCAACGGAGAAAAACTTCCCCACTTCCTCCCCCATCTTCGTATCGGCTCTGGCGGCATCCACCCATTTGAGCGCCACGGCTCCGAGGAGAACGATCACCCTCGGCTTCATGACCGCGATCTGTTTCTCGAGGAAAGGAAAACAGGCGTCCACCTCTTCCTTGGAGGGAGAACGATCCGCCTCGGGCTTGCACCGGACGACGTTCGTGATGAGCACGTGCTTGTCCGGATCGAGATCGATCGCTCTGAGCATTTTGTCGAGGAGCTCTCCCGCCCTCCCGACGAACGGTTTGCCCACGCGGTCCTCGTTCTCGCCAGGCCGCTCGCTGATGATGAGGATCGGCGCCTGGGGATTTCCCCGGTCGATGACGATGTTCGTCCGGCTGTAGGAGAGCGTGCACCGCGGCAGTTGTACTTCGACAGCCTCTCCTTGTACTCGCCGTACGTCGCGGCCGCGAGAATCTGATTGAGCTCGGCGTCAAAAAGATCTATCTGCATGGTCGCCTCTCCCGGGGGATTCGGCGCTTGCTAACGACGAATCGAGACATTACATTTTCCCCATGATCTTCCACCAAATAGAGGCCGGAGGCGACAGGAATTTTGCGTATCTCATGGCGGACGGAGAGCGGGGAACCGCCGCGCTCTTCGACCCTCCGCCCGACGCGTCCCGCTACCTCCCGCTCGTCGAAGAGCACGGGCTCGAGGTCGCGTACATCATCGTCACGCACGGACACGGCGACCACACCTGGGGTTTGTCGGAGGCGAAGAAACGGGCCGGCGGGCCGGACCGTCGCTCACCAAGAGAGCCTCGTGGATGCGGAGATCCGTGTCGCGCGACGGCGACACGCTCCGGCTTGGAACCATGACCCTCACCTTCATCCACACGCCCGGACACACCGACGATTCGATATGCGTCCTCGGCGGGAATAAACTCGTGACCGGAGACACGCTCTTTGTGGGAAAAGTCGGCGGCACCGACTACGGAGCCGGGGCGTTCAAAGAGTACGAAAGCCTTCACAACAAACTCATGACCCTCGACGACGGCGTCGAGGTCTACCCCGGACACGACTACGGCGTGAAACCCTCGTCCACGATCGGTCACGAACGCAGAACGAACCCGTTTCTTCTGCGCGATTCGTTCGAATCGTTCCTCGACCTCAAGATGAACTGGCTCGAGTACAAGAAAGAGCACGGCATCCTCTGACGCGCCCTCGCGGCTCGGATGGAGTGCTCTCTAGGGTCGCTGAGAGCCCTGCGCTCCGCTCGCTCGGCTTTCCGCCGCGGGTGGCGCCGATGGCCCCTCCCGAGGGGCACGCATCTTGCAATTTCGACTCGCCGAGGCCCTCAACCCGTTCATATAAAAACACTTGTAACCGGCGGTGAGTCTGATGAACGATCAGTTTTCCTCCATTACGGAAAAAATTCGTGCACTCAAAACGTCCATAGTCTCTCTCCTCGAGACGACACGCGACGACGGCGTCCCCGCCGACAGCCTGCGGGAGAACAAATCACTCATCGTCGAGGAATATCAAAAGCTCTTGAACGAGGGCGCCAAGCAACTGTTCAAGGACGACTTCGTCGGATCCGAAAGGGTCATGCGCGCGGTCGAGGATGCGTACGCCGCGTGGCACGCGATCGACGCGTCATTCCGGGAAACACTCTCGCTTGCCTATGACGGCAAAATCTCGCGGCAGAACCTTCTCATCGACGATGTCCACGCCGAGCTCCGTCAGAGGATCGGAGATCCGACCGCGGCGCTCTACACACGTCTGTACACCCTTTGCGCCGATCACCTCGCGAGCCGGCCGTGGGACGCCCATCTTTCGGCGAGCGTCAAACACGCCGACGCTGACGCGCTCAACAAGAGCCTTCACTCGCTGGTTCACGGGGATCATCTCGACGTCGAAGACGCCCTCTCGGCGCTCACCGGCTCGCTCCGTTACGCCTTCGCGGATTACATCGAACGCCGTGAAGAACCCCTCGAACTCCTCGAGGAGAGCTTGTGGATGCGGCCGGAGATCGTTCTCATCAACGATTACTGGCAGTATCATCCGCATGTCCGTCTTCTGGACCTTCTTCGACGCAAGGGCCGCCAGCAACACCTCGGCGCGTTTGCGAAGGTCCAGGAACTCTTCTCCGAGCATAACTCCCGTGCGGACGACGGCGCGGCCGAGCGTATCGTCAAAGAAGTCCAGAAAACCCGCCCCGAGGAGAAAGACACGTACCTCAGGTGCCTCATGCTGCACCCCAACCACGATGTCCGGCGCTACGCGGTGAGCAACGTCAACCTCGACGGCTTCTGGAAAGTGGTCACGCCCGAGGCCGTGCCTCTCATGACCGTCTTGAGCATGCTCGAAAAAGTGGCCGGTTCGAAACAGTACGACGAGAGTTTCCAAAAGGTGTTTTTTCACACCGTCCACCGGCGTCTTCTTTCCGCAAGCTCGAGACCCGAGGTTCTCTACGCGAGCGGCATCGTCCGGATTCTGACGCAGCTCCCGTTCTTCATGGAGGACGACTATTTCGAGAAGCTCATGCAGGCCGTCGACTACCTCACGGCGAAGGGACAGCAGTACGGGATCAAGACCGGTGTGCTCTCGCGAGTACGTCGAGAAGCTCCGCAAGGAGAAAGGCAAGATCGGCACGCTGCAAGACCGATTCGCCGAACATCGCAAACGTTCCCGTTGTCGTTCTGCGAAAGCTCGCCCGCGACGGGCACTTCTGGTACGAGCTCTCAACGCATCCCTTGTTCAAGATCGCACGCGAGACCGTCGCTCACATCAACAGCCCGGACCGGGCGCTCCGCGTGGCCAACAACCACGTCGTCAATCAGGATGTGCTCCGCGAGGTCGGACGAAACAGGGGTCTCTTCGCGACTCGCACGGCCAAGCTCGCGCTCCTCAGCAATCCCCGCACACCGCCGGCGGTGTCGCTCGACTACCTTTCGGACCTCAGCCGGCAGGACCAGGATCAACTCCTGCGCCGATCCACGGTCCATCCGGAGCTGCGCAGGCGTCTTCTCGAACGCGCGCGCGCGTAGGATCTCCAGGAATCTCTTGCGGGCGGCGGCTTCCTGGGATACGCTCCACACTCGAGTTGTGTCCCGGGATGCCTGTTGATCTTCTCTTCATCCGCTTCACCCCATGTCTCGACGCGCTGCAACCTCCCTCCGTCTCGACCTTCGTCGTTGTGTTTTTCCATGGGCGTCTCTCTCGCACATGCCGCAGCCGGCGCAGCAGAGTCCACGACGATCGGCGAAGTCCTTCCCGTCTGGTCGGCGATTCCCTTCGCGGGAATTCTCCTTTCGATCGCGCTCTTCCCTCTTTTCGCGCCGCACTGGTGGCACCGCCACTTTCCCAAAGTGTCCGCGTTCTGGGGGATCGTCGTCGCGGTACCGCTCATCATCGCATACGGAAGCGCAGGGCTTACCGAGCTCCTCGGGACCTACATCCACGAGTACATCCCGTTCATCATCCTTCTCTGGGCTCTGTTCACAGTGACGGGCGGAATACACGTCAAGGGGAGGCTCAGCGGGTCTCCCGCGCTCGAACGTCGCGCTCCTCGCCATCGGGACGGTAATCGCGTCGTTCATGGGCACGACGGGGGCGTCGATGATCCTCATTCGCACGGTGCTCAGGGCGAACGCCTGGCGGAAGAACAAGGCGCACGTCATCGTCTTTTTCATCTTTCTCGTGAGCAACATCGGCGGCCTCTTGACGCCGCTCGGCGATCCGCCTCTCTTTCTCGGTTTTCTCCTCGGTGTCCCGTTCTTCTGGACGTTGAAGCTCCTGCCCGTCATGGTGTTCGTCTCCGTGCCGCTCCTGGCGCTCTTCTTCCTCATCGATACCCGCTACTACCGGAGAGAGGAGAAACCGAAGACGACCGAACGAGCGCCGCTTCGAATCGAGGGGATTCACAACCTCCTCTTCCTCCTCGGCATCGTGGGCGCGGTGCTCATGAGCGGGGTGTGGCACGCTGGGCACCGTGACGATACTCGGGATTCCGGCGGAGATTCAGGACCTGGTGAGAGACGCGATCCTCGTTCTGATGGGGGTCGGGGCGTACGTCACGACGAAGAAAAGAATACGCGACGAGAACGAATTCACGTGGTTCCCGATCAAAGAGGTGGCGATTCTCTTCGCCGGGATCTTCACCACGATCGTCCCGGCACTGGCGATTCTGCAGGCGGGCGAAAAAGGGCAGCTCGGCGCCGTCATGAAAACGCTCGAAGACGCCGTCGCACTACTACTGGATCACGGGGTCGCTCTCGAGCTTTCTCGACAACGCGCCCTCCTATCTCACGTTTTTCAATTCCCTTCTGGGAAAGTTCTTCACGGGACTACCGCTTCGGGAAGGTGTCCACGGGCTCGTCACCGAGAAAGCGGTTTATCTGGAGGCGATATCGGCGGCGGCCGTTCTCTTCGGAGCGAACACGTACATCGGCAACGCCCCCAACTTCATGGTGAAGAGCATCTCCGAGGAAGCGGGCGTGCGGATGCCGTCGTTCTTCGGGTACATGTTCAAGTATTCGATTCCGATTCTCCTGCCGCTGTTCTTTCTCGTCACCTTGGTCTTCTTTTAGACTCTCGTTCTGGAGGACGTCATGGCCGTCACGTATCATGAAATCGTCGTCAAGGGCAACGGCAAGCTGCTCAAGGGCTTCGTCAGAGGCTATCAGGTCGGGCGGGCGATCGAAGGCGGGCTCTACTACTGCGCGGATCATCCGATCGACACGCGGCACCTGAAAGATCATCCTCACGCTCCACGGGGACCACATCCATCTCATGTGCAGGGCAAGAGTCCGGGATGGTTTTGTCGCCGCGATCGAGCAGGCCGCCGATCTCGAGTTCGAACTCGTCTCGGACGTGAGGGTTGCCGGCGACATCCTTCGAATTCGAGTTCGACACCTACAGCAGAGATGTCGCGTCGGAGATCGAGAAGCTCCTCGAGACGCTTCCGCCGGGACTCGAGCTCGTCGCGCTACGATCCGAAGAAACTATCGACGAGAAAGCCCATGGGACGGAGCTCTACTCACCCGTCCACGAGTACCGCTTCCGGGCGAGGGGAAAGGTCGCCGGGGATTTCGAGAAGCTCCTCGCGTTTCACGCGACGCTCACCGCCAACAAGTTCGTCGAGGCGGAAGACATCACGATCGAGCACTAGGGCGTGCGCGAGCCGCTGCGAGCAGGAGGGTCGTCGCGAGCCCCCCTGCGCACACGACTACTTCCCACGCAAGCTTTCGGGAGCCGCCTCGAGAATCCGCTGCCAGCTGGCCGGCGTCGTTCAGGAGAAGGCCCGCCGCGGGAAGCCTCTTCGTGACCTCCACCCAGAGCGGTTCTTTTTCGAAAACGTCGTGAAAAATCTTCAGCGCGTCGTTCTGCATCCCTTCGGAGAACATCGTCAACGCGACCCAGTACCTGATCTCCGTTACCTCGGGGGCCATCTCCATCGCTCGAGCGTACGCCTGCGAGCGCTCCCTTGGTGTCGCGCTGGGTCATCCTCTCGTCGCCGTCGTTCATCAAGACGTACGCGCGGTTGAGCGTCACGAGACGGCGGAGCTCGACGAGAGGAGCGGGGTGGTCCTCGACGCGAAGATCGATGATCCTGTCCTTGTAATCCACGCCCGTGGACTTGCCCTCTGACGATGATCATCGCCGCCGACTGCCTGCCGCGGATGTCGCCTCCCTCTTTCTGCGCGGCATCGAGCGCCGCGAGCATTCGCTCAGCGAGGTCTCCGGCAGAATTCCTGTACGCGTCCGCCATCGCCTGCCACACGGTGTTCTTCTCCATGAGGTTCGCCATGACGACGAAGTCCTCGCCGATGACGTGACCGGCTTCCCTGATGCACTGCTTCCCCGTGTGCGCGGCGCGGTTCCCTTTCGCGTCGATCATGCCGACCTGCCGCCACTCGGGGTGCACGTCGGTCTCGAGGAGCCCCTTGAGCGCCTGCTCGGCCGTCTTCCCCGCCTGCATGAGATCGAGCCCGAGCGGACCGTACGTCACGTCGGTGAGCGACTGCGTGGCGACCGCCCCGACTCCCGCCTTCACCCACGGCACCGTCGAACCGACGGAGAACCAGTGCGACTGCACCGCGACGCCCAGCTCACCCGTTTCCGGGTCTCTCGCGACGATCGAAAACGTCGTCACGGGCTTCACCCGATCGCCGTCGACGACGACCGCCTCGACCGACGACACCGCGAGCGAAATGCAGCAAGAACCACGAGCCATGTGGATCCGCATGATTCAGACACCTCCCGGCTCGGTCGCGTCCGCCACGCACACCGAGCCGCTGCAGCAAAAGCCGCGAACTCGTGTTTGGCGTTGACGTTTGACCGGTTTCAATCTATGATCAAAAACCCTTCGCACTTGTTTTCGCTCTCATCATACACGGTTTTTGCGCCATGACCTAGACCGCAAATCGAGGAGTTGCCATGACACTCAACCCGCCCAAAGAAACCGTCCTGGATCGTTTCCTGCGCTACGTCAAGATCGACACGCAGTCGCAAGAGGACGCCGAGCGCTACCCGAGCACCGAGAAACAGCTCGATCTGCTCCGCCTCCTCGTCGGCGAACTCAAGGCCCTCGGCGTGAAGGACGCGGCGATCGATCAGTACGGGTACGTGACGGGGACCGTTCCCGCGACGCTCTCCGCGGACGCCGCCTCTCGCGTCCCGACCATCGCGTTCATCGCCCACGTGGACACCTCGCCCGCGTTCAGCGGCGCCGGCGTGAAACCGGTCATGCACAAGAACTACCAGGGCGGCGACATCGTTCTCCCCGGTGACGCGTCGCAGGTGATTCCGCACGAAGGAATACCCCAACCTCGAAAAGCTCTACATCGGCATGGACATCGTCACGAGCGACGGGACGACTCTCCTCGGCGCCGACGACAAGGCGGGCGTCGCCGAGATCATGACCGCCGTCGATCTCTTCATGCGAAACCCGGAGCTCGACACGGCGACGATCAAGATCGGCTTCACCCCCGACGAGGAAATCGGCAACGGAACCAAGTATTTCGACGTCAAGAAATTCGGCGCCGATTTCGCGTACACCCTCGACGGCGGCCCGCTGGGAGAAATCGAGAACGAAACGTTCAACGCCTTTCAGGCCGTGATCAAGATCGAGGGCGTGGGCGTTCACCCCGGCTACGCCAAGGACAAACTGGTGAACGCGATACGCGTGTTCGCCGACATCGTCACGCGTCTCCCGAAGGACATGGCGCCCGAGACCACCGAGGAGCGCCAAGGATACATCCATCCGTACGACTTCCAGGGTCAGGCGGAAGCGGTGACGATCAAGTTCCTGCTCAGGGATTTCGACATGGAAGGAATCGAGCAGGAGAAGAAGATCCTCACGGGGATCGTCGAAGAGGTGCGCGCGCTCTACCCCAAAGCGAAGATCGATCTCGAGTTCAAGGAACAGTACCTCAACATGCGCTACCACCTCGAGAAGGACCGCGCGGGTGCTCGAGTACGCCGAGGAGGCGATCCGCCGGACCGGCATCGAACCGCACTACACGTTGATCCGCGGCGGGACCGACGGAGCGAGGCTCACGTACGAGGGGCTTCTCACGCCGAATCTCTTCGCCGGCGGCGAGGCGTTTCACAGCAAGATCGAGTGGGTGCCGGTTCAGGTGATGGAGAAAGCCGTGGAGACGATCGTGGCCCTGGCGTCCGTGTGGAGAGATAAAACCGTCTAACCCGGCCCAGCCGACACTTAGGCGAAGCTATTGATTTTGGTCAAGTTTTCGCCTATATTCTCCACAACAGCGACGCCACCGGTGCGCACTACATAACCTTTTTGTTTTCATAAAGATATGACCCGCACTCCCGATCCCATTCGCAAGTACACCGACCAGGACTACCGGTACGGGTTCGTCACCGACGTCGAACAGGAGACGATCCCCAAGGGCCTGAACGACGATGTCATCCGTCTCATCTCGGCCAAAAAGAGAGAGCCGGAGTGGCTCCTCGAGTGGCGCCTGTCGGCGTACCGCCACTGGAAAACGATGAAGGAACCCACGTGGGCGAACGTCCACTACCCGCCCATCGATTTCCAGGAAATCCACTACTACGCGGCGCCGAAAAGAATGGATGAGGGAAAAAAGAGCCTCGACGACATCGACCCGGAGATCCGCAGGACGTTCGACAAGCTCGGAATTCCTTTGGAGGAGCAGCTGGCGCTTTCCGGAGTCGCTGTGGATGCGGTCTTCGACAGCGTTTCCGTTGCGACGACCTTCCAGGAGAAGCTCGCCGAGAAAGGGATCATCTTCTGCTCGTTCTCCGAGGCCGTGCGCAATCACCCCGATCTCGTGAAACAAGTACCTGGGAACGGTCGTTCCCTACTACGACAACTTCTACGCGACTCTGAATGCCGCCGTGTTCAGCGACGGATCGTTCTGCTTCGTCCCGAAGGGCGTGCGCTGTCCGATGGAGCTCTCGACGTACTTCCGCATCAACGCGGCGAAGACCGGTCAGTTCGAGCGGACCCTCATCGTCGCCGAAGACGATGCGTACGTGAGCTATCTGGAAGGATGCACGGCGCCGATGCGCGACGAGAACCAGCTCCACGCCGCCGTGGTCGAGCTCGTCGCCCTCGAGAACGCCCAGATCAAGTACTCCACCGTTCAGAACTGGTACCCGGGCGACAAAGAGGGCAAGGGCGGGCATCTACAACTTCGTCACCAAACGGGGACACTGCCGCGGCGCGCGCTCGAAGATCTCGTGGACGCAGGTGGAGACCGGATCGGCGATCACGTGGAAGTACCCGGGCTGCGTGCTTCATCGGCGACGAGCTCCGTCGGCGAATTCTACTCGGTCGCGATGACGAACAACTACCAGCAGGCGGACACGGGGACCAAGATGATCCACGTGGGCAAGAACACGTCGAGCACCGTCGTCTCCAAGGGCATCTCGGCCGGACACGGACAGAACGCCTACCGCGGCCTCGTTCAGGTGGAGAAGGGGGCAGTGAACGCGCGGAACTACACACAGTGCGATTCGATGCTCATCGGCGACAAGTGCGGCGCTCACACCTTTCCCTACGTCGAGGTGAAGAACGCGTCGTCGACGGTCGAGCACGAGGCCTCCACGTCGAAGATCGGCGAGGATCAGATCTTCTACTGTCAGCAGAGGGGCATGAAACCGGAGGACGCCGTCGGGATGATCGTCAACGGGTTCTGCAAAGAGGTGTTCCGCGAGCTTCCCATGGAATTCGCCGTCGAAGCCCAGAGGCTCCTCGAGGTGAGCCTCGAGGGGAGCGTCGGATAGTCCCCGTTCCTCGCCCGTTCCAGAAGGAAAGACATGAACATGCTCGAAATCAGAGATCTGCGCGTCAGCGTCGAGGGCAAGGAGATCCTCAAAGGGGTCGACCTCAAGGTCGACGCCGGCGAGGTGCACGCGATCATGGGTCCGAACGGATCGGGAAAAAGCACGCTCGCCCAGGTGATCGCCGGACGAGACACCTTCGACGTGACCGAGCGGCGACATCCTCTACAGAGGCGAGAGCATACTCGGCAAGAGCCCCGAGGAACGGGCGTGCGAGGGGATCTTTCTCGCCTTCCAGTACCCCGTGGAAATCCCCGGCGTCCGCAACTCGTATTTCCTCAAGTCGGCGCTCAACTCGAAACGAAAATACCGCGGCGAGGACGAGATCGACGCGATGGACTTTCTCGCGCTGATCAAGAAGAAGATGGAAATGCTGGAGATGAAGAAGAGCTTCATGGAGCGCCCCGTGAACGAAGGTTTCTCGGGAGGGCGAGAAGAAGCGAAACGAGATCCTCCAGATGGCCGTCCTCGACCCGTTGCTCGCCGTTCTCGACGAGACGGACTCGGGCCTCGACATCGACGCGTTGAAGGTCGTATCGAGCGGAGTGAACGCGCTTCGCGGTCCCGACCGGGCGATCGTCGTCGTCACCCATTACCAGCGCCTCTTGAATTACATCGTCCCCGACGTCGTCCACGTGCTCGTCGATGGACGCATCGTCAAGACGGGCGACAGGACCCTCGCCCTCGAGCTCGAGGACAAGGGCTACGCGGACGTTCAGAACGGCACGGCCAAGAAGTAAGCCGTTCCCACCGGCGAACGGGCGCTCACGCTCTTCGTGACGCGGCCCGCAAGGAACAGGGCAAATGGCGGACGTAGCCTCATATATCAAGACTTTCGCGAGCTTCGACAGCCGCCTCGCGTTCTGCACGCCGGTGTGGCTCCGCGAAATCAGAAAGACGGCGATCGAACGTTTCGCCGCCCTCGGATTTCCGGGGACGAAAGACGAGAAGTGGCGCTTTACGCGCGTCCGTCCGCTGCTCGGCCACGACTTTCGACTCGCCGAACGATACGAGACGGACGCTCTCTCCCGCCTCCAGATCGACGAGCTCTGCATGGAGGACACGGGGTGCCGGAGGCTCGCGTTCGTCAACGGGCACTTCGCCGAGGATCTGTCCGACACCGGCTCCCTTCCCGCGGGGGTGCGCGTCGGGAGTCTCAAGAACTTCATGGCGACGGACCCCGAGCCCGTCCAGCGGTATCTCGCCAGGCACGCGGACACGGAGAAGAACCCCTTCGTCGCGCTCAACACGGCGCACATCCACGACGGGGCCTTCGTGCATATCCCGAAGGGAACGCGTCTCGAGCAGCCCATTCACCTGCTCTACGTCACACGCTCCGACGGAGACCCGGTCGTCTCGCACCCGAGAACGCTCGTCATCGCCGACGAGGACACGCGCGCATCCATCGTGGAGAGCTACGTCGGTTTCCCGTCGGACACGTATTTCACGAACGCGGTCACCGAAATCGTCGTCGAAGGCGCGGTCCGAGATCGACCACTGCAAGCTCCAGAGAGAAGGCGATTCGGCTTTCCACGTGGCCACGGTCCAGGCGCACATCGGACAGGGACAGCCGTTTCAAGACGGACTCCGTGTCCCTCGGGGGAACCCTCGTGCGGAACGATATCAACGTCGTGCTCGCCGGAGAAGGGGTCGACTGCACGGTGAACGGCCTCTATCTCGCCGGCGGTCACCAGCACGTGGACAACCACACGATCATCGAACACAGAAGCGCGCGCGGCATGAGCCGCGAGCTCTACAAGGGAATACTCGGAGGACGCGCCAGGGCCGTTTTCGACGGGAGGATCCACGTCCATCCGCAGGCGCAGAAGACCGACGCGAAACAAACCAACCGGTGCATCCTCCTCTCCGACGACGCACAGATCAACACGAACCCCCAGCTCGAGATCTACGCCGACGACGTCAAGTGCACGCACGGGGCCGCCGTGGGACAGATCGACGAGGACGCCGTGTTCTACCTCCGGTCGAGGGGGATCGACAGAGCGTCGGCCCGCCAGATCCTCGTCTTCGCCTTCGCTAACGAGGTGCTCGAGAACTTGAGGATCGAGCGCGTGCGTGAACATCTCACGGCGGATCTGCACGATTGGCTTTCCCGCGCCAGAGGAGTCGCAGATGAAGCCTAGGGCGAAGCGCGCTCTCCGGAGCACCTCGGGCGGCGCGGCGAGCGCCGCGTACGACGTGACGCGGATACGGCGCGACTTCCCTATCCTCCACCAGAAGATCCATGGTAAGCCGCTCGTCTACCTCGACAATGCCGCGACGACACAGAAGCCCCAGGCGGTGATCGACGCGCTCACACGCTACTACTCGCTCGACAACTCGAACGTCCACCGCGGTGTCCACACTCTGAGCATGCGAGCCACGCAGGCCTACGAGGCCGCGCGACAAAAGGTCGCATCGTTCATCAACGCAGCCGACCCCGCCGAGATCGTGTTCGTTCGCGGGAGCACCGAAGGAATCAACCTCGTTGCTTGCTCCTACACGCGGTGCTGTATTCGAGAGGGCGACGAGGTCTTGATAACGGCGATGGAGCACCACTCGAACATCGTTCCGTGGCAGATGCTGTGCGAAGAGAGAGGCGCCCGTCTCCGCGTGGCTCCCATGAACCTCGAAGGAGAGCTCCTCCTCGACGAATTCGAGAAGCTCCTCACGCCGAAGACGCGCCTCGTCGCCGTGGTGTATGTTTCGAACTCCCTCGGCACGGTGAACCCCGTCGGCGAGATCGTCGCGCTCGCGCACGCGAAGGGAGATCCCCGTTCTCATCGACGGCGCCCAGGCGACGCCGCATATGGCCGTCGACGTTCAGGCGCTCGATTGCGATTTCTTCGTCTTCTCCGGCCACAAGATGTACGGCCCGACGGGAATCGGCGTGGTCTACGGCAAGCGCGCGCTCCTCGAGAAGATGCCTCCCTACCAGGGCGGCGGCGACATGATCGCTTCGGTCACTTTCGAGAAGACCACCTACAACACCCTCCCCTACAAGTTCGAAGCGGGA
Organism: uncultured beta proteobacterium; assembly: GCA_963791235.1. Classification (GTDB taxonomy): domain Bacteria; phylum Pseudomonadota; class Gammaproteobacteria; order Burkholderiales; family Burkholderiaceae_F; genus JALORV01. The sequence continues at coordinate 412,683 of CAWBRW010000013.1, read as the reverse complement.
ACGCCCGACGTCGCCGGGGCCATCGGCCTCGGCGCCGCGATCGACTACATCCAGAGCATCGGGCTGCCGCGGATAGCCGCCCACGAGCGCGACCTCGTGGCGTACGCCACCCAGAGGCTCTCGTCGCTTCCCGGGGTCCGATTGATCGGCACGGCGAAGGAGAAAGCGGGCGTGGTTTCGTTCGTTCTCGAGGGCGTGCATCCTCACGACGTGGGAACGATTCTCGACCGCGAGGGGATCGCAATCCGGACGGGACACCACTGCACGCAGCCGGTCATGGATTTCTTCGGCGTCCCGGCGACGTCCCGCGCGTCTTTCGGTCTCTACAACACGCGTGCGGAAATCGACGCTCTCGTCTCGGCGATCGACAAGGTGAAAGAGGTGTTCAGTGATGGACGAGCTTCGCGACCTTTACCAGGAGATGCTCCTCGATCACCACAGGCATCCGCGCAACTGCGGGAAGCTCGACGGCGCGAACCGTCGCGCGCAGGGATACAACCCGCTCTGCGGAGACAGGGTGACGATCTACCTCCTCCTCGCAAACGACGTCATCGAGAAGATCGCGTTCGAGGGGAGCGGGTGCGCGATCTGCACGGCGAGCTGCTCCGTCATGACGGAACTCCTCAAAGGAAAGACCATCGGCGACGCCGAGAAGCTCTTCGGCGCGTTTCACGACCTCGTCACGAGCGACCCGGCGTCCGAGATCGACGCGGAGGCGCTCGGCAAGCTCGCCATCTTCGCCGGCGTTCGCGAGTTTCCGATGCGGATCAAGTGCGCCACGCTCGCGTGGCACACCATGCGGGCGGCCCTCACGCAGTCGGATCAGACGGTGACGACGGAGTAGGAGACGGTCGTGGAAAACGCCGAGCGCCATACGCCCGGAGAAGATCGAAGAGATCAGGAAGCTCGTGATCGAGGCGCTCAAGACCGTTTACGATCCGGAGATCCCCGTAGACATCTACGAGCTCGGGCTCATCTACGACCTCGACATCTCTCCCGCGGGGAAAATCGACATACAAATGACGCTCACGTCACCGGGCTGCCCGGTGGCGGAGATTCTGCCCAGAGAAGTGGAGCTCAAGTTGATGTCGATCGAAGGCGTGAGCGGTGTCGATCTCGAGCTCGTCTGGGATCCGCCCTGGACGCCTGATCGCATGTCCGAAGCGGCCCGTCTCGAATTGAATCTGTAGGCCGGACTTCCCTCCCCCGTCAGCAACGCCGGCACACCCAGCGCTGCGCCCCCGTCATCGTACCGTGTGTTGTTTACTCACTCGGAGGAAGAATCGCCCCCGCGGCGTTCTTCGCGCGCACCGGCGAGAACAGACGCCACCACGCCTGCGACGAGAATCAGCACGACGACACCGAGAAGATAGAAGTTGAAGTTCTTGCCCAGCGCCTCCTTGAGCCATTCGGCGGTGAGCATCTTCACGCCGATGACGAGGAGCACGACGCTGAGCGACACCTTCAAGTAGCGGAACTTGTCCAGCATCCCCGCCAGCGCGAGGAAGAGAGACCGAAGTCCGAGTATGGCGAACACGTTGCTCGTGAAGACGAGGAACGGGTCCGCCGTGATGGCGAATATCGCGGGAATCGAGTCCACCGCGAAGGCCACGTCGCTCGTTTCGACGACGATGAGGGCCAGGGCGAGCGGCGTGAGCATGAGCGTCCCCGTTTTCGCGTTGAGAACCGCCATGTCGGGCACCGGTTCCTCCCCGGCCATGCGCGCTCTCCCCGGAAGCCGGCGAGCCGGCCCGGACGACGAAATGATCCCTGTGATACCGCGCCGTGACCGGGAAGAAGCGCCGCGCGAGACTGCACGACCCGGTTCCGGTTGGGATCGGAGTGCTCGGTTTTCAGCGTCAGCATTCGGACGGCCGTGACGATGAGGAACACGCCGAACACGTACAGGATCCAGTGGAACCGCGAGATGAGAGCCGACGCCCACGCCGATCATCGCCCCTCGCATCACCAGCGCGCCCATGATCCCCCAGAAGAGGACGCGATGCTGGTAGACGAGCGGCACGGCGAATGCGCGGAAGATCATGGCGATCACGAACATGTTGTCCGCGCTGAGCGATTCCTCGACGATGTAGCCGGTCAGGTACTTGATGCTCGCCGTCCGTCCGCTATTGAACAAGCCGTCCACCGGGTCCATCGAACGGCCGAGACCGAGCCAGTGGTGCCGTAACCAAAATAGATGAAGATCGAGAACGCGAGCCCCAGAAAGATCCAGACGGCTGACCATCCCATGGCTTCTTTCAACGAGACGGCGTGCGCCTTACGATGAAAGACGCCGAGGTCCAGCGCCAGCATGAGCAGCACGAACGCCGTAAACCCCGCCCACACCAGAATCATGCGACACCTTTCTGCATCAGATTGAACCGAGGTCACCCCGAAGTCCGATCACAGGGAGCAGATCATAACAGCAACGCCCGAACCAGGAAAGCGCAAGCGGAAGCCCGCGGGAGGGAAAACCACACACCCGCGGCAACGCGTTGTCAATAAACTAGTTAGTGACTGGCCGGGAGATGACCCAACACGCAACTTCGCGCGGTGTCAGGTGCCGAAGAATTCCCCGAGGTGTCCGCGACCCTCGCCCCGGCGGCGGTCTATGCGTTCGTCTGATCGATGCGGACGACCCGGCGGGCGACGTCGATTTCCTGAATCGATGCCGGATCGAGCAACACGGCGCGGAATTTGTCACATTCGGCGGCCACGAGCTCGATTCGCCAGGACTTGGTATCGATCAGAAAGTCGCTGATGGTTCCGACGACATCACCCGTTGGGCTCACAATCGTGGTGCCGGTCAACACGCGCGTCGATCGCAGGTGGGGATCGTGCTTTTCCCTGTCGATGGCGGTCGGATCGTCATGAGCCCCCATGAACGACTCGGGCCACGTGACCCCCCACCCGTAATGCCGGTGGATTTGCAGCTCGAGCGCCCGCGCCACCGGCAAGTCCGTGCTCGCGTCCGGGCTCCGTTCTATCTGTTCCGCGGTCGCGTTCGTGCGAATGCGTTCGTCTCGCAAATCGATGCTTCGAAGCGCGACTGGAGAAATGAGCACTTTCCTGTTCTTCAGCCAATGCCCGACATCGAGAACGAGATATCGAACACTCCAGGACCGATCGTCGAAATAGAATTCGTCGACATGTCCCACGATTCCCCCCGCGTCCGAGTACGTTTTCAACCCGTGAAGTTCTTTTGAAAAAACTAGCGCTTTCATTGGTCGCTCCTTTCGCCGGGGAGCGGTTGCCCCCGAAGCTCCCCTGTTTCTACAATATGGCGAAATCGCTTCGCGCTTTCCACTTCTCTTCGCCCGCTGACAACGGAAACGCCGCCATGCGTCGCGCCGGGCTGCGGACGATGCTAGGCTCCGCCATCGAGGCGCCGGAGACAGAAGTCCGCTTCCTGGAATGTCGTGCGTTTTTTCACTTGATGACGACGAACTTCCGCGCGGAAACGAACGGACCTGCTTTGAGACGGTAGAAGTACACGCCGCCGGGACAGCCGCCGGCGTCCCACGTCACCACATGATCGCCGGCGGGTTTGTGGCCATTGACCAACCGCTCGACGAGACGGCCGTTCACGTCATAGATCGACAGTTGCACGAATTCGTCGTTCGCGAGGCTGTAGGAAATTCGAGCCTCCGGGTTGAAGGGGTTCGGCGTAGCGTCACCCAGCGTGGTCATGCGTTCCTCATCACGCAATTCCGGAGCGTTGTCAAGGCCATCCCCACCCCCGACCAACGTGACATCAGTCTCACCTTGAATGCGTGTGCCATCGTGCAGATTTCCAGTCAACTCCAGCGTCACGACCTCGCCCTTGGTCGCCGCTGGAAGCGCGCCCGCTATATCGGCGGTCGCGAAATGAAGCATGAGATCCGCGATCCCATCCGGGACGGTTGTGGGACAACCGTTGGGGGCTCCAATGCTCCCGGCGCCGTGATCCGCGATCTTGCTTTTCACCGGCGCCGCACGCCCGAGAAGACGCAGAGACGAGACATCGATGTCCCGGACATCCACGTCGTTCGATCCAAACAGGACGGCCGGCACCAGACCCCGGCTCTTCGGGTTAAACGGGTTCCGGCACGATCCGGGCACGATGTCGAATGCGACCGTTCGCAATCCTGAGTGCGCAGCGGCGGAGGCGTCGATCACTCCCCAACCGAAATCGTTGTCCGGGTGGTTCGCGTGGCTCGCCGTGGACCACAGCGCCTTCCTCACCTCGATGGGCGACCACTCGGGGTTCATCTGCAGGATCAACGCGCACGCGCCCGCCACGAGCGGCGTTGCCCCACTCGTTCCCCCGAACGGCCACAGACCGATCGGCTCGTACCACCTGATGCTCGCCACCAACCGTCCCATCGCCAGCACGTCCGGCTTGATGCGGCCGTCGTAGGTGGGTCCGCGCGAGCTGAACGACGCCACCTCACCGAGCGAGTCGGCGGCACCGACGGCGATCACGCTGTCTCCGTCAGCCGGCGCGATGATCCCCGGCCACGGCAATGGGCCCTCGTTCCCCGCAGCGGTGACAACGAGGATCCCGCGGGACGCGGCGATATCTGCCGCCTTTGTCGTCACCGCTGTGTCGCCGTCCATGTCCGGATACGTGTACCAGGTGAAGTATCCGAGCGAGCTCGAGACGATGTCGGCGCCGAGGCTGTCGGCCCACTCCAACGCGCGCACGAAGTCATCTTCTTCCACCATGAGCTCTCTGTCGAATCGCTCGGTCTTCGCCAGCAGGTAGTCCGCAGCCCATGCCGGACCGACCAATAGACCCGGCTTGTATGCAGCGATCGTTCCGAGCGACAGGGATCCGTGCATGTCCTGGTACGCCGGGTCGCCGGGTTGGTCGCTTGTCACCGGGTCGTCGTCGATGAAGTCCCATTCGGCCACGACATGGACGTGCGCTACCGCCTCGTGAATCCGCCTGAATCCGGTATCCAACATCGCGATGAGGACTCCTTCGCCGTGAAAACCCGCGGTGTGGAGTGGAGGCACGTTGATCTGGCGGTTCTGAAAATCGCTGAGCCCGTATGACACCGAGTCCTCCGCAGCTCCCCGGCCAAGACTGTTCTCATTCGGCTCGCCCGGGCGGCCAGCTTTGTCCGGCATCGCCGTTGGAAACAGATACGTGTCGGGGAAATTTCGACGGGCCGTTTGGACCCGTTCGATCTTCGTCACGAACGGCAGGCGGGACAGGCGAGAGATCTGCGCCGGCGTCGCGAAAGCGCTCACCGCGTTGAGGTACTTGGACGAGTGCCGGATCCGACATCCGAGCGAACGAACCGCGTCGAGATAGCCGGCGCACACGGGCAAATCGTGTGCATCCACGAGCTGCAGATGCGAACGCCGGGCACGCCGCTCGAACGAGCGCGGCGTCAGTTCAACTCCAGTGAGGAGCGCTGGCATCTCAGCGGGGTCTTGCTCTCCGTGGTCGCCGAAATAGATCCATACCCTGATGGGTTCGCCGTCGGTCTTTTCAGCAGCGCTCCGCACATCCGGGCTTACGACAACGGGGAGTCCGCGTTCTGGGCGCGCACCCGTTGAAACGGAAATGACTCCAAGGAAAAAAGAGCGAGAGGCAAAAGAGCCGGATGGATCGCGTTTTCAATTCCCTCCCCTTTTGGCAACGTCACGTGATGGTGTGTGGGAGGTGGGATCTCGCGTTTAGTATACACCTGCGAGTTCCGCGTGTCCATCACTCCGATTCGTTAAATTCGTCTCTGTACCGAGCGATCCCCAGACCCCCCGCATGACAGCTTCCGTCGCCCCCCGGTCCGCCAAAAACCCCTTGAACTCACGGGTCCTATCCCCCAGACTAACGTCATGACCGACATTCAAGCGATGAGCAGTCACATCCAGAAGCGCCTTGCATCTCTCAAGAGAGACGGGGTAGCCGTGGGTGAGGCCGCTGAATGGCTCCTCGAAGCGAAACTTCTCGACAAAGATAAGCAGCCGCACACGCGGCTTCTCACTCTGCTTCGCGAGGGAAAGATCAAAGGGGCGTATCAATTCCCCAACAAACGGTGGGTCGTCATCAACGCGTCGCGATTCCCGGACGGGATCCAGCGCGTCGTGCCGATCAAGGAAGCGGCGAAGTCCCTCAAGATCTCCGAGAAATCACTCCGGGATTTTCTCAAGAGCGGAGCAATCCACGCGCTGGACTTCGGCCCGACGCCCGCTCTTTTTCATGAGGAGGAGCTGCGGCGTTTCCACAGGGAAGTCCTCGATCCCGCGTACGAGCTCGACTTCATCAAGAACTCCAAACGGTCACGCACGGACTATGACAAGCTCAAGAGACAACTCTACTACTTGAGATCGGACATCCGCCTGATCGTCGAGCGGATCGAGGAACTGATACGGCTTCTGGAGTAGACCCGCCGCACGCACGTAAGCCTCGAGCACCTTCGTCCCGTGCACAATCGGCCCGTAAGCGGTTCGTACTACCGCCCTGATCGTCCGAGCTCGTTGATCCGATCGATGAGCTGCCGGAGCCGTGCCGGAGCTTCGGTGGTCGTACGAGAACGCGATCCTCGGTTTCGCCGCAAGCTCGGGCTCGTTGGCTTCCTCGGGAAGGGCATCGGTCTTGTCGATTCTACCTTCGGTGACGAGGTCGCTGAACTCTTCGTTCAACGCCCCGATCGCCTTCGGAGACAACTCTTTCTCGAGACGGACGACGAACTTTTCCCTCGCCTGCCGACACGAGTGGTACATCGAGTAGAAGTGCCGGATTTCCTCGACGCCCTCCTCGGGGGAATGAACGATCTTGTAGAGCGACACGTCCTCGGGTGAGATGAATCCGCGGGCGAGAATCTGTTCCTTGATGAACTCATCCCAGCTTTCCCAATACGTCTCTCCGGGAAGCTCCATGAGGAGAAACGGACGGGGACTGGCCTTCTCCGTCTGGAGGAGAGTGAGGATTTCGAAGCCCTCGTCGTGCGTGCCGAACCCCCCGGGGAACAGGGCGGTGGCGTGCGACTCCATGACGAAGATGAGCTTCCTCGTGAAGAAGTACTTGAAGGTGACGAGCTTGGGATCATCGACGATGTACTCGTTCGCGCCCTGCTCGAAAGGCAGCCGTATGTTCACACCGAAGCTCTTTCCCGTCCCCGCGCCTTCGTTTCCCGCTTTCATGATCCCGTCGGCGGCGCCGGTGATCACCATGAATCCCTTCTGCGACAACATGCGGGCGAACTTGACCGCGGTGCGGTAGTAGGGACTTCCTTCGGCCGTTCTTGCGGAGCCGAAGATCGAAACCTTGCGGATGTGCCGGTACGGTTTGAACACCTTGAACGCGTAACGCATCTCCCGCATCGACCGGTTGATGACTTTGAGATCGAGGATATCGAGGTCGTCGTGCTGAACGTCGAGCGAGTTGACGAGGATCTCGCGGCAGAGCGCGCTCCGGAGCGAGTTGTCCTCCGCGGTGAGGATCGAACGCACCGACTCGAGCACCCTTCCGATGTCTTCCTGTTTCAATCCCCTTCGGCGGGCGCCGGCGGATTCATCGCTCATCGTGACCACCTACTCATGTTCACTCGAAAAGTTCGAGCAGCTTGTCCAGTTCTCCGTCGCCAAGGACGACGTCGGCGCCATCGGTCGAGCTCCCTCGATCTCGGCCGAAAGGCGACGAAGCATCCCGCCACTCCCAAGAGCGGCACGTCGTTCTCCCCGTCTCCCACGAACGCGGTTCGCGACAGCGGGACGCCGTGCCTGCTCGCCATGTCCCTCAACGCGTCCGGCTTCCCCTGCGTGTCGAAACGCGTCGCCTCCCACGCCGAAAGCTTTCCCCTTTCATCGAAGAAGATCTTGTTGGTGTAGACTTCGTCGAAAGGGTGGTCGGGAAAGAGAGTGTCGAGCACGATATCCAGCGTGCCTGAAATAACGCCGAGCGTGAGCCCGCGGCGCTTGAGCTCGTGAACGGTCTCCCGCGCTCCATCGAAGAGACTGAACTCGCGAACCGACTCGACGATCTCTTCCCGCGTGGCGCCCTTGTCGATCCATCCCGACACATCGAGCTTCACCCACCGCTCGTACGAGAGCTTTCCCTCGCAGTACATCTGGTACCGGAGACGATTGATCTCTCTCGTTCCCCCGAACCTGAGGTTCAGAATTTCCCAAATCACCAACCCCGACGGGTGCCGGACGAGGGTCCCGTCGACGTCGAAACAGACAAGGTCGTATGACCGGTTTGCACTCATCGCTCGCGGCCGCTTTGCCGCGCCCCCCTTCATCATGCCGCCACACGATACAGAGAGCCGCTGTTTCCTCCAAGCAAAAACGGGCCGCCGCGCGACGGAGACCTGGATAGAGACGGGAATGTCTCGAATGGTCTCGGCGAATGTCTCGTCCACTGTGCACTCGGCGACTCAGGGGCGGCATGCCGAGGAAGTTTGTAAGGTTCCAGGGCACAGCGGCGACCAACCTTCGATTCATGCCCTGGCAGGGGCACAGCAGACGCGGGAACTTCTTGGAAGACAATGGGTTTCGCGGCGCCTTCCCGTACGTGATGCCGTTCGTGACCCGCCCGCGGGCGGCCAAAACTCCGGTAGACCAGGAAGACGAGCCTATGACGTGTAAAGGAATCGCCAAACTGCTCTCTGAGCGACAGGATCACGGGTTGTCGTTTCCGGCGTGTCTTGCGGTCCGCGTTCATCTTTGCTTGTGCGTCTTCTGCCGGAGGCTCAGGCGCCAGCTCGAGATGATCAGTCAGCTCTCTCGAGCTATCGGGGGCGTTGGGGATGGCTCGCCGTGCGAAGACCGTCAGATCCTCGAGGCGGGGCTCTCTTCGGACGCCAAGTCCCGTATGAGAATGGCGCTCGCCCGGGAGAAATTGTTGAAAAGCGTGTAAGGATTTCCCACTGGCAGCGACCAATGGGACAAGCACAGCAGCTCTCCAAATAGCCACCTGAATTGAAGGGTGGGACGCCAATGCTTTCCAGTGCACCCCCCCGACGCTGCACCGGCGTTCTGCCCTTCATTTTTTTGCGGATTATTTCTTGAAGCGGAACCGGCTCTTGAAATGACGCAAGAAGAGATCTCTTCCGTACACCACTTCGACGGCGGGGATGCGGTCTCTGTTCTCGCCCAGGACTCTCATGGCCTCGGCGACCGCGAACAAATCCTGATCCTCGTAGGTGAGGCGTGGAACCGCAGCGCGGATGACATTCACGCGTGGATTGGGTGGAATTTCCTTGCCGTCCTTGAATTTTCCGAAGGCGTAGAGCCCGATCTCGCAGACACGGTGACCGGCGATGAGCATGAGCGCGGTAAACGCGATTCCTTTGAGATCTTCGTCCGGCGAGTGCGTGCCTTCGAAGAACCGATCGAGATCGATGTAGACCGCGTGACCCCCGACGGGTTCGACGAGGGGCACGCCGTACTCCACGAGCTTCGCCCCGAACTTCGCAATCTGGTTGATCCGATAATCGAGGTACTCCTGTTTGACGACGAGTTTGAGCCCCTGAACCAGCGCTTTGAGATCGCGCCCCGCCAATCCCCCGTAAGTGGGGTGACCCTCGACGAGGATCTGGCGGTCGACCATCTTCATCCAGAAATCCGAGTACTTTCGAGTGAAACGGCCGTCTTCTTTGAAGGCCATGCCGCCGCCGATATTGACGAGCCCGTCCTTCTTGAAACTGGTGTGAAAACCATCCACGAATCCAAACATCTCGTGGACGATTTGCGGAATCGTCTTGCTCTCGTACCCGGGCTCCTTCTTCTGGATGAACCACGCGTTCTCGGCGAACCGGCAGGCGTCGAAGAAGAACGGCACATCGTACTTCTCGGCGAGCTTGCTCACGCGCCGGATGTTATCCATTGAAACAGGCTGACCGCCGCCCGTGTTATTGGTGATGGTCATGTACACGAGCGGAACGCGGTGGTTGAGCGTTTCGAGGACAACCTCGAGCGCCTTGATATCCATGTTGCCGCGGAATGGAAACGATTCATCTCCGGCGAGGTGCTCCTGGAGCAGGAAGGTTCAACGGAATCATCCGGCTGTCTTCGATGTTCCCCTCTGTCGTATCGAAGTGAGAGTTGCTCGGTATGATGAAGTGCGGCTGCCGCATGCCATCGAGGCGGCTCTCGATTCGCTCCCTGAGCACGGCGGGCAACGATTTCGGGAGCACGGTGTCGAGTCCCTTGGCTTTGCTGCGCAGCTCGCCGACAAAGAGGTTGAAGAAGTTGTGCTCGGCCGCTCTTCCTTGATGAAAGATGAAAAAGTTCTCGCGAACGGGATCCCTCTGGGCCCACGCGGGACCGAATGTCTCCGGGATTTGGGCTTTGAGCTCGAAGTACCCTTCGTTCGATCCGTACGACTCATCGCCCATGACGAGCGCGGCCCACTGCTCGAGCGTCATCGTTGTCGTGCCTGAGTCAGTGAGAAGATCGCACCCGGGTATCAAACGGGCTGGGAAGTTGAAAACGTTCAGGCCCGTCTCCTCGACGACCTTTCTCCGTTTCTCGAAGTCTTCGATTTTCGAGCTTGCAAAGCGCACAGCTGCGTTGCGATACGGCCTGGGTTCGAAATACCGAAACAGCTGTTGCGTCCCCTGCAACGGCTCCCTGAACTTCGAGATGAAGAATGCCACTGAGTCGGACATGAGCGCTCCCTGGTAAGTTCAGACACAATAAGCAAATTCCGCGCCGAATCAGAGTGAAGATATATCACTTCCGTCGGACGTGACAAGCGCATAATCAGGCGAGGCAGCACACGCGCCCTGAGGGGAGAATTGGAACCCGCCCGGCCGTGCAGAGTACAAGTGTTCAGCGATACAGATGGCCTTTTTTGAGCGAATTGTGTTAGATTTCCTGGCAGCGACGCCGCGGAACCCGCGGCGATCCGCCATTAAGATGCCGCTGACTCCCCAACCGGCCGACCGCCGTCAAGGAACAGAGAATGAAGTTCGTCCAAGATCTCATGGGTGGAATTCTGGTCATTTTCGCGGCGGGCGTCATCGCGATCGCCCAGAACGCGGTCCGGGACGACAAGATCCCGTGGATTCCCAAGAACCCCGCCTCAGTGTCAGAAAAATCTTACACCCCTCCGCCTTCCTCTCATGGTTCGGCGCCGGCGCCGGCAGCTGGGGAGGATGTCCCCGCCGGCGAGCGGTTCTTCCCCGGCACTGCTCAGCGGAGGGGAGCTCGCCTCGGGAGAAGTGTCCCGTGAACGGCTGAGGGAGCTCCTCGAAGGGGGCGGGATCGTGGTCATAGATGCTCGCGCCGCCGGAGAGTACGAAACGGGTCACATCGCAGGCGCGATCAACGTGCCGTACGAAGGGCTGGCTGAGCACTACGATCGGCTTTCGCAGAAGGTTCCCCTCGACGCCACGGTCGTGTGTTACTGCCGGAGTGTTACCTGCGATGACTCCGAGAATCTTGCCCGGGAGATGAAGTTCATGGGGTACAGAAACGTGGTCACGTACAAAGGCGGATGGGACGAGTGGTCGCAGGCCGGTTATCCGGCTGAGAGCTCCAACTCAGGCAAGCAAGGCGGATAGAATGGGAACGAATTCAACGACAACTCTGCAAAGCTCCAACCCGCTGACGGCTATCCTCTCCCACAGAGTCTTCGTCCTCGTGCTGCGCGTGCTTCTCGGCGCGCTCTTCGTGTACTCGGCCGCCGACAAAGTGCTCGATCCTGAACGCTTCGCCATCGCCACTCGCGCGTACAAACTCCTGCCGGTGCCCGTCACGAACTTGTTCGCGCTCGTTCTCTCCTGGTCCGAAATGCTGGCGGGGATCATGCTCATCTTCGGCGTGCAGACGCGAAAAGCAGCAGCCGCTGTGCTTCTGCTGCTCGTTATGTTCACAATCGCCATCGGGACCACGATCATCCGCGGCCTCGCCATCGACTGCGGTTGTTTCAGCAACGAAGGCGGGGCGCAAACGGGCTATCTGCTCGTACTTCGAAATCTCTTCCTCATGGCCGCTGCTCTCATCGTCATGCGTTTCGAGACCGGTTTCCTCGGCCTCTCGAGGATCGTATCGAGACGATCGGAAAATTCCTGAACCGGCTGGCACGAGCGCTTCGGCCAATGGAAAAGGGCCCGCGACGGTGGTCGCGGGCCCGCGGACGTATCGACAGCGGTCTCGTGCGACTCAGACGTTGCCGACCCGTTTATCCCACTTGAGGACGGTCTTGTAGAGCTCTCGATTCGTCCTCGCCCCTCCGAACGCATCGAGAAATTCCGGCGTCGAACAGAGCCGCGCGATTCGCGCGAGGAGAGAGATGTGATGCTGCGGTTTCATCTCGTTCCCCACGAGGAAGAAGATCGTTTTCACCCTGCCGTCGGCTTCACTCGAGAATGGGACGGCGCGTTTGAGGCTCATCGCGCCGACGATAGGATGTTCCAGGTCGGGGACGAACGCGTGTGGAATCGCCACCCCGCCCCCCACGATCGTGGGAGCCTGCCTTTCCCTGAAGTTCAGCCTGTCGAGAACCGTGTCCGTCACGAGCCCCCTGTTTCGTTTGACGACGAGCTTGGCGATCCTCTGGAACAGCCTCTCCCGGCTCTGCACGATAAGTCCCGTCACACAGAGCGACGGATCGAGGAACTGCGAAAGATCGTCCACGACTGTCTTTCTGTAAACGCTTTTTCTTGGCCGTTGCGGGAAGTGTGGCGCGGCGGACGAATCCCTTGCCGGCCTTGTCCTTCAGCGCCTCGCGCAGATCGGCGAAATCCTCAGGCTCGAGTCCGCTTTTCATCGCCGTGATCATGAACTCCGCCGCTTCAGGCGTCTCTCGCAGAAATTGGACCACGTCCGGGTGAATCTGCTTCGCCGTGCCCAGCAAGATACGCCTCCGAAACTCCCAGCATTTCAGCCACTTGAACGATCCGCGCCTTGGGAATCTTATGCTGCCGGCCGGCTTCGATCTGGCTGAGGAACGCCGGCGAAACTCCCAGCTTTCTCGCCATCTCGCGGAGGCTGATCCCTTTTGCCTGTCTCAACAGTCTGATCGTCGGTCCAAAGGCAATCCCTTGCATGTACTACCCCTTTCGTTGTGAGTTTGGACAAACGTACAGTAAACGATTAATTCCAGTCTGTCAAGCTGAAACGGACGATCGATAACTCTCTTTTGGAGGGTTGAAATAGCCGAATCGAAGATCCGGGAATTTTTTCTTCAAGTCGTTCATGAATTCTCTAACTCCGATTCCCTGCCGCCCGGCATCCTTTGGGAGCGATCGGATGTAGAGCTCAGGATCGATGTTGAGGTTTCGCATTTGCACGAGGTCAACACCCTCTTTCCCGATGAACTCCTCGAAAACTTCGATCTCTTCCGGCGTGTCGGTGACCCCCGGGAAATAGAGCAGATTCAGCGACACGTGGACCCCGCTGCGGCGACAGACGCGAACCGTGTCGATCACGTCGCCAAGGCCGTACCCCTTCGGCCGGTAGTACGCGTTGTACGCATCTTCCCTGAGGGAATTGAGGCTCACACGGATGCTGTCGAGCCCCGCATCGATCAGTTCCCTCACGACCGACGGACGGCTGCCATTCGTGTTGAGATTGATCGTTCCCTGGTTCGTCTTCTCTCGTATCAAGCGAACGGCCCGACAGAGAAGATCGCCGTTCAAGAGCGGCTCACCCTCGCAGCCCTGCCCGAAACTGACCACCGCGCGGCTCGCTTTCTCGATGTGCCTCAGGGCGACTTCGGCGATCTCTTCGGGTGACGGTGGCGCGGCGAGCCGGTCGTGAGCCGCTTTGAACCCCCCGTCTTCTTGAAGCGAGAGACAACCCACGCACCTCGAATTGCACGACACGCTCGTCGGAAGCGGCGCCTCGTGGCGTCCGAGAAAAAAATTCTGTGCGTTGCGGCAGTTGTAGCACCAGCGCGCACGTTCTCAACTGCTGGACAACCCGGTTCGCGGGAAGCTCGCCGAGAATGTCTTTCACTCCACGCTCGACGTCGGAGCGGGGGAACCGCCAAGGGTCGTGCCGCGTGTCGTCGTCTACCCGGACACCCGCCGCGTAGAAGGCGCCGTCGGCGAACGCCAGCGCAGTGTACGCGAAAAGCGGGAAGAACAGGCGCGTCCGGCTCGCGTGGCGTACACGGCCCGGTGTCCTTGTGTGTGCGCCGGGGCCATGAAGACCGCGGCCGCGTAGACCGCTTTCCCCTCCCACAATGGAAAGACCGTTCGTTCGCCCGTCACGGAGTCGATCCCGATGGGCCGCCGACCGGGGAGCGTCATGAGATCGCTTCCCCGCGGGACCGGGATGACATCGCTCTCGGAGAGGGCGACGGGGTCGGGCCCATCCGCTCCCGCGGCGAGAAGATCGGGATGGTCGTACAACCGCCCCTTGGCATCGCTGAATACCATTCGAAGTTTCATCTTGCTGTACGCGCGGATGCACAGTGTTCGACGCGCGGGGGATGCGCAGTGCCCTCCGCGCAAGCGAGCCCGTCCGATTCTGACGAACGGTGACGGCTACCACTCCTGCATGGCGATGTGTGCGAAAACCTTCGCGTCGGCCAGCGTAGCGGAGAGTTTCGAGTATTCGTCGGGCGAATGCGCCACTTCGTCCTGCGTGCCCCACACAGCGCATGCAAAACCTCGGTCGCGGAAGAACTTTGCCACCGTGCCGCCGCCGATTCCCATAGGCTTCGGTGTCCGCTTGCGAAGATCCTTCATCGCCGCCGTGATCGCTTTGACGACAGGCGCATCGACGGGCGTCGGTGGCGCCGCGGCCTGCTTTTGCGGGAAGCTGACCGCGATCTTGACTTTGTAGCGCTTCTCCGTCTCGCGCGCGATCTGAGTGACCACGCTCACGACGTCGGCGAGCTTGTAGTGGGGGAGGACCCGGCAGTCGAAGTAGACAACGTCTTCTCCGGGAATCGTGTTCACGTTGGGAACGTTGGCTTCTTTCTTCGTCGGCTCGAACGTCGACATCGGCGGATCGAAAATGGGGTTCCTCTTGCCGAACTTCTTGTGGAGCGTCTCGAGACGGCTCACCATGTAACAGGCAGCCTTGTGCGCATTGGCGCCTTTGTCCGGCGTCGAGCCGTGCGTTTGCTTGCCTCTTGTGTGGAACTTGATCCAGACGATGCTCTTCTCGGCGACTTCGAGCATCGTCCCCTTGGGGTTCCCCGCATCGGGGATGATGATCAGATCGCTCTTCTTGAAGAGATCCTTGCGGTTCTTGACGAGATGGCTCGACGCCGTACTTGCTTCCCGTCTCCTCGTCGGAACAGAGGATCAACCCGTAGGAGAGATTCGGCGCGATGCCCGTCTCGTTGAACGCCTTCGCCGCCAGGATCGACGAGACCATCCCCTGCTGGTTGTCCTCGCAGCCCCGCCCGATGATCTTGTCCCCCTGGACACGGACGGTCCACGGATCGCCCGGACCACATCTTGAGATCGCCGGGGGGCACGACGTCCATGTGGGTCATGACCCACAACCGGGACGACGCGGATTTGCCCGGGAGCAGACGCGACGAGATTCGGCCGGTACCCGCAGGGCACCCGCGTGTCCGGAGCGTCGCACCGGCTGATGTCCTCGAAACCGATGTCCTCGAGGTACGACGTCAGGAACTCCGCCTTCTTCTTCTCGCCCTCGCCTTCGCTTTCGGGCCCAACGCGGGGAGCTTGCAGAGCTCGGTCTGGAGCCGGACGACTTCGTTCGCGTATCCGTCGATCGTCCTTCGTCAACTGCTGCAAGAACGTTTCGATCCATATCGCTCTCCTTTTCTCGTTCGTGCGAGTTCTTCTGCCGCCTGCGGTCTCACGTTCGCCAATCGATGATGCCCGCTCTTCTCATCTGGTGAAGGAACGCTCCCAGTCTTTCGTAGACCGGATCGATCCGATCACCGAACTTCGCTTCGAGACAGTCGCCGATCTCGTAGACGGAGCGCCGGCCGTCGCAGAGCCGCCAGACCGCCGTCCCCATCTCGTCGAGGTGGAGCGTGATGGGCGTGCTCCGGAAGAACCTCTCGAGAACGCTCCCCACGCGGCCGTCGCCGAAGCGAGGAATCGAGCACGGTCACCGTGCCGTTCTCCTCGTCCCGGAACTCCCTCGTCCGCTCGGGAATCACGTCGAGCAGATTTGCTCCTCGTCCAGCCATTTCGCTTCGCGAATTCACGGGAGGCGTTGTCGGGTCTTGGGGCGTCGGGGACGCCCCAAGATCTCTGCGGGAGAACCCCCGCCCATACCCGTCACTTCACGTTCTTGAGGATCGGCCAGCAGGTAATCCCAGAACCTCTCCACCGTGTCGATGTAGATCTTCTCGTCCGGCGAGTGCACGCCCTCGAGCGTCGGCCCGAAGGACACCATGTCCATCCCGGGGTACTTCTCGCCGATGATGCCGCACTCGAGACCGGCGTGGATGGCCTTGACCTCGGGCTCCTTGCCGTACAGCGACTTGTAGGTCGACTTCGCGACCTTCAGGATCTCGGAGTCGAGGTTCGGCTTCCAGCCGGGATAGCCGCTCGCCCGCTTCGACCTCGGCGCCGCCCAGCTCGAAGACCGACGCGCACGGTCTCGCAGATCTCGTCGATCTCGGAGGCCACCGAGCTGCGCTGGCTCGTCGCGAGCGATATCGACTTCGTCGTCGTCTGGATCACGGCGACGTTGGTCGAGGTCTCGACGAGGCCGGGGATGTCGGCGCTCATCTTGATCACGCCGTGCGGCAGGGCCAAGATCGTCTGCAGCATCTTCTTCTGCAGCGCCTTCTTGAGCGACCTTGCCCTTCTGCCGCCCTTGAGCTCGGTGAGCGTGATGGAGAGGTCGGGATCCGACCGTGCGCGAACTCCGCCTTGATCGGTCGCCTTGAGCTCCGCGACCGCTGCGACGGCCTCGTCCCACGCTTTCTTCGGGACGAAGACCAGCGCCTCGGCCTCGCGCGGGATGGCGTTGTGCTTGTTGCCGCCCTCGATCGAGGCGAGCCGCGCGCCGAGATCCGTCAAGCGCAAGCAGGACGCGGGCGAGGATCTTGATCGCGTTGCCGCGGCCCTTGTCGATCTCGAGGCCCGAGTGCCCGCCCTTGAGGCCCGTGACCTTGAGCTCCGCGGCCTTCGTCCCGGCGGGCGCCGCCTCGAGATCGACCTTCCACGCGCCCGTCGTGTCCCGGCCGCCCGAGCAGCCGACGTAGAGCGCGCCCTCCTCCTCGGAGTCGAGGTTGAGCAGGGTCCGGCTCTGGAGGAAGTCCGGGGTCGAGGTTGTTGGCGCCGGTGAGGCCGGTCTCCTCGTCCACGGTGAAGAGGAACTCGAGCGGCCCGTGCTCGAGGCTCTTGTCCTCCATGATGGCCAGGCTCGTCGCCACGGCGATGCCGTTGTCCGCGCCGAGCGTGGTGCCGTTCGGCCATCAGGACGTTCTGCCCTTGCGCACGAGCTCGATCGGGTCCTTCGTGAAGTCGTGGACCTTGTCCTTGTTCTTCTCGCACACCATGTCGAGGTGGCCCTGCAGGCACACGCTCCGGACCTTCTCGCGGCCCGGCGAGGCGGGCTTGCTGCACGACCACGTTGCCGACCTTGTCGGCCTGGGCCTCGAGCCCGAGCTTCTTCGCCGTCTCGACGACGTACTTGGTCATCGTCGCCTCGTTCTTCGAGCCGCGCGGGATCTTCGCGATCTCCGCGAAGTACTTCCAGACGCGTTCGGGCTTCAGTCCTTCGATTGCATCCGACATCCTGGCCCCTTTCTTCGCGATTCAACGATACGACTTCGCAATCCCACCGAAGAGAGCGGGGCTGCCGCATGACGGAAACCCCGCGTGAAAACCGCACTCGCCGTGCCGAGGCGCCGCTTCTGCGGCGCCCTGGACCGGCGAAGATTCGCAGATCGTCTCCTCGTCGCTCGGCCCGCCGGCGCGCTCAGACCACCGCGCTCGGCGGCGCCGGCTCGTCCGGCCGCCCCGCGTTCTCGAGCGGGCAGCTTCACGAGGATCCAGCCGATGAGCACGAACACGAGCAGGCTGACGCCGAACGGGAAGCGGGAAGATCCCCGACAGACCGGCAGCCACTGGTCGTACTTGATGTTGGCCACCGCCAGCCCGGCGAAGAGCAGACCGATCAGCGCCTCGCCGGCGATCAAGCCCGGCGGCGAGCAGGACGCCGTTGTTCTCCGACGCGCGCCTTCTGCGCGTCGTTGTGCTTCCGCTTCGCGCTCAACTGCTCGACGATCCCCTTGATGACGCCGCCGATGAAGATCGCGAACGTCGTCTCGAGCGGCAGGTACATGCCGACGCAGACGAGCATCGGGCTGCGCACCTGCATCAGGATGAAGCCGAGGCCCATCAGCATGCCGACGATGATGAGCGGCCACGCCATCTCGCCGCCCACGATCCCCTCGAGAGGAGCGCCATCAGGCTCGCCTGCGGCGCGGGATACGCCTTGCCGCCGAGCCCGTCCCCGCCCATGTTGATGTCGCCCTGGTGCAGGATGACGATCGGGAAGAACATCACGAGCGAGGCGACGACGACGCCGATCAGGTCGCCGACCTGCATCTTCCACGGCGTGCCGCCGAGGATGTGCCCGACCTTGAGGTCCTGCAGCATCTCGCCCGCCACCGCCGCCGAGACGCAGACGACGCCGGCCACGCCGAGCACCGCGGCGACGCCCGGCGTCGCCCCTCGCCCGAGGGCGACCATGAGCAGCGCGGCCACGAGCAGCGTCGAGAGCGTCAGGCCGCTGATCGGGTTGTTGCTCGAGCCGATGATGCCGACCAGGTAGCCCGAGACGGCCGCGAAGAAGAACCCGGCGATGATCATCACGACCGTCGCGACGAGCGCGGCCGGCGACGTCCTTGGCGAAGTAGCAGTAGATGAAGAACGTCGCGATCGCCGTGAGCAGGATGCCGATCGACGATCCAGTTGAAGCTGAGGTCCTGCTCGGTGCGGATCGTCACGTGCTCGCCGGTCGCCGCCTTCTTCACGTCGCCGATCGAGCGCTGGAGCCCGGTGGCGAGGCTCTTGCGCATCCGGAAGAGCGTGAACGCGGCGCTCATCAGCATGCCGCCGATGGCGATCGGGCGCACGATGTAGCGCCAGACGTTCGTCGCCGTGGCCGGTCCACGTGTCCGTTCGCCGTCGCCGTCATCTCGCGGAGGAAGCGTCGGGCCGAGGAAGTAGGTGAGGAGCGGCACGAACAGACCCCAGGCCAGCAGGCCGCCGCTGAAGTTGAGCGAGGCGAGCTTGGGGCCGATGATGTAGCCGACGCCGATGTACGCGGGGCTCACGCCGGGCGAGCTCAGAAGCATGCCGCCCTGCCCGCCGTGATGTCGGAACCGGTCGCGCCGCAGCGAGATGATCCGTTCTCTTCCACGGGCACGAACTTCTCCCAGGTCGCGGCGAAGACGCTGAACTGCTTCAGCGCCTGGATGACCGCCCCGAAACCCATCGCGCCGAACAGGAACTTCGCGCCCGTGCCCCCCGCGCGGCCCGCCTTGTGGATCTCGCCGCGGCCACCGACTCGGGAAAGACGAGCTCCGGGTCCTCGACCATCACGCGGCGCAGGATCGCGACGAAGAGGATGCCCAGGACGCCGCCGACCATCATGATCGCGGTCGATTCGAGGTAGTGCCCCTTGGTCGCGAACTCGGGCCAGACCCCCGCGATGAAGAACGCCGGGAGCGTGAAGATCGCGCCCGCCGCGACCGATTCGCCGATCGAGCCGACGGTACGGGCGAAGTTCTCCTCGAGGATCGTGCCCTTGAACAGACGGAGCAGCGCCATGCCGATCACCGCCGCCGGATACGTCGCCGCGATCGTCATGCCGGCCTTCAGGCCGAGGTAGGCGTTCGCCGCGCCGAGGACCACGCACATGACCAGGCCGATGAGCAACGCCCTGAGCGTGAACTCCTTCATGCTGGTATCCGCGGACACGTACGGCTTGTACTTTGAATCGGCCATAAGCGACTCCTTCTTCTATATGGATACGAGGCGGCGCACCGACGCGCCCACCTGTGTCCCGACCGAGCCAGGTTGCAACACAAACCGCACAACTTGCGTAGTGTTATTGCCTTATACCACTGGGACTGCCCGAAGTCAAGCAAAACATGCCCCTCGGGGACCCCGGCTGCGAATCGCAGGAGCCGCGTCAACGAACGCATAAACGCGAGAGAAAACTGGAGTTGGGAATTCGGCCGCCATCCGGCGGGTACGCGCGCGGACCGGCGCCGGCGCGAAGGCCGTGGAGAGCGGAGGATCGGGGGAGAGGCGAGAATCCGCACGAAAAAAACGAGGCAGCCCACCGCTTTGCCTGTCGCCCACTGTGCCCCTGTCGAGCGGCGAGCTGCCTTCCGAACTCGCCCGGTCACGTCGTGTTTCGAACGCTGTCCGGAGAGGCCCTTCGAGGTCACCTCGCAGAGATTCCCTCAGGCCTTTAATCGACTGCTCGTCCTTGTGTCGGAAACCGGCGAGATTCCTTACAGATTTTCGCGACTTTTTCCCCGTCCCATCTTCCGCCCGCCGGGAGTGCGCGCGAGGTCTCGCCGCGGCCGGCGTGCGATGTTTACCCTAGGTTTGCCGCGGGCGAATTGTTATCATGAATTGTCCGAACGCGGAAGCGGCCCCCAAAACTTGTGAATGCGCCCGCGTCCGCGGTGATTGGAAACCTAACCGCAAACAAGGAGACGATAATGCTGCCAAAAAAGATCGAGACCGCCATGAACAAGCAGATCAACCACGAGATGTACTCCGCGTACCTTTATTTGTCGATGTCCGTGTACTGCAACGGTCTGAACCTCGAGGGGTTCGCGCACTGGATGCGGGTTCAGGCGAATGAAGAAATGGCGCACGCGATGAAGTTTTACCACCACATTCTCGAGCGCGGCGGCACGGTCAAGCTCGACGCCATAAAAGCCCCGGAGGCTGCGTGGAAATCGCCGCTCGATGTGGCCCAGGCTGTTCTCAAGCACGAGCAGTTCGTCACCAAACTCATCCACTCCCTCACGGATCTTTCGTACGCCGAGAAAGACCACGCGAGCACGACGCTCCTCCAGTGGTTCGTCGACGAGCAGGTCGAGGAAGAAGCGTCCGCCACGCTGATCGTCGAACGCGTGAAGATGGTGAAGGAGTCGTCAGGAGGGCTCTACATGCTCGACCGGGAGCTCGGTAAGAGAGAGGCGAAATAGAACTCGAGAACCCGCTGCCACCGGGCGTAGAAAAAACCCCGCCGTCTCGAAGACGGCGGGGTTTTTTGATCCTGGCGACTCAAAGCCCGAGGGGCGATCGCCGATTCGATCGTCTCATCGGCGCTTGCCGTCAGCTCTGATCCCCCACCAGAGAGGGTGCTCGATGCTCACATTCACCCAAGACATCTCGACTCCGAGCACCTCGATCTTGATCGTGTGCTCCCCTTCTCCCGTCAGCGCAGGGTCGAGCGGCAGCCTATCGGCAGGCGGATTGCAGAGGCTGTCGGGCGGACATTCGAACTTGTAGACGCCCTGACCGTCGATCAACACCGACACCTTGTCAATCCACATCGGGTACGGAC
Source organism: uncultured beta proteobacterium (assembly GCA_963791235.1). Taxonomy (GTDB): domain Bacteria; phylum Pseudomonadota; class Gammaproteobacteria; order Burkholderiales; family Burkholderiaceae_F; genus JALORV01. The sequence goes on along the minus strand of CAWBRW010000013.1, from coordinate 391,248 downwards.
CCATGACCACGGGCGGTTCCACGCGCAAGTAGTAGATGTTCCCCTCCGGCGGGAAGGGCAGCATCGGCGGTGGAATGACGAACGTCGAGTCCACTCGCGTTCCCAGCCGGGATCCCGGACCGACGGGAACGGGACCGAACACGGGTTGGGGCTGCGGGGGCGGCGGGACGAACCCGCCACGCCGAAGTGCGCCTCGAGGAAACTGCTCACCGTTCCGTCGGGAAGCCCGACGAGCGTCACGAGCAGCGGGTTAGGTGTGGTAAGCCGCGCCCACTGATCCGCGAGCATCGTTACCTTGTACACTCCCGCGGGAAGATTCCCGAACTCGTACCGTCCCAATCGATCCGTGTAGGCGACTATCGCCACCGTCGTCCGATTGCTGTCCCCCCACGCGGCGACGAGCTCGACGGGGACACCAGGGATTCCGTTTTCGATGTCCCTGTCGTAGACACCGTTCTCGTTGACGTCCTGGAACACCACACCGGCGATGAGTCCGTCGACCTGCTGTTCGCCGATCACAAGTCGAAAACCGATGCTGAACGCCATCGGCTCAGGCCAGCCGAACCTCGCATGGACGCGAGCCGTCGATTCCCCAGGAGCGAGAAGGCTATCTTCGCCGGCGTCGTTGCTGAAATCGAAAAACGGATGGCGATCCCGGTAGTATCCGTCGGCATTGAGGACGGTCACCGTGTTGGGCACGACGCTCGTGATGACAAAATGAATCGGAGGAACGATGTTGTGGTCCGTTCCGTTGACGAGAACGAGATCGAACCCGACCACGGAGTCCGACTCAACCGAGAGATCGTACGCCCAAACCTCCACGCTGCCGGCCCACCCCTGCCCCATGTCTACGCTGGAGAGCAGAAACCGATCGCCAGCGCCGGGATCGATGTTTCCCGATCCCTCCATTGCGGGAGGGGCGCCCGTGCTGGTCGGGTTTTCGCTGCATGAGAACATCAGACCGACGAGAAAGAGCGTGAGGATTGCGGTCAGGAGATGCACAGTTCGAGTGCGATGGACCATTGCGACCACCCCCTGTTTGTGCGGTCAAGTAGCGTGGGGTACGCCGGTAGTATACGACATTCCAGCGGCGGCGGCAACGATTCGTTATCGCCGGTCCGTTCTCGCCGGTCACGAGTTCCGGCCGGCCAAGTGCCTGATTGCAATTGTCGTTCGTGACAGCTATACTGACGCCGGCCTGTTCAACGTGAAAATCGGCAACGGATTTGACGCCGGCCTTCGCTTTGGATTGTCACGTTGGTTCGTTCGGGATTCGGACCCCAGGAGGTCGAATGATGCGAGTTGCAGCCATCGTTCTGGTCTTATGTGTGGTTACAGTCATGACGGCGGGCGCTCAGGTGACCGTCGTGCGACAGGGCGAGGAAAACGCGTTCCTCACGATTGCGAAGTCAACGGCATGGGGCGGGCTGGGCGGGTTGGTGCTGGGTGGCGCCGTCGCCCTCATCGCGGACGACAACCAGGTGACATCCTCAAGTGGTTCTTTGTCGGCGGCGTTTGCGGTGGTTTGGGCTACGGAATCTACCACGTTGCCACGAGAGACCATCCGTCATCGGCGCTCCTTCGAATCGACCGGGATGGAGTCGACTGGAATATCCCGGCAGTGGCTTTCCGTCCGGTCGTCAACGCGGAGTCTCGAGATCCCGGAGCGGGTGTCACATTGCTTCACGTGAGCTTTTGATTCAGTGTCCGTCAGAGAATCTTGCGGATATAGTGAATGAAGTAGACGCTGCCGTTCGTGTTGTCGATGCCCTGGGCGATGAGAACGATGTTCTTCGCGGTGTGAGCCCAGCCCTGGAAGTTTTTCAGCGAGTGTTGATCGGCGGCGAAAACTCTCAAGACCTCTCCTATGAGCATTCGTCCAATCTCTTCCCTCGCCTTCACAACGGGGATAGGACACTCCAACCCTCTCAGATCGAGGAACCGGTCGTACTTAAGGCTATCCATGTATGTCGCTCCAGATGTTCTATCGCTCGGCTGCGCTACTTTGTTGAGGTTCCATCACTATAGTACGTAGGGTCCGGACTGTAAATGGATCAAACTGCATGTTCGGTCCCCCGGGGGGGCTGAGTCGGTCTTTTTGCAGGCGCAAACACTCCACCCGTGTGGGTCCCCGTCACCGGTTCGCGCACTGGGCGCGTGCGGTTACCAGGCCGTCGGCGAGATCGGCGGCGTAGAGAAAAAGATCGGTGCCCGCAACCCCGACGGCCCGTCCGTTCGTTCGGAGTGTCCCCACGAAGCGCGGATGACTCGGATCCAGCAGATCCACTACGTGAACACCCGCCGATTCATCGGCGACATACGCCGTGGAGCCCGTCGCGGAAACGTAAGACGCGAACCCCGGCGTGTCGAGCGTCGCGCGAAAAACAGGCGCCGTCGGGACGGCGATATCGACGACGTGAAGGCCCCCGACTCCAGCGGCCACCAGCAAATAGTGACCGAAGGGAGCGATACGATGGCAGACGCCGTCGAGCGGAAGGGCGGAGACAATCCGGGGATCCGTGGGCTGCGTGAGATCGAGCACCATCACCCCCGATGCCCCATTGGCCACGAACGACCGGGATCCCTGGACGATCACGTCGAGCGCGAGATCGCCGGTCTTCGTTTCACCACGAAACACGGGAGGGCTCTCCCCTTGCACGCGATACACTCCCACGGTGCCGAATTGCCCGACCAGAATGAGAAGAGTATCGGCGACAGCCAGTTTCTCCGCCTCGGCGTCCATGGATTCGAGAACGATCGGCGAGAACGGGTCATGAACATCGAGCCGCCTGACAGGCCAGACCCACTGGTCACGTAAGCGACGCCGTTCTGGGCCGCCAGGAACTGGGGATTTCCGAACGGCGTAACGGTGTTCACGATTCGCGGAGCGTCGGGTTCGCCAACGTCTACCACCTGGATCCCGCCCCCGGCCGTCGCAAACGATAGAGGGCTTCCCCGACGAAGAAGACGCCTCGCGCATCACCCGGCGTCGCGAGGACCGAGACGACCGGCGCCGGCTCGGGGTTGGCCGACTCGACGACGTGAAGTCCCGCTTCCCCGCACGCGGCGACGACGAACCCTTCCGCTCGCCGTGACTCCGACCACCGCGCCCGGTGTGTGGACGCTGGTGAGCATCTCGAGAGCCGACGGCCGCTCCGCCCGAACGACCGCGACACCGAGAGAGCGATCGGCGACGTACAGATAACCTCCGGAGAAGGACACGTCCGTCGCTCCTCCGGCGTGTTCACGCCGCCGATGAGCGCCGGATGCGAAGGAACAGCAACATCGACGACACGAACCCCTCCGCTATAGGCCGCGACGTACACTGTGGTCCCCTCGCCATCGATCCCTTGCGGTTCCCCGGGAATCGGAAGAATGGCGATCGGATCGTACGTCGTCGGCGACACAATCGGGATCACGCGGAGCCCGAGCTCGGAGTCGCTCACGTATGCGCAGTTCCCCAACAACACGACGTCGTTCGCCCGGCCGGCCGTGTTGTCCCCTCCAACGAACACGGAGTCGAGGGATCGCTGACATCGACGGCGCGCAACCCCACGTCATCGGTAAGATAGACGGTCGTTTCCCGAACAGCGACGAAAGCGCCTCCCCCGCAGTGCCGACGCTCCCGAGCTCCACGGGATGGCTCGGATCTCGTACGCCGACGACTCGAAGCCCCGAGACTGCCGTCGGCCACGAAAAGAAGCGTGTCGGATAGCGCGACATCCATCGCCGCACCGGGCGTATCGACCGTGGCGACGAGAAGCGGATCGTCCGGCGCGGAGAAGATCGATGACATGAACTCCGGCGTCGCCGCTCGCCGCGTAGAGAAGCCCATCGTGAAAGACCGCTCGTCGAGCCGTCCCCTGCGCCGCCATGCTTGCCTCGAGGTGAACGTACGCGGCGAAATCAGTGCACGTTTCTTTCGAACGCGGAGTGACGGAGGAATCGTTGGAGCATCCGGCGAAAAGCATGCAGAAACTGGCGAGCGCGTGTAAGGCAAAGCGGCGCAGTGGAAGTGGGGGTCTTTGAACAACGACCCGCGTTGAGAGAATTAACTGATTTCACGGCGCGAAATCCGCCATGCGCACGGGAACCCGCTTTGCGCCCCACGTGCCGGGCCGTGCGTCGAAAACGCCGGCGCACCGCGTCCCACACCGGGAGCACGTGCCTTGCTCGGTGAGGTTCCACGCCGTCATCATGTACCAGTCCCGCCCGATGAGCCGTTCGCCGCAGTTGTGGCAGTACGTACTCCCGCCCTCTTCATCGTGGACGTTTCCCGTGTACACGTATCGGAGGCCGTTGCGCATCGCGATCTCGCGGGCCCGGGCGAGCGTGGAAGGCGGCGTCCGGACGCTTTGTTCAACATTCGCCAATCCGGATGGAAGGCGCTGAAATGGAGCGGAACACCGGGACCGAGGTTCCCGCATACCCAGCGCGTCAACGCGTCGATCTCCTCATCGGAGTCGTTCTCCCCCGGTATGATGAGAGTGGTGATCTCGACCCAGACGTCTGTGTTTTCTTGATATACACGAGCGTGTCGAGCACGTTGTAGCCCGCCCGCGCAGAGATCTCTGTAGAACCGTTCGGTGAACGCCTTCAGATCGACGTTGGCGGCGTCCATGTGGGCGAAAAACTCCTTCCGCGGTTCCTCGCAGATGTACCCCGCCGTCACCGCCACCGTTTTGACGCCCATCTCGTGGCACGCCTTCGCGACATCGACCGCGTACTCGAGGAAGATCACCGGATCGTTGTACGTGAACGCCACGCTCCGGCACCCATGGCCGTCGCCGCGCGCGCGATCTGCTCGGGGCGACGCTTCGTCAGCGAGCGTATCGATCTCCCGGGACTTGCTGATGTCCCAGTTCTGGCAGAACTTGCACGCCAGGTTGCATCCCGCCGTCCCGAACGACAGAACCGACGTCCCCGGGTAAGTAGGGATTCAGGGGCTTCTTTCTCGACGGGATCGATGCAGAAACCGCTCGAGCGCCCGTACGTCGTGAGCGCCAGCTGCTCGCCCTCGCGAGCCCCGACAAAACACATCCCCCGCTGTCCGTCCTGGACCTTGCACAGCCGGGGGCACAGATCGCATTGGATACGGCCGTCTTCGAGACGATGCCAGTACCTCGCGGTGGAAGAGCGCGCGATTCCTTTCAACATCGAGAACACCCGCTTGGAGGATCGGCGAGATTGACATGTCTAATATAGTCCCGTTTGGCGGGGATTTCAATCGAGCCAACTAAGTCGTTGTATCATCATCCGTTAGGCGAGTCCTTGGAGGAGACGGGCGTACCGTGGGTCCGTACGTCGGTGATTCCCCGACCGTCACGGAAGGACGAGGATGATTCCCTCGTTGTTCCGTATGGAAACCTCCGTGACGACTTCGCCGCCCGGAGTGCCGTCCTCGCGGAGGATTTTGTAGGGCCTGTCGAGCGCGTGGGTCGTGATCGATGCGCCGTCCACCACAGAACCATTCGGCAGCATCTTCACGAGCACCATGCCGTTCGTGAAATTGCGGGCGAGCACGTGGTACGTGAGAGATGGATTGTACGGATCCGGCCCGGCGGCAAACTCGTAGTGCTCGGTTGTTCCTGTTTCGCCTTCGAAATCGACGTGCCCGCCGGCAACTGGCGCGGGCTGGCCGATGTCGTACGCGACGGCCGGATTCCACTGCCACTGGGATATGTGCGCCTGGTAGCTGTGACTGTTCAGCGATTCGAATTCGTAGAACGTGTTCGGATTGTGGACGAGGTAATAGAGCGCGAGCGTGAAGAGTTTCCCACGATCGGTGCCCGTCGGCGCGAACGCCAGATCGCGCGCGCCGAGGACCGTCCGCCCTCCGGAGCGCGTCTGACGGACGATGTTTGCCACGACGGTTTCGTAATCCGTTTCGTACGTGATCGCGCGATAGGAACCTTTCGTCGGAGAACTGATCGCCCGATACAGAACCCACACTTCCGCCCACGCCCAGTCGACGAGATCGAGGGCTCCCTGCGACAACGGGTCCGCACAGACGAAATAGCCCGCGTCGCTGAAATTCGGCATGACATCGACCGTGCCGGGCATCCGGCTTTCCAAAGCCTCGCGCAGCTCCGTGTAGAACGACAAGAACCCGAGTGCGTACGGATGGGCATCATCGAGCGGAAGCTGGTAGAACTCGCCTGTCTTGTCGAGCATCCCTTCTCCGAGCCGCGGGTAGTACACACCGTGGTCGACCATGAGCCCCTCGGCGGGGCCGCTCGCATTGACTGCGCCGTACAACGATCCGTCGAGCTGACGCTCCATTTTGTCGACGAGGTACAGGCGGTACCCGGGGTCCGTGATGTTCGCGAGAGTCCACGGTTCGTGCCAGACATCCGCCAGCCCGAACGCTCGGGACTGCGACCGATTAGTCGCGGAGGCCGGGGGGTCGTCCGGCGCCGCATTCGGGTTCCACGCCCGGAACGACGCCCGGCGCGAAGCCCGGAACGAGTACGATGGATTCATAGCCCGGGACGCGGACGTCCTCGCGATAGTGCAGGAAAAAGTCTTCGGTCGAGTAGCCGTTCGAGGCAGCCCACTCTTCGGCGTCAGCGCTCGCCGAGAAATAGCGAAATGTCGTGTAGTCGAAGAGACGGACGTTCGGATTCGCCGAACGAAGTTCGTCGGCGTAAACCGCCGCCTTGCCTATGAGCAAATCGGCGTGCTGCGCGCGCCACGTGATTTCCCCGTCGTCTTTGTAGTCCCGCAAGAGCACGGAGGCGAGCTGAATATGCGAGTAGAGCGTAGGCCGGACGGAAAGGCACCCCGCTCCACCGCACTCCTCTCCCACCGGACATTCGCTGTCGCGGCAGTTCCCGGGCGGTGTCTGCGACGTGTCGGGGCCCGTCGCCGGATGGGAGCACGCCGCGCCGAGCAAGAGGAATATCGCGCTGGCGAAAACCCATCCGTACGCCAGGCCGCACTTCGCTATGACGTGCCTTTGCATCGCCGAACCTCTTCCGTGACGACACTGAGCACTGACAGCAAAATCGGTGCCCGCGATGCGACCATGCGGTTGACGCGCGATTTTGCGTGAACGAGCGCGGCGTCGCCGCTGACGCGAGCAACAGGCGGGAACCTCGCGCGACGACTCTCCATCGAAGCCCCTTCGAAAGACCGATCAGAGAACGACGAAGTCCTTCGAGTGCGTCCGAGAAACGCCGATACCGCGACGAACCCCACGCGACCTATACGGAAGCCAAGAACTCGCCGAGGGTCAGCAATTGTTCCTGGAATCAACGCGACAATTCACCGAGAGCACTCCGCGTCGATGAAAAGAGAAAGGGACTCAGTGCAGAATCCGGCGTCGTTCTTGTGTTTCCGCTCGACAGGCGAATGCGTCTGGGTGTATACTAAACGATAGAAAATTCACAGTTTCCATTCTGCGCGACAAGACGGAGGATTGGCATGCATCCACGGGTTCTCATCCTCTCCGCTTTCGTTATGCTTGTGCTCACACCGGCTGCGTTTTGCGTCTCACCGCCTCTCATGTGGAACCAGCAGTTCGGCGACGAGTCCTGGGCATCCGGGCACGAGTGTCGCCGTCGACACGTCGGGAAACGTGTTCCTCGCGGGCGCCTTTTCCGGCAAAGCGGATTTCGGCGGCGGACGAGCTCGTGAGCGTCGGCGGCGAAGACATCTTCCTCGCGAAGTTTGACCCGAGCGGGCGCCACCTGTGGAGCCGGCAAGTCGGTGCAGCACGTGTTTCACCGGAGCGCAGAGCGTCGCCGTCGACGCGTCGGGAAACGTGTTCCTCGCGGGTAGCTTCGGCGGCAAACTGGATCTCGGCGGCGGATCGATCGTGAGCGCGGGGGGCTACGACATCTTTCTCGCGAAATTCGATCCATCCGGCACGCACGTGTGGAGTCGACGTTTCGGCGACATCGACGATTACCAGGAAGCGCTGAGCGTCGCGGCCGATCCGTCCGGGGCCGTGGTCATCGCGGGTTACTTTCGGGGCACGGTGGATTTCGGCGGCGGACCGTTGGTGAGCGCCGGGGGCGAAGACATCTTCGTCGCGAAGTTCCAATCCGACGGAACCATGTGTGGAGCCAGCGGTACGGCGACGGCGACTGGCAGGTGGCCCGAAGCGTCACCGTCTCCGCCGTGGGAAACGTGCTCTTCACCGGCGAGTTCTACGGGACGGTGGATTTCGGCGGCGGGTCGCTGGTGAGCGCGGGGAGCGGCGACATCTTCATAGCGATGCTCAACGCGAGCGGAACCTACGTGTGGAGCCGGCGGTACGGCGATGCCGAGTGGCAAGCGTCGTGGGCCGTCGCCACGGATCCTTCGCGCAACATCTTCATCACGGGGGATTTCGACGGCGTCGTCAACTTCGGCAAGGGACCTCTGGTGAGCGACGGCGGAGATATCTTCGTCGCGAAATTCAACTCGAACGGGAACGAGTGGAGCAAGTTCGGCGACGAGGACTATCAGCACGCGCAGAGTCTCGCCGTCGATTCGTCGGGCAATGTGTATCTCACCGGGTACTTTGTCGGCACGCTGGATTTCGGCGGCGGACCGCTGATACAGGTCGGGAGCACGTACGACCTCTTCCTCGTGAAGTTCGATCCGAGCGGAGCCCACGTGTGGAGCCGGAGATTCGGCGATGTGGACTGGGAGGAGACCCGGAGCATCGCCGTCGATCGGTCGGGAAACACGATTCTCACGGGAAGCTTCGGGGGGGCGTTGGATTTCGGGAATGCGTCGCTCATGTGCAACGGAGACTTCGACGTTTTCCTCGCGAAGTTCGCGCCGCCGGAAGTCTACACCGCAGTGCTCCCCTCACCCGCCGGCCGGCGTGTGACGATTCGTCCGAACTATCCGAATCCCTTCAATCCGGGCACGACGATTCCCTTCTCACTCCCCTCCACTGGGACCGTGAATCTTGCGATCTACGACATATCCGGCCGCGTGGTCCGGACTCTCGTGACCGAGCCGAAGACGGCGGGCGAACACGTCGCGTCGTGGGATGGCCGGGATGACGGCGGTTCGGCTCGTCGCGTCCGGAGTCTATCTTGTGCGGATCGAAGCCGGCGGACAGGCGGCCGCGAGGAAGATCTTGCTTCTTGAAGTAGTCCGAGTCACGGCTCATCGATCCCGCCCATCGGTCACGATGTCTCTTCCTATTCCCGGCCCATCGGTCACGACATCATTGAGATCATCCGGTCCACGTGCTACAATACAGCACGTCATCCAGATGCCGCCCACTCTCCCGGTTTTCGGGCAAGCGAACCACCAACAGCAGGAGCGATTCTCCGATGGTCCACCGATTACTCACTTTGTCCGTGATCTCCGTGTTTTTCCTCGTGTGCCTTCCGGCGGCTTTCGCGGCTGGGCCGGAGGAAAGCGACTTGTCTTTTCTGGACGGATTGAGTCTTGTTGTTCTCGACACCGAGGATATCCCTTCGCTCCATCTCGCCCGGCGAATGATCTATGCATACGGGGGAACGGTGGCCATCATGTCTCCCCCGTCCGTTCTCATAGGATGGGTGCCGATCGAGTCGAGGGATGCTCTCGTCGGCAAGGCCGGCATACGGGAGATCTACTACAGCGAAGTCCGTCCCGGAGAGGTCAGGACACACGATCCGCAGTCGAGCGCGATGGTCGAGTTCTTCAACGCCGCGGTACGCGGGGATATCGCCGCTGAATATTCCGAATTCATGCAGACCGCTCCGCCCGCCGGTTCTTCGACGCCGCGCGAGCCCGACGTGTTCGTCCCGGAGGCGATGGACGAAGAAGCGTACATGGAGAACTTGCGCTCCGCGGGGCTGGACATGGAGGCCCTCGCGGACCAGGGACTCCTTCTGGATCCATCGTCGCCCGCGCCAGAGGGAAACAGCGACTACATGACCGGGACGGTGGCGGTGACGCTCTTCTTCATCGAAAGCGACGGAACGGGTTCGGATCCCGATCTCTACACGTGGACCCCCGAGAGCATGCAGCGCTACTTGTCGGGAGTGAGCACAGCACTCCTCTGGTGGGCGAGCCGGGCGGCCGGGCACGGAGATTGTTGGGTCACGTTTCTCATCAACTACTACTCGGGGTTCGACCCCCGGTGTCAGCAGTGGACCGAGCCCATCCTCCACGACACATCCTACGAACAGATCTGGGTGACCGAGATCATGACGAACTTCGGCTACACATCGGGCTCACGTCTCGACCGGGTGCGCGCTTTCAACACCTGGCAGCGGTCGTATTACCAGACGAACCGATCCTATTCCGCGTTCATCCCCTACAACCCCGTCCCTGCCTCGACGTCATTCCCCGGCGGCGCAACGGCCTACGCGTACTGGTACGGCCCGTATACGGTATTGCTGTACCGGGTGCAAGGGTGGACGACCGCGCAGGTCTTCGCTCACGAAACCGGCCACATCTTCGGAGCGTGCGACGAGTACTCGGGCGGTTGCGGATCGTACTCGTGCACGTCGATCTGCACGAACGGCGCTCTGAACGCCAACTGCGAGGACTGCAACGAGAATTCCCGGGACTGCATGATGAAGGCGAACTCGTATTCGCTCTGCCAGTACACGGTGACGCACGTCGGCTGGGAGGTCACGAACCCCTGCGCCCCCGACGAACCGCCCCTCCTGCCTTCGCCGACGCTCGCTTCGGTGGATCCACCGTACGGACGTCACGGGTTAGCCGCCACGTTGACCGTGACCGGAACGGACTTTTACCCCGGTGTGAGACTCGATTTCGGATCGGACGTGTTCGTTCACACCATGACGATCGAGGGGGGAACCACGATCACCGCGCAGGTGTCGGTCCTCGCCTCGGCCCCACCCGGATTGCGGGATCTCCGTGTGATCAACAGGGACGGCCAATACGCGACCCTCCCAGGGGCGTTCGAGATTCGATCCACGACCCGCCACTACTACTCGCCGTCGGGCGGCGATCACCCGCCGTACGTCGTTCCCCTCGACGCGGCCACCTCTCTCGAGAACGCGATAGAGGCCGCATTCGACGGAGACACGGTTTTCGTCGCATCGACGACGTTCGACGACTTCTCGATCATCGTCCAGAAGGGCGTTCTGCTCTACGGCGGGTGGAACACCTCGTTTACACAGAGAAATCTCGAGACGGGAAAAACGGTTCTGAATCTCGACGGAAACGCCACGTTCATCGGAGTGGCCGAGGGAGCCGGAGGACTGGATGGTTTTCTCCTCCAGAACGGCACCGGCGCATACGACGTCGTCCCGTTCGCCGCCTACTTCGGAGGTGCGGTGCGGTTTGTCGGAGGGACTGCTGTCGTCGCGAATTGCGAGATTCGCTCGAACGGCGCGGGGTCGCCGGAGGGTTACGGCGTCGGCGGTGCGATCTTCGCCAATGGGTGCGCTGTAGACATACGCGACAACTACATTCACAACAACTCTGCCACACAGGGCGGTGCCGTGTACTTGCGCCAGTGCACGGGAAGCCTCGCGAACAATACGATTTCGGACAATACGCTCACAGGAACTGAGCAGCCGCGGATCGGCGGCGGCATCGCGCTCTTGAATTCTTCGAACATCGCGCTCACCGGCAACACCGTGACGGGGAATGGACAAGCCCGAGACGGCGGCGGCCTCTACATCGAAGACTGCATTGGCGTGACGGTGGCGTCGGGGACGGTGAACGGCAATACGGCCTCGCTGTTTGGCGGTGGAGCGGCAGTAGAGCATTCGACGGCCCTCGTTGACGGGGTCGACTTTCTCGGCAACTCATCCGCGGTCATCGGCGGCGGCCTTTCGGTGATGGACACCTCCCTTGTCGTTGTTTCGGGTTCGTCGTTCGTTTCAAACACCGGCATGATGGGTGGAGGCGTATACGCCGGCGGCTCCCAGTTCTCTGTCAGACACAGCTTGTTCGCCGAAAACAATGCGACGAGCTCGGGGGGAGCGCTGGCGGTGGGCAACCTCCCATCAGGCGAGATCATCGGCAACACTCTTGACGGCAACACATCGGCGGGGGTTGCCGGCATATCGATCGGAACTTCGGGCATCGTCGTGTTCAACAACATCGTGTCGAACTCGACCGGCATGGGGGTGTCGTGCACCGGATCGCCCGTTCCGGCGTTGAGCTACAACCTCGCGTGGAACAACACGGGAGGCGATTACTCGGGATGCACGCCGGGCATCGGGTCTCTTTCCGCCAATCCCCTTTTCGTGGATCCCTCGGGCGGCGACTACCACCTCGGACTTCATTCGCCGGCGATCGACGCGGGCCGGCCAGGAACCGCGTACGGCGACCCCGATGGATCGCGGGGTGACATGGGGATCTACGGCTCGCATGCGTTCACGATGGATCAACCGTCGTATCCGAAGAACCTTGGCGCTTCGTCGAGCGGCGGCCAGGTTCTCCTCTCATGGAGTCGTAACCCCGAGGGTGACGTTGCGAGCTATGCGGTCTACGGGGACGAAGCGCAGGATTTCATCCCGTCGCTGACGAACTTCGTGACGCTCGTCGCCGGGACGGATTCGAGCGTGGCGCTCGCACTGCCCCCGGACTCGCTCTACTACAGGATCTCCGCGGTGGACGCTGACGGGTACGCAGGCGGCTATTCGGCGCCGGCGTTCTTCTCGCCGGTGACCGGCATCGGCGACCGTCCGGCGGGTTACGCCTTCGCGCTCCACCAGAACGTGCCTAATCCGTTCAACCCCGCCACACGCATCGCTTACGAATTGCCGGAGAGGATGGCCGTGTCGCTCCGCGTGTACGATGTTGACGGGCGTCTCGTCCGGAGTCTTGTGGAGAAAGTCGAGGGGCCGGGGCTCTTTTCCGTGGCGTGGGAAGGACGGAACGACGCCGGCGAGCCCGTGGCGTCGGGAGTGTACTTCTACCGTCTCGTCGCAGGACCCCGTGCCGAGACGAAGAAGATGGTTTTTTTGAAGTAGCGGCGCGCGAGCCATCAGCTCGATGCCGTTCAAATATCCACGATCACGCCTCGGTCCTTGAGCGCCTTGACGTCGACCGCGACAGTCTCCGTGGACAACGGATTCCCCGCGAGATACACGTAATCCCCGGTCTGGAGACCACTGTTCGCCGCGATCGCCTCGACATCGACGATCTGATTGTAGACGAGCACCAGCCTGTCCAGGCTCCCGAGCCCCTGCAGCGGCGTGACGTCGATCACCTGGCACTGCTGAAGGCTCAGCTCGATCAGGGACGTCAAGCCCGCGAGCCCGGACACATCGGAGATCGGATTGTTCCCCGCGTAGAGCTTCTGGAGGTTCGTCAGACTCGAAAGAGCGGTCAGATCGCCGATCTGATTGAAGTTGAGATACAGATCTTTCAGCTTGTTCAAACCCGAAAGAGGACCGGCGTCGGTGATGCCGTTGTCCGTCAGAACGAGAAGCTCGAGGTTCGTTAGACCCGCGAGCGCCGTGATGTCTACAACCAGGTTGTCGTAGAAAGTGAGCGTCTTGAGCTTCGTCATCCCGCCGAGCGCCGTCACGGCGTCGATCTTGTTCATGTCCAGATAGAGAATCTCGAGATCGTTCATGCCGCTGAGCGCATCGACGCTGCTGATCTCGTTCGACTTGAGATCGAGGACCGTGAGCTTCGTCAAGCCCGATAGCGCGCTGATATCGGAGATTTGATTACGCTCCAGCGCCAGCATTGTCATCGCGGGCTTTCCGGCGAGAGCGTCGATGTTCGTGATGTTGTTTCCCGAGAGGTTGATGTCGGTGAGCTTGGTCATCCCGTCCAGGGGGGAAATGTCAGTGATCGCATTGTCGGTAAGTATGAGCTGCTCGAGATTGACCAACCCGGCCAGGGGGCCGATGTCGGCGATCCCGTTCCACCCCGCCTGGATGCTTCTCAGATGCACGAGCCCGGCGAGCGGCGCAAGATCGCTTGCCGAGTTGTTCCAGAAGAAGATCGCATTCAGATCGATGCAGTGCTCGACTCCCGAGAGGTCGGTCACCGAATGATCGTTCGCGTCGATGAACTCGACTCCGATCAGATCTGATCGGTGAATCGCTCCCGACGGTTTGGCGATCGTCTCACGAATGACTTGTTCGAACTGGGGATCGGGGAACGTCACCTCGTAGTCATCGAAACACACGGCGTGGGCGCAGTTCGAGAGCCAGGAAAAGCCGCCCCCATGGCTTTGAGCCGTGATCGCGAAATAGTAGGACATGTTTTCGGAAAGGCCCGTGACCCGCATGGTGTCCGTCGACCCGAATGAACTCGGCTCAGGTTCGCCCGAGAGCTTCTTCACCTGCACCGAATCCCAATTCATCCAGGTGATCGGCACAGTCGAGTAGCGCATGTCGTACGACGCCGCCGTGCCGACGGTGTCGATGTCGCCCGGCGCCGTCCACTCGAGAGTGACCGTGCTCGCCGTGACCGATTTGACGTGGAGATCGGTTACCTGGGACGGGTAAGAGTCGTCGTCCACATCCACTCCACCACCCCCTCCCGAACACCCCAGGAACAACGCCAGCACCGCGGTGCATCCAATAGTCGTCAGGGTTGAAAAAAACGTCGTTGCCTTGACCATGAGAATCCTCCTGGAAAGCGGATACATGCGCTGATTCGTTCGCCATTGTACGCGCATCGGCCCCTCGCGTCAATCGCCGCACTCGGAGACAGTGCCGGAGACCGATCCCGATCTCTCGCGAACCGCGGGCGAAGTCCGCTTCTTTTCTCGACGCCCTCCGTGTTTCCTGCTATCATCACCGGATATTTCGTCGGCGCTGAAGCTATCGCACTCCCCCGCACGTGAAACGGTTCGCCGGGCACGTGCGGGGACAAACCACGGAGGCAACGGTCGTGACAGGATTCGTACGCAGACTCTCGTCCGAGATTGACAGGATCCGCGGTCTGGCGGCACTTGGGATTTGGCCCGCAGTGACCATCGTTTGCATCTTCGCGCTCGCCAGCGCGCCGTCAAGCGTTCGAGCGCAGGCCAAGGAGGCGGAGAAGCCGACCGTCTCGTTCTACGGGTTCTTGCGCGTCGACGCCGTCTGGGACGACTCGCGCATGCAGAACCACCAGTACGCCATGTGGGCCCTTCCTGAAGACGCGATCGTGGGCCTGAAAGACAACTCCCATCTGACAATCTATCCACGCGTCACGCGCTTCGGGATCAACGTCGGTTCCATCGCTCTCTCCGACGAAATCACGGGATCGGGCAAGATCGAGATCGACTTTCAGAACGCCGGCACGGAATCCCGCGCGGGCCTTCGCATGCGGCACGCGTACTTCGAGGTCGCCTACGGCGCCTTCAGGCTCCTCGGCGGACAGACCTGGCAGCTCTTGTCTCCTCTCTATCCGGAGATTCACACCGACGGTGTTCTCTGGAACGCCGGCAACCTGGGAGACAGAGCTCCGCAGGTGCGCGTGACCTGCGCGCCGAAGACCGAGAACGGGAATGTCTCCATCGCAGTTTCGCTCGGCGCGACAGGCGCAGTCGATGCGATGGATCTCGACAAGGACGGTCTGCTCGACGGCGCGTCCTCCGCTCTCCCAAATATCCAAGCACGAGTCGGGATGGAGCAGACACTCTATGCCGAACGGCCGATCAAGGCCGGCCTGTGGGGACACTACGCGAAAGAGGAAACGGACACGCCGTTCAAGGGCGAGACGGGATGGGAATCGTGGTCGGCGGGGTTCGACCTCTCGTTGCCGCTCAGCTCTCGCGTGGCCATCGAAGGCGAAGGTTGGACTGGCAGCAATCTGAGCGACGTGAGAGGCGGCATCGGGCAGAACATCAACGTGCTCACGGGCTGTGAGATCGACGCGAGGGGCGGATGGGCTCAGCTCGCCACGAAGCCGACCGACAAAACTCAGCTTTACATCGGCGGATCTGTGGACGATCCCGACGATGAGGACGTACCGTCATACGAAGACGTTGATGCCGCGGAGCTCGTCTTGACGACGTACACGGGGCGCACACTCAACTGGGTGGGATTCGTGAGCGCGCGGTACCGCCCGTGGCAGCCTTTCCAGATCGCGTGCGAGTATTACCACTGGGTGACGGAGTACAAGGGGCTCGAGACGGGGATCGACAACCGCGTGGACCTGCACTTCAGCTATTTCTTCTAGAGGCACTGTTCGCCAAACGACTCGCGTGCGCGAAGGCGCGAAGGGGCATGTTTCAAAACATGCCCCTTTCGTTTCTCAACGACGGACCATCGAGCTAGCAGCCCATCCCGATCCCGCCGACAACGACCCTTCCGGCATCGCCCTCGTCACCTTCGATCTCGATCGCCGCAGGTACGAACTGGCGTATCACATGGGCGTTCGTGAGAAGATGCGTTGTCACGCACTCGACGGCCATCTCGGAACGCCCCTCGGCGATCGCCATGGGGGAGAACGAGCTGGTCGGCCAGGTGTCTTTCGACCGGCGCGCCTGTCTTGTGGAAGGCGAAAAAATCCCGGCATGCGTCGAGCGCTACCCGCTCAGCGGGAAGCCCCCTTTTCCCCAGCGCGCTGAACCCGGCGAGCGCGTGAGCGTAGCGCGCCGTCAGAAAGATCCCCGCGCCGGTGCTGCGGCCTCCGACGCGCAGCGGCGTCACGTCCGACACGAATCCCTTTTCGCCGAGGATATCCACCGCCCGCCGGGCCATGCGGTCCGCGATGTCTTTCGGGAGGTTCGCGGCAACCGCTCGTCCGCTGACCTCTATCAGGTCCCCTCGTTCGACGAGGTGAATGCCCCCGAGAAAGCGTTTCGGCGGATCTTTGCTTCCTGGACGGATTCCGCCAATCTTTACGGAAACCTCGCCGCACCCGACCGGATAGAACCCCCACGAAACGAGAGAGCACCCCGCATCGAGTCCCATCCTCGAAAGCGTCGGAAAGAATACGTCGGCGAAATAATCGTACGGCGGACTCCACGCGACATGTGTCCCGCCCTTGAGAGTCAGTTCGACGGGTCTGCCCGAAAAGGCCAGTGGGAAAAGAACGGTTTGACCGGTTTGCCGACCTGTTCCACGCCACGCTGCGGGCGCTGTTTCCGAACCGGGTGGTCTAGCCAGGCTTTTGCACAGCCCCCGGTGCATCACGGTGCCGGCCGAGTCATTGCGGCCGGATCGACGAGCCGGTCGAACTCGTCGGCGGTGACGTGCCCCAGCGCCAGCGCCGCCTGCTTCAGCGTCGTGCCTTCGTGGTGCGCCTTGTGAGCGATGGCCGCCGCCTTGTCGTAACCGATGTGCGGCGCAAGCGCGGTAACCAGCATCAGTGAGCGGTCGAGCAGCTCGGCGATGCGCTCCTCGCGGGGCTCGATGCCGCGGGCGCAGTGTTCCTCGAAACAGCGGATGCCATCGGCCAGCAGGCGCGCGCTCGCCAGTGCATTGGCGGCGATCAAGGGCTTGTTGACGTTGAGTTCGAAGTTCCCGGTCGCGCCGCCGAAGTTCACCGCTACATCGTTGCCAAACACCTGCGCACAGATCATCAGCAGCGACTCGCTCTGCGTCGGATTGATCTTGCCCGGCATGATCGAACTGCCCGGCTCGTTCTCGGGGATCGAGATCTCTCCAAGGCCGGAACGCGGTCCACTTGCCAGCCAGCGCACGTCATTGGCGATCTTGGCGAGGGCGGCCGCCAGCGTCTTCAGTGCGCCGTGCACGAAGACGATCGGTTCGTGCGCTGCCAGCGCAGCGAAGCGGTTGGCCGCGACCGTGAACGGCAGGCCGGTGGAGTCGGCGATGTCGGCGGCCACCCGGGCGCCGAATTCTGGATGCGTTGCGAGACCGGTACCGACCGCGGTGCCGCCAATGGCGAGCGGGTACAGCGATGTGAGCCCGGCCTCGATCGCGCTACGGGCGAAATCCAGCTGGGCGACATAGCCGGAGAACTCCTGCCCGAGCGTCAACGGGGTGGCGTCCTGCAGGTGCGTGCGGCCGATCTTCACGATCGAATCGAAGGCCGTCGACTTGGCCGCCAGCGTGGCGCGCAACTCGTCGAGTGCCGGCAGCAGCTGTTGCTTGATCGCGAGGGCCAGGGCGATGTGCATCGCCGTCGGGATCACGTCGTTCGACGACTGGCCGCGGTTCACATGGTCATTCGGGTGCACCGCGCGGCTGCCGCGCACCTGGCCCAGCAGTTCTGCGCCGCGGTTGGCGATGACCTCGTTGACGTTCATGTTGGTCTGCGTGCCGGAGCCCGTCTGCCAGATCGGGAGCGGAAAGTGTTCGTCGTGTCGGCCGCTGACCACTTCGTCCGCGGCGGCTGCGATGGCCTTCGCCAGTGGCCGGTCGAGCAGGCCGAGGCCAGCGTTGACCCGCGCGCCCGCACCCTTGACGCGTGCGATCGCGTGAATCAATGTCAGCGGCATGCGATCGCCGGCAGGAAAGTGTGCCAGTGCCCGTTGCGTCTGCGCCCCCCAGAGTGCGGAGCTGGGAACCTCGATCGGACCGAAGCTGTCCTGCTCGGTGCGTGTTGCGGTTGAGTTGGCGGACAAGTTCATCTCGGCTCCCTGCGGCATCGATCGGCGATCACGGTAGCCGATCGGTCAGGCATCGGCCATGCGTTGCGAGCAAAATAGACGGTCCAACAGCGGAACGGTTCACCGGACGGCATGAGCAAGGCGTTTGTCAAGGAAGACGCGGGCGAGGACGACGACGTCGAACTCCCGGAACTGCCCGCGGGTGTCCGCAACTACATCACGCCGGCCGGCTACCGCCGGCTGCGCGACGAACTCGCGCACCTGGTGAAAACCGAGCGCCCGGAAGTCGTGCGTGTCGTCTCCTGGGCGGCGTCGAATGGCGACCGCTCGGAAAATGGCGATTACATCTACGGCAAGAAGCGCCTGCGCGAGATCGACCGGCGCATCCGCTTCCTGACGAAGCGGCTCGACATTGCCGAGGTCGTCGATCCGGCGACTCGACCCGCCACCGACCAGGTCTTCTTCGGGGCGACGGTGCGCTACGAAGCCTCGGGACAGGAGCATCAGATCATGATCGTCGGCATCGACGAGGTCGATCCGGCGCGCGGCCGCGTCAGCTGGATCTCGCCGATTGCACGGTCACTGCTGAAGGCGCGGGAAGGCGACGTGGTCCAGCTGAAGACGCCCGCCGGGCTCGAAACGCTGGAAATCCTGGCCGTAAGCTACGCCGCGTCCTGAGGATGGGCGCGGGTGCCGCCACGCGGCCGCACCACCTTCACCACCTGCTTGACCCGCCGCAACGTGCGGATCACGCGTGCCAGGTGCGTGCGGTCCCGCACCTGCACCTTGAAGTGGATCAGCGCGATGCGCGCGTCCTCGTCGTCGACGTGGACGTTGAGGATGTTCGAATCGGCCTCGGCGATCGCCACCGCGATCCGGCCGAGGACGCCACGCTCGTTGATGGCGTTCACGTCAAGGCCGACGGTGAAGAACGTGGCGGCGTCCCGTGCCCAGGTGAGTTCGATCCAGCGATCCGGGTCCGCCTTGCGTGCCCGCTGCGCGTGGATGCAGTCGGCCTGGTGGACTGCCAGTCCCTGGCCCTTGCGGATATGGCCGACGATCGGATCGTCCGGGATCGGATGGCAGCAGTTGGCCATCTGCACCGCCATGCCTTCGGTCCCGCGCACCACGACCGGCGCGGCCGCGGGTTGCGCGGCGTTCCCGTTTTGGGCTTCCCCGAATATCTCCGAGCCGGCCGCCATCGCCAGTTGCCGCGCGACCACGGCCGCCAGGCGCCGGCCCAGCCCAATGTCGGCAAAGAGCGCCGCGCGCGATTCGATTTCGGCCTGACGGATCACCTCATCCCACTGCGTATCGCTGACACTGGCAAGCGAAAGGTTGAACTGACGCGCGGCCTGTGCCAGCAGACGCTCTCCGAGCTCTGCGGACTCATCGAACTTCATCGTCCGTAGGAAATGGCGGATCTCGGAGCGCGCCTTGCCGGTGCGCACGAACGACAGCCACGCGGGGTTGGGGCGTGCTACGGGGCCGGTCACGATCTCGACCATGTCACCGTTGCGCAGCGGTGCGCGCAGCGCCTGGATCTCGCCGTTGATGCGCGCCGCGACGCACTTGTTTCCGACATCGGTGTGAATGCCGTAGGCAAAATCCACCGCCGTGGCACCGCGTGGCAGGGAGACGATCTTGCCGCGCGGTGTGAATACGTAGACCTTGTCCGGGAACAGGTCGACCTTGATGTGTTCGAGAAACTCGCTCGAGTCGCCGGTGTGGCGCTGGATCTCCAGCAGCGACTGCAGCCACTGGTGCGTGCGCGACTGCAGTTCCGAAAGATCCGAATCATCATCCTTGTAGAGCCAGTGCGCGGCGACGCCGGACTCGGCGACGTGGTGCATTTCCTTCGTACGGATCTGGAACTCCACAGGCGTGCCATACGGTCCGATCAGCGTCGTATGCAACGACTGGTAGCCGTTGACTTTCGGGATCGCGATGTAGTCCTTGAACTTGCCGGGCACCGGCTTGTAGAGCGCATGCAGCGCACCGAGCGCGATGTAGCACTCGCTGCGCGTCTCGACAACGATGCGGAAACCGTAGATGTCGAGAACCTCGGAGAACGAGAGATTCTTCTCGACCATCTTGCGGTAGATGCCGTACAGCGTTTTCTCGCGGCCGTAGACCTCGGCGCGGAGCTTCGGCTCCTGCAGCGCCTTGCGCACCGACTGCAGGATCTTGCTCAGCAGTTCGCGCCGGTTGCCGCGCGCCGCCAGCACCGCCCTCTGCAGGACGCGGTAGCGCATCGGATGAAGGTGCTGGAAGCTCAGTTCCTCGAGTTCGCGGAACAGGTTGTTGAGACCCAGGCGATGCGCGATCGGCGCGTAGATCTCCAGCGTCTCGCGAGCGATGCGACGCCGTTTTTCGGGCTCGACGGCATCGAGCGTGCGCATGTTGTGCAGCCGATCGGCGAGCTTGATCAGCATGACGCGCACGTCGCGCGCCATCGCGAGGAGCATCTTGCGGAAGTTCTCCGCCTGCGCCTGCTCGGTCGACGAGAACTGCAGCTTGTCGAGCTTCGAGACGCCGTCGACCAGCTCCGCCACGACCGCTCCGAACTTCTCCACCAGCTGCTGTTTCGGAATGCCGGAATCCTCCAGCACGTCATGCAGCAGGGCTGCCTGGATCGCGGAGCCGTCGAGGCGCCAGTCGGTCAGGATCTCGGCGACGGCCAGTGGGTGGGTGATGTAGGGCGCGCCGCTCCGGCGAAACTGCCCGAGATGGGCTTCGTCGGAAAAGCGGAATGCATCCTTGACCTTCTGCACGTCTGACGACGGCAGGTACTTCTTGACGCGATCCGAGAGCGTGGCGACGGTCGCCACGCCGTTGGCAGATGGAGCGTCAGGGGAATCGCTGCGCCAGACCGCCTTTTTCAGCGCCTCGGCGGCGCGTCGGGCGAAGCCGGGCTGGGAAGGCTGGTTAGCGGGGAGTGGGGGATCCTCGGGCCGCATCGTGCTTGCCTGGCGTCGGGGCTGGCGTCACACGGTGCAGGCCACGACAGGGCTTACGTCGGTACTTTGCGCAGCATTTCAATGCCGACTTTTTGCTGCGCAATTTCGCGCAGCGCCGCGACCGCCGGCTTGTCCTTGGTGTCGATCTTGGGCGTGTGGCCCTGCGCCAGCTGGCGTGCACGGTAGGCCGCGGCCAGCGCCAACTGGAAGCGGTTGGGAATGTGCTTCAGGCAATCTTCAACGGTAATGCGAGCCATGGGCGGTCTCTCGGAGGGAAATCGGATTGACCCGATTCTATCCGACGTGGCCCCAGGTATCGGATTCAGCCATGCGACGAAGTGGGCCTCATCGCCGGGTCTGCGGGACGGCGCTCACCGAGCCGGCACACCCGCGCGGGCTTCAATGCTCGGTCGGGCGCAGGCCCATACGCAAATTGATAAACCTGCCGACGGTGCAACGGCGAGCCGCCGGCTCGCGCTTGCGCGAGGCTAACTGCCAATTCCCAGCTGAGCAAAGAGGTCGTGGTGTCGGGCCGCCTGGCTGCCGTAGCGCAGCCGGGTGGCGGTGACGATCGCGGCGAGTTGCGCCAGCGCCGTGGTGAAGTCCTCGTTGATGATCACGTAGTCGAACTCGGGCGCGTGTGCCATTTCGCTGCCGGCGGCGAGCAGCCGTCGGGCGATGACCTGCGCGCTGTCCTGCCCTCGCTTGTGCAGACGCGCCTCGAGAGCGTCAATCGACGGCGGAAGGATGAAGATCCCGACCGCGTGGCCGAAGCGCTCCTTGACCTGCCGCGCGCCCTGCCAGTCGATCTCCAGCAACACGTCGGTGCCGTCGCGGATCTGCCGCTCGATCCAGGTGCTCGAGGTGGCGTAGTAATTGCCATGGACCTCGGCGCTCTCGAGGAACTCGCCGGCCGAACGCAGCCGCATGAATTCATCGACGGAAACGAAGTGGTACTCGCGGCCGTCGGCCTCGCCGGGCCGGGGTGGGCGCGTCGTATGTGAAATGGACAGTGCGATGCCGCGGTCCTGCTCCAGCAGGGCGTTCACCAGCGTGGACTTGCCTGCGCCGGATGGCGCGACCACGAGGAAGATGCTGCCGGCCTGGCCGGCATCCAGTGCTGCAGGCGGAGCCACGGGGGTCGTTTTCATTCGAGGTTCTGGATCTGCTCGCGCATCTGTTCGATCAGCAACTTCAATTCGACGGAGGCATTGGTCATCTCGATTGCGGCCGCCTTCGAACCCAGCGTGTTCGCCTCGCGATTGAGTTCCTGCATCAGAAAGTCGAGGCGACGTCCGACCGGTCCGCCCGCGTCGAGCACGCGGCGCACTTCCGTCACGTGCGTCGTCAGCCGCTTGATCTCCTCGTCCACATCCATGCGCAGGCCATACAGCGTCACCTCCTGGCGGATGCGGTCGGCGACTTCCTCGCGCGTCAGCGTGGAGGCGTCAGCAAGTGCCCGGCCGAGCGCCTGCTCGAGGCGTTCGACCAGTTTGCGCTCGACCGCGGCGAGCAGGTCGGGCGCACGGCCCTTGACCTGGACGGCGATGGCATCGATCGCATCACAGTTCGCCAGCAGGACGGTGCGGAGCGCCGCGCCTTCGCGCTGGCGCGAGGCGGCCAGCGCGTCCAGTGCGTCGTTGAGTGCGTCCAGCACGGCTGCGCGCAACGCCTCTGGATCGGCCACCGGTGCATCGACAACCCCCGGCCAGCCGAGGACATCGGCCGTCGTGAGTCCGGCGGCGCCGGGCAGTGCCGCCTCGACATCACCGGCGAGACGCCGCAATCGTTCAAGCGCCGCGGCATTGACGCCGCCGGCCGCATCGGTGCCGACGCGGGTCACCGAGAGGCGGCATTCCATCTTGCCGCGATTGACACGCGCAGCTATGGCTTCGCGCAGTGCCGGTTCGACGCTGCGCAATTCGTCGGGATAGCGGACGGAGAGATCAAGGAACCGCGAATTGACCGTCTTCAGTTCGACGGTCACCGGCCCGATCGCCGTCGGGCGACTGGCGACTGCGAAGCCGGTCATGCTGGCGACGGGTTTCATGTCAGTGCTGCAAAGAAGTGGTCGGCACGCTCGAAGCCTCGGTATGGCCCTCTTTTCGAGCCTTAAGAGGCTACGGGATGCAGGACCCTTTTCGTTAGAATCGTCCCGATCTTCTCACGCGTAGCACTCATGCCGGCGCAGACCAACGCATCCTTGCCCGAAGGCCTCGAAGTCGGCGGCTACCGCATTGTAAAGAAGATCTCCAGCGGCGGATTCTCGATCGTCTATCTCGCGACGGACGAGAACGGCAACTCGGTTGCGATCAAGGAGTACATGCCGGCGGCACTGGCGCAGCGCAAACCGGGAGAGCTGTCGCCCTATGTCGCGCCCGAGAACCTGAATACCTACCGCATTGGCCTGAAGTGCTTCTTCGAGGAAGGCCGGGCGCTGGCGTCGATCTATCACCCCAACATCGTTCGCGTCATCAATTTCTTCCGCTCGAACGATACGGTCTACATGGTGATGAACTACGAGTCCGGGCGCTCGCTGCAGGAACACATCCTGCGCAACCGCAACAAGGAGCAGAAGGACGTTCTTTCCGAGCGCTTCGTGCGGCGCGTCTTCGCGCAGGTCATGAACGGGTTGCGCGAAGTGCATTCGAACCGGTTGCTGCACCTCGACGTGAAGCCGGCGAACATCTACCTGCGCATGGACGGCACGCCGATCCTGCTCGACTTCGGCGCCGCGCGGCAGACACTGCAACGGGACATCAACAAGACCTATCCCATGTACACGCCGGGATTCGCGGCGCCCGAGCTCTACAAGCGCGATGCCGAACTCGGTCCCTGGACCGACGTGTACTCGATCGGCTCGTGCATCTACGCCTGCATGTCGGGCATGCCGCCGCAGGAGTCTGACCAGCGCCTGAAGGAAGACAAGATGCCCACGGCGTTGCGCTCGTTCCGCGGCCTGTACTCGAACCAGCTGATCTCGATGGTCGAGCGCTGCCTGCGCCTGAATTCGCTGGAGCGCCCGCAGACGGTGTATGCCGTGCAGAAGGAGCTGTTGCAGAACGTGCCGGAGCGGCCGGAGTTCTCGGTAATGGAACGCACCGGTGCGCGCTGGCGCAGCATCCAGGACCGCTTTTCGCGGTTCATGAAGGACCACAACATCACCTGGTTTTAAAGGGCGCGCAAAAGTGCACCCCTACTATTGCGCGGTTGAACAGAAAAAATCGCTGGCGGAGCCAGTCGATTTTTTTCATTACAACGGCACGCTTCGGTGGCACGCTTACGGCGTGATGCTTACCAGCTTGCCCTTGTACTGTGGGCCGACGCCCGGCCGCCCGAAGGCGGCCCGCCTGACCGATCGCTTCGAGTGCACGTGCGACCGCGCTAGCGGTCGCGTACACGAGAAGCGCTCTCACGAGGACCGTCGATGAGATTTTCGGTCTACCAGGAGAGCAAGAAGGGCGGGCGGCGGATCAACCAGGACCGCATGGGGTACCTGTACACCCGTGATTCGATGCTGATCCTGGTGGCCGACGGTATGGGCGGCCATGCGCGGGGCGAGGTGGCCTCGCAGCTCACGCTGCAGACAATTGCTTCGATCTACCAGCGTGATGCCAAGCCGATCCTGCCCGACCCGGCGCGTTTCCTGGAAGAATCAGTTCTTGCCTCGCACCGAGAGCTGCACCGTTATCGGGCCGAGCACAGTCTGCCGGAAGCACCGCGCACGACGCTGGTGGCGTGCATCGTGCAGCAGGGCGTCGCGATCTGGGCACATGTCGGCGACTCGCGTCTGTACCTGATCCGTGGCGGCCGCATCCTCGAACGCACGATCGACCATTCGCGCGTGCATCACCTGGTGCAGTCCGGGCTGATCCGTCCCGAGGATGCCAAGGACCACCCGGAGCGCAACCGGATCTTCAACTGCATCGGCGCGTACGTCGCGCCGACCGTCGAAGTCAGCCACCCTTTCGCGCTGCGCAACGGCGACACCGTGCTGCTCTGCTCGGACGGACTGTGGGGCTCGCTGAGCGATCGGCAGATCGCCGAGGCGTTCACCGGCAAGACCGTCATGCGTGCGGTCCCGGAGCTGATGGAACTGGCGCTCGAGCTGAGCGGCCCCGAGGCCGACAACTGCACCGCGATCGCGATGACCTGGGCCGGTACCGAATCGGTCGAGATGGTGCCGCCGACCGAAGATCCGGTGTCGACGCTGCTCATCCCCGAAGGCACGGTCGCGTCGACGATCCAGATGCCGCGCCATGGCGAGCCGGCGGTCCCGACGAGGAACTGTCGGAAGACCAGATCGACGACGCGATTGCCGAGATCCAGAAGGCGATCCAGCGCTCGTCCAAGCTCGTCAGCAAGTAGCGCACACCGGCCGCGCGGGGACCTGCGCGCTGCGGTAGCCCTTGCGGGCTTCTCCCTGATCCGGCGGTCCGCATGTCCTCGACGTCATCCCACTTCGCCACGTCCCAGCGGGCGCCGCCTGGACGAACTGCGTCCGGTACGCCTGACGCGTCGCTACACCAAGCACGCCGAGGGCTCGGTGCTGGTCGAGTTCGGCGACACGCGCGTGATCTGCACCGCGAGCGTCGACGAGAAGGTGCCGAACTTCCTGAAGGGCAAGGGCCAGGGCTGGGTGACGGCCGAGTACGGCATGCTGCCGCGCGCCACCGGCACCCGCAGCGAGCGCGAGGCCGCGCGCGGGCAAGCAGGGCGGGCGCACCCAGGAAATCCAGCGGCTCATCGGCCGCAGCCTGCGCGCCGTCATCGACCTGAGGCGCTCGGCGAACGCACGCTGCACGTCGACTGCGACGTGATCCAGGCGGACGGCGGCACGCGCACCGCCGCGCATCACCGGCGGCTACGTCGCCGCGGCACGATGCCTCGCGCTGGCTGCGCGAGCGCGGCTGATCGAGAACCTGCCGGTGCGTGACCACGTCGCCGCGGTGTCGGTCGGCGTCGTCGGAACGGCCGCCGATGCTCGACCTCGACTATGCCGAGGATTCGCAGTGCGAGACCGACATGAACGTCGTGATGACCGGAAACGGCGGCTTCGTCGAGATCCAGGGCACGGCGGAAGGTGAACCCTTCAGCGAAGCGCAAATGGCAGCCATGATGGCGCTGGCGCGCAAAGGCATCGCTGAACTGGTCGCTGCGCAGAAGCACGCGCTGGACGAGGTCTGAACCGGCGACGGCCCGCCGGAGGCATCCGATGATCCGACGCATCGTGCTGGCGTCCGCCAACGCCGGCAAACTCCGCGAATTTCGCGCGCTGCTGCGGGAACAGGACTTCGAGGTCGTTTCGCAGGGCGAGCTCGGCATCGAATCGGTCGCGGAGCCGCACCTCACCTTCCTCGAGAACGCGCTTGCGAAGGCACGCCACGCGGCGGCACAGAGCGGGCTGCCGGCGCTGGCCGACGATTCCGGTCTGTGCGTGCAGGCGCTCGACGGTGCGCCCGGCGTGCATTCGGCGCGTTTTGCGGGCGGGGATGCGAACGACGCTGCCAACAACGCGGAACTGCTGCGCCGGTTGCAGGGCTGCAGCGACCGCCGCGGCCACTATGTCTGCGTGCTCGTTGCGGTGCGCTCGGCCAATGATCCCGAGCCGCTGGTGGCCGACGCGCGCTGGCACGGCGAGATCCTGCTCGCGCCGCGCGGCGCGGGAGGTTTCGGCTACGACCCGCTTTTTTTCGTGCCCGATTGTGGTCGCACCGCGGCCGAGCTCGCCGCCGAACACAAGAACCGCATCAGTCATCGCGGCCTGGCGATGCGCGACCTGGCACAGCGCCTGGTCGCGTGGCGCTGAGGCCGGCGCGGCAATGGGCGTGATTCCGATTGCGCCTGCCGGCGCCACGCCGGCGGACATCGCTGCGTATCTGCGCCCGGGGACCCTCAGCCTGCCGGCGCTGCCGCCGCTGTCGCTGTACATCCACTTCCCGTGGTGCGTGCGCAAGTGTCCTTACTGCGACTTCAACTCCCACGAACCCGAAGGAGGAACGATCGCGATTCCCGAAGCGGCCTACCTGCGTGCGTTACGTGCCGACATCGAAACGGCGCTGCCACTGATCTGGGGACGACGCATCATCAGTGTCTTCATCGGCGGCGGCACACCGAGCCTGCTCAGTGCGGCCGGCGTCGACGCGCTGCTCTCGGACGTCCGCGCGCTGCTGGTGCTCGAGGCTGACTGCGAGATCACGCTGGAGGCCAATCCCGGCACCGTGGAAACCGAGCGCTTTGCGGCCTATCGCGCCTCCGGCGTCAATCGGCTGTCGCTCGGGATCCAGTCCTTTGATGAAGAAAAACTGCGCGCGCTCGGCCGCATCCACGATCGTGGCCAGGCGCTCGCCGCAGTCGAGGTCGCCCGACGCGCGTTCGACAACTTCAACCTCGATCTGATGTACGGACTGCCGCAGCAGACGATTGAAGAAGCGCAGCGCGATGTCGAACAGGCGCTGCTGCTGGAACCGCCGCATCTTTCGCTCTACCAGCTCACACTCGAGCCCAACACGGTGTTCGCCAAGCGCCCACCGCCGCTGCCAGACGACGACGTCACCGCGTCGATGCACGCGTGGATCGAGCAGCGGACCGGGGAATCGGGCTACCGGCACTACGAAGTCTCCGCGTATGCCCGGGCGGGGCGCGAGTCGCGGCACAACCTCAACTACTGGGGCTTCGGGGATTACCTCGGGGTCGGACCCGGAGCGCACTCGCAAGCTGTCGTTTCCTCATCGCGTCGTGCGTCAGGTCCGTTATCGCAGCCCGGCGAGCTACCTGCAGCGCGCGTCGCGCGGCGAGTTTCTCGCCGAGGACGTCGAAGTGGCACGTGCGGACCTGCCGTTCGAGTTCATGCTGAATGCCATGCGCTTGCTCGAGGGCGTGCCGGCCGCGTGGTTCACCGAACGCACGGGGCTGCCGCCGACGACGATGCAGCGCCAGCTGGAGGAGGCCGAGCGCCGGGGCCTGATGACGGTCGATCACGCCAGTTGGCGCCCAACGGCCCTCGGAGCGCGCTTCCTGAGCGATTTGCAGGCGCTATTTCTACCGCCCGGTTCCTAGGCATCGAAACGGTGCGGCCGTGCGCGTTCTGAGCGCATAATGCACTCTAGTGGTGCAGATGAATCTGGCGGTTGCCGCCCGCCGGAAAAACAGGCTGACTGCAACCCGATGTCGCACAAGGGTAGTGCAGGGTCAAAGCCCTTCGTCGGGGCTTTGGCATAGTTCCTGCGTTGCGGTGCACCAGTTCCTGCTGGGTCCAGGCCCTTGAGCGGGGATCGTTTTCAACCACGAGCGAAAGAGGAGAAGGAAAGAATGGCCACGGCCAAAGATGTCATGAAGATGATCACGGACAACGAGGCTCTCTTCGTTGATCTGCGCTTTACCGACACGAAGGGCAAAGAGCAGCACGTGTCCGTGCCGGCCAAGGCATTCGAGGAAGACAAGTTCGAGCACGGCCATGCGTTCGACGGCTCGTCGATCGCCGGCTGGAAGGGCATCGAAGCATCGGACATGCTGCTGATGCCGGATCCCGCCACCGCGCGCATGGACCCGTTCCGCGAGGAGAACACGCTAATCATCACCTGCGACGTCGTCGAACCCTCGACCGGCAAGGGCTACGACCGCGACCCGCGCTCGCTTGCGAAGCGGGCCGAGGCCTATTTGAAGTCGACCGGCCTCGGCGACACCGCCTACTTCGGCCCCGAGCCCGAGTTCTTCATCTTCGACAGCGTCACGTGGAACGTCGACATGTCGGGCTCGTCGGTGAAGATCAAGTCGGAGGAGGCGCCGTGGTCGACCGGCATCGACTACGAGGCCGGCAACCTGGCTCACCGGCCGCCGGTCAAGGGTGGCTACTTCCCGGTCCCGCCGACGGATTCGCTGCAGGACATCCGCTCCGAGATGTGCTTGCTGCTCGAACAGCAGGGCGTCGAGGTCGAGGTGCATCACCACGAAGTCGCGGCGCCGGGCCAGTGCGAAATCGGCACCAAGTTCTCGACGCTGGTGAAGCGTGCCGACTGGCTGCAGATCATGAAGTACACGATCTGGAACGTCGCGGCGAGCTACGGCAAGACGGCGACCTTCATGCCGAAGCCGGTGGTCGGTGACAACGGCTCAGGCATGCACGTGCACCAGTCGGTCTGGAAAGACGGACAGAACCTGTTCGCCGGCAACGGCTACGCCGGACTCTCGGATTTCGCGCTGTATTACATCGGCGGCATCATCAAGCACGCCAAGTCGCTGAATGCGTTCACCAACCCTGGAACGAATTCCTACAAGCGCCTGGTGCCGGGCTTCGAAGCGCCGATCAACCTTGCTTACTCGGCGCGCAATCGTTCCGCTTCCTGCCGGATTCCGTACGTCAGTAACCCCAAGGGCCGGCGCGTCGAGATTCGCTTCCCCGATCCGACCTGCAATCCGTACCTCGGTTTCGCGGCCATGCTGATGGCAGGTCTAGACGGTGTGCAGAACAAGATCCATCCGGGCGAGCCGATGGACAAGAACCTGTACGACCTGGAACCCGAGGAGGCCGCAAAAATCCCGCATCCATGCGCGTCGCTCGACGAGGCGCTCGACAACCTCGACCGCGACCGCGAGTTTCTGACCCGCGGCGGGGTGTTTGCAAGCGACATGATCGATGCCTACATCACACTGAAGATGGAGGAGGTCACGCGCTTCCGCATGACCACGCATCCGGTCGAATTCGACATGTACTACGGGTCCTGAGGCGCTTGCGCCGTTGCAGGCCATAGGGGGCGGGCAACCGCCCCCGTTTAGTTCCGCCTCCCAGATGACCCCGGCCTCCCCAGAATGCGCGAACTGACCCCGGAACCGCTTGCAGTTGGTGCTATGCGGCGGGGTGGGCTGCCTTACACTGCCGCCGGTTCGTGTCGTGGGGAGTGCGCAGGTGAAGCGACTGCTGCCGATCTTCGTGCTGTGCGCCGGTGCCGCGGTGCCGTGGTCAACCATGGCGCAGTCGTCGGACATCTTCCTGTGCGTGGACGACCAGGGCAACAAGTCGTTCCAGAACGTCGGCAGTGGCAAGGGCTGCAAGCGGGTCGATGTGGGCCCGGTTCTGTCGCTGCCCGCCTCGCGGCAGCCTGCGAACCGGGGCACCCGGCCCGCGGCGGAGGAACGGGTCACCGTCTCCCCGGCATCCTTTCCACGCGTCGACCGCGACACTCAACGCACGCGCGACAGCGACCGTCGGCGCATCCTCGAGGACGAACTGAGGGCCGAGGAAGAACGCCTGGGCGGCCTGCGTGCCGAGTTCAACAGCGGCGAGCCGGAGCGACGCGGTGACGAGCGCAACTACGCGCTCTATCAGGAGCGGGTCCAGCGACTTCGCGACGACATCACGCGAGTCGAGAACAACGTCGGCGCCCTGCGCCGCGAAATCGCGTTGCTGCGTACCCAGTAGTTACCGGAAGGCCGATTGCCGTCTGGCGGCCCGCGGGGTCGCCGGGTGAGCGCGTACGTGCCCATCGAGCCCGCCATCGGCAGTCCGTTCGAAGGCCTGGACCTGCTGTCGACCGCGGTCCTCGTGCTCGACGCGTCGGCGCGCATCGTGCATGTGAACCAGGCTGCCGAACTGCTGCTCGGCATTTCGCGCAAGAACCTGCTCGGACAGTCTGCCGAGCGGGTTATCGGCGACTCCCTGCAGATGCAGGAACTGGTGGCCGACGCGCGCAACAATGCTCTTGGCGAACGCCGCCAGGTACTTGAACTCAAGCGCCTGGGTCGCGAACCCGTCCCGGTACGAGTGACCGCGACGGCGCAGTACGGTTCAAGCACTCCGCTGGTGCTTGAAATCTCCGAAATCGAGCAGCAGCTCAAGGTCGATCGCGAGGAGCGCCAGCTCGGTTTGTCCGAAGCGAACCGGCAGCTGCTGCGCAACCTGGCCCACGAGATCAAGAATCCGCTCGGTGGCGTGCGGGGCGCTGCGCAGCTGCTGGACGCCGAACTGGCGTCGCCGGAGCAACGCGAATACACGCGGGTGATCATCGCCGAGGCGGATCGACTGCAGGCGCTGGTCGATCGGCTGCTGGCGCCGCATCGCAGTCCACGCGTGGTGGGCGAGCTCAACATCCACGAAGTGTGCGAGCGCGTGAGGCTGGTGATCCTCGCGGAGTTCCCGCGCGGACTGACGATCGAGCGCGACTACGACGCGAGCGCGCCCGACTTTCTCGGCGATCGTGAACAGCTGATCCAGGCGCTGCTCAACATCGTGCGCAATGCCACGCAAGCGCTGGAATCGCGCATTGCTGCCGGCGATGCGGTCATCACGCTGCGCACGCGTGTGGCACGGCAGGTGACGATCGCGCGCAGCCGACATCGCTTGGCACTGGACTTGCATGTGATCGACAACGGGCCAGGCGTACCGAATGACATCAAGGACCGCATTTTCTTTCCGCTGGTTTCGGGCCGCGACGACGGCACCGGCCTCGGACTCACGCTGGCGCAGACCTTCGTTCAGCAGCACGACGGCATCATCGAAGTCGATAGCCGGCCGGGCCGAACCGATTTCCGCATCCTGATACCGCTCCCATGAAGCCAATCTGGATCGTCGACGACGATCGCTCGATACGCTGGGTCCTCGAAAAGGCGCTCGCTCGCGAAAACCTGCCCTGCAAGGCCTTCGGCGTCGCGCAGGATGTGCTGGACGAGCTCGAACACGACAGCCCGCAGGTGCTGATCTCGGACATCCGCATGCCCGGCATGAGCGGCATCGAGCTGCTGCGCGCGGTCAAGCGACGCCACCCGGCGTTGCCGGTCATCGTGATGACGGCGTTTTCGGACCTTGAGAGTGCGGTCTCCGCGTTCCAGGGCGGTGCCTTCGAATACTTGCCCAAGCCGTTCGATGTCGACAAGGCAGTCGAGCTGATCCGCCGCGCCGTCGATGAGAGTGTGCGCGAATCGAGCGCGGACGAGGCGCTGGGCGAGGTCCCGGAGATCCTCGGCCAGGCGCCGGCGATGCAGGACGTGTTCCGCGCGATCGGGCGGCTCAGCCAGTCCAACGTGACGGTCCTGCTGACCGGCGAATCAGGCAGCGGCAAGGAGGTGGTTGCCCGGGCGCTGCACAAGCACAGCCCGCGGGTTGCGGCGCCGTTCATCGCACTCAACATGGCGGCGATCCCGCGCGACCTGATGGAGTCCGAGCTGTTCGGCCATGAGCGTGGCGCGTTCACCGGGGCCCAGGCGATGCGGCGCGGGCGCTTCGAGCAGGCCGAGGGCGGAACGCTGTTTCTCGACGAGATCGGCGACATGCCCGCTGAATTGCAGACGCGCCTGCTGCGCGTACTGTCCGACGGCTTCTACTACCGCGTTGGCGGGCATCAGCCGATCAAGGCCGACGTGCGTGTCATAGCGGCCACGCACCAGAACCTGGAGGAGCGGGTGCGTCAGGGCCTGTTCCGCGAAGACCTGTACCACCGCCTCAATGTGATCCGCCTGCGGCTGCCCGCGCTGCGCGAACGCTCCGAAGACATTCCATTGCTGGCCCGCCACTTCCTGGTGAAAAGCGCCCAGGAGCTGGGCGTCGAGCCGAAGAAGTTGTCGGAAGAAGCGCTGCGCTTCATCAGCCAGCAACCGTTCCCGGGCAATGTGCGCCAGCTCGAGAACCTGTGCCACTGGCTGACCGTGCTGGCGCCGGCCCAGGTCATCAAGGTAGAGGACCTGCCGCTGGAAATGCGGCAGGACACATCGGCAGCGGTTCCGGCCCGGACCGAGACCACGATGTCTGCGGTTCCGGCGCCGCCGGTGATGGCGGTGCCGACCGGTGACTGGACGGCGTCGCTGATCGCCGAGGTCGAGCGGCGACTGCAGGCCGGGGTCCCCGAGGTCATGGACAGCCTGTCCCGGGATTTCGAGGCGGCCGTCATACGCACCGCGCTGCGGCACACCCACGGGCGCCGGATCGATGCCGCGACGCGCCTGGGCGTCGGCCGTAACACGATCACCCGCAAGATCCAGGAACTGCAGCTGGAAGACTGAGCCGGTAGCGGCTGCAGTCACCGTCCGGGATTTGCGGCGCAAACCCGGCACTCCATCCCCGCCGGCTGCGTTTCATCGCGGCCGCCTGCACTTCGTCGCACTGCTGGCGACACCGGGCAGCGCGCGCGGATAATCCGCCCCCACGTAGACGGCATGGCCGGCGGGTCACGAACCCGCGCAAACTTTCGACGTCAACCCGGCGTCGAAGCAATGCCCGGGGAGTTCCATGAAACGACGCACAAAGATCGGCTGGCTGGCGGGGCTGGTGGTGCTGGCCATCGCCGGGGGCGGAGGCGCGGTCATCGCGTCGCGGCAGTCCAAGCCGCAGGCCCAGAAGGACGAGCGGCCGCCGTTGGAGTTTGCCCGCGCGGACGTCGTGACCGTGCAGCCAAAGCGGCTGTCGGTCGAGCTCAGCGTGCCTGGCAGCGTACTGGCGGTGTCCCAGGCGACGGTGCGCTCAAAGCTGTCCGCCGAAGTGAAGCGCGTGCTGGTGCGCGAGGGTGATCGCGTCAGCGCCGGCCAGATCGTGGCGGAGTTCGACACCGCGCAACTGCGTGCCCAGCTGGCGGAGCGCACCGCCACCTACGAATCCTCGCGTGCGCAGCTGGCCACGACCGAGCGGACGCGCCTCGCCAACGCGCAGCTGGTGAAGCAGAACTTCATTTCGCAGAACGCCTTCGACACGGCGGATTCGGCGTACCAGGCGCAGCTCGCCGCGGTCGCCGCGGCGAAGGCGCAACTCGAGCAGACGCAGATCCAGATGAACGACTCGGTCGTTCGCGCGCCAATAGTGGGCATCGTTGCCAAGCGCCACGTACAGCCTGGCGAAAAGCTCGCCTTCGATGCGCCGCTGATGGCGATCGTCGACCTGGCGGAGCTGGAGGTTCAGGCCCAGGTTCCGGTGTCCGACGTGCCACAGATCCGCAAGGGCATGACCGCGCAGGTCGACATCGAAGGCATACACAGACGCTCGTTTGCCGGCCGGGTCGAGCGCATCAATCCGAGCACGGAGGCGGGTACGCGCACCGTCAACATTTATGTCTCGCTGCCGAACGAGGAGACGCTCCTCAAGGCCGGCATGTTCGCGAAGGTCATGCTGACCACGATGCCGGAATCCGAGGCGCCATCGCTGCCGATGTCCGCTGTGCGCTCGGATGGGCAGCAGAGCTACGTGTGGGTGATCGCCGACGGCAAGTTGGCGCGTCGGAACATCGCCACCGGAAAGCGCGACGAACGCGCACAACTCGTGGAAATCACGTCGGGACTGTCGCCGGCGGACGTCGTGCTCGCGACGAAGTTCGACAACCTCAAGGACGGCCTTGCGGCGAAAGTCGTCGGTGTGCCCGGCGAGGCCAAGCTCGCTGATCGGCGCACGCCGGACGGCAAGTCCACCACGCCAAACTGAACCGCGCGATCGCCGCGTAGCGGCGCATCACGAGGAGGATTGCTCTCATGTGGATGACACGGGTTTCGATCAGCCACCCGGTGTTCGCGACGATGGTGATGGTCGGCCTGACGGTGCTGGGGCTGTTCTCCTATGCGCGGCTCGGCGTCGAGCCGATGCCCGATGTCAGCCCGCCGGGCGTCCAGATCTGGGTGAACTATCCGGGGGCATCCCCCGAGCAGGTCGAAAATGACCTCGCCAAGCCGATCGAAAGCGCGGCCAACACGGTCGCTGGCGTCAAGCGCATCCTGTCGCGCTCGGACGAAGGTCGCTCGCTCACGTGGGTCGAGTTCCGCTACGAAGTGGACATGGACCGCGCGATCCAGGAAGTGCGCGACAAGCTGGCGCAGATCCGCGCCGGCTTCCCGCGCGATGCCAAGGACCCCGTCGTGCAGCGCGCCGGCGGCGAAAACGATCAGCCGGTCGCGTCCTTCGCGTTGCTGGGCAAGGACAAGACCCCGCGCGAACTGACGCTGCTGGCCGAACAGGTTGTACAGAAAGGCTTCGAACGCGTGAAAGGCGTCGGTCGCGTCGATCTCGGCGGCAACGTCACGCGGCAGATCCAGGTGCGTGTCGACCCGGCGAAGCTGACCGCATTCGGTCTGTCGGTCGACCAGGTCGTGCAGGCGCTGCGTACCGCCAACGTCTCCGTGCCGGTCGGCACGATCCATAACGACACCTCGGAATCCATCATCCGCGTCGATGGGCGCCTGTCGTCGCCCGCGCAGTTCGAACGCATCATCGTCGCTCGCAAGGGTGGCGTGCCGATCCTGCTGTCGCAGGTCGCCACCGTCGTCGACGCGGAACGCGACCGTCAGTCGTTGTCGCGCGTGAATGGCCAGCCGGCGATCGGCGTGTCGGTGTTCAAGGCGCAGGACGCCAACATCGTCGACGTCGGGCGCGAGTTGAAGTACGCGGCGGAATCCATCCGTCAGCAGTTGCCGCCCGGCATGGAACTGAAATTCATGTGGGCGATGTCGGACTTCGTCGAGCAGTCCGTGAACAACGTCAAGACGACCATCATCGAGGGTGCACTGCTGACGGTCTTCATCGTGTTCCTGTTCCTCGGATCGTGGCGCAGTACGGTGATCACCGGCCTCACCCTGCCGATCTCGGTGATCGCGACCTTCACCGTCCTGTTCGCGCTCGGCTTCACGCTCAACTACATGACGCTGATGGCGCTGTCGCTGTGTATCGGACTGCTGATCGACGATGCGATCGTCGTGCGCGAGAACATCGTCCGCCACATCCACATGGGCAAGGACCATCACACCGCGGCGCGCGAGGGCACCGACGAGATCGGCTTGGCGGTTCTGGCCACGACGCTGTCGATCGTCGCCGTGTTCGTGCCAATCGCGTTCATGGGCGGCATCGTCGGCAAGTTCTTCTACCCGTTCGGCATCACCGTCGCGGCGGCAGTGCTGGTGTCGCTGTTCGTCAGCTTCACGCTGGATCCGATGCTGTCGGCGGTGTGGCGTGACCCGCCGGAAGGTGCGCGTGGCCTGCCCTTCGTCGGGCCGATGCTGCGCGGTTTTGAGCGCCTGCTGGACCGGGTGCACGCGATCTACGACCGACTGCTGCGCTGGGCGTTGGCGCATCGCAAGAGCGCGCTCGCCATCGCCACCGCGAGTTTTCTTGCCGCGATTCCGATCGGCGGCATCGTCGGCACGGAGATGATGCCTGAGGCCGACCAGAGCTTTACGTCGGTGCGCCTGACGATGCCGGTGGGTTCAAGCCTCGAATATGCGAACGAGCGCGTCAAGCGTGTCGAAGAGGCACTCAGGGAGTTCAAGGAAATCGACGCGGTGGATACCGGCATCGGAACCGACGGGACGCGCAATACCGCGAACCTCGGACTGAAGCTCCTGCCACGTAGCGAGCGCAGCCGGTCGCAGCGTCAGCTCGAGGAAGCGATCCGCGCGCGCGTCGCCAGCATTCCGGGAGTGGACCTGAAGGTGGGCTGGAACACGCCGATCTACGTTGCGCTGCTCGGCAACAACGATTCGGAGATGAACCGGGTCATTGCCGACCTCAAGACCAGGGTGCAGCAGATCCGCGGCGTCACCGACGTCGAGATCTCCGTGAAGGAGGGCACACCGGCCCTGTCGGTGCGGCTCAAGCCTGAGCTGGCGGCCGAGTTCGGCATCACCCATGCGCAGCTCGGCACGACGCTGCGCGCGATGGTCGGCGGCGAGAACTCGGGCTACTGGCTGGCACCCGACGGCCAGAACTACGAGGTCATCACGCAGCTGCCGCTGGCCCAGCGCACCATCGTCGATGACATCGCGAACCTCAATATCGCGACCGGCCGCCAGCTGGCCGACGGCACGCCCGAAGTCGTGCCGCTGCGCGCGATCGCCACGCTGGAGCGCACGTTCAATCCGGAAAACATCCGGCGCCAGGACCTGCAGCGGCGCGTGGCACTGTTTGCGAATGTGCAGGGACGGCCGGCGGGAGACGCGGGCCAGGAAGTGGAGGCGCTCGTGAAGACCTACGAGTTGCCGGCGGGGCTGCGTTTCGATGTCGGCGGCCAGATCCGCGAGCAGCAGGAAGTGAACGCGGCGATCATCGGTGCGCTGCTGCTCGCCGTGATCTTCATCTACCTGGTGCTGGCCTCGCAGTTCGGCAGCTTCTTCCTGCCCGTCGCGATCATGGTCTCGTTGCCGCTGTCGATCGTGGGCGTGATGTTGGCGCTGCTGCTGACGAATACGACGCTCAACATCTTCTCGATGATCGGCATCGTCTTCCTGATGGGGCTCGTGACCAAGAACGCGATCCTGCTCGTCGACTTTGCCAACCGCGGCCAGCGTGACGGCCTGAGCCGCAACGATGCCTTGCTCGCGGCCGGGCAGGTCCGACTGAGGCCGATCCTGATGACGACCGCGGCGATGATCTTTGGCATGCTGCCCCTGGCGATCGGGCTGGGGGAGGGATCCGAGCAGCAGGCGCCGATGGGTCGCGCGATCATCGGCGGCGTCATCACCTCGACGCTGCTGACGCTCGTCGTCGTGCCGGTGATCTACACCTACATCGACGCCTTCGAGCGGCGACTGAAGAACCGCCGCCGCGGCGCCACGGTGCTTGCGCACCAGCCGGCCGACAAGGCGTGACCGCACGGGTACCGCAGCCGCTGCGCTAACCTGCGCGCGGTGAAACCGCGCGACTCCTTTTTAGCTCGCGATCCCGACGCACGTGTCGTCCGCTGGGGCTGGGTGTTCTGGTTTTCCTGGCTCGGCGTGGGTGGCGCGCTGCTGCTCGGCGACTATCGCGGTGGAGTGTTCGGCCTCGGCGCCATTCTTGCCGCGCCGTTTTGGGCGCTGTGGCTGGTGTGGGTGCTGTATCGCGCCGCGCGTTTCGGCATGCGAATGCTGCGCGACGCAGGCTGGCAGGAGTGGAGTGGTCGCTACTACGAATTTGACGGGCGGCAGATCCGCATCCTGTTTGACGGGGATGCCCTCTGGTTTGCGGCCGCCGATGTGTTCGATGCGCTGGGTACGGAACCACATGCCCGCGATCCCGAGCGTGTGCGCCACATTGTGGGTCGCGATGGCTTGTGTCAGGCGCCGGACTCCAACCTGCTGTGCTTCTCGCAAAAGGGGCTCGCCGCCTGGCTGGACCGTCGCTCAGAGCGGACGGCCACGCAGTTCGCGCGCTGGGTTGACACCCAGGTCATCGGCCCGTATCGGAAGCGCCGTGAGCGGGATTCCAGCGAGCAGGAGGCGGACAGAGAGGCGTGAGACGACCCGAGGTTCCAGGCGCCACGGTTCATCGCGCGATAATCCGCGTTTCGTTCCGAATCGGCAGGTCATGTCCCCGCTCGCCCGACTCTTCTCGCAGCACCGCATCACCGTCTCCCGTGTGTTCGGCATTGCGTTCGTCGTGGCGCTGCTTGCCACCGGCAGCGTGTGGCAGGGCACGCTGGTGGGCCGCGCGATGTTCCTCGTTGGCATCGTGCTGGCGGCCATCGGCATGGTGGGCCGCATCTGGTGCCTGACGTACTCGAGCGGCTACAAGAGCTCTGAACTGGTGACGCAGGGCCCCTATTCGGTCTGCCGCAATCCGCTGTACTTCTTCTCGTTCATCGGCCTGATCGGCATCGGCCTGGCCACCGAAACGTTCACGCTCACGTTGTTCCTGATCGCGTTCTTTGTGCTGGTGTATCCGGCGGTCATTGCCGGCGAGGAGGAGTTCCTGCGTGGCAAGTTCGGGCAGTCGTATGTGGACTACTGCAGTCGCACGCCGAGTTTCTTTCCGCGCCGCGACCTGTTTGTCGAACCGGAGTCCTACATTGTGCAGCCGCGCACGCTGCGGCGTTCGCTGGGCGGCGTGATCTGGTTCATTGGCCTGCCGGTAGTGATCCAGATTCTCGTCAACCTGCGTGCCGCGGGAATGCTGGGCAGCGCTGCGCTCTTGCCCTGACGGAACGGAAGCGGATTATCAAAGCCGCGACGGTTTGGAACGCAAGTCCGCCGGTCGCGCAGTTGGGTGGCGGTCGACCCCATGCTGACATCGGCGTCTTCTGAAAACCGACATCGAGTTTTCACCGGAAGCTGACAGTCGCGCGATCGACTGCACGCTACCGAGGCCGTGTGAAAACTCAAAGCTCACACGTTTTGGGGGGTCGGTTTGGTATTCCCCAAGGGCCGATTGTTGAATACAGAGTGTGAGGGAGCGTTTTCACACAGCCTCCACCCAAAGTCGAAATTCACTTTAGCCGTCGGGCCTTCCGAGAGCGGACGGTCCGCGGATCTGCCGGATCGTTTACGCTCCAGTACTTCTTCGGATCCGGCGCCGCGTCGTAGGTTTGGTACTGGTCGCACGCAAGCGTGCCTTGCCAGGGCTCTGGAAGACAGGAAATCAACGGCCTCTTTTCTCGCCCCTGACCCCCAGCGACCTAGAACTTGCGCCCGGGCGCAGCAGGCGCGACCTGTCGATCGTGGGTGAAAGCGCGGTCGGCAGCGCTTGCAGCGCCTCCAAGTCGTGGTCCGCGTCGAAATCAATGGCCTGATGCAGCGCGAACCACAACGCCTGCGGTCGGTCAGTGAACTGCTGCTCAGCCTGATGTTGGGCGCACGGAGCGTCGATGACCGGCGCGCCGTTCAGGCGCTCGCCGAACCCGTCGCGACGACGCCCAGCCGATGGGCTGCGCTCACCGCCTCGGCGCGCGTCGCTACCCCGAGCTTGTCGAAGATCGCCACCAGGTGGTGGTCGACAGTGCGCACCGAGCGGTGCAGGCGCAGCGCGATCTCCTTGTTGCGCAGCCCCACAGCGAGCAGTTCGAGCACCGCCATCTCCTTGCTGGTGAGGCCGGCGGGGTGTTCGCGCGTCGAATGCCGCGGGCCGCGCGGCAAGCCACGCACGCCCGCCGTCCGCAGGCGCTGGCGGACCCGCTCGACCATCGGCTGCGCGCCGAGTTCCTGGAACGTGGCGAGCGCCTGACGTTGCGCCGGCTCGTCGCCGTATGACAGGGCGCGAGCGCTCTCGAACCGGCAACCGAGCGCGCGCCATGCGTCGGCCGCGTCCTTCCAGTGGCCCGCGGCTTCGAGGGCGAACGGGTGCTGCGCGCAAAAGTCCGGAATCGGTGTCGCCTTATCGCCGCCGAGCCGGCACCACAACGACAGTTGCGCGGCGAGGGCGATCTGCCGCTTGGCAACCGCTTGCGGCAAGTGGGCTGCGGCGTCGCGCGCCGCGTCCCGATCGCGCCCTTCCAGCCAGGCGGCCTCCGCCCGCGCGACGTGGAAGCTGCCCGCGCTGGCACCCGCCGCCAGTTCGCGCGCCTCGTCGAGGGCGCTCCAGACGCCCGGATCGCCGCGCCGCGCCCGCAGCCGCCCGAGCGCCACCAGCGCCGCGATGCGCGCGATAACCGTCGCCTTTGGCTCGGCGATCACCGCATGGGCGGCGGCCGCAGCCTCGTCCCAGTGTCCCTCGAGCAGCAGCGCTTGGGAGAGCCACGCTGTCTGGAACAACCGTGTCGCATCGAGGTCGCGCTCGGTGCAGAAACGAATGCCCTTGCGCAGCCACGCTTGCGCCTGCTCGAGCCTGAACGCGTCGACATGACCCGCGCCGAGATTGGCGAAGACCTGGCTGGCGAGTCGATTCTCGTTGGCGCCGAGCGCCAGTGCGAGCGCGCGCTCGAGAGTCGCGATGCCGTCGTCGAACCGCTCCAATGAGAGCTGCGCGCGGCCGATCGTCTTCAGGCAGCTCACCACCTCTGCCACGGCGCCGTCGCGCTCGGCCTGTGCGAGCACTGGCGTCGCGAGCGCAATCGCTTCGTCGTTATCGCGCTCGAACAGACAAAGCTGCGCTGAGCAGATTTGCACCAACCGGGCCGCGTGCGAGGCGGGGTCGTTGGCGACGAGGGATCGGGCCTCGCGCAACGTCGCCGCGGCGTCGGCGATGCGGGCCGCGTACAGGAACATCACCGCCTGCTGCGCCAGCGACACCGCGGCGTTGCCCGGCTGCCCGTGCGCGCACCACAGTTGCGCCGCTTCTCGTCGCACCGCGATCGCCTCGTCGATGCCGACGCTCATGTGCACATCTTCGGCCGACGCGTCGAGCAGCGCGGCACGCTCGGCGCTCGGCTCGCTATGCGCCAGCGCGCGGGCCCAGTGCGCAACGGCTTGCCGGTGCGCGCCGTGCGCCGCCGCTTCGCGCGCCGCAACCGGCGCCCAGTGCCGCACCGCGGCCACGTCGCCGGCACGCTCGGCATGCAGCACCAGCCGGGCGGCCATGCGGGTGTTCTCGTCGCTCGCCAGGAGCGCCTGCAGCACGAGCCGGTGCAGGCTCAACGCCCGAGTCGGCCTCATCGCTTGCAGCACCGCCTGGCGCGCCAGTTCGTGGCGAAACGCGTACGCCGCGCCCTCGGCGCGCAGCACTCCGGTCGCCAGGCACTCGTCGATCGACCCGCTCTCTGCGGCCGTCAGCTCGCGCAACAGCCACGCCTCGGCGCGCGGCCCGGCCACCGCGGCCGCATCGAGCACGGCCCGCGCCGATGGCGAGAGCCGTCCGGCGCGCGCCAGCACTGCGTCCTGCACGGTGGCGGGAACGCCGTGCGTGGTCTTCACCGTCGCCGCTAACACCTCGGTGACGAAGAACGGGTTGCCTGCCGTTTGCTCGTGCAAAGCCAACGCATCGACTCCGGTATTGGCACAGAGCGACTGCACCGCTGCCAGCGAGAGTGGTTGCGGCGCCAACCGCGAAGCGCCGGCAGTTGCCAGATCGCCGAGCACGGCGCGCAGCGGATGCGAAGGCGTGACCTCGTCGTTGCGAAAGCTCGCGACGAGGAGCGAACGGGTGCGGGCAATGCGCCGGCCGGCGTAGCGCAGCAGATCGAGCGTCGCCTCGTCGGCCCAGTGCACATCCTCGAGCACGGCCAATGCCGGGCGTTCGGCGAGCAGATCGACGAAGGCAACGAACAGGCGATACCGCTCACCGCTGCCGTCTCGCGCGACGGCCAGCTTGCCGCCGGAGTCGATGGCGATGTCGTCGAGCGCGCCGAGCGGGCGCGGTGTGGCCATCGCCTCGCAGGCACCCCAGTACACCGGCGAGTGGGCGCGCATCGAAGCGGCGAACGCGCGCAGCACGGTAGTCTTGCCGATGCCCGCTTCGCCTTCGACGAACACCAGCCGGCCTGAGCCTGCGCGCGCTTCCGCCCATCGGTCATGGAGCTGCGCCAGGAACCCGTCGCGCTCGAGCAGCGTCATGCTTGGGCCCTCCGGCAGCGGGATCGACAACCTCAGCCGCGCCCGCCGCTGCGGCGCATCTTAGATCAGTGGATTAGGTCGTCGATCATCGGCTCGCACGCAACGCCGCCGTGGGTCGAAGGTGGTTCGCGACCGCATACGCACCCACTTTGCGGCCCAGCTCGGTGGAGTGCTCGTTCGTGCTGCGGAAGTGGATGCCGGCGAACACGCGCGCGTCTTCCATCTCCTTCTCGATCTGCGCCAGGCTCGTATAACTTCTCATCATCCCCAGACCCGGCGGAAAGACGTAGCTGAACTTCACCTCGTCGCTGCCGAAGAACTCGCGTATCACCTGCGCGACGGCGCCGGCCACGATGCAGTGGGCGGAGGGGTACTCCGGATGC
This sequence comes from uncultured beta proteobacterium, assembly GCA_963791235.1. Lineage (GTDB taxonomy): Bacteria > Pseudomonadota > Gammaproteobacteria > Burkholderiales > Burkholderiaceae_F > JALORV01. The sequence continues at coordinate 348,376 of CAWBRW010000013.1, read as the reverse complement.
GGTGGGGTGACAAGCAGCGATTCCCAGGTCGGGTCCGCAGTAACGGCACCGTGGCCCGCACGAATCGCGGAAATCGGGCGCCATGCATTGTCCTGGTACTTGATCTTGAACGCGACGATCAACGCGTCGGCAGCGGCCGTGTGCAGTAGTGCGAAGAGACGGGCGTTCTCGTGCATCGAGAGCTTTCTGGCCTGCGACGCGGCACGCGCGACCGCGTTCAACTGCGGGATTTCGTTGCCCGCCCAGAAGACGGCTACCGCGGTCTGGTCGGCCGTGCGTTCGGTGCTGTGGCGACCGCCCATGCGCTTGACTTCGTCCAGGTCGCGTGCGAACTCCCGGCTCGTCAGCGCGGGTCGGCCCTTCGCCGCAAACTGATCCACCGACTTGAGCACGAAGGGCGTGACGCCGCCGAACTGCGGCAACGCGCCAGCCATCAGCCCGGGCGGCGTTCGCTGCCACACCCCCGCGCCGGTGCCCGGCTTGTCCTCGGCCTTCGCGTCGAAGTTGTCTCGCGCGCGCCAGGCCAGCATGCGGTCTGCAGCCGCCTTGCCCACCGCGACGCCGTCGGTTTTCGAACGCTCATCGCTGACCTTTGCCAGCGACTGCGCGAGCGCAGTGTCGAGCGCGGCTTTCTGCGCCGGCACGAGCGCAGCGAGCACACCGTGCGCAGCGCTTGCCGCGGCGGCGTCAATCGAAGCCCCTGCGGGCGCCTCGATAGAGAAACGGTACGTTTCGTAGCGGGGCTCGATCGCGTTGATCGCATCGTGCACCGCCCCGTGCATCGCCGCCATGACGCGGGCAAGGACGGGTGGCGCCGGGATCGGAAGCGCCGCGGCGGTCGCGTTCCAGTCCAGGACAGCATCGGCGCGCGCCGTGCCGATTGCGCCCGACAGGCACAGTGCCGCGACAACCGCCGCGGCCCATGCACGTTGACATTTCTTTGTGACAGACTTCATACAGCCTCCGTTGATGAATGACGCTTGATCAGCGGCTCTCGCCCGTAGAGCCACCCGGGGAACCTGAATTACCGCGAGGGCATCGACATTGCGTGCGGATCGAGAACCCGCACCTCGGTGATGCGGTCCACCGGCAGGGCGGTGGCCTGCGCGGCGACGCGGATTGCCTCTGGCGATGGAGCGTCGACGATGCAGAAGCTGCGCCGACGGTCCGGCGTTACGAACGATTGGAGCCAAGTCACGCCTTCGCACCCATTGGCGCGGATCACCGCGTCGGAGCAACCCGCGGCGGCGCTATCAGCGGCGGCACCAGCGCCGGCGGAGAAGGTGCGTTCGACGAGGTAGCGGGGCATGGTCGACTTCGGTTCGTGGGACGATGCGCGAACCTTAGGGCGTGCTCAAGGCGCGCGATACGGTCGAATCGCCCAGATTGCAATCGACGCGGGGGCGAATCGACGTCGTGATGATCAGTTCCGTCTCGACGCATGAACCTCGAAGGCTGGCATTGACACTGGACAGGCTTGATCCGGCCCTTGGAGTAGTCAGCGGGAATGCCGCGGCCGACTGCTTTGGAGCGGACCAGGCGGCCGGAGCGAATGGGGGCTCGGCGGCGTGCTGCTGGTTTGTTGTTGAAGATCACCCAACGGGCGCGGCTCCCACCCAAAGGACACGACAGCGCGTTCTTTCCCTACACCGTCGATCGAGAGACCGGTTGAATAGGCTGCTCTTGGGCTATCTGGCTGAGCCCGCTGAGGTGGGTAATTGGCCGAGGCAGTGTGAAAACGCAAAACTCACACGTTTTCGGAGGTCGGTTTGGTATTCCCCGAAGGCCGATCGTTGAATACAGAGCGATCTGAGACGTCGACTTCAGAGTTACGTGCTGTGAGGGAGCGTTTTCACACAGCCTTATATGGACACCGCCCGGTTTGCCAAGTTGATCTTCATGTGATGCCTCAACGAGGTACTGGCTGCAGTCTTATATCCGGCCTTGTCGTGCAAGCCGAAGCCTGCGGGCCCTGATGGAATTCGCCAAGAACGTCCTCATCTCGGCCGCGCGCTTAATGTCCGCAAGGCTGTGTTCAGGTTTGCGTTCTTGCGGTCCGACCTGTCTTGCCATCACTCGAGAATCAACCTCAGCAACCTATCGGCTTCTTAACACTCCCGTTCAGTTCATCGGCTACGCTGGTCTCACGCTCACGTAGTCCTTCTGATAGGCCCGACCGTGAGCCAGAATTGCCCACGCGGTTCGCGCCATCTTGTTGGCCAAGGCCACTGTGGCCACGTTGGCAGGTCGGCGTGCCCGAATCGCCGCTTGCCACACTGTCGGCACCTTGGTACGGCACATCACCGAGCGAGCGCCATGGATCAACAGCGTGCGCACGTACGGATCGCCTCGCTTCGAGATCGATCCCAAGCGCGTCTTGCCTCCGGTGCCAGTTTGTCGTGGCACCAATCCGAGAAACGAAGCAAACTCGCGTCCCGACTTGAACGACCTTGCGTCCCCGATCATCGCCACCAGCACGGTTGCGGTGAGCTTGCCGATACCAGGCACTTCGGTGATCGCGCGGCATGCGGCTTCCTGTTTGTGCCAGGCGCCGATCCGCTGCTCGAGCTGATCGATGTCCTGCTCGAGTCCGTCGATCCGCTTCAACTGGTCCTGCAGACTGCTGATCAGTACCGCCGGCAGCGCTTCCTCCAGCTCGGCCATGCGCGCGCGCATCTCAGCCAGACCCGCCAGGCGACCCGACCTAAAGGTCACGCCAAACTCGTACAGCAACCCGCGCAGCTGGTTCACCTGCATGGTCCGGAACTTGACCAGCAACGCGCGCATTCGGTGCAGAGCCAGCATCGCCTGCTGATCTTCGGTCTTGGCCGCCACCGTGCGCATTCCCGGCTGCTGCACCGCGGTCCAGATCGCCCGCGCATCCGCCGCATCGGTCTTGTTCGTCTGCACGAAGGGACGGATGAAGTTCGCGTGCAACAGCACCACTTCATGCCCGAGCGCCTTGATCTTGCGCGCCCACCAGTGCCCACTGCCGCACGCTTCCAGCGCCACTCGACCTGCTGGCCGCTGCGCCAGAAACCCAATCAACTCATCCCGCCCAAACCGTCGGTTCACGATCTCACCCGTCTGTGCCTCGACCCAGTACAGCTGGAACACGCGCTTTGCCACATCCAATCCGTACGTCGTAGCATTCATCTCGGGCCCTCCGTTCCCCAAGTGGTTGTGTCACAACTCCACTTTGGCACTTCGATGCCGTTCGGTCCTGGAGGGCCCCTTCATTGCTGCTTAGCCCTTCATCCCCGCAGAGAGGGCGGTGTCCATGCCATCTCGGCCGGGTTCAGTCATCGCTACCTATATCCGGCGCTGTTGCGGTGCTTGACCGGACCGGTCGAGAGCACTAATCGTCGAGTGATTTGTACATGACGAATGCATCGACGTAGCCCAGCCGGACATGGCGGAAGGCTCCGGGCAGGACGCCGGCCACGGCGAAGCCGAGTCGCTTCCACAGTCGGACCGCGCGCTCGTTGGTTGAGACGACGAGGTTGAATTGCATGGCGCGAAAGCCCATAGCGCGCGCTTCGTTCTGGGAGTGTTCGCACATGGCCGTCGCGATGCCGCGGCCGTGCGCGTCAGCAGCGACGACATACCCGCAATTGCACACGTGTGCTCCGAAGCCTGGCTGGTTGGGCTTGATGTAGTAGGTTCCCAGCACGCGACCATCCGGCACGCAGGCGACGTAGGTGGCGGCGGGGATCTCGACCCAGACCCGCCGGATCTCTGCTTCGCTGCTGCCGGGCGCGAAGGCGTAGGTGTCGCCACGCTCGAACGTGTCGCGCAGAATGGTCCACACGTCCGTCCAGTCGCCGGGTTCGATACGGCGAATGACGATGGATGGCGCGGCCATGCGGGCTACAGCGAGAGCGTCGCGATCACCGGTGCATGGTCGCTGGGCTGCTCGCGCCGCCGCGGCTCGACGTCGATCATGCAGGCGGTGCACTGCGGCGCAAGGGATTTCGACAGCAGCACGTGGTCGATGCGCAGTCCCATCTTCCGGCGGAAGGCGAGCATGCGGTAGTCCCACCATGTGTAGCTGCGCTCTGGTTGGTCGAACAGCCGGAAGCTGTCGACGAGGCCGAGGGCGAGCAGGTCGCGGAAGGCCTGCTTCTCTGGCTCGGAGAAGAGAACCTGTCCCTCCCACGCCTTGGGATCGTGGACGTCGCGGTCCTCGGGAGCAATATTGAAGTCGCCGGCGAGCGCCAGTTGCGGATGATGCGCAAGCTCGTGCCGCAGCCAGGCAGCGAGCGCCGCGATCCAGCGCAGCTTGTAGTCGTACTTTTCGCTACCGACGCTCTGGCCGTTCGGAAAGTACGCGCAGATGACGCGCAGCCGCCCGACGGTGGCGGCGATGATGCGCTTCTGCACGTCCTCGAATTCCGGCAACGCAACGACGATATCGCTGGCCGGAGCCACCGTGTCATTGCGCGTCAGCAGCGCGACGCCGTTGTAGGTCTTCTGCCCGGTGAAGACGCCCGAATACCCGGCCTCTGCGAGAGCCGCGACCGGAAAATACTCGTCGACGAGCTTGGTTTCCTGCAGGCAGACGATGTCGACGCGATGCGTCGCGAGCCAGTCGAGCAGGTGCGGGAGCCTGACCTTGAGGGAGTTGACGTTCCAGGTCGCGAGCGTGAGCGGCATCCCCCTATTGTGCCGCGGGCGGTGGCTTGGCTTTCTGCGTCAGCGGGCGGGCCGGTTCCTGCTTGAAACCGACCGGCAGCATCGAGGTGCGCGGATAGCCGGTGGCGTCCAGGCCGTCGTGCCAGTCGTCCGGGTTGAAGGCGAGCAGTGGCTTGGCTCCGAGCGTCAGGACAGGGACGCCTTCGGCGCTGGTCAGGCGCTTCAGTTCCATCGCGTCGTCACCCGATTCGATGGTGCGCTCTGCAAAGGGAATGCCGCGCTTGTTCAGGAAGTCGCGCGCGGGTCCGCAGGGCGGGCAGTTCTTGGCCGTGAAAAGCATTACCGGAAAGTTGGAGGCGGCGCGCCGCACCTGGTAGGGCAGCAGCGACTGCGTCTGCTCGCCGATCATCGACAGGTCGATGCGCAGCAGGTTCTGCGCATCCGGGGGCGGACGGTCACCATAGTTGATCTGGCCGCGGTAGTCGGTCCAGCGGTACGTCACCTTGGGCGAGTTTGCGGTCGGTGCCCCGACTTCGGCGCCGGGCGCAGCCTGCATCGCAAGGACGAAGATGCTGGCCGTAAGGGATGTGAGGAACATGATCGGCAAATCCTCGATGCGTGGAGTTCAGCGAGCGCGCGCCGCGGGCCCGACCTGGTTTGCTGGACCGCTGGCTCGCGGAACCAGGGGCTGGGGCGCCTCGCCGGTATAGCCCGGGGGCAGGCGTGACTCGGCCGGATACCCGGCCGCCTCCAGGCCGCGGACCCATTCCGGTGCGCTGAAGCCGGTGAGGCGATCCTTGCCGAGCATCAGCACCGGCACCTTGTCGCTGCCGGTCAGGCGGCGCAGCGTTTCGATGTCGTCCGCACCGTCGACGGTTCGTTCCGAGTACGGGATGCCGCGCTGGCGCAGGAATACCCGTGCGCTGTCGCACGGATCGCAGTCACTGCCGGTGTACATCACCGCGGGATGCCGCGCCATCGCGCGGCGCAGCTCGAATGGCAGGGCGGCGTTCGGATCGTTCGGAGTCATTGGCCCGCGGTTATCGACGCGCTGCAGGTCGCGGGCGTCGTAGGGAGGCTGGTCCCCGTAGTTGATCTGCCCGTCAGCGCCGCGCCAGCGGTATTGCGCCTCGGCTGCGCTCCCGATCGCTAGAAGGGCCAACGCCAACCACACACCGCTTTTCATCGCTCTCCTGACTAAGTCATGCCGTGATGTCTCAACAGGGCGTCGATGGTCGGCTTGCGGCCGCGGAAGGCGATGAACGATTGCATCGCCGGGCGGCTCCCGCCGACGGCGAGGACTTCGTCGCGGAACCGCTGGCCGGTGGCCGGGTTCAGCACGCCTTCCTCCTCGAACGCCGCATACGCATCGGCCGACAGCACTTCGGCCCATTTGTAGCTGTAATAGCCTGCCGCGTAGCCGCCGGCGAAGATGTGCGAGAAAGAGTGCGGAAAACGGTTGTATTCGGGCGGGAAGAAGACCGCCACCTCGCGGCGGACCTCGCCGAGCAGCGCCAGGACCTGCTGCTCGGTCGCCGGTGCGGGCCGGCTATGCAGCAGCATGTCGAACAGCGAGAACTCGAGCTGCCGCACCGTGTAGTAGCCGGTCTGGAAGTTTCGGGCAGCGATCATGCGGTCGAAAAGTGCGCGCGGCAGCTGCTCACCGCTCTCCACGTAGCCGGTCAGCAACTGCAGGACCTCCCACTCCCAGGCGAAGTTCTCCATGAACTGGCTGGGCAGTTCGACTGCGTCCCATTCGACGCCGTGGATGCCCGATACCGACGGCTCGTCAACGCGCGTCAGCATGTGATGGAGCCCGTGGCCGAACTCGTGAAACAACGTCAGCACTTCGTCGTGGCGGAACGTCGCCGGCCGTCCCCCCACCGGACGCGAAAAGTTGCAGGTGAGGTAGGACACAGGCGACGACAGCCCCAAGCGGCTGCCCCGGCGGCTGCGCGCATCGTCCTGCCAGGCACCGCCCTGCTTGTTGTCGCGGGCATACAGGTCCAGGTAGAACTGGCCCACCAGGTCGCCGCCCTGGCTTTCGATGCGGAAGAAGCGCACGTCCGGATGCCAGGTCGGTGCCGCTTCCTCGCGGATCGCAACGCCGAACAGTGTCTCGATGACCTTGAACAGCCCACCCAGGACGCGCGGTTCGGTGAAGTAGAGCTTCAGTTCCTGGTCCGAGTAGGCGTACCGCGCCTCGCGCAACTTTTCGCTCGCGTAGCTGAAGTCCCACGGCATCAGCTCCGCGATACCCAAATCCTCGGCCGCGAATCGGCGCAGCTCGTCCACATCGCGCTCGGCATAGGGCCGCGCCCGCGTGCCGAGTTCACGCAGGAACTTCAGCACCGCATCGGGCGATTCGGCCATCTTCGGCACCAGCGAAACGTGGGCGAAGGCCGGATACCCCAGCAGGCTCGCGTTGTCCTGCCGTAGCCTGATCAGCTCGACCATCAGCGGGCCGTTGTTCCAGTCCGGGTTGCCGAACTCGGAGGCGCGGGTCACGTAGGCGCGATAGAGCTTCTCGCGCAGCGCGCGGTCGTCGGCGTAGTCCATCACTGCCGAGTAGCTGGGGTACTGCAGCGTGAGCTTGTAGCCGGTCCGCCCGTCAGCCGACGCCGCTTCCTGGAACATCTGGACCGCGTCGTCCGGCACACCGGCCAGCTGCGACGCGTCGCCAAGGAACAGCGCAAACGCATTCGTCGCGTCCAGTATGTTCTCGGCGAAGCGTGTCGACACCTGTGATTCCCGTTCGCGCACGCCCTTGAACCGCTGCTTGTCCGCCGCGTTGAGCTCGGCCCCACCGAGCCTGAAATCGCGCAGTTCGTTCTCGACAAGCTTGCGGCGGGCGGCCGGCCACTGCGCAAAGTCGGCAGCGGCCGCGAGCGCCTTGAAGCGGGCATACAGCCCTTCGTTCTGCGAGAGCTCGGTCCAGAACGCCGTGATGCGCGGCAGATTGGCGTTGTACTCGGCACGCAGCTCCGGGGTGTCGACCACCGCGTTCATGTGCGCGACCGCGCCCCAGGCGCGCGACAGCCAATCGGTCGCTTCGTCCAGCGGTTCCACGACCGTGTCCCAGGTCGCCGGCGCATCGGTGCGGGAAGCCTGCGTCACCGCAGCACGCGCTCCGTCGAGCAGGACCTCGATCGCCGGCGTCACGTGCTCGGGCCGGATGTGGTCGAAGCGGGTCAGGCCACTGAAGTCGAGCAGGGGATTGTCGATCGTAGGCATGGTTGTCTTTGAATTCGGCGATTCACGGAGCAGGCGCCAGGCCCGCTCGTTAGTTCATCAAGCCGGCGCGACGTTCTGCCGCCTCGACGGCATTCACGAGCAGCATCGTGATCGTCATCGGGCCGACACCGCCGGGTACTGGCGAAATCCACCCGGCGACCTCGCTGACGCTCTTGAAGTCGACATCGCCCGCCAGCTTGCCCTCCGGCGTGCGGTTGGTGCCGACATCGATGACCACTGCGCCGGGCTTCACCATGTCGGCCGTCACGAGATTGCGGCGCCCGACTGCCGCCACGAGTATGTCTGCCTGTCGCGTGATTGCAGGCAGGTCGCGCGTGCGGCTATGCGCAATCGTCACCGTGGCATTGGCCGCAAGCAGCAGCATTGCCATCGGCTTGCCCACCATGTTGGAGCGGCCGAGGACGACCGCGTGCTTGCCTTCGATGGCAATCCCCGTGTGCTCGAGCATCTTCATCACGCCGTAGGGGGTACAGGAGCGGAAATGCGGCACGCCCATCAGCGTCAGCCCGGCATTGGTGGCATGCAGCCCATCGACATCCTTGTCGAACGCGATGGTCTCTAGAACGCGCTGCGCATCGAGGTGGCCGGGGAGAGGCAGCTGCACGAGGATTCCGTGCACGGCCGGGTCGGCATTCAGTTGACCGATGCGCGCAAGCAGTTCGGCTTCGGTCGTGCTCGCCGGCAGGCGATCGGCGAAGGAGCGGATGCCGACATCCTCGCAGGCCTGGATCTTGTTGCGGACGTAAACCGCGGAGGCAGGATCGTCACCGACCAGCACGACCGCAAGGCCCGGCGCCTGCCCCGCTTCCTTGGCGCGCGCAATGCGCGGCGCCAGGCCGGCGCGTAGGGAGGCGGCAAGGGCCTTGCCGTCGATGAGACGCGCCGTCATGGCGGATAACCTTTCTTCGCTGACATCCGGGGAAGCCGCGAAGTTTACCGGCGCGGACGGGGATTACTGGCGCAGTCCGCCCCCCGCAAGCACGGTGCGCATCAGGTCGGCCACCGTGTTCGCGTTGAGCTTGTCCATGATATTTGCGCGATGCGCCTCCACCGTCTTGATCGAGATACCGAGGTCATCTGCGATCTGCTTGTTCAGACGTCCGGCAACGATCCGCTCGAGCACCTGTTGTTCGCGCGCTGTGAGCTTGGCCATCAGTGCCTCGCTCAGCTTGCGGTTCTCGTTCTCGGCTGCCCGCGTGCGCGCCTCGCCGAGCATGCGCTCGACTAGCGCCTTCAGGGCGGCCTGGTCAAATGGCTTCTCGATGAAGTCCACGGCGCCCTTTTTCATCGTCGAAACCGCCATCGGCACGTCGCCATGGCCGGTGATGAAGATGACCGGGTAAGGCACCTTGCGCGCGATCAGCTCGTCCTGCAGTTCCAGCCCGCTCATGCCGGGCATGCGCACGTCGATGATGGCCACGGCGATGGCTTCCGGATCGTGGCCGGCGAGGAACTTCTCCGCGCTGTCGAAGCCGATCACGCGATAGCGGCTCGCCTCGAGCAGCCACTGCAACGAGTCGCGCACGGCGTCGTCGTCGTCGATGACGTAGACCACGCCCAGAACATCTTCAGAGTCCATTGGATTGTTTCGCGTCAGAGTGGCGGGCATTCTCGTCGACCGAAGCAGCGGTCGCAAGCGGCAGCGTGAAGCGGAAGATGGTTCCACCTTCAGGGTTTTCCTCCAGGAGCAGCCGGCCCTGGTGGAATTCAACGATCGAGCGGCAGATGTTGAGCCCCATGCCCATGCCGTCCGACTTCGTGCTGAAGAACGGCTGGAACAGGCTGTCGCGGTGCTCGGAAGGGATGCCGCAGCCATGATCGATCACCGAGAACTCGGCCATGTCGTCTAGACGCCGCACGACCAGGTCGATGCGCCGCGTCGTGGCGTTCGCCATCGCATCGATGGCATTCTTCAGCAGGTTCAGCAGCAACTGCTCGATCAGGATCGGATCGACGTTAAGCGGTGGCAGGTCGGCCGGCACCTGCGTGTGGATCGCGATTTGCTTCTTGGCCGCCTCGATCTCGGCAAAGCCGATCGCGTCCTCGACGATGCGGTTCGCCGGCGTCGGACGCCGTCGCGGCTCCGCCCGTTTCACGAACTCGCGGATGCGACGGATGATGTTGCCGGCGCGCTGCGCCTGACCCGCCGTCTTCTCCAGCGCGGGCAGCAGGTCAGCCGCTGTGACATTGCCATCGCGCAGGCGCGAGACCGTTCCGAGGCTGTAATTGCTGATCGCGGTCAGCGGCTGGTTGAGTTCGTGCGCCAGAGAAGACGCCATCTCGCCCATCGTCATCAGTCGCGACGTCAGCGCCACCTTCTCCTGCTGTTGCCGCACGATTTCCTCGGTTGCCTTGCGGTCGCTGATGTCCGTCGCGATCTGCAGGCGCACATCACGGCCGTCGACCCAGCGGATCTCGCGCGTGCGCACATCGAACCAGCGCTTCAGCGTGCCGTCATAGGCCTCGCCGGCAATGCCGCTGCCGTGTGCCGCCAGGGTCTCCTGCAGGCGCTGGTGACCTAGGGCGTCGGCCCCGTAGAGCGTGCGATAGCCGCGGTTCGCAAACAGCAGCTCGTCCGACGGACCCGCTGACATGCCTGGAGCGACCACGGACACGGCGTCGTCGAGCGACTGGAGCACCGTCGTGAAGCGCTCGTGGGCAGCCTCCAGCTGCTCGCTGATGCGCTTCGGCTCCGTAATGTCCGCCATCGCGATCATCCAGCCGAGTTGCTCGCCGTCGTCGGAGAGCAGGGGCGAACCGTACATCCGCGCGTCGAACAGCGATCCGTCGCTCCGCAGGACCTTAAGTTCGAAACCGCTTGATGGCGCTTCGCCCTTGAGCAGCGCATTCAGCGAGGTCTGGTGCTCGGCGAACTGCCCGGGAGGCCAATAGGGAAACGGCGCGCTGTGCCCCACCAGGTCGGCCTCCTGCCAGCCGGTCATCTGACAGAACGCCGCGTTGACATGTCGCAGCACGCCCAGGCGGTCAATGACCGCCAGCCCCGTTGCTAGCGAGTCTTCCATCGCGCGGCGGAATGCCGTTTCGGCACGCAGCTTGCGCTCGACCTTCGCCTGCCGCGCGTCGCGCCGCACCAGCGCGACGAGCGTGATCAGAACGGCCAGCGTCAGTCCGGCCACGACCCAGGCGAGCCCACTCTTAAGGAGTGGTGAACGCACCCGGAAGGCCGACGTCTCGAGCATGACGCCATCCGGCAGCAGGTAGATCGGCACCACGTAGACCAGCGCGTCCGCGGGCGTTTCACTGGCCGTCGTCGATGCCAGCGTGTTGCCGGCGTCGGTGAGCAGGCTGACTCGGTAACGAAGCGCCACGTCCGGTGCGACCGAGCGGCGCAGCAACTCGGGTAGCGAGACCCGGGCGAGCACGGCGCCCATGTAGACATCATCAACAAAGACGGGCGCTACAAGGTCTGTGAAAGGTCCGCCGTTGTCCGGACCGGCTGAACCCGTGGGATCGTCATATGTTGGAGAGAAAAATGACGAGTGCGCTTCGCGGGCGTTGTCGATCGCGGCGACGATGCGTTCGGAGGTCAGTTGCGTGTTTGGCGCGCGCACTGCCTCGCCGAGCGGCCCTGGTGAAGCGACGGACCAGGCCACGCGAGCCGACTTGTCCACCAGCGCAATGTGCACGACCTCCGGCTTCGCCAGCATCGCGTCGCGCGCTGTGCCGAGAAAGCGCCGCTCGGCGCGGTCGGTATTCAACGCATCACGGGCGAGCGCGTTCGTGGCTTCGCTGATGGCCTGCAGGCGCAGCGAGAGCGACTGCGCAAGCGTGTCGGTGTCCCGATGCAGCGCATCACGCTGCAGCGCACGGTCTTCATTGACAAGCAGGTAGGCGATGCCGGCGATCAGCGCGACGACCAGGGCGATCGCGATCAGGGGCACGAAGCGAGCGAATTCGAAACGGTGCGACTGGGCGCGCGCCATGCGATCGAACGCCAGCTGCACGGCGTCCGGGGGCAGGGGGGGCGAAGGAGGAGAGGGGGGGGCGGACACGGGCGCAGGCGAAAGATGTGTCTTCAGCGCTGTGCGCGCATATTATCGACAGCGTCCGCCCGATCGAGAGCCGAGCACACCGGCCGGGATTCACTGCCGCATTATGAAGTCCGATGTCGTAATTTGAAAGGCACCAGCGAAGCTGTTATCGTCGATTTTCAATACAACGAGGCCGCGCCAATGTTGCGAGGCCGATTGGTTCTTCCAGGCCGCTTCATCGTCCAGGAGACAACGATGTCCGCCATTCCAAAGGCTGCGAATGATCCCGACACGCTCGAGACCCAGGAGTGGCTCGACGCGTTGGATACGGTGCTTGAACGCGAGGGGGCGGAGCGCGCCCACTTCCTGCTCGAGGCGCTGATCGACAAGGCGCGCCGTTCCGGCGCGCACATCCCATATTCGGCCAACACCGCTTACATCAACACGATTCCGCCGCACCTCGAGGAGCACTCGCCGGGCGACCCGGTGCTCGAGGAGCGCATCCGTTCGTTCATGCGCTGGAATGCGATGGCGATGGTGGTGCGGGCCAATCGCGGCGAAGGCGACCTCGGTGGCCACATCGCGAGCTACGCCTCGGTCAATACGCTGATGGAAGTGGGCTTCAACCACTTCTGGCGCGCCCCGAGTCCGGACTTTGGCGGCGATCTCATCTACTTCCAGGGCCACTGTGCTCCCGGCGTCTATGCGCGCGCCTTTCTGGAGGGCAGACTCACCGAGGAGCAACTCAACAATTTCCGCCGCGACGTCGACGGCAAGGGCGTCACGTCGTATCCGCATCCAAAGCTGATGCCGGAGTTCTGGCAGTTTCCGACTGTCTCGATGGGGCTGGGTCCTATCCAGGCCATCTACCAGGCGCGCTTCCTCAAGTACCTGCATGCGCGCGGAATCGCTGACACCTCCGGCCGCAAGGTCTGGGTCTTCTGCGGCGACGGCGAGATGGACGAGCCGGAATCGCTCGGCGCGATCGGGCTCGCATCGCGCGAGAAGCTCGACAACCTGATCTTCGTCGTCAACTGCAACCTGCAGCGCCTCGATGGACCGGTGCGCGGCAACGGCAAGATCATCCAGGAACTCGAAGGTGGCTTCCGCGGCGACGGCTGGAAGGTCATCAAGGTGATCTGGGGTTCGTACTGGGACCCGCTGCTGGCACGCGATAGCGAGGGCCGGCTGCTGCGCGTGATGGAGGAGACCGTCGACGGCGAATACCAGAACTACAAGGCCAACGACGGCGCCTTCGTGCGCAAGAACTTCTTCGGCAAGGATCCGAAGCTGCTGGAAATGGTGTCGCGCCTGACCGACGACGACATCTGGCGGCTGAACCGCGGCGGCCACGACCCGCACAAGATCTACGCCGCCTTTGCCGCGGCGATGAAGGTGGAGGAGCGGCCCACCGTGATCCTCGCGAAGACGGTGAAGGGCTTCGGCATGGGCAAGGTCGGCGAGGGCAAGAACCCGACGCACCAGCTGAAGAAACTCGATACTGCGGCGATCCGCGAGTTCCGCGACCGCTTCGCCATTCCGGTGCCCGACGACAAGCTCGAGGAAGTGCCGTTCTTCAAGCCGGACGCCGGTTCGCCGGAAATGAAGTACCTGCAAGAGCGCCGTCGTGCGCTCGGCGGATTCGTGCCGCAGCGCCGCCGCACCGCCGACGAGAAGATCGCGGCGCCCGCGCTCGATGCGTTTGCGCCGGTGCTCGAGGCGACGGCGGAAGGCCGCGAGATCTCGACGACGCAAGCGTTCGTGCGTTGCCTGACACAACTGGTCCGCGACAAGAACGTCGGCCCGCGTGTCGTCCCGATCATCCCGGACGAGGCGCGCACCTTCGGCATGGAAGGCATGTTCCGCCAGCTCGGCATCTACTCCTCGCAGGGGCAGCTGTACGAGCCGGTCGACCGCGACCAGGTCATGTACTACCGCGAGGACAAGCAGGGCCAGATCCTCGAGGAAGGCATCAACGAGGCGGGTGCGATGAGTTCGTGGGTGGCGGCGGCGACCTCGTACTCGACCAACAACCGCATCATGGTGCCGTTTTACATCTTCTATTCGATGTTTGGCTTCCAGCGCGTCGGCGACCTCGCGTGGGCCGCCGGCGACATGCAGGCGCGGGGTTTCCTGCTCGGCGCGACCGCGGGGCGGACGACACTGAACGGCGAGGGCCTGCAGCACCAGGACGGGCACTCGCACCTGATGAGCGCGACGATCCCGAACTGCCTGAGCTACGACCCCACCTACGCGCACGAGCTGGCCGTGATCCTGCAGCACGGGCTGAAGCGCATGGTGCAGGACCAGGAAAACGTCTGGTACTACATCACGGTGATGAACGAGAATTACCCGCACCCGGGCCTGAAGAAGGGCCAGGAGGAGGGCATCCTGCGTGGCATGTACCTGCTGCGTGAAGGGCCGGCGGGAAGCGGCATGGGCAAGTCGATCGCGCGCGTGCAGCTGCTGGGCAGCGGCACGATCCTGCGCGAGGCGATCGCCGCCGCCGAAATCCTGGAGAAGGACTGGGGCGTTTCGGGGGACGTCTGGAGCGTGACCAGCTTCACCGAACTGCGGCGTGATGGCATCGACACGGAGCGCTGGAACCTGCTGCATCCGGCCGACAAGCAGCGCAAGTCCTACGTGACGCAGCAACTAGAGAAGACCGTCGGTCCGATCGTCGCGACGACCGACTACATGCGGCTCTTCGCCGACCAGATCCGCCCGTACATTCCGCGCAGCCGCGACTACCGCGTGCTCGGCACCGATGGCTTCGGCCGCTCCGACACGCGCGCGAAACTGCGCGAGTTCTTCGAGGTCGACCGGCACTATGTCGTGCTGGCGGCGCTGCGATCACTGGCCGACGAAGGCGTCGTGCCGATCGCCAAGGTCGCGGAGGCGATCAAGAAATACGGAATCGACCCGAACAAGCGCAATCCGTCGACGGCCTGACGAGGCTGCAGCGAAAGATGCAGCAACGTGCGCCTCGCGCACCCTCTGCCACGATCCCGCGCTACCTGTAGCGCGAGGACAACCGCATAGAAAGGGCCGACGACATGGGTCAGCTCGTGGAAGTTCAGGTACCGGATATCGGCGACTTCAAGGAAGTCGAGGTGATCGAGGTGCTGGTCAAGCCCGGCGATACGGTTAAGGCCGAGCAGTCTCTGATTACCGTAGAGAGCGACAAAGCGTCGATGGAAATCCCGTCGTCCGCAGCCGGCGTCGTCAAGGAGATGCGGGTCAAGCTCGGCGACAAGGTTTCGCAGGGCAGCCTCGTGCTCGTCCTCGATGCCACCGGCGGAGCGGCCGCACCGGCGCCGGCTCCGGCCCCGGCGGCGGCCAAGGCGGCGGCCCCTGCGAAGGCTCCCGCGCCACCTCCGCCTGCAGCGTCCGCACCCGCGGCCGCACCCGCGGCCGGCCCCATCGAAGTGGTGGTGCCCGACATCGGCGACTTCAAGGACGTCGAGGTGATCGAGGTGCTGGTCAAGCCCGGCGATACGGTCACGAAGGAACAGTCGCTGATCACCGTCGAGAGCGACAAGGCGTCGATGGAGATTCCCTCGTCGGCGGCCGGTGTCGTCAAGGAACTTCGGGTGAAGATCGGCGACAAGGTGTCGCAAGGCAGCCCGGTAGCACTGCTGACTGGCGCGGCTTCAGATGTTGCGGCGCCGGCCGCAGCCCCCGCGACGGCCGCTGCTGCCCCACAGGCGGCCCAGGCCGAGTTGCCGAAGTCGACCGCGTTCGCGACCGAGATGGGGGCGCGGCCACAGCCGATCGACCTTGGCCCGTCGCCCGGTGCGAAGCCCCATGCCTCGCCGTCCGTGCGCAAGTTCGCGCGCGAACTCGGCGTCGACCTGACCCACGTGCGCGGCAGCGGAGCCAAGGGCCGCATCACGACCGAAGACGTGCGAGAGCACGTGAAGGGGGTCATGTCGGGTGGGACACGTCCGGCCGCGGCGCCCGCTGCTGCGGCAGGCATCGGCCTGGGCCTCAACCTGCCGGCGTGGCCGGTCGTGGACTTCGCCAAGTTCGGCCCGATCGAGCGCGTGGAGATGTCGCGTATCCGCAGGATCTCCGGGCCGGCGTTGTCGCGCAACTGGGTGACGATCCCGCACGTCACCAACCACGAGGATGCCGACATCACCGATCTGGAGGCCTTCCGCGTCCAGTTGAACAACGAAAATGCCAAGAGCAAGGACACGCCCAAGCTGACGATGCTGGCGTTCCTGATCAAGGCCTGTGTCGCGGTGCTGAAGAAGTTCCCGGACTTCAACAGCTCGATCGACCCCGAGGGTGGCGCGATCATCCGCAAGAACTACTGGCACATCGGCTTCGCGGCCGACACGCCGCAGGGCCTGGTGGTGCCGGTCATCAAGGACGCGGACAAGAAGGGCATCTTCGAGATCGCCCAGGAGACCTCGGCGCTGGCCGCCAAGGCACGGGACGGCAAGCTGGGTCCGTCCGACATGCAGGGTGGCACCTTCTCGATTTCGTCGCTCGGCGGCATCGGCGGCACGTCCTTCACGCCGATAATCAATGCGCCCGAAGTCGCGATCCTCGGCGTGTGCCGCTCCACGATGAAGCCGGTCTGGGACGGCAAGCAGTTTGTCCCGCGGCTCGTCCTGCCGCTGTCGCTGTCGTGGGATCACCGCGTCGTCGACGGCGCCGGCGCGGCGCGCTTCAACGCGATGCTGGCGCAGATCCTCGCCGACTTCCGTCGCGTGCTGCTGTAGTGGCTGGATCGCTGCAGCTCGGGTTTTATGCCGCATGACCACTATCGTTGTCGTCAAGAAGGGGAGCGAGATCGCGATTGCGTCCGATGCGCTCGTGACCTTCGGTGAAACGCGGCTGCCGCACGGCTACGAGATGAACGAGAAGATCTTCAAGGTGCGTGACTCCTACATCGGCCTGGCCGGCAGCACAGCCCACTTCGCGGTGTTCGCGCAGGCGTTGCATCACCTGGGGGAGGAGGTCCTGCTGGGCAGCCGCCAGGAGATCTTCAACACCTTCCAGCGCCTGCATCCCGTGTTGAAGGAGCGCTTCTTCCTCAATCCGAAGGAGGAGGACAGCGATCCCTACGAGTCGTCGCAGATCACCGCGCTGATCGCCAACGCCAGCGGCATCTACGGCGTCTACTCGTATCGCGAGGTGTTCAGTTTCGACCGCTTCTGGGGCATCGGCTCCGGTCGCAATTTCGCGCTCGGCGCGATGTACGCGACCTACGAGCGCACCGGCTCGGCGCGTCGTATCGCCGAAATCGGCGTGAAGGCCGGCGCGGAGTTCGACAAGAGCTCCTCCCTGCCGACGCGCGTCTTCAGCATTGATCTGGCCGCGGCACGCGGCAGCGAGGCCCCATGAGCTCCCTCATCGACGTCGTGGTACCCGATATTGGCGACTTCAAGGAGGTCGAGGTCATCGAGGTGCTGGTGAAGCCCGGCGACACCGTGGCGAAGGAACAGTCGCTGATCACGGTGGAAAGTGACAAGGCGTCGATGGAGATTCCGTCGTCGGCCGCTGGCGTCGTGAAGGAGTTGCGGGTCAAGCTCGGAGACAAGGTGTCGCAAGGCACGCCGCTATTGAAGCTGGAGGCGACCGCGGCAGCCGCGGCGGCCTCGCCACCGGCGCCGAAGGCGGCGACTGTGGCTGCGCCCGCGCCGATCCCAGCTCCCGCCGCTGCTCCCGCTGCTGGCACATATGCGGGAACGGCGGACCTGGAGTGCGAAGTGCTGGTGCTCGGTGCGGGCCCGGGAGGCTATTCCGCGGCCTTCCGCGCCGCAGACCTCGGCCAGAAGGTTGTTTTGGTCGAGCGCTATGCCTCGCTCGGCGGCGTCTGCCTCAACGTCGGGTGCATTCCTTCCAAGGCACTGCTGCATGTCGCAGCCGTGATGGACGAGGCCGCACACTTTGCCGGCCTTGGCGTCGAATACGGTGCGCCGAAACTGGACATCGACAAGCTGCGCGCGCACAAGAACAAGGTCGTCGGCAAGCTGACCGGCGGCTTGGGCTCGATGGCGAAGATGCGCAAGGTCACGGTGGTGCGCGGCTACGGCAGCTTCGTCGGGCCGAATCACCTCGAGGTCGAACTCACCAGCGGCGACGCCCAGGACAAGTCCGGCCAGAAGCAGGTGATCCGCTTTGCCAGCGCCATCATTGCGGCAGGCTCGGCGGCCGTGCGACTGCCGTTTGTTCCGGACGATCCCCGCGTCGTCGACTCGACCGGAGCGCTGACGCTGCCCGCAGTGCCGAAGAAGATGCTAGTGATCGGTGGCGGCATCATCGGCCTGGAAATGGCGACCGTGTATTCGACACTGGGTGCGCGGGTCGACGTCGTCGAGATGCTCGACGGCCTTATGCAGGGCGCGGACCGCGACCTCGTCAGGGTCTGGCAGAAGGTGAACTCGCACCGTTTCGACAACGTGATGCTCAAGACCAAGACTGTCTCGGTCGAGGCCAAGCCCGAGGGATTGCTGGTCTACTTCGAGGGCGAGTCGGCGCCGGCCGAGCCGCAGTGGTATGACCTGATCCTGCAGTCGGTCGGGCGCACTCCCAATGGCAGGAAGATCGGTGCCGATCGGGCCGGTGTCGTTGTCAACGAGCGCGGCTACATCCCGGTCGACAGCCAGATGCGCACCAACGTCCCGCACATCTTCGCGATCGGCGACATCGTCGGCCAGCCGATGCTGGCCCACAAGGCCGTGCACGAGGGGCACGTCGCGGCGGAGGTCATCGCCGGACACAAGGCGCATTTCGACGCGAACGTCATTCCGTCGGTCGCGTACACCGATCCGGAAGTGGCGTGGGTCGGCCTCACCGAGGACGACGCGAAGCAGCAGGGCCGCAAGATCAAGAAAGGCCTGTTTCCGTGGTCTGCGTCGGGCCGTGCGATCGCCAACGGCCGCGACGAGGGTTTCACCAAGCTGCTGTTCGACGAGGAAACGCACCGTGTCGTCGGCGGCGGAATCGTCGGCACGCATGCCGGCGACCTGATCAGCGAAGTGGCGCTGGCGATCGAAATGGGCGCCGATGCTGTCGACATCGGTCGCACGATCCACCCGCATCCGACGCTGGGCGAGTCGATCGGCATGGCCGCCGAGGTGGCCGAAGGCGCGTGCACCGATCTGCCTCCCTCGCGGCGCTAGAATTCGCACTTCTTCACGTCCGAACGCGAGAAATAGCGAGCGTCACTGCGCAGCGAAGCCGGTTCATCCATCTGGATGCAGGCAGCGTGATTGACGCCTCCTGTCCCTGCCGTACCCTTCGTTCTCCGCTCGGCGCATTGTCGTTTTCAGGTCCGGGCGCCAGGACTGAAACAGCCGTCACCGATGGGCTATCTCGAATTCCAGGCCGCAGGAGCACCCCCTGCTCCCGCCGACGTCTTCCCCGACGGCGCACAGCGCTGGTCGGATGCGACGACCTGGGGTGGCTGCATCCCGTCCAGCGGGGCCGCAGTCCGCATCGAAGCGGGACGCACGATCATCCTGGATCAGGACATTGATCTCGGCAGCCTCGATATCGAGGGAACGCTGCTGGTTGCGCCGCGTGACACGAAGATCCGCGCCGGCTGGATCTGCGTACACGGGGACGGCCGGCTCGCTGCCGGCGACACCGAACGCGCGTTCCGGCAGCGACTGACGATCACGCTGTGTGTCGGTGATGCCGTGAAGCCGCATGCCCTGCTGGGGAGCAAGTTCCTCGCGGCGCTGGATGGCGGCACGATCGACCTGCACGGGCAGCACCGAACCTCGTGGGTAGCGCTGGGCGCCACCGCGGCACCGGGTCACGGAACGATCCGCCTGGCCCAGCCGGTGGACTGGCGTGTTGGCGAACGCGTCGCGGTCGCCTCTGGGCACGACCACTCGCTGGTCGAGGAACGGACGATTCGCGAGGTCGGTGCAGACTGCCTGACGCTGACGCTCGACCGCCCGGTGGAGCATCGACACCATGGGCAGCATGCGTCACTGCACCACGTGCTCCCGGGGTCGCTCGCCAAGGCCGTGCTGCTTGAACGCAATGTTGTCGTCGAAGGCTGCACCGAGTCGGAGCGCGCGAGCCTTGGTGGCTTCTGCATGATTGCGGGCTCGATGCAGCCCGGCATCCCCGGACGCCGCGCGATCGGTCGCTTCTCCGGAGTCGAGTTCCGGCGCATGGGCCAACTCAACCGACCCGGGCGCTATCCACTGCACTGGCACAACAATGGTGATGCGGCGGAAAGCTGCGTCAGCGGTTGCCTGGTGCACAGCAGCTACCAGCGCGGCATCGTCACCGTAGGCTCACAGCACGTCCGTATCAATGGCAACGTGGTCCTCAAGCCCTACGGCCACGGCTACATCGTCGAAAGCGAGGACAACTCGCCGCAGTTGCTGACGACCAACCTGGCGTTGCGCCCGCGGGTCGCGCGCTTTGCCGACAGCGCGATGCGCAGCTATTGTGAAGTCCGGCCCCGTCCGTTCTGGATCGTGCGCTCGCCCACCCGGCCGGCCGCTCACTAGTCTCTTCCACTGCTGCTTGAAATGCGCCGGGTCGACGTCCCGGCCGCGTCCGCTGCTACGCTTTGTCGGCGTCGACAAGTATTGAGCGCAATGACCCAGGACGAACTGAAGAAAGCAGTTGCCGCCGCCGCGGTGGAATTCGTGGTGCCCGGCCAGGTCCTTGGCGTCGGCACCGGCTCGACCGTCGATTTCTTCATCGATGCGCTGGCCGTTGCGCGCGTGCCCGTGTCCGCTGCGGTGTCGAGTTCAGAGCGCTCGACACGTCGCCTGCGCGACTGCGGCATCCGCGTGGTGGACCTCAACGAGGTCGAGGAGATCGCCGCATACGTGGACGGCGCGGATGAAATCGATGCCGGCTTCTCTATGATCAAGGGCGGTGGCGGTGCGCTGACCCGGGAGAAGATCGTCGCCGCCGTGGCACGCAATTTCGTCTGTATCGCCGACGGCAGCAAGATGGTTGAACGTCTGGGACGCTTTCCACTCCCGGTCGAAGTCGTCCCAATGGCGTCGGCCTACGTGATGCGCGAGTTGACCAAGCTTGACGGGCGGCCTCAGCTCCGCAGTGGCTTTGTCACCGACAACGGCAACGTCATCCTCGATGTGCACGGCCTGACGATCGATGATCCGGTCGCGCTCGAGGCGCGGATCGAGAGCATCGTCGGTGTCGTCAGCTGCGGACTCTTCGCGGCGCGCGGGGCGGACGTCCTGCTTCTCGGCACACCGGAAGGTGTACGGCAGTCGCGCCGTCCGTGAGACTGCTCCTGCGCGCGGCGGGCGTCGCGATCGCGGTGCTGCTGATCTTAGTTGCCGGATACGCCGTAACGGCGCTGGCGCTGGGCGCCTGGCCGCGCAACGCCGACTTCGTGGAAAGCCAGGACGGCATTGCGATTTACGTGCGGACCAACGGGGTCCATGCCGACATCGTCGTGCCGACCCGCTCGGCGGAGATCGACTGGAGCACCGAATTCCCCGCTAGTCACATGCGCGCGCTGGCGGCGCCGACCGAGTGGATAGCCTTCGGCTGGGGGGACCGCGGCTTCATGCTGACCACGCCGACCTGGGCCGACCTTCGGCCCGCGACGGCACTCGTCGCCATCAGTGGCCTCGGGGAGGGCGTCATGCACGTCGAGTACATCGAGTCGCCGCTGGCCTACAACGCGCGACGCGTGCGCGTGTCCACAGCGCAGTACCGGCAGCTGGTCGCGGCCATCCGTTTGTCGTTCAATCGTGGACCCGATGGCCAGCTGCGGAAGGTCAATGCGCCGGGCTACTTCGATGGCGATGCGTTTTACGAGGCGGTGCCGCGGTACACGTTTTGGTACACGTGTAACGAATGGACGCGACGCGTGCTCGCGGTCTCTGGGGTTCGCACGCCAGCCTGGTCACCGTTCGACACGGCCATCATGGCGCACCTGCCGGAGCCGGCGCGTCGGTGAACGGATAGGCGCCGCGCTCAGTTCGGCGGCGGCACGTAGCCTGCAGCCGCGTCGGCCCCTTCGCCGAAGAAGTGTTTTTCCATCTGCGTCAGAAGGTATTTGCGCGCACGGGTGTCGGCGAGATTGAGGCGGTTCTCGTTGACCAGCATCGTCTGGTGCTTGAGCCATCCGGCCCAGGCCTCCTTCGACACGTTCTCCCAAATGCGCTTGCCAAGGTCACCGGGAACCGGCGGGAAGTCGAGTCCCTCGGCCTCGCGGCCGAGTTTCACGCATTGAACCATGCGCGTCATGAAGCGTTCTCCTAAAGGGTCTTGATCAGCACCTGCGAGCGGCGCTGCCAGTTGTACATGTTCTGCCGCGCCGGCGGCAGGTCGTCGACGCTCGCCGGCTTGAAGCCGCGCTTGATGAAGAAGTGCGCGGTGCGCGTCGTCAGCACGAAAAGCCGGTCGATGCCCGCGACCTTGGCCTTGGCCTCGATCCGCTTCATCAGTCGCTCACCATCGCCATAGCCCTGGTACTGTGGCTGCACCGTCAGGCACGCAAGCTCGCCGGTCCGCTCCCTGGGGAACGGATACAGCGCGGCGCAGCCGAAGATGAAACCGTCGTGTTCGAGCACGGTGAAGCGGTCGATCTCTCGTTCGATCAGTTCGCGCGGCCGCTTGACCAGCGTGCCGTCGGCCTCGAGCGGCTCGAGCAGCTTGATGATGCCGCCGACATCGTCGGCGGTCGCATCGCGCATCTTCTCAAGATTTTCGGGAGCGACCATCGTGCCCACGCCATCGTGGGTGAAGAGCTCGACCAGCACGCCGCCGTCGAGCGCGTGCGGCAGGATGTGCGCACGGGCGACGCCGCCGCGGCAGGCCTTGACCGCGTAGTTCAGGTTGAAGGCTGCGTCGCCAGTGACCTCGCCTGCGGCCAGCATGGACTCGGCGTCCTCGACGGAGAGTTCGCTCATCAGCCGCCCATCCCTGCCGTTGATCCCGGCAGTCTCGGTGAGCAGAACCAGCTTGTCTGCCTTGAGCGCCGTGGCCACGCTGCAGGCGACATCCTCCATTGTCAGGTTGAATGCCTCGCCGGTCGGCGAAAATCCCAGCGGCGACATCAGCACGAGGCCGCCGTTGGCGAGCACAAAACGCAGCGCTTCGGTGTCGACCTTGCGCACGACGCCGGTCAGTTGCAGGTCGATGCCATCGATGATGCCCATCGGGCGCGCGGTCACGAAGTTGCCGCTGACGACGCGCACCTTGGAGTGCGCCATCGGCGTCGACGGCAGGCCCTGCGAGAACGCCGCTTCGATGTCCAGCCGGATCTCGCCCGACGCTTCCTTCGCGCATTCGAGCGCGGCGACGTCGGTGATGCGCACACCGTTATGGAACTGCGAGTCGATGCCTTTCAGCGCCAGCTGTGCCTGCACCTGCGGACGCGAGCCGTGCACAAGCACGATGCGGATGCCCATCGCGTTGAGCAGCGAGATGTCTTGCACCAGTGCGATCAGCTGGCCGGATGCGATCAGGCTGCCGGAAAAAGCAACGACGAAGGTGCGGCCGCGGTGCGCGTGCACGTACGGCGCCACCTGGCGCAGCCAGGTCACGAACTGCGCCTGGTCGGCGATCCGGGCGAGCGGCTGCGCTATCGAGTCATCGTTCATCGGCGAAAGTATACTTTCGCGCTCACTCCGGCCCCGCATGACGCGGCCCTTCCAGCTACCGAGATTCCAATGACGCGCTAGCACCGCAGGGTGCGCGCGAGCCGATGCAGCTTGAACCTATCTCAGTATCCCCGGTCGTCGCGGCGGGGTCGCATTGGGATGCAGGGCTAGGCGCGGCGAGGAGACCATTGCTCGTGCAAGGACCCGAGCTGCAACAACGCCATGCGCCCAATGCAACCCCGCCCCAGAGGGTTGCCAAGATAAGCGGGCGTCTGCGGCGTTGGCCGGCTCGGCCGTAGGCTCGGCTACTGTCCTTCGCCAGCCGCCTTGCATCCGCCCGCTTCTCTTGGCAACGCGATCAACCGGGGACACTGAGATAGGTTCCATTCCGCCCAGCCCGCCCCGCCAAGCGGGGCCACGGGTTCGCGCGCCGCTGCCGGCCATCACCTTTCCCGAGGAACTGCCGGTTTCGGCCCGGCGCGAGGACATCGCACGTGCGATCGCCGAGCACCAGGTGGTCATCGTCAGCGGCGAGACCGGCTCCGGCAAGACGACACAACTACCGAAGATCTGCCTGGAGCTTGGGCGGGGATCGAGGGCCTCATTGGCCACACGCAGCCGCGGCGGATCGCCGCATCGAGCATCGCGCGACGCATCGCCCAGGAGCTGCAAACAGCTCTGGGCGACGTGGTCGGCTTCAAGGTGCGTTTCACCGACCAGACCCGACCGGGCACCTCCATCAAGCTGATGACCGACGGCATCCTGCTGGCCGAGTCGCAGGCCGATCCTCTGCTGTCGCAGTACGACACGCTGATCATCGACGAAGCCCACGAGCGCTCACTCAACATCGACTTTCTGCTCGGCTACCTGAGGCAGCTGCTGCCGCGGCGGCCCGACCTGAAGCTGATCATCACGTCGGCCACGATCGATGCCGAGCGCTTTGCCGGCATTTCGGCACGCCGGAGAAGCCGGCGCCGGTGATCGAGGTCTCGGGCCGGCTATATCCGGTCGAGATCCGCTATCGCCCGGTCGCCGATGCGGACGATGCCGACGATCGAACACTGATGGACGCGCTGGTCGATGCGGTCGATGAGTGTGCCGGCGCCGGCCGTGGCGACGTACTGGTGTTCCTGCCAGGGGAGCGCGAGATCCGTGAGGCCGCCGAGGCGCTGCGCAAGCACAGGATCGGTGCCCGCCCCGCTGCAGGGGCGGGCACGGAGATCCTGCCGCTCTTTGCGCGCCTGTCGACCGAGGAACAGGACCAGGTGTTCCGGCCGTCCACGTCCGGGCGACGCATCGTATTGGCGACCAACGTCGCGGAGACGTCGCTGACGGTCCCGGGCATCCGCTACGTCGTGGATACCGGGCTGGCACGGGTCAAGCGCTACTCGTACCGCAACAAGGTCGAGCAGCTGCAGATCGAGCCGATTTCACAGGCTGCCGCGAACCAGCGCGCCGGTCGCTGCGGCCGCGTGGCCGACGGCATCTGCATCCGGCTGTACGCGGAGGAGGACTACGCCCGGCGGCCGCGCTTCACGGATCCGGAGGTCCTGCGGGCGTCGCTCGCGAGCGTGATCCTGCGGATGAAGTCGCTCGGGCTGGGCGACGTCGGGCAGTTTCCGTTTGTCGAGCCGCCGGCCGGTCGCGCGATTGCCGACGGCATGCAACTGCTCGCCGAACTCAACGCGGTGGACGAAAGCAACGAGCTGACGGCTGTCGGACGGCAGCTGGCGAAGTTGCCGCTCGATCCGCGCGTGGCGCGCATGCTGCTCGCCGCGCGCGAGCAGCATTGCCTCAGCGAATTGCTGATCATCGCGTCGGCGCTGTCGGTGCAGGACCCGCGTGAGCGGCCTCTGGAGGCGCAGGAGGCGGCGGACCAGGCGCATCGTCGCCATGCTGACGACAAGAGCGACTTCCTGACGCTGGTGAAGCTCTGGACCTTTGTGCATGAACGGATCGGTCACAAGAAATCGAACCGCAAGCTCACCGAGGATCTGCGCAGCCAGTTCCTGAGTCCGCGTCGCGTGCGCGAGTGGATCGACGTGCACGGTCAGCTGGCTGCACTCGTGGGTGAGCAGGGCTGGCGTCTCAACGAGTCGGCCGCGACGTTCGAGCAGGTGCACCTGGCGCTGCTCGTGGGACTGCTCGGCAACGTCGGCTGCCGGGTGTTCGATGCCGATCGTGGTGAGCCGCCGTACGCCGGCGCCCGCGGCATCAAGTTCTACCTCTGGCCCGGCTCGTCGCTGCTGAAGAAGGCCGGGCGCTGGATCATCGCGGCCGAGCTGGTCGAGACGTCGCGACTGTTCGCTCGCACGATTGCCAACATCGAACCGGCCTGGCTCGAGCGCGTCGGGGCGCATCTGCTGAAGAAGTCCCATGGCGATCCGCACTGGGAAAAACGGCCGGCGCAGGTAATGGCTTTCGAACGCGCGACACTGTACGGGCTGCTCGTTTACCAGCAACGCCGCGTGCACTACGGGCCGCTCGATCCACGTCATGCGCGGGAGATCTTCATCCGCGAAGCGCTCGTTGCAGGCGAGTACGAGTCCCGCGCGCAGTTCTTCGCGCACAACCAGCGAATGCTGCGCGAGATCCGCGAACTCGAGCACCGTTCACGCCGGCTCGACGTGCTGGTCGATGACGAACTCATCTTTGCCTTCTACGACCGTGTCATTCCGTCGGACATCACCACCGGCGCTGCCTTCGAGAACTGGCGCATCGCCGCCGAGCGCGAACAGCCCAGGCTGCTGTTCCTCGTGCGCGACGAGCTGATGCGGCACGAAGCGGCCGGTGTCACGACCGATCTCTTTCCGAAGCAGCTGACGCTGCGCGGCAAGGCCGGGCCCGAGGCAACGCTCGCGCTCTCCTATCACTTCGAGCCGGGCAGTGCGCGCGACGGTGTCACGCTGACCGTCCCGCTGGTGGCGCTGAACCAGATCGATGGCGTGCGCACCGAGTGGTTGGTGCCAGGCATGTTGAAAGAGAAGGCGCACCTGCTGCTGAAGTCCCTGCCGCAGAAGCTGAGGCGCCACTGCGTTCCGTTGCCAGACTACGCGGCGGGGTTCGCTGCCCGGCAGGGCCATCGCACCGACGAGCCGCTGCTGGACGTGCTGATCGCCGATGTGCGCGAGCATGCCGGCACAGTCTGCCAGCGCGCCGACTTCAAGCTGGAGACGCTGCCCGCGCACCTGGCGATGAACTTCAAGGTCATCGACGAGCACGGCCGGCAGCTCGGCATGGGCCGGAACGTCGCGCAATTGCGTGCCGAGCTGGGGGAGGAGATCCAGTCGAGCTTTCGCACAGCCGCCCGCGCCGACATTGCCGTGGCGCAAAGCCTGCAAGCCGACCTTCGCGACTGGGACTTCGGCGAACTACCCGAGTTGATGCAGCTCGAGCGCCGCGGGGCCGACGGACGCGCAGTCACCCTGGTCGGATTCCCGGCGCTGGTCGACCGGCAGGCTCACTGCGAGATCGATGTCTTCGACGACGCCGACGACGCGCGCCTGCAGCACCGCGCTGGGCTGCGGCGGCTATTCCGGCTGCAGCTGCGCGAACAGCTGAAGTTCCTGGAGAAAAGCCTGGCCAGCCTCCAGACGACGCAGATGCAAGCGGGCACGGTGCCGGCGCTGGCGGCGGCGTTTGCCGGCTTCGAGGCGATGCGCGAACAGGTGCTGGTCGCGGCGATCGATCGCACCTGCCTCGTCGACCCCTGGCCCACTGATCGTGCGGGCTTTGTTGCGCGAAAAGACGAAGCGCGCGCAAAGCTGAGCCTGATCGCGCAGGAAATCGCGCGGCTGCTGAGCGCGATCGTCGCCGACGGGGCGGCCTTGCCAAAGAAGATGAACGCCGCGCGGGGCTTCGCTGCGGCCATCACCGACATCGAGCAGCAACTGCAGCGTCTCTTCCCGCGCAACTTCGTCGTCGACGTGCCGGCAGGGCAGCTCGCGCACTACCCGCGGTACCTGAAGGCGATCGCGCTGCGGCTCGACAAGATCAAGGACGATCCGGCGCGTGATACGCAGCGGCTGCAGGAAGTGGCTGCGCTGCAGGTGCCGTGGCAGCGCGAAGTGGTGGCGCGCAAGGGCGTGCCCGACCCGCGCCTCGAGGATTTCCGCTGGTTGCTGGAAGAACTGCGCGTCAGTTTGTTTGCCCAGGAGCTGCGTACGCCGATGCCGGTCAGTTCCAAGCGCCTGCAGAAGGCGTGGGACGCGTTGCGGCGCTAAATGCGAGACGCGGCGCCGCTGTGCAGCCAGCACGCCAGACTGTATAGCGCGGTGTGGAACCGGGCGGCAATACCCTTAGGTCGTCGATCGCGGCGTCGAGCCGCCGTGCGGGCCGCGTCGCGGCGCGGGTTCGTCCTTCGGACCCTGTTCAATGTCAAAGGCAAACTCGCGGATCAACTGACCGTCGAGGTAGACACGCATCTTGTGCGCGCCGATCGGGTCGCCGGGGGCGTAGCGCCATTCGTTGGCGATGAAGCCGAGCCGCGTCGGGATGATGCGTTCGGTCACCGCTGTCTTGCGGTCCGGTGAGATCGTGTAGATGCCCATCGCCTCGCCCGGTCCCCAGGTGGGGGGCGGCTCGGGCAGTTCGAATTCCTCGCGCCAGATCACCGTCGGCTTTTCTGTCTTGAAGATGATGTACCAGCCGTAGGGCGCTGCGATGACGGCGGGAAACTTGGCCGTCTCGTACAGGACGCGGCGTCCCGTCGGGTCGGCACCGAAAACGCCAAACTGCGCAGACACGACTTCGATCGGCGCCGATTTGCCCGGCGCGGCATGGGCGACGGGCGCGGGTGCGGGGACCGCCGCGGTTAAGGTTTGGGGTGGCTCAGAGGTCGCGCAGCCGGAGGCCAGCACAGCGGCCAGCGCGGCAATCGAGGCAACAGTGGAGCGGAAGTGCATGGACATCGGCGACCTCCAGGGTGCGGCAGCAACAACGCTCGATGACCGATTTAAGCACAGTTGCCGGACGCCAGGGCTCACTCGCTCAGGGCCTTTTGCATGGCAGTTTTTCGGATCGCCGGTCACTCGCGGCGGTTTGTCGGTCAACCATTCAGTGTCCTGCGCAGTTCAGACCCTTTAGCTGGGCGTTTCGCGGACATCGCTCCATTAGAATTCCGTTCGACAGGGAGCGCGTTTACTGTACGAGGGGCAAGGGGTATGGGAATCGTCAGGAAAGTGACAGTCGGCATGGCCGCGTGGTGCTTTGCGGCCGCCGCAAGTGCCGGCGTTGTCGTGGTGCTCAACTCGGGCGATGCCACGATCAGCCTGATCGATCAGGACACGCGCAAGGAACTCCGGCGTTTCGAAGTCGGCAAGGAGCCCCATCACCTGATGGCCACACCCGACGGCAAGACGCTGATCGTGGCCAATGCGGCCGGCAACGACCTGATGTTCCTCAATCCGAAGACGGGCGAAATCCAGCGTCGGGTTCGCGACATTCCGGATCCGTACCAGATCGGGTTCTCGCCGGATCGCAAATGGTTCGTCGTCGCCGGCAACCGCCTGAACCGCATCGACGTCTATGCCGTCCAGGGTGAGGACCTGAAGCTCGCGCGCTCAGTTTCGGCGCCGAAAACGCCGAGTCACATCGCATTCTCGGCCGACAGCCAAATCGCGTTCGTGACGATCCAGGACAGCAACGAGCTGATTGCGGTCCGGCTCTCGGATCAGTCGGTACTGTGGAACCTGAAGGTGGGTGCCATGCCCGCCGGCGTCTGGACGGCCCCGGACGACAAGCATCTGCTGGTCGGCATGACCGGCGCGGATCACGTGGAAGTGATCGACTGGCGGTTGCAGAAGCTCGTGAAGCGGATCGCGACCGGCAAGGGTGCGCACAACTTCCGGCCACTCGGTGACGGCCGGCATCTGTTCGTCTCGAACCGGGTCGATAACACGATCAGCGTCATTGACCAGACCACACTGGAGCGCCTGTACGACATCCCGGTGCCCGGCGGGCCCGACTGCATGGAGGTCACTGCAGACGGGAAGTTCCTGTGGGTCACGCAGCGCTGGATCAAGCAGGTTTCGGTTGTCGACCTGGCCCAGCGCAAGGTGGTCGACAAGATCGCGGTCGGCCGTTCGCCGCACGGCATCTTCTTCGCCAACTCGGCTGCCTGGAAGTGAGGCGATCGACCCAACGCGCGAGACGGTGCACGCTGCTGCGGAGCGTTGCAGTGGCAATCGCTCTGGCAGTGCCGGCTCTGAACGTCAATGCCGAGCAGTGCAGCGGCGTCGTCTACCTGACGCTGGACACCGGCAGCATGCGCCACGCGGAGGAAATCGCCGCCATTCTGCAAAGGCACGATGTGCGGGCGACGTTCTTTCTCGCGAACGAGAAGACGCCGCGCGGGGATTTTTCGCTCGATGCCTCATGGGCCGGGTACTGGAAGGCGCGGGCTGCCGAGGGTCATTCCTTTGGCACCCACACCTGGCGCCACGGGCGCATCAGCGAATCGTCCGGCGGCGTCGGCTATCGGCCGCAGTTCGGCGACGGCGCAGGTCGAGCGGCGGTTCTGAGCGACGCGCAGTTCTGCGCCGAGCTGAAACGCGTTGACACGACGTTCCGGCAGTACACCAACCAGCCGCTTGACGCGGTTTGGCGTGCACCGGGTGGCCACGTGACCGCGCGCGCCCGAGCTGCGGGCCAGGCCTGTGGCTATGCGCACGTGCGCTGGGCGGAGGCGGGCTTCCTGGGTGATGAACTGCCCTCGGACAAGTATCCGAATCGCGTGCTGCTAGAGCGCGCATTGCGCGACATTCGCGACGGCGACGTGCTGATGGCACACCTCGGCATCTGGTCGCGTCAGGACCCGTTCGCGCCGATGCTGGACCCCCTGATCGCCGGGCTGAAGCAGAGGGGCCTGTGCTTCAGGACGTTGCGTGAGCACCCCGACTACCGCCGCGGCGATCCGCCGGCCGTCATTGCCAGCTCCGCAGCGCGCACGGCTTCCGCCGCACGATGATCGAGGTCGTCGCCAACGCCTTCATCGCCGCACAGGCGTGGCTCTTCGAGACCTGCGTGCAGCCGTTGCTTTATACGTTCGGCTGGATGCGCTTCCAGGAAACTGCGTACGAGGCGACGGAGTGGTTCCTTCTCGGACTGGCGCAGATCGTCGTGCTCTACCTCGTGCTGCGGCCGCTCGAGGCGCTCTTTCCTGCCGAACGCTGGGCCGACCGCCGCGGCACGCGCGTTGACGTGATCTACACGCTGTTGCAACGGCTCGGGCTGGTGCCGCTTGTGCTGTTCCTGCTGCTGACACCGTTGTTCGATGAGCTCGCGGCGTTGACGCGCGCGGCTGGCTTCACTCCGTTCAATCTCGACGCCGTCTGGCCCGGCGTGACCGATGTCCCGTTGGTGACCTTCCTCATCTACCTGGTGGTATTCGACTTCGTGGATTACTGGCTGCACCGCGGGCAGCACCGCTTCGAATGGTGGTGGGCGCTGCACGCGGTACACCACTCGCAGCGGCAGATGAGCTTCTGGAGTGACGACCGCAACCACCTGTTCGACGACCTCATCTTGGACGCCAGCAAGGCGGCTCTCGCGCTGGCGATCGGCGTCGAGCCGGCGCAGTTCGTGTTGCTGATTGTTGCGACGCGCATGCTGCAGAGCCTGCAGCACGCAAACCTCCGCACGACGCTCGGGCCTCTCGGCAAGGTGATCGTCAGCCCGCTGTTTCATCGCCGCCACCATGCCATGGGTTTCGGCCACGAAGGGGTCTATCGCGGCTGCAACTTCGCCGTGCTGTTTCCTGTGTGGGATGTGCTCTTCGGTACGGCGGATTTCCGCCGCGAGGTCGTGCCGACCGGCATCAGCGATCAGCTGCCGCCACCACAGGGTGCTGCTCGTGACTACGGTCGCGGCTTCTGGGCGCAGCAGTGGCTGGCGCTGGTGCGCCTCGTGTCGCGCCGCCCGGCGGCTACGGCAGTCAGCGCATGAACGCACCGCGCTTCGGTCTGGTCATCGTCGGCGACGAGATCCTTTCCGGAAAGCGCGAGGACAAGCACCTCGCGCGCGTCATCGAATTGCTGAAGGCACGTGGCCTGCGACTGGAGTGGGCGCACTACGCCGGCGACGATCGCGCTGCGCTGGTCGACCTGTATCGGCGCACGTTGGCTGGTGGCGATGTGGTGTTCAGTTGTGGCGGCATCGGCTCGACCCCGGATGATCACACCCGCCAGGCCGCGGCAGAGGCATTGGGCGTTGACCTGGAACTCCATCCCGAAGCGCGGCTTCTGATCACCGAGCGCTGCGTCGCGATGGCGCGCGAGGGCCGCGGCAGCGCGGACATGACCACGCCCGAAAACCGCCAGCGGCTGACGATGGGCGAGTTCCCGCGCGGCAGCGCGATCATCCAGAATCCCTTCAACCGCATCCCCGGCTTCTCGATTCGCGGACACTGGTTCGTGCCCGGCTTTCCCGTGATGGCGTGGCCGATGCTCGAATGGGTGCTCGATACCCACTATCGGTCGGCGTTCGGCAGCAGCGTCGTCGATGAGCGCTCGCTGATCGTGTTCGAAACTCCGGAATCAGCGCTGGTGCCGCTGATGCAGCAGATCGAAGCGCAGTTTGCGTCCGTCAAGGCTTTCAGCCTCCCCTCGGTTGGCGACGGTCGGGATGGCCGGGTGGCGCGACGCCACATCGAACTCGGCGTCAAGGGTCCGGGCGAGCAGATCGAAGCCGCGTTTCGCGCGCTGCATGATGGCGTCGTGGCGCTGGGCGCCGAGATCGACGCAGGCGCGGCCGACCCGCGCAAGTCAGGAAGCCGCTAGGCCAGCACCCGCAGTTCGGCGGTGTCGATGCCGACCTGCACGGGCGCCCCGCGTGGATACAGCGGGGTGGACGACAGGTGCGGCACGTCAGCCGTCAACGTCGATTCGCCGACCCGCACCTCGTAACGGGTGAACTCGCCCAGGAACTCGCTTTCCTGCACCAGCCCATCGAACCACAACCGACGCGCGTCGCGCTGCGCCGCGATCGTCAGGGCGTGGGGGCGGATCGACAGCGCCGTGCCGTCGGCGTGCTGCGCCAGCGGAATGTCGCCGAGGCCAATTGCGACGAACACCTTGCGCGCCGGGTCCGCGCGACCGGGGAGCAGGTTGGTACTTCCGACGAATTCGGCGACGAAGCGATTCGCCGGCGTGTCGAACAGGTCGCGTGGCGTGCCGACCTGCTGCAACACGCCGGCTTCGAGCACGGCCATGCGATCGGCGGTCGTCATGGCTTCTTCCTGGTCATGGGTGACGAAGATCGTCGTGATGCCGAGCGTGCGCTGCAGCCGCTTCAGCTCGAGCCGCATTTGTTCGCGCAGCTTCTTGTCGAGGTTCGACAGCGGCTCGTCGAGCAGCAGCACCTGCGGCTCGATGACGATGGTGCGCGCGAGCGCCACGCGCTGTTGCTGACCACCCGACAGCTGGTTGGGACGGCGCTTCGCGTAGTCCGACAGCCCGACCAGCGCGAGCGCGTCACCGACGCGACGGCGAATCTCGTCGCGCGGCACGCGCCGCTCGACCAGGCCGAAGGCGACGTTGTCGAAGACGGTCAGGTGTGGCCACAGCGCGTAACTCTGGAACACCATTCCGATGTTGCGTGCGTTCGGTGGAATGCCCGTGATGTCGCGTCCGTCGACCAGCAACCGGCCGCGGTTGTGCTGGTTGAAACCGGCAATCAGTCGCAGCAGCGTCGACTTGCCGGAGCCCGACGGGCCGAGCAGCGCGAAAAACTCGCCTGGCTGGATCGCGAGCGTGATGTCCTTCAGCACCTGGTTGGTGCCATAGGCCAGCCCGATGCCGATGCATTCGACGGCGACGGCGTTCATCGTTTCGGCTCCAGAGTTCGATTGGCCCGCTCGACGAGCAGGTGGGACAGGTAGGTGCCGATCGCAACCGTCAGCACCAGCAGCACGCCCAGCGCGGCACCGGGTCCGCGCCCGGCGACCGACTGCATGTAAAGGTAGATGCCATAGCTCATCGGCGCCTGCGACTCCTTCACCACCAGTAGGATCGTCGCCGACAGCTCGACCGCCGCCGTGATGAAGCTCGAGACGAAGCCGGCGAGGATCCCGCCTGCCATCAGCGGAATGACGATGCGGCGCACCGTGCGCCACTGGCTGGCTCCGAGCATCTCCGCGGCTTCTTCCAGGCTGACGTTGATCTGCTGCAGCGCTGCCATGCATGATCGCAACGCGTACGGCAGGCGGCGCACGGCGTAGGCCAGCATGATCAGCACCCAGACCTGTGTCACCTGCACGCCGCCGATCTCGACCCCCTGGAAGGTGCGCAGGTAGCCGATCGCCAGCACGATGCCGGGTACGGCAATCGCCGCACTCGCGGCAAAGTCGAGCCACTGGCGCCCGGGGATGCGCGTGCGCAGGATCAGGTAGGCGATTGCCGTGCCGACGACGACGTCGATCAGCGCGGCGAGGCCGCAGTAAACGAGCGTGTTGCGGATCATGCCGCTCGAATCCTCGAACACGGTGGCGTAGTTGGCCATAGTCCAGGCATCGGGCAGCACCGAGTAGCTCCACACCTTGGCGAACGACAGCACCAGCAGGCCAAGGTGCGGGCTCAGAACGACCAGCAGCACCAGGATGATCGATGCGTACGCAAGCGCCGATTCCCACGGTCTGAGCCGACGTCGGGCGATGCCGGCGCCGCCCTTTTGCAGCGTCGAGTAGTCCTTGCCCTTCATTACGCGCACCGACAGCCACAGCGCGAGGATCGAGAAGGCGATCATGATCACGCTGATCACGTAGCCGAGCGGGTCTTCGAGACCGACCTGCGTGATGCGCAGGTAGGCCTGCGGCGCCAGCAGGTTGGTCTGGCCGAGCACCAGCGGCGTGCCGAGATCGTCGAACACCTTGACGAACACCAGCGCCGCTCCGGCGAGGTAGCCGGGCATGGCGAGTGGAAACACGACGCGCCGGAACAGTCGCCAGCCACGCGCGCCGAGGTTGAGCGCCGCTTCCTCCATCGCGCCGTCGATCGCCCTCAGTGAGACGATCAGGTTCATCAGGATGAAGGGAAAGTAGTGCAGGCTCTCGACGAAGATGACCCCGGTGAGCCCCTGCATGATCGGGATCGAGAAACCGAAGTGATCTTCGAGCAGCAGGTTGACCGAGCCCGAGCGCCCGAACACCAGCTGCATCGCCACCGCGCCAACGAAGGGCGGCATGATTAGTGGCAGCACACCGAGCGTCTGGATCAGCGTCGCGCCGCGAAACTCGAAGCGCACGGTCAGGTAGGCCAGTGGCACGGCGATGAACGACGCGACGATGACGCTGACAGTGGCGACGTAGAGCGAGTTGAAGAACGACTCGCGCATCAGCCCCGTCGAGAAGAACGTTGCGAAGTGGCCGAGAGTGAAGCTGCCATCGCCGTCGCGGAAGGCGGTGATGAAGACAGTGCCGACCGGGACGATCAGCAGCAGCAGCAGGAACGCGGCGATCGCCGCCAGCACCAGCAGCGATCGCCAGGAGGCGCCGAAGCGGCGTTGCAGCCGCTCGGCCACGGTGTTGCGCGGTGCCGCCTCGGCACCGCGCGTAGCGGCCATCAGGAACGGGCCGGGGCTACTTGATCAGACTGGCAGCTTGTTGCGCGAGGTCGACAGCCTTGCCGTAGTTCTCGCGTGCCTTGCGGTTCCAGCTCTCCTCGAGGCCGGTGATCTGCTTCGAGACCGCGACTTCCTTCTTGTTCGACGCGAAGAGCTTCAGGAAGTCCGGTTGCGAAGCGAGCGACGCTCCGACGATCGGCGTGAACGCCAGGTCGCGCGCCTGACGGATGAGGTCCGTGGCCTGCGCGTTCGGCTTGCCGCTCGCCGCGAGCTTGGCTTCCGCCGTCTGGATCGTCTTCGTCGCGGCCTGCAGTTCCTTCAGCCTGAAGGTGATCGTCTGGTCGAACAGGGAATGCACCAGCGAGTAGCGATCCTCCGACAGATCGGCATTGAAGTTGACCTTGGCGCGCTTCACGATGGCCTGCGGGTCCGGATAGCCGGCCGGAATCTTCGAGCCGAGCGTGGCATAAGGCAGCACCGGCAGCCGCGAGATCGCCGGCTGCAGCAGCAGTTCCTGCCCGGCCTGGCT
The DNA here is from genome assembly GCA_963791235.1 of uncultured beta proteobacterium. GTDB lineage: Bacteria > Pseudomonadota > Gammaproteobacteria > Burkholderiales > Burkholderiaceae_F > JALORV01. The sequence continues at coordinate 312,836 of CAWBRW010000013.1, read as the reverse complement.
CAGCGCGAACTGCACGAACTTCTTCGCTTCCGTGGTGTTCTTGCCGCCGGCAACCAGCGCGATGTTCGCCGGTACGATCGACGTCACGGCTGGGTAGACAAACTCGACCGGGAAACCGGAGTTCTTGCCGGCGAGGCCGAAGAAGTCAATCACCGGACCCGCGCCGAACTGACCGTTGTTGATGCCGTCGGGCACGCCGAAGCTGCGCTCGGTGACCTGGGCACTGTTGCCGGCCATCTGCAGGATCTGGCCCCAACCCTTGTCCCAGCCTTCTCCCTGCAGGATCGTCTCGACCGTCAGGTGCATCGTGCCGGAGCGCGATGGCGCGGTCATCGCCACGTGGCCGTGCCATTGCGGCGCCAGCAGGTCGGTCCACTCCTTCGGCGCGGCGAGCTTGTTCGCCTTCAGGTAGCGGGTGTTGTACATGATCCCGTAGCCCGCCAGCGCCTGGCCCTTGTAGTAGCCCTGCGGATCGTTGATCGGATAGTTGCCGATCTTGGCTGGAATCGCCTTGTTGTCGACGTCGGGGGCAACCACCAGCAGCTTGTCGCGCTTGAGTACCTCGAACGCGTCCGGTGCCGAGGCCCAGAACACATCTGGCCGCTGCCCGGCGGCGGTTTCACGCACGAAGGCGATACCGGACACCGTGCTCTTGTTCAGGATCTCGACGGTGATCCCGGGATTGGCCTTCTCGAACGCCGCCTTGTACGCCGCCGTCAGTTCCTTCGGGAATGACGTGATGACGGTCACGGTGCCAGCGAGCGCGGCGCTCGACGCGAAGGCGAGTGTCAGGCCGAACAGCAGAATTGCGGGGAAGGTACGGCGGACCATCATGTCTCCTTGGGTGCAGCCGGAAGATATTGTGGCAACGCGCGATTCTGGCAGAGGCGGCGCTGTCGGGCCAATGCAGCAAAACCCCTGAGGCTTTCCGTTGCGCTGCGGCAAAAGTGGCTAGAATCGCTTGATAACAGAGGAAACGCCTGCGACGACAGGTGTACGCGCTTCAATCGCGAGGAGAACACGAGGACACCATGGCAACACCAGTACGCCTGATCAAGAAGTACCCGAACCGACGCCTGTACGACACCCAGACCAGCACCTACATCACGCTGGCGGACGTCAAGCAGCTCGTGCTCGACCACGAAAACTTCCAGGTCCTTGATGCGAAGAGCGGCGACGACCTGACACGGCCGATCCTGCTTCAGATCATCCTCGAGGAGGAGGCCGGCGGCGTACCGATGTTCAGCGCGCAGATGCTGTCCCAGGTGATCCGCTTCTACGGCAATGCCATGCAGGGCATGATGGGTTCGTATCTGGAGAAGAATATCCAGGCGTTCATCGACATCCAGGGCAAGCTGTCGGAGCAAAGCAAGGCCTTCTACGAGACGAACAAGATTGGGCCTGAGATGTGGACACAGTTCGTCAACATGCAGTCGCCGATGATCCAGTCGATGATGTCGAGCTACATCGAGCAGTCGAAGAACCTGTTCGTGCAGATGCAGGAAAACATGCAGAACCAGGCGCGTTCGATGTTCACCGGCTTCCCCGGCTTTCCCGGCGAGAAGAAGTAGTCGTCAACGGCAGGCGATGACCGCCACGAGCACCGCCGGGCGGTCGCGTCCATCCGCCCGCAAGCCCACCGCCCCGTCGGTGGGTTTTGTGTCTCTGGGCTGCCCCAAGGCGCTGGTCGACTCCGAACTCATCATCACGCAGCTGCGCGCCGAGGGCTACGCCACCAGCCCGACCTACGAAGGCGCGGATCTTGTCATCGTCAATACCTGCGGGTTCATCGACTCCGCCGTGCGGGAGTCGCTCGATGCGATCGGCGAGGCGCTGGCGGAAAACGGCAAGGTGATCGTCACCGGATGCCTTGGCGCGCGCAGCGACAAGGGCGAGAACCTCGTCGCCAGGGTGCACCCGAAGGTCCTGGCCGTGACGGGGCCGCATGCGACGAGCGAGGTCCTCGATCACGTGCACCGGCACCTGCCGAAGCCCCACGATCCCTACACCGACCTGGTGCCGCCGGCCGGTATCAAGCTGACGCCGCGCCATTACGCGTATCTGAAGATCTCCGAGGGCTGCAACCATCGTTGCAGCTTCTGCATCATTCCGTCGATGCGCGGCGACCTGGTGTCGCGGCCGATCGGCCAGGTGATGCGCGAGGCGGAGAACCTGGTGAAGCAGGGTGTGCGCGAGATCCTCGTAATTTCGCAGGACACCAGCGCCTACGGTGTCGATCTGCGCTACAAGCTCGACTTCGTCGGCGGCCGCGCGGTGCGTACGCGCATGACCGAGTTGGTTCGTGAACTGGCTCAACTCGCGCAGTCCTACGATGCGTGGGTCCGGCTGCACTATGTCTATCCCTATCCGCATGTCGACGAAGTCATCCCGCTGATGGCCGAGGGCAAGGTGCTGCCGTACCTTGACGTGCCGTTCCAGCATTCGCATCCGCGCGTGCTCAAGGCGATGAAGCGCCCAGCCTCGGGTGAGAGGAACATCGAGCGCATCCGCGCCTGGCGGGCGATCTGTCCGGATCTGACCATCCGTTCGACCTTCATCGCCGGGTTCCCCGGCGAGACCGAGGCCGAGTTCGCGCACCTGCTCGACTTCCTGCGCGAGGCGGAGCTGGATCGAGTCGGCTGCTTCGCCTACTCGCCGGTGGAGGGGGCTGCTGCCAATGCGCTGGCAGGTCAGCTGCCGGACGGCCTGCGCGAAGAGCGTCGTGCCCGCTTCATGCAGGTCCAGGAGGAAATCTCGGCACGCCGGCTGCAGCGCAAGGTTGGCAGTCGGCAGCGCGTGCTGCTCGACGAGGTCGGGCCGACGGTCGCACTCGGGCGCAGCGCGGCCGATGCTCCGGAGATCGACGGGGTGGTCTACGTGAAGACCGGCCGCCGCGCGGTCGCTGTCGGCGATTTCGTCGACGTCACCGTCAAGTCGGCCGATGCGCATGACCTGCACGGAGTGCTCGCGTGACGACACGCTACGTCCTGTATACCGCGAAGCGCTCGGGCGCGGCCAGCGTCGAAGTGATGATGGGCGCGCTGGGTCTCGATTTCGAAATGAAGGACGCGACGCCGTGGAGCGATCCGCCCGGTCCCTTCTTCGAGGAACTGAAGCAGGTGAATCCGCTCGGCCAGTTGCCGACGCTGATCACGCCCGGTGGCGAAGTCCTCAGCGAAAGCGTGGCGGTGCTGTGGACGCTGCTGGAGCGTCATCCGAGCGACTGGATCCCGGCGCCGTCGACGCGTGACCGCGCCACCTGCCTGCGCTGGATGCAGTTCGCGGCCGCGACGGTCTATGGCGCGGTCGGCGTGGCCGATTATCCGGCGCGCTGGACCACCTCGCGTTCGCCGGCGGCGCGTGCTGCCGTCGAGCGTGCTGCCATCGCACGCATGAAGCTGGGTTGGGACATCGTTGCGCAGGCGTTCCCGCAGGAGCAGGGCTTCCTGCTCGGCGCGCGACCGTATGTCTGCGACGTTTACCTCGCCAACCTGTCGCGCTGGTGGAAGATGCGTGATTACCTGAAGGAAGCCCATCCGTCCTTCGCTGCGCTGATGCAGCGCGTCGACGAGTTGCCTGAGGTCGCTCCCGTCTTCGAGAGGCACTGGGCATGAGTGTGCGAACGCAGATAGCGGCGCTTGCCCTGGTTGGCATCCTCTCCACCCTGGCCGGCCCGGCCGCGGCGCAGTTCGGCGTGACGCTCTACGTCGGTTACATCGGCAGCAACGGCATCGACAACGTCACCGACAACACCAGCGCCTCAATCAAGAGCTCGGCGGCCTTCGCTGCGGCCGTCGGCGTTGACCTGGACCCCTCGCGCGAATTGCAGCTGTTCTACAGTCAGCAGACGACGACGCTGTCGCCCGGCGGCGGCGCCGCACCCTTCGACCTGACGGTCCGCTACCTGCACGTCGGCGGCACGGCGTTCATCGAAGGGCCGATCGACCGCGGCTGGTACGTGGTTGGAGGACTGGGGGCGACACAGTTCTCGCCGAGCGCGACGGGCTACGGTAGCGAGGTGAAGCCTTCGCTGAACCTCGGGGTTGGCTACTACTGGCCGCTGGGCAAGAACGTTGCGCTGCGCGCCGAAGGCCGCGGCTTCTTCACGCTGGTCAACAGTTCCGGAGGCTTCATGTGCTCCGGCGGTTGCGTCGTGGTGCTGCGCAGCGAAACGTTCCTGCAGTACGAGGCGATGCTGGGCCTCACGGCGAGGTTCTGAACCTTGCTGTTCTCGTCAGCGCTGCGCCACGACCGCGCTTTGCGCAGTCGCCAGCAGCGTTTCGGCGTGGTAGTGGTCCGCCAGGCTGGCCATCGAGCCGACGACCAGCAGGCTGACGAGCAGTGATGCGACCGCAAAGGAAGCGCGGAGCGCATTCGGGGTCGACTTGAATTCGCGGTTCATTTTGGGCTCCTTCGGACTCGGCTTCAGGGGTGAATCGGTGCTGCGTCTCGATGGCTGAACTGTGCGCGCGGAGCTCGTCTTCAGTCCTTTGACGTCCTGAATCCGGTCCTTAAACGTTCTGAAACCGCAGACCGCCGGGCTTGGCCTCGCAGCGGCAACGGACGGGAGGCTTGCCTGGGCGCGAGGGTTTCTACAGACTGGGACCAATGAGATCGGAAGCGCAGGAACCACCGTTGTCTGAGGCACTGCGATTTGACCGAGCCGAAGTGCGGCCCCGCGAGCGGCAGCTGCTGGTCGACGGCGCGCCGGCGAGCGTCGGCGCGCGCGCCTTCGACGTGCTGGTAGCGTTGATCGAGCGGCGCGACCGCCTCGTCACCAAGAGCGAATTGCTCGATCTGGTCTGGCCAGGGCTGGTGGTCGAGGAAAACAACCTGCAGGTGCAGATCAGCAGCCTGCGCAAGCTGCTCGGTCCGCGGGCGATCGCGACGATTCCCGGCCGCGGCTACCGCTTCGCCGCAGCGATCAGCGGCCAGCCGCGGCCAGGCGCCCGGAGCTCCGGCGACACCGTGGCGGCACGGGTGGAGCCGCGGCCGCCAGCGACGCCTCGAACGAACCTGCCCGGTGAACTGCCCGAACTGTTCGGGCGCTCGGAAGAGCTGCAGGCCGTGTCCGCCTTGCTGGCGGACCACCGGCTCGTGACGGTGGTCGGCGCAGGTGGCATCGGCAAGAGCCGCCTGGCGCAGGCCGCCGCGCACGCCTCGCTCGATCGGCGGCCCGGTGCGTGGATGGTCGAGCTGGCTGGCCTTTCCGACACCGCGCTGCTACCGAGCACCGTGGCCGGCGCGCTCGATATCAAGCTCGAAGGATCGGGCTCGCCGACGGAACAGCTGGTCGCGGCACTGGTGCCGCGCACGCTGCTGCTCGTACTCGACAACTGCGAACACCTGCTCGACGCCGTTTCGCAGCTGGTGGCGGCCGTCCTGCGGAAGGCTCCCAACGTGACCCTGCTGACGACCAGCCAGGAGCCGCTGCGCGTGTCCGATGAGCAGCAGTTCCGGCTCCTGCCGCTGGCCGTGCCGGCTGACAGCGCGGCCGAACATGCGCACGACTTCGGCGCCGTCGCGTTGTTCGAGGCGCGCGTGCGGGCCGTGGACCCGCGTTTTGTGCTGACGAAGGACACCGCACCCCTCGCAATCGACATCTGTCGGCGGCTCGACGGGCTGCCGCTGGCGATCGAACTCGCGGCCGCGCGGGTCGGCACGCTCGGGCTGCGCGCGGTTCGCGACAAGCTCGACGCACGCTTCAAGCTGCTGACAGGCGGCGCACGCGCCACGCTGCGGCGGCATCAGACGCTGCGCGCGGCACTCGAATGGAGCTACGGGCTGCTCAACGAGGCGGAGCGCATCGTCTTCCGTCGCCTTGGCGTGTTCGCGGGCGGCTTCACGATGGAACTGGCGCAGGCGGTGGCCGGCGACGCGCAACTGGACGAATGGGCCGTGCTCGATCTGATGAGTGCGCTGGTCGACAAGTCGCTGGTTGTGGCCGACGCCGGCGAGCCCCCGCGCTACCGGCTGCTCGAGTCGGCTCGTGCGTTTGCGCTTGAGCAGCTCGCGGAGGGCGAGACCGCCGATGCGCTGTGTCGGCACGCCGTGGGCATGGTGAATTTCCTGCGGCGGGTCGACGACATCAACATGGACGGCGAACTGCGAACCGACCAGTACGCTGCCCGGGTCGTTCCCGAGCTCGACAACCTGCGCGCCGCCTACGCCTGGGCGACATCCGACGCCGGTGATCCGCAGGTCGCGATCGCGCTGGCGGCGCATGCGGGTTCTCTGATCGACTACGCGGAGGAATGTGCCGACTGGCTGCTGCCGCACGTCGATGCGGTCGAGCGCGGTGCGGTCGACGAAGATGTCGCAGCGCGCTATTGGCGGGCGCTCGCCGCCGGCAACATGGCGACCAAAGTTGCTCACCGGTTGAAGCTCGAAGCGGCGGAACGCGCGCGCTCGCTGTACCAGGCATTGGGCAAGCCGCGTCGCGTGTTTTCCAGTCTGATCCGGCTCATGACCTATCAGCTGTCGGGGGGTAACGCAGCCGCGGCGCGGGCGGCATTCGCAGAAGCGCGGAGCCTGATCCGCCCCGACTGGCCCGCCGAGTTCCACATTCACCTGCTGCGGCGCGAGAGCGCACTGCTGCGGCGCGCCGGCCAGTTGGGCGAGGCGTTGGCGATCCAGCGCGAGGAAGTGCGCCTCAGTGCGGGGACCTGTGACTGGCGCCTCGAGGTGATCGCCCGCGACAACCTCGTCGACCTGTTGTGGCAGGTGGGACCGCTGGACGAAGCGGCGCACGAGGCGCGCCGGCTGGCGGAGGACCTGCGACGGCGGCCGTCGACGCTGGCGGATACCGATGTGCTGTTCGCCAACCTGATCGGCATCCTGAGCGAAATGGGCCGGATTGAGGAAGCGTCGGAGGCGGCGCGCGAAGGCCTGCCAGTCATGCAGCGGTCTCGCACTTACTACCTCGAGGAGTGGGCCTACCTGTTCTGGCGGCGCGGACAGACCGACGCGGCAGCCCTGCTGCTCGGCGCGGTCGAGGCGGAGGCGAAGAAGCCCGTATGGCCGGTGCAGCCGAACGAGCAACGCCTGATCACCGAATTGCGCGGGGCGCTCGAGCGTTCAATGCCCCCCGACGAGATGGCCACGCAGGTCGCTGCCGGCTCGGCACTCCGCGAGGACCAGCTGCCGGGGCTTCTGGCGGAGGCGCTGGCGCAGCCCGCCAAGGCCGGCTGAGCCCTCAGCGGTCTGGGCCCCAAACGCGTCCGCGGGATGCGGGTCCGATCCAGGTCAAGCCCAAGCCGGAGGCTCGTGCAAGAATCCACGGCTGTTCGAGTGCCTGCGGACGTCGCCCCCGCGCCGCCTGCCAACCTGGGAGAGAGCCGAATGCGTGAAGTCGTCGTCGTCAGTGGAGCCCGCACCGCCATCGGAACGTTTGGCGGCAGCCTGAAGGACATTCCTCCGACGCAGCTCGGTGCCATCGTCGTGGCCGAGGCGTTGAAGCGTGCCAATGTGCAGGGCGGCGAAGTCGGTCACGTGGTCTTCGGCCATGTGGTCAACACCGAGCCCAAGGACATGTACCTGTCGCGTGTCGCTGCCTTGAACGGCGGGGTGGGCCAGGACACGCCGTGCCTGACGCTGAACCGTCTGTGCGGCAGCGGCCTGCAGGCGATCATCTCGGCTTCGCAAAGCATTCTGCTGGGGGATGCCGATATCGCAATCGGCGGCGGCGCCGAAAACATGTCGCGCGGCCCGTACATCATGCCGACCGCGCGCTTCGGCCAGCGCATGGGCGACTTCAAGGCGATCGACATGATGGTCGGTGCGCTGCATGACCCGTTCGACGTGATCCACATGGGCGTGACGGCGGAGAACGTCGCGAAGCAGTGGGGCATCACGCGCCAGGAGCAGGACGCGCTCGCAGTCGAGAGCCATCGGCGTGCTGCGGCGGCGACCAAAGCCGGCCACTTCAAGAGCCAGATCGTGCCGATCGAGATCAAGGGCAAGAAGGGCCCGACGGTGTTCGACACCGACGAGCACTTCCGCGAAGGCACGACGATGGAGGACATGACCAAGCTGAAGCCGGTGTTCGCCAAGGAAAATGGCACAGTGACGGCGGGCAACGCCTCCGGCATCAACGACGGCGCCGGGGCGGTCGTGCTGATGGAGCGGGGCGTGGCCGAGAAGCGCGGTCTCAAGCCGCTTGCGCGACTGGTCAGCTACGGCCACGCCGGCGTTGACCCGAAAATCATGGGCATCGGCCCTGTGCCGTCGACCCGCAAGGCGCTCGAGCGGGCAGGCCTGAAGGTTGCTGATCTCGACGTCATCGAGGCCAACGAGGCGTTCGCGGCGCAGGCGTGCGCGGTGGCCAAGGACCTCGGGTTTCCGCCGGAGAAGGTCAACCCGAACGGCAGCGGCATCTCGCTGGGACACCCGATCGGCGCCACCGGCGCGATCATCACGATCAAGGCGCTGTACGAGCTGCAGCGCGTCGGGGGTCGCTACGCGCTGGTGACGATGTGCATCGGTGGCGGGCAGGGGATTGCGGCCGTGTTCGAGCGCATCTGACGCAGGGAGCAGCAGCAGGTTGATGGACGAAGGCGCAGGTGACTGTCAGCAACTCGATCCGCAGCGCCGCCGGGTACTGCTCGCCGCGGCCTGCGGTCTCTGTGGCGCCCTGCCGATCAGTCGCGCGCTGGGTGCGCCGGCGCCCCGATCCGTCGATCCGCGACTGCTGGAATTGCTGAAGGACAAGCGCACGCTGTGGCTGCGCCGTGGCAAGGAAGAACTGCGGGCGACCTACTGGACCGCCACGGGCGGCCGTAACCAGGACGAGTACCTGCACCTCTGCTGGATCCTGCGCGACCTTCAGGCCGATCGGGTGTTCGCGATGGACCGTTCACTGCTGGACATGCTGGCAGGCATCCAGGCCTGGCTGCGGCACACGGGCGCTGATGCGCCGATCGAGATTCACTCGGGCTATCGCACCCGCCGGACCAACAACAAGACCGAGGGTGCCGCGTTGAACTCGCGGCACGTCGTGGGCCAGGCGGCGGACATCTCGGTGCCCGGAATCTCGAACGTCAAGCTCGCGGGCATGTCGAGCGTACTGGGCCGCGGCGGCACCGGGTTTTACGTCGGCCGCGGCTTTGTCCACGTCGACACCGGCAACGAACGGATCTGGATTGACCAGAAGCAGAAAGCGCGCAGCCCCGGCTGACCGTGTCGCCAGGCGGTGAGTCGACGCTCAGGGGCTGGTGTGGGCGCGGTCCAGCGCGATGTCCTCGTAGGACGACGGGTCCTCGCGCGGCTCCGTGTGGGTGAACACCGACGCGCCCGGCACCGCCGCCGCAATTTCGCGCTCAACTTCCTCCGCGAGCTCGTGCGCGCGCTGAACGGTCCACGCCCCCGGAACCAGCAGGTGCACCGACACGAACGAACGGCCGGCTGCGGCCCGGGTTCGCAGCGCATGGAAGTCGATGCCGTCGGCGCGGTGCTTCTGCAACAGCGACTCGATCGCTGTCCGTTGCTCCCCCGGCAGTGAGCGATCGAGCAGCCCAAGCGCCGAGCGGCGCACCAGCGAGAAGCCGGTGAAGACGATATTCGCGGCGACGGCCAGCGCGATTACCGGGTCCAGCCAGTTCCACTGGGTCAGCGCAATGGCGCCGACGGCCACCACGACGCCGACTGAGGTCCAGACGTCCGTCATCAGGTGATGCGCGTCGGCTTCGAGGGCGATGGACTGGTAGCGGTGTGCGGCCTTCATCAGGACGCGCGCCACAACGAAATTGATCGCTGTGGCGCCGAGCGAGAGTCCGAGGCCGAGGCCAACGCGTTCGAGCGGCTGGGGGTGGAGCAGGCGATCGATCGCCGTCCAGGCGATCGCCAGGGCGGCCGCGAAGATCAGTGCGCCCTCGAGTCCGCTCGAGAAGTACTCGGCCTTCGAGTAACCATAGGCATGCTCTTCGGTGGGCGGCCGCGCAGACAGCGCCAGCATCCACAGCGTCATCGCCGCCGCGACCAGGTTGACGATCGACTCGAGCGCGTCCGAAAGCAGCCCGACCGAGCCAGTCAGCCACCACGCGCCTGCTTTTATCGCAATCGTCGCGAGAGCCGCCGCGATGGACAACCAGGCAAAGCGCGTGAGGTGATTGCGGTTCACCGGTGCCTGCCCGCTAGCGTGACGCCGAGGGCGTGTCGCTGAACCAGGCAAGCACGCCATCAAGCGGCGCGTGGCTCAGCGCAAAGGTCGCCCTCTCGCGAACGACCGGCTTCGCGCGCCAGGCGACCGAAATTCCGGCGAGTGCCATCATCTTCAGGTCGTTGGCTCCATCGCCGATGACAATTGCGCGATCCGTAGCGCACGCCAGCTCCGCGCACTGGTCACGCACCGCCTGCGCCTTGCCCTCGGCGTCGATGATTTCACCGCTCCGCGGCCCGGTGACCTTTCCTGTCAGGCGACCATCGACGACCTCGAGTTCGTTGGATCGCGTTGCATCGAAGCCGAGTCGCTGCTTCATTCGATCGGTGAAGAAGGCGAAGCCGCCGGTGACCAGCAGCGTGCGGAGGCCGGCGGCGCGGCAGTCGGCGACCAGGTGTTCGGCGCCATCGCTGAGCGCGAGCTTCTCTTCGTAGACGCGCTGCAGGAGTCCCGCGTCGACGCCGGCGAGCATCGCGACGCGCCGCTGCAGGCTTTCCTTGTAATCGGCGATCTCGCCGCGCATCGCGGCCTCGGTGATCGCCGCGACTTCATCGCCCTTGCCCGCGTAGGCCGCGACTTCATCGAGGCTCTCGATCGTGATCAGGGTCGAGTCCATGTCGAGCGCCAGCAGGCGGTAGTCGGCGAGCTTCCAGGCCGGGTCGACGAAGGCGCAGTCGAGCTTCCAGTAGTCCCCCAGGCCGCGTACGGCCTTGCGGGTCTCGAGATCGTCGGCGACGCCGATGCAACGCGCCGACGGGCCATCGACGGTGATGCGTTCCGGCGCGCAGACGACCTTGAACGTGTCGAGCGCCTCGGCCGACAGCGACGGCCCCTGGATCACGAGGTCTTTCATCGAGTTTGCAGTGTAAGAGAGCCGACCGTCGGTGCCTTGAGGCGGCTCAGCCCAGCGCCTTGAACACTTCGCGCAGCCGCTGCAGGCGTGCCTCCAGCTGCGGCAGCTTCTCGTCGATGCGCATGCGCTCGGGCCCGGCAAGCCGCATCGTCTTCGAGCGCTGCATCAGCGCAATCAGGCGCGCCGTATCGACCGGCGGATTGGGAACGAACTGGACCACGATGACCTCGCCCGACGCATCGATCTTCTTCACGCCGAGCCGCTCCGCGACCAGCCGCAGGCGGTGCGTCTCGATCAAGGCGCGGGCCGGCTCCGGCAGCTTGCCGTAGCGGTCGACCAGTTCTTCCTGCAGGCCGATCAGTGCGTCTTCGTCGTCGCAGCTGGCCAGCTTCTTGTAGAGCGACAGCCGCTGATGCACGTCATTGACGTAGTCGGGCGGCAGCAGGGCGGGCACGTGCAGGTTGATTTCGGTCACCGCGGCGAGCGGTGCCAGCAGGTCGGGCTCGCGCCCCGAGCGCAGCGCGCGGACCGCGGCATTCAGCATCTGCGTATAGAGATCGAAGCCGACCTCCTGCATGTTGCCGCTCTGGTTCTCGCCCAGCACTTCGCCGGCGCCGCGGATTTCGAGATCGTGCATCGCGAGGTAGAAGCCGCTGCCGAGTTCCTCGAGGTTCTGGATCGCTTCGAGCCGCTTCTCGGCGTTCTTGGTCAGCCCGCCTTCGTCGGGAACCATCAGGTACGCATAGGCCTGGTGGTGCGAGCGGCCGACCCGACCGCGCAGCTGGTGCAGCTGGGCGAGACCGAACTTGTCGGCGCGGTGGATGATGATGGTGTTCGCGGTCGGCACATCGATGCCGGTCTCGATGATCGTCGAGCACAGCAGCACGTTGAAGCGCTGCTGGTAGAAATCGCGCATGACGCGTTCCAGGTCGCGTTCGTGCATCTGGCCGTGCGCGATCTCGATGCGTGCTTCCGGCAGCAGCTCGGCGAGCCGGGCGCGACGATTCTCGATCGTCTCGACCTCGTTGTGCAGGAAGTAGACCTGGCCGCCGCGCTTCAATTCGCGCAGCACGGCTTCGCGCATCAGGCTGGCAGACTCCTTGCGCACGAAGGTCTTGATTGCCAGGCGCCGCTGCGGCGCGGTGGCGATGACGGAAAAGTCGCGGATCCCTTCGAGCGAGAGCGCCAGCGTGCGCGGGATCGGCGTCGCGGTCAGTGTCAGCACATCGACCTCGGCGCGCAGCGCCTTCAGCCGTTCCTTCTGCCGCACGCCGAAGCGGTGCTCCTCGTCGATGATCACGAGCCCGAGGCGCTCGAAACGGACATCCTCGCTGAGCAGCTTGTGGGTGCCGATCACGATGTCGACCGTGCCGGCATTCATGCCGGCGATGGCGTCGGACACTTCCTTGGTCGAGCGGAAGCGCGACAGCTCGACGATGTTGATTGGCCACTGTGAAAAGCGGTCGCGGAACGTCTGGCAGTGCTGTTCGGCCAACAGCGTCGTGGGGCACAGCACCGCGACCTGCTTGCCGCCAGCCACTGCCGCGAAGGCCGCACGCAGCGCGACTTCGGTCTTGCCGAAGCCGACATCGCCGCAAACCAGACGGTCCATCGGGAAGCCGGCGCCCATGTCCTTCAGCACGGCGTCGATCGCTGCCTGCTGATCCGGTGTCTCCTCGAAGCCAAAGCCTTCGGCGAACGCCTCGTAGTCGTGCTGCCTGAACTCGAAGGCGTGGCCCTTGCGCGCGGCCCGCAGTGCGTACAGGTTCAGAAGCTCCGCGGCGGTATCGCGCACCTGCTTGGCGGCCTTGCGGCGCGCCTTGTCCCAGTCGCCACTGCCGAGCTGGTGCAGCGGCGCGGCGGCCGGGTCGGCACCGCTGTAGCGGCCGATCAGGTGCAGTTGCGCCACTGGCACATACAGTGTCGCCTCGCTGGCGTATTCGAGCTGCAGGAACTCGGTCGGCCCGCTGCCCATGTCCATCGATTGCAGGCCGAGGTAACGTCCGATGCCGTGCTCGACATGTACCACCGGATCACCGATGCGCAGTTCGGCGAGGTCGCGGATCATCGCCTCGACGTTCGAGGCGCGCTCCCGCTGCTTGCCGCGCAGCCGCCGCGGGCTAGCCGCGTAGAGCTCCGTCTCCGTGATGACCGCGATCCGCGGCTCGCGCAGCGCGAATCCCTCGTGCAGCGGCGCAACCCCGAGCGCCAGCCGTGCCGGGCTCTGCACGAAGGCGGCGAAGTCCGTGCTGTCGCCGAACGGAACACCGTATTCGGCGAGCATCTGTCCGATCGTCTCCCGGCGACCGGCCGAATCCGCGATGATCAGGATGCGGCCGTCGTAAGCCTCTGCGAAGTGGCGCAGACGCCCGACCGGGTCCTCGGCGCGACGCTCGACCGCAAGCGGGGGCAGCGGTTCGAACGGCGTATTCGTGAGGTCCGTGGCGAGCTCGGTCAGCGCGATCCGGCCGTAGTCCTTCGTGTGCGCGAAGAACGCTTCGACGTTCAGGAACAGCGCGGTGGGCGGCAGGATCGGGCGTGACGGGTCGCGTGCGAGGAAGCGATGCCGTTCGCTCGTTTCATTCCAGAAGCGGTTCATCGCCGCTTCGATCGGGCCGTGCAGCGCGATCAGCGCGGTTGCGGGCAGGTAGTCGAACAAGGTCGCCGTCTCGTCGAAGAACAGCGGCAGGTAGTACTCGATGCCTGCGGAAGCGATGCCGCTGCCGACATCCTTGTAGACGCCGGATCGGCTCGGATCGCCTTCGATGCGGTCGCGCCAGCGTCGGCGGAAGGCCTGGCGCGCGGCCTCGTCGATCGGAAACTCGCGGCCCGGCAGCAGCCGCACTTCAGGCACCGGATACAGGCCACGCTGCGTATCGGGGTCGAACGCGCGGATCGTCTCCAGCTGTGCATCGAGCAGGTCAAGGCGGTACGGCAGTGCCGAGCCCATCGGAAAGAGGTCGATCAGGCCACCGCGGATTGCGAACTCGCCCGGGGCGACGACCTGACTCACGTACTGGTAGCCGCCAAAAACGAGTTGCGAGCGCAACTCCTCGGCGTCGACGGTCTGCCCCTGCCGGAAGAAGAATGTGTGGCCGGCGATGTACTGGGGCGGCGCGAGCCGGTAAAGCGCCGTGGTGGCCGGCACGACCAGCACATCGATCTTCCGCGCGCCCTGGCTCAGCCTGAACAGGGTTTCCAGCCGCTCGGACACGAGGTCCTGGTGCGGCGACAGCGTGTCGTACGGCAGCGTTTCCCAGTCGGGCAGGGGCCGGACGGTCAGCGCCGGATCGAAATAGGGTATCTCGTCGACCAGCCGCTGCGCGTCGAGTGCGTCGGCGGCGACGACAACCAGCAGGCGCCCCTGGTCCCGTACTGACGCTGCGGTCCGAGCGAGCAGGAGGGCATCAGCCGAGCCGGGTGGTCGGGAAAAGGCAATGCGTGCCCCTGCAACCGGAAGTGATTGCGGCACAAGGCCCCCCAGTGCAGGCGGGGCAAGCGGGACGTCGTTGCTCACGGCAAAAAAATCAGCGGCCACCGAACCCTCCGTTGCGAGGGCTCAAGGGCCGCCGAACTCGGTCGTTATTATACGAAGCGGGCTATTGGCTCGCCCTCGCCTTCATCGCTCCCTCATCCAGGCCCATCCTGTGTCCCGCCCCCTCCGATACATCGCTGTGATCCCCGCCGCCGGGGTCGGTGCCCGCATGGGCGGGGCCGACTTGCCGAAGCAGTACATGACGCTGGGCACCCGGACGATGCTCGAGCATTCGATCGATGCACTGCTGGCCGACGGTCGCATCGATCGCCTCTTCGTCGTCGTTGCTCCATCGGATACGCGGTGGCAGGCCCTCGCGGTGGACCAGGAGCGCGTGGAATTCCTTCCGGTCGGCGGTAACTCGCGGGCGGAGAGCGTGCGCAACGGCTTGATCGCCATTGCCGCACGGACCAATGACGACGACCGCGTGCTGGTGCACGACGCGGCCCGTCCGTGCCTGACCGAAGAGCAACTCGGACGCTTGATCGACGAAGTCGGCAGCGATGACGGCGGTGGCCTGCTGGCGGTCCCGCTGGCCGACACGCTGAAGCGCGGTGAAGACGGCCGTGTCGGCATCACGCTCGAGCGCACCGACCTGTGGTGCGCGCAGACGCCGCAACTCTTCCGCGTGGCGTCGCTGCGGGCGGCGCTGAGTCAAGGCTCGCTCGATGCCATCACCGACGAGGCCAGCGCGATGGAGCGCACCGGACATGCACCGCGCCTCGTGCTCGGGGGCGCCGGCAATCTGAAGGTCACCACGGCGGAGGACATGGTGCTCGCGCGTGCCATTCTCGGCGAACAGGGTCGACTCGGATGACAGACCTTCGCATCGGCCAGGGGTTCGACGTTCATGCGCTGGTGCCCGGGCGCAAGCTGATCATCGGCGGAGTCGAGATCCCATTCGAGCGCGGACTGCTTGGTCACTCCGACGCCGACGTGCTGCTGCACGCCATCACCGATGCGCTGTTGGGCGCTGCAGCGCTGGGCGACATCGGCGCGATGTTTCCTGACACCGACGAGCAGCATCGCGGTGCCGACAGCCGCGCGCTGCTGCGCGAGGCGGCCCGACGCGTACGCGACGCGGGCTGGCGCGTCGGGAACATCGACGCGACCGTCATTGCCGAACGGCCGAAGATCGCGCCGCACGTCGAGGCGATGCGCGAGGCGATCGCCGACTGCACCGGCGTCGAACTCCTCGCGATCAGCGTCAAGGGCAAGACGATGGAGAAACTGGGGGCGCTCGGTCGCGGGGAAGGAATTGCCGCCCAGGCGATAGTGCTGCTGGTCAGGCCGTGACGGCCGGCTCAAGGGGCAGTCCCGCCCAGTCGAGCAGATCGAAGTCCAGGACCAGCGACACGATCTTGTCGTCGCGGTCCCGGCCCCAGTAGGCGGCGTACTCGCCTGCGCCGAGTCCCGCGGTCACGAGAAAGCCCGAGCCTCCGGCGGCGCGCACCCGTGCCCAGGTCCACACGGGCCGCCGATTCTCACGCAGGACCTGCTCGAGCTCGCGAAACACTCCCTGGTTGTGCGGGATCTCGGCACGCCAGCCGGCGAGCGCCGTTGCATCGAACAGGCCTGCCACTCCGGATTCGACCTCGAACACCGAGACTTCGTCTTCCGCGAGCGGGTCCGGATCCTCGCCCTCGATCAGCGCGTTGCTCCAGCGCTGCGCCGGTCGTTCGGTGAGCCTCACGAGGATGAAGGCGACGCGCTCGTCGCCGCCAGGCACGCGCGCCAACACGATCTGCACCGGGTAGCGGCCCGGGGGAACCGACGGCACGTACGCCGCGCCCTCGAGCAGCAAGCCATCGACGCCCACGAACCGGCCACTGGGCAGATCGAGAATGCCGAGTGCAAGCACGGCCAGGTCAACCGTCTCGCCATCGAGCTCAGCCGGCTGCGCGATCTCCAGGTCGTCGACCGTCGTGAGCGGCAGGCGATGAGGCGACGGTCCGTCGACTCCGGCCGAACCCTGGGCGAGGGCGACCGGCATGCCGGAGACAGCGACACCGCAGCCGAGCGCCCTGAGCATCGCGCGTCGCTTCATGAACGCGACCGCGCTCATGTACCGCGTTCGAGCGGCAAGGTGATCTCGGCGCGCAAGCCGTGCGGCGAGTTGGCCAGCAACCGCAGCGTGCCGCCGTGCAGCCGTGCTATCCGCTGGACGATCGGCAGTCCGAGCCCTGCGCCGCCGCTGCCACTGCGTGCACTGTCGCCGCGCTCGAAAGGTCGCAGCAGGCGCTCGATCTGTTCCGCCGGGACGCCCGGTCCGTGATCGGCGACGCTGATCACCGCGTCCTGCCCGTCCGTTGCCACCGAGACGGTGACGTCGAGCCGGCCGGTCGCGGGGTCGCGGCCGTAGCGCAGCGCATTGACGAGTACGTTGTCGAGCGCGCGGTCGAGTTCGGTCCGGTGCCCGGTGATGCTGACATCGCGTGCGACCAGCAGATTGACGGCGGTGTGCGGTTCGTGCTCGAGGCGCGCGCGGGCAACAGCGCCTTCGACCAGGCTCGAGAGGTCGATGCGCTCGGCCGGTTGCTGCGGCGAGCGCCGCGCGTAATCCAGGAACTGCCGCACGATCGCGTCCATCTGCTCGAGGTCAGAGATCATCGCGTCACGCGCATCGGCGGGCAGGTCGGCCATTTCCAGCTCGAGGCGGAGCCGCGTCAGCGGCGTGCGCAGGTCGTGCGATATGCCCGCCAGCAAAACTGCGCGGTCTTCCTCGAGCTTGCCGAGATCGGTGACCATGCGATTGAAGCTTTCGTTCACGGTCCGGATCTCGGCTGGCCCGTTCGCCGGCAGCGGCGCCGGGGTGCGGCCAGTCCCGAGTTCGCGGGCGGCCTCGGACAGCCGCGCCAGCGGGAGGTTGATGACGCGCGTGATCAGGACCGCACCGACGACCGACAGCAGCAGCGCGACGGCGGCCCAGCCGATCCACTGCGTGCCGATGTTGCGTGCGACCGGGTCGCGTTCGATGAAAAGCCAGTACCGGTCCTCGTCGATGCGGAGGCTGATCCACATGCCCCGAACGCCGTTGACCGCGGCGACGACCTGGGTGCCCGGACCCAGCTTGTCGATGATCGACTGCGCCGCCAATGTCAGGATCGGCCGATCGGGCAGCGGCGTGACGGCGTCATCAGGCTCGAGCGGAAAGATGCGGATGCCTTCGTTGCGTGCCAGTTCTGCGAGCAGGTCACGGCGCACGTAGGGGTCGGCGTACACCAGCGCGGCGCGTGTCAGCTGCGCCACCGAGACGATCTGCTGCGCGATCGTTTCGGCACGCGGTGTGCGCTCGAAGACGCGGAAGCTCTGCAGCCAGGCCGCAAGACTGGCGATGATCAGCAACAGCACCAGCAGCAGCGTCCGCCAGAACAGTGGCGGCGAGCGCAGATTCATCGTGTGCGGCTCACGCCTGGCCGTCCGGAATGAAGACGTAGCCCAGGCCCCAGACCGTCTGGATGTAGCGCGGCTTGGCGGGATCGGGTTCGATCAGCTTGCGCAGCCGCGAGATCTGCACGTCGAGACTGCGATCGAACGCCTCGTACTCGCGACCGCGCGCCATTTCCATCAGCTTCTCGCGCGACAGCGGCACTCGCGGATGCCGCGCGAAGGCCTTCAGCACCGCGAACTCGCCCGTAGTCAGCGGCACCGGCTCGCCGGCGCGGGACAGGGTTCGTGTCACGAGATCCAGTATGAATTCACCAAAGGCCACCGGCTCGCCATCGATGCTGGGTGCGCCCGGCGCTTCCTCGGCCGCGCGACGTCGCAGCACGGCGTTGATGCGGGCGAGCAGTTCGCGGGGGTTAAACGGCTTCGGCAGGTAGTCGTCGGCCCCCATTTCCAGGCCGATGATGCGGTCGACGTCCTCACCCTTGGCAGTCAGCATGACGATCGGCGTGCGATCGTTGCCACCGCGCAGGCGTCGCAGGATCGACAGCCCGTCCTCGCCCGGCATCATCAGGTCGAGCACCAGCACGTCGAAGCGCTCGCGCAGCCAGATGCGGTTCATCGCCTGCCCGTTTTCCGCGACGAAGACGTTGAATCCGTTGTCGCCCAGGTAGCGCCGCAGCAGGTCGCGCAGGCGCTGATCGTCGTCGACAACCAGCACTTTGGGTTGGGCATTGCGTGTCATGTGGGAGAACGGACGTCCGGGGAGTCGGCGCGCATCGTACGGCCGGTCGAGAGGCCCGCCGGCATGCTTCACAAGTTGTTACAGACTTTAGCGCGCGACGGGGCCGACCGCGACGAGAATAAGGGCTGCAATGGGCGCCTGGCCCGGAATCGTTCACATCGTGTACACGCTGCGTCTCGCGTCGCTGCTCAAGACGTTGCCGCTCGCGCTGGCATGCCTGCACGCGTCCGTGGTCCTGGCGCAGCCAGGCGCGGGCGATCCCGCGCGCATGCGAATGACCCCGGAGCAGCGCCAGCAGATGTGGCAGCAGATGACGCCGGAGCAGCGGGAGGCGTTTCGAGCCGCCCGCACTCCGGAAGAGCGGCAGCAGGCCTGGCAGGGCCTGAAGCCCGAGCAGCGCCGTGAGATGTGGCAGAACCTGTCGCCAGAGCAGCGCGAACTGCTGATGCGGCGGGTTCCCGGCGAGGAGCGCCGGCAGATGTGGCAGAAGATGTCGCCCGAGGAGCGCGAGGCCATGCGCCAGCGCTTCCTGCAGCAGCGGGAACAGCGCGCGGCCGAGGGCGAAGCGCCGCGACGCCTGACGCCGGAGGAGCGGCAGCGCCTGCGGGATCAGATCCGCGAGGCGCAGGGCGGATGGAAAGGCCCGGGCAAGAAGGGCGACGGCCGCTAGCGCGCCGCACTGCCGTCAGGCGCGTTCCACGTACGAGCCGTCGTCGGTGTTGACGCGGATCTTCTCGCCGGTATTGACGAAGGGCGGAACCTGCACCGAAATGCCCGTTTCGAGCTTCGCCGGCTTGAACGACGTCGTCGCCGTGGCGTTCTTGATGCCGGGTTCCGTGTCCACCACCTCGAGCACGACCGTCGTCGGCAACTGAATGCCGATCTGGCGGCCGTTGTGGAAGTTGATCTCGACCTCCATGTTCGGCATCAGATAGCCGGCCTGACCTTCGAGGAAGTCGGCGCCGAGCGTGAGTTGCTCGTAGGTCTCGTTGTCCATGAAGACATAGTTGTCGCCGTCGTGGTACGAGTAGGTCATCGTGCGGCGGTCGATATACGGGCGCTCGACCTTTTCGTCGGTCGACAGGCGCTCGTTACGCTTCTGTCCGCTCTCGATGTCCTTGATCTCGATCTGCATGTAGGCGCCGCCGCGGCCACCGACATGCACGTGGTAGCTCTTGAGCACGCGCCAGACGCGCTTGTCGAATTCCAGCAGGTTGCCGGCGCGGATTTCAGTGGCGAGGATCTTGGCCATGGTTCGGTCTCGTAATGACGTAGTTCTGGTTCGCGCTTGGCGAACGATTCATCGGATTGCCCGCCGGGTTCCGGGTCGCGGCGCGCTACTTGCCCGCACTGGCTGCGATGCGGCTCGGCGTGGCACCTAGAATTCCCCTGCGCTGCCCGCTGCGCAGACCCGTCGAAACAACGGGCGCGGTCGCGTAACCTCCGCACACCGATCACAGCCCCGATCCGCTGATCGGGCAAAGCCCGCGATTATAAGCTGCACCGCCATCGCGCCCATGGCCGATACCACCGCCCCCTTCGATCCCCGCCGCGCTATCGACGGCCTGCCACATCTGCCGGGCGTCTATCGCATGCTCGATGCCGACGGGGTGGCGCTCTACGTCGGCAAGGCCCGCGACCTGCGCAAGCGCGTTGCGTCCTACTTCAACAAGGGCGTGGGCCCGCGTACGGCGCACATGCTGGCCCGCGTGGCCCGGATCGACACGACGGCCACGCGGTCGGAGGCCGAAGCGCTGCTGCTCGAGAGCAACCTGATCAAGTCGCTGGCGCCGCGCTACAACATCGTCTTCCGCGACGACAAGTCGTACCCGTACCTCAGGTTCACCAACCACGCGTATCCGCGCATCGCCTACTACCGCGGCGCGGTTGATCGTCGTGCGCAGTACTTCGGGCCGTTCCCGAATGCCTGGGCCGTGAAGGACAGCATCCAGTTGCTGCAGAAGGTGTTCCGACTGCGCACCTGCGAAGACACGGTATTCGCCAATCGCTCGCGTCCGTGCCTGCTGCACCAGATCCAGCGCTGCAGCGCGCCGTGCGTCGGTCTCATCGATTCCGCCAGCTACGCCCAGGACGTCGACCGCTCGGTGCGCTTCCTGCGCGGCGAGACCGACGATGTCATGCGCGAGCTGGAAGGGCGCATGCAGCAGCTCGCCGCCGACCTCAAGTTCGAGGAGGCCGCGGCAGTCCGCGACCAGTTGGGTGCGTTGTCTCGCGTACTGCACCAGCAGGCGATGGAGACCACCGGTTCCGAGGCCGACGCTGATGTGCTGGCCGTTGTCGTCGACGGCGGGCTCGCCTGCGTCAACCTCGCGATGATCCGCGGTGGTCGACACCTCGGCGACAAGGCGAACTTTCCGGCGCGCATCGGCGAGGCTGCCGATCCCGCGGAGGTGCTGGAAGCGTTCATCTCCCAGCATTACGCGGCGCAGCCGTGCCCGCCGACCATCATCGTTAATGCGGACATCGACGCCGAGGAGGTGGGCATCTTCCTGTCCGAAGCGAGCGGCCGGCGCGTTCAGGTCGTGCGGCATCCGCAGGAGAGCCGTCGGCGCTGGCTGGAGATGGCCGAAGCCAATGCACGCCTGGCGCTGGCTCGCCGGCTGGCCGAAGAAGGCTCGCAGATGGCGCGAACCCGCGCGCTGATCGAGGCGCTCGGGCTGGACGTCGCCGACGAGGATGCCGACAAGCTGCGCGTCGAGTGCTTCGATGTCAGTCATACGGCGGGTGAAGCCACCCAGGCGTCGTGTGTCGTCTATGCCAACCATCAGATGCGCTCGGCGGAATATCGCCGCTACAACATCGAGGGAATCGAGCCGGGGGACGACTACGCGGCCATGCGCCAGGTGCTGTCGCGGCGCTTTGCGCCCGTGGCACGCGGCGAGGGCATTCTTCCGCAGCTGGTGCTGGTCGACGGCGGCAAGGGGCAGGTCATGGTCGCCCGGCAGGTGTTCGAGGAACTCGGGCTGGACCCCGGCGTGCTGGTCGGCGTCGCGAAGGGCGAGGACCGCAAGGTCGGTCTCGAGGAACTCGTGTTTCCCGACGATCGTCCGTCGCTCGTGCTCGGTCGTGATTCCCAGGCGCTGATGCTGGTCGCGCAGATCCGTGATGAGGCGCACCGGTTTGCGATCACCGGCATGCGGGCGCGTCGTTCGAAGTCGCGGCAGAACTCGCAGCTGGAGACGATGGACGGCATCGGCCCGAAGCGTCGGCAGCGACTGCTGGCGCGCTTCGGTGGCATGCGCGGCCTGGCTGCCGCGTCGATCGACGACATCGCAACCGTCGAAGGCGTTTCGCGTAAGCTCGCGGAGAGGATCTACGCGCAACTGCATGGCCAGCCCACCGAATAGCCCACCGCTGACCTTCAACGTGCCGATGGCGCTCACCTGGGCGCGCATCGCGATGATCCCGGTCATCGTCGCCATCTTCTACGTCCCGGATAGCTGGTTTCCCTCGCACTGGAAGAACGCGACCGCGTGCTGGCTTTTCGTGCTAGCGGCGATCACCGACGCCTTCGACGGCTACATTGCCCGCAAGTACGGCATGGTGAGCCGGCTCGGGGCGTTCCTCGATCCGGTGGCCGACAAACTGATGGTGTGCGCCGCGCTGATCGTGCTGCTGTCGCTCGGCCGCATCGACGAGTTCGTCGCCCTGGTGATCATCGGACGCGAGATCGCGGTCTCGGCATTGCGCGAGTGGATGGCGCAGATCGGAAAATCCGCCAGCGTGGCTGTCAACTCGCTGGGGAAGATCAAGACAATTGCGCAGATGGTCGCGATCCCGATGCTGCTGTTCCACGACAAGTTGTTCGGCGTCATCGACGTCCATCTGATCGGTACGCTGCTGATTTACGTGGCAGCAGCGCTTACGGTCTATTCGATGTTCGTGTACCTGCGCATGGCATGGCCTCAT
The DNA here is from genome assembly GCA_963791235.1 of uncultured beta proteobacterium. GTDB lineage: Bacteria > Pseudomonadota > Gammaproteobacteria > Burkholderiales > Burkholderiaceae_F > JALORV01. The sequence goes on along the minus strand of CAWBRW010000013.1, from coordinate 290,230 downwards.
CTCGACAACGACCGCTGAGAGTCACTGCGTGGTTTGACACCCCCTCGTCCGCCGATATAATTCGCTGCTTCGAGCGGGCGTAGCTCAGTTGGTAGAGCGCAACCTTGCCAAGGTTGAGGTCGAGAGTTCGAGACTCTTCGCCCGCTCCATAATTCCGGGGGGAGCCACGCGCTTCCCCTTTTGGTTTGAGCCCCTTCTGGCGGGGTGGCAGAGTGGCCATGCAGCGGACTGCAAATCCGTGTACGCCGGTTCGATTCCGACCCCCGCCTCCAACGTCGTTCGTTCGAGATGTACGCGCCGCTGCGCGGCGCACGTGCATCTCGAACGCGTGATCAGCGGCCGGGCCTTGGGGCGGCCCGGCGACCCGGCCGTTTCCAAAGGCGGGTAACTGCTAGGCTTTACCGGTCTTTATCACCGCCGCGGTGGTGAAACTGGTAGACACAGCGGACTTAAAATCCGCCGCAAGCGCAAGCAAGCATGCCGGTTCGATTCCGGCCCGCGGCACCAATCGACGATGAAGGTTTTCAATCTCAGCTGCGACAACGAACATGCCTTCGAGGGCTGGTTTGCCTCGGCGGAGGATTTCGATCGCCAGCAGGAATCGAAGCTCGTCGAATGTCCGGTGTGCGGCAGCCACTCGGTGCGCAAGCTGCTGTCCGCGCCGCGCATCAACCGCGGCGCCGAAGCGCCGCAGGTAAAGCACGAAGTGACGATGCCGAATGATGCAGCGATGCAGTCACTGATGCTGCAAATGGCGCAGCACATCCGTGCGAACACCGAAGACGTCGGCGAACAATTCCCGGAAGAGGCGCGGCGCATCCACTACGACGAGGCGCCGAAGCGTTCGATTCGCGGTCTGGCGTCGCGCGACCAGGCCGCGGAACTCGCCGATGAAGGCATCGACGTCCTGCCGGTGCCTTTCGGCAATCTGCTGAAAAACCCGGTCCAGTAACCCGTCAGTGCTTGGCGTACTGCTGCGCGCCGAACAGCGTCTCGCGCGACTTTTCACTGGTGAGGGGCTTGCGGCGGTCCGCCAGTACTTTGACTCCGCGCTGCACTGCCGGCCGTGCGTCGATCGCCTTGTACCAGCGTTTCACGTTCGGGAACTCTGCGAGATCGACGCCCTGGTTGGCGTGCGAGCGCGTCCACGGAAAGATCGCGATGTCAGCAATCGAGTACGGTCCGGCGAAGTATTCGACCTCTGCAAGCCGCCGGTCCATCACCTGGTACAGCCGCCTGGCTTCATTGGTGTAGCGGTTGATCGCGTACTCGATCTTTTCGGGCGCATAGAGTCGGAAGTGATGGGCCTGTCCCAGCATCGGGCCCACTCCGCCCATCTGAAACATCAGCCACTGCAGCGCCGTGTACTTGCCGCGAACGTCCGCCGGCAGCAAGCGTCCGGTCTTGCCGGCCAGGTAGATGAGGATGGCGCCTGATTCGAACAGGGATATCGGCTTCCCGTCCGGACCTGTGTCATCGATGATCGCCGGGATCTTGTTGTTCGGGCTGATCTTCAGGAACTCCGGCTTGAACTGGTCGCCAGCGCCGATGTCGACGGCTCGCACCGTGTAAGGCAGCCCGCATTCCTCCAGCATGATGTGGACCTTGTGGCCGTTCGGCGTCGACCAGGTGTAGACGTCGATCATCGCGTTCCTCAGTGTCGTGGAGGAAGGGGAACGTGCTTGGCGATCTCGATCTTTGCGATCGCGTTGCGATGGACTTCGTCGGGACCGTCGGCGAGGCGCAGTGTGCGCGCCAGCGTGTAGGCGTAGGCAACCGGGAAGTCGTCGCACATGCCGCCACCGCCGTGCGCCTGGATGGCCCAGTCGAGCACGGTGCAGGCGACATTCGGGGCGACGACCTTGATCATCGCGATCTCGGCCTTCGCGGCCTTGTTGCCGACGGTGTCCATCATCCACGCCGCCTTGAGGGTCAGCAGCCGCGCCTGGTCGATCATGCAGCGTGCGTCGGCAATGCGCTCCTGCCACACCGTCTGGCGCGCCACCGGACCGCCGAAGGCGACGCGGCTCACCAGCCGCTTGCACATCAGTTCGAGTGCGCGCTCGGCCAGCCCGATCGAGCGCATGCAGTGGTGGATGCGGCCGGGGCCGAGCCGGCCCTGCGCAATCTCGAAGCCGCGCCCTTCGCCCAGCAGGATGTTCGCGGCCGGAACGCGGACGTTCTCGAACAGGGTCTCCATGTGGCCGTGCGGCGCATCGTCGTAGCCGAACACATTCAGCGGCCGCACGACGGTCATTCCGGCGCGCATCGGCCGGCACCAGGATCATCGACTGCTGCTGGTGCCGGGGCGCCTCCGGATCGGTCTTGCCCATGACGATGTAGATCCTGCAGCGCGGATCGCCCGCGCCCGAGGTCCACCATTTGCGGCCGTTGATGACGTAGCTGTCACCTTCGCGCCGGATGGATGTCTGGATGTTCGTGGCATCCGATGAGGCCACCTCGGGCTCGGTCATCGCAAACGCCGAGCGGATCTCGCCCGCGAGCAGCGGCTTGAGCCAGCGCTCCTTCTGTTCCGGCGAACCGTAGCGCTCGATCGTTTCCATGTTGCCGGTGTCCGGTGCCGAGCAATTGAAGACCTCCGAAGCCCAGGGCACGCGGCCCATGATTTCCGCCAGCGGCGCGTACTCCAGGTTGGTGAGCCCGGCGCCGTGCGGCGAATCGGGCAGGAACAGGTTCCACAGTCCGGCGGCGCGCGCCTTGGGTTTCAGTTCCTCGATGAGGCGTGTCGGCGTCCAGCGTGCGCCTCGTCGAGTGTTCTCCTCGACTTCCTCGTGGAAGCGTCGCTCCACGGGATAGACGTGCTCGTTCATGAACGCCGTCACGCGTTCGCGCAGTTCCTGGGCGCGGCTCGAATATTGAAATTCCATCGTTGTCTCCTCCTGCGATCAGGATAGCGCAGCGGAGACGCGGGCCGGATCGGCGCGCGTGTAGAGTCGCCGGCCAGGAGGAGCGATGAAAGCCATTCAATGTGTCGAGTGGGGAATGCCGGACCGCCTGGTGGTGAGCGACCTCGAGTTGCCCGAGCCAAAGGCCGGTGAAGTGCGGGTGCGCGTCGAGGCGGCCGGAGTCAATTTTCCGGACGCCTTGATCGTGCAGAAGAAGTACCAGGTGCAGCCGCCATTGCCGTTCACCCCGGGGACAGAAGTCGCAGGGACGGTCGATGCGCTCGGTGAAGGCGTGAGTCACCTGAAGCAGGGCGACCGCGTCGCTGCGTTCGTGGGCTTGGGTGGATTTGCCCAGTTTGTCTGCGCGCCGACGGCGGCGATCGCGCCGCTTCCGCCGGGAATCCGGTCCGACGTGGCCGCGGCGTTCACGCTCACCTATGCGACCTCGCATCACGCGCTGTTCGATCGCGGCCAGCTGAAGCCGGGCGAAACGCTGGCGGTGCTCGGTGCGGGTGGGGGTGTCGGCCTGGCGGCCGTCGAACTGGGCAAGATCGCCGGAGCGCGCGTCATCGCGGTCGCCTCCAGCGCGGAGAAGCTTGACGCGGCGAGAGAGCACGGCGCCGACGTCGCGATCAATTACGTGACGGGCGACCTGCGCGAGGAGCTGAAGGCCGCCACGAATGGCCAGGGCGTCGATGTCGTCTATGACCCGGTTGGCGGCAAGCACACGGAAGCGGCACTGCGCAGCCTCGCCTGGCGCGGACGCCTGCTGGTCGTGGGCTTTGCCGATGGACAGATCCCGCAGATCCCCGCCAACCTGCTGCTGATCAAGGGCACCACCGCCGTCGGTGTGTTTTGGGGCGATTTCGCGCGCCGCGAGCCGAAGTCCAACCTGGCCATGCTGAAGGAGCTCTACGCATGGCTCGCCCAGGGGCGCCTGAAGCCCCATGTTTCCAGGGTGTACGCGCTCGGCGACACGCCGGCGGCGCTGGACGCTCTCCTGGCGCGGCACGCCGTCGGCAAGCTGGTGATCGATCCCTGGGGTTGACTTTCGGTAACCGTTCGATTACGGTAACCGTATGGTTACTGAATGAAGGGTGATGCGTTGAAGGCTGCTGCCGTGCTGGCCGCGCTGGCCGATCCCACCCGCGAGAGCATCGTGCGCCTGCTGGTCGAGGGAGAGAAGTCTGTCGGCGAGATCGCCGAGCGGCTGCCGGTGAGCCGACCGGCGGTCTCGAAACATCTGCGTCTGCTGGAAAACGCCAGGCTGGTTACTGCGCGAAGCGAGGGCACGCGCAACCTGTATGCCGTGCGGCCGGAGGCGCTGGCCGCGCTGCGCGACGACCTGGACAAGCTGTGGGAGCGGGCGCTGATGCGCTACGCGCTGGTGGCCAACAACCGGAAGGCAGGTCGCAGATGAGCGCAGTGCGGGAAGCCAGTGTGCCTCCAGTCGTCAAGAGCATCGTGGTCCGGCTCACCCCGGAACAGGCGTTCGAGCTCTTCACGGCCGGGCTGTCGCGGTGGTGGCCGCTGAAGACCCATTCCTGTGCCGGTGTCGATGCGCTGCGGGTCGATATCGAGCCGCGTGTCGGCGGGCAGGTGCTGGAGCAGGCGCGAAACGGGTCGCAGGCGGCCTGGGGGACGGTGCTGGTGTGGGATCCGCCGCGCCGCTTTGCGATGACCTGGCACCCGGCCGGCGATCCGGCCGAGGCGACCCGGCTGGAGGTCTCGTTCGCCGCCGAGGGGCCTACCTCCTGCCCGTCGAAGTGGTTCACTCCGGTTGGGAAGCGCGGGGACCGCGGGCCGAGGAAGTCAGAGAGAACTACGACAACGGCTGGGTAAGCGTGCTCGCCGCGTACTCATCGGTAATCGGGCGGGCAACAGGAGAGTCGACATGACGCGTCAAGCAGTGATCGCCGCGGTCCTGGCTGCCATCGTCGTCCTCGCCCCCGGCCATGCGGCCTGGTCGGCCGAACGCGCGATCGAGAAGACGGTGGTCATCGATGCGACACTCGACCAGGCGTGGGACAGCTGGACCACCCGCGAGGGGATCATCAGCTTCTTCGCTCCGGACGCGAAGATCGAGCCGCGCGTCGGAGGTGCGTTCGAGATCCATTTCGATCCGTTCGCCGCGCCGGGAAGCAAGGGCGCCGACGGCATGCGCTACATGGCGCTGCAGCCGAAGAAGATGATGTCGTTCGACTGGAATGCGCCACCGCATCTGCCAGAGGCGCGGACGCAGCGGACCCTGGTCATCGTCCGCTTTGAACCGATAGCCGAGAAACAAACCCGCGTTACCCTGCATCACACTGGCTGGGGCGACGGCGGTGATTGGGACAAGGCCTACGCGTACTTCGATCGCGCCTGGGGCAGCGTCCTCGCGAACCTGCAGAAGCGCTGGACACAGGGCCCGCAGGACTGGACCGACTGGCTCAACCAGCTGCGCAAGATGCACGAACAACCGCCGCAGAAGAAGTGATAAACGCGCTCCGGCAAGACCACCGATGACCGAGGTGCCCGACCCCGCGCTCGCGCCGGAGATGGTGATCCCGGCACGCGAGCGCGATCTGGGCGGCTTCCATGTCGGCCGCGTGCTGCCGCATCCGAAGCGGCGCATGGTCGGTCCGTTCATCTTCTTCGACCACCTGGGCCCGCTGCAGCTGGCGGCTCCGGTGCCGCGAAAGGCAGACGTCCGGCCGCATCCGCATATCGGCCTGTCGACGATCACCTATCTCTTCGCCGGCGAGTTGACCCACCGCGACTCGCTCGGTGTGGAGCAGGTCATCCGTCCCGGTGAAATCAACTGGATGACGGCGGGTCGGGGCATCAGTCACTCCGAACGATTCGACGGCATGCGCGACAGCGGCGGCGCCGTGCATGGCCTGCAGGCCTGGGTCGCGCTGCCCGAGGCCCAAGAGGAAGTTGCACCGAAGTTCGAGCACTACGGGCGGGCCGAAATCCCTTCGATCGAACTCGCCGCGGGACAGGGTCGCCTGATCGCCGGTACTGCATTCGGCAAGACGAGCACCGTGCGCACGCACTCTCCGCTCTTCTATTTGCACCTTGAACTGCCGAGCGGAGCCCGCGTCGAAGTTCCCGGTGGCTATGCGGAGCGGGCGGCCTACGTGGTCAGTGGCGCGGTGGAGTGGGGTGGTCAGACCTACGGGCCAAAGACGATGCTGGTCTTTCCTGTCAGCGCACAGCCGGTCCTCACGGCGCCGGTTGCATCGACCGTGATGCTGCTTGGCGGCGAGCCAGTCGGCCCGCGTCACATCTGGTGGAACTTCGTCTCGTCACGCCGCGAACGCATCGAGCAGGCCAAGGCCGACTGGACGTCGGGCCGCATCCCGCTGCCCACGGCCGATGCGCAGGAGTGGATACCGCTGCCCGAAGGGCTCTAGGCGGCCTGGAAGGATCGAACTGGCTCTGGAAACAACTACGCAGCGCTTGCCAAAGTTGTTTCAGCGCAAAGCAGGCCCAGACTTGTACTGCAGCGCACTACTCCTATCGAACGGTTGTGTTTCGGAAACACGCTTGGCATCCTCGCGCGGAAGACTTAAGCCGGGAGCGCCGCTCCGTTTGGACAAGATTAATTGACACGTAGAGGGGCCATGCGAGACCGGGCCGCGCGCATCCGCGCGGCGCTCCTCGCTAATGCGCTCGCTGCGAAAGCGGTCGGCACCGAGAACTACAACAACACGCGTGGAGAGAGGAATGCAAACCAAGGCGACAGGACTGGGTCTCGCCGCGATGTTAGTGGGGTGCGGCGGGGGCGGAGACGGCGGGAGCAGCCCAGCCCCCTCAACTCAGACGCCCTATGCGTTGACGTTCACGCCAGCGGTACTGAACCTCACGGCAGCCGAGGGGACGTCCTACCTCGTGATCGTCGAAGCGCAGATCGACCGCCCCATTCCAGAGCCAGTCAATGTCGCGATCATCGACCGCCTCGGTGTCATTCAACCGAGCGCGTCGATCGTCCCCTTGTCCACGACGAGATACCGCGCGACGCTCAGTACCCAGACAACTCTGAGCCAGGGAAGCCGAACCGGCACCTTCGAAGTCAGGATCTGCCGGGACAATCCCCTCACGTGTGCCTCTCCGATCGCGGGTTCGCCGTGGCAAGTACCGTTCAGTTTCACGATTACGCCACCTCCGACGCCGCCGGCGCCGCCGCCGCCACTACCGCCCGTACCGCCTCCTGCGCCTCCACCCGCCCCGCCGCCAGGCGTGGGAGCGACATTTAGCCCGGCATCGATCGGGCTGACCACCTATCAAGACGAGTTGGCGCCGCTGCAGGTGGTGGCAACCTTTGCGAACACGGTGAGCCAGATCTACCCGCGGTTCGTAGATCCGTCCGGGGTGTTCCAGCCGGATCCTGCCACTGTCACGACACCCGGCCAGAGCACGGCAACACTGCAGATCTCCGGGTCGGTTGCACCGGGAACCCACACCGGCAATCTGCAACTGCGCCTGTGCATGGATCTTTCGTGCACCGCCGAGTATGCGAACTCGCCGGCACTGCTTCCCTACACGATCACGGTGCTTCCAGCGACGAACCTGTCACCGCTGTCGCCGCTTGCGGCAGCTGGCGACTGGTCGATGTTCCAGGGCAACGCCGGGCACACTGGATATGTGCCGGTCACCCTCGATTCGACCAAGTTCAATCGTCGTTGGAAGTGGACGGTGCCCGCCTCCGATCCGGCCACGGGCGGGGTTGTGACGCCGGCCGCATCGGCCAACGACCGGGTCTACTTCGTCGTGTCCGGCTACTTCATGCCCAGTACGGCATATGCACTGAACGAGTCGGATAGCAGCGTTGCTTGGCGTTACGAGTTTGGCTCGATCTTTTCCGTCAACCCGCCTGCCGTTGCGGGCGGTAAGGTGTTCATGGCGAGCTCGGGGCACTCGGATACGTTCATGTGGTCTCTCGACGCGAGCAACGGAGTGATGCTGGCGAAGGTCCCCTTCTCGTCCCAGTGGGAGCACTACTACGCGCCGACCATCATCGACGGCAGCGTGTACACCAACGGCGGGTCCTACGGGGGACTGCTCAGCTTCAAGGTTTCCGATGGCTCGCTGAACTGGTTCAACAGCGGCCTGTTGCAGATTGATCAGTGGACCCCGGCGATTGACGCGACGCATGCTTACGCCTTCATCGGAGGCACATTCGTTGCGGTCGACAGGACAACCGGCACGACGAGCTACAGCATCACCGATCCCAACTGGTCATTCGGTTCATATTCGCAGTTCAGTGCTCCGGTACTCGGCAGCGTGAACACGGTTATCGGCATCAATACCCGACCGATCATCGGACAGAACCGCCTGATCAATTTCGACACCGCAAACCGCACGATCCGCTGGTCCGTTCCAGGCAATTTCGTTTCGGAGGCTGCGGTGGCGAATGGTGTGATCTACGTGGCCAACGGAAAGCAGCTTGAGGCTCGTCGCGAAACCGACGGCACCTTGCTGTGGTCCTGGGTGCCGAGCGAATCGAGCAGCCAGCCTTTCGGAAACGGCAACCATCCCTCTAACGTCATCGCTACCGACAACCTCGTCTTCGTCAGCACGACTGCAAACACTTATGCCATCGACATTGCGTCGCGCAGCAAGGTTTGGAGCTTCGCGCGTGCCGGGAAGCTTGCGCTGTCGCGGAACGGCGTTCTTTACATCGCTCCGCTCCCGGGCGTTCCGCATGTCGCGGTCGGGGTGCTGACTGCCATCAATCTAAAGTAGGGCCCAAGGCGCGCCTGCACGCAAATGAGCCGCCATGGTGGCCTTTGATCGGCCCCACTTCGCTTGTTGCCGTATTCATGCTTTTGATGTTCTGCGCAAAGGGCAGCCAGCCGGTCGCCAACGGATACGGCCAGATCCCTAAGGCGGGGTGACGGACACACAGTCGAGCAGTTGCGCATCCCCGATGACGTATCGAAACTGACGTCACTCAGTCAATTGCGGCCCTCGCGGAGCCGAGCAAGAATGGCCTTGTAGCGGAGGCGAGGGTACTTGAGATGACAGATAACGGATTTGTGCATCGTCGCTTGCTCCTGCTTTTCATGGTGGCCGCAGCTTGTTCCGCCGACGCGCAACCGGGCAGTGGCAGCGAGCAGCGTTTCCCCGATGTCGTCGCGGTCAAAGTCAGGGCATCCGGACCGAACCTGTTCGACTTCGACGTCACGATCTCATCGACGTACGACACACCCCAACGGTACGCAGACGGATTCCGTTTCTACACACCCGGCAACGAGGTACTTGGAGAACGAAAGTTATTGCACGATCACCAGAACGAGCAGCCGTTCACCAGGGATCTCTACGCGGTCAAGATCCCGCACGCAGTGAAGACCGTATTGGTCCAGGCGCGAGATCAGAAGTTCGGTTATGGCGGCAAGGTTGTCGAGGTACAGCTGCCCGGTCGGTAACCGCGGTCAAGGTTCGACGTACAGCTGGACGGCGCGCTAGATCGGAGCGCGGCGCGGCGCTAGAGGCGCGAGCAGCTGGGGTCGGCGCTCGGCTCGCAATCGCGCTGTATGCCAAAAAGTCGACTTCGGGCCGACCCAGCAGGTCGACGAAATAGTCCATGTGTGATGCGGGGCCATGCGGACAGTGGTGCGCCGGCGGTGACCCATGGGCAAGGCCTCAAATGCAAGGCCGCGGCAATTGGCGCAAGATTGATCCGTGTACGGGACCGGAGGGAACGACCCGTGGATCTCTTGGGCCGGCAATGGATACGCGCTTTGCTGTTATCGCTCGCGGCGTTGCTTGTCGGACTCTGGAGCGCATGGATTAATGCCCAGACCGGGGCCGTGAATCCGGTTTTCGTGCTGCAGATCGAAGGCGTCATCGGGCCGGCCAGTGCCGACTTCTTCAGCCGCAGCCTCGCCCGTGCGCAGACCCGCGGCGCGCGGCTCGTCGTCTTGCAGATGGACACGCCGGGCGGGCTCGACGAGTCGATGCGCCGCATGATCAAGGACATCCTCGCTTCGCCGATCCCGATCGCGACGTTTGTCGCTCCCGAAGGCGCGCGTGCCGCCAGCGCCGGGACCTACATCCTGTATGCCAGCCACATCGCCGCGATGGCCCCGGCTACCAACCTCGGCGCCGCGACGCCGGTGGCGATCGGCATGCCGGGCAGCGAAGAACCCGCACGCCCCGACAAGACGGACAAGAGCAAGGACGACACGACCAAGTCCGATGACAAGCGCTCTGCGCCTAGTTCGGCCGATTCGATGCGCGAGAAGGCCGTCAACGACGCCGCGGCCTATATCCGCGGACTGGCGCAGTTGCGCGGCCGCAATGCCGAATTCGCGGAACAGGCCGTGTTGAAAGCCAGCAGCCTGTCGGCCGACGAGGCGCTGCGCGGCGGCGTTATCGAGGTCGTCGCGGTCGACGTGAAGGACCTGCTCAGGCAAATTGACGGAAAGACGGTGTCGTTGCCGGCTGGTAAGGTGAAACTGGAGCTGGCCGGCGCGCCGGTCGAAGCGATAGAACCCGACTGGCGCACGAAAGTCCTGGCGGTGCTGTCGAACCCGATGCTCGCGATGGTGCTGATGATGGTTGGCATCTACGGGCTTTTCGTCGAGTTCACGAGTCCGGGGTTCGGGGTTCCGGGCATCGCGGGCGCGATCTCGTTGCTGCTCGCGCTGTATGCGTTCCACATGCTGCCTGTCAACTGGGCGGGCGTCGCGCTGCTTGCGTTGGGCTTGGTATTGATGATCTCCGAACTTTTCTTGCCGAGCTTCGGCGCGCTCGGCGTCGGCGGTTTCATCGCGTTCGTCGTTGGTGGTCTGATGTTGTTTGACGCGGACCATCCGATCATCGACGTCGGCTGGCCTTTTGTTCTCGGACTCGCGATTGCGAGCGCGGCGGCGATCACGGCATTCGGTACGTTCGCACTGAAGGCGCGGCGGCGCCCGATCGTCAGTGGTCGTGAGGAATTGCTAGGGACCGACGGCGTCGTCACCGTGATCGATGAGGGTTCCGCCTGGGCTGAAATCCACGGCGAGCGCTGGCGCGTGCGCAGCACCGCGCCACTCGTGGTCGGCGAGCGCGTGCGCGTCACCGGCATTGATGGCCTGACGCTGGAAGTCACCGATTCTTCTCGAGGGAGTTGACCATGTTGTTCGACCTGCCGATCGGATACGGCGCCGTGGTGGCGCTAATCCTGTTCCTTCTCTTTTCCGCGCTGCGCATACTGCGCGAATACGAGCGGGGCGTCGTGTTCCAGCTCGGCCGCTTCTGGAAGGTCAAGGGGCCGGGCCTGGTCATCGTCATTCCTGGCATTCAGCAGATGGTGCGAGTCGACCTGCGCGTCGTGACGATGGACGTGCCGGCGCAGGACGTGATCTCGCGCGACAACGTTTCGGTCAAGGTCAATGCCGTCGTGTTCTTTCGCGTGGTGGATCCGCAGAAGGCCATCATCCAGGTGGAGAAGTTCCTGGTTGCAACCAGCCAGCTCGCGCAGACCACGCTGCGTGTGGTGCTCGGCAAGCACCAGCTGGACGAGATGCTGGCCGAGCGCGAGCGGCTGAATCTCGACATCCAGCGCATCCTCGACGCGCAGACCGATGCGTGGGGCATCAAGGTCACCAACGTCGAGATCAAGCAGGTCGACCTGAACGAAACGATGGTGCGAGCGATCGCGCGCCAGGCCGAAGCGGAGCGCGAGCGACGCGCCAAGGTGATCCACGCCGAGGGCGAGAAGCAGGCTGCGGTCGCGTTGCTTGAGGCCGCGCAGATGCTGGCTCAACAACCGGAAGCGATGCAGCTGCGGTACCTGCAGACGATGACGCAAGTTGCCGGCGACCGCGCGTCAACCGTTATCTTTCCCCTGCCGATGGACCTGATCCAGCCGCTTCTCGCGCGAGCGGCTGCACGATAGTCGGGACTGGACCACCGGCTGGAGCAAGCTGACGTCGGGTGTGGCGACCTGGCAGCCGCCGCGATTCGCCTTCAGGACGGCCAGCCCGGCCCGACCGCCTTTCTACTTCGCCGGTGGAGTCTTGCTTTTGGCCGAACCAAACGGAACGGCGGGCCCGATCGGTTTCTTGGATTGCTTGGGCTTCTTCTTTTCCTTGTTGCTTCTCAGCTGACCTTTTGCCATTTGTCTTTCTCTGTAGCAGTTGAAACACGTGAAACCGCGGGGACAGCAGCCAGCGGACCGTAGGCTCCGCCATGCAGCCTGGTCAGACTGCTCGTCTGCCTTGGCTCCAATCTAGCCGCAGCCATCGACGTGCGCAATCGGCCGGCAAGCGCCTGTGTCCTACCAGGCCGGTGCGCGACGGCTGGAAGGGAGTCCGTTCCTCGAAGTTGCGGACGCTACGCCGGCCAATTCCGAATTCGTGTGCTGATGAGCATCAATTGGGCGGTTCCGCCGCTGCAATTGAGCGGCGGCGTGCCGTTAATGGCCGTACCACCCGCACCTCCGGTTCGTTGAAGATGGTCGCAAAAGAGGGCTCCGCCCAGACATTCAATCCGCTGCAACGCATTAGTCCCCTGTTGTGCATCGGCTGTGGGGCCGTCCTGATCACTGCCGGCGTGTTTCTCCACTGGCTCGAGGCGGGCCAGGCCTTCGCGTTCAGTTCGCCGAGCCATGCCGCCTCCATGCCAGCGTCGCAGCTTGCCCAACAAACCGCGGCCCGAAAGGCGGCCGCCGAGGAAGCTGCGGCCCGCAAGGCCGCGGCCGAGCGCAAGGCAAAGGCGGCTGCCGAACTGGAGCGGTTGGAGATCGAGAAGGCGGCGGCAGAAAAGGCTCGTCGCGCGATGCTCGCGGACGGCGCCACCGAGGCCAAGGCGCGGGCCGAACGAGAGGAACTGGCGAGCCGGCGCGCTGCCGTGGACGAGGCACACAGTGCCGCAATCGACGCCGAGGAGGCCTGGAAGCGATTCTACAAACCGTCGGCAACCTGTCGGGACGCAGCGGCCAGCGCGACGGTGGAGTGCGTCAACGAGTACATCAAGGCCAAGCGGGAGTTTGAAGTCCGCCAGGCGAGCGAGCGGGCGAAGCCTCGATGACCGGCCGGCCACAAATGGCGAGTAAGAGTGCGAAAACCTGCATCCCATCGCGCAGGAGTGGTCGCATTCTTTGCCGCTTTTCGTTCTGTGCGCAATCGCACGCCACCGGTAGAAACGCCGGATGAACAGTCCTGCTCGCAGAACGTCAAAGGCCTCCTCGCCGGAGGCTGAGGTCCCCGCCGTCAGCGCGCGCGCGCCGCTGATCAATTTGCCGCGACTGCGCAACGCCGAGCCGTCGCAGCGGCGGCAGTTGATCATTGTGAGCACCGTGACCGTGCTGTGGTTTGCCTTCACCGTCTGGGCGTCGTCGTTCTGGTTCAACGCGTTGGCCGATTCGGTAGGGCTGATCGCCGCGATCTTCTTCATCGGTGGTCTGGCGCTGGTGCCCAGCGCAATGAACATGTTCGTCGTGGCCAGCCTCCTGCTGGACCGCCGCCCCCCGCGCCGAGCCCTGGCGCGCTACCCGGCGCTGTCGGTGCTGATGTACGTCCGTGATCAGGCGCAGTCGATCGCGCAGACGATCGAAAGCATCCGCCGGCAGGAATATCCCGGCCCGTTCGAGGTGATCCTGATCGACGATGCGTCGAGCGATCGCACCGCGCAGATCGTGCGCGACATGGGCTACCGCTGGATCAAGGTGCTGCGCCAGAGCCGTAACCGCGGCAAGGCCGCCGCGCTGAACCGGGCGCTCGAATCAGCGCAGCATGACCTCATCGTGACTCTGGACGCCGATGCCATCCTGTTCGGCGATGCGCTGTGGAGCATGGTCGAGCGCTACGTCGCCGCCGAAAGCGACGTGCGTGCAATCTCGGGCTGCGTGCTGGTGCGGAACTCGCGCCAGAACTGGCTGACGCGTGCCCAGGAATGGGACTACTTCCATGGCCTGGCCGCGATGAAGCGGATGCAGTCGCTGTACCAGGGTACCGTTGTCGCCGAAGCGGCATTCACGATCTACGATCGCGAGGCGCTGAAGGAAGTGGGCGGCTGGCGCGCCGACGTGGCGGAAGACGTACTGCTCACGTGGGACCTGCTGCAGCGCGGCTGGCGTGTGGGCTTCGCGGAAGATGCCTGCTGCTTCGTCATCGTGCCGGCCGACGTGAAGTCGTTTGCCCGGCAGCGCATGCGCCATGCCCGCGTGACGCTGCGGGCGCTGCGCGAGCTTCCGGCCCCGCTGCTCAAGCAGCGCCGGTCGATGCTGTTCGTCATCTGGCACCTGCTGTTTCCGTGGACCGACCTGGCATTCACGCTGGGTTTCGTCCCCGGCGTAATTCTCTCGGTGATCTACAGCAGCCACCTGCTGATGGGTCCGATGGTGCTGACTCTGCTGCCTGCGGTACTACTGCTGAACCTGGCGATCTTCTTCGTGATGCGCTCGATGTTCCACGACCACGGGCTCAGAATCCGCCGCAATGTCGGGGGCCTGCTGGTCTACATGTTCGGCTACAGCCTGCTGCTGCAGCCGGCTCGCGTTGCCGGCTATTTCGCCGGCCTGATCCGATCGCGCTCGCCGAAGTCCTGAACTTTCCCGGGGCGAGCCGCACGTGGCCGCCCCGCGAAGCTCCGCTTAGCGCATCCGCGTACCGACGACCGTGTAGCCAACGGCATTCGCGAGGAACGTGCCGGTGCGGTCGCGGTTCTCCAGCGCCGCGACGAATAGCTCGGCATCGACCTGGCTGATCTCGTTGGCAGCCATCGCGGCTGCCAGCAGATCATGCAGAAAGTAGGCCCGCGCGAAATCGGCATAGGCGATGTCGAGAATCCTGGTCAGGTGCCTGATCTCGCCCAGTCCGGCGCGCTGAAGCATCGGCCGCAGTCGGATTCCGCTGTGCGGATTGACGATCATCCTGAGCAGCGATCGACGCGCCGCTTCGAACACCTTGCGCTCGCCGGGATCATCGACAGCGACGCTGGCCTGGCCGTGGTCCGGATCGACCAGCATGACCTGGCCCCCGATGCGCGTGACGCGCAGCATCTCCGTCAGGGCAGCGTCCGGATCGGCAAGATGCTGGAACACCCGCTCGGCGCGCACGACATCGAAGCTCTGGTCCGGAAACGGCAGCTGATAGGCGCTTGCCACGCGCAGGTCGATGTCGCGACCGGCTGCGGCGGCTGCTCGTCTCGCTGCCTCGATTATCGCTTCCGAGACGTCGACGCCGGCAACGCGACCTCCGGAACCGACTCGATCCGCCAGATCGACGCAGATCTCACCTGCGCCGCAGCCGACGTCGAGCACGGCGCTGCCGGGCACCAGCTTCAGCAGCCCGAAGCCTTCCTGCCGATAGTCGGCGAGCCGGTCCGCCATCAGCGCGAGATAGTCGACCAGGTCGCCTGACCTCCCGCTGCGGTCGACATCCGAGAACCCCGTGGTGGTCGACATCGCGTCCCTCAGTCCATTGTTGGATCGTGTTGTCGGCGGACTGTAATGCCAGCGCGACCGAGCGTGGCGACAGTCAGCCGCCACCAGCATGTAGGTTCTAGAAATGGATGCAAACTTTCTCAACAGTTGAAAATTTCGGCCACTGACTGAGAAAGCAGAGGCAGGATGTGAGGGGCCAGGCGTAGCGCGCGCCGAGGCAGACTTCGGCCAAAACCGGTCGTTGGCGCGTTGCCCTGCGGATGTTAGATCGGAGGCCGCACGACACAGCCGCACGCTTGCGATCCTCTTAAGCTGAAGACGTCTTCAGCTCTCTTAAGAACTCTTGATTCCGGTCTACTCGCCGACTGCTGCGCTTTCATCGCCGTTCTCCCATCAGCGACCTCTGCGCCGACCTCCGGCTCCGGCGACACTCAAACGGGGGACGTCGTGCATCAACGTTGAGGAACTCACCCCATTGTCTTCGGACAAGCTCGCCATTTATCTTCGCCACATGCAAGGCGGCTAGCCTGCCCGTTCCCCGCCACTTCGCCTGTGCGTCTGCAACCGCATGACGTTACTCCAGGCGAACGCTCGCGATGATCGGCGGTATGCGATGTCGGCAGGGGCGGGCGGTTCTGCGTGCTCGAACAGAAGACTTGAAACTAGACGTGCACGAAGTGCAGGAATTCAAATAAGAAGCAGAAGAAGCAATTCGGAGAGGGAGGAAACAATGCCTCCTCTTCGTTAAGGAGTAGACGATGTCCGAGTTCGCAGGCACTGGAAGAAAAGGGCTTGGTGGGATCATTGCCAGGCTTCCCGTGGTGGTCGGTTTGCTCATCTCAGCGCCAGGGTTTGCGGCGGTGGAACTAACGCCCGGTGTTCCAAGCATCTTCAACCCGGCTGAATCGCAGTTTCAAGCGGAAACCCACTTCCTGGTTTTCACCGGAAGCGATGATGCTGCGGGCGAGAACGCGACGACTGCGAAGGCTTACTACAAGGCGATCGACCCGAACAACACCAAGCCGACCTTTGCGGACTGGCTGGTCAACGCGGGGTTCATCAAGGACAAGAGCCAATGGCACCCGAGCGGCCCGCAGAAGATTGCTTGCGACCTGCCAGGATGCGATCTGCCCAAGCGCCAGCCGAACGGCTCGCTGACCTATGGCGACAACGTCATCAACGCGGACGCACACGTGATTGTGCTGAACGCGGCCGACCTCGGCTTTGTGCGCAACCAGTTCATTCGCTGCGTACCAAGCTGCACCGCGTCGAATCCGATCATCTACACCTACCTGGAAAATTACCCCGTCAATCCGTTCTCCGACTCGAGGATCGCCGGCCGATCCGGGTTCCCGGTCAAGACGGGCTATCCGACGGAGTCCGAGGCGAGGGCGGCCATTTCATCGGCGCTCAACCGGCCGCTTGGCACGCTTCCAGGCTGCGTTGCAGCGGGAGCCGATACCCTGCTTGGGTGCAGCATCCAGCGCATTGCGGATGTTGCCTTTGAATGGGCGCCACCGGCAACGGATCCGACTTCACCGACCCGGTACG
Source organism: uncultured beta proteobacterium (assembly GCA_963791235.1). Classification (GTDB taxonomy): domain Bacteria; phylum Pseudomonadota; class Gammaproteobacteria; order Burkholderiales; family Burkholderiaceae_F; genus JALORV01. The sequence continues at coordinate 273,409 of CAWBRW010000013.1, read as the reverse complement.
GACAGCTGTACACGTACGTCTTCGACACTTCGAGCGGGGTGCCGACCGAAACGATCGCCGTCCCATCCGGTCTGGTCGGTCTGCACACCGTGGACATTGCTGCGCGGACACTCAATCTCATCAGCGCGGGTGACCCCTTCCCGCCGAACCTGGATTTTCTCGGATTCAAGGACCATCCCGGGGTCTGCTTCGTCTGCCATGGCGGCAAGCCGAAGTCGCTGACAAGTTCGGGCGCGTATCCGGCGAAAGGCAACGTCAGCGGGTTCCGATTCCTGCCTATGGATGTCCGCAGTTTCAACTTCACGTCGAACCTGGGCCCCGACCAGCCGGCGCTGCCGACGTCCCGGGCGTTCACGGACAGGAAGAACCAGGAGATTCCCCTCAGGGCATATAACGCGGCGGTGCTGAAGACCGTCCGCGCAACGCCGCGGCTGGATCAGCAGAACGTGTTGCGCGAACCCCATCTCGCGGAGGTCATCAAGGGCTGGTACGCAAGCTCGCCGGACGATCAGACGATGTCCGCGAGCGAACAGCGTGATTTCATCCCGAAGGGTTGGCGTGAGGCGGCACATGGCGGTACAGCACCCGCAGGCTCGGAGCATCTGTACGAGACTGTTGTCGCACCCACATGCCGCTCGTGCCACTTCAACCGTGAATTCGACCTCGATTTCGGCACGGTCGCCAATTTCGACTCGTACAAGGAAGACATCCTCGAGTCCACGCTGAATCCTTTCTGCCGGGCCCACCGCCCCAAGGCCGGTAGTCGTCCCATGCCGCTCGCCCACTTGACCTACCAGCGCTTCTGGGAGGCGAATACCGGCATGAGAATTCTTCCATCAGGCGCGGACGGACCGCTCATGTTGCAGAATACGGCCGACCTGCTAGCTCAGCATTTCGGGTTCGGCGGGGTCATTGATTACTGCGCGAAGCGTCCCTAAACGGCGTCGATCACAAGGCGGCAGGCGCCTGCGCGGCGGTGGGTACGGTCGCGCAGGCACGAACCGCCGTTCGATCCGCGCGCGGTAACTTTCCTTCAAGGGCCGCCGGAAAGTGCGGTGTCATCGCTGGCGAACGGTTCGCCGGGAGGGACACTAATCCTCGGCGTCACGCTCCGGGTTGGCAACGATCTGATATCCCGCTCCACGCACCGTACGGATGAACCCGCGGCCGATCTTGCGACGCAGGTTGAAGATGTGCACCTCGACCGTATTGCTCTCGACTTCGTCGCCCCAGCCGTACAGCGACTTCTCGAGCTGCCGCCGGCTGATCGTCCAGATGTGGTTTCCGCGCGCGTACCCTCAGCGCGCTCCAGCCTTGCGACCGCTTTCGGGTTCAGCCGACTTCCGCTTTGGGTCGAGCCGAGTCCTTAAGCCTGACCGAACGCGGTCGCGAGAAGTAGGGAATTTGCAGATTCTTTGAGAACGGCCTCGGGGCGGTTCTCGTTGAAGGTTGCAAGCTCACCCCTGCACAGCACGAGGAGAGTTTGCAGGTACTTTGAGAACCTACACAGCGCCAAAGCGCGAAGCGCGGAAGTCAGCGGCGCCCGCTGGTGCGCGCGGGCACCAATGTCGCGAACAGCGCGAGCAGCGCCGCCCCCGACAGCACGAAAAGTGCACGATCCCAGGCGGCTGCGCTGTCGCCGCTCGCCTTGCCGAGGTCGAGCACCCATCCCACCAACGGCTGCAAGATGCCGGCGCCGAGAAAGATGCCGGTGTTCACGACCGAGGTGGCGATGCCGGAGTACTGCGGCGGATTGGCTTCTTTGGCGATGGTCCACGACAGCGTGAAGCCCGGTATCAAAAGGCCCATCAGCAGGAACCACGTCAGGGAGGCCCACACGGGCCACTGCACGTGCAGTATCCACGGCAGCCACGACAGCGTGTAGAGCACGACCGCGGCACGCATGACGCCAAGCCGGCTGCCGAGGCGATCGGAGATCATGCCGATCGCCATCGATCCGAAGGCGACACCGAGCAGCAGCAGGCTCGAATGCTGCGCGGCCAGGACCCGCGACATGCCGTGCACCTGCTGCAGATAGGGCACCGCCCAGAGGCCCGCAAAGGCAAGGAAGCTGCCGCCGACGCCGAGATTCACGATGAATGGCGGCCACGTTGCCGGATTGGCGAGTACGCGCATGACCGCCATGAGCCAGGGCACCTGGCCCACGGCGGGCGCCGCGGCGTTCACTGGCGCAAATCCTAGTACCTCGGGCCGGTCCCGCACGCGCAGCCAGGTTGCCACCGCCAGCAGACCTGACAGGACTGCGAGTGCCACGAACACCGCGCGCCAGGAGGTCTGCGTGACAATCCAGGCGAGCGGCGCGCCGGCAACGACAGCGCCGAGATTGCCGGCGAACATCGTCACGCCGGCGAGGGTCGCGAAGCGCTGCGGCGTGAACCAGACGGCCGAGAGCTTCAGGATCGAGATGAACGCCACCGATACGCCGATGCCGACCAGCGTGCGACCGACCGCGGCGACCTCCCAGACGGGCGCCAGTGCGAAGAGCAGCGAGCCCGCGGCGGCAATTGCCGATCCGGCCGCCAGGATCTTGCGCGGGCCGAGTGTGTCGGCCAGCACGCCCACCGGGATCTGCAGCACCGTGTAGACGTAGAAGTATGTCGCGGCGAGCGTGCCCAGCACCGTGCTGCTGATATCGAAGGCGCGGGTCAGTTCGCCGGCAATCGCCGCGGGCGCGGTGCGATGGAAGAACGACAGCACGAAGCTGGCGAGCGCCAGCCCGAAGACGACGCGACGCGCGGCAGCGAGCGACGGCAATGCGGCTCCGCGGGCTTGTTCAGTGCGCGGGCGGAGCGCGGAAGTAGCGTGGCTCGACGAACAGCGAGCTCAGCTCGACGCGCTTGACTTCGGGATGGTCCGGAATCGCGTACAGCACCGGCGTGATCAGTTCCTCGAACAGCCCGCGCAGGCTGCGCGCGCCGGACTTGTACTCGATCGCGAGGTCGGCGATCTCCTCGAAGGCGCGCGGCGCCACGACGAGTTCGACGCCCTCGGCCTGGAGGATGGCCTGGAACTGCCGGTAGATGCAGTTGCGGGGCTCCGTCATGATGCGCACCAGCATGTCGCGCGTCAGGTCCTGGAAGCGGGCGACGATCGCAAGCCGCCCCGTGAACTCGGGAATCAGGCCGAACTCAACCAGGTCGGTCGGCTTCACGCGCGCGTTGAGGCGCGTGAGGATGCGTTGGTTGTCATCGTCCGAGGTCGCGACGAAGCCGAAGCCATGGCTCTGCGACATGATCACGTCGAGCCCCACGAAGGCGCCGCCGCAGATGAATAGCACGTTGGTCGTGTCGAGGTACTGGCCGCTGCGCAGCCGGACCGGCGCACCCTCCATGATCTTCAGCAGGGCGTGCTGCACGCTTTCCCCCGACTGGCCGCGCGCCGCGTCCGCAGCCGAGCGCAGTTTGTCGATCTCGTCGATGAAGACGATGCCCTGCTGGGTGCGCGAGACATCGCCTTCGGCCTTGTCGTGCAGCCGCTCGAGGATCGCCTCGATCTCGTCGTTCACATAGCGCGACTGCGCCAGCGAGGTCGCGTCGGCCGTGACGAACGGCACTTTCAGCAGCCGAGCCAGTGACTCACAGACCAGCGTCTTGCCAGTCCCGGTGGGTCCGACCAGCAGCACGTTGCTCTTCGTGATTTCGAGGCCATCGGCCTGCGACCGCGCGATCTTCTTGTAGTGCGCGTACACGGCGACCGCGAGGATGCGCTTCGCATCCTCCTGGCCGACCACGTACTGGTCGAGGTGCCGGACGATCGCGCTGGGAGTCAGGCGACTGTCGAGGAGAGCCATGGTGCAGTGATGTTCGTTGTCAGGAGCGTTCGGCGTAACGCCAGCCGATCTCGGCCAGCGCCTGTGCGTTGCGGCCCGCCTGCACAGCGTTGTTGGACGAAGCGAGCCCCTCAGTGGACCGTTTGTACACGCCTTGCAGGATCGCGGCTATGCGGAACAGGTTGTAGGCAAGGTAGAAATTCCAGTTTTCGATCGCGCCGCGGCCGGTGCGCTCGGCATAACGCCGGATGTAATCGGCCTCGGACGGGATGCCGAGCGCCGCGTGGTCGAGCCCCGCAATGCCGCGGAACGCGCCGGGCGGGATGTGCCAGCTCATGCAGTGATAGGAAAAGTCCGCCAGCGGGTGACCGAGCGTGGACAGTTCCCAGTCGAGGATCGCGATGATGCGCGGCTCGCTCGGATGGAAGATCAGGTTGTCCATCCGGTAATCGCCGTGCACGACGGTCGTCTCGTCGCCGGGCGGGATGTGGGCCGGCAGCCAGTCGATCAACCGGTTCATCGCCTCCACCGTCTCGGTTTCCGAAGCGCGGTACTGCTTGCTCCAGCGTCCGATCTGCCGCTCGAAGTAGTTTCCGGCCTTGCCGTAGTCCGACAGGCCCGCGCGCTCGATGTCTACCGTGTGCAGCCGCGCGATCACGCGGTTCATCTCATCGTAGATGGCCGACCGCTCGACACTCGACGTGCCGGGCAACGACTGGTCCCAGAAGATGCGGCCGTCGACGTGCTCCATCACGTAGAAGGCGCGGCCGATGATGCTCTCGTCGGTCGACGAGCAGCAGTGTCCATGGCACCGGTATGCCGTGCGCGGCGAGGGCGCGCATGACGTGAAATTCCCGTTCGATCGCATGCGCCGACGGCAGCAGTTTCGCGACCGGGCCCGGCTTGCTGCGCAGCACGTACTTCGCGGTCGACGTCGTCAAGAGGTAAGTGGGATTCGACTGCCCCCCTGGAACTGCTGCACTTCCATGGGCCCGCGAAACTCGGGCAGGTGGCGTTCGAGGTGCTCCCGAAGGCGCTCCGTATCGAAGGCATGGCGTCCGGTCACTTCGCCGAGCTGGCTCATCCTGGATCTCCGAGGTCGCTACGCCGTTCGCGCAGCTTCAGGTACTTCTCGTAGCAGATGCTCCATCGTCGACAGGCGCGTAGTCGTCTGAAGGGTGTCGATCGGGCAGAAGTTGATCACGCGCACGACACTGGTGGCCGGGCCGGTGCCCACGTCGATGATATTCAGGCAACCGGTGTCCTGGGCGAGTCCGCCGAGGAATACCGCCTGGCCGGTCAGGAACCACGACAGCAGGCCGCGGTTGACCCCGCCGTGCAGGACCATCAGGGCGGTGTCCCAGTCTTCCGCGGCGAGCAGGCGCTGGAGCGCAGGCAGTGTGCGATCGAGCAGTTCGCCAATGGTTTCGCCGTGCAGAAAGCGGGTCTCCCGCGCCACCGGGCCTTCGAAGGCACCGATGAACGCGGCACGCAGCTCGGCGTCCGGGATGCTCGGGAGGTGGCCGGCCCGGATCTCCTGCAGATCGGACCAGTGCTCGACGGGTGGCGACATGCCGGAGGCCTCGAGGACATGTGCAGCGGTCTCGCGCGTGCGCGTCAGGCCGCTGGTGATTGCGCGATCGATCCGCACGCCGGCTGCAGCGAGGGCGGCACCCATCGCGCGCGCCTGCTCGATGCCGTCCGGGGTCAGCGGTACGGCGTCGGGCGGGTAGGGTCGCCCGTCGGTATCGAAATAGTCGACCGCACCGTGACGCATCAGCAGCAGGCGCCGCCGCTCGATCATGCCGGCTCCTTCACGATGCCGTCATTGAGCAGGCGCTCGATCTCGCTGGTTGCAAGGCCGAGTTCAGCGAGCAGCGCACGTGTGTGCTGGCCCGCACGCGGCGCCGCGGTCGGCTGCAACGCATGGCCCGACATCCGCGCCAGCGGCCCCACCTCAGTGATCCGCCCGCTGTGGTGCACCACGCCGCGGGCTACAGCTTGCGCGATGCGCGAGCGCTTCTGCGGGTGTCAGCACCGGAGTGACGCAGGCGTCGACTGCAGCGAACTCGTCGATCCACTCGGCCAGCGGCGCCCGCGAATGCAGTCGGCGACCCGTTCGATCGTCTCGCACGCAGCCGCTGAGCCGGGCATCTCGCCGTGCGCCCAGTGACGCGTGCGCAGTTCCGTCAAGCCGGCCGCGTTGCAGAACGTCTCCCAGAACTTGAGTTCCAGCGCACCGACGGCAAGATGGCGGCCGTCGGCAGTCTCGTAGGCGCGATAGCAGGCCGCACCGCCCGTCAGCAACGTGGCGCCCGCCACCGGGGCGTGGCCGGCGTCCAGTTCGGCGTGCGGGAAGAAGTGATGGACGAGCAGCGCTTCGGTCATCGCCACATCGATCCAGCGGCCCTGGCCGGTGCGTTGCGCGGCCAGCAATGCGATCAGCAGCGACGAGAGGGCCGCCAGAGCCCCGCCGAGCAGGTCGCCGAGTTGCAGATTGGGCATCGCCGGGCTGTCCGTTGGCGCGGATCTGGTCGAGCACGCCGGCTGTGGCGATGTAGTTGATGTCATGGCCAGCGCGCTGCGACCAGGGACCGGTCTGCCCGTAACCCGAGATCGAGCACAGCACCAGCCGTGGATAGCGCGCATGCAGCACGTCCCACCCCAGTCCCAGGCGCGCCAGCACGCCGGGCCGGAAGCTTTCAATCAGCGCATCCGCAGACCCGCACAGGTCCAGCAGCAGTTCACGTCCGCGCGGATGCTTCAGATCGATCGCCAGCGATCGCTTGCCGCGATTGGTGGCTTCAAAGGCCGGATTAACCCGCTCCCCGTCGCCATTCGGGACATGCGGCGCAAAGTCGCGCATGTAGTCGCCGGCGCCAGTGTCCTCGACCTTGATGACATCGGCGCCGAAGTCGGCGAGATGCAGCGTTGCGGCCGGGCCTGGCAGCAGCCGCGTCAGGTCGAGGATGCGCAGTCCGGCGAGCGGGGCGTCGGCCGTCATGCGATCGCCTCGAGTTGCGTGGTCACGGCGATCCAGCTGGCTTCCAGCTCGTCCACGCGGCCGGCGAGCTCGCCCCGGCGCTTCAGCGTCACCGCGACCTCGTCGGCATGCCCCGCGTGATAGAACTCGGGATCGGCCAGCCGCGCGTCCAGCTCGCGCAGTTCGTCTGAGACACGAGCCAGTTCCACTTCCAGGCGCTTCAGTTTCGACTGCAATGGGCGTCGCGAGTCGGCCAGGCGTTGGCGGGCCGCCGCCTGCTGCTGCCGCTGTGCGCGCCGGTTGGACGCGTCGCCTCCGCCCGTGTCATTGCGGTCGCGCCGGCTCGCGAGCACCAGTGCGGCGTAGTCGTCGAGGTCCCCGTCGAACGGCGCGACGCGCCCGTCGTGCACCAGCCAGAGCTGGTCGCAGGTCGCGCGCAGCAGGTGGCGGTCGTGCGACACGAGCAGCAGCGCGCCCTCGTACGACGACAGTGCCATCGTCAGCGCCTCGCGGGTTTCCATGTCGAGATGATTCGTCGGCTCGTCCAGCAGGAGCAGATTGGGTCGTTGCCAGGCGATCAGCGCGAGTGCGCAGCGCGCCTTCTCGCCGCCCGACATCGGACCGAGCGGCGAAGTGGCCATCTCGCCAGGGAAGCGGTAGTTGCCGAGGAAGTCGCGCAACTCCTGCTCGCGCGCATCGGGTGCGAGTCGGCGCAGGTGCGCCAGTGGTGTTTCGTCGAGCCGCAGTTGGTCGAGCTGATGTTGGGCGAAGTAGCCGATGGCCAGCCCCTGACCGCGCCGCAGCTCACCGGACAGTGGCGCCAGCTCGCGGGCGATCGCCTTGACGAGGGTCGACTTGCCTGCGCCGTTGACGCCGAGGATGCCGATGCGATCACCGGCCCGCACCGTCAGCGTGACATTGGCGAGCACAGCGCGCTCACCGTATCCGAGGGCCATGTCCTCCGCATCGAGCAGTCGCTCCGGTACGCGCACTGGCTCTGGAAACTCGAAACGCCATTCACGCCGCGCGCGCGCCGGTTCGATGACGGTCAGGCGCTCGAGCATCTTCGAGCCGGCTCTGCGCCTGGCGGGCCTTGGTGGCCTGGGCGCGGAACCGGTCGACGAAGCTCTGCAGATGCGCCGCGGTGCGCGCGTACGCCTTCGCGGCGGCAGTCCTGCTGTTTCTGTTGCTCGAGCCAGGCCAGCTCGAAGGCCGTGAAGTTACCGGCATAGCGCCGGATCGTGCCCTGGTCGACGTGCCAGATCGTCTCGGCGATACGGTCGAGGAACTCGCGATCATGCGAGATCACCAGCACCGTGGCCGGCTGCCGCCGCAGCCAGGACTCGAGCCAGACCACCGAGTCCAGATCCAGGTGGTTGGTCGGCTCATCGAGCAACAGCAGGTCCGCCGGGCGCAGCAGCGCGCGCGCCAGTGCCAGGCGATTGCGCCAGCCGCCGGAGAACGCGGAAACGGGTCGCTCGCCATCCGCCGTCGCGAAGCCGAGGCCGTGCATGACGGCTTGCGCTTCGGCCAGGATCGCCCCTTCGTTGAGTTCCGCGAGGGTCGCGTGCGCCAGCGCGAGTCGCATCTCGTCGTGGCTTGCTTCGGCGGCAGTCAGTTCGGTACGCGCGGCCGCGAGCGGCGCATGACCGGCCACGACATAGTCCAGGGCGCGCTCGGTGCCGGCCTCGATATCCTGCGCCACGTGCGCGATGCGTGCTGGGGCTGGCGTCTCCAGCGTGCCGGCTTCGACGCCGAGTTCACCCAGGATCGCCGCGAACAGCGTCGACTTGCCACAGCCGTTGGCGCCGACCAGGCCGATGCGCTCGCCGGGACGCGCAAGCAGTGACACTCCGCGGTACAGCGTGCGGGCGCCGCGCGCCAGTGCAATGTCGATCAGCCGCAGCATGCAGTCGGAATCCGATGAGCTAAGCCGGTAAGGCGCCAGCAGAGTCGATGACGAATTGGCGTCGCAGCTAGGTCAGTTCTTCCTGTCGCGCGAGGAACACCATGTCGTCGCCGGCGCTGGTCGTGAGCCAGGTAAGCGGAAGATCGTTGAACACCTTTTCCGCTGCGGCACGTCCGTCGCCGACCTCGACTATCAGCAGACCACCGCGCTTCAGGTGACCACGTGCCTGGCGCACCAGCGTCTTGACGAAGTTCATGCCGTCGCGGCCTCCGGCCAGCGCCAGCTGCGGCTCGTGCTGGTACTCCGCCGGCAGCTTGGCCATCGCGCTGTCGGTGACGTAGGGCGGATTGCACAGGATAACGTCGTAGCGTTTGGTCCCCAGCGCGGCGAACAGATCCGACTTCACGAGGTTAACGCGCTTTTCGAGCTGGTAGTCCGCCACATTGCGGCGGGCAACCTGCAGCGCATCCGCGGAAATATCCGCAGCATCAATCGATGCGCGCGGAAAGACGTCCGACGCCATGATCGCGAGGCAGCCCGAGCCGGTGCACATGTCGAGCACGTCACTGACGGCGTCGCGGTCACTCACCCACGGCGTCAGGCCCTCGTCCAGCAGTTCGCCGATGTACGAGCGCGGGATGATGACGCGCTCGTCCACATAGAACTTGTAGCCGCGCAGCCACGCCTCGTTCAGCAGGTAGGCGGCCGGCAGGCGTTTCTTGACGCGCCGGTCGATGACCTGCAGCAGCTCGTGGATCTCGGCGTGCGTCAGGTAGGCGTCGGCGAAGAAATCGAGCCGCTCGAGCGGCAACTTCAGCGTGCGCATGACGATGAAGGCGGCTTCCTCGAAGGCGTCGCCCTGGCCGTGGCCATAGAACAGATGGGCCTCGTTGAAGCGCGTGACGGCGTAGCGCAGCACGTCGCGCAGTGTGCGCAGGTTCGCCTGGGCGTCGATCAGCGTCGTCATGTCGTGGAGGCGGAGCCGAGCAGGCGCTCGAGCGTGCCGCGATAGATGTCCTTGAGGGGTTCGAGGTCGGCGATCGCGATCTGCTCGTTGATCTTGTGGATCGTCGCATTGGGCGGTCCGAACTCGATCACTTGCGGGCAGAAGGTTGCGATGAAGCGGCCGTCCGAGGTGCCGCCGGTGGTCGAAAGCTCGGGGCGGGCGCCGGTGACAGCGTCAATCGCTGCGCTGATTGCCGATGACAGTGTGCCACGCGGTGTCAGGAAGGGTGCAGCGCCCAGCGTCCATTCGATCTCAAAGTCGACGCGATGCTGCCGGAGGAGCGCCTCGCAGCGCTGCTGCAGCGACGTGGCCGTCGACGCGGGCGCAAAGCGGAAGTTGAAGTCGACCGTGCAGGCGCCGGGGATTACGTTGCCCGCTCCCGTTCCGGCGTGGATGTTCGAAACCTGGAATGTCGTCGGCGGAAAGAATTCGTCGCCGCGGTCCCAGTCGGTGGTGGCCAGTTCCGCCAGCGCCGGCGCCAGCATGTGCACAGGGTTGCGCGCGAGGTGCGGATACGCGACGTGGCCTTGCTGGCCCTTGGCGGTCAGGCGACCGGACAATGAGCCGCGACGGCCGTTCTTGATCGTGTCGCCGAGGCGATCGACTGAGGTCGGTTCGCCGACGATGCAGTAGTCGAACTTCTCGCCGCGGGCGCGCAGGGCCTCGATGACGGTCGTCGTGCCATCGGTCGCCGGCCCTTCCTCGTCGGACGTCAGCAGCAGCGCGATCGAGCCAGCGTGTCGCGGGTGCGCGCGGATGAATTCCTCGGCGGCGACGACAAAGGCGGCAATGGAGCTCTTCATGTCCGAGGCGCCGCGCCCATACAACCGGCCGTCACGCAGCGTCGGCGCGAATGGATCGGAGTGCCATTGTTCGAGCGGGCCGGTTGGAACGACATCGGTGTGGCCGGCAAAGACAAAGACGGGCGCGCCGGTGCCGCGACGCATCCAGGCGTTAGTCACGCCGTTGCTCGCGATCGTTTCGGTCGTGAACCCCGACGCCGCAAGCCGCGCGGCGAGCATGGACTGGCAGCCGCCATCGTCCGGGGTCACCGAGCGGCGGGCAGATCAGGTCGTGGACGAGTTGGAGGGTGGGGCTCATGCGCGCGCCAGCGCACGCATGGACCGGCGTGCAAGGCGCGCCGATTGTAACGGCAGGACTCGCCGCCCTAAATGTTCAGCGTGAACTCGGAGAACGACGCGTCGGTGCTCTCTTCCTTGCGGTCGGAATGCAGCTGCGCGCGCGCCTTGCCGGCGTTGTTGATGAACCACAGCAGGTTGTTCTGCGAGTCGGCCGCCGCCAGCGCGTCCTCACGCGTGATCTGGTCGGCCTGGATCAGCGAATACAGGCTCTGCTCGAACGAGATGCTCTCGGGCGCCAGACTCTGCTCCATCGCCTCCTTGATCGCCTGAACGTCGCCACGCTCGATCAGGTCGGCGATGTGTCGCGTGTTCACCAGCACTTCGACCGAAGGCACGCGGCCGCCGCGTTTGGAGCGCACCAGCCGCTGGGAAACGATGGCCTTCATCGCCACCGACATGTCCTGGAACAGGGCCTGCCGGGTTTCCGGCGGATAGAAGCTGATCACGCGGTTCAGCGCGTGGGCGCTGTTGGTCGCGTGCAGGGTGGCGACGACGAGGTGGCCCGACATCGCATAGGCCAGCGCCGCACTCATCGTGTCGCGGTCGCGGATCTCGCCGATGAAGATGACGTCCGGCGCCTGCCGCATCGCGCTGCGCAGCGCGGCCTGCAGCGTCCGTGCGTCGGAACCGATCTCGCGCTGGTTGATGATCGACTTCTTGTTGCGGAACAGGAACTCGATCGGGTCCTCGAACGTCAGCACATGGCCGGTCACGAGTTCGTTGCGGTGATCGATCATCGACGCGATCGTCGTCGACTTGCCCGAGCCGGCTGCACCGACGACGAGGATCAGTCCGCGTCGCTCCATGATCAGGTCCTTCAGCACTTCCGGCAGGTGCAGTTCGTCGAGCTTTGGGGATGTCGTGCGGAATGAAGCGCACCACCGCCGAGATCGAACCGCGCTGCAGGAAGGCCGACAACCGGAAGCTGCCGATGCCCTGCACCGGCAGGCCCGATGTTGAGTTCGCGTGCATCCTCGAGTTCGCGGAAGTGCGCATCGGTCAGGCGCTCGGCCAGCAGCGAGACGATCGACTGCGGCGCCAGGCGTTCCTGGTTGATCGGCACGCAGACGCCGTTAATCTTGATCGTGATCGGTGAGCCGACCGACAGGAACAGGTCCGACGCCGCCTTTTCGGCCATCAGGCCGAACAGGCGTTCCAGGGACATGGGAGTAGACGACATGGGAAACCTCTTGCCGCAGAGGAACACAGCATACGGCCGCAGGGGGTGGTATGCGAATCCGTCCGATCGGATGAAAAGAGGTGGGAAGGGGCGTCAGGGCTGACGCTGGATCGCTGTGCGACGGCACTCTCTGCCTTCCCCGTCGCGCTACAGGGCCGCGCGGCCGTTACTTTCTTTGCTTGCCAAAGAAAGTAACCAAAGAAAGGCGCACCTGCGAGGGTCCGGCCTGCGGGTTCCCTTGCGCTGCAGGGCGTCAGCGGGCCGTGCGCGAAACTCGCTCCCTGCGGTCGCTCAGACAGCGCAGGCCGGCAACAGCCCCGCGCCGCCCCGCGCTGCGCGGCGTCCCCGAGCGGGCAACCGCCGTCGCCGTTTGGCAGACGCTGGCAAACGCGACGGAGGTGTTCCGCTCGAAGACGCCGCGGCGGTGCAGGGGGCAGCGGGGCCTGTGCCGGGCCTGCCTGTCTGAGCGACCGCAGGGAGCGAGTTTCGCGCCCGGCCCGCTGACGCCCGCAGCGCAAGGGCAGCCGTAGGCCGGCCTCGTGCGGTCGCCTTTCTTTGGTGACTTTCTTTGGCGAAGCAAAGAAAGTCATCGCCGCCGGCGCGGCCCTGAAGCGCAGTCCGTGGAAGGCAGACAATCACGCCGCCGCGCAGCGACCTACGTTCTCAGCAACTCATTGATGCTGGTCTTGGCCCGCGTCTTCGCGTCCACCTGCTTGACGATGACGGCACAGTAGAGGTTGCACTCGCGCGACGGCAGCGACCCGGCCACGACCACCGAGCCCGCGGGCACTCGCCCGTAGGTGACTTCGCCGGTCTCGCGGTTGAAGATCTTGGTGCTCTGGCCGATGAACACGCCCATGCCGAGGACCGCGTTCTCCTCGACGATCACGCCCTCGACCACTTCGGAGCGGGCACCGATGAAGCAGTTGTCCTCGATGATCGTCGGATTGGCCTGCAGGGGCTCCAGCACGCCGCCGATGCCGACCCCGCCGGACAGGTGGACGTTCTTGCCGATCTGCGCGCACGAGCCGACCGTGGCCCAGGTGTCGACCATCGTGCCCTCGTCGACGTAGGCGCCGATGTTCACGTACGAGGGCATCAGCACGACGTTTCTGGCGATGAAACTGCCGCGCCGCGCCACCGCCGGCGGCACGACGCGAACGCCGGTGGCGCGCATGTGCTCCTCGTCGAGGTGCGAGAACTTGGGCTGTACCTTGTCGAAGAAGCCCAGTTCGCCGGCGTGTATCAGGCGGTTGTCATTCAGGCGGAAAGACAGCAGCACCGCCTTCTTCAGCCACTGGTGCGTGACCCATTGCCCGTCGACCTTCTCGGCGACGCGCGCGCGGCCCGTGTTGAGGTCTCCTATCGCATGGTCGACCGCTTCGCGCACGGCCGCCGGGACGGACGCGGGCGACAGGGTGGCGCGCTGCTCCCACGCTTCATTGATCGTCTGTTCGAGCGACATGGTGTCTTCCTGGCCTCAGAGTTTCAGGGATGCGATGCGTGCGGTGGCCTCGGCAACTTCCGCGGGTTCGGCGACCAGTGCGATGCGGACGAAGTTGGTGCCGGGGTTCATGCCGTCGACCGAACGGGACAGGTAACTGCCGGGCAGCACCGTGACGTTTTTCTCCGCAAACAGCCGGCGCGCGTACTCGGTATCGGCAATCGGCGTGCGGGCCCAGAGATAGAACGCGGCATCGGGCCGCCCGCAATCGAGATGCTTCGAGATCACCGGCGTCGCCTGCGCGAACTTCTGCGCGTACAGGCGCCGGTTGGCGACGACGTGCGCCTCGTCGTTCCAGGCGGCGATGCTCGCCGTCTGCACCGGAGGGCTCATCGCGGTGCCGTGATAGGTGCGATACAGCAGGAACTTGCGCAGGACTTCGGCATCCCCGGCGACGAAGCCGGAGCGCATGCCAGGTACGTTGGAGCGCTTCGACAGGCTCGAGAACATGACGACGCGATCGAAGCGGTCGCGGCCGAGCTGGGTGGCCGCAGCCAGCGCCCCGAGCGGCGGTGTCGCCTCGTCGAAGTAGACCTCGGAGTAGCACTCGTCCGACGCGATGATGAAGTTGTGCCGGTCGGCGAGCTCGAAGAGTCGTCCCCACTCTTCCAGCGTCATCACGCGGCCGGTCGGATTGCCCGGCGTGCACACGTACACCAGTTGCACGCCGGCCCAGTCGAGCGGCGAGAGCCGCTCGAACTCCATGCGAAAGCCGTTCGCGGGCGTCGTCGGCAGGTAGAGCGGTTGCGCTCCGGCGAGCAGCGCGGCACCTTCGTAGATCTGATAGAACGGATTGGGCGAAACCACGCGTGCCGGACAGGTGCGGTCGATGACCGCCTGCGCGAAGGAAAAGAGCGCCTCTCGCGAACCGGCGACCGGCAGCACCTGCGTGGCCGGATCCAGCCGCTTCAGCGAGTAACGGCGCGTCGCCCAGGCTGCGATCGCCTCACGCAGTGCCGGCTGACCCGCGGTCAGCGGGTAGTTCGCGACGCCGCCAAGCGCCCTGGCGTAGGCCTCCAGGATGAACGGCGGAGTGGCATGCTTTGGCTCGCCGATCGACAGGTTGATGTGCGGCAGGCCCGCGGGTGGAGTGAGGTCGGAAAAGAGCTGCCGCAGCTGCTCGAACGGGTACGGATGCAGGCGGTCGAGGATCGGGATTCATGCGCGACCCGGCCGTGTCGGGCCCCCTTCGATGCCAGGATTCACCAGTTCCACATGAGGCAGCGGCGTCCAGCCCTTCTTGCGATGTTCGGCCACGACGGTCGTGAACAGTCCGCCCCGCACATACCAGCGGGCGGTCAGGCGGATGAAGCGGGGCTTCAGTGCGTCAACCAGGTCGTCGAGGATGCGGTTGGTCACCGCCTCGTGGAACGTCCCTTCGTTGCGGTACGACCAGACGTAGAGCTTCAGCGCCTTCAGCTCGACGTTGCGCTTGTCCGGCACGAAGTCCAGCACCAGAGTCGCAAAGTCGGGCTGGCCCGTCAGCGGGCACAGGCAGGTGAACTCCGGAACCTCGATGTGGACGAGGTAATCGCGCTGCGGCGCCGGGTTCGCGAAAGTCTCGAGCGTCTTGCTGGGACGTGTGGCCATGGTCGTGGCTAGCAGGTCGCGTGCGCGCGGGATGCGGCAGCGAGAAGTGGTGCGCTGTTATTATACGAACGCGTTTTTTGTTGATCCCCTCGCATCCTCGGGCAGCACAGGCCGTGCCGCTCGTTGCGCCCGGGGACTTACCTCCACCCTTTCCCTCTCAAACTCACGTGCGTCTACGGCAGATCAAGCTCGCCGGGTTCAAGTCATTCATCGATCCGACACCGATCGATGTGCCCGGCAGTCTCGTCGGCGTCGTTGGCCCCAACGGCTGCGGCAAGTCCAACGTCATTGATGCCGTGCGCTGGGTGCTCGGCGAAAGCAAGGCGGCCGAGCTGCGTGGCGAGTCCATGCAGGACGTCATTTTCAATGGCTCGGTCAACCGCAAGCCGGCGGGCCGGGCGAGTGTCGAACTGGTCTTTGACAACAGCGACGGCCGAATCGGCGGTGCCTGGGGCCAGTATGCCGAGATTTCGGTGAAGCGCGTGCTGACACGCGACGGCACCTCCGGCTACTACATCAACAACCAGAACGTGCGTCGTCGCGACGTGCACGACATGTTCCTGGGCACCGGCCTGGGGCCGCGCGCCTACGCGATCATCGGTCAGGGAATGATCTCGCGCATCGTCGAGGCGCGCCCCGAGGAGCTGCGCATCTTCCTCGAGGAGGCGGCGGGCATCTCGAAGTACAAGGAACGTCGGCGCGAAACCGAGAACCGCCTTGCAGACACGCGCGACAACCTGATACGGGTCGAAGACATCCTGCGCGAACTGGACAGTCAGATCGCACGGCTGGAGCAGCAGGCCGAGGTCGCTGGGCGCTATCGCGACATGCAGACCGCGCACGACGAGCAGCAGCAGATGCTGTGGCTGCTGCGCAAGCGCGAGGCCGAGACGGAGCGCGAAAAGGTGGCGCGTGACATCGAGACGCGCACCACGGCTCTGGAGGGCCACGTTGCCGAACTGCGCGGGACTGAGCGTGCCCTCGAAGACGTGCGGACCGCGCACTACGCGGCCAGCGACTCAGTGCACGAGGCGCAGGGAGCGCTGCTGCAGGTCAACGCCGAAGTGGCGCGGCTGGAGTCCGAGATCCGCATGATCGTCGACGGCCGTACCCGGCTGACTGTCGCAAATCGAGACGCTGAAGGCCACGCGGGCCCGTCGCTCAGACGAGCGCACTGAACTGCTGGAGCGTGCGGCCAGCTTGCTGCAGACGATCGAAGACGCGACGACGCGGCTGGCGCAATCGCAGTCTGCGTGCGTCGAGCATGAAGGCACGCTGCCGGCGCTCGAAGACGCCTACCAGGCAGCGCGCGAAGCGATGACGGCGGCACGTGCGCAGGCGGCGATCTCCGAGCAGGCCATCGACGCGGCCGGAGTCGAACAGCGCAACATCGATCGGCAACTCGCGGTGCTGCAGCAGCGGCGCGAGCGGCTGGCGGAAGAGCGGGCCTCGATCGGGTCGCCGGACGAGGAGCGGCTTGCCCAGCTGCAACAGGAGGTCGCCCGTCTCGAGGGACAGATCGGCGAACACACATCGGCACAGGCGACCGCCGAAACGCAGGTCAGCGTTACCACGGCAGATCGGCAGCAGCAGTCCGATCAGCGTTCCAGTGCGCAAGACAATCTGACGCGTATCGAAGCCAGGCTGGCGGCTTTGCGCCAGGTGCAGGCGAGTGTCGAAGCGGACACCCGGCTGGATCCGTGGCTTGCAGCGCAGGGGCTGGACACGCTGCCACGCCTGTTCCGCAAGCTGGACGTCGAACACGGCTGGGAGAACGCCTTCGAAGCCGTGCTGCGCGAGCGCGTCGAGAGCGTCGAAGTGGGTCGACTGGATACCGTAGGCGGTCTTGTCGCCAGCGAACCGCCGGCGCGCGTCGCGTTTTACTCGACGACTGGCGCGGTCGCACGCGAGGGCGGTCATATGCCCGGCTTCGGCCGCCTGTCGGATCGCGCGCGCGGTCACGATGCTGCGCTGTCTGCCGTGCTCATGGACTGGCTTGCGAATATCTTCGTTGCCCCCGACCTGGCGGGCGCGCTGGCCGCGCGCGACCAGCTTCCGGTCGGCGGGCAGTTCGTCGTTCGCGAAGGACACATGGTGTCGCGCTACGGTGTGCGTTTTTACGCGGCGGACGACGAGAAGAGCGGCCTGCTTGCACGCCGCCTCGAAATCGAGAACCTGGAGAAGGAAATCCGCGCGCAGCGGCTGATCGTCGAGGAGCGAACCGGCACGCTGGCGCGGGCCGAATCGGCGCTGCGTGAGGCGCAGGAACAGCTGGTGGCGAGCCGGCGTGAAGTCGAGCGCGTGCGCGGCTTGCTGCACACTTCCCAGCTGGAGGTTGTCCGACTCGGTGAACTGATCGAGCGCGTGAAGCACCGCAGTGGGCAGATCGACACCGAACTGGCCGAGATCGAGGCCCACGAGCGCGAGCTGCGCGGCAGCCGCGATGATGCGGACAACCGCTTCCAGCAGCTCGACTCCGAGTTGGCGACACGGCAGGAAGCGGTCGAGGCCGCGCGAGTGAGCTACGAGCAGGCCGACCAGGCGCTGCGCGGAGCTCGGGACGAACAGCGCGCGCTCGAGACCGCGCTACAGCAGGTCGAGTTTGCGCTGACGTCAAACCGCGAGCGTGAGCGCGACGTCACGCACGCGGCCGAGGTCGCTGCCGCCGATGCCGAGCGACTGGAAGCCGACGTGACGGCGGCTATCGCCGAATTGAGCCGTCTCGACGACGGTGCGGCGCGTTCCGGACTGGACGGCTGGCTCGGCAAGCGCGCGGCGGCCGAGGAGGCACTGCGCCAGGCACGCAGCAAGCTCGAAGAGCTGGGACAGCAGCTGCGATCCACCGACGAGCGCCGCTTGACGCTGGAGCGTGAACTCGAGCCACGCCGGCAGAAGATCACGGAACTGCAGCTGAAGGAACAGGCGGCACGGCTCGCGGCGGAGCAGATGGCGGGGCAGCTTGCCGAGGTGAAGGCCGACGAGGTCGCGCTCGGCGAGAAGCTGACCGCAGGCGTCAAGGCCGGTGCATTGCAGGTAGAGATCACGCGACTCGCGGAGGAGATCGCCGCATTGGGGGCGGTCAACCTCGCGGCGCTCGAGGAACTCACGACGTCGCGCGAGCGCAAGGCGTACCTCGATGCGCAGTCGGCCGACCTGAAGGCGGCCATCGCGACACTCGAGGACGCGATCCGCAAGATCGATCGCGAGACGCGCGAGTTGCTGCAGCAGACCTTCGACCAGGTGAACACGCAGTTCGGCCAACTCTTCCCGAAACTCTTTGGCGGTGGCGAGGCGCGACTCATCATGACCGGCGAGGAAATCCTCGACGCGGGCGTGCAGGTGATGGCGCAGCCACCGGGCAAGCGCAACAGCACGATCCATCTGCTGTCCGGGCGGCGAAAAGGCGCTGACAGCGACGGCGCTGGTGTTCGCGCTGTTCAAGCTGAACCCGGCGCCGTTCTGCCTTCTCGATGAGGTCGACGCGCCGCTCGACGACGCCAACACGGACCGCTTCTGCCGACTGGTCGAATCGATGACCGACAACACGCAGTTCCTGTTCATCACGCACAACAAGATCGCGATGGAAATGGCGCAGCAACTGATCGGCGTGACGATGCAGGAGCAGGGCGTCTCGCGCATCGTCGCGGTCGACATCGAAGGCGCCGTCCGGCTGACGGCCGAGGCGGCGTAGTCGCGATGACCGACCTGCACTGGGCGCTGCTTGCAATCGCCGGTGTCCTGCTGCTGGCGATCTGGATCTACAGCCGGTGGCAGGAGCGACGCGCGCTGGCGCGCCTTGATGCGGCCTTGCGCCGCGGCGTCGGTGATCCGCTGGCGGAACTAAAGCCCGCCACGGCGGCCGCAGCCAGGCCGGTCGCGCGCCGCATCGAGCCCCGGCTCGGCGCGGCACTCGGCGCGACGGACGATTCGGCCTCCGGCGAGCCCGGCGCCCTTCCGACAGAGTCTGCCGGTGCATCGGCTGCCGCAGGAACGCCCGACGACGCGGCGTCCGGCGAGCGTGCCGAGCCTTCGCCGTACGCGCTTCCGGACGGTTGGTCCGAGGATCCGCTGCTGGATTTTGTCGTGGAACTGCGCTGCACACACGCAGTCGACGGGGTAACTGCGCTGGATGCGCGCGGCCAGCTGGATCGACTGCAGATGCCTTTACCGGCCCACCTCGCGGTCTGGGACGCCAAATCGCAGCAGTGGACGGCGCCTGACCGCTTCGGCTTCTATTCGGAGCTCCTGGTGGCCGTGCAGATGGCGCATCGCAACGGCGTACTGGGCGAGATCGATGCCGCCCGCTTCATCGCCGCCACGCAGCAGATTGCCCTGGCCGTCGATGCAGACTTCGACGCGCCCGATGTGCCTCGGCTGGTCACGCAGGCCGCCGAGCTGGATCGCTTGTGCGCCCGCTTCGACGTGCAGATCACGCTGACGGTCGAGGCCAGCGACGCAGCCTGGAGCGCCGATGCCATCGAGTCCGCTGCGGCTGCGCTCGGATTCATGCCGGCCGGGACCGGTCGCTGGGAACTGCGTGAGGCGACCGGCGAACTGCAGCTGATTCTGAGCGCACCGTCATTGCCCACGCCGCGGCTGGCCGTGTCGATCGACGTCCCGCTGGCCCGGCCCGGCAGTTCACCGCTGGCAGTACAGTTCCAGGTCGCCGAACAGCTCGCGGCGCGACTTGACGGCCGTGTCGTCGACGACAACGGTCGCCCGGTCCAGCGCGACGGCGCACTTCGCGGTGGCGGCCCAGCTGGCGACGCTCTACGAACAGATGCAGGCGGAAGGCATCGCGGCGGGGTCCGAACGGTCGCGCCGGCTCTACGCCGCCTAGCGCGCGCGAGCGGACGCTCGCCGGATGCATCGCGCGATGGACTGAGTACGGTGTCGCGCTGCCAGGCGACCGGAATGAGTGCGGCACGGCATGCCTTCAGCGAAGGAGCGGGCGCGGCAGCTGCGCGAAGCAGATCGCGCGCGCCGACTACGAGTACTACGTACTCGCGGCCCCGAGCCTGTCCGACGCGGAATACGACCGGATGTTCCGCGAGCTGCAGGCACTCGAGCAGGCGCACCCGGACCTTGGTGACCGACGATTCGCCGACACAGCGTGTCGGCGGCGCGGCGCGATCCGACCTGCCGAAGGTGCGCCACGCGGTGCCGATGCTGTCGATACGCACGGAAACCGATGCCGGCCCCGATGGCGCACGCGCGTTCGATGCGCGGGTGCGGCGTGAACTGGGGCTGAACGACGACGACCCGCCAGTCGAGTATTCCGCCGAGCTCAAGTTCGACGGGCTGGCCATCAACCTGCGCTACGAGCACGGAATTCTGGTCCGCGCCGCGACCCGGGGCGACGGCGAGGAAGGCGAGGACGTCACGCCCAATGCACGCACGATCCGCGCGGTTCCGCTGCGACTGGACGGGTCGCATGCGGCGGTGATCGAGGTGCGCGGGGAAGTGTTCCTGCGGCGGAAGGAATTCGAACTGATCAACGAGCGGCAGCGCGAGGCAGGCCACAAGGTCTTCGTCAATCCGCGCAATGCGGCCGCGGGCTTCCTGCGGCAACTGGATGCCAAGGCGACCGCGAGCCGACCCCTGTCGTTCTACGCCTACGGCCTCGGAGAGGTCGCCGGCTGGCAGGTGCCACCGACGCACAGTGGTCTCCTGGACGCGCTCGCGGCCATGGGCGTTCCGGTCGCGGCGGAGCGTCGTGTCGCGCGTGGCGCCGAAGACCTGGTGGCCTTTCACGCGGAGATTGCCGCGCAGCGCGACCAGGCTGCCGTTCGACATCGACGGCGTCGTCTACAAGGTGAACCGGCTGGAACTGCAGCGTGAACTCGGCTTCGTTTCGCGTGAGCCGCGCTGGGCGGTGGCGCACAAGTACCCGGCGCAGGAGGAGCTGACGCAGGTGACCGGCATCGATGTCCAGGTCGGACGCACCGGGAAGATCACTCCGGTGGCCCGCCTTGCGCCGGTATTCGTCGGCGGGGTGACCGTCAGCAATGCGACGCTGCACAACGAGGACTACATCCGCAGCCTGGGCCTGATGATCGGTGACACGGTGATCGTGCGTCGTGCCGGCGACGTCATCCCGCAGGTGGTCTCGGTGCTGCCGGACCGGCGGCCGAAGGGCGCCCGTGCCTTTGCGATGCCGACCGCCTGCCCGGTGTGCGGCTCGAAGGTTGCGCGCGAGGAGGGCGAGAAGGACCTGCGCTGCACCGGCGGCCTGGTCTGCCCGGCGCAGCGCAAGCAGGCGCTGCTGCACTTTGCCGGCCGTCGCGCCCTCGACGTTGAGGGACTGGGGGACAAGCTCGTTGAGCAACTGGTCGACGAAGGCCTGGTCAGCACGCCCGCCGATCTTTTCAAGCTGGAGCTCGGGACGATCGCCGCGCTCGAGCGCATGGCGGAGAAGTCCGCGGCCAACCTGGTGGCCTCGCTCGAACGGGCGCGCAGCACGACGCTGGAGCGCTTCATCTACGCGCTGGGCATCCGCCATGTCGGCGAATCGACCGCGCGGGACCTGGCACGCCACTTCGGCTCGCTCGAGGCGGTCATGGACGGCTTCGGAGGATGAACTGCTGCAGGTGCCGG
Organism: uncultured beta proteobacterium; assembly: GCA_963791235.1. Classification (GTDB taxonomy): domain Bacteria; phylum Pseudomonadota; class Gammaproteobacteria; order Burkholderiales; family Burkholderiaceae_F; genus JALORV01. The sequence continues at coordinate 251,708 of CAWBRW010000013.1, read as the reverse complement.
ATGTCGGGCCGGTGGTGGCCGCGTCGATCGTGCGCTTCTTCGCCGAGCCGCATAACCGCGAAGGTGGTCGAGCAGTTGCGCGCGGCCGGCGTGCACTGGCCCGAGGGCAAGCGGCAGCACCGCGCCGCCGCGGCACTGGCTGGCAAGACCGTCGTGTTGACGGGTACGCTGCCGCACTGGACGCGCGACGAGGCGCGGGAGCGGATCGAGGCGGCGGGTGGCAAGGTGTCGGGATCGGTATCAAGGAAGACCGACTTACGTCGTCGCGGGAGATGAAGCCGGCAGCAAGCTCGACAAGGCCCGGGAACTCGGCGTGCCGGTCATCGACGAGGCGCAACTGAAATCCATGCTGGGAAACTGATGTTCGCGATCATTGGGGGAAGTGGACTGGCCAAGCTGTCGACGCTGGAAGCGCCGCGACGGCAGGTGATGCGCACGCCGTACGGCGAGCCCTCGGGTGCACTGACGTTTGGCCGGGTGGCCGGTGCCGAGGTCGTGTTCCTCGCACGCCATGGGTACGGTCATACGCTCGCACCGCATGAGATCAACTACCGCGCCAATCTCTGGGCACTGCGGGAACTGAAGGTCGAAGGCGTGATGTCGGTGGCGACCGTCGGCGGCATACGCATCGACATGGGCCCCGGGACGCTGGTCGTCCCGGACCAGATCATCGACTACTCGCACAGCCGCAAGGCGACGTTCTTCGAGGGCTCGGAGATGCCGGTGATCCATGTCGACTTCACCGAGCCGTACACGCCGTCGCTGCGACAGCGTCTGCTGGGGGCCGCCGCGGCGTGCGGCGAAGCCGTCATCGATGGCGGCGTCTATGCGTGCACGCAGGGGCCGCGGCTCGAAACCGCTGCCGAGATCGAGCGCATCGCACGGGATGGCGGTGACATGGTCGGCATGACGGGCATGCCGGAGGCGGTCCTGGCCCGCGAGGCCGAGCTTGCGTACGCGACACTTGGCGTGGTGGTCAATCACGCAGCAGGGCGTGGCGACAGCAAGCATGAAATCAAGCTCGAGGAACTCGAGGAAGTCATGCGCGCGACGATGACGCGCGCTGTCCGCATCATGAACAGCTTCTTCGAAGCAGCATCGTGATCCGCGAGATCCTGCGCATGGGGGACCCGCGGCTGCTGCGCGCCTCCGAGCCGGTACGCGATTTCGGAACCCCCGAGTTGCGCACCCTGGTCGCCGACATGTTCGACACGATGCACGCGGCCAACGGGGCCGGGCTCGCGGCGCCACAGATCGGTGTGATGCTGCGCGTCGTCATCTTCGGCTACGCCGACCCGGCGTTGCGCAACCCGCGCTATCCGGATGCGGATCCCGTGCCGCAGACGATCCTGCTGAATCCGGTGCTCGAGCCGATGGGCGACGCGACCGAGGAAGGATGGGAAGGCTGCCTGTCGGTGCCCGGCCTGCGCGGCGTCGTGGAGCGGTACAGCCGCCTGCGCTACCGCGGCGTCGATCTCGAGGGGCGACCGATCGAGCGTATGGCCGAAGGCTTCCACGCTCGCGTGGTGCAGCATCGAATGCGATCACCTCGATGGCGTGCTGTACCCGATGCGGGTGCGCGACTTCACCGCTTCGGCTTCACCGACGTGCTGTTCCCGGAAATGGCGGAGCAGCCGGACGACTGACCGCCGCCTAGGGCGCGAGTGCGCAGCAGCAGATCCTGTTCGATCTCGAGCTGGTTGCGCTCCTGCCCGAGTTCCGCGCCCGACACCAGAAAGATGTCTTCGGCGCGTTCGCCGAGCGTGAGCACCTTGGCCGTGTGCACGTTCAGGTAGTGCTGCGTCAGGACGCGCGCTATCGAGTACAGCAGGCCCAGCCGATCGGTGGCCGTCACGGACAGCAGGTAGCGCGAGCCGCGCTCGTCCGGCACCAGGCGCACTTCCGGAGTGACCGGAAAGTGGCGCGACTGGCGTGACATCCGTCCCTTCACCGGCAGTCGGCAGTTCGTGCCGCTTCGCGATCCATTCGGCCAGTTCATGTTCAACCTGCGCCAGCAGTTCGCGGTAGTGCGGGGTGTGGCCGTTGTCGGTGACGAGGAAGGTGTCGAGCGCGTAGCCGTGTCGCGTCGTGTGGATGCGCGCATCGAGAATGCTGAGGTTTCGGCTATCGAAATAGCCGCACACGCGGGCAAAGAGGTCCTTCTGGTCCTGCACGTAGATCAGCACCTCCGCGCCTTCGCCTATGCGCGCGAGCCGCGCGCGCACGACCGGCTTCTCGGTGCGCACGCGCGAGAACAGCGATCGCGTATGCCAGGCGATGTCCTGCGCGCTGTGGCGCAGGAAGTAGACGACGTCGAGCTGCTCCCACAGCCCCTCGCGCGCGCTGTCGGACAGCCCGTAGAGTCGCAGGATGCGCAGCGCCTCCTCCTTGCGTCCTTCGAGCACTGCCGTCGACGACACGCTGCCGCCACCGAGCAGGCGGCGCGTCGAAAGGAACAGGTCTTCGAGCAGCTTGCCCTTCCAGGCGTTCCAGACCTTCGGGCTGGTGCCGCGGATGTCGGCCACGGTCAGCAGGTAGAGCGCGATCAGGCGGCGCTCGGTCTTCACCAGGGCGGCGAAGCGCCTGGATCACCGCCTCGTCGGCCAGGTCCTGCTTCTGGGCGGCCTGCGACATCGACAGATGGTGCACGACCAGGAACGTGACCAGCGCCGTGTCGTCCGCGGAGAGACCGTGCTCACGGCAGAAGCGTCGGGCGTCACGCGCGCCCAGAGTGCTGTGGTCGCCGCCGCGCCCCTTCGCGATGTCGTGGAACAGCGCGGCGATGTACAGCAGCCAGGGCTTGTCGAAGTCGGTGATCAGCTGGCTGCAGAGCGGATACTCGTGCGCGTGCTCGGCCAGGGCGAAGCGGCGCAGGTTCCTCAGCACCTGCAGGATGTGCTGGTCCACGGTGTAGACGTGGAACAGGTCGTGCTGCATCTGGCCGACGATGCGGCGGAACACCGGCAGGTAGCGCCCCAGCACCGACAGCTGGTTCATGCGGCGCAGTTCGTGCAGCACGCCCTTGGGCTGCTGCAGGATCGCCATGAACGTCGCACGGTTGCGCGGGTCCCGCCGGTACTGCGGATCGATGCGGACGCGCGCGTGCCACAGCGCGCGCATCAGCGGCGCCGACATGCCGCGCAGTTCCTGGTGCTGCGCCATCACCAGGAAGGCCCGCAGGATGCCGTTCGGGTCGCTGTCGAGGGCATCGGAGGCGCGCAGGTCGAGCAGTTCGCTGCGGGTGACGAAGGTCTCGTCGAGTGGTACCGCCGGCTCGTCGGCCGGGTGAAACAGCCGCAGCTCGATGTTCTGCAGCACGATGGTGTTCATCTGGGTGACCGCCTTGGCCGACCAGTAGTAGCGTTGCATCAGCACTTCGCTTGCGCGGCGTGCCGCGGTGGCGTGGTAACCGGCGCGCTCGGCCACGGCCTGCTGCACATCGAACACCAGGCGGTCCTCGCGCCGGCCGGTCACGAGATGGAGCCAGGCGCGGATTTCCTTGATGCGACGTTCGCTTTGGCGGATCAGACCCGCTTCCTCCGCCGTGATGAGCCCGTTTTGAGCAAGCTCCGCCCAGCGCGTGCCGTAGCCGCTGGCGCGGGCGAGCCACAGCAGCACATGCAGGTCGCGCAGTCCGCCCGGGCTTTCCTTCACGTTCGGCTCGAGGCTGTACGGCGACTCGTTGTACTTGATGTAACGCTGCCGCTGCTCGAGCACCTTTGCGCGGAAGTAGGCGGTGCGATCCAGCGTTTCGCTGATCGCGCTCTGGAAGCGCCGGAACAGCCGCTTCTGGCCGGTGATGCGGCGCGCCTCGAGCAGCGAAGTCAGCACGGTAACGTCAGCCCGCGCCTCGGCCCGGCACTCGTCGACAGTGCGGACGCTGTGGCCCAGCGCGAACCCGAAGTCCCAAAGCAGTCCGACGAGCCGCTCGATCGTGGCGCGTTCGGCCGCGTCGGGTTCGTGCTCGAGCAGGATCAGGACGTCGACATCGGAATGCGGGAAGAGCTCGCCCCGGCCATAGCCGCCGACGGCGACCAGCGCGGCGTGCTGCTCCAGGCCCGTGCCCTGGGCCAGCTCGCGCAGCAGGCCGTCGGTGGAGCGGGCGAGGCCCTTGAGCAGGCCTTCAACCGGTCCGCCGGCCTCAAAGCGTGCGACCAGGGCATCACGCTCCAGTCGCAGGCGATCCCGCTGCTGGAGACCGACGTCGTTCATCTGATTACGCGGTGGCAGGCTCGGGCGGGGTAACGCCGGTCCACTCACCTGCCACAAAGCGCGGCGGTGCCGGAGTGGCGGCCGAGCGGGTCAGGACCTCGTAACCGTTCTCGGTCACCAGGACCGTGTGCTCCCATTGCGCTGACAGGCTGTGGTCCTTGGTCACGATGGTCCAGCCATCGGCCAGTTCCTTGATCTCCCGCCGGCCGGCGTTGATCATCGGCTCGACGGTAAAGGTCATGCCGGCAACGAGTTTCTCTAGCGTGCCAGGCTTGCCGTAGTGGAGGATCTGCGGCTCCTCATGGAACTTGCGTCCGATGCCGTGCCCGCAGAACTCGCGCACCACGCTGTATCCATGCTTCTCGGCATGGGTCTGGATGGCATGCCCAATGTCGCCGATCGTGGCGCCCGGCCGGACCTGCTCGATTCCGAGCCACATACAGTCGTACGTCACCTCGCACAAGCGACGGGCGGCGATCGACGACTCACCGACGAAGTACATGCGGCTGGTGTCGCCGTGGTAGCCGTCCTTGATCACCGTGACATCGATGTTGATCACGTCGCCGTTCTTGAGCACCCGGTCGCCCGGGATACCATGGCAGACCTGGTGGTTGACGGAGGTGCAGATCGCCTTCGGAAACGGCCGGTAGCCTGGCGGGGCATAGTTCAGCGGCGCCGGCGTCGTGCCCTGGACGTTGCTCATGTACTCGTGGCACAGCCGATCCAGCTCGCCGGTGGTCACGCCCGGCTTGACGTAAGGAGCGATGTAGTCGAGCACCTCGGCGGCCAGCCGGCCGGCGAGCCGCATCGCCTCGATGTCGGCGGGCGTCTTGATCACGATGGTCATAAGAGGTGCGGTCCGGGCGGCTTGAGCGAAGCGCTTCAGGTGGCTATAATATCGGGCTGCCTCGCGCTTTGAAATCAAAAGCTTAGGCAAGTTTCCCGAAATCGGAGCCCGGATACCTAAAGGGCTCTTCACTTGCGGGGTCTTGCGAGGCAGAAATCGCGCGCACCGCCACCAAGGTGCATTCCGGCGTCACCAGGATCGACACCGGGCTGCGTCGGCGACTGTGCTGGACTCAACCTTGGAGAATGCAGACATGTCCGTGACCATGCGTCAAATGCTGGAGGCCGGTGTTCATTTCGGTCACCAGACCCGCTTCTGGAATCCGAAGATGGCGCCGTACATCTTCGGTCACCGCAACAAGATTCACATCATCAACCTCGAGCGCACGCTCGAGCAATTCCAGGCTGCGACCAAGTTTGTTCGCCAGCTGGCCACCAATCGCGGGACGATCCTGTTGGTCGGCACCAAGCGCCAGGCGCGCGACACGATCGTCGAGGAGGCCAAGCGTTGCGGCATGCCGTTCGTCGATCAGCGCTGGCTCGGTGGCATGCTGACCAACTTCAAGACCGTGAAGGTGTCGATCAAGCGCCTCAAGGAGATGGAGCAGATCATCGCCGACAACGGCACCGAGCGCCTGACGAAGAAGGAGGCGCTCGACTTCGCCCGCGAAGTGGAGAAGCTCAACAAGTCGATCGGTGGCATCAAGGACATGAACGCGCTGCCGGATGCGCTGTTCGTCATCGATGTCGGCTACCACAAGATCGCCGTGCAGGAGGCCGCGAAGCTTGGCATCCCGGTGGTCGCGGTGGTCGATACGAACCACTCCCCGGAAGGCGTCACCTACATCATTCCGGGTAACGACGACTCGAGCCGCGCCGTGCGCCTGTATGCCCGCGGCATCGCCGATGCGGTGCTGGAGGGCAAGGCCGCCGCGCTGCAAGGCGTCGTCCAGGCCGTTGCCGGCGGCGACGAGGAGTTCGTCGAGGTCGCCGAAGGACAGCAGTAGCCCGCGCGGTTGCAGGCGGCAAGAAGGGGCGCAAGCCCCTTTTTTGCGATGAAGTTCAACGAATGCAGGAGCAGTGAATGGCGGAAATCACCGCAGCAATGGTGAAGGAACTGCGCGAAAAGACCGACGCGCCGATGATGGAGTGCAAGAAGGCGCTTGCCGAGGCTGGGGGTGACCTGGCGAAGGCCGAAGAGATCCTGCGCGTGAAACTCGGCAACAAGGCGAGCAAGGCGGCAGCGCGCATCGCGGCCGAAGGCGTCGTCGCCGTGCACATCGACGGCAAGGTGGGCGCGCTCATCGAAGTCAACTCGGAAACCGACTTCGTCGCGAAGAATGATGACTTCCTGAAGTTCGCCAAGGACCTCGCGGCCCTGGTGGTGCGCAGCAATCCGGCCGATGTCGCCGCGCTGTCGGCCCTGCCGCTGGCCGGCGGCACCGTCGAATCGGTGCGTACCGCGCTGGTCGGAAAGATCGGCGAGAACATGGCGATCCGCCGGTTCGCGCGCGTTGAAGCCGCGGGAACACTGGCGAGCTACGTGCACGGCGGCAGCAAGATCGGCGTGCTGCTCGACATCACCGGCGCGGACGGTGACCTGGCGAAGGATGTCGCGATGCATATTGCGGCGAGCAAGCCCAAGTCGCTCGACGCAAGCGGCGTGTCGGCCGACCTGCTCGATGCCGAGCGGCGCATCGCAATCGAAAAAGCACGTGAGGCCGGCAAGCCGGAGGCGATGCTCGAGAAGATCGCCGAGGGCACGGTGCAGAAGTTCCTGAAGGAAGTCACGCTGCTGGGCCAGGTCTTCGTCAAGGCCGAGGACGGCAAGCAGACGATCGAGCAGCTGCTGAAGACCAAGAGCGCGAATGTGAATCAGTTCGTTCTCTATGTCGTTGGCGAGGGCATCGAGAAGAAACAGAGCGACTTCGCAGCCGAGGTCGCTGCGCAGGCGGCCGCGGCGCGGGGCTGAGGCGACAAGGGGGAGCGATGACCGGAACCTCGACGACTCCCGCTTACCGACGCGTCCTGCTGAAGCTGTCGGGCGAGGCCCTGATGGGCGAGGATGCCTTCGGCATCAATCGCCAGACCGTGGAAGCGATGGTCGCGGACATCGGCGAGGTGGTGCAGCTGGGGGTCGAGGTCGCCATCGTCATCGGCGGCGGCAATATCTTCCGCGGTGTAGCGCTCGGCGCCGGCGGCATGGACCGTGCCACGGCCGACTACATGGGAATGATGGCCACCATCATGAACGCGATGGCGCTGCAGGATGCGATGCGCCGCGCGGGGATCGAGGCGCGCGTGCAATCGGCGCTGAACATCGAACAGGTGGTGGAACCGTATATCCGGCCGAAGGCACTGCGCTATCTTGAAGAGGGCCGTGTCGTCATCTTTGCAGCCGGCACCGGCAACCCGTTCTTCACGACCGATACCGCGGCAGCACTGCGCGGCTCGGAGGTCGGCGCGCAGATCGTGCTGAAGGCGACGAAGGTCGATGGGGTCTATTCCGCTGATCCGAAGAAGGATCCCAAGGCGACGCGCTACTCGACGATCACGTTTGACGAGGCCCTGGGACGCAACCTGCAGATCATGGATGCCACGGCCTTCGCACTGTGTCGCGATCAGCGCCTGCCGATCAAGGTGTTCAATATCACCAAGCCCGGTGCACTGAAGCGCGTCGTGCTCGGCGAGGACGAGGGCACGCTGGTGCACGTCTGAGGAACCCGGTGCAAGGAGAGCCGTATGAACATTGCTGAGATCCAGAAGACCACCGAACAGAAGATGCAGAAGTCGGTCGAAGCATTGCGGGGCGATTATTCGAAAATCCGCACCGGCCGCGCACATACGGGCCTGCTGGACCACATCCAGGTGGACTACTACGGGTCGATGGTGCCGCTCTCCCAGGTTGCGCAGATCGGTCTTGGAGATTCCCGCACGATCACTGTGCAGCCGTGGGAAAAGAAGATGGTCCCGGTCGTCGAGAAGGCGATCCGTGACTCGGACCTTGGCCTCAATCCGGCGACCACGGGCGACCTCGTCCGCGTGCCGATGCCGCCTCTGACGGAGCAGCGTCGTAAGGAACTGGTGAAGGTCGTCAAGCACGAGGGCGAGAATGCGAAGGTGGCAATCCGCAACCTGCGTCGCGACGCCAACCATCAGGTCAAGGAACTGCTCAAGGCGAAGACGATCTCCGAGGACGAAGACCGGCGTGCCGAGGAGGTGATCCAGAAACTGACCGACCGTTTCGTCGTCGAGGTCGACAAAATGGTCGTCGAGAAGGAAAAAGAGGTGCTGACCGTCTAGGCGGCTGGCGACGTTCCGTGAGCGACGACCCGCGATCAGCGCCGCCTGCTGCAGCCGTCCGGCCGCGGCACGTCGCGATCATCATGGACGGCAATGGCCGGTGGGCCGTATCGCGCGGCAATCCGCGTGTCGCGGGGCACCACCGCGGGGTGGAGGCGGTGCGGGCGACGCTGGGTGCGTGCGGCGAGCGCGGCATCGAGTACCTGACGCTGTTCGCCTTCAGTTCGGAAAACTGGCGCCGTCCGGCCGACGAAGTCTCGACACTGATGCGCCTCTTCATGATGGCGCTGCAGCGCGAGATCGACAAGCTCGTCGAACTCGGCGTTCGCATGCGCATCGTCGGCGACATCGCCGCCTTCAATCCGGAGTTGCGGCGACTGATCGCCGAGTCCGAGCGGCGCACCGAAGGCAACAACCGGCTGCACCTGACCGTCTGCGCGAACTACGGCGGCCGCTGGGACATCGCGCAGGCGGCCGAACGCGTCGCACGCGAGCAGCTGGCCTCCGGCCGGACCGACGTGCGCATCGACGAGAAAGCGATCGAGCAGCGCCTTGCGCTAGCGTTCGCGCCCCATCCGGACCTGCTGATCCGCACCGGCGGCGAGCGCCGTGTCAGCAACTTCCTGCTGTGGCAGATGGCCTATGCCGAGTTGTACTTCAGTGATGTGCTGTGGCCGGATTTCGACGCGGTCGAGCTTGACGCGGCATTGCGCTGGTACGCCGGCCGGCAGCGCCGCTTCGGGCTGACTGGCGAGCAGATCGAGTCCGACTCATCGATCCAGAACGCCGCTTGAGGGCCGCTGCGTGCTGAAGCAGCGGGTCATCACGGCGCTTGTCCTGGTTGCGCTCCTGCTGGGGGCACTGGCCTGGTCTTCGCTTGCGCTTGCTGTTCTGCTGACGCTCGCTTTCGCACTAGCGCAGGCCGAATGGCTGCAGCTCGCAGGCTGGCGTTTCGCGTCCGCGCTCGCGGTGGCGCTCCTGCTGGGTGCCGCACAGGTCGCGGCGCTGGTTGCAGCCCCGCCTCTGGTTGAAGCCGTCACGATGCCGTTGGTGGCCCTTGCCACCGTCGTCTGGCTCGTGGTGGGTAGCCTGCTTCTGCGGTCCGAGCGAAGCGGGCCGGTGCACATTGCGCCTTCGGTGTCGACTCTGCTCGCCCTGCTGCTTCCGCTGGCCGCATGGTGTGCACTGATGCTCTTCCTGCGCGTCGGCGCGGTCACGTTGCTCTCGGTGCTGGTCATCGTGTGGCTCGCCGACACGGCGGCTTATTTCAGCGGGCGCGCCTTCGGCCACAAGAAACTTGCACCGCACATCAGCCCTGGCAAGACCTGGGCCGGCGTGTGGGGAGCGATCGTGGCGGTCATCATCGTGGCGTTGATTGTCTGGAAGGCGGTCTCCACAGCGCCTCTCTATACCAACCGCGTGCTCGATGCCTTTGGTGTCATGGCCGCGATTCCTGCCCTTGCCTTCCTGGTGGCCGTGTCGATCGTCGGTGATCTTTTCGAGAGCCTGCTGAAGCGTCAGGCCGGAACAAAGGACAGCGGTCGCCTGCTGCCGGGACACGGCGGTTTCTACGACCGCCTCGATGCGATGCTGGCCCTGCTGCCTGGCGCGGCGCTGTTCTGGACCTGGGCTCACTGATGCGGACGATCACGCTGCTCGGAGCGACGGGGTCGATCGGCACCAGCGCGCTGGACGTCGTCGCGCGCCATCCCGGGCGCTACCGGATACACGCGCTGACGGCTCAGTCGAATGCGGCGGCGCTCGCCGAACTCGCCGCGCGCCACGACGCGTCCGTGGCGGTGATCGGCGACGTTCGTCGCGAGGGTGAGCTTCGCGAGGCCTTGCGTGCGCGGGGTTCGCATTGCGTGGCGCGGTCAGGGGCAACGGCGCTCGCCGAAGTGGCGCAGGCGCCGGAAGTCGACACCGTGCTGGCGGCGATCGTCGGGGCGGCAGGGCTGATGCCGACGCTTGCGGCAGCACAGTCCGGCAAGCGCCTGCTGCTGGCGAACAAGGAGGCCATCGTCTGTGCCGGCAGCCTGCTGATGGCCGCGATCCGCACGGCGGGCGGAGAGCTGCTGCCTGTCGATAGCGAACACAATGCGATCCACCAGTGCCTCGCCGGCTCGAGCGACGAACAGCGTGGCCAGGCGCGCCTCGTGCTGACCGCCTCGGGCGGACCCTTCCTCAATCGACGGGACCTGGATGGCGTCACGCCGGACGAGGCCTGCGCGCACCCGAACTGGGTGATGGGGCGCAAGATTTCCGTGGATTCGGCCACGCTGATGAACAAGGGCCTCGAAGTGATCGAGGCTAGCTGGCTGTTCGGCATGCCTGCTGAGCGCATCGACGTGGTGATTCATCCACAAAGCGTGATTCATTCGATGGTCGAATTTCCGGACGGCTCGGTGTTGGCACAACTCGGTTCGCCGGATATGCGCACGCCACTTGCGTATGCCCTGGCGTGGCCCGAGCGGGTCGAAAGCGGTGCGAATCGCCTGGATTTCACGCGTCTGGGTGCTCTGACCTTCGAAGCCCCGGACCTGGCGCGCTTTCCCTGCCTCGGCTTCGCCTACCGCGCTTTGCGTGCCGGAGGCGCGGCGAGCGCGGTGTTGAACGCTGCCAATGAGGTCGCTGTCGAAGCGTTCCTGGAGCGGCGCTTGCCGTTTACCCGGATCGCGCCGACGATAGAGCGGGTGCTCGACGAGTATCAGCCCGCAGCGGCAGCGACGGTGGACGACATTCTCGAGATTGACACGCTGGCGCGGCAGTGCGCCGCGCGTGCCGTCGCCGAGCCCGCCTGAGGAACCGCATGAACCTGATGACCACCGTCGTTGCATTCCTCGTCACGCTCGGCGTGCTGATCGTCATTCATGAACTCGGCCATTACTGGGTCGCGCGCTGGTGTGGCGTCAAGGTGCTGCGCTTCTCGATCGGGTTCGGCCGACCGATCGCGCGCTGGGTGCGCGGGCCGGACCGGACCGAGTGGGTTGTATCGGCGCTGCCTCTGGGCGGCTATGTACGAATGCTCGACGAGCGCGATCCGGAGGCCGCCCCGGCTTCCGAGCAGGAGGCCGCCCGTGCATTCAATCGCCAGACGGTCGGCAAGCGCATCGCGATCGTTCTGGCCGGTCCGGTGGCCAACCTGCTGCTGGCGATCTTCGTCTACTGGCTTCTCAACGTCATCGGCGTGTTCGAGCCGCGCGCGATGCTGGGGACGCCGCCGGCGGCCACTGCGGCAGCCCGTGCCGGCGTCGAATCCGGCGACACCGTCGTCGAGGTCGACGGCGCTGCAGTCCGCTCGTGGAACGAACTGCGCTGGGTGCTGCTGCAGAAGGCGGTGGCCCGTGCGCCGATCGCGGTCGAGGTCGAGGGTGCCGACCGGCAGCGACGCAGTCTGAACATCGAGCCTGGCGAACTGTCTTCTGCGGACCTCGAGACGGACGTCGTGGCCCGGCTGGGCGTGCTGCCCTATACCGGACCGCCACGGATCAACCGGATGTCCGACGACAGCGTGGCGGCTCGCGCCGGCCTGCGCGTCGGCGACACCATCGTCGAGGCGGGCGGCAGCAAGGTCAAGTCCGCGCGCGACCTCATCGAGCGCATTCGTTCCTCCGCGGACCGGCCACTCGAACTGGGCGTGGATCGTGGCGGCGAGTTCGTGCGGCTCGCCGTGACTCCCGCGCTTGTGAACGACGAGCAGGGCAGGGCCATCGGCCGCATCGGCGCGGAACTGAGCGACCGGCCTGCACTGATCAAGGTTCAATACGGCCCCTTGGAAAGCGTTGCGCTCGCGACCGGCAAGACCTGGGACACCGCGGTGTTCTCGGTGAAGATGCTCGGCAAGATGATCACCGGCGAGGCCTCGTGGAAGAACCTCTCGGGTCCGGTCACGATCGCCGACTACGCCGGCCAGACCGCGCGCATCGGCGTCGCGCCGTTCCTCAATTTCCTTGCGCTCGTTTCCATCAGCCTCGCAGTGCTGAACCTGCTGCCGATTCCGATGCTCGATGGAGGGCACCTCCTGTATTATCTGATCGAAATTCTCAAGGGCAGCCCGCCTGCGGACTGGGTCATTGAGTGGGGGCAGCGCGCCGGTGTGGCGCTGCTGGGCCTGCTGACCATGCTGGCGCTCTATAACGATTTGATGCGGCTGCTCTCCTGATCCCGGCATGATGGACAACCGAGTTGGAGCGCCGCGTGTCATCTAGGCGCAGCGTCCCGCTGACGTTGCGTCGCGTTGCAGCGGCTGTGCTGGCCGCCTACTGCATCGGAGCCCATGCGCAGGAGTTCGTCGTACGCGACATCCGCGTCGAGGGCATCCAGCGTACCGAGGCCGGCACCGTCTTCACGTACCTGCCGATCCGCGTGGGTGACCGATTCGATCCGGAGCGTGGCACCCAGGCGATCCGGGCGCTGTACGCGAGCGGTCTGTTCAAGGACGTGCTCCTGGAAGTCGACGGCGACGTGCTCGTCGTCATCGTCGAGGAGCGGCCGGCGATCTCGACCATCAGCCTCAGCGGGGTCAAGGAATTCGAAAAGGACCAGGTACTGAAGTCGCTGCGCGACGTCGGGCTGACCGATGGCCGCATCTACGACCGGTCGCTGCTCGAGCGGGCCGAGCAGGAGTTGCGTCGCCAGTATCTGTCGCGCGGCCTTTATGGTGTCGAGATCAAGACGACCGTCACGCCGATCGAGCGTAATCGCGTGAACATCTCGATTGCGGTGGAGGAAGGCGAGATCTCCAAGATCCGCAGCATCGAATTCACCGGCAACAAGGTGTTCAGCGACCGCACGCTGCGCTCGAATATGGAGCTTTCAACCCCGAACTGGATCTCCTGGTACACGAAGCGCGACCAGTACTCGAGGCAGAAGCTTGGTGCCGACCTGGAGACCCTGCGTTCGTACTACCTGAATCGCGGCTACCTCGATTTCCGCATCGACTCGGTCAATGTCTCGATAACGCCCGACAAGCAGGACATCGCGGTCACGATCAACGTTTTCGAGGGCGAGCCGTACACGGTATCGGGCGTCACACTCGGCGGTGAATTGCTGGGACTCGACGAAGAACTGAAGCCGCTGATCAACGTGAAGCCGGGCGACGTCTACAACGCCGAGCGGATCAACTCGATCGGCAAGGCGGTGACGGACCGCATGAGCACGCTGGGCTACGCGTTTGCGTCGGCCAATCCGGTGCCCGAGGCCAACAAGGAAACGCGCGAGGTGGCGTTCACGATCCTCGTGGATCCCGGCCGGCGCGTGTACGTACGCCGCGTCAACATCGGCGGCAACACACGCACGCGTGACGAAGTGATACGGCGCGAGGTCCGGCAGTCCGAGGCCGGCTGGTTCGATGCCGATCGCGTTCGCCTGTCCAAGGAGCGCCTGGATCGGCTCGGCTACTTCGAGACCGTCACGGTCGACACACCGCCAGTGCCGACGGCACCCGACCAGGTCGACGTCAACGTCACGGTGAAAGAACGTGCCACCGGCAATATCCAGCTCGGTGCCGGCTACTCCAGCTCCGAAGGCCTGGTGCTGACGGCCGGGCTGTCGCAGCAGAACCTGTTTGGCACCGGCAATGCGCTGTCGCTCGAGCTCAACACCAGCAAGTCGAACACCGTCGTCGCGCTCACGCACACCGATCCGTACATCACGCCGGAAGGCATCAGCCGGACCGTCGAGGTCTACTACCGCAACTCGGACCTGGCCGAGCTGGGCCTCTCGAGCGTCGGTTACAACACCCGGGGTGCCGGGCTGGTCTACGGAGTTCCCTTCACCGAGTACGACCGCGTGTTCTTCGGGCTGCGCTACGAAGGCACGACGATCGACCTGACGCCGGCTTCGCCGCCGCGCTACATCGAGTACGTGCAGGAGTTCGGCGAGTCGTCGGATGCCCTGGCGCTGACCATGGGCTGGTCGCGGGACAGCCGCGACAGCCTGATCATTCCGACGCGGGGACGCTATCAGCGCGCGTTTGCGGAATTCGCGCTGCCGGTGCTGGATCTCGAGTACTACCGGCTGACGTACCAGTTCCAGCAGTTCGTTCCCCTCGGACGCTGGCTGTCGCTCGCCTTGAATACCGAACTGGGCTACGGCAACGGTTACGGCGACAGGCCTTACCCGTTCTTCAAGAACTTCTACCTGGGCGGTATCGGCAGCGTCCGCGGTTTCGAGGCGGCCACACTCGGCCCACGTGACATCTACGGTGACCCGCTGGGCGGTACCCGTCGATTCAACGCCAACTTCGAAGCGCTGGTACCTATTCCCGGCGCGGACAAGACCTTGCGTGCTGCGGTGTTCCTCGACATGGGCCAGGTCTGGGGACCTGGCTGCAATGGCATCTACCAGACCGGCGCTCTGTTCGCAGATATTGCTGTGAACCCTGCGGCCTACTGTTCCGGACCGTTCTACGGAAACACTTCAGGGGTCGACTGGAGCCTGGTCCGCTATTCGGCGGGCATCGGCATTGCGTGGATCTCGCCGATGGGACCGCTGCGCCTGTCGTATGCCTATCCTTTGAATTCGGAGCCATGGGATCGGGTCCAGCGCTTCCAGTTTCAGATTGGCGCGGGGTTCTGATGTGGCAAAATCCTGCGCTTCAAAGCTGGCAGGAAACCCCATGACCAAGTGGCTCTCGGCAACCGCCGTGGCCGCGCTGCTTGCCGCAGCGCCGCTTGCCTGTGCGCAGGACCTGAAGGTCGGAGTCGTGAACTCGGATCGGATCCTGCGCGACTCGCAGCCCGCGCGGGCGGCGATGCAGAAGCTTGAGGTCGAGTTTTCCAAGCGGGACAAGGACATGCAGGAGATGGGCGCACGACTGAAGTCGACGGCCGAGCGCTTCGAGAAGGACGGTCCGGTGATGTCGGAGACCGATCGTGTCCGCCGGCAGCGCGAAATTGCCGAAATGGACCGCGAATTCCAGCGCAAGCAGCGCGAGTTCCGCGAGGACTTCAACCAGCGCCGTAACGAGGAACTGCAGGGCCTGCTCGAGCGTACCAACCGCATCATTCGCCAGATCGCCGAGCAGGAAAAGTACGACCTCATCGTGCAGGAAGCGGTCTACTTCAACCCGCGCATCGACATGACGGAGCGGGTGCTGCGCGCGCTCAACAACGCCAAGTAGCCGATGGCCACCGGCGGACTGTCGCTGTCGAACCTGACAGTCGCCATCATTGAAAAGACCCAGGGTCGGCTGCGCGCCACGGTGCGCGGCAGCCCGGATCTATGCGTCACCTCGGTGGCGCCGCTTGCAACCGCTGCCGTTACTGATCTCGCCTTCCTGGCGAACCCGCGTTACCGGAGTGATGCGCAGAGCTCCCAGGCCGGTGCCATCGTTCTCACTTTGCAGGAGGCCGACGCGCTTGAAGCGCGGCCGAACGGCGCGCTGGTGGTCGTCGACGCGCCGTATGCGTGGTTCGCACTGGCGACACAGCTGCTGCATCCCACGCCGCCGGCGGCAGCGGGGATCGACTCCGGTGCGGTCATCGGCAGCGGCGCACGCATCGACCCGACCGCTTCGGTCGGCGCGGGCGCGGTGGTCGGTGCAGACGCAGTCGTCGGTCCGGGAGCCATCATCGGGGCAGGAGCTCATCTCGGTGCGCGCAGTGTCCTGAGTGCCGGGTCGCGCCTGTATCCGCGCGCTGTCGTACTGGATGACTGCACGCTCGGCGCACGCTGCATCGTTCACAGCGGCGCGGTGATCGGAGCCGATGGTTTCGGCTTCGCGCCCCTCGACGGGCAATGGATCAAGATTCCGCAACTGGGTCGTGTGGTCATCGGCGATGATGTCGAGATCGGCGCGAACACGACCATCGACCGCGGAACGATGGGCGACACGGTGGTCGAATCCGGCGTCAAGATGGACAACCAGATCCAGATCGGCCACAACTGCTTCGTCGGCGCGAACACGGTCATCGCCGGCTGTGTCGGGGTGGCCGGCAGCGCGCGCATCGGACGCAACTGCATGATCGGCGGCGCGGCCGGCATTGCCGGTCACCTGTCGATCGCGGACGGCTGCGTCATTGGTCCGGCGACCGTGGTCTCGGGGTCGATCGCGACGCCCGGGCATTACACGGGATTCTTCCCGATCATGAAGAATCGCGAGTGGGAAAAGGCGGCGGCCATCGTGCGACAGCTCGAGGACCTGCGTCGACGCATCAGGGAGCTGGAGGCCGCGGGCCGGGGAGACGCCAAAGAATGAAACTGGACATCAAGCAGATCCTGCAATTGATGCCGCACCGATACCCGATCCTGCTGGTGGACCGGGTGCTCGAGCTCGAGCCGGGCGTGCGCATTGCGGCGATCAAGAACGTTTCCGTGAACGAGCCGCACTTCCAGGGTCACTTTCCGGGCCATCCGGTGATGCCTGGCGTGTTGATCATCGAGGCGCTGGCACAGGCGGCCGCCGTGCTCACCTACGTGACCATGAAGACGTCGTACCCCGAGGGGACGCTGTTTCTCTTTGCCGGCATCGATGGCGCCCGCTTCAAGCGCCCGGTCGAACCGGGCGACCAGTTGCGCCTCGAGGCCACGATGGATCGGGTCAAGCGCGGCGTCGGCAAGTTCACCTGCCGTGCGTTGGTCGATGGCGAGCTGGCCTGTGAAGCGGAACTGATGTGCGCGCTGCACAAGGCCAAGGAAGTCTCGTAGTGCCGAGGATCCATTCCACGGCGCTGGTGGACCGCACGTCCGAGCTGGCGGACGACGTCGAGGTCGGTCCGTACAGCGTCGTCGGTGCGCGGGTGCGCATCGGGGCAGGGACGGTGCTCGGTCCCCATGTGGTCATCAGCGGGCGCACGACGATCGGCCGCGGCAACCGGTTCTTCCCGTTCTGCTCGATCGGAGGCGCGCCGCAGGACAAGAAGTACGCCGGCGAGGACACCGAGCTCGTGATCGGGGACGGCAACACCGTGCGCGAGTGCTGCACCATCAGCCTCGGCACCGCACAGGGCGGCGGCGTCACCCGCATCGGTTCCGACAACTGGATCATGGCCTACGCCCACATCGCGCACGACTGCGTTGTCGGCGATCACACGATCCTGGCCAACAATGCAACGCTGGCCGGCCACGTGACGGTGGGCGACTGGGTGGTTATCGGCGGCCTGTCGGCAGTCCACCAGTTCTGCTCGGTCGGCCCGCACGCGATGGCGGGCGGTGGTTCGATCGTGCTGCGCGACATCCCGCCCTACGTGATGTGCAACGGCAACCCGGCGGAACCGCATGGCATCAATACCGAGGGCCTGAAGCGGCGCGGCTTCGAGGCCGAGACGATCAACCTGCTGCGGCGCGCCTACAAGACTGCTCTACAAGGAAGGCATGACCACCGTCGAGGCCGTCTCGGCGCTCGCGTGCCATGGCTGCCGAGCACCCGGCGTCCGCCGAGGCGATCGGCCTGCTGAAGGACTTCGTCAGCAACTCGCAGCGCGGCATCATCCGTTGATGCAATCTTCGAGCACCTGCGCCTTCGTGGCCGGGGAGGCTTCGGGCGATCTGCTCGCCGCTGGCGTCATTGCTGAATTGCGTCGGCGACTGCCGGATGTCCGCTGCGCCGGTGTCGGTGGCGACCGCATGATCGCGGCCGGTTTTGATGCCTGGGCGCACGTGCGGGAGCTGTCGGTGCGCGGTTATGTCGAAGTATTGCGGCACTTGCCCCGCCTGCTGAAGCTGCGCAGCACGCTGACGCAGCGCCTGCTGGCGCAGCCGCCCGCTGTCTTCGTTGGCGTCGATGCGCCGGATTTCAACCTGGCTCTCGAGGAGAAGCTGCGCGCCCGCGGCATTCGCGTCGTGCACTTCATCAGTCCGTCGATCTGGGCGTGGCGCAGCGAACGCATCGTGCAGATCGGCCGCGCCGTCGATCGCATGCTGCTGGTGTTTCCGTTCGAGCAGGCGATCTACGATCGTGCAGGAATTGCGGCTACCTACGTCGGCCACCCGCTCGCCAGCATGATTCCGATGGTTCCCGATGCAGCGACCGCGCGCCAGCGCCTTGGCCTCGCGGCCGACGGCCCGGTCGTCGCCGTACTGCCGGGGTCACGCGCCGACGAGGTGCGCTACCTCGGTCCGACCTTTCTCGCTGCGATCGACGTGCTGCGCCAGCGCGAGCCCGATCTTCGCTTCGTGATCCCGGCGGCCGATGTCGCATTGAAATCGATGCTGCTGACCATGGCGTCGGAGTTTCCGGATCTGGCGCGCCGGCTGACGCTGGTCGACGGGCGTTCACATGACTGCCTCGAGGCGGCCGACGCCGTGCTGGTCGCCAGCGGCACGGCCACGCTGGAAACGGCGCTCTACAAGCGGCCCATGGTGATTGCCTACCGTATGCCGGCGTTCTCGGCCTGGCTGATGCGGCGCAAGAAGATGATCCCCTGGGTGGGGCTGCCGAACATCCTCGCGGGCGAATTCCTGGTGCCCGAGTTGCTGCAGGAGCAGGCTACGCCCGCCGCGCTGGCCGACGCGCTGCAGGGGCAGCTGCACGATCGTCCATTACGGGCGAAGCTGGAGCAGCGGTTCGCCACGATGCACGAGGAGTTGCGGCGCGATACGGCGGCGCTGGCGGCGCAGGCGATCATCGAGGAAGCGCGATGAGCGGACGGCGCTGCGTTGTTAACCTCGACCTCTTCGAGCAGGGGGCACGGCAGAGCGGTCGAATCTGCGGCATCGACGAGGCCGGGCGCGGACCGCTGGCCGGACCGGTGATGGCCGCCGCGGTGATCCTCGACCCCGAGCGGCGGATCAACGGCCTCGCCGATTCCAAGGTGCTGAGTGCCGAGCGGCGCGAGGAACTGGCGCTACGGATCCGCGAGCGCGCCATCGCCTACGCCATCGCGGAAGCGAGCGTGGAGGAGATCGACACGCTCAACATCCTGCAAGCGACGCTGCTGGCGATGCGGCGTGCGGTGGAGCGATTGCAGGTGGCGGCGGAATACGCACTGGTCGACGGCAACCAGATGCCACGGCTGCCGATTCCCGGGCGCACGATCATCGCCGGCGATGCGACCGAGCGTTGCATCTCGGCCGCATCGATCCTGGCGAAGACCGCGCGCGACGCGCTGATGCGTGTGTTCGACGAGCAGCACCCGGGCTATGGATTTGCGCAGCACATGGGCTACGGGACGCCTGAGCACCTGAGCAATCTGCAGCGGCTTGGGCCCTGCTGCCTGCACCGGCAGTCGTTCGCTCCGGTGCGTGAAATGCTGAGCGTCGTTCCGGCAAGCCATGGTGCGCATCAGCTCGGCCGATAACCCGCTGGTGCGGCGGCTGCGTCGCCTCGCCGACTCCCCGCGGGCGGGTCGCGACGCCGAGCGCTCGATCGCCGAAGGCGTGCATCTGGTTGAGAGCGCGTTGGCGGCCCGGGTGTCGATCACGGCGGTCGTCATCAGCGAAGCCGCGAGTGCACCCGTCCGGGCCCTTGCCGAGGCCACGGCTGAACGTGCTGCTGCACGGGTCGCTGAACTGTCACGCACCCTGTACGACAGCATCGCGCCGGTGGAACACGGCGCCGGCATCCTGATCGAGATCGTGATCCCGCGGCCACAGCTTCCCATCGGACAAGGCGCGGACGCGGTGTACCTGGACGGAATCCAGGACCCGGGCAACGCGGGCACGCTGCTGCGAACCGCCGCGGCAGCCGGCATTCAGCACGTCGTGGCCTCGACCGGCACGGTGTTCCTCTGGGCCCCCAAGGTGCTGCGTGCCGCGATGGGCGCGCACTTCGCCGTGTCGCTCTATGAGGATGTGCCGCCGGAGCACCTTGTCGCGGCATTCGACGCCGAACGGATCGCGGCGGATGCGGGCGGTGGCGAACCGCTGTACGAAGCGTCCTGGGGCCTGCGGCCGACGGTGTGGATGTTCGGCTCGGAGGGCCGGGGACTCAGCGCGGCAGCCTCCGGGCTTGCACAGCGCCGGCTGCGGATCCCAATCGCCAGCGCGGTGGAGTCGCTTAACGTCGGCGCGGCGGCGGCCGTGTGCCTGTTCGAGCAGCGGCGGCGCCGCGAGCAGGGACCAAGATAGCGCCGACCCGGGGCATGGGTCTCAGTAGGAGCGCCGGTCCAGCCGGACCTCCTGCATGATCGTCGCGGCGATCTCCTCGATCGACTTGGTCGTCGACGACAGCCAGCGGATGCCTTCGCGCCGCATCATGCGCTCGGCCGCGTCGACCTCGTAGCGGCAGTTGTCCAGCGACGCGTAGCGGCTGTTCGGGCGACGCTCGTTGCGGACCTCCGACAGGCGTTCCGGGGCGATCGACAGCCCGAAGAGCTTTCCCTTGTAGGACGGCAGCACCGAGGGCAGCAGGTTGCGCTCGAAATCCTCGGGGATCAGCGGGTAGTTGGCGGCCTTCACGCCGTATTGCATCGCCAGGTACAGGGAGGTCGGCGTCTTGCCGGAGCGGGACACGCCGACCAGGATCACGTCCGAGTTCTCCAGACCCTTGGCCGACTGGCCATCGTCGTGTGCCAGCGCGAAGTTGATCGCCTCGATCCGGTTCTTGTAGTCCTCGGAGTTCACGGCGATGTTGTGCGAGCGCCCGATCGTATGGGTGGACTTCATTCCCAGTTCGCGCTCGAGCGGCTCGACGAAGGTCTCGAACATCTCGATGACGAAGGCGTCGGTGGCGCCCCGCAGTTCCGCGGACACGACCGGATTGACCAGGGTCGAGAAGACGATGGCGCGCTTGCCATCGCGCTCTCCGGCCTCATTGATCCGCACCGCAGCATCACGGGCCTTTTCGACCGAATCCACGAACGGCAGGCGTTGCGGCCGATAGCGCAGGTCGCCGAACTGGGTCAGGACGCTGTGACCGAGGGTTTCGGCGGTGATGCCGGTGCCGTCGGAAACGAAGAACGCCGTTCGGTCGAACGGGCCGGGATGGCGGTCGGGCATCAAGTCCTCGCTGATGCGGCGCAGTATGAAGAGAGGGCCGCTCGGTAGAATCGACGGATTCTAGTCACACCATAAGAACAGGAGAGGGCATGTCACCCCGGGCCTACGTCGTACCGTTCAGCCAGTTGCGGATGACTGATGTGGAGTCCGTCGGCGGCAAGAACGCCTCGCTCGGCGAAATGCTGGGCCATCTGGAGGCGACCGGGATCCGCGTTCCGGACGGTTTCGCGACTACGGCTGACGCCTTCCGCGACTTCCTGGAGACAGGTGGACTGCGGCAGCGCATCGCCGGCGCGCTGGATTCTCTGGATATTGACGACGTCCGGGCCCTCGCGAAGATTGGCGCCGAGATCCGCTCGTGGGTCGTCGAAACACCCTTTCCGAAGCGGCTTGATGACGATATTCGTGTTCATTATCAGAAACTTGTAGAAGAATACTCAAGTGGTTTCTCGGTTGCGGTGCGCTCCAGTGCAACGGCCGAAGACCTGCCCGATGCGTCGTTCGCGGGACAGCAGGAGTCTTATCTGAACGTCGACGGCATCGAGGACGTGCTGGACCGCGTCAAGCATGTCTTTGCATCGCTGTACAACGACCGGGCAATTGCCTACCGGGTGCACAAGGGCTTCGCCCACGCAGACGTCGCGCTGTCCGCCGGTATCCAGCGCATGGTGCGCTCCGACCGCGGCGCGGCCGGCGTGATGTTCACGATGGACACCGAGTCGGGATTTCGCGATGTCGTGTTCATCACCTCGAGCTACGGTCTCGGTGAAACCGTGGTCCAGGGCGCGGTCAACCCGGACGAGTTCTACGTCCACAAGCCGATGCTGGCGGCTGGCAAGCACCCGATCATCCGCAAGTCGCTGGGGTCGAAGCTGATCAAGATGGAGTTCGATCCGGCGGGCGGGATCGGGCGCTCGGTGCGCACGGTCGACGTCGGGCACGCCGAGCGTCATCGCTTCTCGCTGACTGATGCCGATGTGCTGGAACTGGCGCGGTATGCGGTGCAGATCGAGCAGCACTATGGGCGACCGATGGACATCGAGTGGGGCAAGGACGGGCTCGACGGCCGCCTCTACATCCTGCAGGCCCGGCCCGAGACCGTGAAGTCGCAGGCGAGCGCGGAGACGCAGCAGCGCTTCAAGCTCACGGGCAAGGGAGCGGTGCTCGCCACCGGTCGTGCCATCGGGCAGAAGATCGGAATCGGCGTTGTCCGCAACATCCGCAGTGCGTCGGAAATGGACCGCGTGCATCAGGGCGACGTGCTCGTCACCGACATGACCGATCCCAACTGGGAGCCGGTGATGAAGCGCGCGGCGGCGATCGTCACCAACCGCGGTGGCCGCACCTGCCACGCGGCCATCATCGCCCGCGAGCTCGGCATCCCGGCGGTCGTCGGCTGTGGAAATGCGACCGATGTGCTTACTGACGACATGACGGTCACCGTGTCCTGCGCCGAAGGCGACACCGGCCACATCTACGCCGGGGCGCTCGCAATGGAGGTCGAGACCCTGCAGCAGGGCAAGCTGCCGGAGATCCCGGTCAAGATCATGATGAACGTCGGCAACCCGCAGCTCGCCTTCGATTTCCAGGCGCTGCCCAATGCCGGCGTCGGGCTCGCGCGCCTCGAGTTCATCATCAACAACAACATCGGCGTGCACCCGAAAGCGGTGCTCGACTACCCGAACATCGATGCCGACCTCAAGTCCGCCGTGGAGCGCCTCGCTGCCGGCTATGACTCGCCGCGGGCGTTCTTCGAGAGCCAAGCTCGCCGAAGGCATCGCGACCATCGGTGCGGCGTTCTGGCCCAAGCCCGTGATCGTCCGCATGTCGGACTTCAAGAGCAACGAGTACAAGAAAGCTGATCGGCGGGTCGCGCTACGAACCGGACGAAGAGAACCCGATGCTCGGCTTCCGCGGCGCGGCGCGCTACATCGCCGAGTCGTTCCGCGAGTGCTTTCGCATGGAGGCGGCGGCGCTGAAGCGCGTGCGCGAAGTGATGGGGCTCACCAATGTCGAGATCATGGTGCCGTTCGTGCGCACGCTGTCGGAGGCGAAGCGGGTGACGGAGCTGCTGGCCGAAAACGGGCTGTCGCGGGGTAGTGGCGCCGTCAACGGCAGCGGCGGCCTGCGCCTGATCATGATGTGCGAGGTCCCATCCAACGCGCTGCTGGCGGACCAGTTCCTCGACTACTTCGACGGTTTCTCGATCGGCTCGAATGACCTTACTCAGTTGACGCTGGGAATCGATCGCGACTCCGGCCTTGTCGCCGAGGGCTTCGACGAGCGGGATCCGGCAGTCAAGGCGCTGCTCACGCAGGCGATCCTGGCCTGCCGCGCTCGCGGCAAGTACATCGGCATCTGCGGGCAGGGACCCTCGGATCATGTCGACTTCGCCGAGTGGCTGGTCGAGCAGGGCATCGAATCGATCTCGCTCAACCCGGACACCGTGGTCGCCACCTGGCAGCGGCTCGCGAAGGGCGCGTGAACGGCGCCGCATCGTGCGCCGTTCATCGGCTGCGGGCAGAATGCGCTTGATTTGAATTCCGCGACCCGCAGCTAACGCCGCACGGAGGGAGCGCCATGGACACGTTCATCGGGTGGTTCGTCGTCGCATTCGGGCTGCTGGTAGCCGAACTGCTGACCGGAACGTTCTACCTGCTGGTGATTTCGATGGCACTTGCCGTCGCCGGCCTGGCCGCGCTCGCCGGCGCGCCGTTCGCGCTCCAGCTGGTCGTCGCGGCGGCGATCGGCATCGGGGGTTCGATCTGGCTGCGCGCGACGCGATTCGGCAAGCGTCTCCACGAACGAGGCGACGATCGGGTCCAGAACATGGACATCGGCCAGTCGCTGCGCGTAGACAACTGGACGCCGGCACGGACCGCGCGCGCCAGCTACCGCGGCGCCGTCTGGGACGTCGAACTGGCGCCAGGCGAGCAGCCTGCGAGCGGCGAGTTCGTCATTCGGGAAATTCACGCCAACCGGCTCATCGTGGCGCCCAAGCCGCGCTAGGAGAACTCCATGCCGTTTCCTTTCATCGACGGACTGTCGCTGATCGCCGTCGTCCTGCTTGTCGTTGCCGTGACGTTCGTCGTGAAGGCGGTGAAGGTCGTGCCGCAGCAAAACGCCTGGGTGGTCGAACGACTCGGCAAGTTCCACGCCGTCCTGCAGCCCGGACTCAATATCGTCATTCCATTCGTCGATCGGCTGGCCTACAAGCACAGCCTGAAGGAGGTTCCGCTCGACACGCCAAGCCAGGTCTGCATCACGAAGGACAACACCCAGCTGCAGGTGGACGGCGTGCTGTACTTCCAGGTCACCGATCCGCAGCGCGCCTCCTACGGCGCCAGCAACTACATCCTCGCGATCACGCAGCTCTCGCAGACGACGTTGCGCTCGGTGATCGGCAAGCTCGAACTCGACAAGACCTTCGAGGAGCGGGAGTTCATCAACCACAGCGTCGTTTCGGCGATCGACGAGGCGGCGATGAACTGGGGTGTGAAGGTGCTGCGCTACGAGATCAAGGACATCACGCCACCCAACGCGATCCTGCACGCGATGCAGGCGCAGATCACCGCCGAGCGCGAGAAGCGCGCGCTGATCGCCTCCTCGGAAGGTCGCAAGCAGGAGCAGATCAACATCGCCACCGGTGCGCGCGAGGCCGCAATCGCCAAGTCCGAGGGCGACAAGCAGGCCCAGATCAACGTGGCGCTCGGCGAGGCCTCGGCCATCGTTGCGATCGCCGATGCGACTGCCAAGGCGATCCGTCAGGTGGCCGAGGCGATCGGACACCCCGGCGGCATCGAGGCGGTGAACCTGAAAGTGGCCGAACGCTACGTCGATGCATTCAGCGGCCTGGCGAAGACCAACAACACGCTGATCGTGCCGGCCAACATGGGCGACGTGGCGACCCTGATCTCCACCGCCATGACCGTGGTCAAGGCCCAGGGCGCTGAGCGATAGGACGATCGCCGTGGAGTTCCTGATTGCCGCCATCGGTGTCGCGCTCGCGGTCTGGATGATCATCGGCGCGCGCGGGCGGCATCGCTCCGACTCGAACAAGAAGCAGGATCCGGGCGCGTGAGGCGATCGGCGCCCTGCAGCCTCTGAGGAGACAGCATGGCAGCACCCACGATCGCCGCCGGACTGCGCCAGTTGCTGACGGCCTACGTGCCGTTCTCGGCGATGAGCGCGGCCGACGTCGACTACGTCATCCAGAACGTCGAGATTGCCTATTTCGCGCCCGACGAGATCGTGCTGGCGCCCAGCGGCTCGGTGCCTGCGCACTGCCACATCGTCAAGCAGGGGCGGGTGCAGGGTCATGCCCCGGACGCCAAAGGCGTGGCCTACGAGGCAGGTGTGGGAGATTGCTTCCCGGTGGGCGCGCTGCTGGCCGAGCGACCGGTGACGCTCACTTACCGCTCGGTCGGCGACACCTTCTGCATGATGCTGCCGCGTGAGCACTTTGTCGCCCTGACGCGTCGTAGCGCGCCGTTTCTGGATTTCTGCAAACGGCGCCTCGGTGCGCTGCTCGATCTGTCGCGGCACCAGTTGCAGCAGACCTACGCCAGCGAAGCGTCGGCCGAGCGCACGATGGCCACGCCGCTGGCTCAACTGATGCGGGGCCCGGCACTGACCTGCTCACCCGACACTCCGCTGCGTGAGGCGTTCGGCCGCATGCATGCGGCCCACGTCGGTTCCGTGCTTGTCGTGGAACAGTTCAACGGTGGCGAGAAGGTCAGCGGCATCCTGACCCGGACCGATCTCATCGGTCGAGTGATCCTGCCGGAGGTGCCACTGTCGACGCCGGTGCGCGAGGTGATGACCTCGAACGTCCTGACGCTCGATGACGACGAGACGGCGGCGGACGCGACCTTGCTGATGGCCGAGCATTCGATCCGTCACATTCCGATCATGCACAAGGACGCGGGGGTGCACAGGGTTGCCGGTGTCGTGTCCGAAAGAGACCTGTTCGCGCTGCAACGGCTCACCGTCCGGCAACTGGCTGTGGCGATCCGCCGCGCCGAGGACATCGACTCCCTGGCGGTGGCGGCAGCCGACGTGCGCCGGTTGTCGCATCACCTCGTGGCCCAAGGCGTCTCGGCATCGCAGCTGACGCGGCTGATCAGCCACCTGAACGACCAGTTGACCGTGCGGCTGTTGACTCTCGGCACGCAGCGCCTGAGTCTCGATCCGCGCAGCTTCTGCTGGCTGTCGTTCGGCAGCGAGGGGCGTGGCGAGCAGACGATCGCAACCGACCAGGACAACGGCATCCTTTATGTCGCGGACAGGACGACCAAGGAGCGCATGCTGGAACTGGCGGACTGGACCAATGAGGCCCTCGCGTCCTGCGGATTCCCGCTCTGCAAGGGCAACATCATGGCCCGCAACCCGGCGTGGTGCCTCGACTACGCGGGGTGGGACACTCTCTTTGGTGGATGGATCGACCGCGGCGACCCGGACGCGCTGCTCAATTCGAGCATCTTCTTCGACTTCCGTCCGCTCTTCGGTGAAGCATCGCTGGCAAACCAGTTGCGCGAAGACGTGGTGGCGCGCGCGCAGCGCAACACGCGCTTCCTCAAACAGATGTCGGACAACGCGCTGCGCAACCGCCCCCCGGCAGGACGCGGCATCGTCGATTCGCTGTTCGGCGAGGGCGGCGCGGCGCGTGTCGACCTCAAGATGAATGGAACGGTGCCGTTCGTTGATGCAGCACGCATCTGGGCGCTGGCAGCCGGACTGCACGAAACCAACACCGCCGAGCGGTTCAAGCGGCTTGGCGAATCCGGAAAGCTGCCGGCGGACGACGTGCGCGCCTGGGTGCCTTCCTTTGAATACTTTCAGCTGATGCGTCTGCGGGCGCAGCACCGGCGGGCGCAGACCTATTCGGGCGCCGAGGAAAATCCGAACGAGGTCGAACTGTCTGACCTGTCGACGCTTGACCGCCGCATCATCAACGAAGCGTTTCGCCAGGCGCGCAAGGCCCAGCAGCGCCTCGAACTCGACTTCCCCGGCTGACATGGGGCTGTTTGACTGGCTTCTTGGCGGGCGGCGCGACGGCTCGCCTCAGCGCTGGGTCGTGGTCGATGTCGAGACCAGCGGCATGGACGTGACCAACGACCGCCTGATCTCGATCGGTGCCGTGGCCATCGTCGATGGGCGCGTGGCGCCGCGCGACAGCCTGGAAATCATCGTCAAGCAGGCGACGGCAAGTTCACGGGAGAACATCCTGGTGCACGGCGTCGGCGCGCACGCCCAGCTCAATGGCACGGACCCGGAGCGTGCAGTGCGCGCATTCATGGATTTCGTCGGGCGGGCTCCTATGCTTGCATTCCACGCGCCGTTTGACCGGAGTTTTCTCGCGCGGGTAACCAAGCACTATGTGAACCAGCCGTTCGACAACCCGTGGCTCGATCTCGCAGAGCTCGCTCCGGCGCTGGAGCCGAAGGCGCAGTTCAAGTCATTGGACGAGTGGCTGAAGCACTACGGCATTCCTGTGGTTGTGCGCCACAGCGCGGCGGCGGACGCCTTTGCGACGGCTTTGCTGATGACACGCCTGCTGCCCGAAGCGCGGCGGCAAGGAGCACCGACCTTCAGCGACATGCAGAAACTGGCGCGGCAGGCGAAGTGGCTGCATTGAGATGTTCTGTTGGTTTTGGCTCCGGCCTTCGGCCGCTTCACGCCGGCTGCGCCGACATAAGCCCGCGCCAGAAACGGGCCGCTATCGACTGCGCTTCTTGAGCAGTCTGTTCTGTTCGCGCTTCCATTCCTTGTCCTGCTGGTCGGCCCGTTTTTCAAACTGCCGCTTGCCCTTGGCCAGCCCGACTTCGAGCTTGATCCGGCCCTTGCTGTAGTGCAGGTCGAGTGGCACCAGCGCGTAGCCGGCGCGCTCCACCTTGCCGATCAGCTTGCGGATCTCCTCGGCCTTGAGCAGCAGCTTGCGGGTACGCGTCGGGTCCGGCGTGATGTGCGTGGAAGCGGTAGGCAGCGGGCTGATGTGGCCGTTCAGCAGGAACAGCTCCCCGCCGCGGATAACGACGTAGGCCTCGTTTAACTGCGCGCGGCCGGCGCGGACGGCCTTGACTTCCCAACCCTCCAGCACGAGTCCCGCCTCGTAGCGGTCCTCGATGAAGTAATCGTGCTGTGCTTTCTTGTTCTGGACGATCGCCACGGCAAACCGCCTGCCCGACGTGAATACAATCCGCGTTTATATCTCACCTGCCATGCCGCGCGTCGAACGATCCGTCCTCGTCCACTACAGCGCCGAGCAGATGTTCGATCTGGTGGCCGATGTTGAGGAGTACCCGGAGTTCCTGCCGTGGTGCAGCGACTCAAGCGTCGTGCCGGAGCACGGTGGCGGCCTGGACGCCAGCGTCGAGATCGACTATCGCGGCATCCGGTCGCGCTTTACCACGCGCAACCAGATGCGCTATCCGGAGCAGATCCGCATGACACTGGTCGACGGACCGTTTCGCGCGCTTGAAGGCATCTGGCACTTCCATGCGTTGCGTCCGGGCGCGTGCAAGGTGCAGTTGAGCCTGCACTACGAGTTTGCGAGCGGCTTTCTCGGCCGGGCGGTGGCACCGGTGTTCGACTTCATCGCGAATTCGATGATCGACTCATTCGCGCAGCGCGCCGAGCGAATCTACGGGCCGACGGAGTGATCGTTACCGTCGTCTATGCATCGCCGGAGCGGCAGCACGTGCTGCAGACCGTAGTCGCGCCTGGCACGACAGTCGGCCAGGCCATCATGGCCTCGGGCCTGCTTGAACTGGAGCCCGCGCTACGTGAAGCGGAGCTCCGTGCCGGGGTATGGAATCACCGGGCCGCGCTGGACGCGATGGTGCGGGAAGGGGAGCGTATCGAGGTCTACCGTCCTCTGACGGTCGACCCCAAGGAGGCAAGGCGCATTCGTGCTGATGTGCGCCGTCGGCGCGGGAGCAAGAAGGGCTAGCGGTTAGCCGCAGATCTGCTGCACGGTCTTGCGTGTGCGGTCGATCTCCGCGGCGCGTTGCGAATCGTCGATGAACTCGCGATTGCCCGAGGAATCGGTGCGGGCTACCCGCCCGCCGTCCTCAAGCACCCGCAGATAACCTTTGGCTCGCTCGCATTCCGCGGCCTTGGCCGACGCACGTGACTGCTCCTCCTGCGACTTCTTCTCGGCGTCGGCGCGCTCCTGCTGGCGCTTGCGGAACTCCATTTCCTGCTCTGCCAGCGTCTTCGGCCCACTGGAGGCTGGACGAGCGTCGGAGGCAGGCGTGGCGGCCTTCGCTTCTGTGCCGCTGCCAGACGTCTGGGACGGCAGGACGGTCTGGGTGTTGGTCGGCTGGCGCACGATCCGATCAGTCTTCACGCCCGCCGGCGGTGGCCGGTCGGAGTAGACCACGCGCCCGTTGTCGTCCTTCCATGCCCACTGGGCGGCCGCCGGCGCGGCCAGGCTCGCTGCCATCACCAGCAGGGCCGCCAGCAGAACTGCGCGCGGCGAGGGTCTCGATTCCGACATGGTGTCTCCTGTAGCGAAGGATTTTCCATTGCTTGGGTCGGGCGAAGCAAGTTGAATGGCGGGTGAACTCACCCCCATTTGCGCGCTAAGCCTCGCATGAGGTGAGTAATCGGCCAAAAACCGGGCCCGGTATACTCCGCTTTTGCGTCATGAGGACAACTATGCGGTTAGTTCAGAAGGCGCTGACCTTCGATGACGTGCTGCTCGTCCCCGCCTACTCGGCGGTCCTCCCCCGCGACGTCCAGCTCACTACCCAGCTCTCCCGCAACATCCCCCTGAATATTCCCCTGGTCGCGGCCGCCATGGACACGGTGACCGAGGCCCGGCTGGCAATAGCGCTGGCGCAGGAGGGGGGCATCGGCATCGTTCACAAGAACCTGTCGCCGAAAGAGCAGGCAGCCGAGGTGCAGAAGGTCAAGCGCCACGAAGCCGGCGTGCTGCGCGACCCGATCACACTGACGCAGGACATGACGGTGCGTGATGCGATCGAGCTGCAGCGCGCCCACAGGATCTCGGGGCTGCCGGTGGTCGATGGCAAGAAGATCGTGGGCATCATCACCAACCGCGATCTGCGTTTCGAAACCCGCCTGGATGCGCCGATCCGCGAGATCATGACGCCGAGGTCGCGCCTCGTGACCGTGCGCGAAGGCGCGAGCCTCGAAGAAGCGAAGGCGCTGATGCACACGCACCGGCTCGAGCGCGTGCTGGTCATCAACGGTAACGACGAACTGCGCGGCCTGGTGACGGTGAA
This sequence comes from uncultured beta proteobacterium, assembly GCA_963791235.1. Taxonomy (GTDB): domain Bacteria; phylum Pseudomonadota; class Gammaproteobacteria; order Burkholderiales; family Burkholderiaceae_F; genus JALORV01. Next base: position 221,217 of record CAWBRW010000013.1, on the reverse strand, counting down.
GGACATCACCAAGGCGACCGAGCACCCCAACGCCTCGAAGGACGGGCTGGGCAAGCTGCGGGTCGGGGGCGCGATCAGCACCGGCCCTGACTCCGAAGAGCGTGCCGAGTTGATGGTCAAGGCCGGAGTTGACGTGCTGGTCGTCGACACCGCGCATGGCCATCACCAGGGCGTTCTGGACCGTGTGCGCTGGGTCAAGAAGAACTTCCCCCAGGTCGATGTCGTCGGCGGCAATGTCGCCACGGCGGCTGCGGCCAGGGCACTGGTCGACGCGGGAGCCGATGGTGTCAAGGTCGGCATCGGTCCAGGCTCGATCTGCACGACCCGTATCGTCGCCGGCGTTGGCGTGCCGCAGATCACCGCCGTGTCCAATGTGGCGGCGGCGCTTGCGGGTACTGGCGTGCCGCTGATCGCCGATGGCGGCATTCGTTTTTCCGGTGACGTCTCGAAGGCGCTGGCGGCCGGTGCCTATACGGTCATGATGGGCGGCATGTTTGCCGGCACCGAGGAAGCGCCCGGCGAGGTCATCCTCTACCAGGGCCGTTCGTACAAGAGCTATCGCGGCATGGGCAGCCTCGGCGCGATGACTGAAGGCTCGGCCGAGCGCTACTTCCAGGACAACGACGCCAACGTCGACAAGTTCGTGCCCGAGGGCATCGAGGGCATGGTGCCGTACAAGGGCAGCGTGCTGGCAATCATTTTCCAGCTGACCGGCGGGCTGCGCTCCAGCATGGGCTATTGCGGTTGCGGGTCGATCAACGAGATGCGCACCAAGGCGGAGTTCGTCGAGATCACGTCGGCCGGCATGCGCGAGTCGCATGTCCACGATGTTCGCATCACCAAAGAGGCGCCGAACTACCGGTTGGAGAACTGAGGGTCCGCGCCGTGACGATCACACTTCGGCCCGTCTGCCTCCGTGCGGCGGGCCTTGTTTTTTTCAGTGGCCGGCGACCGAGCCGGTCGGGAACCCGATGAACCACGACAAGATCCTGATCCTCGACTTCGGCTCCCAGGTGACGCAGCTCATTGCTCGTCGCATCCGCGAAGCCAGCGTCTATTGCGAAATCCATCCGGCCGACGTCGGCGACGCTTTTGTGCGGACCTTCAATCCGAAGGGCATCGTACTGTCGGGCAGCCATATGTCGGCGTACGAGGATTCAACCGACCGGGCCCCGGCAGTTGTCTTCGACCTGGGCGTGCCGGTGCTGGGCATCTGCTACGGCATGCAGACGATGGCGCAGCAGCTCGGCGGCAAGGTCGAGGGTGGACATACTCGGGAGTTCGGCCACGCCGAGGTGCGGGCGCGTGGCCATACGCGCCTGCTCGAGGGCATCGAGGACCACCGCAGCCCCGAGGGCCATGGCCTGCTGAACGTCTGGATGAGCCATGGCGACAAGGTTGTGGAGATGCCGCCGGGATTCGACCTGATGGCGTCGACCGGGTCGTGCCCGATTGCCGGCATGGCTGACGAAGCGCGTCACTTCTACGGTGTGCAGTTCCATCCTGAAGTCACGCACACGCCGCAGGGCGAGGCGATCCTGCGCCGCTTCGTGCTCGACATCTGCAAGTGCCGCGCCGACTGGATCATGGGCAACCACGTCGGCGAGGCCGTCGAGAAGATCCGCGCCGATGTCGGCGCAGAGGAAGTGATCCTCGGTCTCTCGGGTGGCGTCGATTCGTCGGTCGCCGCGGCGCTGATTCATCGCGCGATCGGTAAACAGCTCACCTGCGTCTTCGTTGATACCGGGCTGCTGCGCCTGAACGAGGGCCAGCAGGTGATCGACACTTTCCAGAAGCACATGGGCATGAAGCTGATCGCGATCGACGCGACGGCGCGCTTCATGGGTGCGCTGAAAGGCGTGGCCGATCCGGAAGACAAGCGCAGAATCATCGGCCGCGAGTTCGTGCACGTGTTTCAGGAAGAGGCCGCGAAGCTGCCGAACGCGAAATGGCTGGCGCAGGGCACGATCTACCCGGACGTCATCGAGTCCGCGGGAGCCAAGAGCAAGAAGGCGACGACGATCAAGAGCCACCACAATGTCGGTGGCCTGCCGGAGACGCTGCACCTGAAGCTGCTTGAACCGTTGCGCGATCTCTTCAAGGACGAGGTGCGGAACCTGGGGCTCGCACTCGAATTGCCGCGCGAGATGATCTTCCGGCATCCGTTCCCGGGCCCCGGACTGGGTGTGCGCATCCTCGGCGAGGTGAAGAAAGACTACGCCGACCTGCTGCGCCGGGCGGACGCGATCTTCATCGAGGAGTTGCGCGCGTCCGGTTGGTACGACCGTACCAGCCAGGCCTTCGCTGTCTTCCTGCCGGTGAAGAGCGTCGGCGTCATGGGAGATGGCCGCACCTACGAGTGGGTCGTCTCGCTGCGCGCCGTGCAGACCTCGGACTTCATGACGGCGCACTGGGCGCACCTTCCGCATGAACTGCTCGGCCGCGTTTCCAATCGCATCATCAACGAAGTGCGCGGCATCAACCGCGTCGTCTACGACATCAGCGGCAAGCCGCCGGCGACGATCGAGTGGGAATAGGAGCCGGTGCCAGCATTGGTCGGCGACGGCGGCGTCCGCGGTACGCGCGCTTCAATCGAGCCGCAGGCGCGGCAGCAGGAAGAGCCACGTCACGAGGATGAACGCGGCGGTCAGTGTGGGAATCCCGAAAGGCGTCAGCACGGCCATCATCGCCCCCTGCACGATGACCGACAGCACCGTGGCGAGGAGCGTGTAGACGACAACGCGCACCCCGGGACGGTGGAACACCGCGCCGAGCGCGATCGCTGTTAGCACCGGGTTGAAGCCGAGCAGTCCGGCCGTGACGAGTTCGCTCTCCGCGCCAAGCAGATGCGCAGTGACCACCGCCACCACCGCGCCGACGAGGGCGAAGATCGCGGCGGCGCGCGAGTTCACCGCCAACCCGGCGAGCAGCAGCAGCGCGGCCGGGCCGTGGCCCTTCAGGAACACCTGCGTGATGCTCGTGAAGATCCCCTGCAGGAAGTCGCCGAATCGCAGCGGATCGGCCGCCGCCGGATCGATCGGCACGATCTCGCCCACCGGCGGTAGCGCGCCGCCGTCGAGTCCGGAAAATGCATTGGTCGCGGCCAGCAGCAGCCATGCCGTGAGCACGAACGGCGCGGTCAGTGCTGACACGCTCCAGGTCTTGAACACGTTGGTGAGGGCGAGCGTGATCACGACCGAGGCCGCGGCGCCGAGGACGACGTACGCCCACATCGTCGTCGACGGCGCCATGAACGTCGGTAGCGCGAGGCCGACGAGATAGGCGTTGAAGCCGTAGAGGCCGGCGCGCAGGGCGCTGTCGTCGACGCGTAGCCAGTTCGCCGTCAGCGTGGCCACGACCACGGCCACGAACCCACCGATCGCGACCTGCGGCACGCCGGCGACGGATGAACCCCAGCCGATGGCGATGAAGAAGAGCAGCCCGCTGAGCGGGTTGTCCTGGAACATCACCTGCCCGATGCCGCGCAGGTTGACGTCAAGAAAGCGCAGCAGCTTCGATGACGCGCACAGACCTTCCCACCCATCGAGCAGCCGTTTCATGTTCGTTCTCCCGCTGGTCGGTCAACGCCAGAAAAACGGCGGCTGAAGGCCGGCGCCGGTGGCCTCTTCGCGTGCTATCGCCCAGAATTCGCGCACCTTGGCCCTGACCTGCGCCGTCTCGCGGCCAAGCGCCTTGAAGATCAGGCCGGCGTCGTTCGGAAGCCGGCACGATCCGAACGCGATTCCTTCAGTGAGATCCACCTCGGCGTCGATCCGCGCATGGACGCGTTCAGCGACGTCCACGGGTGTCAGCAGGACCACGTTGCCGAGCACGTCGAACGAACCCATCACGCCGGTCTGCCGCACCGGACGCCGCGTGGGATCAACGACAAGCTTTTCGCTGAACAGAGCCTCGCCGCCGGGCCGCTCCGCCTCGACCGCGAGCGACAGCAGGGTGGCGCCGAAGGCTTCGTCCGGGTGATGGTGTTTGCGGCCGGGCTGGACGATCTCGCCGTAGAGCGCGGTGGCCGTCGGGGCGATCGTCATCCGGGTTTCGCTCAGGAAGCGCGCGCGACGGTGCGGGATCAATGGTTCGGGCAGAAACTCCAGGTAGGCACCGTCGGCCAGCGTGATGGACTGCGTCTGCGCTGCGTAGTTCGCGTCCATGCTGTGTATCTTCGTCGCCGACTGGGTGGTGACGTGCGCCCGTGCGCCAGGGCCGAGTGCGACCTCGAGTGCGAGGCGGTCGCCCTGCAGAACACAGCCCGAGGTGGTGATCATGAAGAGCCAGGCCTGGTCGGGCATGGCCGGGTCGGGATACAGCGCGCGCTGCGCCATGTACGGTGCGCGCCGGTCGAGCTCCGCCAGAATCGTGTGGTCACCGCGCCGCTCGAAGCCGATGCGCAGGAACCCCGTCTTGCCGACCGTTCCGCTCGCCATCTGCGGCGGCTCGTCCTGGAAGCCCGCGAATCCCGCAGCCGACAGGCCGAGACCCTCGGCTGCGGCCCATGGTGCAAGCGTCGGCGCGCCCTCGGCTATGCCCATCTACGCGGACTGCTTGATCGGCAGCCGGAGGTCGAAGAGAAGATCGCTGCGAATCAGCTCGACGAGTTCGGGAATGCCCGCGCCGGTCTTGCAGTTCGTGAACAGGAACGGCTTCTCGCCGCGCATCAGCTTCGAGTCGTGCGCCATCACCTCGAGGCTGGCGTCGACGTACGGCGCAAGGTCGGTCTTGTTGATGACCAGGATGTCCGACTGGGTGATGCCGGGGCCATTTTTGCGCGGGATCTTGTCGCCGGCGGCAACGTCGATCACGTAGATGAAGAAGTCGACCAGCGCCGGCGAGAAGGTCAGTGTCAGGTTGTCGCCGCCGCTTTCGATCAGCACCACGTCGCCATCGGGAAAGCGCGCCTCCATGTCCTCGACGGCGGCGAGATTCATGCTCGGGTCCTCGCGCACCGCGGTGTGCGGGCAGGCGCCGGTTTCGACGCCGAGGATGCGCTCCTCGAGGAGGATGCCCTTCAGGGTCCGTTGAACGTGCTTTGCGTCCTCGGTGGTGACCACGTCATTCGTGATGATCAGCACCTTGATGCCCATTTCGAGGAGCCGCGGCGTGATCGCCTCGACGATCGCGGTCTTGCCCGAGCCGACCGGCCCGCCGACTCCAATGCGCGTGATCTTCTTCACCTGGATTTTGTTCCGTATTCAGTTCATGAACAGGCGCACATGCGCCTTGACGTGGACCGCTGCGAGCACTTCGGCGAGCGGGGCGAAACCGGCCATGTCGGCGAGTCGCGACCGGGCCGCGACCTCGTAGACGGCGTCGACATCCGCGTTGAGCCGGTAGAGCATGCGCTGCGTCTCGACATGGCCGATCTTCATCAGCCGCAACGCTGCGCCCAGGATCATCGTCGCGACGCCGTACTGATGCACGATGAACGCCTCGCGCGCCGACAGGTCCTGTGACGCGAAGTTCACTACCAGTGCCACCGGGTAGCAGCCGGGCGTGCCGCCGGCCGCGATGCGGTCGCGCCACGCCGTGAGGAGCGGCGCGCCGGTTACCTCGGCGCCCATCTCCGCGAACTTCTTGCCCATCCGCACCGACATCGTCCGCGTCTCGCTCGAGAGCTTGCGCGCGTACAGCCGCCGGTCGATGCGCACGAGTTCATCGAGGTCGCCGGCGACAGCGGCGCGATGCGCCCAGACGACCGCGATGCCGTCGCCCATCGCTGCCTGCTCGACCGCGGTGCGCGCGTAGGCTTCCAGCGTCGCCGCGTCGGACACCACGCGCTTCTGCACCGCCGACTCGAGCCCGCCCGAGAACGCGAAGCCCCCAACCGGGAACATCGAGTCCCCGAACTGCAGCATGCGGGCAAGGCTCGTGGCCGCCGCCGGCGCCACCGCGTCGTGGTCGCCGGCGATCATCTGTCGGAATCGGTTCCGTGCGGATGCGAATGAGGGTGGGGATGTGCGTGCGAGTGGGCGTGCGTGCTCACGGGGGGACGCGCGTACGTTTGGCCGGTCTCGCCGTCGACCGCGACGTACTGCTCGTGCGTGTGCACATGCACCGGACCCTCGGCGCCGCCGAACAGCCGGCGCGACTCGTGCGGAGCGAGGTACGGCACGATTTCGCCGCCGGGCACGAACTCGTAGCGGATGCTTTCGAAGCGGTGCGTGTTCATTACCGAACTCATCACCTTGCGGTCGACGGTGAGCGGCACGAACACGCGGTTGCCCTTCACGAGGGCGGGCCAGTGCTGGTTGCCGAGCGCGTGGCCAAGCTCCACGCACGCGCGCAGTGCGATGTCGGGCTCGAGCGCCGCGAGGCCGTCGAGGTGAATGATCATCACGTCGCGCAGGCTGAGCCTGGCCACGACGGCCCGCCTGGCCTGCTCGTCCCAGACCAGCACGTCGCCGTCGCGCATGAAGGTGCCGCGGTCGAGCGAGACGGCGAGCTCTACGCCACCGGCGGTCTTCTTGCGGAAGCGGTTCTTCTGCGCTTCCCAGTGGTCGAGCTCAAGTGCGTCCACGGCGGCGCCCGCAAGCCGTGTGGCCCACTGCGCATCGGTGGCGTTGCCGAGGACGGCTTCGACGAGGATCATCCGGCGCCCGATGTCAGCTGAAGAAGTACTTCTGGTTGAGCGAAACGGTCGTGACCGGTGCCACGGTGGCGTGCTTGCCGTCGACAGTGACGGCGAAGGTCTCCGGGTTGACCTCGATCTTCGGCGTGCCGGCATTGCGGACCATGTTGCGCTTGCCGATCTTGCGGGTGTTCTTCACCGCGATGACCTGGCGCTCGAGGCCGAGCTTCCGCTTGATCCCCGCTGCGTGCGCCGCGGCCGAGACGAAGGTGATGCAGGTGTCCGGAAGCGCCTTGCCGAACGTGCCGAACATCGGCCGGTAGTAGACCGGTTGCGGTGTCGGCAGCGAAGCGTTCGGGTCGCCCATTACCGCCCAGTTGATGACACCGCCCTTCAGGATGAGCTTGGGCTTTGCGCCGAAGAAGGCCGGCTCCCACAGAACGAGATCGGCGATCTTGCCGACCTCGACCGAGCCGAGCACATGCGAGATGCCGTGCGTGATCGCCGGATTGATCGTGATCTTCGCCACGTAGCGCAGCACGCGGAAGTTGTCATTGCCCTTGGCGTCCTCGGGCAGCTTCCCGCGACCGCCTTTCATCGCGTCGGCGGTCTGTATGGTGCGCAGCCAGCATTCGCCGATCCGGCCCATGGCCTGCGAGTCGCTCGACATCATCGAGATCACGCCGATGTCGTGCAGCACGTTCTCGGCGGCAATCGTCTCGGCGCGGATGCGGCTCTCGGTGAACGCCACGTCCGACGGAATGTCGGGGCTCAGGTGGTGGCACACCATGATCATGTCGTAGAGCTCCGCCTGCGAGTTGATGCCGTAGGGGAGGGTTGGATTGGTCGAGGACGGCAGGACGTTGGGCAGCGCCGAGATCCGGATGATGTCGGGAGCGTGGCCGCCGCCCGAGCCTTCGGTGTGAAACGAGTGGATGGCGCGACCCTCGAAGGCGTCGATCGTGTCCTCGACGAAGCCCGACTCGTTGAGCGTGTCGGTGTGGATGCACACCTGCACGTCCATCTCGTCGGCGACCGTCAATGCCGAACGCAGCACCGCTGGTGTGGTGCCCCAGTCCTCGTGGCACTTGAAGCCGACTGCGCCGGCGTCGATCTGCTCAACGAGCGCTGCCTTGCCGTGGCCGTGGCCCTTGCCGAGGATGCCGATGTTGATGGGCCAGTTCTCGAAGGCGCGCAGCATCATCCGGATGTTGCCGGGGCCCGGCGTCACAGTCGTGGCATTCGAGCCATCCGAGGGGCCGGTGCCGCCGCCGATCAATGTGGTCGTGCCGTTGGACAACGCCGCATAGGCCTGCTGCGGAGAGATGAAGTGAATGTGCGTGTCGATGCCGCCGGCGGTCAGGATGAGATGCGCACCGGAAATCGCGTCGGTGGCCAGGCCGCACTCCAGTCCCGGCGTGATGCCGCTCATCGTCTGTGGATTGCCGGCCTTGCCGATGGCGCAGATGCGGCCGTCCTTGATGCCGACGTCGGCCTTCACCACGCCGAGCACGGCATCGATGATGGTCACGTTGGTGATCACCAGGTCAGGCGCTCCGCCAGCGCGCGTGATCCGGTTGTCCAGGCCCATGCCTTCGCGCAGGCTCTTGCCGCCTCCGAAGACGATTTCGTCGCCGGGCGCGCCACGCAGGTCGCGTTCAATCTCGACGAAGAGGCCGGTGTCGCCGAGGCGGATGCGATCGCCGGTCGTGGGGCCGTAGAGGCCGACGTACTCGTTGCGGGAAATGGTGGCCATGTCGCGTCCTTGTCAGCGTTTTCCGGTCTTGCTCTTTGCCGCCGGCGAACGGAACCCGCGCTTCGCCGCGGCCGCGACCGCCTTTTCCTTCTTTGCCGCGGCGGTCTTGCCCGTGGTCGGGCCGTCGACCAGGTTGTTGAAGCCGTACACGCCGCGCTTGCCTTCGTAGGGAACGACCTTCACTTCGCGCTCGTCGCCGGGTTCGAATCGCAGCGCCGTGGCCGCGGGGATATTGAGGTGCTGTCCGAACGCCGCGGCGCGGTCGAACTCGAGTGCGCGGTTCACCTCGAAGAAGTGGAAGTGCGAGCCGACCTGAACCGGGCGGTCGCCGGTGTTGCGCACGGTGAGTGTGGTTACCGGGAGCTTCTCGTGGTACGAGATCTCTTCCTTGCGGCATACATAACCGCCCACCGGAACGTTGGCCTTGACCGGGTCGACGTCGGGGGCGAGGCTGGGATAGGACTTGACGGCCGCCATCGTTACGCTCCTTGTCCGTCGGTCATTGAATGGGGGTGTGTACGGTCACGAGCCGGCTGCCATCGGTGAACACGGCTTCGACCTGGACCATAGGGATCAGGTCGGCGACGCCATCCATCACGTCGGCCTTGGTGAGCGCGGTGCGTGCCTCTTTCGTGACTTCCTCGATCGTCTGGCCCGCGCGTGCCCCGTCGAGCGCGACGGCGGAGATGATCGCGACCGCTTCCGGGTAGTTGAGCTTGATGCCCTTAGCCTTGCGCTTGAGTGCGACCTCGGCGAGCATGTAGATGAGAAGCTTGTCGAACTCCCTGGGCGTCAGTTGCATGAGGGCTCCCTCTTGCCGTCGTCGCTAGTCGGCGATTGCGCGAGCTTAGCGTAGTGGTGCCGCCTGGGGAGCTTCAGAGACTGATTCCAGTTTGTTATTGAGGTATGCGCAAATGAGCACGAAGGCAGCACAACACGGCACCAGCCCGGCGCCGGTGTCGGATCGGGCCATCCTGGTCCTTGTCGCTGCGTACGCAGTCGCATTCGTTGCGTTCGGCTTGGTCATCGATGGCCCTTCTGCCGTCGCACAGGGGCTCGCGGCCATCCTGACGACGCGCGACACACTGCTCACCGACTATTTCGGTGTGGGCGGCATCGGCGCGGCGTGCGTGAACGCCGGGACGCTGACGCTATGTGCCTGCCTTGTCTACTACAGGGCCGGCGCGAAGATGACCGGCGCGGCGGTGGCATGCCTTTTTCTCGTGCTCGGCTTCGCGCTGTTCGGCAAGAACCTCCTGAACATCTGGGGCATCGTCATCGGCGTCTGGCTGTTTTCCCGTTTCAAGGGTGAAGCGTTTGCGGTCAACATCAACACGGCCTTCTTCGGCGTCGCGCTTGCGCCCATATTCTCCGAAATCCTCTTCAGTTCGAGCCTTCCGCTCGCTGTCAGCCTGCCGCTCGCGGTGTCGACCAGCCTGGTGATCGGTTTCGTCCTCCCGCCCGCTGCCGCGCAGCTCTTCAAGGCGCACATGGGCTTCAGCCTCTACAACATGGGGTTCACCGCGGGTCTCGTAGGATTACTTGTCGTCGCTTTGTACAAGTCATACGGCTTCGTGCCGGATCCGGTCTTCATCTGGACGACTGGAAACAACGTCCTGCTCGGCTCGTTCCTGTCGGCTCTCTTCATCTCGATGATCGCCATCGGTTTCTCGATGGATCGTGCGGCGCTCGCCGGAATGAGGAAAGTGATGGCGACGACGGGCCAGTCGCCGACCGATTTCATCGCGCTGGCCGGGCTCGGGCCGACGCTCGCCAACATGGGCGTGTGTGGCGTGATCGGAATGGCCTACATCCTTGCCGTCGGTGGCGATCTGAACGGACCGGTGATCGGCGCGATCTTCACCATCGTCGGGTTTGCCGCGTTCGGCAAGCACCCGCGGAACATCGTGCCGATCATGCTGGGCGTGTTCCTGGGCTCGCTGGCCAAACCGTGGAACGTCGACGATCCGTCGATCCTGCTTGCCGCGCTTTTCGGGACCACGCTGGCGCCGATTGCAGGTCGTTTCGGCTGGCACTGGGGCGTCGTCGCGGGCTTCATCCACTCGTCCGCCGCGCTGACGGTCGGACCCGTGCACGGCGGCCTCAATCTTTACAACAACGGCTTCGCCGCCGGCATCGTCGCCTCGGTGCTTGTTCCGGTGATCATCGCGATCCAGTCGCGGACTAAGGCGGGCGGCGATACGCGGCAGCCGGAGCGGTGACCGCCCCGGGGGTGAAGCGGAGGCCAGTCACTCCTCGCAGCAACGCTGCGGGAAGGCGAATTGGCGGCCGCTCGGCGACAAAGTCATGGTACTGCCGCCGGGCTTCGCTTCCGATCGCATCATCGACGACGTGCGCGGCATCAACCGCGTCGTCTACGACAGCAGCGGCAAGCCGCCGGCCACGATCGAGTGGGAGTAGGGGCGACGCCCGATCACTGATGGGGCTGCCGGGCGTAATGAGCGGCAAGGCCTTCGATCGCCGCCTCGCTGAACGGCAGGCTCATTTTGTGCATCGTCGAACTTGCGCGGCGGTCGTCACGATAGGAGCGCAGTGCCATCACCAGATAGTCCTTGTCCTGCCCGCGAATGCGCGGCACGGGAGCAGGGGGCTCGCCAGCAACAGCTCCGTGGCACCGGTCGCACTTGTCCGATAGCTGCGCGACCAGGTCTTGAGCGGGCTGGGACGCTCTTCCATTCTGCGCTGCAAAGTACGCTGCGATGTCGCGGACTTCCTTCTCGCCCAGCGGGCCGAGCTGTCGCTCCATCGATGCATGGTGGCGAGACTTGCCGTAACCGCCCAGCGCTTTGACGAGGTAGGCGGGGTCCTGTCCGGCCAGCATCGGCGTGGCAGCGTCATCGCTGACACCGCGCCAGCCATGGCAGCCGGTGCATCGCAGGGCCAGCGATTCGCCCGCCGCGGGATCGCCGACCGCCGGCGCAGAGCGGGCTTTCGGCGATTGGGACGCGTAGTAAAGCGCCAGACTCTCGAGTTCGACGGAGTCGGCACGTCGCAGCATCGCCTGCAAGGCGGGCGGGCTGCGATCGCCGCGGTGATATTCCGCCATTGCGGCCAGTAGGAAGATCGGTTGCTGGCCGGCGAGGCTCGGCGTGCCAGGGGTTGTGCTGTTGCCATCGACACCATGACATCCGGCGCAGGCCGCGGCACTCGCCTTGCCCCGTTCGTAGGGACCTGGCCCTTGGGTCGTGACCGGCGCGACCGCAGGTATGGACAGGCTCGCGTAGTACGCGGCGACGTTTCGGATGTCTGCATCGCTCAACTGAGGCGTCATGTCCTTCAGCACCGCGTGCCGCCTCGTGCCGGCCGCGTAGTGCTGAATCGACTGCACGAGATAAGCGGCGTTCTGCCGACCCAGTTGAGGGATGCCGGGCGCGGCGCCGGCGCCGTCGGCGCGGTGGCAGCTCACGCAGCTGCGCTGTGCAATCGCCTGGCCTGCGCTCACGTCGACGATCGGCTCGCCCGCGGGCTTGGTCTTCGCACTTTCCCTTTCCCCGCACGATGCGAGCGTAAAGAGCGCGAAGATGCAGACCGTCAATCGAAACATCTTGAATGCACCCGCAACGGAAATGCTTTCACGGCCAGTCATGATGTGTGCCGAAGGTCACGTCGCTCGGTCGCTCAATCGATGGCTTTGCGCTCGGTGGCGACCCGCTGGACCACCGGTGCTGGTGTCGACGAGAACCACAGCTGGTACAGCGAAACCGCCCACATGAAGGCGAACGCCAGCCCCATCAAGGTGCCGCCGCCGATGACGACCCAGGCGAAGGGTTGATAGAGCTTGGTGAAGTACCAGGACCCGATGTCCAGGACAAGTGCGAAGAAGGGCGTTGCGACCACCGCGCACTTGAACCAGACCGGACGCACGTAGGCGTGACTGAAGATCGTTCCGAGGATGAAGAACACCATCGTCAGCCCGAACAGGTGGATGTGCGAGACGCGAACCAGTGTGAAAATGCCGGTGCCGGTGTCGCGTTCGGTCATCTTCTGCAGGTTGTCGAAGTTCGACAGGTTGGCCAGATGCGGGTTGCTGCCGTCGTGGCATGACATGCAGCGCTTCTCCAATGTCGGCCGGACGTCGGCTTCATAGGCGGCGCGTTCAGCTCCGGCCTCGATCCAGGCGAAGATCGGCTTGGCTTCTTCCGCCGGCAGCATCGCGCGCATCGGGCCTCTCAGGGAGGTTTCCAGGCGCGAGCCGGTACCGCTTCCGCTATAGGCAACCACGATGTCCTGATAGGTAAGCAGCATCGGATTGCCGCCGGCGCGGCCGGCATACGTGTGGTACAGATAGATGCCGCCGAACGCGTAGGCCAGCCCGAGGATCAGCAGCACTGCCGTGTACAGCACACGCGTGCTGAGGGGCAATTCCGAGAAGTGAAGGTAAAGGCGGTGCAGCGGTACCTCACTCATGATTGTTCCCTCTCCTCATTGCTCCACATTCAGGCACAGCGTCGACGCGCGGCGACGCGTCAGGAGCGCCGGCTCGACTCACTTCTTCTTGAGCGAGGCGTAGTACGCGGCGAGGTTCTCCGTGCCCTTGTCGTCCAGCGATACTGCGAACGACTTCATCGCGGCACTGGACCGCTTACCCGACTTGTAATCCTTGATCGCCTGTACGAAGCGATCCGGGGCCATCCCGGCCAGCGGCGGATTCGGCCCGTTGCCCTCGCCGTTGGCCCCATGACATCCGCCGCAAACGGCCGAGCTCGCCTTGCCGGCCGCGATGTCCGCGGCGCTCGCAGTTCCGAAGACGCAACTCACCAGGAGGACGAGGGCAGTCGGGATGTGATGGCGCAGCTTCATGGGGTCTCCTCCTCGATCTGGCGCTTTAGTTGCCCGGAATCATCACGAATACGAAGGGCCGTGCTTTCTGGCGTGCATAGAATGCGGCGAGACTCGCCACATCGGCGTCGGTCAGGGACGCCGACATGGCCGCCATCACCGAGTTCCGGCGCTGGTTGCTCTGGTACGCCTTCAGTGCCTTTTGCAGGTATTCGACGCGTTGCGCGGCAATGGCCGGCGCGCGCGGATCGGTGCTGTTGCCGTTGATGCCGTGGCAGCGGTCGCAGCGCTGGACCCACTCCGCGAGCATCAGCGGCTTGGTCACTTTCGGCTGCCGCGGCTGCTGCGCGGCGTAATAGGCGGCCAGGTCCGCGATCGCCACATCGTTCAGACCGGCCGCGGCGAGCTTCATCGTTTCCTCGGATCGCGCGCCGCTCTTGTAGGCAGCCATCGCTGCTGCGAAATACTGCGCGTCCTGGCCGGCTAGGCTCGGGTTGGCCGGATTGGCGCTCACGCCTTGCTCGCCATGACAGCCCGCACAGGCCGCGCTCGCCGTCTTGCCGGCTGCCGCATTCCCCTTGGACGGCGATTGCGCCGCGGCAGGTTTTTGCAAAGCGTAGAACAGCGCCATGTGCCTGACGTCGGTATCGCTGGCAGACATGGCGATCATCTTCATCATGTCGTGCTGGCGCTTGCCGCTCTTGTAGGCGTTCATCGCCGCGACGAAATATTTTTCATCGAATCCGACCAGGCTCGGAGTACCGGCAGTCGCGGAAACACCTGATTCGCCGTGGCAGCCTGCGCAGGCCGCCGCAGCGGCCTTGCCGGCGGCCGCCGGGTCGAGCGGCGCGGCGACCTTGCTCGTAGCCTCGGCGGCGGCCGGCGGTGGTGGCTCGAGGCTCGCGTAGTACGCGGCAACCTTCACCAGCGCGTCGTCGTTGAGGAACTTGACCGCGCCTTCCATCGCGTGGTCGTCACGCGCACCGCTCTGATAGGCCTTGACCTTGGTGTAAAGGTAGGACGGACGCTGGCCGGCGACGTGCGGCACGCCGCTGGTGGCACTGATGCCGGTTGCCCCATGGCAGCGCGCGCACAGACCATCAGCCACGCGTTTGCCCTCTGCGACGTCGGCGGAGGTCGCGTACGCGGGCCGCAGGTCGTCGGGAGGACTCGCCTTGCGGGGTTGCGCCGTGGCCGTTGTCACGCCGCATAGGAGCCCCAAAGCTCCCAACGTGATCAGCCGCGTAACCGGCGTCAGAATCCAGGTGTAAAGCGACCCGGGCCGGCAACCGCGCGCGTTCGGAATCGTGGCCATAACGCCCCTCCCCGTCGCATAAAACTACGCCGGGTCGCGAGCAGCAACTTGATCTGGAAGAACGTTTTGGCACGCGGAACGCCGAATTGGAATGCCAGACGCCTTCGACATCGACCGCACTTCGGCGCCGCGCTGCCGGGATCTACATCGAGGAAGTGCGTGCAGTGGAGCGGTACGACCCAGCAGCAAGTCGTTCGCAATGTCCCTGACGGTGAACCGTGTCGGCGTGAGCGGCGAGCGCCGCACCTATGCGTGGTCGGTATCGCTGCGCGCGACGTGGCCGACCGTCTGATCAGGTACGCCGCAGCGTCTACCCGGTCAGCGACTACCGCCAGGCAGAGCGAAGAAGTAGGATGCGATGCGAACGCCCTGAGCGGCCGGTGGCCTATGGCGATAGCGTCACGGCGCAGTCGGCTCCGGTAACTGTTGATCTGCCTGGCACGCGTAAAGCGGTCGATCTGCCGGTGGCCCAGAGGTTCAATTCTTTCGGGGAGTATCAGACATCATGAAGTTGCGTGCGTCCATCGTCGTCGGGCTGACGGCAGGCCTGGTTGTTTCGCATCCGTTGCAGGTTTGCGCTGCCCCGATTGAACGGGGGGGCGCCGCCCGCAAGGCACCCACCCCTGCACCGGCACCCGCTTCGGCCGCCCAGACCAAGGTGGAGGAGGGCTTCCAGGCATTGCGTCGCGGTGAGAACGGCGCAGCAGAGGCTGCGTTCAAGGAAGCCGCGCGCCTCGATCCGAAGCTCCCGGGTGCGTATCTGGGCCTGGCGGAAGTCGCGGGTCGCAGGAATGACGCTGCGCAGGTGGATTCATGGCTGCAGAAAGCCATGGCCGCCGATCCGAAGGACACGGTTCCGCTGCGGACATGGGCTACGCAGCAATACCGACGAGGTCGGTACGCCGAGGCTGAGACGTCGTTCAAGAAGTTGATTTCGCTCGATCCGGGTTCTGCCGAAGCGCAAGCCGATCTTGGGGAAACCTATCTGGCTGGGCTGAAAAAGCCGAAGGCAGCCGAGGAGGCCTATCGTGCTGCCATACAACGCGACGCCCGCTACGTTCGCGCATACCTCGGGCTCGCCAGGGCACTGGCCGCGCAGAGCCGCATGGACGAAGCGGTCATCGTCTACCGACAGGCCGAGTCGCTTGCGCCAGCCGACCCAGCGCCGGTGCACTCGCTAGCGCGCCTTTACGCATCGCAGGGGAAATTTGACCTGGCGCTGGCCGAGCTTGATAAGGCCATCAAGATCGATCCGGGATTTCTTCCGGCCCAGGTGGAGCGGGGGGATCTTCTCTTGGCGAAGAACGACATCGACGGCGCGTTAGCGGCGTACCGTGCCGGTGCGGTGGCGGTGAAGGAACCTGCGCTGCTGTATTTCCGGATGGGCGTTGCGCTCCAGGGGGCGCAGCGCTGGTCCGAGGCCGAGAAGGCCTATCTTGATGCGGTCAAGTATGAGCCGCGGATGTTCGGTGCCTACAACAACCTCGCGTTCATGGCTGCCGAACGCAAGGATCGTCTGGATGAGGCCCTGGCGTGGGCCAACAAGGCGATCGAGATCTCGCCAAAGACG
The DNA here is from genome assembly GCA_963791235.1 of uncultured beta proteobacterium. GTDB lineage: Bacteria > Pseudomonadota > Gammaproteobacteria > Burkholderiales > Burkholderiaceae_F > JALORV01. Next base: position 205,196 of record CAWBRW010000013.1, on the reverse strand, counting down.
ACCACCCTGTATGACACGCTCGGCTGGGTATACCGCGCGCGAGGCGAACTTGATAAAGCCGGCAAGGCGATCGAACGGGCCATCGCGGACAATCCCACGCAACCGATCTACCGGTATCACCTTGGCGTTGTCTACGCAGAACAGGGCAAGAAGAAGGAAGCGGCGGCCGCCCTGAAGAAAGCGCTGGAACTCGACAAGGACTTCCGCTACGCAGCGGACGCCAGATCGCGGCTGAAGGCGCTTTAAGCGAAGCCATAAGAAAAGCGGCCCGAAGGCCGCTTTCCTGCGAAGCACTGAAGCCCTACAACATCAGTCCTCGGCGCGACGGCGCATTGCGCCCAAGCCGAGCAGACCGACTGCGAGCAGCGCCAGAGTTCCCGGCTCGGGAACCTTGCGGCAGTCGAAGCAATCGGCTTCCGTAGCGACGATGCTACGGTCGACGAGTGCGAATGAATTGAAGGAAGCTTCACCCAACGCCAGCCGCGTGAACGTCACGTCGAACTCGAAGGTGCGATCGACGGACCGGTCGTATTCGCCAACTGCGTTCGGCCCGACGCACGCGCCGATGTTGGCTGACACGCAGACCGTTGACACGCCGATCTCCGGCATTCCGCTGTTCAGGTCGTTGACCGTCACCGTCGAATACTCTTCGAATGACGACGTGATGCCTTCGATGATGGCATCCGCGATGTCGTCCGGGGACGTCGACGACGCATACGTCGTTCCGCCGAGGGCCGTGATGGACGGGCCGATCGCGCCAAAGTTGATCCCGATCACTTCGACATCCTTGTCCGTCAGCGCGGCATTGGTGACGGCGGCATCCGGTGGTGGCTTATTGGCAGCGTCCCCAAGTACGATGATGAACCGGTTAGAGCCGTCGCGCCAGGCGGTGCTGTTCGTCGCGTCGACGATGCCGGCGTACATTTTTTCCGGTGTATCACCGCCGCAGAGGCCACCGTCGAACCCGGAGCCGCTGTCGCACGCACCCAGCGAGTTGATCGCCGCGATCGTCACGGCATTCGTCCCCGTCATCGGCGACTTGGTGCCGTCGAACGTCGGGTCAGCGTACCAGCCCGTCGAACTTTGAACGCTGCCCAACGAAGACAGGCTGGTAAGGATGCTGGCGGCGGACGCCTTCGCGCCGGCGATCGCTCCGCCCATGCTTCCGGTGATGTCGAACAGGAATACCACGTCGACGACTGCCGTGGTCGGCTCACTCGTCACCGTTACCGTTTTGCGGACCGTGACGCTGTCGCCGACGCCTAGGTCGGCAGCGTAACTGGTGGGAGATATCGAGTCGGCGTTCGCTACGGTGGCCGCTAAACCAAGGGCCCCCGCGGCGATCGCCCTGGCCCATCGCAGGGCCGGAAGTGATCTCGTAAGGAACATGTATTGCCTTTCCAGCACTGCTCTGACGCCCCGACCATCGAGGTCATCCGGTGCGACGTCGCACTACGCAAAAGTCGCGCCAGTTGCTGGTTCCGTTGGGTCAAGCCGTTGATTTTTTTTAACTAATAGGCGAGAAGGTGACGCTTAAGATCATCCTTAAGGATGTCTTGCGCAGACGAATGTAAACGGGGCCGACACGCGTCAGCTCGCGGTCGCCGCCGCACCTCGCAGCGAGACGCTAGGACCACCACGCTGTCACTCTCGCCACCGCTAGCGAGCGTGCCGCTCGACTATTGCCATCCGGAGAATGGCGCGCGGCTAGAGCGCTTCCTGCAGCCCCTGGTGTGCGTCGCCGCGCCGTTGCAGCTTCCAGTACAGCACCGCCGCGGAAACGCCGAAGACCAGGTTAATCAGGAGCGCTAACCAGCCGCGGACCTCGACGAACCACGGAAAGACGCTGGCCACTGCGTAAAAGTTGATGAAGTAAAGCGCGAGGCCAAACGCGGCGCCGGCCAGGACGGCACGAGCCAGGTTTGCATCAAGGCGCAGCGGCGCACAGATTGCCGCGAACACCATGCCGCCGACGACGCCCAAGGCGTAGTGGGCGATAAGTGCGATCGTCACCACACTCAAGCTGAACTCGGACGACTGCAGCACTTCCGGTCCCATAAAGATGGCCGCGATCATGCGCGGGGCAGCCCACGGACCTGACCCGGTCACGGCAATGGACCAGAACAGATCCAGCACCATCAGGATGGCGCCTGCGCCGAACCCCGCAACGGCTGCAGCAGGCCAGTCCCCTGCGTGACGTTCTCGCGATTGAAGCTGCATCATGACTGCCTCCCGATCAGGCTGGTGGTGTGTGAGTACGGAGATGGACAAGAGGGCACCGATTCATGACCAAGGTGCGGACTTCGCAGGACTTCTACGCGCCGCCGTAGCACCCGACAAGCCAAGACCATGCCTGTGCCAGTTTTTTTCCGCATTGCAGCAGGGCGATATACCCAGCATATCCATTGCCGATGAAAAGCCATTCAAGTAACGTGCTCCGTTACATCCATCGTGAAACAGGAAGCGCAGGAGTGCACCAAGGGCAACACCTCGCAGCAATTGCGAGGCCACTGCAGATCGTGCCCCTGACAGCGCGATGAAGGTGCCGCACGCGGTTGTTGCGCCTGCGCTTCGTCCGAGTCGACTCGGCCTCCGGTGGGCCGCCTACTTTGAACTAACGAAGCCGCGCGTCGTCCTGCTGATTGTTTTCACGGCCGTGGTTGGCATGCTGCTGGCCACGCCCGCACCGGCCACACCACAGATCATCATGCTGGCGACGCTGGGAATTGCGCTGGCCGCCGGCTCCGCCGCAGCGTTCAACCACGTGCTGGATCGCCGCGCCGACGCGATCATGGCGCGCACCCGCGCTCGGCCCTTGCCCAGGCATCAGCTGTCCGCGACACAGGCGGTTGTCTTCGCCGGGGCGCTCGCTGTGCTCTCGACGGCGATCCTGGCCTTCGGCGTCAATACGTTGACCGCAGTGCTTACGCTATTCGCACTTGTCGGCTACTCGGTCGTCTACACGATCTTCCTTAAGCCGCTCACACCCCAGAACATCGTCATCGGTGGGGCAGCGGGAGCCGCGCCACCCGTGCTCGGCTGGACCGCCGTCACTGGCGCCCTGTCGCCCGAGGCCATGACTCTCTTCCTGATCGTCTTCATCTGGACCCCGCCTCACTTCTGGTCTCTGGCGCTCTACCGGGAGACTGAATACGCGAAGGCCGGAATTCCGATGCTGCCGGTCACGCACGGCAGCGCCTACACGCGCAAGAGCATTCTTGCCTACACGCTCGTCCTGGCGATCGTTGCGCTGCTGCCTTATGCAACCGGATTGAGCGGACCGCTGTACGCGCTTGGAGCCACTGCACTGAACATCCGGTTCATCGCCTACGCCTGGCGCCTGCACCTGAAGTACAGCGATGCGTTGGCGCGACAGACGTTTCGCTTTTCGATCAATTACCTCGCCGCGCTCTTCGGCCTGCTACTGATCGATCACTACGGCGCGGCCATGATGGAAGCCGTGACAATGCTGCTTTTCACGAGACTGCTCTGAGTTCCTGTTCCCTGTGCACGACGATTGCCCCGACGACAAGCGATGGACGGAGGAAACGATGAAAATGCTGCGCCACTACTTCATCAGTAACAGCCTCGACGATCTTGAACTCTTCGAGGAGCAGCTGGAGGCCGCCGGCGTCTCCAGACCTCAGATTCATGTGCTCAGCGCCAACGATGCGGATGCGTCGAGCCATGAGCATCTGAACAGTGTCCGGTCGTTCATGAAGAGCGATCTGGTTCATTCGACGACCCGGGGTGCGCTCGTTGGCCTGGCTGCCTTCGTGCTGGTGCTTGCGGTGGCCTACTTTGCGGGCTGGACCCAAACCGCGGCCGGCTGGGTGCCGTTCATCTTCCTGGCCGTGATGCTGCTGGGGTTCTGCACCTGGGAAGGTGGCTTGTCGGGGATTCAGCGCCCGAATCACAACTTCACGCGCTTCGAGCAGGCACTGAAGGACGGCAAGCATATTTTCCTTGTCGACCTCGAGCCCAGCCAGGAACCGATCCTGGAGAAGCTGCTCACTGCCCATCCGGGGGTTGAGTTGGCCGGTACCGGCGTCTCCACACAGCACTGGATAGTCAGCCTGCAGCAGAAGCTGGGAATCGTTCGGCACGCCTTGTAACGCGCTGAACTCTGCAGTCGCCACCCGGTAGCGGGAGTACCACTACCGGCAGCCTCGTGCCGGTGTCAGTTCAGTTAGGCCGGCGGGTGCATCGCTTGCTCCTTCCTTGATACACGGGAGCAATTCCCGGCTCGAGGAAGCGCGATGACCGACAAGGCATCCAACGGCGGCCGGAAAATGGTCACCGGAATATTCAGCGACGGCGCGAGCGTCGAGCGCGCCTACCAGGCGGCCACCGGATTCGGCTACGACAAGGGCGACATCAATGTCGTCATGTCGGACGAGACTCGCAAGCGGTACTTTTCCGAAGACCGGCCGATCGATACGGACCTCGCGCGCAAGGCTGCGGAAGGCGGTGAACTGGGTGGCCCGAAGGGCGGACGGATCAGCATCCTGATTCCGATCTTGGCCGCTGTCGGTACGACCGTAGCGCTCTCGGGCATCGGTCTTGTGGTCGCAGGCCCGATCGCCGCAGCAATCGCCGGCGCCGGGGCCACCGGCCTCGCGGCAGGGCTAATTGGCGCGCTCGCGGACTGGGGTATTCCGGAGGAACGTCTACGCCAATACGAGGCTGAGATCCACGACGGCGGCATTCTCGCCGGTGTCAAGACGCGCTCCGCGGAGGATGCCCGGCGCCTCGCCGAGCAGTGGCTTGCCATCGGCGGGCGACACGTCGACGCCTGAAACTCGTCCGATAGCGTTGCCGCGGCGCTCCGCTCAGTGCTTTGGCGGGGCCGGGCCCGGCGCAGGCGCCTCGTTACCGAAGAACGTGCCGCGCGTGGTGAAGGTGTATTTGCCGTCAAGCGCTCCGATACCCACGAGCGTCAGCAGGAGCACCGGCGGAATGACGATCGCGTAAACGAGCGCCATTCGTTCCCACATCATGTGCATGAAGACAGCAACGATCAGGCCCGCCTTCAGCAGCATGAACACGATGATCAGGGACCACCTGAGCAGTCCCTGCACGTGGAAGTAGTCGACGAGATACGACGCGATGCTGAGGACGAACAGCAGCCCCCAGATCTTGAAATAGACGCCGAGCGGATGCTGCTGCCCCTGGACGTGCGCGCCAGGCTGAGCCTCGGCATGCGCATGATGAGTCTCTGCATGTGCCATGTGCCAACCCTCCCGGTTCGCTACCAGAGATAGAAGAAAGCGAAGATGAACACCCAGACCAGATCGACGAAGTGCCAGTACAGGCCCATGATCTCGACGATCTCGTAGTTGCCTCGGCGACCGGTGAGGAATCCCGCGCGCTCGCGATCGAGATCGCCGCGCCAGACCTTCATCGGCGACGATGATCAGAAAGATGACGCCGATCGTCACGTGCGTGCCGTGAAAGCCGGTGATCATGAAGAACGCCGAGCCGAACTGTGCGGCTCCCCACGGGTTTCCCCACGGCCGCACGCCTTCCATGATCAGCTTGGTCCACTCGAAAGCCTGCATGCCGACGAAGGTCGCGCCCAGCGCCGCCGTCGCCAGCAGCAGGAAGAAGGTCTTGCGACGGTCCCGGCGATAGCCGTAATTCACCGCGAGGGCCATCGTCCCGCTGCTGCTGATCAGCACGAAGGTCATGATCGCGATCAGCAGCAGCGGGACGTTGTTGCCGAAGACTGTCAGCGAGAACACCTCGCTGGGATTCGGCCACGGCACCGTCGTCGAGATCCGTACCGTCATGTACGAGATCAGGAAGCTGCCGAAGATGAAGGTGTCGCTGACGAGGAAGATCCACATCATCGGCTTGCCCCAGGGCACGTTCTTGAACGCCCGCTGGTCCGAGGAGAAGTCCGCGACGACACCCTGCAGACCCTGGGCCGGGGGCAGGGAAGCCGCAGTACCGGTTGCCTGATGTGGCGCCATGTTCAGATCTCCTTACCGATGCCTGTCGGCGCGGCGGGTCACAACGGAACGCTCGTCGAGCAGATCGACAACCCCAGGTAACTCGACGCCAGCACGGCAAAGAGCACGACCCAGACAACCAGCAGGAAGTGCCAGTAGATCGCGCACAGCTCGACACTCATGTCAGTCTGTGGCGCCGTGGCCCCGCGCCACGCCCCTGCGGCCGTGCGGCTCCAGCCGACCAGCCCGCCGAGGACGTGCAGGCCATGCACTGCGGTCAGCAGGTAGAAGAATCCGGTTGCCGCACTGGTCGCGACGAAGTAGCCCGCGTCGCCCAACTGCTTCCAGACCGCCAGCTGTCCGACGACGAAGGCGACGGTAAGTACGCCGCCGGCGAGCAGACCGGGTACGTAACGCAGCCAGATCATGCCTGCGGCGCGGCGTAGACGGCCCACTGCATCGCGACGCTGGCAAGGACCAGCACGGCCGTGTTGAGCGCCAGCAGCCGTGGCTGTGGCAGCGGGCGCCAGTCGACAAAACTGATGCGCATCGCATACGCGCTGATGAACAGCGCAAAGAGCGACGTCGCGACGGCCAGAAAGACCCATAGCGCAGTCTTGGCGGCCGGGCGAGCCAGAACTGCGCCGTGCACATCCTGGGCGCCCGCTTCGGCCACCCACGGCTGCACGTTGACGCTCTGCCGGACCAGCCACCAAATGACGGAGGCCATCAGTAGCGCAAGGAACACCAGCGTGATAGGTCATGCGCGTGTCCGTGCTGTGTCAGGACTTGGTCCACCGGCCCGCAGCCACGTCGGCTGGCGGTACGTTCTGCGGTATGAAGTCGTCCTTGACGCCCGGCACGCTGTAGTCGTAGGCCCAGCGATAGACGACCGGCAGGTCCTTGCCGAAGTTGCCGTGCGCCGGCGGTGTTTCCGGCGTCTGCCATTCGAGCGTCGTGGCGTTCCACGGGTTGCCGCCGGACGGCCTGCCCTTGAAGTAGCTCGAGATGAGGTTGTAGAGGAACAGCATCTGCGCGGCGCCGACGACCAGCGCGGCGACCGTGATGGCGACGTTGAGCGAGTGCGCTGACTCCGGTATGAAGTTCGTGCCGCCGATCGCGTAGTAGCGGCGCGGCACCCCCATGAACCCGAGGTAGTGCATCGGGTAGTAGATCGCGTAGCTGCCGACGAACGTGATCCAGAAGTGGATCTGGCCCAGCGTGTCGTTCAGCATGCGACCGGTGATCTTCGGGTACCAGTGGTAGATGGCGCCGAAGACGACCAGGATCGGCGCGATCGCCATCACCATGTGGAAGTGCGCGACGACGAACATCGTGTCCGACAGCGGCAGGTCGACGACCACGTTGCCCGAGGAAAAGTCCGGTCAGCCCGCCATTGATGAAGGTGAAGATGAAGCCGATCGCGAACAGCATCGGCACGGTGAGATGGATGTCGCCGCGCCACAGCGTCAGCACCCAGTTGTAGACCTTGATGGCCGTCGGTATCGCGATGATCAGCGTGGTCGTCGCGAAGAAGAAGCCGAAGTACGGATTCATGCCGCTGACGTACATGTGGTGCGCCCACACGATGAAGCTCAGTCCGCCGATCGCCACGATCGCCCAGACCATCATGCGGTAGCCGAAGATGTTCTTGCGGGCGTGGATCGCTGATCGAGATCGGAGACGATGCCGAACGCCGGCAGCGCGACGATGTAGACCTCGGGGTGTCCGAAGAACCAGAACAGATGCTGGAACAGTATCGGACTGCCGCCGGAATGGCCGAGTTGCTGGCCCTTGGAGACGATGGCCGGCATGAAGAAGCTGGTGCCGAGCGTCAGGTCGAGGATCATCATGATCGCGCTGACGAACAGCGCCGGAAAGGCGAGCAGCGCCAGGACCGTTGCCATGAAGATGCCCCAGATCGTCAGCGGCAACCGCATCATCGTCATGCCGCGCGTGCGCGCCTGCAGCACGGTCACCACGTAGTTCAGGCCGCCCATCGTGAAGCCGATGATGAAGAACGCCAGCGACACGAGCATCAGGATGATTCCCCAGGTCGCCCCCGGGGTGCCGTCGAGAATCGCCTGCGGCGGATACAGGGTCCAGCCGGCGCCGGTCGGGCCGCCGGGGACGAAGAAGCTCGCGACCAGCAGCAGCACGGCGAACAGGTAGACCCAGTAGCTCAGCATGTTGACGTACGGGAACACCATGTCGCGCGCGCCGACCATCAGCGGGATCAGGTAGTTGCCGAAACCGCCGAGGAACAGCGCGGTCAGCAGGTAGATCACCATGATCATCCCGTGCATGCTGACGAACTGCAGGTAGTTGCGCGGATCGATGAACGCGAACTGGTTCGGCAACGCCAGCTGCAGCCGCATCAGCCACGACAGCACCAGCGCCACCAGGCCGATGCCGATCGCCGTGACCGCGTACTGGATCGCGATGACCTTCGCGTCCTGGCTCCAGATGTACTTGCCGATGAACGATCTTCGGATGGTAGAGCTCCATCTCCGCCACTTCGGCGGGCGGTGCGTAGTCCGATTCGTCATGCGCGACGTAGGCTGGACATTAGCGGTTCCCTTCGCTCGAAGCTGCTGCCCGATTCGTTCGTGTCAGCATGTCCGGCGCGATGCGTCATCGAAGGTATTGATGTAGGCGACGACATCGTTGATGGCGCGGTCGTCGGTCGAGGATCGGCGGCCATCAGCGCCATCTGCGACCCGTGCAGGTCCTGCGGATGGGAGCCGCGGACGCCCGTCCCGGAAGTTCTTCAGTTGCGTCACCATGTACCAGTCGCTCATGCCCTTGAGCCGTGGAGCGTTCGTCGCCTGGATGCCCCGGCCGTCCGGCGCCGTGACAGGTGCCGCAGGTCACGTAGCGCTGCCTGCCGTTGTCGCGGATCTCCCTTGACCGTCGCCGGCGCAGGCTTGTCCGGCAGCGTGCTGATGTAGGCGACGACATTGGCGATCGCGGCATCGTCCGCCAGCATGGCCGCCATCGGCGCCATGATCTTGCCGAATTCATCCTTGTCGTGCGTACCGCGGGCGCCCTGCTTGAACTGCATCAGCTGGCGGCTCAGGTACCACGCGCCCTGGCCGGCCAGTTTCGGCGCATTGAGTTGCGCGATTGCCTTCACCCTGCGCGCCGTGGCACGCGCGCACAGGCGGCGAACAGCGACTCGCCGGCCGCGGCGATCGCCTTCGGCCGCGCCTGCCGACTGCGCAAACGTCGGTTGGCTGTCGCAGCCAGGTCCGGAACGCCGCTTCCTCTTCGATCACCATCCGCCCGCGCATCGCGAAGTGACCGACGCCGCACAGTTCCTCGCACAGGAGGTCGAAGTTTCCGGTGCGGGTGGGCGTGAACCAGACATGCGTGACCAGGCCAGGCACGAGGTCCATCTTGACGCGAATCTGTGCAATCGAGAAATTGTGCAGTACGTCCTTCGAGCGAAGCAGTACCTTGACCGGCTTGCCGAGCGGCAGCTGCACCTCCGGATTGGCGATCAGGACGTCATCTTGTCCGTCTGGGTCGCGTGGATTCATGCCGAACGGGTTGTCGTCGCTGACGTACTGCGCACTGACCGTGCCGAGCTTGCCGTCCTTGCCGGGGAAGCGGTACATCCAGTGCCATTGCTGTCCCACTGCCTCGACTTCCGTGGCGTCTTTCGGCACGTCGACGAACTTCGCCCAGACGAAGAGGCCAGGCGCAAGCATGGCCGCCACACCCACCGCCGTCACTCCGAACAGCCACCATTCGAGCTTCTTGTTCTCGGGTTCGTAATGCGCGCGCGCGCCGTGCCGATTGCGGTAGCGGTACACCGCGTACGCCAGGAACAGGTTGACGATGACGAAGACCGCACCGGTGACCCAGAACGTGATGCTTATGGTGTCGTCGATGGCGCCCCAGTTGGAAGCGATCGGCGTGAAATACCACGGGCTCAGGAAGTGAAACAGCACTGATGCCACGACCAACAGCACCAGCGCAATGGCTATTCCCATGCCGAGCCCTCCTCGCTTGGTAGTACCGCAACGATGAATCTGTTACGCCAGCCGTTACGAAGCGGATTGTCAACAAAACTTCCCTGCGAGTCCATGGCCGTGATGAATTGATGCGGCGGTGCAGCGGGGTTGACGGTTGGCAGAGGACACAACTGGCCTGCCGTGGCGGGCGTCGCCGCTCCGATGCGTGGTACCAGGTCCGTGGGCCTGCCTCGGTAGACTGCGCGCCATGACGCAAATGCATGATGCGATCTCCGCGTCCGGCTGGCTGGACCGCATGGCCCAGCTTGCAGTCCGCAATGGTGTGCACCTATCTTCGCTACAGCAGAAGGACGGCCGCGACCTCGAACTCGTATTCGCGAGTGCCTATCTGTGGTTTCCGGCGGACCGGCTGCTTGACGAGCGCGCGGCCAATGAGGTGCTGAAAGCGTTTCTCGCCGGCGCTGGCGTCATGCTGGACACCGACCACGTCGAACTGCGGCGCTGGCTGGTCGATACCGGCTTTCTTCGGCGCTCCGATTACGGCACCGACTACCACCGGGGAACGTTGCCGGCGTGGCTTGCCGACGCGGCCGCAGCGCTGGATGCACATGCAGATCGGCCGGGCCGTGTCGACCGCGCGCGAGACTCACGATGCGCAGCGCGAAGCGCGGCGGCAGGCCTGGCTGGCCAGCCAGATCGAGGTGACTGAAGAAGAGCGGCCTGCCGAGGATGCCGATGCCACCTACATGCGGCTGGCACTCGACCAGGCGCACAACGCGTGGGCGCTTGCGGAGGTCCCCGTGGGCGCCGTCGTCGTTCGCGACGGGCAGGTCATTGCCACCGGCTTCAACCAGCCGATCGGCAACAGCGACCCGACCGCCCACGCCGAGATCCAGGCGATGCGCGCGGCGGCCGAACTGCTCGGCAACTATCGGCTGAACCACTGTGAGCTCTACGTCACGCTCGAGCCGTGCGCGATGTGTGCGGGCGCCATGCAGCACGCTCGCATCAAGCGTCTCGTCTACGGCGCCGCCGATCCCAAGACCGGCGCGTGCGGCAGCGTGGTCAACCTGTTCGACGAGCCGCGGCTGAACCACCACACCAGCGTTCGTGCCGGCGTGCTTGCCGAGGAGGCCGGCGCACTGCTGTCGCGCTTCTTTGCCGAGCGCCGCGAACATCGCCGGAGCGGACTACTACCGGCGGAGGACGAGGGCGATGACGCGTAGGACACTGGGGCTCGTCGCGCCCTCCGGCTACATGCCCGACCCCGCCGTCGTCGATCGTGCGGCGACGTTCTTCAGCGGGCGCGGCTGGCAGGTGGAGGCCGGCGAGAGCGTGTTCTCGCGCGAGCAGCGTTTCGCTGGTCCGGATGAGCTCCGCCTCGCTGACCTGATGCGCTTCGCGACCGATCCGTCGATCGATGTGGTCCTCTCCGCACGCGGCGGTTACGGCCTGTCACGCCTGCTCGACCGCATCGATTACACGGCGATCAAGGCACGCAAGCCGGTGATCGCGGGTTACAGCGACTTCACCGCATTCAACCTCGCGTATCTGGCGCGCGCCGGCGGAGTCAGCCTGTCAGGACCTTCGGCGGGCGACTTCGGCGCCGCAGCGCCCGACCCTTACACGATCGAGCATTTCTTCGGGCTCATCGAAACCCCGCGCTACTCGGTCGACGTGACCCTGCACGGACCGGTCGGCGAGCATGCGGGGCGGCTTGTGGGGCGGCAATCTCGTGATGGTCGCGGCGCTGCTCGGCACGCCGTTCTTCCCACGCGTGCGCCACGGCATCCTCGTGGTCGAGGATGTCAATGAGCCGGCCTACAAGATCGAGCGGCTGTTCTATCAGCTCGCGCATGTCGGCGTGCTGCAGCAGCAGCGGGCCATCGTGCTCGGTGACTTCGATCCGGTGACGCCGATGCCGAATGACAACGGCTTCGATCTGGCCGCCGTCGTCGCGCGACTGCGGGAGATCGCCGGCGTTCCGGTGTACACCGGTCTGCCCTATGGCCATCTGGCGCGCAAGCTGACGCTGCCGATCGGCGGGCGAGCGCACCTCACCGTGCGGCGCGGTGGTCGCGCCACGCTGGAACTGAGCGCCTATCCGTCGCTCCGGCGGTCAACTGCGCGCCGCGGCTCGCGGGAGTAAGTCGCCACGAGTCAGGCTGAGTAACGTTCCACCGCCGCGCGGTTCCACTCGATGCCGCTGCCCGGCGCCTGGCTGACAATCGCCATGCCGTCGTCGACCGCGAGCGGCTCCGCGAGGATCGGGTTCCACCAGTCCGCATACTCAAGCCAGTGCGCCGTCGGCGTGCAGCACAGCAGTCGCGCGCTCAGCTCAGGCCACAAATGATTGGACATGCGCAGGCCCTTCGCGTGGGCGAGTGCTGCCGCGCGTAGCCAGCCGGTCACTCCGCCGATCTTCATCACGTCGGGCATCACGTAGTCGGAGGCACCGGCTTCGATCGCGTGCTGCATGTCCTGTATGCCCCACCAGTTCTCGCCGCACTGGATCGGCGTGTGTGCGGCCTGTGCAACCTGTGCATGCCCGGCGTAGTCGTGTGCCAGTGTCGGCTCCTCGACCCACACGAGACCTTCGCCGTCGAGCACGCGCAGGCGCTGCACCGCCTCGGTAGGGGAGAGGCACTGGTTGTAGTCGACCATGATGGCCATGCTCGCACCGGCGACCTCCCGCATCGCCCGTACGACGTCGAGATCCTCCTGCACTGTCGGATAGCCGATCTTGGCCTTGATGCCAGTGAAGCCGCGTCGCGCCCAGCCCGCCGCCGCCTTGGCGCAGCCCTCGGGGCCGTCGTAACCGATCGCGCCGTAAGGACGCAACGGTCTTTCTGCGCCACCCAGCAGGCGAACCAGCGATACGCCCTGCAGGCGGGCGAGCGCGTCCCACAGCGCCATGTCGATCGCGGCCAGCGCCATGCCGACCAGGCCTTGCGTCCCAAGCAGCCGGAAGCGCCGCGCGAGCTTCTGCTCGACGTCGAGCGGCGCCAGCGCATCGCCGCTGATCAGTGGCTCGAGATTGCGGATCACGTCGGCGGTCGGCCGCAATGCGGCCGGGGTGTAAGTGAACGTGATGCTGTGGCCTTCGACTCCCGCATCGGTGATGACGTCGGTCAGGACCAGCGGTGACTCGGTGATGATGCCGCTGGCCGTACGGTGCGGTTCGGTCATCGGCACGCGCACGGCGCGCACCGTCAGCGAACGGATGGTCGGTGACGAGTCGCTCAAGGTCTTCTCCTGCGAACGGGGGTTACTTCGGACAGAGCACGCCCGCGCCGAACACGCGAAGCTGGCCGACTGCGGCGGACCCGGCGACGGTCTCCGGCCGCCGCGTCAATGCCGAAAGCCGCTGTCGACGCGATCGAGCTTGCGCAGCAGGGCGGGCCAGGCCAGATTGCCGCCTGCGCCGTGCGTCACGCGTTCCCATTGCTCCTGCGCGCCGTCGACGATGCCCTGGCTGATATGGCGCAGTTTGCCGCCACCACTCTGCGCCCGCACCTGCATCAGGCAGGCGGCCTCGAAGAAGTACATCGCGACGAAGGCCTCGGCGACCGAGCGCCCGACCGTCAGCAGGCCGTGATTGCGCAGCATCAGGAAGCGCTTGTCGCCGAGGTCGCCGACCATGCGCGGCTTCTCGTCCTCATTGAGCGCGACGCCTTCGTAGTCGTGATAGGCCAGAGACGAGAGCACGAACATCGCGTGCTGCGACAGCGGCAGCAGGCCATTGTCCTGCGCCGAGACCGCGATGCCGTTGACGCTGTGGACATGCAGCACGCATTGCGCGTCGTCTCGTGCGGCGTGGATCGCGCTGTGAATCGTGAAGCCGGCGGGATTGATCTCGTACGGGCTCGGCGCGATCTTGTTGCCGTGCAGGTCGATCTTCACCAGGCTGGAGGCCGTGATCTCGTCGAACATCATCCCGTAGGGGTTGATCAGGAAGTGGTGGTCCGGGCCAGGCAGGCGCGCCGAAATGTGCGTGAAGATGAGGTCGTCCCAGTGGAACATCGCCACCAGCCGGTAGCAGGCCGCGAGGTCCACGCGCAACTGCCACTCCTCAGCGCTGACGGTGGCACGGACTTCGACGGCGGCATCGTTCATGGCAGCACCTTGTCTTCGCTGGGGATGTGCGTAATATATAGACTGGTCTAGTTATGGAGTCAAGGCTCGATGCAGGAAATGCCGGGCAGCCGCCAGCGCATGATCGAGGCGGCGATCGAACTGATGCGTGGTTCCGGCCTGTCGGGCGCGGGCATCAACGAGATCGTGCGCGAAAGCGCCGCGCCGAAGGGGTCCGTCTACCACTTCTTTCCGAACGGTAAGCAGCAGGTCGTCACCGAGGCGCTGGAGACTTATTCGCCGCGGGTCATGCGCTTCATCGAGGAAGCGCTGGCCGCCGGCAGGACGCCTGCCGCCAAGGTGAGGCGCCTGTTCGACGCCTTCGGGCAGCGGGTCGAAAGCGCTGACTTCCGCAAGAGCTGCGCGTTCGGAACCGTGTGCCTCGACCTCGACGGTGAACACGAGGCCCTGCGCGCGGTAGTGGGCGCGACGTTCGATCGCTGGGTGGAGTTGATCGCGCAGCATGTGGACCTGGGCGACGCGCGGCGTTCGCGGTCCTTCGCCGGACTGGTGCTGACGGCGATCGAGGGCGCCTACATCCGTGCCCGCGCTGAGCGGTCGAGTCGGCCGTTCCGTGAGGCGGGGGCGTGGCTGGCTGAAATTGCCGAGCCCCCTATGTCGCGAGGGCGGGCGTCCTCGCCGCCCCGAAAGCGCTGACGGTCGCCGCAGGGCGCATTCGGCAAGCGCGGCGACGCCGCGTCCGCGCGCGTCGCCCATGGCGTGTTCCGCCCACCAGTCGGTCCTACTGGACTAACGAATCTCGGTTCTCCGGTCGCGATCCGCGCTGACTCGAAGCCAGGTTGCGGGCGACCCCAGTTCGTGGGTTGCGGGGTCCAGTGCACTAATTGACGAGAGCGACACAAGATCAGCCGACGTGTGTGACGACTTCGCAACCACGCTCGTGGTATCAGCGGACTCCATGCTGACGGCGCTTACGGCCTCCCATCCAGCAACGGCTGCCGCATGCTTGATCAGTGGCGCCACGTTCCGCGTGATGGTGGTGTCCTCCCACCAGGCGGTTGTGTGTTGCGGCGGCAGCGTCCGCACGGTGGAGCGGGGCTTGGCGAGGTTAGGTTCCTGCGCCCACTCCGGCGGCGCTTCGTCTGCACCCATCACGATCGCGCCGTTGACGTCATCGGTCGAGTGGGTCTCAGCATTGAGCGCCGTCGCCTCTG
Organism: uncultured beta proteobacterium; assembly: GCA_963791235.1. Taxonomy (GTDB): domain Bacteria; phylum Pseudomonadota; class Gammaproteobacteria; order Burkholderiales; family Burkholderiaceae_F; genus JALORV01. The sequence goes on along the minus strand of CAWBRW010000013.1, from coordinate 189,953 downwards.
CTGCTGCCTTCAGCCAGCCGTCGTTCTTTGAGGCTGCCTCGGTGGTCGGTGCCCAGACGTCGAGCAGAGCCCGCAGGTTGCGCAGGCTTCCCCGTGTGGCGATCACCGCGTCCGCCGGCTCCAGTGCCGAGCGCAGCAGCGCCGACTTCGGCGTCAGGACCGTGGCGCTGCGCCGCGGCGCGGTGGCAGTGGTGTTCGGCGCCTCATCGCTGAACGCTGCGGTGCGCGAGACCAGCGCGATCGCGGCCGACGACAGCGGCCAGCGGGTCAGCAGCGGATCGGCGGTGCGCGCCGCATCAAACTGCGACGCCAGCGTCACCAGGCTGAGCGTTTCGACCAGCGTCGGCGTGCCGGTCTGACCCGGCACCCAGGCCGCATCGCCGATGATCTTCAGCGTGCCGACGTTGCGTACCCCGGCATACCAGTTGCGCAGCGTCACCGACTCGCCCGCGCCCAAGTCGAGCAGCAGGTCGTTGCCGCTCTTGATGAGCCCCATGGCGGTTTTGGTGATGCCGTTGGAGACCTCCAGCACGTCGTTGGCGGCGCTGCCGCTGCCGTTTACCGTGTCGACGCCGTGGCCGCGCGCCAGCGCGATGCGGTCGATGCCAGTGCTGGTGACGTTGAGCGTGTCGTTGCCGGCGCCGCCGATGAAGACGTTGGCGCCTGCAGAGTCGGTGAGCGTGTCGTTGCCCGCGGCGCCGGACAGCGTGTTATTGGCGCTGTTGCCGATGATCAGGTTGTCGAGCGTGTTGCCGGTGCCGTTGATCGCCGCGACCCCAGTCAGCGTCAGGTTCTCGACGTTGCCTGCCAGCGTCCAGGTCACCATCGACTGGACCAGGTCCGTGCCTTCCCCGGCCAGTTCCGTCGTCGCATCGGCGGTGCTGTCCACCACGTAGGTGTCATTGCCGGCGCCGCCCGTCATCCCATCGTTACCGGCACCGCCGTTCAGCACGTTGGCCGCCGCGTTGCCGACCAGGCTGTTGTTCAGCGTGTTGCCGGTGCCATTGATGACGGCCGCGCCGGTCAGCGTCAGGTTCTCGACGTTGGCCGCGAGGGTCCACGTGATCGCCGACTGCACGGTGTCAGTGCCTTCGCTGACGAGCTCGGTCGTGACGTCGCTGGCGTTATCGACCACATAGGTGTCGTTGCCGCTGCTGCCGATCAGGTTATCGGCGCCGGCACCGCCGTTCAGCGTGTCGTTGCCGGCGCCGCCGCTGAGCACGTTGGCGGCGCTGTTGCCGATGATCAGTGTTGTCCAGCGTGTTGCCGGTGCCGTTGATGGCGGTGGCGCCGGTCAGCGTCAGGTTCTCGAGGTTGGCCGCGAGCGTCCAGGTGATCGATGGAGTTGACGAGGTCGGTGCCTTCGCCGGCCAACTCGGTGATGACGTCGCCGGCGTTGTCGACCGTGTAGCTGTCGTTGCCGGTACCGCCGACCAGCGTGTCGGCGCCGGCAGCGCCGTTGAGCGTGTCGTTGCCGGCGCCGCCGGTCAGCACGTTGGCGGCGCTGTTGCCGGTCAGCAGGTTGTCGAGCGTGTTGCCGGTGCCGTTGATGGCGGTGGTGCCGGTCAGCGTCAGGTTCTCGACGTTCGCTGCGAGCGTCCAGCGTGATCGAGGACGTTGACGAGATCGGTGCCTTCGTCGGCGAGCTCCGTTGTGACATCGCCGACGTTGTCGACCGTGTAGCTGTCGTTGCCGGTACCGCCGACCAGCGTGTCGGCGCCGGCGCCGCCGTTGAGGGTGTCGTTGCCGGCGCCGCCGGTCAGGGTGTTGACCGCGCTGTTGCCGGTCAGCAGGTTGTCGACCGTATTGCCGGTGCCGTTGATTGCTGCGGCTCCGGTCAAGGTCAGGTTCTCCAGCGTGGCGCCGAGCACGTAGGTGATGGCCGACTGCACGGTGTCGGTGCCTTCGCCGGCCAGCTCGGTGACGACGTCGCCGGCGACATCGACCACGTAGGTGTCGTTGCCGACACCGCCGACCAAGGTGTCGACTGCCGGCACCCCCATTCAGCGTGTCGTTGCCGGCCCCGCCGGTCAGCACGTTGTTGGCGGTGTTACCGGTGATCGTGTTGTTGGCCGTGTTGCCGGTGCCGTTGATGGCTGCCGAGCCGGTCAAGGTCAGATTCTCGAGTGTGGCGCCGAGCGTGTAGGTAAGCGCTGTCTGGATCGTGTCGGTGCCCTCGTTGGCCAGCTCGGTCACGACATCGCCCAGGACGTCAACAACATAGATGTCGTTGCCGGCTCCGCCGATCAGCGTGTCGACGCCGGCACCGCCGTTCAAAGTGTCGTTGCCGAGACCGCCGGTCAGAACGTTCGCTGCACTGTTGCCGGTGAGGGTGTTGGCGAGATCGTTGCCGCTGCCGTTGACGGTCGCGGCTCCGGTCAGCGTCAGGTTCTCGACGTTGGCGCCGAGGGTGTAGGTGAGGGCGGTCTGCACCGTGTCGGTGCCCTCGTTCAACAGCTCAGTGACGACGTCGCCCACGACATCGACGGCATAGATGTCGTTGCCCGCGCCACCGACCAGGGTGTCGATGCCGGCGCCGCCGCTAAGGGTGTCGTTGCCGGCGCCACCGGTGAGCAGGTTGGCGGCGGCGTTGCCGGTGAGGGTGTTGTTGAGGGTATTGCCGGTGCCGTTGATGGCGGTGGCGCCGGTCAGCGTCAGGTTCTCGACTTCGGTGCCCAACGTGTAGCTGACACTCGATTCAACGGTGTCGGTGCCACCACTGGCGGCTTCGACCACGAGGTCGCCGGCGTTGTCGACCACATAGATGTCGTTGCCGGCTGCACCGGCCAGCGTGTCGACGCCGACGCCGCCATCCAGCCGGTTGGCGCCGGAGTTGCCGGTGAGGCTGTTGGCGAGCGTGTTGCCGGTGGCGTTGATGGCACCGGTGCCGGTCAGCGTCAGGTTCTCGACGTTGGCCGAGAGCGTCCACGTGATCGAGGAGTTGACGAGGTCGGTGCCTTCGTCGGCAAGCTCCGTAGTCACATCGCCGACGTTGTCCACCGTGTAGCTGTCGTTGCCGGCACCACCGATCAGCGTGTCGGCCCCGGTGCCGCCACTCAGCACGTTGGCCGCCGCATTGCCGCGCAGTGTGTTGGCGAGCGGGTTGCCAGTGGCGTTGATCGCGGCCGCACCGGTCAGCGTCAGGTTCTCGACCTCAGTGCCGAGTGTGTACGTGATGCTGGACTCTACCGTGTCGGCGCCGCCGGCCGCCGCCTCGGTGACGACGTCGGCGACGTTGTCGACCACGTACGTGTCATTGCCGGCGCCGCCCACCAGGCTGTCGCTACCGGCGCCACCGTCGAGGCGGTCATTGCCAGTGCCGCCTTGCAGAACATCATTCCCGGCATCGCCGTAAACAATGTCGTCACCACCGAGTGCATTGATGCTGTCGTTCCCGACAGACCCATTCAGTACATCGTTCCCCTCGGTGGGAACGTTAGAGCTCATCGTATTGGCATCGATCGTGGAGCGAGACCACGAGGTCTCATCGTCGAAACGAATGGTCGAGACGCCGTCCGAGCGATTCGCACCGGTCAGTAGGAAATGGCGTCGCACGATGACTGCTTGGCCACCAATTCCAACCGACACGATCAGATCATCCGAATCGACGCCCGTGCCGCGCGTCAGCTGGACGTCTCCCGATCGGATGCCGGTACCAAGGAATGAAAGGATGCCTGAGGCTGCGCCGCTGGCCGCATGATTGTTGATCACGTCGACCTCGTCGCTGCGAAGCATCGAGAACGTGGCCCCGCTGCCGTCGGAGTTCAGAACGTCGTTTCCCGGGCCACCGTCCAATGTGTCCGCGCCAGAGACGCCAGTGATTGTGTCGTCTCCATCGCCTCCGAGCAGGACATTGACGGCGGCATTTCCGGTGAGGACGTTTGCAAGGATATTGCCGGTCCCATTAATGGCCGACGTCCCGGTGAGCACTAGATTCTCGACTTCGAGGCCGAGCGTGTGAGTGATGCTGGCTTCGACAGTGTCGATTCCGCCGCCGGCAGCTTCGACTACCAGATCGCCGGCGTTGTCGACGAGGTAAGTGTCGTTGCCGACGCCACCGGCCATCGTGTCAGCGCCCGCGCCGCCGTCGAGTCGGTTGGTGGCACTGTTGCCAAATAGCGCGTTGTTCAGTGTGTTGCCGCTACCGTTGATAGCCGCCGTCCCGGTCAGCTCGAGATTCTCGACGTTCGCGCCCAGCGTGTAGGCAATCGACGATTGCACGGTATCGGTGCCTTGGCTGGCGAGCTCGGTAACGATGTCTCCGGAGCTATCGACCACGTAAAGGTCATCGCCGGCCCCGCCGACCATGGTGTCCGCACCCGCCCCCCCGTCGAGACGGTTCGCGGCCGCGTTGCCGGTAAGAGCGTTGTTAAGCGAGTTACCGGTCGCGTTGATGGCTGCTGCCCCGGTCAAAGTCAGACTCTCGACATTGGCGCTCAAGGTATAGCTGACCGACGCCTCGATGCGGTCGTTGCCTGCGCTTGCGCCCTCGGTAATGATGTCGGCCGTGTCATCGACGACATAGACATCGTCGCCGGCGCCGCCTGCCATCGTGTCGGCACCGATGCTCCCGTCCAGGCGATTCGCGCCGCTGTTGCCGGTCAGTGCATTTGACAGCGTGTTGCCGGTGCCATTGATCGACGAGGTTCCGGTCAGCAAGAGATTCTCGACATTTGCGCTGAGCATGTAGGTGACAGCGCTCTTCACGATGTCGGTTCCTTCAGCCGCCGCTTCGATGACCAGGTCGGCCGTCGAGTTCACCCAGTAGGTGTCGTTGCCGGGGCCGCCCGACAAGATGTTGTTGCCTCCCCCACTGAATAGGGTGTCGTTGCCCGCACCTCCGTCGAGGGCGTCATTGCCGGCATCGCCGTAAAGCGTGTCGTTACCCGAGCCGCCCTGCAGGCCGTCATCGCCGTCATAGCCATAGACGGTGTCGTCACCTCCCAGCGCGTTGATGCTGTCGTTTCCGTTTGTGCCCTCTAGGGTGTCGTTGCCCTCCGTTGGCACGGGGCCGTTGCTAATGGTGTTGGCATCGATCGTCGAGCGCATCCAGAACGTGTTGTCCGAGAAACTGATTCCGGACAGACCGTCCGCACGATTGCCCGCAGTCGTCAGGAAATGGTTTCGGACCGTGATCGTCTGCAAGGTGGTCTTGAGGGAGATGATTAGGTCGTTGACATTCGCGCCAGTGCCGCGCCAAAGCAGGACGTCGCTCGGATTGATTCCGGAGCTGTAGAACGAAATTAGACCGGAGGCGGCTCCTGTCGCTGCGTGGTTGTCGATGATGTCAATGCCGTCGCCGCGCAAGAATGCGAAATTGGCGCCGCTGCCGTCCGAGATCAGTAGATCGTCGCCCGTGCCGCCGTCAAGTAGATCGGGCAGCGATGCGCCGCGCGAACCGCTGTCGATCGTGTCATTGCCGGCCTCGCCCCGCAGCGAATCGGACCCAGTGCCGCCGAGGATCGTGTCGTTGCCTCCGCCGCCGGCGATGTAGTCATCACCCGCGCCGCCGGACAGATTGTTGCCGCCCGCATTGCCGCTGATCGAATTATTGAGATCATTGCCAATCCCTTGCAGCGGAGCCGAACCGGTGAACGACAGCCTCTCGAAATTCGGCGCCAGCGCCCAGCTGACAGTCGCCTGGACACCGTCCGATCCTTCGTTGACAGACTCGAAAAGATAGTCAGTGATGCTGTCCACGAAATACCAGTCATCGCCGGCGCCTCCGTAGACAGTGTTGAAGCCGCTGCCCCCACGGAGGAAGTCATTGCCGGCGCCGCCGTTGATCCAGTCACGGCCGTCCTCACCGTTGAGCGAGTCGTTGCCGTTGCCGCCATAGATCGAGTCGTCCCCGCTCTGGCCCGACACGAAATCGTCGCCGTCCAGCGCGTCGAAGTAGTCGTTCGAAGTCGTTCCACTGAGCGAGTCAGCGCCCGCCGTGCCCGTGATGACGTTCTGGATGCTCGGTGGACTCCCCGGCGACCCGCCACCGCCGATCGCCGACGTCACCGCCAGCGCATCCAGATCTGCGCGCGTCAAAAGTCCGCCGCCGAAAATCGAGAGTGTCGACAAGCCGCCGGTCCGCACGCCAGACTGGGAGGTGAAGTGGTTCTTGACGACGATCGAGTCGGAACTGTTCGCAATCTGGATGACGAGATCATCCGCGCCTACGCCTGGATCTGTGCCGCCCCGTTGGAACAGGAGGTCGCTAGATGCGATACCCGCGCCGAGTTCGAGCGTCCCCAACGCCAAGGTCGCACTGGTCTGGTTGATGATGACGTCATGCCCGTCGCCGCGGTTGAAGACAAAGCGTGATCCCTGCCCAAGGGACACGAGAGTGTCATTGCCTTCGCCACCCTCGAAGACATCAAGACCAGCGTAGCCCTCAAGCCGGTTGTCCCCCGCGTTGCCGTGCAGGTTGTTGGCAAGAGCATTGCCGAGGCCGTTTACGCCGTTGTTCGATGTCAAAATCAGGTTCTCGACATTCGAGCCCAACGCATAGAAGTTCGAATTGGTGAAGTAGGTCTCGGACACCTCGACTGTGTCCGTGCCCTCGTTGGCAAGCTCGGTCACCAGATCGCCGAAATTGTCGACCACGTAGGTGTCGTTGCCGGCGCCGCCGGCCATGTCGTCCGCACCCCAGAACCCGTCAAGGCGATTGGCGCCACTGTTGCCTCGCAGCCGATTGGCGTACCCGTTGCCCGTTGCATCGATGTTCGCGGTGCCGGTGAGCTCGAGGTTTTCGATGGGCATGCTGATCTGATAGGAGGCCGACGCGCGCACGGTGTCGATACCTGCCTGTGGGTCGATGATGCTTTCCTCTTCCCCGACTATCCAGTCGCCGGCGCTATCCACGATGTAGATGTCATCACCCTGGCCGCCCCGCAGGATGTCGTCGCCAGTCCCGCCATCGAGAGTGTCATTACCGGCGCCGCCGCTCAGGTAGTCGTTACCCGCGTCGCCTCGCAGCGTGTCGGCCTGGCCCGCACCAATCAGGTGATCCCGGCCACTGCCGCCCGCCAAGGTTGAGGCCGAGGAGGCGCCGATGAGCAGGTCGTCCCCGGTTGTTGCCGTGACGCGCGAGCTTCCTAGCAATCCAGTCAGGATCGACTCGCGGGTCAGCAAACCGCCGCCGGGCAACTCGATCGTGTCCACCGTGGAGCGGACGGTGCCGTCGGCATTCCAGAAGCCCGTCACCGTCAACGTATCCGTGGTGCCGAAGATGGACACCACCAGATCGTTGCCAGTCCTGGCGAACCGCAGCTGGCGCGCATCGGTCGCGGTCGTCACCTGGATCTTGTCCAGCGTGACCTCTGCAGGGTCTTGCCAGGCCAGGCGCACACCGGAAGAGTCGTTGATCCGGTCAGCGCCGTAGCCGACGCCAAACACGTAGGTCGTATTTACCGCGTATGTGCCCGCACCCATGACATCGTTGCCGGCACCTCCATCGAGCACCGAGTACCCGGAGACGGACGTCAGGGTATCGTTGCCCAGCCCGCCGAGCAGCGTTGCGCGCGCCATGGGAAGTTCGAGGAGGTCGAAGCCGAGCTTCACTCCACGCGTGTTGTAAACGCTGAAGTCGAGGTCGGAGATGATGTCGTCACCCGCACCGCCATCGACCAGCCCGTTCGACCCAATCAGGACGTTGGCGCCTGCATCGCCAAGCACCGTGGTGACACCGCCGGTGCGGGCATGGAGGTTTTCGACATTCGCGTAGTCGCTCACGCGTGCCGTGATGCCAGTGGCACCTAGAGTGTCTGCGATCACGACCGTGTCGTTACCGCTTGACGGGTTCTCCCGCACGACATCATTCAGGCCGATGATGTAGGTGTCATTTCCAAGGCCACCCTGCAGATCATTGGCAGCGCTGTTCTCAAAGGACTGGAGAATGTTGTCCCGTGCGTTGCCAGTTCCTTGAACAGGGTCCACGCCGACCAGTTCCAGATCCTCCAGGTCCGAGCCGAGCGTCCAGGAAACAGTCGATTTGACTCGGTCCTTGGTCGAGAAAGAGCCGCCGGTCTCGTCAACAATGTCGCCTGCGTTGTCGACAACGTAGGTTTCGTTGGCCCTCCCGCCTTTCATCCGATCGGCCCCGCCGGCGCCATCGATGACAACTCCGTCGAGGAAGAACTCAACAAATGAGTTATTACCGACGGATACTGCATCGATGGTGTTGTCGGCGGAATTGCCGGTGTACTTAGCGCGCGTATCGCCGCCCCAGCGGTCCCAGTCCGAACCCGTAATGGTTCCGCCCTGGATACCGAGCGATTCAAGCGTCAGGTCTTCGACGTTTTCCGGCAGGTCCGCCCTGAAGAAATTCGTCACCAGCGCATCGCGCCCGTTGCCATTCAGTTCGATGACGTTTGTCGAATCCAGCTCGAGATTGCCGATGAACTCGCACTGCGTCGTCAGGTTGTCCCGAATGACGTACAGATCGTCGCCGTCACCGCCGTCGAGTTCGGCATCCTTACCGTCGGACATCAGGATGTCGTTGCCGCTGCCTCCAAGCAGCGTGTCTGCACCTTCGCCGCCCACCAGCTGATCCCAGCCGTCGCCACCGTCCAGCCAGTCGTCGCCGCCCGGTTCACCGGAGCCGAAGTCGTACTCGCCGTACATGAGGTCATTTCCGTCGCCTCCATACAGCCGATCAGCCTCTCCTCCGCCAAAGAGCTTGTCGTTGTCCGCACCACCGTAGAGCACGTCGGTGTATCGACCGCCTACGATCACGTCGTCGCCAGCGCCGCCGTCCAGGATGTCTTCGCCACCGGCGCCATCCATGAAGTCGTTTCCGACACCACCATCGACGACGTCCTTGCCGGCACCACCTTCGAAGATGTCGCTGCCAGCGCCAAGACTTACGTATGCGAAACCGCTTTCGTTTCCTGTGCCGTCCAGTTTCGCGTCAGCCATCTGCGCGTCAATTTCCGCCGCGGTTCCCTGGTATCCGTAGTTCCAGAAGATCACTCCATGAACCACCCTGCCAGACAACAGCTTGACGTCCATCCGTGTATTGCGAGGGTCGGAAGGATCTTCAAAGAACGTGTAGTTGACGACTCTGTTCGGGTCAGTCGCGTTCGTCGTCCCGGTGAACGAGTAGAAGACGTCACCGCTGCCCCAGAACGCAGAAACGTAGTAGTTGGGACTGCCGTCGCCGTGGTTCAGCCCGGCCGGCGTGTAGGTGCCCGGCTTGAAAAAACTCTTGTAGAAGAAGGTCTTGCTATAGGCGGGGTCGTACCCCTGTGACATTCCCTGAAACTGGATCGGGCGCATCTCAATTGCGCTTCCGGCGTCGGGAATGAGCTGTGGGAAGCCGTCCTGACCACCGGCAAACCGGTGCAAACCGCCTTGGGCGTCCAGTCCGGCAATGAAGAAATAGGGGCTCCGATGGCGGGCGTTCGAGACGTAGTCATTGCCGTTGCCTGCGTCCAACGTAAGCGTCCCGACTCCCCCTTCAAGCATGTCCGAACCATCACCGCCGACAAGAGTGGTGACCGTCATGGAATTCACCACGGCATCGGATTGACGAAACGCATGCAGGAAGTCGCTTCCGGCGCCACCTCGAATCTCGGTCCGCAGAAACGTTCCCGCAGTCACATAGTCATTTGAACTGCCCGCGTCGACAAACGCGCTTCGAGAATCCGGTGGCGGAACGATGACTTTGTACGTGTAGAGCGGATCCCGGTAGTCCTGCAGCCACCAGATCCGAATCCGGTCCGGCTCGTTGGTTCGGATGAACTGGACGTCGTAAGAGGCAGGTGTCGGTGCCTGGAGCGCATACCCGAGTACTGAGGGGCCTGCCACCCCGACAATGTTCGCCAGCAGTCTGCCGTCGCTCTTGCGAAAGAGCGTCGCGTTCTTCTTGCCGTTTCCTGCATCCGTCACGGCGAGCCGGAAGAGTGCTCCGCCCTTGGACTCGTAGAGTCCCGACGTGATCGCGTTGAATCCTAGTATCTCGATGCCATCGACATGAAGTCGTCCCGTGTTGTCGCTGTCGACGATCGTGTCAACACCGCTTTCAGAGGTATACAGAAAGTAACCGTCGTTACCTTGGCCGCCGTCCATGACGTCGTCGCCGACTCCGCCCTTCAGCAAGTCGTTGTCCGCGCCACCGAGGAGCTTGTCGTTTCCGATACCGCCTTGCAGATCGTCGATTCCCTTCCGGCCCTCGAGATAGTCACGGCCAGCGTTCCCAATCAGGGCATCTGCGCGATTGCCTCCGTAGATCCTGTCATTACGCTCGGCACCCGTCAGTGTCTGCAGGCTCGTGTTCCCGTCGACGCCGAAAACTACGTGGCGCACGCCCCACGAGCTGTCGAAAAGCGGTTGAGCACTGACCGTGAAGGTTGTATTGAGGGCTTTGTCGTCGTATCGAGTCGGGATAGCAATTGGCTGCTGCGTTATCGCGTTGTTGAACGACGGATAGTTGAAGTTGCTCTCGTTGGCGATCAGCATCCACCTGAGCATGTCCGCGCGGTCGGTGTACCACTCAGGTGAAAAATTGGCATGAGTGCCGGCATCTCTGTCGGCTGTCCATGCGGCGTAGTCGGCGTTATGAATCGTTGTCCAGACCGTCTCCAGCGCCGCCGCCGCAGCGGCGGTGGGCTCGGGCCGCAGTGAGAACGGCGAAAGGGTCTTGAGCGCAATGAAGTCGCTGAAGTCTTCCTTGGCTGCCGACCCCATGTCGGACGAGGCCGTGATCGACCAGGTCTCAAGCTGTCCTTGGAGGGGCACCAGGTAGGGGAGCGACGTCCCGTTGAGAGCATCCTGCAGCGGCCTCCAGCGGTTGTACCAGGCAGTCCTGTTCGCGAAATCACCGCTCGAGATATTGACCAAGCCACCTGCTTCAACGATGGGCAGGTTATTCGGCGCATCTGGCTGCATCAACTGACGTTCGAGCGCTACCAGTATTCGCTCGAGAGCGGCGTTGTCGGAGGGGCTGCCTTCCCGGAGGATCCGCTCAGAAGAAAGCTGGGCAAGCTCCGGGATCTGCAGGAGCGAATCCAAGCGCGCCAGAAGCTGCTCTAACGCGAGGCTATCGACGATCTGTCCCATGCCATGGCTATTCATTTCCACGGCGATCGTGCTTTCAGGGCCAAAGGCAGTGCCGAGCCCAGAGATGAGATCCAAATCATCGTTCGGAGCAATGGCTTCGGACTCAAATGATTCGACGTTGCCGAAGCTTGCGCCGACTTCAGGTATGAACTCTTTGAACATGTTCATCGCGGCATCGGTCAGCGCTTGCGCCGGAAGCATGTTTGCGAAGATTGCCCCGATTGGCGTGACGCTGAGGGCGGAAGTAACCCAACTGGCCGGACCGGGATTGAACCCCGGGGCATTGAAGAGGACAGCCTGATTGAACAGGTTGGGGAAGAGCCGAGTTGCTAGGCCGGCGAGATGGCCGCCGAGCGAGTGGCCAGTAACGGCAATCTGCGTGTTGGCTGGAATCGCGTTGAGCCCAGTTGCACCGGTCGCGCGAGGTTCCAACCAGAGCCAGGCGTTCTTTTTCCCGATATGGTTGCCGTTTGCAGCGGCTGGAGGAGTGTCAGCGAGGCTGTACTCCAGATCAAGTTGCAGGACGTTGGTGTTGGTGCTGGCCGACGTCAATCGCAGAATGTAGTTGACCATTGAAACCGACTGTGACAACGCAAGGCCGAGGAAGCCGATTTCCTTCAGATCGGCTTTGAAGAGATCCTCCCATATGCTCTCCGTCCCTCGGATCCCGAGGACGTATTTGTCGCCGGGCCCCTTGAACAACGTTGCTGCAAACCCCGTCGTCGTGTTGTCGCGATCGTTATAGTCGACGACCTCCCAGCCGCTTAGATTGAAGGTGTCTTCTGCAAGCTTGAGTGGCAGGCGCTCCTGGCTGACCGCGGCTGTGGCCACGGCGGCGGGGTCCCAATACAAAACCGTGCTCAGATCGATGTAAGAAGCGTCGGCCAGGCGGGCATAGTCAAACAGCTCTTCAGTCGTCGGCATTCACTTGCCTCCTTGCCAATTACTATCAAGTACAACGTTGCTCTGGGCCGTCTGGCTCAACGACTGTCAGCGGCGTTTGCGCTTCCTTCCTTTTGCCTCGACTAACGTTCCCGCCCCGCCTGCAACACCGTCACCGCCACCGGACTCAGCAGGTACTCCATCACCGTCCTCTCACCCTGACGGATCTCCGCCACTACTTGCATCCCCGGGTTCAGCGCAAATGGCTGTCCACGCGACTTCAGCTGTTGCGTGTCGAGTGCCACCACGGCCTTGAAGCCAAGGTCGGCGGGGCCGGGCGACTTCGGGTCCTGCGTGGTCGCATTGCTGACATCCGGCGCGATGGTGCGCACGGTGCCTTCGAGCATTCCGTACTTCTGGAACGGGTAGGCGGCGAGCTTGAGCTTCACGCGCTGCCCGGCCTCGACGAAGCCGATGTCGTCGTGGCGGATGCGCACTTCAGCCATCAGCGGTTCGTCCTTCGGCACGACGGTCAGCAGCACGGTGCCGGGAGCGACGACGGCGCCGACGGTCGTGGTTGCCAGGTCCTTGACGATGCCGGCCTGCGGTGCTTTCAGCTCGAGCATCGCTTCGCGGTAGCCCTGCTTGGTGGCCTCCTGATCCAGCCGCGCCAGTTGCGCCTGCGCTTCGACGCGCTCGTTCTGCAACTGGCTGCGGTACTGGCTGGTGAGGTTGGCGACGCGCTTGTCCTGCGCGGCGAGCTGTGCGGTGAGGCCAGCCACGGTGGCATGCTGGCTCTTCAGGTCCTGCTGCAGATTGATCGCTTCGCGGCGCTTGTCCTGCACGGCGAGCGGGCTGAAGAAGCCCTCCTTGACGAGCTTCTCGTAGGCGTCGGCCTGTTGCTGCACAAGCGGGGCCGTGGCGGCGAGTTTGTTCAGTGCTTCGTTCGCTGCGCGCAGTTCAGCGCTGATTCGGTCGCGCTGTGCGTTCTCCTGCGCCAGTGAGTCGAGGTAGGCCTGACGCCGCGCGCTGCCCTGTGCCTGCACCTGCAGGAAGAGGGCGGTGTCATCTCCCGGCCTCACGTCAATCGGGCGACCGGCAAGCTCGGCGTCGATGCGGCGCAGGGTCAGGCGACGCATCGCGATCTCGCCAGCGAGGCTCCTGCTGTCGGCGCCAGCGATCGTCGGGTCGAGTCGCACCAGCACCTGGCCGGCGGTCACGGCGTCGCCATCCTTGACGAGGATCTCGCGCACAACGCCGCTTTCCGAAGGCTGGACGATCTTGGAGTACGTCGCTGGGACGAGGCGCCCCTCGGCCACGGCCACGATGTCGAGCTGCGCCACCAGCGACCACACCAGCATAAAAGCGAAGAGCCCGCAGACGGCCCACAGCACGATGCGCGGCGCGCGCGCCGGCGGCATGCGCTCGATGAAGTCCAGAGCGTTGCCCAGGCGTGACGGTGTGGAGTTCGAGCCAGGTTCTGCGGCTTCTGTGGCGCTGCTCAATTTGAACTCCCGGATTGCGGCGGCCCGGCGGGATCGGTGATCGAGCGTGACTTCGCCTGCTCGCGGCCGGGTGGAACGGCAGTCAGTACTTCGGGCTTCGGTCCCAGACGCACGACCTGGTCGACCTGCAGGCTGCGCGGCAGGGCGTGCGTGATGAAGAGAATCGTCACATGGCCGTGCAGCGTGTTCACCGTGCGGATGAACTCCTCCGCGGTGGCGGCGTCGAGGTTGGCGATGGCCTCGTCGAAGATGAGGATCTTCGGGTGCTTGAGCAGCGCCCGCGCAATCGCGAGCCGCTGCTTCTGGCCGCCTGAAAGTCCGGTGCCGCGTTCACCGAGTTCCGTGTCGTAACCCTTGGGCAGGCGCTCGATCGTCTCGTGGATCTGCGCCACCTTGCACGCCGCGACGATCTCTTCGAATGAGGCGGTGGGGCTGGCGAGCAGCAGGTTGTCGCGCACCGTGCCCGAGAAGAGCACCGTCTCCTGCGGCACGACGCCGAAGTAGCTGCGCAGTTCGTTGGCCGAGAGGTGGCGCGCGTCGACGCCGTCGAGCCTGATCGCGCCGTGCGTCGGCAGATAGAAGCCCTGCAGCAGCTTGGCCAGCGTGCTCTTGCCGCAGCCCGAGGGGCCCATCATCGCCGTCACGGTGCCTGGCGGGATCCGGAACGAAAGGCGCTCGTACAGCAGTGGCAGGTCTTCGGCATAGCGGAAGGCCAGCTGCTCGACCCGCACGTCGCCCGACTGTGCGGCGAGATCGCGCCGCAACTGCTCGGTGTACGGCTCGGACGGCGCATTCATCAGGTCGCCCAGCCGTTCGACCGACAGCCGCGCCTGCTGGAACTGCTGCCACAGGCCGACGAGCCGCAGCATCGGCTGCGACACGCGCTGCGCGAACATCTGGAACGCCACCAGCATGCCGATCGTGAAGGCGCCGCTGGTGGTCATGTCGGTCGTCATCACGATCCAGGCGCCGAGCGCGAGGATCAGCAGCGTCATGCCTTGTTCGAGCGTGCTGGCCGACGGTGTTGTAGGTGTTGGCCAGTTGCTTTGTGCGCAGGCCGGACTCGAGATACGCCGCAAGCAGCGTGGAGTAGCGGTCGTTGAGCTGCGGCTCCAGCTGCAGCGACTTGACGGTCTCCATGCCGGCGACGTACTCGGTGACGAAGGCCTGGTGCCGTGCGCCGCGCAGGAACTGCTCGTTCAGCCGGCGCTGGAAGAGTCGGCGCGACCAGCAGCGCTCAGCGTGACGATCACCGCGATGATCGCGAGCACGACCAGCGTCAGCGTGACCGAGTACCAGAACATGATGCCGATGAAGATCAGCAGGAACGGCAGGTCGAGGATCAGCGTCACCGCGGCCGAGGCGAGGAACTCGCGGATAGTCTCGACGCCGTGCAGGCGCGCGGCGATGACGCCGGTCGGCCGATGCGCGAAGTAAGGCAGCGGCAGGCGCAGCAGGTGGTCCCACACCGCTCCGCCGAGCACGGCATCGACGCGGTTGCCGGTGACCAGCACCAGGTACTGCCGCACCCAGGTGAGCGCTGCCGTGAACAGCGTGAACACGCCCATCGCCACGGCGAGCGTGATCAGCGTCGACTGCGTGCGATGCACGACCACCTTGTCGATGATCGCCTGCGTGAACAGCGGCAGTGCCAGCGCCAGCAACTGGATGACCAGCGACGCGATCAGCACCTCGCGCCAGATGGCCTTGTGCTTCAGCAACTCCGGAACGAACCAGCGGAAGCCGAACTGTCGATCGCGCGCGGTGGCCGAGATCGCGTCCGGATCAGCCACCGCGGGAGCGGCAGTCTGCGACGACCAGAGCCTGCCCCGTGAAGCGGTCGACGAACGAACTCCAGCGGCACCTGGCGCGGCGGGTGATGGCGCTCGGCCAGCAGCACATGGGAGTCATTCGCGGCGAGCACCAGGCCGGCTTCGACGGCAGCGTGCGAGTCGGAATTCCCATCATTGCGTAACAGAGCGACCAGCGGCAGCGCCTGCTGTGCAATCTCGGCAGCGGAAAGTGCGCGCGGCACAGCACTGAAACCTGCTGCGTTCAACAGTTGCGTCAGCAGCGATACATCGTCGGAACTGTGCGCGCGGGCCTTGCGGATGGCGGCGTCGTTCGGGGCGGGGCGTGAAAACAATGCGCTGAGCGCAGGCACCACCCAGAGGATGGGGTCCTGCGCAACTCCCCCCTCAGGCGGCAGCGTCGAACGCTGCTCGTCCTGTACTGCAGGCATGCTTGCCTCCGCTGCACGTCCGCGCTTATGTCGGTAATGCCATCGCGCGGTATGTGGGCAAGCTAACAGTGCCTTTCATCGGTCGTCAACGGCCGTTCGTGCTCGATTGGATGACTTCGCCTCGTTCAATCGGACGAGGTTGTTTTGACAATGGGAAGCCTTCCCATTTTGGTCGCGCAAATTTTCACCACGTGGAAGCCAGGCGATACTGAGCGCGCTTGTTATCAGCGGATTACGCGTTGGGTCTTTGCGCGATGCTCGCGTCAGTTTGTTGTCGAAAGCAGGAATTCGTGGACCCCGGCATTCTCCTTGGCACCTTCATCGGCTGGCCCGCGCTTGCCCTCGTGCCGGCAGTCGTGTTCGGCTACTTCTATATAAAAGGTCGCAGTCGCGTGGTGCTGGTCACGGCGCTGCTTTGGCTTGCCTACTTCCCTTACGAACTCGGCATGAAGCTGCGGATCCTGTGCTCGGGGGAGTGCAATATCCGAGTGGATCTGCTGTTGCTCTATCCCGTGCTGCTTCTGCTTACGGTGGTGAGCATCGTCGTGATCGTGCGTGGCCGCGCCCGGGCGCCCCGCATTTGAACTGTCACTTGGCTGTTTGGATGAGCGGTCACAGAAATGCTTGTTGACTCGAAGCGCTGTGATAGACTAATTTTCAAATCAAATTTTCGTTGGTACTGCGGTTGCGTTTTCGACCCGGGCCGACAAGAGTTGCCGGATCGTCCGACTCCGCGCTCAGCAGGCTCCAACAACGACACGCTTGCCGCTCTCCGCGGTCTTCGAACTCCGCTTCCAAGCTTTCCAGGCAGTCGATTGCGGCGCTGTGGCGCATCCGGTTTTCGCTTGAGCCGGCGCGTGGCGCGCATCGGGTCGACTTGCCAGCTTCTCTCCGAACGGGAGACGATGAATACGCAAGAAGCCAAGCTCGTGCTCGAAGCGGCGCTGCTGACGGCCGAGCAGCCACTCTCGCTCTCCGAGATGCGACGCATGTTCGATGACGAAATCAACGCCGACACGCTGCGCGTGCTGCTCGACGAACTGCGCACGGACTGGAGCGGTCGCGGTGTCGAACTCGTGGCGCTGGCCTCGGGCTGGCGCTTCCAGAGCTCTGCCGCCATGCGGCCCGTACCTGGACCGCCTGAATCCGGAAAAGGCGCCGAAATATTCGCGCGCGGTGCTCGAGACGCTGGCGATCATTGCGTACCGCCAGCCGGTCACGCGCGGCGACATCGAAGAGATTCGTGGCGTGACGGTCTCGAGCCCTGTGATCAAGACGCTCGAGGAGCGCGGCTGGATCGAGGTCATCGGCCACCGCGAGGCGCCGGGCCGTCCCGCGCTGTTCGCGACGACGCGAGCCTTCCTTGACGACCTCAGCTTGCGCTCGCTTGACGAACTTCCGGTCCTAGAAGAGGGCGCGACTGTTGCTCCTGAATTCGAACTTCAATTTGCCGAGGCCACGCGTGACGTCGCGGTGCCGCGGAAAACCCTGCCGAGGCCGACGCTGAGCCGTCGTCCCCGGCGATTGCGGCGGCGGATGCCGAGTACACCGCTGATTCCGCACCTCCTCCCACCCTCTCGGCCGCGACTCCCGCCTGAATCCTATCCCGATGAGCACCTCCCCGTATCCCGACGACGACGACGACACCGACCACAACCGTATGCCGCCCGGCCCAGCCGCTGCGGGCAGCCCCCCGCGATGACAACGCCGACGATGCTCTCGATGACGAGGTCAATGGCAACGTCGCGGTGGCGCCCGGGCGCGACCCGGAGGCCGGCGGAGAGGGCGAAAAGCGGCAGCGCAGCCCGCACGGCCGGCGTCGTCGCGGTCGTGGTGGCCGAGGTGGCGACGCGGATCGTGGTGCCCCGGCAAGCGCTCCGACGAGCCCCTCGACGAGTGCCCCGATAAGCGCCGCGGCGCCTGATGCGCCGCCGCTGCCCCTGGCCGGCGAAGGCGACGACATCAATCCGGCGGCGATGGCCGAGGTGGCGCTGCCGCGCGAGTTGCTCGAGCGCGGTCGCCGTGCGGCCAAGCAGGCGCTGAACGCGCAATCGGAAAAGCTGCACAAGGTGCTGGCGGACGCGGGCATCGGCTCGCGTCGCGACATGGAAGAACTGATCATTGCCGGCCGCGTGTCGGTCAATGGCGAGCCGGCGCACATCGGTCAGCGCGTGATGCCGAACGACCAGGTGCAAGCGTCAACGGCAGACCGCTGCAGCGCCGGGTGGCCGGCGGGCGGCCGCCGCGCGTCCTGCTGTATCACAAGCCAGTGGGCGAAATCGTCACGCAGGACGATCCGGGTGAGCGCCCCACCGTCTTCGAAAAGCTGCCGAAGGTGTCGGGCGGCCGCTGGGTCGCCGTCGGTCGGCTCGACCTGAATACCGAGGGCCTGATCCTTTTCACGACGTCCGGCGAACTGGCGAATCGGCTGATGCACCCCCGCTACGAGGTCGAGCGCGAGTACGCAGTGCGGGTGCTCGGCGAACTGACCGAGCAGCAGCGCCAGCAGTTGCTCGACGGCGTACAGCTCGAGGACGGGCCTGCGAAGTTCAGCAAGGTCGAGGACGCCGGCGGCCAGGGCGTCAATCATTGGTACCGTGTCGCGCTTGCCGAAGGCCGCAATCGCGAAGTGCGGCGCATCTTCGATGTGATCGGGTTGACGGTGAGCCGCCTGATCCGCATCCGCTTCGGTGCGATCCAGCTGCCGCGCACGCTGGCGCGGGGCCGTTTCTACGAGCTCGCGCCGGAATGGGTACAGGCCTGGGTGCACGACCTGGGAATGTCGATCGACGAGGTTCGCAGTCGCGGTGGCCAGCCGCACGCCGGCAAGG
Source organism: uncultured beta proteobacterium (assembly GCA_963791235.1). Classification (GTDB taxonomy): domain Bacteria; phylum Pseudomonadota; class Gammaproteobacteria; order Burkholderiales; family Burkholderiaceae_F; genus JALORV01. The sequence goes on along the minus strand of CAWBRW010000013.1, from coordinate 171,441 downwards.
GCGGACGCGGCAAGGGCGGCCCGAAGCACCGCGGGCGCCCGCAGGGCCCCGGGCAGGGCTTCGGCCAGGGCCAGGGACTCGCTCCGGGGGGCCAAAGCTACAGCCCGATCAGCGGTTTCGGCCAAGCCCAGGGCTATGGCCAGGGACAGGGTCAGGGGCAGGGCCGGGGCTTCGGTCAAGGCCAGGGACAGGGCCGTGGCAAGGGCAAGCCCCAGGGCAATCGCCCGCCGCGCCAGCCTGACCCGATGACCAGTAGCGTCAACTACATCGCCGCGGGCCACGGACTGCCCAACAACGGCCGGCCTGCCCGTTTCCGCCGCGGCAAACCGCCGGGCTCTTCCTACTAGCCACCCGGCCCGGGACGGGTGGGCCGCGACGCGCTTGTTGCGGCGCGGATACGCCCCTATAATGCACGGTTGCCGAAGTGCGCGGCGATCGAGATTCGATCGTCGGGCGTCGGTTGCGCAGTCAGTCACCAAGCAGCAGCGAATGCGGCTGTGATTGCGCAAGCCTGTTGAATTCAACGGATGGGCTCTCGAGCCCATTTTTTATTTCCGGGCTGCAATGCAAGCAGTTCGGCGCGGATGGTGGGCCACGCCGTTTTCGAGGTGATCGGGCGATGGCAGGTGTTGCGGCAGCGGTATCGGAAACGATCGGGCGGACCGTCGAAGGACTCGGTTACGAGTTCGTCGAGGCCGAGCGCCTGGTGGGCGGTCTGCTGCGAGTGACGATCGATCGCGAAGGCGGCATCGGACTGGCCGACTGCGAGCGCGTGAGTCGGCACCTGACGCACCTTTTCGCGGTCGAGGATGTTGAGTACGCGCGGCTCGAAGTGTCATCGCCAGGGCTGGACCGGCCGTTGAAACAGGCGCGAGATTTCGTGCGTTTCGCCGGCGCCGAGGCGCAAGTGCAGTTGTATGCACCGCAGGCCACCACGGGTGGTCGCAGGAAGCTGCACGGACGGTTGCTCGAGGTCGTTGGCGAGCGAGGGGCGGAGCGGGTGCGCATGCAACTGCTCGCCGAGGATGCGGCCAGGGCTGGAGGCGCGAGCGCCCGCGGCAAGAAGCCGCCGGCGGGCAAGGGGTCGGGCAAAAAGGTTGGGGCAGCGGAGGGCGCAACAGTGGAATTCGCGCTCGCCGACGTTGAAAAAGCAAAGCTGGTACCTGAACTGAACTTCAGGGGCGGGGGCAAGGAGTAGACCGCAATGAGCCGAGAAATTCTGCTGCTGGTGGATGCGCTGGCGCGCGAGAAGAACGTTCCCAAGGAAACGGTCTTCGGTGCGCTCGAGTCCGCGCTGGCGATGGCGACGAAGAAACTCTTCGCCGAGGAAGACGTCGACATCCGGGTCGCGGTCGATCGCGAGTCCGGCGAGTACGACGCCTATCGTCGCTGGCTCGTGGTGCCCGACGAAGCGGGTCTGCAGGAGCCGGGCCATCAGATCATCCTGTCCGACGCGCGCGATCAGATCGCCGACATCGAGGTGGACGAACACATCGAGGAGTTGCTGCCGCGGCAGGACGTCTCGTTCGGCCGGCGCTTCGCGCAGGACACCAAGCAGGTGATCCTGCAGAAGATCCGCGACGCCGAGCGCGAGCAACTTCTGAGCGACTTCCTGGCGCGTGGCGACCAGATCGTCAATGGCACGATCAAGCGCATGGACAAGGGCGACGCCATCATCGAGATCGGCAAGGTGGAAGCCCGCCTGCCACGAAGCGAGATGATCCCGAAGGAAAACCTGCGCATTGGCGATCGCTGCCGTGCTTACGTGCAGAAGATCGACCGGCTTGCGCGCGGACCGCAGGTGATCCTTTCGCGCACCTCGCCCGAGTTCGTTATGAAGCTCTTCGAGTTTGAAGTGCCGGAGATCGAGCAGGGTCTGCTGGTGATCAAATCAGCCGCGCGCGACCCGGGTGTGCGCGCCAAGATCGCCGTCTGGACCAATGATCGCCGCATCGATCCGATCGGCACCTGTGTCGGCATGCGCGGCTCGCGTGTGCAGGCGGTGACGAACGAGCTTGCCGGTGAGCGTGTCGACATCGTGCTGTGGTCGGACGATCCGGCACAGTTCGTCATCGGCGCACTGGCGCCGGCGAACGTCAGCTCGATCGTCGTCGACGAGGACAAGCACGCGATGGACGTCGTGGTCGACGAGGACAACCTCGCGATCGCGATCGGTCGCAGCGGCCAGAACGTGCGGCTCGCCTCCGAGCTCACCGGCTGGCAGATCAACATCATGACGGCCGAGGAATCAGCGCAGAAGCAGGAGAGCGAGCAGGTTGGCGTGCGGCAGACGTTCATCGACAAGCTCGACGTCGACGAGGAAATCGCCAACATCCTGATCCAGGAGGGCTTCTCGACGCTCGAGGAGATCGCCTACGTGCCGGTCAACGAGCTGATGGAAATCGAGGCCTTCGACGAGGAAACGGTCGAGGAGCTGCGCAACCGCGCTCGCAATGCGCTGCTGACTGAGGCGATCAAGCGCGAGGAGAATCTCGAGCAGGCCGAGAAGGACTTGCTGGATCTCGAGGACATGGACGACGACCTGGCCGCCAAGCTGGCCGAAAATTCGATCCGCACGCGCGACGACCTGGGCGAGCTGGCCGTCGACGAACTGACTGAAATGACCGGCATCGACGAAGAGCGCGCCAGCAAGCTGATCATGGCCGCGCGCGCTCACTGGTTTGAGTCCGCGGAGCAGTAACCGGCGGCACGCGCTGTCCGGGACGCAGGAATAGGGAACGTTATGGCAAGTACTACAGTGGCCCAGTTTGCGACGGAACTGAAAGTTCCGCCGCAGTTGCTGCTCGAGCAGCTGAAGTCGGCCGGAGTCGTCAAGCAGGAGGAGGGCGACGCGCTGTCCGACGACGACAAGGCGCGTCTGCTGGAGTCTCTGCGCAAGGCCCACGGCGGCGAGGCGACCGAAAAGAAGAAGATCACGCTGACCCGCAAGCAGACGACGGAGATCAAGCAGGCCGATGCCTCGGGCAAGGCGCGCACCATCCAGGTCGAGGTCCGCAAGAAGCGCGTGTTTGTGAAGCGCGACGAGGCGACGGTGGAGCCGGAGGTCGTAGCTGCGCCGGCCGCACCGGTCCTCGACGAAGCCGAGTTGGCGAAGCGCGAGGCAGAGGCACGGCGCCAGGCGGAGTTCACGGCGCGCCAGATGCAGGAAGCGCGCGAGAAGGCCGAGCGCGCCCAGCGCGAACTCGCGGCAGCGGAGGAGAAGGAGCAACAGGACGTCGACGCCGCGCGCGAGCGCGAGGCGGCTGCCGCCGCGGAACTGGCGCGCGCCGAGCAGGCGCAGCGTGACGCGGACCGTGCTGCCAAGGAGGCGGTCGAAGCGCAGCAGCGCGCACGCCGCGCTGTTGAGGACGAGGTCGCCGCCATCAAGTCCATGATGTCGGCGCCGAAGAAGGTCGCCAAGGCGCCTGAGCCCGCGGCCGCCCCGGCCGCGACGGCCGGGACACTGCACAAGCCGACCACCAAGCCCGAATCCAAGCCAGGCGAGAAGAAGGACGAGAAGAAGCCGGGCGTCAAGGAGATCAAGAGCGGCAAGCTGGCCTCCAGCTGGTCCGAGGAGCAGCAGAAGAAGCGCCAGCTCAAGACGCGCGGAGATTCGTCAGGCGGGACCGGTGCATGGCGCGGGCCGAAGGGCCATCGAAAGCACGGCCGCGACGAATCCGAAGGCGCGGCGGCGCAGATGCCGGTCGAGCCGACCGTGCGCGACGTTTCGGTTCCCGAGACCATCACCGTGGCCGACCTCGCGCACAAGATGTCGGTCAAGGCGGCCGAAGTCATCAAGGTGCTGATGAAACTGGGCCAGATGGTGACGATCAATCAGGTTCTTGACCAGGACACGGCGATGATCGTGGTCGGTGAACTTGGCCACAACGCGATTGCGGCGAAGCTGGACGATCCTGAAGCGCTGCTCGCCGAAAGCGAGGCGACGACTATGCCCGGTGTCGGCGAGGCCGAACCCGAGCCGCGTCCGCCGGTGGTCACGATCATGGGCCACGTCGACCACGGCAAGACCTCGCTGCTCGATTACATCCGCCGCACAAAGGTGGCAGCCGGCGAGGCCGGTGGCATCACGCAGCACATCGGCGCCTATCACGTCGAGACACCGCGCGGCATCATCACTTTCCTCGATACGCCGGGCCATGAGGCCTTCACGGCGATGCGCGCGCGCGGCGCCAAGGCGACCGACATCGTCATTCTCGTCGTCGCCGCCGACGACGGCGTGATGCCGCAGACCAAGGAGGCAATTGCGCACGCGAAGGCCGCCGGTGTTCCGCTGGTCGTCGCGCTGAACAAGATCGACAAGCCAGAGGCGAATCTCGATCGCGTCAAGCAGGAGCTGGTGGCCAATGGCGTCGTCCCAGAAGACTACGGCGGCGAGTCGCCGTTCATTCCGGTGTCGGCCAAGACCGGCGTCGGCGTCGACGAACTCCTCGAGAACGTGCTGCTGCAGGCCGAGGTGCGCGAATTCAAGGCGGTCAGGAACGGGCCGGCCAAGGGCATCGTTATCGAGTCCCAGCTCGACAAGGGACGCGGCCCCGTCGCCACCGTGCTGGTGCAGAGCGGCACGCTGAAGCGCGGCGATGTCGTGCTCGCCGGCTCCAGTTTCGGCCGTGTGCGTGCGATGCTCGACGAGGCTGGCAAGCCGATCCACGAGGCAGGGCCGTCGATTCCGGTCGAAATCCAGGGCCTGTCCGACGTTCCGTCGGCCGGCGACGAACTGATCGTGCTCGGCGACGAGCGCAAGGCCCGCGAGATCGCGCTTTACCGCCAGGGCAAGTTCCGCGACACCAAGCTCGCCAAGCAGCAGGCCGCGAAGCTCGAAAACATGTTCGAGGGCATGGGCGAAGGTGCCGCGCGCACGTTGCCACTGATCATCAAGGCCGACGTGCAGGGCTCGCAGGAGGCACTGACCCACGCGCTGACGAAGCTTTCGACCGACGAGGTCAAGGTGCAGGTCGTGCATGCACAGGTCGGCGGCATCACGGAGAGCGACGTCAACCTCGCGCTGGCGTCGAAGGCCGTCATCATCGGCTTCAACGTGCGTGCCGATGTCTCGGCGCGCAAACTGGCCGAAGGCAACGGCATCGATATCCGCTACTACAACATCATCTACGACGCCGTCGATGACGTGAAGGCCGCCCTGTCGGGACTCCTGGCGCCGGAGCAGCGCGAGCAGGTGCTGGGAATGGTCGAGATCCGCCAGATCTTCCGCGTGCCGAAGATCGGCGCGGTGGCCGGGTGCATGGTGCTCGACGGTGTGGTCAAGCGTACGGCAAGTGCGCGCCTGCTGCGCGACAACGTCGTGATCTGGACCGGCGAGCTCGATTCGCTGAAGCGCTTCAAGGATGACGTCAAGGAAGTGAAGGCCGGTTTCGAGTGCGGCCTGAGCCTGAAGGGTTACGACGACATCAAGGAAGCCGATCAGCTGGAGATCTTCGAGGTCCAGGAAGTCGCGCGGACGCTCTAACCGGGGCGGGCGAAAGTACAAACCTACTTTCGCCCGATTCGATCTGAAAAAGTTCGCTGGCGAAGCCAGTCGGACTTTTTGGTGCAACTGCTGATGAAACCAACCAGGAAGCCGGGGCGCGGGCTGCGGATCGCCGACCAGATCCAGCGGGATCTCGCGGAAATGATCCAGCGCGAGGTGCCGACCGAGCGGGCCGGGCTGGTGACATTGACGGGAGTCGAGGTGTCACCGGACTACGCGCACGCCAAGGTGTACTTCACGACGATCGGCGCGCCGGTCGAGGCGGCGCAGCGGGTGCTGACCGAGAAGGCCGGGTATTTCCACTCGCTGCTGTTCAAGCGTCTTTCGATCCACACGATCCCGCACCTGGTGTTCGTTCATGACGAGTCGGTCGAGCGCGGCATCGAGATCGACCGGCTGATCGATGAGGCGAACCGCGGCCAGGGCCGCTGAGGCCTGGGAGACGCCGTGGGCAGGGCGCGCGGCGAACGTGTCGACGGAGTGCTGTTACTGGACAAGCCGGGTGGCATGTCCTCGAACCACGCGCTGCAGAAGGCGCGGCGCCTGCTGAATGCAGCGAAAGCAGGCCATACGGGGACCTTGGATCCGATGGCCACGGGATTGCTGCCGCTGACCTTCGGTGAAGCGACGAAGTTCTCGGCCGACCTGCTCGAAGCCGACAAGGCCTATCGAGCGACGCTGAAGCTCGGTGTCACGACGACGACCGGCGACGCCGAAGGCGAGGTCATCGACACCGTCGCCGTCGATGTTTCGGACGAGACGATCGGCGCCGTGCTGTCGCGCTTCGCCGGCACGATCGAGCAGGTGCCACCGATGCATTCGGCGCTGAAACGGGAGGGGCGCCCGCTGTACGCACTGGCCCGTGTCGGGGTGGTGGTCGAACGAGCGCCACGGCAGGTGGTCATCCGCAGCCTGCGGTACGTGGAGCGGGCGGGTGACACGCTGGTGCTCGATGTGGAGTGCAGCAAGGGCACCTACGTGCGCGTGCTGGCCGAGGACATCGGCAAGGCGTTGGGTTGCGGCGCGCATCTGACAGCGCTGCGGCGGACGCGGGTCGGACCGCTCGTGCTGGAGGGGGCAGTGACGCTGGAGCACCTCGAGCAGATGACTGTTGACGCTCGTCGAGCGGCGCTGCGACCGGCCGATGAATTGCTCGGCTCACTGCCGAGGGTGGACCTGGATGATGTCCTGGCCGGGCGGTTCCGGCAGGGCCAGCGGCTGGCGATGGACGCCGAGCCGCGCGGAGCACGCGTACGAGTGTACGCGGGGATCGACGAATTACTGGGCACGGCGAACGTCAGCGAGTGGGGCGTCGTAGCGCCCGAACGACTGCTATCGAACGAGAAAGAAAAGTCATGAAACGCCAGTTGCGCAACGTCGCAATCATTGCCCACGTGGACCACGGCAAGACCACGCTGGTAGACAAGCTGCTGCAGCAGTCCGGCACGTTCCGCGAAAACCAGCATGTCGCCGAGCGGGTCATGGACTCGAACGACCTTGAGCGCGAGCGCGGCATCACGATCCTCGCGAAGAACTGCGCGGTCGACTACGAAGGCACCCACATCAACATCGTCGACACACCGGGCCATGCGGACTTCGGCGGCGAGGTCGAACGCGTGCTGTCGATGGTCGACGGGGTGCTGCTGCTCGTCGATGCGGTCGAGGGTCCGATGCCGCAGACCCGCTTTGTCACGCGCAAGGCCCTGGCGCAGGGGCTGAAGCCGATCGTCGTCGTCAACAAGATCGACCGGCCTGGCGCCCGGCCCGAGTGGGTGGTGAATCACACCTTCGACCTGTTCGACAAGCTCGGCGCGACAGAGGAACAGCTGGATTTCCCGGTCATCTACGCCTCGGCGCTCAATGGCTATGCCGGAACGAGCCCTGACGTGCGCAGCGGTGACCTGAGGCCGCTGTTCGATGCAATCCTCGCGCACGTGCGTGTGCGTGACGACGACGCCGATGGCACGCTGCAGCTGCAGATCTGCTCGCTCGACTATTCCAGCTATGTCGGCAAGATCGGCATTGGCCGGATCACGCGTGGGCGGCTGCGCGCCGGCCAGGAAGTGCTGGTCATGCACGGCCCCGAAGGCGGACAGAACGCGCCGACCACCAAGGGCCGGATCAACCAGGTGCTGACCTTCGAGGGCCTCGATCGCAGGCTGGTCGATGAAGCGATCGCGGGCGACATCGTGCTCATCAACGGCATCGACGACATCGGCATCGGCTGCACGCTGACACCGGTCGACGCACCCGATGCGCTGCCGCTGCTGAAGGTCGACGAGCCGACGCTGGTGATGAACTTCCAGGTCAACACGTCGCCGCTGGCCGGGCGCGAAGGCAAGTACGTGACCAGCCGCCAGCTGCGCGAGCGGCTCGAACGCGAGCTGAAGTCGAACGTCGCAATGCGCATGAAGGAGACCGACGACGAACAGATCTTTGAAGTGGCTGGCCGCGGTGAATTGCACCTGACGATCCTGCTCGAGAACATGCGCCGCGAGGGTTACGAGATGGCGGTGTCGCGGCCGCGCGTGCTGTTCAAGGAAGTCGACGGCGAGAAGCTCGAGCCGTTCGAGATGCTGACGGTCGACATCGAGGAGGTAAACCAGGGCGCGATCATGGAGGAGCTGGGCCGCCGCAAGGGCGACCTGCAGGACATGCAGCCCGACGGCAAGGGCCGCGTACGGCTCGAATACCGGATTCCGGCGCGCGGACTGATCGGCTTCCAGGGCGAATTCATGACGCTGACACGTGGCACCGGGCTGATGAGCCATGTGTTCGACGACTACGGACCGGTACGCGCGGGTGAGGTCGGCGAGCGTCGCAACGGCGTGCTGGTCAGCCAGGACGATGGCGAAGCTGTTGCCTACGCGCTGTGGAAGCTGCAGGAGCGCGGGCGCATGTTCGTCAGCCCCGGCGACAAGCTCTACGAAGGCATGATCATCGGCATCCACTCGCGTGACAACGACCTTGTCGTCAACCCGGTGCGCGAGAAGAAGCTGACGAACGTGCGCGCCTCCGGCAAGGACGAGCACATTGACCTGGTGCCGCCGATCCAACTGACGCTCGAGTCGGCGGTCGAGTTCATCGCCGATGACGAACTGGTCGAGATCACGCCGCAGAGCATCCGGCTCAGGAAGCGTTACCTGAAGGAGCACGAACGTAAGCGCGCGCAGCGCGAAGCCGCGTAGCCGCGTAGCGGCTCGCGCTGGCCCGCTTCCGTTCTTCGAACATTCAAAGGCTCCCGCCCTCCGCCCTCCCTCCGCGAGGGAGGGGACTCAAACCACCTCGCATGGCTGATCTTGCTCACCGCCGCGCGCTGATCCTCATGGTTATCGCGCCGCTCTTATGGAGCATCGCGGGCGTGGTGACGCGCAATCTCTCACCGGAGCTGCAGGCGCAGGGGCGATTCGAGATCACGTTCTGGCGCAGCCTGTTTGCGGCGGTGTTCGTCGGTGGCTACCTGCTGCTGGTGCGGCGTGACTTCATCGGTGCGCTGACCCGTGCCGGCTGGCCGGGACTGCTGTCGGGATGCATGTGGGCGACGATGTTCATCTGCTTCATGCTGGCGCTGACGCTGACTTCGACTGCGAACACACTGATCGTGCTGGCGGTCGCGCCGCTGATCACGGCGATCCTGGCGCGGGCAGTGCTGAAGGCGCCAATCGCGCTGCGCACCTGGCTGGCGATCGCGATTGCGATGGCAGGCATCGTCTGGATGTTCGCCGGGGGCCTGCGTATCGAATCGCCGACCAGCCTGCTCGGCATGCTGATCGCTTTCGGCGCGCCGCTCGCCTCGGCGATCAATTTCGTCGTGCTGAAGAAGCGGGGCCAGTCGGTCGACCTGATCCCCGCGGTGTACCTCGGCGGAGTGATCTCGGCTGCGCTGATGCTGCCCTTTGCCCTGCCGCTGATCGCGTTGCCGCGCGACGTCGCACTGCTGGCGGTGCTCGGCTTCTTTCAGCTGGGCCTGCCGTGCATGCTTCTGGTGGTTGCGGCGCGTCATCTGTCGGCAACAGAACTCGCGCTGCTGGCGCTGCTGGAAGTGCTGCTGGGTCCGCTATGGGCCTGGCTGGGCGCGGGCGAAGTGCCTGCCGGGACGACCGTCTTCGGCGGAGCGCTGGTGCTGGGCGCGCTGATCCTGAACGAACTGGCTGCTGCGCGCGACCGCGGCCTGACGCGAGCGCGAGTCGGCTGAATGCGCGCGCGATAATTGCCTCCCCATGGAGACTTCCGCCGCCGTGAACGATGCACCGCTGCCGGTGCGGCATGTGGCACCCTCGCGGCCGCTGACGTGGCTCGCGCTGGGATGGCGTGACTTCACGCGCAGCCCCCTGGCGGGGCTGGTGCACGGGGCGTTCGTCGCGCTCGGTGGCTGGGTCGTGCTGCTGGTGTCGCTGCGCTACGGGTGGGTGGCACCGGGGGCATTTTCGGGATTCGTGATTGTCGGCCCCGTCCTTGTGACCGGTCTCTACGAAATCAGTCGGTTGCTGGCGCGCGGCGAGCGCGCCGGGCTGGGTGATGCGGTCGCGGCGTGGCGCCGCGGAACGCGGCCGCTGGTGCAGCTGGGCATGCTGCTCGCGGTGCTCGGCACGCTATGGGTGGCCGCCTCTGCGCTGCTCTTCACGTTGTTCGCGCCGGCGCCGCTGCGAGGCCCGGTCGAGTTCCTGCGCTACGCGGTTGTCGAGCAGGGCGATCTGCTGTTCACGCTGTGGGCCATTCTCGGCGGACTGGGGGTGGCGATCGTCTTTTCACTGACGGCGGTTTCGCCGCCACTGTTGCTGGGCAGAAAAGTCGGATTGCGCCAGGCGCTGCTCACCAGCGCACGAGCCGTCGGCGAGAACCCGGTCGCCATGCTGCTCTGGGCCCTCGTGATCCTCGTTGCGACCTCGCTGTCACTCGCCACCGCGATGCTCGGTTTCCTCGTGACGGTTCCGGTGCTCGGCCACGCGAGCTGGCATGCCTATCGCGACCTGGTGGATGCGGAAGGCGCGCCACTGCGTAACCCGTGATGGAAGGGACGCTTTTCGGCCTCACCGAGGAACGCATCACCGAGCTGGGGATGACCTGGGGCATCGGTGGCTTCATTGCGTTAATGCTCTTCATCATCTGGAAACTTGCGATCGAGTCCAAGGCGGGTCGCTTCGGCACGTTCGTGCTGTTCTTCGTGCTGGCCTTCGGCATTCTCGGGTTCGTGGCCAAGTCGGTGATCCAGTGGATCCTCAAGCTCTAGGTCAGCCGCCAGCCCCGGACAGCGCAGACGCGCGCTGGCGCTTCTGCGTCGCGCCGATGATGGACTGGACTGACCGGCATTGCCGTTACTTTCACCGGCTGCTGTCGCGTCACGCGCGGCTTTATACGGAGATGGTGACGACCGGTGCGCTGCTGAGGGGTGATGCAGAGCGCCACCTGAGCTTCGATCCATCCGAGCACCCCGTCGCGCTGCAGCTGGGCGGCAGCGAACCGGAGGAGCTGGCGCAGGCGGCGCGCCTGGGCGAAGGTGCGGGCTACGACGAGATCAATCTCAACTGCGGCTGCCCTTCCGAGCGCGTGCAGCACGGCGCCTTTGGTGCGTGCCTGATGGCGGAGCCCACTCTTGTCGCCGACTGCGTCAAGGCGATGCGTGACGTCGTGGCGATCCCGGTGACGGTCAAGCATCGCATCGGCATCGATCGCGTCGAGGACTACGGCCTGGTGCGCGATTTCGTCGGAACCTTGCAGGGGGCAGGATGCGAGGTGTTCATCGTGCATGCGCGCAATGCTTGGCTCAAAGGACTGAGCCCCCGCGAGAACCGCGAGGTTCCACCGTTGCGCTATGACATCGTGCGTCGACTCAAGCGCGATTTCCCGGCCGCCCGCTTCGTGCTGAACGGCGGAGTCGGGACACTCGACGAGGCTATGCAGCAGTCCCAGGGGCTGGACGGCGTGATGCTGGGCCGCGCCGCGTACCACGACCCCTACCTGCTCGCGCGGGTGGATTCCGTTGTTTTCGGCGATGCGGGGCCCGCTCCCAGCCGCGCGGACACCGTGATGCAGATGTCGAGGTACCTGGAGCGCGAGTGCAGTGCGGGAACCGCAGCCCGACACGTCGTGCGTCACATGCTGGGGCTGTACCAGGGGATGCGCGGCGCCCGGCGCTGGCGTCGACAGCTCAGCGACGCGGATCAGCTCGAATCAGCCGGAGCCGGAATCCTCGCGCTGGCGCTGCAGAACGTGGAACCGCCACTGCGCGCTGCCGCCTGAGTGCCGGGCTCATCCCTGGCAGGCCTTGTCGGCCTCCGCCTCGCGGCGGCTCAGTTCCTTGTCGGTTTTCTGCACTTCCTCGATGGTGGCCGCACTCTGCTGCATGAGGCTTGCGCGAGCGGTGCGCGCGCGCTCCAGGTCGCGACGAGCCTGATCGCAACGCTGTCGCTCCTTGTCCTCGGCCTTCTTCTGGTCCGCCGCTGCGCGCTCGACCTTCGCCTCTTCCTTCTGGCGCGACTGGTCGAGGGACTTGGCCTCCGCGGCGTCGCGCTTGGCGCGCTCTTTCGCCGCCTTCTGTTCATCGATCGCCACTGGCGGGGAGGTGTTGACCGAGCGGACCGCCGAAGTCCCCTCCGGGCACTTGGTGTTCGAGTAGGTGACCTTGCCGTCGCGTGACTCGCAACGCTGGACCGTCTGCGCCGAGGCAGCAGGGGACAGTGTCGCTACGAGCAGGCCCAGCACGGCAAGGCCGCGCAGCGCCAGGGACGGTGTGCGACTCGCGCCGCTCATGATCCGCATACGCGGCGGTAATCCGCCGTCAGCTTCATCGCGTGCTGGTCCATCGTGTTGAGGTCATCGAGCGAGTAATAGGGTCGATTCACCAGCATGTTGCGCATCCGCTGCAGCGACTGAATCTCGCCCTGCAGGTAAGCGCAGTCGGCCTTGCGCTGCTGCTCATTGTGCTGCGCCGTGGCCGCCTGCTGCGAGCGCCTCTGGTCGGATAGTTGCTTGGCCGTTTGCGCATCACGCTCTGCCTTGTCACGCGCGGACTGCATGTCTTCAGCTGAAGGGGCCGGCGCCGACTGCACCGATCGGACCGGCCTGGTGCCTTCCGGACAGTCCGCGTTCGAGTAAGTGATCCTGCCACGCGTGTCCTCGCAGCGCTGGATCTGCTGTGCAACGGAGGAACTGCAGAGCACGACCGCCAGGGGCAGGGCAGGGAGAACGGTCGATCGCTTCATCGCGCAAGTCTAGCCAAGCAACAAAAAAGCCGTCATCGCGGAGTGTCCGCGATGACGGCCTCAATTGACTGGATGGCGCTACTGTGCCGCGCCGATGGCCGTGCGAACCGCGTCGGCGGCCGTCTTGTTGAAGCGGTACTGGTAGTCGTAGACGCTGGCGCCGGCCTGATACAGCTTGCCTGGACGGACCCCGGGCAAGCCCTTGGATGGCTCGACGAAGGCGATGCGTGCCGATTCGCGCTCGACCTGCGACACGCCGGTATCGAGCGGGTCGACGTTTGCCGGGAAGGAAAGCACCACTGCCTTGGTACCGGCCACGGTGCGTTCTTCCCACTCGCCTTGCGCCAGCACCTTGTCGGCGGCCTTGTCGCAGAAGAGCGTGCCCGTCTTGGCAGGATACAGGGCGACTTCGCCCTTCTTCGCCGCACCGGTCCGCTTGAAGAACATGGCGTACGGATTGGCCCCCTGCCGGTCCTCGTAGGCCAGGCAGTAGGGAATCTGCTTGGAGAAGTTGCCGACGAACTGCGCCGTGTCGGTGGCGCCCGTGAAAGACTCGCGGCGCGGCAGCATCAGCACGTCATCGAAGAAGCGCGCGGTCGCCAGGTAGGCCACTGAGCCCTTCGGGAAGCGTGCGCTGCCCGCCCGGGCTGCTTCCTGCTTCGGATAGTTGTCCGGCGTACGCAGAAACAGCGAGATCGGCATTTCCGAGACGTCGTAGCCCTGCAGCGTCACGGCCATGCGCAGCGGCGCCTGGCCGGCGTAGACGATATACACCGTACCGTCGTTTGCCGGGATCGCAAAGTTCGGTCGGCCCAGTGCGCGGCGCTCGCCATTGAGTACTGCGTGCGCGACGTCGATGTTGCCGTTCAACGTGGTCTGGTTGGAGTCGGAGCTCGTTTCGGCGATCGGGTAGCGGTTGCCTTCGCCGGCGGCGCCAGCGATGCGCATGTTCGAGACCTTGGCACCCTGAAAGTAGTACAGGCCGTCGCCCTTGAGTGCATCGAACGAGGGCGTGGCAACCGGCTTGGCACCCGGAACCGGAACGGGCTTGGGCGCCGGTCCATAAACGACGACTTCGGACGCCTGCTGGGCCAGTGCGATAGGCGCCGTGATCGCCGCGAGTGCGAGCGCGCAGAGTTTGAGTGCTTTTGCTGCCATGAAGATCTCCCTAAGAATCGCGGACGCCGGTCGGATTGCCGAGCTCGGCGCGAATGGTACTGGTTACTGAGCGGGCCTGGTCTCCGGAGTAAGGGCTGAAACGTCTCCCATGAAGGTGGGACTCAAGCTCGGGTTGCTCGCTACGCCCGCCGGCTAGATCATCTTCCCCGGGTTCATGATGCCCAGCGGATCGAGGGCCTGTTTCAGGGTGCGCATCAACTGCAGCTCGACCGAGGACTTGTAGCGCGCGTTTTCCACGCGCTTCAGCTGGCCTATGCCGTGCTCGGCCGAGATCGATCCGCCAAAGGCATGGGCCTGGTCGTGCACCGTGGCGTAGATCGCCGGTTGCTGTTCCAGGAAGCGGGCCGCGTCCGTCCCCACCGGCGGGCTGACGTTGTAATGCAGATTGCCGTCGCCGAGGTGACCGAAGACCACCATGCGCACACCGGGAAAGCGCTGCTGCAGTAACACGTCGGATTCCTCGACGAAGCGCGCAATCGAGGAAATCGGTACCGCGATGTCGTGCTTGATGTTCTTGCCCTCCTGGGTCTGCGCTTCGGAGATCAGTTCGCGCAACGACCACAGTGAACGTGCCTGCGCGAGCGAATGCGCGACCACCGCGTCGCGCACCCGGCTCGCTTCGATTGCGGACGCGATCAGGTCTTCCGCCATCGCGGTGGCGTGATCCTGGCTCTCGTGGTCGCTCAGTTCCAGCAGGACGTAGTGCGGATGGCGCTCGAGAAATGGCGAGTGTTGGCCAGCAAAGTGCCGCTCGACGAGCGTGAGGCAGAAATCGCTGAAGCACTCAAAGCCGGTAAGCGTGGGTCCGCAGCGCGATTGCGTGTCGTCGAGCAGCGCCAGTGCGTCACGCAGGGACGACACGGCAAGCAAGGCCGTCACCTGCGCGCGCGGCAAAGGGAACGTCTTCAGGCAGGCGGCCGTGATGATCCCGAGGGTGCCCTCGGCACCGATGAACAGATCGCGCAGGTCGTAGCCGGTGTTGTCTTTCCTCAGGGCGCGCAAGCCGTCCCAGATCTCGCCGGACGGCAGGACCACCTCCAGGCCGAGGCACAGTTCGCGCGCATTGCCATAGCGCAGCACCTGGATGCCGCCGGCGTTGGTGCTGAGGTTGCCGCCGATCGTGGCGCTGCCTTCCGCAGCGAGGGACAGCGGAAACAGGCGATCGTGCTGCTTCGCGGCCTGCTGCGCATCGACCAGGACGCAGCCGGCTTCCGCGGTCAGGGTGTTGTTTGCCGGGTCGACCGCGCGGATGCGCGCCATGCGCTTCAGTGACAGCAGGATCGCGCGGCCGGAGTCATCCGGCGTCGCACCGCCGACGAGGCCGGTGTTGCCGCCCTGTGGCACGACCGGCGTCCGCGTCTGTGCGCACCAAGTAACGATGCGCGACACCTGCTCGGTCGACTCCGGCAGCACGACGGCCTGCGCCCGGCCGGTGTAACGCTTGCGCCAATCGACCAGGTACGGGGCGACCGCATCGGCATCGCTCAGCACATGTTCCGTACCGACGATCGTGCGCAATGTGTCAAGCGTGTTCATGTCGAACGCGCGCGTTGCTTGGCGGCGATCTTCATGGGCCGCAGATAGACGATCGCGGTGACGAAGAAGACCAGTGCCAGTAGCAGTTCCAGCGCACCGAGCCACGCGCCAGGGGCCGGCTCGAACATCCGCAGCGAGCCCTCCAGGACGCTGAGCAGCACGATGAAGAGCGCAACCTGCATCGCGTACGCGCTTCCGCGCAGCAATGCCGGCAGAACCAGCAGCAAGGGCAGCACTTTCAGCACGAGCCACGAGCCGCCTGGCCGCAGCGGCGCGAGCACGGTTTCCCACGCCAGCCCGAGCAAGATCAGTGCGATCCAGGTTGCGATGGCCCAACGCCAAGCGGTGACCTGGCGCGGCGAACTCGCGGGTAACGGTCCGATGGCCACGGATCAGGACGCTACGCGAAGCGCCGTAAGGGCCAGACGCGCGCCGAGTGTGTGGGCCAGGCGCCGTTCCTCGTCGGTCAGCCCCGGCGCTGCACCGTGATGGGCGGTATGGCTGGCGCCGTAGGGCGTGCCTCCGCTGCGCGTCGTCATCAGGTCGGGTTCGGTATAGGGAATGCCGAGAAGCAGCATGCCATGATGCAGCAGCGGCAACATCATCGACAGCAAGGTCGCTTCCTGCCCGCCGTGCAGGCTGCTGGTCGAGCAGAAGACGGCGGCCGGTTTGCCGGCCAGCTTGCCGGACAGCCACAGTCCCGAGGTGGTGTCGAAGAAGTACTTCAACGGCGCCGCCATGTTGCCGAAGCGCGTCGGCGATCCGACTGCGAGGCCGCCGCAGTCCTCCAGATCGGCAAGTTCCGCGTACGGCGCCCCTTCGGGTGGCACCGGTGGCGCCGCGGTCTCGGTAATAGGCGAAACCGGTGGGACTGTCCGCATCCGTGCCTGGACGCCGTCGACGCTGTCGATGCCGGCTGCGATGGCCTCGGCGAGCCGGCGCGTCGCGCCGTGGCGGGAGTAGTAGAGAACGAGGATGTCCACAGGGAGGAGGGTCGCACTGCGCGATCGACTCGGTGAATCGACACGTAGCGGCGCTGAACGGAACCGTATTATAGAAACCGACGTCGCGCCGCCGCCTTCGCGGAGCGCGACGGTGCCTATGTTCCGCCTCACTGCCGCCCTCGACACGTTTCCCTGGCTGAAGACAGCACGCGAGGTGGCGGTGTTCGCGTACCGCCGCGGACGCGAGGTGCGCCTGCAGCAGGTCGCAAGCAGCCTGACGTTCACGACACTGCTGTCGATCGTGCCGCTGTTTGCGGTCGGCCTGGCGATCTTCAGCGCCTTTCCGCTGTTCGCCGATTTCCGCGAGGCGCTGCAGTCGCTGGTTTCCCGGACGCTGCCGCCGCAGATCTCCTCGACGGTTCTCCGGTATGTGGGCGAATTCGCCGCGCAAGCAGCACGGCTCACGGCGTTTGGCTTGGTCTGGCTAGCCTTCGCCGCCATCGTGATGATCATGACGGTCGATCATGTGCTGAATGACATCTGGCAGGTGCGGGCGCGGCGGCCCTTCGGCCAGCGGATGCTGATCTACTGGGCGCTGCTGACGCTGGGTCCGATCCTGGTCGGCGCCAGCCTCACCGCGAGTTCATACGTCTGGTCGCCGTCGGCCGAGGAGTTGAAGAGCATCCCGTGGCTGCTGCGCGGCCTTTTCGACTATGCGCCAGTGGTCCTGAGTGGGCTCGCCTATTCAGCGCTGTACGTCTTCGTGCCGAACCGCACCGTACGGTGGCGCGACGCGCTGATCGGCGGCTTTGTCGCGGCGATCCTCGCCGAGCTGCTGAAGGTCGGCTTTGCGTTCTTCATCGCGCGTGGCTCGGTGCGTTCGGTCTACGGCGCGTTTGCCGCGCTGCCGCTGTTCCTGCTGTGGATGTACCTGTCGTGGTACGTGCTGCTGTTCGGTGCAGCGATTGCGGCGACGCTTCCCCGCCTGCGCGCCACGCGCTTTTCCGATGAACGGCGCGCAGGAAATGCGTTCGTCACGGCGCTGGCGCTGATTCGCCATCTTTTTGAGGCCCGACGAGCCGAGCAACCCGCCATGGGCGCCGCGGTGCTTGCGCTGAACGCCCGCACGGACCTCGTCGATGCCGAGCGCCTGCTCGAAACCCTCGAGCGCCTCGGCTATGTCCGCCGCCTGTCTGTGCCGCGGCGGCGCGGTGAATCCTCCGAATGGCTGCTGACGTGCGACCCGGCTCGCATGACACTGCGGCCGATGTTCGAGCGCTTCGCGGTCGATCCGGCCAATTTGCTGTTGGCGCTGGATCGCGAAGGGCTGGGTACGTTGCTGACCGGATGGATGGATCGCGACGACTGGATCAATGCGCCGCTGGACCGCAGCCTGCATGCAATGGCCGCGAGCGGCGCGGCCTAGTTGCCGACGCGCGCGACGGTTTGCGGCGAGGGCGGCACGATCAGGTCGTGCAGCGGCGCGGCCAGCCGGGCGAGCCACTCGCCGCCGTCCGCATGCTCGGCGATTCCGACCAGAATGAAGCGCTTGCCATGGCTCTCAACCAGTGCGCTGTCGGCGTGGAAGTTCTTCCAGGAACCGGACTTGCGGTAGATGTCCGCTCCGGGGCGCGAGTCCAGGCCCTTCACGAACTTGTGATGAATGCCCGGGTTCGATAGCACCTGTTTCATCAGGGCGTTCATCGGTGCGCTGAGCAACTGGTTGTGCGCCAACATCCAGTACAGGCGCGCAGTCTGGTAGACCGTGGCGCCGTGGGACAGGTTCTGCAACGGGTCGCGCCGGACGGCGGGCTCGGGGCCATAGCTCTTGCCCACCCACAGGCCGCCGGCGCCGGCCCTGTCGTAGAGCGCAAAGCGAGGCGACTGCAGGATCTCGAGCAGGCGATCGACGCCGACCCAGCGCAGTACGCGCGTCGCGTCCTCGTTGCTCGAGAAGCGGATCATGTTCGTCATCGCGCCGACGGTCGTCGCGTTGATCGGCAGCCGGCCCGCCTCTGCCTCCGCCAGCGCGCCGAGCAGGATCGCCACCTTGGGCATGCTGGCCGCGTACATCATGCGATCGCCGTTGAGCATTGCCAGTCGCGGTGCGGCGGGATCGGTCACATCGACCAGCGCCAGCGCGAGCCGGCCCAGCGCAACCTCGTCGCGCAGACCCGCGTCGGCAACGACGCGCTCCATCGCGCCCTGCAGTCCCGTGTCCTGTGCGGCGCGGAGGTCGGCTGCCGAGGCTGCGGACGACGAAGCGCACGCCAGGACGCCAAACATCCAGGACAGGCACAGGCGCGACAAGAGCCAGCGAGTGAACTTCATTGAAAGCCGGAGTACGGAAGGAGGGCGGATTCTAGCGCGGCGGTGGCTCTCAAAAGGCCTCGAAATGGCCCAAGGATTCCCCGCAGTCGCCCCACTACAATCGAGCGCCCTGCGGATGGCGCTTCGCTCTCAGGCCGGGCGATGAAGGTTGATCCCGACCGATGCCAGCCAACGCAACTCTCATGCCCCCAGGGGCGCCGCTTGACCGAGTTCTCTCGCTGTTCGCCGAGGTGCATCGCGGTGAAGGCGGACGATTGCTGCTGCTCGCGTGCAACGTATTCCTGATCCTGACGGCCTATTACGCGATGAAACCGGCGCGCGAGGCGCTCATCCTCGCGCAACCCGGTGGCGCCGAGATCAAGAGTTACTCGATGGCCTTGCAGGCGCTGCTGCTGCTGGCCATCGTCCCGGCCTATGGTGCACTCGCAGGTCGCCTGGATCGCCGTCGCCTGATCAATATCGTCACGGCGTTCTTCATCGCCTGCCTGCCGCTGTTCTACCTGGCAGCACAGGCGCACTGGCGGGTCGGGGTGCCGTTTTTCCTGTGGATCGGGATCTTCAGCCTGATGGTCATCGCGCAGTTCTGGGCCTACGCGAACGATCTGTATGCGCCTGAAGCGGGCAAGCGACTGTTCGCGGTGATCGCGTTCGGCGCTTCTTCCGGGGCAGTATTCGGCGCCTACATCTCCGGTCACCTGATCGGGGCGTTCGGCGTCCACGCGATGCTGCTGGTGGCCGCCGTGATCCTGACGGTCAGTCTGATGCTGTTCAACCTGATCGACGCCCGGGAACGTGCCCGTGCCGTCAGCGGCGGCGACGCACAGGGAGCCGAGGCTCCAATAGGCAGCGGCAACGCTTTCGCGCTGGTCCTGAGCAATCGTTACCTGCTGCTGATCGCGGCACTGGTGCTGCTGCTGAACTGGGTGAATGCGACTGGCGAGTACATCCTGTCGTCGATCGTCCAGCGCGCCGCCGAAGAGCAGGTGGCGGCAGGTACGCTGTCGCGTGACAAGGAGGGTGCTTTCATCGGCGCCTTTTATGCGGACTATTTCCAGGTGGTCAACATCGCGGGCATGCTGTTGCAACTCTTTCTCGTCTCCCGCATCGTGAAGTGGGTCGGCGTCCATGTTGCAGTCTGCATCCTGCCAGTCGTGGCGCTCGGCAGCTACGCGGTCGCTGCGCTGCTGCCGTCGCTCGCGGTCGTGCGCTGGGTCAAGACCGCGGAGAATTCGGTGGACTACTCGCTGCAGAACACGGTGAAGCAGATGCTGTTCCTGCCAACGACACGCGAGGAAAAGTACAAAGCGAAGCAGGTGACCGACAGCTTCATGGTGCGCGCCGGCGATCTCCTGTCCTCGGCGACGGTCTTCGTCGGCACGTCGATGCTGGCGCTGGGCACGACCCAGTTCGCGTGGATCAACGTGGCGCTGGTCAGCATCCTGCTCGTTGTTGCCATCGTGGTGGGTCGTGGATTCCGGCGACGGACAGAGTCCGCCGCGGCAGGCGGGGCGGCGTGACCGAGTCCGTGCGCGCAGCCCGCAGCGGCTGGCTCGGCCGGTGGTCGCGGCAGAGCCTGTCGCGCCGCATCGTCGCCGGGCTCGTCGTCGGCATCCTCATTGGACTGTTCTTCGGCGAAGGCGCGGCTGTGCTGCAGGTGGTCGCCGACGTCTATATCCGCCTGATGCAGATGACGGTGCTTCCCTACCTGGTGCTGGCCCTCATCATCGGGCTGGGCCAGCTGAGTGTGTCGGAGGCCAGGAGTCTGGCCGCACGCATGGGTGTCCTGCTGCTGCTGTTCTGCGGGCTGGCGTTGCTGGTGATCGGCGCGATGCCGCTGGCATTCCCGCGCTATCAGGATGCGTCGTTCTTTTCGAACGTGCTGACCGAACCGCGGCAGGCGTTCGCGTTTGCCGATCTCTTCTTTCCCGCCAATCCCTTCCATGCGCTGGCCAACGCGATCGTCCCTGCCGTAGTTCTCTTCAGTTCGGCCATCGGTGTCGCACTCATTCGGGTTCAGGAGAAGCGGCAGGTCCTGTCGCTGCTGCACGCTCTCAACGACGCGATCGTTCGCATCACGCGCTTCGTCGTCAATCTCACGCCGTTCGGTGTTCTAGCGATCGCAGCAGTGGCAGCGGGCACGATGGAACCCGCTACGCTGGTGCGCCTGCAGGTCTACTTCGTGACCTTCGGCGTGGCGTCCCTGCTGCTGACGTTTGTCATCCTGCCGCTCACCGTCACCGCGGTCACCCCATTCACCTACCGCGAAGTGGTCGGCGTGGCCAAGGACGCGCTGCTGACCGCGTTCGTGGCCAACAGTGTCTTCATCGTGCTGCCGCTGCTGGTCGAGCGCGCCAAGGACCTGATGCAGCAGCACGGCCTGCTGACCGCCGAGGGCGCCTCGAGCGCGGAAGTGGTGGTCCCGATCCTGTTCAATTTTCCGAATGCCGGGCGCTTGCTCACTTTGCTGTTCGTGCCATTTTCGGCATGGTTGATTGGCGCGCCGCTGTCGGCCTGGGACTACCCGTGGCTCTTCGCCACCGGCCTGTTCAGTTACTTCGCCAAGGCGCAGGTCGCGCTGCCGTTCCTGATGGACCTGGTCGCGGTCCCGCACGATCTGTTCCAGCTCTACATCCCGACGACGATCGTCACCGGCAAATTCGACTCGCTGGTGGCCGCGATGAACCTGCTGGCGTTCGCGCTGCTCGGAGCCGGAGCGATGACGGGGTTCCTGACACTGGAGCGGCGCCGCATTGCCCGTGCCGTCGGCGTCGTCATCGTGTCGCTGGCGGTTGCGGTCATAGCGACGCGCGTGCTGCTGGCCAACCTGGTCGACACGGCCTACCGCAAAGACCTGGTGCTGAAGAACATGCACCTGCAGCGCGAGCCGATGCCCGCCGTCGTGCACAAGACTCCGCCTCCCGCGACGCCGGGCATGGGCGTCGTGCCGGCGCTCGAGCGGATCCGTGCGCGCGGGACGCTGCGGGTCGGATTCATCCCGGACATGATGCCGTACACCTTCATCAATGCGCACGGCGAGTTGGTCGGATTCGACGTGGAGTTGGCCGGTCGACTGGCGCGTGATCTGGGTGTGGAAACGCTGGAGTTCGTGCCGACCGACTGGGGCAGCATGCCGGAGTTGCTCGCAAACGGAGCGATCGACGTGATGATGAGCGTGCCGTATGCCGTGTACTGGCTGCGCGATCTGCGTTATTCCGTACCGCACATCGATGGCATTTTCGGCTTTGTCGTTCGTGACGAGCGTCGGGAGGAATTCGCGACACTGGACGAGATCCGGCAAAGCAAAGGACTCACGATCGGGATCCCTGCATCCACCGACTTCATGCAGGACCGCATCCGCAGCTATCTGGGACCGGTGGATGCGACCTTCGTCAGTCTGTCGACGCCGCGCGAGTTCTTCGAGGGTCGACGACGTGACATCGATGCCCTGTTTGTGCGCGCCGAAGTCGGGTCCGCCTGGACACTGCTCTATCCGGAGTACTCCGTCGTCGTGCCGCAGCCGGTCTTGTACAAGGCGCCGGCGGGCATCGCCGTAAGCCGCGCAAGTGCCGATCTTGCCGAATTCATCAATAACTGGCTCGTGATCCAGCAGGCGAGTGGTGGCGTGCAGCGGGCGTACGACTACTGGGTGCTGGGACGCGGCGCGGAGCAGAAGAAGCCGCGCTGGTCAATCCTGCGTGACGTGATCGGAGTCGGCAAATAGCCTGCAAGGCCACGCCGGGACCATGGCAAACAGTGGGGGAAAGATGGAAGTGAGTCGCCTTGCCGCGCGCGTAATGGCGCTCGGTGTTCTGATCTCGGCAGCGTGCCTGCTGCACGCCGCCGAGGCGCCGAAGCAAAACACTGAGCAGTACCGGAGCTGGATTGCGGAGATGAAGGAGTCTGCACGCGGTCCATTTTCCGGCATCAAGTGGTACTGCAAGGACGGCACGGTGTTCCCGCCGACCGAGTACGCCTGCGCCAAGCGCGGCGGCGGCGTCCAGCACGGCGAATGGAGCGACCGCACCAAGGAGTTGAGATCGCATGGCTACCGGGTCGCGACGCTGCTGGCCGGCATCGATACGCCGAAGGCAGTGGCGGCGGCGGACTTTGCCGACAGCTATGCGCAGCTGCTGGTCGAGAAATTCCTGGTCGCCACCGACAACGGCTGGATCATGCGGCGCGCGCTGTTCTACCGCGGCGCGCTGCAGGAGGAAGACGAACGTGAAGGTGCGCGCAACCTGCTGCAGGCCATGGCGGCGCGGCCCGAGTGGATCGGCTTCCGCTTCGTCGCGTTGCGCACGGGTGTACGCATGCTGCCGCACGGACAGGACACGGCGTCGGCGCAGAAGGTGCGACAGATGGCCGCGACGCTCTCGGACCGCGATGCAGGCTTTGCCTCGCTGCGCGCGAAGATCCATGGCACACCGGAAGCCAGCGATGCCGAACGCGTTCGCGCCTATGCCGCCGCCGCGAAGCCCGAGCTGCGCGCCAGCTACGAGGAACTCGCGGCCGAGATCGATCGCGTTTATCAGCCGAAGCCGCTCGATCAGACGCTGGAAAGCGCTGCGCGCGCGTTCGGCCGCGAGCCGGCCGTGCAGAAGTCGCTGAACGAGGCGCGCGCGACCTACCTGCGCGACACCGATGTCGTCAGCCGTTATCGCCTCACCGCCGACGTGCTGATGTCGTTGCGGCGCAGCCTGCCCACGATCAAGTCCGCGGCGGATCGCCTGCGGGCGCTCGACCTTTCGATCGCCATCGAGGAGGAAAACCTGCGCCTCGGAAGCACTATCCGCGCTGCAATCGACAAGGCGCCCCGCGGCGGCGACCTGATCCTGATGCGCGCGGCGGCAGACGCGGCCTACGGCACCGGCCTGCTGAACGAGCGCGAGCGCGGCGCCCTGCAGAAGTCGTTCGAAACCCTGAGCGTGCCAGAGGTGCCGCTGCGCACTTACATGGCGGAACTGCGCTACCTCGGTCTGGTACCCGGCTGGGGAACACAGCAGCTGCGTTTCCATTTTGGCGAGGCGATGGACAAGCTGGCGGAAATCGAGCCGAAGGCAGAGCTTTTCGTGCAGGACCAGCTGCGCGGCAGCCCGCTGCTGTTCTACTCGCAGGTTCTGGACGCGCTGAACCGCGATGCCAACCGACTGGCCGGCGTACGCAACACCGTGTTCGGCAAGGAGGTCGCCGTCGGCTTCAACGCGCTCAATCCCGGCATCGCGCGCGGTGTGCTGAACACGAGCCCGGATATGAGGCGCACCGATCAGTTCCGCGCGGACGGCATCTACGTCTTGCCCGAAACCGTTGCCGATCTGCCGCCGATCGCCGGCATCCTCACCGCCGGCGCCGGCAATCCGCTTTCCCATGTGCAGCTGCTAGCTCGCAACCTCGGTATCCCGAACGTATCGGTGGATCAGTCGGTGCTGCCAACGCTGCAGCAGGGCAACGGACGGCGCGCCGTGATGGCGGTGAGCTCTCTCGGACTCGTCGAGATTGCGGATGACGGCCCGCAGTGGGACGCGGTGCTCGGCAAGGTGGAGCAGCCGGCCGCGAACGTGATGTTCGAACCTGATCTGAAAAAGCTCGATCTCTCGGTGCGCAGCTTCGTCAGCCTGGACTCGCTGCGTGCGAAGGACTCCGGCCGCATCGTCGGGCCGAAGGCGGCCAAGCTCGGGGAGCTGAAGGCCAACTTCCCGGACCGCGTCGCACCGGGCGTCGGCATTCCGTTCGGCCTGTATCGCGCAACCGTGCTCGATCGTCCTTACAAAAGCACCGGGAAGACCGTGTTCCAGTGGATGGTCGAGAGCTTCCGCAGGCTCGAGGCGATGCCGGCCGGTTCGAAGGAAGCGGCGCAGGCTGCCGAGCAACTGCGCGCCGAGATCTACGCGACGATCATGAAGACCGATCCCGGCCCGCAGTTCCGCGAGCAGCTGCGCGCCGCCATGGCCAAGGAGTTCGGCGCCGACTTCCGCGGCGGCGTGTTCATCCGCTCCGACACCAACGTCGAGGACCTGCCGGGTTTCACCGGGGCAGGGCTCAACCTGACGCTCTTCAACATCGTCGGCCTCGACAACATTGTGAAGGGCCTCCTCGAGGTCTGGGCCTCGCCGTATACGCAGCGGGCCTGGGCTTGGCGCCAGGCGCACATGAAAGGGCCCGAGCACATCTATCCTGCGGTGCTGCTGCTGCGGACGGTGCCGTCCGACATCTCCGGCGTGATGATTACGCAGGACGTCGACAGCGGCGACCGCAACATCCTGTCGGTGGCAGTCAATGAAGGCGTGGGCGGGGCAGTCGATGGACAGGCTGCCGAGTCGGTGCGCATCGACAAGCGCACCGGCAGCGTGCGCCTGATGGCCGCCGCTACTGCGCCACGGCGCCTCGTGCCGCAGGCGACAGGCGGCATTGCGAAGCTACCGGCCTCCGGCGCCGAGACGCTGCTGAAGGAGGGCGAGGTCAAGCAACTGATCGCGTTCTCCGACGAGATCAGCAAGCGCTTTCAGCAGCTCGACGATCGCGGCCAGCCGGCTGCAGCGGACGTTGAGTTCGCGTTCGTCAACGGTCGACTCTGGCTGCTGCAGATCCGTCCATTCAACGAAAGCCGGCAGGCGCAGGCGAGTGCCTACCTGGCGAACATGGACAGGGCGCTGGAGAAGAACCTCGATCGAACGGTGAACCTGCGGGAGTCGATCAAATGAAACGCGTGAATGCGCTGTGCCGTCAGGCAGGCCTTGCACTGGGCATTGCTTCAACCGCGCTGCTCGCAGCGATCGCCGAGGCCTATCCGCTCGACGCGTTTCCGGAAACCGGCATTCGGCGACTCGAAGGGTTGCGACTCGCGAATGAAGGCAAAGTGGCCGACGTCAAGCAGCCCAAGGGGGCCATGTTGCCGCTCAAGGCAGTCGACCTCAGGCTCGTCGGCTCGACGTTCGAGCTGCCGCCGCCGGACCCGGAGTTCAACCGCCAACTCGCCGGAATTCTCGGTGGCAGCCTCGGCGGCTATGGCGTCGCGGTGCTCGACCTGACCGAGCCTGCGAAGCCGCGCTACGCCGAGCACAACGGCGCCTACCGCCAGAACGTCGGCAGCGTCGGCAAGATCGTCGTGGCGCTCGCGTTGTTCCAGGCGCTCGCCGATGTCTACCCGAAGGACATCACCGCGAGGCAACGCGTTCTGAGAGGCGCGATCGTGACGGCGGACAGTTTCTCGCAGTACGACCACCACACCGTCCGCATGTTCAATGTCGAGACCAAAGCCCTCACGCGGCGTGCAATCCAGGTCGGAGACAAGGCGACCCTGTGGGAATTCGTCGACTGGATGATGTCGCCCAGTTCCAACTCGGCCGCCGGCATGGTGATGCGCGAAGCGATGCTGCTGCGCCAGTACGGCACCGCGTATCCGGTGCCCGAAGCCGAGATCAAGCGGTTCTTCACCCAGACGCCGAAGAGTGAACTGACGGCTCTCTACGAGAAGACCTTCTTTGAGCCGATCACTCGCAGCGGGCTCGATCTCGAGCAACTGCGACAGGGCAGTTTCTTCACTGCGACCGGCAAGCGGATCGTGCCGGGGCCGGGCGACAGCTACGGCACCGCGCGCGAACTGATGCGCTACCTGCTGCGCATGGAGGAGGGGCGCCTCGTCGACGAGTGGTCGAGCCGCGAAATCAAGCGGCTGATGTACGTGACCGAACGCCGCATCCGCTACGCGAGCGCGCCGTCACTCGCCGACGCGGCGGTGTATTTCAAGTCCGGGTCGCTCTACGAGTGCACGAAGGAGCCCGGATTCAGCTGCGGGCAGTACATGGGCAACGTGAAGAACTACATGAATTCGATCGCGGTCATCGAGTACCCGGCCGGTGAGCGGAAACTGCACTACATGGTGACGCTGATCTCGAACGTGCTGCGCAAGAACTCCGCGGCCGAGCACCAGGCGCTGGCGACGCGGCTGCAGCAGTTGATCGTGAATAGCCACGGCGGGAAGTGAACGAACGAAGAATTCGAGGGACGTCGTGGCATGGGCCTGAAGAGCAGAGCGCACGCTGGATGCGTCGCGACCGTGATGTTGCTGATGGACACAGCGGCGCATGCAGACACCGTCAACGCACGCTGTGATATCTACCCTAAGGGGGCGGACAAGGCCTCGGCGGTGCTGCCGTGCACGTTCTCGCAGCGCCAGGGCCATGTCGCGATCGACCGTGCCGACGGCGTGCGGCACGAACTGGAGCCCAGGGGCGACCGGCCGGGCAACTATGTCGACCAGGCCGGCAATCCGGCGTATCGGCAGAGCGGCCTGGGAAGGCGTGGGCAGATCTTCCGGCTCGCAACGGAGTCGGTCTACATCTACTGGGACACGGCGGGTCTGCCCGGACAGGCCGCCGCGGGCGCGAGCGTCACGAAGTGACGCTGATCACCAACGCGGCGGCCCCGAGTACGAGCGCACCGGCGATGCGGTCGGTCCAGCGCGCGTAGCGCGGATCGGTCGCGATGCGCCGCGCGCGTGACGCGAGCCACCCATAGCCGGCCAGGATGAAAAACTCCGGAATGATCGATCCTGCGGCGAGCCAGGCCATCTGCGCGGCGATCGGCAACCGCGCATCGACGAACTGCGGCAGGATCGCGACGAAGAAGATCAGCGTCTTCGGATTCGCCAGTTGCAACGTGAGCCCGGCGAGATAGAGGTCACGGCGGGCGCTGCTGCGCGCTGTTGCTTTCGACACCGTGATCGGCGACGGCCGCCCGAACAGTGCCGACAGTCCGACGTACACGAGGTAGGCTGCGCCGAGCCACTTCACCGCGGTGAAGAACTCGCGCGATGCGGCCAGCACCGCACCCAGCGCCGTTGCCGAGATCGCAAAGTAGATCGCGTTCGCGCTGAGGATGCCGAGGCTCGCCCATGTGGAGCGTCGCGCGCCGTGCGCCAGGCCGCAGGCGATGATCAGCATGACCGCTGGCCCCGGCGACAGGGACAGCGCCATTTCGGTGAGCACGTACAGCCAGTACGTGTCCCAGTTGACGGCGTCGAACAACGCGCGAGTCCCGGGCTCAGCCAGCGGGTGCTGCCGAAGGTGCGAACCTGCGGGCCGCAAAGTCCCTAAGCGCCGCGAGGACCTGGTCCGGACGCTCCGCCATCAGCGAGTGACCGCCGCCGTCCAACTGCACAACGGCCGCGTCGGGGCAGGCGGCGATCAGCGCCTCGGCGGCGCGCGGCGGTGTCATCACGTCCTGGCTGCCGAGAACGAAGAGCGCGGGGCACGGCAGGGCGCGAGCCGCCTCGAGGCCGCCGCCGTAGCCGTTGCACGCAGCAAAGTCCAGCGGCAGCACATCGGGCCCGTCGCGGCCGGCGATGCGCTGCATCAGCCGCAGGTTCTGCCACACGTTCGAGAAGCCGGGGGCCGGATTGCAGGGCTTGCGCTCGAAGGCGGCCGTCGCGGAACTGTGCGACCAGACATTGATCATGTCCATCGCCTGCGGCACGTCGCTGCGCGTTGCGCCGAGCAGGGCATCCGACACTCGCATCGGGAAGGCGGCTGCGACCAGCGCCACGCCCACTGCGCGGTCGGGAATGCGCCGCGCCAGCTCGAGCGCGATCAGCGATCCCATGCTGTGGCCGACCAGTAGCACCTTCGTGATGCCGGCCGCGACAATGCCGTCGCGCAGGCGATCCGCCATCGCTTCGACGCTGGCGAGCGCCGGGCCATCGCTGCGCATGTGCCCCGGCAGGTCGAAAGCCAGAACGCTATAGCCGTGATGGGCAAGGTAGCGGCTCTGCAGGATCCACACGCTGTGGTCGTGCTGGGCGCCGTGCAGGAACACGATGGCCGGCCGCGCGGCATCGAACGGCCGGCCACCGGTGTAGGCGTACAGGCGCGGTGAGGTGGGGAGGTACATGATCAGCCCACCTTCTGCGCGCGCTTCAGCGCCTGGGCGAGGTCTTCAAGCAGGTCGGTCGGATCCTCGAGCCCGACCGAAAGCCGGATCGTGCCCTGCGTAATGCCCGCCGCGGCCAGTTCGTCGTCCGGTACGCGGAAGTGCGTGGTGGACGCGGGATGGATCACCAGTGACTTCGCATCGCCGACGTTGGCGAGGTGCGAGAACACGCGTAGTGCCTCGACAAAGGCGCGCCCGGCGGCGCGAGTGCCCTTGAGGTTGAAGCTGAACACGGCGCCGCAGCCGCGCGGCAGCAGGCGTTGCGCCAGCGCCCGGTCGGGATGGGAGTCCAGTTCGGGGTAGGCGACCGATTCGACGGCAGGGTGCGTGCTGAGGAACTTCACGACCTCACGGGCGTTGTCAACGTGGCGCTGCATGCGCAGCGGCAGGGTCTCGATCCCCTGCAAAAGGAGGAAGGCGGTGTGCGCCGCCATGCAGGCGCCGAAGTCGCGCAGGCCTTCACGCCGCGCGCGTAGCAGGAAAGGCGCGACGGTGCTTTCCTCGGCGAAGTTCATGCCGTGGAAGCCGGCGTAGGGCTCGGTGAGTGTCGGAAATTTTCCGCTGGCGAGCCAGTCGAACGTACCGCCGTCCACCAGCACGCCGCCGATCGCGACGCCGTGGCCGCCGAGAAACTTGGTCGCCGAGTGATAGACGAGGTCGGCGCCATGGTCGAACGGAGCCATCAGCCACGGCGTGGTGAACGTCGAATCGACCAGCAGTGGCACGCCGTATTCGTGCGCGATGCTGCTCACGGCCGGGATGTCGAGGACATCGAGCCCCGGATTGCCCAGTGTTTCGCCAAAGAGCAGCCGTGTGTTTGGCCGGACAGCGGCGCTCCATGCGTCAAGGTCACGTGGGGTGACGAATGTGGTCTCGATGCCGAAGCGTGCGAGCGTGTAGGCAAGGAGGTTGTGCGAGCCACCGTAGAGCGCGCGGCTGGCGACGATGTGGCCGCCCGTGCCCATCAGCGTGGCAATCGCCAGGTGCAGTGCGGCCTGGCCGCTGGCCGTCGCAATCGCGCCGACGCCTTTTTCGAGCGCGGCCATACGCTCTTCGAACACCGCAACCGTCGGGTTGGAGATGCGCGAGTAGACATGCCCGGCGCGCTCCATGTTGAACAGCGCCGCCGCATGGTCGGAGTCCTCGAACACGAACGAGGTGGTCGCGTAGATCGGCACGGCGCGCGCGCCGGTGGCCGGATCCGGGGGCTGGCCGGCGTGCAGTGCGAGCGTGTCGAAGCCTGGGTAGCGGACGGTCATTGCGCCGGCGGTAGATCCGAGAACGGGTCGGAATGTGATGATGCCAAATCGACGATCTCCGTGCTGCACTCGCACATGTGCAGTCAGGCGAATGCGCCCTTGTAATCGACGCCGACGCGGGCTAGTTTGAAGAAGGGCGGACCGCTCTTGGGAGGAGACAGATGACGGCCATGACGATGGAAAACGTGGATGTATTGCTCCGCCGCCAGCCCCTGATCAAGGAATTGACTGCTGGGCAGTTCGAGCGCGTGTCGCGTCTCGCGGAAGTGGTCGACTTCGAACCCGGCGAGATCATCCACCGGGAGGGCGATGAGTGCTCGCAGCTGTACCTGGTGGTGCGCGGACACGTCGCGATTGAAATGGCCGGGAACCACGAGGTGCTGCGCGTCGAGACAGTCGTGCCCGGAGGCGAGTTCGGCTGGACCGCGATGCTGCTCGGCGCCGGGCGGTACTTCCAGGCGCGGGCACTGGATGCGGTACAGGTGCTGTCGCTGGACGCCGCCGGGCTGCGCGCACTCTGCGATGAAGATACGGCGTTCGGTTATGCGCTGATGCGCAGGCTGCTGGCGGTCGTGGCAGGGCGCCTTCAGTCGACGCGGCTGCAGGTGGTTGACATGTTCTCGACACCGGCGAAGCGGGCGGGGGCTTAAGGAGGCTTGCACCACTCACTGACCCCCGCCGAAGCGAGGGGGTGCGGGGCCGCCGTCGATCGCATCGCGGGGCGATGGGCAGACACTCGTAAACTGCGGCCCCAGCCATGGATCAGCGCGCCGTCCTCTACCCCCCGATCGAGCCGAACGACAGCGGCATGCTGGCGCTCGACGACCTGCACACGATGTATTGGGAGTCGGTCGGAAATCCCACCGGTGTACCGGTGCTCTTTCTGCACGGCGGGCCGGGCGGCGGCTGCTCCCCGGAACACCGGCGCTTTTTCGACCCCGAGTTCTATCGGGCGGTCCTGTTCGACCAGCGCGGAGCGGGCGCCTCGATCCCGGTGGGCGAGGTCGAGTCCAACACCACTCAGCAGCTGATCGTCGACATCGAAATGTTGCGCGAGTACCTCGGCATCGAGCGCTGGCTGGTATTCGGTGGCTCCTGGGGCAGCACGCTCGGCCTCGCGTACGGGCAGGCGCATCCGGAGCGCTGCTCCGGGTTCCTGCTGCGCGGCATCTTCCTCGGGCGCCAGAGCGAAATCGACTGGTTTCTCTACGGGCTGCGCCAGGTATTCCCCGAGGCCTGGCAGAAGTTCGCCGGCATGCTGCCTGAAGCCGAACGGGGTGATCTGCTCGGGGGGTATCTCCGGCGCCTGTTTGATCCCGACCCCCGCGTGCACGTGACCTTTGCGCGCGCCTGGAGCGAATACGAGGGCGCGTGTTCGACCTTGCTGCCCAACCCGGAGCTCGTGCGTCATTTCGCCGCCGAAGCGCTCGGGCTGGCGCGGCTGGAAGCGCACTATTTCGCCCATCGCTGCTTCCTCGGGGCGGATCAGCTGCTGCAGAACATCGACCGCATCCGCACTCACCCTGCCTCGATCGTGCACGCGCGCTATGACATGGTCTGCCCGATCGTGAGCGCCGATGATCTAGCACACGCCTGGCCGTCCGCGCGCTACACGATCGTGCCCGATGCCGGGCACTCGGTGTGGGAGCCCGCAGTTCGTGCGGCGGTCATGGCGGAACTCGAACGATTCAAGACCGTGCTGGTCTGACCGCGGACATGCCTCGCTTCGCCGCCAACATCAGCCTCCTGTATCCGGAGCATGCGCTGGTCCAGCGCATTGATGCCGCGGCGCGCGACGGCTTTGCAGCCATCGAGGTCCAGTCGGCGTACGCAGTGGATGCCGCCGAGTTTCGCCGTGGACTTGATTCGGCACGTGCCGAGGTGGTGCTGATCAACGCGCCGGTCGGTGACTTCGCCGCCGGCGAGCGAGGCCTCGCTGCGCTGCCTGGGCGCGAAGCGGAGTTCGACGCCTCGATCGATCGCGCGCTCGACTACGCGCGCACGGTTGGTGCGCCACGGGTTCATGTGATGGCCGGCACACCGGGCGCCGATGTGGCGCACGCCGATGCGCTGGCCGCCTACGAACGCAACATCGCCAGGGCCTGCGACGTTCTCGCACCGCACGGGATCGCGGTCATGATCGAGCCGATCAACCCGCATGACTTCCCCGGCTACTTTCTCAATCGCCTCCCTCTGGCCGTCGCGACCATCGCGCGACTGGCGAACCCCGGGCTGGCGCTGCAGTTCGACGTCTACCACCTGCAGATCCTGCAAGGGGACCTGATCCGGCACCTGCGGCAGCATTTCGAAGTGATTGGCCACGTGCAGGTGGCCGGCGTGCCTGACCGGAATGAGCCCGACACGGGGGAAGTGAACTGCACCGCGATCTTCCGGGAGCTGGACCGGTTGGGGTATGCCGGCTGGGTCGGTTGTGAGTACCGTCCCGCGGATCCGCGACCGGGTGGCACATCCGCGGGATTGGGCTGGCTGCGCCGGCTCTGAATTCCGCTTGTTCGGCGCGAGGCGCGCAGCTAGCATCGCCTCGATCGCGCGTCGATGAGCCGACGCGCCGGAGGACAGCATGAAGGTCAGCGACATCCTGCGCGTCAAGGGCAGCGTGCTTTACACCGTTAACCCGGACGCGCCCCTGGCCCGGGCGGTTGCGCTGATGGCCGAACAGGACATCGGCTCGGTCGTGATCATGGAGTACGGTGATCTGGTGGGCATGCTCACCTTTCGCGAGGTCATCAACCGCATCCACGCCAATGCCGGCAGCGTCGGCGAGATCAGCGTGCGCAAGGTGATGGACGACTCGCCGCTCACGGTGACCCCGGAGACCGAGGTCATGGAAGTGCGGCGCCTGATGCTGGAGCGTCACGCACGTTATCTCCCCGTGCTCGATGGCCGCACGCTGGTCGGCGTCATCTCGTTTTACGACGTGGCCAGGGCGGTGCTCGAGGAACAGAGCTTCGAGAACCGCATGCTCAAGGCCTATATCCGCGACTGGCCCGAGCCGGAAGAAGGCACGGCCCGCACCAACTAGCGATACGCGCGCGGGGGTTTTGCCCGCCCGCCACAGACAGGTCCGCCGTCGGCCGCAGTGACTCGCATCGCGAGGCGAGGTGCTGTGTTAGCCCTTCGGGCGGCATCGCACCGGTAGGACTCTTCGCCTGCTGGGCCACCCCGGCCCTTCAAGACTTCCGGGCCGACTCTCCGACGAAATGCAGCGTGAACGGTCGCCGGGCGCGACGAAATGCGCCTGCGACGGATGAACTGCAGAAGACGACTTGACGACGACGAATCACCGTTTGCGGTTCATTCCACGATTTCAGCACCTTGTCGCAAGTCGCTCGCGACGCCGCTTGCCGCTGCCTACAGTGCAGCCATCGACAACGCAAAACGACTTACCGAAAGGACCGAACCATGAACGCCAACTTCACCGACCAGCCTGCCGACCCGCCTGACCGCTTTCGCCGTCGCTGTCCTGACCAGCGCCGTCGTCCTGGGTAGCACGCTCGCCGGTATGCAGCCGCGCGAGGAAGCCGCGAGCACGCAGTTGATCGCGCTGGACCGCATCACCATCCGTGCGACACCGCTGAACTGAATCGCGCCGCGCGCGGCGGACAGCGTCCGGTCCCGCGGCGCCGACAGCGCGGCAGCGAACTCCCCCGGCAGGTCAATCGCGCCTGCCTCAAGAGCCCGGCTTCGGCCGGGCTCTTTTCTTTCCGTTCGGTCCGATAACACCGGGTCAGAGCATCGACACCCTGTCGACATTCCTTACATCCCGTTGGCGAGGCGGGGAAGTTTCCCTGTCAGATCAAGAGCTTGCTCGACGGGCGCGAAGAATGCTTAAGCGACAGCGCGATCCTGAAGCATGCGACAGTCGCTCACGTGCGTCATGAGGTCGGTCCAAACGGGGAGAGGGTTTATGGCGTTATCGAGAGTTCTTGGCAGCGCGTCGCTTTTCGTCGCAATGGCGTCTGTAGCTACGCTGGCGCAGGCCGCGCTGGTCATCAACTACCCGGACTTTTCGGACACGACCGGGCTGACGATCAATGGCAATGCCGCGCAGGTAGGCAACGTACTGCGTGTCACGCGTGACACGTTCAGCCAGGCCGGCAGCGCGTTTTCAACCAATACCGTGGCCCTGACGAGCGGCGCCGCGTTCAGCACGTACTTCCGGTTCCGCTTCACCAATCCGGGTGGCGCCTGCGATGGGTTTGGGTGCGGAGCGGACGGCATCGTGTTTGCGGTTCAGACAGTGTCGAACAGCGTCGGCGGCGGTGGCGGTGGCATCGGCTTTGACGGGATCCCCAACAGCGTCGGCGTCGAGTTCGACAACTGGTTCAATAGCGGCATCGACATCAACAGCAACCATGTCGGCATCGATCTGAATGGCAGTGTCAATTCCGTTACCTCGATCAATATCGCCGAAGCCGACCTGAACGACGGGGACATCTGGAACGCCTGGGTCGACTACAACAGCGTGACCGATCTGCTCGAGGTTCGCCTGACCCGATCGGCAGTGCGGCCCGCTGCCGCGTTGCTGACCTGGAATGTGGATCTCGCCACAGTGCTGGGCAGCACCGATGCTTACGTCGGCTTCACCTCGGGCACAGGCGCGGCGTTCGCCAATCACGACATCCTGTCGTGGCAGTTGAGAGACAACTACGAGCCGATCACACCCGTCCCTGAGCCGGCCGGCCTAGCATTACTCGGCCTTGGCTTCGCCGGTCTCGCG
Source organism: uncultured beta proteobacterium (assembly GCA_963791235.1). Classification (GTDB taxonomy): domain Bacteria; phylum Pseudomonadota; class Gammaproteobacteria; order Burkholderiales; family Burkholderiaceae_F; genus JALORV01. The sequence goes on along the minus strand of CAWBRW010000013.1, from coordinate 136,819 downwards.
GCCGTGCGGCGTCGCCGCACGTAGATCGAGCTTGTTCATGAAAGCCCCGCTGCGGCGGGGCTTTTTCGTTGCGGAGCAGTGGATATGAACAAGGCGGCGCTCAGCGTACGGGTGTTCGGCATCTACCTCATCGTCCTCGGCGCCTGGCTACTGCTCGCGCCGAACGTGCTGCTGCGACTCTTTGGTATGGCTGCGACGGACGAGTTCTGGATACGCGTCGTCGGCATGCTGGTCGGCTTCCTGGGGACGTACTACGTGCGCGCCGCCGCGGCCCGCTTCACGCCGTTCTTCGCCTGGACGATTCCGGTGCGGCTGTCAGTGGTCGGCTTTTTCGGCGCGTTCGTGCTGCTGGGCCTCGCACCGCCGGTGCTTCTGCTGTTCGCCCTGGTGGACGCGGCCGGAGCGCTGTGGACCTGGCGAGCGCTCCGGCGCTGATTCAGCGTTGCTCGGCGGCGTCGACGACGGCCACCGCCGACATGTTGATGATGCGCCGGACTGTCGACGCCGGCGTCAGGATATGGACCGGCTGGGCGGCGCCGAGCAGCACCGCGCCGATCGTGATGCCGCCACCGGCCGTGACGCGCAGTGCGTTGTAGGTGATGTTGGCAGCATCGACGTTCGGCATGATCAGCAGGTTGGCTTCCTGGGTGAGCGTCGAATCGGGCATCGAGCCCTCCAGCACGACGTGCGACAGCGCGGTGTCGGCCTGCATCTCGCCGTCGACCTCGAAATCCGGATTGCGCGCGCGTACGAGTTCGAGAGCCGTGCGCATCTTCTGCGCCGAGGGCAGTTCGGAGCTGCCGAAGTTCGAATGCGACAGCAGCGCCACCTTCGGCGCGATGCCAAAGCGGCGCACGGCGTCAGCGGCGAGCATCGTCATCTCGGCGACCTGCTCAGCCGTGGGGTCGGGATTGACGTGCGTGTCACAGATGAAGAGGTGCCGGTTGGGCAGCATCAGCAGCTGCATCGCCGCGAAGGTCTGGACGCCGGGGCGAAGACCTATCGTCGTACGCACATAGCGGAGGTGGTCGGCGTAGGCGCCGACGGTGCCGCACAGCATCGCGTCGGCGTCGCCCTTTCTTATCAGCATCGTGCCGATCAGCGTGGTGCGGGTGCGGATCTCGGCCTGCGCAAGCGAGCGCGTCACCCCTTTGCGTTTGGCAAGCTGGTAGTACTCCATCCAGGTGTCGCGGTAGCGCGGATCGTCGAGCACGTTGACGCACTCGACGTTGGTGCCGAGCTTGAGCCGCAGTCCATAGCGCTCGATGCGCGTCGCAATGACGTCCGGTCGACCTATCAGGATCGGCCGCGCGAGGCCCTCGTCGACCACCACCTGCGCGGCGCGCAGCACGCGCTCCTCTTCGCCCTCGGCGTAGATCAGGCGCTTGGCGGCCTTCTTCGCCGCGGCAAACACCGGCTCCATCGTGCTGCCGGACTGGTAGACGAAGCGCCGCAGCTGCGCGCGGTACGCGTCGAGGTCCTGGATCGGCCGCGTCGCGACACCGCTTTCCATCGCCGCCTTTGCGACGGCGGGTGCGATGCGGTCGATCAGCCGCGGATCGAACGGCTTCGGAATCAGGTACTCGGAGCCAAAGCGCAGGCCCTCGGCGCCGTAGGCGCTCGCCACTTCATCCGGGATCTCGGCGTGCGTCAGGTCCGCCAGCGCACGCACGGTGGCGAGCTTCATCTCTTCGTTGATGGTCGTCGCGCCGACGTCAAGCGCGCCGCGGAAGATGAAGGGGAAGCAGAGGACGTTGTTGACCTGGTTCGGGTAGTCGGAGCGCCCGGTGCCGATGATGGCGTCGGGGCGCGCGGCCTTCGCCAGTTCCGGCATGATCTCCGGCGTCGGGTTGGCCATCGCCAGGATGATCGGCTGGGTCCCCATGTCCTTGACCATCTCCGCCGTCAGCGCGCCGGGTCCGGACAGCCCCAGGAAGATGTCGGCGCCGGGCATCGCATCGGCCAGCGTGCGCGCCTTGGTTTCACGTGCGTAGCGCGCTTTGCTCTCGTCGAGCCCGCTGCGGCCGGTGTACACGACGCCCTTGCTGTCGGCGACGAGGATGTTATCGCGCCGTACGCCGAGGCTCACGAGCAGGTCGAGGCAGGCGATCGCGGCGGCACCCGCGCCGGAGCACACCAGCTTCGCCTTCGCGATGTCCTTGCCGACAAAGCGCAGGCCATTGATCACCGCTGCGGCGGCGACGATCGCGGTGCCGTGCTGGTCGTCGTGGAATACGGGGATCTTCAGCCGCTCGCGCAGCTTGCGCTCGATGTAGAAGCACTCGGGCGCCTTGATGTCCTCGAGATTGATGCCGCCAAAGGTCGGCTCGAGCGCGGCGATGATGTCGACCAGCTTGTCCGGATCGTGCTCGTTGAGTTCGATGTCGAAGACGTCGATGCCGGCGAACTTCTTGAAGAGGCACCCCTTACCTTCCATCACCGGCTTGCCGGCCAGCGGACCAATGTTTCCCAGGCCCAGCACCGCGGTGCCGTTCGTCACCACGCCGACCAGGTTGCCGCGCGCCGTCAGCGTGTGTGCCTCGCGCGGGTCGCGCACGATCTCGTTGCAGGCCTCGGCTACGCCGGGCGAATACGCAAGCGAGAGGTCGCGCTGCGTCACCATCGCCTTGGTGGGCACCACCGAGATCTTGCCGTGGGTGGGCTGGCGGTGATACTCGAGCGCTGCATCGCGCAGGTTGTCGGACATGGTGGTCTCCTCGGGTTGCGCACGATTCTCGCCTTGACCGCGAGCGCGCGCTGTTCTGTTATTCGTCGTTCGGCCAAGGTTACGGCCTTGCGGCCCGCACGCCAATCGCAGCGTTGATCCGCCGCACGGGGAGGGGTGACCGGTCGCCGGATCCCGGGCGGCGGCCTGTCCCCGATAGCGACCATGGTGCTTGACAGCGATGGGGCACGCGATCAGATTTACGCGCCTTCCCCTGGGCGAGCGGATCCGCGCCGCGGCCGCGGTGCGTGCCCCCTTCCAGCGGCAACATCTTGGATGCGACGCGCTGCATGCCGGAGCGCCGCTTGGGAGTGTCATGAAGCCACAACGCCTTCGCCTTGCGCTCGCCGTCGCCGCGGCCTGCGCGATCGCCCTCCCGCCTTCGTCCAGCGTCGGTGGCGACACGAGTTTCGATCCACTGCTCGATGCCGGCGCCACCTGCGTACCCGGCGCGGGCGGACCCCCGGCCCTGTTCCGGAACCTGGTGATAGCGGCGGCCGAGACGGCGCCCTTCCAGCCTGTGCCGGCGAAGCCGGCGCTGGCCGACACGCCGGTGCTCTACGGCAACCTGGGGACGGTCACGCTGAAGGCCGGCACCGGCAACGCCAAGGCCCAGGCGTGGTTCGACCAGGGCGTGCGGCTGATGTTCGGGTTCAACCACGCGGAGGCGATCCGCGCGTTCCGCGAGGCCCAGAAGCTCGATCCTCGCTGTGCCCTGTGCTACTGGGGTGAGTCCCTGTCCTACGGACCCAACATCAACGTGCCGATGATGCCGGAGGCGAACGCGCCGGCGCTCGCTGCGCTGGCGAAAGCCGTCGAGCTGGCGCCGTCGGCGCCGCTGCGCGATCGCGACCTCATCGCGGCGCTGGCCAAGCGCTATTCGGCGGACCCCAAGGCCGAACGCGCCGCCCTCGATGCGGCCTACGCCGAAGCGATGAAACAGGTCGCCGCGCGCTACCCGGAAGAGAACACGGTCCAGGCGCTGTACGTCGAAGCGATGATGGACACGCAGCCGTGGGACTACTGGGAAGCGGGTGGCACGAAGCCCAAGGGCCACGGCGCGGAGATCGTCGCGGTTCTGGAGACGGTCCTCAAGCGCAGTCCGAGCCATCCGGGCGCCATCCACCTGTACATCCACGCGGTGGAGGCCTCGACCACGCCGGAACGCGCGCTGCCTTATGCCAACCGACTCGGCGCCCTGATGCCGGGCGCGGGCCACATCGTGCACATGCCGGCGCATATCTATTACCGGGTCGGCATGTATCGCGAATCGCTCGAGACGAACAAGCGTGCGATGGCGGTCGACGAACGCTACTTCGCGTCTTCGGCGTCGGACCCGCTCTACAAAGCCGCGTACTACCCGCACAACATCCACTTCCTGATGGTCTCGGCGCAGATCGGTGGGGACGGCCAGGCTGCAATCGCGGCGGCGCAGAAGCTCGACGCCTCGCTGTCGCCGGAAGTCGTGGCGCAGTTCGCGATCATGCAGCCGGTGAAGGCCGCGCCCTACACCACCCACGCGCAGTTCAGCGCGCCGGACACGATCCTCGCCCTGCCTGCCCCCGCGCCGGGCCTCGTGCTGGTCCAGACGATGTACCACTATGCGCGGGCGACAGCGTTCGCGCAGAAGAAGGACTTCGCCTCGGCGCAGAAGGAAATCGACGCGCTCGCGGGCATCGAGAAGGACGGGGACTTCAAGCCGTTCGCCGAATTCGGCATCCCGGCGAAGGAGATCGTCCAGACGGCGCGCCTGGTGGCCACTGGACGGATCGCCGACGCGAAGGGCGACCTCGAAAGTGCCGCACGCGCGTATGAAGACGCCGTCTTCATCGAGGACACGCTGGCCTACACCGAGCCAGCGTACTGGTACTACCCGGTGCGCCAGTCTCTCGGCGCGGTCCGGCTGCGGCAGGGCAAGCTGGAGGAGGCTGAGAAGGCGTTCCGCGATTCGCTCGGCCGCGTGCGCAACAACGGCTGGGCGCTCGCCGGACTCGCCGAAACGTACAAGCGCAAAGGCGACCTGGCAGGCGAGAAGGCCGCGCGGCGCGCGTATGCGAAGACCTGGCTGGGTGGTACCAAGGGGCCGGCGATCGAGCAGCTCTGACCGTCCGCGCGCCGCCGCCGGTCTCACGGCGCAGCCGTCGAAGACGTCCGCGCCGGCTCCATGCTCGTCGCGTCGCCGGCACGGCGGTGCGCGCACGCGGGTTCGACGTGTTTCGGCGCCGGCAGTCGGATCGGGGAGCCGGCTGACATAATGGCCGCGTCGCCTGCCCCGGTCCGCCACCCGCGTGACATCAACCACCCCTGAGACGGGCGCCGTGTGAGCGCACGGAATCAGTTTGCCCTGCTGCGCGAGCGCCGCTTCGCACCGCTATTCTGGGTGCAGTTTCTCGGTGCAGCCAACGACAACATCTTCAAGTTTTCCTTCACGCTGCTGGCCACCTACGCGGCAGGGCGCTGGGGCGGGATCGATCCGCATTTCGCCGGGTTCCTGATCGGCGCACTCTTCATCGCGCCGTTCATGCTGTTTTCGGCCACCAGCGGCCAGCTGGCTGACAAGCTAGAGAAGTCCTGGTTCATTCGCCGCATCAAGGACGCTGAAATCGTCGTCATGCTGATCGGCGGCGCGGGCCTGGCGTTGCAGTCGGCGGCGCTGGTCTACGTCGCGATCTTCCTGCTCGGCCTGCAGTCCACGGTGTTTGGCCCGGTCAAGTATTCGTACCTACCGCAGCATCTGGACGCGCACGAAGTCACGGGTGGCAACGGCATGGTCGAGATGGGCACCTTCGTGGCGATCCTTCTTGGAACGATTGGAGGAGGACTGCTGATCGGCGAGTGGGACGACAAGGGTGCACTGGCGACGGCCGCGGTGGGGCTGATCATCGCCATGCTCGGACGTATCGCCGCACAGTTCGTGCCGCACTCGCCGCCGGCCGATCCGGGCCTCACGATCAACTGGAACCCGTTCACCGAGACGTGGGCCAACCTGAAGATCTCGCACCGCGATGTCGCGGTCTTCAACTCGATCATCGGCATTTCGTGGTTGTGGTTCTTCGGTTCGATCTTCCTGACGAGTTTCACGCCATTTGCACGGGCGAACCTCGGCGGCAATGAAGGCGTGGTGACGTTTCTGCTCGCGGTCTTCTCGATCGGCATCGGGGTCGGTTCGCTGGCCTGCGAGAAGCTGTCGAAGCGACGGGTCGAGATCGGACTGGTCCCGTCCGGTTCGATCGGCATGACCGTGTTTGCCATCGACCTTTACTTCGCCGCGGTCGCGTTCACGCCGATGACCGACGGCACGCTGCGGCATTTCCTGGCGCAGCCCGGTGCGTGGCGCATCGTGCTTGACCTGGCGCTGCTGGCTCTCTTCGCCGGCCTGTATTCGGTGCCACTTTATGCGCTGATCCAGACGCGTTCGGACAAGTCTCGCGTCGCGCGCATCGTTGCGGCGAACAACATATTGAATGCCGTGTTCATGGTGGCGGCGTCGCTGATCGCGACCGCGCTGCTCGCGTCCGGGCTCAGCATCCCGCAACTTTTCCTGGTTACCGCGCTGATGAACGCCGCGGTGGCGCTTTACATCTACCGGCTGGTGCCCGAGTTCCTGCTGCGTTTTCTGGCCTGGATACTGGCGCACACGATCTATCGCATCCGCTCGATCAACACCGACATCCTTCCGCTCGACGGCGCGGCAGTGCTGGCCTGCAACCACGTCAGTTTCGTCGATGCGGTGGTGATCATGGGCGAGAGCCCGCGGCCGATCCGTTTCGTGATGGACCATCGCATCTTCAAGGTGCCGCTGATGAACTGGTTCTTCAGGAACGCCAAGGCGATCGCGATCGCGCCGGCGCGCGAGGACCCGAAGATGCTGGAGGCCGCCAACCAGCGCATCGATGCCGCACTGGCCGATGGCGACCTCGTCTGCATCTTCCCGGAAGGCAAGATCACCTACGACGGCGAGCTGAGCCCGTTCAAGCAGGGCGTGCAAAAGATCGTCGAGCGGGTCCCGGTGCCGGTCTATCCGATGGCGCTGCGCGGCCTGTGGGGGTCCTTCTTCTCGCGCTATGGCGGCGCCGCCTTCACGCGACCGGTCGAGGCGCGCCTGCGGCGCGGCCTGCGCTCGAAACTCGAACTGATCGTCGGCGATCCGGTGCCTCCGGAACAGGTGACTCCGGACCTCCTGATGGAGCGCGTGGCGGCATTGCGCGGCGACGAACGCTGAGGTCGGCGGTCGCACTTACAATCGACGCTTCGTACTGCTTCGCGTCAACTGAAGACGCCTACACGCCTCATGGCCGGCTCCAGCTTCGGGCACCTCCTTCAGGTCACCAACTTCGGTGAGTCACACGGTCCGGCCATCGGCTGCGTGATCGACGGTGTTCCGCCGGGGCTGGCACTGTCAGCCTCGGACCTGCAGCCGGATCTCGACCGACGCAAGCCCGGGACGTCGCGGCATGTCACGCAGCGCCGGGAGTCCGACCAGGTCGAGATCCTCTCGGGCGTGTTCGAAGGACGCACAACCGGTACGCCGATCGCGCTGCTGATCCGCAACGAGGACGCGAAGAGCAAGGACTACGCGGACATCGTCGACACGTTTCGCCCGGGCCACGCGGACTACACGTACTGGCGCAAGTACGGTGTGCGCGATCCGCGTGGCGGTGGCCGTTCTTCTGCGCGACTGACCGCGCCCATGGTGGCCGCCGGCGCGGTGGCCAAGAAGTGGCTGCACGAGAAGTACGGCACGCGGATCCGCGGCTGCATGCAGCAGATCGGCACCATTGCGATTCAATTTGACTCGTGGGAAGAGGCCGAGCGCAATCCTTTCTTTGCTCCGAATGCGGCGATCGTCGCTGAGCTGGAGGCGGCGTTGGATCAACTGCGCAAGAGCGGCGATTCGGTGGGCGCCCGGCTGCGCGTCGTGGCCAGCAACGTGCCGGTCGGACTCGGGGCGCCGCTGTTCGACAAGCTCGACGCGGATATCGCGTACGCGATGATGGGCATCAATGCCGTCAAGGGTGTGGAGATCGGTGCCGGGTTTGGCTGTGTGGTGCAGAAGGGTTCGGAACATGGCGACGAACTGCTGCCGGACGGCTTTGCCAGCAACCACTCCGGTGGCGTGCTCGGTGGCATCTCCAGCGGGCAGGACCTCGAAGTCTCGATCGCGATCAAGCCGACCTCGAGCATCCGACTGCCGCGCCGTTCGATTACCCGCTCGGGTACGGCGACGACAGTGGAAACTCACGGCCGCCACGATCCCTGCGTCGGCATCCGGGCGACACCGATCGCCGAGGCGATGCTGGCGCTGGTTCTGATGGACCATGCACTTCTGCATCGCGCGCAGAACGCCGACGTTCATCACGCGGTCGCGGCCATCGCAGCGCGCTCCACGTCCCGTTGATGCCTTCTCGGGAGGGCAGCGATCGGGACGCCTGGCGACTCGGCGGCCTGTTTGCCGCCTACTTCGGCTTCGTCGGCATCCTGGCGCCGTACTTCCCGCTGTATCTCGAGTCGCGGGGCCTCACTGCATTCCAGGTCGGCGTGCTGATCGCGCTCGGACAGGCCATGCGGGTGATCGGGCCGAACCTCTGGGGCTATCTCGCGGACCATGCCGGCCGGCGCACGCCGATCCTGCGCGCCACGAGCATCGCCTTGCTGCTGTCTTTTGCGCTACTGCTGGTTCCTGGCGCTTTCCTTTGGGTCTTTGCCGTGATGCTGCTGGTGAACCTCTTCCAGACCGCGCAGATGCCGATTGCGGAGGCACTGGCGTCGGCTTCGATGCGGGGTCGATCCGATGCGGCGACGCGCTACGGCCGCCTGCGGGCGTGGGGTTCGATGGCCTTCGTCGCGGTCGTGCTCGCCGCGGGCCCGGTCTTTGATGCATGGGGAATCGGCGTCGCAGTGTGGGCTGGGCTGGCGCTGGCAGCGTTCCTCGTCGTCGTGGCGTGGCGGGTGCCGGAGCGCGGGCCGGCGGAGTCCGCTCACCCGCACGTATCGGTCAGGAGCCGCCTTCGCGAGCCGCGGGTGCGCTGGTTCCTGCTCTCGGCTGCGCTGATGGTCTTCGCGCATGGCGCGCTGTACACCTACCTGTCGATCTACCTGGCGCAACTGGGGTACAGCAAGACCGCCATTGGCGTCTTCTGGGTCATGAGCGTTGTCTTCGAGATCGCTTTCTTCTTTACCCAAGGCCGCTGGTTCGCGCGTTTCGGAATCTATCGATTGTTGTTCGCGAGTTTCATCGTCGCCGCGGTACGGTTCTTGCTGATTGCTGAACTGGCGACCCTATGGTGGGTGCTGGCGATTGCGCAGGTCCTGCATGCAATGACTTTTGCCGTTCACCACAGCGCTTCGGTGCTTACGATCCAGCGATGGTTTCCGGGTCGCGCCGCGGCGCGCGGGCAGGCGGTATATATCAGTGCCGCCTATGGCCTCGGCGGTACGGCAGGTAGTCTGAGCGCGGCCTACTTGTGGACGCTGGCAGGGCCTGCGTGGGCCTTCGGCACCGGCAGCATTGCAGCGCTGCTCGGCGGCTGGGCGGTGCGAAGAGCGCAGCACCACGATGGCGACGCCATTGGCCCAGCATGCCGTGGACCTCACCTCGAATCGGAGTCTCGAACGATGAAACTGCGCTTCCACGAGTCAGTGGCTGCAGGCACTTGCCATCGCGGCAGCCGCTTTAATGCTTGCCGCCTGCCAGACGGTGCAGACGACGCAGGGCGGTGAAGTGGGGGTCGACCGGAAGCAGACAATGACGTCGCTGGTCACCAGCGAGCAGGTCGAACGGCAGGCGGCCCAGGAGTATGCGCAAGTGCTCGCTGAGGCCCAGAAAAAGGGCCTGCTCAACCAGAACCCGCAGCAGGTTCAGCGCGTACGAACGGTCGCCGCCCGGCTGGTCCCCCAAGTCGCCGTGTTCCGCAAGGACGCGGTTAACTGGAAGTGGGAGGCCAACGTGCTCACGTCCAAGGACATCAACGCCTGGTGCATGCCGGGCGGCAAGATTGCTGTTTATACCGGCCTGATCGAGCGGCTTAAGCTCACCGACGACGAACTGGCGGCCGTCATGGGACATGAAATCGCCCACGCGCTGCGTGAGCATGCGCGCGAACGCATGGGGCGGCAGATGGCGACCGAGACGGCGACGGCGGTCGGGGCGGTCGCACTCGAAATCTTCACCGGCGTGCGTCTCGATCCGCAGGTGGCGGGGGCCTTCTCGACAGCGATGTTCGTGCTGCCCAACAGCCGCGAAAACGAGCAGGAGGCCGACTTCATCGGCGTCGAGCTCGCCGCCCGCGGCGGCTATGACCCTCGCGCCGCCCTCACGCTGTGGCAAAAGATGGGGCAGGCGTCCGCCGGCGGACCGCCGGAATGGCTGTCGACGCACCCGAGCAACGAGACCCGGCTGCGTGAACTGCAGGCCTACGTGCAGAAAGTCACACCACTTTACGAAAAGGCCCACACCTCCGGCCCGGCCAAGTAGGACCCTTCAGGCCAGCACGAGCTCGGTACGGCCGGTGAGGCGAGTGGCTCGCGCAAGCGGGTGTGTCGGGTTCCGCGTCGGTTCGATCACGAGCAGCAGCGCCCGCTGCTCCTCCACGGTCAGCCGGCTGAACAGGAAGTCTCTCGCATTGCCTGCATCGCCCGGCAGATAGAGCTGGGTCGCGAACGCGCGGCCACTGGATGGCTGGACACGTATATGGATGTGCGGGGTACGGCCCGGGTACGCAACCGGGACGATCGTGCGGAAGTGGAACTCGCCATTCGGGTCAGTGCGGTCGACGCCGTAACCCTGAAAGTGGGTGTCCCGCTCACCCTCGGCCCCACCGGCGGGATGGTGGTAGACGGCGTTTGCGTCGCACTGCCAGATTTCGACCGCCGCCCCGGCGATAACCTCGCCGTTGCGGTCTGTCACGCGACCGATCAGAAACAGGGGCGTCCCCTTGGTGACAACCTGATCGCCGTCGACCGTAATCAGGTCGGCATCGATGTTGCGCGGCTGCTCGCCGGCGTTACGTGGATAAAACGGACCCAGCGTCTGTGTCGGTGACGGCCGGTTGGCACCCTGTGCGTGGCTCAGCGGTGCCAGTGGCGCCAGCGATGCGCCGGCCAGACCAGCGACGAAATGACGCCGTGCCAGGGTCGATCGATTATTGGGACGGTCCACGTGTTCCTCCGCGAAGGCTTTGACAGCGTAGCGTGAGACCGCGCAACCCGCGACCGCGTTCCGCCGTCACTTGAGGATGTACGTCGCAAGCGGAGAGCGCCCGGCACGGCGTGATCGGATGGCATAATTCAACGCTCTGTGCGCCTCTTCCCGGGCGCTCCCGCCGCGCCCTTCCGAGTGCGGCCAGATCCATGTCAGCTCGCACCCTGTACGACAAGCTGTGGGACGATCACGTGGTCCACGTCGAAGACGACGGGACCACGGTGCTCTACATCGATCGTCACCTCGTGCATGAAGTCACGAGTCCGCAAGCGTACGAAGGCCTGCGCGTCGCCGGCCGCACTCCGTGGCGCATCAGTTCGATCGTTGCCACCGCGGACCACAACACACCCACGACCGGATGGGAACGCGGCTATGACGGCATCACCGATCCGATCTCCAAGGAGCAGGTCGTCACTCTCGACAGCAACATGCGCCAGTTCGGGGCCGCGGCGTACTTTCCTTTCCTCGACAAGCGCCAGGGCATCGTGCACGTGATGGGGCCGGAGCAGGGCGCCACACTGCCCGGCATGACCGTCGTCTGCGGCGACTCGCACACCAGCACGCACGGTGCGTTCGGTGCCCTTGCCTTCGGCATCGGCACGAGCGAGGTCGAGCATGTGCTCGCCACGCAGACGCTGCTGATGAAGAAGGCGCAGAACATGCTGGTGCGCGTCGAAGGCAAACTGCCGGCCGGCTGCACCGCGAAGGACATCGTGCTGGCGATCATCGGTCGCATCGGCACGGCCGGTGGGACCGGCTTTGCGATCGAGTTCGGTGGCAGCGCGATCGAGGCGCTGTCCGTCGAAGGCCGCATGACCGTCTGCAACATGGCGATCGAGGCCGGCGCGCGCTCGGGTCTGGTCGCGGTCGATGAGAAGACGATCGAGTACACACGTGGTCGCCCGTTTTCCCCACAGGGCCCGATGTTCGAGCAGGCCGCCGCTGTCTGGCGCACGCTGCGGTCCGATCCCGGCGCGCACTTTGATCGCGTCGTGGAGTTGCGTGCGGAGGAGATCAAGCCACAGGTCACGTGGGGCACATCGCCGGAAATGGTGACCACGATCGATGGCATTGTCCCGGATCCTGAGGCGGAAAAAGATCCGGTCAAGCGCGAGGGCATCGAGCGGGCGCTTCGCTACATGGGCCTGACGCCGAAGACGCGCATCGCCGACATCCGCATCGACAAGGTGTTCATCGGCTCCTGCACCAATTCGCGCATTGAAGACCTGCGCGAGGCGGCCTGGGTCGTGAAGCGGCTTGGCAAGCGCGTGGCTTCCAGCGTCAAGCTGGCGATGGTGGTTCCCGGCTCGGGGCTGGTGAAGGCGCAGGCCGAGCGCGAAGGCTTGCATGAGGTGTTTCGAGCCGCCGGCTTCGAGTGGCGCGAACCGGGGTGTTCAATGTGTCTGGCGATGAACGCCGACAGGTTGGAACCGGGTGAGCGCTGCGCCTCGACCAGCAATCGAAACTTCGAGGGCCGGCAGGGTGCCGGCGGCCGCACCCATCTCGTATCCCCGGCGATGGCGGCTGCAGCGGCCATTGAAGGACACTTCGCCGACATCAGGAGACTCCAATGAGCAGGCTGGTGACGTTGATCGCTGCTGTCCTCGTGGTCGCAGGTTGTAACACCGTCGCGGGCCTTGGCAAGGATATGGAAGCAGCGGGCGGCGCAGTTGAAAAGGCCGCCAATCGAGGAAAGAAGAACTAGGGGGCATCGATGGACGCCTTCACGATCCACGCCGGGTTGGTCGCACCGCTCGATCGCGCCAACGTCGATACCGACGCGATCATTCCGAAGCAGTTCCTGAAGTCGATCAGGCGGACCGGCTTCGGCCCCAACCTGTTCGACGAGTGGCGCTATCTGGATCATGGCGAGCCGGGCATGGATCACGCCCGTCGGCCGCTCAATCCGGACTTCGTGCTGAACCAGTCGCGCTACCAGGGCGCCTCGATCCTGCTGGCGCGCAAGAATTTCGGCTGTGGTTCGTCGCGTGAGCATGCGCCGTGGGCGCTGACGCAATACGGCTTTCGTGTGGTCATCGCGCCGAGTTACGCCGACATCTTCCAGAACAACAGCCTGAAGAACGGATTGCTTCCGGTCGTGTTGCCGGAACTCGTCATCGATCGGCTGTTTCATGAGGTCGCCGCGTACGTGGGGTACCGCCTGACGGTCGACCTGCCGCGCCAGGTGGTGATCGAGGCTGATGGCCGCGAACAGCCGTTCGAGATCGCGGCGTTTCGCAAGTACTGCATGGTCAATGGGCTCGATGACATCGGACTGACGCTGCGGCACAAGGACAAGATCGAGGCGTTCGAAAAACGGCGGCTGGCGCAGCAGCCGTGGCTGGTAAAAACGGCCTGAGCGCGCACTCTGTTCCGAACGTCGGGGAGGAGCGGGGTGGGTGAGCACGGCCCCGTACGAGGAACGCATGAAAATCGCGGTATTGCCGGGCGACGGCATCGGCAAGGAAATCGTCGCCGAGGCGGTCAAGGTCCTGCGCGCGCTCGGTGAGCGCTTCGAGTTCGAGTTCGCCGACGTCGGCGGCGCAGCCTACGATGCCTGCGGCCACCCGTTGCCCGAAGCCACGCTCAAGCTCGCACAGTCGGCCGGCGCGGTGCTGTTCGGTGCGGTCGGCGACTGGAAGTACGACAAGCTCGAGCGCGCATTGCGCCCGGAACAGGCCATCCTCGGACTGCGCAAGCACCTGGGACTGTTCGCCAACTTCCGGCCGGCGATCTGCTACGCGGAGCTGACCGACGCGTCGAGCCTGAAGCCCGAACTGATCGCGGGACTCGACATCCTCATCGTGCGAGAGCTCACCGGCGACATCTACTTCGGCCAGCCGCGCGGACGTCGCAGCGCACCCGATGGTCCCTTTGCCGGCGCGCCCGAAGCGTTCGACACGATGCGCTACAGCCGGCCGGAGATCGAGCGCATCGCGCACGTCGCATTCCAGGCCGCACGCAAGCGCGGCAAAAAGGTCACCAGCGTCGACAAGGCCAATGTGCTCGAGACCTTCCAGTTCTGGAAGGACGTCGTCACCGAGATCGCGGCCGGATACCCTGACGTCGAACTCGAGCACATGTACGTCGACAACGCGGCGATGCAGCTCGTCAAGGCGCCGAAAAAGTTTGACGTGATCGTGACCGGCAACATGTTCGGCGACATACTCTCCGACGAAGCGGCCATGCTGACCGGTTCGATCGGCATGCTGCCGTCGGCGTCGCTGAACGAGCGCAGCCAGGGGCTGTATGAGCCGTCCCACGGCAGCGCCCCGGACATCGCCGGAAAGGGCGTCGCCAACCCGCTGGCCACCATCCTCTCCGCGGCGATGATGCTGCGTTACTCGCTGAATCGGCCCGAGCAGGCGGACCGGATCGAAGCTGCCGTGCGCAGGGTGCTTGCGCAGGGCCTGCGAACTGCCGACATTGCTGCACCGGGCGCGGCGGCGGTGGGAACGATTGCGATGGGCGAAGCGGTAGTGGCTGCGTTGGCATGATGAATTGACGGGCAAGAGGAAGACATGAAGGTAGGCATCGTAGGGTGGCGTGGCATGGTGGGGTCGGTCCTGATGGACCGCATGAGCACCGAGGGGGACTTCGACCTGATCGACACGACGTTCTTCAGCACTTCCAACGCCGGCGGTGCGGCGCCATCGGTGCCACGGTCGAGCGGGAAACTGAAGCAGGCCGACGACATCGCCGCGCTCTCGGACCTGGACACGATCATCACGTGCCAGGGCAGCGACTACACCAAGGCCGTGTATTCGAAACTGCGGGCGACCGGCTGGAACGGCTACTGGATCGATGCGGCGAAGACGCTGCGCATGCAGGACGACGCAGTGATCATCCTCGATCCGGTCAATCGCCCGGTCATCGATGCGGCATTGGCGCGTGGCGTCAAGAACTACATCGGCGGCAACTGCACAGTGAGTTGCATGCTGATGGGGGTGGGGGCGTTGTTCAAGCACGACCTCGTCGAATGGATGACGTGCACCACGTACCAGGCCGCTTCCGGCGGCGGCGCGCCGCACATGCGTGAACTGCTGACGCAGTTCGGCACCTTGAACGCCGAGGTGCGCGACCTGCTGGCCGATCCGGCCAGCGCGATCCTCGAGATCGACCGCCGCATCATCGGCCGCCAGCGTGCGCTGGGCGACGACGAGACCCAGAACTTCATCGTGCCGCTGGCAGGCAACCTGATTCCGTGGATCGATGCCGATCGGGGCGACGGCACCAGCCTTGAAGAGTGGAAGGGCGGCGCCGAGACCAACAAAATCCTCGGTCGTGGCCCGGGTTTCGGCGCTGCCGCGACGCCGATCGACTCGATCTGCGTGCGCATCGGCGCGATGCGCTGCCACTCGCAGTCGTTGACGATCAAGCTGCGGCGTGACGTGGCGCTGGCTGACATCGAGGCCATGATTCGCAGCGACAACGAGTGGGTGAAGCTGGTACCGAACACGAAGGACGCAAGCATCCGCGAACTCACTCCCGCGGCAGTGACCGGCACGATGTCAATACCCGTCGGGCGGCTGCGCAAGCTGGCGCTTGGTGCCGATTACATTGGAGCGTTCACGGTCGGTGACCAGCTGCTGTGGGGCGCCGCGGAGCCGCTGCGTCGCATGTTGCGGATTGTGCTCGGCAAGCTGTAGCCGCTGGGCAGAAACGGGGCTTCGGCCGCATGTTGCGGCGGTGTCCCATTTCTCACATAAAGGCGTGACTTACGGCTTTTTCTAAGCTTGCCGCCCTAAGTCCATGATGTTAAGTTCGAAAAACGATCTGATACGGCAGGGGGCTGAATGCCATCCGAAAAATTTGCGCGCGCGCCCGTGTGGTGCGCGCTTTCGCTTGCGTTAGGCCTCGGGCTGACCGCCCTGGGGGTCGACGCGGCGGGACTTGGCCGCCTGTCGGTGCAGTCCGGACTGGGTCAGCCACTGCGCGCCGAACTGGAGGTGACCTCCGTCGGGCGCGACGAAGCGCCAACCCTGCAGGTGCGCCTGGCGCCGTTGTCGGCGTTCCGGGCAGCGAATCTCGAATTCAATCCGGCACTTACAAACGTCCGGTTCGCACTTGATCGGCGCCCCGACGGGACCTACACGGTCCGCATCACGTCGGCGCAGCCGGTCAACGAGCCCTACCTGGACATGATGGTCGAGCTCACCTGGGCGACTGGCCGCGTCGTACGCGAGTACACGGTTCTGCTGGATCCGCCGGCGCTGAAGGGCGCGCCGGACGTCGTTGCACCGGCCGCGCCACCGGCCCCGGTGGCGGCCGCGCCGCTTCCGGCTCCACGCGCTTCGGCACCCACGCCCGCACCCGCGCCGATCGCGGCTGCACCTGCACCTGCACCTGCCCCGGCGGCGGCACCGCTGCCGGAACCCAAAGCGGCCACCTCGCCTGCGCCGGCTCCCGCAGCGGCGGCTGGGGGAACGTATTCCGTGAAGTCGGGTGACACACTAGGCAAGATCGCCAACCAGAACCGCGGCGCGGCATCGCTGGACCAGATGCTGGTGGCGCTGTTCCGGGCCAACCCGGACGCGTTCATCAACAAGAATATGAACCTGCTGCGCAGTGGTGCGCAGTTGGCGATTCCGTCGGACGCCGAGGCCGCCGCGATGGCGGCTCCGGAAGCGCGCCGCGAAGTAGCGGCGCAGAGCGCCGACTTTGCCCAGTACCGCAGCCGCCTGGCCCAGGCCGCTGGAGCCGCCCCGGTGGCCTCTGCTCCGCCGGCCGCGGCGGGCGGTGGCCGCGTCACCGCCAAGGTGGAGGACAAGAGCGCGACCGCCAAGCCAGGTGGCGATCAACTGAAGATCGCCCGCGCCGATGACAAGGGCACGGCCGCCGCGGCAGCTGCCGCCAAGGCGGACGAGGCGGCCGCCAAGGCGCGCGCCGTGAAGGAAGAGGAGGAAAAGGCTGCCCAGCTGAAGAGGACCAACGAGGCCATTCAGAAGGCGCTCCAGGTCCAGTCCAAGGCCGGTGCCCAGGCGCAGAAGTCAGCCGAAGGTAAGACCGGGACCCCGGCGCCAGCCGTCACCGCTCCGGCCGCTACGCCCGTGCCGGTGCCAGCCCCGACCGCAGCTGCCACACCGGCGCCGGCCCCGGCTCCCGTCGAACCACCGAAGGTCGTGGCACCTCCAGTCGCCGCACCGGTTCCGGCACCGGCCCCGGTCAAGAAAGCGGCTCCGCCACCACCACCGGCACCCGTGGAAGAGCCCAGCTTCATCGGTGATCTGCTCGGGAACACGACGACGCAGCTCGGACTGGCGGGCATCATCGCGCTGCTGGCGGGTCTGTTCGGCTGGAGCTGGTACCGCAAGCGCAAGTCCGAGTCCGGCGACAAGTTCAAGGACACCGGAGAGGGCCTGCAGGCCAACTCCCTGTTCGGTGCTACCGGCGGGCAGAGTGTCGACACCGGCACCAGCACGTTCAATTCGAGTTTCATCCCGGCCGCGTCCCAGCTGGATTCGAACGAGGTCGACCCGGTCGCCGAGGCTGACGTCTACATCGCCTACGGGCGCGAAGAGCAGGCCGAAGACATCCTGAAGGAAGCGCTGCGCATGCAGCCTGATCGTCACGCCGTGCGAGTGAAGCTCCTCGAGATCTTCTCGCGTCGCGGCGACAAGGCGGCTTTCATGTCGATGGTCGAGGACCTGCGCGACCGTACCGGTGGCGCCGGCGAGGATTGGGAGAAGGCCCTCAAGCTCGGCCACGCGATGGACCCTGGACATGCGATGTTTGCCGGTGCCGCCCCCGACACGGTCGGACGGGGCACGACCAGCGGATTCCGCATCGATCCGAACACCAAGGGTCGCGGACCGTCGACGCTGGGCGGTGGCCCGACTTCGGGCCTGGATCTCGGCGCCTTGCGTGGCGCCGACTCGGTCATGCAGGCTGGCAGTGGCGCCCCGCCGCTGACGAAGATGGTCGTCGACACCCGCATGTCCGGTGCCGACACCACGATGTCGGTGGGCGACACGAAGATGCCGGCCGACACGAAGATGTCGGGTCCGAACACGACTTCCGCTCCGACGACGCAGTTCCATGCCACGTTGCCAGGTCAGCAGGCCGGTAGCGCACCCGCACCGGCGCCGGCAGCCGCGGACTTCTCGTCCCTCGACTTCGATCTTGGCCCGACCAAGATGAATCTCGAGCCGCCGACGAAGATGCCGACCTTCGACGCACCTGATGCAAAGTCGTCAGACGTCGACTTTGGCTTCAAGCCCACCGGCAGCAAGCCCGTTGGACGCACCGAGCCGCCCGCGCTGGCCGACCTGGACATCGCGCTGCCGAAGACGGTGCCCAACCTGCAGCCGACGGCAACCGGTGCGGGCCTGATCCCGGACCTCGACCTCAACATCCCGTCGACGAAGATGCCGACCGCTCCAGCCGCCGAGGCGCTGTCGCGTCCGACCGTCATCGGCAAGAAGCAGCCGGCAACCGCCGAAGTGGGCGCATTGCCGGACGAGGCGGCACAGCGTCTGACCGCGAACACGGATCAGGCGACAGTGCCGCTGATCGATTTCGACCTGTCCGCGGTCAGCCTGAATCCGACAACGAAGCGCGGCGAAACCGAGCCGGGCAGTGCGCTGGCGCAGCAGATGGCGACCAAGCTGGACCTGGCCCGCGGCTACATCGACCTGGGCGTCAAGGACGGCGCGCGTGAACTGCTCGACGAGGTCATGCGCGACGGTACGCGCGAGCAGCGCCAGGCGGCGGTCGAACTGATCAAGCAGATCGAAGGCTGAGCGCAGCGGGCACTGCCCGCTGCGTGGCTCCCGTGCGCATCGCGCTCGGCATCGAGTACGACGGCGCCGGCTTCAACGGTTGGCAGACGCAGCCCGACCGGCGCTCGGTTCAGGATGCGCTGGAAAGCGCGCTGGCCTCACTCGCGCAGATCCCCATCTCGACGATCTGTGCCGGCCGCACCGATGCCGGCGTGCATGCGATCGACCAGGTCGTCCACTTCGATACCGGCGTCGAACGTCCGCTGAGCGCCTGGATCCGTGGCACCAACCGGTTCCTTCCACCGAGCGTTGCGGTGCGCTGGGCGCGTCCGGTAAGCGATGACTTCCATGCCCGCTTCGGCGCCCTCCGGCGCAGCTACGACTACTGGATCCTGAACGACGCGGTCCGTTCTCCGCTCGCTCACGCACGCGCGACCTGGGTGTTCCAGCCGCTCGACACCGCTGCGATGGAGAGGGCGGCCCGGTTCCTGATCGGCTCCCACGATTTCACGTCGTTCCGTTCGGCCGAGTGCCAGGCGGCCTCACCGGTGCGGAATCTGCAGCGACTCGAGGTGCGACGCTTCCGTCGCTGGATCCGCGTGCGCGCCACGGCGAATGCGTTTCTGCATCACATGGTGCGCAACCTGGCCGGCGCGTTGGTGGCCGTTGGCATCGGGCGCTACCCCGCGGAGTGGGTGTCCGACGTGCTGGCCGCACGGGACCGGTCGGAGGCGGCACCGACACTAGGCGCGGAGGGGCTGTACCTCGCGCGAGTCGAGTACGATGCCCGCTTCGATCTGCCGGCGCCCGACGCCGCCTTGCCGCACCGTTTCGATGCGTACGCGAATCAAGATCTGTGGCCTGACTCGTGAGGTCGACGTGGCGGCGGCCGTCTCGGCCGGCGCCGACGCAGTAGGTTTCGTCTGCTATCCCAAGAGCCCGCGGTATGTCGCACCGGTGCGTCTTCGTTCGCTGGCACGCCATCTACCGCCGTTTGCGACGCCTGTGCTGCTGTTTGTCAACGCAGCGGCTGACCTAATCGAGGACGCACTCGCGGCGGTCCCCGACGCAATGCTGCAGTTTCACGGGGATGAGCACGAACCCGCGTGCAGCCGCTACGGCCGGCCTTACATGCGCGCGATCCGCATGGACGCAGAGGCCGATTTGTTAGACTGCGAGCGCCAATTTCACTCGGCGACCGCCCTTATCGTCGACTCGCCGTCGGAGGCGTTCGGCGGTAGCGGAATGGCATTCGACTGGGGGCGCGTACCGTTGCGGCGAACCAAGCCGCTGGTACTGGCAGGTGGTCTGCGCGGCGAGAGCGTCGGCGACGCGATCCGGCGGTTGCGTCCGTATGCGGTGGACGTCAGCAGCGGAGTCGAGGACTCGCCTGGTATCAAGAGTCCCTCACGCATCAACGAGTTCATCGCGGCAGTTCGTGCCGCGGACGAAGCCCTAGCATGAAGCCCTACGACCTTCCCGATCAGCGCGGACACTTCGGCCCCTACGGCGGCATCTTCGTCGCTGAGACGTTAATGCACGCGCTGCAGGAGCTGCGCGAAGCCTACGCGCGATACCAGAACGATCCCGAATTCATCGCCGAGTTCAAAAGCGAGCTCAAGCACTACGTTGGCCGTCCGAGCCCGATCTACCACGCGAAGCGCTGGAGCGAGCAACTGGGAGGGGCGCAGATCTACCTGAAGCGCGAGGATCTGAACCACACCGGCGCGCACAAGGTGAACAACACGATCGGGCAGGCGCTGCTGGCGAAGCGCATGGGCAAACCGCGCGTCATCGCGGAGACCGGCGCTGGCCAGCATGGCGTGGCCACCGCCACGGTCGCGGCACGCTACGGCATGAAGTGCGTCGTCTACATGGGCAGCGAAGATGTGGGTCGGCAGGCGGCCAACGTGTACCGCATGAAGCTGCTGGGCGCCGAGGTGGTGCCGGTGGAGAGCGGCTCGCGCACGCTGAAGGATGCGCTCAACGAAGCGATGCGCGACTGGGTGACGAACGTCGAGAATACGTTCTACATCATCGGTACCGTCGCCGGACCGCACCCGTATCCGATGATGGTGCGCGACTTCAATTCCGTGGTCGGCAAGGAGTGCCTGTGGCAGATGCCGGAAATGATCGGGCGCCAGCCGGATGTTGTCATCGCCTGCGTCGGCGGCGGCAGCAACGCGATGGGCATCTTCTACGACTACATATCGCACGAGCAGGTGAAGCTGGTCGGTGTGGAGGCGGCGGGCGAGGGACTGACGACGATGCGTCACGCTGCCAGCCTGCAATGCGGCACCCCTGGGGTATTGCACGGCAACCGCACCTATCTGCTGCAGGATGAAAACGGCCAGATCACCGAGACCCACTCGGTCTCGGCAGGGCTCGACTACCCGGGTGTAGGGCCCGAACATGCGTGGCTGAAGGACAGCGGGCGCGCCGAGTATGTCGGCGCCACGGACGAGGAAGCGCTGAAGGCGTTTCACGAGTGCTGCCGTATCGAGGGCATCATCCCGGCGCTGGAATCAAGCCATGCGCTTGCGTACGCGACGAAGCTCGCGCCGACGCTGCCCAAGGACAAGGTGCTGCTGGTGAATCTTTCGGGTCGCGGTGACAAGGACCTGCATATCGTGGCCGAAGCGAGCGGTCTGGAGTTCTACTGCCGCGCTTCATGCCGCGAGGCGACGCTGGAATTTCGCCAGCGCCACGGCGGGGCGCGCTGATGTCGCGCATCGCACAGCGCTTTGCGCAGTTGAAGGCGGCAGGTCGCAAGGGCCTCATACCGTATATCGCCGCGGGCGATCCCGATCCTGCGCTGACTGTTCCGCTGCTGCACGCGCTGGCGCGCGCCGGCGCCGACGTCATCGAACTGGGTGTCCCGTTTTCGGACCCGATGGCCGATGGACCCGTGATCCAGCGTGCAACGGAGCGTGCAATCCGCCACGGCGTCGGACTGCGCCAGACGCTGGCCTTCGTGGCCGAGTTCCGCAAGTCGGATACGGCGACGCCTGTCGTGCTGATGGGCTATGCCAACCCGATCGAGCGCATGGGCCGGCGCGAATTTTCCGAGGCTGCGCGCAGCGCGGGCGTCGACGGTGTACTGGTGGTCGACTATCCGCCCGAGGAGTGTGGGGAGTTCGCAGCCGACATGCGGGCAGCGGACATCGATCCGATATTTCTTCTGGCGCCGACCTCGACCGACGACCGCATCGAGGAAGTCGCGCGTCACGCGTCCGGCTACCTCTATTACGTGAGCCTCAAGGGCATCACCGGCGCCGGCAATCTCGATGTCGCGAGCGTCGCGGCCAAGCTGCCGCTGATTCGCAAACACTCGTCGGTGCCGGTCGGTGTCGGCTTCGGCATCCGTGATGCGGCCAGTGCCGTGGCAGTCGCCCAGGTCGCGGATGCCGTGGTTATCGGCTCGCGCCTGATCCAGGAAATGGAATCTGTACCGCGCGAGCGCGCAGTCGCCGCCGTCGAGGCGCTGGTCAAGGAGATCCGCACGGCACTCGACAGCATGGCGGTCCGGGTGGCGGCATGATCCTGCAGGGACACCTCGTTCACGAAGTCGGCAGTGCGTATTCCGGAGGTCTGCGATGAGCTGGATCGACAAGATCCTCCCGCCGCGCATCAAGCGCGAGGAGGGCACGGCCCGCAAGGTGGTGCCGGAGGGCCTGTGGACGAAGTGCCCGGGCTGCGAGGCGGTGCTGTACAGCGCCGAACTCGAAAAGACCCAAATGGTGTGCCCGAAGTGCGCGCACCATCTTCGCATCGGTGCGCGGGCGCGGCTGGACGCGCTGATGGATGCCGAGGGCCGTTACGAGATCGGACAGGAGGTGCTGCCGGTCGACGCCTTGAAATTCAAGGACAGCCGCAAGTACACCGAGCGCCTGCAGGAAGCGATGGAGCAGACTGGCGAGACCGATGCGCTGGTCGTCATGGGGGGGTCAATACGGGCGTTGCCGGTTGTTGTTGCGTGCTTCGAGTTCGAGTTCATGGGTGGCTCGATGGGCTCGGTGGTCGGCGAGCGCTTTGTGCGCGGCGTCGGGACAGCGATCGAACAGAAGGTGCCGTTCATCTGCATCACTTCGACCGGCGGCGCGCGCATGCAGGAGGGCCTGCTGTCGCTGTTCCAGATGGCCAAGACGACCGCGATGATCGCGCGGCTGGCCGAGGCGAAGTTGCCGTTCATTTCGGTGCTCGCCGATCCAACGATGGGTGGCGTCTCCGCGAGCTTCGCGTTCATGGGCGACGTCGTCATCGCCGAACCGAAGGCGCTGATCGGCTTCGCGGGTCCGCGCGTCATCGAGCAGACCGTCCGCGAGAAACTGCCGGAAGGCTTTCAGCGCGCCGAGTTCCTGATGACCAAAGGCGCGATCGACATGATCATCGATCGGCGCGAGATGCGCGACGAAATCGCGCGCGTGCTTGCAGTGCTGCTCAGACAGCCGGCTGACGCGATCTCCTAGTTCGGACGCACCGGCCCCCGCGGAATCGCGACAAAGTCATTGCAAGCACCGACGCTGGCCGACTGGCTCGCGCGCCTCGAGCGCCTGCACCCCAAGGGCATCGACCTCGGGCTGGACCGCGTCCGCGCAGTTGCCGAGCGCCTCGACCTCGCGCTCCATGCGCCGACCATCGTCGTCGGGGGAACCAACGGCAAGGGATCAACCTGCGCGATGCTCGACAGCATCCTGCGTGCCGCCGGCTATCGAACCGGGCTCTACACCTCGCCACATCTGCTTGACTTCAACGAGCGTGCGCGCATCGATGGTGTCAACGCCTCCGACGCGCAGCTGATCGGCCAGTTCGAAGCCGTCGAGGCCGCACGGGGTACGACGTCGCTCACGTACTTCGAGTTCACGACCCTCGCCGTGCTGCGGCTCTTTGCCGCGGCGCGCCTGGATGCCGCAGTCCTCGAGATCGGATTGGGTGGCCGACTGGACGCCGTAAATCTCGTCGATGCGGACGCCGCGATCGTCACCTCCATCGACGTGGATCACGTCGACTACCTCGGGCCGACACGCGAGGCGATCGGCTTCGAGAAGGCGCACATCTATCGATCCGGCCGACCGGCGATCTGCAGTGATCCCCAGCCACCGCAAACTCTGCTCGACTACGCCGCGCGCATTGGTGCCGACCTCTGGCGTTTTGGCCACGACTTCAACTATTCGGGTGATCGCCAGCAGTGGGCGTATGGCGGCCGGCTCGTCCGTCGCAGTGGCCTGCCTTACCCGGCGCTGCGCGGGGCGAATCAGTTGCTGAACGCGGCCGGGGCACTGGCTGCGCTCGAGGCGCTGTCGGCGCGGCTTCCGGTGTCGCAGCAGGCGGTGCGCCAGGGCCTGCTGACGGTCGAGATTCCGGCGCGCTTCCAGGTGCTGCCCGGCCGGCCGACCACGATCCTCGACGTCGCGCATAACCCCCATGCAGCCGCGGTGCTGGCCCAGAACCTGGATAGCATGGGATTTTTTCCGGTAACGCATGCAGTGTTCGGCATGCTGCGCGACAAGGACATCGCAGGTGTCGTTGCTCGGCTCGGTGACCGTGTCGATCACTGGCACGTCGGGCCCACGCCCGGCGACCGCGGAGCAGCGGCAGTAGCAATCACCGAGTTGCTGCGGGCGGCCGGAGTCGCCGAAGGCGCCGGCAAGTCGATCACCGAGCACAAGACCATCGGCGATGCCTACTTCGCTGCGCGCGAAGCGGCCTCGGCCAATGATAGAATTCTTGCCTTCGGTTCCTTCCTCACTGTCGCTGAAACGCTGCGCGCGATTCGCGCGATGCCGGCGCAGCGCTGAGGATCACGACTGGAGCACGGATGTCCCTGGCCTTCTGGCGTCGTAAGAACACTTCCCCTGACGCCCCGGGACCCCGTTCCCCCCGTACCAACACTGGCGGCGAAGACTCTGGCCGCGCTGATCCGACAGCCGCACTGCGCGCGCGCGCGCGGCGCCGCCTCATCGGTGCGGCGGCGCTGCTGCTGCTCGTTGTGATCGTCGTGCCGATGGTGCTGGATCCTGAGCCCAAGCCCCTCGCAGACAACATTCCGATCGATATTCCGAGCGAGAAGACAAAGTTCTCGCCGCGGCTCGCGCTCCCGCCTGTGCCGGCGCCGGACAATGTACCGCTGGCGCCGCCGCCGGACGCACCGCCGACCGCTCAATCGGCGGCTGGGGTAGTTTCATCCGCCACGACCAAGGCCAGCGACGCGAAGACAGGCGAGAGCAAGCCGAACAAGGCAGCGACCTCGACGAAGTCCGAAGAGCCGAAGGCGTCGCCTCCAGCGGATCCAAAGACCGGCAGCGACAAGCTTCCCGCGCCGGTGAAGGGCGGAAAGTTTGCTGTGCAGGCCGCCGCCACGTCGACCGAGCAGGCGGCGCGAGAACTCTCGGACCGTCTGAAGAAGTCGGGTCTCGCGCCCTACACCGAGCGTGTCGATACGGCCGACGGGACCCGCTATCGCGTCCGCGTCGGTCCGTATGCCGGCCGAGAGGATGCCGAGCGCGTGCGCGCCTGGTTGAAGTCGCTCGGCATCAACGCCAACGTCGTCTCCTAGCGCCGGATGACCCCGATCGACTGGGCCCTCGTCTTGGCGCTCGGCCTGTCGATTCTTCTGGGCATCGTGCGGGGCGTCGTTCGCGAACTGTTTGCACTCGCCGGCTGGATCGCCGGTGTGGTGCTCGCACTGCGCTTCAGCGAGCCGCTGGCTGCTTCACTGCCATTTGAACTCCCTCTGGCCGCCCGCACGGCACTGGTCGGCCTATTCCTCATCGTCGGCACCTTGCTGCTGGCGGCGCTACTGGCAGTAATTCTCCGGGCGACCCTCGAGGCAGCGAAACTATCGCTTGAAGACCGGCTCCTGGGCGGCATGTTCGGTGTGGTGCGCGGTGCGCTGCTGATCGGCATCGTCGTGATGCTTGCCATGGCGGCCGGAACTCCACGTCAACCGTGGTGGGAGGCGTCGACATTTTTGCCGTGGGTGCAGGCGAGCGTACGATTCGCCTCGCCGTTGTTGCCGCAATCCCTGGCACGCCACACGCCGAATCCGGGATAGGAGAGAACACCCGATGCAGCGCCCCGACAACCAACACGCCTGCGGGCGGTCAGGCTGATAGCGATATGTGCGGGATCGTCGGCGTGGTTGCCACTGGGCCAGTCAATCAGCTGCTCTATGACTCGTTGCAGCTGCTGCAGCACCGTGGGCAGGATGCGGCCGGGATCGCCACCGGGGCCGGGAGCACCTTCTCTATGTGGAAGGGCAACGGCATGGTGCGCGAGATCTTCCGCACCAGGAACATGCGCAACCTGACCGGCAATGCCGGCATCGCTCACGTTCGTTATCCCACGGCGGGCTCCGCCACGAGCCCGGAAGAAGCCCAGCCGTTCTACGTGAACGCGCCATTTGGCATCACGCTGGGCCACAACGGCAACCTGACGAATGCCGAGCAGCTGAAAAGCGAGATGTTTCGCATCGACCGCCGGCACATCAATACGACCTCGGACTCGGAAGTGCTCCTCAACGTGCTTGCGCACGAACTGCAGGAGCAGAGCTCGACCTACACCCTCGAACCCGCGACGATATTCCGTGCGGTGGCCGGACTGCATCGCCGCGTCCGCGGCGCCTATGCCTGCGTCGCCCACATCGCCGGGCACGGCATCCTGGCTTTCCGCGACCCTTACGGCATCCGTCCGCTGTGCTACGGCATCAACGAAACGGACAGCGGAACCGAGTATCTGGTGGCGAGTGAATCAGTGGCGGTTGAAGGGCTCGGCTTCAAGTTCGTGCGCGACGTCGGGCCGGGTGAGGCCATTTTCATCGACCTCGACGGCAACTTCTATGCGCAGCAGTGCGCGGAGCGTTTTTCGCTCAACCCCTGCATCTTCGAGTACGTATATTTCGCGCGTCCCGATTCAGTGATGGACGGCGTCAGCGTGTACGCGTCGCGCCTCAAGATGGGAGAGCACCTCGCCGACAAGATCCGGCGCGAGTTTCGAGGTGGCGAGATCGATGTGGTCATGCCGATTCCGGACACGTCACGTCCAGCGGCGATGCAGCTCGCGATGAAGCTTGGACTTGAATTTCGCGAGGGATTCTTCAAGAACCGCTACGTCGGCCGTACGTTCATCATGCCGGGCCAGTCGGTCCGGAGAAAGAGCGTTAGGCAGAAACTGAATGCCTTGCCGACGGAATTTCGGGGCAAGAACGTCCTTCTGGTCGACGACTCGATCGTCAGGGGCACAACATCGCGCGAGATCGTGCACATGGCGCGCGACTCCGGCGCAAACCGGGTGATCTTTGCTTCGGCTGCGCCGCCGGTCCGGTTTCCCAATGTGTATGGAATCGACATGCCCACGCGCAGCGAACTGATCGCTCACGGACATTCGGACGAGGAGATCCAGAAGATGATCGAGGCCGACGGTCTCGTATACCAGGACATCGATGCAATGAAGGCGTCGGTGTCCGAACTTGGTCCGCACCTGAACAGCTTCGAGGCCAGCTGCTTCGACGGGGTCTACATCACCGGCGACGTGACGCCCGAGTACCTGGACAAGCTCGAAGCCAGCCGCGAGGCGGCAGTCGGCTCCGACGGCGAGCCGCGCGCGCAGTTGAACCTCAACCTCGCATCGGCGGATTAAGTTCGGCAGGATTTCGACGCGAAGTCGCGGTCCTCGTATATAATTGGCTCATCGCGCCGATTTGAAGTCTCAGCTTGCGGGCGCTTAACAAATGCGGCTAAAGCGAGGGGCTCAAACGAACCCGCTGCGCTTCTGCCGGCGGGTTTTTTTATGGCCGACGACGACACTCCCCTGAATTTCGAATTCGATACGCGCGCGGTGCGTGCGGGCACCCTGCGTACGCCCTTCGGCGAGCACAGCGAGGCGCTGTTCCTGACGTCGAGCTTCGTGTTCGACAGTGCCGCACAGGCCGCCGAGCGCTTCTCCGGCGCCGATGACGGCTACGTCTATTCGAGGTTCACCAATCCCACGGTGCGCATGTTCGAGCAGCGCCTTGCGTCTCTGGAAGGCGCCGAGGACTGCCTGGCGACCGCATCCGGCATGTCCGCCATCATGGCGACCTGCCTGGCCACGCTTAAGACCGGCGACCACGTCATCTGCGCGGCCAACGTCTTTGGCGCGACGGTGCAGCTTTTTTCCACGGTTCTCGCACGTTTCGGCATTGGCGTGAGCTATGTCGACAGCGTGGACTCCGCCGCGTGGCGGGCTGCCGCCACCCCGGGCACGAAGCTGATGTTCTGCGAGACCCCGTCGAATCCGCTGATGGAGGTCACCGATCTGGAGGCATTTTCCGCGCTTGGCCGCGACATCGGTGCGATCACCGTCGTCGACAACTGCTTCTGCACGCCGGTCGCGCAACGTCCGCTCGACTTCGGCGTCGACGCCGTCATCCATTCCGCGACGAAGTACCTTGATGGGCAGGGCCGGGTACTCGGCGGGGCAGTCCTTGGTTCGCGCCGCTTCATCCGCGAACAGGTACTGCCGGTGCTGCGCACGACAGGTCCCAGCCTGTCCCCGTTCAACGCCTGGGTGCTGCTCAAGGGGCTGGAAACGCTCGGGGTGCGGTTGCGCGCGCAGTCTGCGTCAGCACTGCAACTGGCCCACTGGCTCGACGCCCATGCCGGAGTCGAGCGCGTCTACTTCCCGGGGCTCGAGTCGCACCCGCAGGCGGCGCTGTGTGCGCACCAGCAGTCCTTGCCGGGCGCTGTCGTCTCGTTCGAGGTCGCTGGCGATACTCCGGCGTCGGCCCGAGCCAATGCCTGGCGCGTGATCGATCGCGTGCGGCTGATGTCGATCACGGCCAATCTCGGCGACACGCGCACGACGATCACCCATCCGGCGACGACGACGCACGGCCGTATCAGCGCCGAGGCGCGGGAGCGCGCCGGCATCCGCGAAGGCTTGATCCGCGTGGCAGTCGGCCTCGAGTCTGTTGTCGACCTCGAGCGCGACCTCGAGCACGCACTGGCGACGTAGCCGTTTCCCGCTGCGGGTAACGGCGAGCTAGGGCATTCGGACGAGCCGCCCGCACGGGGCCAGCACTGCAGTCACGGCGCTAGCACGTAAGGCGGATCGAAACTCCGGGCGTCCTCGAACAGAATCCAGCGCGCACGCGTGTCAGCGTGCGTCGCGCATTCGCCAATGCGATGCGCCTCTGGCGGAGAGTGGGTCTGATGAGCGAGGCAGGGAACGGGCTGGTGCGTGGCGTCACTGCCGCGATGCTGATCGCAGTCGTAGGTGTCGCGTCGGCGCAGACGAACGGCGACTCCAATGTAGGCCAGCAGCTTTTCACGACCACCCTGTCGCCTCAGTGTGCGGGGTGCCACTCGACGACTGATCCTGCGGCGGTCAACTCGCTGACGAGCATCCGCGCCAACATCACCAACCGTGCGACGCCCGCAGGGCCGGCGGGCACCATGAGCTTTGAGAAGGCGTTGGAAGCGCTGAATGCGGCGCTGTCCGACATTTCGTTGGGCAACAAGCCCACAGGCATGAAAGCCTTGTTCACGCTGACGCCGGCACAGGTTGCGGATCTCGCGGCCTTCATAGCTGGCATCGCCGGTCCGGCGCCGATCCTGCGCTACTCCCCGGCCAGCGGGCCGATCTTTGCGGCGACCGCAGTCGGAAGTAGCGCAAGTGCCACGGCGACCATCACGAACGCGGGCACCGCGGACCTGGTTTTCGCTACCAACAACGCCGTGACGATTGCGTCCGGGGGTGACGCCGCGGATTTCCGCGTGACTGCATCGACCTGCCCGGGAATCACGTTGCGTCCAAACAGCGGCAACTGCACGATCAACGTCACGTTCCAGCCAGGCGCCGGCGCGTCGCTGACGCGCACCGCGTCGATCGGCTTGTCGACGACGAACGGCACCTCGCTGGTCCCGCTGGCCGGCAGCGTCGTTGCCGGGTCGTCGTCGGCGACTTCGAGCGCGGCATCGGACAGCGCCGCGAATCCCCCGGCGTCGGGCGGCGGCGGCACGCTCGACTGGCTCGCTGCCATTGGGCTGCTCCTTTCTCTCATGCGGAACTCACCGAGACCGTGGGCAGCGTGGAATTTGACATCGGGTGCGGCCGGAAGGCGAAATCAATGAACATTCCCACGACATCGATGACCACAAATATGTTCAAGGCGCTGGTTGGAGCTGCACTCGCCGTCGCGTCATGCGCGGCGCTTGCGCAGCCGGCCATCAAGGTCAATGGAGGCCCGACGCTGACCTTCGCTTCGACGCCAGTCTTAGTCGCCAATTCGACGCCAACGCCGTCGACCATCACGTTAGAAAACACCGGCACCGAGAAATTGACGATCACCGGCATCGAAAAGAGCGGAGCGAATGCGACCGATTTCGCGGCGACCGGTAGTTGCGTCGGCGCTTCGGTCACGGTGAACCCCGGCGCGACCTGCACGATCGGCGCGACATTCACGCCGCCGTACGCGGGTTCGCTTTCGGCGACCTTCACGGTTCAGTCCAACGCCGCTACGAATCCGAGCATCACGGTCTCGGGCATAGGGGCCGCCGTCACGACGCCCAACATCATCCTCAGCGCCACGTCGGTCGTCTTCAATACGCAGACGGTCGGCATGGCGAGCGCGACGCGACAGATCACGGTGACCAACAACAGCAACAGCACGATGCCCGTTTCGATAATGACGGTGACGTCGGCCCCGGCCGCGGAATTTACGGCGACCGGCTGCGTCGGCAACCTGGCTGCCGGGGATGTCTGCTCGATCAGCATCACGTTCACGCCGGCGATGGAAGGCGCGCGCACCGGCACAGTCACGATCACTGCCCCCAACGTGAGCGGCTCGCCGCGGACGGTTGCGCTGTCCGGCCCCGGCGTGACCGTGCCGGTCGGTGCGGCCAGGTTGGGTGAGAGCGCGCTGAGCTTCCCGGCGACTCCGACCGGAGTCACCGCGACCGTGATGAAGACCAAGTTGACGAACACCGGAAACGCGCCTTTGTCGCTGACGGCCATCGCGCTCAGCGGCGCGAATGCTGCAGAGTTTGCTAGCAGTGGCGGCACGACCTGCGCGGTCGGCGCGGCCGGGATGCTGGCCGTCGACGCATCATGCGATCTCGAAGTGAACTTCACACCCCAGTCGGCGGGCGGCAAGAGCGCCAGCCTTGTCGTCACCCATGACGCGGGGGCGGGGGCCACCTCGACCGTAATGCTGTCCGGAACGGGAACGGCGCCCCCGCCGCCTCCAGCCCCGCC
This sequence comes from uncultured beta proteobacterium, assembly GCA_963791235.1. Classification (GTDB taxonomy): domain Bacteria; phylum Pseudomonadota; class Gammaproteobacteria; order Burkholderiales; family Burkholderiaceae_F; genus JALORV01. Next base: position 105,939 of record CAWBRW010000013.1, on the reverse strand, counting down.
GCCATCGTCCACGCCAACGCCGCCTCCAGCGGCCGTGTCGCCGCCGACGGCGCAGGCAAAGGACGGCGGTGGCGGAGCGCTCGACCCCGGGCTTGGGCTGCTGCTCCTCGTGCCCGCCCTCGCATCGCGAGCGCGCCGGTCCCGGCTCGATTGCTAGGTCCGGTTCCGGCCCCCTGTGGTGCGGCGCCTACGGGCGCCGCAGGCGTTTTAGGCCTCCGGAAACCCATCAGACTAAAGTTGACTAAAGTAGTCGGGATTAGTACAATCCTGACGAAATCTATCGGGAATTTTCGCTGTGCGGTCCGGTCACACCGGACGCCTCCACCCGAAAGGACCATGCGATGAGACTGACTACCAAGGGCCGGTTTGCAGTGACGGCCATGATCGACCTGGCGCTGCGCGAGCACAACGGACCTGTGACGCTGGCCGGCATCAGCCAGCGGCAGAAGATCTCCCTGTCCTATCTGGAGCAGCTGTTCGGCAAGCTGCGCCGCCACGAGCTGGTGGAAAGCACCCGTGGTCCGGGCGGCGGGTACACCCTCGGACGGGTCGCCAAGGACATCACCGTCGCCGACATCATTTTCGCGGTAGACGAGCCGCTCGACGCAACGCAATGCGGCGGCAAGGAAAACTGCCAAGATGACCAGCGTTGCATGACGCACGACCTCTGGGCCAACCTTAACGCGCGCATGGTCGATTACCTCGACTCCGTCAGCCTGGCCGATCTCGTGGAGCAGCAGAAAGCCCGGGTGGACAAGGGTGCCGGTAACGCCGTGTTGCACGATAATCGTGCCCGCGCGCGGACCGAGACCGACGAAAAGAACGAGACCGCGCTGACGTAGCAAAGGCAGGGAAATGCAGCTTCCGATCTATCTGGACTATTCGGCGACGACGCCGGTGGATCCGCGCGTCGTCGACGCGATGATTCCCTGGTTGCGCGACCATTTCGGCAATCCCGCATCGCGCAGCCACGCTTATGGCTGGGAGGCCGAAAAGGCTGTCGAGACCGCCCGCGAAAATGTCGCTGCGCTGGTCAACTGTGACCCGCGGGAGCTGATCTGGTCCTCCGGAGCGACCGAGTCGATCAACCTCGCACTGAAGGGCGCCGCGCACTTCTACAAGGACAAGGGCAAGCATCTTGTCACCGTGAAGACGGAGCACAAGGCGACGCTCGACACGATGCGCGAGCTCGAGCGCGAAGGTTTCGAAGTCACGTACCTGGATGTCGAGACGAATGGCCTGCTCGACCTCGCAAAGCTCGAGGCGTCGCTTCGTCCGGACACGAGCGTCGTCTCGGTGATGTTCGTGAACAACGAGATTGGCGTCATTCAGGACATCCCGGCGATTGGCGAAATGTGCCGCTCGCGCGGCATCATCTTCCACGTCGACGCCGCGCAGGCGACCGGCAAGGTCATCGTCGACCTGGGTCAACTCAAGGTCGACCTGATGTCGTTCTCGGCGCACAAGACCTACGGCCCCAAGGGTGTCGGGGCGCTATTCGTCCGGCGCAAGCCGCGCGTGCGGCTCGAGGCGCAGATGCATGGCGGCGGTCACGAACGCGGTTTGCGGTCGGGCACGTTGCCCACACACCAGATCGTCGGCATGGGCGAGGCGTTTCGCATCGCGCGCGAGGAGATGGCGACCGAGAACGAGCGCATCCGCATGCTCCGCGACCGGCTGTGGGCTGGGCTGTCGCAGATCGAGCAGGTCTACCTGAACGGCGATTTCGAGCGGCGCGTGCCGCACAACCTGAACGTCAGCTTCAATTTCGTTGAGGGCGAGAGCCTGATCATGGCGATCAAGGATGTCGCCGTGTCGTCCGGTTCGGCCTGTACGTCCGCGTCGCTTGAGCCGTCGTATGTCCTTCGCGCGCTGGGCCGCAGCGACGAACTGGCGCACAGCTCCATCCGTTTCACCGTCGGTCGCTTCACCACGCAGGAAGAGATCGACTACACGATCAGTCTGGTCACGCGCCAGGTGGCGCGCCTGCGCGAGATGTCGCCCCTGTGGGAAATGTACAAGGACGGCGTCGATCTGAATTCAGTCCAGTGGGCTGCCCACTGAGTTCGCACAAGAGGCCAACATGGCATACAGCTCGAAAGTCATAGATCACTACGAGAACCCGCGCAATGTCGGGTCATTCGACAAGGGTGACGACAGCATCGGCACCGGCATGGTCGGTGCGCCGGCGTGCGGCGACGTGATGAAGTTGCAGATCAGGGTCAACGAGCGCGGCATCATCGAAGACGCTCGTTTCAAGACCTACGGCTGCGGTTCCGCGATTGCCTCGTCATCGCTCGTCACCGAATGGGTGAAGGGTCGCACGCTTGAGGAGGCGGCCAAGATCCGCAACACGCAGATCGCCGAGGAACTGGCGCTGCCGCCGGTGAAGATTCACTGCTCGATCCTCGCCGAGGACGCAATCAAGGCTGCGGTCGAGGACTACCGCCGCAAGCATGGCCAGTTCGAGCAGCAGGCGGAACCCAAGGCAGCATGATCGGCATGGAGAGCAAGGCAATGTCAGTCACGATGACCGAACGGGCGGCGCAACACGTCGCGGCATTCCTGCAGAAGCGGGGCAAGGGCGTGGGATTGCGTCTGGGCGTGCGCACTACCGGGTGTTCCGGCATGGCGTACAAACTCGAATACGCCGACGCCGCCCAGCCCGAAGACCAGACCTTCGAATGCCATGGCGTCAAGATCCTGGTTGACCCGAAGAGCCTGCCCTACATCGAGGGCACCGAGCTGGACTTCGTACGCGAGGGGCTGAACGAGGGCTTTCGCTTCAACAATCCGAACGAAAAGAACCGCTGCGGCTGCGGCGAGTCCTTCAACGTCTAGCCGCGCGGACCGGCGCGCCGCAGTCAACGCGCCGACGGCACCATGTCCCACCCCGACCACTTCGCGCTGTTCGCGTTGCCGCCTCGCTTTGCGATCGACGAGACGGCATTGGAGAGTGCGTACAAGGCGGTGCAATCCAAGGTCCATCCCGATCGCTTCGCCGCCGGCACGGCGGCCGAGCGCCGCGTCGCGATGCAGTGGGCGGCCCGGGCGAACGAAGGCTACCGGACGCTGAAGTCCCCGCTGCCACGGGCAGCCTACCTCTGTGAACGTGCTGGCGTTGCGATAGGCGCCGAATCGAACACGGCAATGCCAGGGCCGTTTCTCGTGCAGCAGATGGAATGGCGCGAGGCGCTGGAAGACGCGCGACGAAGTGCCGACGCGAAGCAGTTGGCGGGGCTCGCCAACGGGATGGCGGCCGAGAGGTCGCGTGTGATCGCCGAGATCGGCGACGCGATCGACCGGCGCTCCGATTACGCAGCAGCCGCCAAGCTGGTTCGCCAGCTGATGTTCATCGAGAAATTCGGTGATGAGCTTCGTGCGGCCGATGAAGCGCTGTCGCATCCACGTGAAGCGTCGGCCTGATGGCGCTTCTGCAGATTGCCGAGCCCGGCGAATCGGCCGCACCGCACCAGCACCGACTCGCGGTCGGAATCGACCTGGGCACGACCAATTCACTGGTCGCCACGGTACGCAACAGCATCCCGGTCGTCATCGATGATGCCGAAGGCCGGAGCCTGCTTCCCTCGATCGTGCGTTACCTGGCCGACGGCACGGTGGAGGTGGGCTACGAGGCGCAAAAGCACCAGTCGCTCGATCCGCGCAACACGGTCGTCTCGGTCAAGCGCTTCATGGGGCGGAGCCGCGCCGACGTGCTGCATGTCGAGAACATGCCGTACGACTTCGTCGACCGGCCGGACGCGGCACCTGGCATGCTGCAGATCCGCACCGCCGCCGGCGTAAAGAGCCCGGTCGAGGTGTCGGCGGAGATCCTGAAGGACCTGCGTTCCCGAGCCGAGGAAACACTTGGCGGCGAACTCGTCGGCGCCGTGGTCACGGTGCCGGCGTACTTCGACGACGCGCAGCGGCAGGCGACGAAGGATGCCGCGAAGCTGGCCGGCATCAATGTCCTGCGCCTGCTGAACGAGCCGACCGCCGCCGCGATCGCCTATGGACTGGATCACTCGGCCGAGGGGACCTACGCGGTGTACGACCTCGGCGGCGGCACCTTCGACATCTCCGTCCTGCGGCTGTCCAAGGGAGTCTTCGAAGTGCTGTCGACTGGCGGCGACTCGGCGCTGGGCGGCGACGACTTCGATCATCGATTGTTCTGCTGGATCATCGAGCAGGCCAAGCTGCTGCCCTTGTCGCAGCAGGACTCGCGCTCCCTGATGGTGAAGGCGCGCGACGTCAAGGAGCTGCTCTCTGTCGATCCGGAAGTCCGCGCCAACGCGGTGTTGACGACGGGCGAGGTGGTTGACGTGCCGGCGACGAGCCGCGACTTCGCGCGCATGACCCAGCCGCTGGTCGACAAGACGCTCGTTGCATGCCGCAAGGCCCTGCAGGACGCCGGCATCAAGCCGACGGATGTCGACGGTGTCGTGATGGTCGGTGGCGCGACCCGCATGCCGCACGTGCGCAAGGCGGTAGGTGCGTTCTTCGGGCAGACCCCGCTGACGAACATCGACCCGGACAAGGTGGTTGCGCTGGGGGCGGCGATGCAGGCGAACCTGCTGGCAGGCAACCGTGCAGCCGGCGACGATTGGCTGCTGCTCGATGTCATTCCGCTCTCGCTCGGCCTCGAGACTATGGGCGGACTGGTGGAGCGGATCATCCCGCGCAACTCGACGATCCCGGTGGCTCGGGCGCAGGAGTTCACGACGTTCCGCGACGGCCAGACGGCGATGGCGATCCATGTCGTGCAGGGCGAGCGCGAGCTGGTCGCGGACTGCCGTTCGCTGGCACGTTTCGAGCTGCGCGGCATCCCGCCGATGGCGGCAGGCGCTGCGCGCATACGCGTGACCTTCACGGTGGACGCCGACGGCCTGCTGTCGGTGGCGGCGCGCGAGATGGGCAGCGGTGTGGAGGCAGCCATCACGGTGAAGCCCACGTACGGGCTTAGCGACGATGAAATCGCCCGCATGCTGCAGGAGTCGTTTGGCTCGGCCGATGAAGACATGCGTGCAAGGGCGTTGCGCGAGCAGCAGGTTGAGGCACAGCGGTTGCTCGAGGCCACCGTGGCGGCGCTCGCGGCCGATGGCGACTTGCTGTCCCTGGATGAGCGCAACGCGATCGAGCGGCTGGTCGCCGACAGCTCGGCGCATCTGCAGGGCACCGATATCGCCGCGATCCGCGCCGCGACCGAGGCTCTCGTTGCCGGCACCGACGACTTTGCCGCTCGCCGCATGGACCGGTCGATCCGGGCCGCACTAGCCGGGCGCACGATCGAGGAGCTGGCAAAGTAGCGCTTCAGCAGATGCCCAAGATCACCGTATTGCCGCACGAGGAACTGTGCCCGGCCGGGACCGAGTTCGAGACTGCCGCGGGCGTGTCGCTCGCCGATGCGCTGCTGGACCACGGCGTCGATATCGAACACGCCTGCGGCAAGGTCGCCGCCTGCACCACGTGCCATTGCATCGTTCGCAAGGGCTTCCAGTCCCTGCCGCCGGCCGAAGACAATGAAGAAGACCTGCTCGATCGCGCCTGGGGGCTGACCCCGGTGTCGCGGCTTTCCTGCCAGGCGATCGTGCAGGACACCGACCTCACAGTCGAGATCCCCAAGTACAGCATCAACTACGCGAAGGAGGCCAAGTAGCCATGCCATCGCTCAAGTGGATCGAGGTGCGCGAAATCGCCATCGCGCTTGCCGAGGAACACCCGGACGTCGACCCTCGCACGATCCGTTTCACCGACCTGTACAACTGGGTGCTGGCGCTCGACAACTTCGACGACGATCCGAAACATTCGGGCGAGAAGGTCCTCGAGGCGATCCAGCAGGCCTGGATCGAGGAAGCGGACTGACGGCCCTCGCCGCGGCGGCGTCGCGCGCTAGAACTTCTCGGCGCGGAACACGCCGACGTCAGCGGTGAACATCGCCACCTGGTAATTCGCGGCGTAGCTCGACAGCACGTGCTGCGCCAGCGTCTGCGCGACCGCCGCGTCGCACACGATCTTCATCTCGATGGAGCGATCAGCTTCCCAGCTGGCTTCGCGCTCGCCGCGTTCGCCGCCGCCACGCACTTCGCCGATGGTGTAGCCGTGCGCACCGAACTGCCGCGCGTCCCGGATGAGGTTCTTCTCGAGTGCGGCCTCCGTGATGATGACGAGCAGTTTCTTGGCGTGCGTCTGCATGACTAGCTCCCGAGCCATCGCGCGTAGTGCAGGTAGAGCGGAATGCCGAGCGTGATGTTGAACGGGAAGGTCACGCCCAGCACCACGCCGATCGACAGTGCCGGATTCGCCTCCGGAACGGCCACGCGCATCGCGGTCGGCGCGGCAATGTACGAGCTGCTGGCCGCCAGCGTGGCGAGCAGCGTGGTGCCGCCCAGCGATAGTCCGAGCAGGTGACCGACCAGCGCTCCGACGAACCCCAGCACCAGTGGGGCCGCAACGCCAAACGCCACCAGGAATGCGCCGGCGCGGCGCAGGTCCGCGAGCCGGCCGCCGGCCACCAGGCCCATCTCGAGCAGGAACAGCGCCAGGACCCCCTTGAAGAGTCCGAAGAACACCGGCTCAATCGGAACCATGGCTTGCGGACCGGCGAGGGCGCCGATCGCCAGGCCCCCCAACAACAGCACGACGCTCTTCCCGAGCAACACCTCGTGGGCGAGGGGACCCCAGCGCAACGGTGGCCGACCGCCTTCAGTGCGCGCCAGCGCACGTGCCAGGACGATCCCGACGACGATGCCCGGCGCCTCCATCAGCGCCACCAGCAGCGGCATGTGCGGTTCGCTGGCAACGCGGGCCTGCAGCAGCAGGCTCGTCGCCACGGCGAACGTGACGACCGATACCGAGCCGTAGTGGGCCGCGATCGACGCACTGTCAGCCACTGAGAACTTTCCGATCCGGCGCAGCACCGGGTAGAGCGCCACCGGGATCGCCGCACCCAGCGCGACTGCGGCGACTGCACTCGGCAGTACACCGGCGACAGGTTGCCGCGCCAGCTCAACGCCGCCCTTCAGGCCGATCGCCAGCAACAGGTAGATCGACAGCGTCTCGTACAGTGGCTCAGGCAGCCGCAGGTCGCTCTTTGCCAGGCGCGCGACGACGCCAAGGACGAAGAACAAGACGACGGCGTCGATGATCACTCGTACAAACCGGGTGGCGTCGCAAAGCCGCCGCGCCGCGCCAGGCTCTCGAGCGTGGCCAGCGCAGCCTCGAGTGTGAACTGGTCACGCTCGATCGCGTCGACGATTGCGGGGAGCGACCGCCGCTCGATCGCGTCGACCTCTCCGTCCTGGTTGCTGCACGTCGTGTCGGCCGACAGGGTCACCTCGTACACGTAAATGCGCTCGGACTGATATCCCTCGGCAACCGGGCGGCGAACGTGAAAGCTGCGGCCGTGGTGCACCTCAAGCCGGTCAAGTTGCAGCCCGGCTTCCTCCCACGCCTCGCGTTCGAGCGCCTGTTCGAGGTTCTCGCCGGCGGGGACCATGCCGCCGACTAGGTTGTCCCACAGGCCGGGGTCGATCGCCTTGTGGGCCGCACGGCGCGCGACGAGCAGCGTCCCGTCGTCGCTAAACGCATTAAGGTGCACTGCTTCGGTCATGATGCCCAGTACACGACACGCGGCCCGCTCAATAGTGGCGAGCACCGGGCCACCGGGGTGAGCGCGCACGGCGAGCGCCTCATCCCGCCAGCCGCATAGCAGCCCCGCATCGCGCAGAAGCAAGGCGGCGTCCGCCAGCAGGGCACTACGGTGGGCGACACTGAGCCCCTCGTCGACGAGGTGCAGCATCCCCGATCTCTGCTCGAAACCCGTGGTCCGCGTCACGAGAAAGTGCGCGATCTCTGGGGCGGCCCAGCCCACGGTGTGGCCCGCCACCACGAACGGGTGCAGCTCGGGCGGACGCTGCGGTTGGGCGCGCGCCTGCAGTCGTCCGGCAAGCGCCAGCAGCCTTTCGGCCTGGGGCATCAGGTCTCCGGTCGCATGTGCGGGAACAGGATCACGTCGCGGATACTGGGTGCATCGGTCACAAGCATGATGAAGCGGTCGACACCGACTCCACAGCCTGCAGCGGGCGGCATGCCGTACTCCAGTGCGCGTACGTAATCGGCGTCGTAGTACATCGCCTCCTCGTCGCCCGCGGCCTTGGCCTTGGCCTGCTCGTTGAAGCGCATCGCCTGATCCTCTGGATCGTTGAGCTCGGAGAAGCCGTTGGCAAGTTCGCGGCCGGCGATGAAGAGCTCGAAACGCTCGGTGATTTCGGGCCGTGCGTCAGACGCCCGCGCCAGCGGCGAGACCTCAACCGGGTAGTCGACAATGTAGGTCGGTTGAACGAGCTTCGACTCAGCCACCTCCTCGAACAGCGCCAGCTGCAGCGCGCCGAGTCCGGCCTCTTCGGAGTGCGTGCTTCCCTTGGCGCGGAGCTCGCGATGCAGGTAGCCGCGGTCAGCAATTTGCGTGTCGCTGTACTGCGGAGCATGTGCCCGGATTGCCTGCGCGGTTGTCATGCGTGCGAACGGCTTGGACAGATCGATCGTCTGCCCCTGGTACTGCAGCACGGCCGAGCCCGTCGCCGCAATCGCCGTGTGCCGCAGCAGCCGCTCGGTGAAATCCATCAGCCACGTGTACTCCTGGTACGCGGCATAGAACTCCATCATCGTGAATTCGGGATTGTGGCGCGGGCTCACACCCTCGTTGCGGAAGTTGCGGTTGATCTCGAACACGCGCTCGAAGCCGCCGACCACCAGCCGCTTCAGGTACAGCTCCGGCGCGATGCGCAGGAACATGTCGATGTCGAGCGCGTTGTGGTGCGTGACGAAGGGCTTGGCCGCGGCCCCGCCGGGAATCACCTGCAGCATCGGTGTTTCGACCTCGAGAAAGCCCTCGGCGACCATGAACTCGCGCATCGCGGCGATCGCCCGGCTGCGGACCAGGAATGTCTTGCGCGTCTCCTCGTTCATGATGAGGTCGACGTAACGCTGCCGATAACGCTGCTCGCGGTCTTCCAGGCCGTGGAATTTGTCAGGCAGCGGCCGCAGCGCCTTGGCCATCAGCCGCAGTTCCTTCACGCGCACCGACAGCTCGCCCTTCTGGGTCTTGAACACCACGCCGCGTGCGGCGATCAGGTCGCCGATATCCCAGCGCTTGAAGTCGTCGAGCGCGGTCTCGCCGGCTTCGTCCTTCGCGACGAAGAACTGAATGCGTCCACTGGCGTCCTGCACGGTGGCAAAGGCCACCTTGCCCATGACCCGCTTCAGCATCATGCGGCCGGCCACTGCAACCTCCACGCCGCGCTGTTCGAGCGCTTCACGCTCCAGGGCGCCGTACTTGGCGTGCAGGTCGCCCGCCAGATGGGTGCGCCGGAAATCGTTGGGGAAGCTCGGGCCGCGTCCACGCAGTTCCGCGAGCTTCGCGCGCCGCTCCGCAATGATCTGGTTCTCGTCGATGGCCGGGGCAGAAGGTTCGTTCATGGGGGGCATTCAGGCTTGGCGCACGTCGGCGACCGGGTCACGGCCGAAATCGTCGCGGTGGAGGTAGGCCAGCACGCGTGCGGCGGCGGCTTGGGGCGTCGGCAACTGCCCGCTCGACTTGAGTTCGATGAAGTGCGATTGCTCGGGAAAGCCACTCGCGTCGGCGGCGCGCAGTTCGCCCTGCATGTCGGTGTCGATGACGCCGGGTGCGAGTGAAACGATGCGCGCAGGGTTCGGCAGCCGCGCCTCGTCGAGCGCTGTGACTCGCGAGACGTGATCGAGGCCGGCCTTGGCCGCGCAGTACGCTGCCCAGCCGGCAATGGGGCGCTTGGCGGCGCCGGACGAAATACTCAGCACGCGCTTATCAATGGCCCAGTCGCGCGTCGCGCGCAGGAAGGCGGCTGTCAGCAGCAGCGGTGCTTCCAGGCCGACGCGCAGCACCGCAGCAAGCTCCTCTGAGTCACTGTGCGAAATCGGACCGACGCGTCCCAGCAGGCCCGCGTTGTTGATCAGCGCCGCTGACGTGAAGCCCGCAGATGCGTGCTGGTGCAGCCACGTTTCAAGCCGCGCCGCGGCGCCGATGTCATGGGCGAGGTCGATCGACCACTGTTCCACCGTCGCGCCGGCGCCTTGCGCCCGGGCCAGCAGGGTCGCATCGGGATTGCGCGACAACGTTAGCAGCATCGTGTCCGGCGCCAACAGTTGTTCGGCCATCGCTGCGCCAAGTCCGCGCGACGCGCCAGTGAGGATGTACAGGCGATTCGGTTTCATTCGGGTACCGGAAGGTAAGTGAGATCGGGCACACCGTGGTTGCCCGACCAGGCCGGGAAGTCCTCCAGGGTCAGGCCGAACACGAGCGTGTTCCGCACTGCGCCGTGATGGTCGCGGGTTTCTGCACGCAGCAACCCTTCTTCGCGCATGCCGGCGCGCCGCATGACGCCGGCGCTGGCGTCATTGCCGGCATCGCACGAGCCCCACACGCGATTGACCTGCATCTGCTCGAAGGCGTAGTGGATCTGCAGGCGGACGACATCGCTCGCGACACCCGAACCGCGGGCAGGGGGCACCAGGAAATAGCCGATCTCGGCTTTCGGAGTGGTCCAGTCGGGCGCATGGAATCCTGCGCCACCGAGGTAGCGGTGACTGCCCGCCTCGAAGATCGCCATCGGCATCGAGCGCCGCTGGATGAATTCGGCGTGCATGCGTCGCGCATACGATTCCGAATCCTCGACGCGCTGATGCCGGCGCGGCCACTCCATCCACTGCATCAGTTCCTCGCGGTGCGGCGCCAATGCCTCGAACAACGCGGCCCCGTCACCGAAGCGATAGCGGCGCAGCACGAGGCGGCCGCTGGTGACGCCCTCGGCGAGCGGCATGAGTTCCGGTCGCTCGATTGCCGGACGCGGCATAGAACCTATCTCAGGGCCCCGGTGGTCGCGGCGGGGCCGCATTGGGATGCAGGGCTAGGCGCGACGAGGGGACCATTGCTCGTGCAAGGACCCGAGCCGCAACGACGCCATGCGCCGAATGCGACCCCGCCCCGTAGGGTTGCCACGCTGAGCACGCGCTGCGCGCGTGCGCATCGTGCGACGCTTCCGACGACGCAGCGGCTTTGCCGCTGCGGTGGCGGGCGACTGCGGCGCTGGCCGGCTCGGCCGTAGGCCCGGCTACTGTCCTTCGCCAGCCGCCTTGCATCCGCCCGGTTCTCGTGGCAACGCGATTCATCGGGGACCTTGAGCTAGGTTCTATACGCCCTGCTTGAGGCTGGCCTCGATGAAATCGTCGAGATCGCCGTCGAGCACTGCCTGCGTGTTGCCGATCTCCACGTTGGTCCTCAGGTCCTTGATGCGCGACTGGTCGAGCACGTACGAACGGATCTGGTGGCCCCAGCCGATGTCGGTCTTAGCTTCCTCCAGCTTGTTCTGTTCAGCCATGCGCTTGCGCAGTTCGAGTTCGTACAAACGCGACTTCAGCATGGCCATGCACTCGGCGCGGTTGCGGTGCTGCGAGCGGTCATTCTGGCTCTGCACGACGATGCCTGACGGCGCGTGCGTGATGCGTACCGCGGATTCCGTCTTGTTGACATGCTGGCCGCCTGCTCCGGAAGCACGGTAGACATCGATGCGCAGGTCTGCCGGGTTGATCTCGATGTCGACCGTTTCGTCGACCTCGGGGTAGACGACCACGCTGGCAAACGAGGTGTGGCGGCGCGCATTGGAATCGAACGGCGACTTGCGCACCAGGCGGTGGATGCCAGTCTCGGTGCGCAGCATGCCGTAGGCGTAGTCGCCGCTGATCTTGATGGTTGCGCCCTTGATGCCGGCCACTTCGCCGGGAGACTCGTCCAGCAGCTCCGGCTTGAAGCCGCGCCGCTCGGCGTAGCGCAGGTACATGCGCTCGAGCATGCCGGCCCAGTCCTGCGCTTCGGTGCCGCCGGCCCCGGCCTGGATTTCGATGAAGCAATTGTTGGGATCGAGCGGATTGTTGAACATCCGCTGGAACTCGAGGTCGGCGACCTGCTTGACCAGACCGCCGACATCGGCCTCGACCGAGAGCAGGGTGGCGTCGTCGTCGTCACCCCGCGCCATCTCGAACAGTTCTCCGGCGTCACGCACTCCACCCGCGAGTGCATGCATCTTCTGCACGACGAGGTCGAGGGTCTTCTTTTCCCTGCCGAGTTCCTGTGCCCGCTTGGGGTCGTCCCAGACCTTGGGGTCTTCAAGGGCCCGACTGACTTCCTCGAGCCGGGCTTCCTTCACATCGACGTCAAAGATACCTCCGCAGTTCGGCCAGGCGTCCGCGCAGGTCTGCAACAGTGCCCTCGATCTGGTTGAGGCGTTCGGCTTCCATGGAGAGTCTCGATATCGAAAGGCTGCGATTATAGGAAGGCCCACCGCTACGGCGGGGCGTACACGGCGCCGACACAAAAAAAGCCCGGTCACAGGGACCGGGCTTGAAGAGCACCACCAAGGAGGAGACCGATGGGTGCCTGGACATACGCCCAGGCCGTGGTGCCAAGGAGACAACCGGATTCAGTGCTGCACTACGGTGAAGATTACTGAATCACGCGGCGGCGGGGCGGTGAAAATTCCGCGCGCCGTGCCGGGCATTTCCGACCGACTGATCTGATTGTTGCCGGCCGAGATGACCGGCGTGTCACAGGCACGTGGGAGGCTTGCCTCCCACGTGTGTGAAGACGGAGACGACTTAGGCGGCCTTGCGCTTGGCAGGGGCCTTGACCGAATCATTGGCCGCAGAGGCGGCCTTCATCGTGGCCGACGTGGCGGCAGCAACGTTCGACTCGGCAAAGTCAACGGCCTGCTTGGCAGCCTTGGAGAACGTGTCGTACGCGGTGTTGGCGGCGGCGACTGCGCTCTTCAGCGCGGCGACGGCGGGCTCGGAGCCGGCCGGGGCGTTCTTGGCAGCGAAGTCGATCAGTTGCGTGACCTTCTTGTTGTTCTCGGCCATCTGCGATTCGACGATGCGCGAAACTTCGGTGCCGGCGCCGTTGGCGATGCCGTACACGGTGCGCGAGTAGCTGACAGCCTTTTCAAGCGTCGGCTGCGACAGCGCCGAGGTCAGCGCCACGAACTCCTGGACGTCCTTCGCGCTCATCAGGGCCTGGACGCGCTCGACGGACTCTTCCAGCGTCGCCTTGGCGGCGGCGAGGTTCAGTTCGAGCAGGCGCTCGGTCGCGTCAAAGAAGGTCTGGCCGAGGGCGAAAGCGGCGTCCATCTGGCCTTTCTGGATTTCGGAGAACTGGGCGGGCGTAGTGAACATGGATGACTCCTGGGTGAGGTTGCTGTAAGGCGATTGCCAAGGGTGTTACGAAGGGTGTTTCTAAGAGTTTCTTTGCAGGTGTGCTGCACTGCACAAGACGAATTTTGAGCGTTGAGCGCACGGATGTCAAGAACTTTTGGTGCACTGCCGCAAAAAGCTGGCGACGGTTGAAAGCCTAACTAAACCATAGGGTTAAATCCACGCCGCCTGGACATGGCGGGTCCTCCCAGGCCGAGGCTGATGCGCCGCACCAGCCGGCGCAGGGCACGCGCGCTCCTACAATCCGGCCGGTGCAAGCCTTCTACAGCGACCACTTCGTCCTGCCACTGCCGGAAGGGCACCGGTTTCCGATGGCGAAATACCGCCTGCTCCGCGAGCGCGTTGCCTGCGAGTTGCCCGAAATTCAGCTTTCCGAGCCGGACGCCGCGTCAGTCGGACAACTGGCGCTGGCGCATGCGCCGGACTACATCGACCGAGTGCTCGACGGCAGGCTGGAGCCGCAAGAGGTCCGTGCGATCGGCTTTCCATGGTCACTGCCGATGGTGGAGCGATCGCAGCGTTCGGCTGGCGCCACGATCGCCGCGTGTCGCGCGGCAAGACTGAGTGGCGTTGCCGTCAACCTCGCCGGCGGTACACACCACGCGCACCGCGCCCGCGGAGCCGGTTACTGCGTGTTCAACGATGCTGCGGTCGCCGCGCGCGTGCTGCAGGCCGAAGCCGCGTCCCAGCGTCGCGTGCTGCCGGTGGCGATCATCGACCTGGATGTGCACCAGGGCGATGGCACGGCGGAAATCCTGGCCGGCGACGGCTCCGTGTTCACACTGTCGATCCATGGCGCCACGAACTTCCCGTTCCGCAAGCAGTGCAGCGATCTTGATGTCGCGCTGCCGGACGGCACGCGCGATGACGACTACCTCGCGGCCCTGGACGCAGCGTTGCGCGAGCTGCAGCGGCGGTTCAACCCCGGATTCATCGTCTATCTCGCCGGCGCCGATGCGCACGAGGGCGATCGACTCGGCAAGCTCGCGTTGTCGAGCGCAGGCATGGCGGCACGCGATCGACGCGTGTTTGACCTGGCGGCGCAACTCGGCGTGCCGATCGCAGTGGCGATGGCCGGTGGCTATGGCCGGGAAATCGCCACCACTGTCGAGGTACACCTGAATACCGTGCGCGCGGCGTTCGACGCGTGGGCGCGACGTCAGGAGGCGTCCGGGATGCGCGTGGCCGCCCGACATGTCTGAGGCTTCATCACGCGCCCGGAATGCGGCGTGGCTCACGGCCATGCCCTTCGCCTTCGTGCTGCTGTGGAGCACCGGCTTCATCGTGGCGAAGACCGCGGCACCCTACGCTCCGCCGCTCACCTTCCTGCTTTTCCGCTTCGCTGGAGTCATTGTCGTGCTGCTGCCGCTGGTGTGGCTCACACGTGCCCCATGGCCCCGCACGCCGCGGGCATGGTGGGACACTGCGCTCGTCGGACTGCTGCTGCAGGCTACCTATCTGGGCGGCGTATGGGCCGCGATCGCGCTCGGCATGCCGGCCGGCGTTTCTTCCCTGCTCGTCGGGACACAGCCGCTGCTGACCGCCCTGTTCGGAGCCACCGTTGGCGAGCGCGTCACGCGACTGCAGTGGCTCGGGCTCGTGCTCGGCGCATTTCGGCCTGACGCTCGTGCTGTCTGATCGGCTGACGCTGGCGGGTGTCGGGCCGCTCGCGCTGGCGGTGAACCTTTTGGCGCTGGTCGGCATCACCGCCGGCACGCTGTTCCAGAAGCGCCATGGTGCCAACGTCGACCTGCGCACCGGTAGCATCATCCAGTTCGGCGCCTCGTTCATCGTGCTGCTGCCGTTTGCGTTCCTGCTTGAATCGATGACGGTGGACTTCACGCTGGAGTTCTGGCTGGCGCTCGCCTGGTCGATCTTCGCTCTGTCGCTCGCGGCGATCTCGCTGCTGCTGGTTATGATCCGGCGCGGTCACGCCACCGAGGTCGCGAGCCTGATGTACCTGACGCCTGCCGTGACAGCGTTGCTGGCGTGGCTGATCTTCGGCGAACGCCTCGGCGTCGTCGCGTGGATCGGCGTGGTGGTCACGATGGCCGGCGTGGCGCTCGTACTGCGCCGATGGAGGAGGGCAGCATGACAACGCGCGAGGCACCGCTTCGACGCGCCGATTACCGGCACTTCCACGCCATCGCGACGCGCTGGATGGACAACGACGCCTACGGTCACGTCAACAACGTCGTTTACTACTCGTACTTCGACACAGTGGTCAACGAGTACCTGATCCGGTCCGGTGTGCTCGACATCGAGCATGGTGAAGTCATCGGGCTGGTTGTCGAGACGCAGTGCCACTACTTCAGCGAGCTGTCGTTTCCGCAGGGGGTTCACGCCGGCCTGCGCGTCGCGCGGCTGGGCACCTCGAGCGTGCGCTACGAGATCGGCATCTTCGCCGACGAGCAGGACGCTGCCTGCGCTCAGGGCCACTTCGTTCATGTCTACGTCGATCGCGCGTCGCGGCGGCCGACCTCCCTGCCGGCGCCGCTGCGCGCCGCCCTTCAGAAGATTCACACATGAACGACCGAGCTCCGATTGGACCCCACGAGGTCGTGGACCACGCCATAACCACTCGCCAGTCGATCCGCGCTTTCCGGCCGACGCCGGTGCCGCGCGGCACCGTCGCGGAGATCCTGTCGATTGCCACGCGCGCGCCTTCCGGTACCAACACACAACCATGGAAGGTCGTGGTGCTCACTGGAGCGGCGAAAGCACGGCTCAGTGCGGCCATCATGCAGGTTTACGACGACCCGGAACGGCGTCGGCAGCACACCGAGGAGTACGCCTACTACCCGACACAGTGGGTCGAACCCTATCTCGGCCGGCGGCGCAAGATCGGCTGGGATCTCTACGGGCTGCTCGGCATCGGCAAGACCGACAAGGACCGGATGCACGCCCAGCATGGACGCAACTACACTTTCTTCGATGCACCCGTCGGCATGATCTTCACAATCGACCGCATCATGGAGCAGGGCAGCTGGCTCGACTACGGCATGTTCCTCGAGAACATCATGATCGCCGCCCGTGCCCGCGGCCTGGATACCTGCCCGCAGGCCGCGTTCACGCAGTTTCACCGCGTGATCAAGGAGCAGCTCAAGCTGCCGGACAATGAGATGGTGGTCTGCGGGATGTCGCTCGGTTATGCCGACACGAGTCGCGTGGAGAACACGCTGCAGACCGAGCGCGAGCCGATTGCCGGCTTCGCGCGTTTTCTGGAGGAGTGATGGCACAGCGTATTGCAGTCATCCCGGGTGACGGCATCGGCAAGGAGGTCATGCCCGAGGGCTTGCGCGTGCTCGATGCCGCGGCGCGCCGGCACGGCCTGGAGTTCACGTACGAGCATCACGACTTCGCGAGTTGCGACTATTTCGCGCAGCACGGCGCGATGCTCCCTGACGACTGGAAGGAGCGGCTTGCGGGCGTCGACGCGATCTTCTACGGAGCGGTCGGTTGGCCGGCGACGGTGCCGGACCACATCTCGCTGTGGGGATCGCTGCTGAAGTTCCGGCGCGAGTTCGACCAGTACGTGAACCTGCGCCCGTGCCGGCTGATGCCCGGCATCGCTTCACCCCTCGTGGACCGGCAAGGCAGGCCGCGGCCGCCGGGTGGCATTGACATGATGATCGTGCGCGAGAACACGGAAGGCGAGTATTCGTCGATCGGCGGCCGCATGTTCGAAGGCACCGAGCGCGAAGTCGTCGTGCAGGAGACGGTGATGACGCGCACCGGCATCGACCGCGTGCTGAAGTTCGCGTTCGAGCTGGCGATGAAGCGGTCGAAGCGCCACCTGACCTCGGCCACAAAGAGCAATGGCATTTCGATCACGATGCCGTTCTGGGACGAGCGTGTCGCTGAGATGGCCAGCCGGTATCCGGAGGTCCGCGTCGACAAGTTCCACATCGACATCCTGACCGCGCACTTCGTGCAGCGGCCGGAATTTTTCGACGTGGTCGTTGCCTCCAACCTGTTCGGCGACATCCTGTCAGACCTGGGTCCGGCGTGCACCGGCACGATCGGCATCGCGCCGTCGGCGAACCTCAATCCGGACCGTACGTGGCCGTCGCTGTTCGAGCCGGTGCACGGATCGGCGCCGGACATCGCCGGGCAGGGCATCGCCAATCCGATCGGCCAGATTTGGAGTGCGTCGCTGATGCTCGACTGGCTTGGTCATCCCGAAGCTGCCGCCACCGTTCTCAGGGCCATCGAGACCGTACTGACGTCCGGTCCGGCGCACGCACATCTGACACGGGACATCGGGGGCAAGGGCTCCACCGAGGACCTCGGTCGCGCGATCGCTGGCGCCATCTGACGGAGCCACCTACCTGCGTCCGAGCGGCCAGCGCACTGCACAACGGGAGACTTTGCGCCGGCCATCGCCGGGATGCAAAATTGCTTTCGTTCCATCGAAAAGTACTGCCGACCATGGCTTGGCGGAGGCGGCGATGGGTATTAGCAATGCACTGAGCCGAGTGCCGCAGGGTGTGGCCGCGTCTGGGGCCACACGGGCGCTCGCGCGACTGGCGGAAACCTGCCGACGGTCCGGCGGGTTGCCGCTGCGCGTCGTGCTGCCGGATCGCTCCACCTTCGACTTCGGTACTCCGGTGCAGGTGACGCTGCGCGTCCGGGACCCCGCCTGGCTGCGCGGACTGCCGAGCCTCACGCTAGGCGCGGTCGGTGACGCCTTCGTGCGCGGCCAACTGGATGTCGACGGTGATCTGCTCGACGCGTTGCCCGTCGGTGCGCGGCTGGCGGAAGCCACCGAAAGGTCGGCGTTTGCGCGCGTCGTGCAGGCGTGGCGTCCGCACCGCCGCGCACAGGACGCCTCAGCGATTGCGCACCACTATGACGTCGGCAACGAGTTCTACGGCCTTTGGCTTGACGAGCGCATGGTCTATTCCTGCGCCTACTTCCGGACCGGCGCGGAAACGATCGACGAGGCCCAGCGGGCGAAGCTGGACCATATCTGCCGCAAGCTGCGTCTGGCCCCCGGTGAGCGCCTGCTCGACGTCGGTTGCGGCTGGGGCGCGCTGGTCATGCATGCGGT
This sequence comes from uncultured beta proteobacterium, assembly GCA_963791235.1. Lineage (GTDB taxonomy): Bacteria > Pseudomonadota > Gammaproteobacteria > Burkholderiales > Burkholderiaceae_F > JALORV01. The sequence continues at coordinate 87,590 of CAWBRW010000013.1, read as the reverse complement.
TCAGCACTATGGCGTCCGGGCGGTCGGGATCACGCTGTCCGAACAACAGATGCGGCTGGCTCGCGAGCGGGTGCAGCGCGCTGGGCTGGCAGATCGGACCGAGATCCTGCTGATGGACTATCGGGACCTGCCGACGCGCTTTGGCGCAAGCCGCTTCGACAAGGTCGCGAGCATCGGCATGTTCGAGCATGTCGGCCTGCGCAATCTGTCTGGCTACTTTGCGGCGATTGCCGCGGTGCTGCGGGATCGCGGGCTATTCCTGAACCATGGAATTACATCATCGGATGTCGAAAGTCGTCCGGTCGGCAGCGGCGTCAGTGAGTTCATCGAGCGGCACGTTTTTCCGCACGGCGAACTCCCGCACCTGCACCTGGCGGCACGCGAAATGTCCGCGAGCGGTTTCGAGATCGTCGATGTCGAGTCGCTGCGTTCGCACTATGCCCGGACGCTGACGCACTGGTACCGTCAGCTCGAGGCGCACGGCGCCGAGGCGGCGCGCCTGGTTTCGCCTGAGACGTTGCGCATCTGGCGAATCTATCTGGCCGGTTGTGCCTACGGGTTCGAGCAGTGCTGGGTCAACGTCTACCAGATACTCGGGAGTCTCATGCGCTCCCCGGGCGGCACCGGCTTGCCACTCACGCGCGAGTGGATGTACTCGTAGGGGCGTCCGCGATTCAGTGCGACGCGTGATCAGTGCAGCGGCGTGGCGTGGCCGGTCTTCCGCCTCCTCCGGCGGTTCGGCGTGCACGACGTGACCGGCCGCGTTCGGGAACATCGGTGCGCCGCAGTCATCGCAGAACTCGAGCGGGAACCGGTGTGCGTGCATGATCGGCCGGCTGATGCCGAGCGCGCGCAGGGCCTTTTCGACGTCTTCCATCGTCTGGTCTTCATCGTCGCCGAGCAGCGGCCAGACGACGCCTTCGATAACGGCATCGTCGTCGTTAGCCTTGGCAATGCCGATGCGGACCTCGGCGCCGGCGTTGCCCTGCGGATCTTCGAACAGACCCGCGGCTGCGGACAGCGAAGCAGGCGCCAGGTCGTACGCCAGCTTCAGGAACGATATCGCGGCTTCCAGCGAAAACTGGCGCAGTTCGCGGTCCGCAAAACGCAACCCCGAGTGGAACGCCGTCGGTGACAGCACCCGGAAGCGACATCCCGTCAGCACCGGCTGCAGGATCGGTGCAGCCTGTTCGCGAAACGTGGACAGCGCCGCGATCTTCGCGTCTGGATCCACGCCCAGTTCCTGCCAGTGGAAGAGCGGTGATCCTGCCGGCGTGGCAACGGCGGCGATCAGGTAGCGCGTGTCGGCCAGCATGCCGACCGGTTCGCGCAGTTTCTTCGGATCAACGTGCAGGACGATGCCCTCCGCGGCGGCGTCGCCGAGTTGCTCAGTCAGGCGCCGCACCTCGCTGAAGGCCTCCGGCAACTGGTCAATCGCGTACAGGTAATCGGCGAGCGCGACCCGCGCCGTGCGCGCGACGAGGTGACCCTGCAGCTGCGCGCGCAGGCTGTCGAGTACGGCGGACGACAAAGTAGTTGTCGGGAGCTTGTAGCGCGACCAGGCGAGCAGCGGCACGGCGAGCAGCAGCACGTCGTGCGGTTTGCCTTCGAGGTCGACCTGCGTCGATTCGGCGCAACTCTCCGCCAGATCCGCGAGATCGTCATAGGCGCGCTGGCTCGTGCGCGCCAGGTCGTCCAGCGCGGCCTCGATCGCCTCGTCGCTGCGACGAGCGAGGCGGTCGTTGAGGACCTCGACCAGGCGGCGTTGCCAGAGCTGGTCTTCGAGGCGGCTGCCGGACTCAGCGAGACGGCGTGCCATCTTGACCAAGGTCTCGGCATCAACCGAGGAACGAGCGCGCGTGCTGGCGCGATTGCGGCGCATGGTGCCCTGCTTTCTTGAGATGGTCGGATTATCGCACCGGCACACCGATGGCGAATGGCATCAACCGCCGCGGCGGATGCGCGCGTTCCGGTCGGGCGCCAGCGGCTGCGCCGCCGATTCCCGGCGGATGTACTGGGTCAGTGCCTCGATGTCGAGCGGGCCGCCCACCGCGTCGACACCCTCGCGCAGCACCGAGAACCCGTCTCCGCCAAAGGCGAGGAAATCGTTCACGGCGACGCGGTAGCGCCGCTCCGCCTCGACGCGATGTCCGTCCAGGCGGAGCGATTCGGCGACGACGCGGTCGCCGACCGCTCGAGTCGGATCCCAGGAATAGCTCAGGCCCCGCGATGGCTGCAGCATGCGCGCGCGTTCCGGGCTCCGCGCACTCCATTGTTGTTCAAGCAATTGCTTCAGTTGAGTGCCGCTGAGGGTCATAGTGACCAGCGCATTGCCGAACGGCTGGACCGCATACAGTTCCGCGTAGTTCAGTGAGCCGTTGTCCCTGTGAGAGCGCAGATCGCCTCGCATGCCGCCGGAGTTCGTGAATGCGAGGACGGCGCCGTGCTCGCGCGTTGCGGCGAGCTGCGCATCGGCGATCAGCCGGCCGAGCGCGCTGTCTCCACCGCCCGAGGGGCTGCGGTCGAATGTCTCCGTGATCCGACCCACCGTCCGACTGGCGATCGGTGCCGAACGCGTGCGGTAGTGCTCAACGATCGCGGCAACGCGAAGGTCGGGTTCGAGAGCTCGATAGCGCGATGTCAGTCGCTCGTCACGTGTCAGTCCGTTCGGCACCGGAACGTTGCGGGCCCGGGTCTGTTTCGCCAGGACGTCGCCGCTCGAGCGATCGAGTGTCAGATCGACCACCGACACCAGGCGGCCGAACGAGGCGCCCTGGATGACGATTCTCTCGCCGATGCGGCAGTTGTATCCGCGGTGGGTGTGCGCCGACAGCACGACGTCGATCGAGCGGTCGAGCTGGCGTTCGATCTCGAAGATCGCCCCGCGAGGTTGGGTGCAGGCGTCAAAGCCGCCGTCCGCGTCGCCTCCCTCGTGGATCATTGCCACGATCGCCTGCACCCCCTGGCCGCGAAGCGCCGCCGCCGCTGATTGACCGCCTGGGCTTCCGCAATGAAACGCAGTCCGGCGACGCCATCCGCCTTGACGATGCCCGGCGTGCTGCGCGTGACGGCACCAATGAATCCGACCCGAACGCCGTCGATTTCCCGTACGAAGCTGGAGGCAAACAGCGCTTTGCCGTTCCGATCCTCGACATTGGCGGCGAGGAGCGGAAAACGTGCGCCGCGATACGTTCCGTCGCGCGTGGCGCAGCTCGCGCGATCGTCTGTCGATCGGTTCGGGCGGCAACCACCCTGTGCAATGCGCGCGAGTTCAGACGCGCCGCGGTCGAACTCGTGGTTGCCAACCGCGTTGACATCGAGGCCGATCTCGTTCATCACCTCGATCGTCGGCTCGTCGTAGAACAGGCCCGAAATCAGGGGTGAGGCACCGATCAGGTCGCCCGACGACACCACGACGCTGTGGCGCGCTTCGGTGCGCAACTGCCGGATGCGCGTGGCCAGGTAGGCGGCTCCACCACTGCGCAGCGGGAGAGTGCGCGTCGGCTCGTCGGGATCCGGGACCTGCACGGCGTTGTCGCCGGGCTCGAGGTGACCGTGGAAATCGTTGATCGCGATGATGCGCAGCGGCACCGTGGCTGATGGCTGAGCGGCGACGGTCGCGGCGGCAAGCAGTGCGCCGGCGAAAAAAGCGGCTCGCGTCAACGGAAGCACGATCGAAGAAGGGCGCTTGGTTTCCTGAGCGTGCAAGCTTAGCCGCGTAGCTACCCGATGCCGGGGGCGGACACACACCTCTGTTACAGTCGATCGCTCGGTTTTTCCTCTCTTGTCGCGCCTCATGAGTGCACCCGCCGCGGCCCCGTCCTTGCGCAGTGACGCCGAAGTCATCGGACTCGTTGGCCTCGCGCACGGAACTTCGCACTTCTACCACCTGATGTTGCCGCCGCTGTTTCCGTGGCTGATGCGGGACTTCTCGCTCAGCTATACGGAGGCCGGCCTGCTGATGACGGTGTTCTTCGTCGTCAGTGGCATCGGTCAGGCGATCGCCGGGTTCGTCGTGGATCGTGTCGGCGCGCGACCGGTGCTCTTCTTCGGCATTGCGCTGCTGGCGACCTCGGGGGTCCTGCTGGGCTTTTCGGGCAGCTACGGCATGCTGGTGCTGACCGCCAGCGTCGCGGGGCTCGGCAACAGCATCTTTCATCCGGCCGACTTCACGCTGCTGAACCACCGCGTTGCCGCGCCGCGCCTGGGGCACGCGTTTTCCGTGCATGGACTGTCCGGCAACCTGGGCTGGGCCGCTGCACCGGTCTTCATGGCGGGCATTGCCAGCGTGACTGACTGGCACGTCGCGGGCTTCGCCGCTGCCGGAGTTGGATTCATTGTGCTGGTGATCCTCTGGCTGCGGCGCGAAGTGCTCACCGATGCGGCGCGTGGGCTGGTGACCCATGGTGACAGTCGGGAGACGACAAACTCGTCACAACTCGGTTTCCTGCAGTCGGGTGCGGTGTGGCTGTGCTTTGCGTTCTTCTTCCTGACGACGGCGGCATTCGGCATCCTGCAGAACTACGCGCCAGCGATCCTCGGGGAGGTCTACGGCGTCTCTCTGACGATGGCCACAGCGGGCCTTACCGCGTACCTGCTCGGCAGCGCCGCGGGGATGCTGACCGGCGGTTTCCTGGCGGCGCGCAGCGAGCAGAACGAGCGGCTGATCGCAGTGGCTCTGGGATTGGCCGCCACGACAGCGACCGTCATTGCCTCGGGTATGGCGGCGGCGTGGATGCTGCTTCCGCTGATGACGGTCATGGGGTTTGGCGTCGGCGTCGCCGGGCCCAATCGCGACCTGCTGGTGCGTCGCGCAGCGACGAGCCGCTTTGGCAGGGCCGCCTTCGGGCGGGTCTACGGATTCGTCTACTCCGGCCTCGACACCGGTCTGGCGATGTCGCCGGTGCTGTTCGGTCCGCTGCTCGATGCGGGCCGCTTCAGGGAGGCGCTGGCGGCCGTGGCGGTACTGCAGGTCGCAGCGCTGCTGACGGCCTGGCGTGTCGGCAGTTCCGCTCGCGCCGTGCAGTCCCGGGAACGGCATGCATGAGCGAGGTGACATTCGCGACCACCGACCTGCTCGATGCGCACGAAGCCGATATCGAGACCGGGCGCGTGCGCGTGCTCCAGCCGGCGTTCATCGCGTTGGGGCGGCGGCAGGCATTCGCCGGCGAAGTCGTGACGCTGAAGCTGTTTGAGGACAACAGCCTGCTTGCCGATCTGGTCAAGACGCCCGGCGCGGGGCGCGTCGTCGTTGTCGATGCCGGTGGCAGCCTGCGATGCGGAGTGTTTGGCGGCAATCTGGCGGCGGCCGCAGCGCGCAATGGCTGGGCCGGACTCGTCATCCATGGCTGTGCGCGCGATGCCAACGAGATCGACACCTGCGACATTGGCGTGCGAGCGCTCGCGCTGAATCCGCGGCGGTCGTCGAAACGCGGCGAAGGGCAGCGCGACATCGCGGTTGCCTTCCTCGGAGTCACGATCCGTCCGGGCGACTGGCTCTACGCCGATCGCGACGGTGTCATCGTCAGCGACGGGCCGCTCCACTGACGCGAGCCCTGCGGCTGGGACACCTTCTCGGGTGGGCTTTTTCAGATCATGCGCAGCGTTTCGCAACACGAAACACGGCCTCCTGCGGAGCAGCACAGGGCGTTTCATACGGCTGCGCTTCGTTCTACATCGCGATATTGAAGTGCTAAGGCATTGAGAAATAGCATTTTGTATTTAAGTCTTATAAATGTTATTTGACTTGCTGCGCCGCGTAATGGGTCGTACGATTTGGCGGTCCGTGTGTCATCACGGATAGGCATATCGACGGTGTCCACTGAGGAGAAATTGAATGTCGGCACGTGAACTTGAGGCTCAGCGGTTGCAGAAGGAGTGGAACGAGAACCCGCGCTGGAAAGGCATAAAGCGTGGTTACACGGCGGAAGACGTCGTGCGTCTGCGCGGCTCGGTTCAGGTTGAGCACACACTGGCCAAGCGCGGTGCCGAAAAGTTGTGGCGCCTGATCAACGACGAGCCGTTCGTCAACGCGCTGGGCGCACTGACCGGCAACCAGGCGATGCAGCAGGTCAAGGCCGGCCTCAAGGCCATCTACCTGTCGGGCTGGCAGGTCGCGGGCGACGCCAACATCGCTGGCGAGATGTATCCGGACCAGTCGCTGTATCCCGTCAATTCGGTTCCGGCGGTTGTTCGCCGCATCAACAATACGTTCACTCGCGCCGACCAGATCCAGTGGATGGAAGGCAAGAACCCGAGCGACGCGGGCTACGTCGACTACTTCGCGCCGATCGTCGCAGACGCCGAAGCCGGTTTCGGTGGCGTGCTGAATGCCTTCGAACTGATGAAGGCGATGATTGATGCCGGTGCGGCCGGCGTGCACTTCGAAGACCAGCTGGCCTCCGTCAAGAAGTGCGGCCATATGGGCGGCAAGGTGCTGGTGCCGACTCGCGAAGCCGTGGCCAAGTTGGTGGCCGCGCGTCTCGCCGCTGACGTGATGAACGTGCCGGCGCTGCTGGTTGCCCGCACCGACGCCGAGGCGGCAGACCTCGTCACCTCCGACGTCGACGAGAACGACAAGCCGTATCTCACCGGAGAGCGCACGGTCGAAGGCTTCTTCAAGACCAAGCCCGGCTTGGGACAGGCCGTTTCGCGTGGCCTCGCATATGCCCCGTACGCCGACCTGGTGTGGTGCGAGACCGGCAAGCCGGATCTCGCGTTCGCCAAGGCTTTTGCCGAAGCGATCCACAAGCAGTTCCCCGGCAAGATGCTGGCGTACAACTGCTCGCCGTCGTTCAACTGGAAGAAGAACCTCGACGACGCGACGATCGCCAAGTTCCAGAAGGAACTGGGCGCAATGGGCTACAAGTTCCAGTTCATCACGCTGGCAGGCTTCCACTCGCTGAACTATTCGATGTTCAACCTGGCCTACGGTTATGCACGCGAGCAGATGAGCGCGTTCGTGCAACTGCAGGAGGCCGAGTTCGCCGCTGCCGAGAAGGGCTTCACCGCCGTCAAGCACCAGCGCGAAGTCGGCACCGGCTATTTCGATGCCGTCACGACGACGATCGAGAAGGAAGCCTCGACGGCCGCGCTGAGGGGCTCGACCGAGGACGAGCAGTTCTTCGACAAGAAAGTCGAGAAGAAGGCCGCCTGATTTCCAGGCGTATCGTGCAAAGGGCCGCGGCGACGCGGCCCTTTTGCTTTGGGGCACACGCGGCGCGAGGGGCGGGCAAACGGCCCTTCACCTATACTCGACGCCAGAGGGAAACCCGGGGGAGAGACACGATGCGCGCCGCGCTTTTTGACGTCTTTGGCACCTTGCTGGACGTCTACTCGGTCACGCGGCGGGCCGAGGAACTTTACCCGGGCGAGGGCGCACGGCTGGCCTTTCTCTGGCGAGACAAGCAGCTCGAGTACTCGCGCCTGCGGACCCTGTCCGGCCGCTATGTGCCGTTTTCGCAGGTGACGCGCGATGCGCTGGTCTTTGCCTTGCGGGCCCTGAAGCTCACGGCGGAGGGCGGACAGGTCAACCTTCTGCTTGACGAGTACAAGCGCCTGGCGCCCTTCGTGGACGTGGCGCCCGCGCTCGAACGGCTGCAACGCGAGGGCGTGCGCACCGGCGTGTTGTCCAACGGCGACTCCGAAATGCTGGAGCCCGTGCTGGTCACGTCGGGTCTGCACCGCTACATCGATATCGTGCTGTCGGCCGATCAGGTGAAGGCTTTCAAGACCTCACCCCTCGTCTACTCGCTGGGACCGCGCGTGCTGAAGGTGCCCGCCGAGCAGATTCTTTTCGTGTCCAGCAACGGCTGGGACGCCATCGGCGCCGCCTGGTACGGCTACACGACTTTCTGGGTCAACCGATCGGGCCTGCCGCTCGACGAGCTTGGCGGCCGTCCCCATGGAACGGGAGCGACGCTCGCCGACGCGGCTGAATTTCTTCTTTCCTTTTCAACTCGAAACAAGACGGAGACTGCTGCATGAGCACCCCCACCGGCGTCCAGATCACGGCGCCGCTTGCGCCCGGCTACGACCGCATCCTCACCGCCGACGCGCTGTCGCTGGTTGCGAAGCTTCACCGCACGTTCGAGCCGCGTCGGCAGGAACTGCTGGCGGCGCGCGTCGAGCGCGCGAAGCGGCTGGACGCCGGCGAGCGGCCCGACTTCCTGCCCCAGACGAAGAGCGTGCGTGACGGTAGCTGGACCATCGCGCCGATCCCTGCCGACCTGCACTGCCGGCGCGTCGAGATCACCGGCCCGGTCGAGCGCAAGATGATCATCAATGCGCTCAATTCCGGAGCCGACTCGTACATGACGGACTTCGAGGACAGCAACGCGCCGAACTGGGACAACCAGATCACGGGCCAGATTAACCTGATCGATGCGATCCGACGCACGATCCTCCTGGATCAGGGCGGCAAGATCTACAAGCTGAACGACAAGGTGGCGACGCTGGTCGTGCGCCCGCGGGGCTGGCATCTCGACGAGAAGCACGTGCTGGTCGACGGCAAACGGGTGTCGGGCGGCATCTTCGACTTCGCGCTGTACATGTTCCACAACGCCAAGGAGCTGATCGCGCGCGGCAGTGGTCCCTACTTCTACCTGCCGAAGATGGAGTCGCACCTTGAGGCGCGGCTGTGGAATGAGATCTTCGTCGCGGCGCAGAAGGAACTCGGGATCCCGCAGGGGACGATCAAGGCAACGGTCCTGATCGAGACGGTTCTCGCTGCGTTCGAGATGGACGAGATCCTGTACGAGCTGCGCGAGCACTCTGCCGGACTCAACGCCGGTCGCTGGGACTACATCTTTTCCTGCATCAAGAAGTTCAAGGTCGACAAGAACTTCTGCCTGGCAGACCGCGCAAAGGTCACAATGACGGCGCCCTTCATGCGCGCCTACGCGCTGCTGCTGCTGGCAACCTGCCACAAGCGCAACGCGCCGGCGATCGGCGGCATGAGCGCGCTCATCCCGATCAAGAATGATCCGGTCAAGAACGAGCAGGCACTCGGTGGCGTGCGTTCCGACAAGGCCCGCGACGCCACTGATGGCTATGACGGCGGCTGGGTCGCGCATCCCGGCCTGGTGCCGATAGCGATGGAAGAGTTCGTCAAGGTCCTGGGCGACCTCAAGAACCAGATCGACAAGAAGCGCGACGACATCAAAGTCACTGCGGCGGACCTGTTGAACTTCCAGCCGGAGACGCCCATCACCGAGGCTGGCCTGCGAATGAACATCAACGTCGGCATCCACTACCTCGGCTCCTGGCTCGCCGGCAATGGCTGCGTGCCGATCCACGACCTAATGGAAGATGCCGCGACCGCGGAGATCAGCCGCTCGCAGGTGTGGCAGTGGATCCGCTCGCCCAAGGGCAAGCTGGATGACGGACGCAAGGTGACGGCCGATATGGTGCGGGCGCTGATCCCGGAGGAACTGGCGAAGGTGAAAGCCGATGTCGGGCCGAACTCGCCGACCTACGACCGCGCCGCGCAGATCTTCGAGAAAATGAGCACGCAGGAGGCGTTTGCCGAATTCCTGACGTTGCCGCTGTACGAGGAAATTGCCTGACGCTCCGCGTCGGGCTCGGCGCGTCCGCCCGACGCGCCGTGCAATGGCGTCTACCCGGCGCCGTGGAAGGGGACTGCAATGACGCTGTGTCCGATCGCAATTGTGGCGGGCTGCGAGAAATGCCCTGCGTTCAAGATCTGCCCGCTGAAGGGTGTCATCGGCAGTCCGCCCAAGGAGGCCGGACCGAACAAGGCGGGCGCGCAGAAAAGACCGGCCGCGAAGAAGTAGCCGAGCCGGCGCTGCACTGCGCAGCGCCGCAGTCACGACTTAGTCTTCGAGCTCAGCTTTCGCCAGCTCGACGTCGAGCTTCTCCATCGCATCGAGTGGTTCACACGCTGCGGCCTCGCCGTACAGCTTCTCGGCTTCCTTCAGCGCCTTCTTGCCCTCAAGCATCACCAGGCCGTTCGCGTACTCGATGCGGGCGATCGCGGAATCGGGCGTCAGCTTCAGTGCAGCCTGGAAGTTCTTCAGCGCGACGTCCTTCTTTGCGCCGTAGGTGAGACCGCCGATCATCGCGCCGACCTTGTCGATGACCTCGGCGTGGTACGAACCGAGCGCAATGTGCGCATCGGCGTGCTTGGGAGCCAGCTTGATCGTGGTCTCCAGTGCAGCCTTGACCTTGCCACCTATGCCCTGCGCCAGCGCCTTGGTCACCGAGATGCCCTGGGCATAGCGGCCCAGCGCGTAGGCCTGCCAGTAGAACGCATTGGCGTTCTTCGGCTCCTTGGCCTGCAACGCCTCGGCCCGTTCAGCCACTTCCTCGAAGAGTTCGAGCTTGCGCTTGTCGTTCTCTTCGAGATAGTTCGCGTAAATCGCCTGTGCCTTGTTGGCGACGTTGGTTCCGTTGGCACCCGCCTTCAGCCCAAGTTCCGAAGCCTTCTGGAAGTCGCCGGCATGGAAGGCAAGCCATGCGTCGACCACGGCCTCGTCTTTCGGAAACGACTCGGCGTCACCCTTGTGCAGTCGATCCCACGCCTTCTTCAGCGTCGCGGCCGTGTAGTGATACTTCTTGTCCGCATACGGAAACTTCGCCCACGCCTTGGCCATTGGCCCTCCTTTTTTCAGCTCTCGAGGTATTGCGCAGCAAGCTGCTCGAACAGCTCGCGCGACTGTCCGATCAGGTAGGGGGCCGTCAGGGCCATCACCTGGTAGCACCCGCGCTGCAGTGCCGCTCCGACAACCTCGGGTTCGTTGAAGCGGCGCGGGTCCAGCACGTAGGAGTAGGACAACCAGTAGGTCGCGACCACGACCATATTGGTGGCCAGCGCCTCGATCTCGCGGGCTCCGGCCTGCAGCTCACCGGCCTTCGCCAGCCCATCACACAGGCCGCGCGCGACCTTGACCTTCTGCGTCAGCAGTTGCTTGAACTTCAGTTCCAGCGTGCGGTTGTTGGCGAGCAGGTTATTGAGGTCGCGGTAGAAGAACCGGTACTTCCAGATCAGCTCGAAGAGCACGTGCAGGAACAGCCAGGCGTCCTCGACGTTCGGTTCGCGCTGGGTGGGCAGCGCCAGCAGCTTGTCGATCTCCCGTTCGAACTGCTGGAAGATGCAGTTGATGATGTCGTCTTTGTTCTTGAAGTGGTAATACAGGTTGCCGGGGGAGATGTTCATCTCCTCGGCGATCAGCGTCGTGTTGACGTTCGGCTCGCCGAAATCATTGAACAGGCGCAAGGCCAGTTCGAGAATGCGTTCGCGCGTGCGGCGCGGCGGCTTGCGTTCCATGGATTGCGCTTCGAGGCGGACCGGAGGTTCGGCCGCAAGAATAGCGCAGCGGGTGGGAAAGCCTACGCGGCGGCTCCGGCGTAGCGCAACCAGCGCTCGAGGTCGTCCAGTGTGTGCGTCAGCAAGCGCGTCGCGGCGGTCGTGGCGGTCTCACGCCAGATGCCGCGGCTCCGACGCAGGCTCTTCACGAGAGTCATGTGCTCGTCCTGGAGGACATCGGTACGGATCGTGACGCCGTGGGGTTCCAGCAACGGCGTCAGCTCGTGGCGACGCTTCCAGAGCTCCTCGCGCGTCTTCTGATAGGCGTGCTCGCACAGGCGACGCCGGCTCGAATACGAGAACAGGTTCGTGAAGAACATGTCCGCATCCGCGCGGTTTGGCTCGAACAGCAGGATGTCAGTCTTCGGATACGCGGTCTTGTATCGCTCGAGCCCAGCGCCGAGACGGGAGTGGATGATCGAACGAAACGTCTGTGCCAGCACCACGGGCAGGCCGCCTTCCACCAGCTTGTCCATTTGGTGCTCGCGATCGCGCGTGCGGTGATGTGGAGTGGAGTCGAACGGGACCAGCGGATTCAGGCACAGCATCAGGTCGACACCGTGGTCCAGTGCGACCGAAGCGTGCAGCGTCTTGCGCAGTGCCCCATCGACGAAATAACGACCCTCGATCTCCACCGGCGGGAACAGGCCGGGCAACGCCGCAGAGGCCTGAACGGCGCGCGAGATCGGCACATGGTCCATATCCGGTCCGCCGAAGGCGACGGAGGAGCCGGTATCCAGGTCCGTCGCCACCAGGTAGAGCTTGTGCGAAAGCTGCCGGAAATCGTTCGTCCTGCCGGGCTGCCGGAAGATGTTCGACAGGTAGCGATCGACTTCGTCTCCGCTGAAGACCCCCGTCGGGATCGCGCGTCCCAGGCGCTCGAATGCGCTCATGATCGTGCTGGCGCCCGCCAGGTAGTGCCAGGCCGCGCTCACTGCCAGCGGCGGCACCGACGCGAGGCGCTTAGCGTATTCGCGGAAAGCCGGGCGGAGCAGGATCGACGGCTCGAAGCGGTCGGTGCTCTTCTCGCCTTCGATGAAGACGCGTGACAGCTGGTGTGGCGATATGCCGTTGGCGAGCGCTGCCGCAATGAAGCTGCCGGCGCTGACGCCCACATAGACGTCGGCGTCGTTGAGGTCCAGCCCTTCGAGCGCTTCGGTCAGCGCCGACAGGGCGCCGATTTCGTAGATCGCTCCCAAGGGACCGCCGCCCGCGAGTGCGAGGCCGACGCGCGGACGACGCGGCGCTGCTGCGGGTCGCGGGCGGGAAGTGGAAACAATGCGCCGGGTCATGGCGCCTGTGCCGGCAAGGCTGTCTGGCCAATTTCAGGCCCCCGGGGGACGCGGCGGCCAGCCCCGTGCAGCGATGCTGAGCCGGGGTGACGCGACCGCGGGCCGCCGGGGGGCGGCCGCGGAACGGCAGGGTGCTTAAGCAGCCTTGCGGGCGCGTTTGGCCGGGGCCTTGGCGGGACGCACCTTGGTCAGCGTTCCGACGCTGCGGGTCAGCTCCTCGACACGCTTTGTCAGCGCGGCGATTTCCTTGTTGGTCGGGACGCCGAGGCGGGTCAGCGCGCGCTCGACGCGGGCTTCGAACACGGTCTCGAGCTTGTCCCAGGTGCCGTTCGCCTGCTTCTGCAGTCCGGCCGCCACTTTCGTCACTTTTGCCGTCACGTCGTTGACCTTGTCTTCGGTGACCTTCATCGTCCGCTTCTGGATGCTGGTGCCCTCGCGCACCAGCGCCTTGAACACTTTTTGGCCTTCTTCCTGGGCCTTGGCAAAGGCGCCGAGGCCCGCCAACCAGATCTCCTGCGCCGAGTCCTTGACCGCGGCGCGCAGTTGACTTTCGCTCGACTGCTTCTCGGCCATTGCCTTGAGCTTCCTGACCATTCTCACTCCCTCGCGAACAGTTGAACTGATGAGCGAAGTCTAGGAGTGGCTGCGCGCCTGGCACAACAAACTGCATAGAGCCTCGGCTCTAGCGCGCACAACGCTGGCGCTACACTGCCGCGAGATTCGTACAGCGAACACCATCCCGCCCGTAGGAGACATCCGATGACGTACTTCGTCACCGGCGCCACCGGTTTTATCGGCAAGCGCCTGGTCAAGAAACTGCTCGCCCGCCGCGGCACCACCGTCTACTTTCTTGTCCGCAAGGAGAGTCTGGACAAGGTTCCGGCGCTGCTGGAGTACTGGGAAGCAACACCCGAGCGCGCCGTGGCGGTGGTCGGTGACCTTGCGAAGCCGCTGTTGGGCCTCACAAAGGCGGACCAGAAGAAGCTCGCCGGCAAGATCAAGCACTTCTACCACCTGGCTGCGGTCTACGACCTGAAGGCCGACGCCGAGAGCCAGATCGTCGCCAACATCGACGGCACCAAGAATGCCGTGGCGCTGGCCAACGAGGTCAAGGCCGGCATCTTCCAGCACGTCTCCTCGATCGCCGCGGCCGGCATGTACGAGGGCGTGTTCCGCGAGGACATGTTCGACGAGGCCGAGGGCCTGGACCACCCGTACTTCGCGACCAAGCACGACTCCGAGAAGATCGCACGCAAGGAAGCAAAGATGCCGTGGCGGGTCTACCGCCCGGGTCTGGTCGTCGGCGACAGTCACACCGGCGAGATGGACAAGATCGACGGGCCGTACTACTTCTTCAAGCTGATCCAGCGCATGCGGAGCCTCTTGCCGCCGTGGATGCCGGCGGTCGGCATCGAAGGTGGGCGCATCAACATCGTGCCGGTGGACTTCGTCGTCGATGCGATCGACCACATTTCCCACGCGAAAGAGGGCAACAAGAAGGCGTTCCACCTGGTCGATCCGACACCGTATCGCGTCGGTGACGTGCTCAACATCTTTGCCAAGGCGGCGCACGCGCCGCAGTTCTCGCTGCGCGTGAATGCGGCACTCCTGGGTTTCATCCCGAGCAGCGTCAAGAAGGGAATGCTGTCGTTGACGCCGATACGACGCATCCGCGGCGCCGTGATGAAGGATCTCGGCCTGCCGGACGACATCATCAATTTCGTCAACTACCCGACGCGCTTCGATGCCCGCGAGGCAACGGCGGCGCTGAAGGGCACGGGCATCAGCTGCCCGCGGCTGGAGGACTACGCCTACCGGCTGTGGGACTACTGGGAGCGCAACCTCGACCCCGATCTTTTCATCGACCGGACACTGAAAGGACAAGTCCAGGGAAAAGTGGTCGTGATCACCGGCGGCTCGTCCGGTATTGGCCTCGCAGCGGCGCACAAGATCGCGCAGGCCGGAGCCACGACGGTGATCATCGCCCGTGATTTGGCCAAGCTCGCGGCGGCGAAGAAGGAAATCGAGGATGGACTCGGCGCCAACGAAAACGGCGGCAAGGTCGTCACGCACTCAGCGGATCTGGCCAGCAACGAAGGCGTCGACAAGGCAACCGCGTGGATCATCGAGACCTTCGGCGGCGCCGAGTTCCTGGTCAACAATGCCGGCCGATCGATCCGCCGCGGCATCGAATCGAGCTACGACCGCTACCACGACTTCGAGCGCACGATGCAGGTCAACTACTTCGGCGCGCTGCGAATGACGATGGGGCTGCTGCCGCACATGACGGCGAAGCGGCGTGGCCACGTGATCAACATCTCGTCGATCGGCGTGCTGACCAACGCGCCACGCTTTTCGGCCTACGTCGCGTCCAAGGCCGCGATGGACGCCTGGACGGCCTGCGCGTCGTCCGAGTTCGCCGATGCCGGCATCCGCTTCACGACGATCAACATGCCGCTGGTGCGCACGCCGATGATCGCACCGACCAAGCTGTATCAGAACGTCCCGACGCTGTCGCCGGAAGAAGCCGGTGACCTGATCGTGCGGGCGATCGTCTACAAGCCGGTGCGGATTGCGACCCGCCTGGGCATCTTCGGTGCCGTGCTGCACGCGCTGGCGCCACGCATCGCGCAGATCGTGATGAACACCACGTTCCGCATGTTCCCGGATTCGGATGCCGCGAAGGGCGCGAAGGAAGGCGAGAAGCCGAAGGCAACGGCCGACCAGATCGCGTTTGCGAACCTGATGCGGGGGATTCACTTCTAAGCGTCGAATGTGTACGCGCCGGCTTTGCCGGCGCACGTGCACATTCTCCGAATAGTTTGCGGGCCGCTCTTCGGAGCGGCCGGGCGCGCGGCCCGAGTTCAGCTGCTGGTAACGGCGAGGGCGTCGCGCGTCGCGGGCGCGCCGGCTCCAAGTAACGGTCGCTCAACCACTTCGATTAGTTTGTGCAGCACGTCGTCGTTATCGGTCATTGCGAGATGGCCGATGCGCTCGAACCAGACGGCTTCGGCACAGGCCAGGATCTGGCCGTCGCGCGGTACCACGAGGTTGTCATGCTGGCTCGCGAAGCAGACGAACTCGACCGGTTCGTCGCTCTCTGCCAGGCGCCGGACGTAGTCGCAGGCCACGCGCATCTGGCGCGTGTTGTCGCCGTGGCCGAGGCGCGCGAAGAGTGTCCCGTGATGCGGAGTGTCGATCGTGATCACTCGCGCCACCGCGTCATGGCCGTGGGCGCGCAGGTACGCACGCGCCACCAGTCCTCCCATGCTGTGACAGACGAGAGTCACACGCTCGGCGCCCGAGGCGGCGCGCAGGCGCTCGACGGCGGCGTGGACAATGTCGGTATAGCGATCGACGGCACCGAACACCGGCTCGAGGTTGACGGTCGCGCAGTTCCAGCGCTGCGCGAGGCCGCGGTCGACCAGCCATGGCCGCCACGTCGCGCGGTTGCACAGGTAGCCGTGGATGAACAGCGCCGCGGGACGTGACGGGTCGTGCACGACCGCCGGCTCGGGGAAGCCGGCGCGCCACGGCTGATCGACGTTGAAGACCTTGAACGAGCGCCAGGTCTCGCCCCACCAGACCCCGGCGAGCGCGAGCGGGCCGAGTCGCGCGACAGGCCGGCGATCGACCAGCGCGCCGGTTGCGAATTCGATCGCCAGAGGCACGCCTTGAACGGCCAGTGGCAGCATCACCGCCGCCGTGACGGCCAGCCAGGGCGAGGTGCCGTAGTGCACGAGCGCGGCGGCCAGCGCGATGGCCGCAAGCAGCTCGAAGCCGGCACCGATGCGCAGGATCCGGGACAGCATCAGCTGCGCATCGCCGCGTATTGCGCGGCGTCGACGTCGATCCAGCGTCCATTTGCGGCGTGGTGAAGGGATGTCGGCGAAAGCCCGTTACCCACGGCTGGCACAGATCGACATTGACGCGGTGCATGTGCAGCATGTACGGCATGTAGGCGACCATCAGGCGGCCCGCCTCGTGCAGCAGCGCAAGGCGCTCCGGGCCGTCCGGCAACACGCGCTGCTGCTCGAACAGTCGGTTGAACGCCGGCAGGTCGAAGCGGGCATCGTTGATCGATTCCATGTTGCCGCCGTAGGCCATGCCGAAGTTCGTGTCGCTGTCGGGCTGGCCGAGCTGCCAGGCGTAGCCCCAGATCATCAGCTGCCCGGCCGTCGACAGCTTCACCAGCTCCGGCCACTGGCCGATGCGGAACGTCGTGCGCAGGTTCGAGTGCGTTCATGAACTTCGTCCACAGCTCGTTCTGGCTGCGGTCACGCTGCGTGCTCGTTGACGCGATTTCGAGCGTCAACGGCTGGCCCTCGCGGCGTCTCGCGCCAGCCGTCGCCGTTGCGGTCGACGTAGCCGTAGGTGTCGAGCAGCGCCCGAGCGCGGCGCCGGGTCGTACTCCGACATCGTCGTGCGGTAGGCCGGGTCGTAGCCCCAGGTGCCCGGAGATGAACGGCGACTGCGCCTGCACGCCGAAGCCGCTGAAGATGCTGCGGATGTACTGCTGGCCGTCGAAGCCCGAGTGCGATCGCGCGCCGCAGCGCCACCTTCTCGGGCGCGTAGCCGCCGACCAGCGGGTGCTCCATGTTGAAGTAGCTGAGCGTGACGTCCGACATCGGCGTGAACACGGCCTTCACGCGCCGCTTTTCGAGAAACGGTGCAAGCCTGCCGTTCGGTGCTGCGACGCGCACCAGATCGATCGGCACCGGATCGAGGATGTCGAGCTCTCCCTGCAGGAACGCGAGCCAGCGTGGCTGCGACTCCTCGATGACCGAGATCTCGACGCGGTCGACCAGCGGCAGGCGGCGGCCCTGCAGCGTGCCGGTCTCCGGCGCGAGCTGCGGCGCGTCGGCTGCCGCCTCGAAGTCGTACCGCTCCTCGCGGTATCCGTCGGGTTGCGCTCGAGCACGATGCGCGACGAGCGCGTCCATGCGGCCAGCCGGAACGGGCCGGTGCCGACCGGGTGCGCCATGATGTCGTCGCCGTAGGCCTCGACGACCTCGCGTGCGACCGCACCGAACAGCGATGCAGTCGGCGAAGTTGTAGATGAAGCGTGGATTCGGCTCCGCGAGCCGGAGCTGCAGCGTGTAGCGATCGAGCGTCTCGAGGCCATCGACGCGCGCGTCGTAGTCGAAGGGCGCTTGCCCTTGAGCGACGCGGCGCGCAGCTCAGTGAGCCCGAGCACCTTGCTGTTCTCCAGCACGAACAGCATCGGGCTCTTCCAGCGCGGGTCGTAGATGCGCTTCCACGAATAGACGTAGTCGGCGGCGACCAGTTCGCGCGGCCTGCCCCTGAATGCCGGGTCGTCCTGGAAGAAGATCCCGGGGCGCAGCCGGAAGGTGAAGGTCCGGAAGTCCGGCGAGATCTCGGGCAGCGCTTCCACCGTGTTCGGACGCAGCAGCGTCGGCCGCGCCATGAAGTCGAACTCGAGCGGTGCGTCGAGGATGTGCCCGATCACAGTGCGCGAGTACAGATCCTGCACCTGTGCAGGGTCGAAGCCGGTCTCCGCGGTGGGGAAGGCGACGCGAAGTGTCTTCGGGACTGGCGCCGACATCGCCAGCGGCGCCGAGGCGGCAAGAGCGGCGGCGGCCGGCGTCTTCAGGACATCGCGGCGCTGCATTGCGAACTCAGCGACTCGACGCCTCGGACGTCTTCGTCCACGTCGACGTACTTGAAGAAGTCGCGTGCGAACGGATGCCGGCGGTATCCGATCAACCACGGCTGGGTCAGGTCGTTGATATAGCGGTGGCCGTGCACCTTGTAGGGCATGTAGGCGACAAACAGCCGCTTCATTTCGTGGATCGTCGCAGTCGCGCTGCGGGCCGTCGGGCAACTGGCGCTGCAGGTTGTAGAGCTCGTCGTACTCGGCGCGCTTGAAGCGCGCGTAATTGGTGCCGCCGATGTCACCGCTGTGCCCCAGCGCCAGGAAAGAGTCGGGGTCGGAAGCCGTGGCGGACCATCCGAGGCCCCACATCATCAGCTTGCCGCTCCTTGCACTCTTGTTGTTCTCGGGCCATTGATTGACACTGAACTCGACCTTGATGCCGAGCGCATCGAGCTGGCGCTTCCACATCTCGTTGAACGCGCGGTCGATCTGGCTGGATTGTGTCGCCATGACCAGGAGCAGCGGCGAGCCGTCCGGCTGTTCGCGCCAGCCGTCGCCGTCTCGATCGACGTAGCCGTAGGTGTCGAGCAGCGCGCGCGCACGCGCACGGTCGAAGCTTCCCATCTCGCTGGTGAACTCGTCGTCGTAGCCAAAGGTCAACGGCGGCACCTGCGATTGCGCCACCTTCATTGCGCCGCGTCGGACCAGGCGGATCTCTTCTTCGGTGTTGTAGCCAAGGCTGATCGCCCGACGCAGCGCCACCTTCTCCGGCGCATATCCGCCGACGATCGGATCGTCCATGTTGAAGTAGGTGACGATCACATCCGGGTTCAGCATCCGTTGCAGTTGAATCCCGCGTTTGGCGAGCGCCGGCGCCAGCTTGCCATTGGGCGCGGCAACGTTGATGAACTCGGGCGGGATGTGGACCGTATCCTGCTGCCCGTTCAGGAAGGAAAGCCAGCGCGGCTGGCTCTCTTCGATGATCGAAAACTCGACCCGGTCGACCAGCGGCAGCTTGCGGCCCTTGAGCCGCGCGAAGATTGCCTGCCCGGCTGCGTCGTCGGCTGCCGGTGCTGCGTCGTAGAACTCGTCGCGAAAGCGTCGGGCTGCGTTCGAGCTCGATTCTGCGAGGAGCGCACCCACCTGGCGAGCCGGAACGGTCCGGTGCCGACCGGCTTGCCCATGATCTCGTCCGGGTAGGCCTCGACGACCTCGCGCGCGACGGCGCCGAACATGCGCGCATCGGTCAGGTTCTCGTAGAAGCGCGGACTCGGCTCGCCGAGCTTGATCTGGAACGTATAGCGGTCCAGCACGCGGATGCCTTCGATCTCCGCGTCGTAGTCGAACTTGCCGGTGGCCTGCGCCTGCTTGCGCGCTTCGGCCAGGCCGACCACCTTGCTGCTTTCAATCGTCGTCCACAGCGGACTCTTCCAGCGCGGGTCCGCGACCCGCTTGAGCTGATAAACGTAGTCGGCTGCCACCAGCTCGCGCGGCTTGCCCTTGAACGCCGGGTCGTCCTGGAAGTAGATGCCGGGCCGGATCCTGACCGTGATCGTCCGGAAATCGGGCGAGATGTCCGGCATCCCTGCGGCGGTCCGCGGCTCGATGAGCGCGGGACGGGCCAGCGGGTCGTACTGCAGCGGCGCCTCGAAGATGTTGGCCACGATGTAGTTCGACGCAAGATCCGAAATCTGCGCCGGATCAAAACCCGTCTCGGCAAAGTTGATCGCCCACCGGAACGTCTTGGGCCCCGAGGAACCTTTCTGTGAAACGTCCGCGGCGGCTTCGATGCATGGCACAGCGCCAAGCAGACCGGCTTTCAACACGGTCCTGCGCTTCACTTGATCCCCTTGGCCTGCTGGGCCGCATCGATGTCCACGTACTGCCACCAGTCGAGCCAGAACACCGGACGACGGAAGCCTTCGACCCACGGCCACGCTAGGTCCGTCAGGATGCGGTGGATGCCGAACTTGTAAGGCGCATACGCCGTCATCAGCCGCTTGGCTTCCTCGAACAGCGCCTCGCGCTCCGGGCCGTCGGGCAACGAGCGCAGTCGCTCGTAGATGTTGTCGAAACGCTTGTTCGAGAAACGTGCCAGATTCTGGCCGCCCCAGTGGACTGTCGCCGCGCGGTCGAGCGATTCCTGCCCGTCCGGAGATGCAGCGACTTCCCCCCAGATTCCAGACCTGCAGCTTGCCCGCACGCGCATTGCGCAGGTTCTCGGGCCACTTGGCCGCCTTGAAGTCGACTTTGATGCCCAGTGCAGTCAGATCCTTGCGACGCAGTTCGTCGCGCTGGCGTGCCCGCTGGTCCGGCTGTCGTAGCCCAATGCAATACCAGCGGACTGCCGTCGGGGCGTTCACGCCAGCCGTCGCCGTCGTGGTCGACGTAGCCGAACAAGTCGAGCAGGGCCTTGGCGCGGGCCGGATCGTACTGGCCGTTCTCCGACAGGAACTTTGACGAATACCCGACCGTGTTCGGCACAAGTGCGGACTGCGCCGCATCGCCTGCCCACGCCAGTAGAGCCGCACTTCCTGGTCGATGTTGATGCCTAGGCCAATGGCCCGGCGCAGTGCGACGTTTTCCGGCTCGTAGCCGCCGACGACGGGGTCGTGCATATTGAAGTAGATCAGGGTGACATCCGACGCGAGCGTGCGCCACATCCTCACGCCCTGACGCGCCAGGTTGGGCGCGAGCTTGCCGTTGGGGGCCGCGAGGTTGACGAAATCGAACGGCAGCAGGTACAGCAGATCCTGCTGCTGGTTCAGGAATGACAGCCAGCGCGGCTGCACCTCGTCGATGATCGATATGACGACCCGGTCGATCATCGGCAGCTTGCGGCCCTCTGAACCGCGCCAGAAGAGCCTGACCCTCCGCGTCGTCGGCGTTGGGCTCGGCGTCGTAGCGAACGTCGCGATAGGAGGGGTTGCGCTCGAGCACGATCTTCGATGATCGGCGCCACTCGAGCAGGCGAAACGGCCCCGTGCCCACCGGGTTCTCCATGACCTTGTCGCCGTAAGCCTCGACGACTTCGCGCGCCACCGCCCCGTAAAGATCGCCGCCTGCAAGCGTCAGTACGACGCGTGGCAGCGGTCGCTCGAACTTGAACTGCAGCGTGTACCGGTCCAGCGCGCGCAGGCCTTCAACCGTCGAGTCGTAATCAAACGGCGTCTTGTCCTTCACGGCGCGTTCGCGCAGGTCGGACAGTCCGATGAACCGCAGGTCGGCGAGCGAGGCGTACGCCGGCGACTTCCAGCGTGGATCGAAGAAGCGCTTGAACGAATAGACGTAATCGTCCGCGACCAACTCGCGCCGCTTGCCCTTGAAGGCAGGATCGTCCTGGAAGAAGATGCCCGGCCTGAAGGCGAACCACATAGGTGCGGAAATCGTCGGAGATCTCCGGCATCGCGGTCGGCCGTGTTCGGCCGGACCTTGAATGGCCGGGCCAGATGGTCGTAGTCCCACAGCCCGTCGAAGATGTGAGAAGTGACGATGCGTGAGTAGAGGTCGACGATCTGCGCCGGATCGAACCCGGTCTCGGCGACTTCGAACGGATAACGCAGTTCCTTGATCGCCATCCTTCGGTTGCTGGGCCAGCACACCCGCTGGCACGCCCAGCGAGGCAAGCGCCACGGCCTTCAGCGCCTCACGGCGTTGCGGGGAATCCGGCGATGTCATCGGTTCAGGCCTTGAGGCTCGGGTCGATGTCGACGTACTTCCAGAAGTCACGCACGAAGATGTTGCGGCGAGCTCCGACCACCCACGGATGCGCCAGGTCGGTGAAGTAGCGGTGCACGTGCACCTTGTAGGGCATGTAGGCGATCATCAGCTTCTTGGCTTCTTCCATCACCGCGGCGCGCTGCGGTCCGTCGGGCAGCACGCGTTGCTGCTGGTAGAGCCGGTTGAAGGCGGGCAGGTCGAAGCGCGCGTGGTTCGCCTGGCCCCGGTTCGGTCCGTAGCCCAGTGCGAGAAAGGTGTCCGCATCGGGCGCTGCCGCGGACCACCCCACGCCCCACATCATCAGCTTGCCCGCGCGCGAGGCCTTCAGGTTCTCTGGCCACTTGGCAAACCGGAATTCCATGCGGATGCCGAGCGCAGTCATGTTCTTGCGCCAGAGCTCGATCAGCTGGCGGCTCTGCTGGTCGGGCTGGGTCGCGTATTCCAGAGTCAGCGGCGACCCGTCGGGCTGTTCGCGCCAGCCGTCGCCATCGCGATCGACGTAGCCGTACAGGTCGAGCAGCGCCTTGGCGCGCGCCGGATCGTACTGGCTCATTTCGCTGCGAAACGCCGGGTCGTAGCCCCTGGTCTGCGGCCCGATCGGCGATTGTGCCGGGATCGCCTGGTTGCGACGCGCGAGGCGGATCTCCTGATCGACGTCGACACCGAGCGCGATGGCGCGGCGCAGCGCCACCTTGTCGGGCGTGTAGCCGCCAACGACCGGGTTCTCCATCGCGAAGTACGAGAGCGAGACGTCGGCCCGCGGATAGCGGTCCATCTGGATGCCAAGACGCCTGAGGTTCGGTGCCAGCGTGTTGTTCGGGATCGCCTGGTTGGCGAAGTCGGTCGGCAGTTCCTCGAGGAAGTCGTGCTGGCCATTCAGGAATGCCAACCAGCGCGGCTGGTTCTCGTCGATGATCGTGACCTCGACGCGGTCGATCATCGGCAGTCGGCGCCCCTGCAGTCTTGCGACGCTTGGAGCCAGGTCCGGATCGCCGTCAGGTGCGGCTTCGCGGTAGCGCACCTCGCGGTAGTCGGGATTGCGCTCGAGAACGATTTTCGAGGAGCGCTTCCACGAGGTGAGCCGGTACGGGCCGGTGCCGACCGGATGTTCCATCACCTTGTCGCCGTAAGCTTCGACCACCTCGCGCGCGACCGCCCCGACAAGGGAGGGGTCGGCCAGGTAGTAGAGGAAACGCGGCTGGGGCTCGGCGAAACGCAGTTCAAAGGTATAGCGATCGAGCACGCGCAGGCCGGCGACCTCGCGTTCGTAATCAAACGGCTGGCGGTTGCGCAGCGCTTCCTGGCGCAACTCCGACAGGCCGAGGATTGTCGAGCTCTCGAGGACGTATACGCGCGGGCTCTTCCAACGCGGATCGTAGTGGCGCTTGATCGAATAGACGTAGTCAGCCGCGACCAGCTCGCGCGGCTTGCCGTTGAACGCCGGATCTTCCGCGAAGTAGATGCCGGGGCGCAGCTTCACGACGATGCGCCGGAAATCGTCGTTCACCATCGGCATCGCCGCGGCCGTGTTCGGACGCAGCACGAACGGCCGCTCGAGGTAAGCGAATTCGAAAGGTGCCTCGAAGATATTGGCGTTCAGGGTGCTCGAGTAAAGGTCCTGCACCTGCGCCGGATCAAACCCGGACTCGGCGACGCGAAACGCATAGCGCAGGACCCTGGATCCGTCAGCGCTTTGCGCCCGGCTGCTTGCCGGTGGCGCCGCCAGGGCGATCGGCGATGCCACCATGGCTTGGGCAAAGGCGCGTCGGCTTTTCGAGACGTCGTCGTGCATGCGTGTTCGAGGAGTGATTCCGCCAAATTGGAATACCGGGCGGTCATCGGCATAATCCGCGCTTTCGCGCGCAGTGGGCACGAGCGGGCGCGAACAACGACAGAAAGAGCCGGCCCGCGTGGGCGCCTATATCTTACGCAGACTGTGGCAGATGATCCCGACGCTTGGCGGGGTCATCCTCTTTGTCTTCTTCCTGTTCAAATGGTTCGGCGGCGACCCGGCCGAGATTCTCGGCGGCCTGCTCGCCACGCCGGAACAGATCGAGGCGATCCGCACCCAGCTGGGACTCAACGAGCCGTGGTACGTGCAGCTCTGGATCTTCGTTAAGTCCATTTTCACGTTCAACTGGGGCAACAGCTGGGCGACCAGCGAATCGGTGGCGAACATCTTCCGCACGCGACTGCCGGCGACGCTGACGGTGATGGTGCCGATCCTGATCCTCGAAACGGTGCTCGGCATCGTCGCGGCGATGGCGGTCGCATATGTCCGCGGATCGATCACCGACCGCTCGATCATGATCATCACGACCGTGATGCTGTCGATCTCGTTCCTTGTCTACATCATCGTCGGCCAGTGGCTGTTCGGCTTCTATCTCGGCTGGTTCCCGGTGCAGGGCTGGAGCGACAGCTTCTGGACCAACCTGACGCACTACGCGGTGCTGCCGGTGCTGCTCGCGATGTTCGTTTCGCTCGCGCCGAACACGCGCCTGTATCGCAGCTTCTTCCTCGACGAGATCAACCAGGACTACGTGCGCACCGCGCGGGCCAAGGGCGTCACCGAGAACCGCGCGCTGTTCGTGCACGTGCTGCGCAACGCGATGATCCCGGTGCTGACCAACGTGGCGGTGCAGCTTCCGGGCATCTTCCTCGGGTCGTTCCTGATCGAGACGTTCTTCTCGATTCCCGGCCTCGGGCGCGAGACGCTGCTGGCGGTCAACCGCAGCGACTATCCGGTGATCCAGGCCGTCACGGTCTATCTGGCCGCGCTGACGATGGTGATCAACCTCGGGCGCCGACATGCTCTACAAGCTGGTCGATCCGCGCGTGGTGCTGAAGTGAGGCGCGCATGACGACCGTGGTCGAGGCCTATCAGGCGGCATCCTCCGAGCGGTCTGCGGGCGTCTGGGTCACCGCATGGCGGCGCCTGACGAACGACCGCGTGGGCATGGCGTCGCTGGCGATCGTCGGCGGATTCCTCGTCCTGATCCTGGCCGCTGCCCTCGGACTGGTCGCCAGCGACTGGCAGAAGGAAGTCGGCGTGCCCGATGCGCCGCCGTCGTTCGTCGGTCCGCGCGCTCGAAGCGGCCGGGGCCGACCCGATCGCCAGCGTGATCGCGAAGGACGCCAAGCCGGTCGACCTGTCGGACATCGATCCGCTCGCGCCCAAGTACAAGGAGTGGGCCGAGCGCGCCGCGAAGATCCAGATCACTGATCCGCCGCGCGCCGAGACGCTGCCGTTCGGCGCCGACCGCCTCGGGCGCGACATCGTCGCCAAGGTCATCAAGGGTGCCGAGATCTCGATCTTCGTCGGCGTCTTTGCCGCGGTGCTGGCGACGCTGATCGGCACCCTGCTCGGGGCGCTGGCCGGCTATGCCGGCGGCCGCATCGGCGACTTCCTCGAGTGGGTCTACAACGTCTTCACATCGATCCCGGGCATCCTGCTGATCTTCGCGTTCGCCGCCGTGCTCGGTCGCGGCATCAGCACGGTGATCCTGATCCTCGGCCTGGCGGGCTGGACCGGCATCTACCGCCTGGTGCGCGCCGAGTACATGAAGCACCGCACGCGCGAGTACGTGCGCGCGGCCGAGGCCATCGGCGCCAGCCACCTTTCGCGCATGTTCGTCCACATCCTGCCGAACGTCAGCCACGTCGTGCTGGTGCAGCTCTCGCTGCACGTCGTGTTCTTCATCAAGGCCGAGGTCATCCTGTCGTTCCTCGGGCTCGGCGTGCGCGTCGACCAGGTGTCGTGGGGCACGATGCTGTCGGAGGCGCAGGCCGAGCTGGTGCTCGGGCACTGGTGGCAGCTGGTCGCGACGACGGTGTCGATGGCGCTCTTCGTCACGGCGTTTTCGCTGCTGACCGATGCGCTGCGCGACGCGCTCGATCCAAAATTGCGGTGAGGCGGGCAAAAGTGCAAACCTACTTTTGCCCGATTGAGTCGGAAAAAATCGCTGGCGGAGCCAGACGATTTTTTTCATCACAACGGCACGCAGATTCCAGAGGCGGTAGCCGGACGATGAGCAATCTGGTTTCCGTGCGCGACCTGCGTGTTTCGTTCCGGCTCGGCAAGCATCGGATTGCCGAGGCGGTGCGCGGCGTCAGCTTCGACATTCCCGAGAACGCCACGGTCGCGCTGGTCGGCGAGTCCGGCTCCGGCAAGAGCGTGTCGGCGATGTCGATCGTCCGCCTGCTGCCGGAAAACGCGATCGTCGGGCCCGAGAGCCGGGTCGAGTTCGGCGGCCGCAACCTGCTGGCCGAGCCGATCGAGTCGCTGCGCGCGATTCGCGGCAAGGACATCTCGGTGGTGTTCCAGGAGCCGATGTCGTCGCTGAACCCGGTGTTCACGGTCGGCTGGCAGATCGCCGAGGTCCTGCAGCTCCACATGGGGCTGTCGCGCAAGCAGGTCGGCGATCGTGTGCTCGAGCTGATGACCGAAGTCGGCATCCCCGAGCCGAAGTCGCGTGTCGATGCCTATCCGCATGAGCTTTCCGGCGGCCAGCAGCAGCGCGTGATGATCGCGATGGCGATCGCCTGCGAGCCGAAGCTGCTGATCGCCGACGAGCCGACCACGGCGCTCGACGTCACGGTGCAGCGGCAGATCCTCGAGCTGATCAAGCGGCTGCAGGACCGCCATCGCATGAGCGTGCTGTTCATCAGCCACGACCTCGGGCTGGTGGGCGAGATCGCCGATCACGTGGTGGTGATGCGCGACGGCGTGGTGCGCGAGAAGGGCCGCGTGGCCGAGATCTTCGAGGCGCCGAAGGATGCCTACACCAAGGCGCTGCTGCTGTGCCGCCCGCGGCTGGACGTCAAGCCGAAGCGGCTTCCGGTCATCGATGACTTCATGCAGGGCAAGCCGGAGTCGCAGATCGTCGTGACCGAGCCGCGGATTGCACGTGCGAGCGCGGCGACACCGCTGATCGAGGCCAAGGGGCTGCGCAAGGAATACCGGCTGAAGACGGGGCTCTTTGCGCGCAAGACGGTCGAGGCGGTCAAGGACGCCAGCTTTGCGCTCTATCCCGGGCGCACGCTGGGGGTGGTCGGCGAGTCGGGCTCGGGCAAGACCACCGTCGGCATGCTGCTGATGCGCCTGGTCGATGCCACCGCGGGTCAGGTGCTCTACCAGGGCAAGGACCTGCTGACCCTGTCGGACGCCGAGATGATGGCCTACCGGCGCAAGATCCAGATCATCTTCCAGAATCCCTACGCCAGCCTGAATCCGCGCTTCACCGTCGGCCAGATCCTGACCGAGCCGATGAAGATCCATGGCATCGGCGACAACGACGACGGACCGCTTCGAACGCGCGGTGGCGCTGGCGAGCCGCGTGGGGCTGGCGCCGACAGCGTCTACAAGTATCCGCACGAGTTCTCCGGCGGCCAGCGCCAGCGCATCGCGATTGCGCGTTGCCTGACGATGAAGCCGGACGTCGTGATCTGCGACGAGTCGGTCTCGGCGCTCGACGTCTCGGTGCAGGCGACGGTGCTTAACCTGCTGCTCGACCTGCAGGACGAGTTCGGCATGACCTACATCTTCATCAGTCACGACCTGGCCGTCGTCAAGTACATGGCCGACGACATGCTGGTGATGAGCGAAGGCGCGATCGTCGAGCGCGGTGACTTCGGACGCGATCTACGCCGATCCGCAGCACGACTACACGCGCAGGCTGCTGTCGGCCATCCCGCGCGGCTACGCCCCGCGCGCGCAGCGCGCCGCATAGGTTTCTTCGCGCGCGATCGATCCTGCCGTGTTCGGCACCGCAACTCAGGCAACACAGAAGAGAGCTCACCGACGCGCTCGGTCGCGTCATCGATCTGCGCGCGCGCCTGCATGCCGATGCCGACCTCGTGTGCCCGCTGGCTGGCGGTCAAGCACTTGCAGTCCGAGCGCCTCGCGCGCACCTACTCCGATCTGCTGGCGTCCGACCGCTACCGCGAATCCTGCGAGTTCTTCCTGGAGGAGCTCTACGGCGCACGCGACTTCGAGCAGCGCGACGCCGAGGCGCAAAAGGTCGTTCCGAAGCTCGCCGCGCATGCTGCCGGCACGCGCCATCGAGACCCTGCTGCTCGCCGTCGAACTCGACGAGCTGGCCGAAGATCTCGATGCCGGCGTGGCGCGAATCGTCCAGACCCCGATCACCGTGCAGCGCTATGCCGATGCTTACGTCAGGTCGGCAGCAAGGCGCAGCGCGAGCATCAGGTCGAACTGGTCGACGAGATCGGGCGGCGCGCTGGACCGCCTGGCGCGGATTCCGATGCTGGCGCCGATGCTCGGCATGATGAAAGGCCCCGGCCGAAGCCTGGGGCTATGGCCACCTGCACCACTTCCTGTATCGGGGCTTCCACGCGTTTGCTGCCATGGGCGGCGCGCGCGAGTTTCTGGCACGATCAAGCGGCGCGAACTCGCGATCAATGCCCGGCTGTTCGCCCGGAACCCGACCCGTTCCGACCGGTCGGTAGCGCTGCCGCGCGGCGATTCAGCGATCCCTCGGCACCCGCGTTCGCGTCACCGATCGTGGAGCAGCCGTCGTTCACGGATCCCAAGGGCCGGTAGCAGCAGCAGCCCGAAGCCAAGGCCAGCGCCGCCAGGCTCGCCGATGCGGACGGGCCGAGCGAGCGCGATGACGATCAGGCCCGGGCACGAACAGGTGCCATGACAGCAGCGTAGCGCGCGATCGCGCGTGCGGGTCGACGACCGGGCCCCGTCCGGTCCGGCGACGCGCAGCTTCCAGGTCTTGAGCGCCAGTGTCTGGCCCGACCGGGTCCAGCACCAGACAGAAGTAGACACCGATGGCGACAAACACCGCGCCTTGCAGGACCAGCGCCGCGACAGGCTGAGCGGGTAGGTCCAGCCCAGTAGTCGGAGAGCAGTGCAAAGGCGACGGCGAAGGTCACGCCGAAGAGAAGGACGCCGTCGTAGGTCATCGCCGCG
The DNA here is from genome assembly GCA_963791235.1 of uncultured beta proteobacterium. GTDB lineage: Bacteria > Pseudomonadota > Gammaproteobacteria > Burkholderiales > Burkholderiaceae_F > JALORV01. The sequence continues at coordinate 58,695 of CAWBRW010000013.1, read as the reverse complement.
AAACGCAGCGGCAGGCCGACCGGCGTCGGCGCAGCGTTTTCCGGGAGACATGGTCGCGAGTGTAGGGTGGCCGCCCCAGGCGACCGCGGCTTACTGCTTCTGCGGCTCCGTCCGCGCCGGGGGCTGCGCCGGCTTGACCTCTGGAATCCGGGCCGGGCGGCGCGGTGTCTCCGCCTTGGATCGCGGCGCGGTTCGCGAGTTCGCGCTTCTTGTCCTCCGGCAGCTCCTGGAACTTCTGCACCGTGGCCTGGCGCTGCTCGGCAGGAACCTCGTAGGCCTTGCGGAAATTCTCGCGTGCGGTGGCCTTTTGCTCGGGCGTCAGGCGCGCGAACTCGGACATGCGTTCGTGCATCCTCTGCTTGCCCTGGGGTGAAAGGTTCGGGTACTTGGCGGCCACTTCGAGCCACTTGCGCTTGCGGTCGGCGTCCAGGTGCCGACCAGTCCCTGCGCCAGTGGTGCGAGCGCCTCGCGCTGCGCGTTGTCAGTTCGCTCCAGGCGGGCCGCGACCTGCCCTGCGCCCAGACCGAGGCGCACAGCAGGAGCAGTCCGGCGAAGAGGGCGCCACGCGCCAGAGGCTCTGCGCACGCGTGGCTTCCGGTCAGAGATCTCGTTCGAGTGCCTTGGCTCAGCATCGCGCCGAAGCCCTTGTCGGCATAGGTCGACAGCGGAACCTCGTCGAGCAGCACCGCGAAGTCCATGTCCGCCAGTTCCGAGATGCGGCGTGACTCCTGATACTCATAGATGCCGAAGATGCCGATGGCCAGCGGCGAGCAGCGGCGCAACCAGGCCGAGCCGCCCCATCCACCCGCTGAACTCATCCTCGACCGGCGGTCCGCCCGCCGTCTGGTCGCCGGGACCCAGACCGTTCCGGCTGGCGCGGCGGTGGCGGGCCAGCGCCGCCTGTCGGGCCTGCTGAAGGCGATAGCTGGTGCGGTAGTCGAGACGCTCCAGCCCTTCGTTGAGGGCCTGGCGAATGCGGTATCCAAACTCGTTCTTGTTCATAACGTGATTCCCCGCGCGCTCAGGGCCTTGGCCAGCGTCGCGGTTGCGCGCGAGCAGTGTGTCTTGACGCTGCCCTCCGAGCACCCCATCGCTGCGGCGGTTTCCGCCACATCCATCTCTTGCCAGTAACGCATCAGGAAGGCCTCCCGTTGACGCGCCGGCAGCCGGGCGACTTCTTCCTCGATGATCGCCATACCTGGGCGCGTTCGACCTTGTCCGCCGCGCTCTCCGCCCCGTCGGAGCCGGCGAGGGCCTCGAGTGTTTCCAGAGGGTCGGCCGAATCGTCGTCCTTCGGCGTCAGGGCCGAAAACAGCGTCACCCAGGTCGATCGTACCTTCTGTCGACGGAAATGATCGTGGATGACGTTCTGAAGTATCCGGGTGAAAAGCAGGGGAAATTCGGCGGCCGGCCGATCGCCGTAGCTTTCCGACAGCTTGATCATCGCGTCCTGGACGATGTCCAGGGCGGCGTCGACAGTCGCGGGTCGCGAACTGCGCCTGCTTGAATGCGCGTCGCTCGACGCTGGCGAGAAACTCGGAAAGCTCGTCGCGGGTGGCCATCGGTGGGGCTGATCGACGACGAGTCGCGACAGCCCGCGGAAGGGAAAACGGCGCCGGATGCTATCAGACGGGGCAGGCGTGCCTCACGATGCAAGTCGAACGCGCTCCGCAGCGTCGGTTTGCACAATGTTGTGCGGTGCAGTATCTTCGACGGTTCTTGCAAAACGAGAACACGTCTTTAGCGACACAGCCTATCCCGTTGTAACCGCGTAAAGCGCCCCCGCCGCACCGCGCGCCACAAGCTCGCATGGACGGCATCCGATCAATTTCCTGTGGACTTTGAGAGGAGTTAGCGAAATGCAACTCACCGGCGCGGAAATCGTTGTACGAGCGCTGCAGGACGAAGGCGTCACACACGTCTTCGGGTACCCGGGAGGGGCCGTCCTGTACATCTACGACGAGATCTTCAAGCAGGACAAGTTTCAGCACATCCTCGTTCGGCACGAGCAGGCGGCGGTGCATGCGGCCGATGCCTATTCGCGCTCGAGCCAGCGGGTCGGCGTGGCGCTGGTCACCAGCGGCCCGGGCGTCACCAATGCCGTCACCGGCATCGCGACGGCCTACATGGACTCGATCCCGGTGGTCATCATCACCGGCCAGGTCCCGACCCATGCGATCGGCCAGGACGCCTTCCAGGAATGCGACACCGTCGGCATCACGCGGCCGTGCGTGAAGCACAACTTCCTCGTGAAGGACGTGCGCGAACTCGCCGTCGACCATCAAGAAGGCGTTCTACATCGCTCAGACCGGCCGCCCCGGCCCGGTGCTGGTCGATATCCCCAAGGACGTGACGATCGCGCGCGCCGAGTACTCGTATCCGCGCGAGAGTCGACATGCGCTCCTACAAGCCCGTCGTCAAGGGACACCAGGGGCAGATCAAGAAGGCGGTGCAGCTGCTGCTCGGTGCCGAGCGACCGATGATCTACACGGGCGGCGGCGTGATCCTTTCCGACTCCGCCGGACCTGCTGAACCGGCTGGTGAACCTGCTCGGCTTCCCGTGCACCAGCACGCTGATGGGGCTCGGCGGCTTCAAGGCGAGCGACCCGAAGTTCGTCGGCATGCTGGGCATGCACGGCACCTACGAGGCCAACATGGCGATGCAGCACTGCGATGTGCTGCTGGCGGTCGGTGCCCGCTTCGACGACCGCGTCATCGGCAATCCGAAGCACTTCGCCAGCAGCCCGCGCAAGATCGTCCACATCGACGTCGATCCGTCGTCGATTTCGAAGCGGGTCAAGGTCGATGTCCCGATCGTCGGTGACGTGCGCGAGGTGCTGATCGAGTTGCTCACGCAGCTCGAGGCGGCCGACGCGAAGCCGAAGCGCCGAGCTGCTCGAAGGCCTGGTGGACGCAGATCGAGGAGTGGCGCAAGCGCGACTGCCTGCGCTACGAGCAGAACGGCGGAGCCGATCAAGCCGCAGTACGTCGTCGAGAAGCTGTGGGAGATCACCAAGGGCGACGCCTTCATCACTTCCGACGTCGGCCAGCACCAGATGTGGGCCGCGCAGTACTACCGCTTCGACAAGCCGCGCCGCTGGATCAACTCCGGTGGCCTCGGCACGATGGGCGTGGGCCTGCCGTACGCGATGGGCGTGCAGATGGCCAACCCGGGCGCGCAGGTCGCCTGCATCACCGGCGAGGCGTCGATCCAGATGTGCATCCAGGAACTGTCGACCTGCAAGCAGTACCGCCTGACGCCGAAGATCGTCAACCTGAACAACCGCTACCTCGGCATGGTGCGGCAGTGGCAGCAGATCGACTACGGCAGCCGCTACTCCGAGTCCTACATGGATGCGCTGCCGGACTTCGTCAAGCTCGCCGAGAGCTACGGCCACGTCGGCATCCGCATCGAGAACCCGAAGGAGGTCGAGGGTGCGCTCAAGGACGCGTTCGGCAAGTACAAGGACCGGCTCGTGTTCCTCGATTTCATCACCGACCAGAAGGAAAACGTCTGGCCGATGGTGAAGGCGGGCAAGGGACTGACTGAAATGCTGCTCGGCTCGGAGGACCTGTAATGCGCCACATCATTTCTGTCCTGCTGGAAAACGAGCCCGGCGCACTGTCACGCGTGGTGGGGCTGTTCTCGGCGCGCGGCTACAACATCGAGACCCTGACGGTGGCGCCCACCGAAGATGCCTCGCTCTCGCGCATGACGATCGTCAGCGTCGGCTCGGACGACGTCATCGAGCAGATCACCAAGCATCTCAACCGCCTGATCGAGGTCGTCAAGGTCGTCGACCTCACCGAGGGCGACTACATCGAGCGCGAACTGATGCTGATCAAGGTGCGGGCGGTGGGCAAGGAACGCGAGGAGATGAAGCGCATGGCGGACATCTTCCGCGGCCGCATCATCGACGTCACCGAGCGCACCTACACGATCGAGCTGACCGGCAACTCCGGCAAGCTCGACGCCTTCATCCAGGCCGTCGATCGCGCATCGATCCTCGAGACGGTACGCACCGGAGGATCGGGTGTCGGTCGGGGTGAACGAGTCCTGCGGGTCTGACCAAACAATCAATCGAGAAGAGGGAGTCTCTCCATGAAGGTCTATTACGACAAGGACGCCGACCTGTCACTGGTCAAGGGCAAGAAGGTCACGATCGTCGGCTACGGCTCGCAGGGCCATGCGCACGCACAGAACCTGGCGGACTCTGGTGTCAAGGTGACGATTGCGCTGCGCAAGGGTGGCGCCAGCTGGAAGAAGGCCGAAGGCGCAGGCCTGCAGGTCAAGGAAGTTTCCGAGGCGGTCAAGGACGCTGACATCGTGATGATCCTGCTGCCGGACGAGAACCACGCGCAGGTGTATGCGGAGTCGCTGGCGCCGAACATGAAGCAGGGAGCTGCGCTCGCGTTCGCGCACGGCTTCAACATCCACTACGGCTTCATCCAGCCGCGGGCGGATCTCGACGTCATCATGGTGGCGCCAAAGGCGCCGGGCCACACCGTTCGCTCGACATTCAAGCAGGGCGGCGGCGTGCCAATGCTGGTGGCGATCCACAAGGACACTTCCGGCATGGCGCGCGACCTCGCGCTGTCGTACGCCGCGGCGATCGGCGGCGGCAAGGCCGGCATCATCGAGACCAATTTCCGCGAAGAAACCGAAACTGACCTGTTCGGTGAGCAGACCGTACTTTGCGGCGGCACGGTCGAACTGATCAAGGCAGGTTTCGAGACGCTGGTCGAGGCCGGCTACGCGCCGGAAATGGCGTACTTCGAGTGCTTGCACGAACTGAAGCTGATCGTCGACCTGATTTACGAGGGCGGCATCGCCAACATGAACTACTCGATCTCGAACAACGCGGAGTACGGCGAGTACGTCACCGGCCCGCGCATCATCACCGACGAGACGAAGAAGGTGATGCGACAGGTGCTGAAGGACATCCAGACCGGCGACTACGCCAAGAGCTTCATCCTGGAAAACCGGGCTGGCGCGGCCACACTGAACGCGCGTCGGCGCCTGATGGCGGAGCATCCGATCGAGCAGGTCGGCGAGAAGCTCCGGGCGATGATGCCGTGGATCAAGGCGAACCGCCTGGTCGATCAGTCGAAGAACTGAGCGGGCAGGGCTGCGATACAGGATCCCTGACCTTCCCGCGCCGCACGCGCAGTTCGCATGCCGTCAGGCTCCGAGAGGATGAAGATGATGAAGCATCTCGCATTCGCTGCCCTTGCCATCGTGGCGCTGCCCGCGATCGCCAGACGGTGGCGCCACCGCCACCAACGTCGGCACGCTGGTCATCATGACCGGCAGTGCCGAAGTCGAGCTTCCCAACGATGAGGCCGTCGTGAACTTCTTCTACGAAGCGCAGGACGCCGACCTCACCAAGGCGCAGGCGCTGGTCAACCAGCGCGTCGGCGACGGCACGGCGGCGCTCAAGCGCGCCGACCCCAAGGCACAGATCGAGACCTCGGGCTACGGCAGCTATCCGGTCTACTCGGGGTCGTCAAACCGCAACATCGTCGGCTGGCGCGTGCGCCAGGGTGTCACGCTGAAGACCGACAATCTTGCGTCCTTGCCGAAGACCGTCGCGTCGGCACAGTCGACCCTGTCGGTCGGTGGCGTCGACTTCCGCCTGTCGAAGACGGCGCGCGAGCGCGTCGAAGGCCAACTGATTCAGCAGGCGATCGCGAACCTCAACGCTCGCATCGCCGCGGCGGCGCAGGCGCTTGGCGTGCCGACGAGTCGAGTCCGGATGGAGGAAGTCAATTTCGGTGGGCGCGAAGGTGGACCGATCCCGGTGGGCGCCGCGAGAATGGCCACGATGGCGTCCGACGCGGTGCCGGCTCCGACCTTCGAAGCGGGTCGTTCGGCGGAGCGACTGATGGTGAGCGGCAAGGCCCGTCTGTTGCCCTAGGGCTGGGCTGCGGCCGCGAAGGCCGCGTTATGCAGGGGCCATTCCGATACCATTGGACCTTCTTGCACGAGGGCCCATGAACTATCCGCATCCGCTGCTTGCGCGGGAAGGCTGGCCATTCATCGCGGGCGCATTGCTGCTCGCGATTCTTGCGTGGTCGTTCGCGGGCTTCCTGTGGTCGTTGCCGCTCTGGCTGGTGGCCGTCTTCGTGATCCAGTTCTTCCGGGACCCGGCCCGCGAGGTGCCGACGCTGGCTTCGGCGGTCCTGTCGCCCGCCGATGGCCGGATCGTCAAGGTGGAGCGGGCACAGGATGTGCACACGCAGCGCGAGACGCTGCTCATCAGTGTCTTCATGAATGTCTTCAATGTGCACAGCAACCGCTCGCCCGTGGATGGAACGGTGGAATCGGTCACCTATTCCCGCGGCAGCTTCATCAATGCGGACCTCGACAAGGCGTCCACCGAGAACGAGCGCAATGCGATGGTGATGCGACTCGGTTCCGGCGAGCGGGTCACCGTGGTGCAGGTTGCCGGGCTCATCGCGCGCCGGATCCTCTGCTACGTCAAGGCCGGCGACCGCCTGGCACGGGGCCAGCGTTACGGTTTCATTCGCTTTGGCTCACGCGTCGATGTCTACCTGCCGGTCAGCGCACGGCCGCGGGTCGCGGTCGGCGACATCGTCCACGCCACCAGCACGGTACTGGCGGAAATCTGATGCGCTTCCGTCGCCGCAAGTCCCGGGCGTACCCGCTCGCCGGCGCATCGGCGGGGCTGGACGTCCCGGCGTCGGTGAAGCGTCGACGCGGCATCTACCTGTTGCCGAACCTGTTCACGATGGCGGCGCTGTTCGCCGGGTTTTTCGCGATCGTCCAGGCGATGAACCAGCGATTCGAGCTGGCGGCGATTGCAATCTTCGCCGCGATGGTGCTCGATGGCATGGACGGGCGCGTGGCGCGGCTGACGAACACGCAGAGTGCCTTCGGCGAGCAGTTCGATTCGCTGTCTGACATGACGTCCTTCGGCGTTGCCCCGGCCCTGGTGATGTACGAATGGGTACTGGGCGAGCTCGGCCGCTGGGGCTGGGCCGGGGCGTTCGTCTACTGCGCCGGTGCAGCGCTGCGCCTTGCGCGTTTCAACTCGAACATCGGCGTTGTCGACAAGCGTTTCTTCCAGGGGTTGCCGAGCCCGGCGGCGGCGGCGCTGATCGCCGGCTTCGTCTGGCTCGCCATTGACAACAAGATTCCGGTGCGCGACAGCGTGATGCCCTGGGTCGCCTTTGCGCTCACCGTGTATGCCGGACTAACCATGGTCTCGAGTGCACCGTTCTACAGCGGCAAAAGTTTCCATGTCGGGCGCAGCGTCCCGTTCTGGGTGATGGTCGTGCTGATCGTCGTGATCTTCGTAGTCAGCTCGGACCCGCCGATCGCACTGTTCACGCTGTTCTGCCTTTATGCGCTCTCGGGATATGCCTATTGGGGCTGGCGCTGGTTCCGGGGCGAGCCCAATCCGGCGAAGCCGGTCGCGCGCGACGCCGATCGCTCCGGCTAGCTTGTTGCAATCGGCGAATCGTCATATAGTCCGAACCATGTTTTGCGCCTCCCCCATCGCACCTCGCCTGACTGCCGACCTGCTAGGCCGGCTGCTTCTGCTGCGCCCCGCGCGCAGCTAACCCCCGACCCACAATTTGTGTAGTGCCGCTGCCAGCGCCCAGAGCCCGGCAGATGGAAACATTCGCCTGGAGCGACCATGACTGACCGACTCTTCATCTTCGACACCACGCTGCGTGACGGCGAGCAGAGCCCCGGCGCCTCGATGAACAAGGAGGAAAAGCTGCGCATTGCGATGCAGCTCGAGCGGCTGCGCGTCGATGTCATCGAGGCCGGTTTTGCGGCGTCGTCCAATGGCGACTTCGAGGCGGTGCGCGCGATCGCCAACGCGGTCAAGGACTCGACGGTCTGCTCGCTGGCCCGCGCCAACGACCGCGACATCGGCCGCGCCGCCGAAGCCCTGCAGGGCGCACGTTCCAAGCGCATCCACACGTTCATCGCGACGTCGCCGCTGCACATGGAAAAGAAGCTGCGCATGACGCCCGATCAGGTGTTCGAGCAGGCCAAGCTCGCGGTGCGATTCGCGCGCCAGTTCACCGACAACGTCGAGTTCTCGCCCGAAGACGGCTACCGCTCGGAGCCGGATTTCCTGTGCCGCGTGCTGGAGGCCGTCATCGCCGAAGGGGCGACGACGATCAACATCCCGGACACGGTGGGCTATGCGATTCCGGAGCTCTATGGACTTTTCCTGCGCGACCTGCGCGAGCGCATTCCCAACTCCGACAAGGCGATCTGGAGCGTGCATTGCCACAACGACCTCGGCATGGCCGTCGCCAACTCGCTGGCGGGGGTGAAGATCGGCGGCGCACGGCAGGTGGAATGCACGGTCAACGGTCTCGGCGAGCGCGCTGGCAACTGTTCGCTCGAGGAGGTCGTGATGGCGGTGCGCACCCGTCGAGATTTCTTCGGCCTGGATGTCGGCGTCGACACAACCCAGATCGTGCCGGCGTCGAAACTGGTCTCCGGCATCACCGGTTTCCCGGTGCAGCCGAACAAGGCGGTCGTCGGAGCGAACGCGTTTGCACACGCGTCGGGCATCCACCAGGATGGCGTGCTGAAAGCGCGCGACACCTACGAGATCATGCGTGCCGAGGATGTGGGCTGGTATGCCAACCGCATCGTGCTGGGCAAGCTCTCCGGTCGCAATGCCTTCAAGCAGCGCGTGCAGGAGCTGGCGATCCCGATCGACAGCGAGACCGAGCTGAATGCAGCCTTTGCGCGCTTCAAGGAACTCGCCGACCGCAAGTCCGACATCTACGACGAGGACATCCAGGCGCTGTTCTCCGACGAGACCGTCACGCCACACGACGAGCATTTCAAGCTGCTGTCACTGGCGCAGCACTCGGAGACGGGCGAGCGTCCGCACGCCCGCGTCGTGCTGTCGATCGGACAGAATGAGGTGGTCGCCGAATCGGATGGCAACGGACCGGTCGATGCCTCGCTCAAGGCGATCGAGAGCCAGGTGAAGAGCGGCTCCGAACTGCTGCTCTATTCGGTCAATGCGATCACGACCGGCACCGAGTCACAGGGCGAAGTGACCGTGCGTCTGTCGCGATCGGGTCGCATCGTGAACGGCGTTGGCGCGGACCCCGACATCATCGCCGCGTCGGCGAAGGCGTATCTGAACGCGCTAAACAAGCTCTACAGCGGCGTCGAGCGGCTGAATCCCCAGACGTCGCTGGCGCCTTGAGCGCCGCTCACGTACGCGACCCTGCGGGTCGCACGTGCGCTCGCGGCGGTACGGGTTCGCGCTCTGCGCGAACCCGTTCAAGACTATTCAGTCGGCTTTGCTCCGGAGCGGCCGCGCGCTCCGCCGACGTGCAAGGGCTGGGCACTCTCTCCGCCCTCTCGCCAGGCGAGAGGGAGTGAGGCTACCCACCCGTCCCGCCCTTCCGAGAAGGGCGGGTGCGAAGCAAGCAGCTTGCAGTGGTGGCCGCGGCAGTGCGTTGTTGTCCCTTACCTCCACGGCCGGGAAGGGTGCAGGGATGGGGTGCCAGTCTCCTCCTTCTCGGAGGGAGGGCAGGGAGGGAGGAGTGTCTTACTCCTCGGCGAAGCGCTCGGCCGCTCCGGAGCGCAGCCGACAATTCAATGTTGAGCGGCAAAGCCGTAACCGCCGCGAGCGCACGTGCGACCCGCAGGGTCGCGTACGTGAGCGGCGCTTGGTATACTCCCGCGCTTCACGGCACGGCCATCCTTCCGTGTCCGCGTGTTCACAAGCTTGATTCGAAAGGGAAAACATGGCGGTTGCAAACATCAACAAGGCGGAAATCGTCGCCAAGTACCAGCGGGCCCAGGCTGACACGGGCTCGCCCGAAGTGCAGGTCGCGCTCCTCACGGCCCGCATCAATGAGCTGACAGACCACTTCAAGACCCACGTGAAGGACCACCATTCACGCCGTGGCCTTCTGAAAATGGTCAGCCGTCGGCGCAAGCTTCTGGACTACCTCAAGGGCAAGAACCCCGAGGCGTACAAGGGGCTGATCGACAGCCTTGGCCTGCGCAAGTAGTCAATGACCCGGATTCGATTGCAACCAGCCTGCGTGGAGTGATCCACGCGGGCTGCCTGCCGTTGTCCGGCCACATGCGCGCTGCGATATGGACGTAAGGGCGGTTCTCCCGTGCCGAGTCGTCGATACCGCGGCGTGCCGGGTCGCTGAGCAAGGAAACTCCAGCGACCGCGTCCGAACAAGAATGAAAGGAACTCCAAGTGTTTGAAAAGATCACGAAGAAATTCCCGTACGGCGCGCATACCGTGACGCTCGAGACGGGTGAGATCGCACGCCAGGCCGGCGGTGCCGTCCTCTGCTCGATGGACGACACGGTCGTGCTGGCCACCGTGGTTGCACGCAAGGAAGCCAAGCCGGGCCAGGACTTCTTCCCGCTGACCGTCGATTACATTGAGAAGACCTACGCGGCTGGTCGCATCCCGGGCGGCTTCTTCAAGCGCGAAGGGCGTCCTTCGGAAAAGGAAACCCTGACCTCGCGGCTGATCGATCGGCCGATCCGTCCGCTGTTTCCGGATGGTTTCTTCAACGAAGTCCAGGTCGTCATCCACGTGCTGTCGATCGATCCCGAGATTGATCCCGATATTCCGGCAATGATCGGGGCGTCGGCCGCGTTGTCTCTGTCGGGCATCCCGTTCAAGGGGCCAATCGGTGCCGCGCGGGTCGGTTACCTCGATGGCGAGTACGTCATCAATCCCACGGCGACGCAGCTGAAGACCTCGAAGCTCAACCTCGTTGTTGCCGGCACCGAGCGCGCCGTGCTGATGGTCGAGTCGGAAGCCGACCAGTTGTCAGAGGAAGTGATGCTTGGCGCGGTCATGCACGGGCACAGCCAGATGCAGGCAGCGATCAACGCGATCCATGAACTGGTGCGCGACGCCGGCAAGCCGGCATGGGACTGGCAGGCGGCGGCTCACAACGAACCGCTGCTCGCCAAGCTGGTCCATGTCGCCGGTCCAGGCCTGCGCGAGGCGTATCAGACCCGTAACAAGCAGGCGCGCACGCACAAAATCAACGACGTCTACACGCAGGTGTGGGCGAAGCTCGAGGAAGAAGCGGCCGCGAGTGGCACGCCGAAGCCCGACGACAACGCGGTCGATGCGATCCTGTTCGACCTGCAGGCCAAGATCGTGCGCAGCCAGATTCTCGAAGGCGAGCCGCGCATCGACGGGCGTGACACCCGGACGGTTCGTCCGATCGAAATCCGCCTTGGCGTGTTGCCGCGTACCCACGGATCGGCGCTCTTCACGCGCGGCGAGACGCAGGCGCTGGTCACGGCCACGCTCGGCACCAAGCAGGACGAACAGTTCGTCGACGCCCTGCAGGGCGAATACCGCGACCGCTTCATGCTCCACTACAACATGCCGCCGTTCGCCACGGGCGAGACCGGCCGCGTCGGCACGCCCAAGCGCCGCGAGATCGGCCACGGACGGCTGGCCAAGCGCTCGCTGCTCGCCGTGCTGCCCAGCTATGACGACTTCCAGTATTCGCTGCGGGTTGTTTCCGAGATCACCGAGTCCAATGGTTCGTCGTCGATGGCCTCCGTTTGCGGCGGCTGCCTGGCGATGATGGACGCCGGCGTACCGTTGAAGGCGCATGTCGCCGGCGTGGCGATGGGCCTGATCAAGGAAGGCAACAAGTTCGCGGTGCTGACCGACATCCTTGGCGACGAGGACCACCTCGGCGACATGGACTTCAAAGTGGCGGGTTCCGCCAACGGCATCACCGCCCTGCAGATGGATATCAAGATCGAGGGCATCACCCGCGAGATCATGCAGGTGGCGCTCGCGCAGGCGAAGGAAGGCCGCATGCACATCCTGCAGAAGATGCAGGACGCTATCTCCGTGTCGCGCGGCGAGCTGTCAGCGTTCGCGCCGCGCCTGATCAAGATGAAGATCAACCCGGAGAAGATCCGCGACGTCATCGGCAAGGGCGGCGCGGTGATCCGTGCGCTGACCGAGGAGACCGGCACGCAGATCGACATCGAGGACGACGGCACTGTAATCATCGCCAGCGTCGACCAGGAGAAGGGCAAGGAAGCCCAGCGCCGCATCCAGGAATTGACCGCGGAGGTCGAGGTCGGCAAGGTCTACGACGGCACGGTGCTGCGTCTGCTCGACTTCGGCGCCATCGTCCAGTTGCTGCCCGGCAAGGACGGTCTGCTGCACATTTCGCAGATCGCCAACGAGCGCGTCAACGCCGTCGCCGACTACCTCAAGGAAGGCCAGGCCGTGAAGGTCAAGGTCATCGAGGCTGACGAGAAGGGCCGCGTGCGCCTGTCGATGAAGGCGGTCGAAGGTAACGCTCCGGCGGCGGCCCAGCAGCAGCAACAGCAGTAACTACAGTCGATGAAGGGGGCGCTTCGGCGCCCCCTTTGCTTTTGCACCCTTTGCACACCATCAGGTGATGACCCAGGCAACGATGCAGGCGGTCGAGATCAGCCAGCCGGGCGGACCGGAACGGCTGCGCCCGGTCGAGCGGCCCCGACCTGTCGCCGGACCCGGTGATGTGCTGATCCGCGTCCAGGCTGCCGGAGTCAACCGGCCAGATGTCCTGCAGCGCAAGGGCGCGTATGCGCCACCGCCCGGGGCATCCGATCTGCCGGGACTCGAAGTTGCCGGCACCGTCGAATCGGGCGATGTCGAGGACGGGGCATGGCAGCACGGTGACCCTGTGTGCGCGCTGGTCGCCGGCGGTGGTTACGCCGAGTGGTGCGTCGCGCCGGCGAGCCAGTGCCTGCCGGTTCCGCGCGGCCTGTCGTTCATCGAGGCGGCGGCGTTGCCCGAGACCTACTTCACCGTCTGGAGCAATGTGTTCGACCGGGCGCGGCTCGCGCCCGGCGAGACGTTGCTGGTCCAGGGCGGCACCAGCGGCATCGGCGTAGCCGCAGTTCAACTGGCCGCGGCGCTCGGCCACACGGTCTATGCGACCGCAGGCTCTGACGAAAAGGCGCGTGCGTGCGAGGCACTGGGCGCCCGTCGCGGCATCAACTATCGCACCGAGGATTTTGTCGCCGTGGTGAAGGGCGAGTCCGGCGGCCGTGGCGTCGACGTGGTGCTCGACATGGTCGCCGGCGACTACGTGCCGCGCGAGATCGGCTGTCTCGCCGACGATGGACGGCTCGTCATCATCGCGCTGCTCGGGGGTGCCGAGGCGCGACTGGACCTCGCCGCCATCCTGCGTCGGCGGCTGACGGTCACCGGTTCGACCTTGCGGCCGCGCTCGGTCGCATTCAAGGCCGCGATCGCTGCACGACTGCGCTCGGTCGTGTGGCCGCTGATCGAGGCGGGACGCATCAAGCCGATGGTGCATACGGTGTTTCCGCTGGCTCAGGCCGCGCAGTCCCATGCGCTGATGGAGTCGAGCTCCCACGTCGGCAAGATCGTCCTGTCCGTGGGCCGCGACGCTGCGGAGCGCGCATCGTGATCGACCAAGATTCGCGTTTGGCCGGGCGTCGATCGCCTCGTACAATGGCAGGCTTTTTCCTATCATGAGCCGCCGCACACCTCTCGTCGCAGCGAACTGGAAGATGAACGGTTCGCAGGCCGCCAATGCCGCGTGGCTGCAGGCGTTCGCGTCGCGTCGCGCAGCGCTCACGTGCGACATCGTGGTCTGTGCTCCGGCGGTATACCTCGCGTCGCTTGTGTCGCTGGCGTCAGATCATCGCGTCGACATCGGCGCGCAGGATCTGTCCGAGCGTGCCCCGGGAGCGTTCACCGGCGACATCGCAGCGGCGATGCTGGTCGATGTCGGTTGTGGCTGGGTCATCGTTGGCCACTCGGAGCGCCGACAGTTGCATGGCGAATCCGACGTCATCGTTGCGGCAAAGGCGGAGGTGGCGCTCGCCGCTGGCCTGAAGCCGATCGTCTGTGTCGGCGAGTCGTTGGCGGAGCGCGAGGCCGGCTCGACGCTCGACGTTGTCAGGCGGCAGCTCGATGCCGTGATCGAACGCATCGGGCCCGCCGAACTGGCCCGGGGCGCACTGGCCTACGAGCCAGTCTGGGCGATCGGTACCGGACGGACGGCGACGCCGGCCCAGGCGCAGGAGGTGCATGCCGCGGTGCGTGCCCATGTCGCAGGCCGTGACGCTGCCAGCGCCGATGCCGTGCGCATCTTGTATGGCGGCAGCGTCAAACCCGCGAACGCGGCCGAAATTTTCGGACAACCCGACATCGATGGAGGGTTGATTGGCGGAGCGTCGCTGGTCGCGGAAGATTTCGCGGCGATCTGCGCCGCGGCCCGTTGAAGTTGCAGCACGTCTGCCGCACCTGAATTGGCAGCGAACAAGGATTCACTGAAAGTGAAAGGCAAGTCATGACCTGGTTGACCACATTGCTGATCGTCGTGCAGGTTGTCTCGGCGATCGGGATCATCGTTCTGGTGTTGCTGCAGCATGGCAAGGGCGCGGACATGGGCGCCGCCTTTGGCGGCGGCGCGTCCGGAAGCCTGTTCGGCGCGACGGGCTCGGCCAATTTCCTGTCGCGAAGTACTGCAGGCGTCGCGACCGTGTTCTTCATTGCAACGCTGGGCCTTGCCTACGTCGGCACAGCGATCAAGCGGCCTGCAGGAAGCAGTGGGGGCGTGATGGACTCCGTGCCCGCACCCGCGAACACCGTGCCGAAGGACATCCCGGTACCTACGCCGCCGCAGGGGGCGATGCCCACCCCGGCGCCACAAGGGTCAGCTCCCGCTGCAGCACCAGCGCAGCCGACGACGCCCGTGGCGCCTGCCGCGCCGAAGCCTAGCGACGTGCCCAAGTAATGTCCGCGTCGCGGGGCGCGATGCGGAGCTCTTCGCTCGCAATGCGACCGCGGATGACGAGTGAATCGAGTAGAATCCCGCGGGTTTTGCACCTTGCCGACGTGGTGGAATTGGTAGACACACCATCTTGAGGGGGTGGCGGCGAAAGCCGTGTGAGTTCGAGTCTCACCGTCGGCACCAGATCGGGCTTGGTCGCGCAGCGGCGACTGAAAGCGGATGCATTTCCCGGGTGTGCAGCAGCCCGCCGCGAGGTGGTCCATTCGTTATGTGAGCCGGAACGCTGATTCACGTGAACCTCGACAGCTACCTCCCCGTCCTGCTCTTCATTGTGGTCGGCCTGGTCATCGGCGCGGCCCCCATGGCTCTCGGTGCGCTGTTGGGTCCGCACAAGCCGGACCCTGAGAAGCTTTCTCCCTACGAGTGCGGTTTCGAAGCGTTCGAAGACGCGCGCATGAAATTCGACGTGCGCTATTACCTCGTGGCGATCCTCTTCATCCTTTTCGATCTCGAGATCGCGTTCCTGTTTCCCTGGGCTGTCGTGCTCGGCGATCTCGGCGCCTGGAGCATTGGCTTCTGGGCCATGATGGGCTTCCTTGCGATCCTTACCGTTGGCTTCATCTATGAATGGAAGAAGGGCGCGCTGGACTGGGAATAGCGGCTAGCGAAAAGCGATGGGCATCGAAGGGGTACTCAACGAAGGTTTCGTGACGACAAGTGTGGACAAGCTCGTCAACTGGTCGAAGACCGGCTCGCTGTGGCCGATGACCTTCGGCCTGGCCTGCTGCGCGGTGGAGATGATGCATGCCGGCGCCGCCCGCTACGACCTTGACCGCTTTGGCATCTTCTTCCGTCCGAGCCCGCGTCAATCCGACGTGATGATCGTCGCCGGTACCCTCTGCAACAAGATGGCACCGGCACTGCGCAAGGTCTATGACCAGATGGCCGAGCCACGCTGGGTCATCAGCATGGGCTCGTGCGCCAACGGCGGCGGGTACTACCACTACAGCTACTCGGTCGTGCGCGGTTGCGACCGCATCGTGCCGGTCGACGTGTACGTGCCCGGCTGCCCACCGACGGCGGAAGCGCTGATCTACGGGATCATCCAGCTGCAGAACAAGATCCGCCGCACCAATACGATCGCCCGATGAGCCGCACCGACCCACTGGCCGGTGCGCTGCGTGAAGCGCTCGGCGACAAACTGCAGGCTCTGAACGTCGCGCTGGACGAAGTGACGATCATCGTCCGCGGTGCCGACCAGCTCTCGGTTGCACACCGGCTCCGCGACGATGCGCGGCTGGCCTTCGAGCAGCTGATCGACCTCGCCGGCATGGACTATTCGTCCTACGGCGAAGGCGCCTGGGACGGCCTGCGCTACGCCGTGGTGATGCACCTGCTGTCGCTGAAACACAACTGGCGGGTCCGTGTCCGCAGCGTGTGTGCCGACGACGAATTCCCTCTGATTGCCTCGGTGACCGAGGTGTGGAACTGCGCCAACTGGTACGAACGCGAGGCATTCGATCTCTATGGCATCGTGTTCGAAGGCCATCCCGACCTGCGTCGCATCCTGACGGACTACGGCTTCATCGGCCATCCGTTCCGCAAGGATTTCCCGATCTCCGGGCACGTCGAGATGCGCTACGACCCGGAGCAGAAGCGGGTGATCTATCAGCCGGTGTCGATCGAGCCGCGGGAAATCGTGCCGCGGGTGATTCGTGAAGATAGCTACGGCCAGGGCAGATGATTCGGCCGCACGCTGAACTTTGTCTCCGGCCGCCGCGCATCGTGCGGCTTAACTTGCGCTGCGCGCAAGTTAGCCTGCGACGAAATTCAACGTGTAACTCGCGCTTGTACGCGTCGCAGCCAGGGCGGCTTCATGGCTGATATCAAGAATTACACGTTGAATTTTGGCCCGCAGCATCCTGCGGCGCATGGCGTGCTCCGGCTGGTGCTGGAGCTCGACGGCGAGGTGATCCAGCGCGCAGATCCGCATATCGGGCTGCTGCATCGGGCGACCGAGAAGCTGGCGGAGACGCGCACGTACCTGCAGTCGGTGCCGTACATGGACCGGCTCGATTACGTCTCGATGATGTGCAACGAGCACGCCTACGTCATGGCGATAGAGAAGCTGCTCGGGGTCGAAGTGCCGGTGCGGGCGCAGTACATCCGCGTGATGTTCGACGAGATCACGCGGCTGCTGAACCACCTGCTGTGGCTGGGCGCGCATGGACTCGACGTCGGCGCGATGGCGGTGTTCCTGTACGCCTTCCGCGAGCGCGAAGACCTGATGGACATCTACGAGGCGGTCTCGGGCGCGCGCATGCATGCGGCGTACTACCGTCCGGGCGGTGTCTATCGCGATCTGCCGGACACGATGCCGCAGTTCAAGGCGAACAAGTACAAGAGTGAACAGGACACACGGCGGCTGAACGAGAACCGTCAGGGCTCGTTGCTCGATTTCATCGAGGACTTCACGCGCAAGTTCCCGAAGTATGTCGACGAGTACGAGACGCTGCTCACGGACAACCGCATCTGGAAGCAGAGGCTGGTCGGCATCGGCGTCGTTTCGCCGGAGCGCGCGCTGCAGATGGGCTTCACCGGCCCGATGCTGCGCGGATCGGGCATCGAGTGGGACCTGCGGCGCAAGCAGCCGTATGAGGTCTATGACCGACTCGCCTTTGACATTCCCGTCGGCCGCAATGGCGACAGCTATGACCGCTACCTCGTGCGGGTCGAGGAAATGCGCCAGAGCAACCGCATCATCCAACAGTGCATCGCGTGGCTGCGCACGAACCCCGGTCCGGTGATGACGGACAACCACAAGGTGGCGCCGCCGTCGCGCGTTGAGATGAAATCGAACATGGAAGAGCTGATCCATCACTTCAAGCTCTTCACCGAAGGCTTCCACGTGCCCCCCGGCGAGGCCTATGCCGCCGTCGAACACCCGAAGGGCGAGTTCGGCATCTACCTGGTGTCCGATGGCGCCAACAAGCCGTATCGCCTGAAGATCCGCGCACCCGGATTCGCGCACCTGCAGGGGCTCGACGAGATGGCGCGCGGCCACATGATCGCCGATGCCGTGGCGATCATCGGCACGCAGGACATCGTGTTTGGCGAGATCGACCGCTGAGAGCCCGATGAACGCCGTTCCCCAGTCCGACGTCGTGCTGTCCGCCGAATCGCTGCGGCGCATCGACCGCGAGATCGCCAAGTATCCGGCCGAGCACAAGCAGTCGGCGGTGATCGCGGCGCTCGCGATCGCGCAGGACCAACTCGGCTGGCTGCCGCCCGAGGCCATCAACGAGATGGCGGAGTATCTCGGCATGCCGCCGATCGCGGTATTCGAGGTCGCGTCGTTCTACAACATGTACAACCTGCAGCCACCGGGGCGCTGCAAGCTGACGATCTGCACCAACCTGCCATGCGCGCTGAGCGGCGCGAACCAGGCGGCGGAGCACTTGAAACATCGGCTCGGCATCGGATTCGGCGAGACGACGGCCGACGGGGAGTTCACGCTGCGAGAAGGCGAATGCCTCGGCGCCTGCGGCGATGCGCCGGTGCTGCTGGTCAACAACAAGCGCATGGAAAGCTTCATGAGCAACGAGCGGCTCGACGCATTGCTCGACGAAATGAAGCAGGTGAAGTGAGATGACGGCTCAGACCTGCTTCCATGGCCGTCATATCCAGCCGATGATCCTGGCGGGACTGGACGGCAAGAACTGGCGGCTTAAGGACTATGAGGCGCGCGGCGGCTACAAGGCGCTGCGCAAGATCCTGGGCGAGCACATTGCCCCCGATGCAGTGATCGCCGAGGTGAAGAAGTCGGCCCTGCGCGGACGTGGCGGCGCGGGCTTCCCGACGGGGCTGAAGTGGAGCTTCATGCCGCGGCAGTTTCCCGGGCAGAAATACGTCGTCTGCAATTCCGACGAAGGCGAGCCCGGCACGTTCAAGGACCGTGACATCCTGCGTTACAACCCGCACATGGTCATCGAGGGGATGGCGATTGCGGCCTACGCGATGGGTGTGTCCGTCGGCTACAACTACATCCACGGCGAGATCTGGGTCGACTACGAGCGCTTCGAGGAGGCGCTCGAGGAGGCACGTGCCGCCGGTTACCTGGGCAGCAACATCCTGGGTTCGCAGTTCAGTTTCCAGTTGCATGCGTCGCATGGCTACGGTGCCTACATCTGCGGCGAGGAAACTGCGCTGCTCGAATCGCTCGAAGGCAAGAAGGGTCAGCCGCGCTTCAAGCCGCCGTTTCCGGCGAGCTACGGCCTTTACGGCAAACCGACGACGATCAACAACACCGAAACCTTCGCCGCAGTGCCGTTCATCGTCAATCACGGCGGCGATGAGTTCCTCGCGCTCGGCAAGCCGAACAACGGCGGCACGAAGATCTTTTCTGTCTCCGGTGACGTCACGCACCCCGGTAACTACGAGGTCCCGCTCGGCACGCCGTTCGCGAAGCTGCTCGAGTTGGCCGGTGGCATGCGAGACGGCAGGACGATCAAGGCGGTCATTCCCGGCGGCTCGTCGATGCCGGTGCTGCCCGGTGACCTGATGATGGCCACCGACATGGACTATGACTCGATCGCGAAGGCGGGTTCGATGCTCGGGTCCGGTGCGGTGATCGTCATGGACGAGACGCGCTGCATGGTGCGTTGCCTTGAACGCCTGTCGTATTTCTATTACGAGGAAAGCTGCGGCCAGTGCACGCCGTGCCGTGAGGGCACTGGGTGGCTGTACCGCGTCGTGCACCGCATCGAGCACGGGCAGGGCAAGCCCGAAGACCTTGATCTGCTGAACTCCGTCGCCGACAACATTCAGGGCCGCACCATCTGCGCGCTCGGGGATGCCGCTGCGATGCCGGTGCGGGCGTTCGTCAAGCACTTCCGCAGCGAATTCGAGCACCACATTGAACACAAGCGATGCGCCGTCCCGGAATACGCATGAGGCGTGCAACCATGGACCGCAGCTCTCGCAATCCGTTGTCATGCGGGCGCCTCCCACTGCGCGGCTTGCAAGCCGCGCCGGCTGCGCGGGGTCGACAGCGCGCAGGTGCTGTCGACAATTCCCCGCTACGCGCCGGCCGCCCGAAGCCTGCCCGTCTAACTAGTCGGAGCGAGTGCACGTGCGATGCGCGCACGTGCATCGCGTACACGAGCGACGCATGGTAGAAATTGAAATCGACGGCCGCAAGGTCGAGGTGCCGGAAGGCAGCATGGTGATGGAGGCGGCCAATCGCCTCGACATCTACGTGCCGCACTTCTGCTACCACAAGAAGCTGTCGATCGCGGCGAACTGCCGCATGTGCCTGGTCGAGGTCGAGAAGGCACCCAAGCCGCTGCCCGCCTGCGCGACACCGGTGACGCCGGGCATGATCGTCCGCACGCATTCGGAGCGGGCCAAGCAGGCCCAGAAATCGGTGATGGAGTTCCTGCTGATCAACCATCCGCTCGATTGCCCGATCTGCGACCAGGGCGGCGAGTGCCAGCTGCAGGACCTCGCGGTCGGGTACGGTGCCTCGTCCAGCCGCTATGACGAGCCGAAGCGGGTTGTGTTCCACAAGAACATGGGTCCGCTGATCTCTGCCGAGGAGATGACGCGGTGCATTCACTGCACGCGCTGCGTCCGCTTCGGTCAGGAGGTCGCCGGCATCATGGAGCTCGGCATGGCCGGGCGTGGCGAGCACTCCGAGATCATGACCTTCGTCGGGAGCTCGGTTGATTCCGAACTCTCCGGCAACATGATTGACCTGTGTCCGGTCGGGGCACTCACCAGCAAGCCGTTCCGCTACGAGGCGCGCGCCTGGGAGCTGTCGCGGCGCCGCTCGATCAGCCCGCACGACGCGGTGGGCACCAACCTGATCGTCCAGGTGAAGAATCAGCGCGTTCTGCGCGTTCTGCCGTTCGAGAACGAGGCGGTCAACGAATGCTGGCTGTCAGACCGCGACCGTTTCTCCTACGACGGACTGAATGCCGCAGATCGCCTGACGCGTCCGCTGCTGAAGCAGGACGGCAAGTGGCGCGAAGTTGACTGGGCCGACGCGCTGGAATACGTCCGTCATGCGCTCACGCGGGTCCGGGCCGAGCATGGGGCTGAAGCGATCGGTGCGCTGGCTGCGCCCAGCAGCACGGTAGAGGAACTGCACCTGCTGGCGAAGCTCATGCGAGGGATCGGTTCCGACAACGTTGATTTCCGCCTGCGCCAGAGCGACTTTTCCGGCGACGGCAGGGAACAGGGCGCACCGTGGCTCGGGATGCCGATCGCCGAGCTTGCGCGACTTGACCGCGCGTTGCTGATCGGATCCTTCGTGCGCAAGGACCAGCCGCTGATTTCGACGCGCCTGCGCCATGCGACCAGGCATGGATGCAAGCTCTCGGTCGTGCACGCGGTGGACGACGACCTGCTGATGCGGGTTGCGCACAAGTCGATCCTGCGGCCGAGTGACTGGGTGCGCGCGCTGGCCGAGATCGCCGCTGGCATCGCCCAGCAACGCAATGAACCCGCGCCCATGCAGGGCGTGGTGGCGGGCGAGACTGCCGCGGCAATTGCGGCATCGTTGATGTCGGGCGAGCGCAAGGCCGTGCTGCTCGGCAACGCGGCCGTCCAGCATCCGCAGGCGGCCCTGTTGCGTGCGTGGGCGCAGTGGATTACCCGCGCGACCGGAGCCAGGGTTGGCGTGCTGACGGACGGAGCCAACGCCGCCGGCGGTCATATCGTCGGCGCACGCCCGCAGCATGGTGGACTTAACGCCCGCGCGATGATCGAGCAGCCGCGCAAGGCCTATCTGCTGTGGAACGTTGAACCCGAGTACGACACCGCCGATCCGGTGGCGACGACGCAGGCACTCGCAACTGCGGAGACCGTTATTGCGTTTTCGGCGTACCGCAACGGTGCTCTGGAGTACGCCGACGTCATACTGCCGATCACGCCGTTTACCGAGACCGCTGGCACGTTCGTCAGCGCCGAGGGGCGCGTGCAGAGCTTCAACGGCAGCGTGCGGCCGCTCGGCGAAGCGCGCCCGGGCTGGAAGGTCCTGCGCGTGCTGGGCAACCTCCTGGACCTCACGGGATTCGAGCAGGACACATCCGAGGCGGTGCGCGCCGAATCGTTGCCGTCCGACGTGTCGGCCCGGCTGTCGAACGACAGCAGTGTTGCACTGGAGGCCCCCGGTGCGACCGACGGCGGCCTCGAGCGCATCGCGGATGTGCCGATCTATTTCAGCGACGCCATCGTGCGCCGCTCGCCGCCGCTGCAGGCTACGAACGATGCTCGTCCTCCGCGCGCCCGCATAAACGCCGCCACGGCGGCGACGCTTGGGCTCGCCGCGGGTGACAGGGTGCGACTGCGCCAGGGCGAGGGGGCGGCCGTGCTCGATCTTCAGGTCGATGAACGTGTGGCCAACGGTGCGGTCCGGGTTGCGGCTGCTCATGTGTCGACCGCGGCGCTCGGGCCGATGTTCGGGCCCATCCGCGTGGAGCGTGCCTGATGGACACGATCACCACGGTGGGCAGCCAGACGCTCGGTGCCGCCTGGCCGGTGGTGTGGTCGCTTGCGAAGATCGTCGCGATCGTCGTTCCTATCCTGCTGATGGTCGCGTACCTCACCTACTGGGAACGCAAGCTCATCGGCTGGATGCACATCCGCATCGGTCCCAACCGCGTCGGGCCGATGGGCCTGCTGCAACCGATCGCCGACGCGGTCAAGCTGATCTTCAAGGAAGTCATCACGCCATCGCAGGCGGACAAGTGGCTTTTCTTCGTCGCGCCGGTGATCGTCATCATGCCGGCACTGGCGGCCTGGGCGGTCATCCCGTTCGCGCCGGGCCTGGTGCTTGCGAACGTCAACGCCGGGTTGCTGTACGTAATGGCGATCACTTCGGTGGGGGTGTACGGCGTCATCATCGCGGGCTGGGCGTCGAACTCCAAGTACTCCTTCCTCGGCGCGATGCGCGCGGCGGCGCAGATGGTGAGCTACGAACTGGCGATGGGCTTCGTGCTGGTCGCTGTCCTGCTGGTGGCAGGCACGCTCAACATGACCGGCATCGTCGAGCGGCAGAACACTGGGATCTTTGCCGACCGGGGCCTGGCTTTCCTGTCGTGGAACTGGCTGCCGCTGCTGCCGCTCTTTGTCATCTACGTGGTGTCGAGCATCGCCGAAACGAATCGGCACCCGTTCGACGTCGTCGAGGGCGAGTCGGAGATCGTTGCCGGGCACATGGTCGAATACTCCGGAATGACCTTTGCGATCTTCTTCCTCGGCGAATACGCCAACATGATCCTGCTGTCGACGATGGCGACGATCATGTTCCTCGGCGGCTGGGCCGCGCCGGTCGATCTCGGACGCCTGCTCGGAAGCGATTTTCCAGCGTGGGCAGTGTCGCTGTCAGGATGGTTCTGGCTGTTTGCCAAGGTCTTTTTCGTCGTGTCGCTCTTCATCTGGTTCCGCGCATCGTTTCCACGCTATCGCTACGACCAGATCATGCGGCTCGGCTGGAAGGTGTTCATTCCTATCACGCTGGTGTGGTTGATCCTCATCGCGATCTGGATGCAGACGCCGTGGAACATCTGGAAGTGAGCTAACCGAGCATGGGTGCGATTCGAGAGTTCTTCGACAGCCTGCTCCTGAAGGAGCTCATCAAGGGCCTGGCGCTGACCGGACGCTATGCGTTCGCGCGCAAGATCACGATTCAGTTTCCGGAAGAGAAGACTCCGCTCAGTCCTCGCTTCCGCGGCCTGCATGCGTTGCGCCGCTATCCGAACGGCGAGGAACGTTGCATTGCGTGCAAGCTGTGTGAGGCGGTGTGCCCCGCGCTTGCCATCACGATCGAGTCCGACGAGCGCGCGGACGGTACGCGGCGCACGACGCGCTACGACATCGATCTGACGAAGTGCATCTTCTGCGGATTCTGCGAGGAAAGCTGCCCGGTCGATTCGATCGTCGAGACCGATCTGCTCGAGTATCACGGCGAGGAACGCGGCGACCTGTACTTCACGAAGCCGATGCTGCTCGCGGTCGGAGACAAGTACGAGCAGCAGATTGCCGCCAGCCGCGAGGCGGACGCCAGGTACCGCTAGTGCATCCGGCCAAACAGGACAAGAAACCGAAAACAACACGATCTAGCCGCCGGCAGCCCGAGACTCCTGCTCCGCGCGGACAATGCACAGAAGAACAATGAACGCGCAAGTCGTCCTCTTCACGATCTTCGCCGGCATCCTGCTGCTGGCGGCGCTGCGCGTCATCACGGCCCGCAATCCGGTGCACGCGGTGCTCTTTCTGGTGCTGGCCTTCTTCTCCGCAGCGTGCCTTTGGATGCTGCTGCAGGCGGAGTTCCTGGCGATCACGCTGGTCCTCGTCTACGTCGGCGCCGTCATGGTGCTGTTCCTGTTTGTCGTGATGATGCTGGACATCAACATCGACCGGCTGCGAGAGGGCCTGTGGAAGAACCTGTGGGCCGGCGGCCTGGTCGCCGCGCTGATCGTGCTGCAGATGTGGTTGGTGCTGTCGCAGCCGCGCTGGCAGGGGCTGACCCAGCCGGGGCCGGGGATCGCGAACGCCAACAACACCGAGGTGCTGGGGCGGCTGACCTTCACCGAGTACGTCTTCCCGCTGCAGATCGCCGGTGCGCTGCTGCTGGTGGCGATCATTGCGGCCATCGCGCTGACGCTGCGCGGACGCAAGGACTCCAAGCATCAGGATCCTTCGCAGCAGGTCAAGGTGACGCCCAGCGAGCGCGTGCGCCTGGTCAGCATGCGCAGCGACGATGCGGCACGCCAGACGGACAGGGTGTCGTCGCGGCCAGGAACCGATCAGAGCCGGGCGGGGGAGACGTGATTTCGCTGTCGTGGTACCTGGGCGTTGGAGCGCTGCTCTTCGCGATCAGCGTCGTGGGCATCTTCCTGAACCGGCGCAACCTGATCGTGCTGCTGATGGCGATCGAGCTGATGCTGCTGGCGGTCAACATGAACTTCATCGCGTTTTCGCACTACCTAGGGGACTACCACGGGCAGGTGTTCGTCTTCTTCATCCTGACGGTGGCCGCTGCCGAGTCGGCGATCGGCCTGGCCATCCTGGTCGTGCTGTTCCGCAACCTCTCGACGATCAACGTCGAGGAACTCGACTCGCTGAAGGGCTAGGTCGATGTCAGCAATGCAGAAGATCTATCTGCTGGCAGTTGTCGCGCCGTTGATCGGAGCGATCGTGGCCGGGTTCGGCGGACGCGTAATCGGCCGCGCCGGCGCGCACACCGTCACGATCTTCGGTGTGTTCGTGTCGACCGTCTGCGCCTTCGCGATCCTTGGCGACGTGCTGAAAGGCAACAATTTCGACGGCACCATTTACACGTGGGCGGTGGTCGGCGGGCTGAAGCTCGAGATCGGCTTCCTGATCGACGCCCTGACCGCGACGATGATGGTCGTCGTTACCTTCGTCTCGCTGATGGTGCACATCTACACCGTCGGTTACATGGCCGACGATCCGGGCTATCAGCGCTTCTTCTCGTACATCTCGCTCTTCACCTTCAGCATGCTGATGCTGGTGATGAGCAACAACTTCCTGCAGCTCTTCTTCGGCTGGGAGGCGGTGGGGCTGATGTCCTACCTGCTGATCGGCTTCTGGTTCAAGCGGCCGACCGCCATTTACGCCAACCTGAAAGCATTCCTCGTCAACCGCGTCGGCGACTTTGGCTTCGTGCTCGGCATCGGGCTCGTCTTCGCTTACTTTGGAACGCTGCACTACGCCGAGGTGTTCCAGTCGGCGCCGGGCGTGGCGGCAAAGACGATCGAACTCATCCCTGGCTCGCCGTGGCTGCTGATGACCGTCATCTGCATCTGCCTTTTCATTGGCGCGATGGGCAAGAGCGCGCAGTTCCCGCTGCACGTCTGGCTGCCGGATTCCATGGAAGGCCCGACACCGATTTCGGCGCTGATCCATGCGGCGACGATGGTGACGGCGGGCATCTTCATGGTCGCGCGCATGTCGCCGCTGTTCGAACTGTCGGACACCGCGCTGTCTTTCGTCATCATCATCGGCGCGATCACGGCCTTCTTCATGGGCCTGCTCGGCATCGTGCAGAACGACATCAAGCGCGTTGTCGCGTACTCGACGCTGTCGCAGCTCGGCTACATGACGGTGGCGCTCGGGGCGTCGGCATATTCGGTGGCGATCTTCCACCTGATGACGCATGCGTTCTTCAAGGCACTGTTGTTCCTCGCAGCGGGGTCGGTGATCATCGGCATGCACCACGAGCAGGACATCCGCAAGATGGGTGGCCTGTGGAAGAAGATGCCGGTCACCTGGATCACCGCCCTGGTGGGCTCGCTGGCGCTGGTTGGCACGCCGTTCTTTTCCGGCTTCTATTCGAAGGACTCGATCATCCTGGCGGCGGAGGCCGCGGCGCGTTCCGGCCAGACCGGCGCGACCATTGCGTACTGGGCCGTTCTGGCCGGTGTGCTGGTCACGGCGTTCTACTCCTTCCGGATGTTTTTCCTCGTGTTCCACGGCAAGCCGCGCTGGGAGCACGGCGATGACGCTCACGCGCACGGTCACCACGGCGATGACGACGAAGACCACGGCGAGCCGCACGAATCGCCGAGCGTGGTTACGGTGCCGCTGGTGCTGCTCGCCATACCGTCGGTGATCATCGGCTTCGTGACGATCGACGCTCTGCTGTTCGGCGGCTTCTTCACCGGCCCCATCGTGGTCGACGCCGCGCGTCATCCGGCGATGCAGGAACTGGCAGGGCATTTCCATGGCGCAACCGCCATGGCTCTGCACGGGCTGACGGCCGCGCCGTTCTGGCTTGTCATCGTCGGTGCGGGCCTGGCAGCGTTCCTCTACCTGAAGCGGCCGGATATCCCGGCGGCGCTGGCGCGCCGCTTCGGCGCACTCTATCGACTGCTGGATAACAAGTACTACCTGGACCGCATCAATGACGTCGTGTTCGCCGGCGGCGCCCGCCTGCTGGGCACGGTGTTGTGGAAGGGCGGGGACGTCAGGCTGATCGACGGTCTTGCGGTCAACGGCAGCGCCCGCGTCGTCGGGTGGGTCGCGTCCGTCTCGCGGCTGCTGCAGTCCGGGTACATCTACCACTATGCCTTCGGCATGATCATCGGACTGCTCGTCATGGTCACGCTGTTCGTCACGTTCAGCCACTAAGTCAGCGCAGCCTCATGCAGACGACAGCAACTCCGTGGCTCAGCCTGGCCATCTGGGTTCCGATTGCGTTCGGAGTGGTCTTGCTCGCCTTCGGCCGCGACCGCAGCGCCGCTGTCGTGCGGACGGTGGCGCTGGTGGGCAGCCTGGTCGGCCTGCTGGTGACACTGCCGCTGTATGCCGGCTTTGATGCCAGCAGCGCCACGCTGCAGTTCGTCGAGAAGGCCCCGTGGATCGAGCGCTTCAACGCCCACTATCACCTCGGAGTCGACGGTCTCTCGGTGTGGTTCGTGCTGCTCACGGCGTTCATCACCGTCATCGTCGTGCTCGCCGGATGGGACGTGATCCAGGAGCGGGTCGCCCAGTATTACGCCGCGTTCCTGATTCTCTCGGGACTGATGATCGGCGTGTTCTCGGCAGTGGACGGGCTGCTGTTCTACGTATTCTTCGAGGCCACGCTGATACCGATGTACATCATCATCGGCGTCTGGGGCGGGCCCAACCGCGTCTACGCGGCTTTCAAGTTCTTCCTGTACACGCTGCTCGGATCGCTGCTGATGCTGGTGGCGCTGGTGTACCTGTACTACGCCTCCGGCGGCAACTTCGGCATCTTCGACTGGCATGCGACGCGCATCGGCATGACCGCGCAGATCCTGCTGTTCCTGGCGTTCTTCCTGGCGTTTGCGGTCAAGGTGCCGATGTGGCCGGTCCATACCTGGCTGCCCGATGCGCACGTCGAGGCGCCTACCGGCGGCTCGATCGTGCTGGCAGCCATCATGCTGAAGCTCGGCGCCTATGGCTTCCTGCGCTTTTCGCTGCCGATCGTGCCCGATGCGTCCCACGCCTTGTCCGGATTCATCATCGTGCTGTCGCTGATTGCCGTCGTCTACATCGGCCTGGTCGCGCTGGTGCAGACCGACATGAAGAAGCTGGTCGCGTACTCGTCGATCGCGCACATGGGATTCGTCACGCTCGGATTCTTCATCTTCAATGCCGTCGGCATGGCCGGCGGCATCGTGCAGATGATTTCGCACGGTTTCGTATCCGGCGCGATGTTCTTCTGCATCGGGGTCATGTATGACCGGCTGCACAGCCGCGACATCGCCGACTATGGCGGCGTGGTGAACACGATGCCGAAGTTTGCCGCGTTCTTCATGCTGTTCGCGATGGCGAATTCGGGACTCCCGGCCACCAGCGGCTTCGTCGGCGAGTTCATGGTCATCCTCGGTGCCGTCAAGTTCGACTTCTGGATCGCACTGGTGGCGGCATCGACGCTGGTCCTCGGCGCCGCCTACTCGCTGTGGATGTACAAGCGCGTGGTGTTCGGAGAGGTCGCCAACCCGGCGGTGGCCGCCCTCGCGGACGTGAATGCGCGCGAGTTCCTGGTGCTGCTGCTGCTGGCGGCGGCCGTCATGTGGATGGGCCTGTATCCGAAGCCCTTCACCGACCTGATGGATGCGTCGGTCGCGAACCTGCTGCAGCACGCGTCGCAGTCGAAACTGCCCGCGGGCATCGCCGCACACTAGGACCCCGGCATGCAGAGTCTCAACTTCCTCGCCGCGCTCCCCGAGATCGTCCTGCTGGTGGCCACCTGCGTGCTGCTGGTGGCAGACCTCTTCGTTCCGGATGCACGCCGGAACATCACCTACGTGCTGACACTGGCCATCCTGGTGCTCACCGGTGCGGTCTGCTGGTGGCTGCTGTCCTCCGGCATCGTGACCTACGCCTTCGGCGGCATGTACGTGACCGACCCGATGGCGAACCTGCTGAAGCTGGTCGCGATCATCGCGGTCGCGCTGGTACTGGTGTACGCCCAGTCGTACGCGCGCGATCGCGGCCTGTGGAAGGGCGAGCTCTTCACGCTGAGCCTGTTCTCGCTGCTCGGGATCATGCTGATGATCTCGGCGAACAACCTGCTCGTCATCTATCTGGGCCTCGAACTGCAGGCGCTTTCGCTCTACACCCTGGTCGCACTGCGGCGCGATGACGCGCGGTCGAGCGAGGCCGCGATGAAGTATTTCGTGCTGGGCGCGCTGGCCTCCGGGTTCCTGCTCTACGGCATGAGCATGCTGTACGGCGCGACCGGCACTCTCGATATCAACGAACTGGCGGACCGTATCGGGACGGGACACGTGGCCAGCCGGCTGGCGCTGGTCTTCGGCACGGTGTTCATCGTTGCCGGTCTCGCCTTCAAGTTCGGCGCGGTGCCGTTCCACATGTGGGTGCCGGACGTCTACCAGGGGGCTCCGACCCCGATCACGATGCTGATCGGATCGGCGCCGAAGCTGGCGATCTTCGCGGTCGGCTTCCGTATCCTCGTCGAGGGGTTGCTGCCGATTGCCGTCGACTGGCAGCGCATGCTGATCCTGCTGGCGGTTGCTTCGCTCGTGCTGGGCAACCTTGCTGCGATCGCACAGAGCAACCTGAAGCGGATGCTGGCGTATTCGACGATCGCACAGATGGGGTTCGTGCTGCTGGCGATGCTCTCCGGTGTTGTTGATGGACGGGTCATGGCTGCCGTCAATTCCTACAGCGCCGGCATGTTCTACGTCATCACCTATGCGCTGACCACGTTGGGCACGTTCGGCATCATCCTGCTGCTCTCGCGCCAGGGTTTCGAGGCAGAGGAGATCGCTGACCTCCGGGGCCTGAACCGGCGCAGCCCGTGGTACGCGTTCGTGATGCTGCTGCTGATGTTCTCGCTCGCGGGGATCCCGCCGACGGTCGGGTTCTACGCCAAGCTGGTCGTGCTGCAGTCGCTGCTCGGCGACAGCCTGCAAGGGCCGATGGTCTGGCTCGCGATCATCGCGGTCATGTTTTCGCTGGTCGGAGCGTTTTACTACCTGCGGGTCGTCAAGGTGATGTACTTCGACGAGCCACTCGCCGGTAGTGCCGTGCCGATCGCCGCGACCACCGACATGCGGGTGGCGCTGTCGATCAACGGCGTGCTGGTGCTGGTGCTCGGCATCCTGCCGCAGTACCTGCTCAAGCTATGCACCGACGCGATGCTGCGCACACTCGGCGGCTAGGGGCGGGGCCGCGTATGTCCATCGAAGACGATCCGCTGGCCGAGCAGACGCTCGACAGCCGCCTCGCATTCGAAGGTGTGTTCCTGCGGCTGTTTGTCGATCATGTGCGCGCTGCCGATGGCCACGAAGCCACGCGCGAGTATCTGCGGCATCCTGGTGCCGTGATGATGATCCCACTGCTCGACGACGGCCAGGTTGTGCTCGAGCGGCAGTTTCGCTATCCGCTGGCGCGCAATTTCGTCGAGTTTCCGGCCGGAAAGATCGAGGCGGGAGAGCCACTGCTGGTGTGCGCGCAGCGCGAACTGCTCGAGGAGACCGGCTACGTCGCGCGCGAATGGACCTATCTGGGCGGCTTCCACAACGCCATTGCGTACAGCGACGAGAAGATCGAGGTCTACCTCGCGCAGGGGCTGAACTACGAGGGCACGAATGCCGATGACGGCGAGGTGCTGGAGGTGTTCACCGCGCCCTGGCAGAACCTGCACGGCTGGATCGCGGACGGCAGCGTCACCGACGTCAAGACCATTGTCGGTGTCTACTGGCTTGAACGCTACCTGAAGAGCCGGCAGGGCGCGACTTCGGGCTGAGCTTCGGTACGCCGCTCGGCGTCAGACCTTTTTCAGCGCGTTTTCCAGGTCTGCGATCAGGTCCTCCTCGTGTTCCAGGCCGATCGAGATGCGGATCAGGCCTTCCGTGACACCCACCTGCTCGCGCACTTCCACCGGAACCCCGGAGTGCGTCGTCGACGCCGGGTGACAGACCAGCGACTCGGTTCCTCCCAGGCTGACGGCAGACTTGAAGAGCGTCAGCGCGTTGATCATGCGAAACGCCGCCTCGCGGCCCCCGTCGATCACGAACGAGAAGGTCGACCCCGCGCCCGTGCACTGGCGGCGGTAGACGCGCTGGTAGGTTTCGTCCGCGATCAGTTGCGGATGCAGCACCTTCACCGGCCGGATGGTGTTCTGCGCGAGCCAGTGGGCGACGCGGCTGCCGGTGGCGGCGGCACGGCGCATGCGCAGCACCAGCGTCTCCATCGAGCGCGCGATCATCCAGGACGAGTGCGGATCGAGTTGCGAGCCGAACGCGCCGCGCAGCAGCCGCAGCCGCGCGACGAGGTCGCGTCGGCCGGTGACGCCGCCGGCGACCAGGTCGCTGTGGCCGCCGACGTACTTCGTCAGCGAGTACACCGACAGGTCGATCCCCTCACGGATCGGGTGCTGGAAGATCGGCCCGAGCATCGTGTTGTCGCACGCCGAGATCGGCCGATAGCCGTGCCTGCTCTCGAAGGCATCAATCGCGGCGACCACCGCCTTCAGGTCGATCAGCGCGTTGGTTGGGTTCGCGGGGGTTTCGACATAGAACAAGCCCACGCGGCCACGCTTCGCGGCGGACTCCAGCGCGGATTCCATCTCCGACTGGGACAGCCCGTCGATGAAGGGTTCCCCGCCAATGCTCCATTCGCGCAGCACCTTGCGGATCAGAGTCTCGGTTCCGCCGTAGAGCGGGGTGGAGTGCACGACCTGGTCACCCGGCCGCAGGAACGTCAGCAGGACCGTGCCGATGGCGGCCATGCCGCTCGACGTGACGATGGCGTCCTCGGCACCGTCCAGCAGTGCCAGGCGGTCCTCCACGATCTCGAGGTTCGGATGGTTGAAGCGGCTGTAGACCAGTCCCGCGCCGGTGTCGGCCGGCGCCGGCTTGCGTCCTGCGACGACGTCGAAGAATGCCGCCCCGTCCTCGGCCGTCTTGAAGGCGAAGGTGGAGGTCAGGAACACCGGCGGCTTGACTGCTCCCTCGGAGAGGAACGGGTCGTAGCCGTACGACATCATCTGCGTTTCCGGGTGCAACTCGCGGCTGGAAATCGCGCGCTTGTGATAGCTCGAGTACGACATAGGCCCCCTTCGCGAACCCAGGTGAAACAACAGGGGACCATCGTCGGCCAAAAGAAGCCGACCGACAAGCGGGCGCGACCGGCATTGCCGCGCCAATGAACTACATGTTCACGTAATTCGGCCCGCCGCCGCCTTCGGGCACGACCCAGACGATGTTCTGTGTCGGGTCCTTGATGTCGCAGGTCTTGCAGTGCACGCAGTTCTGGAAATTGATCTGCAGCTTGTCGGACCCGTCGCTGCTCTTCACGAACTCGTACACGCCGGCGGGGCAGTAACGCTGCTCCGGCCCGGCGTAAAGCGCGAGGTTGACCTGCACCGGGACAGTCGCCTGCTTCAGCGTGAGGTGGGCCGGCTGGTCTTCCTCATGGTTGGTGTTTGAGAGGAACACCGAGGAGAGCTTGTCGAAGGTGATCTGGCCGTCGGGCTTCGGGTAGGCGATTGGAGTGCATTCGGACGCGGGCTTCAACTTCTCGTGATCGGCCTTGTCACGGTGCAGCGTCCATGGCGCCTTGCCACGGAACACGAGTTGGTCGATGCCCCAAAGAACGGCCCCCGTAACAAGCCCCTTGTCGAGGTACGGCTTGAAATTGCGCGCGCGGTGCAACTCGTCGTGCAGCCAGCTCGACTCGAATGCCGCGGGGTAAGCCGCCAGTTCGTCGTGGCCGCGCCCGGCTGCCAGCGCGTCGAACGTCGCGTCGCCGGCCATCATCCCGCTCTTGATAGCGGCATGTGAACCCTTGATTCGCGGCGCGTTGAGGAAACCAGCGTCGCAGCCGATCAGTGCGCCGCCCGGGAACGCGAGCTTCGGTAGGCTTTGCAGGCCGCTGGCGTTGATCGCGCGGGCTCCATAGGACAGGCGCTTGCCGCCTTCGAGGAACGCACGGATCGTCGGATGCGTCTTGTAGCGCTGGAACTCCTGGAACGGTTCCAGGTAGGGATTGGTGTAACCCAAACCCACCACCAGGCCTATGGACACGAGGTTGTTCTCGAAGTGATAAAGGAATCCGCCGCCGTAAGTCGCGCTGTCGAGCGGCCAGCCGGCGCTGTGCACGACGAGTCCGGCCTTGTGGCGTGCCGGATCGATCTCCCAGACCTCCTTGATGCCGATGCCCCAGGTCTGCGGATCGCGTCCTTCGAGCAGGTTGAACTTGCCGAGAAGCTGCCGGCCCAGATTGCCGCGGGCACCTTCGGCGAACAGCGTGTACTTGCCGAGCAGTTCCACGCCCGGCTGGAAGTTCGCCGTGGGCTCCCCATCCTTGCCGATGCCCATGTTTCCGGTCGCGACACCGCGCACAGCGCCCTTGTCGTCGTACAGGACTTCCGCCGCTGCGAAGCCAGGAAAGATCTCAACGCCAAGGGTCTCCGCCTGCTGGCCGAGCCAGCGCACGACATTACCGAGGCTCACGACGTAGTAGCCGTCGTTGATGAAGCAGTCCGGCAGCAGCCAGTGCGGGTTGTAGATCGCCTTCGTTTCAGTGAGTATGTAGAAGCGGTCTTCGGTGACCGGTGTGTTCAGGGGGGCCCCGAGCTCCTTCCAGTTCGGGAACAGTTCGTTCAAGGCGATCGGGTCCATCACAGCGCCGGACAGGATGTGGGCGCCGATCTCCGAGCCTTTTTCCACGACGCAAACCGAGACCTCGCGTCCTGCATCGGCGGCGCGCTGTTTGAGCCGGATCGCGGCCGCGAGGCCAGCCGGGCCGCCGCCCACCACGACGACGTCGTACTCCATCGCCTCGCGTTCGATCGTGTGCGGCGAGTCAGCCATGAAATCCTCGTTGAAGTGCCATTGGTCAATTCTCCGCAGATCGTCTAGAGGCCGCAATCGACTACGATCGATGCTTGGCAAGGACGGAGCCTATGCGGACCAATCTGAAGGAAAAAGTCGCCTTAGTGACGGGAGCCAGC
Organism: uncultured beta proteobacterium; assembly: GCA_963791235.1. Classification (GTDB taxonomy): domain Bacteria; phylum Pseudomonadota; class Gammaproteobacteria; order Burkholderiales; family Burkholderiaceae_F; genus JALORV01. The sequence continues at coordinate 24,926 of CAWBRW010000013.1, read as the reverse complement.
AGTGGCCTCGGCGCCCGCTTTGCAAGGGTGCTGGCCGGCAATGGGGCACTCACGGTACTCGCAGCCCGACGCGTGGAGCGACTAAAAGAGCTCCGCGCGGAAATCGAGGCGGCCGGGGGCGCCGCCCACGTCGTGCAGCTCGATGTCACGCATCGAGATTCGATCCGTGATGCGATCGAGCACACTGAGCGGGCGGTGGGACCGATCGACATTCTCGTCAACAACTCCGGCGTTTCGACGACGCAGCGGCTGACCGAAGCCACGGTGGCTGACTTCGACCATGTGTTCAGCACCAACGTCAAGGGCGCGTTCTTTGTCGCGCAGGAGGTGGCGCAGCGCATGATCGCCCGTGCGAAGGGTGGCCCGGAGTTTCACGGCCGCATCGTCAACATCGCCTCGGTCGCCGGGTTGCGCGTGCTCCCGCAGATCGGGCTCTACTGCATGAGCAAGGCGGCAGTGATCCAGATGACCAAGGCCCAGGCGCTGGAGTGGGGCCGTTTCGGCATCAACGTCAACGCCATCTGCCCAGGTTACATCCGAACCGAGATCAACGACGAATACTGGGACACTGACGGCGGCCGCAAGCTCGTGCAGATGCTTCCTCGCCGTCGCGTCGGCAGTCCGGAGGATCTCGACGGCACACTGCTGCTGCTGGTCGCGGAAGAATCGCAGTTCATCAATGGTGCCGTCATCACCGCGGATGACGGCCTCGCGGTGTCCTAGGGCCGACGGATGAAAGAGCCCTTCCGCGGGCTGCCGTTGCGCCGGGGTGACCTGGATGCGACGCCGCAGGCGTTACCTAGGCTGCGCCGGGCGCCAGGGCGTCCGAGGCGAAGGGTGAAGGCGTGAAGGAATTCGTGCTCGTGGTGCCACTGCGCTGGGGCGACATGGACGCCATGGCGCACCTGAACAACGTCATGTACTTCCGCCTGATGGAAGAGGCGCGCATACAGTGGTTCCAGCGCTTCAACCTGCCAACACTGCCGACGGGCGAGGCCTGCATCCTGGCGCACGCCTCCTGCGACTTCGTCCGGGCCATGACGTATCCGGGAGTGGCCCTGGTGAAGCAGACAGTGTCGCGGGTCGGAAGGTCCAGTGTCGAAATGTCGATCGTCATCGAAAAGCAGGGCGAACCTGAAGTCACGTACGCGACCGGACGGACCGTGCTGGTCTGGTACGACTACACGGCGGGCAAGTCGCTGCCGTGGCCGGAGCGCGTGCGTGAGGCGATCACTTAGAATCTCACGCTTCAGAAGCGGAGGGTTGGATGAAAAAGGTGTTCCCCTCGGCCGCAGCGGCGCTGGCCGACGTGGTGCAGGACAACCAGACGATTGCCGTTGGCGGCTTCGGCCTGTGCGGCATCCCTGAGGCACTGATCGCGGCGTTGCGCGACAGCGGCGTCAAGGGCCTGACCTGCGTCAGCAACAACGCGGGCGTCGATGGCTTCGGGCTGGGATTGCTGCTCACGACGCGGCAGATCCGCAAGATGATCTCCTCGTACGTCGGCGAGAACAAGGAATTCGAGCGCCAGTATCTTTCGGGCGAACTTGAGCTGGAGTTCACGCCGCAAGGGACGCTCGCCGAGCGCATGCGCGCGGGCGGCGCGGGGATCCCGGCCTTCTTCACCCGCACCGGCGTCGGCACCATCGTCGCCGACGGCAAGCCGACGCAGGTTTTTGATGGCGTCTGGGGCGGCAAGGAATACGTGATGGAGCGCTCGATTCGCGCCGATGTCTCGCTAGTGAAGGCCTGGAAGGCGGACCCGCAGGGCAATCTCCTGTACCGCAAGACCGCGCGCAACTTCAATCCGGTGGTGGCGATGTGCGGCAAGGTCACGATTGCGGAGGTCGAGGAGATCGTCGACAACGGCGCCCTCGAAGCCGACAACGTACATACGCCCGGCATCTTCGTGCAACGCGTCGTCCTGAACAAGACGCCCGAGAAACGCATCGAAAACCGCACCGTGCGCGCGAAGTAGGAGAGAACATGGCCTGGACCCGTGAGGAAATGGCGGCGCGCGCCGCCCAGGAACTGCGCGACGGCTTTTACGTCAACCTCGGCATCGGCCTGCCGACGCTGGTGGCGAACTACATCCCGGCCGGCATGGACGTGATGCTGCAGTCGGAAAACGGCCTGCTCGGCATCGGCCCGTTCCCGCTCGAAAGCGAAGTCGATGCCGACCTGATCAATGCCGGCAAGCAGTTGGTGACTGCATTGCCGGGCTCCAGCTTCTTCTCGAGCGCTGATTCGTTCGCGATGATCCGCGGCGGCCACATCAATCTGGCGATCCTCGGCGCGATGCAGGTGGCCGAGAACGGCGATCTGGCGAACTGGATGATCCCGGGCAAGCTGGTGAAGGGCATGGGCGGGGCGATGGACCTGGTCTCCGGAGTCGAGCGCGTCATCGTGCTGATGGAGCACTGCGCGAAGAACGGCGAGCACAAGATCCTGCAGCGCTGCACCTTGCCGCTGACGGGCCGGGGCGTGGTGAACCGCATCATCACGGACCTGGGCGTCTTCGACGTCGGCTCGGACGGTCTTTCGGCAAGGGAGCTTGCTCCGGCGGTCACCGTCGAGGAAGTCCGACTGAAGACCGGTTGCCACGTGCACTTGTCACGCCTCGCCACGACGGCCTGATCCGGGTCGTCGCCTGGGTCAGGCCGATGGGCTCGGCACATTCCCACCGCGAGTCCGGCCACCGCTTCGCCGAGCACGCCGGCGGGGACAGCGGCCATACGCACCAATCGCGACCGCACAGCGCGCGGCCGCTGGCGATCGCAGTTGCGCTGACGCTCGTCTTTGCGCTGGTCGAACTGTTTGCCGGCCTGTGGTCAGGTTCGCTGGCCCTGCTGGCCGATGCCGGGCACATGGCCACCGACTCGGCGGCACTGCTGTTTGCGCTCGCAGCGAACATCATCGCCAGCCGCGCGGTGACGGACCGCCACTCCTACGGGCTGGCACGCGTCGAGGTGATCGCCGCCTTTGTCAATTCCCTTGCAATGCTGGGCGTGGTCGCCTGGATCTTCTACGAGGCGATTGAACGGGTCACCTCGCCGGTACCCGTCAAGGGTCTGGGCGTCTTCGTCGTCGCCGCCATCGGGCTGCTCGTAAACCTGGTGGTCGCCTGGTCGCTGTCGCACGACCGAGACAACGTCAATACGCGCGCTGCCCTGATCCACGTGATGGGCGATTTGCTGGGGTCGATTGCCGCGATCATCGCGGGCCTCATCATCTACTTCGGTGGCCCGCTGATGGCCGACCCGCTGCTGTCGATGTTCGTCGCGGCGCTGATTCTGCGATCGACGATCGGCGTACTGCGGGAGACCACGTTGGTGCTGCTGGACAGTGTTCCGCGGGGCGTTGACTACGTCGCCGTGGGGCAGGCCCTGGCCCGGGTCGCTGGCATCGTTTCGGTCCATGACCTGCATGTTTGGACGATGGTGCCGGGCCGCTCGGCGCTGTCGGCGCATGTGCTCGTCGACGATATCGACAACTGGCCGGCGATCCTGCTGCGTGCGCGGCAGTTGCTCGAGCGCGAGTTCCATATCGATCACATCACGCTGCAGCCCGAATGGCTGCGCAAGGAAAGTCCTCCTCGCGTCATTCCGGTGGGTTCGCGCTGGAACTGAGGCCATTACCCGCCGAGGTACCTGCGCCGTAGCCCGTCAGAGGCCCACTTGTCGCCCCAGCCACAAGACTCCCATGAGGATCGGCTGGTGCAGCAGGTACACCGTCAGCGCCCAGATGCCCAGGAAGAGCAGTAGCTTCGGCGGCTTGTCGTTCAGGCGACGCAGTGTCGGCACGACTGACCACCCGCGCCGCTGCCACATCGCCGCGAGACCAGCGCCGATCAGCACGACGCCGAACCACGGCAGCAGTGGGACGTAGTCCTCGGTCTTCGGCTTCCGCGTGACCAGCCCGATGATGTTGGCTGGCGTGTCATTGAAGATCGGATGGGAGTAAAGCAATCCCAACGCGATCACGGCGATTCCGAGCAGCGCGTTCCATGGGCCGAGACGCACGCAGCGGTCGTGCGAGCACGAGAGCGGCGGCGACAAAGTGCAGGATGCCGAACCAGATGAAACGCGGTCCGAACACGGCCGCGCTGCCCACGGACACCAGCAGGGCTGCGCCAGCAATCTGCGCCCAGCGCCGCCAGAAGTCGACCAAGCCCGGCTTGAACGAGGTCCGCAGTACCAGGCCCACTCCGACCAGCAACAGAAACTGCGTAACGATGCCGGCGCGCCATCCGACCCACGGCTGGTCCGACAGCATGCGCAGGGTCACCCACCCAAAGTAGTTCAGGTCATAGATGAAGTGATAAACGATCATCTGCGCGACCGCGAAGCCACGCAGGACGTCGACGAGGGGCAAGCGTGGCGCGGGGCGGTTCATCGTCGGAAGATTCGATCCGCAATGATGCTACCGCGGCACCTGATGCCACGATCGAATTGCGGCATTGACTCCAAGCTGGTCGTCGGTGAAGGAGGACCCGGCGGCCTTACAAGGCGGCCGCGCCGTGGTTCCAGATAGGCAGGATGACTTACGATCGCGTGCTGCACGGAATGCGCGGTGTTGTGTCCGCGCGGATCGATGAGCGGTGAGTTTCCTGGGCGGGGGTAAAGGTCCGTGAGCCATTCACGTCGAAAGTGGGGGACACCCGATGCGCAGTACCTGGCTGGGAACATTAGTGACGATGATGTTTGTCGGGTGCGCGAACGTGCCAAGCGCAGCTGAGGCGCCGACGCTGGAAGGGACTTCCTGGGTACTTGTCTCCCTTGTTGGTCAGGCTTCCATTGTCAGCCAGCCCGCGACCATCCGCTTCGAAGGCGGGACAGTGCAGGGCAGTGACGGCTGCAACCGTTATTCCGCACCGTACAGCGCAAGCGGCGCTTCGATCGAGTTCGGAGCGCGAGGTGTGTCGACGCAGATGGCGTGCGCACCGGACGTGATGAAGCGGGCAAGTGCATTCACATCGACGCTGAGTACTTCCAGGAGTTACCGAGTCCGGGACGGTCGCCTCGAACTGCTCGGCGGCGACGGCGCTGTGCTGGCCACGTTCGCGGCGCAGTCGCGGGCGCTCGCCGGGACTGCGTGGCGCGCCACGGGGATCAACAACGGCAGGGGTGGAGTAGCGAGCCCGGTCAGCGGCTCAGTGGTGACGATGCGTTTTGAGGCCGACGGACGGTTGGGAGGCTCGGCGGGGTGCAACGGCTTCAACGCCAGCTACTTGGCGACGGGGCCGAACCTGCGGATCACGTCTCTGGCGACAACGCGGAAGATGTGTGAGGCCAGTTTGATGGAACAGGAGCGGGCGTTCCTCAAGGCGCTGGAGTCCGTCACGACCATGCGGTTCGAAGCGGACCGGCTCGAACTGCGCACCGCCGAGGGCGCCTTGGCGGTAACCCTGTTACGCGAGCCCGGGTCCTGAGCGCAACGCAGCCAGCGTGCTGCCGGCCGCGGTTGAAGTCCACCAGTGACCGCGCGAATCCGCGCTCCAACCGCCGAAGCAGTGCGGATTACAGGACTGTCATGCCCTGGCCGCCGCCCACCATTGCGAGTTGCTCGTCAGTAAGGTCGTCCAGGTCCGCCAGCAGGTCGGTTTCAGTGGTGTCGAGATCGAGTGTAAGCAGGTCGTTCATGGTTTCTCTCCGCAATTTGTAATGTGTGTTGTTCCTTGGCTACAGTACCGTCATGCCTTGGCCGCCGCCCACCATGGCGAGTTGCTCGTCGGTCAGGGTGTCGATATCCAGCAGATCCTCGACGCTGCGCTCGTCGCTGACTTCGAGAGTGGTGATGGTTTCCATGGAACTCCTCCGTTTATGGTTGTGAGACTTCGTTCTTCAGATGGGCGGTGTTTGACACACCCACCCAGGTAGCCTAGCGTGAAAAAGTTTGAATCCGCGCTCCCATGAATCTGTGAGCGAAATCCAGCGACTCCTTGATGCAACAGTGATCCCGGTCGAGGCCGAGGATCGATACGCGAACTCGGTTAAGGAGATCGTCGCCCTCGTTCGCTCTGCGCTTGGGAACCCGGAGCAAGCCGACAGGGCCTTCCTGATCAAGGTGGCAGCGCGACTGCGGGATATCCCGCCGACGATTGCTACCGACGGGCAACTCGAGGCGTTGCAGGCGATCTGTCGGTTCTTCCTTTCCAGGGACCAGGACCTGCCGTTTGCGATGGAGGCGGCGGCCACGTTGACACGCATGGCACGTGCTACCGGCCGCAAGCAGGAGCTTCTGAACGGCTTGGTGATGCAGGCGGTCGTGGCGTCCCAGCTCGACAATCACATCGAAGCCCTGGAAAGCTGTGCTTCGGCGCGCGAGGTGGCCATCGAGATCGGGTCGCCGCTTGGCGAGTTGAAGGCGGTGATCAACGCCGCAGCGTTCCTTCTCAACGTCGGCCACTACCAGTATGCAATCGATCTGCTGCGCAACGGTCTGACGATTGTTGACCGTTGTCCAGAAGCCGAGAACATCCTGTGGATCGTGCTCGGCAACATCGCCCAGTGCTACCTTTTCCTGGGCGAGTACGAGGAAGCGTTGCAGGCAATCGGTGCGGCGCGGGCGATGGCGACGGAGCCGACCGATGCCCATGGGGCTGGCAATCGGGCGATCTTGGAGTACACGCACCTTCGTACCCTGGTTGCGCTCAAGCGTGGCACCGAGGCGCGCCCCGTGCTGGAGGCCATGGGAGCCTTCGCTGCCAAAGCCGGTACGGTGCGCGCGCGGATTGACTACGCCTGTGCGCGGGGCATGCTCGAGGTCGTCGAAGGCCAACGGGACCTCGGCCTTTCGCGCATCGTCACTGCGCGCGAGAAGGCAAAGCTGGTCACCTCTACGCTTCCGGACGTCCTTACCGCCATGGCGGCGGTCCAGGAAGCCGTCGGCGACAAGGACGCGGCGGCGAAGGTCCGCGACGAACTAAGGCAATTGCTTTCAGCCCGCCAGGAGACAAGCCGCCTGCGCGCCGCGCTGATGCTGGGGCCATCGGTTGGTGTCGCCGGGCAGACAGAGCGCAGCACCGAGTACGACCGCCGGCTGGATGCGGCGCGCGAGCGACTGCTACGCAACCAGACCTGATCGGTTGTCGCGTTTCTTTACGAAAGGCGTGTCGAACCCTTGAGTGCCTGCTTCCGCGTCGCAGGAAGAGGGGATGGACTCGCGTAAACAGCGCAGACGCGACGCGGAATGCGTCATGCTTGTGACGCAGCACTGCCCCGCCAATCCATAACACCATCAACCAGGCACTGCGCCAATGTACAAGGGCGATATGGTCCGCCTCACGCGCCCTGTCTTCGTCAACGGCCGCGAAGTGCCAGCCGGCGTCGAGGGCAGGATCGTCGAACTCTTTGCTTGCCTGCCGAGTGCCGAGGTGGCACTTCGTCACAACAACGAGACTTTGGTGCTACCGGTCACGTTGGCGCTACTCGAGCGACTTCATCCGTTCAGCGAGAAGTAGGTCGGTCGCGCGCGACCACGTCGTGCTGCCGAAGGATCCCCAGCCGGCAACCGGTCGAGTCAGCGTCAGCGAGTAGCGGAAAGGCCTTTAGGTCAGCCGCCCGCTGCGCGGGATAGCATCGGGGCGCGGCACACAAATGACAAGGGCTTCCGTTCCGGGTTATGAGCCCGACTTTTTTGTTGCGCATGTGAAGCGTTCTTAAGCGGTGTGTCCCCTGGACAAGCGAGCAAGCCTTTCCAAATCAGATCCTTACAGGCTTGAACCTATCGACCGCCGGCGCGACTACTTTGACATCTCGTCCCAGAAGTCCCGGCGCTTCCCCAAAAGACTCCTGATTGGTCGCGTCCGGGGCCGCGGTCCCGCGTGACCTTCGGTCACCCTGAAGGCACCTCGCGCCGCACGGTTCAGCGCGCCTCCGACCCACCGAAACGCGGGTCTGAAGTGGAGTTGACCCAGTCGCGCGGACGGGTTCGGATTTGATTCTCAGGTCCCCATGATCTGCGGTGTGGGATTGTCCACGGTTCCACCGCCGGCCCGCGAGGGGCCGGGGGCGAGCGGCGCGGTGGGCAACCAGGGTTCGTAAGCGATGGCAGCGTGCTTCCTTTCGTAGTTGAGCGGCGATGGGTACTCGAGCTCCGAGTGCCGTCGCCGCGCGTTGTACCCGGCCCGGCTCCACGCGTCGATCACTATCCCCTGCCCATCGTTCGCGAACCCGACCTATGTGACCGGGCCCGCCGACAGCATATCCGGTCCAGCGTGCCGGGATACGAGCGCGATGAACCACGGCTCGCGCGCTGACTACTGCGATAGTCTTCACCCATGCGTCTCACTGCCGTCTGTACGACCCTTTGGGCTTGCTTCATTGCTTGCTCCCCGGCCATTGCCGCCAACAGTTCCCAGGCCCCTGCGAACGCGGTGTCTCCACTGTCCACGGCTGACCAACAGTTTCTGCAGGCGCGCGATGCGGCGCGTGCGGGCGACCTGGCCCGACTGTTTCGACTGGCACGTCAGCTGGACGATCACCCCCTCTCCGCGTACGTCGAATACTGGCAACTGGTGCCGCGACTGCGCAACGGCGAGCCGGCGGTCAGGTTGGCGGTCGAGGACTTCTTAACGCGAAATCACGGCACGTACATTGCCGACCGGTTGCGCCTGGACTGGAGCCTAGCGCTGGCCGACCGGGGCGACTTTACGGACTTCGAACGCGAAACCGGTCGCCTGACGTGGAACGCCGATGACCCCCAGCTGCGTTGCTACAGCGCGCTCGCTCGTTTTCGTGGAGCCTCCAGCTCGCAGTCTGACGTTGCGTCGAGCGAAGCGCGTCGGTTGTTAGCCAACACGCGCGACTCCGCAGCTGGAGGCTGCCTGGCATTGACCGAGGCACTCCTCGCTGACGGTCGCATTTCGGTTTGGGATCGCGTCCGGGCGTTCGTGGAACAGAATCAGCTGGCCGCGGCCAAGTCAATCGGCAAGCGTGCACTGGATTCCAGTGGCAAACCTGTAGACGAGAAGCTGCTGACACAGGCGATCGATCGGCCGGCCGCCTTCCTCGCTGCGCATGAACGCCGGCTGACCAAGATCCAGCGCGAACTCGCGATCGTGGCGATCACGCGCCTGGCACGCGACAGTCCGAGTGACGCTGCCGGCTACGCCGCGGCACTGAACCTCCATCTGACGCCTGGGCAGCGCGGCATAGTCTGGGGCCGCGTCGGTCACATGGCAGCTCTGCGCCTGATGCCGGAGGCCAACGAGTGGTATCGGCGCGGCGGCGAGCATGTTGGCGTCGACGCCGATGCGACACGCATTGATGAAGTGCTCGAATGGCAGGTGCGCGCCGCTCTGCGCGCCGGGGATTGGACAAGCGTTAAGAGCACGATCGATCGCATGCCGGTGGCACTGAGAGGCGATTCGGCCTGGGTCTTTTGGTATGCGCGTGCGCTCAAGGTCGAAGGCCGGCCGGCGGAAGCTCAGGATCACCTTGCGCAAATCGCGGACCAGTTCAACTTCTACGGCCAGCTTGCCGCCGAGGAACTCGGCCGCCCGATCGTCTCGCCACCGCGGGCACCGACCCCGACGGTCGAGGAACTGGCGCCGCTGGCGAGCAATCCGGGATTCGTGCGCGCCCGGAAGTTCTACGAACTGGGCCTGCGCGTGGAGGGTAACCGCGAATGGAATTGGCAGCTGCGGGGCATGACGGATCGCCAGCTGCTCGCCGCGGCCGAGTATGCGCGCACGCAGGCCCTGCTTGATCGCATGATCAACACCTCGGATCGCACGCGTGCCGAGTACGACTTCCCGCAACGATTTCCAACGCCGTTCCGTGAGACGCTGGTGAAGCATGCCTCGATGGCAGGACTCGATGAAGCGTGGGTGTACGGACTGATCCGGCAGGAGTCACGCTTCATCATGGACCTACGCTCGCAGGCGGGGGCCTCCGGCCTGATGCAACTGATGCCTGCGACGGCGGCGTACGTCGCCCGCAAGCAGAACATTAACGACTACGCGTGGGAGCGGGTCAACGAGCGCGACCTGAACCTGCAACTCGGCACTGCCTACCTCAGGATGGTGCTGGACGATCTCGACGGCAACACGCTGCTGGCGACCGCCGCCTACAACGCCGGCCCGGGCCGACCGCGCGCCTGGCGCTCGACGCTGGCCCGTCCGGTCGAGGGCGCCATCTTTGCGGAGACGATTCCATTTAACGAGACGCGGGACTACGTCAAGAAGGTGCTGTCGAACAGTGTGTATTACGCAGCCCTCCTGCAGAGCACGCCACTGTCGCTCAGTCGACAACTCGGCATCATCGCTCCCAAGCCAGCCGGCACGACCGAGCTGCCCTGACGGCGCATTCTCGTTGCTGCGCACAGGTCGGCAGGGCTTGGATCGGGAAAGCCGAGACCGTGCAGCGGGCGGATGACGTGGGCTGACCACGCCAAGTGGCCCGCGCGATCGCCTGCCGGCTCGGTGGCAGCCTAGGTTTGACTTGCTGGCGTCCAAAGGCCGGCTTAATGTAGGGGTGAATAACCGCTGTTCAAACAGCCGACTGGTGCATCTGCATGGATCTCCAGCAATTGCTCGTTGCGGCCGCCGAATCGCCTCCGGGCGGTCCGAATCTCGAGTACGACCCCAGATTCCTCGCGCTTGAGGAAGCGGCACAGGGCAGGCCCGAGCAGGACATGGCCGGAACGGTCATTCCCGCGGTCGAACCGGACTGGCCCCAGGTTTTGGAACAAGCCCAGGCCCTCCTGCGGCGTAGCAAGGACCTGCGGATCGCCATGCATCTGGTACGCGCGCTGACTCGCCTTGAGAATCTGGTCGGTTTCACGGCCGGGATTGGCTTTGTCAGCGAACTGCTCGAGCGCTATTGGGCCGAGGTCCATCCGCGGTTGGAGGCCGACGACAACAACGACCCCACACTCCGATTGAACGCGCTCGCCCCTTTGGAGCCGCCGCGGGGTCCTGGAGCGGCGGAGACGCTGTTGCGGGATCTTCGGGAAGCGGCCGTCGTCCCGCCCTCGCCACAGGGAAGGGTGACGCTTCGCGACCTGCTGATCGCCGACGGCAAGCTGCCTGGGGCCGTTGCCGGACAGGCGACAGCCGCCATCGAGGCCATGCTGCGCGAGGCGGTTGAGAAGGATCCGGCCGTGGCGGCGGTGCCTGCGGAGGCGATCGCAGCAGCGCAGCGGCTGCGATCGCTGGTCGTCGAACGTGTGGGAAGTGAACTGGCGCCTGATGTCAGCGCCATCGTGGACATGCTTAAGCCGGCTGCTCAACGCCTGGCGCGCCTTGCGGGGCTGGCCGACGCATCGGCAGACGGTTCGGGGCCGGCGGATGGACAGGCGCGTATCGGCAGCGAGATCCGCGGTCGCGACGATGTGAACCGCGCGATCGATGCGATTTGCGCTTTCATGGAGCGCACCGAACCGGCCAATCCCGCGCCCCTGCTGCTGCGTCGGGCGCAGCGGCTACTGAACAAGAGCTTCGTCGAGTTGATCGCCGACCTCGCGCCGGAGAGCATCGGGCAGGTCAAGTTGATTGCTGGATTGAAGGATGAGCAGGGATAAGGAAATCGCGCTTCAGAGCGATAGCGCTGGACTTTTTGCGGGTTGGTTCTCAAGATACTACGTGTCTATGCTGCAGTTGCGCGACGTTGCGTCGGTCAGACGTCAAGGAGATTGAAGTGGCCCAGAGCAGTCAGAAATTCATCGCCCGCAACCGCGCCCCTCGGGTTCAGATCGAATACGACGTCGAACTGTACGGGGCCGAGAAGAAGATCCAGGTCCCGTTCATCGTTGGCGTGCTGGCCGACCTGACGGGCAATCCCGCGGAGGCGCTGCCGCCGGTGTCCGACCGCAAGTTCCTCGAGGTCGACGTCGACAACTTTGACAGTCGCATGAAGTCGATGAAGCCGCGCGTCACCTTCCAGGTGCCGAACACGCTCACCGGAGAAGGCAATCTGAACGTCGAGTTGACGTTTGAGAGCATGGACGACTTTTCGCCTGCCGCGGTGGCGCGCAAGGTCGATGCGCTCAACAAGCTACTGACGGCCAGGCAGCAGCTCGCCAACCTGATTACCTATATGGACGGCAAGTCCGGTGCTGAGGACCTCATTGCCAAGGCGCTCAAGGACCCGGCGCTGCTGGCATCGCTGTCGTCAGCGCCCAAGCCGGAGCAGGCGAGTAGTCAGTAGGCGAATGGAACAGATACTCCAGAAAGGTTTTCTCTATGGCTGAAGAGCGGGTAAGTCAGAAGCAGGCCGAGGCGCCGACCGCTGAGACAGGCGAGTTCGCGCTGCTTCTGCAAAAGGAATTCAAGCCGAAGACGGAAGAGGCCAAGACCGCCGTGCAGCAGGCCGTGCACACGCTGGCCCAGCAGGCACTCGCAAATACGGCGCTGATTGGAGCGGACGTCGTCCAGTCGATCGGGGCGATGATCGCTGAGCTCGACAAGAAATTGTCCGAGCAGATCAACCTCATACTGCACAACGAAGCGTTCCAGAAGCTGGAAGGCGCCTGGCGCGGCCTGCATCATCTCGTCAACAACACGGAAACCGACGAGATGCTGAAGATCCGTGTGATGAACATTTCAAAAGCCGACCTGGGCAAGACACTCAAACGCTTCAAGGGCACGGCCTGGGACCAGAGTCCGCTGTTCAAGAAGATCTACGAAGAGGAATACGGCACGTTCGGTGGTGCACCCTTTGGGCTGCTGATCGGCGACTACTACTTTGACCACACCGCGCCTGACGTCGAGCTTCTGGGCGAGATGTCCAAGGTCTCGGCGGCCGCGTTTACCCCGTTCATCGCCGCCGCGTCGCCGACCACGATGCAGATGGGGAGCTGGCAGGAATTGGCGAACCCGCGCGACCTGACAAAGATATTTCAGACGCCCGAGTACGCCGCCTGGCGTTCGCTGCGCGAGTCCGAGGACGCCCGCTACATTGGCTTGGCGATGCCGCGCTTCCTGGCGCGCCTGCCCTATGGGGCGAAGACCAACCCGGTGGACGAGTTCGATTTTGAGGAGGACACGGGTGCGGCGGACCACAGCCGGTACACCTGGGCCAATTCGGCGTATGCCATGGGGACGAACATCACGCGGTCGTTCAAGATGTACGGCTGGTGCAGCCGCATTCGCGGCATCGAAAGCGGCGGTGCGGTCGAAAGCCTGCCCGTGCATACCTTCCCCACGGACGATGGCGGGGTCGACATGAAGTGCCCGACCGAGATCGCGATTACGGACCGGCGGGAAGCGGAGCTGGCCAAAGCCGGGTTCATGCCGCTGCTGCACCGGAAGAACTCGGACTTCGCGGCCTTCATCGGCGCGCAATCGCTGAACAAGCCGTTCGAGTACGACGACCCCGACGCGACGTCCAACGCCAATCTGGCGGCGCGGCTGCAGTACATGTTCGCCTGCTGCCGCTTCGCGCATTACCTCAAGTGCATCGTGCGCGACAAGATCGGCTCCTTCAAGGAGCGCGCCGACATGCAGACGTGGCTGCAGAACTGGATCATGAACTACGTGGATGGCGATCCGGCGCATTCGTCGGAGTCGACCAAGGCGCAAAAGCCGCTGGCGGCGGCCGAGATCAAGGTCGAGGAAGTCGAAGGCAACCCCGGTTACTACACGGCCAAGATCTGGTTGCGACCGCATTATCAGCTCGAAGGATTGACGGCGTCCTTGCGGCTGGTCTCGAAGCTGCCGTCGATTAAAGCGGCGGCATGAGCCGTTTGCCCGGATCGGCGTTGGAAGGAGCGGATACGCATCCTCATCAATAACTCATCAGAGCGGGGTCTTAGATGGCACGATCAGACATTCACTTCAAGCTGGGCGATATCAAGGGCGAGTCGACAGACGACAAGCACAAGGATGAGATCGATGTCGACAACTGGGGCTGGGGTGCCTCGAATCCAGGCTCGATGTCCCACGGCGGCGGCGGTGGCACCGGAAAGGTCAGTTTCTCCGACCTCACGTTCCTGCACCGGGTGGATAAGGCCTCTCCCAACCTCTGGAAGGCGTGTGCCACCGGCGAGCACATCAAGGAAGGCACACTGACCTCAGCCAAGCAGGGCAAGGGACCGCAGGACTTCCTCATCATCAAGATGAACGACATCCTGATCACCTCGGTGTCGTTGTCCGAATCCAACGGCTCCGGATCGGTGCCCATGGAGAGTGTCTCGCTGCAGTGCTCAAAGGTTGACCTGGAATACAAGCCGCAGAAGGCCGACGGCTCGCTCGATGCGGGCGTGCACTTCAAGTACGACATCAAGGCCAACAAGGAAGGCTGACCCGCACGCAGAGGTCGGTGCGGGAGGAGGGCCAGGCGGGCGGACCGCGGACGGTCTGCGCGGGCTCGACCGGCCGCGCCTGCAGCGAGGAGCCCACGCATGGCGCACGAGGATTTCTTTCTCAAGATCGACACTGAGAGGGGTGGCGCGGTCAAGGGCGAAGCGCAGGACCGCGAACACAAGGACGAGATCGATGTCATCGACTGGTCGTGGGGGATGTCGGCTCCGACGTCAGCGGCCGGCCAGCGCAAGGGCCGGGCAGCGATCCATCAACTGGTGGTCCGCAAGCGCACGGACAGCGCGAGCACTGCACTGATGGGCGCGGTCGCCCGCAACGACAAGATCAAGACCGCCGTACTGACCGCCCGCCGAGCCGGCGCAGGGCCGCAAACCTTTCTCAAGATCACGCTGCGTAACGCCTACGTGACCTCGTTCGAGATCCAGGTCGAAGACGGCAAGGAAGGCCCCGGAACCGTCGAGCAGCTGAAGATTGCTTTCGAACGCATCACCGTTGATTACACGCCCCAGGGCGCTGACGGCCAGCCGCGGGGTGGCACGACGTTCGAAGAAACGTGGTCGCCGACCGAATGATGGAGCGGTGGCCGCTGCCGACGCCACAACGGAGTGATTCATGAGCACCTCTTCGACACTGGCGGACGCGGAGTTCAGCCTGCGCAACGCCGACACCGCAGCGGCCTTGCAGCAGTTGCAGTCGCAGATCCGGGACCACCCGGGGGAAGCGCGACTGCGCGTGTTTCTCTTCCAGTTGCTCAGCGTCCGCGGCGACTGGCAGCGGGCGCTTGACCAACTGACCCTCTCGGCCCAGCTCGATCCGAAGGCGCTGCTGATGGCGCAGACCTATCGCGAGGCGCTGCGTTGCGAGGGCTTGCGCGCCCAGGTGGTGGCGGGCCACAAGACGCCGCTCATCATCGGCGAGCCGGAGCCCTGGCTGGGCCTGCTGGTGGAATCCTTGTTACGCGCCGGCCAAGGCGATCTGGCGGCGTCGGGCGCGCTGCGCGCGCAGGCCTTCGACCAGGCGCCGCCGTCGACCGGAACCCTCGACGGACAGCGCTTCGAATGGATCGCCGATGCCGACGTTCGCTTCGGGCCGGTGCTCGAGGCGATACTGAACGGCGGTTACTACTGGATTCCCTTTGCGCGCCTGGCGAAGGTCGTGCTGCCGGCGCCGGAGGACTTGCGCGATCTGGTCTGGGCGCCGGCGCACCTGCAGTTTGCCAACGGCGGCGAATCCGCGGCGCTGATTCCGGCCCGCTACCCGGGCAGCGAGAAGGCCGAAGACGGTGCGCTCCAGATGGCGCGGCGGACGGACTGGAATGAGGCGTGGCCCGGCCTGCAGTTCGGCCTGGGGCAACGCCTGCTCGCCACCGACGCCGGCGAGTATCCGCTGCTCAGCGTGCGCGAGATCCTGATCGACCAATAGGACGGCCATGGCCACACCGGCGGAGCGTCATCCATGCAGTCGCGGCGGGACGCTGGGAGCGCGGCGCCGTGCCTGAACTGACGTCCCAGGAGCGGCTGCAACCCGCGTTGCTGGATCGCCTGACGGACGACGCGCCCGACCGCAAACAGGAGTCGCCGGAGGCGCGGGTGATCACGAGCAGCCGGCTGCGGGCCGGCGTGTTGCGCGACCTGAGCTGGCTGCTGAATACCGTGCGACCGCGCGACAGCGAACTGCCCGCGGGTCACGACTACGCCGGCGAAGCGGTGCTGTGGTACGGACTGCCACCGATGACCGGCGAGACCTTGTCGACGATCGACGCGGTGACACTGAAGCAGGCCATACGTGAAACGATCCTGCGATTTGAGCCGCGCGTGCTGAAGGACACGCTTGAGGTCGACGTGTTCGGCTCGCCGGGCCGGCTCGAAAATCACAACGTCATCGGGCTGGAGATCCGCGGCCGGCTCTGGGCGCAGCCGGTGCCGCTCGAGATCCTGCTGCGCACCGAAATCAATCTGGAAGACGGGACGTGCGAGATCCGTGAGGCCGGCCGTACGCTGAGTTCCCCACCCGCGAGCGGCGAGCATGGATCCTAGGCTGCTCACCCTCTACAACCAGGAACTGCAGCACCTGCGGGAGATGGGCGCGGAGTTCGCGCGCGAGTTTCCAAAGGTGGCGGCGCGGCTTGGGATGGACGGCACGGAGGTCTCCGATCCCTACGTCGAACGGTTGCTGGAAGGAGCCGCGTTCCTCGCGGCACGGGTGCAACTGAAGCTCGATGCGGAGTTTCCGCGCTTCACGCAGCGACTGCTCGAGATTGTCTATCGCTCGTACCTGGCGCCGACGCCCGCGATGGGGATCGTGCAACTGCAGCCCCAACTTACCGAAGGCAATCTGGCGCGCGGTGTATCCGTACCCCGCGGCTCGGCGATGCGCTCGCAGCTTCAGCGGGGTCAGGATACGGCCTGCGAGTTCCGAACCGCCCATGATGTGATGCTGTGGCCGCTGGAGGTGGCCGGGGCCGAGTACTTCCTGCACGCTCCGGATCTGCCGATTGTCCGGTCGCCGTTCGCGCAGGGTGTCCGCGCCGGCCTGCGGGTGCGACTGCGGGTCACGGCCGGACTGCGGTTTGTCGACCTGCCGCTCGACCGGCTGCAGTTCTTCCTCGGCGGCGCCGAGGAGATCGCTTTCAAGCTGTACGAACTGTGCGCCGGCCACTGCCTGGGCGCGATGGTCCTGTCACCGGCGCGGCCGGCACCCTGGACGCATACGGTGGCAAGGGCAGACATTCGCGGCGTCGGCTTCGCCGACGACGAAGCCCTGCTGCCGCTGCCGGTCTCGGGCTTCGCCGGGCATCGCCTGCTCGCGGAGTACTTCGCTTTCGCCCAGCGCTTCCTGTTCATCGAGGTCGGTGGCTTGCGTGGTGCCGCAAGCCGGGAGGGTGGCAACGAACTGGAGCTCGTGCTGCTTTTTTCTCGGGCTGACAACTCACTGGTCGGCCGGGTGGACGCCTCCAACATGGCGCTGTTTTGCACGCCGGTCATCAATCTCTTTCCCAAACGCCTCGATCGCATCCACCTCAGCGAAGGGGCGCACGAGTATCACGCCGTGCCCGATCGGACGCGGCCGATGGACTTCGAGGTCCATGACATCACCTCCGTCACCGGCTTCGGCGTGGGCGCCGACAGCGAGCAGCGCTTCCTGCCGTTGTATGGACTTCAGCGTGGCGACGAACGTGAAAAGGCCGCGTACTTCACCGTACGGCGCGAACCGCGGATGGTGTCGGCGCGTCAGCGGCGCGACGGCACACGGTCGGGATATCTGGGCTCGGAGGTGTTCATTGCGATCGTCGACACCGCCGAAGCGCCGTATCGGTCCGATCTGCGCCAACTGGCGCTGACGGCCCAGTGCTCCAATCGCGACCTGCCCCTGCTGGTCGCGTTCGGCTGGGGCAACACGGACTTTGTGCTCGACGAGGCGGCCCCGCTGACGGCCATTCGCCTGATCAAGGGCCCGTCGCGACCGGTATCGCCGTTGGCCGACGGCGCGCTGACGTGGCGGATGATCAGCCAGCTGTCGCTCAACTACCTGGCGCTGATCGACGGCCTGACCGAGCATGGTGAGAGCGGTGCGGTCGTGCTGACCGAAATACTGCGGTTGTATGCGCCGTCCGGCGACGCGTCGGCTATGCGGCAGATCCAGGGACTGCGCGGCGTCCGGGCCCAGCGCACGGTGGCGCGGCTGCCCATCCCCGGTCCCATCGCGTTCGGGCGTGGCGTCCAGGTCGACCTCGAGGTCGATGAACTCGCGTTCGAAGGCGCCGGTGCCTATCTCTTCGGATCGGTGCTGGAACACTTTCTGGCGCGCCATGCGTCACTGAACTCGTTTGTGTCGACCGTGCTGCGCACCACGCAGCGCGGCGAAATTGCGCGCTGGAAACCCCGATGCGGAACCCGGCCGATTCTGTAGAACTGCTCGGCCGGATCGCGGCGCGGCCGTACGCGTTCGATTTCTATTACGTGCTGCGGCGGCTGGAGGCGGCGCGCCCCGACATGCCTCGTCTGGGCGAGGCGGCGCGACCAGCGGACGAGCCCATACGCCTGGGCCAGGAGCCGTTGCTGGACTTTGCGCCGGCGGCGTTGTCCGGGGTGAGGCCGCCGCACGATTCACGGCCGGCGGTCGTCGAAGTGCGTTTCCTCGGCCTGCTCGGCCCCAACGGCCCGCTGCCGCTGCACCTGACCGAATACGCGCGCGACCGGCTGCTGCATCACGCCGATGCCACCTTCGCCCGTTTTCTTGACGTGATCAATCATCGCTTTCTGCTGCTGTTCTATCGCGCCTGGGCCCAGGCGCAGCCGGTGGCAAGCCTTGACCGGGCTGGTGACGACCGCTTCGCCAAGTACGTCGGTGCGCTGTTTGGCGCGGGCCTGCAACACACGCGCCGTCGCGACGCGGCCGACGACGAGATCAAGCTTCACCATGCCGGATCACTGGCCCGGCAGGTGCGCAACGCCGACGGCCTGCGGGAATTGCTCACGCAGTACTTCCGGCTGCCGGTGCGGGTGGAGGAGTTCGTCGCCCGCTGGTTGGAACTACCCCTGAGTGATCGCAGCCGTCTGGGCGAACGCGCGGCTTCGGCCCAGCTCGGGCGGGGCGCCGTCCTGGGGCACTCGGTCTGGGACGTCCAGAGCAGCGTCCGGCTTCATATCCGGGCGAGGACGCTGGACCACTATGTCGATTTCCTGCCGGGAGGTCGGTCCGCGGCGCGCCTGGTGGCACTGCTGCGTACGTATCTGGGCTGGGAGCTGCAGTGGGACCTGCGCCTGTCGCTCGCCGGCAGTGAAATTCCGCCCACGGAGCTGGGTCGGCGCGGGCGTCTGGGATGGAGCAGCTGGCTCGGCGGTCGACCGCGCCCTGGCGACGCGGACGACCTGGTGCTCGACTACGAAGGGCGTGCCGAATACGCCGTCGTCGCCCCATGACGTGCTTTGCCTGTTTACTCACCGCAGTCGGCGCAACGTCAGTTTCTTGGCGGGCCGAAACGTGCGAGGTTCTGTGGTCGGTCCCGACTCTGCGGAGCACGGGTGACCGGAGCGCGAACCGATGCGTGCTCTGAACGCCGATGCCTTCGATGACCCGCTCGAGCGCGTGCTCCACGAGCGCAAGGCCGCGGAGGGCATGTGGGCGATTCAGAAGATTCACCTGCGCAGCGGGCAGTTCTACTATCGCTTCGTCGATGCCGACACCACGCCGGCGCCGCGTTGGTGCGAAGGGGCGTGGTGGGTGGACGACAAAAACTTCCGGCGCATCGCGGCCCTGGCCGAGCTTGGCGAACAATCGGTCGGCTATGCAGCGCGTCTGCTGCTCGCGCTGCCCTACAGTTTTCGGCCCGGCCAATCCAACGCGGTCAACGGTGTCGTGCGGGCCTTGCTCGCGCAGCCGCTCGACGCCCTCGCTGGCCGCGGACGCATGATTGAAGATAGGGCCGCACCTTCGAAGGCGATGAAGTGGCATCCGCCAGCAGACGTGATGCAGTTATACGTGCCGAGGCTCGCCCCAATGGCCGGCACACTCGGCGTGGCCCCAGTGGCGTTTCCCATCGTCGAGTGTCGCCGCATCGCAAGCGGCTTCTTCGCATGACGCCGCGGCGTCCATGAGTGGAGCGGGAGCATGAGTGATATCAGTCGCGTCGCCTTGTTCGGCAAGCTCAATCCGGTGGGCTACCAGGCGATTGAAAGTGCCACGGTGTTCTGCAAGCTGCGTGGCAACCCGTATGTCGAGCTCGAGCACTGGCTCGCCCAGCTGCTGCAGCTGCCGGACTCCGACCTGCACCGCGTGATCCGCCATGCCGGACTCGACCAATCGGTGGTGGCGAATGACCTCACACGGGCGCTCGACCGGCTGCCACGCGGGGCCACGTCGATTTCCGATCTCTCGGCCCACGTTGAGAACGCCGTGGAGCGCGGCTGGGTCTATGCGACGCTGAAGTACGGTGACAACCAGGTCCGTACCGGTCACCTGCTGGTGGCGATGCTCAAGTCGCACTCGCTGCGCAATGCGCTGGTGGGAATCTCCCGCCAGTTCGACCGGATCGATGCCGAGCGGCTGGCCGACGATCTGCTGACGGTCGTGAGCGGATCGCCGGAAGACGGGCAACGGGCCACCGACGGCTCCTACAGCGCAGCGCCGGGCGAGGCGAGTGGCGCCATGGCGCCCGCGGAGATGGGCAAGCAGGAGGCGTTGAAGCGCTTCGCGGTCGACCTGACCGAGCGCGCCCGTCGCGGCGAGCTCGATCCGGTGCGGGGCCGCGACGAAGAGATCCGCCAGATCGTCGACATCCTGATGCGCCGCCGGCAGAACAATCCGATCCTGACCGGCGAAGCGGGCGTGGGCAAGACGGCGGTGGTCGAAGGCTTCGCCGCGCGGATCGCCGCGGGCGACGTGCCGCCGCCGCTGCGCGGACGTGGCGCTGCTGACGCTCGACATCGGGCTGCTGCAGGCCGGTGCCAGCATGAAGGGCGAGTTCGAAAACCGCCTGCGCCAGGTGATCGACGAGGTGCAGTCCTCGCCCAAGCCGATCATCCTGTTCATCGACGAAGCGCACACCTTGATCGGCGCCGGCGGCGCGGCCGGCACCGGGCGACGCCGCCAACCTGCTCAAGCCGGCGCTGGCGCGCGGCAAGCTGCGCACGATCGCCGCCACCACCTGGGCGGAATACAAGAAGTACTTCGAGAAGGATCCGGCGCTGACCCGCCGCTTCCAGGTGGTGCAGGTGCAGGAGCCGAGCGAGGACAAGGCGATCCTGATGATGCGCGGCGTGGCCACGACCCTGGAGAAGCACCATCGCGTGCAGCTGCTCGACGAAGGCATCGAGGCGGCGGTGCGGCTGTCGCACCGCTACATCCCGGCGCGGCAGTTGCCCGACAAGGCGGTGAGCCTGCTCGACACCGCGTGCGCGCGGGTGGCGATCAGCCAGCACGCCACGCCGGCCGAGGTCGAGGACTGCGCAGCGCCGCATCGAGGCGACTGCAGACCGAGCTGGAGATCATCGGGCGCGAGGAGACCGTCGGATTTGATGCCGGCGAGCGGCGGGCCCATGCCGAAAAGGCCATGGCCGGCGAGCGCGAGCGCCTGGCGGTCCTGACGGAGCGCTGGCAGCAGGAGAAGGAACTGGTCGATCGATCCTGGAGCTGCGCGGCAAACTGCGTGCGGGCGGCAAACCGGTCGACGAAGCGAAGGTGGCCGAAGCCAACGCCGCGGCGGCGGGCGCCACGCCGACGGCCGAGGCCAAGGCGGCGCGGAGCCCGGCCCGCCCGCGGCTGCGCCGGCGCCGGCGGAGGCCGCCGTGCCCACCGCCGAAGAACGTGCGCAGTGGCTCGCCGAACTGAAAGAAAAGCAGGCGGAGCTCGCGCAGATGCAGGGCGAAACGCCCGCTCATCCTGCCGACGGTCGACGGGCAGGCGGTCGCCTCGGTGGTGGCCGACTGGACCGGCATTCCGGTCGGCCGGATGGTGAAGAACGAGATCGAGGCGGTGCTGCACCTGGCCGACACGCTCGAACTCGCGCGTGATCGGCCAGCGCCATGGCGCTGGACATGATCGCGCGGCGCATCCAGACCTCGCGCGCCAAGCTCGACAACCCGAACAAGCCGATCGGCGTGTTCATGCTGGTCGGGCCGTCGCGGCGTCGGCAAGACCGAAACGGCGCTGGCCCTGGCCGAGGCGCTCTACGGCGGCGAGCAGAACGTCATCACCATCAACATGAGCGAGTTCCAGGAGGCGCACACCGTCTCCACGCTCAAGGGCGCGCCGCCGGGCTACGTCGGCTACGGCGAAGGCGGCGTGCTGACCGAGGCCGTGCGGCGGCGGCCCGTACAGCGTGGTGCTGCTCGACGAGGTCGAAAAGGCGCACCCCGACGTGCACGAGATCTTCTTCCAGGTCTTCGACAAGGGCTGGATGGAAGACGGCGAGGGCCGCTACATCGACTTCAAGAACACGATCATCATCCTGACCACCAACGTCGGCACGGACCTGATCATGAGCATGTGCAGCGACCCGGCGCTGCTGCCGGACCCGGAGGCGCTCGGCCAAGGCGCTGCGCGAGCCGCTGCTGAAGGTGTTCCCGCCGGCGCTGCTGGGGCGGCTGGTGGTGATCCCGTATTTCCCGCTGACCGACGAGGTGCTCGGCAACATCGTGCGGCTGCAGCTGGACCGCATCAAGCGGCGCGTGCACGACAACCAGGGCATCCCGTTCGAATTCGACGACGAGGCGGTGAAGCTGGTGGTGAGCCGCTGCACCGAGGTCGAAAGCGGCGGCCGCATGATCGATGCCATCCTCACCAATACGGTGCTGCCGCGCATCAGCATCGAGTATCTGGAGCGGCTGGCGGGCGGCACGCCGCTGAAGCGTGTCGGCCTTTCGGCCGCGGCGGGCGACTTCCGGTTCGACTTTGCCTAGCGCGTCGAATCGATGGATCGCGCAAGCTCCCTGTTGCACGATGCGCCCGCCGTCGCGCAGAATGACCGGCACGCCGCGCGCAACGCCGGCGCGGCTGCGGAGAGGCCCCTATGGCGCGGGTGATGCAGATCAAGACGCCGCTCGGCGATGGCGTGCTGCTCTTCTACAGCATGGCCGCCAGCGAAGCGCTGGGTCGCCTGTTCGAGTACGAGATCGACGCTGCTGTCGGCGAAGTCCGACATCAAGCCCGAAGACCTGCTGGGCAAGAACGTCACCGTCAAGCTGGAACTGCCGGACGGCTCGGACCGGTTCTTCGATGCGCTACGTGACCCGCTTTGGGCTCACCGGCGGGATCGGCCGGTATTTTCGCTACCAGCTGACCGGTCGGCCGTGGGCGTGGCTCATGACGCGCACCGCCGACTGCCGGATCTTCCAGAACAAGTCGGTGCCGGACATCGTCAAGGAGATCTTCAACAAGTACGGCAGCGCCAAGTTCGACGACAAGTTGACGGGTGAATACCGGCCGTGGGAGTACTGCGTGCAGTACCGCGAAACGGACTTCAATTTCGTCAGCCGCCTGCTCGAGCAGGAAGGCATCTACTACTACTTCAAGCACGAGGACGGCAAGCACACGCTGGTGCTCGCGGACTCGAGCGACGCGCACGAGGCGGTGTCGGGCTTCGAGCAGGTCACCTTCCTGCCGCAGGCCGTGGACACGCCGCGGCTCAAGGACGAAGTGATCGAAGAGTGGTTTGTCACCAAGCAGATCCAGCCCGGCGCGTACGTGGTCGATGACTACGACTTCGAGCGCCCCAGCGTCGAACTCGAAGCGATGTTCAAGGACGCGCGCAAGCACGCCGAAGCCACGGGCGAGGTCTACGACTTTCCCGGCGAATACATCGTCAAGGCCGAAGGCGAGCACTTCGTCCAGACGCGGCTGGAGGAGCTGCTGGCGCAGCACGAACTGTGCGAAGGCAGCGGCACCACGCGGTCGCTCTGCACCGGGAGCCTCTTCAAGCTGGCCAAGCACCCGCGCGCCGACCAGAACCGCGAGTACCTGGTCACCGGCGCGCAGTACCGGCTGCAGTTCGAGGGCTATGAAGGGCTGGACGACACGGGCGGCGACTACCGCTGCAGCTTCACCGCCATGTCGAGCGAGGTGCCGTTCCGGCCGGCGCGCAGCACGCCCAAGCCGGTCGTGCAGGGGCCGCAGACCGGCGTGGTCGTCGGGCCGTCGGGCGACGAGATCTACACCGACAAGTACGGCCGCGTGAAGGTGAAGTTCCACTGGGACCGCCACGGCAAGAAGGACGAGAACGCCTCCTGCTGGATGCGCGTGTCGCAGCCGTGGGCGGGCAGCAACTGGGGCGCGATCCACATTCCGCGCATCGGCCAGGAGGTGATCGTCGACTTTCTCGAAGGCGACCCGGACTGCCCGATCATCACCGGCCGCGTCTACAACGCCGAACAGATGCCGCCGTGGGAGCTGCCGGGCAACAAGACGCAGTCCGGCATCCTCACCCGCTCGACGCTGAAGGGCGCGAGCGCCAATGCGAACGCCATCCGCTTCGAGGACAAGAAGGGTTCAGAGCAGCTGTGGATCCACGCCGAGAAGAACCAGGACATCGAAGTCGAGAACGACGAAACCCACTGGGTCGGCCACGACCGCACGAAGACCATCGACCACGACGAGACCACGCACGTCAAGCACGACCGCACGGAGACGGTCGACAACAACGAGACGATCACGATCGGCGTGAATCGCACCGAGAGCGTCGGCAGCAACGAGACGATCTCGATCGGTGCGAACCGGACGGAAACGGTCGGGGCGAACGAGATCGATCACCATCGGTGCGAACCGGACCATCACGGTGGGCGCCAGCGAGACGGCGACGGTCGCGCTGCAGCGGACGCACACCGTCGGCGTCAACGAAACGATTGCGATCGGGGCCGCGCAGGAAATTGCAATCGGCGCCGCCCAGGTTGTCGCGGTCGGCGCGGCGCAAACCATCACCGTGGGCGCCAACCAGTCGACCGACGTCGGCGCCAATCAATCGACCAACGTGGGGGCAAACCAGTCGAATGACGTCGGCGGCGCGCTGTCGACCAGTGTCGGCAAGGCAGAGTCGCGCAGCGTCGGGGAAGGCCGCTCAACGTCGGTGGGCAAGGACGACGCACTGAAGGTCGGCAAGAACCTGGTGATCGACGCCGGCGACTCGGTCTCCATCAAGACCGGCTCGGCCAGCATCACGATGAAGAAG
>CAWBRW010000012.1:0-7155 GCA_963791235.1 uncultured beta proteobacterium | reverse complement strand
CGAGTGTCGGCGCCGATTGAATTTTGACCCACCCTGCCGATTGAATATTGACCCGGGGACGGGCGCCGCTTTTAGAGCGAGCGGCTGTGGATAAGTGTACTGGGTTTGCTGATTATTGTTGTATTCCTCCTCCATCTGATCGAAGTCGTATGAATGGTCGGGAATGAGTCGCGAAGTCTCGATCACGCACGAATCGACCGCGTAGAACGCGCCAGGATCGATTGGCTGGAAGCGCCGAGGGGTTGAGTACCTCCCCAAGCGCGTCGAATTGCATTCATCAAGATCTTCATACGCGCTCAGCTCTCCGCTTCCGATGGTCGTGGTTTCGGCGTCGCACCCACGCGCTTGGTTTGCTCGCGCGACTTGATGCGCGACTTGGCCACGGCGCTGCTGTGCAGGAAGCGATGGCTGTCGTTGCCGGTTTCCACGATGTGGCAGTGATGCGTCAAGCGGTCGAGCAGCGCGGTGGTCATCTTCGCGTCGCCGAACACGGTGGACCACTCGGCGAAGTCGAGGTTGGTGGTGATCAGTACGCTGGTGTGCTCGTACAGCCGGGAGAGCAGGTGGAACAGCAGCGCGCCGCCGGCCTGGCTGAACGGCAGGTAGCCCAGTTCATCGAGGATGACCAGGTCCATGCGCAGCAGACTGGTGGCGATGCGCCCGGCTCTGCCGTGCGCCTTCTCCTGCTCCAGCGCGTTGACCAGATCGACCGTGGAGTAGAAGCGCACCCGCTTGCCGTGTCGGGTGATGCCGGACACGCCGATGGCGGTGGCCAAATGCGTCTTGCCCGTGCCGGGCCCGCCGACCAGGACGGCGTTGTGCGCCGGCTCGGTGAACGCGAGCTCCGCCAGTTGCTGGATCAGCTTGCGGTCCACCGGCGAGACCGTGAAGTCGAAGCCGGCCAGATCGCGATGCACCGGGAAACTTGGCCGCGTGCATCTGGTGACTCACCGAGCGCATCGAGCGATCCGTCAACTCGGCCTGCAGCAGGTGCTCGAGCAGCCAGCGCGAGGTGTCCAGTCCGGCATTGGTGCCTTGCTCGACCAGATCGGACCAGGCGAGCGCCATGCCGTGCAGGCGCAGTTGCTTGAGTTCGACCATCAAGTCACGCATGGTCGATCTCCTCGGCGTCGTCCTGCGGGCGCAGGCTGTCGTAGCGGGCGGTATTGGCCAGCGGCGGCTCGGCGACCTGCAGCGTCGTGGCCGCACTCTCCGGCACCGGCGTGGCGTTCAGCCGCCCCAGCACGTTGACCACATGCTCCACGCTGACCCGGCCGGACGGTGGCCCCGTCTCCAGCGCCAGTTCCACTGCCACCAGCACCGCGTCGAGTCCGGCCGTCGGCACGATGGCCAGCACCTGCGCCATGACCCGGTCGCCGCCGGCGTGGCGCAACAACGCACGCCGCAACTGCTGCAGCGGCTCGGGCATGTCGGCGAACGGCGCGCCATTGCGCAACGCACCGGGCTTCCTTTGCAGCAGCGGGATGTAGTGTTGCCAGTCATACCGGGTCTGGCCAGCGGCGTTGAGCCGCTCATGGCCGGCAACGACGCTGTCGTCGGCGACGACCACCACGCGGCCCGGGTACAGCCGCGTGCTGACCATCTGGCCCGCCAGTTCGCACGGCACCGAGTAGCGATTGCGCGCCACCGCCACCAGACAGGTACTGGATACCCGCGCCGGCTTCTCGACGTAGCCGTCAAACGGCTCCGGCATCGGCATCAGGTGCGTGCGCTCGTGTTCGAGCATTTCGGCCACGCTGAACTGCGTGTGCTCGGGATGCCCGATCTCCTCCCACAGCGCCCGGCACCGCGCACCCAGCCAGGCATTGAGTTCGACGAACGAGCCGAAGCGCTGCTTGCCCGCCTCGATCCAGATGCGGCGGCGGCTGTCCTGCACGTTCTTCTCGACCACCCCCTTCT
Organism: uncultured beta proteobacterium; assembly: GCA_963791235.1. GTDB lineage: Bacteria > Pseudomonadota > Gammaproteobacteria > Burkholderiales > Burkholderiaceae_F > JALORV01. Next base: position 5,235 of record CAWBRW010000012.1, on the reverse strand, counting down.
CCCAGCCCGAGGCGACGTTGCAGAAGTCGGCATCGAACAGGTAGTGCGCGCACATCACCGCGAAGCGAGCGTTGACGACTCGGCCCTTGCCCTTCTTGACCTTGTCCACCGCCGTCTTCATGTTGTCGTAGATGCCGCGCCGGGCAATGCCGCCCAGCGCCGCGAAGCTGCGGGTGTGGGCATCGAACAGCATCTCGTGGCCCTGGCTGGGATACGCCACCAGCCAGAACGCGCGGCTCGCGCACAGCTTCATGTGCGCCACCTGCATCCGGTAGTAGATGCCGCCCACCACCAGCCCTTCCTCGCTCCAGTCGAACTGGAACGCTTCGCCCAGCTCGAACGCCAGCGGCACGAAGGCGGTCGTCGACCCCGCCTGGCCCGCGCCCTGGCGCCAGGCGCGAATGAAGTCGGTCACCCGGGTGTAGCCGCCGGCGTAACCGGCGGCCTTGATCTCCGCGTACAGCGCCCGCGCCGTGCGCCGATCGCGCTTCGGCACGGTGCGCATCGACCTTGAGCGCCTGCTGCAACGCTTCGTGAAACGCGCGTCAGCTTGCCCGGCCGCGCACCGCGCCGGTACTTCGGCTCGCCCGCCACCGGCGCCTTGAGCCACTTGCGCACCGTGTTGCGCGACAAACTCGTGATCCGCGCAATCTCTCGTACCGACTTCTGCTGGCGGTAATGCAACCGCCGAACCTTGCCAATCATGGCCATGGTGATCACTCCTCATCCCCTGCTCAAAAATGCAGCAGAGTAGGTTGAACACCCGGGTCAGTTTTAAATCGGCATCACCGCGCTAAGTGGGTCAATTTTCGGTCGGCGACAACAGCTGAAGGAGATCTGGGCTATCCGGATTCGTCTGCAGATGAATCATCGGACCCGGGAACTCGCGCTGTTCAACCTCGCCATCGACAGCAAGTTGCGGGGATGCGATCTGGTCGGCCTCCGTGTTCACGATGTGGCTCAGGGCAGTCACGTCGCCGCCCGCGCCATCGTCATGCAGAAGAAGACGCCGCGGCCGGTCCAGTTTGAGCTCACGGAGCAAACGCGCGACGCGGTCGCCGCTTGGATCGCCACGGCGCACCTGAAGCCGGAGCAATTCCTGTTCCCGAGTCGCGTGTCGGCGTCACCCCATCTTTCGACCCGGCAGTACTCCCGGATCGTCGGAGCTTGGGTCGAGGTCGATTGGGCTCGACCCGGCGGCGTACGGCACCCACTCCATGAGGCGAACCAAGCCAACGCTGATCTACCGGCGAACCAAGAATCTCCGGGCCGTCCAGCTCCTACTCGGCCACACCAAACTGGAAAGCACGGTCAGGTACCTCGGGATCGAGGTCGACGACGCGCTGGAGATCGCCGAGCAAACTGAGGTGTACGTGCGCCGCTGGACCGCGACCGCCAGATCTGACGGTCGTCGACCGGCCATAACCGGACGGCCAGCATCGCCCTCCAAGTTGCTCTGAAGCAGTCGTCGCGGAGCCCGCTGACTTGTCATCTCCCAGCTGACATGCAACGGTCTTAGGCACCGCTAAACCGCGGTGGGCCATTGACTACCCTAATTAACTTCCACGTCGGCCATGCCGTATGCTGCTATCGTGACGGAGTTTTCTCCAGCGTTTAAGCAAGCGATTTCTTGCTAGGCGCCATGAACCCTTCTCCAAGACCGCGACTCCGTTTCCAGAGGTGAAAGATGCGAGCGCCATGGCCAAATACCTGATCTCCTTCCCAAGCGCTGCCATGGTCGTGCCCGACGGCGAGTGGGAGACGGTGGGTCGCGACGCGCACGCTGTGATCGACGAGGCAAAGGCCGCCGGCGTCTACGTCTTCGGCGGCGGCATCGACGAGAGCGTTCCGCCCGCGCTTGTCTCGGCCGACGGCGCGGTCGCCAATGGCGGATATCCGTGGGCGCCTCCGCTCAACGGCGGCTTCACCGTGCTCGAACTTGCCTCGCGCGAGGAGGCCGTCGCGTGGGCCGCGCGCATCGCCAAAGCCTGCCGCTGCAGCCAAGAGCTGCGCGTCTTCCAGTTCGACCCGCAGTCCTGAATCGGATTTCCGCCACGAATCGCACCGGAGCAATGCCGCCTAAACCCTCCATCGAGCGGACATCCTCCGGCAGGCTGCGCGTGCCTACGGCTGCCGCTCATGTCGAACGTTAGGCTGCAAGGGTTATGGCTCGCCCCAGGATCCGAGAGAGAGATATCCATTTGCGCGAACAGGGAGGACTTGACATGCAGTGGCCTGATCTTAGTTCGGCCTTCAAACAGGTTCCCTTGCCAGAGGGCTATCGTTATGCGCAGCTTCGTCGCAGCGATGTCCCGGCACTTCGCGCGGCAATCGCCGAGTGGTATCCCGACGTGTCCGTAGGAGCAGCCAGCTGCTACCTCGAGGTGGACTTCTACGAAACAACAGCTACGCTTGCCGGCGAGGCCGAGCGTGATCTGTTGATTGTGCTGATTTGGAAGAGAGATGAACTCGCAGGCTTCGTGTCCTGGGATCGGGAGCGCGCGCAGCAAGCGTTGTATGGGCGATTCGGTGTCATCTCGCCGACTCACCGAGGGGCGAAGATATCGACTTGCATGATGCAACTCGGAGAGACCATCGCCCGTGCCATGGGTGCTGGCTTCATCTACACGCTGGCGACGCTCAAGGCTCCAAGCATGCAACTCGCCCTCGAGCGCGCCGGCTATCAATTGCTCGGAATCGCGCCAGGCTATGACCGGGAGCTCGTGGCACCAGGGATCGTCAAGCGAGTCTACGAGGCCTGGTATGCGAAGGTTCTTGTGCCTGAGGACGAACTGCTGCGTCCCGATCCCACCAACATGAGCCCAAAGACCCGAGAGCTCTTCCGGCTGCTCTTCCCGCATTTCTTTCAGCCGAGCGAGCCGCCTAGCGGCGCGGCGTGATTGCGATTGCGGCCTAATTCCTCCATCAATCGGGAGGATGCGCCGAGGAAGGGCTTCGACTTCGCACCGCTTGTGGTGGCGCGCATATTAACGCTGTCGTTGGGCGCCACTCATTCGCATCCCGAATGTGGGCGCCGACGAAGCAGGGTGTCCGCTTTCGAGACCGTGGGACGACCGGAGAGGGTCGACTCCGGCCTGTAGCTTAGTCTTGATGACGCGTCGACGCCGAGTCGACCCCGGACGTCGCCGCGCATTGAGTCGACCGCATCAAATCCGTATAACGCCTACAGGTGATCTTCGTACTGTGTGCGGGGTCTCGACGCGCTCGAGATGGGGCGCGCAGTGCAGAGAGCTGAGTTCGCAGATCGCCTCCGTGCAGCCAACTACCTACACCGCCACACTGGTCATCGTCGTTCCTTGTCGCGAGGCTACGCGACGCTCCCGAAGTTCAGGTCAATCGCGCCTGCCGGCGGCTTGAGCCCAGCTAGGCGGCAGCCCTGAGCGATCGGTCCGCCGGGAAGCAGCGTGTAGAGGTATTTCATACCGCCCTTGTGGTGAAATTTCTCGTCGAGGGCGTCATGCAGTTCGCGCAGGTTGATGATGCCGTACTCGTGGCGGACGAAGAACTCCTGCAGCCCACGCACGACCGCCCAGTGGTCATCGCCGAGGGTAAGTTGCTCCTGCTGCGCTACCTCCACGGCGGTCTCGCGCGACCAGTCCGGCGGCGCGTGCGGAAAGCGCAAATCGGGAGCCCTGTCGATGCCCTGGGGCGCGTCCTGAATGTTCGCCATGATCCCTCCGGAAAAGATGATCGATCGACGGAGAAGTATCCTCCGTCGCGCAGTTCCCGCCAAGTCTTCGGCGGCCGTGCACTACCCGCCGCGGCCCGCGATACTTCGTCGACTTGGCCGCGAACACCCGCATCTTCGGGGGCTGAACCAGGCGAGTGTCCGATCCGCCGTTCTTCCCCGGCCGTCGTAGGCACCAACTGCAGGTGGCTGTAATGAATGGTGTGTTTTGATCGAGCCAATCGCGCGACGGTCGCTGACCGGCCATTACCTGCCGCTGGCGAACGGCTGCTTCGGCGCAACCCAGTGTGGCCCTTCGCTTGATGACGAGTCACTCGGCTTGATCTCGACGCGTGCGCGTGCGTGTGCAGCTTCGTGGAACGACAGCCGGCATCAGGAATCCAGTGGGCTACGCACGCCCCGGCCGCCGCGGTTGAGGGCGTGCGTGTAGATCATCGTCGTCGACACATCGCGATGGCCGAGGAGCTCCTGCACGGTGCTGATGTAGTGGATTGGGCACCAGGCCGTGCTAACCGGCAAGCCGGTTGCTTGTCAATAATAGGTTAGACAACACGAACCGATGTCTCTTGACGCTCCAATTCCGCCGAACTACGAATGCTGCGCTCGATCGCTGACCGTGCTCGGCACGCAGCTGCAGCCGCTGCGCTGTCGGGCTGCCTGCTGGTCGCGCACGGCGCGGCGACCGGCGACGCGGCGGCTGGCGCACGGCTCGCCGCCGCGCGCTGCGTATCCTGCCACTCGTCCACGGAAACGATCCACTCGACGCTGCCGCTGCTCGAAGGGCAGCCGAAGGCCGCCTTCATTGCGCAGTGGCGTGCCTTCCGCGAGCGCAAGCGCACCGCCCCGGTGATGGTGAGCCTTGCGGAGGAGTTGAGCGAGCAGGATGTCAACGACCTCGCCGAACACTATGCGGCACTGCTGCCCCCGCGCGCCCCGGAATCGTCCGGCAGCGATGCCGGCCGCGCGTTGGCCGATCGCTTGCGATGCGCCGACTGCCACGGTCCGGCGTTGCAGGGGACGAACGCCGGCGCGGCACGGCTCGCCGGGCAAAAGGCGCGTTACACCGTTTGGTCGTTGCAGCTGATGCGCGGCGGCACCCGGTCGCACGGAACCGCCGCGAAGCCGGATCCGCTCCTTGCCGACCTCAGCAACGCCGAGATCGAGTCGCTGGCCGCGCACTTGGCATCGCTGCGCTGACCTGTCTTTCCGTGCAGTGCGCTACGGGTTACCTAAGTTGGGCCGTCCAGCAGTGTCGTCTAACCCCTCCATCGAGCGGACAGCCAAGGCACGCTTCGCGTGCTTTCGTCTGCCGCTCATGTCGAACGTTAGCTGTCTCGGGTCCACGATCCCATCGTCTGTTTTCGGGCGTCGCGTCCGACGAAGCGAGTGACGGCCTCGGGTCGGGCACGGTCAAACGCTCTGCCGCCCCGAACGGCGGCACTGCGAGCGACCCCGGCCGTTCGCGCATCGGTGACCGATGTGCGCTAATCAGCGGCCGCTCAGTCGAATCGCATCAATGCCGGCGA
>CAWBRW010000011.1:0-21760 GCA_963791235.1 uncultured beta proteobacterium | reverse complement strand
ACCAGAACGTCTACAGCGGGAAAGGCGTGGCAACCGGAGGGCCCAACGAGGGCTATGCTGGGCGTTACCATGTTCGCTACTTCAACGAGGATGGAAGTTTCTCGGATGAGTATGACCTGGTCATTGAGAAGACTGGGAACTTCTACAACGCGTCGTGGATCGCCGAGGGTAAGGTCAGCGCTAGTGGCGTTGGCATGGAGGTCAAGCCTGGCTTAGCTGTCGGCTGGCGCAGAGTTGCTGACTAGCCTTCAGGCTAAAGGTTTCTTCGAATACTCCCAAGAGCGGCCGTTGGCGACCGGCCGCTTCGGGTCGAACGCGCCCATTGATCAGCGACGGCTGAACGGCCGCAGTCGTGACGATTGCAGCCATTTGTGGCGTCAATTTGATCGGCAGGAGGGGGTCAATGGCGCCCACCTGGGACTCACAAAGCGGTGACCGCTTTCTGCTTGGCTGACCCTTCAATCCGAGCGGACAGGGTTCGTCAGGTCGAACTCGGACCAGGATACGTGACTACGGCGGATGCTTCACGCGCCGCCTACCCGTGGCGTTGCCCTTGACAGGTGCTGTCGCGAGGCGGACCATTTTTGTCTCGGAACATGGAAACTGACGGTGAAAAGCAACAGAACTTGGTATTGGTGCCTCTGCGGCCTTTGGTGTGCCGCGGGCGCGCTCGCCGTGGGCGCTTTGCTCACCTATCTGACGAACTGGCCGATCGGCGCAGTTGCTGGGACCATGACGGGGGTTGTGCTAGCTTTTGGCCTGGCATCGGCACAGTGCGGCCCACACCGAGCAACGATGAGGACTTGGACCTGTCGGAGCGTCTGCGCGACAGTCTGGTCTACAGCAATGTGACCCGGGTAATCGCTTCCACGCCGAGTAGAGTGTGCGCTACCACTCCCCGTTCCCGCCGCCGGTCTTCTCCGGGGGTTTCTTGTCCAGTCGTTGTTTCGCGCTGCGCCCGTCCGGTTGATTGCCGAGATTCTGGGTGACCGGCACGTTCTCGCTTGGCTTCGTTGAATTCGCGGCCCAGTCGGTTGCTGCCTGCCGTTGCCTTGTCGCTGCACTGCCCACCGCAGTTTCAATTCGACCGACGCCCGCCGTCAACTTTGTCGCGTAAGTCCTGCTCGCCGGATCCTGCCGGTCACCGGTTGTGGCGCTGAGCGCGCACGCGACGGTCGTTTGCGGATCGATCCTGCATGACAGAGTCCCGATCCCGGTTCGAGCCCGCTTCGGAGCCCGTCGCGGCTTGTCGGATGTCGATAGGCGTCTGGCGGAAGCGTCACGCTTGATGGCCCCTGACCCTGGTACGGTTTGAACCACATCTCACCGTTTCGATCGGCAACGAACGTTCCTGATTGCAGGAAGCCAGGTACAGCCGCGGCGAGCAGGTTCCTATCGGTTTCGCCTTCGAGACCTCGGTCGCGAAGGTAGCGGTTCCACTCCACGACATTGTTGAAATTCAGGTTGCGCGACAGCGTCTCCGCCTTCTGCGCAAGTTCCCGATGCTCCTGTGCGGTGCGGAGATCCGTGCCGGCGGATTCGCGGTACGTCGTGGCACGTTGGAAGTTCGAGTCGATACGCTGTGCGGACTCCGCGATTGGTGGTCTGTAAGCTGTCTGAAATCGTCGCTCCTCACGTAGCTGCTCGACCACCTGATCAACGTTGGAAATGCCCGCCGATTCGAAGCGAGGATGCGGCTTTTCTTACCGCAGCGTCAATTTGATTCGAGTTCGTTGGATCCCGCTCGCGCTGAGCTTGATCGGAAGTATGCGCGCTCAAGCTTTTCGGTGACCGAGCCCGCACCGACTCCCAGGCTGAATTCGAATGGCGGACTGGGCAACCGATGTGTCCTTGATCCCGAGGTCGCTGGCAAGCTGCTGGGAAACCTGGCGCAGCGTCTGCGCCTGGGTGCCGGACGTCGCCGTCTTGCCGGCGCTGAGCAGCTGACCCGACGCAGTGGACGCGCCGCTGCTCGCCGTATTGGAGAGAACTTCGTTCAGCGCAGCGGAGAGGGCGGTGTCCGCCTGCTTCGATTTCGTGGTCGCGCTGGCCTCGAGGCGGGAGGAACTCTCGCTGGTCGCGAGCGACATGTCCTGCACGTCGGCAATGTTCAGTGCGTTCGACCCGAGTCGATTCTCGCGCCGGTACGAGCGGGGGTCGGTGACGTTCTCGTGGGACGTGCCCGTGGCGTCGCTGAAGCTGTGCATGTAGGCGGAACTGCGGTTGGGCGCCAATTGCGCCTGATCGAACGCGAGGTTGCCGAGACTCATGTTCCCGGCCGCCGCTTGTTGCGCGGTGGAGCCGATGGCCGACTGCAATCCGGCCAGACCGCTGAACGCCGCCTGGCCGACCTGTTCCAGTCCCTTCAGCGCATACCAGGCGATGACGGGGATGGACACCACCAGGTTGCCGACCACCGCCTGATTGGAGATCGCGTTGGTGTAGATCCCGGCGGCGGTCTGCAGGGCCATCCCGCGCAGCCCGCCGCCCAGATCGGCGGCCGCCGCCAGATCCTTGGCGCTGGCGAGAATGCCCATGTAGTTGAAGATGGCGTAGATCGGCGGCCAGAGCTGAATCCAGATGAAGGCCACCGCATAGGCCTTGAGCGCCATGCCGGTGGTGCGCCCGCTGGTCAGCATGACCAACAGCAGCACCAGCGGGAAGAGGGCATAGATCAACGCTTCCAGCACATTGCGCACCAGCGGCAGGGCCTGCTCGGCCATGCGGCCGCTGGCGATGTACCACATGTTCGTCGCCGCCGACGATTGCGCGCGGGCCGCGCCCAGGAGCAAGGCGGCCGGATCGTTGATCTTCTGGCCGATGATCTGGCTGGTGTCGCCGATGGCGTTGATCAACGCGTTCTGGCGCAGGATGTCGGCCGCCGCCGCGCCGGCATTGGCGAGCTTGTTCTTGATGTAGGCCGTCTCGATCTCGCCACTGATGGCGGCGACGGCATTGGCGGGATCGAGGCCGACGTTCAGCGCATACGCGAGATGCTCGCGCATGCGGGCGACCTCGGCGGGCATGCGCCCGGACAGATTGGCATAGACGCCAGGGCAGGGTTGGACGTCGACATTGCCGCCAGCGGTGATGGTCGAGAACCGCGCCGGATTGGGGTTGCCCATCAGCGCCCACACATCGACGCTGGTCGCGAAGGCTTTCGGGTCGACGGTCCCGTCGGCGAGATCGAACATCGTGCAGTTGTGGACAAAGTTGATGAGATCGGTCCGGAAGGCCGGATCGAGAAACACGACGGTGCGGGTTTCCTTGACGAGGCGCGTGCCGAACATCAGCCCGTGCTTTTGATACGAGAGCTCCAGCGGCAGCGCGCCGTCGCCGGGAATCACCTGGAAGGCGGTCTCGAAGAGTTCGGTGAGGGTATTGCCGACCACGTTGGTGAAGTGACCGAGCAGGCCCAGACCGAGGGGGACGTTGGCCACCACCTTGACCGGCTGGTTGCCGAGCTTGTCGACGATGCCGACGGTGACGCGGGGGACCAGCAACACCGAATAGATCAGGACCACGCCGGCGAGCCACTTCCAGCCATTGAGCTTGTCCGGTGCAAACGCATAGGCCAACAGCGCGGTGATGAACCCGGCGGTGACGACGATGGCCAGCGCCCCGGTGTAGCCATTGGCGCCGACCATGGCGGCCACGGCGTTGAAGACGCCATAGAGCGCGTCGTTGTTGCCGTAGCTGTAGATTTCGTACACGACCGGTGCTCGCGCTTTCAGCGGCCCGGCAGCGGCGTGCTGTAGCCGATCAAATCGATCACGTGCTGCGGCATGCTGGTGCGCAGTTGCCGCTCCAGTTGCTCCAGGTGGGTCGCCACGGCGGCGAACGACTGCACCTTGCCGTAGGCGGCGGTGCGCTCCTGGCCGATGCTGCACCAGCAACGCGGCGATCCGTTCCCGCAGCGCCCTGGCCTGCTCCTGTTGCGGCAGCGAGAGCTTCCACTGGGTGAGGATCGCGTCCAGCCCCTTGCGCAATTCGCGATCCAGGAACGTATAGGTGTAGTCGACCGCAATCACGTCGCGATACTTGGCGATCAGAATCTCGGCCTGCCCGGAACCTTTGACCGCGTTGCCGATGGAGAGCATCCGATACACCGGCTCGTTGACCGAATTGACGAAGCCGATCTCCTGCGGCGTCGGGGCGCCACTGCGGGTCGCGATCTTGTCCGAGAGGGAGCGCATCAGCTTCTCGACCTTGGTGGTGAAGGGCTCGAAGGTGTAGGTCGGGAGTTCGGTCACGGTCGTGCAAGCGGCGAAGTCGCTGCACTTGTAGTACTTGACGAACACGTTGCCGCCGCCGGCGTCGGCCCGGCCGTAGAGCAGGTCGGCGAGGCTCGACAGCGTCGGCGCGTAGATGTCCGGTTCGCGTTGCTGGCTCTCCGGGTAATAGATGGCGGTGCCGGTGAAGTTCATCACCATTTCGCGTTCCTCGTCGGTGAGCGAGGTGACGCGCTTTAGCGCCGTCCACATCAGGTTGCCCACGAACGGCGCCATGGCTTTGGCGTCGGCGTTGCCGGAGGCACGCGGCCTGGTCGAGGAGCCCGGCTTGATTGGTGCGGCATTTCTCCCGGGCGTCATCCTCGTCGGTGGCCGCCCCCAGGGTCAACGCGATGCGCCGGCACGAGGCGTTGGCGTCGAAGCCCGCCTGGTTGGCGGCGCCGCGCACCAGCGCCTGCGCCGTTTCGCAGGAGTTGATCCGGGCATTGTTGATGAAGGTCTCCAGCGACTTGATCCACTGCACCTTCTCGCCCAGGAGCGGGGAGACCGACGAGAGGGCCAACTGAAACGCCACCCCGGGGAGTGCCGACGTGACGTTCTTGAGAATGTTCTTGAACTCCTGCGAGCTCACGTGCGAGAACGAACCGCCGAAGGCGTCGATGCCGCCGCAGCCGGCGCGTACATAGGGGAACTGGATCGTCGCGAGCTGATAGACCTTGTTGGGGGAGCGGAGCATCAGGCTGCCCCCGGTGTAGGTGTTCATCGTCTGCCCGCGGAAGGCGCCGGGTGCGGTGACATTGCCGATGGCGCCCAGGTCGTTGAACATCTGCTGCGCTTCGGTGTTCAGGTCGGCGCGGGCGGGAAGGGCGACCAGACTGCCCAGGACGAAGGCGGCGCTGGCGAACAGGGCATTGAGAGGACGAGGCATCAGCGAACTCCCGCGAGATCGACCGGCAGAGCGGGCGTGGCGGCTGGCGTTGCCGGCAGGGGTGGCGATCACCTGCAGCCGTTCCAGCAACTCGGTCTCCGACAGCACGCCATACCCGAGCGGGGTGATGACGTTGGTGCGTGGCGAGGCCAGAAAGAGCGCCGGCACCTGGGTCACATTGAGCGTGGCGGCAATGCCATTGTCGACGCGCGCCCGCGGAAATTCCGGCAGCGTGCCGCCGTCCAGCGAGATCGCGAACACCGGGAGCCCGAACTTCTGCTCGAAGCTCTTGAGCAACGGGGCGAATTGCTGGCAGTACGGGCAATCGCCGCGAAAGAGGAAGAACAGCACGTGCGTGCGCGCCAGTTGCTCCGCGGTGCGGATCTGCGCCGCCTGCTTCTCCCGGTCGTAGACTTCGAGCGCCGTCGCGTTGACCGGGCGTTCCAGGGTGAAGTCGAACTCCGGCGTGGTCCACACCACTTTCTGCCACGCGTCGGCAAAGGTCGAGGCGCGGCGGACGGCCTGCGTCTGCAACGTGAGATAGGTCCGCACATTGGTGTCGGTGGGGTTCATGTAAGCGACGGCGAGCGCCTGTTCGAGTCGGGCCTTGAGGGCTTCGTGCGCGACGATCTCCGGGGACTTGGTGGCGGATGTCGCAGCCACCGGCGGCTTCACGGATTTAGGCGGGCGCGCGGGTGGCGGATCCCGATACCAGAACCAGCCTTCTGCCTGGCGCCGCCAATACGTCGCAGGTGAGGTCAATTCCTCCGCCGTCGCGGTGGTGGCGGCGCCCGTCAGCAGCGCGGCCAGCAGGAAGCCTCGCAGGACCGCCCCGCGGGACGACCTCATGGGTTGCTCCCTACCGGGAAGTCGCCATTGCGGCAGTAGCTGATCTGATAGACGAGCTTCGCGTCCTGGGCGCGTGCGGTCTTGGGGTCGATCACGGCGCGTTGCGTGGTCGTGACTTCGAGCCGTTGGCAACCCGGCTGGGGCAGCGGGTGCAGTGTGCGCACGTCGATCTCGATCGGTGCGGCGGAACCGAAGTGCTGCGTCATGAACGGCACGGCCTCGCCCACCAGGGTCCCGTGGGCGGTGCCGTGCGCGAGTGCGGCGAGCAACAGGGGCCGGAGCGTGGTGACCGGGACCCGCTCCGAGGGCGCGGCCGCCCACACCAGCGTGGCCGTCAGCGTCCACCCGGCCAAGAGGAGCGCGCGAGGGACCCACGCGAATCGTTCCCGAGCGCCGCCAGTGGGACGCCGCTGCGGGAACGCACGTGCATTGCCGCCGCCGCCGCGATCTAGCATTGGCCTTGCCCGAAGTAACACTGCGGGACTCGGTTGGAGACGCGGTTGACCGCATCCTGGGCGTTGGGCAAGGTCGGCGCGATTTCGGCATAGAACTCGGAGAGGTCCATCCGGGCGAAGTCGAGGGCCTGCAATTCGGCTACGGAGAAGCCGCTGCAGTCGGGCTGCTGTGCCGTCCCCCACCCGCGGCGCAGTTGGGTGCGACCTTGTTCGTTGATGAGCCGGGCGAGCCGCGAGTTGAAGCAGCAGAACGTGTGCGTCTGCGTGAGGCAAGTGCGAATGATCGGCAGACGCTGCGAGCAATACTCGCCCAGGTCCTTGCACAGCCGGGTATCGCGCTTCATGGCGGTGACCTGTTGGGCTTGCGGACACGACAGCAATCCCGAGTACTGGATGGCCAGCATCGCCAGCGTCCACGGTCCGGGCGCGAGCGAGAGCACGAAATCGGCGACGGACAGGTCGCCCGCCAGTATCCCGGCGAGTCCGGAATCAAGGCCGGTGCCAAACAGCGCCTCGAACCCGCTCACCACCAGATTGGGCGCGTCGGAGGTGAACAGCGCGTCGTAGGTGTAGCTCGAAAACCCCGCCCGCCCCAACGAACCGCTGGCCGAGAGAATCAGCGACAGATTGCTGAAGAGCCCCGAGGCGCCGGTACCGCCGCGGTTGCAGCAGTTGACCAAACCAAAGAGCTTCTTGTCGCAGCGGTTGTCGAAACCCTTGAACACGCGCAAGGCATTCACATCGAGGTACTTGCCGGCTTCGCGCTGCGCCTCCAGCAGGGTGACGGTGCGCGCGAAATCCGTATCGGGCGGATGTCCCGTGTCCCAGCACGTGCCCTCGGTGCAGAACTGCTGGGTGCCGCAGTCGGCCACGGTGTCGTAGACCGGCCCGCGGGTCTGGCATTGGAAGTCGGTGCGCCACGCGGTGCACACGGGCGGAGAGAAGAACGTGTCCTGGTCGATGCAGCTCCGGGGCCCGAGGGCGGCGCACTGGCCGAAGCGCGGCTGGCTGCAATCGGACCTGGGGTCCAAGTCCACGCAGTCGAAGCTGTTGGTCCACTGCCAGCAGGCGCGGGTCACGTCCTTGCTGTTGATGCGCCGTGTCGCCGGCACGGCATCCGAACACACACTCGTGGTCCGCTGACACTTGTCGAGCACGCCCGGACCGAGGGCCTGGGCCCCGGGCGGCAGCGCCTCGCCGTCCGGCGGGAGCAAGCCGGGCGGCACGCGCGCTTCCAGGCCGCTGCAGCCGTTGTCCCAGAGATCGGTTTCGGTGGGGATCGCCGGCACTTCCTGGGTCACGGTGACGGTGACCGGGGTGGCCGGAATCGTGTTCGTCGGATTGGCTTGCTCGCGGCACAGATTCTCGCCGGTGGCCGCGACGAAGAGGTCGTAGCCGACGGGGCAGGTGTAGTCGATGCGCGTGGTGGTCTCGGTGCAGGTGTAGTCGTTCTCGCCCGTCGCCGGATTGAACGTCGCATTCGGTCCGCTTTGATCTACCGGGCAGCTCCAATCGACGCGCACGGTGCGGGTTTTTTGGCAGAGCTGGTTCTGCGCGCGACGGTAGTAGTCGTAGCAACTCTGCTGATCGAAAGTTGCCGGCGAAACCAGGCGTTGTTGCGTCCCGCATGCGGAATAGGTTCCGGTAATCGCACCCAGGATCGAGCTCGGGTCATTGGCGATGGCGGTGGCGGCGACGACCGAGGGATCGGTGGGTACCACCGGCGGGTGCGGGTTCGCGGCCGAGTCGCGCGCGGTGGTGATGGCTTGGCAGCGCACGTCGCCAGGAGGCGCCGTGCGGCATTGCGCGATCAGTGCCGCGGAGGGCGCGGCGAGATTGGGCAATCCGTAATAGCCGATCTCCGGGGGCGTGGCGGTGTACCCGGGCACCACACTCGAGGCGCTCGGGGTGCTGACGAAGGAGCGGATCGTCGGATTGGCGGCGCGCCCGGCCGCAAGCCTTCGTCGTGCGCCTGGCCCCAGGCGGGCGCGGCGCACACCAGTCCGAGGATGGCGAGCCATCGCTTCATGGTCGACGGCGCAGCTGTCCGAGGATGGCCTCGGCGTCGGCGGCAAGAGTCGGCGCGCCGCGGGCGATCGCTTCCAGCGCGTAATCGAGGCTCACGTCGCCGGTGACTTTGGCAAAGTCGTGATCGGCCAGGCAGACATCGTCTGCGCACGCAGTGGGTGCTGCGCCCGTCCGGGTCAGGACGAAGGTCGGCGCGGCGGTGATCCGGTAGCGGGCAAACGCCGGCGGATCGATCTGCCAGGCCACCGGTTGCGTGCCGATGAGCTTGCGTGCCGCCTCCAGAGTCTGGCGGACGGATCCGTTCTTGGCGCCGCGCAGCACCAACACCGCATGGGCACGCACCGCTTGGGCGATCAGGGCGGAGAGCGACGCCTCGGGCATCGCCAACGTCACGAAGATCTGCAGGCGCGGCGCAGTGTCGTTCGCGCCACGCCCGAACGCGGCGGGCGCTTCCTGGATCTGTCGGGCGAGCTTCTCGATGTCGAGTGGCGCTGGTCGGCCCATGACGTCGAGCTTTGGCGTCGAGGGAATCGGCACGCGTTCGAGTTCCGCGTCCGTCGGCATCCGGTGCTCGCGCGCCGCGCGTTCGATCTCGGCGGCCGTGGGTTGTCGCACCGAGACCGTCGCCGGAACGCCCGCGTTGCGCTCCGGTGATTGCGCGTGCACCCGCAGTACCGTGCACGCCAGCACCGCGCACGCCAACAGCGCGATCAACCGGCCATTGCCCGTGGTCTAGAAGGCGCCGGCACAGCAGTTCCGTTTGCGAAACAGCAGATACGAAAAGTCCTCGCCCTTGGCCGGATACTCCTTGCCCGCGCCCCACAGCGTGGTGGTGCGTCCGTACGGTTGGCAGCAGCGGCCATCGAGCTTCGCGGTGTTGGGAATCGGATAGGTCATCTGCGTCTTGTAGGCGGTCTTGTCCATCACCGGCTCGAGGTACGGGCTGCACAGCGCTGCGCTGCCGTGGTAGCCCCAGGCGATCAACTGGCGATGCATCTTGGCGGTAAGCCGCTGCGCGATCAGCATCGACGCCTGCACGCCGCCCAGGTGCACGGCGACGTGACCGTTGAGGGGATAGACGCTGCCCTGGCAACCGGCGCACCAGAAGAGTTGCGGCAGCCCGAAGCCCAGCGTCGCGGCCACACAATCCGCGGCACAGGCCGCCTGCGCGATCGGATTGGCGAAGAGCACCGCGTCCGGATTGAGGATCAACGTCAACTCATCGTCGTTCCACAACGGATCGACTTCGGTGAGGTAGGCGATATCGAACGATCCCTTCTCCAGACACGGAAAATCCAGCAGCACTTCCAGCCAGTACAGCACCGGATTGGTGTAGTAGTGCGCCTGGTAGAAGCTCGAGCTCGCGTGCCCGAAGAGGCGCGTGTTCTGCGCCGCCTGCGGGGCCGGGATCCCGGGATTCAGACTGATCCCGCCGAGGCTCACGAGACAGAACGGCTGCCGCGTCACGTCGATCTGCCGCGCCGGTTCCCAAAACCCCAGCGACAGTCCGACCCGCGGCGGGATGCCGGGGCAGGCACACACCGGGCTCGGCGGGTTGGCGATGTCCTCCTGGCCCAGGCTCGCCACGGTCGCGGCGCCGATGCTCAACGGAAACACGCACGACCAGCAGATGTCGGTGAGCGGATTGACGAACTTGCCTTCGCACGTGGCCGCGCGCGCCGCGTCGACTCCGGCGAGCGCCAGAACGGCCACCACCAGCCAGGAGCGCAGGGGGCTCATTTGGCCTCCCGCCGGGCCGCCCCAAGGGAGGCCTTCGCCCCCTCGGGGGAGGCGAACGAAGTGAGCTTCGGGGGCTCATTTGTGGCGCCAACGCATCGATGCGCAGGCGCTTGCCTTCCTGCGACACCAGGGCCGGCACCTCGCTGATGCCGAGTTTTTGCACCAGGGCCCCCTGCTGGTCGTAATAGACAGCGAAGCCGCCAGCGGCGCATCAGGTTGAGGTACGAGCCCGCCGTGAGGATCGGCTTGACCTTGCCGCCGTAGCGCTCGATCAGTGCCTTCGCCTGCCGCACCTGGGCGGCATCGCGCCCGTCGAAGAAGAGCAGCGGCTGCGAGAGCGACACGACGTCGAGCGGATTGGTGCGGGTGCCGGCGGCGACGAGCACGTGGCCCTCTCCGTCGACGATGGGCTCGCCGACCACCACCGAGGGGTCGAAATAGAAGGTGCGGGGGTGTTCGCTGCGCGCGAGTCCGGGCACCGGTGGCGGCGTCTCGATCGCCGCCACAATGCGTTGGCGGGCGGCGCGCTCGAGCTGCTGCAGTTCACCGGTGCGCGCTTTCTCGGAGAGCTTCGCCTGCAGCTCGACCAGGAGATCGGGCTCGGCGATGGCGTAGGCGGGTCCGATCACGCCGAGGTCGAGCGCCGCTGCCGGTGGGCTCAGCAGCAACACGGCGCACGGGCTCAACAGCAGCGCCGCACCCAGAAAGAGCCAGACAGGAAAGCGCTGTGTCGCACGTCACCACACCTTATGGGCGACGCCGACGATCTGCTCGGCGCGGATCAGGCCGTTCACGCGATAGCGCGAATCGAAGCTGTCGGGATGGGTGCCCTGAACGTAGTAGCGGCCGGGGGGAATCGGGCCCGGCGCGATCGGTTCGAGCGGCTCGCCCGTGCGGGTGCGCGGCTTGGCGAAGCCGACGGGGGTCGCATTGACGAACACGTTCTGGCCCTCGACCTCGACCGTATCGCCGGGCACGCCCGCGACGCGCTTGAAGAACCATTGGCCCTTCAAGTACGGGCCGATCTCGCCGCCCTCGAAGCGAAACACGATCAGGTCGCCGCGCTCGACGCGTCGCGCCGCGCTCGAGCACCGCCAGCACGTAGGGCAGGCTCGGCGTGAGATTGAACAGCAGGTGCTGATAGCAGGCAGCGACCACGAGCGCGATGATCACGTGCAGCTGCCAGCGCTGTCGCAGCTCCGCGGCGAGCGGCGTGAAGCCGCGTCTGCATCCAGCGGCGTAAGCGCAGTGCGGCGGCGGACGCGGCCGGGAGGTGCCCAGTCATGGCATCCCCAGCTTTTGCTTGAGCGTTGCGGTCAGGTCGGCGACGTGCGCGGCGACGTGCTCGGGTGGGCCCGCCAGGACCGCACGGGTGAGCAAGCAGGCAGCGACACTCGGCGGCGATGTCATCGAGCGCCTGCGGCAACTCCCGGGCGAACTCCGCCGCGAGCTGCGGTGCGCTCGGCCTCCGCGCGCGCGTCGGTGCCGGGCTGGGTTAGGAGCGCGGTGAACTGGGCTTCCTTCCAGCGGTAGACCGCGGCGACGTCGACCACCGCCACGCGGAGCTCCCGCACCCGCGCGTACCGGTCGTAGGCGATGACGGCCAGCAGGATCAGCAGCACATTGATGGCGACACCCAAAGCCAGCGGCTTCATGCGCTGATGCCTCGCTCCTGCAGCAGCTCGGTGATGGCCTGGTCGATGGGGAGCCCCTGCGCGCGCTTGGCGTCGAGCGGCGCGTTGTCCTCGAGGCGGTTGCTGAAGAGCAGCAGCGTGTGCGGATCGAGCAGCAGCCGGGCGACCCCTTCGCCCATCGGCGAATGCACATACGCTTCCGAAAACACCCCCCGCTCGGTGCGCAGCGACTGCAGCAGGCGCTTCTTGTAGTCGTCCATGCTGATGCGGCCACTGCGATCGAGGAGCTCGATCGACTCCTGCTTCTGCCGCAGCAGGAACACCCAGTCGGAGAAGTTGAAGGCGGCCGTGGTCGCGGCGGTGGCGTAGTAGTCGTCCGCCCCCTGGGTGGCGGTGATCAACGCGCCGCCGTACTTGCGCGCCCGGCGCGCGGCCTCTTCGACCACCTGGGCCAGCACCGGATCGTCCTCGCCGGTGGTCCCGAGCTGTTGTTTCAATTCATCGATGATGAGGAGCTTCTTGCGATCGCGCGTTTCGTACATCGCGCGGGTGATGCGGTAGAGCAGGATCAGGTTGACCACCAGGTGCAGGTCCGGCTTCTGCTTCAACTCCTCTTCCTCGATCACCACGAAGTCGTTGGAGAAATCGACGGTCGCCGGACCGTCGAAGTAGCGGCCATAGGCGCCGTCCCGGCTGAACGGTTCCAGCATCACCGCGAGGTCCTGCAGGCGCCGATCGACCGCCGTGCTGCCATCGCGCAGGCGCCCCGTCGCCAGGACGTCGCGGATGTGGGTCACGGTCATGGCGGGGCCGTGCGCGTCCCAGGCGATGAGGATCGCGCTGGCGATGGCCTTGTAGGCGAAGGGATCGAGGGCCTGCGACGGTGAGGCCATCTTGGCGACGACCGGCTGCAGCATCGCCATGTCGTCGTGGATGTCGGTGACCGCCGAGAACGGATTGACGTTGATCGTCGCGCTGGCGCGAAACTCGATCATCTGCCCATCGCAGACGCGGCAGAGTTTCTCGAAACTGCGGCCCAGATCCAGCATCCACACCTTGGCGCCGATGGCGCGGTAGGACCAGGCGATTTCGTTCAACAGCACCGACTTGCCCGACCCCGAGGTGCCGATCACCGCGGCGTTGTAGTTGCCCTGGTCGTTGTCGAAGAGATCGAGCGTCATCAACTGGCCGCGCCGGCCGCCGAACAGCAGCACCGGGTTTGGCGTGCCCTTCCACTCGGCGAGGAGTGGGGCCAGGTGCACCGCATTGGCGGCGGTCTTGGTGGTGACCCGGCGCAGTCGCTTCAGGTCGCGGTGAAAGGACTCCGACAACTGCATGGGCAGGCTCGCCTGCAGCGACTGCCGGTGCAGGTAGACGTCGTTGTTGAGCTCGAACCCGCGCGAGCGCCAGATCGCCTTGGCGCTCTCTTCGGCCTGGCGTCGCCCGGTCCGTTGGCGTAAAGAGGGCGAGCTCGTGGTAGAGACTCACGAGCTTGGTGCCGGCATCGAGCGCGTCGGCGGCGGCGTCCCAGTCGCGCTTCTTCTTGGGGATGTCGGGCAGGAGCTTCGCCATCGGGCTTTCGGCGTTCTGCGTGGCCCGGGTCTGGTTGGCGTAGACCGCCGCGCGCGTGGTCTCCGGATCGAGGATCTCCACCCCGAGGGTGAGCAGGAACGGACAGGGGTATTGCAGCGCGCCTTGCAGCAGGTCCCCGGTGAGTCCTCCCATCTGCCACAGCGCGAAGCGCTCGGGGAAGGTCTTGACGGCGTAGAAGCGGACCTCGGTCGCTTCGTCCATGCCCGCCTGATTGAAGCGCAACGCCCGCCCATCCGGTGCGGATTCCTGCGTGGTGTCGAAATCGACGATCTGCTCAAAGAGCTCCCGGCCCTCGTCGTAGGTAGGCGGTGGCGCATCGAGGAGAATGCGCTGCGGGTTGCACAAGACCGCGCACCAGGCGACGAGGTCGGCCGCGTCGAACGGCCGGCTGGGGAAGGCGGCCGCGTTGAGGGTGGTGATCATCGCTTCCCGCAGCGAGAGCAATTCCTCGCGCTTGGCGAAATCGCGAGAGACGACCGGGCAAATGCACCGACACCGCCAGGCGGAAGTCGCGCACCGTGTACTGAAAGCCCTGGGTCAGCGACTGGCGGGCGCCGGCCAAGAGGAAGCCGACGCGCTTCCGGGCCAGGGCGCGAAAGATGTTCTCCTGCCGGACGGGCCGCCCCTCGGCCTGCATCTTCTGCAGATGATCGGAGTCCTTGATCCGCAGGTTGGCGTAGCGCGTCAGCATCCCGCGCACTGCCGGGGAGGCGAAGAGATGAATCTGGATGCCCGCGCCCGGTGGGCAATTGGCGTAGAGCGATTGCAGAATCTCGGCCATGCGCTCGTCGGCGCCCGCCTGGGGCAGCACGTCGAGACAGAAGCCGACCCCGTCGCGGTTCTGAAACAACGCGCCGTCGGGGTCATACGCCCGGTAGGGCAGCCACGCGCTGAACTGGCGGGGATCGCTGTCGTTGCCGGAGCCACGGGCCAGGAGGTCGGCCAGGCGACCCTTGCCCTCGGCCTGGTACGCGCGCCGCCACGTGCGCAGCGTGTCGGCCCACTCAATGGGCATCGCCATCCTTCGGGTCCGCCGGTGACACCGGGCGTGGCAGGGCCGCATCGGCGTCCACCGTGCCGGTGTTCGCCGGTGCGGGTGCCGCGGCTGGCCGCGGTGGCCTGATCGCGCGATTCTCAAGGCGCGGCGCGGCACGCACGGGGTCAAGCAGCCAGTGGCCGTGATCGATCGGCACGAACACGAACGCGGCATCGTGCAGAACGCCGTCGCGGTCCTCCCACGGCGCCACCCAGAGCTTCAGAATGCGCGGTGGCGAGTAGAGCGGCGTATCCGGATCGACGTTGGCGTTCCCGGATCGCCCCGGCGTCACCGTCGCGGCACTTGCGCCTCCCGGATCCGAGCCCGCGCGCCGGGTGGGTGGTTGACCCGGCAGGTCGCCGCGCAACGACTGCAGGTAATTCGCCGACACCGAGCCGCACTGCACGCCGCGCGGTGCGGGACAGGCGTATTGCGTGTCGCCACCCACCCCGGACAACGACGTGCAGCCGCCGAGGAACACCACGGCACCTGCCAGCACAAGACCGACACCGCGAGGCACGTCGACCCTCATGGCCGATCCTCCGGCAGCGCGGCGGCGCTATCGATCGCCACACTCGGCATCGAGCCACGCGGAAAGCTCCGCAGCCGGCATGGCACCGGCGGCCATGCGGCCATCGGCGGCGATCAACGTCGGGGTGCCGCGCACCTCGAGCTTCGCGGCGAGTGCCTGATTGCGCTCGATCGGGTGCGCACAGGTCTTCAATGACAGCGTCTTGCGTTCGAGCACGACCGCGCGCCACGCACGGGACCGATCAGCGGCGCACCATACCGCGATGGCTTTCTTCGTCGCCTGCGGATGCAACGAGGCGATCGGCAGCAGGAAGGTGTAGACCGTCGCGTTGTCGAGGGCAGCGAGGTGCGCTTCGAGCTCCTGGCAATAGGGACAGTCGGGGTCGCTGAACACGGCGAGCACGCGGCGGCCGTCGCCACGGACGGTCTTGATCGCGTCGGCGAGCGGCAGCGTGGCGAAATCGACCCGCGCTGGCGATGGGGCCGATGCGGGCATATTGGCCACGGTCAGATCGCGCTGGGTTTGCAGATCGAACAGATGTCCGAACACAAAGTAACGGCCGTCTTCGCGCGGCATAGGCGACGTTGTTACCGAGCGCGACTTCGTACAGACCGGGTACGGGAGTGCTTTGCACGCGGGTGAAGGTGGTGGCGGGGTAGAGCTGCCGCAGGGTGCTGAGCAGTCGCTGTTCGGGCGTGACGTCGGTGTGCCTGGGCGAAGGCGGCTGCCGCTGCCAGCAGCGTTGCGCCCACGAGCGCGATGATCTTCAGCGGTCTACTCCTCATCATGGCCTCCCTCCTGGTCACCGATCGTTGGGCGACGGGCCACCGCGTCCTCGGTGCTCACGTCGGTGCTCTGATCTGGTCGCATCGTCCGGCACGTCGATCGCCACCCCTTGTGTCAGCACCACATCGACCGTGCGGCCGGCGTCGACTTCGATCACCGGAAAGGTCTTCTCGGCGAGCGTGATGTAGTACTGCGCCAGGCGATCCATGGCGCGGCCCACACCGGTGCTCAAGCCCGCCTCCAATTCCTTGCCGTCGGCGATGGTGCTGACCGCGCCCAGCGGTGAGATGGCGGTGGTGGTCGCCGAGGCCTGGAAGGCTTGACCGATGCCGGACACCACACCGGCGATGAGCGCGTTGGCGAGGATCTGGCCCTGCTTCGACACCAGCCGGCCGCGCACGCCGACCTTGCCGTCTTCGCCGAAGATCGACCCGTGAATCTTGACTTCCAGCGTGCGGCCATCGTGGCGCACGCAGGATAAATTCTCGGTGCGGATGTACGCCCGCTCGGCGCTGATGTCGCCGTAACCCGCACCAATCACCAAACATTCCTTGACCGCGCTGCGAAACCGATTGGGCAGGAACGCGTGGTCAGCGAGACGCAGCAGTACCGGTTGCGGATTGGTCTGGGCCTGGCCGCCGGTGGGCGCATCGAGCCCGCCCAGCAAGACGGCTTTGGTGAACGACACCGGCAGATAGTTGGCGATCGTCGCCACGCGGGCCGGCACCGGTGGGGACGGTGGTGTGGCCGTCCCGGGGGCACCGGTGCCGCCCGAGCGTGGCGCCGCTGCTTCCACGGTGATCCGGATCAGGCGCGGCGACGGTACGGGTCCAACGCCAGGCGGCCCCGCTCGGGAAACCGCTCCCCTCCGCGCGCAGTGGTGGAAACTGAGGTGGAAACTGAGGCGGCAACGGCGGCGACAGCTGCGGTGGCAGCAGCGGCGGCAAGGCGGCGGCGGGCGGGTAGGCCGGGACGACGGTGGTCGAGGTCCCCGGGGGCACCGGCGGTTGCGGTGAGGGTGCCGGCGTGACGACGCCGGTCCCGGGTTGCGGCAGTTGCGTGAGCCGGGCGATCTCGATCTGCTTTTGCAGCGTCTCGAAGCGCGCCAGCACCTCGGCATTGAGCTGCTCCTGCCGGGTCAGCTTCTGATCGTGCTCGGCGACCTTGTTGCCGGCCTCGCCGATCCAGCGATCCTTGGCGTCGACCTGCGCCCCCGGTGCCTGGACGTGCGTGGTGATCGCCGGTTTCGCGCTCGCCGGACGGGCATTGGTCTTGGGGCTGTCGGTCAGTGCGAACAGGGCGTAGAGCAGCGCAAAGGCGCCGACCAGCAACCCGCCCAGCAGCAGCCACTGCCGGGCTTTCGGTGGGAGCCCAACCGCGCGGGCCCGCGGGGCTTGGGTCCGGTGTTTCCATCATGGCGTCGCGGCCCGCAATACAAACACGTGGGTGCTGGCCTGGGGCTCCAACGTCGCCTGTTCGACGGCAACGCCGAGCACGCCATCCTTCCCGAACCAGCGGGATTCCAGCGCGAGCGCTGCCTCGCCCAGATTGGTGAGGAGATAGCGCTCGCCGATGAGCCCCGGCGATTCGTAGCGCCGCAGCAGGGTGAAGCGCGTGCCTTGCCACAAGCGGACGTCGAGCGCGGTGTCCTCAACGCGCATGTCCGGCGACGGCGCATCGTTGGCCATCGCGGTGAGAAAGCTCGTCAGCGCGCGCACGTGAGTCGGCGCCTTGCCCGGGCTCATCGCCGAACGCGCCACGCGAGACGTGCGATCGCGCAGCACGATGGTGTCCGCCGGCATGTCGACCGGCTGCAGCAGCAGCGTGTACGTGGCGTGCGCCGTCGAGACGAACAGATTGATCGGCTTGGTGGCGCTCGCCGACACCGGGCGGACGTAGAGTTCGCCCTTTCCCGGATCGGTCTCGACAATGACTTCGCCGGCCGGATTGGTCTTGTCCTGCCAGACGTTGCCGAACACCTCGCCGATGGCCGCACCTTCGACCTTGATCCGGGTCGGTTCCTTCTGCGATAGCTTCGCCGCAACACTCACGCCATCCCGGGCGTCGAGCACCTGCAGCGCCTGTACGCTTGGGCTACTGGCTGCGAACAAGACCGCGAGCCATAGCCGCGGCCGGGAGAGACTTCCGCATCGTCCGCTTCCTTGAAGGTGATGAGTTGGATGCGCCCACCCGCGAAGCGGAAGGCGGCGAGGTAGGTCTTTTCGGTGTCGGCCACGCGCTTGTCGTTGATGAACGTGGCGAGCCGGCCTTTCAGGACCACCGACATGGTCGGTTCGTCGGGGGTCAACTGCTGCACGGCAAAGAGCGTGGTGGCGTTGTCGCGCTTGAGCTTGGCCGCGGCCAGTTCCATCGCCTGGGCCAGCGCCCCGTGCGCATCCGGTGCGGCGTACTGCAACAGGATGGTCTTGTTGTAATCGATGTTGCCCGGCGACACGTCCAGGATCAGCGTGGCGATCCAGCCCGCCATCTGTTCCAGGTAGGAGCCGCTGACCTGGTCGCCCTCCACCCAGAACGACTTCTGCAGCGTGGGCGGTGTCACCACCGTGCGCTCGCGACCGACCATCAGCAGGACGGTGACGAGTGCCAACGCCAGCACGGCCAGGAGCCCGATCAGCTGGACGCTCTGGCGCGCGATCACGCCACGCAGCGCCGCCAGATCCTGCTCCTGCGCGCCGAGCTTCATCCGATCATCCGCCGCAGGTACGACGGCGGCGTGCGCTTGAGCGGCGTGCACCACGAGGGCAGGTGCCAATACACCCAATGCAGGAAGAAGGCCGGATGCTTGTCGGCCTTGATCCGCATCACCGCCCGGCTCACCAGCACGCCCAGCGCCAGCGCGCCCAGCTTCTGCCCGACCAGCAGGCCGAGGAAGAAGATCGCCACGAACGGCAGCGCCACGTCGAGATCGAACCAGGCGATCTTCCAGCCGTCATTGAGCCGCCGCGGGATGAAGGTGTTGTCCATCCGCGAGGACTCAAATCACCGCGCCCATGATCGCGCCGGCGATCACGAGCCCCACCGTCGCGAAGATCGCCACGCCGATGTAATAGAGCACCGGCCCGAAGTTGCGCAGCGCCGCGAGCGAGATCAGGGCCACCACGAAGCTGATGAACCCCACCAGCGCCTTGACCCCCGGGGTCAGCGTGCCCAGCGTGTTCAGGGCCGAGCCCAGCGGTCCACCGATGGCCCCGAGGTTGACGAGATCGATCGCATACGACGGCACGGTTGCCAGCAACAGCAGGCTGGCGAGCAGCAAGGCTCCCGCCCACAGCCAGGGTTGCCTGGCGGCCTTGCGACCGGCGATCAAACGGAAGGGGGAGGGCAGGGCGGGTAACGATTGCATCATCGAATCTCCAATCAGTGGGTGGGAGGGGACGGCGGTTAATGCACTGGCGGTCGCGGTGCGACGCCGTTGAGACGCCGATACACGGCCGTGGCATAGCGGGCGCGCGTCGCGGCGCAGTCGGGTGGAGGCAACTGGGTACAACTCGCGTGGTAGGCCCCGACCGCTTCCCACGTCGCGCCGTGACGCTGGAAGCTTTGCGCCAGAATCCAGGCGCCGACCTGCAGGTTGGTGCAGGGATCGAGCAGGTCAGCTTCGCGAATGCCGTGTCGGTCCAGGACCGGCAGCCAGCGCGAATTGATCTGCATCAGGCCGATATCCACCGACCCCGTGCGCGCGGCATGGCTGCGATTGATCGCGCGGGCATTGAGGCTCGATTCCTGTTGCGCGATCGCGTAGAGCAGGCGTGCGTCGACGCCGTAGCGCGCGGCCGCGTCCTGCCAGCAGGCGTGGGCGGGCAGCGCGATCGCGCACAACAACAAGGGCCAGGCTTTCTGCATCGCGTCTCATTGAAGGTGCCGCCGCGGTTGACGGGGAGCAGCAACCGCGGCGGCGGATCGTCGGTTGACGATCAAGCGCTTGGGCGGGGAGGAACGCCGGTCACGCTGGAGGCCATGCTAGGGATCGACGGTCCACAAGTCCTGCGAAAAACGAATTTACGTAAAACGGTTTTTCGGTGGTTCGCGCGGTCGAGGTCTGCTGTGATCGCGGGTTTGTCCGCGCACAGCTACGGCGACCGGTGGTCACGCCGAGCATTGGGCGCGCGAAAGGGGCGCCAGGCGCGGGCAGAGGGCAGGAGGGGCGTCCGCCGAGCGGACGGCAAGGGGAAGGGCTCTACCCAAAAGGGCGGCTGCTTCGCTCATTGCGCGCGAAGCAGCCGAGGCAAAGGGTCGAAGGGTTACGGGTATTGACGACAACGGTGAAGGGGGAAGCGATGGAAAGGGGAAGGAAACCGCATCAACGATAGACTGGACGTTGTCATTGACGGTCCGGGTTCGGCCAACTGCAGACGTTCAGCGGTCGCCGAGTAATCTTCCGGTAAGCGGCCATTGACGAGGCGACCGGCGCCTGGCGATCCCACGCCGCCGCCAGGTACTCAGCCAACGCCCGAGCCGGAGCGTTCCCTGGGCCCCGGCACCGCAAAGTTGACGGGTGTCCCTTAGGACTTACATTGCGGCACGGCAACCGGGAACTCGCCGCGGAAAAGGCGTGGAATGCACAACGGCACGCCTTTATCTACGCGGACGGGCGCATGAAGGACATCGGCGTTCCGTCCGGGATGACCAGCAGCTACGGGTACGCCATCAATGCGGGATGCAACGTCGTCGGTCATGCCGAGAATTAGGCTCACACTAGCGATATGGCCTTCGCGCACCTGAGCGGCACCCTGGATGATCTCGGCGAGCTCGTCGCCTTCGGATTCGGGAGCGGGTACCTGGCCGATGCTACCCTGAGAATGTCGGATGCACCAATCACTATGATTTCTGCCCCCCGTTTGCGGGGGCCGTTTGCGTTTTCGCAAATTTCAGGGCCGCGTCCAGCGATCGACGAACTCGTGTGACCTTGATGGGTTTGGTGAGATAACGGAAAAACCCTGATTCCATACCCTGCCTTGATATCGTGCGGCATGGCATTGGCGCTAACCGCAATGACGGGATGTGTTTTGTCGCGGATCCTCGCGTCAGAATTCTCAACGCCGCGACACCGCTGATGCCCGGCAGATTGATGTCCATCAGGATAATCTCCGGCTGATGGGTGCGTGCGCAATGTGATACCATGGTTGCGTCCTGCGCACTCAGCAAGCGCATATCGGCCCGCCGCGCGATGAGATCCTCGACCAGCATCAGATTGGCCGGGTTATCCTCGACATAAAGCAGGGTGCGCAACCGCGTGTTGGTTTCTAACGGCGGTGCGCAAGGCTGCGGGTGCGGCTGAATGGAAGCCGTGCTGTGGCTCAGCCGTCAAGCTCATTTCGATCCAGAATTCACTGCCCGATTCCCGACGGTGCTTTCCGCGCCGATCGAGCCCCCCATCAATTCGACCAGTCGCTTGCTCACTACCAGGCCGATGCCGGTGCCTTCTTGATGTTATCCTCCTGGCCGAGACGATTGAACGGTTGGAAAAGTTGCTCAACTTTATCCGGTGATCAATCCTACGCCGGTGTCTGTCACCCTATGCGAATGCGTCCCTGGGCGCTTGGTACGCAGCCCACGATAACTGTGCCGCCCTCCGGTTGTATTTGATCGCGTTGGAAAGAAGATTGATGAGAACCTGCTTTACCCGTGTCCGGTCGGCGTCGACAAAGTAAGGTGTATCGAACGCGAAAAGCCACACTGATGCCGTGCTTTTCGCCTGCGTTTCTATCATGGTCCCGCATTCGTGCATGACTTCGGCCAGAGACACCGGTTCCAGCGACAGGGACAGCTTGCCCGACTCGATCAGCGCGAGATCGAGGATTTCATTGATCAGATCCAGCAGATACCAGCCGGCCTTGAGAATCTGATCGATGCTGCGTTTTTGGGGGGGTTGGTGACGGCAAACCGGATTCCATCAGTTGGGCAAAACCAAGGATCGCACCGAGCG
>CAWBRW010000010.1:0-41926 GCA_963791235.1 uncultured beta proteobacterium | reverse complement strand
GCGCGGTCGTAGCAGGACAGATACACGCGCTTGTCGGTATCGGGGCCCTGGATGATCTCCTGCAGGATGACGTTGGGGTTGACCGCGGCCGCCAGGCGCCAATTGTCGAGCAGTTGCGCTGGAGTCTCGGCGATGGCCACCTTGACGTAGGACAGGGAGTGCCCATTCGGAAACGCCTGCCACTCGCGAAAGTGGATGGGCTTCATAAGGCACGGGAACTCGGCGCCCGCGGCAAACGCCCTCGCGTCGTCGAGCGAGTGCACGAACTGCGTCCGCGGCATGGGCATGCCGTGTCGGGCGGCCAGTTCGTACTGCGTCTGCTTGGTGGCCAAAAGGCCCTGCAGTGCCACGCCCGGAGACAGCCGGTAATGCTCGGCCAACTCGTCCGCGTGATCGGCGATCGCCGACACGTACTGATCCGAACTCGAGATCAGCACCGGCTTGCCGCCCAGCTTGCCGGACAGCTCGATCATGAATTCCACCCACCCCGCAGGATCCGCGCCCGGATTGGGGCAGAGGTGTGCCCGGCAATAGACGGAGCGAAATCCGGAGTTTCGCCGATCCCAGTCGAAGCACGTGGCTCGGACGCCGCGCCGGACCAGGCTTCTGACTCCCAGGACGCCTGTCTGGTATGCCCCCGCAACGACCGCGGGAGGCCAATCGGCGCCGGCACGCGCGGGATTGGGGTCGTCAGGCCGCGGTCGCATCGATCTTCAGCATCACTTTGATATGCGCTCGTGAACGCACAGCATCCCACGCGCGCTCGTACTCCTCCAGCGGATACTGCGCCTGCAGAAACGGGCTCGTGTCGAGCAAGGGCAGCGTCGCCAGCGCAGCCTCGAAATCCGCTCCGCTGCTTCCGACCGACCCGACGACCGTCTTGTCGAATCCGACGATCGACTCGAAGCTGAAGTTGTGCTGTGCGTAAGGCAGCCCCAGCAGCAGCAATGTCGCGCCGGTGGCCGATTGCTGCAACAGCGGCGTCAGCAGCGACTGGTCGCCGGTCGCTTCGACGAACCAGTCGAATGCGTCGAGCTGCGAGAGCGACGTCGACGTCGCGGCGACATCGCTCAACAGCGACAAACGCGCCGCCTCGCGGTCGAACACCGTGACGTCGTGCCCCCGCTGCGCCAGCACCCGTGCGGCAAGATGGCCGATGGTGCCGGCCCCGACGACGGCGCACCGCCGTGGCCCGGTGGCGCCCGGACGAAGCGCCAAGCCTGCGCAGGCCCTTGATGACCACCGCGAGCGGCTCCGCCAATGCGGCCTGAGCCAGCGACACCTCGGCGGGCACCTTGTGGGCGTAGCGCGCCCGAGTGACCAGATAGGCAGCGTACCCGCCGTCGATGCCGATGACACCGACCTCGCGCCGCTCGCGACACGCGATCGCATTGTCCGCAAGACACTCCGCGCACGCGCCGCATCCCTGGATGCACTCGACCACGACGCGATCGCCCTCGTCGAAGGTCTTCACCTTCTTTCCGAGCGACACCACGGTGCCGGAAGATTCGTGCCCGGGCACGATCGGATACTTGGCCATCCCCGACTTGTAGTACCCGAGCCTTCCCTCGAGGATCTCCAGGTCCGTCGCGCAGATGCCCTCGTAGGCGACGCGCACCAGGATCTCGCCCGGGCTTCAGCGTCGGAATCGACCGCTCCTCGATCGCCGCCTCGTGCACACCGCGAATCACCACCGCCGGAAAGCTTCGCTTGTAGTAGAGCTCCGAGCGGGTGGATGGATTGGTGATCTTCCGGCTGTCGAGGATGCCTTTCACGATGCCCACCGTCTTGTGATATCGATATTGCGCGATCTCCCGGGCCAGCGATCCCAGCCGTCGTTCGCGCGCCGCCAGCAGGAGATCCAGCCGCGCACCAGCGCAGTTCGCGCCAGATCTCCCCCGGGATGTTGCGGATGATCCGGACCTTGGTCCATCGTCCCGCGATCCCCTCGCGATAGAAGCGCTCGCGGACCTGCGACCACGACTCCGTGTGGACGTGAAAGACGCAGGCCTCCGGTTCGTACAGCACCGACTTCCCGCGCTCCAGCCAATGGATGGCCCACTCCGCGTCCTCGAGCCCCGGCAGCCCCTCGTCGAACGGATGCAGCTCCCACAGGTCCCGTCTCACCGCCGAGTTCGCATTGTTCACGAAGACGTGCTCGTCGTCCATTGCCTGCGGTCTGGACGGGAACACCCGCTCGAAATCGCGCGCCTCCGAGAACTTCGAGACCGCATGGCCGCGCTGTCCGCCGAAAACCATCGCGGTGTCCGCCCGCCGCAACGGGGCGACAAGGCGTTCGAGCCAGTGCTCCCCCGTCGGAATCGCGTGAGCGGAGACGATCGCGATCAACGAGCCTCGCGCCTCCTGCACGCCGAGGTTGAGCGAATGACCGAAGGTGAAGTCCTCGGACCGCAACTGGACGATGCGGGCACCGCTCGCGGCGGCGATATCCCGCGTGCGGTCCAGCGAACCCGAATCCACCAGCAGCACCTCGAAGTCCCGGTACCGCTGGTTGTCGATCGCCTTCAGCACCTCGGGAAGCCAGCGCTCCTCGTTGAACGCGCGGATGACGATGCTGGTTTCCGGGGAACGGGCGTTTTCCATTTGACCTCGGCGACCTGGCGCCAACAAACGAAATGTTCACTCGCCGATCAAGTGCCGGGTTGGCCGCGATCCGTCAGCTCGCGACTCTTGCCGGCAGCGCCTGATCCGGAGCGGCAGCACGTTCGTCCGGTGGATTTCCGGCATGAGCGCCCTGCGTGGCCATCGCGCGAAACATTTCACTCGTGGACAACAGTTCGTCGTACGGTCCCTCGGCGACGATTCGCCCTCGATCCAGCACATAGATCCGGTCGCATGCCCGAACGGTGCTGAGCCGGTGCGCGATCATGACGATCGTCTTCTTCTGTCCCAGCGTGTAGACCGCCTCCATCACCGCCTGCTCCGTAACGCTGTCCAGCGCGCTGGTTGCCTCATCGAAAATCAACAGCTCCGGATCGTGGTAGAGCGCCCTGGCGATGCCGATTCGCTGCCTTTGGCCCCCGGAAAGACGCACGCCGCGCTCGCCGATCGCGGTGTCGTAGCCATCAGGCAGCTCGGCCGTGACGAAGTCGTGCAGATTCGCGATGCGAGCCGCCCTCTCGACAGCGCCTCGATCGATCTTCTCCGGACGCGATGCCGAACGCGATGTTGGCGGCGACGGAATCGTCCGCCAGAAAGATGCTCTGCGGGACATACCCGATGGTGCGCTGCCACGACCTGATGTTTCCGCCCGTGATCGGCGTGTCGTCGGCCCAGCAACTGACCCGTGGTCGGCCTCAAAGGCCGAGCAGCAGATCCACGGTGGTCGTCTTTCCGGAACCCGTCGATCCGACGAGGGCAATGGTCGAATACGCCTGGATCGTCAGGCAGATGTCCTTCAGGACCGGATGCTCGGAACCCGCGTACCGGAAGCCGACATTCCTGAGTTCGAGCGTCCGCCGCAAGCCCAGCGGTTTGGAGGAATCTGCCTCCGGTTCCTGAGCGGCAATGCTCGAGGCGGTCCGCTTGAACTCCATCACGTCGCGATGCAGACCCTCCACGGCAGGAATGGTGAAGCGCAACCCGGTGAGGTTTCGATAAGCACTCTGAAGCGTCGGCAACAGGCGATATCCCGCAAGCGCATAGAGCGAGATCACCGGCAAGGCATCCTGGAGAGTGCCGTAGGACACGATGAGGTAAAGCATGACCAGCAGCATCCCCCCGAACACCACTGCCTGCATGACAAACGACGGCAACTCGCTGACCACCGCGGCGACCACGCTCGATCGCGCCATGCGCTCCGACGGGGCGCGAAACCGGTCCAGGAAGCTGGACTCCAGTCCTGCAACCTTGATGTCCTTGATCCCGCCGAAAGTCTCCTGAAGCGCGTGGTGCCGCTCGCGATTGGCGCGAACGCGCACCTCGCCGATCCGCTCGACGTACTTCCTCACGACCAGGAACACGCCCGAATAGATTCCCCCGATCACCACGGTGACCATCGCCGCCAGCAAGGGATCAACGACAACCAGCAGGACGACCAGCAGCAATGCCACTATCCCGTTCGCGAACAGCAGCATGACGGGATACACGGCGCCCTGAAGGACGTTGGTGACCTCGGCAAGGACATTCACGCCGATATCCGAGCTGCGGTGCCGCAGGAACCATTCGTAGGGTTGTCGAAGGTAGGACTCCACCAGACGACTGCTGACAATGTGGCCCTGCATGTTGATGAACCGGAGCTGGATCCAAAGGGTGAACGCCCTGAGAACGACGGACCCGACGAGCAGTATCAAAGTCGCGGAGCCGAGAAAAACGAGGAAGGTCTCCCTTGAACCGAACCCCAATCGCCGGTAGGCCGAAGAGAGATATTGATTCGTATCCAGGACCGACGGATTGGACAGCAGGGCGATGAACGGCATGATCGAAGCGACGCCCGCCATCTCGACCACAGCCATCACGAGCACCAGGCCGAACACCAGGTACGCCTGCCCGCGCGCCTGTTGGCCGAGCAAGTCATCCAGCTTTCTCAGAATGTCGAACATCTGGATCGCGCTTCAGACATGGGCATGAACACGGCGAGCTGAGGTCGACTCTACGCAGCAATCGCTTTGCGAATCGACTCCGCATAATGCTTCGGCAAATGCATCTTCGCGATGCGTGATCGCGCCCTCGCCCCCAGCTTCGACGGAGCTCCGCGCTTTCCAGAAGAAGCAGCGCGTCCCTCAATTCCTGCTCGTCTCCTGGTGGGACCAGAATGCCGTCACTCATGTGGTCGATATAGTCAATGGTGCCTGCCGTTCGAGTCGCGACGACAGCCTTCCCGAGAGCCATTGCCTGAAGCACCACGCTCTGCCCCACGGAAATCGCGCGGTCCTGCAGCGGGACGACCACGGCGCGGGATCGCAGCATCAGGCTCTCGAGCTCCGCAACGGGAATGTTCTCCATCACCTGCACGTTTTCCAGACCGGCATACTGCCTGTGCGCGCCGCCCCCCCCGACGATCAGCACGCTTGAGGTTGGTTCCGGTAATCGCCCGCAATAACGTGTCGTAGTCGCGAAAGGTACGTCCGGCGGCAACGACAGAAGTCCTCTTCCGTCGCCGGCATCCTGTTCGAGCAATTCAGGGTTGGTAAGCACCGGTACAAAACCAGTTTTCGACGTGGCCACTCGAATGCTCTTCGGTAATATTCCACTTCCGAAGTCGAGGAAACGACGACACGGTGAACGGACCGAAACACGAAGCGCATCAGGGCGTACTTGGCTCTCGACCGAACGGTCGGTCTGCCTTTCGCGCATGATGAATTGGATTATCACATGCCTCGGGCGCCTCATGCCGGTAACCGTCTGCCAGAACGCGATCGAAAGTCCCACCAAATCCAGTTCGACGGTGAACACGTGGGAATACTGCTTGCGCCATCTCAGCAGATGCCTGAGGACCCGCAGCATGACCATGGGGATTTCCGACCGTGGGGATGTCCTGTGAAAATCGATCCCTGTAAACGAGTCGAATGTAGTCCAGCCGACACTTCCCTCGTCGAGCGCGAGATGCTTCCACCACCACGGCTTGTCATGCGACGGGCCTAGTGTCACGACGGCGGACTTCATCGGCATCAGTGTTCGCGACTGCGTCGGCGCAGTTCCAGCGCGCGAGCCGTCAGCCAGCCAGGCAAAAGGGAAGCAACCTCATGACCGTGGGAGGCGAAGACATCTCGGAAAGCGCAGTCCTCGCCATCCGGCTTTTTCCCTGGGAAAGGAGGAGCCCGGCCTTTTGCAGAAGCAGATCTGTCGTGACTGCGACGATAGAGAGCTGAATGCTCCTGCAGAAAGGCCGCATCAGCGCCCCAGAAGCGGCGCATGAGCGTGAGGCGGGCGTCGATCTTGTCGATGCTGGCCAGCTGGGACAATCGGTCGTTGGGGTGATCGAGCTGGCGAACGGTTTCGACATCCAGGAATGCCGCTTTGCCTCGCTGCGAAAGCCGGTAGAAGCACTCCAGGTCCTCGTACGTCTTCAGATCCTCGGCAAAGTGCAGCGCGTCGCCCGCCTCTTTGCGTCGCGCCACCAGCGTATCCGTCAGCACGTAGAACCCGGTGAGCTGAAGGGGATAGAGATCGCCCTCGTAGACCGGGAAATCCGGGATTCCCTGCGGCAGCGGGGCGACCGAGGAATACTCGAACGCCGGGGCCGAAGGCCTCCTCCCAGGTGGCATGGTCGCGATGCCAGAGTTCCAGGTACCTCGGCCGGACCGAGCCGTCGCGGAACTCCACCTCGAAATTGGTGAAGGAAAAGAGCACATCGGGGCGGCGCGCCATGAACTCGCGCTGAAGCCGCAACTTGTGCGGAAACCAGCGATCATCCGAGTCGAGGAAAGCCACCAGGTCATTCCCGGCCCGCTCGATGCCGAGATTGCGCGCCCGCCCGGCGCCGCCGTGCCCGCCCTGGATCGCCGTGATGCGGTTCCCGTACTTGCGAAGGACAGCCGGCGTGTCGTCCTCGGAACCGTCGTCGACGACGATGAGTTCGTCTCCCGGCACCATCTGGCCCAATACCGAGTCGATGGCCGCACCAAGATACGATGCGCGGTTGTACGTCGGGATGATGATCGAGCAGAGCATCACTGGCGAACGGCTTTCGTCCAGAGCATGAAGTTGATCGCGGTCCACAGGAACTCGGAGTGGTCCGCGCTGCCCCGATCTGTGCTGCCCGATCAGCTCCGCCATCTTTTCCTGGTTGACGTACCGGGCCATGACCTGATCGTCCGTGCAATTCGTCGAGGTACCTGCCGAGGCCCCTCGGATCGCCCAGCCAGCTCCTCAGCGGCACGCCAAATCCCGACTTCCGTCGGTCGACGACGCTTGCCGGAAGAAATTTGCGCGCGACCTGCTTGAGAATCGCCTTCGTCTCGAAATCGCCTGGTCTTGAATCGCACCGGCAGCCGGTTGGCAAACTCGACGATCCGATGATCGAGGAAGGGAACCCTCGACTCGATGCTCGCCGCCATGCTCATCTTGTCCTGCCTCTCGAGGATGGAGACAAGGTAGTTCTTCTGGTCGAGAAGCGAAAGACGACTCACCCGGTCCAGCTGCATTCTCGGAAGTCTCGCTCAAGCATGACCTGCGGTAAGCCAGGTCGTCGCCGAAGTCGCCCTCGAGCACGATTCCGTGCGAACTCCGGATCGAGAAAACCCGAGTTGTAGAGCAACGCGTCGTCGGGCCGATAGCGGGCATGGCGACTGATCTTCTCCAGTCGGTGATTCCCCGATCGTTGCGCGTACCGGTCGGCGCAAGTCTCTGCACGAACGCGGGCAATCTGCCATAGGAATGGCTCAGCGAAGGAACCAGATAGCGCGG
Source organism: uncultured beta proteobacterium (assembly GCA_963791235.1). Lineage (GTDB taxonomy): Bacteria > Pseudomonadota > Gammaproteobacteria > Burkholderiales > Burkholderiaceae_F > JALORV01. The sequence goes on along the minus strand of CAWBRW010000010.1, from coordinate 34,558 downwards.
ATAGCCCGCGAACAGTTCGTCCGCCCCCTCCCCGGTCAGGACGACCGTCACGAATTCCTTGGCCAGCTTGCTGATCGCATAGATCTGTATCGAGTTGGCGAAATTCAGCGGCGCATCGTTGTGCCAGATCATCGTCGGCAGCAGGTCGGCGAACTCCTCGTTGCTGACTTTCAGCTCGTGGTGGATGGTTCCGTACTGCTTTGAAACCAGCCTCGCATACTGCGTCTCGTCGTAATCGGGCTCGTGAAAGCCGACGGAGAAGGTGTTGATCCGCTTTTCGGTCAGGCGCGCCGCAAACGCGGTGACCAGGCTGGAATCCACGCCGCCGCTGCAGAATGTTCCCAACGGCACGTCGCTGACCATCTGCATGCCGACGGCATCCTGGATCAGGGCGGACAACTCATCCGCCGCGGCCACCAGACTCGTAGGTCCCTCCTCGGGCTTCGGGTAATGCGACCAGAATTGATCGATCCGGACTTCGCCGTTCTTCAGCACCAGCGTGTGCGCGGGCAGAAGGCAGTTCACGTCCCTGTACAGCGTGCGCTCACCCGAAACGTGCCTGAACACGAAGTACTCGAATGCCCCCTCGTCGCGGCAGCGTGGTTCGACGTAGCCGCTGTTGACGATGGACTTGATCTCCGAGGCAAAGACGAGGGCCTCGTCGGTCACCGCGTAGTACAGCGGCTTGACGCCCATGTGGTCCCGCGCCAGGAACAGCGACTGGTCTCTCGCATCCCAGATGGCGAAGGCGAATATGCCGTTCAGCGAACGGGCGCAGTCCGGCCCCTCCTCCTCGTACAGATGCAGGATGACTTCGGTGTCGCTCTTCGTCTTGAATTGATGGCCTTTGGCCACCAGCCTTTCACGCAGCGCCTGGAAATTGTAGATTTCACCGTTGAAGACTATCCACAATGACCCGTCCTCGTTGGTCATCGGCTGGTGGCCGCTCGACAGGTCGATGATCGACAGGCGCCTATGCCCGAGACCCACGTGACCGTCGAAATGGCAACCGGCGTCGTCGGGACCGCGATGGACGAGCAGGTCCCGCATCCCGACCAGGCGGGACTCATCGACCCGACGTTGGCGGTCTTTGTGAACGATGCCTACGATTCCGCACATTCCCGGCGACGCCTCATATGCCCAGCGGCACTTCCGAAATGACCCACCGGAACTTTCCAGCCTTGGTCCGGGCCAACTGCTCGACCAGTTCGATCTCGATGGCCGTCTCCTGGCCGAGCCGGCTCTTGAGCTCCCGGATCAGATGCTCGGTGTCCCGCTCCGTGTAATCCGGCCTTGGCACGATGCGGACCAGTATCCTGTCGAGTTCCTTCTGGATGATCTGGGATTCCTCGATGCTGTCGAGGGGCTTGAAGGGATGGGTCAGGACGGAAGGCGAGATCAGGCGGCCGTCCCTGAGCGTCAGCGTGTCCTCGGCCTTGGTCGTGACGTCGTCCATCACCTCCAACGCTCGACCGCAGGCGCAACGGCTGGGTCGAATCGCGGTGCGGTCGTTGGTCACGTAGCGGATCAGCGGCATGGCGCGGTTGTGCAGGCTGGTTCCCACAAGTCTACCGGGCGTTCCTGCGGCCACCGGGTCACCCTGGTCATCGACGATTTCCGAGACCCCGTACTCCATGACCATGTGGTGACCGGCGTGCGCCTCGCACTCCGTCGCAAAGGCGACTCGCTCGGCGACCGCGTAGTAGTCGAAGACCCGACACTGAAAACTGCTCTCGATGATCTCGCGCTGGAAATCGTACAGGGTCTCGGACGAAGAAATGACCGCCTTCAGCGGGAAGGTCGCGTGACTGTTCTTCAGATGCTTCGCCAGTACAAACAACGTCGAGGGGTAGCCGTCGAGGACCTGGACCCCGTATCGTCTCATCTCCTCGAAGTAACTTCCCAGGTTCTCCTTCGACATGTGGAACGACGACAGGAGAAGCTGGTTGTGGAAGTGGTTGTATCGCCAGAACGGCGGCCTCTTCCGGTTCAGCGGGACGATGACATTGCCTCGCGCAACGGCGATAGGGTCGCCGTCGCGGGCAAGTCGGCAATCGGCCCAGCGGTACTGCCGGTCGAGCGCGGCATAGGTGGCATGGATCACCGAGGTGTCGTAACACACCTCCAACGGCGATCCTGTCGTTCCGCTCGTATGGCCGAACTTGCGCTCGCCCGGCGCCACGGCGGATGAAATGAGATTCTTGAAGTTCTTCCTGATGTCATCCTTGGTCAACAGCGGGAGCTTTGCCAGATCGCCCCGGGTCCTGACATCCCCCGGCTTCAGGCGCCGCTCATCGAAGATCGCGCGATAGTACGGAACGGTGTCGTACGCGTGCCGAACCAGCGCGCTCAGCTTTTCGTCCTGGTAGGCCTCCAGCTCGGCCTTTCCGAACCACTGCGACTTCGCCAGCAACTCCGCATGGTCGCTGAAACCTCTCCCGTAGCGCTGCCTGTCGAGAATCGCGCTGTATCCCGTCAGAAGGAAATTCTGCAGGAATACGGGACTAGCCCCGTACATCTTCGTCAGGAGTGGATTCACGCGGCTGCTCCCGATTCACCCTTGCCGGCGACGACGGATTCGTAGGCGTCCTGCAATTTGCCGCCGATGCGATCCCAGGAATACTCGCCCTCGACCAGCAACCTGGCCTCGGCTCCGATCCTTCGACGGAGACCGGGGTTCCGCAGCAACTCGAGTGTCCTCGCTGCGAACTCGCCGGGATCGTCGGCGAGCAGGATGTTCCTGCCTGCGGTCACGTTGATCCCCTCGGCACCGACAGAGGTGGAGACGATCGCCCGCTCCATGGACATGGCGTCGAGGATCTTCAGGCGCGTTCCCCCGCCAACTCGCAGGGGGACGACATACACCGATGACCGTGAAACGAACGGACGGATATCGTCCACGTATCCGGTGACGACCACGCCGGGATCGTCTTCGGCAACCCGGAGCAGTTCGGCAGGCGGATCCTGCCCGACGGCGTAGAACGTGACCCCCGGCATGCCCTGCTTGATCGCAGGCCAGATCTCACGCAGAAAAAACATCACCGCGTCCCGGTTGGCATACATGTTCATGCCGCCGGTATAGATCAGCGCGGGCTTGCCGGGATCCTCGTCCTCGCGGTCGCACCTGAAATACCCAAGGTCGACTCCGTTGGGGATCACTTCCGTGCGAATGTCGGGCAGTCTTGCCTTCAGGGACGCCGCGTCGGGGTCCGAGACGAAGATGTTCAGGTCGAACTTGCCGCACTGCGCGAGCTCGTAGGCCCCGATCTTCCGGGCCTCCCGGGCCAGATACCATTTCGCCAGCGGATTGCTTTCCGTGTCGGCCCGCCGGCTCATCAGCTGCGATTCGATGTTGTGGTGGGTGAGCACCTTCGGGACGCCGGTCGCATCGTCGGAAAACTGGGCCAGGGCAAGCGTGTCGTAATGGACCAGGTCGATCGCCTCCCGGCGGAGGATCTCGCTCATCGAGGCCTTGAATGCACTCGACCGGTGCGCAAGAACGCTGAACGGCTTTCCGGATATTCCGCCCCAGAGCAATCCTGCCGTTCGATGCAGCCTCGACTGCTTCGGCCACAGCTCGAAGTACTCGATCTTCCGGCAATGCTCGCTCAGGGCCTTTCGGCTTGCGTCCACGAGGTCGGCATTGCCGAGAACGTCCGGATGCACGAACGCGAGAAGATAGACCGCATTGCGCCTGCCGATCTCGCGAATGAGATTGTAGCCTCGCTGCAGGACACCGCCGTGCGGCGGATAGGGCACGATCTGGGAAAGAAACAGGATGTTCATGTCTGGGTCAGTGACGGCGAGTCCTGCGTTCATTGCCGGGCGTCGGCTATCCGCCGTCGAGTGATCGAAGGGGTCGGCCTCCATTGCGGGCTCGCTCTCTGCCTCATGTCCTGGGAACCGTCGCCACCTTCGCGCTCGCACCGCGGCTTCCCGAACCGCCGCCCGCAGCGATGAGACGGGCGCTTTGCATCAATCCGGCCAGAACGAACAGGTGCGGGTAAAACACGCCGCTCAGAAACATGCCACCGACGGCATACCCGAGCAATGCGGTCTGCATTGTCGACCATCAAGCTCAAGTTCGTCGCATCTCCTGGCGCACGCGACGATCTCAGATTTCGAATGACCCGCTCGTTGCGGACCACATTTCCGATGATCAATCCCAGCAGCACCAATATCCCGGGGAATCCGAATTCGCCCAACATGACGAAATAGATCGAATGGGCATTCAGGTACGGTCCGATGTAGTCTGCCGGCTTGTACTTGAAGCCGAACATCACGCCGAAATGACCCGCCCCCACCCCGGTGAGCGGATGGTCGAGCGCCATGGTCGCGGCCGTCTTCCACGCCAGAATCCGGCCCTGGGCGGAGCCTTCGGTCTCGTAATCCTTGATGCTGCTCATCCGGTCGAAATAGGCGTCCGGCGCAAACAGCAGGACCATCGCGACGAGCACGCCGACGGCGGCCAGAGCAAGCGCCTTTCTCCTGCTCTTCATGACCAGATACACCATGGCCACACCGAGCGCGAGACTCGCACCTCTGGATTGAGTGCCTATCACCGCCAGAATCAACAGGACGAATATCCCGTAGAAGGTGACCTTCACGAATTTGCTGTCGTCCGCTGTACGCCAGGAACAGCGCGAACGGAATTGCGATGCAGGCAGACCAAGCAAAATCGTTGCCATCCCCCAGGAACGTTCCACCCAGGTAATGCCTTGTGTCGGGATTCAGGACCACGTCCGGGTACAGCAGTATCACCAGGACGTGCACGAGAACCAAGGTGCTCATGACGGCCTTCAATCTGCCGAGGCTCGCGACCTGGCGAATGATCACGTAATAGACGAGCAGATACCCGACGACGCCCTTCAACGTTTCGTACACGTAAAGTCGTACTGGCGCCGTAACGAATTGCACGAGAAACAGGAAGACGAGAAGCAGGAACCACTTCGTATCCGGTGCCTTCAGCGGCTGCGCTGTGCGATCTGCCGTCACTGGACAAGCAGGGTGAAGGCAAATACCGCCACCGGCACGATGAGACTCAGTTTCAGTGCGTCAAGAAACGGGAAATAGATTCCGGGCCTCGACGTACTCAAGCCAAAAGAAGAGCAATCAGCCCGAAGAAGAGAATCCCGGAGACCGGCCGTAGGTCTTCGGAATCCGGCTTCCCCTTATATCGGATTGTCATCGAAGTCCGCCTTCGCATGTTGCCGGTGCACGAAGTCTGCAGGACCACCCATCGTGGCGGCGGCCAGAAGTTTCGTGCGGCTGATCTCGGTCACGCGTCCCTTGCCGGCGACGCGCGAAGGTCATTGGCAGACGGAGCCTTTCGTATATGCCCTCGATCTCCGAACCGTCTTGGTGATGGTGAATCTCTCCATCACCGTCTCGTGGGCGCGCTGGCCAATTCGCCGCCTCAGTTCCGGATCACTCAACAGCATCGACAACTTCTCCGCCAGCAGCTCGGGCTTGCCGGGATCGATCAGGAATCCATTCTCGCCGTCGTCGAATATTTCCGTCGGCCCTCCGATGTTCGTCGACACGACGGGCTTCTTCAGGAACATCGCTTCGATATTCACCCGTCCCGAAGGGTTCGGGCTCGATCGAGGCGTGGACAACGACGTCCATGGCATTGATGTAGTCGGCCGGATTCTCCTGAAAGCCGGTGAAGATGACGTTTCGTTCGACGCCCAGGCTCCTCGAATGACTTCCTCCAGATGAGCTCTTGTACGGATCGTCCTGCGTTCACGCCCCCGACCAGCAGGCAGCCTTATGCCCGGCCAGGTCCGCTTCAGGATCGCCGTGGCGCGAACTGCGGTTTCCTGTCCCTTCCATTGCTTGATGTTGCCCACGACCCCGATGACCGGATCGCTGCCTGCCGATTCCATGAAGTGATTTCAAGCGCTCCGGCTCCTGCGTCGGGACGAACTCGCAGCGTGTCTATGCCGTTGTGGACAACCACCATCTTCTCCGCGGCTCAGTCCCTGCCTGAGCAAGGTCTCGCGGATCTTGCTCGAAATGCAAACCAGCGCGTCGGCCGAGCTGCCCAGCAACCTGGACGACTTCGACAGCTGTTCGCTGATGCCTCTCTCGTGGGAAACGAGTCTGACTCGCGCCAGTCTGGCCGCGAGCATCCAGTCGTGATTGGTATTGATGCTGTTGTTCAGGTGCACGATGTCGACGGACTTGTTCTTCAGGAACCGTGCGTAGCCGAACGACGGCCGCAGAAAAAACCAGACGAAGTTGACCATTTTCTGCAAGGGAACGAGCAGCGGGGACAGCATGCTCAAGGAGGGTGAAAGGCGGTTCAACAAGCGCGCCATGTCGAGTGGGTCTCTCGTTCTTGAAGGTGTATACATCCCCGGTCAAGCCGCGAACCTTCTCGGCAATGTAATGATCGGCGTAGAAGACCACCAGGGGATGAAATCGGGTCCGGTCGAGATTCGTCAGCATGGAATACAGCGATATGTGGGATCCGCCGACGGTCCCGTCGCGGCAGCCTTCTACGTATAGTATTCTTGTCGGCATCGGGATGTTCCCAGCTCGCTTTGACATCAGTGGCAACAGTTCGACAGCTTGCTTCATGTTGCCCGCCGCGTCGTCTCGCTCCGACGAAGGTCACCATTGGAGGTGACCTGATTCGGAAATTTGTGGCCATTCGGCAGGCGAGTTGAGCGAGCGGGCCAACACAGAGGCACGTTCAGTACCAGCCGGCCCCATAGCCTCAGGACGTCAGCTCAAGCCCCGGCCGTAGACATGCGGTCGAGTGCCGGTAGAAGAAGCGTGGATACGCCGGCGTCGTCGCCAACAGCTGCTCTCGCCGTCTCCAATCCTGGGCGGTTGCCGAAGCGCGAACTCCGCCAACTCTGTGCTCAGCCCCCGTTTGTCCGGTCATGATCTGCTTCCGGCAGCACTCCCTGACCCGCTGCCCAGACGCTTCTGCCTTCCATAGCATCCGAATGCTCTGCTCGTCCCTGATTCGCCGCCCCACCTATCGCTTCTCTGCGATTGCAGTGCCATCAGCACCTGAACGATTCTTTGGCTTCAGGTCGACGACTGCGTACTAGTGGCGCCCGCGGCGCGCTGCACACTGAGGAAACCACAATCCAGGTCGACATAGTCCTTGTACTCGACCACCTCGAATCCGTGCTGGCGGAGGAAGCTCACCATCTCGTTGGCCTTCTGCCTCTTGTTCTCCTTGGCGTGATACTCCATGGCGATTCGCTTGATTTTCGCCAGAACCGAGTCGGGTGCGGAATACAGGATTTCATACTCGGCCCCCTCGCAATTCAGTTTGAGCAGCTGGCATCGTTCTATCTGGTAGCGGTTGAAAACGTCCTCCAGCGACATCGCCTCGACCTCCTCCGTCCCGGTGCAGGCGGCAAGGTGGCCTTCCGTCGTGCTGTGAACTCCGGATCCTTCCCCACGGTAGAGGGTGATCACCCCGGCACGACCGGCAACCGCAGCCCGCAGCGGCGTCAGGTTGGTCAAGTGATTCAACGCCGCATTTCGGGCCAGCTGTTCGTAGTTGTCGGACGCGGGCTCGAAGGCGATCACGCGCCCGCGGGGAACCTGCCGAGCGGCGTAGACTGCGAAAGCGCCGATGTTCGCGCCGATGTCGATCACCGTATCTGTCTCGTGCAGCGAAAACCCCCCTTTCGTATAGTCCTCGCGCTCAATGGCGTGACGCAGAAAGCCCTCGTCCCACGCAAGCCGTCGGACCTGGAACCGAAGGCCGTCGAACTCGACCTTCTTGGTCGTGAGTCCGATCGAATGCAGGAAGCGCTCGCGAGCCATCTGCATCCTGTAGGGGAGGCGGTGCTCGATGAAGAGGGCGCGCAGCACGCGCCCGACGCTCGGACGCGCGGGCGGCGGTCGAACCGGCTCGCGGATCTCGATCGGGGTAAGGCTCGCTGTGGATTCCTTCATTTCTTCTTCCTATGCTGTACCAATGAAGCACGTGATCCTGCCAGAAAACCCCGGCCAATGGTGCGTCCCGGTAGGGGAAACGCAATGTCTGCCGGCGATCGCTTGGCTGTCTCTGTGCGCGCCACCGGCTCCTCGCCCCCCGGAGCGGAGCCGTCGGCTCGTCGCCTTTCCCGGATTCACGCGACAGCGTAGTGCCGGTCCAGCCAGGACACGACATGACCCGACATACCTTCTTCCCACTGGGGAAAGGAGAAAATGTGATTGGCCCCTTCGACCACGTGAACTTCGTAATTGCCTTTGTGGTGCTGCAGGCTCGCTTGACGTGGTTGCGCAAATCTTTCCTGATAAATCGAATAGAGTCGGTCCCCCTCACTGAAAATCAGCAGGACCGCGCGCTTTGAAACCAGGGTCTCGAACGCGATCGGAAGCAACGGATTCAAATTCGCAGGCTGCGGTGGCACGCGCAGTGCCGCCGGCCACCGGGTGCCTCGCGGGGGGCCTGAGGGAACTCAGGAGCACCTTGAGGATCACTCGAAAATTGCTTCTGAAGGTGAGCAATCGCACCCAGGATCTGAGGTCGAAAAGCTTCGAGACATACCCCTCGCGCCACTGATCGAGCTCGCCGGTCGTCAGGTACTTCGCGGGGTCGACCTGATCGCTGTCGAGGATGACCGGAAGGCCCAGCCCGATCAGCGAATCCACCCGCCCGTCGTTCGCCCCGGCCAGCAGGCCGGTGATCGCGCCCCCGCACAACCCCGCAAGGATGAACCGCGACGCATGGTATTCCTTCTCCATCCAATCCATCGCCGCGCGGGTGTCGCTGACATATCGCCCAAGCTGGACGGTCCCGTAGAACTCGGCGGCTGTCGCCTCGTTCACCAAGCCTTCGGAATCACCCAGGCCGGAGAAGTCGAAACGGAGAACCCTGAAGCCCATCCCGGCAAGCCGGCGAGCCAGCTTCACGTACAGTCGATGCGGCGCAACGCGGGACTTGATCCCCGGCGAAAGCAGGATGATCGGGGTCGGTCTCGACCTTGTCCGGATCCGGATGATGGACGATTCCGAACAGCTTGAGTCCATCGGCGTTGGCGAAGACGACGGGCTCACACTTCATCTTCACACTGCTCCAGCCAGCTCAACGTGTCCTCGTACAGTCGTCCGGCCCGCGCATAGACCGTCCTGATCTCCTTCCAGAAGGGCTCTTCGACCGCAACCAGGCCGTGGCCGGCCTGATAGAGCGAACACAGCCCGGACAGTTCCTTGTGCAGCGTCGGCTGGGGACGTCGGGGCAATCTGCGCGATCAGGCACTTCGCGGCCGAGCGCTTGGGTCCCGCCAGGAGGTCGATCGACGAGGCCTGCTCGAACATCGCCCCGGTGACCTCGTACCCATCCACATTGGCGGGCTTGCCTTCCGCCATCGCCTTGACAAGGGCTTCCCGGTTCTGGCGGACCTCCTTGTACAGCGCCAGCTGGGTCGTCAGATTGACCCGCAGGAGTTCCTGCATGTACGCGGCGCCATTCACGATGGGGCTCCACAGGACCAGCCGGCGGACCTCCGGAACCGCTTCAGCGGTCAGGGCAGCGAGCGTGGCTCCGAAGCGCAAGCCAAGCAACGCCGTGCCCGACGCGGGGCCTGACTTCTCCGCGAGCACTCCGAGCGCACACCGGATATCGGACAGGTAGGTTTCAACCGTCGAATCCTCGAACTCCCCGTCGCTGTCACCGGTCCCCCGGTAGTCGAACCGCAGGACCGGGTATCCGCGTCGGGCCAGTTCGCGAGCGAAGTTGACGTAGACCAGCCGGGTCCAGAGCATTTCCTCGCCGAACGGCGGACAGAAGAGGAACGCCGTGCTTCTGCCGGCTGTCTGCGGCGCATGCATCACGCCGAACAAGTCGAAGCCGTTGCTGGGGAAAAAGAACGGAACCTCGTTCATGAGTCCGCCGACTCCCTGCGAGTCGGATTCCAGATCTCCTGCCTCACTCCCGACGCGTACTTCCACCAGGCGACCAGGGTTGCCACGTTGACAATGGTGAAGTAGGCGGCAACACGCCCCGCAAGACTTTTCTCGACCAGGGGAACGCCGAGCCAACTCAGCATCGCCAATGCGTAGAACACGATCTGCCCGACCAGGAAGACGACGTATGCCGCCTGATCCAGCAGAAAGAGATTGCTGACGAACAGCACGATCAGGAAGAACGGGACGCACCAGCGCATCAATTTGTGCGAGATGAGTTCCAATGCAAACACCCCGAACCGCAGCGGGTTCAGCAATTTCCACTTGAGGAACAGAGTCGAGATTCCGCGCAGAATGGTCCGGACCTTGCGCTGAAACTCCGCCTGGCTGCTGCTGAGGCTCGTCATCGAGCCTCTGGCCCCGGAATCGGAAATCGCGCGATACCCCTGCTCCACGGTGTTGAGCACGGACAGGAAGTCCGGGGCCATGCCCTCGGGAAACTCCCCGCACAGGGACCGGCGTTGCGCGTAGAAGCTGCCGCTCGCTCCCACGATCGAGTGGACCTTCGACTCCAGTCGGCGCAACGCCAATTCGTAACGCCCGTAAAGCCCCTCGCCTCCTCCGCCTGGAATGAAGTCCTCGCCCGAAGCGCAACCGACTGCGGGGTCGCGGAAATTCGCCACCAGCGTCGCCAATGCGTCCGGGTTCAACACGATGGAAGCATCGGAAAAGCAGACGACCTCTCCGGTGGCATGCTTCAGTCCGTGGTTCAGGGCCCGGGCCTTGCCGCCGCGTTCCGGCAACTCCAGCAACCTGATACCAGGTACGAGGCGACTCCTGATGATTTCGGCCGTCCCGTCCGTCGACCCGTCGGAGACGAACAGAATCTCCAGCCTTTCGCGCGGATAATCCAGCGCGAGACTGTTTTCCAGCTTCCGCCCGATGACGGAATCCTCGTTGTGAACCGGAACGATCATCGTCACGGATGGAAAGTACTGCGCGCCCGAAGGCGTCTCCGTCGATTTCTCTCGACGAGCCGAAATGGACGCAAGCAACAGCAACACCAGGGGATACCCAAGGTAGGCGTAGACGATTCCGCAGAACTGGATCCAGAACAGTGTTTGCATGAAGTTCAGCGGAGGGCCAAGGACTCGCGGCAATTCATGGTCAACCTTTCATCAGCCAGTCCATCCCGGGTTGCCCGGTCGGGGCGTTCACAGGATGCCAACTATCGTCGCCATCAGGAGCGGTATGCTGGAGGCGGCCCCTTGGTGAATGTTTATCCGCTTGATCGTGAAGCGGTCGTCCCCCGATGCCACCAGCCCCGGTTCGGTGCCAAAAGCCAGGTCGAAGCCATTGTCGACGACGATCCGCCGGGACTCCGCATCGCAGTTGCCGTTGGGATAGCTGAAGGCGATGATCTCCTTGCCCAACTCCTTCTCGATGGCACGTCTTGAACCGCGCACTTCCTCCTGCGCCTCGTCCGATGGAATCGTGGTGAGCAGCTGATGGTTGACCGTGTGCGAGCCGAAGTCGACTCCTCCCGCCGCCATTTCCCTCACGTGCGCCCACGTGAGGAAGGAGTCGATGTGCTCGGAGGGGCTGGATTGCCCATCCGCCAACCTCCTTGCCTTGTCCACCAGAACTTCCCGCTCCTGCTCCGGGAAGTTCTTGGCGCGGCTCACATTCTCCTTGATTACGGCCTTGCCTGACTCGTCAGGAAGCAGCAACGACGCGTCCAACCCCAGCTTCGCAAGCATTTCCCCACGTGCTCTCACCGTTGGTTCATCCACAGCCTCGAGCGCGACGAAGAGCGAATGGGCGAGGGACTCCTGCCAGAAACTTCTACCGCTGCCGACGAAGCCCGATGTCAGAAATACCGTCGCCGGCAGCTCGTATTTTGTGAGGAGCGGAAATGCATGAGTATAGTTATCCTGCCAGCCATCATCAAAGGTGATCAGGCACGTGCGCTTCGCAAACGGCCGGCCGTTGATCATCCGGTCGCTGAATTCCCCGAGCGACGTCACGTGCATGTGCCGGCGCAGGAATCGGAGGTGCTCTTCAAAGGTCGATGTCTCGACAATGATTCCAGGGTGCGAATACGCCTTGTGCCGGTCTTCCCGGTCGATGACGCGGTGATACATCAACACGACGGCACGGTTTCGCAGCCGAATCCACAACAGCAGGTGCAGCGCTCCCACGAGGTAGAGCACCCGCGCCAGTGCAGAGCGGATCCATGACCGCAGCTTTGGATGATCGAACATTGTCTTGGCGGCTATCTCGCGCCGATCGTTGGGGTAACCGCGATGTCCCGCGATGCAGTGCGGCGCATCACCCGGCCGTGCTCGACTTCAGCACTGCGATTGCTCGATCCAGCATCGTTCTGCTTGCAAACGAATGCGTGGGCAGTGTCAGGATGTGCGCCGCCACCCATCTGCCGGCTTCCGAGTTCGACGTCCCCCTGAACAGGCTCGCGCCGATATCGGGGATGTCGGCGATGCACGTTGGAAAGGAGCCACTGGCTCCGATACCAGCCTGACGCAGCATGGCGACGGCTCGATCTCGTTGGTTTCCTCGCACAAAAAGAGGCAGTCGCAGGAAGACCGGAGAGGCCTGCGGCAGGATCGAAACGAGCTGAACAGCGTCCACATCATGCAGCTTCCCAAGGAGGTACCGGGCGTTTTCGATTCTCGCGGACGTGAGCGCCTCGATCCGGTTGAAAAGGCGGTTGCCGACGCTGGCCAGAAACCTTGGGTACGCTTCGATCACGAGATCGTGCGGATACATCGTCGTTCCCAATTTCAGGAAGGGCGCGCTGTCAGGCATCCAGTAGAGTCGCGGATGGAGAAAGATCGAATACGCCATCAGCTTCGCGAAATATACCAAACGAGTCGCTGCCGACGGTTGCGGCAGCGCCGCGACCTTTGCCTGAAGCACTGCCCCGAGATCCTCCCGGTCGGTCACGATGATCCCGCCATCGATCGTCGTGATGTTCTTGCCCTTGTCCAGGCTGAAGATGCCAACGTCGCCCAGCGTTCCGGAGAAATCGCCATTGACCCTGGCTTCCATGCTCTGCGCCGCGTCGTCCAGCACAAAGGCGCCGCGGTTTTCCGCGATCGCGCGAAGCCTTGGGAGGTCATTGGGTATGCCGTAGAGGTTCGCGGAAGCGACGCACAGCACCCGGCTGAAATCGGCGCGCTCCAGCGCGGCGTGGTCGTAGTCCAGCGTCTTGGCATCGATATCGCAGATGCGCACCTTCAAGCCCGCGCGGGCCACCGCGGCAGGAACCGAGTAACAGGTATAGGACGGGATGATCACCTCGTCCCTGTCGCCCGGCGCCAACTCGCGCATCGCCTGCAGGATCAGCGCAAGTGCCGCTCGCCCCGTCGAAACGAATAGGCAGTAGCGCGACCCGTACCGGTTGCGAATGCTGGTGCGAAACGCTTCCTGGGCGTCCCGCTGCCTCAGCCTGATCAAGCAAACAACCGGCCAGATCGGACAGGCCGATGGGCGTTCCCGCTGGAGCGACCTGATACATCCGCATGATTTGGTTGCAGGCAGGCGTTAACCGGCCGTGCCGGGGGGGTAGGCTCGTGAACCGTCCACGGCAGCGGGTCGTGGTGCTCGGCTGCCTCCGCCACTCAGAGCCTCATCGTAGACCGCCATGATGTGCTGCAGACGCACGCTGTGGCTGAAATCGGCGCGCACGCGGCGCTCTCCGGCCTCCGCCCAGGCGGCCGCGCGCGCCGTGTCGGTCAGCGCCTCGCGCATGCCTGCGACCAGTGCGTCGAGATCGTTCGGCGGTATCAGCCTGCCGGAATGACCGTCGGTCACGATTTCCGCGGTCCCACCCACGTCGGTTGCCACCACGGGGACCCGCATGACCAGGGCCTCGAGGACCACATTGGGCATGCCCTCGGTGCTGGATGCCTGCACGACCAGGTCCAGGCTGTTGTAGACGCGCTGCATGTCGCCGCGGTAGCCCGCGAATACCACACGCTCGGCGATGCCGAGTTCGATCGCCAGCCGGCGCAGGCGGTCCTCCTCCGGACCGAGGCCGATCAGGACGAAGCTGACGTCCGCGACGTGCCGCATCACGTCGGCTGCCGCACGCAGGAACAGGTCCTGACACTTCTCGGGACTGAGGCGACCGATCTTGCCGACCACCTTGTGATGTGCCGGGATGTTCCATTGCGCCTGCACCGACCGGTCGCCGCGCCCGGGCTGGTAGTTCTCGACGATCAGCGCGTTCCGGATCAGGGCGATCTTGTCGGCCCGCATGCCCTGCCCCCGAAGTTGATCCTGCATCCGCGCACTGACGACGATGACGCGATCGAAAAAGCGCAGCAGGAACTTGTCGATCGCCGTGTAGACCCGGCCCTTGAAATTGTTGGCGATCCAGCCGTGACAGGTGGATACCGCCGGGATGCCCAGGCGCCGCGCCGCGATGAGCCCGTAGAGATCGGAGCGGAAATCATGCGTATGGATGACGTCGATGGCGTGGGATCGGCACCAGCGCACGATCTGCCGCAGCACCTCCGGGTCCAGCGCACGCCGCTCGACGATGGCATGGGTCTCCAGGCCGCGGCGCACGGCTTCGGCGAGATAGGCATGTTCGCCGTGGCGCGCGCCGGAGAACGCGCCGACCACGATCCGGTAGCGCTCCGGGTCGACCAATGAAGCGGTATCCAGGATCGTCCGACCGGGACCGTCGACCCATGGCGAGTCGCGCAGATCCAGCACGCGGCGAGCGACCGCCGATGGTCCCGGGGCGATGGGGTCTGGAGCCGCTGCGTTCATTGGGTTGGCGTTGGTCCACCGGCGCGGCCGCCTCGTCCTCCCGGAGCAAGGCGTCCGCAGCGGGACCGGGTGCTCTCAGGGGATGCTTTTCGCGATCATCGGGCCGAGTCGCTTGGTTACGACGAGCGGCAGGTGCCGCCAGGTCCGTATGGCCAGCTGATACTTCGGGTTGCTTACGTTGAGCTGCGGGATGCCGTGAGCGCGTCCCAGCAGATACTGCCAGTAGAGTTGGGAGCCGTGGGCCAGCCACTTCTTCTTGAATGCCTCCGCGCCGGAATCAACCGTCGACCGGCCGAGGTGAAACCGCGTGAAGCCTTTCTCGCAATAGTGCTTGATCATGTCCCAGTAGAGGACGTAGTTGGCATCCGATCGCCGGTAGGCGGCGGTGGTTCCAGCCCACATGCCTTCGACCGTCTGCCGGTGCAGCCCGTTGAACGCCGCGCCCACCGGTTTGCCTTGATGCAGCACCAGGAAGATGGAAATCGAGCCCGCCAGCCTTTCGGCAATTTCCCGGAAGTAGGACTTCGCATACAGGGGAGTGCCCAGACTCCGCCAGCTCTCCGACAGAACTTCGTAGAACTGGTCCAGCTGCTCCGCGCCGCCGACCGATGTGGTGAATCCCTTGCGCTGGGCGCTTCTGATGGTATTTCGGTGCTTGGACGTGAAAGCCTTCCAGATGTCCTCGGGGTCATGGGAAAGCTCGATCGTCATGCTGACCTTGTGCTCCGAAGTGGGGCCCGGCGTATCCAGTCTGGTGCGCGAGCGCATTTCCAGGTAATCCGCCTGCGTCGCTATCAGTACTCTCCCTGCCTCCTCGAGCAGCCCGTCCATCGCCTGGGCGTCCGACGCGCAGGGTCCGCCCAAGTTCACAAACGGCATCGAGCAGAGCATCTTTCCGAAAATCCGGCTTCGCAGGAAGACGATCGGGAAGATCCCGCGGAACTCATTGCCATCGACGGCCGCGAGGTAGAAGGTCCGGTGCCCGAAGCACTTCTCGTTGATGTCCTTCCACGCAAACCGGTGATAGAAGGTCGCCGTTTCATTCTGCAGGGCATAGTCATCCCACCGGGCAGAATGGCCTTGCGTGCAGTGAACGATGTCCATGAGTCCTAGTGAGTGTGCCCCGCCGGTGTCGGGAGCATTGGATTGTCGGTCGCCGACGATGAGTGACTAAAACGAATCGAGGCCGGCGACGACGCCGGCCGCATGGCTCGGGCCATCGAGTGCTCGATATCGATGGCCCGGGCATCGCGCCCGCATCAGCCGTCGGCATTATTTTTGCTTTAGTCCATACTTTTCATCAGCCGGATGACATAATCTTACGAAACTCGTCCTGATCGTGTCATATGGGAGACATATTGGCGCATTGTAGAATCTTGCGTCGATGGCGGTAAGGGGACTTCCTTCGTTCGCCGTGAGTGTGTCGTGTACAAGATACTGATGACCGGAATCGAGAAAGTGGTTCCGGTGCGCTAATATAAGCGTTGTTCTGCGGCGATGCTCGTCGGAATTGGTGAGGAGTGTCGCATTTTCATGATTATTCGCGCCACGCCGCAGTCTGCCGCGAACGGGGTGGCGGCGGTCTTGCGCGCGACCGTGCGCGCATGCAACAGTACCTGTGACGGTACCCAATCCGGGAAAGACGGGATGCTCCATGCCGACATTCGGCCAACCCCTGCGGTTCAGGCGGCTGCCATGGACAGCCTGCGCGCGGTCGCGCCACGCCGCGGCATGCGAACTCGACGCAGCGCAGCAAGTCCCTGCTGCTAGCCCACAAGCCCCAGTGCGGAAATGCCATGCATAACCTGCTGCGACAGCACGTTTCTGCGGCCACGCTGTTTCAGATCGGCGCCGATCTCGTCTGGCTCGTCGCCGCGATGGGCATCGCCCTCTATGTCGAGCGACGACCGGTTCGAGAATTCGATCACCTGGTAACGCCGGCCCTGCTTTTTGCGCTGCTGATCGTCTCGATCAACGGGGCGCTGGGCGTCTATCGGCGCGACCGCAAGCTCCCGCTCTGGCTGCATGCACGGTGGCTGCTGGCAGCGTCGGTCATCGCCGTTCCCGCTGCCTACCTGGCGTCGCTGGTGCTCCCCGGCGGCGAGGCATTTCGCGACATTCTTGGTGTCACGGCCCTGGCTGCGTTCGCAGGACTGATCGTCGTCCGTCATGCGTTGGTGGGGCCTCTGCTGGACACATTCGCGCCGCACCGCGTGATCGTCCTGGGCACCGGCCCGGAAGCACGTGCCGTGGAGACTTCGCTGGAATCCGCCGACGCCCGGCACCTGCATCTGCTGGGTTTCTACAGCCTCGACAAGGTCCCGCGGATGGACGTCTCCGCCGCGCACGTCCTGAAGAAGAGCGGCTCGCTGAACGATATGGTGGAACGCCTGCGAATCCACGAGATCATCGTCGCGGTGCGCGAGCAGCGCGGCGGCGTGCTGCCGCTGCGCGAACTGCTCGACTGCCGACTCGCCGGGGTCCAGGTCACTGATCTGGCTCGCTTCTTCGAGCGCGTGCACGGTCGCGTGCCGATCGAGTCGGTCAAGGTCAGCTGGCTCATCTATGGCGACGGCTATCGCCAGGACTGGGTCCGCCGGCTGGTCAAACGCACCTTCGACGTCGTGGTTGCGCTCGTCATGCTGACCGCGATGGCGCCCGTCATGCTGCTCGTTGCGCTGTTGATCGCGATCGACGGCGGTGGACCGATCATCTACCGGCAGGAGCGCGTCGGCTTCCGTGGCAGGCCGTTCGTGGTGCTTAAGTTCCGCAGCATGCACAAGGACGCGGAGAAGGACGGCACTCCGCGTTGGGCCACGGTACGCGACAACCGGACCACGAGCGTCGGGCGATTCCTGCGGCAATGTCGCCTCGACGAATTGCCGCAACTCCTGAACGTCCTGCGGGGCGAGATGAGCTTCGTGGGACCGCGTCCCGAGCGTCCGGCGTTCGTGTCGATGCTCACCGAGAAGATCCCGTTCTACGCCGTGCGCCACAGCGTGAAGCCGGGCATCACCGGCTGGGCGCAGGTTCGCTACACCTACGGCGCGTCGGTCGAAGACGCCGGCAAGAAGCTGGAGTACGACCTCTACTACGTCAAGAACAACACCTTCCTGCTCGATCTCCAGATCCTGCTCGAGACGGTGCGCGTCGTGCTGTTGCAGGAGGGTGCGCGCTAGATGGAACGGCACCATTCGAGTTCTCCCGCCACCCTCAAGACAGGACAGGACGTGCCCCGTGATACCGTGATCGCCGTGGTCGGTTTGGGTTATGTGGGACTCCCCCTCGCCGTCGAATTCGGCAAGCGCTTTTCCACGATCGGGTTCGATCTTTCCGAGCGAAAGGTCGCTGCGTACAAGACATTCGTCGACCCCACGGGGGAGGTTTCCTCCGAGGAACTGAGGGCAGCCTCCAAGTTGTCGCTGACCACGGATCCCTCGCGCATCCGAGAGGCCGATTTCATCATCGTCGCGGTTCCCACTCCGATCGACGCCGCCCATCAGCCGGACTTCGCCCCCCTGCTTGGGGCAAGCGAGACCGTCGGGCGCAATCTGAAGCGCGGGGCAACGATCGTCTTCGAGTCGACGGTCTACCCCGGCGCGACCGAGGAGATCTGCGTTCCGGTGATCGAGAAGCACTCCGGAATGGAATGGCGGCGGGACTTCTTCGTCGGCTACTCGCCCGAGCGCATCAACCCCGGTGACAGGGAGCATTCGCTCACCAGAATCACCAAGGTCGTATCCGGCGACACCGCCGAGACGCTCGAGCGCGTCGCCGGCATCTACGGCGCCGTCGTCACGGCCGGGGTGCATCGCGCCAGCAGCATCAAGGTCGCCGAAGCGGCCAAGGTCATCGAGAACACGCAGCGGGATCTCAACATCGCCTTGATGAACGAGTTGTCGCTGATCTTTCACAAGCTCGGGATAGACACGCTGGAAGTCCTCGATGCGGCCGGGACCAAGTGGAACTTCCTGCCCTTTCGGCCCGGACTCGTCGGCGGCCACTGCATCGGCGTCGATCCGTACTACCTCACGTACAAGGCCGACATGCTGGGGTATCACCCGCAGGTGATCCTCGCGGGGCGCCGCATCAACGACGGCATGGGCAAGTACGTCGCCGAACAGACCGTGAAACAGATGATCCAATCCGGCAACCACGTGAACGGCGCGAACGTGATCGTGCTCGGGCTGACCTTCAAGGAAAACTGTCCCGACCTCCGCAATTCCCGGGTGATCGACGTCATTCGCGAGCTCGCGTCGTATGGCGTGAACGTGCACGTCCACGATCCGGTCGCGGATCCCACGGAGGCCCACGACGAGTATGGCGTCGACCTCGAGGCGTGGGAGCGCCTTCCGCGCGCCGATGCGATCGTTGCGGCCGTCGCGCATCGCGAGTTTCGCGAACGTCCGCTCGGCGATTTCGCCGAAAAGCTGTTTGGCAACGGGCTTTTTGTCGACGTGAAGAGCCAGATGGACCCGGGGGCGCTGCGCGCGCTGGGATTGCGCGTCTGGAGACTGTAGTGCCCGCGCCGATGGACCGGCCGCAGGGGCTGGCGCCGATTCTCGCTGCCATGGGTGGAACGCCGCGGCGCTGGCTGGTGACCGGCACCGCCGGATTCATCGGCTCCCACCTGCTGGAGACGCTGCTCGCGCTCGGCGAGGAGGTGGTCAGCCTGGACAATTTCGCGACCGGGCATCGGCGCAATCTCGACGAAGTGCGCGCCGCCGTCGGCGAGCCGGCATGGCGGAGACACTCGTTTCTCGAGGCCGACATCGGCGACCTCCCGTCTTGCCGCGAAGCCTGCAGGGGCGTGGACTTTGTCCTGCACCAGGCCGCGCTGGGATCCGTCCCCCGCTCAATCGAGGATCCGCTGCGGACACACGCAACCAATGCAACCGGATTTCTCAACCTGCTGGTTGCCGCCCGCGATGCCGGCGTCCGCCGATTCATCTACGCCGCGTCCAGCTCGACGTATGGCGACCATCCGGCGCTGCCCAAGGTGGAGGACACGATCGGTCGCCCGCTCTCGCCCTACGCCGTGACCAAGTACGTCGACGAGCTCTACGCGGATGTCTTCGGGCGT
Organism: uncultured beta proteobacterium; assembly: GCA_963791235.1. Classification (GTDB taxonomy): domain Bacteria; phylum Pseudomonadota; class Gammaproteobacteria; order Burkholderiales; family Burkholderiaceae_F; genus JALORV01. The sequence continues at coordinate 14,790 of CAWBRW010000010.1, read as the reverse complement.
TGCTACGGGATGGAATCGATCGGCCTGCGCTACTTCAACGTGTTCGGCGCTCGGCAGGACCCGACGAGCGCCTACGCCGCGGTGATTCCGCGCTGGGTGAACGCGATGCTGCGGGGCGAGCCGGTCGTCATCAACGGCGACGGCGAGACGACGCGCGACTTCTGCTACGTGAAGAACGTCGTGCAGGCTAACCTGCTGGCGGCGGCGACGACGAACGGGCAGGCGGTGAACAAGGTCTACAACGTCGCGTACGGGGAACGCACGTCGCTGAACGCACTGTTCGGCATGCTGCGCGACCGGCTCGCTGCTTCCGATCCGGGGGCGGTCGTCCCGCCCCCGGTGCATGGCGAATTTCGCCCGGGCGACGTGCAGCATTCGCTGGCAGATATCTCCAGGGCCAAAAAGCTCCTAAACTATCAGCCGACGCACGATGTCGCGGCCGGGCTCGCGGAGGCGATGCCGTGGTATGAAGCACATTGCTCCGTCCGCTCGACGCCGCCACCGTCGTCAGGAACGTGCGCATCCGCCTCGAGCGCGCTCCGCCAGCAGCCCGCGGCCCGAGCGGGGCAGCCCGCCGGAGCGGGCAGTGAAATAGTGATGCGCCATGGGAATCTCATTTTCGTGATGATCGGGAGGAAAGCATGAAGATCAACCTGGGACAGTCGCCGCGGCCATTTGCCGTGGTGGAATGCGTCATGGCGATCGTGTTCGCGCTCGCCGTCGGCGGCTGCGCGACGGACTATCCTCCCGCCCCGCGCGCGGCGTCGACCGACGACTACAGCTACACCATCGGCCCGCTCGACGTCGTGAACGTCATCGTCTGGCGCAACCCCGAGCTATCGATGAGCGTTCCCGTGCGCCCCGACGGGAAGCTCGCAACCCCGCTGATCGAGGACCTCACGGCGGTCGGCAAGACGCCCTCCCAATTGGCCCGTGACATCGAGAAGGCTCTCGGCAAGTTCATCCGTGAGCCGGTGGTGACGGTGATCGTCACGACCTTCGTCGGCCCCGCAAGCGAGCAGATTCGCGTCATCGGCGAGGCGACCAAGCCGCAGATTCTGCCCTATCCGCAGGAACATGACGCTGCTCGACGTCATGATCGCCGTTGGCGGACTGACGGACTTCGCCGACGGCAACCGCGCCACCATCTTCCGGCCCAGCGACGGCGGCAAGCAGTACAGCGTCCGCCTGCGCGACCTGGTCAAGCGCGGCGACATCGCGGCAAACGTCGACATGCGCCCCGGCGACATCCTGATCATTCCGCAGAGCTACTTCTGATTCGGCGGCGCATGCGGCGTCCCTCCCCTCGTATCGCCGATGTCTGAGCTGTTTCAACTGGTCGTCGATCATCTGCGCGGCATGTGGAACCGCCGCTGGATCGGCTTGGCCGTCGCGTGGCTCGCGGCGATCGTCGGTATCGCCGTCGCGCTGCAGACCCCGCAGCGGTACGAGGCAACCGCGCGCGTCTACGTCGACACGCAGTCGCTGCTGCGTCCGGTCATTGGCCGGCTTGAGCATCCAGCCGAATCTGGAGCAGCAGGCGGCGATGGTGAGTCGGACGCTGATCACCAGGCCGACGGTGGAAAAGCTCGTGGGACGGACGCTGGCCGAACCGAAGTCCCAGACCCCGGCGGAGAGCGACGCGTTGGTCGAACGCGGTGATGGCGTCGCTGCAGATAACCGCCGAGCGGACCCCGCCCGGGCAGCCCAGCTATCTGTACGTCATCGCCTACCGCGACACCGACCGGCAGCGGGCAAAGGACGTAGTCCAGTCGCTGCTCGAGATCTTCGTCGAGTCGAGCGTCGGCGACAAGCGCAAGACACGCAGAGCACGCGCTCGTTCCTGGACGAGCAGATCAAGCAGTACGACGAGAGCCTGAAGACCGCGGAGAATCGCGCTCAAGCAGTTCAAGCTCAAGTACATGGGGATCGCCGGCCAGGGCGGCCAGGCAGGCCAGGATTTCTTTGCCAGGATGGCGAAACTCAGTGACGACATCGACAGCGCGCGGCTGGAGCTGCGCTCCGCGGTGCAGATCCGCGACTCCTATCGACAGGCATTGGCCGGCGAATCCGCCACGGTGTCGGTTGACCAGAGGGCGACCGGCGCGCCGCTGCCGGTTCCCGAGATCGACCAGCGGATCGCCGTCCAGCAAAGACCAAGCTCGACGAACTGATGCGCACCTACACGGATCAGCACCCGGAAGTCGTCGGGACGCAGCGGGTGCTGGTGGAGCTTCGAGGAGCAGCGCCAGGCGGAGCTTCGAGATCGCGGCTCGCAGGCCGAACCGGTCCGGACAGGTCTCCGAGCAGAATCCGGTGTTCCAGAAGATGCGGCTGTCGCTGGCCGACGCCGAAGCCAACGTCGCGTCGCTGTCAGCGAAGCTCGCATCGTACGAAGGGCAGTACGCGCAGAACTGAAGGCCTCGGCGCAACTCGTGCCGCAGGTCGAGGCCGAGTATTCGCCAACTGAACCGCGACTACGACATACAGAAGAAGACCTACGGTGATCTGCTGGCGCGACGCCAGGCTGCGACCATGGGCGCCGAGGTGCAGGCGACGGAGGCCGCGCTGTTCCGGGTCATCGACCCGCCGCGCGTATCGTCGCAGCCGGTTCCGCCAACGCATCTGATGCTGCTCGGGATGGCTTTTGCCGCCGCGCTGGGCGCCGGGCTGCTCGCGAGTTTCGTCGCCAACGAGCTGTGGCCCACGTTCCACGACGGGCGCGCGCTGCGCGCGATATCGGAGCGCCCGTTCCTCGGCACGCTCTCGTTGTGGTCGAGCCCCGAGATGATGCGCAAGAAGCGACTTGACTTCACGCTGTTCGCCAGCGGGTTGGCGGGTCTCGCTGGTCTCGTTCGCGGGCATCATCGCGTTCAGCCTGCTGTTGACCCGCGCCGCGTGACAGGCGAACGATGAGCCTCATCGAGAAAGCGGCCAGGCGACTGGCGGAACTGCAGCGCGCCGGCGTCAAACTTCCCGGCGACGACGGTGCGGGTACGTCGGCCGAGGAGCCTTCCAGGGCCGCCGCGGAACGGGTGCCCATACCGGAAGCCGCCGTACGCAAGCGCGGAGCCGGCGACCTCAAGTCCAAACCCGCGGAGCAGAACGCGCGCGCCCGCGGCGACGCGACGGCGCAGATCGACGGGCCAGCCGACGACCAGGGACACTCCATCCGTCGGATCGACCTGGACCTGGTGCGTCTCGAGCAGGAGGGCGTTCTGCACCCGGAGAAGCCGGAGTCCGCCCTTGCGCAGGAATTCCGCGTCATCAAGCGCCCGATCATCCGGAATGCAACGGGCAAGTCGGGAATGAGGGTCGCCAACGGCAATCTCGTCATGGTGACCAGCGCGCTGCCGAGAGAGGGCAAGACCTATGTGGCGACCAACCTGGCCATCAGCATCGCCATGGAAGTCGATCACACGGTGCTCCTCGTGGACGGCGATGTTGCGCATCCCATCGCTGTCCCGGGTGCTGGGCATCCCGTCCTCGCCTGGGCTGCTCGACCTGCTGATACGCGATGATCTCGAGATCACCGACGTGCTGCTGCAGACGAACATCGAAGGGCTGACCGTGCTCCCGGCCGGCCAGCGCGATCGTCGCGCGACCGAGCTCCTCGCCAGCGAAAAGATGGGGCGGCTGCTGCACGAACTGACGCAGCGATATCCGGACCGGATCATCATCTTCGACTCGCCGCCGCTGTTGCCGACAACGGAGGCTCCGGTACTCGCGGCGCAGATGGGCCAGGTGATCATGATGGTGGCCGCCGATTCGACCTCCGAGCATGCGGTCAAACAGGCGCTTGCCCTGATCGAGCGATGCGAAGTCGTGATGATGCTGCTCAACAAGGCCGGCAAGACCGATCTCGGGTCCTACTATGGCTACTATGGGAATGACAGTCCGACGTAGGTTCAGACTCGCGGGTTCGATGCCCTCGCTCCGGCCATCGGACTGCCCATTGCGACCAGGCACGGTCGCGATGGCGCTCCGTGGTCGCGTGCTGGCTGCGTCGGTGGTGCTCGGGATGGCAGCGTTCCCGGCCCAGGCGCAGACCTGGCGCTTCGTGCCGTCGGTCTCCCTGACCGAGACCTGGTCCGACAACATCAATCTCGCGGTTCCGCACCTGGCGACCAGCGACCTCGTGACCGAAGTCACGCCCACGCTGACGTTCAGCGGAAGAGGCAGCCGCATCACGGTCGACGGCACGGTCTCGGTGCCGGTGCTGTTCTACCTGCACACCGGCTCGTACAACGACGACTTCTATCCCGCTCGCCAACGTCCGTGGCCGGGTCGAGGCGATCGAAAAATTCTTCTATGTCGACGGGCTGGTCTCGGTGACGCAACCGGTGCTGACGCCGTTCGGCGCGCAGCCGGTCGACCTGACCACCGCCACGCAGAACCGCTACACCTCCTCGATCTACCGCGTGAGTCCGTTCATCAAGCGCGAGACCCCCGGTGGCGTGCAGTACCTGCTGCGCAACGACAGCACCTGGGCCAACCTCGACGGCGCGCCGATCGACACCAGCAATTCGTACACGTCCCAGTGGACCGGCAGGATCGACACGCCGGTGGCGCCGCTCGGATGGCATGCGGATTTCGACCTGGTCAGCGTCAAGTTCAGCGAACCAGGATCCGCAGCGGACCAACGTCGCGCGCGTCGGCCCGCGCTACGCCTGGGATCCCGTCACTCGCTTCTCCGCGCACGTCGGCTACGAGGACAACCGGTATCCGCTCAGCGACTACGCCGGTGCCGTCTACGGCGTGGGCATCGAGTGGCAGCCCACCGAGCGGACCAAGGTCGTCGCCAACTGGGAGCACCGCTTCTTCGGCTCGTCGTACCTGTTCACCTTCGATCACCGCACGCCGCTTTCGGTGTGGAACGTCAGCGCGTCGCGGCTGATCTCGAGCTATCCGCAGCAGCTGGGGACGCTCGCGGCCGGCGGCAGCGTGCCGGCGCTGCTGGACCAGCTGTTCGTTTCCAGGATCCCCGACCCGACGCAGCGGCAGCAGGCGGTCAACAACTTCATCGACAGCCGCGGGCTGCCGTCGGAGCTGTCGAGCCCGGTCAACGTCTACACCCAGCAGATCACGCTGAACCAGAACCTCAGCGCCACCATGGGCCTGCTCGGTTCCCGCAACAGCCTGTTCGTGACCGTGTACCGCTACGACACGCAGCCGATCTCGGGCAGCGGCGTGATCCTTCCGCCGGTGTTCGGCTTCGGCAACGACAACACGCAGCTCGGCGTCAACGTCGTCTGGTCGCACAACCTGACCCCGCTGACGGTGCTGAACCTGGCCGCGTACGCGCTATCGGACCGAGGGCAACGGGCCGCTGGGCGCTACGACCGACCAGGGCGCCGCCCGCCTCGCGCATCACCAGCCCGCTTTCGCCGAACACGTCGGTGTTCGCGGGCCTGCGCTACCAGAAGCTGCAACTCGGACGTCCCGGCATCGCCGACTACACCGAATCCGCGGCCTTCGCCGGCATCACCTACTTCTTCCGGTAACGGCGCCATGTACGAAGCCTTTTTCGGGTTGACCGGAAAGCCCTTCCAGCTCAATCCGGACCCGTCGTTCTACTACGGCAGCCGCGGCCACAAGCGCGCGTTCGCCTATCTGGAGTACGGGCTGTACCAGAGCGAGGGGTTCATCGTCATCACCGGCGAGATCGGCGCCGGCAAGACCACGATCGTGCGCAACCTGCTCGAGCAGCTGGATCCGGCGAAGGTCGTCGCGGCGCAGATCGTCAGCACCCAGCTCGACGCGGACGACCTGCTGCGCGCGATCGGCGTCGCCTTCGGGCTGCCGGTGCGTTCGGTCAACAAGGCGGTGCTGCTGGCGTCGATCGAGGCGTTCCTGTGCCAGCTCGCGACCGAGAAGAAGCGCGCGCTGCTGGTCGTCGACGAGGCGCAGAACCTCACGCAGCGCGCGATGGAAGAGCTGCGCATGCTGTCGAACTTCCAGTTCGGCGACCAGGCGCTGCTGCAGAGCTTCCTGGTCGGGCAGCCGGAGCTGCGCCAGCTGATGCAGAAGCCCGAACTGCAGCAGCTGCGCCAGCGCGTGATCGCGTCGTACCACCTCGGGCCCGCTCGACAAGGCGGAGACGCAGGCGCTACATCGAGCACCGCCTGCGCCACGTCGGGTGGAAGGACGATCCGGAGTTCGAGCCCGCGTGCTTCGACCTCATCCACAAGCTGAGCGGCGGCATTCCGCGGCGGATCAACTCGCTGTGCAACCGCCTGCTGCTCGCGGCCTTCCTGCGCGAGAAGCATACGGTCGACGTCGCCGACGTCGAGCTCGGTCGCCGACGAGCTGCACGACGAGCTCGGTCCGTTGGCGCAGAGGGAGGCCGGCACCGGCGTCGCAGATCCGGCCGGCGGGACCCGGCCGCCGGCGCGGCCGCTGCCGGAGGGCGTCGCGCGGCAATCCCAAGCTCTGGCACGTCTACTTCGAGCAGGTCGAGGAGCGCATCGACCGGCTGGAGCGGACGGTCGCGGTCGCGGTCGACCTGCTGTACCGGCTGCTCCATCCGGACGGGCGTGCGCCGAGCCGAACTCGCCGGCCGAAGAGCGCCGGAAGGCAAACGCCCGCGCCATGACCGGCATCGTCAACGCCCTGACCATCGACGTCGAGGACTACTTCCAGGTGTCGGCGTTCTCGGCGCACATCTCGCGCGAGAGCTGGGACACGCTGCCGTGCCGCGTCGAGGCCAATGTCGACCGCATCCTGGAACTGCTGGCGCGAGCACGACGCGCAGCGCGACCTTCTTCACGCTGGGCTGGATCGCCGAGCGCTATCCCGGAATGATCCGGCGGATCGTCGGCGGCGGGCACGAGCTCGCGAGCCACGGCTACGACCACGTTCGCGCCAGCGAGCAGGGCTACGGCCAGTTCCTCGCCGACATCCGCCTCGCCAAGGCGGTGCTCGAGGACGTCGTCGGCCACGAGGTGAAGGGCTACCGCGCGCCCAGCTTTTCGATCGGCGTCAAGAACAACTGGGCGTTCGACTGCCTGGTCGAGGCCGGCTACCGCTACAGCTCGAGCATCTATCCGATCCGCCACGACCACTACGGCGATGCCGGATTCGCCGCGGTTCGCCGCACGAAGTGCGGCCCGGGCTGGTCGAGGTGCCGATCTCGACGGTCCGCGGATTCAACTCGAACTGGCCGGCCGGAGGCGGCGGCTATTTCCGGCTGCTGCCCTACCGCGTGTCGCGGTGGTCGATCCGGCGGATCAACCGCGGAGGACGGCCAGTCCGCGATGTTCTACTTCCACCCCTGGGAGACTCGACCCGGAGCAGCCCCGCGTCAGCGGACCCGGACGCAAGGCGATGTTCCGGCACTACCTGAACCTGCGGCGGATGCAGTCCCGGCTGTCGCCGCCTGCTGTCCGATTTCCGCTGGGACCGCGTCGATCGGGTGTTCCCGGAAATCCTCGCACGCGGCCGAAGCAAGCCCGCTCTTGCGCAGATCGAGTTTGGTGCCTCGCCTCATAATGCTCACTCTGAATGTGTGAATTCGGTTTCGAAATTCGCCTTCGATGGTGGTTTCGTCAAGGTGTCCGTGATGCGGCGGGCTTACCGATGGATGGACTTCTGGCTGTTCCTGGCATTCTCGTTGGCGGCTGCGCCGGGTTCCTGCTTTTCGCCATGTTCCACGTTTCGCGCGAATCGGCCAGCAAGCGCCGGGACGGCGCCGAACCCGGTGCTGCTCTCCCTCGAGTTCGAAGGCGACACGCAACGCGGTTCTAGCGCCCCGCGCCACGTGTTGCCGCTTTCCGTCTCCGCGCTCTCCGGCTCCCCGGTCGCCCGGGTCTGACTCCGTCCCCGGCACGAGTCCTGCTCTTGATCCCGTAGATCCGCGCCTTGGCGGGCGCCCCGACCCGGCTTCGACCGTGGCGGCGGGCCGTCGATCCAGCGCGCGCGGCCGCAAACGGGAGCGAGTTCCACTTGGCAATTCTGGTCACCGGCGGAGCCGGCTACATCGGCTCCCACACCTGCGTCGAGCTGCTCGAGCAGGGCGAGCAGGTCGTCGTCGTTCGACAACCTGTCCAACAGCCGGCTCGAGGCGGTCCGACGGGTCGAGGCGATCACCGGCAAACGGATTCCGGTGATCGTGGGCGACGTCCGCGACCCGCGCGCGCTGAGCGAGGCGTTCGCCGCGCACCCGATCGAGGCGGTCATCCATTTCGCCGGCCTCAAGGCGGTGGGCGAATCGACCGACAGCCCCTGCTCTACTACGCGAACAACGTCTCCGGGACCGTCCAGCTGCTGACGGCGATGCGCGAAGCCGGGGTGCGGCGGCTGGTGTTCAGCAGCTCGGCCACCGTGTACGGCGACCCGGTCCGGCTGCCGCTGACCGAGGACCACCCGCTGAGCGCGACCAACCCCTACGGCCGCACCAAGCTGATGATCGAGGCCATCCTCCGCGATCTCGCGCACAGCGAGCCCGACTGGCGCATCGCCGTGCTGCGGTATTTCAACCCCGTCGGCGCGCACGAAAGCGGCCTGATCGGCGAGGATCCGCTCGGCACGCCCAACAACCTGATGCCCTACCTCGCGCAGGTGGCGATCGGCCGGCGCCCGCTGCTGCGCATCTACGGCGGCGACTACCCGACGCCGGACGGCACCGGCGTCCGCGACTACGTCCACGTCGTCGACCTTGCGGCGGGGCACGTGGCGGCGCTCGCGCACCTGCGCGAGCAGCCGGAGTTCGTGCACCGCCAACCTGGGGACCGGCGCCGGCCGCACGCGTGCTCGAGATGGTGCGCAGCTTCGAGGCCGCGTCCGGCCGGCCGGTCGCCTACCAGATCGTCGACCGCCGGCCCGGCGACGTCGCGAGCTGCTACGCCGACCCGTCGCTGGCCGCCCGCCTGCTGGGCTGGAAATCGACCCGCGGCCCGCAGGAGATGTGCGCGGACACCTGGCGCTGGCAGACCCGGAATCCGGACGGCTACCCGGAGTAGCGCCGACCGCCCGGCGGGTTCCCCGCCGGCGCCGGTCCCATGTACTCCGGCAGGGCGGCCAGTGACGTGCCGCGTCACCCCGGGCCGCCGGCCGGCCGGTGCCGCAACTCCGCGGCCGAGAGGCGCACGGCTGCCCCCCTGGTCCGAGGCGACGACCGCCGGCCCACCGTTCGCAGGGGACTTCCGGCCTCGGACCGGGGCCGGCGATCCAGCCCCTACCGTCCGTCGCCTGGCTGCAGGAAAAGTGCGTGCCGAAGGCATGACGCTTGCATAAATATTCATGACGAATGCATACTTTTGCTATCACATCCGCATGATTTTGGTGTAGACTTCAGTCTGTAACAGGGCAAACCCAGCGCGAGCTGGGGACGCAAAGTCTCCGGTCTGAGGACAAGTCGTCCGTCAGATAGCGGGACTGCCAGATTCGATGTCCGCGACTGGTCCGCGGGATGCTCCCAGCCTTCGCCGCCGCTGGCAGCGGTGCCCGAAGGCGAGCCGTCCCGGCGACGCGACCGCCCAGGGTGCCCCTTCGGCGGCTCCCGCGTCGACCCTGCCAGTTCTCGCCAGGCCCTCGGCGGAGCGGTGCCTCGGTTTCATCGGGCCGTCGCCGCGCTTTGCCTGGGATGTGTCCGGGATCAGACGAGTTCCTTGCAGGAGGCCAGATGGCCAAGGTTTTCGACCGGTTCAAGGTGGTTGCCACGGTATCGCCAGGCGCGGGCTGGCCCGCATCGTCGGCCTGCTCGCTCTTCTCGCCCTCGCGGTGCCCGCCTTCGCCGGCACGGTGTCCCTGGCCTGGGACGCGGTGATCAGCCCGGCCCTTTCCGGCTACATGGTGTACTACGGGCACGTCCGCCACCAGCCTGACCAGCAAGATCGACGTCGGCAACGTGACCAGCTACACGGTGCCCGGCCTGGTCGACGGCGCGAGCTATTACTTCGCCGTGACCGCCTACGACGCCCAGGCCGTCGAAAGCGCCAAGTCGAACACGGTCATCAAGGCAGCCACCTGGACGCCGCCGACGCGGGTCGCGGATTTCTCCGCGAGCTCCATCTCAGGCGTCGCGCCCCTGCCCGTCGAATTCACGCAGCTTCTACACCGGGACGATCACCGCCTACGCATGGACGTTCGGCGACGGAACGACGAGCACCGAGCCCGTCCCGACCAAGACCTACTCGGCGCCCGGGCACCTACACGGTGGGCCTGACGGTCACCGGACCGGGCGGCAGCGACGCGCAGACCCGCACCGGCCTGGTGACGGTGGTGGCCGCGCCGCCGTCGACGATGACCCGCATCGGCATGGCGGTCGACGTCCGCAGCGCGACCGAGCACGGTGTCCAACCGGAACGGCATATCTGGAACCGGGCGAATCCGTGCGCGTCGAACCGACGTGGCGGAACAACACGACCGGCGCCGTCACGCTGACCGCGACCGCGTCGGCGTTCACCGGCCCGGCCGGGGCCACCTATTCGCTCCCGGACGCCGGATCCTCGCTCGGCACCGTGAGCCCGAGCGCCGTGGCGACCTGCCAAACCGCCACCAACAACTGCTACCGGTTCACCGTCAGCAATCCGGCGACCCGTCCCGCCGTCCACTGGCAGGCCAGGTTCACCGAAACGCTGTCCACCGGCGTGGCCGTGACGTCGTTCCTGCACATCGGCCGCAGCTTCACCGACGTGCCGGAAACCGACCTGATGTACCGCTATGTCGAGACGATGGTGCACAACAATGTCACGACCGGGTACGTCGACCGCACCTTCCGGCCGACAACGTCGTCGATCCGGCTCGCCACTGCGATGTTCGTCGCTCGGGGCATGGTGGCGCCGATAGGCGACGGAGCGATTCCGGTCAGCGGACTGGTCGGCTCGACCCCCTACAACTGCAGGGCCGGCGGCAACTCGCTGCTGTCCGACGTGCTGCCGACCGACGTCGGCTGCAAGCACGCGCACTACCTGCTGGCGCAGCGGGTCAACGTCAGCTTCCAGTGCACGACCGCGCGCCTTTGCCCGACCGCCGATACCACGCGCGCCGCGATGTCCGTGCTGGTCGCCGGGGCGCTGGCCACCGGCGGGGACGCCGGCGTGCCGGCTTCGGGCACGTTCAGCGACTCGGGATCGCCGCGAAGCTACAACTGTGGTTCGGCCGGCGGCAGCCACTTCCCCGACGTCTACATCACCGACGCCTACTGCCGCCACGTGAACTACCTCTGGGCACGCGACGTCATCGGCGGCTACGCGGACGGTACCTTCCGGCCAGGCACCAACGTCACTCGCAGCCAGATGGCGAAGTTCATCGCCGAGGGGCTGTCGCTGTCGCTGTATTGACCATTGCCGGCGGGCGCCGTCCCGCCCTTACGCGCGCCGCGCGCCCCCGCGGGACCCCGTTGAGGTATCATGGGCCGACCTGCGGGAGCCCTATCGCTGCGCCTTGTTCACATCGATCTGACACGACGAGCGCAAGCTCGACGGAAGGTATGGTTATGACACCGCGAACGCGTTTGGAGACCGAGCAGACGTAAAGCCGAGTTCGCACGTCCCGTGAAACCGAAAAGTGCGGCTCGTCCGCACTTTTTTTTGGAGGTCGGTGACGATTTTCGCGTCGTGAGTCCCGCCCGGACGACACCGGCGTTTCGCGAAAGCTGCCTCCAACCTTCCCCGGAGACACCATGCCTGCCATACGACTTCCCGACGGTTCGATCCGTCAATACGACGCCCCCGTCTCGGTCGCCGCGGTCGCCGCGTCGATCGGGCCGGGCCTCGCCAAGGCCGCGCTCGCCGGCAAGGTCGACGGCAAGCTCGTCGACACGTCGTTCCTGATCGACGGCGACGGCGACCTGGCAATCGTCACCGACAAGGATCCCGAGGGCCTCGAAGTGCTGCGGCATTCGACCGCGCACCTGCTGGCCCACGCGGTCAAGACGCTCTTCCCCGAGGCGCAGGTCACCATCGGCCCGGTCATCGACGACGGCTTCTACTACGATTTCAGCTTCCACCGCCCGTTCACGCCCGAGGACCTCGCCGCGATCGAGGCGAAGATGGCCGAGCTCGCGAAGAAGGACGAGCCCGTCACGCGCCGCCTGCTGCCGCGCGACGACGCGGTCGCGTACTTCAAGTCGATCGGCGAGCACTACAAGGCCGAGATCATCGCGTCGATTCCGTCCAACGAGGACATCTCGCTCTACAGCGAGGGGGCATTCACCGACCTCTGCCGCGGCCCGCACGTGCCGTCGACCGGCAAGCTGAAGGTGTTCAAGCTGATGAAGCTCGCCGGCGCGTACTGGCGCGGCGACTCGAAGAACGAGATGCTGCAGCGGATCTACGGCACCGCGTGGGCGAGGAAGGACGACCTCGACGCGTACCTGACACGGATCGAGGAGGCCGAGAAGCGCGATCACCGCAAGCTCGGCCGCACGCTCGACCTCTTCCATCAGCAGGACGAGGCACCGGGCATGGTGTTTTGGCACCCGAAGGGGTGGTCGATCTGGCAACAGGTCGAGCAGTACATGCGCCGCGTCTACCAGGATAACGGCTACCAGGAAGTTCGCGCGCCGCAGATCCTCGACCGCTCGCTGTGGGAGCGCTCCGGCCACTGGCAGAACTTCAAGGAGAACATGTTCGCCACCGAGTCGGAGAAGCGCGACTACGCGATCAAGCCGATGAACTGCCCGGGGCACATCCTCATCTTCAACTCGGACCTGCGCAGCTACCGCGACCTGCCGCTGCGCTACGGCGAGTTCGGCGCCTGCCACCGCAACGAGGCGTCGGGCGCGCTGCACGGCATCATGCGGGTGCGCGCGTTCACCCAGGACGACGGCCACATCTTCTGCACCGAGGACCAGATCCAGGACGAGGTGGCGGCGTTCAACCGGCTGGCGCTCGCCGTCTACAAGGACTTCGGCTTCGCCGACGTGACCATCAAGCTCGCGCTGCGGCCGGCGATGCGCCTCGGCAGCGACGAGGCGTGGGACCGGGCCGAGGGGGCGCTGCGCGACGCGCTCACGGCCTGTAGCGCCGAGTGGACCGAACTGCCCGGCGAAGGCGCCTTCTACGGCCCCAAGCTCGAGTACCACCTCAAGGACTCTATCGGACGGTCGTGGCAGTGCGGCACCATCCAGGTCGACTTCCAGATGCCGGGCCGGCTCAACGCCGAATACGTCGCCGCCGACGACACCCGGAAGACCCCCGTGATGCTGCACCGGGCCATCGTGGGGTCCCTCGAACGCTACATCGGCATCCTGATCGAGCACTACGCCGGGGCGCTGCCGCCGTGGCTGGCCCCGGTGCAGGCGGTGGTCCTGACCATCACCGACCGGCAGGCGCCCTACGCCCGGGAGGTCGAGACCCGGCTCCGGGCGGCCGGGTTCCGGGTGGCGGCCGATTTGCGCAATGAGAAAATAACCTATAAAATCCGCGAACATAGCCTGCAAAAGCTCCCCTACCAGCTGGTGGTGGGCGACAAGGAAATGCAGGTCGGACAAGTGGCCGTGCGTACCCGCGGCGGCGAAGACTTGGGCGCCATGCCCATCGAGGTCTTCGTTGCGCGTCTCCGCGAGGAGGTCGCGGCGCGTCGATAGCGACGCGTTGCCGGCGGGCGGCACGGTCTTTTATTGGTCAACGGTGGAGCAACGGCAATAGCTCAGGACAAAGCACAACGGATCAACAGCGAGATCACCGCCCCCGAGGTTCGCCTCGTAGGCGACGACGGCGAGCAGTTCGGCATCGTGCCGATCGCGGTCGCGCTGGCGAAAGCCGAGGAAGCGGAACTCGACCTGGTCGAGATCGCGCCGATGGCCGAGCCGCCGGTCTGCCGGATCATGGATTTCGGCAAGTTCAAGTACCGCGAGGCGAAGAAGCAGCACGAGGCCAAGCTCAAGCTGAAGCAGATCCAGGTCAAGGAAGTGAAGTTTCGGCCGGGGACCGACGAGTTCGATTACCAGATCAAGCTCCGGAACCTGATCCGCTTCCTGGCCGAGGGCGACAAGGCCAAGATCACGCTCCGTTTCCGTGGTCGTGAAATGGTGCACCAGGAGTCCGGTATCCGACTGCTGGAGCGCATCAGGAGGACCTCGAACCGCACAGCGTGGTCGAGTCGTTTCCGCGTCTGGAGGGTCGGCAAATGGTGATGCTGCTGGCCCCGAAGAAAGTGCAAGTGCAGAAGCATCACCCGAAGAAGCCCGACGACCGGTTCGGCAACTGCTGACAAGTTTCCCCCGCCGCAAGTCCGGGAGAGCACTGCCGTGGGCAGCAACCCAAGGAACGGCACCATGCCGAAGATGAAGACCAAGTCGGTGCGAAGAAGCGCGGCCAAGTGCGCGCCGGGGGCAGTGTCAAGCGCGCCCAGGTGTTCAAGCGCGACATCCTCACCAAGAAGACGATGAAGAACAAAGCGGAGCAGTTCTGCTGTACTACTGCGTCCATGCGACGAACATGGACTCCGGTGAAGGCCATGCTGCCTACGGATAAGGAGTGGCTATGCCAAGAGTCAAGCGTGGTCGAGCCCGCGCGCGGCACAAGAAGGTCCGACGCCTGGGCGAGGGCTATCGCGGCCGCCGCTGAGAGTTGACCGCATCGCCAAGGAAGCGGTGATGAAGGCCGGGCAGTACGCGTACCGCGACCGCTGGTCGAAGAAAACGCGCCATCCGCGCTCTGGAGAACGCCCGGATCAATGTGCGGCGGCGAGGAAGCCGGCATGAAGCTACAGCGTAAAATCGACGACGTGGAGAAGGCGTCGATCGAACATCGGGACCTGAAGGCCCGCCGCGGACCCTCGCAATCGACGACAAGGCGGCCCTGCCGGAGACCCGGAGCAGGCCAAGGCCTCTCTGGCCTGACA
>CAWBRW010000009.1:0-231885 GCA_963791235.1 uncultured beta proteobacterium | reverse complement strand
GAATAGCGATGTAAGGGGCGTAGTCCGTGGAATTGGCTTCTTTCGCATGTGCCGCCATCTCGATCGCGATTTCGGTCGCGAGCAGGCCGAACAGAGTCGAGAATTTGATGATGGGGTTCATGGATACGGAGGAGGTATCCTTGAAGGGGTCGCCTACCGTGTCGCCGATGACCGTTGCGGCATGGAGCGCCGTGCCCTTTTCCTTCAGGTCGACTTCGACCACCTTCTTCGCGTTGTCCCACGCGCCGCCGGCGTTGGCCATGTAGATGGCCTCAAAGAGGCCGAAGCAGGCGATGGAAATCAGATAGGCGACGAAGAAGTTCGGGTTCAGTAGCGCGAAGGCGAGCGTGATGGAAATCAGTGCGATGAAGATGTTCCACATCCCCTTCTGCGCATACTGGGTGCAGATCTTTACAACCGTCTTGGAATCCTCGATATCGGCTTCCGTCTTGTCCAGGTTCATGTCCTTTTAATGAACTCGACCGCCCGGTACGCGCCGGTGGTGACCGCCTGCATGGAGGCGCCGGCGAACCAGAAGATCACCGCGCCGCCGCAGATCAGGCCGAGAATGATCGGCGCGTCGGTCAGCTGCACCTGCAGCATGTTCTTGCTCTGGAGGAGCAGGATGATCGAGAAGATCATGGTCGTTGCACCGCAAACCGCCGTGCCGATGAGCACGGGTTTGGCCGTCGCCTTGAAGGTGTTTCCGGCCCCGTCGTTCGATTCGAGGTAGAATTTGCCCATTTCGAAATCGGGGGTGAACCCGAAGTCCCTCTTGATCTCTTCCTTGATGCCGGGGATGTTTTCGGTCTGGGCCAGCTCGAAGATGGACTGGGCGTTGTCGGTCACCGGACCGTAGCTGTCGACCGCGATGTTGACCGGGCCCATGCAGAGGAATCCGTAGGCAACCAGACCGAAGGCGAAGATCGACGGATAGTTGATGACTTCAACCGGTATAAAAAGGCTGACGAAGTACGCGATACCCATGAGGACCGGCGATCAGCATGCCCATGTAGAAGGCGCTGAAGTTGCCGGCGACGATACCGGACAGGACGGTAAGCGATGCGCCGCCCTCACGCGACGCGGTCACGATCTCCTGCACGTGTTCGGACTTGGAGCTGGTGAAGATCTTGGTGAACTCGGGGATGAGCACCGCCGCCAGTGTACCGCAACTGATGATCATGGCCAGTTGCCACCAGACATGGGGCATCGCGGTCAGCACGCCGTTTTTGATCACCTGGAGGTCGCTGATCAGCAGGTAGCTCCCCACAAACGAAGTGGTGATGCAGAGGATGGCGGCGATCCAGATCAGTCTCATGAGAGGCTCTTCGAAATCGAACTCTTTCTTGCCGCTGTATTTGGCCGAAGAAATGGCCTGGTTGACGAAGTACGAAACACCGGAGAAGAAGTCCATCAGGAAACGCATGGCGAAAATCCAGACGATCAGTTTGCCCTGGATGGCTTCTTTGATCGAGCTGTCAGGACTCACGACGGCCAGCGTGATGAAGGAGATCAGCGCAACGCCGGTGACGCCGTAGGTCTCGAAACCGTCTGCCGTGGGGCCCACGCTGTCGCCCGCGTTGTCACCGGTACAGTCAGCGATGACGCCCGGGTTTCGGGGATCGTCTTCCTTGACCTTGAAGACGATCTTCATCAGGTCGGAGCCGATGTCGGCGATCTTGGTGAAGATACCGCCGGCGATTCGGAGTGCCGATGCGGCCAGCGACTCCCCGATGGCGAATCCCAGGAAGCAGTACCCGACGATATCGCGGGGCACGAAGAGCAGAATGATGACCATCATGACCAGTTCAAGGGAGATGAGGAAGAGTCCCACGCTCATACCGGAGCGCAGGGGAATGTTCACCACGTCCCAGGGCTTCCCCGCCAGCGACGCGAAGGCGGTACGGGCGTTGGCATAGGTGTTGATCCGGATGCCGTACCAGGCCACGCTGTAGGAACCGGCCATGCCCACCACCGAGAAGAGCAGCACCAGCAACAGTGTGGGAACCCCCTCGCCCTTCAGGGCCAGGAAATAGAAAGACATGGCGACAGCGATGAAAATGAAAAGCATGACAAGGAACTTGCCCTGCTGAATCAGATAGGTCCGGCAGGTCTGAAAGATGATCTCAGCCACCTTGAGCATCGAGTCATGGGCTCTCAACTTCTTGACCTGGTGGCGCAGAAACAAGCTGATACCCAGTGTACCGGCAATGATGCACGCGCCATAGAACAGAAGATCCCATGGTTTTATACCACCCAGCAGGGTATAGGGAGCGCCCTTATGCAGGTCGGGTATCGCGAGATCTGCCTCGCTGGCGAATACTGCCAGCGGGATGAACAGGTATCCAACCACCATCGACAACATCAAGCCTCACATTTTTCAGTCTCATAACGCCTTCTCCTAAAGAAATTGTATTTGGTTAAACAGGTTGCTGAAAATCTGATTTTACGTCTACGAGAACCTCATAAACAGTCGTTCTGTGACCACCTCCCCCAGCTAAACCATTTTTCGCCACCTCCATCCTCTTTGAAATTAAACCCTTTATTTATGATGGTCTCGTAAAAAGTCTCCGAAATCGGGATATTCCTACCGGAGCGATGTAATCCCTGATGTTCAGAAACATATGATTCTGGGATTCGCTTCGTCGCTACCCTCCTCGCAATGACATGTGGTCGGACTTTTTACGGATTCATCATTTTTGATCAAATGACCCATAAAGATTGCTGCAGGTGATAAAGTAGCTGCAATATGGCTTTGGGGTGAAATATAGGGCAAACCGGCCAAGAGTCAAGAGAAATTATTCACATTCTTTAATATTAATTAACTGTTTGATTTTATTTTTAAATTTCAATTAGTTAGATTAGTGTAATGACAGGGCAAGATTGAAATGGGTTCCTTTTTCTAAGTAAAAAAGGAGGAAATGTTACCGTTCACGCAACTCCCATCATCTGAATCAAGCCACACCTGTCAAGACAATCTGTTTGTCCCATATTCTTTTGTGATTTTAAAGCACCTATTTGATACGTTCGTGTTTCCCTCTGCGAGCTTCCGATTATAGAAACTAATGCCCCCATACCCGGAGGGTGCCCTCGAAGTATGAAAACCGTTAAACTCATCTCCTCCCCCTTGAGGGAGGATTAGGGTGGGGGTGGACATTGGGGTTCCCCCTCACCCTCCCCTCTCCCCCAGGGGAGAGGGGGTAATTTGGGTTATTTTCTAATGGGCGACTTGCAGCCCCGTTTTCTTTAGTGATGGTGTAAGTCCATCCCTTTGATGGCCGTGAAAGTCAAAGGAGGTCAACAGCAGGATTATCACTCTGGAGAGACCTTTCCGCCGTCCCATCGAGCGGGATTGCCAGAGGTTGGTTACTCGGTACGCCGTGAGGCGGCCGGGAGGAGGGCCTGAGACCGAGGAAGCGACCCGTTTTCATCTGCAAAGCGACGGCGTGCAGGGGATTAGGCCGAGGTGGCGTGTCCAGGGGGTGAGTCTTCGTTAGGTGATTCAACCCGGCCCTGCGAGGAGCAGGGAGCAAGCTGCGGAGAAGACACGGAGAGCCGCAGTGGGACTGTGCATAAGTGATTAGGCATGGGGAGCATCTGAACAAGAGAACGGGGTGACCGAGTGAGACCTTGCGGAAGTCTCGTGGCGGAAGTGACGAGTAGGGCTGTGGGAGCCTGAAGCGACCGTGAGAAGTAAGCGCCGTAATAGTAGTCGTGGCCAGGTCGAGGTCACGACGAAGGACGACACCGTGAAAGGGCGGTAAAGGTGGGAGCTACGGGCAGGGATACGTTCCAAGGGAAAACGATCCGGAACCGCATTGCGGTATTGGCTACTCTCACGAATTGCTCTGGCAAAGGGATAGTGGCGGCAGTGACATAGCGAGGAAAGCTCTGCACGTCAGTTCATTGTTGACTGTTCGGACGAATCGATGAACGTGACGGTTCCTATCCGTAAGCAGGTCAGAATCGACGACTCTCTGCTAAGTGGAAAGGATGAAATGTTATGTCGGATGCTGTTTCCGGCTCCCCCGTAAGGGGTAAGGCACGGGATCGCCGGATGCGGGAAAACTGCTCGTCCGGTGGTAACGGAGGGCTTGGCTCTGGTGACAGAGTCATTCTATTCTCTACTTAAAATTCAGCAATGAAGAATGATTTTTTTTCGCGGTTCTAATCCTCGCCAGTCCTGCCTTTTCTCTCGATAGCCCTTGGAACGAAAAATATTTTTTCGCAATGAGCATTTTTTTCTTGACATTTTATGGAAAGTATATATACTTATATTTATGGCACGCCATCTAATGACCAATGAACGGGGAAAGATAGCTCTGGAGCACCTCCGAAAGATAAAACCCTTTATCCAAGCTTCCCTCAGTCTTACGAAAAAACGATGTGGTAATCCTCGATGCCGATGTGTTCAAGAAGGCCCCCTTCATGAAGTGACTCTGTTGACCTGGAAAGAACAGAATCGCACCCATACCTTGTATGTCCCGATGGAACTTCGTCAGGAGGTGGAGAGATGGGTACAGGAAGGAAAGCTCCTCAAGCGTCTCGTAGCAGAGGTGTCCCAGGCTCAGAGAGAGGTTTTGACCTCGAAGAAAAGGAACCGGAAGAGCAAAAAAGTCTGATCCGTGCTCTCACAGGTACCCTCCACCATTTCTTTGGTGGTTTTTCCCCCTCTCTTCACCAACGTCACTGACCCCCGAGATCTCCTCAAGATTACCTATCCCCTCGCGAGTCTTGCCTTCGCCGGTGTGCTGATGTTCCTGTTTCACCTCAAAGCAAGACGACAAATCGGCTTGTTGCTCCGCAATGGTCCCTCCGTCAGCAAATTCCAGGCCCTCTTTGGGGTGGAACAATTTCCTCATGGGGATACCCTGGACGCGGCCTTTTCGAATCTGGAAACGGACCAGATTCAGACGGTCGTGACCGGAATGACGGAAACCCTCATTCGCAAGAAAGTCCTCTACAGCTACCGTCTATTCGGACTCTACTTCATCGTGGCCATCGATGGAACGGGGACAGTCAATTTCGACCGCCGTCACTGTCCCCATTGTCTCACGCGTACCCGTCATGGGAAGACCCTTTACTATCACCCCGTCCTGGAAGCGAAACTGCTCACTTCCAATGGCTTTGCCTTCTCTCTGATGACCGAGTTTATCGAGAACCCCGGAGAGAAGGTGACCAAGCAGGATTGTGAACTGAAGGCCTTCTATCGGCTGGCAGAGCGACTCAAGATCCGGTTTCCACGGCTGCCGATCCTGTTATCACTGGATGGTCTCTTCGCCGGAGGACCGACCTTTGATCTGTGCCGTCGTTACCACTGGAAGTTCATGATCGTTCTCAAGGACGACGATTTACCTTCCGTCAACGAGGAGTTCGATGCCTTGTCCAAGTTACAACCCGAGAATCGCTTGATGTGGCGCACAGGCAAGCAAGCCCAAATTAAACAAACCTTCCGCTGGGTCGACGACATCGCCTATGTCGACTCCGACAAAAAAGAACACACGTTATCCGTCATCGAGTGCCTGGAAACCAAACCCGACAAGGAAGGGCAGAAGAAAACAACGAAGTTCAAGTGGGTCACCAACTGCCACATCTCGTGCAAAAATGTTACGACCTTATCCCATGATGGAGGGAGGATGCGATGGAAAATTGAAAACGAAGGATTCAACGTCCAAAAAAAGGGAGGGTATGAACTGGAGCATGCCTACACCAATCATCCCAACTCAGCCAAGGTCTTTTACTACCTCTTGCAGATCGCTCACCTACTCACCCAACTGCTCTACAAAGCCACCCTGCTAAAAAGGGATTTTCTGAAGGAGTTGGGCTCAGTAAAAAACTTGGCCTTCCGATTACTGGAAGCTTGGCGCAATATCCGCATGACTCAAGCAGATATGGCGGCAGTCCTTCAAAAGCGATTTCAAATCCGTTTCGATTCTTCCTGATCCCCTCGGCGCTCCAGTCCTCCCTCCCTGACAACTCCTCCTCCGATTACGGTCCCAGTCGATGGATCCCCGGCCCCTTGTTCCCTTCTAGGACTCTCCCTGTCCCCGCATCCTCCTACGCGAATACCCCGACACCCCGCCTCCCCCCTGCCTCTTCGTTGCTGTAAGGAAGGATTAAGAATTGACAGCAAATAATCAGGGGTATATAATGCAGGTGTCTGTTTGAAAGGGCTATGCTTGTTCACCCGAGAGCATAACTATGGAACGTTCCATCAGAAAATATGGCCATCGGATTGAGAAGGATGAAATCAATCCCCATGTCCGTTACGATGATAAGATCACCGGCTGATCCTCGATCCTCGCCGGGAGGACGTTCCCCTTGAAATCCTCGGATTCGGGATTTACAGGCTCAGATCGAACTTCATCGAAAGACCCACCGGGGAAAAGGAGATGGCCCTTGTCCCCCAAAATGGGGAATTTGAGGCGAGGGTCAATGGGAAACGATTTTACACAAAACGGATAGGAGGACCCTTTGCCTCCAAGCATGGGAAATCAAATGCCTCTGCCCTCTACGTTCCATGTAATGCCAAACTCAGGATTCGAGGAAAGGGAGAAGTCGCCTTTTTCGAAGCCCCTGCCCTGAAGGAAAAACCTTCCCTTCTTCATGTCGAACAAGGATGTAAAGGTGGCTTCGAGAGGCCTCTGGTTATGGCGAAGGGATGTCGTCACCCTGATTACCCCGCAGGATAGAAGCTCGAACCTGGTCGTCGGCGAAACCTATAGCCCTCCCGGACTCTGGTCCGGAACGCCTCTTCACCAGCACGACAAAGAAAATCCGAACGGCGGGGAATCCGATCACGAAGAGATCTACTACCATCGCTTCAACTGGGAAAAAAGACCCAAGGATCAATTCGGACCTTATGGCGTTCAACTGCTCATGGATCGGGACGAGTTATGAAAGCCTATGTCATTGGGGAAAAGATTATCTTCGCCATTCCAGGGGGTTCCATCCTGTGGTCGCCTCTCCGGTGTCCGAGCTTCTCTACCTCTGGGGATTGGCTGGAAAAGGCGGAGAACTGATGATGAGAGATGTTCCGAAGTTGCCCACCTTAAATCGTTTGAGCACATCTTTAAGGATCTCGAATGGGAAAAAACGAAAAAGGTCATTCGCAATCTCGCCGCGGATGGCAGCGTGCTGCAACTTCAAGTCGACGAAGGGGATCACGCCAACACCTCGGCGGGTTTGATGTGCACCATCTCGCCGCGGCGACGCATCGACTCGGTCGCCGCTTCGATGAGGCGCACGACCCGCAGCCCGAGCTGCCCGTCGGTGATCGGCGTCTGGCCATGTTCGATGCAGTCGACGAAGTGTTCGCCCTCAGTGCTCAGCGCCTCCGTGACGGCAAGCTTCGGCGCCCACATGTCGCCGGTGCGGTAGCCGATGCGCATCTCCCGGATCTGCGTCGGGTCGTCGGTGAAGTGCACGCCCTTGTCGTAGACCTTGACCTTCTCGCTTGGCTCGAGATCGTCGTAAGAGATCATCTTCTTGCTGCCCCCGACCATGATCTGGCGGACCTTCACCGGTGCCAGCCAGCTCACGTTCACATGCGCCATCGTTGCCGAGTCGTAGTACAGCGTCACGTACGCCAGGTTTTCGGGAGTGCCCGGGAAATGATTGGTGCCGCTGGCGGTGACCGCGACCGGCTGCTCGTCGAGCAGAAAGTCGAGGATCGAGAAGTCGTGCACCGCCAGATCGGAGATGACGCCCACGTCGCGCTGGAACAGCCCGAGATTCACGCGTACCGAGTCGTAGTACAGGATGCGCCCGAGGTCGCCGCTTCTGATCAGCTCGCCCATCTTGGCGACGGCGCCGGTGTAGATGAAGGTATGGTCGACAAGCAGCGTCAGACGGCGGCGTGCCGCTTCGTCGACCAGGCGCTGCGCTTGCGCCACAGTCTGCGTCATCGGCTTCTCCATCCACAGGTGCTTGCCGGCCTGCAGGGCGGCAAGCCCCAATTCGTAGTGGGTGTGCACCGGCGTCGCCACCGCGATGGCGTCGATGTTTGGGTCGGAGAGCAACTCCGTGAAGTCGGTCGTCAGCTTGATCGCGGGATAGCGCTTGCCCAGTGACAGCGAGCTTCGAGCGATCGAGGTCGGCAACGGCAACGACGCTCGCTCCGTGGGTTTCACCGAAGTTGCGTACGAGGTTCGGCCCCCAATATCCGTAGCCGACAACGCCGATCCGGATCATGGCGTGCACTCCTCGATGTCGCGCATGCTGCCGACCACGCGTGCGGGCACGCCGACGACGACGGCGTACGCCGGCACGTCCCGCGTCACCACCGATCCTGCCCCGACCAGCGCGTGCTCGCCGACGACAATGCCGGGCAGCAGCGTGGCGTGGCTGCCGATCGAGGCGCCGCGCTCGACGCGCGTCGGGATCACCTGCCAGTCGCCATCACCTTGTAGCCGGCCATCGGGCGTTGCCGCGCGCGGATAGCGGTCGTTAGTGAAGACCACCCCGTGACCGATGAAGACTTCGTCGCCCAGCGTCACGCCTTCGCAGACGAAGCTGTGCGACGAGATCTTGCAACGCGCCCCGATGACCGCGTGCTTTTGGATCTCGACAAAGCTTCCGATGCGCGTCTGGTCGCCGATGCGGCAGCCGTAAAGGTTTACCAGCGAAGGATGATGGACGACGACGTCCTCACCCAACGCGACACTTTCCGCGATTGGCATTTGACACTCCTCCCGAAGTGCCAATGTAGGGACGCGCTAGTGCAGCGTCTGTAGGGAGTTCTCAATACGCGGTGTGGTGCCGTCTAGACACCGGCCGCAACACCACCCTACAGGTCAGCGCCGATCATTCCCATCCGGATCGCCAGGCGAACCAGCGCTGGTACGTCCCGCATGCCGAGCTTGCTCATCAGACGGCTGCGATAGGTGTCCACCGTCTTGGCAGAAAGATGAAGCAGCGCGCCGATTTCCGAGCTGGAATGACCCTGGACCACCAGCAATGCGATCTGGCGCTCGCGCGGTGACAGCGCATCAAGCAACTGCGCCTCCGGTACCTGGTGCAACAGCGCCTCGGCGGCGAGCTCACTTACCGAACTGCCAAGATAACGCCGCCCCTGCAGGACGCTCTCGATCGCCTTGGTCACTTCGAGGATCGGCGCGGTCTTGAGGACGTAGCCCCATGCGCCGAGGCGCAGCGCTTGGGCCACGTCGCGCACATTAGACGACATCGTAAGCACGATGCAACGCGAGCGCAGCGCTCGCCGCTTCACCTCAGCGAGTATCTCCATTCCCGAATGACCGCCGAGCGCAAGATCCAGCAGCACCACGTCGGGTTGGAGTAGGAGCAAATCGGCAATTGCCCGCGCGGGGTCGCTCGATTCGCCCACGACGTGGTTCCGTGCGGCCTCCAGCATGGCGCGTAGGCCTTCCCGCACCATCAAATGATCCTCGATCAGGTAGAGCGACGTCACGACCGGATAGCAGCGGCACTTGAGAGAGTATGGTCGATGCTACCCTAAATGGGGTAGTCTAAATGGCGTAATTCTGGGGTGTTCCCCCCCCCCGGGGGAGTTGACATGCAACTCAGTGCCGTTGGCGAACAGTTGGGGAGCGCACAGGAGTCGCCGGTACGAACCCAGGCATTGCTGTCGCCCAATGCGACACTTTTACCCTCAGAGCACGAGCTGCACGAGACGGCAGCCCAGTTGAAGGCGGCGGAGCTCGACATCACGAGCCAGCAGCCGTTGAACACCGTGCTGCGCAGCGTTTCTGAGGGGATCGTCATCGTCGATTGCAACGGCCACGTGCTTATGGAAAACGAGGCCGCGATCCGCATCGTCGGCTACTCGGCGCGCTTGGTCGGTGCCAAGCGATGGTGTGAGGCCGTCGGCGCCTACCTCGTCGACGGCGATCGGCCGCTCCCGCCCGAAGACATGCCGACCATGCGCGCCTGCAGGGGCGAGGAGGTGCGAGGCCTGGAGTTGGTGCTGCACGGCGTGGCAGACGACCGGAAGATTCTTATCGAGGTACGGTCCTCGCCCCTCTTCGGAGTCGATGGGAAGATCGTCGGTGCCATCGCCAACTTCAACTGGTGATCTACGCGGGCGCGGATCGCTTTGACGACAGCGGCGACGCGTTCATCGGGTTCCGGTTCTTCCAGAATCAGATCGGCCTTGGACCGGTGGGTGGCGGCGGAGGCTCGCCCGTCACCGGCCAACACCCGGTCGGAGACATGCTGGTCCTGGCCAATTTCAGCGGCCGCCACGCAACGAGAAGGTCCTGCTGAAGCTCGGTTCCGCGTTCGACGTGGTCGGCGAGCGCCGCCAGCTCCATTTCCGCGTCGACACCGCGCGCAAGACAATGACCGAAGAAATCGAAGTGCGGCTGAGAAACCAGAAGCGCGAGCGCGTCGAGGTTGGTCAAGGAGAACCTGTATCGCTGAGTCAACCGGACCATAAGCTCGAAGTCGCACGATTACCGCAAGGACGACGCCCGCACGATCGTCTTTCCGGTCAGCATTGCCGCGGATGCGGACCCGTGGTGCTCTATACAGTGCAGTACAGCTGGTAGGCGGGCTTTCCCTTTGGCCGTGCGCGCGTGGCGAGCGCCGACGTCGGAAGCGCTTACAGCCGAAGTCCTCCTCCGCCCCGCGGGTCGAGCAAGCCATTGATTCTGCGCGACTCCGCGGATCGGTCCAATCCTTGCTTTGGACGCGAGTCTCGACGTGAACCCGTCGACCGTGCCGACTCCGGGTGGATTGCTGCTGCTCGGTACCGCGCTGCTTGCGCTCGGGGCGAGCCGACGCGATCGGCGCCGCTGACGCGGGCCGCGCTGCAGTCCTGCTAGCTCTTCGCCGCGGCGTCCGGGCTGCAGGGGAGTCGACATGCAACGCAGTGCCGTTGGCGAACAGTTTGGGAGCGCACAAGTGGCGCCGGTACGGACCCAGGAATTGATGTCGGACATTACGAAACTTTTACCGTCAGAGCACGATCTGCATGAGTCGGCGGCCGAATTGAAGGCGGCAGAGCTCGACATCACGAGCCACCCTGAGGAAACGCAGCCTGAGCGGCTCGACATGCAACTCAGTGCCGTTGGCGAACAGTTGGGGAGCGCACAGGAGTCGCCGGTACGAACCCAGGCATTGCTGTCGCCCAATGCGAAACTTTTACCCTCAGAGCACGAGCTGCACGAGACGGCAGCCCAGTTGAAGGCGGCGGAGCTCGACATCACGAGCCAGCAGCCGTTGAACACCGTGCTGCGCAGCGTTTCTGAGGGGGTCGTCATCGTCGATTGCAACGGCCACGTGCTTATGGAAAACGAGGCCGCGATCCGCATCGTCGGCTACTCGGCGCGCTTGGTCGGTGCCAAGCGATGGTGTGAGGCCGTCGGCGCCTACCTCGTCGACGGCGATCGGCCGCTCCCGCCCGAAGACATGCCGACGATGCGCGCCTGCAGGGGCGAGGAGGTGCGAGGCCTGGAGTTGGTGCTGCACGGCGTGGCAGACGACCGGAACATTCTTATCGAGGTACGGTCCTCGCCGCTCTTCGGAGTCGATGGGAAGATCGTCGGTGCCATCGCCAACTTCAACGACATTACGGAGCGACGGCATGCCGCTGCGGTTGAAGCCCGGCTCGCTGCTCTGGTCCGCTCGACCCGCGCGGCCGTCATCACGTGGGATAGCGGCGGCAAGGTGGTCGATTGGAACGATGGAGCCACGCGGCTGCTCGGCTATACCGCCGACGAAATGGTGGGGCGCGACCTCTCCGTGCTTTCTATGGCCGGCGAACGCCGGGAATTGGGCGGCAGCGTGAATCCCACGCAAACACTTTACGACCGCGAGCTGGTGATGCGCCACAAGGACGGGCGGCCCGTGCACGTCGCCTGGACTAAGGCGCCTGTGCGCGACACAAAGGGGAATGTCGTAGGCTCAGCCGGCGTTGGCGCGGACCTGAGCGAGCGTACCCGCTTGGAACGCCAAGTCGCGCGGCTGGCCGACGAGCAACGGCGTCAGCTCGGACATCAAGTACACGACTCGCTTGGGCAGCAGCTCACGGCCATCGGCTTGCTCGTCGGCACGTTGCGGAGTCGATTGGGAACCAGCGATTCCGTTGCTGATGTCACATCCAACCTCGAGCGCTGCGTCGATGACGCAAAGGCGCACATGCGCGCCATCGTGAAAGGCCTCGCGCCACTAACCATTGACGCGCACGGGCTTCAGTTCGCGCTGGCGGAGTTGGCAAAGGCGACAGCGCTGACCCACGGGATTGCTTGCAGGCTTGAATGCCCACATCCAGTGGCGCTGCACGACAATTTCACGGCGAATGAGCTTTATTTGATCGCCAATGAAGCGGTACACAACGCCGTCAAGCACGGACGTCCCGGCTCAATCGTCATTCGGTTCGAGTCGTCGCAGGGATTGCTTCTTCAAATTTGGGATGACGGCGTAGGAATCGCACGTGCGCGTGAACGGGCTCACGAGGGCTTCGGCTTGCGAATCATGCGCTATCGCAGCCGGCTGATCGGGGCAACCCTCAAAGTCGTAAGGCGCGCAAGTGGCGGCACCGTCGTCACCTGCACGAGGACGCGACCCGGCCAAGGCGCCGGCCTTGTCGCAACGTCGGCCGTTGCCGATGCAAACGGTTTGACCGCGAAAACGACTAGCCATAGCCGGGGTAGGCGTGCGTCGCCACACGCGTGCCGCGCGCCCTTTGCTCAGTTTGTGAATGTCGTCGACTCCCGTCCAACCTACCCTCCAAAGGCCACCGAACTGTAGTTGAGAACCGCATGTTCGACGACGCCGATGCATGCGGTGCAGGCTCCACGGATTGCGACTCACTCCTCGCCGAACTAACACTCAACGAGCCGCAGACCACCAGCGACAAAGCCACGCCGACAGGGTCGCCCTCCATGGGGGAGCGTGTAATGCTGAAGGATCTCGGCCAAGCGATGCAGCGCGGTCGCAGTGATCCGAGCTCGAGCTTCACCTCTCGGCGCAAGTAGTCGAACCCGCCCGGCTCATCCGAGGGATAGGCGAAGTGCACGACTGGGGAATGCACGGCTGGATCGTCTCGTAGCGCAGCCACGATTCAGCGACCGATGGGCCGACCTTCTCCGAGGACGCCGTCGAGCCTGCCGAACACGTCCCGACTCGGCGCATTGGCGTCTGGGAACGTCGTCGCACCGGCACCCAGAGCCGATGCAGCCGGGGCGGCCTCCCCACCGATGCGAATGCGAAAGCGCTTTCCGCCGAGCATTCCTCCCGCGCGTCCCATTCCGATGGCCGGCCGCCGGTCGCGGCCGCGGCGAGAGGAGTCAAGGAGCCGACGGCGCCGCCTTCCCAGCCGGTGGACGCGCGAGCCGCACTCGGCCTGGCTTCCTCCACGGAACGGGCGACCGCGCCGCCAGCCGATACGCCCGCCTGCAGCGAAGCTGCGAAGGCGCTGGGACTCTGTCCGTAACCATGCGGGATGCCGGTCGAGCCGTTCTCGAACGCCGAGCGATCCGCTTCCCGAATTGATGCCTCGGACTGTATCGCCCCGGCATCGGCGGCGGAAAGGGCAGCGACCACGACCGGCCCCCAAGGAGATATCGGTCGAGTGCCGCGTGAATCAGTCTCCGCTGAAGAGGCCCGACGAGGCCGCGGTTGTCGGCCAGCCGACGGAGTACCTGCCGGGGCGCCGGTGTCGTGCCGAAGCGGGGCACGTAGGTGAGCAGCGCATACAGAGATGCCTTGACCATCTCGTTGTCGACTGACCGCAGGATCTCGTCCCAGTCGAGCGTCGACCCATGCGCCCTGAGCGCCAGGACGGCGTCGAAAAGCGACGCCAGGAAGCTCGGATGAAATCGGAACGTCGTCATGTCGTTGAACCATGCAGCGGCGATGTACGCCAGCTGGATCTCGGCGCTCAGGCGGCCAGCGTCCGTGCCGTGGTACGGCGAAACATGCCTGTGGGCGTGAAGATGGGCCGGGCGAAAAATGGCCGCCCCGTGTACCGGGGCCGACTTAGGGAACAGCGCGGTATGGAGCTCGACGATCGTATTTCGGCGCCCATGTCGCAGCGGCGCGCCGTGATGCTGCCCCGGCGTGTCCGGGTACGGAATCCGCTCGAATCCGCAGGCGAGCAACGTTTCGGCGACCTTGTGTTCAACGTCCGCAGGCACCAGGACGTCCACGTCTGCCATCGGACGCATGTGCGCCGCGGGATACAGCCGGTCGGCGACCGAGATGCCTTTCAGCAGGGTCGCCTCGACACGGAGGTCGCGGCAGGCGTCAAGTACGGCGATGGCCGTCGCAACTAGGTTGGCATGACGAACTCGCGCCGTGAGGTCGGCCGCGAGGAGCGACCCGGCCCATTCCGAAGGGACATCCTCGCCGTCCGACGCCGTCCAGCGCAGCAGGGGACCCAACCCTGCCCGAAGGATCCAGTCGAGCTGTCGATCGTCTCCAGCGTATTGACGCCAGTCGATGTGCGTGCCGCCCATCGCCCTGCCGGATTCATTCAAGGCCTTGAGCAAAGCCGCAGACAGGGACAGAATCGAGCGGTCGGGCGTCGCGACACGCGACAGCGCGCCGCTCATGAGAGGCTGGACGGCGCGCGGTTTGCCAAGCGCGCACGGAGGCAAAGAATGGACGTAGCGAGCATCGAGCCTTCCGATTTAACCATCTCACGCGAGGTGAACGGTGAAACGCTGGTGCTGGATGGCCGCGCCGAGCTCATCCACCAATTGAACCCCACAGCGAGCTTCATCTGGCAGCAAGCGCAGAGAGGAAGCACCGCTGACGGGATTGCGGCAGCACTGGCAGAACAGTACGATGTCGATTCCGAGACCGCGCACCGCGACGTTGCCACGACGCTCGCCCGGCTCAAGGAACTCAATCTTGTCACCAGCGACTGAATTTCTGGTGACATTACCGGATGGAGGTATGCATGTCTGACAGCTCTCGCCGCGATTTCGTCAAGAAGGCGGTGTACGTCACTCCAGTCGTTCTGACCCTCGCCGCCGCGCCGGAGTTCGCCAAGGCGGGCTCCATCAAGGGTGGACCACCCCCAGGAAAGGGTGGACCACCCCCAGGAAAGGGTGGACCACCCCCAGGACCTCCGGGCAAGTCCTAGTCCGGGCGACTGACGCGCGGTGGCTTGGCTGACAGACGCGCGCCTCAACCTCCGCATCGTTGGCCAAGCCATCGAAATCGTCTGCGACGATCCCGCAGTAACGAGCACGCTCCGCGAGAACTACGAAGCCCTCTCGTGCGCTGAGGCGAAGGCTGCCGACCTGCGCTATCGCGTAAGCGCCGAGCCGTCGACGTCGCGCTTCCTCCTGCGCAGGGACGACGGCAACGCCCAGTCCGCTGCCGACCTCGGCGAGCTTGTGTTTCAACTGGAAAAGGCGATCATCGTCGCCATCCAGGAGTGCCGGCCTGACCTCCTCTTCCTCCATGCCGCCGCGTTGGAGCGCGACCGTGCCGCCTGGCTCTTTGTCGGCGAATCGGGTGCGGGCAAGTCGACCACAGCCTGGGGACTGCTGCACCACGGCTTCAATTATCTGAGCGACGAGCTTGCTCCGATCGATCTCGGCACGCTCGAGGTCATCCCTTACCCGCACGCACTCTGTCTCAAGCGGCGGCCACCGCCGCCGTATCTCCTCCCCGCCGAGTACCTTGACCTCGGGAGGACGATCCATGTACCGGCGCGATCCCTTCCGAGCGTTTCCCGGCTCGCTCCATGCCCTTTGCAAGCCGTGTTTTTTGTGAACCAGGACTCTCGCGTGTCCGATCCCACGCTGCGCCGCGTGAGCACGGCCGAGGCGGCTGCCAGGCTGTACGTGTCGACGCTGAACGCGCTGGCTCACGAGGCTTGCGGCATCGACGCTGCGCTCCGGGTGGCGAGTCACGCCTCCTGCTTCGTGCTGCAGGCTGGCGACCTCGAATCAACCTGCAAGCTGATAGCCGCCACCGCCGTCTAGGTCTCTGATGTTGCCTCTTGTCAGCACGCGGCGTGATGCCGCCCTGGCGCAGATGCAGGCGCGATGCGCCGATCGCACGAGGACTGTGTTGATGCCCCGTCTCGAGGAAGCGATCGCCAAACATCTCGGAGATCGAAGCGATGCTGAATCGTGGCTGCGCTACGAGGACGATCCAGCCGTGCATTCCCCAGTCGTGCACTTCGCCTATCCCTCGGATGAGCAGGGCGGGTTCGACTACCTGCGCCGACAGGGTCGCCCTCCATGGGGAGCGTGCAATGCTGACGGATCTCGGCCAAGCGATGCAGCGCGGTCGACCGCTGCGGCCACCACGTCCCCGCCGCTGTAGTTTTGGCCCTTCGAGCGCGAAGCCGCCAAGCTCCGCCGGCGCTATGTTGCCTGCGGAGCCGCCACCGCCGGCCTTCACGGTTCGGCACTCTTCAAGGCGTTCGCCGTCCCGAGCGAGAGCACATGCGCGCTCCCTGTCGCGCCGAGCAGCGCATAACTGCCGAGGCGTATGCGTGGTGGGAGGCTCGGGCGCACATCGGCGAGCGCTTGGCGGCCGTGAGTGGAGCGCACCATTGCGGAGATAGAGCCGGAACAGCGACGAGGCCGTGCAGTCCGGATTGCGTTTGAGACCGTCCGCCTGTGCGCAGGATGCCTGAGCATCAGTTCGGCCCCGCTTCGAATAGCAGATGGTGCCCGTCAACACCGTGCGCGACCCAGGGATCTACGTGCTTGGAGCGCAAAATGAAGTTTGTCGGAACCGAGAGACAAGATCTGTCTCGTTGCTGTTTCATGTAGTCCGAGTGCTGCGGGGACACCACTGCGAGGCCGCCCTCGCGCCCTCATCAACGCAGTTCGGCAGACTTCGGATCGAAGCGCTCAACGCATTCGCATCTGTCTGCGAGGTCAGTTGCAGGCCTCGGTCAGCCAGCTCGTTCGCGAGTAGCGACACCGAGCAAACTGGCGGATTGGTACAGCCAAGAAAAATGCACTGAGCGTCTACGCTAAGTGCTTGTCACTTTACTAATTTGGTAGGCGCGATTGGACTCGAACCAACGACCCCCACCATGTCAAGGTGGTGCTCTAACCAGCTGAGCTACGCGCCTGAAGGATCGAAAGTATATCAGCGCGCGGCGCAGGGGCAGTCGCTTCCAAGGTCAGCGCGGATTGACACGCCGTTTGGGGATGCCCAACATCCGGGAAGTTGGTGCAGCCTCTGGATCACGATCGCGTCATCGACGCTGATCAAGCTGCCACCCTCCCGATACTGTCATTCGAACCATGTCCCGATCGGACGGCGCTTCGCGTGCCGCAGCACAGCCTCCCGTCAGCGCCGAGCCCCGGCTCGGTGTCGCGCTGGCGCATTCGCCCGCCGACATCGAGGACGCGCAGCGTCTTCGCTACAAGGTTTTCGCCGAGGAGATGGGGGCGAAGGTCGGCGATCCGGCCACCGGCATCGAGGCCGACGAATTCGATCCGTACTGCGACCATCTGATCGTGCGCGATCTCGACACCCTGCGCGTCGTCGGCACCTACAGGATCCTGACGCCGCACAAGGCGCGCGAACTCGGGCGCCTGTACTCGGAAGGCGAGTTCGACCTGTCACGATTGCACCACATTGCACCGACCATGGTCGAGGTCGGGCGCTCCTGCGTCCACCGCGACTACCGTTCCGGCAGCACGATCCTGCTGCTCTGGGCTGGCATGGCGCACTACATGAAGGCGGGCGGCTACGGCCATCTGATCGGCTGCGCGAGCGTTCCGCTGTCCGACGGTGGCCATGCCGCCGCGCGCGTGCGGCTCGACCTGCAGAAGTACCTGACCGACCCGGAGTACCGAGTGTTCCCGCACCTGTCGTTCCCGTTCGAGCGAATCGAGCCCGCCGCGTCGGGTGAGATGCCGCCGCTGCTGAAGGGCTATCTCAGGATCGGGGCGCGCATCTGCGGCGAGCCGGCATGGGATCCGGATTTCAACACTGCGGATTTCCTGGTGTGGTTGTCTCTCAGCAACCTGCATCCGCGGTACGCGCGCCACTTCGAACTGCTGGCGGCACAGGGCGACGCTGCCGAGAAAGACTTGCCGCTCGACTGACGGCGGCGCGGCCCCTCAGCGGCGGCGCACCGCAAACACCCCGGATACCTCGCGCAGCAACGTGCAGACGCGAGCAATGTCACCCGCATCCCTGACTTCCGCCGTAAAACCCATGCGGGCTTCGCCTCGCTGGCTTTGCGTGCTCACGCCGACGACATTGAGCTTTTCACGCGCGAACACTTCGGAGATGTCGCGCAGCAGGCCCTGCCGGTCCTGCGCGATCGTCAGGATCTCGACCGGATAGACCGCATCCGCCGCGCGGCCCCAGGCGACTTCGACCACGCGCTCGGGTTGTCGCTGGATCAGCGCCTGCAGGTTCGAGCAGTTGGCGCGATGGATCGAGACTCCTCGCCCGCGCGTCACATAACCGCCGATCTCGTCGGGCGGCGCCGGACGGCAGCAGCGTGCCAGTTGTGTCAGCAGCGAGTCGACTCCGACGACCAGCACCTTGCCGCGGCCCGCCGGCGCCTCACGCGGTTTGCCGGTAAGTAAGTGCGGCGGGAACTCTTCCGACTGCGGCGCCGGCGCGAGCGCCTGCTCGATCGACCGGATGCTGAATTCTTCCTTCGTCGCCGCGGCGCAGAGTTCGTCGACCTTGCTGAACCCGAGCCGATGAGCGAGATCTTCCAGCTTGGTCGCCGTCTTGCCGAGGCGCTGCAGTTCCTTTTCCACGATCTCGCGACCTGCGGCGACCGATTGCTCGAACTCGAGCGCGTTGAACCACTGCCGCACCTTGGCACGTGAGCGCGCACTCTGCAGGTAGCCGAGTTCGGGATTCAGCCAGTCGCGGCTCGGGCCGCCGGTCTTCGCCGACACGATCTCGACGGTCTGCCCGGTGGCCAGTGGCGTATTGAGCGGCACCATCGCGCCATCGACCCTAGCGCCGCGGCAGCGGTGTCCCAGCTCGGAGTGAATGTGGTACGCGAAGTCGATTGGCGTGCCGCCGGCGGGCAACTCCACGACGCGCGCCTGCGGCGTCAGCACGTAGATGCGCTCCTCTTGCAGCAGTCCGCTCGCCGGCGGTGCATCGACCTCGACGCGCCATGCCAGCAACTGGCGCAACCACGCCACCCGCTGCTCATCGTCGTCGCGACCCTTTCCGCCTTCCTTGTAGCGCCAGTGCGCCGCGACACCGAGTTCTGCATGCTCGTGCATGCGCCGCGTGCGGATCTGAACTTCGAGCGTGCGCCCGGCGTCGTCACCGACGACCGTATGCAGCGACTGATAACCGTTGGGCTTCGGCCGCGCGATGTAGTCATCGTATTCGGATTCCACCGGCGTCCAGGCCGAGTGCACCAGGGCCAGTACCTGATAGCACTGCGGCACCTCGTCGACGATGACGCGTAGCCCGCGCACGTCGTAGACCTGCTCGAAAGCGTAGCCCTTGGTGCGCATCTTGTTCCAGATGCTGTAGATGTGCTTGGGCCGTCCGCTGATCTCGGCGCGCAACCCGGCCTGTGCGACGAGGGCGCGCAACCGGACCAGCGCCTCGTCAATGAACGACTCGCGTTCCGAGCGCTTTTCATCGAGCAGGCGCGCCACCGACTTGTAGGTCTCAGGCTCGAGAAAGCGGAACGACAGATCCTCGAGTTCCCACTTCAGCTGCCAGATGCCGAGCCGGTTCGCAAGTGGCGCATACAAGTCCAGCGTCTCGCGAGCGATTGGCTCGGCGCCGGGGCGCTTGCTGAGCGCGTAGTAGCGCAAGGTCTGCAGTCGCGACGCCAGCCGCAGCAGCACGACACGCAGGTCGTTCGCCATCGCCAGCAACATCCGGCGCAGCGCCTCGGCCTGGTCGGCCGGGTTCTCGCGGCCGCGCGCGGCCTCGCGCGCACGAGTCAACTCCGAAAGTCGCATCAATTGCCGCAAGTCGGCGACCAGCTGGGCGATGCCGGGCCCGAAGCGGGCGCGCAG
This sequence comes from uncultured beta proteobacterium, assembly GCA_963791235.1. Lineage (GTDB taxonomy): Bacteria > Pseudomonadota > Gammaproteobacteria > Burkholderiales > Burkholderiaceae_F > JALORV01. The sequence goes on along the minus strand of CAWBRW010000009.1, from coordinate 211,957 downwards.
CCACTCATCCGGCTCCCGCAGCACGTCGTAGACGCCAAAGAGCTGCGCGGCGACCAGCAGATCGGGGTCCGGACGCAGCGTCGATACGATCGCCGCAATGCCGTCGGCATGCGCAGCAAACGACTCGCCAGTACGCAGTTCCTTGCCGGCATAGAGCGGCTGCACCTGCGCGCGCGTGGCCGCCGCGTCCAGCGCGGCTTCCGCGCCAGACACGATGGTCTCGCTGTCGATCGCTCCCTGAGTCATGTGTGGATTATCCCGCGTGCGACCGTCGACCGTTGCGGCACAATCTTCCGATGCTGAAAGGACTGCTTGAGCGCCTGGTGGGCGGCCCGGTCGCGATTCCGGACACGCTCTGGGAGTCGACGCTCGCTTCGGTTCCATTTCTTGCTCGCCTCTCCGGCGACGAACGGGTCCGTCTGCGCACGCTGGCCGAGCGCTTCCTTGCCGAAAAGCAGATGGGCGCCGCTGCAGATCTCGAGCTCACCGCCGAGATGCAGGTTCACATCGCCGCCCAGGCCTGTCTGCCGATCCTCAATCTGGACCTCGGCTGGTACCGCGGCTGGAACAGCATCGTCGTCTACCCGGACGAATTCCTCGTTCCCCGCAGCGTGACGGACGACGCCGGTGTGGTCCACGAGTACACGGAGCCGATTTCCGGCGAGGCCTGGGATGGCGGGCCGGTGCTGATCTCCTGGGAGGATGCGCAGAAGTCGAGCACGGACGACGGTACGGCGTATTCCGTCGTCATACACGAGTTCACTCACAAGATCGATCTGCTGAACGGCGATGCGGATGGCGTTCCGCCATTTGCTCCAGCACTGCACCGGGGGCTCGACATCCGAGACTGGCAGACCACGCTGACTGATGCCCATGAGGCGTTCATCGCCGAAATCGAGCTGGTGGAAAGCGAACTGCCGTCGGCCATCGATCCGGAGTCTCGCGAAGCGGATCCGTACTACGCCCACCTGCCTCTGGACGCTTACGCCGCGCAGGACGCCGGCGAGTTCTTCGCGGTGTCGTCAGAGGCATTCTTCGTCAAGCCGGCACGTCTGCAGGCGGCCTTCCCGGCGTGGTACGCACTGCTCGCCGCGTTTTTCCGTCAAGACCCGCTGGCGCAGCCGTGAAACGACTTCTGATCGTCTATCACTCGATGACCGGAGCGGCCGAGCAGCTTGCCAACGCGGCAGCCGCGGGCGCGCGCGATGAGCCGGATGTCGAAACGAAGCTCGTGCGCGCCGCCAGCGCCGGCGTCGACGATGTGCTGGCAGCCCACGGTTATCTCTTTGCCATGCCCGAGAACCTCGCGTCGATGGCCGGACTGATGAAAGACTTCTTCGATCGCGTGTATTACCCGGTCCTCGATCGCGTCAACGGCCGTCCGTATGCGACCCTCATCGCGGCCGGCACGGACGGCACGGGCGCGGCGCGCCAGGTGCAGCGGATCGCCACCGGACTGCGCCTGCGTGAGGTTGCGCCGCCGCTCGTCGTCCGTAACGGCGCTCAGACGCCCGAGGCGATCCTCGCGCCGAAGACTGTCCCGCCATCAGACCTCGAGCTTGCACGGGAACTGGGCGCCGCGCTGGCGGCCGGCCTGGCCAGCGGCATCTTCTAGCCGGCGCCCTCGAGCAGGAAGTCACGCACCAGCCGGATCTCGTTTGCCGGCATGAAGGTGGGAGCGTGTCCCACGTCCGGGACCTCGACCACCTGGGGACGCGGCCCGCGGGCGGCCATCTCGGCAGCAGTTTCAGGCGTCAGCAGGTCCGACTGCGCGCCTCGGACCAGCAATGTGCGCGCCACGATGCGGTCGTACAGCGCCCAGGTTGCCGCTTCACCCGCCGCAGCCGCCTGCGGCGTGGTGCTCTTGAACGGCACGGCGATCGCCGGGTCATAGCGGAACAAATAGCGTCCCTCGACCTGGCGCAGCGTCGGCGCGATCAGTTCCCGCCAGTCCTCGCGGGTCTTCAAGCCAAAGGGCGCCGCGGTCACCGACTGGTAGTCGACGGCCTCCTCGAGACTCGCAAAGGACACCGGCTGCCCGACATAGCTGCCGATGCGCGCAATCGCGACCGGCCCGAGCCGCGGGCCGACGTCGTTGATCACGAGCTGCCGGATCGGCGAGCCGGCCTGCCCGGCGAGTGCGATGCCGATCAGGCCACCCATCGAGGTGCCGACCCAGTCCACCTGCTCCACATCGAGCCGCGCGATCAGCGCCGCCATGTCCGACGCGTACTGCGGGATGCCGTAGAACGCCGGGTCGCGCAGCCAGTCGCTGAAGCCCCGGCCGACCACATCGGGGCAGACGACGCGATAGCGATCCGCCATCGCACGCGCCAGCCGGTCGAAATCGCGGCCCATGCGCGTCAACCCGTGCACGCACAGCAGCACCCGGGGATTGTGCGCATCGCCCCACTCCACATAGGCCATGCGGTGAAAACCCACCGGGCTAAGGCACTGGACGTGGTACTGGCGAGGTTCCATTGAGCGTCTTGGTCACATTGCTGAAGGCGGGGCATTGTAGTCAGCCTGCAGTGGCATACTCGTCCGCCGCAAAAGGAGGTTTGCATGCTGAAGGGGAAGACGGCTCTGGTGACCGGATCCACCAGCGGTATCGGGCTCGCCATGGCAGACGCGCTGGCGGCCCAGGGGGCCAACATCATCGTCAACGGCTTCGGTGAGCCCGAGGCGATCCGTGCGGCCGAAGCGCAGTTGCAGAAGCACGGCGTGAAGACGATGTACGACGGCGCCGACATGAGCAAGCCAGCCGAGATTGAACGGATGATCCGCGCCGCCGAGGGCACCTTCGGCCGCATCGACATCCTCGTCAACAACGCCGGCATACAGCACGTTTCGCCGGTGGAATCGTTTCCGGTCGAGCGCTGGGACGCGATCATCGCCATCAACCTCACGTCGGCGTTCCACACAATCCGGCTCGCTCTGCCGAAGATGAAGCAGGCCAACTGGGGCCGCATTATCAACATTGCCTCGGTGCACGGACTGGTCGCGTCCGCGGAGAAGTCCGCCTACGTCGCAGCCAAGCACGGCATCGTCGGTCTGACCAAGGCAGTGGCGCTGGAAACGGCGACGACCGGCGTCACCTGCAATGCGATCTGTCCCGGCTGGGTACTCACCCCGCTGGTTCAGAAGCAGGTCGAAGCCCGCGCGGCGCGCGACAACCTGAGCCAGGAGGATGCGAAGAAATCGCTGCTGGGCGAGAAGCAGCCGTCGATGCAGTTCGCCACGACCGAGCAGCTCGCCGGCCTCGCAGTGTTCATGTGTTCGCCGGCGGCGGACCAGGTACGCGGCGTCGCCTGGAACGTCGACGGCGGCTGGTACGCGCAGTAGCCGCGCAGTGGCTGCGGCTTATTCGGGTGCGCGGCCGCCCGACGTGCCGGCGACCAGCTGCACCGGCGTTGGGCCGACCTCGCCGGCCAGAAACGGCGGCAACGGTGCGCGAACCGGCTGCGTGACATCGGTTTCGAGCCGGGGCGCACCGGGCGCGGCGGTCGAATCGCGCCATGTCGGGTCAGGGATCTCCGTGAACACTTGCTTGAGCCGCGCGCCCCAGGTGTTGCGAATCATGCCCATGTACTGGTTCGAGCTGTCGATCTGCACGAACTTCGTCACGCGCAGCGAATCGGCCTCGTAGACCAGCAGGTCCAGCGGCAGACCGACCGAAATGTTCGAGCGCAGCGTCGAGTCCATCGAGATCAGGGCCGCCTTCGCCGCCTCGTCGAGCGGTGTCTTCGGCAGGACTACGCGGTCGATGATCGGTTTGCCGTACTTCGACTCGCCGATCTGGAAATACGGGTTCTCGTGCGTCGCCTCGATGAAATTGCCGGCCGAATAGATCTGGAACAGCCGCAACCCCTCGCCTCGGATCTGGCCACCGAGGATGAAATTGGCATTGAACTCGATGCCGAACTCCTTCAGCGACTCGGCATCGCGCTCATGCACTTCGCGGATTGCATCGCCGAGGATGCGCACCGCATGGAACATCGTCTTCACGTTCCAGACGCTGGTGTCCGTTGGACTGATGCGCTCGCACAGGATCTGTCGCACCGCCTGCGTGACGGCCAGGTTGCCTGCGGACATCAGTACGAGCAACCGTTCGCCAGGATGCTCGAACACCGTCATCTTGCGGAACGTTGAGATCTGGTCGACACCCGCATTGGTGCGGGAGTCGGCCAAAAAACGAGCCCGGCATCGAGCCGCATCGCCACGCAGTAAGTCATCGTTGCGCCTGTTCGTCCTGATGTTCAGCAGCAGCAAAGGGAAACGGTCGAATGTTAACGCGCACCTCCATCGTCTCCTCGCCCCCACCCACGCGCACGCCGCGCACCGGTCCCGCGGACGCATAGTCGCGGCCGACTGCCAGCCGGCACAGGTGCTCCGAGGCGAAGGTGCGATGGGTCACATCGATGCTGACCCAGCCTTCGTCGGCCAGGTACACGTCCGCCCACGCATGGCTCGCCGCGTGCGGTGCGTCTCCAGGGTGCACATAGCCCGACACGTAGCGTGCCGGCAGCCCGCGCACGCGACAGCAGGCAACGAAGAGATGCGCATGGTCCTGGCACACACCACGCCCCTGCACCAACGCCTCGGTGGCGGTGCTCGTCACCTCGGTGGTTCCCGGTTGATAGGACACGGAGCGACAGATCCGGTGGGCGAACTCCAGAAGCCCGTCGGCATCGAGGCGACGCAAGTTCTCGTGCGCGAAGTCCTGAACCCGGGTGTCCGGCTCCGTCAGTGTCGTCTGCGCCAGGTAGGACCGCGGCGGAACTCCGCCGTCGACCTCGTCGAGCCGTCCCCGCACCAACGGGTCCACTTCCACTTCGCCGCGCGCCTCGATGTGCACGTCGCCGTGCGCCTCGGTCATAGTCATCGTGTGCAGGAGGTTGCCGTAGGCATCGGTGGCTTCAGTCAGTGGTGCCGGAGCGTGCAGGCGCCAGCGCAGCGTGCGCTGATGCGGCTCCGCGCGCGGGGTCAGACGCAGTTGCTGGATCGAATAAACCACCGGTGCCGTATAGCGATACACCGTGCGATGCAGGATCGACAGCCGCATGCGCCTCGCTACGCCGCCTGCAGCGGCACAAGGAAATCCTGGCTTATGCGGCCGCCAAGGTCGTTGATGCGTTCCAGGAAGCGGGTGAGGTAGGCGTGCAGGCCCTGCGAGAGAATGTCCTCGATGCGGCCGTAGCGCAGTTCGGCCCGCAACAGGCCAGCGCGCCGCTCGGTCTCGTTGGAACGGCTGTTGCGCACCATCTCGAGGTTGAGGCTGACCTCGTTCAGGCAGCCCAGCAGCGACCGCGGCATGTCGCCCCGCAGGATCAGCAGCGCCGCCACGCGTGACGGAGTGATCACGTCCCGGTATACCTTGCGATAGATCTCGAATGCCGAGACCGAGCGCAGGATGGCGGCCCAGTGATAGAAGTCGAGATGCTGGTCGTGCGCATCTTCGCTGGCGGCGTTGGCGAACAGCCCAGGCTGAGCCACGCTGTGGAATTTAACATCGAGCAGTCGCGCCGTGTTGTCTGCGCGCTCAAGGAACGTGCCGAGGCGGATGAAATAGAAAGCCTCGTCCTTGAGCATCGTGCCGATCGTGACCCCGCGCGACAAATGCGATCGGAACTTGACCCACTCGAAGAACTCCTGCGGGTCGCGCTCGAGCAGCCGGTCGCGCAACAGCTTCTGCAGGCCGAGCCAGGTGTCGTTGTGGGTCTCCCACACCTCGGTCGTCAGAGAACCGCGCACTGCCCGCGCATTCTCCCGCGCCGCCTGCAGGCAGCAGTAGATCGACGAGGTGTTGCCCGGATCACGCACCATAAAGTCGATAACTTCACGGCGCGACAGCATCGAATACTTCGCGTCGAATTCGGGGAGCAGCTCGGAGATACTGAGCATTGCGCGCCAGCCGCTTTCCGCCGCCTGCACCGACTGCGGCAGCAGGCTGGTCGACAGATTGACGTCCAGCATGCGCGCGGTGTTCTCCGCGCGCTCGATATAGCGCGCCATCCAGTACAGATGGTCGGCCGTGCGGCTAAGCACGGTCGGCGCTCCAGACGTGCAGCCGGTCGCGACCGGCGTCCTTGGCGCCATACAGCGCTTCGTCGGCGCGCCGCACGAGTTCGCTGGAATCGCCGAAATCGGCCGATTCGCACAGCCCGACGCTCAGCGTCACCGCCATGCCCTCGCCGATCTGGCCCCACGGCATGCCTCGCACCGCCTGCAGGATGCGCTCGACGACCGTCCGCGCCGCCCCGCCTTCGCTGTCGGCCAGCAGCAGCGCGAACTCGTCACCGCCGAGCCGTGCCGCAAAGTCCATGTCGCGCAGGTTGCCGCGGATCACGCTACCCAGTTGCCGCAACACGACATCGCCAGTCACATGCGAATAGGTGTCGTTGATCTGCTTGAACCCGTCGATGTCGGCAACGACGAGCCCGAAGCGCAGCTGCCCCGCGCGCGCGCGGCCGCACCAGTTTTCCAGTTCCTTCGTGAACGCACGCCGGTTCGCGAGGCCAGTGAGTTCGTCCTCGAGCGCCAACCGCTCGAGCCGCGAGCGTGATTTCTCGAGATGTTCGGCACGGGCATGCAAAGCGGCCGTCTGGGTCCGCAACTTGACCAGCTCCGTTCGTGCTTCGTGCAGCCGTGCGCGCTGGGTCGACAGCTTGCCGTCGAGCCGCGTCTTCACTTCGACAAAGCGCTTGTGATGGAACAGCGCCCGCTGGTAATCGCCGCGCGCCTCGTACAGAGCTGAGAGCCGTTCGTGCATGTCGGCCGGTCGTCGCAGATCGCCCAGCTCCTCCGCCTGCAGGAACGCCGGCCGCAGCACGGCCAGCCCTTCGGGCTCTCGTCCGGCCGCGACCAGGTGGTAGCCCTGTTCGAGCCGCGCCTGAACTTCGCGCAGGCGGAAGCCAGCGCGCGCCGCCTCGGCCACCGCCTCTTCGAGGTCGGCCAGTCCGCCGGCGAAATTCCCCAGCCAGCAGCGGGCGGCGCCGCGCTGCGTGCGCGCGGCGATCGTCGTCGAGCGGTCGGTTGTCCCGGACAGCAACTCGAGAGCGACATCGAAGTGTTCCTCGCCATCGGCCATGCGTCGCGCCACGGTTGCCGCGTCGCCGGCGAGCGCCGCCTTCAGGCCTTCGTTCACGTCGACGAGCCCGAACTGGAGCACCACCATGCCTTCGTCGGCGGCGGTGCCGGACGGCAGTTCCAGCGCCGACCGCAGGCACTCGCGAGCCGCACTGAAATCGCCGAGCACCGTGTGCACGCTCGACGTCTGAACCAGCGCCCGGCGCACCGCCGCGTGGTCACGATGCTGGCGCGCCAGCCGTTCAGCCTGGGCGAAGCCGTCAAGCGCCTCCGGATATTCGCCGAGCTCGCAGCAGGCCGCAGCGAGCTGCATGATCACCTGGCACTGGGCGGCGATGTCGTTCTGCGCGCGATAGATGTGCTCGGCGTGCGACAACTGGCGGATCGCACCGGACCAGTCGCCGGTCTGCGCCAGCGCTGCACCCACAACGTAGTGCGCCCGCGCCATCAAGGCTTCGGCACCGCGCGCCCGCGCGACGCTCTGCGCACGCAGCGCAAAGACGACTGCATCGTGCGGGTCTGTGTTCAGCAGCCCCTCGGCGCGGTCGATCAGCGCGTGCGGGTCGATCTGGTCGGTCGCACGACGGGCGTTGGGCTCGCCGCCGAAGGTCTCACTGCCAAGTTTTTGCCCAGAATTGCGCTTCATCGTTCGAGCACCCAGGTGTCCTTGGTGCCCCCTCCCTGCGACGAATTGACGACGAGCGAGCCCTCGCGCAGAGCGACCCGGCACAGACCACCGGGCACCATCGTGACATTCGTGCCCGACAGCACGAACGGACGCAGGTCGATGTGCCGCGGCGCGATGCCGCTCTCGACGTAGGTGGGACAGGTCGACAGCGCAAGCGTCGGCTGCGCGACATAGTTGCCCGGGTTGGCCCGCACCAGGCCCGCGAACCGGTCGATCTCCGCGCGGGTGGCAGCCGGCCCGACCAGCATGCCGTAACCGCCGGCGCCATGGACTTCCTTGACGACCAGCTCCGGAAGATGCGCGAGGGTGTACTCCAGGTCCTCGGCGCGGCGGCAGCGATACGTCGGGACGTTTTTCAGGATCGGCTTCTCACCGAGGTAGAAGTCGATCATGTCCGGAACATACGGATAGATCGACTTGTCGTCGGCGATGCCAGTGCCGATGGCATTGGCCAGCGTCACGCGCCCGGCACGATAGACCGACAGCACGCCTGGCACGCCGAGTTGCGAGTCCGGACGGAACGCCAGCGGATCGATGAAATCGTCATCGATTCGTCGATAGATGACATCGACCCGCCGCGGCCCGCGCGTCGTTCTCATGTAGACGTTGTTGTCCTGCACGAACAGGTCCTGGCCCTCGACCAGTTCGATGCCCATCTGCTGCGCGAGAAACGCGTGCTCGAAGTACGCAGAGTTGTACATGCCCGGCGTCAGCAGCACGACGATCGGATCATCGACACCCTGCGGCGCAACCGAGCGCAGATTTTCCAGCAGCAGGTCCGGATAGTGCGCCACCGGCGCAATGCGGTTGCGCACGAAGAGGTCCGGAAACAGACGCATCATCATCTTGCGGTTCTCGAGCATGTACGAGACGCCGCTCGGCACCCGCAGGTTGTCCTCAAGCACGTAGAACTCGCCGGCCCCAGCGCGCACGACGTCGATGCCCGCGATGTGCGTATAGATGTCGCTGGCGACGCTGACGCCGTGCATCTCAGGCCGGTACTGCGAGTTACGGAAGATCTCGTCGGCCGGGATACGCCCGGCGCGCACGATTTCCTGGCCGTGGTAGACGTCGAAGATGTAGCGATTGAGCGCGCGCACGCGCTGCCGCAGTCCGGCTTCGAGCTGGCGCCACTCGGCCGCCGGGATCACACGCGGGACGACGTCGAAGGGGATCAGCCGCTCGGTGCCGTTACCTTCCTCGTCCTTCTCCCCGTAGACCGCAAACGTGATACCCACGCGGCGGAAGACGAGATCGGCTTCCGCACGCTTGTCGCGCATCGTTTCGGCGGTCTGCTCGGAGAGCCAGCGTTCAAACTCGCTGTAGTGCTCGCGCACCGCCCCGCCGGCGCTGTACATCTCGTCAAACGGCATGCTCATCCCGCGGCCTGATGTTTCTGGTTTTGGACCGGCGCCCCCCGACGCAGTGCCGAGCCAGTCTAGCAAGATGTACACCAGTCCTTCGGTCTACGGCATCCCGAAAAGCGGCTCGCGAGACTCCCCTTCTCCCGCGACTTCCTCGTCGCTTTCGAGGGGCCGTGCGGAATGCCCCGCGCCGGGGCGGTTGTGCCAGTAGCGCACCGCGACGGCGCGCCAGGCGCGCGGCTGCACGCCACCGTCCGCAGCAAACCGCCATTGCGCGGCACCCGCATGATCGGTCCGCACAAGGTCGACACCGCGCGCGGCGTAACGCGCGACCACCGCGGGATCGGGATGCCCAAAGCGATTGCGATAGCCGGCCTGGGCTGCTGCGACCGCGGGCTTTACCGTATCGAGGAAGCCTGAGCTGGAAGACGAAACGCTGCCGTGATGAGGAACCATCATCCAGGTCGCTCGCAGGCCCGGCTCGCGCTTTATCAGGACCGCCTCCTCGCGCGCCGGAACATCCCCGGTGAGAAGCACGCTGACCGCGCCGACCCGGGCTTCCACTACGCAACTCATCGCGTTGGTCGACAGGTGACGTGCATAGTCCTCCGCCGCTGGATGCAGGACGCGCAGTCGCAGTTCGCCCTCCCCGAATTGCTGCCCAGCGACGCAGGGCTGGGCGCCCGCTCCGCCGAGCGCCGAATGGCCTGCCGGAACCGAGGTGAGGAGGCGGCGGACCGGGATGCCGCGAAGAACCGAAGCGGCGCCACCGGAGTGGTCCTGGTCCAGGTGCGATACGACGACGCCGTCGAGCACTTCGATGCCGCGGCTGCGCAGAAAGGGCAGAACGACGCGTTCGCCCGCGTCGGAATCCTGCGAGTAGCGTGGCCCGGCGTCGTAGAGCCACGCTTGGTCCCGCGTTTCGAGCACAACCGCCGAGCCCTGTCCGACGTCCAGTGCAGTCACCCATAGCGCACCGGCCCCTGGCCGTTCGGCCGGCCAGACGAAAAGCGGTAGTACCGCCACGATGCCCAGGCCGCGGGCCGGCCAGCCGGGCGGCGCGAGCAGCCACGCCACCCCGGCGACCGCCAGCGCCACCAGTGGAAACGGCGGCGCCGGTACAGCCACCGCCGCCCACTCCGACGCGGACATCGCCGACAGGATGGCAGCCACCACGGCGAATACTGAATTCGCCATCCCGAGAATCGGAGCCGCCAACGCAGTCAGCGCGTCGGGCAGCGCGGCGGCACTGGCGCCGAGCAGCGCGAGTGGCGTCACGACCCAGCTGACGACTGGGATCGCGATCGCATTGGCCAGTGGCGCGACCAGCGAGATTTGCTGGAACATCAGGACCGTGGCGGGAACCAGCGCCAGCGTAACGGCGATCTGCACGCGCGCCGCCGTCCTCAGTGCACCCATGCTGACAGCGTGCGCCGGCTGCGGTGGGCGTCCTTGGACGACCCAGACGATGGCCGCGACCGCGCCGAAGGACAACCAGAACCCGGCCGCGGTCACCGCCCAGGGATCGGCGACGCAGACGGCGCTCGCCGCCAGAGCCAACGCGCCGACCGGCGTTACACGGCTGCGCCAAAGCCAGGCCGCCGCGACCGCGCCCAGCATCAGCACCGTGCGCTGAGCCGGTATCCCCCAGCCGGCCAGCAACGCATACAACCCAGCAGCAATCACCGCGGCGACGATTGCGGCAGTCTGTGCCGGAGCGCGACGCAACAGCCGCGGAGTGCGGCGCCACACGGCGCCGACAACGGCACCGACCAGTGCGGCGATCATCGTGATGTGCAGACCGGAAATGCTGACGAGATGCGCGATGCCGGTCCGGTTGAACAGCGTCCAGTCGGCATCCGTGATCGCGCGCTGGTCGCCGAGGACCAGTGCGACCAGCACGCCGCCGTACCGATCGTCCCGGACATGTGTCATCAGACGGTCGCGCAGCCAGGCGCGCACGCGTTCGATGACGGTCCTCGGCGTCCAGACCATCGACTGCAGCCGGTGCGGCTCGCTTCCGGTTGCCGTGCGCACATAGCCACTGGCGCGCAGATTGCGCTCCAGCATCCAGGCTTCGAAATCGAAACCGCCGGGGTTCATCGCGCCGTGCGGACGACGCAGGCGAACGACGAACTTCCACCGCTCGCCCGGCCGCACCGGTTGGCCAACGGCGTACCAGCCGAGCAGGATGCGATCAGGCACGGCAACGCTCGACTCGTGTCGTTCCACGTCGAACTCGAACCGGACTCCGCGCTCGAGCCACACCGGCAGGCTGGCGATGACCCCCGTGACCGCGACGTCGCGGCCCTCGTCGGTAAACGGCAGGGCGTCTGCCATCCGCCACTGGGCGCGTCCACCCGCATAGCTGAATCCGACGAGCAGGGCCGCGATGCACGCCAGCGCCGTCGCGCCACGGCCGGAAACTTCCTTGCGGACACTGGCGAAGATGAGTGCAACGGCCACTGCGGCACCGGCAAGGAATACCGGCCACGCCGGCAGTGCCGCCTGCCACTGCAGCACGCAGACGCCGACCACGAACGCGGCAAGCGGTGCGACCGGCATCGCTCAGCTGTCGGTGGGCACCAATGGAGCCAGGCGCGGCAACGCTTCGATCGCGTTGTTGCGGTTCGCACGCGCCAGGGTCTGTGGATCGACGTCGCGCAGCACGCACAGCTCCGCCGCGATGCGTGCGAGGTCTGCCGGTTCAGTGCGCTCAACGCCGGCCGGCGTGCGCCGCCACTCGGGAGCGATGTACGGCGCATCGGTCTCGAGCACCAGTGTCTGCTCCGGCAGGGCCGCGGCGTGCCTGCGGATCCGCTGCGAACCACTGTAGGTCAGCGAACCCCCGAATCCGAGCTTGAATCCACGCGCAATGAACTGGTCGGCCTGCTGCGTGCTGCCATTGAACGCATGGATGATTCCACCGTGTACCTCGATGCGACGCAGGTGCTTGAGCAGCAGGTCGGCGGAGCGCCGGACATGCACGATGACCGGCAAGCCAAAGTCGCGCGCGATCCGCAACTGCTCGCGGAAGAACCATTCCTGGCGCGGCACATCGCGGGGCTCGAAAAGGTCGATGCCGATCTCGCCGACTGCGACAAAGCGGGGATCGTCGAGCGACTCGCGCACTGCATCGCGCAGGCGCCCGATGTCCTCCTCAAGCGCATCGCCGATCCACAGCGGATGCAGGCCGAGCGCATACGCGAAGCCATACCGGTGCGCGATCCCACTTGCCTTGGCGCGGTCGTCGACATGGCCGGTCGGTATCACGAGCATCGTCACGCCGGCAGCGCGTGCCCGCGCCACCAACGCGTCACGATCAGCGTCGAACTCGTCTGCGTCCAGGTGGCAGTGCGTGTCGATCCACATCGGACCTAGTGTAAGCACGGGAAGCGGCCGAACGGCGACGGCGGGTGGCGACGACTAGACTGCGGGACCGACCGATCAGATCATGCCGCGCAAGTTCTTTCGCAAGGTGATGCCGAGTGTCGACAAGGTGCGTCAAATGCGCATCCTGTCAATGTTCGGCGACAGCCTGTTCCATCCTGCGCTGTGGCACCTGAATCGCCGCTCAGCGGCCGGCGGCGTGGCCGTGGGGCTCTTCTGCGGCCTCATTCCGGGTCCGCTGCAGATGCTCGGCGCCGGCATCGCGTGCGTGCTGTTTCGCGTGAACCTCCCGGTCGCACTGGTCGCAACCTTCTACACGAACCCGCTGACCATCGTGCCGCTGTACCTGATCGCCTACCAGATCGGTTCGTTCGTCCTGGGCTCGTCGAAGTCACATCCAGTCACAATGCCACCGGACTGGGACTGGTCGCGGCCATTCGCGTCAGCCGAAGCCATCGGCCAATGGATGATCGGGCTGGGACCACCACTCGCGCTCGGCGTCTTCCTGCTGGCTTGCCTGCTGTCCGCTTTTGGTTACGTCGTCGTCCGCGCGCTGTGGAGCATGCATCTGCGCCGCACGTGGCAGGCGCGGCGCCGCCGCGCGCTGGGCTCGCAGTAGCTCAGGCGGGCTGCAGCTGGCCGTGCTCGAGTCGCAGGACACGGTGGCAGCGCCCCGCAAGCTCCGGATCGTGCGTGACGATAACCACCGAGGTGCGGTTCTGCTGCGCGAGGTCGACGAACACCGCGAACACGGCACGCGCCGTATCTCGATCGAGATTGCCGGTCGGCTCGTCGGCCAGCACGCAGGCAGGCCGCGTGACGATCGCGCGGGCGATGGCGGTGCGCTGGCGCTCGCCTCCCGACAACTCCGTCGGGTGATGCTGCACCCGGCCCGCCAGTCCCACCGACGCAAGCGCCTGTACGGCGTGCTCACGCGCCTGCGCCAGGCCCATGCGACGGATTGCCAGCGGCATAGCAACATTGTCCAGCGCGGTGAACTCCGGCAGCAGGTGGTGAAACTGGTAGACGAAGCCGAGCCGCTCGTTGCGCAGGCGCCCGCGTGATGCGTCATCCATCTGCGCCAGGTTGCGTCCTTCGACCAGGACCGCTCCCTGATCCGCGGTGTCGAGGCCGCCGAGAACGTGAAGCAGCGTGCTCTTGCCCGATCCCGAGGCGCCCACGATCGCGACGATTTCCGCCGGCGCAATGTCCAGTTCGGCGCCGCGCAGGACGTCGACGGACAGCGCGCCTTCGCGATACGACTTGTGCAGCTCGCGCGCTGACAGGACTGCGACTTCAGTCATAGCGCAGCGCCTCCGCAGGTCGAACGCGCGAGGCGCGCCAGCTCGGGTACAGCGTCGCGACCAGCGACAGAATGATCGAGATGACCGCGATAGGCACGATGTCGCCCGCCCGCGGCTCCGACGGCAGCGAACTGATGAAGTAGATGTCCTTCGGGATCAACGGAAAGCCCGCGATGCGCTCGATCGTCGGAAAGATCGACGCGAGGTTGGTCGCGACGAAGAGGCCGCCGGCCACCCCGAGCAGCGTACCCAGTACGCCGATCAACGCGCCCTGCACCATGAATACCGCCATTACGCTGCCAGGCGTTGCGCCGAGCGTACGCAGGATCGCGATGTCGGCCTGTTTCTCGGTCACGGTCATCACCAGCGTCGAGACCAGGTTGAACGCGGCGACCGCGACGATCAGGGCGAGGATGATGAACATCATGCGCTTTTCGACCTGCACGGCCGCGAACCAGCTCGGGTTCTGGCGCGACCAGTCACGCACCAGCAAGTTGGGCGGCAGGGTCTTGACCAGCTGCGAGGCAACCTCCGTGGCCCGCTGCATGTCCTTGATCCTCAGCCGCACGCCGGTGGGACCTTCAATGCGGAACAGCCGCTGCGCGTCGCCGATGTGCACCAGCGCTAGCGAACTGTCATATTCGTAGTGGCCGGAGTCGAAGGTGCCGGTCACGGTGAACTGTTTCAGCCGCGGCACCACGCCGGCCGGCGTCACCTGCCCCTGTGGCGCGATCAGCGTGATCTTCTCGCCCAGCGCAACCCCGAGCGCACGCGCCAGTTCGCCACCAAGCACGATGCCGAATTCGCCGTCCTTGAGCGCCGTCAGCGGCTCACCGCGGACCTGTGATGCGATGTCCGAGACCGCCGGTTCGGCCTCCGGCTCTATGCCGCGTACCAGAACGCCGCGGACCGCATCACCCCGTGTCAGCAGCGCCTGGGCATTGATGTAGGGCGCTGCACCGATCACCTCCGGATTGGTTCGCGCGCTCTGCTCCACCTCTTTCCAGTCGATCGGCGCCCCCAGCGAGAACACTTCGATGTGCGACACCACCGACAACATGCGATCCCGCACCTGGGACACAAAGCCGTTCATCACCGACAGCACAATGATCAGAGCCATGACGCCGAGGGCGATACCGGCCATGGAAATCCCGGAGATAAACGAGATGAAGCCGTTGCGCCGGCGCGCGCGGCGACCGGCGCGCGTGTAGCGCAGCCCGATGCGGAGTTCGTAGGGGAGGTTCAAGGGGAACGAGGCCGAAGCGAATCGATTGTATCCAAGCACCGTCATGCGCCGATTCAGTACCGATCCGCCGGACGAGGTACGGCTCTTAGAATGGCTCGAATGCACTTGACAGCAGTTGTTCCCGGATCACTGGTCCCCGCCCCGCTGGCCGCGGAACTGACAGCGTCGCTAGAGGCGCCGACGCTGGCGCGGCTGCTGCGCGGCTCCAGCGCAGCTTCGGACTCAACCTCGGCTGCTGGACTGGCCGATGCGACATGGCTGGCGCGCGAGGTTTACGGCGTGGCGCCGCCGGCGCCCACAGCACCGTATGCGTGGGCGGCACTGGCCGGTTCGCACGACGAGAAACTGCACTTGTGGCAGGCCGATCCGGTTCACATCGCGATCGGTCGCGACAGCCTCATCGTGCAGGACCTCGGGAACGCAATGCCCAGCGAGGCCGAAGCCGACGCGCTGATCTCTGCCGCGAACGAGGCGCTGCGGCCCGCCGGCTGCGCGCTTCAGCGGCAGGGTGCCGGGTGGTTCCTGCGCGCTGATCGCACGTGGACGATGGCGCCACGGCCCCTGTCGGGGGTGCTCGGCCAGCCGCTGCCCGTCGCCGGGGCGGACGACGGCGATGCGCTGCATTGGAGCCGCCTGCTCAACGAAATACAGATGCGTTGGCACGCGGACCCCGTCAACCGGGACCGTGAAGCCAACGGCCTGCCCGTCATCAATTCGCTGTGGCTGCACGGCGGTGGAACCTGGAGTTCGCGAACGCCGCTGCGCTGGCCGCGGGTGCAGACGCAACGTGTCGACCTGCAGGGCCTGGCGATCGCGGCCGGCGCCACGATCGCCAGGCCGGACGATGACGTGAACGGTGACGCACTGCTCGTCTGGGATGACGCACTCTGCCTCGCTCGCGAGGCTGACTGGTCGGGGTGGCTTGTCGCGATGCAGGCGATCGACCGCAGACTCGCATCATTGCCACCGTCCGCTACGCTTGAACTCGTGATGACGGGACGCGAGCGTATTCGTGTGCGCTTCGCCAGACCGTCGGACCGATACTGTTTCTGGCGCCGCACCGCACTCGAAGAAGCCCTGGCCGAATGACCCGACTCATCACGCGCGACTACGACCCGGCTGTGGCACGGCGCCTGGCGGCCGCCGGCATGCCGGCGCCGCTCGCCCGCGCGCTGGCCGCGCGCGGGATCACCGGCGACGAGCAATTGCGACTTTCGCTGGAGGGGCTCATCGCGCCGGGTGCGCTCTCGCACATCGACGCTGCAGCCTCGCTGCTGGCCGACGCGATCGATGCCGAGGCTCGCCTGCTGATCGTGGCGGACTACGACTGCGACGGCGCCACTGCATGCGCCGTCGGCCTGCGCGGGCTGCGCATGCTCGCCGCAGGATCTCAGGCCTCGGTGGACTACCTCGTGCCGAACCGCTTCGAGTATGGCTATGGCCTGACGCCCGAGATCGTCGACCTGGCGGCGCAACGACAACCCGATCTGCTGATCACCGTCGACAACGGCATCGCCAGCGTCGAAGGCGTGGCGCGTGCGAATGAACTTGGCATCGAAGTCCTGGTCACCGATCACCACCTGCCCGGGGCCGTCCTGCCGGACGCGGCGTGCATCGTCAATCCTAACCAGCCAGGCTGCGGCTTTCCCAGCAAGCACCTGGCCGGCGTCGGCGTGATGTTCTATGTGCTGCTGGCGCTACGCGCCGAGTTGCGCACACGCGGCCGTTTCGATCCGGCATCGCAACCGCGTCTCGACACCCTGCTCGATCTCGTCGCGCTCGGTACGGTCGCGGACGTCGTGCGCCTCGATCACAACAACCGCGTGCTCGTCGCGCAGGGGCTGCAGCGCATCCGCAGCGGTCGTTTGCATCCGGGCATCGCGGCGCTGTTCCAGGTCGCGGGCCGCGATGCGCGCACGGCGCGCGCGGCAGATCTCGGCTTTGCGATCGGCCCGCGGATCAATGCCGCCGGGCGCCTGACCGACATGACCGTCGGGATCGAGTGCCTCACCACCGACAGCTTCGAGCGTGCGCTCGCGCTGGCCCAGCAGCTGGACGACCTGAATCGCGAACGGCGCGAGATCGAAAGCGACATGCAGCTCGATGCCCTCGCTGCGATCGACGACGCCGTGGTCCAGCAGCGAAGCACGATCTGCCTGTTTGACGAGTCCTGGCACCAGGGCGTCGTCGGGCTGGTCGCCTCGCGCATCAAGGAGAAGTACCACCGGCCGACGATTGCGTTCGCGCGCGCCGGCGAGTCGGAACTGCGCGGTTCCGGCCGCTCGATCGAGGGTGTGCACCTGCGCGACACACTCGACCTCGTCACCAAGGTCGCCCCGACACTGGTGAAGCGCTTCGGCGGCCACGCTATGGCGGCGGGCCTTACGCTGACGGCGGGCGAGTACGAGAACTTCGTCGCGGCATTCGAGGCAGCGACCCGATCGTCATGCGACCGCTCGATCTTCGAACGAACGATCGCCACCGACGGTGCTCTCGAATCGCAGCGAGTTCACGTTTGGACTCGTCGAAGCCTGCGAGCAACACGTCTGGGGCCAGGGCTTCCCGGCGCCACTGTTCGCGCAGGAGTTCGATGTCGTCGAGCAGCGCTTGGTCAAGGACCGGCATCTGAAGCTCTGGCTTGAAATCGACGGCCGGCGCTTCAACGGCATCTTCTTCCGCCGCACCGAGCCTCTGCCACGTCGAGCGCAGCTCGCGTATCGGCCGGCGATCGACGACTATCAGGGCCAGCGTCGGCTGACGCTTTTCGTCGAGCACTGTGAATCTTCCGCTTGACGGAAGTGCAAACAGCATGGAGAGTCCAGACCTGAGGTGATGCAGACAATCACGAGGGTCTGAAGAAGAAGGAGGAAGCGATGACACGCTCTTTAGTCCTGATCGGTGTGGTCATTGTGTGCATCTCCGCTTGCACAACGAGTCCTGACCGAGGAGGCGCGAGGACGGCACTGTCCCTTGAGGGCTTCGACCCTGTCGCGATCCGCACGCCGGTCCCAACTCGACCTAATGTGTTCATTCGCGGAAAGCGCAACTTTGTTCTGGTTGACCAGGAACCGATATGGATCACGTCCGATGATGTCGTCGATGGGGTTCTCCATGTCTCGTGGTCCCTGGCCATGTCATCGCCTTTCAAATTTGCTCCCTCGGGCGGAATCTCCGTTGTCAGCAAGGAGCCGACATCACTGAACAATCCTGACTGTCAGCCCGAAGGCACGCGAGGGAAGGTGTACACGTGTACGTTCTCACCGGCTCCGACCGAGAAGGCCTGGTACATCAAATACGCCGTGCGGATTCTGGACGGCAGCGGCCACCCGCTTGAAGTCCTCGACCCGGGAATGGTGGGTCGGATGTGATTCGCGGTTCAGATCGGGTTGCTTCGGCTCTCACCCGTGCCGGAGTTCCGCGCGAGCCACGACGCAGCAAGCGCAATCGCCTCCGCGTATTGATCGCTCACGTTTGCCGGACGCCGCTCCGCGTCCGATATGGTTGACGATGGCTCCTCAAGACGCTCGATGAACGGGGCAAGAAACGCATCGTCGGCCTTTTCCCGGCGCATGCCTGTGAATTGAGCGTAAGCGCGCGCCGCTTTGAACAAGCGGGACGCGATTGCCGGATCGTGTTCCAGCAGGCACATGACTGCTGCCACCTCAATTGCGCTCGTTCCTACGGCCGAGGGGCCCAGCCGGGTCGCGATCCCCACCGCCTCCTGCAGCATCAGCCGCGCTTCGGTACCGCGCTCCAACTCCAGAGCAGCCATCGCCAGATTCAGCAGTGCGACCGCAACGCTATCCTCGTCCCCTGACTGACGCATCAGCGCCAGCGCTTCTCGATACAGCGGCTCAGCGCGCGCGGCTTCGCCCTTTGCGCGATACAACTGCCCGAGTTCGTTAAGCGCTACCGCCGTTGAGTGTCCGTCCCCGGCGCTTCGTGCCACGTCAACGGCCTCTTGCGCATAACGGCTGGCCGAAGTGAGGTCGCCCAGGCTCGTACACGCCATTCCGAGCTTCTGGAGTACAAGCGTGAGCCTGCCAGGGTCGCCCAGCCCACGTGCGATATCCAGCGCCCGGTGCAAGCGCGCGGACCCTTCAACATATCGGCCCGCGGCGCAGTGCAATTGCCCTGCGCTGAACAGCGACCTCAGCCCGACGACACCGTTCAACTGCGCCCCGGCCCGCTCCAGCGCTCCTTCCGTAACCCGACAACCAGTATCCAGGAATCCGCGCTTCAGCCAATACGCCCCAAGGGCGCCGCAAAGTCGCAACTCGTCCTCGATTGAAGACTCCGCTCGGCTGAAGCAGCCATGTGCGGCCAGGAGATTTTCGAGTTCGGCGTCCAGCAGCGACAGCGTCGCTGACTGTTCCTCCGCAAAGAGCTTCTGGTACGCCTGCTCCGAGAACTTCAGAAAGAAACGTGCATGTGCGCTTTCAGCTGCCGACGCTTCACCTGAAGCTGCAAGACACTCACGGGCGTAATCGCGTACGGTATCGAGCATCCCATATCGGTTCCCACCAGCTTCCAGAACTACGAGCGACTTCTCCACCAAGTTGCACATGAGTTCCAAAACGTCGCCGGCATCGACCTCCCCGCCAATAACCACAGCTTCCGCTGCGTCGAGCGTCCATCCCCCTGAAAACACCGCCAAGCGCCGAAACAGAGCGCGTTCGTTTGGGTCCAGCAGGTCGTGGCTCCAGTCAATCAGCGCGCGCAGCGTTTGCTGTCGCGGAGAAGCGGTGCGAGTCGCCTCGGCTCAACAGGCGGAATCGATCGTCCAGCCGCGAGGCAATCTGTTGCACCGACATCGAGCGGACGCGAGCCGCGGCGAGTTCAATTGCGAGCGGGATGCCGTCGAGGCGACGGCAGATCTCGCGCAACAGCGCCGCACCGAGGCCGCGTCCACCCGGAATGCGGGCTGAATTGCGCTGGCGCGATCGACGAACAGCCGGACCGAGTCGACCGCCATCAAGGCTCCGGTCGACGGTCCCGTCACCCTTGCCAGGCGCGGAAAGTGGTGAAACCGGGAAGATCTCTCGCCTGCAATTCGCAGCGAATCGCGGCTCGACGCGAGCACCTGGACCTTCGGCCCGGCCTCCAGCAGGCGCTTGGCCAGTTCCGCGCACGCCTGAACGACATGCTCGCAGTTGTCGAGCACGATCAGCAGCTGTCTTGTCGCGCACGAACCGAACCAGTGCATTCGTCACCGTACCCCCCGGCTCTTCCTTCACTCCCAGCACGGAGGCGACCGCCTGCGGCACCCGTTGCGGATCCGAACAGCGCCGACAGTTCGACGAACCAGACGCCGTCCGCATAGTTGTCGAGCGCGACGGCCGCGACCTGTACTGAGAGCCGCGACTTGCCCAGGCCGCCCATGCCGAGCAGCGTCAGCAGCCTGCTGCTCGCCAGCAGCGCCTGCACCTGCGCCATGTCGCGGTCGCGACCGACAAACGAATTGAGCTGCTGCGCGAGGTTGTTCGGCGTCGTGGCCATCGAGCGCAGCGGCGGGAACTCCTTGCGCAGCGCCGGATGGATCAGCTGGAACACGTGTTCCGGCGAGCCAAGATCGCGCAGGCGCACCGCTCCGAGATCACGCAGCACGACGTTCTGCGGCAGGCGTCCCTCCACGCGTTCCGCGACCGCTCCGGAAACCAGCACCTGCCCGCCATGCGCCGCGCTCATGATGCGGGCGGCACGGTTCACCGCAGGCCCGTAGAAATCGTTATCGCGGCGCTGGTCGGCGCCGAGGTGCAGTCCGCAGCGGACGTTGAGCAGTGCCCGCTCGGCTCCAGGCTCGGCCAGCGCGAGTTGCAGGTCGATGACGGCTGCCACCGCGTCAGCCGGATCTTCGAACACCGCATGCACCCCGTCGCCGGTCGTCTTCACAATCGTGCCCCGATGTCGCTGCACCGCCGTACGGGAGACCTCGTCGTGCCATGCCACGGTGCGGGCGGCGCGCGCCGGATCCGCCTCCCACAGCCGCGTACTGCCCTCGATGTCCGAGAACAGATATGTCACTGAAGCGGCGGCCGATTCGATCATGAAGCGCTGGCAATCCCTACTTGGGCGTCGGCAGTTTACTTTCAGGCGCCGAGCCCGGGATTCGGCGTGACGCCGGTTGACGCGGAAGGCAGAAGCCCTGAAAGTGCAACCGGTCGGCAGAGCAAAAGACCGACAACCGAAACACCCAAGCAGAGGAGCGGAAAAAATGAAGAAAGCAATACTGGCGGCTTCGCTGTTGGCCGCACTCACCTGGACAGCCGGCGCGTTCGCGCAGACACCCGTGGTCAATGTCACGCTCGTGAACGGGCAGATTCAAGTGGACCCTGACCCTGTCAATGTGGAGCGTCAAATGGGCCGGAACGTCCCGATAAGGTGGCAGATCGACCCGAGAGCAGATTTCTCGTTCGATCCGACGGCAATCCGGGTCGAGGGCGAACAGACGTCCCGGGGGCTTCGCCCGCAGGACCAGCTTCCCCGGGAATGCAACGGCGGCCCAAAGCACGTCACCTGCGTCAACCGGAACACGAAACCTGGCCAGTTCAAGTACACGGTCCGTCTTCGCGATCGCAACCAGACTCTGATCGAGCGGGACCCGATCATCATCAACCGCTAGCGCTGCGCGTGACGAACGTCGTCAGGACAGGCCCTTGATCGCCCGCTGCAGCGCCTCTTCGTAGGACCATCGGGCGCCTTCCGCCTGCGCCGCCGCGAAACTGTCGACGCCCAATGAGGCGCGGCCCTGCTCGATGCGCGGCATCAGGAACGCGGCATCGGCACTGTCCCGCTTCAGGCCGGAGCGGTCCGCCTGTGCTTCTGCGGCGCCGAAGAACCGCGCACCGTCGTCATTCAGGCCGTTTGCCGCGCAGTAGCCGGACATGACATCGAGCACCGCCTGCCCGAGGGACTGTGAGCGGGTGGCGATGGCCGCGTCGGCGGCACTTTTCAGCAGTGGACGAGCATCCAGCGTGTGCCGGCGTTCGATCGCCACCATCGCCAGGTTGAGCCAGCCGACGGCGACGCTCTCTCGATCGCCGAGGCCGCCGGCGATGTCGATGGCTTCGCGGTAAAACTTCTCCGCGTCATCGAGCTGGAGTTGCTGCCGCAGCAACTGGCCCGCGCAAACGAGCGCCGCAGCGATCTGGCGGGGAATTCCGACCTCGCGCGCCCGTTCGACCGCCTCGTCAAACAACTGGCGCGCACGCTCCAGATCTCCCACCGCCTGGCTGGCGTTACCCAGCGACTGCAGCGCCGCGGCGATGCGGTTGCGGTCGCCGAGTTCGCGGGCAATCGCCAGGCTCTCCTCCAGAAAGCGTTGCGCCTCGCGATGGCGACCCATCAGACTGCAAAACTGGCCGACGTCCGAGAGCGCAGTGCATCGTGCAACGGTGCGCTCGTCCGCCCGCACGCGTGACAGTGCCTCGAACGTCGTGCGGTGACCCAGGCTCAGCATTCCGCGCTGGCACCAGTAGAGCTTCAGCTCATGCATCAGACGTACGCCGAGCGCTGGCCCGTCCTGGGAGTGATCGCACCAACGATGCGCGGCGAGCAGGTTTTCCCGTTCATCGTCGAGCTGTGCCAGCCAGTGGCTCGCTTCGGGGCCGACCAGGCCGTCGGCCGCACGCTCCACAAACGCCAGACACCACGCCAGATGCCGCGATCGCGTGGCAGCAGCGTCTTCCGCGCTGCCGAGTCGCTCGACCGCGTACTGACGGACTGTTTCCAGCATGCGGTAGCGACTGCCCTCGGCATCGAGTGAGACGAGTGACTTATCGACCAGGCTCGTCAGCACGTCGAGCACATCACCACCGCCGATCCCACCGCCGACGCATACGGACTCGGCCGCCTCCAGCGTCCAGCTGCCGGCGAACACCGAAAGCCGCTGAAACAGCGTTTGTTCGGCCGTGGGCAGGAAGTCATACGACCAGTCGATCAGGGCACGGAGGGTTTGCTGCCGAGGCAACACAGTCCGGTCGTTGGTGGTCAGCAACTCTGAACCGGTCCTGCAGGCGGGCCGCGATGGTCTCCACGGGGATGGCCCGCATGCGCGCCGCGGCGAGTTCGATTGCGAGCGGAATCCCGTCCAGGCGGCGACAGATCTCCGCGACCGCTGGCGCGTTCTTCTCCGTCAGCCGAAATGAAGGCTGCACGGCAGAGGCACGATCGACGAACAGCCGTACCGACTCCAACCGCAGCAGCGCGTCAGGTGACGGCTGAAGGTCGGCGCTCGGGCGCCGGCAGCGGCGTGACGTGGAATACCGTCTCGCCGGCCACCCGAAGAGAATCGCGGCTCGAAGCCAGCATCCGGACCTGCGGGCCGGCCTGCAGGAGGCGCTTCGCCAGTTCGGCGCACTCGTGAACCAGATGCTCGCAGTTGTCGAGAACGATCAGCAGCTTCTTGTCACGGACGTAATGGACGAGTGCGCCCAGTACCGTTCCACCTGGATCCTCCTTCACTCCGAGCACCGAGGCGACCGCCTGCGGCACCAGGTGCGGATCCGACAGCGCAGCGAGTTCGACGAACCAGACGCCGTCCGGGTAGTCCTCGAGCACGATGGCCGCCACCTGCATCGACAGCCGTGACTTGCCGAGTCCGCCCATACCCAGCAGCGTCAGCAGCCGGCTGTTGGCCAGCAGTTGCCGGACCTGCTCCATCTCGTGGTCGCGTCCGACGAAGGAATTGAGCTGCTGGGCAAGGTTGTTGGGCGTGCTCGCCATCGAACGCAGCGGCGGAAAATCCTTGCGCAAGGCAGGATGAACGATCTGGAAGACGTGCTCGGGCGAGCCGAGGTCGCGCAGACGCACCGAACCGAGATCGCGCAGCACGACGCTTTGCGGAAGGCGTCCCGTGACACGCTCCGCGACCGCCTGCGACAGCAACACCTGCCCGCCGTGCGCCGCGCTCATGATTCGCGCCGCTCGATTCACCGCCGGGCCGTAGAAGTCGTTGTCGCGCCGCTGGTCTGCGCCAAGATGCAGTCCACAACGAACGTTGAGCGGTGCGCGTTCGGTGCTCGGTTCAGCAAGCGCGAGTTGCAGGTCGATGACGGCCGCGATTGCATCGGCCGGATCGTCGAACACCGCGTGCACGCCATCGCCGGTGGTCTTCACCACGGCGCCACGATGATGTTGTACCGCGGTGCGCGAGATCTCGTCGTGCCATGCGACCGTCTGCGCCGCGCGCCCCGGATCAGCTTCCCACAGCCGCGTACTGCCCTCGATATCCGAGAACAGGTACGTCACTGAAGCAGCAGCGGATTCGATCATCAGTGCACCCGACCCGGGTGTGGCAGCGGCGAGCGCGCGGAGTTTACGTGCGCCGAAGTGGCGTCAACTAGCCGGGACGTTGCTCCACGCGGTCTGCTGCAGCACAACACGATACCGATCCGGGTCCTCAAAAGTGCGGCCACGGCTCCCCCAGTACGGGTTGAACGGCGCCACCTCGGTGAATCCGGACTCGAGCATCCGCCGGCATGCCTGGTTCCATTCCTCGGCGTCCGGCAGATAGAAGACCAACAGATCCTCCGGTGTCGGCGCCGGCGAGACCGGGTGCGTGCGACACCGCGTGAACTCCAGATGGTGTCCACCGCCTCGTTCGCCCAGCATCACGCCGTCGAAACCTTCGTGATCCAGGAACCGGCCGAGCTCGTCGAGACAAAGGCCGCTGCAGTACATCTCCACGGTCCGCTCGAGATTGCTGACCGGTCGCGCAATGCGCAGATGGTGCGGATGGCGTTCTGCATCAAGGTAGGTCCAGGACTCCGCCCCGTCGAAACGCCGCAGTCGTGGAGTGCCGATCTCGTCAGGATGGAAGTTGCGCATGTTGACGCCGAGCTTGCTGTCCACAAGGGGCTGCAGCGGCTCCCAATGGGTGATGCAACCGCAGTAGCGGCAACGCACCGTGCGTAGGGTTTTGTCGCCCCAAACGTACTCGGTGGTGTGCTCTGGGTGGCCGGTGATGCGCACCGCTTCGATCGGAAAGTACGCCCAAAGCGCGCCGTACCGACGGCAGCTCGAACAGTTGCAGAGAGTCAGCGCCTCGGGCGGCCCCGGCACTTCGATCTCGACCGTTCCGCAGTGACAGGTGCCCGTAATCATCTGTGACTCCACCGGCTGCTTGGGCGACCGTGTGCTGGGACGCCGTCGTACTGAAGCAGTGAATATGCTCGCCCTTGCGGCTGGTGCGCAACCACTCTTCGACCGTACGACGCTCGGAACGCGCCCGGATTAAGCCGGGTGGATGCGGACAATCGGCCTATGTGGCTTGCGTCGTGCCACTTCCTCAAACCCCGCCGCGTCATACATGGATTTCGCGCCAAACCACATCGACTCATCACTGGCGCGGTCCGGCCTGTCGACAGGATAGGCTTCAAGCCACCGGACACCCCGCTTCCTGGCGTAAGCCACGGCTCCAGCGAGCAGCGCCCGCGCCACTCCTTGACCGCGAAACGCCGCAGGCACAACGAAGCAGATGATGGACCACACCGGTTGATCGTCGACGGGCTTCATCACGGGTGAGCGCCGCAGCTTCGCGTAGGCCTCTCGTGGGCCGAGCGCTACCCAGCCCACCGGGGTCCTGCCGAGGTAACCAATGAGGCCCGGGGATTCGCCTGCATCGACCATGGCCCGGAGTTCGGCACGGTTGGCCTGCGCCTCAGTGGTCCCGGCGGGTAATTCCCCGCGCGAGCCACTGCGACGGTAGTACATGCACCAGCAGTGGCGCGCCACCGAGCAGCCCTTCGCATTGAACAGCGCCTCCAGGTCGGGCCAGCGCTCCGGCGTGAGGGGGTGGACCGTGAGTTGCATGGGGCGGGCGCAGGGCTTCCCCATTTCAGGGCATGGCCGCTCCGATGGCCTGGCGCACAGGGATGCCCGTGGGCTCGAAGTCATGGAGGCAGAAGACATTGATCCCGAAATTGTCCGGCGTCACCCGCTTACGGTGGAACGGGTAGATGCCGCAGACCTTGCAGAAGAAGTGCCGGGCCGTTCGCGTGTGGAACCGGTATTCCGTGAGGGACTCCTCGCCGGAGAGAAGACGGAACCTGCTCTCATGCACCTTGACCATCAGCGCATTCTTCCTTCGGCAGATCGAGCAGTCACACATCGTGAGTTCGGGAAAATCCGTCTCGATCTCGAAGCGCACGGCACCGCAGTGACAACTACCGAGATATTTCTGCATCGGCCGCGAGTTCATGGGCATCTCTTGGGGCATCGAGGACGGATTACTGGGAGCTGTGCAGCCAGGCGTCACAGCGTTACAAGCCCGTAGTGCGCGAGCAGGAACAAGCCGACACCGCCAAGAAACACAGCGCAGTGGGGCAGCGCGATATGCGGCCAGAAAGCCATGGCGAAGATTTCACCCCATGTTGTCTTGCGCCAGCGCGCCATCCATGAACCGCAAATCTGGTTGGGTGCGATCTGGTCAGACGTCCCACGGAAGTGTGTTTCGATGGCCTCGATCCGGCTGTAGTAGCCCAGTTGAAACGACTTCCACAGGGTCTCGAGGAACCAGAACAGAGCGGATGCGAGCGCGGCCACCAGCACCACGAGCTTCGAGTGACTGGTGAACGCGCCCGCGAGCACAGCCAGGCTGAACGTAACGCTCCAGGCCTTGATGGTCAGGGCCTTGCTGTCGAAGTCCTCGACCGTCTTCTGCAGGTGCAGGTATTCGGCCCGAAGAGCGTCAGTCAGCTGCGCTTGGTCCATGTTTTCGAAGGCAGACGTGGCCAGGCGCACATGTTGCGCCCCGCCGAAAAGCCTTGTCCAGTTTTCGCGAAAGGCAACTCGCAAGCCGCGGCCACCGTTGCGCGGCTCTCCGCATGCGCGTGGGGTCAACTGTTCGCCAGTCAAACTCCACGCCCCGAAACCGCCCGGCCTGAACCCGGAGACCAACGGGCAACGCGGTCCGTTGCTCAAATTGTCCGGACGCGAACTACTGCATCGAGCGGCCGTGACGTCCCTCACCAGGCGCCCGCCTCAATACCCAACTGAACGGCTGACTCACATGGGATTGCGGTCCCGCCGAGGCGCGCGGATATTTTCGCCTATGCGGCAGCTCTCTCTCGAAATCGATGAAGCGGCGGATCTGGTCCTGACACGGCTCGCCAACCAATGGGGCATGACGCCCGGGCGCGTCGTCGGCCTGCTGTGTCATTCGGTCGATCACGAACTCATGGCGGAGATCTCGCGGCAGTTGATCGACCCGCCCCCGGCCCGCATCGAACCCGGCGTTGCGAAGGTGCCGGCGCGCCGGCGCGCCAAGTTCGAAAACACGTAGCCAACGGCCGCTGCCGGGAGCACGCCACGGACAGCGTCCTGCGGCGCAGCCTCCGTCAACCTGGCGTGCGGCCTACCTGAGGCCTTGTAGAGGCAGGCTGCGGCTCCGGCCCGTGGCGGACATCGCTCCTCGGGGCGGATTTCCTGGTGCCAGAGTCTCCTCAGAGACCTTCAAGTCAGAAGCGGACGTCCGCATTGGCACGATGCGTTGCCATTGCGCTCGCAATCTGGCGCGGCCTCAGCTTCGAAGAACTTGAAATTGCACGGTGAGCGGTGCACGCTGGGCGCCTCGTTGTTTCCGGTCGCGCTGCAGACACAGGCACAACGGCACCGACAGAAGGCGCTCTTCAGCGATGTCCGACGAAATGATCATCCAAGACCGGGAAGAGCTGATCTATCTGCTCTGCGAGGCGGCCGAATTCGAGCACACGGTCATGTGTTCGTACCTGTACGCGCAGTGGACGCTGAAGCGTTGCCTGGACGAATCTGTGACGCCGACCGAACTCGCGGCAATCGAGCGCTGGCGTCGATCGCTTGCCCAGGTCGCGCTCGAAGAAATGCTGCACCTGTCGCTCGTCAACAACCTGCTCGTGTCGATCGGAGCCGCGCCGCACCTGTGGCGGCCTGCTTTCCCGGTGCGACCCGGGCACTTTCCGGCGGATGTCCTGATGTCCCTCACGCCGTTTGGCGAAGCGGCCCTCGATCACTTCATGTACATCGAGCGACCCGAGGGACTTGACCTGGCCGACGGCGCCGGCTTCGGCCACGCAGTGCACTACCGGCGCATAGCGCGTCCTGACATGCTCGCCCCATCACCGCAGGACTATCCGAGCCAGGGGCACCTGTATCACGGGATCCTCCAGGGGCTGGTGCGATTGAGCGAACAGATTGGAGAAGAGCGCGTATTCGTCGGTCATGAACAGGCGCAGGTCAGTGTCGAGGAGTTCGGCCTGCCCGGCCTGTTCAAGATTTCCGACCTTGACTCGGCGCACCGCGCCGTCGAGGAAATCGTGCTGCAGGGAGAAGGGGCGCCAGCGCACCGTGACGACTCACACTTCGCGCGCTTCAAGCTGATCAGAAGCGAGCTGGGTGAACTGCGCGCCGCACGGCCCGGCTTTGAACCCGCGCGGCCGGTGGTCAGCAATCCGATGCTCGGCGACACCGGCATCACGCGCGACCGCGTCCGCGTCGTCGAACCGCTCGCCGGGCAAGTGCTCGACCTCGGCAATTCGATCTACATGTTGATGATCCGCACCCTGTCGCAAGTGTTTGCGCCAGCACCGCTACCGCGCGAGCTGCGCGTTGCATTGGCCACCTCGAGCAACGTGCTGATGTCGGCGATTGGGCGGGTCGCCGACATTGCGACTCGTCTGCCGATCGATGCCACACGGGCCGGGGCGGCCGCGGCGCCGAACTTCGAGTTGCCGGGTTCAGCCGGTGCATTGGTGCAGACCTGCGCCGCCCGACTCCTCGGTGAACGATCGGCGGAGCTCGGCGCCGCGGCGCGGCGGCTGGCGCACGTCGTACCTTTGACTGACGTCGCCAACGATCTCGAGCTACTTGAACAACGCTTTGAAGGGCTGCACCTGCGCTTCGAACCGCACTTGGGCGAGGCGGTCGATCGTGTAGCGCAGCTCAGCGTTCCGGCCACGCCAGTCGGTGTCGCCGTGTCGACTGCAGAGTTACCACACACTCAGGCGGCGGACGCACCGGATGTCGCCCGTACCGACGCCATCACACTTCGTTTCGACGGTCGCCGATGCATCCACTCGCGCCATTGCGTGCTGGAAGCGCCCAACGTCTTTCTTGCAAACACTCCTGGCGCATGGATTCACCCAGAAGCGACGTCCGTGGAACACTGCGTGCATATCGCGCACAGCTGCCCATCGGGCGCGATCACCTATGAACGACATGACGGCGGACCGCAGGAATCGGGGCCCAGCGTCAACGTGGTGCGTGTGCGCGAGAACGGT
The DNA here is from genome assembly GCA_963791235.1 of uncultured beta proteobacterium. GTDB lineage: Bacteria > Pseudomonadota > Gammaproteobacteria > Burkholderiales > Burkholderiaceae_F > JALORV01. The sequence goes on along the minus strand of CAWBRW010000009.1, from coordinate 182,621 downwards.
CCCTATGCCGTGCATGCGCAGATCGAGTCGACGGCCGCGGAGTTCCGCGTGACGCTATGTCGCTGCGGTAAGTCGAACCGCAAGCCCTATTGCGACGGCAGCCATGGCGCCGCCGGATTTGCGGCCACTGGCGAGCCTGCCACAATCGCTTCCGATCCGCTCGCCGAACGCGGGGGGTGTCTGACGATACTTCCGCTCTCCAACGGCCCCCTGCAGCTGAGCGGCAATGTCGAGATCTGCTCCGGTACTGGACGCACGGTTTTGCGAACTCAAGCCGCGCGACTGTGTCGCTGCGGCGCTTCCGGCAGCAAGCCGTTTTGTGACGGCTCACACGCGCGCATCGGCTTTCGCTCGGAATAGCCATCCCAGGTCGAAGCTGCGCAGCGAGCGCAGCGCTCTCGAGCATGACGCCCAACGTTCAAGGTGAGGCCCCCGCAGCGGCGTGGCCGTGCCACTGCGGCTCGCCTCAAGCGAGGGGTCAGGCCCCGCTGGGGTGCGAGAGTTGGGATCGTCCAAGTCGCGCATTGGCATGTGGTTCCGCGGGAGCCACCAACTCAAGTATTTCGTCTCCCGCACGATCGAACGTCGCGGTACTTTGCCAGCCGAGGTGGCGGTAGAAGCCGTAGGAGCGACATGCGGGATCGGGAGAGCAGCCGAGAAAGAGCCTGCTATGGCCAGCAGACCGGAGGTCCTGGACCACAAGCGCAAGCAAACGGCGGCCCAGACCCATGCGCTCGGCTTCAGGCAGCAGAGCAAGCACGACAACCTCGCCGGTAAGGCGCGCACCGAAGCAGTAGCCGACCAGCTGGTCCTCAGCGAAGCAGACATGCCCAGCAAGGGTGTCGGTCTCGATGTCCGAGGCCCATGATTCGACCGTGATCCCGTAGGCGCGCAGGCGCTCGGGTGAGATGGCGTTCTCACGGGTTCTCCCGCGCAGCTCGACGCAGGCTACAGCGTCTCCCGGTAGTGCGCGGCGGATCTCGAAGTGCATGCGCGGCCTCGGCGGTGGCTGTGCGGGGCCTGATGACTAAGCAAACCGGCCCGCCACCACCGGCGCGCGAAACTGAGAGGCCGCGTATCGGCGGGTTCGATTGAGCGCCGGGTCAGGCCACATTGCGACGCCTTTCCTGCACGGCGGCAAATGCCAAGACATGCCCGTCGGGGTCGAGCGCGTAGGCGGCTATGTGCCCCCAATCGCGGCACCGCAAGGGGCTCAGTTCTGTGGCTCCGCAGGCGAGTGCCCGTTGATGGAAGGCGTTGGGATCGCCTACCAGAATATAGAGTTCGGCTCGAGGTATGCCCCGGCCGAGGCTCGGATCGGGAAGCGCTCGGCCAAGAAGTTTGCGTATGCCGCTTTCCGGCATGAGGCCCAGGATCGCTCCGCCGGGAAGGAGAAACTCACTCATTCCGGGAACGTCCAGGCGAGGTTCGGTGGCCAAGACTGTCGTGTAGAAGGCGGCACTCCGCGTTTGATCAACGACATAGAGGCCTGACGACTCAGTTCAGCGGCCCGCGTAGGCGAGCGAAGCCCGCAGGAGCGGGGCCGCTGCAACTGACGCTAAGGCTCACTCGTTGTGATCTCCGGCGCGGTCGCGAGCCGGAAGTGCATCACGAAAGACGTCGAACGTCTTCCACGCCGGTACGGGTGGCGTGTACTCCGGTCGTGGCGCATACGCCGAGTGTTCGACAAGTTGCATCTTATGCAGGTAGCGAGGGCAGTTTGGAAAGATCTTGCTCGCCGTGACGCGAACAACGAAAACAGACCCAGGGAAGTCGGCGCGCAAAGGGTCGTCTTCCCTGACCTGTGCCTTGCCGTTCACGCGGAGTCGCTTTGGGTGCTCGAGGTCCAGGAACAGCAGCCCAACGTTTGGGTTGACGAGAACGTTTCCCCAACTTCGGTACATGCCGTTACCGTCGTAATCAGGAATCGCAAGGGTACGATCGTCCAGCACGCGTACGAATCCGGGCAACCCACCCTTATAAGAACAGTCAGGATGGCCGTGGTTATCAGCTGTCGCGATGAAGAACATCGGGCAACGCTGAATGAACGCGCGATCCTCTTCGGTAAACGCCGTTCGAACGGTCACCTGCTCCAGGCGGTCGGCAAGAGCCCGCGTTTCACGGGCGTCCTGAAGCTGCCGCATTCCATCGTGATACATCGGATCGTTAGCCATCCAATCCTCCAGGTAGACGCCGTGGCCGCAGCCTGCCGACTCAGTTCACCGCGGCGCAATCAGCAGAGCGAAGCGTCGCTGTTTGCGGCTCCGGAGCAACTGACGGTTGGGCATAAGTCCGTACCGCACCATAGCTCTTCGCGTTTCTTGCGGCCGCCACGCGCAAGGTTCATCCCGCCAGGGGCCTGATGGGTCCGTTGAGCACAGCTCGCGCGCTCGTGATCAGCTTTTCCCGATAGGTTTGCAGTACCAACTTCTGATCTGTCAACTGCTCGACACTCAAACCGGTGTGCTCCTCGCCAGCATTCGCCCGCAGCAGATTGTCAGTCGTCAGCCCGATCAGGTGGAAGTATCGAACCGTCAGCAGATCCATGGTCGCATGCCAGAGCACTTTCGGATCACTAGACAAGAAGTACGCCTCCAGTCGGCGCTCGATCACCTCGCCCAGAACCCGTGACGCTCGATACTGCTGATCGAGTTCCTTCCGGTGCTGATCAAGCTCCTCGCTACCGACCTTCTCGACGTTCTTCTTGCGCCAGAAATTTTGCGTCGCCATATAGAGGCTACTCGCCACTTCGGTCATCTGGCCTATCAATTGGAGCCGCAGTTGATACTCGGCGCGCGTTCGTTCCTCCCGCAACTGATTATCGGCGCGGCGCTCCTGAGCCTTTCTCGTGATCCAGGCCACGAATGTCCCAATGATCAGCGTACCGACCACCGCGGTCACCAATGGACCGACCGACTGCAAAAGCAGTTTCTCCCAGAAATCCGTTGGCATGCGGCCTCCCGTACTCCTTACTCACTAAACAATTCTCTCGTATGCGACGCGCAACGTTCGAGCTGCGTCGCTCGCCGTGGCGAGGGTCGGCTTGAGCGAGGGGTCAGGCCGCACTGCCGACGCGCATGATGGTTGCGAGCTGTGCAGCGATCTGCTCGGCGCTCGCTCTAGTGCTGTCAAAGGTGTGATGGGCGCCAAGGCGCCCACGGGCGTTCCTGTATCCGTGCTCAGCCTCTGCCAGCGTCCGGTCTCCTCGGGCCAGAGTTCGCTTCTCAATCTCTTCCCACGAGCAAGTCAGTTCCACTAGCAGCGGATCGAAACCGTCGAACGCACGCAACATGTCCTGGGCTCCCTTCTCAGTCAAGATGACGGCGTCAAAGATGACCTTGTGTGCAAGATCAAGCAACGTCCTGGCGCAGGCGTAGGCGCTGGTGACGATCGCCTTCGAGTCCACCATTGACGAGTCGTTCTCGTGATCTACTCGAAGAACCACCGAGCGTGGCAGGCAATAGAAGATCGTATCGACAGAAAAATGAATCCAATGCTCTGGAAGGAGTTCCTCCTGGAGTGCTTGCGCCAACGTGGACTTGCCGACTCCAGAACTGCCAGTGATGACGATGAGTTTTCGCTGCATGGCAATGAACCGACCCCAGGGCGTTCCGGCCAGCGCCGTTTAGTACTCGTGCGGCCTAACGCTCGCAGCAACCGGCGCGGGCCCGGTAACCTCAGCAAAGCACATGGCTCGCGCGCGCGTTCGGGTGGGCTGCGCTGTTAGACGTCACAACGACTCCCCACTACGCACAGCATCCCTTTTGAAGTTGAACTGGCGGACACTTAACGCTGCCGTAGGAGCAAAACACACAGCAGTCGCCCGCCAAGGGCCTTAGTCGTTTGTGACAGGCTTTGCACTCGTAGAAGAACACGCACGCATCGGTCGGCATTTCCTCTTCTGCGGCGGCCCCGCATTCCGGACAGGTAATCGTCGACTGCAGGATCGCTTCCACGGTGACTCTAACGATGTCTAAGGTTTGACGTCAGCGGCAGGACCCGGCTTGCCGGGGCACGTCCGCTCGAGGGGAGAGCTAGACCGACGCATGGCACTCTCCGACGCGTTTCACTTGTTGGCTGTGGCCGCCACCTTGACTAAGAAGTCGTATATGCCGGTTTCGCCCATCTTCCTGGCGTCTGCTAGTTCGCCTGTCTGCGTCGAGTACGTGACGTTCCCATCCGAGGTCAGAACAGCGACAGCCGGAATTCCCCTTTTGAGGGGGACGCCATAGCGCTCGGCGACATCGACGTTCTGGTCGAAACGACCCACGTTGACTTTGACTACCTTGAAGCTTTTGTTGATCAGTGGAGCACTCGATCCGCTCTTGAAAGCCATATCCAGCATTTTGCAGTCACCGCACCAATTGGCTCCAAAGACCACGAGAACCGGAACCTTGGCCTCTTTGGCCTGGGCCAAGGCCTTGGTGATTTCAGCCTTCGCGTCTGCGCCTTCGTCGTATGGCTGATCTGCCGCGATTGACAGACCAGCAAGCGCCATCAGTGCAGTCGCCAGCAGTGTTCGCATCGAATTTCCTTCGTTGGGTGGGTCTAACGTTCGACATGAGCGGCGGCCGGAAGCTGGCGATCGAACTGCAGAGCGGCCTCTCGATGGAGAGGTTAGGCCGCGCGTACGGCCGACGCAGGCAGGCGTTGTCACAAACTCTCCAATGTCACCGACACGCCTGAGCGGATGGTGTTGTGTACTTCAGCAACGGCATCGGTTTGACGAAGAAGCTCAGTGATTTTGGCTGCCGAAGCCGACGAGAGCACTTTGGCCTTGTATTTGATGTTCGTCGCAGGCAAGCCTACTCCTGGAAACTCTGCCGTAGCCTCGACTTCTACGGACTCGATGGCAACACCTAGTCGCGTGGCTTCGCGATAGAGATCGTTGCAGTAGCACGTCGCGAGAGCGAGCACGAGGAACTCTCCACCGTTTATCGCAGAACCCTTGCCCGTAGCCTTTGCCGGCACCGCGATGCGTTGCTGGACGCCGGCAGTGGAGACGACGACCTCGTGGGCGGAGCTGGCATTGCGAACGACAGCCGATATTTTCACGAGCTTCCTCGCTACCTCAGACGTGGGGCCTAACGTTGGACTTCACCCGCGGGTGGAAGCGGGCCAAGCCCGCTGAAGCACGTCGGGGGCGACGACGGGTTAGGCCCTGGACGCACTTTCTGCACCAGGGAACCAAACATAGCGGCTTACGTTTTGCTCGATGCCTTGAAAGCGCATAACTTCATTGCTGGAATGGATGAACCCAACACGATCTAGCGTACGGCGAGATGGCAGATTGGCCGAAGCAGTTACCGCAATTAGTCTGCGCAGCGCGAAGGCTCCCGCGACCCAGATACAAGCCTCGGCCAGAGCCTCTGTGGCATAGCCACGGCCGCGAGTTCCTTCCGCAATGGCGTACGAGACTTCGACTTCGCCCGCCAACGGGCTGAACCCCACGTGACCCAGTAGCTGCGCGGTCTCGCGGTGCTCGACTCCTAGTACGTAGGGTCCGAGCTTGGCATTGCCTGGAGATGAGTAGGACTTGATGAGATAGGCCAGTGAAGCCACGGCCTGCGAAAGATCCGAGTACACATGAGAAGGCAGCCACCTGCGGGTTGTTTCCTCATCGTTGAGGTTCATCACTACCGGCGCATCTTCCGGCACGAAGTGACGGAGCATGAGTGAAGGCGTGCGCAGCGGAAGCGGATGCATCGAGTAGGTGGATGACTCGGGGAGTATCTGAGGCCTAACGTTCGAGTTGAGGCGGGATAAGCGGCATTGGGCCTCGCCTCGAACGAGGGGTTAGGCGTAGCCGCTGGCAAAGCGAACACTTGGTATCCAGCCTTTCGCCCGACGTCTCAAGCGGGAGGCCTCGTCTTCGCCATCGAAGGTTACAGGGGCCCTTTTCAACAGCGTTGGATCGACGGCCTCCATCGTGTTGACGTTGACAACTGCGTAGGTGCGACCGTCGATCTTGCTTGTGACCACCGGGACCGCCCCGCAGACCGCGCAGACGTGAAAGTTGGCTGTCTTCGTGCCGAAGGAGTACTTCGAGACGCGTGACTCGTCCTTGATCTCTACGACAAGAGCACCCGTTGGACACGATGTCCAGACCCCGCCGTGCTTCACGCAGAAGGAGCATGAGCACTCTCTAGCTGGAATCTCCGTTGGGTCCGGTTGCCAGTCGAGCCTGAAGGAGACGTTCCCACAGTGACAACTTCCGTTGATGAGCATGGCGCAGGAGCCGGTGGGTTGCGAAGCCTAACGCTCGCGCTCAGCGGCGCGCGTCACCGCGTCGGGTGAAGCACACAGTTAGGTTTTCTGTAGCCGCCATGGAGCAACATTGTTGGTTAGGCGTCGTCGTACGCGAGCGAGGTCGACAGCTCTCGGTGGACATGGGCCTGGGCGAGCAGCGTGCTTGCCTTGGCCTCAAACGTCTGCATGGCGTCGGCGCCGGCAGCGAAGCGGGTGGGCGGCTCCTTGAGTGCGACGAGCTTCACGATGGCGGCGGCGAGCTTGGCGGGGTCGCCCCCTTGCTTCCCGTCCATGTTCTTCCAGGCCGCGACGATCTCCTTGGTCTTCTCGGCATAGTCGTCGATGGAGGGTTTGGCGTAGGTTGTCGAGTCGTTGGTGAGCAGCTCGGTGCGGAAGAAACCAGGCTCGACCAACATTGTGCGGATTCCGAAGGGCGCGATCTCCGGCGTGAGTGACTCCATCCACCCCTCGACCCCGAACTTCGCGGCGGCATACGCTGTGCAGAACATTTGCCCGGTTATGCCCGCGGTCGACGAGACGGTGAGCACCAGGCCGGAACGCTGCTTTCGCATCGCTGGCAGGACGGCGCGAGTGACATTCATAGGGCCGAACAGCAGCGTCTCGATCTGATTGCGGACCTGTTCGGGGCTTAGCTCCTCGAAGAAGCCGGCGAAGAAATTGCCGGCGTTGTTGACCAAGACGTCGATTCGCCCGAACTTCGCGACGGCAGCCTCGACTGCCGCGTGCGCATCCTGGGGGCGGGTGACGTCGAGTTTGATTGCCAGCAGGCTGCCGCGATCTCCTACCGCAGCTACGACCTTCGCAGCATCACGGCCGGTGGCGACAACCGCGTGGCCGGCGGCCAGGACGGCTTTGGCGATGTCGACACCCAAACCTCGGCCAGCGCCGGTGATGAGCCAAACCTTTCGTTCAGGCATGTCATGTTCCTCATTCGGGTCATGTGCGACCAACAGGTCTCAACACAATTCTGCGAATCTGCCGATGAAGCTCAACAACGGCGGGGCACAGGAGAGCTTGAAGTCCCAGAAACGATTCACGCCCCGCCGTCTGCTGCAGCGCCTGGTTCGGCGTTGCCCTTAACTCCGTTGTCCGGGGAGAGTAAACCGGAATATCGAGCCGACACCGAGTTCGCTCTCCACCGTCACCACCCCGTCGTGGGCCTCGACGAAAGTCTTGACGATGGCGAGACCAAGTCCCGACCCGCCCTGTTTCTCGGAGTCGGTCTCGTGCTTGTCGAACACGGTGCGGAGGCGGTCCCCCGGTATGCCCTCGCCATTGTCGCGGACGAAACACTCGGCGGTGCCGCCCTCGCCCGTCACGCTCGCCCCGATGACGATCTCCCCGCGCGGCGTATAGGAGATCGCGTTGGCGATCAAGTTCTGGAACACACGGCGCAACAAACTGGCATCAGCGTAAACGACGAAATCCTCGGGAATCGCGTTAATCAGGCGCGTCGAGTCCGTCCCGGCGACCGGGTGGAGTTCAAAAATGAGGGCTTCAACCAAAGGCCACAGGTCAAATCGTCGGCGCTCCAACTTGACGCCAACCTCGGTTTCCAGGTTCGTGTTCTCCAGGAGCACCTTCCCGATCAAATCCTGAAGGTGTTGCACGTTCCGGTTGAGGGTCTTGAACTTCTGCGTCGTCTCCGGCGTTTCGGAGCGATCCCGCGTGAGAAGCAATTCGAGCACCCGCGCGGAAAGTGAAATGGCACTCAGTGGCGTGCGAAGGTCGTGGGCCACGAATGCCAAGTACTCCTCCCGGCGTTGCTGCACTTCGAGCGCCTTCTGGTTAGCGAACGACTGCACGGCCGACCCGATCGCTCCATCCAGGACACGGTTGAGGACATGGAACGGCCTCCCCTGCATGCTCAAGCCGTTCCGCTCAGCCAAGTCGTGGATACAGCCGCGTAGGATGTTGTACTCGGCAACGACCTCTTCGATGTCGAATGCATCTTTGACCCGCTGCAAGCCGTGGGCGGGCGGACTGCCGTCGAGAAGGGCTTGAGCGATCGACTCGCCCGACCTGGTTCGCAGGGCGCCTGCTAGCTCTGCCAGGAGTTGCGGGATGTGATCGTTGAGTGTCGGCACGTCGAGATCCCGCGCTGCGGGGAGCGCCCGGACTTGCGTTCGCCACTCAGCGAGCAAGGCGTCGCGTTCGTGCTCGATGAGTTGTGCAAGTTCGTCGAGGATGTCGATAGCCACCTACCCTCCGCTGACGTGATCTGTTGAGACCGCCGCCGCAATTGGGCGAAGCCCGCTTGTGGACGTCCCCTCGATGGACGGGTTAGGCCTCGGGTTCGTGGCAAACCACTTCGATGTTGTGCCCATCCGGACCAATGACGAAAGCTGCATAGTAGTTCGCGTGGTAGTGCGGGCGCAGGCCAGGCGCACCATTGTCTTTGCCACCCGCCTCCAGAGCCGCGCGATAGAAAGCTTCAACTTGCTGGCGACTCTCGGCCGTGAACGCCAAGTGAAGATGCGCCGGCTTCTCCTCGGTTTGGTACAGGCACAATGAAGCCTTCCCCGTTGAGCAAAGCTCGACACCGTATGTCGGCGGCCCCTCCGAGACAACAGCTACGCCGAGCGATTCGAGTGCCTTGAGGAAGAACGCTTTGCTCGCTGCATAGTCGCTGACTCCGAATTTCACGTGGTCAAACATGATTTCACCTGAAGTGTGTGAGCCTGCGCTGGGCCCAACGTTGTGGCTAACCGGCGCGCGAAAGGTGGCGAAGCCGACTGAAGCGCATGCGGTTGGGCCGCGTGTTAGGCCCGACCGTGTTAGATGTCGGGCCTAAGCTCACTCTTGCCTGACTATATCGACTGAGATCTCCACTGCCGGAACTGTCCCTCTGTTCTCAAGCCAGTGTGTTGTGTTCCTATCCTCGGGCCAGCCCACTCCCGGCCCATAGTCCGTGGCGACTCCATTTCGATGGTCAGTGATCGTTCCTTGCAGTATGTAGACGGTGCCTGGTCTGTCTTTATGGTCGTGAATCGGGCCGAAGACGCCTCCAGGCTCGATGGTCACCATACGCATTCGAAGTTGGCGCCCTGCCATGCCCTCGATCTCAGGGCCAAGGTCAACCGTTGCAAGTAACTTCACCGTAACACCTTTTGTGTCAGGTGCCACCTGTTCGTTGCCCATCGTGTTCTCCTGTACTTCCAGGGCCCAACGTTGTGGCTAACCGGCGCGCGAAAGGTGGCGAAGCCGACTGAAGCGCGTCCGGTTGGGCGACGGCTTAGGCCCCATCCGGCCAATTACTGCGGAATTCGCTCGTACTGTGGCAACCCATCAGTGATTTCATAGTAGTCGCCCTTCTCCGCGACGAAAATGTGCAACTCTGTGTGCGTCTCAGTGGCTCCATCAAATGCCCCCATTGAGATTCCGATCCAGTCCTTTGCGGGTGGATCAAAGAACATTGAGCAACCACAGACGGAACAAAATCCGCGACGAACTTTCACGGACGAGTGATACCAGGTGATGTTGTCAGCACCAAGAATCTCCACAGCACTCCTTGGTGCATCCGTTCCGACGGAGTAATGCCCGGAGAACTTTCGACACTGTACGCAGTGACAGGCGTCAGGCGGTTTCAATTCACACGAAACCGTGAACTTCACCGCACCGCAGATGCAAGATCCGCTCTTCACGGCACCTCTCCGAGTTCAGTGGGAAATCTCGCCCGAAACCGCAAAGTTGGGCCTAACGTGTAAGGTAACCAGCGCGCCGGATTGCTGCTTGCCAAGTGGAAATCACGAATCGGCGCGTCAGGTTAACCTCTAGGCTAGGCGACACTTTCGGCAAGGCCTCACAGCGTTCGCCGAACATACACGCTGCCATCGTCGTCCTCCCGATACACAGAGAAACCCGCTGACAGATACAAGCTCAGTGGTCCAAAGTGGTTTGCCGCAGCCGAGTCGGACTCGGTTCTTGGATTCCCCTCGGCAATGCGAAGACCTTGCAGTCGCAACCCGTCACAAGCGGCTTCGAGCAACTGCCGTGCGACGCCGCGGCCACGGTGGCTTGGCTCTACCAAGAAACAGATGATCGCCCCGACTTGCCCGGAGTCTGGAATCGGTTCGTCGTCCAGTGCGTGAAGCAACGTGCGCGGGGCGGCATTGCACCAGCCGACCGGAGAACCGTCCAAATATGCAAGGTAGCCTTGCATCAGCCCGCCGTCGATGCGCTCGCAGGCGCGTGCCCGATTCTCGGGTGCCGTGCGCTCTGACCATTTCACCAGCCGATGATCTTCGTAGAAGCACTGGCAATAGCACGACGACCACTTCGGATTGTCCGAAAACGCAGTGCCGTCGAAGAACTTGAGGAAGTCCGGGAGGAGCTCGGGAGTAAGGGCGCGGACCTGGACAATGGGCTGATTCATGGGGGAAGCGTCACCTCGCGACGAGACTCATGCCGCCTAACGTTTGAGCGGAGCGGGCGCCACCGGCGTGGCCCGGCGAAGCGGAACATGAACCTGAGGGCTTCGACGGGCCACGCCGGTGGAGGTCCGCTCGAGCGAAGGGTTAGGCCTCAGCATGCACTCGTTGCCTGCGACTAGTTCGCGTTGCGCGACTGCCAAGCTGAGGCGCTCCACGTCGGCGCAGCTTCGGTGATGAGTCGGAGAATTTCAGGTGGCAGGTCTCCCGAGCCTGTTAGTTGACGAATCTCCAGAATGTCGTCCGCCCCGAAACCAGACGGAGCGCGGAGGGCCCATTGAATCGCTTCGTCAAGCGAGCTCACCTCGATGAGGTAGAAGCCTCCCACCAATTCTTTCGACTCGGCGAAGGGACCGTCCACAACGTAGCGTTTGCCATTGGCTACCGCGATGCGGGCTCCTGGTGCTGAGGGGTTGAGGCCCTCGGAGGCTACAAGTATTCCGGCCTGATGCATCTCCTCGTTGAAGCGCATGTAGGCCTTGAAGAGTTCCACATCGAAGTCTGACTGTTGTTCGGTCGTCTTCTTATCCGCACTCGCCTGCGCCGTGATGATGAACCGCATAGCCTGCACTCCGAATGTGGGTAGTTGCCCCGTAAAGCTAAGACGAGCGAGCGCTAGTCAAATCGACCGGCCCATTGCCTTCAAAGAAAGGCCGCCCTGATCTTGGCACCTTCCTGAGGACTAACGTTGAAGTTAAGCCGCGCTCGCCGAGCGTCGGCGCTTGAACGCAATGTTAGGAAGCGAGCGCCGCATAGACAAACCACGCAACTAAGCCAAGGGCGCCAAGACCAACGAGCCAGTTGAGCCAATTCTCCTCACCTCGATACCACGCGGCTTCTCGTTTCTCATCATGTTGCTCCATCGCAGCATAGAACTTGGCAACGTCAACCGGAGACATAACCTCGTAGTCAGGGTCACGTAACAGACGCTTCGCGTCCTCCGACTGTTCTTCCAGCCAAATGTGGACGCGAAAGCCGAAGGACGCCCAGCGGGCGGACGGATCTGTACGTGTGTAGTCCGGCTCGACAAAGACAGGAATACCTCTCGTGTGGAAGCGCTGAGTAATCTCGTCCGCTTCGTCACTGGTGTCGACCGAGATGAGATGCAACAACGACGATTCCTAACGTCGACATGTGCGGCGAACAAACGGCGCAGCCGTTTGGATGTCCGCTCGATGAACGTGGTTAGCGGGCAGCTTGTCTAGACGGGAAGTGAACGTGGCGCTCATGCTGCTTCTCACCAGCCGATGCCGTGATCCTCGCCGTGGTTCCCCGACGCGCCCCAGAAAGTGCGGTGCTTCGGGTCGACCAGGATCGCGTTGACCGGCCCCATCGTGCGCGCGCCGTAGCTCGGCTTGTAGCCCATGCGGCGCAGCTCGCTGCGCACGTAGGGCGGCGTCACGTCGTTGAGCCAGATCGTGCCCGGTTTCGACGCGTGCTGTTCGAACGACTCGCGCATCTGCTCGCTGAGGAACGCCGGCGCCTCGGCCGCCTCCTGCGGCGTCATGCCGAACTCGACGATGTTCAGGAAGTACTGCAGCAGGTGCTGGTCCTGCCCGTCGCCGCCCTGGATCGCGAACGCCAGCCACGGCGCGCCGTCCTTCGTCGCCAGTGTCGGCGTCAGCGTCACGCGCGGCCGCTTGCCCGGCGCGAGCACGTTGAACGGGTTCTCTGCGGCGTCGAGCACGAAGCTCTGCATGCGCTGCGACAGCCCGATGCCGGTCGGGCCGGCGACCACCGCCGGGATCCAGCCACCGCTCGGCGTGATCGAAACCAACCAACCTTCCTTGTCGGCCGCGACGACCGACGTGGTGCCGGCGAAGAACGCCCCGCTCATCGGGTCCAGCGAGCTCATCGGCGTGCCACCGGCTGGCGCGGAGCGCTTCGCGCGCGGCTCGTGCCAGCGCTTCAGTTCCTCCAGGTACGGGTTGCGGCCGCCTTGGAACGGGTACGGGTCGCCTGGAGACACCGCGGCGTCGTTGCGCTCGGCGTTGACGAGTTTCGCGCGCGTCTTCGCGTAGTCCTTCGACAGCAGCCCGGCCACCGGCTCCTCGGGTGGCTGCGTGGTGTCGCCGTAGTAGAAGTCACGGTCCGCGTAGGCCAGGTTCATCGCCTGGTACACGGTGTGCACATAGCGCGTGCTGTTGAAGCCCATCGACTTCAGGTCGAAGTTCTCCAGGATGTTCAGCGCCTGGAGCATGACGGGTCCCTGCGTCCACGCGGTGAGCTTGTAGACGTCGATGCCCTTGTAGGTGGTCTTCACCGGCTCCTCGATGCGCACCTGCCAGTTCGCCAAATCCTCCCGCGTGAACAGTCCGCCCTGCGCGCGTACGCTGGCCACCAACTGCTCGGCGATGTCACCCTTGTAGAAGCGGTCGTAGGCGGCGCGGATGGCGACCTTGCGGTCGGCCCCGGCAGCCAGCGCCTGGCGTTCGGCGTCGACGAGCTTGCGCAAGGTCGCAGCCAGTTCCGGCTGACGAAAGACCTGGCCCGGCTCGGGCGCCTTGCCGCCCGGGTTCGGGAAGAACAGGCGTCTGGAGTCGGGCCACTGCTCGATCTCCTTGCGCTCCGATTCGATCTCGCGCGCCGTCTGCGCTTCCATCGGATAGCCGTCAGCCATCTCGATCGCCGGCTGGAGCACCTGCGCCAGCGACAGCCTGCCGTACTCGGCCAGCATCACCAGCAGGCCGCCCGGCGTACCAGGCGTCACCGCGGCGAGCGCACCGTACGGCGGCGGATAGTCGAAATCCTTGGCGCGGAAGAACTCCGGCGTCGCCCCGGTCGGCGCTACGCCGAGGGCGTTGATGCCGACGACCTTCTTCGTGCGCGGGTCCCAGATCAGCGCCTGCGCCTCGCCGCCCCAATGCAGGACGTCCCACATCGTCGCGGTGGCCGCAAGCATCGCGCAGGCCGCGTCGACCGCATTGCCCCCCTGGAAGAAGATGCGTGCGCCGGCTGCCGCGCCGAGTGGCTTGCCGGTGACCGCCATCCAGTCCTTACCGTGCAACGGCGGCTTCTGCGTGCGCTGAGCCAGCGCGGGCGCGGCGGCGAGGGCGAACAGCAAGGGGATCAGGATCTTGCGCATGGCGCGTCTCCTCGAGTGCCGGCAGTTGTGTGAGGCCGATGCCGAACGCCTTACTTCAGCGGCAGCCGTAGTCCGTCCGCTGGAAGGAAATATTGCGCCTCGCCGGTCTAGAGCGAGCGACCATCGTAGCTTTGAACCGGGATAGCGGAAAGGTCGATGCTTTCTAGGCAGCGAATGTTGATGGCGGCCATAGCGTTGCCTTTGGGATCTTTGCCTTCACCGTAGGGATGTATGCCGCAGACCGGACAGAACCGATGTTTGATGACGTGCTTATTGAACGTGTAGGTGCTAGCCGCTTCTTCCGGGGTGAGGAGATGAAGCTTTTCTCTTGCGACGAACCAAAGCAACGAACCTTTGCGCTGGCAGATTGAGCAATTGCACGCCATCGCTCCTCTTATTTCCCCTTCGACCTCAAATGCGACTCTGCCGCAGTGGCAACTGCCTCTGTGCTTCATGTACTCGGCTCCTTAATTTATGCGCCTCACGTCAGTCCGGCCTTTTGTCGAGTGCACAGAGCAGGTCTAACGTTCGACATGAGCGGCGGGACAAAGGGCGCGAAGCGGCCTTTGAAACGTCCGCTCGATGGAGGGGTTAGGCGTCTGCATCCTTGGGGAAGACCAGTTCGACTGCCCGAGCGAGACAATGGTTGAAATCGCTCGGGTTCTCCAGCATAGGGAAGTGCCCGACACCCGGCATCAGAAGCACCTCGACTCCGTGCTGCTCCATGGAAAGAACGTCAGTCGATGGGCGCTCAGCGTTGATGGCAACGACGGGGAGATCGAGTTCAGCTAAGAGGTCTGGAACCGAACGACCGTGGTTCCACGTCGCCTCAAGAGCTGCGAGCGCTATAGATTCAGGGGCTGAAGATATGTGAGCAGCCACGCGCTCGATCAAGCTCGAGTCCGACGCCGACGAAAACGCTCGTTGAATGAATGCGCGCGTAGTCTCGGTGAAATTGGCACGGAAAGGGGCTATGCGCTCTTGCACTCGGGCTTCGGACATGAACGTCGAGAGTTGGTTGTATTGATCAACCCAGACCAGGCCGCGTACGCGGCCTTTCAGCAGACGCGCAGCCTCCAAGACGACGTCTGCACCCATGGAATGACCCACAAGAATGGCGTTGGTGAGGCCTGCGGCTGAGACGACGGCAGACACGTCTGCGCCGAACGCGGCCATAGTCCAGTCGGTGCGCCCGCAGTCCGACTGACCATGGCCTGTAAGGTCAAGGCGCACTACACGCCACCGGGTGGCAAGCGGCGCGAACTGTAGGTCCCAGTACGTGCGATCGCAACACCAGCCGTGTACGAGGACGAGGGATGTGCTTGACGATCCCAAGGCCTCGTACGCAACCTGAGCTCGATCGAAAGAGCAGACGAAGGCCTGCATCGTGACGCCTAACGCCAGAGGTGTGCCGCGCCCGCAGGGCGTCGGCGCTTGAACGCAAAGTTAGGCAAACCACCTCAAACCGAGAACTGTCCAGCGCGACGCTAACGCCGCGCGTTATGGTTTGAAGATGTCGACGGGAAGGAACACGACCTGTTCCGTGCCCTTGTTCTGCCACCAGTGCGTCGTGTTCTTGTCGGCGAGCACCACATCACCGGCCTTGTATTCCTTTGCTACGCCATCGCGGTACTCGATCACCGTCCCTGCCAAGATGTATTCCAAGGTGGGTCGGTCCTTGTGATTGTGCACAGCAAAGTGCCCTCCGGGCTCCATCGTAATGAAGCGCATCCGAAGCTGCCGACCCGACATGCCATCGATTTCACTTCCTAGATTCATCGCCCCGACAGGTTTCACCGCAACCCCTTTGTTCTCCGTCGGGGGAGCCTGCTGTGAGAGCGCGATGCCGGTTGCGATGAGTCCGGCTGCAAAGATGCCGCTGACATTCACAAATCGCATGACCACCTCCATAGGGATCGCTGCGGACGCAGCGCGGGTGATGTTATCGGGACTCACCCGAGGCAACAACGGCTGGGCGGAAGCAGGCGTCTAGAGCGCCCGTACTGCCGGTTAGAGACTCACCGGGGCGCGGTTCTCATGCGGCGCCTAACGTTCGACATGAGCGGCGGGCCAAAGGGCGCGAAGCGGCCTTTGGAACGTCCGCTCGATGGAGGGGTTAGGCGCCTGCACGGAAGTCTACGACTGCCGAACTGTCGGGCTCCAGGTGGAATGCAGCGAATGCTCTACTACGTTCCTAGCAGCTTCTGCGGCCAAAGCGATGGCGACTGACCCCTTCGCGCAAGCCTTCAGATGCTCTGCCGCGCCGCTCAGCTTTGAGCGTTCTTCAGCTCGAGGGTGGTACGCCTGCAACAACGACAGGTATCGCTGAGCTTCGCTAAGGTTCTCGATCGCTGTTTCGTCCGTGAGACCGTCTGAACTCGCTCTGCTCTGCAATTTGAACAGAAAGTAGATTGCTTGGCTGTATGCCTCATTGCACTTCTCTCGGCGCCACTCGACGTCGCGCTTGAGAGCCTCGGCTCGAAGCCGACGATCTGCGAATAGGGCGGAAAGCATCGTGCCTACTAACGCGATGAGCCCGCCGATGGAAGCACCAATGAGCGCTGCTTGAACTCCGTCACTCATGCCATCGCTCCTACTTCAGGGGCCTAACGTTGGAGTTCAGCCGCCGCCGTAGGCGGTCGGCCGGAACGACGGGTTAGGCGTCGCGTTTGGCGGCCGCAAGATAGACCCCAAGCCCCAGCATCGTGACACCCGAAGCGCGCGTGAGCAAACGTTCGCGCGCCGCCCTGGCAACGCCTGAACCCAGAAAGCGAGATGCCCCGAACACGGCGAGAACGTCAACGCCGGTGTTCAGCGCGACGCAGATGGTGCCAAGAAGCAGCAACTGCGGCACCAGAGGTTCACCTACTACGACGAACTGCGGCAAGAAGGCGAGAAAGAAGATGGCCGTCTTGACGTTCAGAGCTTCGACCACCGCTCCGTCGCGCAATGCGCGGCGAAAGCCCAGCGCAGGCGCTGCCTCGGCCAGTTCGGCCGACTGCTTGCTCAGCAAGAGCCGAAGACCAAGATAAATCAGGTACGCGGCACCCACGTACTTGACAACCGAGAAAGCGAATGCGGAGGTGGCCAGAACTGCGGAGAGTCCGAACGCGGCTGCCAACACATGCAGCATTCCGCCCAGCGCAGTTCCGAGGCACGATGCAAGCCCCTCGGCTCGGCCGCCGGAGACAGTGCGCGCCACGACGTACGCGATGCCCGGCCCTGGCGTGAACGCAAGGATCGTTGCAGCTACAAGGAATGCGAGGAAGAGTGACATTTGTGATGCCTAACGTTGGAGTTCACCCGCGGTCGAAGGCTGGCGAGGCCAGCCGTAGCACGTCGGGTGCAACGACGGGTTAGACGCCACTCGCAGCATGCGATGCTAAGGCAGTGAGTGCCGCCCGGACCACTGGCGCTACCGAGCGCCCGGTGATGCCGCGAGCGATGCAGTAGCGAGACTCGAGCCAAACCGCTAGGGCCTTAGTGCCTTTGCTGGCGTTGCACCCGATGCAGCAAAGAGCGATGTTCTCTCTCGTGATGATGCGAGCATCGTTCACGATGTGCTCCCACGAAGGACGGTCGCGACGCGCGGCAGAAACCTGAGCGAACGAGGTGCCGCAGTAGACACACGAACGATCGCGCTCGACAACCTCACGCTCCAGCCAGGCGGGGATGTTCCAACGATTCATCGAGAAGGATGACGTGGCGTCTAACGCCCGCGCTCACCGGCGGGCCGAGCAACGCGAGGCCCGTCCGAGTGCAGCGCGTTGTTAGGCGACATGACCCATCTCCGAGTCAGCGCGCGCGCCGGTAGTGCATGGCGACCGCGCCGCTGCGGAGCGGCTTCGCCGAGATCAACTCGAGCCGTCGCGTGCTGGGCAGCCCGCTCTCGTACAGGGTCGGGCCGTGGCCGGCGATCCTGGGGTGGACGAGTAACTTGTACTCGTCGATCAGATCCAGCCGGTCCAGCTCGGTCGCGAGCTTGCCGCTACCGAGGAGCACGCCGTCCGGGGTCGCGTCCTTGAGCTTCTGTACGCCCGTGCGCAGGTCGCCGGCGATGTGGTGGCTGTTGGTCCACGGGAAGTCCTTTCGCGTCGAGGACACCACGTACTTCGGCTTGGCCTCCAGCTTGACCGCCCACTCGCGCATCGCCGGCGGTGCCTCCGCGTCGCCGCGGGCGACCGCTGGCCAGTAGCTCTCCATCATCTCGTAGGTGACGCGGCCCCACAGCATCGCCCCGCCCTCG
Organism: uncultured beta proteobacterium; assembly: GCA_963791235.1. GTDB lineage: Bacteria > Pseudomonadota > Gammaproteobacteria > Burkholderiales > Burkholderiaceae_F > JALORV01. Next base: position 164,590 of record CAWBRW010000009.1, on the reverse strand, counting down.
TCCATGAGGCGGGTGAAGAAGGCGTGTGTCTCGTCGTCGGCGATTCCTTCCTGGTGGTCGACGCAGCCGTCCAGGGTGACGTTGATACTGAAGGTCAAGAGTCCCATGGTGTCCTCCGTTCGAGATACGCGACGAGCCGCTCGCCGTCTGGCTCCAAGGGCACGAGCCCAATTCGCGAGGTGCTCACCCTGTGTCGCCTAACGAACAAGCTAACCGGCGACCACCGGCGGGCTGAATGCCCGCTGGTGGGCGTCCGTGTTGAGCGACGGGTTAGGCGCCAGGCATGCGATCAATGACTACCCCCTGTGCATTGAGCGTGAGCCCGACCCATCCACCGGGCGCGAACTGAGGAGAACCGTCAGCGTTCCGACCCATCACGAACCACACAACAAAGACCCACTTTCCGTCTTTCAGTCCACCACGGACATCGCAATCTTCATCCTTGCGACAACCGGCCTCTCGAAGTGCAATTGCTACAGCATCAGTCCGCGAAATCTCCGCCGCCACCGATGGCGCCGAGTAGGCCAACGCAACGATAAGCAGGAACGCAGCGATCTTGAGCATGGCACCTAACGTTTGAGCTCACCCGCTGGCGGAGGTTGGCGCAGCCAGCCGTAGCCAGTCGGGTGCAGCGAAGGGTTAGGCGCCAACATTTGCCGTCGGCGAAGTTAACTGCAACTCAAGTGCGAGATCGGCAAGCACGTTCTCGATCTCAGTCTGTGCGACCCTGAAGGAAGTGTCGTGCTGTCTTTCCCACTCTTCCATTGTTGAGGTTGCGTTGTTGCGGATGAGGGCATGTAGCTTCGCGTCGATGGGCAGAAGGGTTTCAAAATAGAGGGTACGCAGCTTGCCGTAAAGTGCTGTTGACACGAGGCGCTTCGACGTACTTAGCTCCGCGCGGAGTTGACCTAGCAAGTCTGCTGCTTCTGCCTCGTACCGTTCCGAGGCCTTGTCGTAGCTTGCTTGATTGCCACCCAGTCGGTAGAAGGAGACGGCTATGTTCAGTAGCTGAAGTCTCCACGCGATCTTTGACATGTTGCGAAGGAGTTCTGACTGAGCCGCTAGAACATCGCGTTGGCGAGTAAGCTCAGCCTCAAATAGCTTCTGCTTCCTGTGGCGGCGTTCCGCAAGGGCCGCTGCGATCTGAGGAACAAGAAACCCTGTGAGAACCGCCGTGAGCGCCAGGAGCGCCGCGCCGCGAATGAACTCAGCCGAGACAAGAGCTGCAGCAATGCTGTCCATGATGGCGTCCGTCGTTGTGCGACCTCTTGGCGCCTAACTTTGAGTTAACCCGCGCCCGCGGGCGCGGTAATGCCGAAGCTGCGGCGCATGGTCGTTGAGGTTGCCAGACGGAGCCACAGTCGCGAGCGTCGGGTTCAACGCCGAGTTAGGCCATTGCACGGTAGAGGGTCCAACGGGGATCAGGCTTACAACGAACCGATACCCGGTCAGGGTCAAAACTGCCCCTGATCGTCTCCAGCAATTGTTCTCGGCTCAACGGCTCTCGGCAATAGAACACAAACAGGCGAATACCTTGGACCGTTATGGTCGCAACGTGGACGCCGATCCCAGAGCGGCAAATCAAATGAGTCAGATCGATGGCGAGTTGGTCAAAGACCGGCCCTTCGTCATTCGCTATTTCTTCACCGTCCCGTACAACGAAGTTGACACGGACGGCCAGACAGTGAGGCATCGATGGTTTGCCGCAGATCGCACGCGCGGCCTCGTTGCGCTGAAGTAGAAACTGCTTCCCGCTGATCCGCCCTAGATAGGGCAACCAGCAGCCAGCCGCTGGGTCGACATTGCGCGAAGCGAGGGAGAGTGGCAACGCTCGCAGTAAACGTCCGAGTCGACCCCCCAGGCCGTCTTTCGCAAACTCCGATATGCGAAGAACGGGACTCAACGCGTCATCGAACACCGGAGTGGCGCCCACAGTTGCCTAACTCGATTTAGTCGTTGACGGGATACCGGATAAGGCGGCCGTCGCCGGATAACCTGGGACCCCAACCCCCCCGCGAACGCGCGCCAATACTTGACTTCCAGCGCAATACTGTATGAATATTCAGTATCAATGGAGGTGCGTCCATGGGCTCCCTTCCTCCGCTGCGTTCAACCCGGCTGCTGGATCAGCTGCGCGAGCGCATCCGCTATGACCACTACAGCCTAAAGACCGAGAAGAGCTACGTCCACTGGGTGCGGCGCTTCGTGCACTTTCATGCACTGCGGCACCCGAAGGAGATGGGCGGGCCGGAGGTGGAAGCTTTCCTCGCGCATCTGGCCACCGCGCGCCAGGTGTCGCCGTCCACGCACCATCAGGCGCTATGCGCGCTGCTCTACCTGTACCGGCAGGTGTTCGGCGTCGAGCTGCCCTGGATGCAGGCCATCGGCCGGCAGCGGGTGCGCGTGCCGGTGGTTCTGTCACGTGACGAAGTGACGCGACTGCTCGCTGCGCTGCCATCGGATGACCCGCCGGTGCCGCAACTGCTGTACGGCACCGGCCTGCGCCTGATGGAAGGCTTGCGCCTGCGCATCAAGGACCTCGACTTTGACCGCAGTGTGATCGTGGTGCGCGAGGGCAAAGGCGGAAAGGATCGCGTAGTGATGTTGCCAGCCTCGCTGCGGGGTGCACTGCGCGCACAAGTGGCGCGCTCGCGGGCAGTCTGGGCCGAGGATCGCGCCATGGGCCGCGCCGGCGTCTGGCTGCCGCAGGCACTCGAAGCGAAGTTCCCGCGCGCGGCGTCGAGCTGGGCCTGGCACTGGGTGTTTCCGGCGCCAGCGCTGGCGGTCGATCCCCGCAGTGGCATCGAGCGCCGCCATCACCTCTACGAGCAACGCGTGTCGCGCACCCTGGCCGCCGCAGTGGCTCAGGCTGGCATTCCCAAGAAAGTCACCGCGCACACGCTGCGCCATTCCTTCGCCACACATTTGTTGGAAGCGGGCGTCGATATCCGCCGCGTGCAGGAACTGCTCGGCCACTCGGACGTTTCGACCACGATGATCTACACGCACGTGCTGGCCAGCAGCGCCGCGGGGCTGGCCTCGCCGCTCGATTCCCTGCGTTGCTCCGAGCCACCCCCTTGCTATTCCGTTCAGTACTGTATACATTGACAGTAACGCACCGCCCGAGAGGTTCCTGATGGCCACGCCTTCGTCTGCATCGCCGCCGCATGCTTCGCTACCCATCACCCCGCGCCAGTCGGAGATCCTCGAGTTCATCCGCCAGGCGCTCACCGAGAGCGGCGCCCCACCCACGCGCGACGAGATCGCGCGCGCCTTCGGCTTCCGTTCGCTCAACGCGGCTGAGCAGCACCTGCAGGCCCTGGCGAAAAAGGGGCTGATCGAACTCGTCGCCGGCACCTCGCGCGGCATCCGCCTGAAGGACAGCGTGCGCGAGCTGATGGCCGCGGCGCAGGAAGTGGGCCTGCCGCTCGTCGGCAAGGTCGCCGCGGGCAGCCCCCTGTTGGCACAGGAAAACGTGCTCGCGCATCCGGCCGTGGATCCGGACACCTTCAAGCCGCGCGCCGATTACCTGCTCGAGGTGCGCGGCATGAGCATGCGCGACGCCGGCATCCTCGACGGCGACTGGCTCGCCGTGCACAAGCGCGCGCAGGCGAACTCGGGGCAGATCGTCGTCGCGCGCCTCGGTGACGATGTCACCGTCAAGCGGCTCAAGCTGCGGGGCGCACGCGCCGAACTGATCGCCGAGAACCCGGATTTCGCGCCCATCATCGTCGACCTGCGGCGCGAGCCGTTTGCAATCGAGGGCATTGCCGTCGGGGTGATACGACCGTCGCTCTGAAGCCCGCTTCAGTCGCCGCCTCGTTTTTCACCCACCCGCCGTTCACTTTCTGAGGAGGACGCACATGCGTGCGGCCACGGAGTTGCTTTCCCTGTTGCAAACCGCCGGTGGTGCGCCGCTCTGGCGTGCAGACGAGCTGCCGGCCGAGGACGCCGGCAGTCCGACGCTCGCCAGCGGCTTTGCCGAACTCGACCGTGAACTCCCGGGTGGCGGCTGGCCGCAGGGACAGTTGATCGAACTGCTGACCGACGATGCCGGCATCGGCGAACTGTCGCTGCTGGCGCCGTCACTGGCGCAACTCGCGCAGTCGCGCCGCAGCGCGGTGTGGGTGCTGCCCGTGGATGCGGCACGCGCCACACCGCGTTCGCTCGAAGCACAGGCGGTGCCGTATGCGCCGGCGCTCGCTACCGCCGGGCTGGATCTGGCGCGCACGATCTTCGTGAAGCCGGCGACGCCACGCGAAAGCCTGTGGGCCGTCGAACAATCGCTGCGTGCGCGCCATCTCGGCGCGGTGGTCGGCTGGCTGCCGCATGCCAGCGGCGAGGGCGATTTCCGCGCGCTGCGCCGGCTGCACCTGCTGGCACAGAGCCACCAGGCGCTGGCCTTCGTGCTGCGCTCGACACGCCAGGCACAGGCGCCCTCGCCTGCCACGTTGCGACTGCAGCTGGCCAGCGCCGGTGCGCAGCTGCAAGTCACCCTGCTGAAGCGGCGTGGCCGCCCGTTGCTCGATCCGATCACGCTTCAACTGCGGCCCGCGCATTGGGAGCAGGCTCGTGTCGAAGCCGATACGGCGCTGCCCCGCACCATGCCGGCGGCCACCGCGCTGCTCGGCGCACCGCGCCCGCTGGACGAACTGCTGGCCTGATGCGGCGTTCCTGATATCCGGCGGGCACCCGCTCGTGCAGCACCGTGGCCCTGTGGCTCGCCCTCATCCTGCCTGCGCTGCCATTGCAGCTGGCCGAGCGCGCCATCGACGGCACGCTGCCGCTGGCGATCGTCGAAGGCGCGCCGCAACGCCTGGCCGTGATCCACTGCAATGCCACCGCACAGGCCGCCGGTGTAGCTCCCGGCATGAAGCTCGCTGCAGCGCAGGCGCTGGCGTGCGAGCTGATCGCGCTCGAACGCAGCCTTGAACGCGAGCAGGCTGCGCTCGAGGAAATCGCCGGCTGGGCCTACCAATTCTCATCGCACGTGGTGCTGCAGCCCGATGGGCTGCTGCTGGAGACAGGGAGCAGCGAGCGCCTCTTCGGCGGTCGCACGCCGTTGCATCGCGCGATCACTACCGGCCTCGCCGAACTCGGTTATCGCGCCGCCTGCGCCTATGCGGCCGCACCCCGCACGGCGCGAGTGTGTGCGCTGGCGCATGCGGCCCGGGTCGACGTAGACGATCTGCAGCGCCTGCCTTTCGCCCTGCTCGAATGGGACGCGGCGACGAACGAAACGCTGCGTGCGCTCGGCCTGACAACGATCGGTGATCTTCTGCAGTTGCCGCGCGATGCGTTCGCCAGGCGCTTCGGCGCTGAGCGGCTCGACGACCTCGACCGCGTGCTCGGCGTGCGCGCCGATCCGCAGCCGCTGTACGTGCCGCCCGCGCGCTTCACGGCGCGCATCGAACTGCCAGCGGACTTCAGCGAAACCGCGCAGCTGATGTTCCCGGCGCGGCGGCTGCTCACCTCGCTCGAAGGCTTCCTGCGCGGTCGCAACGCCGGTGCAACGCAGCTCAGGTTTTCCGCCAGGCATAGCGAGCGCCGCAGCGTGCCGGTGCCGCCCACGGTGGTCACCCTGGCACTGGCCGCACCGGAGCGCGATGCGCAGCGGCTGGCGGCATTGCTCACCGAGCGGCTGGCACGCGTGACGCTGCCGGCGCCGGCGATCACGCTGGCGCTGACGGTCGATCAACTGCATCCGTTTACCGCGTGCAATGCCAGCCTGCTGCCGCCGGCTCACGATGCCTCCCTCGGCAGCGACTGGCTGCAACTCGCCGAAACCTTGCACGCCCGGCTGGGCTCGGAGCGGGTGTTCCAGTTGCAGGCCGTCGATGACCACCGGCCTGAGCGGGCCTGGCGCGCCGTGCCGCTATCGATCGACGGCAGCGAGGCGAAGGCACCCGCCCTGCAGTCCCAGCCACGCCCACTGCTGCTGCTGCCCACGCCACAACCGCTGCCGATGCAGCATGACCAGCCGCTCTATCACGAGGCGTTGACGCTGGTCACCGGCCCCGAGCGCATCGAGTGCGGCTGGTGGGACCTCGGTGCCGGCGCAAATGCCGTGCATCGCGACTACTTCGTCGCCCGCAACGATCGTGGCCAGTGGCTGTGGGTCTTTCGCGAACTGGCCGCGCCACATGGCTGGTTCCTGCACGGGCTGTTTGCGTGAGACGCGATGACGCCCTCCTACACCGAGTTGCACTGCCTGTCGAACTTCTCGTTCCTGCGCGGCGCCTCGCATCCGGAGGAACTGGTCGAGCGTGCGCTGGCGCTCGAATACACCGGCCTGGCGCTCACCGACGAATGCTCGTTCGCCGGCTCAGTACGCGCGCACCTGGCCTTGAAGGAGGCACGTGAGCACGATGAACTCGCACGGTCGTTCCGTCTGATCCACGGCACCGAGATCCAGCTGACCGAGGGCATTGGCCGCAAGGCCGTCGCGGGTGCCAAGCTGGCGCTGCTGGCACAGGCGCGCGCCGGCTACGGCGACCTCAGCCAGTTGGTCACGCTGGCACGACGGCAGGCGATTAAGGGCAGTTACCGTCTGAGCGCAGCCGACCTGGAGGCGCACGCCGACTGGCTGAAGGATGTGCTCGTGCTGCTGCTGCCGCTGCGCACGTGGCGCGAGCCGCTCGATGCCGTGCGCGTCGAGCAGGAAGCGCGCTGGCTGGCGGAACTGCACCCCGGCGCGGGCTGGATCGCCTGCGAGTTGACGCGCAGCACGGACGATGTAGTGCATCTGGCCACGCTGCAGTCGATCAGCGACGCGACCGGACTGCCGCTGGTCGCCTCCGGCGACGTGCAGATGCACACGCGTCGCCGCAAGCGCCTGCACGACGTGCTGACCGCCGTGCGCGTGAAGACCCCGCTGGCGCAGTGCGGGCGCGAACTCGCGCCGAACGCCGAGCGCTACCTGCGGCCGCTGTACCGGCTTGCCCGTATTTATCCAACGGAGTTGCTCATGCAGACGCAGGCGATCGCCGAGCGCTGCACCTTCTCGCTCGACGAGCTGCGCTACGAGTATCCGGAGGAGATCGTGCCTCCCGGCGAGACGCCGGCCACCTGGCTGCGGCGCGCAACCTACGAGGAAGCGAAGACGCGCTACCCCGAAGGCATCCCGGAGAAAGTGCAGGCCATCGTCGAACACGAGTTGCGGCTGATCGCCGAGCTGCGCTACGAGCCCTACTTCCTCACCGTCTACGACATCGTCCGCTACGCGCGCTCGCAGGGGATCCTGTGCCAGGGGCGCGGCTCGGCCGCCAACTCGGCGGTCTGCTACTGCCTCGGCATCACCGAGGTCGATCCCGCGCGCATGTCGGTGCTGTTCGAACGCTTCATCAGCAAGGAGCGCAACGAACCGCCGGACATCGACGTCGACTTCGAGCACCAGCGCCGCGAAGAGGTGATGCAGTACATCTACGCCAAGTACGGGCGCCACCGCGCGGCGCTGACCGCGGCACTGCACACCTACCGGCCGAAGGGCGCGCTGCGCGATGTCGGCAAGGCGCTTGGGCTGTCGCTCGACCAGGTCGACCGCCTGGCGAAGACGATGGCGTGGTGGGACGGACGCAAAATCATCCCGCAGCGGCTGGAGGAAGCCGGCTTCGATCCGGCCAACCCGGTCATCGCGCAGCTCGCTGAACTCGCGGTCGAGGTGATCGGTTTTCCGCGGCATCTGTCGCAGCACTCGGGCGGCTTCGTCATCGCGCGCGACCGGCTCGACCGGATGGTGCCGATCGAGAACGCGGCGATGGACGAGCGCACGGTGATCCAGTGGGACAAGGACGACCTCGACGCGCTCGGCCTGCTGAAGATCGACGTGCTCGCACTCGGCATGCTTTCCTGCGTGCGGCGTGCACTCGATCATCTCCAGCGCTTCTATGGGAATTCAACGTCCGGCCGTCGCTGGCGGCTGCAGGACATTCCATCGGAGGATGCGGCCGTCTACGACATGCTGTGCCAGGGCGATTCGCTCGGCGTGTTCCAGGTCGAGTCGCGCGCGCAGATGAACATGCTGCCGCGGCTGGCGCCGCGCTGCTTCTACGACCTCGTGATCGAGACCGCGATCGTGCGACCGGGGCCGATCCAGGGCGGCATGGTGCATCCGTATCTGCGGCGACGGCAGGGGCTCGAAGACGTGACCTTTCCGTCGGAGGCAGTGCGATCGGTGCTCGAGCGCACGATGGGTGTCTCGATCTTCCAGGAGCAGGTCATGCAGCTGGCGGTCGTCGCGGCGGGCTTCACGCCGGGCGAGGCCGACAAGCTGCGCCGTGCGATGGCGGCGTGGAAGCGCAAGGGCGGCATCGGGCCGTTCCGCGACAAACTCATCAGCGGCATGCTGGCGCGCGGCTACACCAGCGAATACGCCGAGCAGATCTACCGGCAGATCCAGGGCTTCGGCGAATACGGCTTTCCGGAAAGCCACGCGGCGAGCTTTGCACTGCTGGTGTACGTGTCGTCGTGGCTCAAGTGCCACGAGCCGGCCGCGTTCTGCGCCGCGCTGCTCGACTCGCAGCCGCTCGGCTTTTATGCGCCGGCGCAGATCGTGCGCGATGCGATGAATCACGGTGTCGAGATCCGGCCGATCGACGTCACCGTCAGCAACTGGAACTGCACGCTGGAGCTGTCAAGCGCGGATCCTGCAAAGCCCGCGGTACGTCTCGGACTCGAACTCGTCGCCAGCCTTCCCGAAGCAGCGGGCCAACGCATCATGGTGGCGCGGCGTGATGCCCCCTTCACCGAGGCACAGGACCTGGCCCGCCGTGCGGAACTCACCCGCGGCGAGATCAGCGCACTGGCGAAGGCCGACGCGCTGGCCACGCTGACCGGCCATCGCCGCCGCGCACTGTGGGCCACGCTGGGCATCGACGGCGACGCCCCGCGCACTGCACCGCTCGCCGCGCGCACGCGCCGCGAAACGCCGGTCGACCTGCTGCCGCCGACCGAAGGCCAGGACATCGTTGCCGACTATCACCACACGTCGCTGACGCTGCGCCGCCATCCGCTGGCGCTGCTTCGGGAGCGCTTCAACGCGAAGGGTTATCTCACTGCAGCCGGCATCGGCCAGGCACGTGACCAGCAGCGCGTCCGCACCACCGGCATCGTCACCTGCCGGCAGCGCCCGTCCACCGCGAGCGGCGTGACCTTCGTCACGATCGAAGACGAGACCGGCACCGTCAACGTCGTCGTCTGGAACACGACGGGTGAGAAGTACCGGCGCGCGATGCTGGGCTCAACGCTGCTGACGGTGTATGGCCACGTCGAGCGTGTCACCACCGGCGTGGCGCCGATCGTGCACCTGATCGCCTCACGCCTGGAGGATCACTCGCCGCTGCTCGGCGCGCTCACGATGCCGAGCCGGGATTTCCACTGAGCGCCGCTCGGGCCTGCTCAGACCAGAGGCAGTCGCGACAAGTCCTCGCGCAGGAGGATTGCGCGTCTGCCTCCCGGCTGCGATGCTTCGGCGGCAAGGAAAGACTCCTCCGCCTGGTAACCGAATGCGCCAAAGACTCTTCATCGCGACCTGTCTCATCACCTGCGCCCAAGGTGTCCAGGCCGGGGCACCACTCGTCACAGACGACGCGAGTGTCATCGAGGCCAAATCCTGTCAGTTCGAAGCCTGGGTCAACGGTGCCCGGGGTGCTCGTGACTACTGGGCCGCACCCGCGTGCAACTTCATCGGCAACATCGAACTGTCGCTGGGCATCGGCGGCGTCAACCCGACGGACGAGCCGAGCTCGCAACAGTACGTGCTGCAGGCCAAGACCGTATTCGCCGGCAAAGAGGGCGTGTGGTCGGTCGGCGCGGTCGGCGGAGTGGGCCGCGACAACGGGCCGACCGCCGAGGGCGCCTCAGCGACCGCCTATTACGCGAAGGCGCTGTTCTCGTACTTCCCTGATGAGGCGCTCGAGATCGACCTGAACCTGGGCGCATCGAACGACTTCGGCGCCGGCACCATTGTCGCGGCCGGCGCCGCACTCCATTACGAATTCCTGCCCAGGACCACAGCGTTTGCCGAGGTCTTCCGCAACGAAAAGGGCCCCGGAAAGTATCAGCTCGGCCTGCGTTATGCGATCGTCCCGGAGCGGTTCGAGGTCTACGCCAGCTACGGCAATCGGCTCGGCAGCGCGAGCGGGGATTCCTGGTGGACCGTCGCGGGAATTCGAATCAACACCGCGCCGTTTCTGCCGTAGAGCCCGACGCGGCGGATGTTCCGGCCCGCACGACGCCGCGGCACGGATTCAGCCCTATCGCATAGGCGAGGTCGGCGGGTCGCTCAATGTCCCACAGCACGAAATCGGCGCGCTGGCCGACCGCCAGCGTGCCTGTGTCGACCAGGCCGAGCGCGCACGCCGCGTGAACCGTGACGCCGGCGAGTGCTTCCTGCGGCGTCAGGCGGAACAACGTGCAGGCCATGTTCATCGCCAACAGCAGCGACGTCATCGGCGACGTCCCAGGATTGCAGTCGGTGGCCACCGCCATCTTCACGCCGGCACTGCGCAACGCATCGACCGGCGGCACGCCGGTCTCGCGCAGGAAGTAAAACGCGCCGGGCAACAGTACCGCCACCGTACCAGCCTCACGCATCGACGCAATGCCATCGTCTGACAGGTATTCGAGATGGTCGGCCGAGAGTCCGTGGTAGCGCGCCACCAGGGCCGCGCCGCCCTGATCCGACAACTGCTCGGCATGCAGCTTCACCGGCACGCCCAGCGCCTGAGCGGCACGGAAGACTCGTTCCGTCTGCGCCGGAGAGAAGCCGATCGTCTCGCAGAATGCATCGACCGCATCGACCAGGCCTTCGCGCACCAGTGCCGGCAGCATATGGCTGCAGACCTCGTCGATGTAGTCGTCCGCCCGGCCCGAGAACTCGGGCGGCAGCGCGTGGGCGCCGAGGAACGTGGTCCGTACCGTGACCGGCAGCTCGCTGCCGATGCGACGAGCGACGCGCAGCATCTTGCGCTCGGTGTCGAGATCGAGGCCATATCCAGACTTGATCTCGATCGTGGTCACACCTTCGGCCAGCAGCGCACGCACTCGCGGCAGGCTCGCACCGAGCAGTTCGTCTTCGGACGCCGCCCGCGTCGCGCGCACCGTCGACAGGATGCCACCGCCTCGCTGTGCGATCTCGGCGTAGCTGGCGCCGTGCAGGCGCGCCTCGAACTCGTCGCTACGGTTGCCGCCGTAGACGATGTGGGTGTGGCAGTCGATCAGCCCTGGCGTGACCCAGGCTCCCGCGCCGTCAAAACGGCGTTCCGCGCGCAGGTCAGCCGGCAGCTCGGAGTGCGGGCCAAGCCATGCGATGCGTTCGTCGCGCACCGCGAGCGCCGCGTCGCGCAGCGCACCGAAGCCACCACTCCGGCCCGCCTCGACCATCGTCGCGAGGTGCACACCGGTCCACAAGCTATCGCAGCGCACGCGCAACCCCGTTGGCGATGCGCGCGGCGAGCCGAGCCGCTACCGCGGCGGTGCGACCGTCGATGTCAAAGCGCGGATTCATCTCGGCGATGTCGGCGAGCCGCACCTTGCCGCTGGCACACACCGCGTCGATCAGCGGTTCGAGTACTTCGAGGCCGACGCCGCGCGCCGCGGGCGAGCTGACACCGGGCGCCACAGCCGCCGGCAGCACATCGAGGCAAACGGTCAGGTAGACGTGGTCGACGTCCGCCAGGAACGAGGACAGAGCCGATACACCGGTGGCGGCACTCACAGCCTCGTCGAGTTCAAACAGCACGCTCAGCTCACGGGCACGGGCAAACAGGGCTTCCGTATTCGCATAGCGGCTCACGCCGAAGCACGCGTAGTTGAAAGGCCAGCCGCGAGCGTCGCAGTCGTGCGCCATCTGCAGGAACGGCGTGCCCGACGTGGGTCGCGTGTCGCGGCGCAGGTCGAAGTGCGCATCGAAGTTGACGATCCCGATGCGTGGCACCTGCCTGCCTCCGGCAAGGTGAGTTGCAAGTCCGGTGAAGGATCCCCAGGCCATCTCATGGCCGCCGCCGAGCACCAGCGGAAAGCGCCCGGCCGCGAGTTCGCGGCCAATGACATCGGCGAGATCCTGCTGTGCCGCCTCCAGCGCATCGCCCGCACAAACGACATCGCCGCCGTCGGCAAGAACCGTGCAGTCGTGCAGCGGCATGTTGCGCAGGCCACGCCGGATCGCGAGCGGTCCTTCGGCCGCGCCGACGCGGCCATGATTGCGCGCCACCCCGGCATCGCACGCGAACCCGATCAGCACCGTCGTCGCCGGGGGCGTGCCGGGCTCACACGGCTGCATCACCTGATGCCAGCGCCGGCCAAGTGCGCCCTCGGCAGCGTCGACGCGGCCTTGCCAGACGGACATATCGATCATCGTCACGCGACCGGTGTAAACAGTTCGCGACAGCCGGCACTGAGCGCGCCCGAGAACACCAGTTCGGATGCGGCAGCAATGTCGGGGGCGAGGATGCGGTCGACTTCGTAGAACGGCACGCGAGCGCGCAGGGTGCCATGAACCTGCGCCAGCCGTGGTGAGGTAGCCAGCGGACGATGGAAATCGATGCCCTGGGCGGCCGCCAGCAGTTCGATGCCAACGATGGTCGCCGTATTGACCGCCATCTCGTGCAGGCGACGCGCTGCGAATGTCGCCATGCTGACGTGATCCTCCTGGTTGGCGGAAGTCGGCAGGCTGTCGACACTGGCGGGATGCGCGAGCGACTTGTTCTCCGACGCCAGCGCTGCGGCGGTGACGTGCGCGATCATGAAACCCGAGTTGACGCCGGGGTCGCGCACCAGGAACGGCGGAAGTCCCGACAGCGTCGCATCGATCAGCAGCGCAATGCGGCGTTCTGAGAGGGCGCCAATTTCGGCGATCGCCAGCGCCAATGTGTCGGCCGCGAACGCCACCGGCTCGGCGTGGAAGTTGCCTCCAGACAGCACCTCGTCGGTCGCCGCAGCGCCCTTGCGCGCAAACACCAGCGGATTGTCGGTGACGGCGTTCGCCTCGGTCAGCAGGGTCCGAGCGGCCTGCGTGATCAGGTCGCGGCATGCGCCCATCACCTGCGGCTGACAACGCAGGCTGTAAGGGTCCTGCACCCGATCGTCGTTCACCAGGTGCGAGGCGCGGATCGCACTGCCCTGCAGCAGTTCGCGATACGCGCGCGCCGTCGCGATCTGGCCGGCATGGCCGCGCAGTTCGTGCAGCCGCGGGTCAAATGGTGCGTCACTGCCCTTGGCGGCGTCGATCGCCATCGCCCCGACCACGACGGCGGCCTCGAACACACGCTCGGCCATGAACAGCCCATGCAGCGCCAGTGCAGTCGAGATCTGCGTGCCGTTGATCAGCGCCAGTCCTTCCTTCGCCCCCAGCACCAACGGCTTGATGCCGGCCGCGGCCAATGCCGTGCGTGCCGGCTGGCGTTCGCCGTTCACCTGAACGTCGCCGTCCCCCAGCAACGCCAGCGTCAGGTGCGACAGCGGCGCCAGGTCGCCGGACGCACCGACCGAGCCCTTGGCTGGAATGCACGGAACGATGCCGGCATTGACAATCGCGATCAGCGTTTCAACAATCTCGCGACGCACCCCCGAATGCCCGCGCGCGAGGCTCGCGATCTTGGTCACCAGCGCGAGTCGCACCACGTCGTCACTCAGCAGTTCACCCGTGCCGACGGAGTGCGACAGGATCAGGTTGCGCTGCAGTTGCTGCAACTCGTCGTCCGGAATGCGCTTCTTCGCGAGCAGGCCGAAGCCGGTGTTGATTCCGTAGGCCGCATCGCCGCGCGCGACGATGCGCCTAACGGCCTGCGAGGATGCATCGATCGCCGTCCAGGCCGCGGCGACCAGCGACACGGACAGGGGCTCCTGCCACAGGCGCCGCAGGTCCGCGAACTGCAGGCGGCCCGGTTCGATGATCAAGGAAGCCGTCACGCGCCCACCATCGGCAGCTTCAATCCGTTGCGCCGGGCGCAAGCGATCGCTGTTTCATAGCCGGCGTCGGCATGCCGCATGACGCCCGAGCCCGCGTCGTTGACCAGCACACGCGCCAGGCGCCGGGCAGCAGCCTCCGTTCCATCGGCGACGATCACTACGCCCGCATGCTGCGAGTAACCCATGCCGACGCCCCCGCCGTGATGCAACGACACCCAGGTCGCGCCACCGGCGGTGTTCAGCAGAGCGTTCAGCAAGGGCCAGTCGGACACCGCGTCGGTGCCGTCGCGCATCGCTTCCGTCTCGCGATTCGGGCTCGCCACTGAACCGGTATCAAGGTGATCGCGACCAATGACGATCGGCGCCTTCAGCTCGCCAGTGCGCACCATGTCGTTGAACGCCAGGCCGGCAAGATGGCGCTCGCCGAGCCCGAGCCAGCAGATGCGCGCCGGCAGGCCCTGGAACGCGATGCGTTCGCGTGCCATGTCGAGCCAGCGATGCACATGGGTGTTCTCCGGAAAGAGCTGCTTGATCTTCGCGTCGGTCTTGTAGATATCCTCCGGGTCGCCCGACAGCGCGACCCAGCGGAACGGCCCCTTGCCTTCGCAGAACAGCGGCCGGATGTAAGCGGGTACGAATCCCGGAAAGTCGAACGCGTTCTTTACGCCTTGGTCTAGTGCGACCTGACGAATGTTGTTGCCATAGTCGACGACCTTCGCGCCCAGCGCCTGGAAGTCGAGCATCGCCTGCACATGGGTTGCGCATGAGGAAGCGGCCGCAGCCGTCAGCTCGCCATGCAGCGTCGGATCCGCCTGCGCGGCCTGCCAGCGCTCCACGCTCCAGCCAGCAGGCAGGTAGCCGTGCACGAGGTCATGCGCGGAAGTCTGGTCGGTTACGAGATCCGGCATCAGGCCGCCGGCCCGCGCGCGTCGCACCAGCTCCGGCAGCACCTCGGCGGCGTTGCCGAACAGGCCGATCGAGACCGCTTCCTTGCGCGCGCAGTGCCGCTGAACCAGCGCGAGCGCATCGTCGATGTCGCGCGCCTGTTTGTCGAGATAACGCGTGCGCAGGCGAAATTCGAGGCGGGACTGCTGGCACTCGATGTTCAGCGACACCGCGCCGGCCAGCGTGGCCGCCAGCGGCTGCGCACCGCCCATGCCGCCGAGCCCGGCGGTGAGGATCCAGCGTCCACCCCAGTCGCCGCCGAAGTGTTGTCGTCCGGCCTCGCCGAAAGTCTCGTAGGTTCCCTGCACGATGCCCTGGCTGCCGATGTAGATCCAGCTGCCGGCCGTCATCTGGCCGTACATCATCAGCCCCTTGCGGTCGAGCTCGTTGAAGTGCTCCCAAGTTGCCCACTTCGGCACCAGATTCGAATTGGCAAGCAGCACACGCGGCGCATCCGGATGCGTCTTGAACACGCCGACCGGTTTTCCCGACTGCACCAGCAGCGATTCGTCATCGTCGAGCTCTCGCAGCGTCGCGAGTATGGCGTCGTAGCACGCCCAGTCTCGCGCGGCGCGGCCAATGCCGCCGTAGACGACCAGGCGCTTCGGATCCTCCGCGACCTCCGGGTCGAGGTTGTTCTGCAGCATCCGATAGGCCGCCTCGGTGAGCCAGCTCTTGCACGAGAGCGATGGTCCGCGCGGCGCACGGATCTCGCGGCGCTCGTCGTAGCGCGGATCGGCCCCGAGCCGCGCAGGTTCTGCCGGTGCATTCATCGTCGTTTCTCCCCGTCCACGCGACCCGAAACCAGCCGAGGCGTCGGGACAAGGAATAGTCTCGCACGGATGAAGGCGGGCGGCGGGCTCGCCGCGCCGCCGCAGTCAGCAGGGAGCGCTGGCGTAGCCTCCCCGGGAGCCGGGCAGCATCAGGGTGATGGCGGCTGGCCCGGGTCGTCACGGCGCGCTGGAAGAGTCATCGCACCTGCATCAATCCAGGTACCAGGAAGACCGCTTCCCGCGTCGGACTAGGTCCGATGAATCTTTAGCCGGTTATCACCGTCGTCGACTTCCTCCAGGACGACGTCGAACTGCCACAGTTCCTTGATGTAGCCGAGGACTTCGGTCGCAGTTTCGGCGTCGAGCAGCCGTCCCCGCTCGACACGATGCTGCAGCAACAACGCACGGTCCCCGTCTGCCGAAAAGCGCGTGACCGCCAGTGACGGCGTGTGGACCTCGGGACGATATTGCGCGGCCAGCATCTGACGCACACGCGCGTACCCGTGCTCGTTGTGGATGGCACGCACGCTGTACTTGCTGCGGTCGCTTTCGTCATCGGTGATCGCGAACAGCCGCAGGTCGCGCATCACCTTGGGTGACAGGTACTGCTCGATCAGGCTTTCGTCCTTGAAGTTGGCCATTGCAAAGTGCACCGCCTCGACCCAATCGGTCGACGCCAGGCGCGGGAACCATTCGCGATCCTCGGGGGTGGGGTGCTCGCAGATGCGACGGATGTCGCGATAGATCGAGAATCCCAGCGCGTAGGGGTTGATGCCGCGATAGTTTTCCGTGTCGAACGACGGCTGCGTTACGACATCGCTGTGATTCGACAGCCACTCCAGCATGAAGCCGTCATCGACCTGGCCATGGTCATACAACTCGTGCAGTAGCGTGTAGTGCCAGAACGTGGCGGCGCCCTCGTTGGCGACCTTGGTCAGCCGTTGCGGGTAGAAGTACTGCGAGATCTTGCGCACGATGCGCACGAGCTCACGCTGCCAGGGCGCGAGCTTCGGCGCGAGCTTCTCGATGAAATAGAGCAGGTTCTCCTGCGGATCGAACGATTCCGCTGCGGCCTCTGGCTTGACCTCGGCGTTTTCATACAGATAGGCAACGTCGGGGTTGTAGTGATGCTGTGCGAAGCGCAACCGCTCCGCCAGGCGCTCGCGCTCACGGCTCGCCGACAGCCGTGTCGGCTTCTTGTAGCGATCCACCCCGTAGGGCGCCAGTGCGTGACAGCAATCGAGGATGCGCTCGACTTCGCGCCAGCCATGTCGCTGCTCGCAGTCAAGGATGAAATTGCGCGCAAATGTCAGGTAATCCAGGATGCCATCGGCCTGCGTGAACTGGCGGAACAGATAGTTGCCCTTGAAGAAGGCGTTGTGACCGTAGGCGGCATGAGCCATCACCAGCACCTGCAGCGGCAGGGTGTTGGTTTCCATCAGGTAGACCAGCGACGGACTCGTGTTGATGACGATCTCATACGCCAGCCCGCTCATTCCCTTCTTGTACGTGTGCTCCTGGCCGAGCAACTGCTTGCCGAAGCTCCAGTACGGGTAATGCACCGGCATGCCGACCGTTGAACACAGGTCGATCATCTGTGCCGCGGTAATCACCTCGTACTGGATCGGATAGGTATCGAGTTGCAGGCGCCCGGCATGCGCGGCGAGTGCGACATCGAAGCGCTCGAGCAGCGGCACGGTCCATTCCGAGCCGACGGCGATCGGCTCGGCCGTGCGCCTGGTTCCCGGCACCGGCATCGGCACCGCGGGCCGCGACACCAGCCTCGGCCAGGGCCGCTCCGGAGCGGCTCCATCACGCAGTCGCGCGGGCGCGGTAACGTCGGCCAGATCCCAGGGATTCATCGATCTGCCTCGTCGCTACGCGGCAGCGCTGTCCGTCCAGGGCAGACCGGCGTGCTCATGCCGTTGCTTCCTTGCGCGCGAACAGTTCGCGGAATACGGGCCATATATCGCGCCGGTCATGCACCTTGCGCATCGCGAATCCGGAGTCGGCGACCGACTCATAGCACTGCCACAGGTCCGACGGCCGGCTGAACCACCCACCAGGATTGCTTGATGGAATGTCGATGTAAGCGAAGTAGCGCACCCGCGGCAGAAGCTCGGTCTGCAGATAGCCGGCGCAGCGCTGCGCATCTTCTTCACCGCAATCGCCGTCCGAGGCCTGCGCGATGTAGATGTTCCAGTCCGGGCCGGCGAAGCGCGTGTCGATCACTTTCTGCGTCAGTTGCAAGGCCGGCATCACCAGCGTGCCGCCGGACTGCGGATCATGGAAGAACATCTTTTCGTCGACCTCCTGCGCGGTCTCGGTGTGACGGATGAAGACGACCTCGACCGCGCTGTACTTGCGTTCGAGAAACAGATACAGCAACGCGAAGAAGCGCTTGGCGAGATCCTTCTTGCGCTCGTCCATCGAGCCCGAGACATCCATCAGGCACAGCATCACCGCGCGCGTCGCAGGGGCCGCAACGGGTTGGCGCGCGCGGAAGCGCCGATCGATCTCTTCCAGGAATGGCAGCTGCTCGCGGCGCGCGCGCAGCTGCGCAATTTCTTCCTCGAGTTCGGTGCGCCGCTCGACCTCGAACGGAGCAAGTTCCTCGATCTCCCGCTCCAGCTCGTCGAGTTGTCGGGCGATGCCGCCGCGCAGCGCGATGCGGCGCGCGATCGACATGCGCATCGTCAGCGCCGGTGAAAGATTGGCCAGCACGCCGTCCCTGGAATATCCAGCGCGGCGCGTGTGGATGTAGGTCACATCGCCAATCCGGGTGCGTTCCAGGTTCGGCAGTTCCAGGTCGTCGAAGAACAGTTGCAGCAGCTCGTCGCGGGAGAGCACGAAAGCGAAGTTGTCGCGGCTCTCGCCCTGGCCCGGCTCATTGCCGTCACCACCACCTTCTCCGCCGCCGGGTCGATCGATCGTGTCGCCCGGGATGTACTCGTGATTGCCGGGCAGCACGAAGTCACGGCTGCCAGTCTTGTGGTCGTGCTGCAGATGCGGCTCTTTCAGCCCACGGCCAGGGATCGAAATCCTGCTGCCCTTGCCGACGTCGGCGATGCCGCGCTTGCCGATCTCGTCATCGACCGCACGCTTGATCTCGTCCTTGAAGCGGCGGATGAAGCGCTCGCGATTGACCGCACTGCGCCCCGGCGGATCGCCGCGCCGATCGACGACGCGCATGAAACGGCTGGAGGCGGACGAATCGGACACGGAGCCCTCGCAGCGGCTACGTCGTCACGACTGCGTCGACTTCTTGAAGTGCATGTACCAGTCGACCAGGCGCCGCACCTGCTTCTCGGTATAGCCGCGTGCCGCCATCCGGTTGACGAAGCTCTTGTGGCGCTCTTCCATCTCCTGCGAGCCCTTGGCCTCGAACGAAATGATCGGCAGGATGTCCTCGGTCTTGCTGAACATGCGCTTTTCGATCACCACGCGCAGTTTCTCGTAGCTGGTCCAGTGCGGATTCTTGCCGTGCGCGCGCGCCCGCAGCACGAAATTCACCACCTCGTTTCGGAAATCCTTCGGATTGCTGATGCCGGCCGGCTTCTCGATCTTCTCCAGCTCGGTGTTCAACGCGTCGCGCGAGTACTGCATGCCGGTGTCCGGGTCGCGCCAGTCCTCGTCGAGGAGCCACTTGTCCGCGTAGGTCACGTAGCGGTCGAACAGGTTCTGCCCGTACTCGCCGTACGCATCCAGGTACGACATCTGCAGTTCCTTTTCCAGGAACTCGGCGAAGCGCGGCACGATCCATTCCTTGATGTGACCGCGCAGCCGCCGCTTGTATTCCTCCTGGATGTCTTCCTTGGCCAGACGATCCTCGAGCACGACCAGCAGATTGACGGGGTCAGCGGCGATCTCGCTCGGGTCACGATTGAAGGCGGCTGAGATCGTCTTGAACGCCCAACGTGTCGACAGCCCGGAAAAGCCCTCCTGCATGCCGGCGTCGTCGCGATACTCCTTCACGCTCTTGCTGCGCGGATCGACATCCTTGAGGGTTTCGCCGTTGTATGAACGGAGTTTGCTGAAGACGGATGAGTTTTCCGGAACTGCCAGCCGCGAGAGCACGGAGAACTCGGCCAGCGTGCGCAGCGTCTGCGGCGCGCACGGCGACTCCGACAGCGTCGAGGCCGTTAGCATCTTTTCGTAGATCCGCACTTCTTCATCCACGCGCAGGCAGTAGGGCACCTTGACCAGGTACACGCGGTCGATGAACGCCTCGTTGTCCTTGTTGTTGCGGAACTTCAGCCACTCGGCCTCGTTCGAGTGCGCCATGATGAAGCCGTTGAACGGCAGCGCCGGCAGCGCCTCCGTGCCCTTGAAATTGCCTTCTTGCGTCGCTGTCAGGATCGGGTTCAGCACCTTCAGCGGCGCCTTGAACATCTCAACGAACTCGACGCAGCGTGCCGATCCCAGGCACAGCGCGCCCGAGTAGCTGTACGCGTCGGGGTCGTCCTGTGCGAACTGCTCCAGCATCCGCAGATCAACTTTGCCGACCAGTGACGAGATGTCCTGCGTGTTCTCGTCGCCCGGTTCGGTCTTGACGATACCGATCTGGTTGAGCACCGATGGCATCAGGCGCACGACCTGGAACTTCGACAGGTCTCCCTTGTATTCCTTCAGGCGCTTCAGCGCCCACGGCGTGGCGATGCCGGTCAGCGCGCGACGCGGAATGCCGTAGCGGTCTTCCATCTCTGCGCCGAACCGGTCGCGGGGGAAGAGCCCCAGCGGCGACTCGAGCATCGGCGACAGCCGACCCGTTACCGAGTCTTTCAGCGTATAGATCGGAAACTGCTCGCACAACGACTTGATCTTCTCTGCAAGGGACGACTTGCCGCCACCGACCGGGCCGAGCAGATACAGCACCTGCTTGCGCTCTTCGAGTCCCTGTGCCGCATGTAGGAAATACGCGTACAGCGACATTAAGGTTTCTTCCATGCCGTGGAAGTCGGCGAACGCATCCCAGGTCTGAATCACTCGGTTCTGGAAAATGCGCGACAGGCGCGCGTCGTCGGCGGTGTTGACGAGCTTGGGCTTGCCGATCGCTTCGAGCACGCACTCGTGCGCACTCGCGTACGCCATGCGGTCGCTCTTGCAGTAGCGCAGGAAGTCTTCCACCCCCATCTCTTCGTCCAGTGCACTGACGAAGGATTCGCGGAACGCGGTAAACAGTTCGGTGGGCGCGTTCATCAAGACCTCCTTGCCCCGTGGGCCGACGATGAAGCAAACGCGATGAACCCAGAGTAGTTGACAAGCTGCTTGCCTTGATACGGGTAAAAGAAGAAGAAATGCCCTCCACTGTCTTGTGCTCGACGGCTGCTCCCAAGACATTCGGTTGAACTGTCATTCGCGGCTGCAAGCAACTGGTGTGCCTCCCTGCGCGTGCGCCTGAAGAGACGCGGGCAAGGGGATGACCACTTCGACCGAATGTCCGAGTGACCTGGCGACTGCGCTGGGTTCAGATCAGTTGAAAAGGCGAAAGCAATCGCGAATGGCGTGTGAATTCCAGCGATTGCGCAATGGAGCCCAGACAATCAGGATGCGCTGGCGCCCTCGGTCAACGAGCGCGGTCACCGTCGCGGCATCCCAGGACGCGCAAGAGCGTTCCGTCCGGGCCCCTGATGTTGGCCAGGAGCGCTTTGCCGACAAGGAAGCTGAGCGAAAGCCGGCTTGCGGTCCCGCGGATCACTGGCGCGCGGCGGGGTTGGTCGAGATAACCACCAGTCGATCGGTGCCGGACTCCGCGCCCCAGGCTTCACCCGGCCTGCCCAGCATCTGGCGCACCTGCGCGTTTGGCCGGTCACTCGGAAAGTGTTCGAACTTCTCGGTCTCCGGATCAAACCGCAGGATGGCGTTGGTGGACCACTCCGTCAGCCATACCTTGTCGCGCTCGTCGACGTAGACCGAGTACATCTGGGCGCGCTCCGATGGCTTCCACGCCTTCCATTGCTTGCTCGCCGGGTCGTACCGGCTCACCTGGCCCGACAGCCACTCGCTGATCCAGAGCCGCCCCTTGCTGTCGCTCCACACGCGGCGCGCGCCTTGGCGGGAGGTCGGCGGCTCGATGATGCTGGCGGCGCCGGTGCGTGTGTCGATCTTCGCCAGATGGCTGCCGGCGAGTGAGACGTAGTAGATGTCTCCCGTCGGCGTTGCAGTGATCCCGTACGGACCGCGGCCTTGCGGTGCCTCCATCACGCGCACTTCACCGGTCTTCGGGTTCACGCTGCCGTAGTAGCCGGACTGGCCGGTCCACCACAACACGCCGTTGCCATCGAACGCCGCCGTGTTCATGTTTGTGTACGGCGTGCCTTGCGGCAGCGCGAACACTCTCACCGCCCTGGTGGCCGGGTCGACGCGTACGACAGCGTTCTGGCCGCTGTCGGTGACCCATGCCGCTCCATCAGGACCGACGATCACACCGTGCGGGGCTGAACCGCGGCCGAGCGGGATCTCCTCGACCTTGCCCGTGCGTGGATCAAGGCGGCCCAGATGACCCGTGCGCTGAGCCGTGTACCAAACCGTGCCGTCGGGAGCCGGCGCAACGTCGTGCGGTGCGCTGCGCGGCGGCAGTTCGAAATAACGCACTGTCTGCCCGAGCGCCGGAGCGGCGAGCGCAACCAGTAGTAGCAGGGCTGGGCCAATCCTGCCGATCGACAAGGTTTTCATCCAAGACTCCGGGGGCGCATCAGAGCGAATCATAGGTGGCGCTCCGGACGATGGCACGACGCCTACGCATCGCTGGCCGAGATCGCAGTTCGCGGCAGGCGCGTCCGACGTCCGAGCCGACATTCGGTGCTAATCGTGCGGCCCGGGCGCGAGCGGATCCAGGCTCGCAGGCAACGCGAGGCCAGGTCGCTCGTCATCCCAGGCCATGCAACTGACTTTCCAGCCCTGCGGCGTGTGGATGAACTGCGTGGAGATCATTCCCCGGGCGCTGAACGAAGTGCCCTTCAGGGTTCCTGACTTCGTGTAGGCGCTGAAACGGTGAGCCACGTTGCCGAAGATCTCCGTGACCTCGGCAAGTTCTGCCTCGTGGAAGCGCGTCAGATCGCCCGCCAGCACACTCTGATGACGCGGCACGATGAACTGCGTCACGGTCGAGATCTCGGGAGTCGGGCCGACGTTCTTAATCAGCAGACCCTGTTCCAGGAAGAGCTCGTGGATGTGCTCGTAGTTCGGTGTGTTGCCTGACTCGAACGACACCGACTCGAAGAACTCCGCGGTCAGGCGATCGAGTTCACCCTTGACGCTTGAATCGCTCTGAAGGCTGCTCATTGGTCACCTCATAAGGTGGATCCATTCTGCGCCCTTGCATGAGCGCCACGTCGCCGCGACGCCGTGTGGTCAACATCAACTGCAAACAGTGAGACGGGATCGCTGCCCTTACTCAGAGGCGTCCGATGTCAAGAGTTGACCGGAGCCGGCAAACGCTAGATTGCAGAGCGCATGTCCGGCTGCACGAGTTCGATGTACTCACGATGACGCCGGATGAAGTTCAACGCGTAGGGGCAGATTGGAATCACGTTCTTGCCTTGCTGACGCACATCTTCCAGCATCCGCCGCACCAGTTCGGACCCATAGCCCTTGCCTTCGAACTCGGGCTTGATCTCGGTGTGCTTGATCAATACGGCGTGTTCGCCGACCGGGTCGTATTCGGCGAAGCCGAGTTCCTGCCCGTCCCGCAGCAGACGATAGCGGTGTGCGCCAACGTCATTGGCCAATTGGAGTTCGTTCTGCCCCGGACTCACGGATGTCCCTTCTAGTGGCGGGTCTACTCGATGGCCAGCCCCGGCAAGTGGCTGATGTTGACAATCTACTGCGAACCAAGTCTGCCGTCTGCTCAGGCTATCGTCTGGTCGACTGACAGAAAGCAAGCGATGGCAGTTCGCTGCGACGGGCGGCTCTGGGCGGATCCAGAGGGCGTGTGCGGCTGTCTGACTCGCGAGGCTTGAACTCACTCCAGCGGCGGCAACGTGCGCAGGTACGCCACGAGGGCGTCGAGATCCGAGGGTTTGAGCTTCGCGTAGTAGGCAAAGGCCATCGGCGGCTGCAGCCTGCGGCCGCCGCGTGAGATCCCCTGCGTGATCGCGCGCTTGATCTCGGTGTCGGTCCAGCGGCCGAGGCCCGCCGTCGGATGCGAGGTGATATTGGCAGCGCGCGACCCGGGCCAGTCGGCAGGAAAGCCCTTCACGATTTCGGCATTGAACATTCGACCCCCGGCGCCGAGCCGGTTGTAGTCGTGAACGCCCTTGTCCATGGGCGAATGACACTCCATGCAGTGCGCGATCGTCGCGAGGTAGCGGCCGCGATAGACGGGATCGCCCATCTTCGCGTCGGAGAACCCTGCCTCGGCGCCGGGAAACGGCTGATGAACCTGTGGTGCGCGATAACTTGGTGCCGGAGATGCATTGCGTATCGCGGGCACCGAGCGCAGGTACGCCACCACCGCGTCAAGGTCCGACGGCGTCAGCGCCTTGAAGAACGGGGTTGCCATCAGCACAGCAAGGTGGGTATTCGGCAAACGTCCATGGCTGGGGCGCACGCCGTTGACGATCGCCCGCTTGATTTCGTCATCGCTCCAGGCACCGATGCCGCTCTCGCGATCTGGCGTGATGTTCGACGCCACGCCGGCGAAGGGCGGTATCGAGAAAGCCAGGCCGCCGCCGAGGTTGCGACTGGCGATCGGTTCTCCGGTTGTCGACTTGGGCGTGTGGCAGTTGCCGCATCCGAGGATCGATTCCACGAGGTAGCGGCCGCGCTCGACTCGGTCGCTAGGTGGCTGGGCAACTGCCCGGACGGAGAAAAGTAGGAGCAATCCAATCAGCGCGACGCACCACGGCCGGCCACGACTCGCAAAACACAAGCAAGACCGCTGCATCGTTCAACTCCCGTCCACCAGGGCAGGCAGTGTGCACTCTGCGGTCAGCAAATGCATCAGCATCAAGAGAGCTAAGGCTGCACTCGCCGAGACGAGCCGGTCAAACCAGTGACCACCTCGCCAGACCGGCGCCACCGGCGGCGGCGCCGTCGCCGCATCACGCGGCGGTCAGGGCAACGACGGCAACCCCTGCGCGACCCACTCCGGCATGCCGCCGCGCAGCCAGTACACGCGGGCGTAGCCGGCATCGCGTGCCGCCTTGGAGGCCTTGAACGACTTCCAGCACTCGGCGCCATTGCAGAAGAACACCACCGCGTCGCCCTTGTTGAGTGTCCCAAGGCCTGCGAACTGATCCTTCTTGGCGTCGTAGTCGATTTCCTTGAGGCTCTTCTCGACGTACGGCAGGTTGACCGCGCCGCGCGCATGGCGAGCCGTGTATTCCTTTTCGGTACGGACGTCGACGAGTTTCGCCCCCTTCTCCGACAGCTCGTAGGCCTCGCGGGCGCTGACGCGCTGCACCCCCGTGAGTTCAGCCGGCGTGAAGATGCCGAGGCTGGCGACGTACTCGTAGGGTGCGGCGTCGCTCGTCGGACGGAATCGCGTCACGCCGGGAATCACGAAGTCAGGCGCGGTCACCCATTGCAGGACCGCCGTCTTGACGCTCGCCGGCAGCGATTTCTTCACCGAGACGCTGAGACCGGCCGGAATCGGACGCGAGGCAGCAAGCACCTGCCCGGGAGACTTCTGGCCCTTGCTCCATTCCAGCCATTCGGATTCGAGCGCAACGGTTGCATCTGTCGCGCCGCCCGCAAGGGTCAACAGCCCGGCCCCACTGGTCTGGCCGTAGGTGACCTCCTTGAGCGCGCGCGTTGTCATGCCTCCCTCCTGCGCCAACAGGCCTCGGGCGACATAGCTGCGCAGTGAGTCCTGCTGGGGAAAGTAGGCACGGCGACCCTTGAGGTCCGTTACCGCCTTCAGATCACTGCGGCCGACCAGGACATACTTCGCGACCACGCCAGTCGACGCCACCAGCTCGTAGCCGTGGATCAAGGCGGACGCGGTGACATGGGGTGGCGCAATGATGATGTCGTTCTCACCGGTACGGGTGGAGCGCATAGCGTCGGTCAGGTCGCGTTGTGGCAGCAGGATCGCGCGCGCCCCGGCAAGCTTCCCGAGCCCGGTGTTCGTCACGGCCAGCGTCATGAAGTCGCTGGCCGCATCGGAGGAGTCGAGGACTATGACCGCGCGCAGCGTGCCCGGCACGGCCGCCTGGGCCGACGCCTTGTCGGTCTGCGCCGTGGCGGGCATTGCCGCGGCGAGACTGAGGCCCACCACAGCAACAAGCTCAAGACTGCGAGTCTTCATGGCGGTCATCGAGTCCCCCGTTCATCATGTACCGGCACTGCGCCAGACCGGCTAATCGGCGCCACTGGCGGAGCCCTTGAGCCCGCCGTCGATCGCGGCAGGCGAGTATTTGAACCCAATCCCGGGCCGGCTGAATCGACCGGAAGCGGGGCAACTCCGGCCTACTTGCGCGCAGCAACAATCTGCGGCGGTCAGCCACGCGGGCGCCCCGTGCACTCAGGAAGCGAATTCGAGAACCACGCGCCGGGTACGGGCGCTCTTCTTTTCGATCTTTGAAATGCGGATGTCGCCGATTTCGCGGGTGTTCCGGACATGGGTTCCGCCACACGGCTGCAGGTCCACATCCTGCACCCGCAACAGGCGGACCCGGCCGAAGCCGACCGGTGGACTGACGCTCATCGACTTGACGAGCTGTGGATTGGCGAGCATCTCCTCGTCGGTGATCCACTCGCTCGTGACCGCGTGGGCTTCGGCGATCAGCCGGTCCAGCCCGGCCTGAACCTCCGCCTTGTCCAGCAGGTCGGTCATCGCGAAATCCAGGCGTGCGTAGTCGCGGGTGATGCTGCAGCCGTCGACCAGCTGCCGCACGACCGCACACAGCAGGTGGGTGGCCGTGTGAAAGCGCATGTGACGGTAGCGACGATCCCAGTCGATTTCCGCATGCACCGGCGTGCCGGGTGCCAGTTGCTGTGTCCACCCGCTCGCGGGATCGAGCAAGTGAACCGTATCGTCCGGAGTCGCGTCGTCGCGCTTGCTCTTGCGGGTGTCGGTGACGCGCAGCCGCGTACCGTCCGGCGTTATCAGAAAACCGCAGTCGCCAGCCTGACCCCCGCCGAGCGGGTAGAACACCGTGCGGTCGAGTTCAACGCCATCTTCGCCAACCCGCGTGACGAGCGCATCGCAGGCGGTGAGATAGGCGTCGCGACGGAACAGTGCGTCGGTGGCCATCAGGCAGATCAGGCGGCGATCGGAGCAAAGTCCCGTGCAGCCATGTGCACGTCACGGAGCGCCACTATTCGGCCCCACCACCGCGCGCCGCGGCGAACGCCGACTTGCGGCGACGCAGACCGGCCGGCCGTGCGGTTGCGACAGCCGCCACTTCGGTCGGTGCAGTCTCCGGTTCCGACGCTGGCGGCGGCTTGGATTCTGCAGCCTCAGGAGCCTTGCTGCGCGGCGCTGAGCGCCTGGCCACTCCGGCACGCCGCTTTGGCTGGCGCGGCGGTGCTTCGACGCGCGGGAAGATCCAGCTTTCGGCCTCGTCACCGTCGACCGTTCCATCCCACGGCAGCATGCACAGCGCCAGCACCAGCTTTTCGAACTCGGGCTCGAAGCGGTCGATGATGCGCTGCGGTTCCTCGCAAAGCCGCTTGTCGGTGATCAGTCCGAACTGCACACCGCCGGCATACGACAGGATCGACACGCCGACGCCGATGTTGCCCGACTGCGGCACCCAAACCATGATGCGCTTGATCTCGGCGCCGGCCATGAACAGCGGCTCCTGCGGGCCCGGCACGTTCGTCATGACCGCGGTCGCCTTCTTCGCAAGAAAGTCGAGCGCCTGCTTCTGCAGGACTCGCGGCGCCAGCCCGGCTGCGCCGAGAATGCCCATCGTGAGCACCGCCGTGTAACTGTCCTTGAGCTCGCCCATGCGGCGCCGGACCTCGTAGACGCGCGAGATCGGATTCGCGATTCCGACCGGCAACAGCAGCGGCACCAGCCCGAACTTGTTGCCGAGTTCCTTCCACTTGCGCGGATCGCGCAGGTTCACCGGCACCATTGCCCGCAGTTCGATGCCGTCGACCTCCTCTCCGTGGTGTTGGAGGTAAGAGCGGATTGCTCCGGCCACCGAGGCCAGCAGCACGTCGTTGACGGAGCAGCCGAGGGCTTTGCCCACCGCCTTGACGTCGTCGAGCGCCAGCGGTTCGTTCCACGCCACGACCTTGGAGCCGGACGGCAGCCCCTTCAGGCTGGTGACAGTATCGTTGTCCATCAGGGCGATGCCAGCAATGTCCTTGGTGATCTTCGCCGCCAGACGCGCCATGTCCCCGGCGGTCTCGCCGACCGAGTCCGGGTTGTCCAGCATGGCCGCGGAGGCCTGCAGCGCGCGGGCGGCCGCGTCTCCGGTGTTGTCGATCGCCCGTACCGTCGCCCTGGTGAGCGGACGCAGGAACGAGTCCCACATCCCGAGGGAGGGCTCGGCGCGCGCAGTCGCGGCTTCGGCCTCGTTACCGTTGTCAGCCGGAGCCTGCGAAGTCAGCTGCATCAACACGCCGATCAGCGCTATGCCGTCGGCGATGCAATGATGAATGCGGCAGACCATCGCCTGGCCACCGTTGTAGTTGTCGACCAGGTGAAACTGCCACAGCGGCTTGGTTGCATCGAGCGCCGTCGACGCGAGGCGGCCGACCAGCCGTTTCAGGTCCGCTGTGGTCCCCTTGCCAGGTAGCGCCGTGCGTGCGAGGTGCAAGTCAAGATCGAAGTTGTCGTCGAGCTCCCAGTGGTAGCCAGTGGCGTCCTGCACCACACAACTACGAAAGCGCGCGTGCGACACCAGGCGTTCCTCAAGCAGGCGGCGCATGCGCTCGTAGTCCACGTTGCCGGCAAACTCGTAGACACCGACGATCATCATCAGATTGGCCTGCGAGTCCATCCGCAGCCAGGCCGTGTCGACGGATGACATCCGCTCGCGTCTGCCCATGGGGTCTCCCGTGTACGTTACTGCGACCTGCGCCGCAGTCGACCGTCGAGGGTCGCTGGCTATGATACGACGCGCTATCCTCCCCGCCATGCGCCGGAGACCATCGATACTGGTGCGCACGCCCATCGGATAAACCAACAAACCAGGAGACACCGTGAGCGACCTGAAAGCGAAGTTTGAAAAGGCTGTTGCCGACTCGAAGAGCCTCCCCGAGCGTCCGGACAACCAGACGTTGCTGAAGCTTTACGCGCTGTTCAAGCAGGCGTCGAGTGGCGATGTCGAAGGCAAGCGGCCTGGCTTCACCGACATGGTCGGGCGCGCCAAGTGGGATGCGTGGAGCGAGATCAAGGGGATTTCGGCCGACGACGCCATGAAACAGTACGTCGCGCTGATCGAGGACCTCAAGGGTTGACGCTTGGCCAGCCGCGCCGGCACTGACCGGCAGGGGCGACTAACGCAGGCAAGTCGCCGGCGGCGGCCGCTCAGGCCTTGCGGCCGGTTTTCTTTGCAACCTTGGCCGGAGTCTTCTTGCGCGCAACCTTGGCCGGCGCCTTGGGCGCGGCCGGCTTGTGTGCGGCATGCGCCTTGGCCAGCAGCGTGTCGAAGTTGTGCTCGATGTGCTCGACGAACCTCGACTTGAATGCCTTCAGCAGGAATCCCAGCGTCACCTCGAGGTCGATCTCCGACTCCGTGACCCGCATTTCGCCTTCCACACCGCTGCGCCGGAAGTGCAGCGTGTTGCCGGCCCACCTGCTGCTGAGGTCGTATTCCTCCGCCAGGTTATCGGCCGCCTTCTGCACTAGGGCACGCGCCTGGGCGATCGGCAGCGAGTGATACTTGATCATCCTGATGTCGGGCATGGGGCCTCTCCGGGTCGGCAGTCAGATGCGGCGATTTTGCAGTGCGTCCGAATTCAGCAGTGACGGCGGCACCTCGCCGTTGAGTGCAGCTCGCAGGTTGCGGATCGCCAGTTGGGCCATCGCGTTGCGGGTTGCCCGCGTGCTGGACGCGATGTGCGGCGTCAGGACGACATTTTCCAGCTCGAGCAGGCCCGGGTGCAGCGACGGCTCGTTCTCGTAGACGTCCAGTCCGGCCGCGGCGATGCGCCCGGCCCGCAGGGCAGCCACCAGCGCGGCATCGTCCACCACTCCGCCGCGCGCGATGTTGACGAGCACGGCCGACTTCTTCATCTGGGCCAGCGCCGCTGCGTCGATGATGTGGTGCACCTCAGCGGAGTACGGAACCACGAGCACCAGGTGATCGGATTCGCGCAGCAGTTCACCGAAGTCGACATAGCTCGCGCCCGCTTCCGCATCGAGCGAGAGGCGCGTGCGGTTGTGATAGATCACCGGCATGCGGAAGCCCAAGGCGCGGCGCGCGATCGCGCGGCCGATGCGGCCCATTCCGAGGATGCCCAGCGTCGTGCAGCTGATCTCGGCCCCCATGAACATCTCAAAGGTCCAGCGCTTCCACAGCCCGGCGCGCAGCCAGCGCTCGGATTCGCCAATGCGCCGGGCGGCCGCCAGCAGCAGCGCCCACGCGTGATCCGCGGTGGCCTCGTTCAGCACATCGGGTGTATTCGTTGCCAGCACGCCATGGCGGGTGCATGCGGCGAGGTCGAGGTTGTTGTAGCCGACGGCGATGTTGGCCACGACTTTCAGTCGCGGACATTGCTCCAGAAACCCGTCGTCAATGCGGTCACCCGCAGTCAGCAGTGCACCGGCCGCGTCCCGCATCGCAGCCGCATACTCGGGCGCCGACCAGCTGGCATCCGTTTGGTTGTCGATGACTTCATAGTCGGCGCGCAGCTGGTCGACCAGCTCCTGGAAGATGCGCCGGGTGACGACTACGCGAGGACGATCGGTCATGGGAGCAATCTGATGCGTGCCGGAGCCGGCCGATGCGGACGTGACTGTGAGCGCGTCGAAGTCCGGAATGGACCAACCGATTCGCTCATCCGCCGTAGTAAAAGCCCAAATACGCAAGTAGTAGGACGAGAACCCATAGTGCCATGCTCCTGATGGGCCAGGTACTGCCCAGTGCGCCCTGGGGCCCGGACCGCTGCTCGATCTGGAACAGTGCCCAGCCGAGGGCTGCAGTAGTCGCGCGCCCGACTCCGCCACGAAGGGTGTCGAACCAACGGCTGACGAAACGCACCCACCGTGGCAAGAAACGACGATAGATCCAGTCGCCATCGAGCGTAATCGTCAGCGTCCGCTTGAGCCACGGCAGCATCAGGAAGAATGCAAGCCCCGAGAACAGCAGCAACTGCAGTTGCGTCACGACGTGCGCCGCCGTGTATGGCACATAGTCGACGCCATAGGGCAGCAGGGCGTAAAGCGGTTCGGTCCACACACCGAGCGCGATGCACAGGAAGGCGAACAGCACCATCGCCCAGCGCATCGAGGCCGGGGGTTCGGACGGCCGCAGGCCCGAATCCTTCTGGAAGAACACGAACCAGGGGAACTTGATGCCCGCATGCAGGAACACCCCCGCGGACGCGGCCGTCAGCAGAAGCCAGACGGTGAGCAGGCCGCCATCGCTGGCCGCCTGCGAGACCATCGACTTCGATATGAAACCCGAGGTCAGCGGGAAGGACGAGATCGCCAGCGCCCCGATCGAGCCGCAGATCGTCGTGAGCGGCATGCTGTGGAACAGGCCGCCCAGCTCCGAGCACTTGCGCCGTCCAGTCACATAGAGCACCGATCCGGCCGACATCAGCAGCAGCGCCTTGTAGATGATGTGCGTGAAGGCGTGGGCCGCTGCGCCATTGAGCGCCATCTCGGTACCGATGCCGATGCCGGCAAGCATGAATCCGACCTGATTCACGATCGAGTAGGCAAGGATGCGCCGCATGTCGTTCTCCAGCAGCGCGTAGACGATGCCGTAGAACACCATGAAGAGGCCGACCCAGATCAGCAGCTCGTGCCCCGGGAACCCGCGCAGCAGCACGTACACCGCGGTCTTCGTCGTGAACGCGGACAGAAACACGGTGCCGCTCCACGACGCCTCGGGGTAGGCATCGGGCAACCAGGCCGACAATGGCGGCGCACCCGCATTGACGAGGAATCCGGCAAAGATGAGCCAGTGCGCGACCGAGTCGGTGTCCATGCGGGCGAATGCGACGTCACCCGTGCTCGCAACGTGTCCCGTCACGCCGGCGAACAGCAGCACACCGCCGGCAAGATGGATCATCAGGTAGCGCAGACTGGCGCGATACGACGCCGGCGTTCCGGCGCTCCAGAGCACCAGCGTTGAGCCGATCGCCATCACTTCCCAGAAGATGAAGACGGTGACCAGATCGCCGGCCAGCGCGACGCCGATCGCTGCACCCGCGTACAGCATCGCCGCCGACAACTCCACGCGACTCTTCTGTCCGAGCGCGAAGAGACCGCCACCGAAGGCCATGATGGCGAAGATCGTCGCAAACAGCCGGCCGAGCTTGCCGCCTTCCAGGGGCGTCAGCACCAGGTCGAGGAAGTGCACCTGCCACACCGGGCCGTCCGGCAGCATCCACACGGAGGCCAGTGCGATCAGCGGCAGCAGCAGAACGGCGGCGCTGCGCGCGCGGCCATGCAGCCACGGCAGCACGAACGCACCGCCGATCAGCACCAGGCCGGGATGAATGACGAGCTCACTCATCGTCGCCGGCGCCCTCCTCGTAGTAGGTGTCGGGCCGCTTGAGCAGCATGCCGAGCGCCTTGGCGACGAAGATCATCGCCGCGCAGGCCAGCAGCCCATACCAGGCATGGAAGCCAAACACGCCTTCGATCGCAAAATGCGGGTGCAGCCGGACGAAGGGCTCGACGAGCACGACGGCAGCCAGCACGACCAGGAACAGCCGCCACAGCAGCTTCACGTGGCGTGGGTCGTCGAGCCAGTGCCGCTGATTCATCGCCTCACCTCTGCAGCACCTGCTGCGCCAGCGCGATCGGCACATCAGGCAGGAAGAACAGCAGCACCGTTGCCGCCGCGGTCAGCGTCAACGCCGCGACCATCGGCAGAGGCGCCTCGCCGTGCGCATGGCCGTGCGCCGTTGTCGCCGGCGCACGGAAAAACGCACGATAGATGATCGGCAGGAAGTAGGCGGCATTCAACAGAGTGCTCGCGATGATCACCACCACCGCGGTCCACTGCGACACGGCCATCGCCCCGGCCAGCATGTACCACTTGCTGACGAACCCCGCGGCCGGCGGCAGGCCGATCATCGACAGCGCCCCGACGGCAAACGCGCCCATGGTCCAGGGCATGCGGCGACCGATACCGTCGAGCTGGCTGACCTCGGTCTTGTGCGCCGCCGTGTAGATCGCACCCGCGGCGAAGAACAGCGTGATCTTGCCCAGGGCGTGCGCCGAAATGTGCAGGATCGCTCCGATCATCGACAGCGGTGCCAGCACGGCCGCCGCCATCACCACATACGACAGCTGGCTGACCGTCGAATACGCGAGCCGGCGCTTGAGGTTGTCGGCCCTCAGCGCGACAACCGACGCCGCCAGGATCGTGAAGCCGGCGGCGATCAGCAGCCCTTGTGCGCCGGCACCGACTGTCAGGACATCGACGCCGAAGATGTAGACGATCACCTTGACCACGCTGAATACACCGGCCTTCACTACCGCGACCGCGTGCAGCAGCGCGGACACGGGTGTCGGTGCCACCATCGCCGCCGGCAGCCAGCGGTGCACCGGCATCAGCGCCGCCTTGCCAATGCCGAACATGTAAAGCGCCAGCAGCCCCGCACACGCGAGCGGCGAGAGCTTGCCCCCGAGAATTCCGCCGGCGACGAAGTCAGTCGTGCCGGCGACATGCCAGGTGAACACCAGAGCCGGCAGTAACAGCACCGTCGAGGTGCCGAGCAGAACACCGAGATAGATGCGCCCGCCCCTGCGGGCCTCAGGCGTGCCGTGGTGTGTCACCAGCGGGTAGGTAACGAGGGTCAGCACTTCGTAAAAGACGAACAGCGTGAACGCATTCGCGGCGAAGGCGATGCCGATCGCGCCGACCAGCGCCAGTGCGAAGCAGACGTAGAAGCGGGTCTGGTGCGACTCGTCGTTGCCGCGCATGTAGCCAATCGAGTAGAGCGAGTTGACAATCCACAGTCCCGAGGCGATCAGCGCGAACAGCATTCCGAGCGGTTCGACCTGGAAGGCCAGCGGCAAGCCGGGCAGCACCTCGATCCAATGCAACGTCGGCCGGGCACCGTCGAGTACCGGTTGCAGCAAGGCACCAACGCACAGGAACAGCACCAGCGCGGTCAACAGCGTCACTGTCTCGCGCAGGTTGGGCCGGCGGTGACAGGCCGCGATCAACAGCGCTCCTGTGAGCGGCACCGCCAGAGTCGCCGCGATCAGCGTCGGGAGCTCCGTCACCGTCCGGCTCCGAGCATCGCCGCAGCCGCCTCTGACGCCGCGCCGAGCGTGATCGAGGTCTCGAGGCCGAAGTAGACCGTCGCGGCCACCAGCAGTCCGGCGGGCAGCAGCATCGAGAGCGGTGCTTCGCGCGCGCCACTGACCCCTGCAGGCGGTGCGCGGAAATATGCCGCCTCGACAAACCGCCAGACATAGACGACCGAAATCATCGACGACAGCACGATCAGGAACACCAACCACCACTGGCCGGCTTCGAGCGCGGCCAGGATCAGGTACCACTTGCTGACAAACCCCGCCGTGCCCGGAACCCCGATCAGGGACAAGCCTCCGACAACGATGCCGAAACTGGTCAGCGGCATGGTTCTTCCCAGGCCCTGCACCTGCGTCAGCGTCACACCGCCCATCGACACCGCGACCCCTCCCAGAAGCAGGAAGATGCCGCCCTTGGTGACGGCGTGGTTTGCAAGGTGCACGATGGTCCCGGTGAGGCCTGTCAGCGAGTCGAACGACAGGCCCAGGACGATGTAGCCGATCTGCGCGACGCTCGAATACGCGAACAGCCGCTTCAGGTTGGTCTGGAAGCAGGCCACCGTTGCGGCGACGAACATCCCGCCCAGGGCCAGGACCAGCATCAGTTCCTCCATCGGCAAGCGCTGGAACACCGCGCTTTCGCCGAACACGGAGTAATAGAAACGCAGCAGTGCGTAGAGCGCGACCTTGGTGGCCGTCGCCGCAAGAAATGCAGCCACTGCCGACGGCGCGTACGCGTACGCATTGGGCAGCCACTGGTGCAGCGGGAAAAGTGCCAGCTTGAGCGAGAGTCCCACCGTCAGGAACGCGAGCGCAGCGAGTACCGGACGGTGACCGGAAATCGCGTGCAAGCGCTGCCCCATGTCGACCAGGTTCAGGGTACCGGTCTGCAGGTAGAGCAAGCCGATGCCGATGACGATGAAGGTCGCACCGATCGTGCCCATGATCAGGTACTGATAAGCCGCCAGCAGGGCTCGCCGATCGCGCCCCAGTGCAATCAGTACGTAGGTGGAAAGCGACGAGATCTCGAGGAATACGAAGATGTTGAAGGCGTCGCCGGTGATGGCGATACCCAGCAGCCCCGTCAGGCACAGCGCGAACATCGTGTAGAAAAGGTACTGGCGCTCGCGCGGAAGTTCACGCTCGACGCTCGGCCAGCTGTAAGGCAGCACGACCGCGGCCATCCCCGTGACCAATACCAGCATGTACGACGACAACCGGTCCACCCGGTACTCGATGCCCCAGGGCGGTGGCCAGCTGCCGATGTGATATGAGATGGTCCCGCTCTCGTTGACTTGCAGCCACAGCGCTACGGCGATAGCGAAGGCTGCCCAGCAGGCGAGCAGGACAATCGCGAAGGCGATCCGGCGTCCGCGCAACAACACGGTCAGTGGAGCCGCGACAAGCGGCACGACGACCTGCAGTGCAGGCAGGTGTGCGGCAACGCCCATCAGAGTTCCGCGTCGCCGGCCGCTCGATCCGCCGCCAAAATGTCGTCTTCTTCGATGCTGTCGTAAGCCTCGCGGATGCGCACCACCAGCGCGAGTCCGAGGGCGAGCGTGGCAACGCCGACAACGATGGCGGTGAGGATCAGGACGTGGGGCAGCGGATTTGAATAGACCAGGAAGCTTTCGCTGACGATCGGGGCCGTACCGCCGATGAGCTTGCCCGGGGCGATGTACAGCAGGTAGACCGAGGTCTGAAAGATGCCCAGGCCCACCAGCTTCTTGATCAGGTTGCCGCGCGCGATGACGATGAACAGCCCCGCGATCATCAGGAAGATCGTCACTGCGTAGGCGAAATGGCCGGGAACACTCATCCGATCCCGCCTTTCCTACCTTGCCTCGCGCCGGCGTGCGGCGCGAGGTAATGATGCGGCGGCCTCATTTGTCGATCCGGCCACGGTCGGCGAACATGTAGAAGATCTTCAGCATCACGCCGGACACCGTGATCGCCACGCCCACTTCGACCCAGAAGATGCCGCGGTGCTGGCCGACGACCGGGTTGCGATCCAGCACGAAGTAGTCCAGATAGTTGCCGCCGAACAGCAGGCCCAGGACCCCGACCCCGGCGTAGATCAGCACGCCGGCGGCCATCATGCTTTCGACCAGCGCCTCGGGCACGACGCGGCGCGCATTGCTGAGACCATAGATCAACGCATAGAAGATCACCGCCGCAGCGATGATCACGCCCGCCTGGAATCCGCCGCCCGGCCCGAAGTCGCCATGGAACTGGACATACAGCGCGAAGATCAGGATGAAGGGCAGAAACACCTTCGCCACCACGCGCAGTACGAGATCGCGCTTCACTTCGGCGCGTCCTTGCGGGCCCGTCGGCGCCGCAGCAGCGCGACGACACCCGCGCCGGCCGTGAAGACGACGGTGGTCTCGCCCAGCGTGTCATAACCCCGGTAGCTCGCCAGCACGGCGGTCACCACGTTCGGCACCCCCGTCTCCTTCGGACCGTCATTGAGGTAGCGCGGCACGACATGCGTGTGGATCGGCGCCGTCGGATCCGAAAACGCCGGGAGACCGAGACTGCCGTAGACCAGCATCACGCCACAGGCAATCGAGATCGCGAGCGGCAGCCAGGACTTGTGCACGGGCCGCGCCTCTTCGCTGCGACACAGGTGCAGGGCGCCGAGCAGCAGAACGGTTGACACGCCGGCACCGACCGAAGCCTCGGTCATCGCGACATCGACCGCGTCGAGCGCGACCAGCACCGTGGCCATCAGGAAACTGTAGAGCCCCGACAGCACGATGACCGCGAACAGGTTGCGGTTGCGCGCCAGCACGACCACAGTGACCGCCATCAGGACCAGCAGGACGTTGATGATCAGTGTTTCGATGGCTCGTCCTCGGGAGTCGCGAGCAGCGGTCGCACGCCGCGCTCCATCGCCGCCTTCGCCAGTGCGTGCGTCGCAGTGGGACTGGCGAAGAACACGAGCAGGGCCACGATGAGCAGCTTCACGGCCACCAGCGTGACTCCGGCCTGAAGCAGCAGTCCCAGCATGATCAGGCCGCCCCCCAGCGTCTCGATCACGCTCGCCGCGTGCAGGCGTGTGTAGAAGTCCGGCATGCGCAGCATACCGACGGCGCCGACCACGCAGAACAGCCCGCCAGCGACGAGGCAAAACCAGCTGATGGCGTCGAGCAGGATGTTCAAGCCTGCTCCTCGCCTTCATCCCGGGTGTCGCCCAGGCCGCCAAATTTGAAGTACTTGAGCACCGCGATGGTGCCGATGATGTTGAGCAGGCCGTAGACGATTGCCAGGTCGAGGAATTCCGGACGCCCCGTCAGGAATCCGATCAGCGCCAGAAGGATGAGTGCACAGGTGCCGACCGTGTTGGCTGCCTGCGCACGATCGAACACCGTCGGGCCCAGCGCGGCCCGCACGAGCACCAGCGACAGCGTCACGAGCATCGCGATGCAGGCTGCCGCGAACATCATTCGTCCCCTTCGCAGGCACGTACGCGGCGGTCCATGTCGCCGCTGGTGACACCCTCGGCGCCGGCGCGCGTCAGCGCATGCACGACAAACCCGCCCTTCCCGATGTCGATCGTGATCGTTCCGGGCGTCAGCGTGATCGAATTTGCATGAATGACGAGGCCGACCGTGGTCTTCTGGCTCGGCTTGAACGAAACCATCGTCGGGCTGATCGGCAACCGCGGATCGACAATGATCCGGCTGACCTCCCAGGCCGACTTGGCGATTTCCTTCGATAACCAGATCCAGTAGGCCACGATGCGCCAGCCCAGCTGCACGGGATGGCCTTCGGCATCGATCACGTCCATGCGCCGCGCGAACCACACCACCGCAACGGCGCACACAGCCCCGGCGGACATCAAAAAGAACGTGAAGTAGCCGGACAGCACCAGCCAGAACAGATACAGCGCGATGAAGGCACTGATCAGGCGCAGCACGGCGTTGCGGACGCTAAACCGTCGTAGTCATGATGATGTGGACGCGATACGGGCCGTGCGCGCCCAGCACGATCGTCTGCTCGATGTCGCCGGTGCGCGACGGCCCCGAGACCATGTTGATGGCCCGCGGCATCATGCGCTCGACCCCGCCCTCCTCGCGACGCATCAGTTCGAACGCGTCCTCCATCGTCGCCACGATGCGATCGGCGCGTAGCAGCGCGATATGGGTTTCCGGCAGCAGATGCATCGACGCCGGTGTTTCCGCGCCGGAAAGCAGCACCAGCGTTCCGGTCTCGGCGATCGCGCAGAACGCACCGGTCACGCCGACCAGGTCCGCCCCGTGCGACTCATCGCGCCGAGGTGGGCGGAATTCGACGTTCAACTGTGCCTGCGCCCAGGGCAGATCGCGCAATGCCGGCCACGCCACCAGGTTCGGTGCGATGCCGTGACCCGCGAGATAGCGGGCGATGGCGGCAGGCACATCGCCGACGCTCGGCACGCTCTCGACGGTGCTCGCCATGCGTTCGGCCATCGTCCGGAACTGGCCTGTCAGGTCGCCATACGGTGCCGGCCGCGGCCCGGCCGGATGGCGCGCGAGGTAATCGGCAGCGCTGGCACGGTCTTCGGCGTTCGGTTCGCCCCGCTTCTGTGCAGTGCGAATGCGCTGAAAGATCTCTTCTTTCGCCTTCGATGTATCAGCGCTCATCGGCTGGCCTTGCGCAAGAACGCGTCGATGCGATCGATGCCCTGCTCGATCGCACTCTCGCTGGTGGCATACGAAAAGCGGATGTGTTGTCCGTCGCCCTCGACGCGGGGTCCGAAATGGATATCGGCAAGCACCGCAACTCCAGCCTCGAGCAACAACCGCCGCCGCAGTTCTTCGGAATCACGCGCACCGATCAGTCGGCACGCTTCGGTAACGTTGGGCCAGGCGTAGAAAGCGCCCCCCGGGGTCGCGCAGCGGAACCCCGGCACGGCATTCAGGCGGCGAACGATCAGATCGCGGCGCGCATGGAAGCGCTGCTTCATCGTTTCCGCATCGTCCTGCGGCCCGGTCAGCGCCTGCAGCGCGGCCCACTGGCTGATCTGCGAAGCGCACGATTCGGTATTGGTGATCCAGCGCGTGAACACCGGCGCGAGCGCGGCATTGGCCGTGAAGCCGATGCGCCATCCGGTCATCGCATAGGTCTTCGATGCGCCATCGGAAATGATGGTGCGCTCGCGCATCCCGGGCAACGAGGCGATCGAGACAAAGTCGCCGTCATAGACCAGCTTGCTGTAGATCTCGTCCGCATATACCCAGACGTCCGGATGCGCCCGCAGCACTTCGGCGATTGCCTCGAGATCGCGACGCGTCAGGAGGCCTCCAGTGGGGTTGTGCGGCGTGTTGAGGATCAGCAGCCGGGTCTTCGGGCCGATCCGGCTCGCCAGTTCGGCAGGATCGAATGCGAAGCCGCGCGACTCGCGCAGCGGCAGCCCGACGGGAACCGCACCATTGGCAATGATCTGCGATTCGTAGATCGGGAAGCCGGGCACCGGAAAGATGACTTCATCGCCGGCACCGTAGTCGGTGACCGAGGCGATCGTGTAGCCGATGAAAGGCTTTGCGCCTGCGCCGACGACCACTTCATCCGCGGTGATATCGAGGCCACGCAGGGCGCCCATCGACTTCGCCGCGGCCGCACGAAGCTCGTCGATGCCGGCCGACGGCGTGTAGCCATGGCGGCCTTCGCGGACGGCGGCAACAGCCGCATCCTGCACGTGCACCGGCGTCGGGAAATCCGGCTGGCCAATGCAGAACGAAACGATGTCTGCGCCGCCGCGAATGAGCCGATTCACCTCGGCCAGCACGACAAAGGCGTTTTCGGTGCCGAGAGCCTCGGCGCGGCGACTGAGCTTGGGCATGGCGGGCGATTATAGGTTCGGCATTGCGTCCGCTGGCATTCTCTCGCGCCAGGCACGGACACAGGTGCGCGCCAGCGCCGCGGTCGAGTCGATGCAGCGTTCCCGCAGCGGCGATTCGATGGCGTCAAGCGCCACCGGCAGCTCGGTACAGGCGAGCACGACTCTTGATGCGCCGCGCTCGAGCAGCGCCGCGATCACCGGTTCGATCAGCCGCCCACCGTCGGCGGCAGCATTGCCCTTGACGGCGTCGATCGCGGGCTGCACGGCGTACCGATACGTGTCCGGGTCGGGGCTCAGCCACTCGACATCGGTACGAAGTCTCGTCTCGTAGATGCGAGACGCCAACGTTGCAGCAGTGGCGATGATCCCGACCCTCCCGGCTTGCGCCGGCAGTTCTGCTGCGACCGCGTCGGCAATGTGCGGAAACGGGACATCGACGCCCCGGGCGAGTTCGTCATACCAGTGATGTGCGGTATTGCATGGCATTGCCAGCATCGTCGCGCCGGCGACCAGCAGGCGGTCACGCGCTGCAGTCAACGCCGGCAGCGGCGACGCCCCTCCGCGCAGGATCGCGGCCGGCCGCGACGGCAGCTGTGGCACCGAGTGAATCAGCGTCGGGATGTTGTCCTCGTCGCACGCCGCTGCCGTGGCAGCGATCAGCTTGTGGAAGAAGTCAGCCGTGGCCAGCGGACCCATGCCGCCGATTACACCCAGCATCAGGCGAGCCCAAGCCTTGGCGCAAACGCGTGCACGTATCCGAACAGGCCGACGGCGCCGCCAGTGTGCAGAAACACGATGTTCTGCGTGGGCGCGAACTGGTCGCGCCCGATCAGGTCGATCAGTCCAGCCATCGCCTTGCCCGAATACACCGGGTCGAGCAGGATGCCTTCGGTGCGCGCGACGAGCTCAAGCGCTTCGAACATGCCATCAGTCGGCACGCCATAGCCGCTGCCGACGTAGTCGGAATTGGCCACGACGCGCTCGCGCGACACGGCGCCGGGAACACCCAGCAGGTCTGCCGTGCGCTGCGCCAGTGCGAAGACCTTGTCCTCCTGCACCGCTTTTGGCGCGCGCACACAGATCCCGAGCACCGGAATGCCGCTGCGACAGCCCTCGAGGCCCGCCAACAGTCCGGCCTGCGTGCCGGTGCTGCCGGTCGCAGTCACGAGCAGATCGATGTCGAGGCCGGCGACATTGGCCTGTTCGACGAGCTCGAGCGCCGACGTGACATAGCCCAGCGCCCCGACCGGGTTGCTGCCACCGCCCGGGATCACGTACGGGCGCTTGCCGAGGGCGCGCAGTTCTTCGGCGCGCCTGGCCATGGCAGCGTCCATGTCGGTGCCACCGGGAACATGATGCAACGTTCCGCCGAGCAGGCGGTCGAGCAGCACGTTGCCGGAGATCCGGTAGTCC
The DNA here is from genome assembly GCA_963791235.1 of uncultured beta proteobacterium. Classification (GTDB taxonomy): domain Bacteria; phylum Pseudomonadota; class Gammaproteobacteria; order Burkholderiales; family Burkholderiaceae_F; genus JALORV01. Next base: position 123,378 of record CAWBRW010000009.1, on the reverse strand, counting down.
GGCTGAGTGGAGCCGGTGCGGTCCTCGAGCAGGATCTCGCAGGCGACGCCGAGCCTGGCGGCGGCCGCGGCAGTCTGCCTGGCGTGGTTCGACTGCGTGGCGCCCTGGGTGATGACCACGTCAGCCTTCTGTGCCAGCGCCTCGCCCATCAGGTACTCGAGCTTGCGGGTCTTGTTGCCGCCGCCGGCCAGCCCGGTGCAATCGTCGCGCTTGATCCACAGCTTCGGCCCGCCGAGCGTCCGCGTCAGGTTGGGCATCGGCTCGAGCGGGGTCGGCGCATGGGTCAGGCGAACGCGCGGGAAGCGTGAAAGTTTCATCGGCCGTCTCTCAATTCGACGATGACACCTGCGTCGGCGCGCTGATTTCGAACACCTGCCGCAGGTAGGCGAGGTAGGCCGTGTCGTCGCACAGGTTCTTCTCGGGTGAATCCGACAGCTTCGCGACCGGCTGGCCGTTGCAGCGGACCATCTTGATGACAATCTGCAGCGGCGTGTAGCCAAGGTCGTTGGTGAGGTTGGTGCCGACGCCGAAGGCGATGCGAGCGCGGTCCTTGAAACGCGTATACAGCTCGATGACCCGCGGGAAATCGAGCGAGTCGGAGAACACCAGCGTCTTGGTACGCGGATCGACCCGGTTGCGTTCGTAGTGCTCGATCAGCCGCTCGCCCCACAGGATCGGATCACCCGAGTCGTGCCGCGCACCGTCGAACAGTTTGCAGAAGTACATGTCGAAGTCGCGCAGGAAGGCGTCCATGCCGTAGACGTCCGACAGCGCGATACCGAGGTCACCGCGGTACTCGCGTGCCCACATCTCGAATCCGAAGGTCTGCGAATCTCGCAATCGCGGCCCGAGCGCCTGGCACGCCTGCAGGTACTCGTGAGCCATCGTTCCCAGCGGCGTCAGGCCGTGCTTGGCGGCGTACATCACGTTGCTGGTGCCGGCGAGGTTGTCACCGAGTTCGTTCTTCAGCGTCAGCAGCACTTCGTCGTGCCACAGGCGCGAAAAGCGGCGGCGCGTGCCGTAGTCGGCGATACGGCATCCCGTCAGCGTCGGGTTGTCGCGAACCAGCGCAATCTTCGCGCGCAGCCGCTTGCGGCCTTCGGCGAAGTCCGGACGCGGCTGGGTATTGCGGAAATAGACCTCGTTGACAATCGCCAGCACCGGGATCTCGAGCAGGATCGTGTGCAGCCACGGCCCCTTGATCACGATGCTGATGCCGCCACTGGCTTCTGGACTGCGCTCGACGCGGATCGACTTCATGTTCAGCTGAAACAGCCCCATGAAGTCGACGAAATCGCTCTTGATGAAGCGCATGCCGCGCAGGTACTCCAGCTCGCTCTCGCGGAAGCGCAGCAGGCAGAGGTAGGCGAGCTCCTCGCGGATCTCGTCGACATAGGGCGCGAGATCCACGCCCTTGGTGCGGCAGTTGAAGCGGTACTCGACGTTTGCGCCCGGAAAATGATGCAGCACGACCTGCATCATCGTGAACTTGTACAGGTCGGTGTCGAGCAACGACTGGATGATCATGCGGTGATTGTAGGGTCGTGGCGCTGCGCCGCGCTATTCGATGCCGAGGACGTCGCGGACGGCCACGCTTTCCGCGCCGATCGCTTCGCGGGCGACCGCACCGACCACGTGGCCCTGCTCGATCAGCACGGCGCGGTCGGCAAGGCCAGCAACGAACGGCAGGTTCTGCTCGGAGAGCAGCGTCGCCACGCCGCGCTCGCGCATCGCCCGCACCGCGTCCTTCATGCGCGCCACCACCAGTGGCGCAATGCCCTCTGACGGCTCATCGAGCAGCACGATGCGCGGGTTCGCAGCCAGCGTGCGCGCCACGGCGAGCATTTGCTGCTCGCCGCCGCTCATCTGGCTTGCGGGCCGCTCCAGCATCTCGGCGAGATTGGGAAAGATACGCAGCAGCTCGGCAACGTCGAATCCGCCGGGCTGCGGTCGCAGCGCGATCTCCAGGTTCTCGCGCACGCTGAGATCGGTGAAGATGCGTCGGTCCTCCGGTACGTAGCCCAGCCCCCGCCGCGCCCGCACATACGCAGGCAGTCGCACGATCGAGGATCCGTCGAGTTCAATGTCGCCGGTCACGCGCGGCATCAGTCCCATGACCGCGCGCAGCAGCGAAGACTTTCCTGCACCGTTGCGCCCGATCAGGGCCACGACTTCCCCGCCATCAACCGACAGCGTCGCGTCGTGCACGACCTGGGCGCCGCCGTACCAGGCGTTGACTCCGCGCAGCGCGAGCAGAGTCATGCCTCTTCCCCGAGGTAGACGGCACGCACGGCCGCATCGGTGCGGACGGCCTGCGGTGCGCCGTCGGCGATCAGCCTCCCGCGGGACAGCACCAGCACGCGCTCGGCAAAGCCGAACACGACATCCATGCTGTGCTCGGTGAAGAGCACTGTCATGCGGTGTGCGCGCGCGAGGTCGGTGACGAGCGCCATCAACGCCGTGCGCTCGCCCGGCGCCATGCCGGCGGTAGGTTCGTCCATCAGCAGCAGCCGCGGCCGGGCCGCCAGCGCCAGCGCCAGTTCGAGCCGCTTGAGATCACCGTAGGCCAGTGTCGCCGCGGCCTCGTCGCCGCGCGTTCCAAGCCCAACCTGTTGCAGCAGCTGCCGCGCTTCCTCGGTCGCTCGCTGCGCCAACGGGGCTGCCGGCGACAGCGCCGCGCCGGCTGCCGCGACGAGTGCAAGTTGCGCGTTCTGCAGTGCGGTCATCGAGGCGAACGTCTGCGCCACCTGGAACGTGCGTCCGATACCCGCCCGCGTTCGCCCGGCGGTCGGCATGCCGATCAGCGTGCGACCCTCGAACTCGATCGTTCCAGCGTCCGGAGCGAGCTGCCCGTCGATGAGATTGAAGAGCGTCGACTTGCCGGCACCGTTGGGACCGATCAGCGCAGTGATGGTGCCCCGGTCGAGGCCGAATGACACGTCGTCGACAGCGCGCACGCCGCCGAAGGACCGCGCCAGGTTCATGACGCGCAGTTCGCTCATTCGGTTCTCGCCGCCCGCTGCCGCAGGAAACCGACGATGCCGCGCGGAAAAGCGATCACGAGAACGACGATCGTGACGCCCAGCAGCAGGCGCCAGTACTCGGCGTGTCGCGTGAGTTCGGTGGCCAGGCCGTGATACGCCACGGCACCGACGATCGGTCCCGCCACGGTCTGCAGTCCGCCGAGCAGCACCATGACCAGCGCATCCACGGATACCGGAATCGACAAGGAGTTCGGGAACACCGCGCCCTTCTGGAACGCCTGCAGCGCGCCGGCCAGGCCGCCGAACGCACCGCCGGCCACGAACGCCAGCCAACCCACGCGCCGCACATCGATGGCCAGGGCTTCGGCGCGGTCTGGCGCATCACGCGCCGCGCGCAACGCGAAACCGAAGGGCGCCAGCGCCGCACGTCGCAGCAGAAACAGGGATGGGCCGACGACCGCCAGCGTAATCAGGTAGTACACCCATCGACTGGCGGTCGGCGGCCAAATGCCGAGCAGTCCGTTGTCGCCGCCGGTGAAGTCGATCCATTGCACGGCGATCGACCAGAGGATCTGCGCAAACGCAAGCGTCAGCATCGAGGCATAGACACCATGCGCGCGCAGCACGAAAAAGCCGGCCGCGGCCGCGGCGGCCGCCGCAGCGAGGGGCGCAATCGCAATCGCTGCGGCAAAGGGAGCATCGAGTTCCTTGACCGCCAGCGCCGCGGCATAGGCGCCGAGCCCGAAGAATGCCGCGTGGCCGAAGGACACCAGCCCGCCGTGTCCCATGAAGAATTGCAGGCTGGTCGCGAACAGCGCAAGGATGGCCATTTCGGTGGCGATCACCAGTGCATAGTCGCCGAGAGCCAGAGGCAGCGTGCACACCACAGCGAGCAGCGCAGCGGCCCACCAGCGATCGCGCAGCGATGCGGTGGTGAACGGCGGATGCGTGGTGGCCCGCACGGCGCGGGCGGCCATGTCGGGACGCCCTGCCAGGCCGTAAGGTCGCAGTATCAGCGTAACGGCCATCACGACAAAGATCAGCACCAGCGTCGACTGCGGCAGCAGCCAGATGCCGAACGCGTGCAGCACACCGATCGCCAGAGACGCCCAGAACGCGCCGGTGATCGAACCCAGGCCGCCCACGACGACCACCACGAAGGCCTCGACGAGGATCGTCAGGTCCATCTGCAGGTTCACCGTCTCGCGCGGAATCTGCAACGCTCCCGCCAGTCCGGCCAGCCCCGCGCCGAGTGCGAAGACGGACGTGAAGAGCATCCTTTCGTTGACCCCGAGTGCACCCGCCATCTCGCGATCCTGGGTCGCCGCGCGAACGATCGTGCCCCAGCGGGTGCGCCGGAACAGCCACCACAGCGCCGCGAAGACCAGTGGCCCGATGGCGGTCAGCAGCAGGTTGTATTCGGGCACGAAGGCGCCGCCGATCTCGATCGCGCCCTTCAGGCCCGGGGCGCGCGGGGCGAACAGCTCCTCCGGCCCCCAGATCGCCAGCACGGTGTCCTGCACGATCAGCGCAACGCCGAAGGTCGCCAGCAACTGGAAGATCTCCGGCGCGGCGTAGATCCGCCGCAGCACGACGAATTCGATCACCACCCCGACCGCGGCCACCGCAAGCGCCGCGATGAGGAGGCCGCCAAAGAACGCCAGCGGCGTCGCCGGCAGCGCGGCCGTCACGGTGACCGCGATGTAGGCGCCGAGCATGTAGAGCGCGCCGTGCGCGAAGTTGACGACCCGCGTGACGCCGAAGATCAGCGTCAACCCTGCGCTGACGAGGAACAGCGTCGAACCGTAAGAGAGTCCCGCGAGGAACTGGCCGAGGACGAGGTCCAAGGGCTGGGAGCTGTTAGGCCCGGGCGGTCAGGATGGCCGTAGCGAAGAACGCGAAGCGCTACTTCATCGCCTCGGCCGGGCGGCGCACCCGGACCTCGGCATCCGTGGGCATGAATTTGCTGCCGTCGGCGTAGCGCCAGTCAACCATCGTGCCCTTGCCGCCGCGCTGGTCGAGCTTGCCGACATACGCACCCATCGTCGACTGCTGGTCGATCACGCGGAAAGTCGCCGGCCCAAACGGCGTCGACCAGGTGAGGCCGCGCAGCGCCGCAATCAGCTTCTCCGTCTCGACGGACTTCGCCTTGCGGATGGCCTCGAAGATCGCGGTGAAGGTCGCATAGCCGACCACCGAGCCGAGTCGCGGGTTGTCGTGGTAGCGCTTGTAGTAGGCATTGAAGAACTTGGCGTGCTCGGGAGTCGCGATCTGGTCCCACGGATAGCCGGTCACGATCCAGCCCCTGGGGGTCTCGTCCTTCAGCACGTCGAGATACTCGGGCTCGCCGGACAGCAGGCTGACGACCGGCACGCGCGGGAACAGCCCGCGCAGGTTGCCTTCGCGCACCAGCCGCGGCAGGTCGGCACCGAATGTCACGTTGAAGATCGCTTCGGGCCGCGCGGCGATCAACGCCTGCACGGTTCCTGACGCTTCGAGTTTGCCCAGCGCCGGCCATTGTTCGGCGACGAACTCGACATCCGGCCGCTGCGCCTTCAGCAAGGCCTTGAAACTCGTCACCGCCGACTGACCGTACTCGTAGTTCGGCGCCACGATCGCCCAGCGCTTCGCCGGAAGACGCGCCGCCTCCTCCACCAGCATTGCCGACTGCATGTAGGTGCTGGGGCGAAGGCGGAAGGTGTAGCGATTGCCCTTTTCCCACACCATCGCGTCGGTCAGTGGCTCGGCGGCGACGAACAGCACCTTGTTGCGCAGCGCGAACTCCGCGACGGCGAGCCCCACGTTGGACAGAAATGTCCCCGTCAACAGTGCGACCTTTTCATTCGAAACCAGCTCGGTGGCCAGGCGGATCGCATCGTCCGGTTTGCCGGCGTCATCGCGCGAAACGACTTCGACGCGGCGTCCGAGGAGCCCGCCGGCAGCGTTGGCCTCCTCGACAGCCAGTTGCCACCCCATGCGATACGGCACCGTGAACTGCGGGATCGTGGAGTAGCTGTTGATTTCGCCGATACGGATCGGCGCTGCGGTCTGCGCACGTAACGGTTGCATGGCAAGCGCCGCGGCTGGAAGCAGCAGGAGTTCGCGTCGGGTGGTCATGCGATTGGGCCTTCTTTGCAGAGGGAAACCGGGCGGATCGCCAGCCTTGGTCGGCTAGAATACCGACTTTGCCGGCGGCGCACTTATGGGTCTCGCCGCATCTCATTGAAATGACAGGAGTTGCTCGATGACGCACGTCGTCACCGAATCGTGCATCAAGTGCAAGTACACCGACTGCGTCGATGTATGTCCGGTGGACTGCTTTCGTGAGGGACCCAATTTCCTGTCGATCGACCCGGACGAGTGCATCGACTGCGCGGTCTGCATTCCCGAGTGTCCGGTGAACGCGATATATGCCGAGGAAGACGTGCCGGAAGACCAGCGCGACTTCATCAAGCTCAACGTCGACCTGGCGAAGCAGTGGCCGTCGATCACGCGCATGAAGCCCCACCCGGCCGATGCGGACGAGTGGAAGGACGTGCGCGACAAGCGCCACCTGCTCGAACGCTGATCGCGGACTCTGAATCGCTTCGGCCCTATAGAAGTTACTGCGGCGAGACCGCCCGCGAGCGCAAGCCGCAGGGTGTCGCAGCCGCGGATCAAATGCCGAAAGCGGCCTGACCAATTTGGTTTACTATCCTCTCGCTTCTGGGGAGTTAACCTCGGGTGGACAGCGGTGCGATGAGCGGAGCCTGGCGTGCTTTATCACCTGCATGAACTGCATCGCCGGTTCCTGAACCCACTTTCGGTGTGGGCGCAGGCCACTTCCGAACTCTTCTCGAGTCCCTACAGCCCGCTGGCCTATACGCCGATGTCACGGCGACTGTCGGCCGGCTATGACCTGCTGCATCGGATCGGGAAGCAGTACGAAAAGCCCGAATTCGGGCTCAAGACCACGCGTGTCGGCGACATCGATGTTCCGGTCGTCGAAGAAGTGCTGACTGAAAAGCCGTTCTGCCGGCTCCTGCACTTCAAGCGCCTGTTCCCCGCCAAGCCGAAGCGCGCCCCCGACCCGCGAGTTCTCATCGTCGCGCCGCTGTCGGGCCACCACGCGACCCTGCTGCGCGACACGGTGCGGGCGCTGCTGCCGGACCACGACGTCTGGATCACCGACTGGATCGACTCCCGCCTGGTGCCGATCACCGCGGGTCCGTTCCATCTCGATGACTACGTTCACTATGTCATCGAGTTCGTGCGTGAGCTCGGCCCCAACGTCCACCTGATTTCGGTGTGCCAGCCGACCGTCCCGGTGCTCGCGGCGGTCTCGCTGATGGCGAGCAACCGCGATCCAAAGCTGCCGAAATCGATGACGATGATGGGCGGTCCGATCGACAGCCGCAGGAGCCCGACGCAGGTCAATGCTCTCGCCAAGCGCAAGAACTTCGAGTGGTTCGAGAACAATGTGATCTTCAAGGTGCCCTCGGCCTATCCGGGCTACCTGCGCAAGGTCTATCCGGGATTCCTGCAGCACGCCGGCTTCGTTGCTATGAACCCGGACCGGCACCTCAATTCGCACTGGGACTACTACCTCGACCTCGTCAAGGGCGACATGGACGACGTCGAGGGTCATCGGCAGTTCTACGACGAGTACAACGCGGTGATCGACCTGCCGGCCGAGTACTACCTGGACACCATCAGGATCGTGTTCCAGGAACACCGCCTGCCGAATGGCACATGGGACGTGCGCGGCCAGCGCGTGAAGCCCGAGGACATCACCTCGGTGGCGCTGTTCACGATTGAAGGCGAGCTCGACGATATTTCCGGCAGTGGCCAGACACGCGCAGCGCATGACCTGTGCAAGGGCATCCCGAAGTCAAAGAAGCAACATCTCACCGTACAGGGCGCGGGACACTACGGAATCTTCAGCGGCCGCCGCTGGCGCGAGCAGATCGCTCCACAGATCCGCGACTTCGTCCGCGCCCACGCCTGACCGGCGCAGGGGTCCCGCGAGATTCGGTCCCCTGCGGGGCCGCCCGGCCGTTGACCTGCGACACCCGATGATGCAATTCTTCGCCGCGCTCGCCGATCGCATCGATGCGGTGCTGCCGCAGACCCAGTGCACGAAGTGTGGCTTCAGCGGCTGTCGTCCCTACGCGGAGGCGATCGCGGCAGGCACAGCTGGCATCAATCAGTGCCCACCCGGCGGCGCGATCGGCATCGATCGACTCGCCGCCGTGACCGGTCGTCCGCCCCTGCCGCTTAACCCCTCCCACGGGGTTGAACGGCCCCTGCATGTTGCCATCATCGACGAGTCCCTGTGCATCGGCTGCACCCTGTGCATCCAGGCGTGCCCAGTGGACGCGATCGTCGGAGCCGCGCGGGTGATGCACACCGTCGTCGCTGAATGGTGCAACGGCTGCGATCTGTGCGTGGCCCCGTGCCCGATGGATTGCATCGCGATGGTTCCAGTTCTGCCTGTCCGCGCCTGGAACGATGACGATGCGCGCTGGTCGCGCGCTCGCTATGAGGCACGTGGGAAGCGGCTTGCCGTCGAACGCGCCGAGCGCGAGCAGTCGCTGCTGCTGAAGGCGCAATCCAAGCTCGTCGAATTGTCCGGGCGCGACGATCTCGCGCCCGAGGAGTCCGCCCGCAAGCGCGCCGTCGTGCAGGCCGCGATCGAGCGGGCGCGCGCGCGTCGCCAGCCGACGGCGAAGCCATGAACCCGTTAAAGCGGCGCGCTATTTACGAGCGGTTGCGGAGCCTGAACCCGCACCCGAAGTCGGAGCTCGAGTACTCAACGCCTTATCAGTTGCTGGTGGCGGTCGTTCTGTCCGCGCAGGCCACCGACAAGAGCGTCAACCTGGCGACCCGTGAACTCTTCACGGTCGCGCCAACGCCGGCGAAGATGGTCGCGCTCGGACAGGACCGGCTGATCGACCACATCAAGACGATCGGCCTGTTCCGGACCAAGGCCAGCAACGTCATCGCGCTCTCGCGCCTCGTGCTGGAGCGACATGGCGGCGAGGTGCCGCGCAATCGCGAGGCGTTGCAGGCCTTGCCCGGCGTCGGACGCAAGACAGCCAATGTCGTGCTCAATGTAGCCTTTGGCGAACCCACGATCGCGGTCGACACGCACATTTTCCGCGTGGCGAACCGCACTGGCATCGCGCCGGGCAGTGACGTCGAAGCGGTGGAACAACGCCTGGAGAAGTTCACGGCCGACGAGTTCCGCAAGGACGCTCACCACTGGCTGATCCTGCACGGACGCTATATCTGCAAGGCGCGTACACCAGAATGCTGGCGCTGTCCCATCGCGGAGTGGTGCGAGTACCGGCCGAAGACGCCACCGCCCCGGACAGCGCGGTCCGGATTCCCGCCCGGCAAGGACGCGTGACGTGTTCACGCCGACCAAGGAAGAAGTGCGCCGGTTCTTCAGCGAGACCTGGCGCAAGCACCGCGAATCCCAGATCCTGACGCCGCTGGAGGCGATGGCGCTCGACTGGATCATGAAGCACCCGGAGTATCACGACGTGCTGACTGAGGCGGAAGCTGCGAGTTTCGAATACCGCGTCGAGGATGGGCACACCAACCCGTTCCTGCACCTGTCGATGCATCTGGCCATCGCCGAGCAACTGTCGATCGACCAGCCGCCCGGCATCCGCGCCGCCTACGAGCGGCTCGTACAGCGGCGCGGCGATGCGCATGCGGCCGCGCACGACGTGATGGAATGTCTCGGAGAGATCGTCTGGGCGGCTCAGCGAGCCGGCAGTGCACTGCCGCCCGACGAAATGAGCGCGCAGTATCTGGACTGCCTGGCGCGCCGCGCCGGGCGCGACTAAGTCACCTGCGATGCGCGCTTAGCGCTTGGCGTTGTCCAGCGGCCCGGGCAGCCCGCTCAGGTAGGCCGCGAGATCCTTGATATCAGCGCGCGACAACGGCTTGGCGAGGCCCGCCATGATCGCGTTCTTGCGGGCCCCCGTCTGGTAGTCACGCAGCGCCTTTTCCAGGTAGTCGACATACTGGCCGGCCAGCTTCGGATAGCTGGGGTCGATCGGGCTGGCGAAGTCCTTGCCGTGGCAGGCGGCGCACTGCGCCTGCGCCAGCTGCCCGCCCTTCGCAACGTCGGCCGCCTGGGCCGAAAACGCAACGCACGCGGCACCGGCCGCGACGATCAGTTTGCTCTTCATCATCCTGCTCGCTTACTTGCCGCGCGCCGCGTAGTACGCGGCCACCGCGGCGATCTGCTGGTCAGTGAGGCTCTTGGCGACTCCTACCATCGACGGGTGGGAACGGTTGCCCTGCCGGTAATCCTTGAGCGCGGTTTCGATGTACTGCTGCGACTGGCCACCGATCTTCGGCACGCGATAGACCTGCGGGAACGAGGCCTGGTAGCCCGGGATCGAATGGCATCCGATGCACATCGATACCGGCGCACCGCTGTCAGCGGCGGCCGAAACGGTCTTCTTGTCCTGCGCAGCCGCCATCAGCGGCAGGGTCGCTGCAAGCGCGACGAGGAGCGGTCGGGTCAAATTCATCCGGAACTTCCGTTACGTTGATCTGGCGCCCGGGGGCCGAAACGATCGATGATTTCCACCGTGGTCGCCCGGAGCAGCGCGCGATTGTAATCGACTCGGCGCGGTGTTCCGCCGCCCTCGAACCCGAGGCGTTCCGCGGCCGCCGTTGCGTATACTCGGTCGCGCTCCTCTCCGGGCTCGTCCATGCCGAGATTCGAAGGCTCCTCCACCTACGTCGCGACCGACGATCTGAAGCTCGCGGTCAATGCTGCCCTCACGCTGCAGCGGCCGCTGCTGATCAAGGGCGAACCGGGCACCGGCAAGACGATGCTGGCCGAAGAAGTCGCCGGCGCACTCAAGATGCCGCTGCTGGCCTGGCACATCAAGTCGACCACCAAGGCACAACAGGGCCTGTACGAGTACGACGCGGTCAGCCGCCTGCGTGACTCCCAACTCGGCGATGCGCGGGTCAAGGACATCGAGAACTACATCGTCCGCGGCGTGCTGTGGCAGGCGTTCACGTCGGACGAGCCGTCGGTGCTGCTGATCGACGAGATCGACAAGGCGGACATCGAGTTCCCGAATGACCTGCTGCGCGAACTCGACCGCATGGAGTTCTACGTCTACGAGACCCGACAGACCGTGAAGGCACGGCATCGGCCGCTGGTGGTCATCACGTCGAACAACGAGAAGGAACTGCCGGACGCGTTCCTGCGCCGCTGCTTCTTCCACTACATCAGGTTTCCGGACAAGGACACGATGCAGGCGATCATCGATGTCCACTTTCCGAAGCTGCGCAAGGAACTACTGCAGAACGCCCTCGCGGTCTTCTTCGGCGTGCGCGAACTGCCGGGGCTGAAGAAGAAACCGTCGACCTCGGAACTGCTCGACTGGCTGAAGCTGCTGGTCGCCGAGCAGATTCCGGCCGAAGCGCTGCGCTCGAAGGACGAGAAGATCGCCGTGCCGCCGCTGGCCGGTGCGCTGCTGAAGAACGAGCAGGACATGCATCTGTTCGAGCGGCTCGTCTTCATGGCCCGCAGCAACCGCTGAGGACCGCATGCTGGTCCCGCGGCCCACGGTGCTCGAAGGCCACGGCGTGCGGCTCGAGCCGCTGGCGCGCGAGCACCACGACGGACTCGTCGTGGCCGCCAGCGACGGCGACCTCTGGAACCTGTGGTTCACCTCGGTGCCGGAACCCGAACAGGCGCACGCCTATATCTCGGCGGCGCTGGCAGGCCAGGACGCCGGCCACATGCTGCCGTGGTCGGTCATTGATGTTGCCAGCGGCGCGATCATCGGCAGCACGCGGTTCCACGACATCGTCCCCGCGGTCGACCGCGTCGAGATCGGCTACACGTGGTACGCGCGCCGGTGCCAGAAGACGCACGTCAACACGACCTGCAAACTGCTGCTCCTGGGGCATGCGTTCGAGGCGCTCGGCTGCTCGGTGGTCGGTTTCCGGACCGACAACTTCAATTTCGCCTCGCAGCAGGCGATAGCCGCGCTCGGCGCAATGAAGGACGGCGTGATCCGCCACCATCAGGCGCGACGCGACGGTACCGTGCGCGACACCGTGATGTTCAGCATCCTTTCCGCCGAATGGCCGGACGTGAAGCGGCACCTCGAGTGGCGACTCGCGCGCCACCGCTGACGCCATGCTGATCGACTTCTTCTTTCACCTGCGCGCAGCCAAGCTGAAGGTCTCGATCAATGAGCTGCTGACCCTGCTCGAAGCGCTGAAGCGCGGCGTCATCGGCCCGTCGATCGATGATTTCTACTACCTGTCGCGCGCGGCGCTGGTCAAGGACGAAACCCAGTTCGACAAGTTCGACCGCGCCTTCGGCGAGTACTTCAAGGGCGTGACGACGACGCTCGACTTCACGAAGGAGATTCCGGACGAGTGGTTCCAGCAGGTGCTCGAGCGCGCGTTCACGCCGGAGGAAATCGCGAGGCTCGAGAAGCTCGGCTGGGACAAGCTGATGGAGGAGTTCAAGAAGCGTCTCGAGGAGCAGGACGGCGCCCACCACGGCGGCAATCGCTGGATCGGCTCGGGCGGCACCTCCCCCTTTGGGCATGGCGGTGCAAATCCGGAAGGCATTCGCGTCGGCGGCCCCAGCAAAGGCAACAAGTCCGCAGTGAAGGTATGGGAAATGCGCGGCTACCGCGACTACGACGACAGCGTCGAGATCGGCACGCGCAACATCAAGGTGGCGCTGCGCCGGCTGCGCCGCTTCGCGCGGGAAGGGGCGGATCTCGAACTCGACATGCACGACACGATCGAGTCGACCGCGAAAAACGCCGGCTGGCTCGATCTGAAGCTGGTGCCGGAGCGGCACAACACCGTCAAGGTGCTGATGCTGCTCGATGTCGGCGGCACGATGGACGAACACATCAAGCGCACCGAGGAGCTGTTCTCCGCGGCGAAGACCGAGTTCAAGCACCTCGAGTTCTACTACTTCCACAACTGCGTCTACGAGCACCTGTGGCGCAACAACCGGCGCCGCTATACGGAGCGGTTCGCCACCTGGGACGTGCTGCGCAAGTACCCGCAGGACTGGAAACTGATCTTCGTCGGCGACGCCACGATGAGTCCGTACGAGGTGCTGCAGCCGGGGGGCTCGGTCGAGTACAACAACGAGGAAGCCGGTGCAATCTGGCTGCAGCGCTTCTTCTCGACTTTCCCGAAATCGGTCTGGCTCAACCCGGAGCCTGAAGGCCTGTGGCAGTACCGGCAGTCGATTGCGGTCATCCGCCAACTGGCGGGCGGCAAGATGTTCCCGATGACGCTCGAAGGACTGACGCGGGCGATGCGGCAGCTTTCGAAGTAGCCCGCGTCGGCCGATTGCCGCAGACTCCTGGGCTCCGACGAGGCCCTATGTCCCGCGTCTTGCGAGCGTGCCTGTAATGCGCCTTAGTAGCCACTTTGGCGTCGCGCGGGACGCGAGCGTCACCGCCTGGTTCACCGCACCGGGCACGCAGATGACGGCACCTTGCATGCAGGCTCGATAGCCCTCGTCGGCCACCTGGTCCGTATCGCCGATCAGCAGACCGGGAAGCTTGGCGAGCCGCGAATTGGATTCCACGGCGCTGCTCAGCATGTGGGTGGCGGTGATGCCAGGGCACAGGGCCGTAACCGTCACGCCGGAATCCCTCAGCTCTTCCGCCAAGGATTCTGTCAGTGAAAGCACGAAGGCTTTGGTCGCGGCATACGTCGCGAGCATCGGAACGGGCTGAAAAGCGGCGATCGAGGCGACGTTGAGCACACGCCCGCGGCCACGCTCGCACATCGCTGGCAGGAACTGCGCGAGCATCGCCGTGGCCCCTGCCACGTTCAGATCGATCAGCTGCTGGTGGCGGCGGGCTGAGATGGAAGTGAACGGACCGTGTTCCAGCACACCGGCGTTGTTGACCAGCACATCAACCTCGACCCGTCGCCGCTTCAAGGCGCCGGCCAGCGCCCGTATAGCACCGGGGCGCGTCAGATCGGATGCCTGGACCCACACCTTGATGCCATGCTCGGCCGTAAGCGTGGCAGCGAGCGCCTCTAGCCGGGCGCGGTCTCGAGCCACCAGCACGAGCGCGTGTCCGCCCCGTGCGAAGCGCTTCGCCAGCGCCTCGCCGATGCCGGACGAGGCGCCGGTGATCAGCACGGTGTCGATGCGCCGTCTTTTCGCTACAGCCATGGCGTCCGTCTCCGCAGCAAACTCTGCGCTGCCTGATGTTCAATGAACCTCGTGACACTTGCCTGCCGCCGAGCGGTCGTCTTGCATCACTGCTGTCCCGGAACGGTCTTGCAGAACCGCTATAGATCGGTGTACACGTCCAGACCCATGGTTTCCCTGAAGCCCAGTCGTGCGTAGAGACGCGCCGCGGCTTCGCTGTCCGGGTTCAGGTGCGCCAGCGTAACGCCCTGATCGAAGGCCTGATCCAGAAGCCAGGAGGTCAGTGCGCTGCCGATCCCATGGCGCCGCGCGTGCGGCAGGACTCCAACGCCGAAGATGCCGACGCAGGCTCCCGCTCGATCGTTCGTGAGGAGTGCAGTAGCCACTCCGACGGGCTCGCCATGTAGTCTGGCAAGTGCGGCAACACATTGCAGCGCGCCAAGGTGCGGCTCGACCCACCCACGCGTCTGATCTACGGGATCGCCGAATGCCGCCGCATCAATCGCAGCCACCGTTTCGAGATCTGCCGTTTCAGCCACACCGAATTCGACTCCGGCCGGCGCGACCGGGGCTGTGTACCAGTCGGGCAACAGACCCATGCAGCGCTTTCGGAACAGGAATCGGCCATGCGAGAACGGCCGGTCTGCGGGCACGCGAACACCCCAGGGAACCCCGGCGCCTCCGGCACGCGCGGCATACCAGGCGCGCACGTCCTCAACCACGACCCGGTCAGGATCGGTGACATCCCCGTTGTTCCACTGCGCATGAGGCAGTCCCGACGCCATCAAGCGCACTCCGGGAAGTTCGCAGACTCCGCCTCCACGCGACGCACGCAATCGCCCCTCTACCTGCCACGCATCACCGTGAGCGGTGTGGACGCGTTCGCCGAGGGCCTTCATGAGGCTTTCGTCAGCGCCTGGGTATCGGGCTCGACGTCCGGCCGTGCCGCGGCGTGAGGGCGCTAGGCATCCTTCTTCAGCGCGCGGCTCTGATAGTCGAACGTCGAGGCAAACACCCGGTCAACGTCGATCAGTTCTCCGATCGTGACGCCGCCCCGGAGCTTTTCCTGAAGGACGTGCTCCGTGTCCAGCAGCCTTCGTGTCCGTTGCAGGATGTCGGCAGCGGCACCGGCGGGAACGACGACGACACCGTTTTCGTCGGCGACGATGATGTCCCCGGGCGAGACCGCCTGGCCCGCGCACTGCACGCGGACATTGACTTCGCCATAACCCGCAATGGCAGCGACGTTGGGTACCACGCCTCTACTGAACAGCGGGAAGCGCATGCGCCGGATCTCCACGACGTCGCGGCACGCCCCATCGATGACCGCACCAGCGACTCCGCGGTTCTGTGCCGAGATCGTCATGTTCTCGCCCCAAAATGCCGTATCCCGTGAGCCATGTGCATCAACGACGACGATGTCGCCTGGCTCGCTGACATCAATGGCCTTGAACACCGCGGCGAGATCGCTTGCGAGCGTTCTGGCTGTCACCGCGGGCCCGGCGAAGCGGATGGAATCGAACAGCGGGCGCAGGTCGCCCGTCATCGCACCGAACCGGCCCATGCAGTCGGACACGGCGCACGTCACCGAGTCACGCTGCAGCAGTTCGCGGAAGCCGTTGATGACCTCCTGGGATGGCCGGTCGGTCGACATGGGGCCATGGCGGTCCTCCACCGAAGCAAGAAAGCCGGATTGTCGCTCGACTCGACTCACCTCGAACAGCTTCGAGCGCATCGATTCGGTGCTAAGCGACCAGGGCAGCCCGCCGGCCATGGCCGGGAGCCACCGGCGTTCAATTGTTGAAGGGCGGTGCCGCCTTCAACACTTCATCGAGCGTGGTGACGCCCTTGGCGATCTTCTCCGCCCCCGAGACTCGCAACGATCGCAGGCCATCGCGCGCCGCCTGGCCGCGCAACTGAACCAGGTCAGCGCTCTCCGAGATGAGCTTGCGCATCGCGTCGGTCATCACCAGCATCTCGATCAGGCCCGTGCGGCCCATGTAGCCGGTGCGGCGGCACTCGAGGCAGCCGACCGGGTGGTAGATCTTGTCCGGCACGTTGGAACGCCACGGCGCGACCAGTTCCTTCCACAAGGCCGGGTCGATCGGGTCGCCGACCGCCTTGCAGTGCGGGCACAAGGTACGCACCAGCCGCTGTGCAAGCACGCCGATCATCGTTGCATTGACGAGATAGTTCGGGATGCCAAGCTCGATCAGCCGCGCGATCGACGCAGCGGCGTCGTTGGTGTGCAGAGTCGAGAAGACCAGGTGGCCGGTGAGCGCAGCCTGCACGGCCATGTCGGCGGTTTCCTTGTCACGGATTTCGCCAACCATGATGATGTCCGGGTCCTGCCGCATCAGCGCGCGCAGGCCGTCGGCAAAGCCGAGATCGATGCCGTGCTGCACCTGCATCTGGTTCAGCGTCGGATCGACCATCTCGATCGGGTCCTCGACCGTGCTGACGTTGACCTCGTCCGTCGCCAGCTGCTTCAGCGTCGAATACAGCGTCGTCGTCTTGCCCGACCCTGTGGGTCCCGTCACCAGCACGATGCCCGACGGCCGGTGTATCAGGTCTTCCCACACTCGCGACTCTTCGGGCGTGAAGCCGAGTTCGGCGTAGCTGCGTACGACCACCTCCGGGTCGAAGATCCGCATCACCAGCTTCTCGCCGAATGCCGTCGGCAGAGTCGACAACCGGATCTCGACTTCGCGGCCGGCATTCGGCCCACTCGTGACCTTGGTCTTGACCCGGCCGTCCTGCGGCCGGCGCTTCTCGACGACGTCCATGCGACCCAGCAGCTTGAGGCGGCTGGTCATCGCGGCCATGACTCCGCCCGGCACCTGGTAAACCTGGTGCAGCACGCCATCGATGCGAAAGCGCGCAATGCCGAACTCCCGACGCGGCTCCAGGTGGATATCGCTGGCACGCTGGTCGAAGGCGTACTGCAGCAGCCAGTCGACGATATGGATGACATGGGCGTCGTCGGCCTGGACCTTTCCACCCAGCTCCACCAGTTGCTCGAAGCTCGAAACCAGCGGCGTCGCGCCGGTCTTGGAGGCGCCCTTGACCTGCTGCGCGAGCTTGTAGAACTCGGTCGTATAGCGCGCGACGTCGAGCGGATTCGATACGACGCGCCGAACCGTCTTCTTCGTGATCTGCTCGATCTCACGTTCCCATCCGGTCAGGAACGGCTCGCAGGTCGCGATCGTCACTTCGTCGGCGCTGACGGCGACGGGCAGGATCGAATAGGTCGTCGCGTAGGACGATGACATCACCTCGGCGACGCGCGTGAAGTCCACGCGCAGCGGGTCGATGTGGTAGTAGGAAAGGGAAGCCTTCTGCGCCAGCCAGTGCGTCAGCGCCTCAAGGTCCAGCAGCTTGCGCTCGGCGTTGGGAGTGCGGTAGTTCATCTCCGCGAGGTTCACCAGCGGATGCCCGGCCCGCTCGCGCCCGCCGGAACTGCGGAAGCGCTCGGCATCGCTGGTCGAGAGCATGCCGTCTGCGACCAGCTGCTTGAGGACGTAGCCGCCTGTCACCCGGCCGTTGGGCACCGGCACCGCAGCGTGCCGCTCGCGCCCGGCTGGCGACGGCACGGGCTTCAGCGCGGTAGCGCTGTCCTTGGTGCTCATGCTTGTGGATTCATGCCGCGGGCTGCGAGGCCTTGTAGCGGTTGGCCATTGCTGCCGCGCGATCCGGCGTGCTCTCGAAGTCGGCCACCACTGCGTCGACGGCGCGCTTTGTCAGAGGGACGCTCTCGAGCGGCTCGATGTACTTGCGCGCCAGGTACGACTTCAGCATGTCGGACGACAGCACATGCGCCTTCTGGTCGTGCTCGCTGGCGAACAGGAACAGCGTGCGCAGCGGGCTCATCCAGCGCAGCTTCACGCGGACGAACTCCATGCCGTTCCACAGCTTGAACCAGTTGCCGCGCTGCCAGCGGCCGATCTCTTCCTGCACGCGGGCATCCTCGACCGGATCGAGGCGCGCGATATCGGTCAGTGGATCCGGCATCTGGATGTCGGCGTGGTGCTCCTGGGCGGCACGCATGATGAGTCCGGTCGACACGCGGATGCCGCCCGGCACGGTCGTCACCGGGAATACACCCGAGAGCTGCATGCCGTCGATCTTCGCGCGCAGTTCGGACGTCAGCAGGCTCGACTTGATGTAGGTCGCCTGGTCGACCGGCTTGACCGCCATCGCATGCGATTCCATCAGCTGCCCGAAGAACTGCTCGCGTTCGCGTTCCGCGACATTGACCAGCGCCAGGCCGTCGCGCAGCACGCGCACCATGCCCGGGATCATCTTGACCAGCTTGTTGCGGTCCTCGGTGCTGGCCTTCGGCTGCACCGACCAGACCAGCTCATGGATCACATCGCGGAACGCCTTCGCAAAGCCAGGCTGGGTCTCGCTGCGTACCGTGGCAGCGACGAGCACCTTGACCCAGGCGCCCAGCAGGAACTCCTTGATGTACGGTTCGAGGTCGACGCGTTCGAAAGCGCGCCGCACCTGGATCGTCGTGTTGATCGTCAGGATCTCGTGCTTCTCGGCGGCCTCAAGCGCCTTCTTCGCACGCGAGACCGGATCGCTGTCACCGGCATCGATATCCGAAACGAAACGGTCGAACTCGGCGTAGACCTTCTCGAAGACGCTGAGATCCGTCTCGAATTTCTTCAGGATCTCGGCGATGACGCGTTCGACTTCCTTCAGGTATTTCTGGTTGTCGTCCCCGTAGGGCTCCCAGCCTGCCGACGTGCCGGCGATGCGGTCGATCAGCTTGCGTGCCGGGTGGGCACTCGACGCAAAGAACGCGGCGTCCATCAGCGCCGCCTTCAGCACCGGGAACTGCAGTCGCGACAGCCGTGCCTTGATCTCGGCCGGTACCTGCTTGTCCTGCATTACGTGGTCGAACAGCATGCCGACGAGTTCGATCGTCAGCTTGTCGACTGTGCGCGTCGACTTGGCGATCAGTTCGCCGCGCACCTCACTGAGCGGCTGCGACGGCGCCATCATCGCGAAGTCGCCGGTCTCGGCAAACTCCTCGACGCCATGCTGCATTTCGCCGACCGAATGCAGCAGTTCCCGGGGCGCGGGACCGTGCGACGGCAGCGGCGGCAGCCTCGACCCGCGCGCATTCGACTGCAGCCGGGTCAGCAAGCCACCCAGCAGTTGCGTCGGTTCATCCGGCGGTGCCGGGGCGCGCGAGGGCCCGCCCTCGGCGGCTGCGACACCGCCTGCGACCGACGGTGCGGCGGGGCGCTGCCCGGCCCCTTGTCCACTACCGCCCAAGTCGCCCGGGGTACCGCCGCCCGACACGCCCGGCGGTTGCCAGCCGGCCGCCGACTTGGGTACGGCAAGACTGCGGCGGATCGAGCGCACGTCGACGCCATGATTGGCGAAGTGCTCGAGCAGCTGGCGCGCGATCTGCCCGAGTTCTTCGCCCAGCGGCTTTTCGAACCGCGTCAGCAGGAAATCCCACGCCTCCTTGTGCAGATCGCAGTCCTCGGCCGCGCGCAGCAGAGCACGGACGTAGACGTTCGGTCCGAGCGGGTTCTCGGAGTTGCGCACGGCACTGCGACCCAGCACGTAGGCGACAACCAGATTGAGGTCGCGCAGCACCAGGTCGGCATGCCCGGCCACCTTGCCGGCGTGCCGCTCGACCACGGTGTTGCTCTCAACCGAGATCGAATCGACGAGCGACAGTGTCTCGGCGTCGAGTGATCCCGGCGGCGGCTGCACGCGCCCGACCGTGATTTCCTGGAACGCCTGGTCCTGCGCCTGCTTCAGGTGCTCGACGAACGCGTGTTCCACTTCGCTCGACTTGGTGCTCAGCAGGCGCTGCACCAGCGGCGAACTGACGTCGAAGTCCCATGTGCTCGTCAGCTCTTCGCTGATAGTGCGCATGATCCCCGGGAACGCCGTGGCGATCAGCTCATTGGAGATCGCCATTGCCGACTTCATCAACGCCGACGCCTGCGCAGCAGTCACGTACGGCAACTCGCCGGCAGTTCTCGGGGCGTCGGTGTGGGGCGTGAACTCCATTTATGTCCGTGCTGATGCCTGGCCGCGCAGCCCTGGGTCAGGCCCCGACTCTATCGGGGCCCGGGCGGCTGTCAAGTTGCATATGAGCATCGGCAACCCGTCAATTAGGCGTGTTGCATCAGAGGCGTACGGGATCTGAAACGTCGTTGAGTTCGGCAATCTGCTGCAGCCAGTGCCGGAATGGCATGCGCCAGGCGGACTCCAGGCTTGCGGCGCGCGCAGCCAGGACTCCCATCGGCATGTCAATCCGCGGTCCGACCACGGCAAAAACGATGCGGTTGCCCTCGTCAACTTCCGGGCCGGCCAGCGCGCGTCCGTCAAAAGCTTCCGAAATGACCCGGAAGCTGGCATCGAACCGCCCCCCGAACAGGTTGAAGCAGGCGATCCCGGGACGTCGCAGCGCTCGCCGGCAGAGGCGATAGAACTCGACGTCGTCATGCACCGGGCCGCGGGCGGTGGCGTCATACAGGTCCACCTGGAGCCAGTCGGCCCGGCCGGCCGCACGCAGGCCGCCGAGGTAATCACGTGCCTCGTGCTGCACCACCTGCAGGCGTTCGTCATCTTCCGGCAGACAGAACCACTGTCGCGCCACGTCGATGACATCCCCGCTGAGTTCGACCGCCGTCAGCTGCGCCTCGGGCAGGTGCCGGTAGCAGAACTTGGTCAATGCGGCCGCACCCAGGCCGAGCTGGAGGACATGGCGCGGCTGCGGCAGGAACAGCGCGAGCGCCATCATCTGCTTCTGGTATTCAAGCTCGAGTCGCCAGGGCCGCGCGATGCGCATGCCACCCTGGATCCACTCGGTGCCGAAGTGCAGGTAGCGGACGCCGTCTTCCTCGGACAGCGTGACCCGAGTCCGCGTGGCGCGGCTCGATGCGCGGCGCACGTCAGGCCGGCTCGGCCGCTGGGGCTCCGAGGTCGCGCATCAGGTTGCCGACCACGCGTTCGAACAGCGGCGCGCTTTCCGCGCTGCGGATACGGCCGGCGCGGACGTAGCCGCGCAGCACCAGCGGCGCCAGCGAGTGCGCTTTGCCGGTTTCGGCCGAAGTGAAGAGGTAGAAGTTGCGACGTGGGCTGATCCACCGCAGCCGGACGCGCTCGCTTTGCTGGCCGGTGTAAAGGTCGAACCACGAGCCGCGTTCCCAGCCTTCGATCATCTCGTCGATGTCCTCGTCGGAGAGCTGCTCGATCGGGATCATCTCTTCCGGTGCGACGGTCGGCGGCGAATCGAGCACGTTCACTTCGGCGTGATTCGCCGCGGCAGCGCTGCGTACCGCCGCGGCCGGGATCGTCAGATGCTCGTCCTCGCCGGCGACCGGCGGCGGGGGCTCGACGATCTTTACCTCGTCGAGGCGCTTCTTGATCATTCCGGCATCAACCGGCGGTGCGGCACCGTAGGCCACCTCGAGGGCCTTCACCGCCTGGGCGTGCGACCCCATCAGCCGGCTGAAGAACTCCTGCGTCTGCGTCGACGACTGCTCGATCAGCTGCAGTCCTTCCCGCAACGTGTTGAGCACCGCCGGAATCGTCTTGACGAGCCGCTTACGGTCGTCCGGGTTGATCTTCGGCTGCACGCTCCAGACCAGATCCGGAACCGTGTCGCGGAATTTCTTCGCGAAGTCCGGCTGGGTACGCTCGCGCAACGTGGCAGCGACCATCACCTTGACCCACGTGTCGAGCAGGAACTCGCGCAGGTACGACTCCAGCTGAACTCCATCGAACGCGCGGCGGATCGCAATCGCCGCGTTGATCGACATCACCTCGCGCGTCTCGGCCTCCTCGAGCGCGCGCTTCGCGCGCGTGATCGGGTCGTCGTCGCGCGAGCGTTCCTCGTTCAGATATTTCTCAAACTCGGCCAGCGCCTTCTCAAAGATCGTCGGACCCTCGTTGATCGCGACGACAACCGTATCGACGGCCTTGTTGACCTCTGCCAGGTAACGCTGGTTTTCCTCACCTTCGGGAATCCAGCCGATCGCCGTGCTGGCGATGCGGTCCATCAGGCGGCGCGCCGGCTGCAGCGGCGAGACGAACAGATCCGAGTCCGACAGCGCCACCTTCATGATCGGGAACTGCAACCGCGACAACGCGGTCTTGATCTCGGCCGGCAAGTGCTTGTCCTGGTGGATGCGGTCGAACAGCATCCCGACCAGCTCGATCACCAGCTTGTCGATCTGCTTGGTGGCCTTCTCCGCGACATGTGCGCGCAACTGCGCCTCGTCGCGTTCGCTGATCGAGGCGCCGGTCGCCGAACCGCTGCGGGCGGCCACGGCCGCCAGGGCATTCAGCCGCTGCACCTCGTTGATCGATGCGAGCAGGCCCGGATCGATCGCCGCAAACTGCACCGGCGTTCCCGGCGCGATCGCCCCGCCTGGCGCAAACACGCCCGTATTAGCAAAGCCGGTTCCACCGGGCGCGACGGGCGCCGACGAAACCGCGAGATCTGCCCGATCGAACAGCGGCTGCGGGGGTATCGCCGTGACCGGCACAACCGGCGTCGCGTGCACGTGCGCGCCCGCCATCGGCACCTGCATGCGCTGGTAAAGCGCACTCAACAGCTGCTCGGCGGTGGCCCCGGTGATGGCTCCCGCATGGCCGCCTACCTGCGACGGTCGGCCCGTGGCCATGAACGTGTTGCGGAATCCCGCCATCGAATTCTTGAAGGCGGTGGCGGCAGTATTGCGCTCCTCGACGCCCTGCTCCTGCAGCTGCCGGTTCAGTTCCTTGTAGAGCTCGCTCAGCGGATGACCCAGCGCGCCATCGAACGCCTTGACGACGACCAAGCGCTGGTCGCCCTTAAAGTCCAGCTTTTCGACCGCCTCGCCCAGCGCACGGCAAAAACGGATCGGATGAAACGGATTCTCGCGGTCGGTCAGGCCCTGCACCTTCAGCACGGAGGCAAGGCGCTGGGTCAGCGGGCCGAAGTGCTCGTCCACCGCGTTGCGTATGCGCGCGGCGAACCGGTCCAGCAGCATGTTCTCTTCCATCTGGTCGTAATCGACCAGCGAAAGCGACGCGGCGGGGGTGCCCTCGGGCTTTTCCTTTTCGTTGGATTTGCGTTGCTCGCGATCCGACCGGAACAACTCATCGACAGCAGCGTCGATCTCGCGCTCGACCGCGGAAAAGAACGTGCTGGAGAACTCGCGTTGGTCGACCAGCAGGCGCCGCACCGACTTCTTCAACGTGCCCGAGGCCTGGGGGTCGGCATCAATGACCTGGATGGCATCGCGTGCCGCCGTAGGCAACAGCGGATCAAGCGTGCTGCGCATCGCCGCTCGCAGGCCTACCAGGGAACGATGCGCGCCGCCCCGGCTCGCCCGTCCTGAACTAGCTGTGGTTGTAGTACTCATTCCGACTCGTTCTGCCCCTGCGCCTTCGACTGCAAGCGTAGCCGATCCCGCTCTCCGGAACGGGCGTTAACGGCCTGGACCGCCGACCGTACCCGCCCAGCGACCAGACACCTTTAAGGCGCGCGCCACCAAGCCGCCCACAGAGCCAGTTTCTCCTCGAAACTGCGGCCGGCATGTGCGGGACTGGTGGACGGTAGCACCCGCACCTCGAAGCCCGCTTGCTCGAAAAGCGGCCGGAATCGGGCCGCAGCCGAGCCATTGAAGGCAACGCCCCGCAGCCGTGGCGCCAGCCGCCGCAGGCGGGCGAAGGCATTGGGCCGGGCATTGCGAATCGCCGTATCGGCGCTTCCGGTCCGCTCACAGGCCCCGTACACGTCCCAGATCCCGAGCCGGTGCGCGAGGACGCGCGGGAGCCGCTCCGCGTAGGGCAGGTCCGCCAGCGGTTCGCCAAGCAGGCGGCCGAGGATCGGCCAGAACTGGTTGCGCGGATGCGCGTAGTACTGGGCCGCCGCCAGCGAGGCCGCTGACGGGAAGCTGCCGAGGATCAGGCGCTCAACGTGCCGATCGATGAGCGGCGGGAACCCGCGCAGGGGTGTGGCTTCGGCCGCGGCAGTGCGGTGCCCGCGGGACACCGGCGCTCTATTACTTCGCGCCGGCATCCAGCAGCAGGCGGTTCACGCGCTGGACGAAGGTCGCCGGCTCGTCCAGCTGTCCGCCTTCGGCAAGCAGCGCTTGGTCGAACAGCAGCTGCGCCCAGTCCGCAAGGTCGTACTCGTTCGCCTTCAGCCGGGAGACCAGCGGGTGGGTCGGATTGAGCTCCAGGATCGGACGCGACTCCGGTGCCTTCTGCCCGGCCGCCTTCAGGAGGCGCTGCAGGTGCCCGCTCATCTCATGCTCGTCGCTGACCAGGCAGGCGGCGGAATCGGTGAGCCGGAACGTGACCCGCACGTCCTTCACTCTCTCACCCAGTGCCGCTTTGACGCGCACGACGAGATCCTTGAACTCGTCTTCGGTCTTCTGCTGCTCGGCCTTCTCCTGCTCGTCGGCGAAGGTACCGAGATCGAGGCCGCCCTTGGCGACCGAGGCCAGAGCCTTGCCTTCGAATTCGTGCAGGAACGAGAGCATCCACTCGTCGACCCGCTCTGTCAGCAGCAGCACTTCGATGCCCTTCTTGCGGAAGATCTCGAGGTGCGGGCTCGAGCGCGCGCCGTCGAGCGTGTCGGCCGTCACGTAGTAGACCTTGTCCTGGCCTTCCTTCATGCGGCCCACGTAGTCCTTCAGCGACACCGCCGCGCCCTCGCCCGGCGCGGTCGAGGCGAAGCGCAGCAGCGCCGCGATGCGCTCGCGGTTGATCGGGTCGTCGCCGATGCCTTCCTTCAGCACCTGGCCAAACTCCTTCCAGAAGGTGGCGTACTTGTCCTTCTGGTTCTCGGCGAGATCCTCGAGCAGCGACAGCACGCGCTTGGTCGAGCCTTCGCGGATCGCCTTGACGTCGCGACTTTCCTGCAGGATCTCGCGCGAGACGTTGAGCGGCAGGTCGCTGCTGTCGATGACGCCGCGCACAAAGCGCAGGTAGGGCGGCATCAGCTGCTCAGCGTCGTCCATGATGAAGACGCGCCGCACGTAGAGCTTGATGCCGTGGCGCTGGTTGCGGTCCCACAGGTCGAACGGCGCGCGCGCCGGGATGTAGAGCAGCTGCGTGTACTCGGTGCGGCCTTCGACGCGGCTGTGGGTCCAGGCCAGCGGCTCGCCGAAATCGTGCGAGACGTGACGGTAAAACTCCTGGTACTGCTCGTCTGTAATGTCGCCCTTGGCACGGGCCCACAATGCACTCGCCTGGTTGACGGTCTCGTCCTCCTCGGCGGCGACCATCTCCCCCTTGTCCTTGTCCCACTTCTCCCCGCGCATGCGGATCGGCGCAGAGATGTGGTCGGAATACTTCGAGACGATCGACTTCAGCCGGTGGCCTTCGAGCAGTTCGTCCTCGCCCTCCTTCAAGTGCAGGGTGACATCGGTACCGCACTCCGCGCGCTCGGCGGACTCGATCGAGAACTCGCCGCCGCCGTCGCTTTGCCAGCGGACTGCGTCGCCGGGTGCAGCTCCCGCGCGGCGAGTCACGACCGTGACACGATCCGCGACGATGAAGCTGGAATAGAAGCCGACACCGAACTGGCCGATCAGCTGCGCGTCCTTCTGCTGGTCACCGGTCAGCTGCGCGAAGAACTCGCGGGTGCCTGACTTCGCAATCGTGCCCAGATGTTCGATCGCTTCCTGCCGACTCATGCCGATGCCGTTGTCCGACACCGTGATGGTGCGCGCGGACTTGTCATGGCGTACGTGGATCGCCAGTTCCCCGTGGCCCTCCATCAGGGCGGGCTGCGCGATCGACTCGAAGCGGAGCTTGTCGAGCGCGTCGGATGCATTGCTGATGAGCTCGCGCAGGAAGATTTCCTTGTTGCTGTACAGCGAATGAATCATCAGCTGCAAAAGCTGCTTGACCTCGGCCTGGAAACCAAGGGTCTCTTTCATCGCCGCATCTCCCGCACCCATCTTCTTGCTCCCCTTTCGATTGACTGACCAACGAGCGGCTGCTTTCCGGGCGCCACCCGTGCGAAGCCCGCTATTTTGCCGACGTTTGAGGCGACCCGCCCGGTTTTCAAGTCCGCCGGCCGGGCCAGCGGGCATGCAGTATCGTCGGCTGCTTCTCCCAACCGACACGGCCGGACCCGGCCGGAGGACTTCCGCGATGCGACCGAACGCGCTGCGACAGATCTGGACCGAGGGGCGCTCAGCCATCAACGCTTGGTTGACGATTCCCGATGGCTTCGCCGCGGAGACGATGGCGCACCAGGGCTGGGACTCGGTTACGATCGACCTGCAGCACGGCATCGTCGACTATGCCGCGGCGGTCCACATGCTGACTGCGATCTCCACCACACCGGCCGTGCCGATGGTGCGCGTACCGTGGCTCGAACCGGCCATCATCATGAGGTCGCTGGACGCCGGTGCCTATGGCGTCATCTGCCCGATGATCAACACGCGCGCCGAGGCGGAGCGCTTCGTTGCCTACACGCGTTACGCGCCGCACGGTACGCGCAGCTTCGGTCCGACGCGTGCGCTGCTGTATGGCGGCGCCGACTATCCGCAGCATGCCGACGCAACGATCGTGCGTTTCGCGATGATCGAGACCGCGCAGGCCCTGGAAAATGTCGACGCCATCCTGTCGGTTGAAGGCCTGGATGCGGTCTACATCGGGCCCTCCGACCTTTCCCTTTCGCTCGGCTGCCGGCCGGTGCTCGATGATGTCGACCCGCCAGCAGCGCAGGCGATCGAGCACATCCTGGCGCGCGCCCAGGCGCATGGCATCGTCGCCGGCATCCACAACGGCACCGCCGAGACCGCGAAGAAGCGGCTGGCGATGGGCTTTCGCTTCGTCTCCATCGCTTCGGATGCGCGCCTGATGGCTGCGGCTGCGCAGCAGGCACTGACGCAGGTGCGCCGCTGAAATCACGCTGATCGCGATCCCTGCACCAGCATTGCTCGCGCGCGACGACCCCGGAACCGGTCCGACCTTGCAGACGACCCTGCCTGCACACGCGCCTCACGAAGCGCGCGGCCTGCTGCTCGGCTTCATCGGCGTGCTGATCTTCAGCCTGACGTTGCCGATGACACGAGTCGCGGTTGTCGAACTCGACCCATGGCTGATTGGACTCGGCCGGGCGGTGCTGGCGGCGCTCCCGGCGGCCCTCTATCTGTGGTGGCGTCGGGCTCCACGCCCGGGCCGTGCCCAGTTGCCACAGCTCGCAGCCGTCGCGCTCGGCGTGATCGTCGGCTTTCCGGTCTGCTCGTCGATCGGCATGAAGACCGTCCCGGCAGCGCATGGCGCCATCGTGGTCGGGGTGCTGCCGCTGGCCACAGCACTCTTTGCCGCCTGGCTCGGCGGGGAGCGT
Source organism: uncultured beta proteobacterium (assembly GCA_963791235.1). Lineage (GTDB taxonomy): Bacteria > Pseudomonadota > Gammaproteobacteria > Burkholderiales > Burkholderiaceae_F > JALORV01. The sequence continues at coordinate 95,885 of CAWBRW010000009.1, read as the reverse complement.
CCATCGAAGGCGTTCTGGCTGTTTGCGATCGCCGGCAGTGCGGTGGTGCTGCACTTCGCATGGCAGACCGGCGGCGGTGGATTTGCAGCGGGCGATCTCTGGCTGCTCGCTGCTGTCGGATTTGGAGCATTGGGCTACGCCGAGGGCGGCCGGCTCGCGCGCGCGATCGGCGGTCCGGAGGTGATCTGCTGGGCGCTCGTCATGGCCGCCCCGGTGCTGCTGGTCCCAGTCGCGTGGCTCGCCTGGCATCAACCGTGGCCGATTGAGCTCCGTACCACGCTCGCGTTCGGCTACGTCACCGTGTTCTCGCAGTTCCTTGGATTCTTCGCCTGGTACCGCGGACTGGCCGAAGGGGGACTGGCGCGGGTCGGCCAGGTGCAGCTGCTGCAGGTGTTCCTGACGATCGGCTTCGCCGGATTGCTGTTCGGCGAGACGATCGATACCGTCGCTTGGATATATGCAGCCGTCGTGGTCGCACTGGTCGCGGCCGGACGGCTGACATCGATACGGAGGTCTCGCGGATGAACTTCGAGTACTGCACGCTGGATGTGTTCACCGATCGCCGCTTCGGCGGCAATCCGCTGGCCGTCGTGCTCGATGCACGCGGAATCGACGACGCGACGATGCAGTCGGTCGCGCGCGAGTTCAACTACAGCGAAACCACCTTCGTGCTTCCTCCCGCCGACCCGGCGCATGCCGCACGGGTTCGCATCTTCACGCCAGGGGGCGAACTGCCCTTCGCTGGCCATCCCACCGTGGGGACCGCGTTCGCACTCGCATCGCTCGGCCGCATCGGTCCCGGTGTGCGCGACATCGTGTTCGAGGAAGCCGTGGGCCCGGTGCCGGTCAGCATCGATCGCCATGCCGACGGTTCGATTCACGGCTGCACCCTCACCACCGCGCAGTCTCCGGAACTGGTCGAGGTGATCGAGGACCTCGCTGGCGCGGCCGCGATGCTCGGCCTTGCGGCGAGCGCGGTGCCGTCCCGACCCGAGGTCTGGTCCTGCGGCGTGCCCTTCCTGGTGGTGCCGCTCGCCACTGTGGACGCGCTGTCCGCTGCCCGGCTCGATCTCGAACGGTGGCAAGCCCTGCTGGGTGACCGCAGCACGCAGAAGCTCTATCCGGTGGCCCGCAACGGCGAGGCGAGCTGGCGTGCGCGCATGTTCGCGCCCGGACTCGGAGTGGCTGAGGACCCGGCCACCGGGTCTGCCGCGGCCGCGCTGGCGGGATGGCTCGCTGAACATGCCGGCAACGATGGCCCCCAGAACTGGGAGATCCAGCAGGGGCTCGAGATGGGCCGTCCGAGTGCTATTGCGCTTTCGTACGACCAGACCGGCGGCACCGCCCGTCGCGTTCGTGTCGGTGGCCGCGCCGTGATGGTCGCCCGCGGCACGCTGTCGCTGTAGCGAGCTACAGCAGCGCACGTCCGATCGTCGCCACCGCGGTGGTCACAATACCGAGCGCCAGGTTGGTGGCGACCAGCTTGCGGATCACGTCGAGGTTCGCCGCCGCCGTCGGCCAATCGTTCGCCGCCACCGCGCGCCGCAATCGCGGGAACGGCGCGAAGCGGATATGCAGGAAGATCCCCATCATCGCGAGGCCGATGGCAAACATCACGTGCACGGATACATGCGCGTTTGCGAATCCACCGGCGCCGAGAATCAGACCGATGCCGCTGCCGAGGATGGCGATGATCGCGATCGTCACCCAGAAGAAGAAGCGGTCCAGCGCCGTCGCGAGCAGCGGCAGTCGCTGCGGCGGCGGCAACTGGCCCGCGGCTGCAGGGCGCACTGCGAAATGCAGCACGAACATGCCACCGACCCAGATGACCACCCCGAGAAGGTGAATGAAGAGCAGCGTCGTATAAATGAGCCTCATGCGTTATGCCTCGGGCAGCCGTGACAGAACAAACGGGGGTTTCAGCTTGGAATCGACCAGCTTGCCCTTGCGCGCACGGTGTCCGTGCTGGCCTTCCAGCTGAGCACCGACGAGCCTGACCTCGACCGGCTTGCCGGCGGAACCGCGCGTCGCGTGCAGCACCGCTCCACTGGAGATCGGAAGCGCCGCCAGCAGCTTCTCGCCATCGTCAAGGTCCATCAGCGTGACACCGCGCCCGCCGCCCGCGAGCGCCTTGATCTCGCTGGCATCGAACACCAGCACGCGCCCCTTGGCGGACAGGCAGGCGATCAGCCGGTCGCTGGCCGCCTTGACGAGCTGCGGGCGCAGCGGCTCGGCACCCTCCTCGACCGTGATGAACTGCTTGCCGGCCTTCTGCCGGGACACCATGTCGCCAAGCGATGCCGCGAAGCCGTAGCCATTGCTGGTCGCCAGCAGCAGCGGCGCTTCCGGCGGGCCAGCGACATAGCTGACCAGCTTCGTCCCGGCCTCAAGCTCGATCATCGAGCTGACGGGAGCGCCATCGCCGCGCGCCGACGGCAGCTGCGCCACCGGCACCGAATACACGCGACCGTTGCTGCCGATCGCGATCATCTGGTCGACGCTGCGGCACTCGTACGCCTCATACAGTGCGTCGCCCGTCTTGAAGCCGAATTGCGCCGGATCATGGCCATGGCCGCTGCGCGCGCGCACAAAGCCTTTCTCGGAGACGATCACCGTCACCGGCTCGTCCAGCACCTTGACTTCGACGGCCGCGCGCTCGGCCTCCTCGATCAGCGTACGCCGTGCATCGCCGTACTTCTTCGCATCGTCCTCGATCTCGCGCGCGACCTGCTTGCGCAGCACGGCGTCCGATCCCAGCAGCTTGCGCAGCCCGCCCTCCTCCTTGCGCAATTCGGCCAGCTCCTGCTCGATCTTGAGACCTTCCAGCCGCGCGAGTTGCCGCAGCCGGATCTCCAGGATGTCCTCGGCCTGGCGCTCGGTCAGCTTGAACGCCTTGATCAGGTCCGCCTTCGGCTCGTCCGAGTTGCGGATCAGCTTGATGACCTTGTCGATATTCAGCAGGACCGCCTGCCGCCCCTCGAGGATGTGGATGCGATCCTCGACCTTCTGCAGCCGATGCTGGGAACGACGGCGCACCGTGTCGACCCGGAACTCGATCCACTCCAGGAGGATCTCGTTGAGCGGCTTGCAGCGCGGCCGGCCGTCGCGGCCGATCATCACGAGGTTGATCGGCGCACTGGCTTCCATGCTCGTTTGCGCCAGCAAGGTCCGCACGAACTCGTCGCGGTCGACCTTCGACGTGCGCGGCTCGAACACCAGCCGCACTGCCGCGTCCTTGCCGGACTCGTCGCGCACGGTATCGAGCACCGACAGCATCAGTTGCTTGGTCTGCTGCTGCTCCGCCGTCAGGGCCTTCTTGCCGGCCTTGACCTTCGGATTCGTGAGTTCCTCGATTTCCTCGAGCACGCGCTGCGCCGAGGCCGAAGGCGGCAGTTCGGTAACGACGAGCTGCCATTGCCCTCGCGCCAGTTCCTCGAACTCGTAGCGCGCGCGCACCTTGAGGCTGCCGCGGCCACTGGTATAGATGTCGCGGATGTCACTGCGGGACGAAATGATCTGGCCGCCGCCTGGAAAGTCCGGCGCCGGAAGCCTTGCCAGCACGTCGTCGAGCGAAGCCTTCGGATTGCCGAGCAGCAGCAACGTGGCCGCCGCCACTTCGCGCAGGTTGTGCGACGGGATCTCGGTGGCCATGCCGACCGCGATGCCCGAAGCACCGTTCAACAGCACGAAGGGCAGGCGTGCCGGCAGCAGCCGCGGTTCCTGCGTCGAGCCGTCGTAGTTCGGCATGAAATCAACCGTACCTTCGTCGATTTCGTCGAGCAGCAGGCGCGCGATCGGCGTCAGTCGCGCCTCGGTGTAGCGCATCGCCGCCGCGCCGTCGCCGTCGCGGCTGCCGAAGTTGCCCTGGCCGTCGACCAGCGGGTAGCGCAGCGAGAAGTCCTGCGCCATCCGCACCATCGCGTCATACGCGGCCTGGTCACCGTGCGGATGAAAGCGGCCAAGCACATCGCCAACGACGCGCGCCGACTTCACCGGCCGCGCCCCGGCCACCAGCCCCATCTCGTTCATCGCGAACAGGATGCGACGCTGCACCGGCTTCTGGCCGTCGGCGCCGTCGGGCAGCGCGCGGCCCTTGACGACCGAGATCGCGTAGTCGAGGTACGCCCGCTGCGCGAACTGGGCGAGCGTCAGAGAGTCGCTGCCGTCGCCGTCGCTGCCGTCACCGGCGGGGAATAGGGACTGTTGTTCGAGCATGGAGGTGGCGCACCCGACGGTGCCTGATGCGATTCTACGGAGCCCGGCCGGCCGGCGCCGGCCGGTATCGGATTCAGACGCGACAGCCGGCAGCGAACTCCATATAGAGCTCGCGCGCGCGTGTTGCCACGGGGCCCATCGGCAGTTCGCGCTCGCCGTAACGCGTGCACGGCATCACCTTGCCGAAATTGCCGGTGTTGAAGATCTCACGGGCAGAGTCGAGTTCTTCCGGCTTCACGGCGCGTTGCTTCACTGCGATGCCGACGTCAGACAGCAGCTGGATCACGCGCGCCCGGGTAATCCCCGCCAGGAAAGTTCCGTTGGCCGCCGGCGTGACGACGGCGCCGCTTTCGGACACGAAGAACAGATTCGCGGTGGCGAACTCGGCAACGTTGCCTTCGGGATCCAGCACCACGGCATTATTGAACCCGGCCTCGGCCGCCTCACGCAAGGCACGTGCGACGTTGGGATACAGCGCGGACGCCTTGGCGTCAGTGGTCGCGGCCAGCGGTGACGGGCGACGGCGCTGCGACAGATGCGCCGAGAATCCCGCGAAGGGCGGCAACGGCGCATCGAACACCGTCAGTGCAAACGCGCTCTTTTCCGGCACCAGCAGGCCGGCCGTTCCGAACACCAGTGGCCGGATGTACAGGTCGGTATCGGCCGGGAAACGATGGATCCCTTCGATGGCGAGTCGCATCAGTTCGTCGATCGGCAGCTCAAGCGTCAGTCCCACCCGCCGTGCGGAGTCATAGGTGCGCGCGCAGTGCGCACGCAGGTCCGGCGCCATGCGATGGATCGAGCGCGCGCCGTCGAAGATCGTCGAAGCGAGCCAGACGCTGTGATCCATCGCACCGATCAGCGGGACGTTGCCGTCGTGCCATGCGCCTTCGAAATATGTCGTGTGCAGCGGAGTCTCCTAGTGCATCAGTGACCGCTCGCGACCGGTGCCGCGGCGATCGATGAAAAGCTTGATGAAGTCGTCGCCGGGCATCGGCCGGGCAAACAGATACCCCTGCGCGGCATCGCATCCCAGATGCTGCATCCAGGTCTGCTGCGCCTGCGTCTCGATCCCCTCCGCAGTGACGCTGATGCCGAGCGAGCGGGCCATCTCGATCACCGCCTTGACGATCGTCAGTGTGCGGGCATCGCGCATGCACTCGACGGTAAAGCTGCGGTCGATTTTCAGCCGATGGATCGGCAGGTCGCGCAGGTGTGCGAGGCTCGAAAAACCGACGCCGAAATCGTCGAGCGCCAGGCGTACCCCGGCATTGCGCATGCGCACCAGGTTCTCGCGTGACACTGCCGACGTATCGAGCAGCCCCGTTTCCGTGACCTCCACCTCGATCTCCGAGGGCGCCACTTCGTAGGCGTTCAGCACGTCGAGCAGCCCCTCGACGCAGCCGAGCTGGCGCAGCTGCACGCCGGACATGTTAATCGCCACAGGCGGGACGTCGAGCTGCAGATGGCGCCATTCCTGGCGCGCGCGGCACGCTTCGCGCAGCACCCAGTCGCCCAGGCCGACGATCAGGCCGGACTCCTCCGCGATCGGGATGAACTCGGCGGGCGAGATGTCGCCCAGTTCGGCATCGCGCCAACGGATCAGCGCCTCGGCACCGATCATCTTGCCGTCGGCAAGCGACACCAGCGGCTGGTAAAACAGCTTGAAGTCGCGCGACTCGACCGCCTTGCGGAGCCGCTGTTCGAGCCGCAACCGCAGGTCGACGCGCCGCGCCACCGTCTGCGTATAGAACGCATAGGTGCGGCGGCCGCTGTCCTTCGCCTGGTACATCGCCGCATCGGCAGCGTTCAACAGCGAGTCGAGATCGATGCCGTCCTGCGGGAAGAAGCTGATGCCGACGGACGCTGTCACGGCGATCTCCATGCCGAGGATGCGCGCCGGCTCGCAGATCGCATCGATCAGCTTGCGCGCGACCTCGACCGCAGCATCCGGTCGCTGCAGATCCACCAGCAGCACGACGAGTTCATCCCCGCCGCGACGCCCAAGCAGGTGAGGCTCGCCGACGACATCGCGCATGCGGCTGGCAACGATCGCGAGCATCTCGTCGCCGACGCGGTGACCGTAGCCGTTGTTGAGCAGGCGGAAATTGTCGAGATCGATGAACAGCAGCGAGCAGCGCTTGCCTTCGGCGTAGGACGTCGCCAGCAGCCGCCCGGCGCGCTCGTCGAAGGTCTGGCGGTTCGACAATTGCGTGAGTGCATCGACGGTCGCGAGCCGCTCGATGCGCTCCTGCGCCCGGATCTGCTCGCTGATGTTCTTGCCGATTCCGCGGTAGCCGCGAAAGTTGCCTTCGGCATCGAACACCGGATCGCCGCTGGTCAGGTGATAGACCAGCGAGCCGTCGGGCATCCAGCGACGGAACATCACGTCACGGAACGGGCGGTGGGCAAGCAGCGTGGCGCGATGCTCGTCCCACGAGGACGGCTGGATCAGTTCGCCTGGCAGCTCCCAGCGGTGCTTGCCGATGACCTCGTCCTCGCTCAGGCCGAACGATCCCCGCGCGCCCTGCCGCAGCACCGTGAAGCGCAGGCTGTCGTCCATTTCCCAGTACCAGTCGGACGAGAGCTCGGTCAGTGCGCGGAAACGTGCCTCGCTGTCGGAAATGCGCGCGATCAGCGACTCGCGCTCGGTCACGTCCCATGCCAGGCCGCGATAGCCGACGAACTCACCACGTTCGAACACCGGCTGGCCGGCGAGCTCGTAATACGCGACCTCCTCGCCGTTGCGCAGTTTCAGCTTGAAGTTCCGGAACGACTCGCGCCTTACGACCCGCTCGCGCAGCACCGACCAGTCGACCGGAAATGCCGGATCGATGTGTTCGATCTCCCAGAAGCGGCGATTCAGCGTCCATGCCGCGAAGCGCTCCTGCCGCGCCGGTTCACCGCGCACCGCGGTAACCCGCAGATCAGTATCCGTCTCCCAGTACCACTCTGTCGCGAGCATCGTGAGCGCACGGAATCGCTCCTCGCTGCGCCGCAGCGCTGCCAGCATGTCCTCGCGCTCGGTGACCACGCGCCCGGCACCGTAGTAGCCCTGGAACTCGCCTTTCTCATCGAAGATCGGCTTACCGGTGACCGCGATCCACATCGGCGAGCCGTCGCCGCGACGGGCGCGGTACGTGAACCATGGAAACGGCTGCCGCTGCGCGACTCGCGCCCGGTACTCCGCATACTGGTTCGGGTCGGCCTCGAAACCCGGCATCTCCTCGCGGCGCTGTCCGAGCAGGCGGTCGGGCGCGGCCTTGACGTGCTCCTCCATCGCGGCGGAGAACTCGACGAAGCGGCCTTCGGCATCCTGGCGCCAGAACCAGTCGTAGGTCAGCGCCGCGAGATCGTCGATCAGCTTGCGGCGCTTGCTGAGCTCATGCTCGATGACCTTCTGTTCCGTGACATCGCTGCGGAAGCTGATGATGCCGCCGCTCGCCGTCCGGCAATCGGTCATCAACAGCCAGCGCCCCCGATGATGGCGTGCCACCTCGCTCACTTCCGAGCCGCTGCGACGGCGGCGTTCGCCATCGGCGATGAAGTCCACCAGCGTGCGCCCATCGATGACATCGGCCGGGGCAACTCGGTAGTACGCGGCCATCAAGTCGCGGTAGCTGCGGCCGGGAACGAGCTGAGCCTGCAGCTCCGAATACAGCGTGCGATAGGCTTCATTGCATCCGATCAGGACGTCGCCGGCATCCCACAACGCGACGCCAACATTCATCGACTCGATCGACTCTTCCCACAGCCGTGCACGGTCACGCGCGCGGCGCTGTGCGTCCCGGACGATCGCCATCCAGGCGAGCACCAGCAGGCCCAGCACAAGGGCAACAATGCGCTGCGCCCAGACCAGGAATGGCGTCAGCGCGGGATTGGCGCTCTGCACGGTCTGAGGCAGCAGCCATGGCGCCAGGAGGCTCGCGAGCAGCGCTGCCGCCAGCGCGCCGATGCACCAGCTCAGCCACGCCGGTCTGGGTATGGCAATCGCTGCGTCAACGGTGAACGGCGGACTTGCGGTGCCGCCGGATGACTGCCCCTGTGTCATGCGGGATTTCTGGTTTGGTGTCCGCCCTGGCGGCCGCGCGCAAGTATGCGCGCAAGGCACGCCCCCAAAAAAGACCCGTTCAGGGGAGCCAGGCCGTCGAACCACCGGCTCGCGTTGCTGCTAGACGTCTGCATCGACCTCGTGGCCGTGCTCCTCAAGCCAGGCGCGTCGCGCCTGGCTTTCGGCGCGGCCCATCAGCATCGTCATCGTCGCCGCGGTCTTCTCGGCCGGGAGATCGCCGAGCCCGACACGCAGCATGCGACGCGTGTCGGGATTCATCGTCGTCTCCCAGAGCTGCTCCGGGCTCATCTCACCGAGCCCCTTGAACCGCGCGATGCTCCAGGCCGACTCCTTGACGCCCTCATCGCCCAGCTTCTCCAGCGTCGCATCGAGCTCGGCGTCATCGAGGCAATAGATGCGACGCGCCGGGCGCTTTCCCTGCGCATTGACGTCGACCCGGAACAGCGGCGGCCGGGCGACGAAGATGTGGCCGCGGTCGACCAGTTGCGGGAAGTGCCTGAAGAAGAGTGTCAGCAGCAGCACCTGGATGTGCGAACCATCGACATCGGCATCGGCGAGGATGCAGATCTTGCCGTAGCGCAGCCCCTCGAGATTCACGTCGTCCGACGGGCCGTGCGGATCGACGCCGATCGCCACGGCGATGTCGTGCACCTCGGCGTTGCCGAATAGCCGATCGCGCTCGACTTCCCAGGTATTAAGCACCTTGCCGCGCAGCGGAAGGATCGCCTGGAACCCCTTCTCGCGACCCATTTTTGCCGAACCGCCCGCCGAATCCCCTTCCACGAGGAACAGTTCGTTGCGTGTGATTTCGGTCGATTCGCAGTCGGTGAGCTTGCCCGGAAGCACGGCCACCGCGGAGCCCTTCTTCTTCTCGACTTTCTGTCCCGCCCGGGCGCGCGCCTGCGCCTGCCGGATCACCAGTTCCGCCAGCTGACGACCCTCGTTCGGGTGCTGGTTCAGCCAGAACTCGAAGTGCGGCCGCACAAAAGTGGACACCAGCCGTAGTGCGTCGCGGCTGTTCAGGCGCTCCTTGATCTGGCCCTGGAACTGGGGATCGAGCACCTTCGCAGAGAGCACGAAGCTCGCGCGCGCGAACACGTCCTCCGGCAGCAGCTTCACCCCCTTCGGAAGCAGCCCGTGCGCATCGACGAACGCGCGCACCGCGTTGAACAGGCCATCGCGCAGTCCGGCCTCGTGCGTTCCCCCGGCCGGGGTCGGGATCAGATTCACATAGGACTCGCGGGTCACCGGGCCGTCTTCGGTCCAGACCACGACCCAGTTCGCGCCCTCGCCCTCGGCGTAGGTCTGATCCTCCGCATCAGCGAAACCGCTCGACTCGAACGGAGGCAGCAGCGGATCGACCGGCAGAGACGCCAGCAGATACTCGCGCAGGCCGCCCTCGAAGCGCCAGTGCTGGACTGTCCCCGTCTTCTCGATCGTCAGCGTGACTTCCGTACCCGGCAGCAGCACGGCCTTGCTGCGCAGCAGGCGCTCCAGTTCATCGACCGGCACCTGCGGCGAATCGAAATACTTGACGTTCGGCCATGCACGCACGCGCGTGCCCGTATTCTTGGCCTGGCCCTTGGCCGCCGCCGATCGCAACGGCTGGCTGACCTCCCCGTCGGCAAATCCAATCGTGTGCAACTTGCCATCGCGAAAGACGGTGACATCGAGCTTCGCGGACAGCGCGTTCGTCACCGACACGCCGACGCCGTGCAACCCGCCGGCAAACGAGTACGCGCCGCCGGCGCGCTTGTCGAACTTGCCGCCGGCATGCAGGCGCGTGAACACGATCTCGACGACCGGCGCCTTTTCCTCCGGATGCAACCCGACCGGGATGCCGCGCCCGTCGTCTTCGACCGTGACGGAGCCGTCCGTATGCAGGGTGACATCGATGCGATGTCCAAAGCCGGCCAGGATCTCGTCCGAGGCGTTATCAATGATCTCCTGAATGATGTGCAGCGGGCTGTCGGTACGCGTGTACATGCCCGGGCGCTGGCGCACAGGCTCCAGACCCTTGAGTACGCGGATCGATGCTTCGGCGTAATCGCCGGCGCGCCGCGTTTCACTGCGTGGTTTGCCTTGCATGCAGAGCCCGCCCAGTTATCCCCAGTCGCTGTGGAAATCAATGCCCCGACCGCCCGCGAAACCGCGCCATTGCTTGCTGGCGTCGGCGTGATTACGAATTGGGCAATTGCGGCAGAAGAGTCCGCGCTGCGGCAGTCATCTCCTCGGCCTCGCCGATCGCTCGGCGGCGGGATTCTACGTGAGCGTCGTCGCTATACTGCCCGCGCTCCCCGTAGTTCAACGGATAGAACAAGTGCCTCCTAAGCGCTAGATCTGGGTTCAATTCCCGGCGGGGGGACGCGCGCAGGCCAGCAAATCGTGCCTGCGCACGAATTGCCTGCGCGCGGTTCGTGGCGCATGCCAGCGCCAAGAGCACTTCCAGAAAGCACGCCGCACCGTCGGTTTTGCCGCGCGCCGGCCGCGGCGCCAACTCCGATCCCCGGACCCGCTAAGCTGCCGCATCCTCTCGAGGCGCCCGGTCATGCCGTCCATTCAAGCCAACTTCGACAACCTGCTCCGCTTCGGTGGCGCCGCCGTCATCGTCATCGGCATTTTCCTGGTGCTGCAGCCGTTTATCTCGGCGATGGTGTTTGCGGGCGTGCTGGCGATCGCCACCTGGCCGCTGTTCGAACGACTGAAGTCATCGGTTGGCGGCAATTCGACCCTCGCGGCGACGGTGATGCTGGTGATGATCCTCGTTCTCGTGATCATTCCGATCACGCTGTTGTCGGCTGCGGCCGCCGACAAGCTCCCGCTCGCGGTCGACACGATCAAGGGCTGGACCAAGGGCGGATTGCACGCCCCCGAGACGCTGAAAAGCATTCCGGTGATTGGTGAACGGGCGTACAGCCAGCTGGAAGCACTGCTGATCGACCGCGAGAAACTCGCCGCGCTGCTGCAGCGCGCGATCGAGCCCGCCGGTCGTCTGTCGCTTGCCTTCGTCCGTGTCCTGGGCGACGGCATCCTGCAGCTGCTGCTCGTGGCCTTTATCGTCTTCTTCTACTACCGCGACGGCGATCGCATCGTGGCCGTCCTCCGGCGGGTGTCCGACCGACTTTCCGGACGGCTGAGCACCGAGGTGATGACGATCGTCACCGGCACCACGCGCAGCGTCTTCATTGGCATCGTCGGCACGGCGGCGGCGCAGGCCATCGTTGCACTGATCGGCTTTCTCATAGCGGGCGTGCCAGCTGCGTTCATGCTGTCCATCGCCACCTTCGTACTGTCCGTCGTGCCGATGGGGCCCGTGCTGATCTGGGGCGCCGCGGCCATCTGGCTCTACGTTCAGGGCGAGGCCGGCTGGGCCATTTTCATGGTCATCTGGGGTGCGGTTGTCATCAGCAGCATCGACAATTTCGTGAAACCGATTCTGATAGCACGCGGCTCGACGCTTTCGCTGGGGATGATCTTCCTTGGTGTCCTCGGCGGCGTTATCGCGTTTGGCTTCATTGGTGTGATCCTCGGGCCGGTGCTCCTCGCACTCGGGGTCGCGCTGGGTCGCGCCTGGGTGAGCGCACAGGACGGCCGCGCGCCCGAGGTAATCCCCGTGCAGCCGACAGCGGGCGCCTCGGCCCAGGCGACACTCGGAGTTGGCGAGAAGTAGGCGAGGACTAGGTGGCTACGGTGCGTAGCCAGTTCGTGCGGTAATGCCGCAACTCGCCGATCGATTCGTAGATGTCGGCCAGCGCCTCATGGCGGCTTTTCTTCTCGAATGAGCGATAGACGGCCGGGTTCCAGCGCCGCGCCAGCTCCTTGAGCGTGCTGACGTCGAGGTTGCGGTAGTGGAAGCACGCCTCGAGCCGCGGCATCCAGCGCGCCATGAACCGGCGGTCCTGGCAGATGGAGTTGCCACACATCGGCGACTTCCCGGCGGGCACGTGGGTCAGCATGAAGGCGATCAGCGCATCACTCGCTTCGTCTTCGTCCAGCACGGAGGCGCGGACCCGCTCGGTCAGTCCGGACCGACCGTGCGTGGCCGTGTTCCAGCTGTCCATGCCGAGCAGCACGCGCTCCGGCTGCCGGACGACGAGGACCGGCCCTTCCGCCACGACTTCGAGCTCGGCGTCGGTGATGACCATGGCAACTTCAAGGACGCGGTCCGAATCCGGATTGAGCCCGGACATCTCCATGTCCACCCAGACCAGGTTGGTGTCGCTGTAGCGCTCGCCGCGTGGGACAGATTCGAGGGGGGGCTGTGACATAATTTCCGCGTTGCTCGATCGAGGCGCAACGATCGATACAAAAGGCGCGCGATTGTCGCATGGCAAGCCGCGCGCCCTGACGTTCAGGCACTCCCGCACGGTCTCACGATTGCGCACTTCATCCATGTCGCAGACGCTTTCAGTTGCTTTCGTCGTTTTCCTGCTGCTGATGGTCGGGCTGAAATACTGGCTCGCCTGGCGCCAGGTCCGCCATGTCGCACTGCACGCCGACGCCGTGCCGCGGCAGTTTGCCGATCGCGTGTCGCTGGAGGCGCACCGCAAGGCAGCTTCCTACACGATCGCCAAGACCCGGCTCGCCCTGGTGGAGACCGCGATCAGCGCTGCGATATTGATCGGTCTGACGCTGCTTGGAGGACTGCAGTGGATTGCCGAGACGCTGCGCGGCCTGGTCGGCGAGGGACTGGCATTCCAGCTGGTTTTCGTCATCTCGGTGGTGATCCTGCTGGGCGTCATCGACCTGCCGTTCTCCTGGGTTCGGCAGTTCCGCATCGAGGCGCGCTACGGCTTCAACCGGATGACCCCCAGGCTCTGGCTTGCCGACCTGGCGAAATCCTTCGTGCTGGCGGCCGTCCTCGGCGTTCCGCTGCTCGCGGCGGTAGTCGCGCTGATGCGCGGTGCCGGTGACCTGTGGTGGGTCTATGCGTGGCTGCTCTGGGTGAGCTTCAACGCGCTGGTGCTCGTCATCTACCCGACGGTGATCGCGCCGCTCTTCAACCGCTTCGAGCCGCTGAAGGACTCCGCGCTGGCCCAGCGCATCGGCGCACTGCTGTCGCGCACCGGCTTCTCGAGCAAGGGCGTGTTCGTGATGGACGGCTCGCGCCGATCGGCGCACGGCAATGCGTACTTCACGGGCCTCGGGCGCGCGAAACGCATCGTCTTCTTCGACACCCTGGTCGATCGCCTGCAGCCTGCGGAGATCGAGGCGGTCCTGGCTCACGAACTGGGGCACTTCAAGCTCAGGCACATCACCAAGCGCATGGTGTTTTCGTTCGTTGCCAGCCTCGTGTTCCTCGGCCTGCTCGGTTGGCTGGTCGACCGCCCATGGTTCTACACGGGGCTCGGCGTGAACCCGTCGCTCGATGGCGGCAACGAAGGCGTGGCGCTGGTGCTGTTCATGCTGGTACTGCCGGTTTTCACCTTCGTCTTCGCGCCGATCGCCAGCTACCTGTCGCGTCGCCATGAATTCGAAGCGGATGCGTTCGCCGCCCACCACGCCTCGGCCGGCGACCTGGTGAACGCCCTGGTCAAGCTGTACGAGGACAACGCGGCAACGCTGACGCCGGATCCGATCCACTCGGCGTTCTACGATTCGCACCCCCCGGCTTCGCTGCGCGTTGCGCGACTCGCTTCGGCTGCTGCAGCGTGAACACCGTGTCACGCGCCGCGCTGCTCGCTCGTCACTGTCGCCATCTCGATGCTTCGGCGGCGCTGGGTGCCGAAGCTCTTGACGCGCAACGCTCGGCACTTCCGGACTGGCGTGTCGATGGCGGCGCGATCACGCGCAGCTACGACTTCGCCGATTATTACGAGACGATTGCGTTCGTCAATGCGCTAGCCTTCATGGTGCATCGGGAGGACCACCACCCTGACCTCGAGGTGAGCTACAACCGCTGCACAGTGCGCTTCTCGACGCATTCGGCCGGGGGCATCACCGAAAACGACCTGATCTGCGCGGCGAAGGCCGACGCGATTTTCGATCAGCGTTACAGCGGCGCATGAGGCAAACCGTGCGCGGCGACCCGAAACGGTTCGCCGCGCGTGTCATCGCCACATTTGGCCGTACATCGCTGCTCGAAACCCCGGATGGCGTCACCTGGTCCGGAGTGCGCCGCGGCCGCCGTGGAGATCTTGTAGTCGGCGACGAGGTCATCGCGACGGAATCTGGCCCCGCGCAGGCCGCGGTCGAATCGATCGAGCCACGCCGCAGCCTGCTGTATCGCGCCGATGACTTCCGCACGAAGGAACTCGCTGCCAACGTCGATCAGGTGCTGATCGTGTTCGCATCGCGCCCCTCGTTCAACCTGTGGTTCCTCTGGAAGGCGCTGGTCGCTGCAAAGGCCGCCGGGATCGCGGCCATCATCGTGCGGAACAAGACCGATCTCGACGAAGGCGCCGAAGCCGCGAAGTTGACACTCGATCAGTTGCGATCGCTCGGCTGGCAGACCCTCGCCGTCTCCGCGCGCACACAGCCCGAAGCGGCGCGCGCCACACTGTTGAATATCGTCCACGGCAAGAACTCCCTGCTCGTCGGCCAGTCAGGCATGGGCAAGTCGACGTTGCTGAACCTCCTCGTGCCTGAAGCGCAGGCGCGCACGCGCGAGTTCTCGGAACGCCTGGACCTCGGCAAGCAGACGACGTCGGCGGCGCGCTGGTTCCGCCTGCCCGACGGGGGCGCCATTGTCGACACGCCGGGTTTCCAGGAGTTTGGCCTGGTCGATCTTTCGCAGCAGCAACTGGTCGAGGGGTTTCCGGAATTCGAGCCTTTCCTCGGTCGATGCCGCTTCATCGATTGCCGGCATCGTGCCGAGCCCGACTGTGCGATCCGTCATGCTGTCGCGGAAGGCGCGATTGCCCGCGAGCGCTATGACTTCTATAGCGCGCTGAGCGACGCCAGGGCACGATGAAACTGCTGGCGCGCGCCGATCACCTCGTGCAGGGCACGATCTGGGCGGAATCGCTGCGCGCGGCCGGCATTCGCTGCGTACTGCGCAATACGACACTGTCCGGCGCGATGGGCGAGATTCCGTTTCTGGAGTGCGCCCCGCAACTGTGGATCGAACGCGATACCGACGAAGCGCGGGCGCTCGAGATCCTTCATCAATTGCGCCATCCGGTACATGGGCCGCAGTGGCGCTGCGAGTGCTGCGGCGAACTGTCTGAAGCGCAATTCGGCGCTTGCTGGCAATGCGGAGCCTCCCGGCCGAACTAGGCGAACCAGCTCGCGAGCGTCAGCAGCAGCAGCAGGGCGAGCCACAGTAGCAGCGCACGCCACACCAGGCCGACCACCGCACGCACGGCGGCGGGCCGCGGCTCCGCCAGTCCCGCGCCTTCGTTTCCCACCTCGTCGAAGTATCGCGCCGATTCCGTCTCCGACATCAGGCGCAATCCCAATGCACCACTGGCCGCCGCCAGGAGCAGCGTGCGCGCGTCGGGCGCCGGGACGCCGCTTTCCGCCGGGTGCCCTGACACCTGACGCCAGCAGTAAATCGCCCCTTCAAAATCGCCGACGATCGCATAGCCCAAGGCGGTCAGCCGCGCCGGCGCCCAATCGATCCAGGCGAACGCGCGGCGCGCAAACTCCCCGAAGCGGTCCGATGGCGTTGGCGGCAATGGTGCACGTGACCAAACCCGCGCGGAATGTTCGGCCATGCGGTAGAGCACCGCACCCATCGGACCCGGCAGCACGATGAACCAGAAGAAGACGCCGAACACGTGCCGCTGCGACAACAACAGGCCGTGCTCGATCGATTGCCGCACGACTTCTTCCTGTGACAGGTCGGCCGCAGTGAAGGTCGGATCGCTGAACCGTTTCCACGCGGTCAGTTCCCGACGTGCCGCCGCCAGGTCTCCGTTGGCCAGCGCGATCTGGATTTCGCTGCCGTGGTGACTGAACTGCCGGAAGCCCAGCGTGAAATAGAGCACCAGCACATTTAGCGCAAGGCCAAGGAACCAGCTGATCGATACCAGCACCGACCAAGCGGCGCCGACGACCAGCGTGAGGCCGAGGACCACCAGCAGCCAGGCATAGACGCCATGGCGCGGCCGGCCGGCGTTGAGATTGCGTTCGGCCCAGGACGAGTACTCCCGCACCGTGTGGTAGACGGGATTGTCGCCGGGAAGCGCGCGCAGTTGCTCCGCCAGCAGAGTGATCACGAGCGAAAGCCAGGCCACTGGTTTCCTCCTCCAGGCGATTGTAGGGGCGACGCGAGGCTGATCAGGCGCGCAGGAACTGGTAAAGATTGCGCAGCATCGCCGCAGTCGCCCCCCAGATGAAGTACCGCCGCCGGGCCTCGTACGGCATCGCGTAAAACGTACGCGTCATGTCACCGAGTGTCACGATGCGCCGCTCGTGGTGCGTGGGATCCATCAGGAACTCGAGCGGCACCTCGAACACCTCCGACACTTCGAAAGCGTCGAGTGCCAGTTCGAACGGGCTCTCGATCAGACCGACGACGGGTGTCACGTCATAGCCGGTGGCCGTCGTGTACCGCGGCAGGCTGCCGATGATCTCGACGCGCTCCGCCGGCAGACCCACCTCCTCCTGCGCTTCGCGCAGCGCGGTCGCCATGGCATCGGCATCGTGTTCCTCGACACGGCCGCCCGGGAAACTGATCTGCCCGGCGTGATCGTGCAGGTGATCCGTGCGCTGCGTCAGCAGCACCTGCACGCTGGCGCCGCGCGCCACCAGCGGGACCAGCACCGCTGCCGGGCGCGGCTCGAGATCGGGCATCCACAGCCGCGGGTCGGCGCGCACTTCGGGCTGCCACGCCGGAGGCATTGCGAAGCGTTGCCTCAGAGCGGTCGGTCGCAGGCGCTCGAGCGCCACTGCCGTGCCGCGGATTTCCGGATCGGCAAACGCCGGATCGTGCGGGATCGTTTCCGGGTCAAACAGCGCCCGGCGCGGCGCGCCTGACGACGGATTCATCGTGGGCTCGCGGGACGTTGCACGGTGAACATGAAACACAAAGGGCCGCCTGTGGCGGCCCTGCGTGATGTCGAGGTGCTTATTCCGCCGCCTCGTCCGCAGCCGCCTTCTCCGCGGCCGACTTGTGCGAGAGCTTCTCGCGGATACGTGCCGACTTGCCCGAGCGATCGCGCAGGTAGTACAGCTTGGCGCGACGGACATCGCCACGGCGCTTGACCTCGATCGACGCGATCGTCGGCGAATACAGCTGGAACGTACGCTCCACCCCTTCGCCGCTCGACACCTTGCGCACGACGAACGAGGAATTCAGTCCGCGATTGCGGCGGCCGATCACGACGCCTTCGTAGGCCTGCACGCGCTTGCGGTTGCCTTCGACGACGTTGACGTTGACGATCACCGTGTCACCCGGTCCGAATACCGGGATCGTCTTGTTGGCCGAGACGCGGGCCAGTTCTTCCTGCTCCAGCTTTTCAATGATGTTCATCATCAGCTCCTAAACCCATCGTCGCGCGGCTGTCATCGTTGTATGCCGCGCGAGAGGATGGTTTCACTTCACGCAGCGGACTGAGTCCCCGCTGCACCCATATGCGCCAATTCGCGCAAATCCTTTTCGTCGCGCGCGGTGAGTCGCCCTTCCGCGCGCGCCGCCCGGATCATCTCCGGACGACTCCTTGCCGTGACTCGCAACGCCTCGCGGCGGCGCCAGGCCTCGATGTCCCTGTGGTGGCCCGACAGCAGCACCTGCGGCACCGCCTGGCTGCGCCACTCCTCCGGCCGCGTGTAATGCGGCCCGTCGAGGAGGCCGGTCACGAACGACTCCTCCGCCGCCGACGCCTCTTTCAGTGCGCCGGGAAGCTGGCGCACCACCGCGTCGATCAGGGCCATGGCGGCCAGTTCGCCGCCCGACATCACGAAGTCACCGACCGACACCACCTCCTCTATACAGGTATCGAGGAAGCGCTGGTCGATCCCCTCGTAGCGGCCGCACACCAGCGCCAGCGAGCCGCCCTGCTCCGCCCACCGACGCACCATCGCATCCGTCAGCGGACGTCCACCCGGCGCGAGCGCGATGACCTGCGCACCGCCGCCGTCCTGCCGCACGGATTCGATCGCCTGCGCCAGCGGCTCGGCCATCATCACCATGCCCGGCCCGCCGCCGTACGGCCGATCATCCACTGTACGGTGCGCATCGGTCGTGAAATCGCGCGGATTCCACGTCGTCAACGACCACAGCTCCAGCTCGTACGCGCGACGGGTGATGCCGTGCTCGGTGATCGCCGCAAACATCGCGGGGAAAAGCGTCACCACGTCGAAGCGCATCGCGAGTCCCGACTCACCAGTCTCTGTGCCAGTCCACCCGTATGACCCGCGCGGGCAGATCGACCGCATCTACAAACTGCTCGACCAACGGGATCAGCGTTCCAGCCTTGCTGCCGCCGTCGCTCACTTCCAGCCACTGGCCCCCGGCGTTTTCCCGCAGCCCGGTGACCTGGCCGAGTTCCTCGCCGTCGCGGTTGACCACGCGACAGCCAGGCAGATCGGCCCAGTAAAACTCACCTTCGGGCGCCGGCGGAAACGCACTGCGCCGCACAGTGACGAGCGTGCCCTTCAGGCTGTCCGCCGCCTCCTTGGACTCGCATCCCGGCCATGTGGCCAGCAATTCACCCCCGTGGCGTCGTCGCCCGGTCGGACTGACGCGCTGGCTGGCACCCGCCTTCTTCAGCCACCAGTCCGGTGTATTTAGCAGGACCGTTCCATCGGAGCCAAGCAGCGCTATGCGCACCCAGCCTGTCACTCCATAGGCACCGCGGACAGCGCCCAGTTCCACCAGGTCCCTCGGCACCTCGGCCGCGGACTCCGCAGCCGGCTTGCCGGGACCGGCCACCTCGCTACGCCGTTGCGGGCGCGTGTTCCTTGACCAGGCGCGCCACCGTCGGCGACATGCGTGCGCCGACGCCAGTCCAGTAAGTCAGGCGATCGGCCGCAATGCGCAGCTTCGGCTCGTTCTCGGCCGCGACCGGGTTGTAGAACCCGACGCGCTCGATGAAGCGGCCATCGCGCGGATTGCGCGAATCGGTGGCGACGATGTTGAAGAACGGACGCTTCTTGGCGCCGCCGCGTGCAAGTCGAATGACGACCATGGCTATCCCTTTGCAGATTTCCGGCAGGCCGCGCGCCTTGCCGCGCCGTGCCTTTGTAGCTTGAATGACGGTGTGGTCAGTCCGCGCCCTCGACGACTCGGAGCACCCGGCGCAGCGACGCGGAAAACCCATGATTGTATCTGCGCTATGCAGCGACAGGCAAGCCGCTGGAGAGTGGCCGCCGGACGCGTCGGCACGGCCAAAACCGCGCTCCGTATGATGCGCCGGGAACGATCACCCCTTCACCTCCCGCATGGCGAAATTCCGTCACAAGGCATTCGCGGCGCTGCTTGCTTCCCTGGGCGGCGCTCTGGGGCTTAACCGCCTCTATCTCGGGCAAAAATGGTGGTGGCTCCCGCTGGGTATCACCGCGATCACGCTGCCGCTGCTGATCGGGGTGCGCAACTGGTACCAGTCCCCGGCGTTTTTCGTGCTGATGGTGCCGGTCACCGCGGGCTTCATCCAGGCGCTTGTCATCGCGCTGATGCCGGACGAACGGTTTGATGCCCGCTTCAATGCCGGCGGCCAGCGGCGAAATCGCAGTGGCTGGGACGCGGTGCTAGTGGCAATCGCGACCCTCGCCGGCGGCGCGATTGCGCTGATGGCAACGATCGCGCTGCTGTTCCAGACGTACTACGAGAGCGTGTTGCGGTCCGGCGGCTGAAGCGGCTCAGAAGAGGTCGAGCTGCGGTACCACGGGTTGAGGCGGCGCGAATAGGTCGAGCCGCAGCGATGGCCATGCATCGCTGAAGCCTTGGCGCGCGCTGGCGCGGCGGAATCGCTGCGCGATGAGTTGCGCCCAGGTTCCTTCGCCGGTCATCCGACGCCCAAACTCTGCGTCATAGTTCCTGCCGCCGCGCATCTCCCGGATCCGGTTCATCACGCGCTGCGCGCGTTCAGGAAAGTGGGCCCGCAGCCACTCCTCGAACAGCGGGCTCACCTCCCAGGGCAGGCGCACCACCGTGTAGTGCGCGTTCTTCGCTCCGGCGTCGGCCGCCGCATCGATGATCGCCTCGATCTCCGGTTCATTGATGAACGGAATGACCGGAGCCAGGTTCACTCGCACGGGAACGCCCGCCGCCGCCAGGGCCCGCACCGTTCGCAGTCGCCGCTGCGGACTCGCCGCACGTGGCTCGAGGATGCGCGAAAGCTTCGCGTCGAGCGTCGTGATGCTGATGCTCACCGATGCAAGCTGCAGCGCGGCCATCTCGCCGATCAGGTCGAGATCGCGCTCGACCATCGATGACTTCGTCACCAGACCGAACGGATGGCGGGCGGCGGTCAGGACCTCCAGGATGCCGCGCGTGATGCGCAGCTCGCGCTCGATCGGCTGGTAGGCATCGGTGTTGACGCCGACCATGATCAGATCCGGACGGTAGCTGGGCGCCGCGAGTTCCTTCCGCAGCAGCTCCGCCGCGTTGCGCTTCGCGACGAGCCGGGTCTCGAAGTCCAGTCCGGGCGACAGGTTCAGGTAACTGTGGGTCGGCCGCGCATAACAGTAGACGCAGCCGTGCTCGCAACCGCGATACGGATTGATCGAACGATCGAATCCGAGGTCCGGCGAGTCATTGCGCGTGATGATCGAGCGCGCGGTCTCGAAGGTCACGCTGGTCGCGAGCGGCGGAAGCACCTCGTCGTCCTCAGGCAGCGCCTCCGGATCGACCGAGCGCTGCACCGAATCGAAACGGTGCGCGAGGTTGGATACGGCGCCGCGGCCCTTGCGGGCCAGCGCGACGGGAGCAGGCACCCAGACGACCGGATCGTCGTCTGGCACCCGCTCGATCGGATCGTCAGCGAAAGTCGCGGGCGAGCGAGGACTGGACCTGGGGGGCGACTTCATCGAGCCGCGACGCGTAGTTGGGATGATCGATGCCCATGGCAACTGCCGCGCCCGTCTTCCAGGTGACGATCGCTGCGGGCGCGAACTCGAAACGCAGGAAATGCACGGAGGACGTCTTCTCGTCGTTTTCGCGCTCGAGGTCTTCGTCGGCGATCGCATAGACCTTCGGCTGGCCGTCGACCTGAACGTAGACGCGATCCTCGACACCCTTGAGCTTGGCCAGTTCGGCCCTGCGCACGAGCGCGTCCTCGTACTCGATCATCATCGTCGCCTTCAGGTTCGTGCCGTCCGGAATCAGCGGCGTATAGGCGTCGAGTTCGTCCTGGATGCCCGCTTCCTCGAAGGTCTTTTCGATGCGCAGCATCTCCTGGATCTGGTAGCGGACCGTCAGCTCGTCCTCGAAGATCAGCGTGATGTGCTGGCCCAGACGCACAGTGCGGTTCTTCTTGTGGGCAAGGACGCGCGCCCGGAACTCCGTGCGCTGCTTCGCGTAGCCCTCGAGCGTGAGCAGGCTGTCACGCGAGATCTGTGCCATGGTCATTCTCCGGAATCCTTCCAATTACAGACCGTATGCAATGCGGACCAGGGTGATCGGGTGAGCCACCTGCGGCGTCTTGCCGCCCATCGCTTCCCTCGCCGTCTCCTGGATCCCCTGTTCGATGTGATGGCCGGCCAGCTGGCAATCTGAACTCACGTAGTCCGGCTGCACGCTCGCCATGTTCTTGAACACCGGCTTGCCGATCTTCATCGCCATGCCGTGGAATTCCTTGCGCGTGCCCCAGATGCCCGAGTGGCCCGAGCAGCGCTCCACCGTATGCACCTTGGTGTCTGGCAGCAGTTTCAGCATTTCTTCGGTCTTGCGGCCGATGTTCTGCACCCGCCCGTGGCAAGGCACGTGGTACGAGACGGTGCCGAGCGGCCGCTTGAAATCGCTCTTGAGCAGGCCGTCCTTGTTGCGCGCCACCAGGTACTCGAACGGATCCCACATCGCTTCCTTCACGAGCTGGACATCCTCGTCGTCAGGGAACATCAGCGGCAGTTCCTGCTTGTACATCAGCGTGCACGAGGGAATCGCCGTGACGATCGCGTAGCCCTCGCGCGCCAGCCGGGCCAGTTGCGGGATATTGATGTTCTTCAGCTTCTCGACCGAGTCGAGGTCGCCGATCTCGAGCTTGGGCATGCCGCAGCACGCTTCCTTCTCGGCCAGCACATAGGGAATGGCGTTGTGCTCGAGGATCTTGATCAGGTCGTGCCCGATGCCCGGCTCGTTGTAGTTGACGTAGCAGGTCGAGAAGATCGCCACCTTGCCCGGCGTCTTCGCACCGTCGACGACAGGCGCCGACGTGTTGGAGCGCGCGGACGAGCGGAACTTCGTACCCGCGAAATCCGGCAACCACGCCGTGCGGTCGATGCCCGCGATCTTCTCCATAACACCGCGGCCCGCTGCCGTGCGGTTCACCGTGTTCACGACCTGGGTGACGATCGGGATGCCAGCGAACATGCCGACCTTGTCGGTCGATGTCAGGAACTTGTCGCTCGCAGTGGCGCCGTGCGCACGGAAATGGACCGCCTTGGCACGCAGCATCAAATGTGGAAAGTCGAGGTTCCACGGGTGCGGCGGCACGTACGGACACTTGGTCATGTAGCACACGTCGCACAGATAACACTGGTCGACGACCGCCTTGTACTTCTCCTTCGGCACACCGTCGACCTCGCCGGTCGGACCCTTATCGACAAGGTCGAATAGCGTTGGAAACGAGCCGCACAGGCTGACGCAACGGCGGCACCCATGGCAGACATTGAAGACGCGCTCGAGTTCCTTGTTGAGTTCCTCTTCACTCCAGAAGTCGGAGGACTTCCACGCCAGCGGATGGCGGGTCGGCGCCTCGAGGCTGCCCTCGCGCACGGTCATCGGTTTGTTCCAGGAAAGTGAATCAAGAGCGACGTGCCTTGCGGAGCCACGTTCGCGGCTGTGTCGCGACCGACCGCCCGGCCGGCCGCGTTGCTTGCTGCACTGGTAAGGCGCGAGTTCCCTTAGTCGACGATCGCGTCCAGCGTGCGCTGGAACTTGTTGGCGTGCGAGCGCTCGGCCTTCGCCAGCGTCTCGAACCAGTCGGCGATCTCTTCAAACCCTTCATCGCGCGCGGCCTTCGCCATGCCCGGGTACATGTCGGTGTACTCGTGCGTCTCCCCGGCGATCGACGCCTTGAGGTTGGACTTGGTCGGGCCGATCGGAAGACCCGTCGCCGGATCACCCACGGCTTCGAGGTACTCCAGGTGACCATGCGCGTGGCCGGTCTCGCCTTCAGCGGTTGAGCGGAACACGGCAGCGACGTCGTTGTAGCCCTCGACATCCGCCTTGGCTGCGAAATACAGGTAGCGGCGGTTCGCCTGCGATTCGCCGGCAAACGCGTCCTTCAGGTTCTGTTCGGTCTTCGAGCCCTTCAGTTGCATGTCATCTCCTCAATGGGATCAAACGGAAAGCGGAGCACGCCGGCGGTTGCGATCGCCGAGCGCTTCGAATGAGCCTACGCCGACCGACTGTCTAGAACAAATTAATTGTGGCAATACAATCGATAGCCAGTGGCTATGACGTCGGAGCGTTGATTCAGAACTGCTCGGCAGCGAGCGCGAGCGTTCCCGCGCTGCCGCTAACGATGCTGGCGGCGAGCCCGGGCGCGGTCACCATCATGTGGTCGGCGAAGAACCGCGCTGTTGCGATCTTCGCCTGTGCAAACGCCACGTCCCTGCCGTCCGAAATGAGACGCTGCGCGGCCAGTGCCGAGCGCCCGAGTTGCCAGCCGCCGTGAACGATGCCGGCCAGCTTCAGGTAAGGAACGGATCCGGCGAACACCGAACGGATGTCCGATTTGAACTGAGCGACGACGAAATCGACGACCGATTCGTACGCATCTACGGCCACTGCCAGGCGCTCCCCGATCGCGGCATGTTCGCCCCCTGCGCGCGCCAGTTCGTCGGCGGTCGTGCGCATCTGGCCCATGAACCACCGCGCCGTGGCGCCGCCGTCGCGCGAGGTCTTGCGCCCGACGAGATCGTTCGCCTGGATCGCGGTCGTACCTTCGTAGATCGTCAGGATTCGGGCGTCGCGGTAGAACTGCGCGGCCCCGGTTTCCTCGATGAAGCCCATGCCGCCGTGAACCTGCACACCGGTCGAGGCGATATCGATCGAGATCTCGGTCGACCAGCCCTTGACGATCGGTATCAGATACTCGTAGGCAGTCTGAGCCTGCTTGCGTACAGCACCGTCCGAATGATGATGCGCCATGTCGAAGTGACCCGCAGCCACGTAGGCAATCGCACGGGCCGCTTCGGTATTCGAACGCATGAACATCAACATGCGCCGCACATCGGGGTGCTGAATGATCGGTACCGGGCCACTCGAGCCCTCGACGGCGCGGCTCTGCACCCGGTCCTTCGCGTAAGCAGCTGCCTTCTGGTAGGCACGATCAGAGACCGCGATGCCCTGCATGCCCACCTGGAAGCGGGCCGCATTCATCATCACGAACATGTACTCGAGTCCGCGGTTTTCCTCGCCGATCAGGTATCCGATCGCTCCGGGACCCACCTCGCCCTTGTCATCACCGTAGATCAGCACGCAGGTCGGGCTGGCCTTGATGCCGAGCTTGTGTTCGATCGAGGCGCAGTAGACGTCGTTGCGCTGACCCAGCTTCCCGTCGACGCCGAACATGAACTTCGGGACGATGAACAGCGAGATACCCCTCACGCCCTCGGGCGCGTTCGGCGTACGAGCCAGCACGAGGTGGACGATGTTCTCCGCCAGGTCGTGATCACCGTAGGTGATGAAGATCTTCTGGCCAAAGATCCGATAGCTGCCATCGGCCTGCGGCACAGCCCGCGCTCGAACCTGCGAGAGATCCGAGCCCGCCTGCGGCTCGGTCAGGTTCATCGTGCCGGTCCAGGACCCATCGATCAGCCGAGGTATGTAGGCGTCCTTCTGTTCATCGGATCCGGCCACCAGCAATGCCTCGATCGCGCCGTCCGTCAGCAACGGGCACAGCGCGAACGACAGGTTAGCGGCCTGCATCATCTCCATGCAGGCAGCGCCGACCACTTTCGGCAGGCCCTGCCCGCCGAACTCTGACGGGTGCTGGATGCCCTGCCAGCCCGCTTCGACAAACGAACGGAAGGCGGCGCGAAAACCCGGGCTGGTCGTAACCTTGCCATCGGACCAGCCGCCCGGCTGAGTATCTCCACTCCAGTTGAGCGGCGCGACGACTTCGCCCATGAATCGAGCGTTCTCCTCGAGCACCGCCTGGACCGTCTCGTCGGTCGCCTCGTCGCACCCCGGCAGCTGCTGGATAGTCTTCAGCCCGGCGAGTTCGTGCATCACGAACAGCATGTCCTTGATCGGTGCGGTGTAGCTCATTCGATGTCCTGCCTAGGTGAGCCTGGATCGGGTGTTTCGCTGTGAGGTCAGCCGAGTTCCTTGACGAGTTGCGGCACTAACTCGAAGAGATCGCCCACGAGTCCGTAGTCCGCCACCGAGAAGATCGGGGCCTCCGGATCCTTGTTGATCGCGACGATGACCTTGGAGTCCTTCATGCCCGCCAGGTGCTGGATCGCGCCGGAGATCCCGACAGCGATATACAACCCCGGGGCGACCACCTTGCCGGTCTGGCCGACCTGCCAGTCGTTCGGCGCATAACCGGCATCCACAGCCGCGCGCGAGGCGCCCATCGCCGCGTTGAGCTTGTCCGCGAGTGGCTCCAGCAGCTTGAAGTTTTCCGCCGAGCCCATGCCGCGACCGCCGGAGATGACCACTTTCGCGCCCTGCAACTCGGGGCGATCGGATTTCGCAATGTCGCGACCGACGAAGCGCGACCCGTCTCCCGCGCTGACCGCAGCAATGTTCTCGATGGCAGCCGAGCCGCCTTCGGCCGGCGCCGCGTCGAAGTTGGTTGTCCGCACCGTCACCACCTTGACCTTGTCGCCGGACTGCACGGTCGCGATCGCGTTGCCTGCGTAGATCGGTCGGGTGAACGTGTCCGCCGACTCGACGCTGATGATCTCGGAGACCTGCGCGGCATCCAGTTTGGCCGCAACGCGCGGCATCACGTTCTTGCCGTAGGCGTCGGCCGCCGCAAAGACGTGCGAGTAGTTGCCTGCGACTGCCAGTACCTGGGCGGCTACCGCCTCGGCCAGGCCGTCCGCAAACTGCGGACCGTCGGCGGCGAGCACCTTGCTGACGCCGCCGATCTTTGCCGCTGCCTGCGCGGCGCCGGCGGCGTTGTGCCCGACGACCAGCACGTGAACGTCTCCGGCTGCCTTGGAGGCCGCTGTCACCGCATTGAGCGTCGCACCCTTGATTGACGCGTTGTCGTGTTCCGCAAGTACGAGTGCAGTCATGGTATGTCTCAGATGGCTTTGGCTTCGTTCTTCAGCTTGGCAACCAGCGTTGCGACGTCGGGCACCTTGATGCCCGCCTTGCGCGACGGCGGCTCGGAAACCTTCAGCGTCTTCAGGCGGGGAGTGACGTCGACGCCAAGATCCGCCGGTTTGATCGTCTCGAGCGGCTTCTTCTTTGCCTTCATGATGTTCGGCAGCGTGACGTAGCGCGGCTCGTTGAGGCGCAGGTCGGCGGTCACCACGGCAGGCAGGCTGATCGAGATCGTTTCCAGGCCGCCATCGACTTCACGCGTGACCTCGGCGCGGCCGTCGGCGATCTTCAGCTTGGAGGCGAACGCGCCCTGTGGCACGTCGAGCAACGCGGCCAGCATCTGGCCGGTCTGGTTCGCATCGTCATCGATCGCCTGCTTGCCGAGGATGATGAGATTGGGTTTTTCCTTGTCGACGATCGCCTTCAGCAGCTTGGCGACCGCCAGCGGCTGCAGTTCGACATCGGTTTCGACCAGGATCCCGCGGTCGGCGCCGATCGCCATCGCGGTGCGCAGCGTCTCCTGGCACTGCGGCACTCCGCAGGACACGGCGACCACCTCGGTCGCGACCCCGGCCTCCTTGAGGCGGACCGCCTCTTCGACGGCAATCTCGTCGAACGGATTCATCGACATCTTGACGTTGGCAATGTCGACGCCGCTCCCGTCCGATTTGACCCGGACCTTGACGTTGTAGTCGACGACTCGCTTGACGGTGACGAGGACTTTCATCGGGTTCGCTTCTTTCGAGGACGCACCGGGAACGGCGCTGTGCTTGTTCGGAGAAACCTGAGGATTATAGGAGTCGGGGCACCCCTGACCCGCCCCCCTCCTAGAGGGGGCACTCAGCGCAGCATCAGCGCCTCGAACCAGGCCCAGCCGCCTGCGACGAGCAGGTACCGGAAGAGCTTGCCGACGGCGAAGGCAGCGAGCGAGATCCAGGGACTGAACCGCAGCCAGCCGGCGGCCACGGCGAGCGCATCCCCCACCAGCGGCACCCAGGAAAAGAGCAGCGCCCAGTAGCCGTACCGGTGCAGGTAGATGATCGACCTGTGATGCACGCGATTGGGAATCAGGCGTCCGACCCAGTAGGACGTCAGGCCCCCCAAGGTGTTGCCAACGGTCGCGACTGCCACCGCCTGCCACAGGGCCTCGGGGTGCTCGTGGATCACCGCGACCAGCACGAACTCCGACCCCCCGGGCAGCACCGTGGCTGCAATGAAACTCGCAGCGAACAGCGCAAGCAATCCAGTCTCGGCGGAAAAGTCGAACATGAGGTGCCAGGCAAAAGCGCGAGAGTCTAGTGCGACGAAACGTTGGCAGGGCATGTCGCATTCCCGGAGCGCACTGTCCTTGCGGCAGGTCACTGGCCCTCCCCGCCGGCTGCCGAGCCGGATGTGGAATCGAGCTGGTGCGGACCCCGTACCCCGTCTGGGCGTACGCGCCCATTGGCCAGCATCGTTCCCGAAAGTGGCCCACGCAACTTGCGATACTGGTCCCGACACGGGCAGTGCGCCACCCGAACGACCGCGGTGGCGTGAGTTTGCAGATGCCTACGAAGTTGCTTAAATGGGCGCGCAAGCGAACGAGGTGCTTGCGTCGATGTACGCCTCAAGGTCGTCAAATGACGTACTGGTAGCGCAGGGAGCAACGCATGGACTCGCTCGACGGCCTGTTGCTGGCCCGCATCCAGTTTGCGGCCAACATCACGTTCCACATCCTTTTCCCTTCCATCTCGATCGCACTCGGCTGGGCCCTGCTGTTGATACGCCTGGCCTGGCTGCGGACACGGCACGACCACTGGCTACACGCCTACCGGCTATGGACCAAGGTGTTTGCATTGACCTTTGCGCTCGGCGTGGTGTCTGGCATCGTGATGAGCTTCCAGTTCGGCACCAACTGGCCCGGCTTCATGCAGCGCGTGGGCAACGTTGCCGGCCCACTGCTCGGCTATGAGGTGCTGACCGCGTTCTTCCTCGAGGCGACCTTCCTCGGGATCATGTTGTATGGCCACGGCCGCGTATCGGAACGGGTGCATCTCATCGCGACCTTCCTCGTCGCCTTCGGCACGACGATGAGCGCGTTCTGGATCATCGCGCTGAATTCCTGGATGCAGACGCCAGTGGGCTACGAGATCGTCGATGGCGTGTTCCACGTGACGAGTTGGCTCGAGGTGCTCTTCAACCCGAGCATGCCGTACCGACTCACGCACATGCTGCTGGCGTCGTTCCTGACAGTGGCTTTCCTGATCGCCGGCGTGTCGGCCTGGCAACTGTTGCGCGGCAAGGACAATCCCGCCACACGCCCCGTGCTCAGGGCGAGTCTCGTGGCCGGCGCTGCGCTGATCCCGGTGCAGATCTTCATGGGCGATTTGCACGGACTCAACACGCTCGAGCACCAGCCCGCCAAGGTAGCGGCGATGGAAGCCCTGTGGACGACGCAACGCGGCGCGCCACTCGTGCTGTTCGCGCTGCCGGATGCGGCCACCCGGTCCAACCGCTTCGCGGTCGAGGTCCCGCGCGGCGCCGCACTGATCCTGACGCATGAACCGGATGGCGAACTGAAGGGGATCGACGCCTTCCCGAACGCACATCCGCCGGTGGCGCCGCTCTTCTGGAGCTTCCGCATCATGGTCGGCACCGGGGTGCTGATGCTGGTGGCTTCCTGGGTCGGCGTCTGGCTGCTCTGGCGCCAGCGCCGGAGCAGCACGGCGCTCGCGCTGCCGCGCTGGATGCTGGCGGGCCTGGTCGGGATGACTTTCAGCGGCTGGCTCGCCACCGTGGCTGGCTGGTATGTGACCGAGGTCGGCCGCCAGCCATATCTCGTCTACGGCTACCTTAAGACGGCCGAAGCGGCCTCTAACGTGCCGCCGGCGCACATCGCTCTGACATTGACGGCCTATTTGATTGTCTATGTCCTGCTGATCGTCGCCTACGTCAGCGTGCTGCGGCACATGGCCGAGAAGCCGGTCGAGGATCTGAGCAAGCCGGTGCGGCTGCCCGGCCAGAAGCCCGCGGCCAGCACCGCCGCCGTCGGGGGTGCCTGAGGAGATGACGATGAGCGGCTTTGACCAGGCACTGCCGGTGATATTCCTCGGCCTGATGGGCTTCTCGATGCTGTTGTATGTCGTGCTCGACGGCTACGACCTCGGCGTAGGCATGTGGCTGCAGCGCGCCACGCCTGACGAGAAGGACATCATGGTCGCTTCCATCGGCCCATTTTGGGACGCCAATGAGACCTGGCTCGTGCTCGGCGTGGGCATCCTGCTGATCGCATTTCCGGTTGCGCACGGCGTCGTGCTCACGGCGCTCTATCTGCCCGTGGCCGCAATGCTGATCGGGCTGATCATGCGCGGTGTGGCCTTCGACTTCCGCGTCAAGGCGAAGGATGATCACAAGCCGCTGTGGAACGCGGTGTTCTTCGCCGGCTCGACCATCACGTCGGTGGCACAGGGCTGGATGCTCGGCCGCTACATCACCGGCTTTGCCGATGGCGTGGCAGCGACACTGTTCGCCGCGCTGATCGCGGTGTCACTGCCGGCCGCATACCTGCTGATCGGAGCGGCGTGGCTCATCATGAAGACCGAGGGTGAACTGCAACGCAAGGCGGTGGGCTGGGCCCGGCTGATGTTTCTGCCTCTGGTGCTTGGCATCGGTGCGATTTCCGTTGCCACGCCGATCGCCAGCCCCACGGTGCGCGGGCGCTGGTTCACGCTGCCGGAGTTCATCGCGCTGGCGCCGATTCCGCTGGCCACGCTGGCCGCACTCGGCGCGCTGTGGCTGCTGCTGCGCCGGTCCGAACGCGTGACGGGCGATTCCTGCTGGGTGCCCTTCGCCCTCGCCGTCGGGGTGTTCGTGCTCGCCGCCGCTGGAATGGGTTACAGCCTCTTTCCGTACGTAGTGATGGATCGCCTGACGGTATGGGAGGCGGCCAGCAGCCCGGCCGCGTTGAAGGTCATCCTGATCGGTGTCGCCATCAGCGTGCCCGCGATCCTCGCGTACACCGTGTTCTCCTACCGCGTGTTCCACGGCAAGGCGCGCGCACTGACCTACGGCTGATCGTGCCGGCGCGCGTGGCGCCGGCGGCTTCAGCGCAGATCGCGGATGATCTCCCCAGCGGCGTTGTGGCCCGGTGCCCCCGTCACGCCTCCGCCTGGGTGCGCGCCCGAGCCGCAGTGGTAGAGCCCTTTGAGTGGTCCGCGGTAGCGCGCGTAGCCCATGATCGGCCGCATCGAGAACAGTTGATCGAGCGACAGCTGGCCGTGAAAGATATCGCCGCCGATGAGTCCGAACTCGTCTTCGAGGTCGCGCGGCGAGAGGGCGCGGTAGCCCAGCAGCGACGCGCGGAAGTTCGGGCAATGCGCCTGCACGACATCGAAGATGCGCTCGATGGCGACGGGCTTGAGCGCTGACCAGTCCGCTTCGGGGTCGAAGTGCTGGCAGAAGAGGCTCGCCACGTGCAGACCGCGCGGCGCCAGCGTGTCATCGACGACGCTCGGAATCAGCATCTCGACGATCGGCTCCTTCGAGCAACCGTGTGCCTCGGCGTCATGCCAGGCCCGGTCCATGAAGGGCAGCGAGGCGTCGAACACGATGCCGCTTCCGTGATGCGCTTGTGCCCCCGTCCCCGGGGCGGCGCGGAAGTCCGGCAGTTCAGAGAGCGCCACGTTCATGCGGAACGACCCGGACCCGCACTTGTAGCGACCGATCGCCTCGACGAACTCGGTCGGCAACTCCGCAGGTTGCAGCAGGCGCTGGTACAGCAGCTTCGGATTGACGTTGGAGGCCACCGCCCGCGCGCGCAGCACCTCCCCAGATTGCAGTTCGACGCCGACCGCGCTGCCGCCTTCGACCAGTACCCGCGCGACTGGCGAATCGACGGTGATCCGCACGCTGCGCGCCCTTGCTTCGGCGGCCATCGCCTGCGTGATTGTGCCCATGCCGCCAATGGCGTGGCCCCATTTGCCCGGCTTGCCGTTGACCTCGCCGAAACAGTGATGCAGAAGCACGTAGGCGGAGCCCGGTGCATAGGGACTGGCGTAGTTGCCGACGACGGAGTCCCAGCCCAGCACTCCCTTGAGCGGTTCGGACTCGAACCAGCTGTCGAGCCAGTCGCCGGCGCTCTTGGTGAAGACGTCAATGAGGTCACGTTGGCCCTCGCGCGGCAGCCGGCCGAACTGCAGCAGCAGCTTGGCGCCGGCCACCAGGTCGCGCCAGCCTTCGACGACGAATGGCCCGCCGAGTTCGGGCGGTGCCTGCAGCACCCATTGCTTCAGTTGCTCGGCCAGCCGATCGAGCCGCGCGTAATACGCCGGCAGGCGCTCGGCATCGCGGGCGGAGAACTGGGCGACCGACGACTGCGTCGTTGCCAGGTCACCGCCGAAGCGCAGCGATCGGCCATCGGCCGTCGGAACAAAGTTCGAAAACGGTCGTTCAACAACGCGCAGGCCGTGCTCGACAAGCCGCAGGTCGCGGATCACCTTGGGGTTCAGCAGGCTGACCGTGTAGCTCGCGGTCGAATTGCGGAAGCCGGGGTGGAACTCCTCGGTCACTGCGGCGCCGCCGACGACGCCGCGCCGCTCGACGATGTGCACCTTTAGCCCGGCTGCTGCGAGGTAGCAGGCGCAGGTCAGTCCATTGTGGCCGGCGCCGATGATGATGACGTCAGGCGATGCGTCGCGCATGGCGACGCATCTTACGGGGCGGTGCCCTATCGGTAGCCGACCCGATCAAGGATGCGCTGCGCCGCGATCTGATTCTTGCCGATCGTCGACACCGGCACATTTTCGAACTTCGGCGTACCAAGTGCCGCCAGCGCCGGGTTATCGGTCTTGGCGCCCTTGACCACCGGCCATTCGTTATTGCCGTTGGCGAAATAGGCTTGCGCCTGCGGGCTTGACAGGTATTCGAGGAACAGCACGGCGTTAGCCTTGTTGGGCGCGTTCTTCGCCACCCCACCACCCGAGATGTTGATGTGCGTTCCAGAGGTCGCTTGATTCGGCCACATGAAATCGACCTTCGCGACGACCTCCTTATCCTTCGGATCGTCTGATCGCACCAACCGCAGCCAGTAGTAGGTATTGGTGAGCGCAACGCCACACTCGCCGGAGGCCACGCCCTTGATCTGGTCGGTGTCGCCCCCGCGCGGCGGACGCGCCATGTTCGCGACCATGCCCTTCGCCCACTCTTCCGTCTTCGCCTCGCCGTTGCGCTCGATCATCGCGCCGATCAGCGACAGCATGTAGGGGTGCGAGCCCGAGCGCGTGCACACGAGCCCCTTGACCTTAGGGTCTGCGAGCTTTTCGTAGGTATCGACGTCTGTCGGCTTCACCCGCGCCTTGTCGTAGACGATGGCCCTTGCGCGGGTCGAAAAGCCGTACCAGGTCCCATCGTTGGAGCGCAGGTTTGCAGGAATGCGCTCGTCGAGCGCTTTGGACTGGATCGGCTGGAACAGTCCGTCGATCTGGGCGCGCCACAGCCGCGCCGCATCGACCAGCAAGACGACATCCGCAGGGCTGTTCGCGCCTTCTGACTTCAACCGCTGAACCAGCTGTTCGTCGCCGAGTTCGATGCGGTTCAGCTTGATGCCAGTCTGCTTCGTGAAGTTGTCATAGAGCGCGTTGTCGGTCTGGTAGTGCCGTGCCGAGTAAAGGTTGAGCACTTTTTCCTGGGCCTGGCCGTCGATCGGCGCCAGCACGGCGAACACGATGCCAGCGATAACAGTGAGTTGCAGGCCGCGGCGCAGCCAGCGCTCGGCGTTCCAGAAGGTTGGGCTCGTTCTCATGTCAGGGTCCGTATGTCCACGCCATGGGGCGGCGTGTGGAACCAACAATAGTGTGAATCCAAGCTAAATGCAAATGATTCTCATTCGCATCGTATGACCCAGCCGTAGGAAGGGTCGAACCCCCTTGACGCAGGGCCGTTTCAATTAGGGCGTGACGCGAGAGTCAAAGAGGGCTTCGCCCGCGGCACCGGTGGCCGCGGCCGCGGCGGCGACCTCCGGGCTAACCACGCCGCCAATGCGTCGGGCCCCGTTGTAGCGGGCGGTCCAGTACGGATCGCCCAGCCTGTCCACCCGCACCCGGCCACGGCGCGCGGGGGCGTGGACAAACTGACCTTCCCCGACGTAGATGCCGACATGGGAATAGCTGCGGCCGAGCGTGTTGAAGAACACGAGATCTCCGGGAGCGAGGTCCGCCTTGGCCAGCGTTTCACCCATCCGGCCCATCTCGTCCGCACGACGCGGCAGTACCAGCCCGGCGGACTGACTGAAGACAAACCCGACGAAGCCGCTGCAATCAAAGCCGGTCGGCGTGCGGCCTCCGTACCGGTACGGCACATCGACCAGTCCGAGCGCGTGTACGACGACTTCCGCGCCCGAGTCGGTCGTCGGCTGGGCTGGGGCGGCGGGAATGGCCAGCAGCAGGGCAAGCCCCACGCAAGCCCGCCAATGCCCCTTTGACCCTCCGCGACTCTGCATCGTGTGAAGCTACCGTTGCCTGAAGTGGCGAAAACATAGCGCATTCCAGCGAGAAAACCTAAAGGAGACCAAGGTTTAGGCCGATCAGTTACGCTAGATTCCGTCTAGATTCCGACCACGGAACCCATGGAACGCCGGCGTCGGAGCGCTGGTCCGCTGTTCCGCCACGAGGTTGGCTTGCCCACCGATACCGCCAAGAGTCCAGCGCCGTCCGCGCCACCCAAACCGCGGGTGCTCATTGCCGACGACTCCCGCATCGTGCGGGCGTCCATCGTCCAGCACATCCGCGACCGCTTCGATATCCGCGAAGTGCTCGACGGTGAAGCCGCCTGGCAGGCCATCCTGCTGGATTCGTCGATTCGCGTCGTGATCACCGATCTGACGATGCCGAAGGTCGACGGATTCGAACTGCTGAACCGAGTGCGCAGCTCGAAAGTGCAGCGCATCCGGGAACTGCCGATCGTCGTGATCTCCGCTGAGGACGAGGGTGCCGAGCGCGACCGCGCAGCGTCCCTCGGCGCGACTGATTTCATCCAGAAGGGCGTCGCTGCCGCCGAGCTTATCGCGCGTCTGGAAGTGCTGGTGCGGCTTTCGGCGACCCGCGAAGCACTGGCGGAAAGTCAGGCCTCGCTGGAATCGTCGCGCACAGTCGACGGCGAGACCGAGCTGCTGAACATGCCGTTTTTCGACAAGCAGGTCGAAAAGCTGATTTCGTTCGCGCGACGCAACCTGTCCGATGTGGCGCTGATTTGCGTTCGAGTCGAACTGTCGTTGCCGCAGCAGGAAACCTGGGAAGGCGAAGTCGACCAGCGCATCAAACTGGTCGGCCGGACGCTGGCGGCGTCGATCCGACTGGAAGACCTCGGCACCCGCACCGACAAGTTCGAGTTCTGCGTTGCAACACCGTCGTCTGGGCTGTCCGGCGTGCTGCGCTTCGCCGCGCGCCTGCGTAAGGTGCTCGAGAACGTCGAGGCGGCCGGGCCTGGCGTCGAGGTCTGGACCTGTATCGGGCTGTCCACCCTTTCCGAGGAATTGCGCCGCAGCGCGGAGGAACTTCGTGCGCTGGCTCAAAAGCGCGCGGCCCAGGCGCAGCAAAATCGCTCGCGCCGCATCATCCTCGGGACTTCGGAAGGCGTCGCGCCAGGCGCGATGGAGCAGAAGGCCGAAGAAGGGTCGATGGACATCAACCTGGCGCTGGCACTGATCCGTGCCGGCCGGGCTGCCGAAGTGGTTGCGCATCTGCCGAGACTTCTCGAGCAGGTTGCGCCGCTGCTGAAGTTGGTGCGGCAACAGAAAGAACTACAAGCCACACCGGCGGAGGGAGGCAGCAGTCATGGCGAAGTACAAGGAGTTCCACGCTAGGTCGATCGAAGATCCCTCCGCATTCTGGGCGGAGCAGGCCGCACTGGTCGATTGGCAAACCGCGTTCACGCAGGTCCTCGATTACTCGCGACCGCCGTTCGCGAAGTGGTTCGTCGGCGGCACGACCAACCTGTGCCACAACGCCGTCGACCGGCACCTCAAGGCGCGCGCGGATCAGGCGGCCCTGATCTTCGTCTCGACCGAGACCAACGAAGAGAAGACCTACAGCTTCGCGCAGTTGTACCGCGAGGTGAACCGCATGGCGGGGATCCTCAAGGGGCTCGGCGTTGGGCGCGGTGATCGGGTGCTGATCTACATGCCGATGATTCCGGAGGCGACCTTCGCGATGCTGGCGTGTGCGCGCATCGGCGCGATCCACTCGGTCGTGTTTGGTGGCTTTGCGTCGGTCAGCCTCGCGACGCGCATCGACGACGCCACACCGAAGGTCATCATCAGTGCCGACGCCGGGTCCCGCGCCGGCAAGGCGGTTCCGTACAAGCACCTGCTGGACGAGGCCATCACGCTCGCGAAGTCGCCGCCCGAGAAGGTGCTGATGGTCGACCGTGGCCTGGCGCCGGCAGCGGTCGTCGCCGGGCGCGATCTCGACTACGCAAAGCTGCGCGCCGAGCACATGAACGACGAGGTGCCGTGCGAGTGGCTCGAGTCGAGCGAACCCTCCTACATCCTGTACACCTCGGGAACGACCGGCAAGCCGAAAGGCGTGCAGCGCGACACCGGCGGCTATGCGGTGTCGCTGGCGGCGTCGATGAAGCTCATTTTCTGCGGCAACCCTGGTGAGACCTACTTCTCGACCAGCGACATCGGCTGGGTCGTCGGCCACAGCTACATCGTCTACGGTCCGCTGCTGGCCGGCATGGCGACGATCATGTATGAGGGCACGCCGATCCGGCCAGACGGCGGCATCTGGTGGAGCATCGTCGAGAAATACAAGGTGACGGTGATGTTCTCGTCGCCGACCGCGATCCGCGTGCTGAAGAAACAGGATCCGGCACTGCTCAAGAAATACGACTTGTCGTCGCTGCGGCTGCTGTTCCTCGCCGGCGAGCCGCTCGACGAGCCGACCGGTCGCTGGATCGCGGATTCGATCGGCAAGCCGATCATCGACAACTTTTGGCAGACGGAAACCGGCTGGCCGATCCTCGCGATTCCGCGCGGCGTCGAGGCGCTGCCTTCGAAGTTCGGCTCGCCCGGCGTGCCCTGCTACGGCTATTCGGTCAAGCTGTACAACGAAGCAACCGGCGAGGAGATCACCGGCCATCACGTGAAAGGCGTGGTCGCGATCGAAGGACCGCTGCCGCCCGGATGCATGAGCACGGTCTGGGGTGATGACGCGCGCTTCGTGAAAACCTACTGGACCACGATTCCGGACCGGCAGGTCTATTCGACCTTCGACTGGGGCATCCGCGACGAGGACGGCTACTTCTTCATCCTCGGCCGCACCGATGACGTCATCAACGTGGCCGGCCATCGCCTGGGCACGCGCGAGATCGAGGAATCGCTGTCGTCGCATCCGAACGTCGCGGAAGTCGCCGTCGTCGGCGTCGCCGACCAGCTGAAAGGCCAGGTCGCGATGGCGTTCGCAATACTGAAGGACCCGAGTCTCGCCGACACACTGGAAAAGAAGCTGGCGCACGAAGGCGAGATGATGAAGACCGTCGACAGCCAGTTGGGGGCAGTGGCGCGGCCAGCGCGCGTGCACTTCGTCAGCGTGCTGCCGAAGACCCGCTCCGGGAAGCTACTGCGCAGGTCGATACAGGCACTGTGCGAAGGCCGCGATCCGGGCGACCTGACCACGATCGAGGACCCGACCGCGCTGGAGCAGATCCGCAACGCCGTGCGCGCCTGATGTCGTCACAGTTCAGCGGCCGCGGGCTCGCGTAAGCTCGCGGCCGTTTTCATTCGCAGGCCGTCACACGTGTCGTTCACATACGCGCTTTCGAGCGTGGTGCTGCCGCCCACATCGCTGCTGATCCTGACGATCATTGGCGCACTGCTGCTGCGGCGACGGCGTGCGCTCGGCCTCACGCTGGTACTCGGCTCCCAGGTGCTGCTGCTGGCACTGTCCCTGCCTGTCGTGGCAGGCGCACTGGCGCGCTCGCTGGAGCCGCCTCCGGTGTCGGCCGCCGAACTGAGGCGGGCGCAGGCGATCGTGATCCTGGCCGGCGGCAACAA
Source organism: uncultured beta proteobacterium (assembly GCA_963791235.1). GTDB lineage: Bacteria > Pseudomonadota > Gammaproteobacteria > Burkholderiales > Burkholderiaceae_F > JALORV01. Next base: position 58,235 of record CAWBRW010000009.1, on the reverse strand, counting down.
CCGGGGCTCGCCGGAATGGGGTGGCGAGACCGTCAAAACCTACACGCTGCAGCGCCTGCGCTACGGCGCGCGGATTGCGCGAGAAACCGGCCTGCCGATCTATGTCACGGGCGGCACACCGGAGGGGGGTCGGCAGGCGGAAGCAACGCTGATGCGCGACGTACTCGTGCGGGAATACCAGCTTCCGGTGCGCTGGATCGATGTCGAGGCGAAGACGACGGGTGAAAATGCACAGATGGCCGCACGGGATCTGAAGGCCGAGGGCGTGAAGCGCGTCGCGCTGGTCACGGACGCGATGCATATGCCACGCTCGCGGCAGGCATTTGAGGCGAACGGTTTGGAAGTGATCCCCTGCCCCACTGCCTACGCGGGTCAGGTCCCCTTCGAGCTGGGCCAGCTGGTGCCCGGCCCGGGAGCGCTGATGATTTCCCACGCGGCGCTGCGCGAATGGGTGTCACGCGGCTACTACCTGCTGCGCTATCGATGAACACAACCCAGCCGATCGAGGAGACGGTAATGAAGACGAAACCCATGCTGGTGCTGGACGATGTCAAGCGGATCGCTGCGGCCGCAGAAGCCGAGGCCGTGGCGCATCACTGGAACGTGGTCATTGCAGTATGCGATGACGGCGGCCATCTGCTGCTGCTGCATCGCATGGACGGGGTCGCTCCGGTCTCGGCCGCGATTGCGCCGGCGAAGGCTCGCGCCGCAGCCGTCGGCAAGCGCGAGACGAAGGTCTACGAGGACATGATCAATGGCGGGCGCACCGCGTTCCTGTCGGCACCGCTGGACGGCATGCTCGAAGGCGGTGTGCCGATCATCGTCGAGGGCCACGTCGTCGGCGCCGTGGGTGTATCCGGCGTGAAGTCGATCGAAGACGCGCAGGTGGCCAAGGCCGGTGTCGCCGCCCTGGTCGCCTAGACCGGCGGACCGACCGCGTTGGCCACCGCACCGACTGGTCTCTCGAGTACCGCGACGACCCTCATTGTCGCGTTCGCGCTTGTGCATGTCGGTTCGCTGTTCCTGGCCGCTGACGGGCCGGTGAATGGCTTTCTCGTCGGCCTTCTGGCAGCCTCGACGCTGCCCTACCTTCTGTGCCTCGGCGTGCTGAAGTGGAGCCGAAGCGTCGGGGCGGCGCTCGGCGGCCTGCTGGCCATCGCGCTCTTCGACGCCTGGATGTACTGGTCCGTGTTCATCGCGCCGCGCGGCTCGACCGCGGCGGTCGGGCTGGTGTTCGCGCCGCTGTGGAAGACTTTCATCCTGCTGCCGATCGGCGCCGTCATCGGCCGCGTCATCGAAGCGTGGCTCGCGCGGCGGGCAGCTCGATGAACCCGGCGCTCACACGCCCTGGTAGCGCCCCGGCTTGTGATTGACTGCCACCACGAGGTTCAGCGCGACAGCACCCAGCACGGAAACGGCGACCAGTGACAGCGGGACGATCGCGAGCGCCGCGACCACGATCAGGCAGTCGAAGCCCATCTGTACCGCGCCGGCGCGCCAGCCATGGCGCTGCTGCAACCACAGCACCAGCACGTTGAGTCCGCCGAGGCTGGCGTGATGCCGGAACAGCATCAGGAGCCCGGCACCGATCAGGAATCCGCCCATCACGGCCGCATAGACCGGCTGCAGCCAGTCGAACCGCACCACCAGCGGCAGCGCCTCGCTGAAGACGGACAGCAGCGCCACGGCGATGAAGCTCTTCACCGCAAAGCGCCATCCCATCGTGCGCACGGCAAACCAGGCGAACGGCAGGTTGATGAGGAAGAACACCGGGCCAAAGCGCCAGCCGGTGGCGTAGTGCACGATGAATGCGATGCCGGCGGTGCCGCCCGTCAGCAGGCCGGCGTGGCGGTACATGCCGATGCCGAGCGCAACGAACAGCGCCGCGGTGACAAGCGCCTGCGCATCCTCGAAGGGCGTGTGCCGTGCGGGATCCTTGACCGGTGGAAACATGCTGGCAGCTGTCTAGCCCGGTGCCGGGGCCTCGGCGGCGCGGCGGCCGCGCTCGATGTTGATCGACGCCAGCACCAGTAGTCCGGCAACGAAGAAGAGACCGGTAAGGATGATTCCGAGGCGGTGGTTGTTGTCCGTCGCGAACACGACGGCACCGTACGAGATCGGCCCGATGATCGCGGCGAGCTGCGTCGCGAAGGTCCAGAGCCCATAGAACTCGGCGAGGCGATCCGTCGGCGCAAAGAGTCCCGCCATCGCGCGTCCGGCCGACTGGCTCGACCCCATGGCCAGGCCCGCGAGGTTCGCCGCCACCCAGAACATTGCGGTGCTGGTGGCCAGGCCGGCGACGATCACCATCGCCAGCCACAGCAGCAAGGTCAGTGCGAGCGCCGGCTTGTGGCCGATCGCGTCCTGTACGTAGCCGAACCCGAATGCGCCGACCGCGGCGGTCACATTGACGATCAGCAGCAGCGCCATGGTCTGCGCGAAGCCGAAACCCATCACCTCCTGGGCGTAGATCGCGGCCAGCGCAATGACGACCATCACACCGGCCTGGTAGAACACACCGCACAGCAGCAGGCGCGCAAAGTCCCGGAACCGATCGATGTGACGCAGCGTGTCGAGCAACCGCGCCATCGCCTGCCTGGCAAAGTGCCCGACGCGTACGTCTGCCTGCGGCCGGGACCGCTCCTGGACGATCAGCAGCGCGGGCGTCGCAGCCAATGCAAAGATGCCCGCGGTGATCAGCATAGTGATCGGGACGAACTGCGTCGCCGTACTGCCATGCGCCTGGGCCCACTGCACGTAAGCCAGGCAGAGCGCCAGCGTGATGAGTCCACCGACATAACCGAAGCCCCAGCCCCACCCCGACACCTTGCCGAGGGCTTCCGGTCGCGCGAGTTCGGGCAGGAAAGCCGCGACGAGGCCAACACCGACCATGAAGAAGAAGTTCGAGGCGACGATCGCGATGGCTGCCAGCGCAACATCGCCAGGGCCCACCGCCGCGAGTGCGGCCGTAGCCGCCACGCATCCGCCCGTGGACACGGCCAGCAGCCACTTCTTGCGTGCCCTCAGATCCGCGTAGGCGCCGATGATTGGCATCGCAACCATCACGAGCGCATTCGACACACCCAGCGTGACAGTCCACATCAAGGTGGCCCAGTTCGCGTTCGCCGCGACAACGCCAACGAAGTACGCGTTGAACACCGCCGTCAGCACCACCGTCGTAAAGCCGGAATTGGCAAAGTCGTAGCCGGCCCACGCAACAACCTCCCGCGGTCGTACGCCCGGATTGAGTGCTTTGGGATCGAAGATCGGCATGGCGAGGTCGGCAGTTCGGCCGCATGCTACGTGAGGCCGCGCGACGTCGGACCGACGTTCGTATACTGCTCCGCATGGCCACTCGCGAACTCGACCGCATCGATCGCCGCATCCTCGAGGTGCTGCAGACCGACGGCCGCATCACCAACCAGGCGCTGGCCGAGCGCATCACGCTGAGCCCGCGCGCCTGCCTCGATCGCGTCAGGCGACTTGAACGGTCCGGCCTGATTGCGGGCTACATGGCAGTGCTCGACCCGCGCGGTCTCGGCGGCCTGCTGACGATCGTCGTCGAAGTGACGCTGAAGGACCAGACGCGCGCGACGCATCATCGCTTCGAGCAGCGCATGAGGGCGGCGGACGAGGTCGTCGAGTGCTTCCTGGTCTCGGGTCCATGCGACTACGTGCTGCGGCTGGCGTGCCGCGACCTTGATCACTATCGCGACCTGACCAACGCGTGGACCGACGATCCGGCGCTCGGCATCGAGAAAATTTCCTCCAAGCCAGAGCTTCAGACGATCAAGTCCTTCCGCGGCTACCCGCTGCCTTAACGAGGAAGAGGCAGGCACACACTGCAGTGCACCGCCGAATCGGCGGCCCACTCGCGGCGCCACTGCCGTTTCGCGCAGTTCGCATCACCTCGATCCGCTCCGGCTCGGGCACGGTACTTCCTACACTCTCACGTAGAACGTGAGGTTCCCATGGATGTCCGTGCCAGTTCCCTTCTCAACCTTTCTGCGCAGGCGATCGCGCTCGAACAGCGCTACGCCGCACCGAACTACGCTCCGATCCCGGCAGTGCTCACCCGTGGCGATGATTGCTGGCTGTGGGATGCCGAGGGCCGGCGCTACCTGGATTTCATGTCGGCGTACTCGGCGGTCAGCCACGGCCACGCCCATCCCCGGCTGGTTCAGGCGCTGATCGAGCAGGCGCAGCAGGTAGCCGTAACCTCGCGCGCCTATCACTCCACCACTTTAGGCCCGTTCCTGCAGGCGCTCGTGGATGCGGCCGACCTGGATGCACCGTCGCGCGCACTGCCGGCCAGCGGCGGCTGCGAATCGGTCGAAACCGCAATCAAGGCGGCGCGGCGCTGGGGCTATCGCGTCAAAGGCATTCCGGCCGACCGTGCTGAGATCGTCGTCGCGTGCGGCAATTTCCACGGGCGCTCTTCGACTGTCGTCGGCTTTTCCACCGAGGCGCCGTATCGCCAGGACTTCGGCCCTTTCGCCCCCGGATTCCGGCACTTCGATTTCGGTGACATCGAATCGTTGAAGCGCACGATCGACGAGTACACGTGCGCCGTGCTGATCGAACCGATCCAGGGTGAGGCCGGCATCGTCGTGCCGCCGGAAGGGTTCCTCGCAGCGGTGCGGCAGTTGTGCGATGAACGCGGCGCGCTGCTGATTCTCGACGAGATCCAATCGGGGCTGGGCCGTACCGGAGCGATGTTTGCGTACATGCACGAAGGCGTCCGTCCCGACGGCGTCATCATCGGCAAGGCGCTGGGCGGCGGCCTGCTGCCTGTCTCGGCGTTCGTCGCGCGCGCCGAGATACTCGACCTGATGGGCCCGGGCAGCCACGGCTCCACCTTCGGCGGCAATCCGCTCGCGGCGCGCGTCGGACTGGAAGCGCTGCGCGTGCTGCAGGACGAGCATCTGGTCGAGCGCAGCCGGACACTGGGCGCCCACCTGCTTGCCCGACTGCAGGCGATCGATTCGCCTTTCATTCGCGCCGTGCGCGGCCGGGGGCTCTGGGTCGGCGTGGAACTGGACGGATCGCGAATCAGCACGCGCGGCGTCGTCGAGCGCATGGCCGAACGTGGTGTGCTCTCCAAGGAGACGCACGAAACGGTGATCCGCTTCGCGCCTCCACTGACGATCAGCCAAGAGCAACTCGACTGGGGCATCGACGTCTTCACCGAAGTGCTGGCGCAGTCGCGTCCACTTCCGGGCGCGCTTCTCGCCGCCGGTACGATCGCGGCCACGGCCTGACTCCAACGCAATCCCATTAGTCCGAGCGGGTCCGGCGCGAGGCGAGTGCACGCCATCGCCCGTGGGGGTGAGGCGCCCTCCGCCGGACGGGCGATCCCTCGCGCAGTGTGCGTTGTCGAAACTCCATGGGAGCAGCAACCCTGGAGAACCGAATGCAGGCACTTTCATCCGAGGACGGCAGCGCCGAGGCGGTGCGTGAAGCCGCCGCGGTCGGGCTGGTGCAGGGCGATCACCGACTGGCACTGGAACGGGAACTCGACCGTCTGAATGTTGCCGTGCAGGGGTCTGCCGCCGCGCTGGGACAGCACCTCTCATGGATGCTCGTCGCGCAGGCCTTCCTGCTGGTGGCTTACGTGATCGTCCTGGTCGGCGGTTGGAACGTGCCGTTGCCCGGTAAACGATGGCTGCTGACGGGGATCGCTGCCTTCGCCATCGTTGCCGTCACCGTCACCTACCTCGGCCTGCGGGCCGCACGCGATCGAGTCGGCCCGTTGAAGCAGCACCGACAACGGGTCGAAGACGCGCTCGAACGCGTCGCCGCGCGACCGCCGGCCTTCGCACGGCAGGGGGCGATCACGGCGATGCTGGCCCAGGCGTCGACGCGCGGACTGCCGCTGATCGTCTGCGCCGGATGGGGCGTGCTTGCCCTTTACACGCTCGCGCTGCCGATGCCCACCGACGTGCGACCGGTGGCGGCGGCGCCGCATGAATCGCGTGCCAACGGATCGGTGGCTGCATCACCGGTGAAAACCGCAAAGGCCAACGCGGCGCCAACGGCCAAGGGCGCGCCTGCCGCTGCTGTCACCGAAGAGACGCCGGCGGAGGTTGCCGGTACCGCGTCGAGCGGCTCGCCGCTTGTGGATTTCCTGCGCCGCGCGGTCAACACGCCGCCAGCGGCCGAGCCGCAGGAGCCGATCAAGCCCTAGTTCACGCCGACCAGTTGGGTTTGCGCTTCTCCATGAAGGCCTGGACGCCCTCCTGGGCGGCATCGTCGATCATGTTGCAGGCCATTGTCTGGCCGGCCATCTGATACGCCGATTCGATCCCAGCCTCGAGCTGGCGATAGAACAGGTCCTTGCCCATCGCGATCACGCGGCCTGGCTTGGCGACGATGGAGTCCACCAGTTTGCCAACCTCGGCATCGAGCTGATCGGCAGGCACGACGCGATTCACGAGCCCACGCGCCTGCGCGGTCGCGGCGTCGATGAAGGCGCCGGTCACCAGCATCTCGAACGCCTCCTTGCGCCCCACGTTGCGTGACAACGCGACACCAGGCGTGGAACAGAACAGCCCGACGTTGATGCCGCTGACAGCAAACCGCGCATCGCTGGCGGCGACCGCGAGATCGCACATCGCTACCAGCTGGCAGCCGGCGGCTGTCGCAATGCCGTGCACCCGTGCGATGACTGGCTGCGGCATGCGCTGGATTGTCAGCATCAGTTTCGCGCACTGCGCGAACAGTGCGCGGTAGTAATCGACCGAGGGGTTAGCCTTCATCTGCTTGAGGTCGTGGCCCGGGCAGAACGCCTTGCCGCGCGCGGCGATCACGACAACACGTGCCGCGTCGTCGCATGCAACGGCGTCCAGCTCGGCCTGCAGCGCGCCCATCATCTCTTCCGACAGCGCGTTGAACTGCTGCGGCCGGTTCAATGTCAGCGTTACGACGCCGCGGGCGTTGCGCTCGTTCAGCACATAGGGCTCGGTCACCGCCCGCGCTTCGGGTGCGTTCATTCGGTTCTCCTCAGACGTCGATGGCAGAGGCCGACTTGGCCTGCTGCCGCAGCATGAATTTCTGGATCTTGCCAGTGGAGGTCTTCGGCAGCGGTCCGAACACCACTCGCTTTGGCATCTTGAAACCGGCGAGGTACTTCCGGCAGTGAGCCAGCAGTTCCTCGGCGGTCAGAGTGACACCCTCCTTCAGCTCGACGAAGGCGCACGGCACCTCACCCCACTTGGCATCGGGCTGGGCGACGACCGCGGCGGCGATGACGGCCGGATGCCGGAACAGCGCGTCCTCGACCTCGATCGACGAGATATTCTCGCCCCCGGAAATGATGATGTCCTTGCTGCGATCCTTGATGCGCAGATAACCATCGGCGTGAACGACAGCGAGGTCACCGGAGTGGAACCAGCCGCCGGCAAACGCCTCGCGCGTCGCCTTCTCGTTCTTCAGGTAACCCTTCATTGCGATGTTGCCGCGGAACATGACCTCGCCGATCGTCTCGCCATCCCACGGCACCGGCTGCATCGTCTCGGGATCGAGCACCGCGACGCCCTCTTCCAGCGTGTAGCGCACGCCCTGCCTGCCGTTGAGCATCGCCCGCTCGCCGACGTCGAGGCTCGACCAGTTTGGCTGCCTGGCGCATACGGTGGCTGGCCCATAGACCTCGGTGAGTCCGTAGACGTGCGTGAGGTCGAACCCGAGCCGGTCCATGCCCTCGATCATCGACGCGGGCGGCGAGGCGGCCGCCACCATCGCGCTGACCCGATGATCAATGCCGCGCTTCAGGTCTTCGGGGGCGCTGATCAGCATCGAGTGCACGATCGGCGCGCCACAGTAGTGCGTCACGCGATGCTGGCGGATGGCGTCGAACACAGCCGCGGCCTCGACCCGGCGCAGGCAGACGTGGGTGCCAGCCATCGCCGCGACGGTCCACGGAAAGCACCAGCCGTTGCAGTGAAACATCGGCAACGTCCACAGGTACACGGGATGGTGCGGCATCGCCCATACCAGCACATTGGAGACCGCGTTGGTGTAGGCGCCGCGGTGCGAATACACGACGCCCTTCGGATTGCCTGTCGTGCCCGAGGTGTAATTGAGCGCGATCGCGTCCCATTCATCCGCCGGCTGCGGCCACGCATATTCGGCTGATCCGGTCGCGAGGAATGCCTCGTAGGACGTGCCGCCCAGCGGGCGCTCCTCCCCGTCATACACCGGATCGTCGACATCAATCACTGGCAGGGACCGCTTCAGTTGCTCGAGCGCCGCGCGCACCGTCGGCGCAAACTCGCGATCGACGATGATGGCCTGCGCTTCGCCGTGCTCCAGCATGAACGCTATCGACGTTGCATCGAGCCGCGTGTTCAGCGCATTCAATACGGCACCGGCCATCGGGATGCCGTAGTGCGCCTCGACCATCTCCGGCGTGTTCGGCAGCATCACCGCGACGGTGTCGCCGCGGCCGATGCCCGTGCGCGCAAGCGCATGGGCCAGCTTGCGCGAGCGGGCATAGACCTCGCGCCAGGTGCGCCGGATCTGCGTCGCGCCGCGGCCATGAACCACCGCCGTCAGTTCCGGAAACACGGTCGCGCTGCGCTCGACGAAGCCGAGCGGCGACAGCGCCGTGAAGTTCGCCGGATTGCGCTCCAGCCCAGTCTCGAAGATCGTGTTCGGCATTCCTGTTCAGCCCGGCGCAAGCCGGGCTCCTTGTGCGCGACCGCCCGGCCGCCCGAAGGGCGCGCACCTGATTCCTTCGTTGCAGGTGCACGTGCGACCGCGCCGCGGTCGCGTACACCTGCAACGCCTCACAACTGCGCCAACGTCTTCAAATGTGCTCCAACACTGCGGGCCAGGGCGCTGAGGTTGTATCCACCTTCCAGTGTGCTGACAATCCGGCCTTCGCCGAACTCTTCTGCGATATGCATCAGCTTCTGGGTGATGTAGGCGTAATCGGCCTCGACCAGCCCCATCTGCCCGAGATCGTCCTCGCGATGGGCGTCGAAGCCGGCCGAGATGAAGATCATCTCCGGCCGGAATTCACGCAGCCGCGGCAACCAGACTTCATCGACGACCTGACGCACCACGTCACCCCGCGTTCCGGCCGGAAGGGGCACATTCACCATGTTTTTCGCGACGTGCTCGGTGCCCGTGTACGGGTAGAACGGATGCTGGAAAAAACTGACCATCAGCACCCGCTCGTCGCCTGCCAGGATCTCTTCCGTCCCGTTGCCATGATGAACGTCGAAATCGATGACCGCGACTCGCGACAACCCGTGCACCGACAGCGCATGGCGCGCGCCGATCGCGACGTTGTTGAAGAAGCAGAACCCCATCGCCGAGGCCTTGCGAGCATGATGACCCGGCGGCCGCACCGCGCAGAAAGCATTGGCGAGTTCGCGAGCAATCACCCGATCGGTCGCCTCCACCACCGCACCGGCCGAGCGCAGCGCCGCGTTCCAGGTGTGCGGGTTCATCGACGTATCGGGATCGACGGGCCAGTAGCCTTGCTGTGGTACGCTGGTTTTCAGTCTGTCGATGTACGCCGCGTCATGAGCGCGCGCCAGCGCCTCCTCCGACGCGACCGGTGCGTCGAAGTGCTCGAGAAGCGGCGCGATCCCGGTGGAAATCAGATGGTCGTGGATCGCCGCCAGCCGCTCCGGGCTCTCGGGATGCCAGGAACCCATCTCATGCGCGTTACAGGCGCGATGCGTGAAGAACCCTGTGTGAAGCATGTCTCCTTCCAGCCCGAATTCGAGGTCCGCACGGCGCGGCCCGGGTATTTGACCCCATGTTAGAGAAATTCCGCGCGACCGCCACACAGATCGGCAGTGTCATTGTCGGCAAGAGCCTGCAGATCCGGCAAAGCCTGACTTGCCTGCTCGCCGGCGGGCACCTGCTGATCGAGGATGCACCCGGCGTCGGCAAGACCACGCTGGCGCACGCGATCGCGATCTCGCTCGGACTGCCATTCCGGCGTATCCAGTTCACCGCTGACCTGCTGCCGTCGGACGTCATCGGGGTCTCGGTCTATGACCGGGCCAGCGGGCAGTTTGTCTTCCACCCTGGTCCGATCTTCACGGAAGTGCTGCTCGCCGACGAGATCAACCGCGCAAGCCCGAAGACCCAGAGCGCGATGCTCGAGGCAATGGAGGAAAGCCAGGTCTCGATCGACGGCCTGTCGCGGCCGCTGCCGCATCCGTTCTTCGTCATCGCCACGCAGAACCCGCTGTCGCAGGTGGGCACGTTCCCGCTGCCGGAATCGCAACTGGATCGCTTCCTCATGTGCATCAGCCTCGGCTACCCGGATCGCGCGGCCGAACGCGCGCTGCTGGCTGGCGAGGCGCGGCGCGACATGCTGAAGTCGCTCCCGGCCGTGGCACGCCCGAGCGACCTCGTCGCGGCCCAGGCCGAGGTCAAGCGGGTGTTCGTCTCGGCCGCACTGCTCGACTACATACAGGCGCTGATGGGGCACACACGCGCGTCCGGCAAGTATGCGGAAGGGTTATCGCCGCGGGGCGGCATCGCGCTGCTCGCGGCCGCACGCGCCTGGGCCTGGCTCGACGGACGCAATCACGTGATCCCGGAAGACGTTCAGAACGTGATGCCCGCTGTCGCAGGGCACCGCCTGCACGCAATGAGCCGCGAGAGCGGTCGCGCGCTGCACGGCAAGGAACTCGTCAGCCAGTTGATCGGCGCCGTCCCGGTTCCCTAGGCCGCGCACATCCCGGTGAGCGTGCCATGAGCATGACCGCGCATCCGTTGACGATTCGCATTGGCCAGTGGATTGCCGGTCGGCACGGGCCCGAAACGGGCGCGGTCACTCTCGATCGGCGGCGCGTCTACATCCTGCCGACACTGCCGGGGATCGTGTTCGGCGTCTGGATGCTGGCGCTGCTGATCGGTTCGATCAACTACAGCCTGCAACTCGGCTTCATGCTGACGTTCCTCGTGACCAGCATGGCCGTCGTCGGCATGCATACGACCCACGCCAATCTTGCGCAAATCGTGCTGCGCGGGGTGCGCGTCGAGCCCGTCTTCGCCGGCGACGTCGCAGTGTTCGAGATCACCGCCACCAATCCGACGACGGTGGATCGCTTCGCCCTGCGGTTTTCTTTCATTGACCCGATCGTCGAGCCGCGCTGGTTTTCGCTGTTCGGCAAGCGCGCCGCGCCGATGCCGTGGGTGTCGATGGCGGTACCGGCACGAGGGGATCGCGCTGTCGGCGTCCCACTGAACGCGCCCCACCGCGGCCGGCTGCCGGCGCCTCGCATCGTCATCGAGACCCGCTTCCCGTTCGGCCTGTGGCGGGCATGGGCCTACCTCACTCCGGCACTGACGGCCATGGTCTATCCGGGTCCGGAGACCGACGCTCCGCCGTTGCCCGCGAGCGGCATGGGTGGAGGCGACGGGGTCGGGCTGACCTCGTCCGGCGATGACTTCGCCGGCGTTCGACCGTATTCCCCCGGCGATCCGCAGAAGATGATTGCCTGGCGGCTGGCAGCCCGCAGCGACGAACTATCGGTCAAGCAATTCGAAGCGCAGGGGGGCGGAGAGTTGCTGCTCGACGTCGACGGCCTGCCCCGTCAGCTTGACCTCGAACAGAAGCTCTCGCGCCTGACCCGCTGGGTGCTGGATGCCGACGCGGCACACATGCGGTATGCGCTCCGGCTGCCGGGGTCGATGGCGTTCGCCGGCAGCGGACCCCAGCACCGCGAGCATTGCCTGACGATGCTTGCACTCCACGAGGGCTGAAGTGGCGTCCGTTGCACCGGGATCGCTGCGCGCTGCGTCGCTCTCCCGCGCATGGGACGCGGGCGTGCGGCTTTTCGGGCCGCAGACGTCGAGTGCAGCGCGCGAGCGGCGCGATACGCTGGTGCTGCTGTTTGCCGTTGCGCTGGTCGTCATTCCTCATTTCGAGCACCTTGCCTGGTGGGCCACCGCCATCGTCGTCCTGCTGCTGGTCTGGCGCGTCTGGCTGACGCTGGCGCAGCGGCCGCTTCCGGGTCGCTTCATCATGCTGCCGCTGCTGCTCGCCGCAGCTGGCGCCGTCTACCTGGAGCACCGGACCCTTGCGGGTCAGGATGCCGGCGTCACCTTCCTCGTGCTGCTGATGGCACTGAAGCTGCTGGAGTTGCGCGCGCGCCGCGACCTCTTCGTCGTCATCTTCCTCGCGTTCTTCATCCTGCTGACACAGTTCCTGTATGGACAGGAGCTGCAGGTCGCGGTCATCACGATCCTGGCTGTCGTGGCGCTCTTCTTCGTGCTGGTCAGCGTGAACCTCGATGAGGTCGACCTGCCCGCGACGCGCAAGCTGAGGGTCGTCGGTCTCACGCTGCTCAAGGCGATACCGCTGGCCGCGGCCCTCTTCGTGCTGTTCCCGCGACTGTCCGGGCCGCTGTGGGGCATGCCGGGCGACGCCAGTCGGGGCAACACGGGGCTGTCGAATTCGATGTCGCCCGGCTCGATCAGCCGCTTGCTGGAGTCCAACGAGATCGTGTTCCGCGCTCGCTTCGAGAGTACGCCGCCGGCGAATGACCGCCTGTACTGGCGCGGTCCGGTGTTCGGGATGTTCAATGGGCGTACCTGGTCACCGCTCGTGCGCGGAGTGAACGAGGCGCCTGCGATCAGCATCGAGGCCGATCCCCGCTCGGCCATTGCCTATGAAGTCACGCTCGAACCGCACCGGCGCGACTGGCTGTTCGCGCTCGAAGTCCCGGCAGTCATGCCCCAGTTGGACGGGGCGCAGGCACGCCTGACGCCCGACATGCAGTTGCTGGCCAGCGGTCTCATCCTCGAACGAATCCGTTACGAGATGCGTTCCTACACCGAGTTCCGCCTCAATCCCCGGTCGACGCTCGCCGAACTGGGCGACTGGGTCGTTCTTCCGGCGGGCTACAACACGCGCACGTTGCAGTTTGCCGAGGAACTGCGCAGCCGCGTGGCGCCCGGTGCAGACACTTCGTCGCCCACACGCAATGCCCAGCTGATGAACGCCGTGCTCGATCACTTCCGGCGCGGCAGCTATGCCTACACGCTTGCGCCTCCCGCGCTGGGGCGCAATTCCGTCGATGAGTTCCTCTTCGATACGCGCCAGGGTTTCTGTGAGCACTACGCCTCGGCGTTCGTGTTCATCATGCGGGCACTTGGCGTCCCGGCGCGCATCGTCACCGGCTATCAGGGTGGCGAACTGAACCCAGTGGACGGTTTCGTGACGGTGCGGCAGTCGGATGCACATGCCTGGAGTGAGGTCTGGCTGCAGGGGCGGGGCTGGGTACGGGTCGACCCGACCGCGGTAGTGGCCCCGGTGCGCATCGACCGCGCCGGAGGCGCAGCCCAGCAGGGCGGTGCCGCGCTGCAGGGGCTGGGCGCCGACATGTCGTTGTTGCGCGCCCTGCGCTACAACTGGGAAGCCGTGCAGAACGGATGGAACCAGTGGGTGCTGTCGTACTCGCAGGAGCGGCAGCGCGCGCTGGTCGAACGCCTGGGCCTCGTTCCGAGCCTCGAGAACGTGACACGACTGATGGTGGTCGTCGTCCTGCTGGTACTGGTGTGGCTCTCGGCCCTCACATTACGGTCGCGCAGCGTTCGCGATCCGCTCGGCGCCGCATTCCAGCTGCTGCGCGATCGCCTCGAAAGGGCCGGCGTCGCGGCATCGTCGTCCTGTGGGCCGCGCGAACTCTACTTTCGCACCAAGCGCGCGCTGGTGGCCGAGGACGTGAAGACCGCTCGCAAGCTGTTGTCGCGCTACGAGCGACTGCGCTACGGACCCGCCTCGTCCACGGCGACGAGCGCCGATATCCGCACGCTGCGCCGCGCGATCCATGCATTCAAGCCACGTCCGAATCTGCTGTGACGATGCGACGTCGCACCGCCCTGCTGTCGATCGTCTCGTTCGCGATGCTGCCCGCGGCGCAGGCTCGCACCTCCTACCTCGCACGAAGCGAGGTCCAGCAGTTCATCGACGAACTGGTCGCAACGCACGGATTCGAGCGCGCACGGGTGGAACGCTGGTTGCAGCAGGCCCGTTACTCCGCGAATGTCGAACGGCTGATGCAACCGCCGATCCCGTTTGGGCAGCGCAACTGGATCGAGTACCGCGATCGCTACATCGAGCCGGCCCGCATCGATGCCGGGATCGCGTTCTGGCAGGCCAACGCAGAGCCCCTGGCGCGTGCCGAACTGCAGTTCGGGGTGCCGGCCGAGATCATCGTCGCGATCATCGGCATAGAGACCTACTTCGGACGGATAACCGGCAATTTCCGCACCCTCGACGTGTTCACTACGCTGGCGTTCGACTACCCGCGGCGCGCCGATTTCTACCGCGCCGAGTTCGTTGAATTCTTGCTGTTGGCGCGCGAGCAGAAAGTCGATCCGGCGAGCTTCCGCGGCTCGTTCGCAGGCGCCATCGGTCTGCCGCAATTCATGCCAGGCTCAATCCGACGCTGGGCGGTCGACTTCGACAACGACGGGCGCGTCGACCTGCTGGGCAGCGCGGCCGACGCGATCGGTTCCATCGCCAGCTTCCTGGTGGCTCATGGCTGGGAGCGCGGACATCCCATCGCGTTCGAGGTCAGCGCGGATGAGGCGATTGTCGACGCGCTGGGTCGCGGCATCGAGGCGCGCACGACCTGGTCGTCCGCACTGGCCGCTGGTGTCGCCGGTGACCTTCCGCTTTCGCTCGACACCCCGGTGCTGCTGATCGATCTGCCACTGGTGCGCGACGGTCAGCCGGACCGTGACTACCGCATCGGCACTGTCAATTTCAGCGCGATCCTTAATTACAACCGCAGCTACTTCTACGCGACTGCCGTCGCCGAGTATGCCGCCGCCTTGCGCGAGCGGATGCCGGCTCGCCTGTAGAACTCGTCAGGTGCGTTTTACCCACGGAAGACGCCAGCTGGCAAACCTATGGTGGTAGCAGGGAAGCTCGCTGGCAGTCTCGAGCCGGCCATCAGAAGACATCTCGACGATGTAGCCAACCCACTCGAAAGCGGTCAAGATTCCCGGCCGAATACTGACACCTTGGCGCCGTTCTCACGGCGACGCTTGGGGTGTCGGTCTGCATCGCCGCGTTCTTGTAGGGGCAACTGCGACAAGGCCCGGCAAATGTTGTCTCAACTGAGGTAGGCGCGTCATGGCAGCGATCTGGCATCGTCGTCCCACACCCGCCGCGCTGCAGGCCATGGCGCGCGGAACAGCGATCGAACACCTCGGCATCGAATTCGTGGAAGTTGGCGACGACTGGATAAGTGCGCGGATGCATGTCGATGCGAGAACCATCCAGCCTTACGGGCTGCTGCACGGCGGCGTGTCCGTGGCCCTTGCCGAGACGCTTGGCAGCGCAGCGGCGCACCACTGTGTGGACGACAGCGCGTTTCTACCCGTCGGTATTCAGATCAGTGCGAATCATGTGCGGGGAGTGCGTGAGGGGCTTGTCCAAGGAGTCGCCCGTGCGCTGCACCTAGGACGGACCGTCCACCTGTGGGAGATCCGGATCGCCAACGATTCGGGCCAACTCGTCTGCGCAAGCAACCTGACTGTGAGCATCGTCTCCCGGCAGTCGGCCAGCAGATAGTGGGAGCTCTCGGCCAACTGCGGACCTGACGGTCTTCATCAAGAATCGCTGCATCGAGAAGTACGTCTGGGAAGCACCAACCACACTCCGGACTCATTGTTTCGCTTGGCAATTGCCTTCGTGGACACCAACCGGCCGAACTCGCCGATGACGTTGCGCCGACACTGGGAACGCTACTCACTGAATCGCGATCGCAGCGCGTGGGTGTTGGCTATTTGGGCAGCCATCGACGTTCCTTTGCGCGAACGTCTGAATTTGTGCGTCCCCACTCCTGACCAATCGCTGACGCGTCGCCTCGACATACCGCATCAACGTTCCCGCTCGCAGTTGCGATGACGAAATCGGCGGGAACTCAACGCTTCCATGGGAAGATCTTCGTCATGAACCGGTTTGCGCAGCGCACTCTTCTCGCCTGCGCGCTCATCTGGCTGCCGGCCGCCGCCCAGGCCCAGCCGTTTCCTACCGGCCCGATAAGTCTCGTGGTTCCGCTTGCCCCGGGTGACGCTGCAGACATTGCCGCGCGCGCCCTTGGTGAAGAGATCTCGAGACTGCTGAAGACACCGGTGCTCTCGATCAATCGTCCCGGCGCTGGGGGCGCGGTCGGCACCAACGCCGTCGTCCAGGCCAGGAAAGACGGTCACACGATTCTGTTTGCGCAAAATAGCGCGCTCACCTTTCGTGCCGTTCTCGACCCAAAATCAGTCACCTACGATGCGCTCCGGGATCTAGTGCCACTCGGCACCGCCTCACGCACGCCGACCATCCTCGTCGTGCGCAGCGACGCACCGTACAGAAACTTCGCAGAGTTCATCGAATACTCGAAGAAGAATCCGGGCCATGTGCGCATTGGTCACCCTGGCTCCGGCTCAGTCGGTGACTTCTGCGTGCAATTGATCAACGCGCTAACAGGCTCGGAGCTCGTGCCGGTTCCCTATACCGGCGCTGCCCCCGCCATCGTCGCATTGCGCGGAGAACACATCGAAGGAGTCGTGCTGTCGCTCGGTGCGCTGAGCGCTCACATCAAGTCAGGGGCGTTCCGGGGCCTCGTCGCTTCGAGCCGGTTTCCCGAGTTTGTCGACATACCCACGATGCGCGAGCTCGGCTATCAAGAGGAACTGTTCGGCATCTGGTTCAGCTTTCTCGCGCCTGCAGGGATCCCCGAAGACGCGAGGAAAGCCCTCGTCGGCGCGATCGAACAGGCGGTCAAAGCACCCGCTATCACGGCAAGACTGGCGTCGCTCGGCATCTTGCAGAGCTACGCCACACCCGAGCAGACCGCGGCCGAGATCCGCGCGGAGTTCAAGCGGGTAGGCGAGATCGCCAGGAAGACCGGTTTGGTCAAATGAAGCCGGTCATGCAGGCGCAGAAGGAAATGCGCAACCCCTCCATCGGGCGGACGCCCTCCAGTCTGCTTCGCAGGTTTCCGACCGCGGCTCATGGCCAACGGATGGGCGGTCGCAGAGTGCACACTGCTTCTGGAGCATCAAAGTGAGCAAGCCGGATCCGTATCTTCTCGGCTACCGACAGGCCGAGCAAGAACGACTGGAGCAACAATCGCACCAGCTCGCTCACGAATCAGAATGGCTATTCGAGCAGATTGGCGTTCGTGAGGGGTGGCGAGTGATCGAGATCGGCTGCGGCCCGCGAGGCTGCCTCGGTCTTCTCTCCAAGCGCGTCGGTGCCTCGGGAAGGGTAGTCGGGGTGGAACGAAGTACCGAGCAAGTGGAACGCGCCCGGCACTTCGTCTCCGACAGCCAGTTGATGAACGTAGAAGTCCTTGATGCGGATGCTCGCGCCACAGCACTTCCCGAGAAGACGTTCGATCTCGCAACGGCGCGCCTGGTTCTTGTGAACGTGCCGCGACCGGAGGAGATCGTTGCAGAGATGATCCGTCTTCTGAGGCCTGGCGGCGTCATCGCCCTCCATGAGCCGGATTCAACGACGCAACGATGCGATCCTCCTCTCGCCGCTCAGACACGTCTCTTGCAGGTGCTGAACACCTATGCGGAGATGAACGGCATTGATCGGTCTATCGGTCTCCGGATGCCGCGCATGCTGCGAGAGTTGGGCCTCCTCGATATCCGTGTGAATCCGCTGGTTCACGTGTATCCCCTAGGCCACGCACGTCGCATGCTGTTGCTCGAGTTCGTCGAGAACGCGCGGAGTCGGATCCTGGAGAAGGAGCTGATTGCGGAAGCTGAGCTCGATGAGCTCATGGCGGCACTAAGGCAGCACCTGGAGAATCCCTCCACACTGGTCGTCTCCTCTCTCTTCCTTCAGACGTGGGGACGGATGCCGGAGCGATAGTCGGCGCCGACCCTCAATGTGCTGCACTTGTCGCGGCCCAGTGGCGCTGCATCGTAGCGTGGTGGCGTCAGGGTTTGCTTCGGCGCTGGGGGCCGCTGGGCCGCGCAGGTGAGCACCGAGCCGTTAAACGTCTGCTGTCGGCGTCAAATTCGCGTCCGCTGTACGGCGACAAGCATGTCTGCTCGGGGTCGCGAACCGTCTTCCGCGATTGCTCATAGCGAGAGCACAGACGGCAAGTCATTCCGCGTCCGGCTGGCGCGACGGCTGCGCATCGGCGAAGGCCGGCAGCTCCATGCAGTGATCGAAGATGCGCATCAATGTCGGCACGTGATCCAGCCGACAGTCAAAGCGCTTGGCATTGAACACCTGCGGCACCAGCACGACGTCGGCGATGCCCACCTGGTCGCCTAGCACATGGCGGCCGCTGCGCCGCTCGGCAACCACCCGCGCTTCAAGTGCCGCCAGGCCCTGCTCGACCCAGTGGCGGTACCAGGTGTTCTTCCTGTCCTCGCTGGCGCCCAGTTCCTTCACGAGGTAGCGCAATACGCGAAGGTTGTTCAGCGGGTGGATTTCGCAGGCGATCGTCAGTGCGAAGCCGCGCACATAGGCGCGGTCGGCGGGCGACGTCGGCAGCAGCGGCGGCTCGGGATGGGTCTCGTCGAGGTACTCGATGATCGCCAGCGACTGCGTGAGCACGCGGCCGTCGTCGTCCAGGACAGGGATCAGCGCGTCCGCATTGAGCGACTTGAACTCTGGCGCGAACTGCTGGCCTCCGCCTTTGGTCAGGTGCACCGGGACGTAGTCGTAGTTCAGTCCCTTGAGGTTCAGCGCAATCCGCACTCGGAACGAGGCCGAACTGCGGTAATAGTTGTAGAGCTTCAGCATGCGACCACCTTATTGAACAAATTGCACCAGCCACAGTGACAGCGGCGGCACGAGCAGCAGCAACGTGAGCCGCACCGCGTCGGCCGCGAGGAAGGCCCCCACGTGCCGGTAGGCCTGCGCGACCGGCACGTCACGCGCCAGCGCAACGACAACATAGACGTTCAGGCCAACCGGCGGAGCGATGAGGCCGATATTGACGACGGTCAGCAGCAGCACGCCGAACCAGATCGCCTTCGCCTCCGGCGCCAGCCCGAAGAGTTCGAGCTGCATCACTGCGGGGAAGACGACCGGCAGTGTCAGCAGCAGCATCGACAGCTCGTCCATCACTCCACCGAGGACGATGTAGAAGAGCAGCACCAGCGCCAGCACCAGCAGCGGCGGCCAAGGAAGCGCGCCGATGGCCTCGGCCGCATGGGCAGGAAACTGGGTCAGCGCCAGCGCTCCGTTCAGCATGTCGGCGCCGAGGAAGATCATGAAGATGACGCCGGAGGTCTCCGCGGTCGCCAGCAGCGCCGTTCTCAGGCCTGCTGCCGTCAACTCTCTACGCAGCACACCGGCGAGTCCGGTAAGGGCGACGCCAATCGCTGCACCCTCGGTGGCGGTGAAGACTCCGCCGTAGATGCCACCTAGCACGATGGCAAAGATCACCAGCACGGGCAGCACGCCACCGAGTGTCGCCCGGCGCTGCGGCCAGGGAACACGCGGCTCGGCAGGCCCGAGTTCGGGTTTCCGCCGCATCAGCAGCGCAATGGCAACGCAGTACAGTGCCGCAGCAAGCACGCCCGGCAGCAGAGCAGCGGCAAACAAGCGCGCGATGTTCTGTTCGGTGACGATGGCATAAAGCACCAGCACGACCGACGGCGGGATCAGGATGCCCAGCGTTCCGCCGGCAGCGAGGCTGGCGACGGCAAAGCCGCCGTCGTACCGGTATCGCCGCATCTCAGGCAACGCCGCCTGCGCGATCGTCGCCGCAGTGGCGACCGACGATCCGCACACCGAGCCGAATGCGGCGCTGGCCAGCACGGCGGCCTGCGCCAGGCCACCGCGCCAGTGCCCGACGAAGCTGGCGGCCGCGCGGAACAATGCACTCGATAGGCCCCCCTGGGTGGCGAGCTGGCCCATCAGCAGGAACAGCGGAATGACCGACAGGTCGTAGATCGAGAAACGTGCGAACGCCATGCCCTTGAGATACGCCAGCCACGCGTTTGCGCCCGACAGCACGACGTAGCCGACGGCTCCCGGAATGAACATCGCGGCCCACACCGGCAGGCGCAGCGCCATCAGCGCAAGCATCGCGCCGAACAGCAGCAACGCAGACCATGCCGACATCACCCGGCATCCGATTCGCGCCGCCAGGCGCGTGCCAGCGCGATCAGCGCAGCGAGCGCGAGGGACGGAACCATGACCGCATAGGCGAGCCACAGCGGCATCCCGAGGACCATCGAGGTTTCACCCGCCGCGCGCAGGTCGAGTACGCCGGCCCCGGCCCGCGCCGCCAGCAGACCCAGCACCACCGCCGCGAGTCCCTGCGCTATGCGATCGAGCCGTCGCTGCGCCGACGTCGTCGTCCGCGCCGTGAAGATGTCGACGATCAGGTGGCTGCCATGCAGCTGGCAATACGGCAGGAACAGCGCCAGGGCGGCAGCGGTACCGAGCTGAACCAGCTCGACGTCACCGAGTACCGGCGTCGAAAGCAACCAACGCCCGCCGACCGAGACCACCGTGACCGCCGCAACCAGCAGGAGCACTGCACCGCCGACCAGCGCGAACGCAACGGCGGCCGCGCGGATCGCGCGCCACATCTACTTGCCGGCGCGCGGCGTCGGCGAGGACGGCGCGGCGCTTCGAGCGAGCAGCGCGCGGGCGTCTGCCAGCAGCGCGTCGCCATCGATCTGCCGGCGTTTCATGTCCGACACCCACTCGGTCGCGACCGGCTGCGCGGCTCGCTGCCAGCGCGCCAGTTCAGCGGCAGGCACGACGATGACGGTATTGCCGCGATCCGTCGCCAGTTTTCGCGCCGACGCCTTCTGCTCGTCCCACAAACTCCCGAGCTGGGACGAGAGGTCCAGGCCGGAATTGCGATCGATGATCGCCTTGAGGTCATCGGGCAGGCCGGCATAGGTCTTGGGGTTCATCGCGAACAGGAACACTGCCGTGTACAGCGCCGGCACATTGGGATCAGTCTCGGTATGGAATCGTGCAACCTCCTGAACCTTGACCGCCGGCACGACCTCCCACGGCACCATCGCGCCATCCAGCACCCCCTTGCTCATCGCATCAGCCAGCGCGGTGACGGGCATCGATACCGGCGTCGCGCCCAGCGCCGCAAGCAGCTTGTTCGTCTGGCGGGTCGGCGCGCGCAGCTTCATGCCACGGAAGTCCTCGAGCACGCGCACCTGCCGTTCACGCGTGTGCAGGTAACCGGCATCGTGGACATGCACCGCGAGCGGCCTCACCTCGCGAAATTCATTGCGACCGTGCTTCTCGTAGAACTGCCAGGCAGCACGCGACGCGGAATGCGCGTCGGTGATCATGAACGGCAGCTCGAACACCTCCATCGACGGGAAGCGTCCGGCGTTGTAGCCCGGCAGCGTCCAGACGATATCCGCGACGCCGTCGCGCACCTGGTCATAGAGCTGCGGCGCAGTGCCCCCCAGTTGCATCGACGGAAAGATCTGGCATTTCAACCGGCCATTGGACTCGGCTTCGATCTTGGCGCACCACGGCACGATCATCTTTGCATGCGTTGTCGAGCCCGGCGGCAGGAAGTGATGCACCTTGAGCGTGACCGCCGCCTGCGCCAACGCCATGACGGGCGCCAGTGCAAGCAACCAGATACAGAAGATCAGACGTCGACGCAGCATGGCAGCGCCGCCTTCAGATCACCCGGACCTGCAATGTGCCGATACCCGCGATGCCGCCGCTCATCAGGTCGCCCGGCTTCACGGCGCCGACACCTTCCGGCGTGCCGGTGAAGATCAGGTCACCGGGCGCCAGCGCATAGAACTTCGACAGGTGTTCGATCGTCTCGCTGACGTTCCAGATAAGTTTTGCGACATCGCTGGACTGGCGCTTCTGGCCGTTCACCTCGAGCCAGATCGCCGCCGAGTTGATCTCCCCGGTTGCAGAAATCGGCTTCAGCGGCGATATCGGCGCGGAGTGATCAAAGCCCTTCGACACATCCCACGGCCGACCCTTGTCGCGCAATGCAAACTGCAAGTCGCGTCGCGTCATGTCGAGGCCCACCGCATAGCCCCAGATGTGCTTCGCTGCATCAGTCTGCGCGATGCTGCGTCCGCCGCGACCGATGGCCACCACCAGTTCGATCTCGTGGTGCAAATTGGCGGTTTCTCCCGGGTACGGCATCTCCCCGGTCGAGCCGAAGGGCACCGGCAGCACCGCATCCGCCGGCTTCATGAAGAAAAATGGCGCCTCACGCTCGGAGAACCCCATTTCCTTGGCGTGATCGACATAGTTGCGGCCGACACAGTAGATGCGATGCACCGGAAACAGGTCCGTCGACCCGTCGATCGGCACCACTGCCTGCGCCGGCGCGGCAATCACGTAACCCATGTCGTCCACCTTCCGCAAGAAACGGCGGCAAGCGTACTACGCGTGTCCCGGCCCCGCCGCGCGCGCGATCGCGCGGGACAGCAGCACGACCGGCAGCACGCCGACGGCAACGATCGTAAGTGCCGGCAGCGCTGCCTCGGCAAGTCGCTCATCCGCGGCCAACTGGTAGGCGACCACGGCGAGCGTGTCGAAATTGAACGGACGCAACACCAGCGTGGCGGGCAGTTCCTTCATAACGTCGACGAAGACCAGCAACACCGCCGCCAGCACCGACGGCGCGAGTATTGGCAGATGCACGCGCACGAAGGTATCGAACGTCGAACTGCCGAGGCTGCGCGCGCTGGCATCCATCGTCGGTGTGATGCGTGACAGCCCGGCCTCGACCGATTGATAGGCCACGGCGAAGTAACGAACCAGGTAACCGTAGAGCAGCGCGAAGACGCTGCCGGTCAGCAGCAGCCCGGTGCCAATGCCGATGGCGTTTTTCAGCATGCCGTCGAGTGCGTTGTCGAAGGTCGCGAGCGGGATCAGGATGCCGACGGCGACCACCGCACCGGGCAGTGCGTAGCCCAGGCTCATCAGGCGCACCGACACCCGCACCAGCCAGGCTGGCAGACCGCGCTCCGCCGCCCGCGCTGCGTACGCGAGTCCCATCACGGTGATCAGCACGATGGCGGCGCCGCCTATCGCGATCCCGACGGTATTGACGAGCCAGTGCAGGTACCGCGACCAGTCAACGGTGTTCCATGCCGGCAGCAGGAGGCGCAGCAACAGAACGACCGGCAGCACGAAGCCCAGTAGCACCGGCAACACGCATGCGGCAAACGCCGCCACTGCAGCGCCCCCGTGCAGCACCGCGCGCGCTGCCGGACGCTGGCTTGCCGTCGGAGTGAAGAACCGCGCCCGGCCACGTGCGTGCCGTTCAAGCACGAGGATGCCAAGCACCAGCAACAGCAGCACGGCGGCCAGCTGGCTCGCCGCCATGCGGTCACCGAGCGAGAACCAGGCACGATAGATCGCCACCGTGAAGGTCTGCAGTCCGAAGTAGACCGAGGCTCCGTAGTCGGCAAGGGTTTCCATCAACGCCAGCAGCGCACCGGCCGCAATGGCCGGGCGAGCGAGCGGAATATTGACGTGCCACCAGGTCTGCCAAGGCGACAGGCCGAGACTGCGTGCCGCGTCGATCATCGACGCCGTGCGCGCCAGGAACGCGGTGCGCGCCAGCAGATAGACATACGGATACAGCACGACCGAGAAGACGAACGCTCCTCCGGCGAGCGACCGGATTTCGGGAAACCAGTAGTCGCCGCGGCGCCAGCCGAAGGCCTCGCGCAATGCGGTCTGCACCGGCCCGGCGAACTGCAGCGCATCCGTGTAGGCGTAAGCGACGATGTAGGCGGGCATCGCCAGCGGCAGCAACAGCGCCCATTCGAACACCCGGCGGCCGGGAAACTCGCAGGTGGCAGCGAGCCATCCTGTGGCCGCGCCGAGCGTTACGACTCCGATGACGACACCGACGCTCAGGATCGCCGTTTCAAGCAACGCCTGGGGGATGATCGTCGCTGCGAGATGCCGTAGCGTTTCCGCCGAGGCGGCGCCGTCGATGAAGCTTGCGAAGATGCTGAGCACCGGCAACCCCACCACCACGGTGCAGGCGAGCGCGAGCAGCAACGTTTGTCGCAGTGCCGCATTACCCAGGTCCAGGCGGGCGGCGTCTCGTTTCAGGTAGCTATCCAGCACTAAAGATCTTCCGGGTTCGACGGGAATATCCCTTGCGTTACCATGGAGTCTAAATGCAAATGAGAACTAACCGCATTTAGAGGGTACACTGGAATTATGGATTCCACCCCGCCGCGCTCGGCTCTCCTCGTGATCGACGATCTTGCGGTCGCCTATCCGGGCGGCACTCGCGTGCTCGACAACCTGTCGCTCTCGCTGGAGCGCGGCGAGATCGGCTGCCTGGTGGGCAGTTCGGGCTGCGGCAAGACCACGCTGTTGCGGGCCATCGCCGGGTTCCTCCCGGTCGCCGCCGGAACCATCGAAATCGACGGCCTGGTGGTTGCCGGGCCGCATTTCACGGCGCCACCGGAAAAGCGCGGCGTCGGCCTCGTGTTCCAGGACTATGCGCTGTTCCCCCACCTGAAAGTGGCTGACAACGTCGCATTCGGCCTGCGCGGCCTGCGCGGCCAGGCCCGCAGCGCACGTGTCGATGAAATGATTTCGCTGGTCGGACTGACAGCCGAGGCGCAGCGCTATCCGCATGAACTGTCCGGAGGCCAGCAGCAGCGCGTCGCACTGGCGCGTGCGCTCGCACCCCGCCCGGCACTGCTGCTGATGGACGAGCCGTTTTCCAGCCTCGACGTTGAACTGCGGCAGCGCCTCGGTCACGAAGTGCGCCGCATCCTGAAGGCGAGCGGCACGACGGCGATCCTCGTGACCCATGACCAGCAGGAAGCATTTGCCAT
The DNA here is from genome assembly GCA_963791235.1 of uncultured beta proteobacterium. Classification (GTDB taxonomy): domain Bacteria; phylum Pseudomonadota; class Gammaproteobacteria; order Burkholderiales; family Burkholderiaceae_F; genus JALORV01. The sequence goes on along the minus strand of CAWBRW010000009.1, from coordinate 33,449 downwards.
CGCCGACCGGGTCGGCGTCATGCATGACGGCAACCTCGAGCAATGGGACCGCCCGTACGAGCTCTACCACCGGCCCGCGACACGCTATGTCGCCGACTTCATCGGACAAGGTGTGTTCCTGCCAGCGCAAGTGCTGTCACCACGCAATGTCGAGATTGAGCTTGGCGAACTGCGGGGCGAGATACCGCTGCCGTGTCAGCAGGGATGTGCGACCTGCGGCAAGGGTTGCCACGTCGAGGTGCTGCTGCGGCCGGACGACGTCGTGCACGACGATGCCAGTCCGTTGAAGGCCGAAGTGATGCGCAAGGTGTTTCGCGGCGGCGACTTCATCTACACACTGCGGCTTGTCAGCGGTCGCGAGGTATTGGCGCTCGTGCCCAGCCACCATGACCATGCGATCGGCGAACAGATCGGCATTCGCCTGGATGCCGACCATGTGATCACGTTCCTGGCGTCCGAATCCGCGGTGCATGCGGCTGGCGGAGCCGGGCCAGCAGCCACGGCCTAGCTTCAGACCTACTTCTTGCGACCGCCCAGCAGGGCGGAAACCTTACCCGCTGGACGGGCCGGCGGGGAGCCGGACGGCTCTCCGGTTGCTGGCAAAGTCTCGGCATCGCTCGGCGCACCCGGCTCGTAGGGCCGGCTGAAGAAGTCATCGACCGGCTTGGGCTCGGCGCGCCGCGTGCCGGCAGGCGGTGCGGGACGCTCGCGTCGAATGCTGTCACGCTCGCTGCGCTCCCGCCCCCCCCGCTCAGAGCCACGCTCGGGACCACGCTCGCGTCGTTGCGGGGTAACGGCCGCCACCTGGAATTTCTGCTTGGTGAGCCGCTCGATGGCCGCAACGCTGCGCTCGTCCGACCCCGTCATCATCATGATCGTCAGCCCGCTGGCGCCGGCGCGGCCGGTGCGGCCAATGCGGTGCACATAGTCCTCGGGCGAAAACGGCACGTCGTAGTTGATGACGACCGGAAGCTCCACGATGTCGAGGCCACGGGCCGCGACGTCGGTAGCCACCAGCACCTCGATCGAACCCGCCTTGAAGCCTTCGAGCGCCTTCATGCGCTCGTCCTGCGTCTTGTCGCCGTGGATCGCGTCGGCGTTGACACCGGCCTTCTGCAGTTGCCGCGCGAGCCGTCGACACTCTATCTTCGAATTGACGAACACCAGGACCTGGGTCAGCCGGCCGCCGCCTTCGCCGCGCGTTCGCAGCAATTCAAGCAGCGCATCGGTCTTCTCCGACTCATGCAGCTTGACGACCTCCTGCGTGACATTCTCGGCCGTCGCGTTGCGGCGAGCCACCTCGACCAGCACGGGTTCGCGCAGGAAATTAGCCGCGAGCTTCTTGATTTCCTCGGAGAAGGTCGCCGAGAACATCAGGCTCTGGCGTTCCTTCGGCAGGAGACTCAGGATGCGTGAGATGTCCGGCAGGAATCCCATGTCGAGCATGCGATCGGCTTCGTCGAGCACGACGATCTGCACCTGACCGAGCGAGGTGTTCTTGCTCTGCAGGTGATCGAGCAGGCGGCCAGGCGTGGCGACGACGATCTCGACCCCGGTGCGCAGCGCCTGTGTCTGCGGATCCATGTCGACGCCGCCGTAGACCACGGCGCAGCGCAGCGGCGTGCCGGTGATGTAACGCTTGACGTTGTCCGCGACCTGGTCCGCCAGCTCACGGGTCGGCGCCAGTATCAGCGCCCGCACCGGGTGCCGCGCTGGTGACATGCTGGTACTCGCCTGCGGCAGCAGCCGCTGGATGATGGGCAGCGCGAATCCGGCGGTCTTGCCGGTGCCAGTCTGCGCAGCGCCCATCACGTCCTTGCCTTGCATGACGAGCGGGATCGCCTTGCTCTGGATCGGCGTCGGCGTCGTGTAGCCCATGGCCTTCACCGCTGCAACGATGCGCGGGTCGAGGCCGAAGTGTTCGAAATCGTGGTAGTCGGACAAGGGGTCTTCGAGTCGGAAATATCTATCGTTATGTTGGTGGGCCGTGCTGGATTTGAACCAGCGACCAAAGGATTATGAGTCCTCTGCTCTAACCAGCTGAGCTAACGGCCCGTAGGACCGAAATGAGAACGGCCGCAGCACCGTGCTGCGGCCGTCGGTTCTCATCAGCGCGTTCACGCCAGGCTACTCGAGAAAGCTCTTCAGCTTGTCCGAGCGGCTCGGGTGCCGCAGCTTGCGCAGCGCCTTCGCCTCGATCTGGCGGATGCGCTCGCGCGTGACGTCGAACTGCTTGCCGACTTCTTCCAACGTGTGGTCGGTCGACATCTCGATGCCGAAGCGCATGCGCAACACCTTGGCCTCGCGCGGCGTCAGCGAGTCCAGCACATCCTTGGTCACGCCGGACAGCGAGTTGTACTGCGCGGCATCGACCGGCGCCACCGTGGTCTGGTCCTCGATGAAGTCGCCCAGATGCGAGTCGTCGTCGTCGCCGATCGGCGTCTCCATGCTGATCGGTTCCTTCGCGATCTTCAGGATCTTGCGGATCTTGTCTTCCGGCATCTCCATTTTCACCGCCAGCGTGGCCGGATCGGGCTCGGTGCCGGTCTCCTGCAGGATCTGGCGGGAAATGCGGTTCATCTTGTTGATGGTCTCGATCATGTGCACGGGGATGCGGATCGTGCGCGCCTGGTCGGCGATCGAACGCGTGATCGCCTGGCGAATCCACCACGTCGCGTATGTCGAGAACTTGTAGCCGCGGCGGTATTCGAACTTGTCGACCGCCTTCATCAGACCGATGTTGCCTTCCTGGATCAGGTCGAGGAACTGCAGCCCGCGGTTGGTGTACTTCTTGGCGATCGAGATCACCAGGCGCAAATTGGCCTCGGTCATCTCGCGCTTGGCTTTGCGCGCCTTGGCTTCGCCGGTGGCCATCTGCTTGTAGACCTCACGCAGATCGCGCAGCGGCAGCACCACCCGTTTCTGCAGGTCGGAGAGTTTTCCCTGCAACTCCTGCACGGCCGGCAGGTTGCGCCTCATCACCTCGGCGTACGGCTGGCCGGAATCGGACTCGCGTGCCGCCCAGCGCATATTGGTCTCGTTACCGGGAAACGCCTTCAGGAAATGCGCGCGCGGCATGCCGCACTTGTTGACGACGATCTCGTAGATCTGCTTTTCCAGGCTGCGCACTTCGTCGACTTGCTTGCGCAGCGTGTCCGACAGCTTCTCGACCATCTTGGCCGTGAAGCGCAGGCTCATCAGCTCGTCGAGAATCTTGGTCTGGGACTTGAGGTACCCCGGCGACTTGTAGCCCTCTTTCTCGAAGGCAACACGCATCTTGTCGAAGAGCTTCGCGACATGATCGAACTTTTCGATCGCGCGAACTTTCAGCTCGTCGAGCTGGGCGGCGGTCATGCCGGAGGCGCCGATGTCGGTGGTCTCCTCGCCTTCCTCGTCCTCTTCGTCACCGCCGGCGGTCGGAAAGTCCTCTGCGGTCGGATCCATCAGGCCATCGACCACTTCGTCGATCGGGATCTCGCTCGCGCGAATGCGTTCCGAGTGCGCGAGGATCTCGGCGATGGTGGTCGGGCAGGCCGACACGGCCATCACCATGTGCTTGAGGCCGTCCTCGATGCGCTTGGCGATCTCGATCTCGCCCTCGCGTGTGAGCAGCTCGACCGAGCCCATTTCGCGCATGTACATGCGTACCGGATCGGTCGTGCGACCGAACTCGGCGTCGACGGTGGTGAGCGCGGCCTCGGCTTCTTCCTCGACGTCGTCGTCGGTGGTCGCGGCCGGAACGTTCTCGTTCATCAGCAGCGTTTCAGCGTCGGGCGCCTGATCGAACACCTGGATGCCCATGTCGCCAAACGTGCTGATGATCGAATCGATCGCTTCGGCGTCGACCAGGTTGTCTGGCAGGTGATCGTTGATCTCGGCGTAGGTCAGGAAGCCCCGCTCCTTGCCCAGCTTGATCAATGCCTTGAGCTTGTTGCGACGCGCCTCGAGGTCTTCCTCGGTGCCGTGGTAGCTGCGCTCCAGCGCCTCTTTAAGCGCCTTCTCCTTCGCGCGACGATCCTTGGCGCGAAGCTTGGTCGCGCTCATCTTCTCGACGATCTGGACGCTCGGATCCGCGGTGTCGTCACCCGCCTCCGGCACGGCAGCGTCGGCGCCGCCCATCAACTGCTCTTCCGATTGCTTCGGCTTGCGGCCCGGACGACCACGTGGTGCCTCACCTGCCGAGGCAACGGGCACAGTCGGCAGCGGCTTGGCCGGCGCAGCCGCCGGCTTGGCCGCGGCCTTGGCAGTCGCCTTGACGACGGTCTCCGTCCGCAGTGCCTTGGACGGTACGATCTTCTTCGCGGGTGCCGGCGCAGACTTCTTCAACACGGCCTTCGGACGCGCGACCTCGCGCGCTGCAGACCGTGCAGGCTTCGCTTTCACCACCGGCTTCTTCATCACCATCGTTGCACTCCGATCAGCCGCCCGCCTCGGGCAGGGCGTTCACTGGGACGCGCGGTCGCACTGCACTAGTGCAGTTCGACTCGTCACTTCACCATCATTGGGTTCAAGCACGCGATCTCAACCGGGACCGCCAAGGATCTGGCAGGTTCCGCTGTCGCATCTTTGCGTCGTCGCGAGCTGCCTTGCCGCCTGGGCCGGGCGCGCTTCCATGTGAGGCGCCCTGAAGTGCGTCGCGAACGCTATGTGATGCTGGATTACTGCGCCACCGATCAATCGCGATCTCCTGGGCGCTCCGACGAGCCCCGGATTTTCCGGTTGAATCGTCGAGAATTCAATATATTAGCAAACTTCGGCCGAATTGCCGCAAAAGGGGCCACCGCGCCAGCTGCCGGGCCGCCGGCCGCTAGCGGGTTGCCGGTTCGCCGGTCCGGGCGCGCGCCTCCGTATAGCAGCGGTCGGCGACTCGGTAGGCTTCCAGACGGTCCTCCGAGGGCTCCCGCTGGTACTCGGCCAGCCGTTCGCTCCGTTCGGCCTCGAGCCTGCGCAGCTGCAGCTTGTGGAACGCTTCATCGAGCACCTGTCGGGCGGTCTCCACATCCGTATCCAGTTCCATTTCCTGTGCTGCGAGGGTCCGGTAATCGTCGATAAACGGACTCGATTGCAGTGCCTCCAGCAGGGCCCCATGCGTCATGACGGCGCCCGTGGCGAGCTCCGGCGACGTGGCGGTGCGCCAGACTTCGTCGATCTCGCGGTCGACCGACTCGCCGCCATCGACATGCGCGTCGCTGACCGCGCGGTTGAACTCGCGAGCCAGTGGAGGATGCGCGAGCAGTTGCTGCAGGATCCGGCGCTTGAGATCCTCGACTTCCGCATGCGGTGTCCTGTGGGCCAGCGCGGACGGACGTGCCGGACGGCCACGTCGCAGTCCGTAGAGCGTCTCCAGGTCGTCCAGCGGCGTTCGCGAGGCCTCGGCCAGCTCCCGAAGCAGTTGCAGACGCAGGGCCCCCGGCGGCATCGACAGGATCAGTGCCCGGGCGTCGGACACCATCGCGGCACGGTCCTCGGGCGAGGCCAGCGACCGTCCCGCCGCCAGGGATTCGATGAAGAACCGCGACAGGGGCAGTGCTCGCGCAAGCTCACTCTCGAACGCCGCCGCGCCCCCGGTCTTCACGATGCTGTCAGGATCTTCGCCCTCGGGCAGCAGCAGAAAACTCGCCCGCTTCGTGTCCGCAATGACCGCCAGCGTTGCCTCGAGCGCACGTCGGGCGGCCTTGCGGCCCGCCGCATCGCCGTCGAACGCAAAAATAACCTGGTCGGTCGTACGCAGCAGCGTGCTGACATGCGTGCTCGTGATCGCCGTGCCGAGTGCCGCTACCGTCTCCCCAAACCCCGCCTGCGCTAACTGGATCACATCGAGATAGCCCTCGCAGACGATTGCACGTCCCGATTGTCGAATCGCGTCGCGCGCCTCGAACAGTCCATACAGCTCCTGGCCCTTGTGAAACAGCGGTGTTTCCGGCGAGTTCAGGTACTTCGGTTCCCCCGCCCCGATGATGCGGGCACCGAAACCGATGACCTGGCCGCGCACGCTGCGGATCGGAAACATGATCCGTCCGCGGAAGCGGTCATAACGCTTGCCCTCATCAGAAATCACCAGGCCGGCTTCGACCAGACCGGGATCGTCGTAGTCCTCGACGGCGGCCCGCAACGGCTGCCAGGCGTCAGGAGAAAAGCCGAGAGAAAAGCGGACAGCCGTCTGGCCCGTCAGGCCTCGACCCTTGAGATAGTCGATCGCGACGCGGCTTTCCTTCAGCTCGCCGCGATAGAACTCGGCGGCGCGCTTGAGCAACTCCGACAGCGCGCTCAGCTTGCCGCCATCGCGCCCGCGATCGCTGCTTTCCGGAACCTGCATGCCAACCTGCTGCGCAAGTTCGCGGATCGCCTCGACGTAGTTGAGGCCGCGATGCTCCATGAGAAAGCCGATGGCGCTGCCGTGAGCCCCGCAGCCGAAGCAGTGATAGAACTGTTTCGACGGGCTGACCGTGAACGACGGCGACTTTTCCCCGTGAAATGGACACAGCCCCAGCAGGTTCTGGCCCGCCTTCTTCAGTTGGACGTCGCGCCCGACGACATCGACGATGTCGACGCGGGCGAGCAGGTCCTGGATGAAAGCCTGAGGGATCATGCGACGAAAGTGTACGCAGCGGCTTCACCAATGCACGAGCACTCTGTTTGATCCGGAGCGGCGCACGCCATCCGGGCAGCCAGGCAGTAACAGGAAACTACGACAGCCGCTGCTTGACGATGGCCGAGGCCTTGCCCATGTCCGCCCGGCCGGCGATCCTGGGCTTCAGCACTGCCATCACCTTGCCCATGCCCTGCGGTCCCGCCGCGCCGGATTCAGCGATCGCCGCATTGACCGCGACCTCGAGTTCCGCGTCGGACATCTGCTGGGGCAGGTAACCGGATAACAGATCGAGCTCGGCCTTTTCCTTGGCCACGAGGTCGTTGCGACCGGCCTTCGCGAATTGCTCGATCGAGTCCTTGCGCTGCTTGATCAGCTTTTCGACGATGCTCATTACAGCCGCGTCGTCGACAGTGATCCGTTCATCGACTTCCTTTTGCTTGATCGCCGCCTGCAGCAGACGGATGGCCGACAGCCGCGGCGCATCCTTGGCACGCATGGCTGACTTCATGTCCTCGGTGATCCGGTCCTTGAGTGTTGGTGACGTCATCGTTGCCTCCAGAAAGCGAAAACGCGCCCGGAGGCGCGCCTTGCATCGACCCTAAAGCCCGCTCGTTTGCGCGGGTGTGCCGCCTTAGTACATCTTCTTCGGCAGCATCTGGCTGCGCAGCCGCTTGAAGTGCCGTTTGATCGCGGCCGACTTCTTGCGCTTGCGCTCGGCGGTCGGCTTCTCGTAAAACTCGCGCGCACGCAGCTCGGTCAGCAGCCCGCTCTTTTCGATCGTGCGCTTGAAGCGGCGCAGCGCGACTTCAAACGGTTCGTTTTCTTTGACGCGTATCGTAGGCATCGGTCAGGGTCAGTGGTTGTCGACGGGGCTGTTGCCGGGCTTTTCGCGATCCACATGGAAGCGCGGCCTGCCAGCCGGAAAAGCCAGTGATTATATCCGCAACCGGTTTCGGCAAACAAGTCAGGGATTTGTGGTGCCGTCAGCCCCGGCTTCAGACGGAGTGCCCATCGGGGTCTCGTACACTGATTCCATGCTGATCCTAGGCATCGAGACCTCCTGCGACGAGACCGGAATCGCGCTTTTCGACAGCGAGGCCGGACTGCTGGCCCAGGCGCTTCACTCCCAGGTGGACATGCATCAGGACTACGGTGGCGTCGTGCCGGAGCTCGCGTCCCGCGACCACATTCGCCGCGTGCTGCCGCTGCTGGAGCGGGTCCTCGGTGACGCCCGGCGTACGGCCGGCCAGATCGACGCGATCGCAGTGACCGCGGGGCCGGGGCTCGCCGGCGCACTGCTGGTCGGCAGCAGCATCGCCTACGCGCTCGGATACGCGCTGGCCCGCCCGGTGGTACCGGTACACCATCTTGAAGGCCACCTGCTATCGCCTCTGCTGGCCGACCCGGCACCCGAGTTCCCGTTCGTTGCGCTCCTTGTCTCCGGCGGGCACACGCAGCTGATGCGGGTCGACGGATGGGGTCACTACGCGCTGCTCGGGGAGACGGTCGACGACGCCGCCGGCGAGGCCTTCGACAAGACGGCACAGTTGCTCGGGCTGGGCTACCCCGGCGGACCGGCGGTGTCCCGTTTGGCTGACTTCGGGAACCCAGGCTCGATTCGGCTGCCCCGGCCCATGCTATCGAGCGGGGACCTGGACTTCAGCTTCAGCGGCCTGAAGACGGCCGTGCTGACGGCCGTGCGCAAGGAACACAACCTGTGCGAGCAGGGACGCGCCGACATTGCACGCGCGTTTGTCGAAGCGATCGTCGATGTGCTGGCGATCAAATCGCGCCGCGCGCTGGAAGCGACAGGCCTCACACGCCTTGTGGTGGCGGGAGGCGTCGGCGCCAACGCGCAACTCCGCGAGCGGTTGCATGCGGACGCGCGCCGTCATGGCACCGAGGTTCACTTTCCTCCGGTCAGCCTTTGTACCGACAACGGCGCGATGATCGCGCTTGCGGGCCTCGCAGCCATCCGCCGGTCAGAAGGCCCGGAGTTGCATCGCCCGCTCGGGTTCGCGGTGCACCCGCGTTGGACCCTTGCCGAGGCCACTGCCCGATCCGCCTAGCCTCGCGGCGCGCGGGCTTAGCGAGACTTTTCGCCTATGCGGCGCTCCTTGCCGCCGACGAGGTTGCGAATGTTGCCCTGGTGCCGGAAGACGACGAAGCCGGCGATGATGGCGACCGCGACGAAGCGCTCGTCGAAGCCCCAGCCGAACGCTGAATAGAACGCTGCGAAGACGGCCGCGGTAAGCGATGCCAGCGACGAATAGCGGAAAAAGAAGGCAACGATCAGCCAGGTCAGCCCGGTTGCCAGCGCGAGCCACGGATTGAACGCGACGATGACTCCGGCGGCCGTTGCGACACCCTTGCCCCCCTTGAATCCGAAGTACACCGGGAAAAGATGGCCGAGAAACACCGCGACCCCGGCGAGCGCAATGCCCCAGTCGCCGACTCCAAACAATGGTCCAAAGCGCTCGACCAGCCATACGGCAAGCCACCCCTTCAGTGCGTCACCGACCAGCGTGAGAACCGCAGCGAACTTGCTGCCCGAGCGCAGGACGTTGGTCGCGCCCGGGTTCTTCGAGCCATAGGTTCGGGGATCAGCAAGCCCGAACGCGCGGCTCACGATGACTGCAAACGAGACGGACCCCAACAGGTAAGCGCCGACTATCGCCACAGCCGTCCACAGCATCGACATGCTCACTCCTTCAGCGCGCAGTCGACCGCGACCGCGCCGAGAACTTCACTCAGGACGGTGGGGGCGATTCCCACGAGGTAGCCGCGTCGCCCGCCGTTGATATAGATCCGGGCGAGGCCCAGCACGCTGCGCTCGACATAGACCGGCATCTTTCGGCGGGTGCCGAATGGGGACGTGCCGCCGACGAGATAGCCGGTGAAGCGCTGCGCGACCTCGGGACGGCACGGTTCAATGCGCTTGCGTCCGATCTGCCGGGCGAGGTTCTTGGTCGATACGGTGCAATCGCCGTGCATCACCACGATCAAGGGCTCACCCGCGTCATCCTGCATGACCAGCGTCTTCACGATCGCGTGCTCGTCGACTTCCAGCTGTCGTGCCGACTCGGATGTTCCGCCGTGTTCGACGTACTCGTAAACGTGCTCGGAATACGGCACCTTGTGCTCGCGCAAATACTGCGTGCCCGGCGTCTCGGAGACGTGCCTGACCTTGGCCATGGCGCGCGAGTTTAAGTCCGGCAAGGGGCGCTGCCCTATCCCCGGGGGTGATGTTCGGCGTGCAGGCTCTTCAGACGCGCCCGCGCAACGTGCGTGTAGATCTGGGTCGTGGAGATATCTGCGTGCCCCAGCAGCATCTGCACGACGCGCAGGTCTGCCCCATGGTTCAGCAGGTGCGTCGCAAAGGCGTGCCGCAGACCATGCGGTGACAACGGCGCCTGGATGTCGGCGCGCAGCGCGTAACGCTTCACGAGCACCCAGAACATCTGGCGCGACATGGCTTCACCGCGCTGCGTGACAAAGACAGCATCGGACACCCGGCCAGCCAGCAGTTCGCGTCGGCCGCGCTTGAAGTAGCGTTCGACCCAATCGCGCGCGACTTCACCCAGCGGCACGATGCGCTCCTTCGACCCCTTGCCGATAACGCGCACCAGCCCTTCTGTCAGCGACAGCTCGGAGAGTTTCAGGTTGACCAGTTCGCTAACGCGCAGGCCAGTCGCGTAGAGCAGTTCGAACATCGCACGGTCGCGCAGTCCGAGTGGCACCGTGTCATCGGGTGCAGCGAGCAAGGCCTCGACCTGCGCTTCGCTGATCGTCCGCGGGAACCGTGCCGCACGACGGGCGCCCCGCAGGCGCACCGTCGGATCGTCAGCGGCAACGCGCTCCCGCACCGCCCAGCGATAGAAGCGTCGAAGCACGGCAAGCCGGCGATTCGCCGTCGATGCCCGAGTGACGGCATGCTCGCTGGCCAGGTACGCCGTAACGTCGGCTTCGCTCGCACTGGGCAAGGACACGGCACGAGCCGACAGCCAGCGCGACAGGCCGGCGAGGTCGCGTCGGTAGGCGGCCAGTGTGTTTCGTGACAGCCCGTCTTCGAGCCACAGCGTGTCCAGGAAGCGATCGACCAGGGGGTCCATCTGCGGCGCTATAGCAGCGTGCCGCGCAGCGCGCCCTCGTGTTCGAGCAGCCAACGCTTGACGGTGATCGGGAACCCGCCGCTCGCGTGAGAGAAGCCGCCGAGACCGTCTGCGCCGACGACTCGATGGCACGGAATGACGATCGGCAAGCGATTGTCGCCACACGCCTGACCCACCGCACGCGCCGGGGCATCGAGAGCCCGGGCGAGTTCGCCGTAGGTTCGTGTCTTCGAACACGGGATCGCGGCGATCGCCTCCCAGACGCGCACCTGGAACGACGTGCCACGTACCTGCAGCGGCAGGTCGAAGCGGAAGCCAGGGTCCATGAAATAGCGGCTCAGCTGGTCAGAGGCTTCAGCCCCCAGGTCGGTGGTCGGCTTGACCGGCTCCACTGCCTGCACGAAGCGCAAACCGGTAATGAAGGCGCCGTCGACGTCGATCGCCACCGCGCCGAAGGGCGCGTTGACGACCGCCGCAGCGCGGGCTCGCGAGTCGGTCGCCAACTCCATGCGTCAGCCTCCGAGCAGCCCCTTCTTCAGACCCTCATCGACAGGCTTGTCGCCGAGCCAGATGCGGATGACCGCTGAGTAGAAGTCGTGTCCGGGGATCGCCGCGCCTTTCGGCTGGCCGTTCACCGTGATGCGCGTGCCGCCGTCAGGCGTGTAGTCGAAGTTGATGACGTCGCCCTTCTTCGCCTCACCGATGGATTTCAGCGTGCTGCTGAACGTGTCGATCTGCGGCTTGAGCGCGGCCATCTGTGCATCGCTGAGGTTTGCCCGCAGGCCGTCGGTGAAAGCGCTGACGAAGCTGTCCGCGTCAACGTCGCGCAGCATACGCAGCGATGCCCGACGCGGCCCCTTCTCGTTGATCAGCGTCGCTGCATCCGTGCTCTTCTGCGGGACGTACAGACCGTTCACATAGACCTTGAAGATCGCGCGCTTGCGCAGCCCGACCCCATTGAGCGTCAGCGTCTGCCCACCGACCTGCACGGTCGGCTCGAACTTCTGGCCTTCCATCTCGACCGGCTGCGCGTGCGTTGCCGCGCCAAATGCGAGCAGCGCCGAGAGCGCCGTCACTTGAAGCCATGTTTTCATTGCTGTCTCCTTCTTCTGGTTGTGATGGTCCGCTGCGGCGTACCGGTTCAGCCGGCGCCCAGCATGCCCTTCTTCAGCCCCGCATCCGCCGGGGTCTCGCCCAGCCAGACTCGCAGCACCGCCGCGTAAAAATCGGCTCCCGGGATCAACGGCCCGCGGGTCACCCCGTTGACCGTCACCCGCGTGCCATCCTGGGGCGTGTACTCGAAATTCACGGACTCGCCGCGGCGCGCCAGCGCGATCGTCCGAATGGTGCGTGTCAGCGTTTCAACCTGCGTCTTCAACTTCGCCAGCTCGGCTTCGGAGTGATTGGCCTTCAGGCCACTGTGCAGCGAGCTCACGAACAAGTCGCCATCGACATCCCGCAGAAAGCGCAGCGTCACGCGTTTGGGACCCGGTTGGTTGACGAGGTCTTCGGTTCGGGTGGCACGCTTCGGCACGTAAAGTCCGCCGGCGTAGATGTCGAACAGGAAGCGCTTGCGCACCCCGACGCCATTGAGTTCGAGGCGCTCGCCCGCCAGCACCACTGAGGTCTCGAAGCGCGCGCCCTCGATGACGACCTCGGGCCGAGCCAAAGTGCCGAGCATTGCCAGGGTGACCAGGGCGAAAGTCCGCAAGGCATGGCCGCTGCCGTTCACGCTGCGACCCGGCTCAGGCCCTTGGGCATCGGAAACACAACGTCCTCCGTCACCCCCTCAAGAGCGCGCACGCTGCCGGCACCCATGGCCTTCAGCGCAGAGAGGAGTTCCTCCACCAGCACTTCGGGGGCCGAGGCGCCAGCCGTGACGCCGATGCGCCGGCGGCCCTCGAACCACACCGGATCAAGCTGGGCAGCGGTATCGACCAAGAAGGCCGGAACACCGAAGCGCTCGGCTACCTCGCGCAGGCGATTCGAATTCGAACTGTTTGGACTGCCGACAACGATGACGATGTCCACTTGCGGTGCCATGAACTTGACTGCGTCCTGGCGATTCTGGGTCGCATAGCAGATGTCGGCACGCTTTGGCTCCGCGATGTTCGGAAAGCGCCGCTTCAGCGCCTCGATGATCGCGGCGGCGTCGTCCAGCGACAGCGTCGTCTGCGTCACGTAGGCCACGCGCTCAGGGTCACGCACCTGCAGCTTGTCGACGTCGGCGATGGTCTCCACCAGATGCATGCCGGCGGCGAGTTGCCCCATCGTCCCTTCGACCTCCGGGTGCCCCTCATGTCCGATCATCACGATCTCGTAGCCAGCCGCGTGCATCTTCGACACCTCGACATGCACCTTGGTCACAAGGGGACAGGTGGCATCGAAGACCCGCAGGGTGCGACTTGCGGCCTCCTGTTGCACAGCTTTCGACACGCCGTGCGCTGAAAACACCACGGTTCCACCCGCCGGAACCTCATCGAGCTCCCGGACGAACACGGCGCCCTTGGCACGCAGGTCGTTCACGACATAGGTGTTGTGCACGATCTCGTGGCGCACATAGATCGGAGCGCCGTGCGTTACCAGCGCGCGCTCGACGATCTCGATTGCACGATCGACGCCGGCGCAGAAACCACGCGGCTGGGCCAGGAGGACTTCCATGTCTACAGCACTCCGATGACGTGAACTGCAAACCGTATCGGCATCCCGGCCAGGGGATGGTTGAAATCGATCACGGCGCGATCGCCATCGCGCTGCTTGAGCACACCGGAGAATTGCCGGCCCTCGGGACTGGAAAACTGCACGATGTCTCCCGGCACATAGTCCACGGAAGGATCGGCATTGGCGTCGAACACCGCGCCAGACAGCGACTGCACAAGATCTGCACGGCGCACGCCGAAGCCGGCGTCCGGCGCGAGTTCGTAGTCCTGTTGCGACCCTTCCTCGAGACCGACCAGGCAAGCCTCCAGAGACTCGGCGAAATCGCCGCAACCGACCGTCAATGTCGCGGGCTGAGCGCCGAACGTACTCACGATCTCGCGCTCCGTGCCGTCGACGACTGCAGCGATCCGATAGTGAAATGTGACATGCGAGCCGGGCACAATGCGAGCAGACGGCTGAGGTTCCATCATGGCCGAGGATTCTAGACGAGGCACCGCGCATGGCGATCAAGGATTGGCCCGAAGGGGAGCGGCCCCGCGAGCGCCTCGTTGCGCATGGCGCGCAGGCCCTTTCCGATGCGGAGCTCATCGCGGTGATCCTGGGGACCGGGACCACCGGGCGGTCGGCTCTTGATCTCGCACGCGACGCTCTCACCCGCTTTGGCGGGCTCAGCGGCCTGCTCGCCTCCGGCCCGGGCGAGTTGGCCACGATCGACGGACTCGGTCCGGCGAAGTCGGCCCAGCTGCAGGCCGTGCTGGAACTGGCACGGCGATCGCTGCGCGAAGAAATCCGGCGCGATCCGGCACTGTCCTCGCCCGACAAGGTGCGCGACTACCTGAAAATGACGCTCGCGCATCGCCAACATGAGGTCTTCATGGCACTGTTCCTGGACGCGCAGAACCGGCTTCTGACCGCCGATGAACTGTTTCGGGGGACCCTGACACAGACGAGCGTTTATCCACGTGAAGTCGTGAAGCGCGCGCTCGCCGTCAACGCCGCCAGCGTCATCTTTGCCCATAACCACCCGTCTGGCGTGGCGGAGCCGAGCCGCAGCGACGAGCTGCTGACCGCCAGCCTGAAGCAGGCGCTTGGACTCGTGGATGTCCGGGTACTGGACCATGTGATCGTCGCAGGCAGCAGCACCGTGTCGTTCGCCGAGCGCGGCTTGCTATAGGACGGCGCCGCCGCGGCGCCGTCGAAATGGCGGACCGTCGCCTGGGTCGCCTTGGCGGGCGATCCGGAAACTGCTTATAATGCGCGGCTTTGCGTTGCATCGAGCAGCGCCCACCGGCCGGCGCCGTGGGGGATCTTGGAAGACCTTGCTGGTCCGCCATCCAGAAGACGTCCGGTCAGCGAACGTATCAGGAGCAAGTCATGGCACGTGTGTGTCAAGTCACCGGTAAGCGCCCGATGGTGGGGAACAACGTTTCCCACGCGAACAACAGGACCAAGCGTCGCTTCCTGCCGAACCTGCAGTACCGCCGCTTCTGGGTCGAAAGCGAGAACCGCTGGGTGCGCCTGCGCCTGACCAACGCGGCACTGCGCACGATCGACAAGAAGGGGCTGGATGTGGTGCTCGCCGACTTGCGCGCCCGCGGCGAGCTCGCTGGCTGACCGGCGTAGAGCCGAACCTCACGGAACCCGGAGAACCCCATGGCAAAAGGCGCCCGCGAAAAGATCAAGCTTGAATCGACGGCCGGCACAGGCCACTTCTATACAACGTCCAAGAACAAGAAGACCACGCCGGACAAGCTTCAAATGATGAAGTTCGACCCGGTGGCCCGCAAGCACGTGGCCTACAAGGAAACCAAGCTCAAGTAGTACCCTGCAGGCTCGAGTTGCCTGCCACAAAGCACAACAAAAAGCCCGGCACGCGCCGGGCTTTTTTGTTGTGTCGAGCGCCTAGGCGGCAGCCATGCGATAGCTGCGGATGCGCAACGCCGCTTCTTCAAGCGCGCGGATGCGGCTGGCCTCGGCCCGTGCGATCCAGTCCTGCAACTGCACCAGCATCTGTTCACGCGAGGCGGAGCTCTTTCCCCAGATCGATGCGAGTTCAGTGCGCATGTCGACAAGCGTCCTGAGGATACCGCTGTGCGCCATCAGGTCCTTCAAGGTCCGCTGCTCATCGGCCGGTAGCGCCGAGACATCACCCTTGCGCAGCCATTGCTTGAGACTCGCAAAGCGCGCCCGCTCGGTCTCGGGTAGATCCAGCCGGCCCAATTCGGCGCGATAAGCGCGCGTCAGATTACGCGCGTACTTGGCAAGCAGGTCATAACGGTGGGTGATGACCGCCTGCAGCGTCTCGAGGTCGACCGCGGGCTTTGGTTCCGACACTTCGGGCACCGGCGCCACTCGGAGCACCTTGGCCAGACCCACGGACTGCATCGCGCGGATATAAGTCCAGCCAAGATCGAACTCGAACCACTTCAGCGAGAACTTCGCCGAGGTCGGGTAGGTGTGGTGGTTGTTGTGCAGTTCCTCGCCACCGATCCAGATACCCCAGGGCGAAATATTGGTGCTGGCATCGGGAGCATCGTAGTTGCGATAGCCCCAGTAGTGGCCGATGCCGTTGATGACGCCCGCCGCATGGAACGGAATCCACATCATCTGCACCGCCCAGATGGCAAGTCCGGCAGCTCCGAACAGAATCAGGTCGGCACCCAGCATGAGTCCCACGCCCTGCCATGTGTAGCGGGAGTAGACGTTGCGCTCCACCCAGTCGTTCGGCGTGCCGTGACCGTAGCGGGTCAGCGTCTCCTGGTTCTCGGCTTCGGCCATGTACAACTCGGCCCCGGACCACAGCACCGTCTTGATGCCGCGCGTCTGCGGGCTGTGCGGGTCTTCGGGTGTCTCGCACTTCGCGTGATGCTTGCGGTGTATCGATACCCACTCGCGCGTCTGCATGCCGGTCGTGAGCCAGAGCCAGGCGCGGAAGAAACCGGCGACCGCGGGATGCAGGTCGACCGCGCGGTGCGCCTGGCTGCGGTGCAGGTAGATCGTGACTCCGGCGATCGTCACATGCGTCAGCAGCAGCGCGGCGAGGATCAGCTGCCACCATGACAGCTGCAGTAGCCCGCCGTTTAGGAATTCCAGTACGTACATGAAGTTAGCCTGTTTGGCCGGCGCACTCGACGCGTCGGGCCTGCTCTATGGGAAGGGGCAATTGTAGACGCCCGGAGGCATCAACCATCCCCGTAGATTTACCTGAATTGCCTAAAATCAAGCGGACTTTCCGCTCGCCGCCGGCATTACGGCCCCATCGGGTGCAACTATGCGGACATCGCGCTGCGGGAAGGGGATCTGTATGCCCTCTGCCGCGAAGCGACGCAGCACCATGCGAGCGATTTCGGAGCGTACGGCGAGGGTGCCCTCCTCGGGGTCGCGGATCCAGAATCCGACTTCGAGATCGATACCGTCGGCGCCGAACGCCGTCACGAACGCGCCGGGCTCCGGCGTGTCCAACACCCGCGGCTGGGCCCGCGCGCATTCGCCAAGGATCTCCAGCGCACGATCGAGATCCGTCGAGTACGCCACCGAGATCTTGATGACCACCCGCACTTCTCGATTGCTCAGCGAGTGGTTGACCACCGGCGTCGATACCAGCATCTCGTTCGGCAGAATCGTCTCGGTGCCGTCCAGGGCCTTGATCAGCGTGTAGCGCGTGTTGATCTGCGCGACGCGCCCGTAGAACTTGTCGACCGTGATCATGTCGCCAATCGACAGGCTCCGGTCCAGCAGGATGATGAAGCCGCTGACATAGTTGCTGGCGATGCGCTGCAGGCCGAGACCGAGGCCGACACCCAGCGCGCCGCCGAATACCGACAGCACCGTGAGATCGATCCCGACGATCGACAAGGCCATCAGCACCGCGACGAACAGCAGCAGCGCCTTGACCACTCGCGCCAGCACCACGCGCGAGTTGGTCGTCAGCGTATCGGCACGCATCAGCCGCGACTCGATTGCGGATCCGAGCCAGAGCGCCGCCAGCACCGTGATCACCACCGAGATGGCGCCGATCAGCAGATCCCACAGGCTGATCTGCGATCGACCAACCGGGATGCGCACCGACTCGAGCGTGGCGATCACGTCGCTCAGTACGCCAGTCAGGTGCAAGGCCACGACCAGCCAGACCAGCAGCGCGATCCAGCGTTCGAAGGTGCCAAGCCACGCGGAACGCGGGAACGTGCGTCGCAGGACATAGACGACCAGTCGCACGATCGCCATTGCGGCGAGCAAAGTGAGCGCCAGACGCAGCAGCTGGACGTCACCGACACGCTGCACCAAGCCCGCCATGCGCAGCACCAATCCACCCGCAACCATCGCGAGCAGCGCGCTCACCGGAAACGCGAGCCGCCGTATTCCTTCAACCGAAAAGCGCAGCAGGTCCGTGCGAAGCCCGGATTGACGCGACTCGGCCGCCACGCGGGCATCCACGCGATGGCGCATCGTCCGCGCCACCAGCCAGCCGAAGGCGAGTCCGACGCCAATGACTGCGAGTTGCCACAGCGATTGCGGTCTCGCAAATCCGCCCTGGACAAGCTCGATGACGTCCTGCAGCAGCGTGGGTTCGGCCATGGCTCAGGTCCGCTCGATCACCGCGGCGAAGAATCCGTCGGTCGCATGCAGGTGCGGAAGCATCACGAAGTACGGCGCGAACCGCTCCAGATGATCGACGGTAATCGACTGCGCCGCCAGTACGCTGCCCGCCGGGACGACGCGGAATCCCGGGTTGGCGGCCACAAACGATTCGACCACCTCCTGGTTCTCGCGCGTCAGCAGTGAACAGGTCGCGTAGACCAGACGGCCGCCCGGCTTCAGCAGCCGCGCGGCGGCGGCGAGCACGGCATGCTGAACGTCGTTGACGCGCGCCAGCTCGGTCTCGTCGAAGCGCCATTTGAGGTCCGGATTGCGACGCAGCGTGCCCGATCCCGAGCACGGGGCGTCGACGAGCACTCGATCGCACTTGCCATGCAGCCGCTTCACTCGCGCATCCGTTTCACTGCGGATCGCGACCGGGTGGACATTCGAGAGGCCGCTGCGCTTGAGCCGCGGCCCGAGGCCTTCCAGCCGGCGCTGGTTGATGTCGAACGCATACAGACGCCCGCTCGATCGCATCAGTGCGCCCAGGGCGAGCGTCTTGCCCCCCGCGCCGGCACAGAAATCGATGATCATCTCGCCGCGGCGCGGCTGCACCAGCCGTGCGATCAGCTGGCTGCCCTCGTCCTGGACCTCGATACGGCCCTCGCGGTACGCGGGCCATTGCGTCAGTGCCGGCTTGTCGGCAAGCCGAATCCCCTCGGGGGAGTAACGGGTCGGCACCGCGGGCACGTGGTGCGCGGCGAACTCCTTCAACACCTCATCGCGCGAGGCGCGGATGAGGTTCACGCGCAGGTCGAGTGGCGCCGACTCGGTCAAGGTCGCCATCAGCGGCGCGGCATCCGGGTACTGCTGCTCGATCGCCAGGTAAAGCCAGTGCGGGAGCTCGGCACGCACCGAGACGGGCGCACGCGCAAGGTCAATTGCGAGCGCGTTCTTGACCGCCGCGGCATCGCCGCGCAGCGCACGCGCCTCCAGCGCATCCAGGCCGTGCTGCCGAGCCAGGGTGACCAGCGCCGCGAGGCGCGGTGCGCGCGCAGGCATCGCAGGCTGCAGCGCCCATCCCAGCGTCGCGTAGCGGCGAAGTGCGAAGAAGATGGCCTCGGCGACCAGGCTGCGCTCACGACGACCAAGCGTCGGATGCTCTCGAAAGAACCGCGACATCACCGCGTCCGCCGGTCCGTCGAAGCGCAGAACCCGCGCCAGCGCGTCAGCCAGCGCGTCGATCACGATCGAGGTGATGCGCGCAGCGTGCTGCGCGCCGACCGTTGCCGACGGCCGAGATTGGCGGGGCGGGCGAGCCGAGTCACGGTCGCGCGAGGGGCGCGCGCGACTCGACGCCTGCGTGCTCCGTGCGCTGCCTGACCGGGAGCGTTCGCGCTTCACGATGCGAGCCGCGCGAGATCGGTGGCAGGGGCGCCGATGACGCTGACGTGGCCGTTCCGCCACGTCACACGCTGCTCGAGCACCAGGCGCACCGCACGCGGCAGCAGTTGGTGCTCCTGCTCGAGGACACGCGCGGCCAGCGATTCAGGATCATCCCCGGGAAGCACCGGCACCACGGCTTGCGCGATGATGCCGCCCGCGTCCACCTCGTCCGACACGAAGTGCGCCGTCGCCCCGTGCACGCGCACACCGGCCGCCAAGGCCCGCTCGTGCGTCTTCAGCCCGGGAAACGACGGCAAGAGCGACGGATGGATGTTGATCAAGCGGCCGACGTAGCGGCGCACGAACTGCGGCGTCAGCACGCGCATGAAGCCGGCCAGAACGACGACGCTCGGCGCGTGGCGATCGATTTCGTCGGACAGCGCGCGATCGAATTCCTCGCGTGTCGAGAACCGGGTGTGGTCGACAACGCTGGTCGCGATGCCGGCTCGCCGTGCAACGTCGAGGCCCGCGGCTTCGGCCCGGTTGCTGATCACCGCCGTGACCGCGGCATCCAGTGCTTCGCGCCAGCGTTCCTCATCCGCCGTGCGGAGCAGGGCTTCGAGGTTGCTGCCGCGGCCCGAGATCAGGACGACGAGGTTCTTCATTCGCCGGCATTGTACCGATCGGCACTGCGCGGCCTTCGCTAAGTGCCGGAAAACACGAGGGAAACGGCAACCATCCGTATAATCCGATGCTCCTCCCACGCTTTTCCCCGAGCCGCATGCAGGTCTTCCGCGGAATGCCGCGTCCGAGCGAGCGCAATGCATGCGCGCTGACAATCGGCAACTTCGATGGCGTGCATCGTGGCCATCAGGCGTTGCTGGCACGCGTGGTCGCCGCGGCCCGCGCGCGCGGCATCGCGGCAGCCGTAATGACTTTCGAGCCGCACCCACGTGAGCTCTTCACGCCCGATCGCGCCCCGATGCGAATTTCCGGCCTGCGCGACAAGCTGGAAGCGCTGGCTGAATGCGGTGTCGACCGCGTGATCGTCCAGCACTTCAACCGCGCCTTCGCGTCGCTGACGGCGGAAGCCTTCATCGGCCTGCTGATCCAGGGATGCCAGGCGCGGTGGGTCCTCGTCGGCGATGACTTCCGCTTCGGCGCCCGACGCACAGGCGACATCTCGTTGTTGCAGCGACACGCTTCGCATAGTGCTTTCGAACTCGAGCAGATGCCCACAGTGGTCGAGGGCGGCGAGCGAATTTCCAGTTCGGCGGTGCGCGCCGCGCTCGCCGCCGGCGACCTCGCGCGGGCCGCGGACCTGCTGGGCCGGCCTTATGCGATCAGCGGCCGCGTGCTGCACGGTCGCAAGCTCGGACGGGAAATCGGGTTTCCGACGATGAACCTGCGCATCGCGCACCGTCACCCGGCGGTGCAGGGAGTGTTCGCAGTCCGCGTACACGGCCTCGGGACGCACGCCTGGCCCGGCGTGGCAAGCATCGGACTGCGGCCCACGGTGGAGGACAGCGGCCGCTGGATGCTTGAAGTCCACCTCTTCGATTTCGCCGACCATGTCTACGGGCGACTCGTCCGCGTTGAGTTCCTGCAGAAGCTGCGCGATGAAGTGCGCTACGGCAGCCTCGTCGAACTGACGGCGGCGATTGCCGACGACGCCCGCCGGGCGCGAGAGCTGTTCGCGTCGGAACTCCGCTAGCGCACGCTACACTCGCGCTCCGCTTTACCCACGACACCTCTTGCAGAGCCCGAGGGGGCCAAGGAGTGCCACACCATGGCTGACACCGAAGCCAAGAAGAAGCCTGCGTCCGATCCCGCGACGCGCAAGTACCCCCTGAATCTTCCCGATACGCCGTTCCCGATGCGCGGCGATCTCGCCAGGCGCGAGCCGCAGTGGATCCGCGAGTGGGACGAACAGCAGGTGTACGACCAGATCCGTGCCGCTTCTGTGGGTCGACCGAAGTGGATCCTGCATGACGGCCCGCCTTATGCGAACAACGACATCCACATTGGCCATGCGGTCAACAAGATCCTGAAGGATGTCGTGGTCAAGAGCCATCAGATGGCCGGCTTTGACGCGCACTACGTCCCGGGGTGGGACTGCCACGGCATGCCGATCGAGATCCAGATCGAGAAGAAATACGGCAAGCACCTGCCGCCGCGCGAGGTGATTGCCAAATCACGCGCCTGGGCGACGGAGCAGATCGAACGCCAGAAGCAGGACTTCAAGCGTCTCGGCGTGCTGGGCGCGTGGGACCGTCCGTACACGACGATGAATTTCCGCGCCGAAGCCAACGAGATTCGTGCGCTGGCGAAGATCATGGCCAAAGGTTTCGTGTTCCGCGGGCTCAAGCCGGTGAACTGGTGCTTCGACTGCGGCTCCGCGCTGGCGGAAGCCGAGGTTGAATACCAGGACAAGGTGGATCTCGCGGTCGATGTCGCCTTCCCGTTGCGCGACGACGAACGCGGCAAGCTGGCGCAGGCCTTCGGCCTTCCCGCCCTGCCCGACAAGCCGGTCGCCGCGACGATCTGGACCACAACGCCGTGGACGATCCCGGCCAACCAGGCACTCAACCTGCATCCCGAGTTCAGCTACGACCTGGTCGATACGGAGCGCGGCCTGCTGATGCTGGCGAGCGATCGCACGGAAGCGTGTCTCGCGAGTTGGGGGCTGACGGGAACGACGCTGGCACAGACGCGCGGCGAATCGCTGGCCCTGATCCGTTTCCGCCATCCGTTCTATGACCGCGACGCTCCGGTGTACCTGGGCGACTACGTCACGCTGGACACCGGCACCGGCATCGTGCATTCATCACCGGCCTATGGTGTCGAGGACTTCGTCTCGTGCAAGGCGCATGGCATGACCGACGAAGAGATCCTCAACCCGGTGCAGGGCGACGGCGTCTATGCCGAGTCGCTGCCGCTGTTCGGCGGCATGAAGATCTGGGATGCGAATTCGAAGGTCGTCGACGTGATGCGCGAGCATGGCGCGTTGCTGAAGGTCGAGAAGTTCACGCACAGCTACATGCATTGCTGGCGGCATCGCACGCCGGTCATCTACCGCGCGACGTCGCAGTGGTTCGCCGGCATGGACACGCTGCCGAAGAACGGCGAAAAGACGCTGCGCGAACTCGCGCTGGCCGGCATCGAGGCCACCCAGTTTTACCCCGGCTGGGGCAAGGCGCGGCTGCAGGGCATGATCGCCAACCGGCCGGACTGGACGCTGTCGCGCCAGCGCCAGTGGGGCACGCCGATGGCGTTCTTCGTGCACAAGGCCACGGGCGAACTGCACCCGCGCACGGTTGAACTGCTCGAACAGGTGGCGCTGCGCGTCGAGCAGGGCGGCATCGAAGCCTGGCAGGATCTCGACCCACGCGAACTGCTCGGCGACGATGCCGAGCATTACGTCAAGAACAAGGACACGATCGATGTCTGGTTCGACTCCGGCACCACGCACGAAACAGTGCTGCGCGGCTCGCACGCCGCGGAATCGCATTTCCCAGCCGAGATGTATCTGGAGGGCTCGGACCAGCACCGCGGCTGGTTCCATTCGTCACTGCTGACCTCCTGCATGATCAACGGCGTGCCGCCCTACAAGGCGCTGCTGACGCACGGCTTCGTCGTCGATGGCCAGGGCCGCAAGATGAGCAAGTCGCTCGGCAACGTGATCGCGCCGCAGAAGGTCGCCGACACGCTGGGCGCCGAGATCATCCGGCTGTGGGTGGCGAGCACCGACTACTCCGGCGAGCTGTCGCTTTCGGACGAAATCCTGAAGCGTGTCGTTGAAAGCTACCGGCGACTGCGCAACACGCTGCGCTTCCTGCTCGCCAACGTCAGCGACTTCGACCCCGCCAGGGACGCGCTGCCGGTCGAGGAATGGCTCGAGATCGACCGCTACGCGCTGGCGATGATGCGCGACGTCAGCGCCCGCACGCTGGCGGATTATGAGCACTACGAGTACCACCCGATCGTGGCGCGACTGCAGACCTTCGCGTCCGAAGACCTCGGCGCGTTCTATCTCGACATCCTAAAGGACCGGCTGTACACGACCCCGCCGGCCTCGAAGGCGCGCCGCTCGGCGCAGTCGGCCCTTTACGTCATTACCGACGCTCTGCTCCGCTTGATGGCGCCGCTGCTTTCATTCACCGCCGAGGAAGCGTGGCGGGTGTTCCAGCGCCGCAGCGATGGCACGATCTTCACCGAGACCTACGCCCGGTTGCCGGAAGTCCACGACGAAGCGGCGCTGCTCGAACGCTGGACCGCGCTTCGGGCCGTCCGCGCCGAGGTGCAGAAGCGGCTCGAGGAGCTGCGGGAACAGGGCGCCATCGGTTCGTCGCTGCAGGCGGATGTCGAGATCCGAGCGAGCGGGCCCAGGGCGCAGTTGCTGCAGTCGCTCGGCGACGACCTGCGCTTCGTATTGATCACCTCGAAGGCGCGCGTGACGCCGGCCACGCAGACCGCGGACGAAGGCATCTTCGTCACGGCATCAAGTGCGACGAAGTGCGAACGCTGCTGGCACTGGCGCGACGACGTCGGTGCGGATGCAAAGCACCCGACGCTCTGCAGCCGCTGCGTGTCGAACCTGTTCGGCGCCGGCGAGGCGCGCGAGCACGCCTGATGACCTTCGGACGCGACTCCTGGCTTCAGCGCATGCTGCCGTGGCTGGCGCTGGCACTGCTGGTGCTGTTCCTCGATCAGCTGACGAAGATCGTCATCGAACGTGCGTTCAATTTCGGCGACGTCCGGCCGGTAACCAGTTTCTTCAACCTGGTGCTCACCTACAACAAGGGCGCCGCCTTTTCGTTCCTGGCCAACGCCGGGGGATGGCAGGACGAGTTCCTGACCGTCATCGGACTGGCCGCGTCGGCCTTCATCCTCTACCTGCTTGCACGCCACGGGCATCAGCGGCTGTTCGCCGGCGCGCTGGCACTGATCCTCGGAGGTGCCATCGGCAACGTGATCGACCGCATCGTCCACGGCCATGTCATTGACTTCCTCGATTTCCACTGGGGTGGGTGGCACTGGCCTGCCTTCAACCTCGCCGATTCGGCGATCGTCGGTGGCGCCGCGCTGCTGATCCTCGACGAACTGCTGCGCATGCGTCGGGCAAAATAGCGTCATGGATCTCGCCAACAGACGCATCGTCGTCGGCATGACCGGTGGAGTCGCCGCCTACAAGGTGTGCGAGCTGGTGCGTCGCCTGCAGGATGAGGGCGCCAGCGTGCAGGTCGTGATGACCGCCGGCGCCCAGCAGTTCGTCACGGTGACGACGATGCAGGCGCTTTCCGGCCAGCCCGTGTTCACCGACCAGTGGGGCGGCGGCGCGCAGGCGTCCAATGCGATGCCGCACATCGACCTCACGCGCGGCGTCGATGCCATCGTCGTCGCGCCGGCGACCGCGCACTTCCTGGCGAAGACGGCGCTCGGCCTCGCCGACGATCTGCTGTCGACGCTGGTGCTGGCCCGCAGTCGCACCGCGACTGCGCTGCTGGTCGCCCCGGCAATGAACGTGGAGATGTGGGACAACCCGGCGACGCAGCGCAATGTCGCGCAGCTGGCGGCGGACGGAGTCGTGTTGCTCGGCCCCGCGGCGGGCGATCAGGCCTGTGGGGAAGTCGGCCTCGGTCGCATGCTGGAGCCGGCCGAACTGTTGGCCGACATCGTCGCGTTCTTCCAGCCGAAGCGCCTGCTGGGCAAGCGCGTCCTCGTCACGGCGGGCCCGACGTTCGAGCCGATCGACCCGGTACGCGGCATCACGAATCTTTCGTCAGGCAAGACCGGATTCGCGCTGGCGCGCGCCGCTACCGAGGCCGGCGCCGAGGTGACGCTGGTCGCCGGACCAACCGACCTGCCGACCCCGCGCAACGTCCGGCGCATTGACGTCCAGACAGCACGCGAGATGCACGACGCCGTCCACGCGGAGCTGCCCGTGGATATCTTTGTATCGGTCGCCGCGGTAGCGGACTGGCACGTCGCGAATGCCAGCGCGAACAAGCTGAAGAAGCAGGCCGGCGGCGCACCGCCGATCCTGCAGTTTGCGGCCAATCCGGACATCCTCGCGAGCGTCGCAGCATTGAAGCGTCCACCGTTCTGCGTCGGCTTCGCCGCCGAAAGCGACAATGTCATCGATAACGCGCGGGCCAAGCTGATTGCGAAGAAGGTTCCGCTGATCGTCGCCAATCGCGCGCAGGATGCACTGGGGGCCGACGCAAGTGAACTGCATCTGGTCGACAGCCGTGGCGTGACGACGCTGCCGCGCGCGGACAAGCGCGAGCAGGCCCGCCGTTTGATTGACGCGATTGTGGAACGACTGGGATGAGTGCCGCCCCGGAGCCGGCCGATGGCGACTTTGTCGCCTACATCGAAGCGCTGCAACGCGAGTCCGCCGCGCGCATCCATCTGAAGTCGCAGATCCCGATGGTCGATACGTCGGCGTCTGGTCATGTGCCCACGTCGCCGCTGTCAACGGCCAGCCGCAATGCCAGCGAGCCGGTACTGAACCGTCAACAGGCCGAAGAACTGCTGGCGCGCCTCACGCGCTCCGGGCGGCCGCCGCAGGCCACCCAGGCGGTGATCGCCCTTGCCGTGGGTCTGGTGCTCCTGTTCTTCTGGTTCGTGGCCGACGGCGGCGCAGTGCCGTTGCTGATAGGCATCGGCTTCGTTGCATGGGCGATCTCGCGACTGCGCAGCCTCGGGCGACAGTCCTCGGAGCCTGGCCACCAGGCGCGCGCGCAGATCGCGCAGCTCTTCGGCAAGAAGCCCGGCGCATGATCGTTGACGTCAAGCTCCTCGACGAACGCCTGCGCGACCGGCTGCCCGAGTACGCGACGCCCGGAGCGGCCGGACTCGACCTGCGTGCCTGCGTGGAGGCCCCGCTGATCCTTGAACCGGGGACAACACATCTCGTGAGGACCGGGATCGCGATTCACATCGGGGATCCTGGATACGCCGCAATGATCCTGCCGCGCTCGGGGCTCGGCCACAAGAACGGCATCGTGCTGGGCAACCTGGTGGGCCTGATCGATTCCGACTACCAGGGCGAGCTGATGGTCTCCACCTGGAACCGCGGCAGCACACCATTCACGCTGAATCCGCTCGAACGCCTCGCGCAGCTCGTGATCGTGCCGGTCGTGCAGGCCCGCTTCAACCTCGTCGCCGATTTCAGTGCTTCCGAGCGGGGCGCTGGCGGATTCGGCAGCACCGGCAAGCATTGAGCCCCTTGCCCGATCGGGATGCTCCGCTTCCCGGATCGCGGCATCCCCGGGTGGCGCGATTGGCTCGCGCGGTCTTGGCGGTCTTTGGCTGGCACGTGCGCTTCGACGGGCTCCCCGGGCCGAAGGGCATTGCGATCGTCTACCCGCATACGTCCAATTGGGATTTCATCATCGGCCTGCTCGCAAAGTGGGCGCTCGACCTGCCGATCCGCTGGGTCGGAAAGGAGTCGCTATTCCATGGCCTTACCGGGGCCACACTTGGCCGCCTGATGCGCCTTTGGGGCGGTCGGCCCGTCGACCGTCACCATGCGAGTGGCGCGGTCGAGCAACTTGCCGAACTGATGCAGTCGGAGCCGTGGTTCTGGCTCGGGCTTTCACCGGAGGGCACACGCAGGCACACCGATCGCGTCCGTTCCGGCTTCTACTATCTCGCACTCAAGCTGGACCTGCCGGTTGCGCTCGCCTACATCGACTACGCCACCCGGGAAGTGGGTGTCAGTCACTTCGTCCATATGAGCGGCAACGTAGAACGCGATCTTGATCTGATCAGGGCTTTTTACGCCGACAAGATTGGCCGGTTCCCGGAGAACGCCAGCACAATCGCGTTCAAGTAGGAAAAGAAAAAGCGGCGCAAGGCGCCGCTTTCCCATGCGCACCCGCCCGACTGCCCGGAGGGCGCGCGTCCGATCGCATCAGTCGAGATGGACGTGCGCCGGCGCCAGCCGGCGCGTAGACCTCGACTGTGACTCAGGCCAGCATGTCGGCCCAGATGGTCTGTGCCCAGCCGTTGGCGTAGGCGCCTTCCAGCGCCCACGACGCGCGATCCTGCGTTGAGATGCCGCTCGACCCGGCGACCACCTCCAGGGTCTTCTTCTCCGGCACCCAGCGGTGCACGCTGGCGACGTGCACGGCGTTCTTGTCGTCGATGAAGCTGTAGCAGGTGTTGGCCATCATGGGCGGCGTCACCGGCCGTCCGTTCAACAGCTCAACGATCGCCGCCGCCGCCGCTTTGCCATGCTGGTTCGCCATGTGGCCGGACTTCGGCATCGCCGGCGCGGACAGCGTGGCGTCGCCCAGTACATGCACCCCCTTGACCTTGATCGACTCCATCGTCGTCCAGTCGACCTCGCACCAGCGGTTATTCGCGGTGATCAGCCCGGCGTCACGAGCAATGTTGGCCGCACGCTGCGCCGGGATGTAGTTGAGTACATCACCCCGCACGCGATCGCCGATCTCGGTGACCAGCGTACTGGTCTTGAGGTCGATTTCGGTGACCGGCGAGGCGACGCGATAGTCGACGATGCCCTTGTAGTCCTCGCCGAACACGCGGGAGAACAACGGCTTCTTCGAGACGTAGTCCGGGTTGGCGTCGAGGACGATCAGCTTGCTCTTCGGCTTCGCCTGCTTGAGATACCAGCCGATCTGACACGTACGCTCGTAGGGCCCGGGCGGGCAGCGGTAGGGCGCCAGCGGGATCGCCATGACGATGACACCGCCGTCCTTGAGCTCGGTGAGCTGGCGACGCAGCGCCACCGTCTGCGGCCCGGCCTTCCAGGCATGCAGCACGGTGCTTTCGCCCGCGGCTGACCAGCCCTGCAACCGGTCGTACATGAATTCGATGCCGGGCGAGACGACCAAGCGATCGTAGGAAAGCGTGCCCCCGGAAGCGAGGCGCACCTGCTTCTTGTCGGCATCGATCGCCGTCACCGTGTCACGGACGCGCTTGACGCCGTACTTGTCGAGGCCGCCGTAGCTAACCGTGATGTCAGCCATCGTCTTGGATCCGCCGAGCACCAGGTTCGATATCGGACAAGAGATAAAGGCCTCGTTGGGATCCACCAACGTGACATCGATCGCGCCGCCCGACCACATGCGCAGATACTTGGCTGCAGTGGCGCCGCCATAACCGGCGCCGACGACGACGACCTTGCCGATGGTCTTCTTGTCTTCCATCGTGGCGCACGCCGAGAGCGTTCCTGCCGCGGCAGCCGCGGAGAGCGCCTTAAGGACGTCGCGGCGCGAGAGTTGCTTGGTGTTCATGCGTGTGTCCCCTCAGCGCGCGGCCTGCTGCCGCGAGAAATGGTCGGCGATCGCTTCGATCTGCGGATCTGTATAGCCCTTGGCAAGCTGATGCATGATCGTCGCCGGGCGCTTGCCGTCGCGGAAGGCCTTCATCTGTTCGACGATTTGGGCCTTCGGCTGGCCCGCCAGGCTGGGCATTGCCCCCTTGGCATTACCGGTCGTGCCGTGACAGTTGGCGCAGTTGGCC
This sequence comes from uncultured beta proteobacterium, assembly GCA_963791235.1. GTDB lineage: Bacteria > Pseudomonadota > Gammaproteobacteria > Burkholderiales > Burkholderiaceae_F > JALORV01. The sequence goes on along the minus strand of CAWBRW010000009.1, from coordinate 4,622 downwards.
GCGAGATAAGCCGCGTTCGACGGCAACGCCGGCGCACCCTGGGCCAGCGCCCCAAGCGAGGCGAATGCCAGCACGCCGCCGACAAGTAGGATTTTCGTTTTCAATGTCGTCTCCTCCGCGAAATAAAAAAGCCCGCAGTTATCTGCGGGCTCCATTTGAGGCAGTTTCGTCGCGGTCGTCAACTCGCCCGAACTTCGCTTTGCCTCAGCAGCGATGAACGATTGTCATTTACATAAACGGCCGCCAGTCGGCTACTCCGACAGTACAGGCTCGCCCTGCTCCCGCCGCGGTGCGTCGCCGCTGTCCGGCGGCGGGAAGTCGAGCTTCACGTTCCCTTGCTCGTCGACGTCGACCTCGACCCGCCCGCCGTTGACGAGCTTGCCAAACAGCAGTTCGTCGGCCAGCGCCCGGCGGATCGTGTCCTGGATCAGCCTCGCCATCGGCCTTGCGCCCATCACGGGGTCAAAGCCCTTTTTCGCGAGGTGCGCACGCAAGGCATCGGTGAAGACGATGTCGACCTTCTTCTCGTGCAACTGATCCTCGAGCTGCATCAGGAACTTGTCGACGACGCGCAGCACGACCTCCTCGTTCAGCGCCTTGAACGAGATGATGGCGTCCAGGCGGTTGCGGAACTCCGGAGTGAACATGCGCTTGATGTCGGCCATCTCGTCGCCCGCCTCGCGCGTGTTCGAGAAGCCGATCGCCGTCTTCTGCAGCATCTCTGCCCCGGCGTTCGTGGTCATGATGATGATCACATTGCGGAAGTCCGCCTTGCGACCATTGTTGTCGGTCAACGTGCCGTGATCCATTACCTGCAGCAGGATATTGAAGATGTCCGGATGCGCCTTCTCGATCTCATCCAACAGCAGCACGGCGTGCGGTTTCTTGCTGATCGCCTCGGTCAGCAGGCCGCCCTGATCGAAGCCGACGTAGCCCGGCGGCGCGCCGATCAGCCGGCTCACCGCGTGCCGCTCCATGTACTCCGACATGTCGAAGCGGATCAGCTCGATGCCCAGCGTGAACGCCAGCTGCTTGGCGACTTCGGTCTTGCCGACACCGGTGGGACCGCTGAACAGGAACGAGCCGATCGGCTTGTCCGGCTTGCCAAGTCCCGAGCGCGCCATCTTGATGGCCGCAGCCAGCGCTTCGATCGCCGGGTCTTGGCCAAACACCACGTTCTTGAGGTTCCGGTCGAGATTCTTCAACTGGGCGCGATCGTCGCTCGACACTGTCTGCGGCGGGATGCGCGCAATCTTGGCGATGATCTCCTCGACTTCATTCTTGCCGATCGTCTTCTTTTGCCGCGACTTCGGCAGGATGCGTTGTGCCGCACCGGCCTCGTCGATCACGTCGATCGCCTTGTCGGGAAGGTGCCGGTCATTGATGAACTTGGCCGACAGTTCCGCTGCCGCAGTGATCGCCCCCGACGAGTACTTCACGCCGTGGTGCTCCTCGAAGCGCGACTTCAGTCCCTTCAGGATCTCGATCGTCTGCTGCACGGTCGGCTCGTTGACGTCGATCTTCTGGAAGCGCCGCGACAGCGCGTGGTCCTTCTCGAAGATCCCGCGATACTCGTTGTAGGTCGTCGCGCCGATGCACTTGAGCGCGCCGCTGGCGAGCGCCGGCTTCAGCAGGTTGGACGCATCGAGCGTTCCGCCCGAGGCTGAGCCCGCACCGATCAGGGTGTGGATCTCGTCGATGAACAGAATGGCGTTGCTGTTCGCCTTCAGCTGCTTCAGCACCGCCTTCAGGCGCTGTTCGAAATCACCGCGGTATTTGGTGCCGGCGAGCAGCGCGCCCATGTCGAGGGAATAGACGCTCGACTTGTCGAGGATCTCCGGCACATCACCCTTGACGATGCGCCAGGCAAGGCCTTCGGCGATCGCGGTCTTGCCAACACCCGCCTCACCCACCAGCAGCGGATTGTTCTTGCGTCGACGGCACAGCACCTGGATCACGCGCTCCACCTCGGGCTCGCGACCGATCAGCGGATCGATCTTGCCGTCCTTCGCCAGCGCGTTCAGGTTCTGCGTGTATTGCTCGAGTGGTGAGGGCTGGTCCTTGCCTTCGCCCTCCTGTTCCTGCTCGGCGGCCGGCTTGGCCTTTTCCTCGCCCTGCCCTGATTTGGTGATTCCGTGCGAAATGAAGTTCACCACATCGAGGCGCGTCACCCCTTGCTGGTGCAGGTAGTAAACCGCATGCGAGTCCTTTTCACCGAAGATCGCGACCAGCACATTGGCGCCAGTCACTTCCTTCTTGCCGTTGCTGGTGGACTGCACGTGCATGATCGCGCGCTGGATCACGCGCTGGAAACCGAGAGTCGGCTGAGTGTCGGCCTCGGAATTCGGGGGCAGGATCGGCGTGTTGTCGGCAATGAAGTTCTGCAGGTTCTTGCGCAGGTCCTCGATGTTGCAGGCACAGGCACGCAGCACTTCCGCCGCCGACGGGTTGTCGAGCAGCGCGAGCAGCAGGTGCTCGACGGTGATGAATTCGTGCCGGGCCTGACGCGCCTCGACAAAGGCCATGTGCAGACTGACTTCGAGTTCCTGGGCGATCATGCTTCCTCCATCACGCACTGCAGCGGATGCTGGTGCTGGCGTGAATAACTGCAGACTTGCTCGACCTTCGTCGCGGCGATATCGCGAGGATAGACGCCGCAGACGCCACGCCCTTCATGATGCACCTTCAGCATGATCTGGGTTGCCTGTTCTCTCCCCTTGCCGAAGAACTTCTGCAGCACACCGACCACGAATTCCATAGGCGTGTAGTCGTCGTTCAGCAGCACCACCTGGTACATCGGTGGCGGCTTAACGCGAGAAGCCTGCTTCTCGACGACAGTGCCTTCGTCAATCCGCTCACTCATTGACCTGCATTCTGACCCGCATTCTAGGCAGCCGACCCTCGATTACTGGGATACAAAAAGCGTACCAATCATACGGTAAATCATCCTGCGTTCTGCTCGAAACCGGGGCATGTTCCGAGGCTCGATCACCCCGAGATGCAAGCGGAAAAGGTGCTCGCATCAAAGGGCCCGTCGCTCGTAGCCACCCGTCCGCTTGCGCCTTTGCTGCGGGGCGACGACTACGCGTCGACGTCCAGCCAGAAGTTGCGCCCGGGCTGCAGAGACCGCTTGACCGCCACGGCTTTTGCTCGAACAATCGCAACATCAAGCCAGTGTGCGGGGGCACACAGGGCAGATGCGTTCATCGGATTCAGACTCGGTGCGCGCGGGATCGGGGCGGCGCCGGCGACCGCACATATCGGCCCGGCTCCTTTTTTTTGCGGGAAGGGAAGAGGGCATGGCAACAGGTACGGTGAAGTGGTTCAACGACGCCAAGGGGTACGGATTCATCACACCCGACGACGGAGGCGAGGATTTGTTCGCGCACTTCTCGGCGATCCAGATGAACGGGTTCAAAACCCTGAAGGAAGGTCAGAAGGTGCAGTTTGAGGTCGTGCAGGGGCCGAAGGGCAAGCAGGCGTCGAACATCACAGCACCGGCCTGACCGGCGCGAGTTTCAGACGAACCCCGCTGCGGCGGGGTTTTTTTTGGTGAACGCTCCTCGTGTACGCGGCCGCTGCGCGGTCGCACGTGCACTCGGAGCGGCACGGTTCGCGCAGCGCGCGAACCACACACGACTGAACAGTCGGCTGCGCTCCGGAGCGGCCGCGCGCTCCGCCGAGACACAACGGCGGACACCCCTCCCCACGACGATCTCTGAAGGCTGCGAGATCTGTGCAACCGGGAACATTGGTAACGGGTCAGACCGGGCACATCGGTAACACTTTTGGCGCATGGGCGCGGTGGGGTTTTGGGTTGATGGCTCGATACGCGCGCCGCGCGCGGTGCGCGTATCGAAGGTACCGAGCGGCAGCATGCCGTAGTACAGACGCCAGCGGCTTCGTCGATTTGCTCCAGTCCGACCGCCTCGCCGCCCAGCGCTTCGCTCACGTAAAGATCGAGCGGCCGTGCCAGCGGATCTCGCCGGCCCGATGCACGCGGCGCACCTCGTAGTGGTGCGGATACTCCACCGGTGGCAGCCGCCGTGGATAAGGCCGACGCGAGCACTGGTACACCTCGGCCGGGGTGCGCCGCCCGAAGGCCTGGTGGGAGCGCTCCGGTTGTACTCGGTGCCGAAACGCTCGAAGCGGCGCTGCTGCGCGGCCAGATCGTGGGCGAGCGGCGCCACGGTGGCTGCCGCCAGTGTCCGATGCAGTCGTTCGTGACGGCCGTTTTGTTCCGGATGTCCGGGTGCGATGCGCTCGGGCCAGATACCCAAGCGCACCCACCAGACCGACAGCCGGCTCAGTCCGCCCAGCCCCACCGAGGCGAACGGGCTACCGTTGTCGGTGCGGATGGCCAGCGGCAAGCCGCGCTCGCGGAACAGCCGCTCCATCCACGCCCGCACGGGCGCGCCGTGCGTGCTGGTCAGCCCGCGACACAGCAGCAGGCTGCGGCTGTAGCTGTCGGACACCGTCAGCGGATAGCACCACGTGCCATTGCCCAAGCGCCACTGGCCCTTGAAGTCAGCACACCACAGTGCGTTGGGTCGATCGGCCTGCACCAACGGCTGGCTGTAGGCCGGCCCGCGCCGGCGTCGTCGCCGCGGTGGGATCAGCCC
>CAWBRW010000008.1:0-150243 GCA_963791235.1 uncultured beta proteobacterium | reverse complement strand
GACCCGCGTTCTGTACGAGGGCCGAAGAGTTCAGTTCCTCCTGCGCGCTGGCCAGAGGCAGCAGGAAGCGGAAGAATGCCTGCTGCCGCGCCCGGTCGCGCTCGAACCAGAATTCACCGCCATGGCGCTGAACGATTTCGCGCACATTGAGCGAGCCTATTTCCGAGCCGACGCGGATCGGATCGGTCTCCCAGCTCGCCAGGGCCTCGGTGCTGATCGCCTGGCCGCTCCACACCAGGTCCAGGTGCGCACGTCGGTCGGCCGGGCTCAGGCGCAGCCACACGATCTTGATGTCGTATTCCTCGGCCAGTCGCCCGGCAAGATAGGCGAGCGCCTGCATCATCGAAAAGCTGTCGATCTTCAGCCACACCGCGTCGTCGACTTCGGCAGTCGCCGCGCGCAGCTCTCCGGCCGCTTCGATGCGACGCTGCGCAGCGGTGATCAGGTCGGTGCCGAGCATGTCTTCGAGTGGCCAGCGCGTCTTGATCTGCTGTGCCGCCTGCGCCGCGAGTGTGCGGATACGCGCGCTCATTGCGTGCACCTCCTCGCGGATCACGCCATGGAAGCGCTCGCGCATCGACGCGTCGAGCTCGGGGTCGTCGAGCACCTCGACGGCCGCCTGCATGTTGCCGAGAGAGGCGCGGCTGCCCTCCGTCAGTCCGTGCAGCAGCCGGTCTCGCACCGACTCCTGTTCAAAATCGCTGGTGATGTTGTCTAGCATCAACACGAAGCCGTTCAACTCCGCCTTCTCAGCCGGCTCGGCGGTCGCACTCCGCACGGGCGCCATCTGCACGCGCAGCAGCTGACCCGCACGCGTGGTCGTGACGAACTGCGCCGACGGGTTGGTCACCCCGCGCTGCAGGCGGTGCTGGATGTTCTCCAGCGCGTGCGCGACCAGCTTGCGGTCGAACACGGCGTAGATTGATCGCCCCAGGCCGATCAGTTCGGCGCCAGCGGCTAGCGTGGGGGTCTGTGACAGTGTTCGAAACTGCACGCGCGCGCGGTTGTTGTACAGCAGGACGCGCCCGTCCAGGTTGCACACGACGACGCTTTGGGTCAGCTCCGACATCAGCGCCGCAAGCCGGCTACGCTCCTGCTCGACGTTCCGGCTGGCTACCTGGACCTGCGCGGCGACATCACCGCGCAGCTGTGCGCGCTGGCGCACAAGTTCGTTGACCACCTGTGCCAGGCTGCGCACGTCGGCGCTGCCGCCGCTCGCCTCGAGCTCGCGTTGCGCGTCTCCGGCGACCAGCACGCGCGCCTGTTCCAGCAGACGCGCCGGCGCGGCGACCCATCGCCGGTACAACGGCGGCACGGCCGCGGCGACGAGCCCTAGAATTACCAGCAGCGCCACCACTGCTGCCGGCAGACTCGGAGCCAAAAGGTCGAACAGCGCGTCGCGCTTGCCCGGGGTCAGCGGCCCCCACGCCAGCGCCGCGATCAGTCCGATCCACAACATGAGCAGGAGTGCGGTCGCGACGACTGCACCGACCACCGTGGTGAGCAGTCGTCTGTCGCGTTTCACGTCTTTGCCGCCAGCAGCTCACGCACCTTCTGTACCAGTTCCTTGGTCGAAAATGGCTTCGTAATGTAGTCGTTGGCGCCGAGCGCAAGCCCCTTTGCCACGTCGGTGTCGCGACCCTTTGCCGTGAGCATCAGGATAAGCGTGTCCTTCAGTTCTTCGTCGGCACGCACCTCCTGGCATACCTCGAAGCCGGTCTTTGTCGGCATCATCACGTCGAGCAATACCAGCGTTGGTCGTTCACGCCGCAGCGTGTCGAGCGCCTCGGCGCCGTCGCGTGCCACGCTCACGGCGTAACCCTCGCGCTTCATCAGGTACTCGAGCGAGATCAGGATGTTGGGCTCGTCGTCGGCAATCAGGATCTTGCAGCTCATCGGCTTTCTCCGGGCTCAGTCGACGCAGGGCCCTGGTCGTGGCTCCATGGCAGTTCGAAGGCGAAGCACGCGCCACGCCCCGGTGCGGAATGCAGCCACAGGCGTCCGCCGAAATGTTCGACGATCTGGCGGCTGATCGGCAAGCCCAACCCAGTACCCTGCGGCCGGCGTGCCGCATCGCCGCCCTGACGGAACTTCTCGAAGATCAATGCCTGCTGTTCGTCCGGCACGCCGGGACCGTTGTCCTGCACCTCGACCTTCATACCCTGCGCGTCCGCTGTCAATCGCATCTCGACCCGACCGCCTTCGGCCGGCACGAACTTGGCCGCGTTCGACAACAGATTCAGCAGGACCTGCATCAGCCGGTCGGAGTCGGCCAGCAGCGTCGGCACCTGTTCGGGCATCGTCAGTGTCAGCGTCGCACCGCGTTCGCGGAACATCTCGCTCGTCGTCTGCGCGGCCTGTATCAGCAAGGCGCGCATATCGACCTCGCTGTTGCGCCACTCGACACTGCCGGACTCGATCTTGGCCATGTCGAGCACCTGATTGACCAGCCGCGACAGACGCTCGGTCTCGGCGACGATGATGCTGAGGAACTGCTGGCGCTGATCAGCGTCCATCGCGGCCTCGTCGACCATCAGTTCTGCAAGGGCGCGGATCGAGGTCAGCGGCGTGCGCAGTTCGTGCGTCACCGACGACATGAAGTCGTCCTTGAGCCTGTCCAGGCTCTTCAACTGCTCGTTGGCGGTGCGCAGCTCAGCAGTCGCACGCTGCAGTGACAGCGACTTCTCCTCAAGCTCGCGCGAATAGGCACGCAGTTGCGAAGCTTCGTCGAGGATGCGCATCACGTCGTCGAGTTCGAGCGCTTCCTCCTCGACCACCGAAGCCACCATCACACGTGCCGAGGCGCTGCCGATCGCGCCGGCAAGCTGCGTTTCGACGAACTGAACCAGCCGCGCGTCGGGCGGAATCTGTTCGATGTGCGCCACCCCGACCCGCCTCGCATAGTCCTCGAACATCCGCCGCGCCGGGGCCATGCCGAGGAAACGGCCGGCTAGCGACAGCAGCTTGGATACCTCGGCACGGCCACGCCAGAACACCGGGCCGTGCTTGCCGCTGCCGTCCTGGGTGCGGGCAAACACGTCGACGAACAGCAGCGCCTGGCTGGTTTCCTGAGCCGACGGTGTGCGCGCCAGCGACACGATTACGTAAGCGCCGACGTTGGCGAGCAGGCTCCAGAACAGTGAGTGCGTCAGGCCGTCCAGCCCGGCCAACCCGAACAACTGCTCTGGCTTCAGGATCGCGATGCCCCACGGCCCATTCGAGACAAAGTCGGTCTGCCACCAGCCCGACTTGGCGATCGACGGCAACATCAGCGTGTACGCCCAGAGCCCGAAGCCGAGCAGCAGACCCGTCAGCGCGCCGCCGCGTGTGCCGCCCCTCCAGTACATGCCACCCAGCATTGCCGGCGCGAATTGCGCCACGGCGGCGAAGCTGATCAGGCCGATGCTGACCAGCGCGTAGGCTTCGCCGGCGAGGTGGAAGTACAGATAGCCGAGCAAGAGCACGGCGAAGATCGCCGCGCGCCGGATGCCCAGCAGCACGCCGGTGAAGTCGCTGCCGCTGCGACTGCCGAAGCGGCGCGTACGCAGCAATGACGGCATGACCAGGTCGTTGCAGACCATCGTCGATACGGCGATCGTCTCGACGATCACCATGCCGGTGGCCGCCGACAGACCGCCGATAAAGGCGACCAGCGCAAGGAGTGGCTGCCCCGCCGCCAGGGGCAGCGACAGTACGAAGCTGTCGGCGTTTACCTTTCCTTCACCGAAATGCAGCAGCCCGCCGACCGCGATCGGTAACACGAACACGTTGATCAGCAGCATGTACATCGGGAACGCCCACGCAGCACGCCTGAGGTGATGCTCGTTGACGTTCTCGACCACCATCACCTGGAACTGCCGCGGCAGGAAGATCACCGAGAGCATCGAGAGCACCGTCAGCGCGAACCACTGCTCGTAGGCGAAGCTCTTGCCCTGACTGAGGCTGAGCAGGTTCTTGACATCGGGAAGCGCCAACGCCCGTGCGAACAGATCGCCTGGACCACCGAACATTCCCCACGTCACGAATGCGCCGACGGCCATGAAGGCCAGCAGCTTGACGATCGACTCGAATGCGATCGCAGCGACCATGCCCTCGTGCCGTTCAGTTGTGTCCAGGTGCCGGGTGCCGAACACGACCGTGAAGCCGGCCAGCAGCAGCGCAACGTACAGTGTGCTGTCGCGCCACCAGTCGCCAACCGTTGGAACGCTCTGTCCGAGCGGAGTGGTCAGCAGAGCGTATCCGGTGGAGACGGCTTTCAGCTGCAGTGCGATGTACGGCACGATCCCGACCACGGTGATCAGGGTCACCAGTCCGGCCAGCAACGGGCTCTTGCCGTAGCGGCTGGCAATGAAGTCAGCAATCGAGGTGATGCGGTAGGTCTTGGCGATGCGGATCATCTTTCGCACCACCATCCACGCCAACACCATCGCCAGGGTGGGGCCAAGGTAGATCGGCAGAAACCAGACACCACCCGAGGCAGCGCGACCCACGCTACCGAAGTAGGTCCAGGCGGTGCAGTACACCGCCATCGACAGCGCGTAGATCCAGGCGTTATCGATGATCGAGCGTCCCTGCTGTGCGCGCCGGTCGCCGACCCAGGCCACCGCGAACAGCAGCAGCAGGTACGCGAACGACGCGACGATGACCAGCGGGGCCGCGAGCATCGCTAGCGCTCGACGCGCTCGACGGTCCAAGCCAGAGCCGCAATCAGCACACCCCAGCCGATGAACAACGCCGCGGGAAACAGCGGCAGGCCAGACAAGGTGAGATCGCGGTCCCACAAAGCCAGGAGCGGAAAGTTGAACAGCGCCATGCCGCCAAAGAAGAGCGCCACTAGGCGTTGCACACCCAGACCCTTGATCACGGCCGTCTCCTCGTCACCGGTAGCGATTGTGCCGCTTCGCAGCCAGCATTCTGGTGTCGGGGCTCAACTTGAGTTCAAGGTGCAGAAAAAAGTGGCCCCGCTTGGGGGCCACTCTTGTCACTGCCACGAGCCTTCGATCAATGGGCCGTTGCCTTCGCCGCCAGGATGCCGGTGGTCTGGCGGACATACAACTCGTCCCACATATCCTCGGAACGTTTGTCGCGATACAGCAGCGAGCCGAGGATCACCGCGAGGAAGCCCAGCGGTATCGAGATCAGGCCGGGGTTGCGGAGTTCGAACAGCGGCTTCTCCAGTCCCATGATGCTGGTGTCGTCGCCCTTGAACTTCTCGAGGTTGGCCTTCGCCGCGGCGACTGCCTTTTCGACCGTGGCCTTGTCTTTCTCGGCCTTGGCGATCTTCGCCGCATCTCCGGAAGCGAGCGCCTCGGTGATGGGCGCCATCCTGGCCGGCGCGCCGTCGACCACTTTCTGCGCGGCCGCCTTGACCGCCTTCGGATAGGTCAGATTCGGCGACACCATCACGAGGCCGATCGCAGCCACCGTGCCGACGATCATGCCCAGCACGATGCCACCGGTGTTGCAGCGCTTCCAGAACAGCGTCAGCAGCACGCACGGGAAGTTGGCCGACGAAGCCACCGCGAAGGCGAGAGCCACCAGGTGCGCCACGTTCTGGCCCTTGGCAGAGATGCCGATGACGATGGCCATGGCACCGACGAAGATGGTGGCGATCCGCGCTGCCTTGACCTGCTCCTGCGGCGTCACGTGCTCGCTGCGGATCACGCCGACGTACAGGTCGTGCGCCATCGCGCTGGCGGCGGCCAGCACCAGTCCCGCAACGACGGCGACGATGGTGGCGAATGCAACGGCCGAGACAAAGGCCATGAAGAGGTTGCCGACCAAGCGAGTCCGGGCCGCCGCCGAGGGCTTGCGCCAGCAGTGGATTGGCCATGTTGCCGCCCGGATCGATGCCGGCGATCACCGTGGGACCGACCTTCATCGCTGCGGCCATGCCCAAGGAACAGCGTCAGCACGTAGAAGCCGCCGATGATGGCCATCGCCCAGTTCACCGACGTGCGCGCGGCCTGCGCCGTCGGCACGGTGAAGAAGCGCATCAGGATGTGAGGCATCCCGGCCGTGCCGAACACCAGTGCCATGCCCAGCGAGATCTGGTCCAGCGGCACCTTGAGGAACAGTCCGGGCTCGAGGAAGATCTGGCCGAGTTGCGTGGCAGAGAGGTTCGCGGCCTTGTCGCCGATCAGGGCGGCGACGCGGGCCTGGACCTTTGCATCGCCGACGACGTTAGTGAGGAAGTCGCCGAAGAATCCGTACTGGCTCCAGACCAGGATCACCATCAGGATCGAGGCGCACACCAGCAGCACGGCCTTGATGATCTGCACCCACGTGGTGGCGACCATGCCGCCGAACAGCACGTACGCCAGCATCAGCACGCCGACGGTGATCACCGACACCTCGTAGTCGATGCCGATCAATGTCTTGATCAGCACGCCGGCCCCGACCATCTGCGCGGTCAGGTAGAAGGTGGACACGGTGATCGTGGAGATCGCGCCGACGATGCGTGCCTTCTTCGGGTCATTGCGGTAGGCGAGGATGTCGGACAGCGTGTACTTGCCGATATTCCGGCATGGCTCGGCGATCACCAGCAACACGGTGATGTAGGCGACCAGCCAGCCCACCGAGTACATGAAGCCGTCGTAACCATAGAGCGAGATCAGGCCGGCGATGCCGAGGAACGAGGCCGCCGACAGGTAGTCGCCCGCAATTGCCCAGCCATTTTGCAGGCCGGACACGCCGCCGCCGGCCGCGTAGAAGTCGGCGGCTGTCTTGACGCGCTTGGCCGCCACGTAGGTGACGTACATCGTCACGGAGATGATGGCTCCGAAGACGAGGAAGGTCAGCCATTTCCAGTTGTCGGCGACGGCACCCTGCGCCAACGCCGGCATTGCGATCAGCGGCAGCGCCAGCGCGCCGGCCGCAAGGAGTAGGACTCGTCTCTTGTCCATCGCTTATCTCCCGATCTTGTCAGCGTCGCGGACCAGTTCGGCGCGCCATGGCGTCGAACTTCTTGGCCTTCGCCGTGTAGTAGAAGGCGATGCCCCAGGCGACGATGAACTGCGACAGCGCGAAGAGGATGCCGACGTTGACCACGCCGTAGACCTTGATCTTGAAGAGGTCGGTGAAATAAGCGGCGCCGATGGGCAGCAGGAAGTAGTAGAAGAGCGAGAAGACCATCAGGCTGGTCAGAAACGTGACCTTCTTCGAGTGCAGAATCTGAAAGCGCGGGTCTTCATCGATCGCCTTCCAATTCAGTGGTGCGCGCTGCTGCCGGCGCACCGGCGTTGCAGCGGTGGACATGGTCTTTTCCTCCCAAGGAAAGTCGTTATGGATGCCGTTCGTGCGCGCTGCTGGCCTGGTCCGGCCTGTCTGGAGGGCAATGCCGCACTTTGTTGTTATCGGCGTCGGGACGATAGGCGCCGAACCTGTCGCTCGGCTTACGCTGGCAGCCTCCTTGATCTAGATCTAGGTCTAGGTTTGCCCTCGGCCGCGTCTCGGACGTGTGCGGTGCAGCAGCGGAGCCTTGGCCGCGTACGATTGTGCAATGGCTCAGAGGTTCGAGCACCTCGCGCGAACTGGTCGTCGTGCCGTCGACGCGCCGGGACATCGACGCCATTGCGCGAGCCTGCCGCAAACTGGCGACCCGTCGCGCGCTGATCTCCGCGGGGGCCTCGGTGGTGCCGATTCCGGGCGTCGACGTCGCGGTCGACATCGGCGTGCTGATGTCGATGATCGAGGACATCAACGCGGCCTTCGGCCTGACGCCCGCAGCAGATCGAACGGCTTGCGCCGCGTCGCAAGGTTTTGCCTACAAGGCCGTGATGGCGGTCGGAAGCGCGCTGGTCGGCCGCGTGGTGACCCGCGAACTGGTCATCAGGCTGCTGAAGACCGTCGGTGTCCGCTTGACCGCCAAGCAGGCGGCCAAGGCGGTGCCGTTTGCAGGCCAGGTCGTGGCGGCGTCGCTGAGCTTCGCCGCGTTGAAGTATCTCGGCGATCGCCACATCGTGGACTGCGTGCAGGTGGCCGACACCCTGCTCGAATGGGCCGGCCCAAGCGGCCGAGCGTAGGGAGCTGGCGAGCCGGGATGCCCGACCGTTGCGTGAGGCTGTACTGCCTAGACGATGCCGTCCTTGGTCAGTGTCGTGACGATCAGCTGCACGAACTGATCAATCATTCTTTGCACGTTGTCGATCCCGGTGGCCGTCGTGGTCGCAGCCGACCAGAGCACGGCGGCGCTCTTGGCGTCGAAAACGCGAGTGTCGGCATGTACGTTCTGGGTTGTCGTGACCTGCGGCGGAATCGTGGTTGCCCACATCGTGTTGTAGTAGCCCGCCATGCCGCCCCAGCCCGGTCCCCAGCCGCCGCCCCAGCCCCAGCCTGGCCCCCACCCGGGTCCCATCACCATGCCTGGAGAGACGTTGACCTGGGTCGTCACGTTGATGATGCGCGTAACCATCGCGTGTGAAACGCCAGCGTCGGCGACCGCGCGCCGCAGCCGCTCTTCGGTGACCGGGCCATCGTCGGGCAACACTGTGTAGGAAGGCACGGCCCGCACACCGAGTGCAGTCAGCGCCGCGACCATGCGGTCCTCGTAGATGCGTCGGCTGGAGGAGTCGCGGACGGCGCCCATGACCATCACGTCGCGCAGCGGGCGCTTGCCGGCGTACTCCGGATTGACCCATTGGGCATCCAGTGTGGTCGGCGTCGCGCAACCCAGAAGCAGTGCGGACGCGGCAAGGATCAGCGCAGTGGCAAAGGCTTTCAGCATGTCGACTCCAACCTCTCCGGGATACCTGTCAAGGGTACGTCGAAGGTTAGCGCAAGCGTTCTTGCGCGTACACGCCCATCGCTGGCTTCCCAGCTGATGGGGCGCTCTCAGCGGCTGCCAGCCGGCCCGAGCGCTTCCTGCTCCATCCCCAGGTAGGTGCCGTAGGCATTGATGCGATTGGCCGCGGCGAAGGCAGGGACTTTCTCGTAAGCGCGACCAGTCGACGGCCGCGTACGCCTCGTCAAACGGCACGAGGTCGCGTGCGGCCTTGCCCATCGCTCGCGCAGGTACAGCAGGTACTCGCGGGTCAGCGCAATGTCGGGCGCCGGGTTCGCGCGACGCAGCGCCGTGGCCGGGAATGACGACCGCGGGCTTGAGCGGCGCAATGAGGTCGAGTGTGGCGAGCCAGGAGCGTGTGTCGGCATTGCCGACGAACGGAATGCGGCCGCTGAAGTAGAGGTCGCCGGCCAGCAGCACGCGATCATTCTCGACCCACAGCATGATGTCTTCGGGCGAATGCGCGCCGCCGACATCGATCAGGCGAAAGCGCATGCCGCCGCGCTCGAACGAGAAGTCCTTGCCGCCGGGGAAGTCGATCCAGCGAGTCGGTGCCACCAGTCGGGTCTTGTCGTCGACATATGGCCAGAGATCGTGCCGCCGCTGCTCGAGTCGTTCCTGTGCCTGCGGCGCGGCGAGCGATGCGCGCCCCTTGGCACTGGCCCAGATCTCGACATCCGGGCCCGTCAAGCGCCTGCAGGCCGTAGAAGTGGTCAGCGTGGAAGTGGCTGACGATGACGACGCGGATCGGCTGCGTCGTGACCGCTCGCGATCGCCTGCTTCATCGCGGCACCGAGTTCAGGCGTGCCGAGGGCGTCGAAGACGACGACGCCATCGCGCGTGACGACGAAGGCGGCATTCGAGTTGAAGGCATGGTTGGCGGTCGAGGCCATGCCGGAGTCGCCCTGGAAGTACCAGACGTGCTCCGAGGCGCGAATCGGCGTCAGGGTCTGCTGTGCGAACGCGGTACCGAGCAGCAGAACGTAGGCTGCGAGCGCGAGGCAGCCGCGAAGCAAGCGATGGCAAGCGGTCATCATCGGTCGTAGCGGCCGAGCCGCACCTGTGTATTGCCGGGCTTCAGATGGCGCATCGAAGGCATCACCAGCACGGTGTCGTCGTACGGCGCCGACCACACAATGTCGCCGTCGCGCGCGATCGGCGTGCCCGCCTTAGGCACGATGCCGAGGCCTTCGATCGGCACCAGGAACTCGAAAGCCATCGACCGGGCGACCACCGGCTCGGTGACCCGCACGACGCGTTGCGGCGCTCGGCAGCGGCACCGTCAGGCGCGCCGCGATGCTGTCGATAGGGCACGCAGCCGGTGGCGGCGAGGAAGCGCAGCGTGGTGTCGCGCGCGACATCGACGCGCACGTTTCTCCCAGTGCTGGCCGCATTCGATCAGCAAGGCCTGCTTCGGGCTCGCCGGATCGTTGAAGCCGCCGCGGTCGCGCATGCGCAGCCCCGCCGGATGCCCGGTGTCGATCAGCAGATCGGCCGGCAGGCCGACCTTGCGCGCGAGTGCGAGATGCTTGTCGACCATGCCGCAGACCATGATCGGCCGGCCGGGCTCGTGCATCGAGTGCAGGTCGAGCAGGAAGTCGGCGGCATCGACGAACGGTCGCAACTCGCGTGCGCGTCGCAGTTCCGCTGAATCGCGCGGACCATCGAAGCACGTCGTCGGCCCAGACGCGGTTGTAGTCCTCGTCGATGTAGCGCGAGGCGTCGGGGTCGTCGAAGTCGAAGCGCGCAAAGGCTGCGACGTTGGCGAAGGCGACGATCAGCGTCCCGCCTGCGGGCGCAGGCCGCACTCCAGCAACTCGATCAGTGCGTGCGCGCCGCAGAACTCGTTGCCGTGCGTCAGCGCCTGCAGCATCACCGTGGGCCCGGCGCTGGCCGGAATCGAACACATGCACGAAGTCGACCCCGCTCGAGCTTGCGCGGTACGGTGTGATGTCCGGCGGCCGGACCTCGATCGGATGATGTTCAGCCACGGCGCGCTTCCCGGTCGGATGTAGTCGCGGATCGCCTCGAGCATCCGCTGCAGGTTCCGCTTGCAGCGGCGCGAAGCCGGCGTGCCTGGCGCGCGCGGCCTCGTCCATGTAAAGCCGCTTGTTGATCTCGACCTGCAGGCTGTGGCGGCCGCGACGCCGGGTCGGAGTAGGCGCGCACCAGTTCGACCCCCTTGTAGGGATCGTTGACGGTTGACCACGTAGCCCATCGCGGCGAGCGTGGCGCGCACGAACTCGGTGAACGCCGGATCGCAGGTCGTGCCGTCGCGATCGCCGAGCACGAAGTCGGCGCGCGCCGTTCCTTCGCCGCCTTCGCCCATCTTGCCGGCGACCGAGTTCATCGAATGGCAGTTGAGGTGGTAGACCACGCCGAATGTCCGGCATGGGCCGCGTCCAGAAGCTGCGTCAGACGTGCGGTGGTACGGCGCATGGAAGCGATCGATGCGCGACCTTGCACCTCGTCGACCCGCAGCTTGCGCGAGTAGATCGGTCGGCCGTCGTCCAGCGTGCGCCAGATCAGCGCCTTGCCGATGATGGCCTTGCCGCTGGGCACGTACTCGTGCGGCCAGCTGCCGCCCTCGATCAGGTCCAGGTCGATGTCGCCGCGATGGCGATTCGGGTCCAGGTACGTGCGCGGGTAGCGGGCCGCCAGCAACGGCATGCCGTGCTCGATGGCCGGCAGGTACAGCTCATCGACGAAGCAGTCCTCGCCGTCGCGCAGGTCGAACTCGGAGACCGCCGCATCGAAGTCCGCAGGGAAGTCGACGCCCGAGTGCGGCGAATCGAGGACCAGCGCGACGCGTGGCTGCGCCGGGTCCGTGCAGTGTGCAGGCTTCAGATCATCGTCGACATGGCGGATCAAGCCTCAGTGGTGCATTCAGTGCTCGTTCAGATGGCAGGCCGACAGCCGACCCGGGCGCGATCTCGCGCAGGTCGGCGCCTCCGACGAGCACCGCGGCATCGCGTGCGGGCAGCGCGGATGGAAGTGGCAGCCCGCCGGGCGGCGCCAGCGGCGACGGGATCTCGCCCTTGATCGGCACGAACGTCCGGCGCCTGCGGTCCAGCCGCGGCACCTCGAACAGCAGGGCCTGGGTGTAGGGATGGTTCGGCTGGGCAAAAAGTTCCTCGGTCGGCGCCATCTCGACGATGCGGCCGAGGTACATGACGACGACGCGGTTCGACAGGTGCCGCACCACGCCGAGGTCGTGGCTGATGAACAGATACGTCAGGTCGTAGCGTGTCGCGCAGGTCCATGAACAGGTTCAGCACCTGCGCCTGGATCGAGACGTCGAGCGCCGCCACCGCTTCGTCGCAGACCAGGAACTCGGGCTTGACCGCCAGTGCGCGCGCGATCCCGATGCGCGCCCGCTGGCCGCCGGAAAACTGGTGCGGATAGCGGCGCGCGAACGACGGGTCGAGCCCGACCCGCTGCAGCAGCTCCGCGACGTAGTCAGCGACGTCGCGGGAGGCGACGATGCCGTGCACGCGCGGTGCCTCGCCGACGATGTCGGTGACGCGCATGCGCGGATTCAGCGACGCGAACGGATCCTGGAAGATCATCTGGATCGGTCGCCGCACGCCCGGATCGGTCGTCACGCGGCTGGCCGCGATAGCGCACGGTGCCCTCGGTCGGCGCGTGCAGGCCGCAGGCCAGCCGGCCGAGGGTCGACTTGCCGCACCCGGATTCGCCGACCAGGCCGACCACTTCGCGCTCCGCCACGTCGAAGCTCACGCGATCGACCGCGTGCACCGTGTGCTCGCTGACCGTCGCGCCGAGCGCGCGCGCCAGCTTCTCGATCGCGTCCAGCTTCTTGCTGAAGCGCTTGCTGACCGCCTCGATCTGCAGCAGGGCGTCTCGGACGGCCGAGCTGCGCCAGCGGATGAGCGCCTCAGCGCGACCGCACCATGCCACCTCCAGCGGTCACGCTGCGTACCGAGCGCATCTGTGCAGGGCATGCGCGCACTCTGCGTCGGCGCGGTCGCAACGTTCGCGGAAGGCGCAGCCCGGGCCGAGCCGCAGCAGCGACGGCGTCGACCCGCGGATCTGCCGCAGTCGCGCTCCGGGCTGGGTCGCTGCCGGCACCGAATCGAGCAGCCCGCGCGTGTAGGGATGACGCGGGGCATCCAGCACGGCAGCGGCGTCGCCCATCTCGACGATGCGCCCGGCGTACATCACCGCGATGCGATCGGCCAGTCCGGCGACCACCGCCAGATCGTGCGTGATCCAGATCAGCGCCGTGCCGGACTCGCGCACCAGCTTCTGCATCTCGTAGAGGATCTGGCCCTGCACCGTGACGTCGAGTGCGGTCGTCGGCTCGTCGGCGATGATCAGATCGGGCTTGTGCAGCAGCGCGATCGCGATGGCGACCCGCTGGCGCATGCCGCCGGAGAACTGGTGCGGATACTGAGCGAGTCGCTCCGGGCGCCGAAGCGATGCCGACCGGCCGAGCGCTTCGATCGCGCGCTGTCGTGCCGCCTCGCGCGTTGTGTCGTCGTGCGCCAGCACCGTCTCGACCATCTGCGTCTCGATCGACAGGACCGGATTCAGCGTCATCATCGGGTCCTGGAAGATCATCGCGATCCGCTTGCCGCGCAGGCGCCGCAGCGACTCGGGCGTAGCGCCGACGAGTTCCAGGCCGTCGAATTGCAGATGCTGCCGGCAGCGATCCGTCCCGGCGGGTCGATCAGCCCGAGGATCGAAAAGCCGGTCACCGACTTGCCGGAGCCCGATTCGCCCACCAGGCCGAGCACCTCGCCGCGCGCGAGTTCGAACGAGACGTCGGCGACGGCCGGCAGCACGCCATCGCGCGTTGCGAATTCGGTCCGCAGACCCGACACCTTCAGTAACGGCGCCGACTCGGCGTCATCGCGACAGCCTCGGATTCAGCACGTCGCGCAACTGGTCGCCGACCAGGTTGATCGAGAGGATCGTCACCAGCAGCGCGATGCCCGGGTACACGCTGATCCAGTACTTGCCCGACATCAGGACTTCGTAGCCATTGGCGATCAGCAGGCCCAGCGACGGCTCGGTCGGCGGCAGGCCGAGACCGAGGAACGACAGCGTGGCCTCGAGCGCGATGGCGTGCGCGACCTGCACCGTGCCGACCACGATCAACGGCGGCAGCGCATTCGGCAGCAGGTGCCGCAGGACGATGCGCCAGGCGCCGAGGCCGAGTGCGCGCGCGGCCTCGATGTACTCCTTGCTGCGTTCGACCAGTGCGGCAGAGCGCGCCGTGCGCGCGTAGTACGCCCACTGCACGGTGACCAGTGCGATGATGATCTTGTCGACGCCCTTGCCGAGAACCGCCAGCAGGATCAGCGCGACGAGGATCGCCGGGAAGCCGAGCTGGATGTCGACGATGCGCATGACGATCTGCTCGAAGCGGCCGCCGAGGTAGGCGGCGAGCACGCCGACGACTGCGCCGAGGGTCAGCGCGATCACGCCGCTGGCGACGCCGACGTACAGCGACACACGCAGCCCGTAGAGGATCGCCGACAGCATGTCGCGGCCCTGGCCGTCGGTGCCGAGCCAGTAGGTCATGCCGTCCGCGGCCGTGGCGCCCGGCGGCAGGCGCGCGTCGAGCAGGTCGAGCTTGGCCAGGTCGTAGGGATTCTGCGGCGCGATCCACGGCGCCAGCAGCGCGATCGCGACGATCACGACCAGCAGCGCCAGTCCGATCAGCGCCAGCCGGCTTTCGGCGAACTGCTTGCGGAAACGCCGCCAGGGCGTCTCGACCACCGCTACCGGAGCGACGACGGTGCTCATCCCTTCACCTCCGACAGCCGCACGCGCGGGTCGAGCACCGAGTACAGCAGGTCGACCACGAGGTTGATCACGATGAACATGAACACGACGACCATCAGGTAGGCGACCACGACCGGCCGGTCGAGCTGGAAGATCGAGTCGATGACGAGCTTGCCCATGCCGGGCCAGGCGAAGATCGTTTCCGTCACCACCGCGAACGCGATCACCGAGCCCAGTTCGAGCCCGACCACGGTGACCAGCGGAATCAGGATGTTCTTCAGCAGGTGCACGCCGATGACGCGCGTGTTGCGTCAGCCCCTTGGCACGGGCGAACTTGATGTAGTCGAGCAGGCTCTGCTCGCGCACCTGCGCGCGCGTCAGCCGGATGATCAGCGAGAGCTTGAAGAGCGCCAGGTTGATCGCCGGCAGCAGCGCGTACCGCAGGCCGTCCCAGTTGAAGATCGAAAGCTGCAGGCCGAAGACGTCGGTGGTCGGTCCGCGTCCGGTCGAGGGCAGCCATCCCAGCGTGACCGCGAACATCAGGATCAGGATCAGTCCGACCCAGAAGGTCGGCAGCGAAAAGCCGAGGATCGATCCGGCCATGATCGTCTTCGACGACCGCGCTGTGCGGTCGCAGCCCGGCATAAAGCCCCAGCGGAATGCCGAGCACGACTGCAATCACCATTGCGAGGAAGGCGAGTTCGAGTGTCGCGGGCATGCGCTCGAAGATGACCTCGAGCGCCGGGCGTGCATAGACGAAGGAGTTGCCGAGGTTGCCGGTCAGCGCGCCGCGCAGGAAGCCGAAGTACTGCTCGTGCAGCGGCTTGTCGAGTCCGAGCGCCTTGGTCGCGCGCTCCTTCTCGATCTGGTCGGCCGACGGATTGACCAGGATCTCGACCGGATCGCCGATCATGAACAGTCCGCCGAACACCAGCACCGACGTGATCAGCAGCACCAGCAGCGTCTGCGCCAGACGGCGCAGGACAAAGACCGTCATGTGTGCGCGCCTCGTCAGCCCGAGTTTCCGGGTGCGCTGCATCCATCGTGCAGTTGTCATCGCGGTCGCCGCCCGGCCGCCCGAAGGCGGCCGCGCTAACTCTTCCGCCCCGAGTGCACGTGCGACCCGCAGGGTCGCGTACACGAGGGGCGCACCGGGTCACTTTGTCTGGTCGGACGTCGTAGGCGAAGGTGTACTGGTCGGCGCGCGCCTTGTACGTCAGGCCCTTCTTGGTGCCCCAGGTGCTGACCTCGTAGTGCAGTGGCACCAGGCCCGTCAGTTCGCCGACGGCCTTTTCCGAGGCGCGGCCGAGCATGATGCCGCGCTTGGTATCGTCGATCGTCGTCGTCGCCTGCGTGATCAGCGCGTCGACGCCGGCGTCAGAGAAGCGGCCGCGGTTGGCGGTGCCGAGGCCCTGCTTCTGGTCGAAGGTCGCGAGCAGCGCGCGCAGCGGCGACGAGGTTTCGCCGGTCTCGGCGCCCCAGCCCGCCAGCAGGAAGCTGAACTCGAGCTTCGAGCCGCGCGAGAAGAAGACGTTCGACGGCATCGTCTCGACCTTGGTCGGGATGCCGTTGCGCGACAGGTACTGCGCCACGGCCTGCGCGATCGCCGCGTCGTTGATATAGCGGTTGTTCGGCGCGTGCAGCGTGAGACCGAATCCGTTCGGATAGCCAGCCTCGGCCAGCAGCTTCTTCGCGCCATCGGGGTCGTACTTCTCGGGCTTCAGCGCCTTGCTGGTGCCGAAGAACTGGTCAGGCAGCAACTGCCCGGCGGCCACGGCCTGACCTTCCATGATGCGCGAGACGATCGCATCACGATCGATCATCTTGCTGATGGCCTTGCGCACCTTCGGGTCGCGCAGCGGATTGGCTTCCATCGGCTTGCCGTCGGTCGTTGTCACGAAGGGCGAATTCTTCTCGCGGCCGGAGTCCATGTGCAGGTAGATGATCCGGTTCGACACCGCCGACGACAGCGTCAACGCGCCCGTCCTTCGACAGTTTCGCGATATCGGCGGTCGGTACGCCCTCGATCATCTGCACGTCACCTGCAAGCAGCGCCGCGACACGCGCCGGTGCGCTCGGGATCATCTTGAAGCGGACGTTGTCCCAGGCAGGCTTCGTGCCCCAGTAGGCGTCGTTGCGTTTGAGCACCACGCGGTCGCCGGCGACATACTCGGTCAGCCGGTACGGTCCGGTCCCGATCGTCGCCTTGCCCGAGTTGAAGTCCTCGGTCTTGGCCGTCTCCGCGACGCTCTTCGGCAGGATCATGATCGCGCCGATGTCATTGGGCAGCAGCGGATGCGGCTTATCGGTTTTCAGCCGCAGCGTGTGCTTGTCCACCGCCTTGATATCGACGATCGGACGCACAAAGAAGGCGAACGAGGCCGGGCTGTTGGGTACGTTCGGGACCCGCTTGAACGTCGCGATGACATCGTCCGCCGTGAACTCCTGGCCGTTATGGAACTTCACGCCCTTGCGCAGCTTGATCTCCCATTCGAGGTCGTTCAGCGCTTTCCACGACTCGGCGAGTCCGGGTTCGAGCCGCTGGTTTTCGTCCTGCTTCACCAGCGTTTCAAACACATGGCGACCCAGGCTGTTGTTCGGCGTCAGATTGTGGAAGTGCGGATCGAGCGAGGTGACCGGCGTCGACAGGCCGATCGTGAGGTCCGCCGCAGGGGCGGCCGCTGCATATAGACCCAGTGACAGCAATGCACCGAGGGCGCGCATGAATCGGGGATACATGAAACCAACCTCCGCAGGCCGACGAGGCCACTAGCTTAGCCGGGCGCAGGCGCGGCGGGCGGGCCGACCTGCGGCCGGCTGACCGCGCGAAGGCCCGTCGTCAAAGGATTAACATCGCTGCATCAACTGCGACACGCAGCGGGCATGCAAGGAGGTAGCCGATGAAGCGTTCGACATGGGTGGCGCTCGTGGCCACGGCCGCGGTGGTCCTTGGGTCGCAGGCACTGGCGCAGGTGCGTGACGGCGACGGCGTGCGCAACCGCAACCAGGGCGGCGGCGTCAACCTCGCGCCGGAAGACCCGATCCTGCAGGTGGTCTCGGTCGATTCCTACAGCCGCATCGTCCAGATGCGCAGACCCGACGGCAAGACCGTGAATGTCTACGTCGGCGAAGGGATCTACCCGCTGTCCCAGCTCAACCCCGGCGACAAGGTGCAGGTCAACTTCCTTGTGCCCGATGGACTCGGTGATCCCAATCAGCTCAAGGCCGCGAACATCTGGCCGGTGAAGTGAATTTCGGAGCAGGCCAGGGGCCTGCAGAGCCGGGCGCGAGAAAAAGGCCGGCCGACGCTCGGCTATACTTCGCGCCCTTCGCGACGGCCCCCGTCGGCCGTCCTGCAGTTCCCAGGCCAAGTAGCTCAGTTGGTAGAGCAGAGGACTGAAAATCCTTGTGTCGGCGGTTCAATTCCGTCCCCAGCCACCAAGATTTCGGCGAGCGTAGCGAGCCATCGGCCAAGGGCGATTCCGTCCTTGGCCACCAGATTTCAGCGAGCGCAGCGAGCAAAATCAGCCAGGCGGGATTCCGTCCTTGGCTACCAAGATTTCGGCGGGCGCAGCTAGCGATGTGCGTTTTGCCGCATGAAGTGGCCAACTGGCCGCTGTCTTTGGTGGTGGCGCCGAAGCTTGCTAACGATCTCAAGTCGGCCAGCAGCGGTCACTAGAGATATGGTGCCGCCCTCCCCCAGAATCGACGCTTCGCGAGCGCCAGCAACATTTCCGTCGTCGGCGGACCGGCACTACGGTGCACCGAGCAGCAGGTAAAGGCTCCAGCGGCCGCTGCTGACGCCCACACCGACGTATGCCGGCCCAAGTGCGGTGTCCGCGCCGAGGAAGACCGAACTTGACCATACAGTGCCCGGCGTAGGAAGGTCGTTGACGCGATCGCTGATGCGACCGACTTCGGCGGACGCGCCGATGTAAACACCCGAGCCCAGCAAATCCGGCAAAGGAAGCGTGCGGTTGTAGTACATCAGGCGGCCGAATGCGTACTGGCGCCCGGAAAATTCGTTGATCCGGTAGGCGGAGAGGTGAAGCGGCCCGCCGAGCGTGAAGGACTCGTAGGCCGGCAGGTCGGAGCCAAGCGACGATCCGCCGCTCGCCGAAGCGTTCAGCGTATGCGGACCCCAGCTCTTGACGGCACGTCCGACGGCCTCGAGGCGGTTGTAGCTCACCTCGGATCCCAGCGATTCCATCGCGAAGTAGCCTGTTCCGACCAGGCCGTATCCTGCGCGCGGGAAGAACGCACTGTCGGTCTGATCGATGAACAACGCCGTGCGTAGCCCTGCCGTCGTTTCCCGAACCGACGGCAGTAGCGGCGAGCCGGTGTCGACGCGGCCATACACGCGCGACATCACATAACCTGCGCGCAGCTGACCCCAGGTCCCGAGGACCGCGCCGCCATCCAGACTTCCCTGCGTGACGCTGACGAGGTAGTCGGCGACCTTGTCTTCGCCGACGAACACGCTGCGGGTCTGCTGCCCGATGTAGGCATTGGGCGCGACGAACCACTTCCCGGCTTCGTTCAGGGGCTGATAGAACGTTGTCGCAAGATGCGTGTCCTGGCCGATCTGCAGCTGAGTCGTCCATTCCGCGCCGAGATGATTGAGCCAGGACTTGCGGTACTGCACCAGCGCATTGAACTGCGAATCGCCCGAGAAATCACTTTGGAGACCGAGGCCGAAGCGAAGGTAGTCGGGCCCCCATGATTTTTCGACCGGCTCGATGACGAGTGCGCGCGGACCAGTCTCGCCGCCAACGATGCGATAGCTGATGCTCTCGAAATCGCGGGTGCCGTAGACGCGGCGCAGGTCGGCACCGAGCTTGTCTTCGGTGAGCGGTTCGCCCGGCTTGCTTTCGACGAGCGCCTGCGCGACCGCCGGGTTGGTGCGCTTCAGGCCCTCAAAGCGGATCTCGTCAACAGTGCCGAGCGTCTTGGATTCCGCCACCTGGTGGCTGCGCAGCGCGGCGTACTGCTCCGGTGAGACGCTGTAGCGACTGAGCTTGCCAGCCAACGCGCGTGTCGCATCTTCCCCGATTCTGATCGCGTCCTTCGAGCGGTCGAAGCTGCCGGCGGAAATGTCGCCGAGGTCGGGCGAGATCAGCACGTCGTTGGGGCCGAGGCTTTTGATCTGCTGGTCGACCGTTTGCTTGCCGAGGAAGTTAATCAGCTGCGCGCTAACGCTGAGCGCGGAGGTGATCTCGTCGCGCTTCAAGGGCGGCGTCGAAATGTTGACGGCGATGATGACTTCACCGCACAGCTTGCGTGCCTCATCGATCGGCAGGTTGTTGGCGATGCCTCCGTCGACCAGAAGGCGGCCGTCGATCTCGACCGGCGCGATCGCGCCCGGCACCGACATGCTGGCGCGCATCGCCTGCGACAAGCTTCCCTTGTCCAGCACCACGGATTCGCCGGTTTCGATGTCGGTGGCCATCGCCCGAAACGGGATCGGCAGCCTGTTGAAATCGCCGATGCCGAATGCCGGTGTCGAAAGCTCGCGGAAGAACGTTTCTATCGAAACGCCGGCGATAATGCCCTTGGGTAATGCTAGTCCATCCTTCACGCCGAACTCGGGCTTGAACAGCGTGAAGTAGTCCTCGATCTTGCGCCGGACCGCGATTTCCTTGCGGGGTGGCGCGTCGCGGAAGATGGTTTCCCAATCGGCGGCGATGACCCGCTTTTCCATGTCCTGCGGCGTGCGGCCCGCGGCGTAGGTCCCGCCGACGATCGCGCCCATGCTGGTGCCGGTGACGCAGCTGATCGGAATCCGCATCTCGTCCAGCACTTTGAGCACGCCGACATGAGCGATACCGCGTGCACCGCCGCCGGACAGCGCGAGGCCGATGCGCGGCGTGGCCGCAGGTGCCGCGACAGTCCTTTCGGGCGAGGCCGCAGGAGCGCCAACGCGTTCCGTCTGTGCGGAAACCGTGGTCGCAAAGACGAGGGCAGCCGCTGCTGCGGCCCGTTGCAAGCTCGTGCGGTTCGTCATCAAGCGCTCCTTCAGAGCAGGCGCGTTGCGTCGCCGCCCCGATACTCGCCCGCTCAACGCCTCGGCGTTGTGCCTTGACGCAAACCGCTGTGAAGTGGCCGATCGGGCCACCGATTCGATGCGCCACCTATCAGCTCGGATGCGGCGCCTTCCTCCGTGGGGGTCTCATCCCTTCGGCGAACCTATACTTCGTCTGGGTCTCCACAGAGCGTCGACCACTTGAGTTCCGCACTTCCTCACGAGCATGACGTTGCCGTTGTCGGCGCCGGCGTTGCCGGACTGGCGTGCGCGCTCGGCCTCTCGCAACAGGGGCTTCGCATTGCACTGATCGGTCCACGGGCCCGCATGCACCAGCCCGCGCCTGCCGCGCCGTTCGACGCCCGCATCTACGCGGTGGCGCCAGCCGCGGTCGAGTTGCTAGAACGACTGGCGGTGTGGAAGCGCATCGATACCCTGCGCGTGTGCCCGATCGAACGCATGCGAGTGTTCGGTGACCGGGGCGATGAACTGACGTTCGATGCCTACACGGCCGCTGTCGATCGTCTCGCAACGATCGTCGAGGAGTCGGATCTGCTGCGCGTTCTCGATGCGGCCTGCGACTTCCAGCCTGGCATCGTGCGCCTGGAAAGCGCATTCGACGGACTTACCGCGAACGACGAGGCGGCGATCGTTCGACTGAACGATGCGGGAGAGTATTCGACACGGCTGGTGATCGGCGCCGATGGAGCGCAGTCGGCCGTGCGGGCGGCGGCAGGCCGCGGCGTTACGGTCACCGACTACCAGCAGTCGGCCGTCGTCTGCAATTTTGCCTGCACAACGCCGCATCTGAACACCGCGTGGCAGTGGTTCACCGACGAGGGCATCGTCGCTTTGCTGCCGCTGCCCGGCGAGCACGTCTCCCTCGTGTGGTCGGCGCCGACCGCGCTGGCGCAGCAGCTGGCCAAGCTCGACGCGGCCCAACTGGCACAGCGAGTGACAGAGCGCACTGGCGCCGCGCTGGGTGAATTGACGACAGCGGGGGTGGCTCAGACCTTCCCGCTGCGGCTCATCGTCGTCGACCGCCTGATCGGGAACCGGGTCGCGCTGGTCGGCGATGCGGCGCACGTCGTGCATCCCCTTGCGGGCCAGGGGTTGAACCTCGGCCTGCAGGACGTCGCCGCATTGCTGGAACTGGTGCGCGCGCGGGAGCCTTTTCGGGACATCGGCGATCCGGTGCTCTTGCGACGATATGAGCGCGGTCGGGCCGAGCCGATTGCGATGATGCGGGCTGCCACTGACGGCCTGGTGCGGCTGTTCGGCGTGGACGATCCGCTCGCGCGCTTCGTGCGCAACACCGGCATGGCCGCAGTTGACCGGGTTTCTCCGCTGAAAAACCTGCTGATACGCCAGGCGCTCGGTTGAACTCGACCGGCGGTTGATGGTCTGACCGGCATGTCAACGGGCCGCCGCTACACTTCGCGGCCGTTTTTTTGGAGAACACGATGAATCGCTGGTTAGGACGCCTTGCCGCGCCGATCCTTGCAGTCGCCTGCCTGATCGCAGGCCCGATGGCTTTCGCCCAGACCAAGGGCGATGCGGGCAAGGGTGCGCCGGCCAGCGGCAGCCCCGAAGCCCAGATAGCGGCGCGTTTTGCCGAACGTTCCGGGATGAAGCCGGACCAGGTGTTCAAGGGTCCTGCGGGCCTCTTCGAAGTCCTGGTGCGCGGCGAGCTGTACTACACCGATCCGGCGGTGACCTTCGTCATCATGGGCCGCATGTTCGATGCGAAGACCCGCGAAGACCTGACCCAGAAACGGCTGGATACCGCGCTGAAGGTCGATTTCAAGACCCTCCCCTTCGACCAGGCCATCAAGACCGTGCGCGGTAATGGCTCGCGCGTCCTGGTGACGTTCGAGGACCCGAACTGCCCGTACTGCAAACGCCTGTGGCAGAACATGCAGGGGCTCAACAACGTCACGATCTACACGTTCCTGATGCCGATCCTGTCGCAGGACTCGCAGGACAAGTCCAAGGCAATCTGGTGCTCGAAGAATCGTGCGACGGCCTGGGACGATTACATGGTGCAGGGTAAGGCTCCTGCCGCAGCCGCGGCCGACTGCAAGACGCCGCTAGAGCAGAACGTGACGATGGGCCGTGATTTCGGCATCAATGGCACGCCGACGATCGTCTTCGCCGATGGGTCCCGCGGTGCGGGGGCAATGCCGGTCGACGCACTCGAACAGCGCCTCGCTTCTGCGGCGAAGAAGTAGCGTGGCCTTTGTTACCGCCGGAGCAATGACTCCGGCGTACTGCCTTTCGGCACCAGAAGCCACGCGCTGACGTCGTATTTCTGGCGCCCGGCCGTCTGGCCGGCCTCGTTGCCGAAGCCCCAGAAGAAATCGAAGCGCAACGGCCCGCGGATCGCGCCGCCGGTATCCTGCGCCATCATCGGGCGCTGCAGCGCTGCGCCGTTCCGCGGATCGGTCGACACCAGCAGCACCGGCGCACCGAGCGGGATGAAGCGCGCGTCCGCGGCAACGGAGTAGCCCGGTGTAAGCGGCACGCCGAGCGCGCCGACGGGGCCCGTCGTCGGATCTCCGAGCGGCAGTTCGCGGAAGAACACGTAGCTCGGATTCTGGTCGAGCAGTTCCTTGGCGCGTGCCGGATTACGCGCAATCCATGACTTGATGCCCTGCATGGACGCCTGGTCGAGCGTCAGCTCACCCCGGTCGACGAGCCAGCGGCCGATCGAGCGGTAGGGATGACCGTTCTGGTCGCCGTAACCGAGACGCACCATGCTGCCGTCATCGAAGTGCACTCGCCCGGAGCCCTGCACCTGCAGGAAGAATGCCTCGACCGGATCGTCGACCCAGACGATTTCGTTGCCGGCCAGCGTATCGCCGGTCGTGATGTCACCACGGCTCGGGTACGGCACGACGCGACGGCCCTGCAGCTTGCCGCGCAGTCGCAGGTTCGCGAGTTCGGGATAGACCGACGCAAGATCGATGACCAGCAGGTCCGGCGGCACGCGGTAAATCGGCGTGTCATAGCGGCCGCTGCGCGAGCGGCTGCCGCGCAGCAGCGGCTCGTAGTAACCGGTCATCAGGCCGATGTCGCGGGTGTCGAGTTCCTTCGCCCCCTCGACGCGTCGCGTCAGCACGCGGTAGGCGTCGAAGCGCGAGGCGAAGAACGTCTGCACGTGTCGGCCGCTGGCCGGGTCGACGCGCTCGGCTTGGGTGCAGACCTCGCGCCACGCATCGCGTTTGCCGAGCGCGCGGCACGTCTGCAGGAACGCGGGCCAGGTGGCGGACCAGTCCTCCGCACGCATGGCGGGCAGCATCTCGAAGACGATCGGCTCGTAGATCGCGCGAGTCTCCACGGGGACGGCTACCGGCGGCGGTGGGGGTGGCGGAACCGGCGTTGGCGGCGGTGGTGGCGGTCGCACCACGCAGCCCGCCGCCATCAGGACCACGCCGCAGGCGAGTGCGAGCCGGCCTCTAGAATTCGCCGACAAACTGAGGTCTTTCATGTGGCTGATTCTGCTTGAAGCGGCGCTCGCTCTCGGGGCGCTGCTCTTCATTGTCTGGTGGACGATGTTCCACAAGCCGCGGCGCAAGCGGCCCCCGGGGCGCTGATCAGTTCAGTGCAGGGCTCGCGGCATCGACAGCACGAACTCGGGAATCGTCGCCTCGAATGTCGTGCCGTCATCGGCCACGCAATGATACGAGCCGCGCATCGAGCCCACCGGCGTCGGCAGGGGGCAGCCGCTCGTGTACTCGAACGAATCGCCCGGCTTGAGCACCGGTTGCTCGCCGACCACCCCGTCGCCGCGCACCTCCTCGACCTGGTTGTTGCCGTCGGTGATGATCCAGTGACGCGAGATCAGCTTCGCAGTGCGCTCTCCGGTGTTGCGGATCGTCACCGTGTAGGCGAACACGAAGTGTTGTTCATCCGGCTTCGAATGCGCTTCGAGGTATTGCGGTCGAACACTGACGGAAAACTCGTAGATGGCCATGGGATCCCGGCACACGCCTGAGGGTCGGTTGAAAGGCCGATCGTGATCGGAACGACCCTTAGAATAGTCGCGAGCCGCTAAGTTTCCAGCTACCGACCCGACGGGGCATCGATGAACACCAGCTACCGTATCGCTCCCAGCATCCTATCGGCCGATTTTGCACGACTGGGCGAGGAAGTCCGCGCCGTGGTCGCTGCCGGCGCCGACTGGATCCACTTCGATGTGATGGACAACCACTACGTGCCGAACCTCACGATCGGCCCATTGGTGTGCGAAGCGATCCGCCCGCACATCGAAGTGCCGATCGACGTGCATCTTATGGTGAAGCCGGTCGATCGCATCATCCCGGACTTTGCCAAGGCGGGTGCCGATGTGATCACGTTCCATCCGGAGGCCTCGGACCACGTCGACCGCACGCTGGCACTGATCCGCGATTCAGGCTGCAAGGCTGGCCTGGTATTCAATCCGGCGACCCCGCTTGGCTGGATGGATCACGTGATGGACAAGATCGACGTCGTGCTGCTGATGTCGGTGAATCCGGGCTTCGGCGGCCAGAAGTTCATCCCGGAGACGCTGAACAAGCTGCGTGCCGTGCGGGCGCGCGTGGACGCGCACCACAGTGAGACCGGCCGCACGATCCATGTGGAGGTCGACGGCGGGGTCAAGGCGGACAACATCCGCATGATCGCCGAAGCTGGCGCCGATACGTTCGTTGCCGGCAGCGCCGTGTTCGGCGCACGCGACGCCGACGGCGGCTATCGCGGGATCCTGTCGCGCCTGCGTGAGGAACTGGCAGCCGTCGCGCGGGCGTCATGACCACCGTGTGGCCGGCCCGCGCGGTGCTGATCGACCTCGACGGCACGCTGCTCGATACCGTTCCGGATCTTGCCGCCGCCGTCAATGCGATGCTCGAAGAATTGGGGCGGGCGGCGCTGTCGGTGTCCACGGTGGCCGCCTACATCGGCAAGGGTGCCGACATCCTCGTGCACCGTGCCTTGGCCGGGGGACTCGACGGCCGTGCTGAAGCAGCGCTGTTTGCGCGCGGCAAGGAAGCGTTCTACCGGCACTATCGCCGCCTCAACGGCCACGCGGCCCTGGTCTTTCCCGGCGTGCCCGCCGCGCTGGCCGCGTTCCAGGCGGGCGGGCTGAAACTCGCTTGTGTCACCAATAAACCGCGCGAGTTCACGCTCGACCTGCTCGAACGCGTCGAACTGCTGGGTCTCTTCGATGCGGTCATTTCCGGGGATGACACCACGGAAAAGAAGCCGCATGCGGCTCCGGTCCTCGCTGCATGTGCCCGGCTGAATGTCGCAGTCGCCGACGCCATCATGATTGGTGACTCCGAAAATGATCTGCTCTCCGCCCGGGCGGCAGGCTGCCGCGCGATCCTGGTCGAGGGCGGCTACAACGAGGGCCAGCCTGTGGCCGCGCTGCCCGCCGATGCTATAGTCGAAACGCTTGCCGACGCGGCTCGGTTGATCACGCCGCTCGGTGTGCGAGACACGGTTCAATGACTCACTGCAACCACCACGATTCACTTTCCCTCGGGGCATGGCGCAAGGCCTGGTGCCGGTTCTGGCACGCCCAGGGAGTCTGGTCCTGGCGCCCCTAGGCGCAGACCGCCGCGATCCTGCGGCACTCCGTTGGTGTACTTCCAGGCGCGGATCCGATCCGCGCGACCCGTGCAGGTGACATGTGACTGAACTCGAATTCAAGGCCCTCGCGGCGCAGGGCTACAACCGCATCCCGCTGATTGCCGAGAGCTTTGCCGACCTCGAAACGCCGCTTTCGCTGTATCTCAAGCTGGCCAACGAGCCAAACACCTTCCTGCTCGAATCGGTCGTGGGCGGGGAGCGGTTCGGTCGTTATTCGTTCATCGGACTGGCGGCGCGGCGCGCGTTGCGCTCTTTCATCCGCAACGACGGCAGCGTCACCGAAATGCTCGAGGACGGGCAGGTCAAGGAATCGATCGAGGGCGACCCGCTTGCGGTCATTGGCCACTACTTTGACCAGTTCAAGGTCGCGCTGCGTCCCGGCCTGCCGCGATTCGCCGGCGGGCTGGCTGGCTACTTCGGCTACGACACCGTACGCGTCATAGAGAAGAAACTGGCGCGGACCAAACCCGATGATCTCGGTGTCCCCGACATCCTGCTGCTGCTGGCCGAGGAGGTCGCGGTCATCGACAACCTCGCCGGACGCATCTACCTCATCGTCTACGTGGACCCGCGCCAGCCCGAGGCTTACGCCCGGGGGCGCCAGCGGCTGCGCGAACTCAAGACCCGGCTGGCACGGCCGATCGAACCACCGCATGCGCGGGCCAGCGTGCGCCGCGAGGAATACCGCGAGTTTGCCAAGGCCGATTACCTTGGGGCCGTTGCGCGCGCCAAGGAGTACATCGCCGCCGGCGACGTCATGCAGGTGCAGATCGGCCAAAGAATCCGCAAACCCTACGCCGACGCGCCGCTGTCGCTGTATCGCGCGCTGCGCACGCTGAATCCGTCGCCCTACATGTACTTCTACAACTTTGGTGATTTCCACGTCGTGGGCGCGTCGCCGGAGATCCTGGTGCGCAGCGAGGACCGGGAGGGCAAGCGCATGGTGGCGATCCGTCCGATCGCCGGAACGCGGCCGCGTGGCAACACACCGGAGCAGGACGCGATCCTCGCGGCCGAACTGGCTGCCGACCCGAAGGAGCGCGCCGAGCACCTGATGCTGATCGACCTTGCGCGCAACGATATCGGCCGCATTGCCGAAATCGGCAGCGTCAAGGTGACCGAGCAGTACGTCATCGAGAAGTATTCGCATGTACAGCACCTCGTGAGTCACGTCGAGGGTGTGCTGAAACCCGGCATGACCAACCTCGATGTGCTGCGCGCGACCTTTCCGGCCGGCACGCTGTCGGGCGCGCCCAAGGTCCGGGCGATGGAGATCATCGACGAGCTCGAGCCCGTCAAGCGCGGCATTTACGGCGGGGCGGCGGGTTATCTCTCCTTCGCCGGAGATATGGACCTCGCCATCGCGATCCGCACCGGCATCATCAAGGGCAACGTGCTTTACGCCCAGGCGGCCGCCGGCATCGTCGCGGACTCGATACCGGAGAGCGAGTGGAAAGAGACCGAGGTCAAGGCGCGCGCGGTGCTGCGCGCCGCCGAGCAGGTCGAAGACGGTTTTGATTCCGAGTGAGGCGGTCATGCTGCTGATGATCGACAACTACGACTCGTTCACCTACAACCTGGTGCAGTACTTCGGCGAGCTCGGCGAGGACGTGCGCGTGTTCCGCAACGACGAGATCACGCTGGATCAGATCGAGCAGCTGAAGCCGGACCTGCATCTGCGTTTCGCCCGGACCCTGCTCACCCAACGAGGCCGGCGTCTCGCTCGGCGTGTTCGAGCGTTTTGCGGGGCGCGTGCCGATCCTCGGCGTGTGCCTGGGCCATCAGGCGATCGGCCAGGCCTTCGGCGGCAAGGTCGTGCGCGCCCAGACGCTGATGCACGGCAAGACTTCGCCGATCGCGCACACGGGGGTCGGTGTCTTTGCCGGACTGCCGAGCCCGTTTGAAGCCACGCGCTATCACTCGCTGGCTGTCGAGCGGTCCTCTTTGCCCGACTGCCTGGAAGTGACCGCCTGGACCCCGGACGGCGAGATCATGGGACTGCGCCACAAGACGCTGCTGGTCGAGGGCGTGCAGTTCCATCCGGAGTCGATCGCCACCGAGCACGGCCACACGATGCTGCGCAACTTTCTGGAGGGCGCGCGGTAGCGAGTGCCGTTGCGCAAGGAGAGCACATGTCCATAACGCCGAGCGAAGCTCTGGTCCGGTGCATCGAACACCGCGAAATCTTCCAGGATGAAATGCTGTCGCTGTGGCGGCGGCTGATGAGCGGCGAACTGACCCCGGTGCAGATCGCGGCGCTGACGATGGGCCTGCGGGTCAAGAAAGAGACCATTGGCGAGATCGCGGCCGCGGCGCAGATCATGCGTGAGTTCTCGAGCAAGGTGGAGCCGGCCGACCGCTCCAACCTGGTCGATCTCTGCGGTACGGGCGGCGATGCGGCGCACACGTTCAACATTTCCACGGCCGCGATGTTTGTCGCTGCGGCGGCCGGCGCGCGCGTGGCCAAGCATGGCGGGCGCGGAGTCTCGTCCGGTTCGGGCAGCGCCGATGTGCTGGAGGCGCTGGGCGCGAACATCACGCTGAACCCCGCCGCGGTGGCGACGTGCATTGCCGAGACCGGCATCGGCTTCATGTTCGCGCCGAGCCATCATGCCGCTATGAAGCACGCGGCGCCGGTACGCAAGGAACTCGGCGTGCGCACGATCTTCAATATCCTCGGGCCGCTCACCAATCCGGCCGGCGCGCCGAACCAGGTCATGGGCGTGTTTCATCCGGACCTGGTCGGCATCCAGGTGCGCGTGCTGCAGCAACTGGGGTCGAACCACGTTCTCGTTGTGCATGGCAAGGACGGCATGGACGAGGTGTCGCTCGGCGCCGCGACGTTGGTCGGCGAACTCAAGGACGGCGAGGTGCGCGAGTATGAGATCCATCCGGAGGACTTCGGTCTGGCGATGGTGTCCAACCGCGCGCTCAAGGTCAGCAGTCCCGCCGAGTCACGTGCGATGCTGCTGGAGGCGATCGACAACGTCGCGGGGACGCCGCGCGAGATCGTCATATTCAACGCCGGAGTGGCGCTGTATG
This sequence comes from uncultured beta proteobacterium, assembly GCA_963791235.1. Lineage (GTDB taxonomy): Bacteria > Pseudomonadota > Gammaproteobacteria > Burkholderiales > Burkholderiaceae_F > JALORV01. The sequence goes on along the minus strand of CAWBRW010000008.1, from coordinate 121,012 downwards.
CCGCCAATGTCGCCGATTCGATCGGCGAAGGCATCGCGCAGGCACGCTCTGCGATCGCCAGCGGTGCCGCGCGACACAAGCTCGACGAGTTCGTCGCGACGACACAGAGGTTGGCTGCTTGAATCCCGTTCGCGTGCGAGGTCCGCTGTGCCGGGTGATGCAGGCCCGAGCGCGGCGCATCGTGCTGCGCGCGGGGACACGGCGCGATGTGCTTCATGTCGCCTGCGCCGGGGCCGCTGCCTCGGTCGCCGAGCATCACCTGATTCCAGACATCGCTTCACCGAGGCACGATGCGCGTGCGGCGCGTCAGTACTGGGCGCGTGCCATCGCCAGCCCGCGCAAGCGACTCTTCGTCGCGGTTTGCGGCAATGAGCTGCTGGGCGCGATCGGTGTCGACCTGATCGTTTCACGGCATCGGATGGCCCACGTGCGTCGTCGTATCTATCTGCACTCGCTGTTCATCGATCCGTCGGCACGTCGCCTCGGTCTGGCACGCCGCCTGACGCGGCTGGCTCTGGACTGGGGGCGCGGCCGCGGTGCGACGCAGGCGCGGCTGGAGATGGCCGCGCCGAACCGACCCGCCCGCCAACTCTACGAGTCGGTCGGCTTCCACGTGCGGGAAATGATGTTCGCGCGACCTTTGTAGTAACGAGCGATGGACGACATCCTGCAGCGAATCCTGGCAACCAAGCGCGACGAGGTGCGGCTTGCACGCGAGCGCGTGCCGCTCGCACCACTGCTGGAGAAGGCTCGCGGCGCCGACGCGCCGCGCGATTTCACCGCGGCACTGAGAGCAGCTGTCCAGGCGCGCCGCAGCGCGGTGATCGCTGAAGTAAAGAAAGCCTCGCCGTCCAAAGGCGTGCTGCGCGAGGACTTCGATCCGGCTGCCATCGGTGCAAGTTACGCGCGGCATGGTGCTGCGTGCCTGAGCGTACTCACCGATGTGCAGTACTTCCAGGGCGCACCGGAGTACCTGCGGCAGGCGCGTGCAGCGAGCGGTTTGCCGGTGCTGCGCAAGGATTTCATCATCGACGATTACCAGGTCGTCGAGGCACGCAGCTGGGGTGCTGATGCGATCCTGCTGATCGTCGCGGCGCTGGATCGCTCGCGCCTGAGTGCACTCGAAGCGGCAGCGCACGACCTCGGCATGGCCGTACTGGTCGAAGTGCACGACGCCGCCGAACTCGAGCTGGCGCTGGAACTGAGGACCCCGCTGATCGGAATCAACAACCGCAACCTGCGCACGTTCGAGACCCGCCTGGAGACCACGCTCGATCTGCTGCCGCGCATTGGGTCGGAGCGCATCGTGGTTACGGAAAGCGGGATCCTGGCTCCCGCCGACGTGACGCGGATGCGGGCGGCTGGCGTCAACGCTTTCCTCGTCGGGGAAGCCTTCATGCGTGCGCCGGATCCCGGCTTGGAACTGGCGCGGCTGTTCGCGTGATCGACACCTCGGCGCTGGCGCCGGGTTGGCGCGTGCTGGTCGATAGCTTCTTTGCGAGCGTTCCAGGCACGGCGCTGCAGCGGTTTCTCGAGCAACGTGTGGCTGCCGGCGCGCGGATCTTTCCGTCCGATCCGCTGCGCGCACTGAGGCTGACCGCGCCGGAATCCGTGCGCGTCGTGATCCTCGGGCAGGATCCGTATCACGGACCCGGGCAGGCGCATGGGCTGGCCTTTTCGGTGCCGGACGCCATCCGTCCTCCACCCAGCCTGCGCAACATCTTTCTGGAGTTACGCAGCGATATCGGGTGCGCCGCGCCTACGACCGGCAACCTCGAACACTGGGCGCGGCAGGGTGTGTTGTTGCTGAACGCGGTGCTGACCGTCGAGGAGGGCCAGCCGGGCAGTCATGTGGGTCGCGGCTGGGAGCACCTTACCGACGGCGTGGTCGATGTTCTCGCGGCCGATCCATCGCCCAAAGTGTTCCTGTTATGGGGCACGCACGCGCAGGCAAAAGCGGCGCGAATCGGGTCTTACGGCCGCGCGCATGCTGTGCTGCTTGCGAACCATCCGTCACCGTTGTCTGCGCGGCGGCCACCGCGGCCGTTCCTCGGCTGCCGCCACTTTTCAATGGCCAACGCATTCCTCGCCGCAAGCTGTCGCGGCACGATCGATTGGTCGGGTCCCGGGATCGCTCAGCGATGACCGAGCCACTGGGTGCGCAGTCGCGTCGCGGCTGGCGCTGACTTCGGATCAATGATCAGAGTCCAGCGCGTCGGCGGCTTCTCGGCCAGGCGTACGTCAAAGCGCATCAGTTCGTCGCGCCGGAACGCCGTGACTTCCACGCTTTCGCCGGGCGCATAGCGCGCCAGCAGCTTGTCCAGGTTAGCGGCGGTCACGCGCAACCCATCGAGCGCGATCAGCACATCGTGGGCCGACAGTCCGGCCGACTGGGCCGGCGTGGCGTCGAAGACGTGTGACAGTCGACAGTCCGGCGAGCCCGCAACGGTCCTCACACCGAGCATCGCGAACGCTGGCGAGTCCAGTGCCGGCCGCGCGGCGAACTCGATGCCGAACGGTTGCAGCAGGCGCGCAAAGTCCGGGTCGCGCGTGCCTTGCGTCCACGCCTCGATCAGAGGGCCGAGTGCAAGCCCGGTCGCCTCGTCGGCGGCGCTCGCCAGTTCGTCTTCGCCCACGCCGATGTAATCGGCGCCGTCGGCCTTGAAGCGTTTCCACAGCAATCGCATCACGTCGTCGAGCGACCGTCTGCCGTGCGTCTGTGCGCGGATCGCGAGATCGAGCGCAAGCCCGATCAGAGCGCCCTTCTGGTAGTAGCTGACGACGCTGTTGGGCGCGTTCTCATCCTGCCGGTAGTACTTGATCCACGCATCGAATGAACTGTCCGACACGCTCTGCTTGAGCCGGCTCGAGCGTTGCATCACTGTCGTCATCGTCTTCGCCACACCTTCCAGGTACTGCGCCGGGCTCAGCAGCCCGGCACGCACCAGCATCAGGTCGTCGTAGTACGAAGTGAAGCCCTCGAACGCCCACAACAGGCGCGTGTAGTTTTCCTGAGTCAGGTCGTAGGGCACGAAGGCCGCCGGCCGGATGCGCTTCACGTTCCAGCTGTGGAAGTACTCATGGCTCACCAAGCCGAGGAAATTGCGATAGCCCTCGGTCGTGTCCTTCATGCCGGTGAAGGGCAGGTCGTCACGCTTGCAGATCAGCGCCGTCGAATTGCGGTGTTCCAGTCCGCCATAGCCATCGGCCACTGCCAGCGTCAGAAAGGTGTAGCGCGTAAATGGAGCTCTCTTCGAGCGCGGTTCGAACAGCCGGATCTGCTGCTCGCACACAGTCGTCAGGTCTGCGCTCAGGCGCTTCATGTCGAGTCGTGCGACGCGGCCCGTGACCGCAATCTCGTGCGGCACGCCGAGCACGTCGAACCGACCGAGTTCGAACTCGCCCATCTCGACCGGACAGTCGATCAATTCGTCGTAGTTGTCGGCGTGATACGTGCCAAAGCCATGGCGGCGCGTCGACCGCCCCGGCGTCAGGCCCGTCACGACCTTCCAGCCGGCAAAGCGTTCACCGGCTGGCGGCAGGATGTCCACGCTGCAGGGGGAATGCTCGTGGCCGATCGGCAGCAGGAACACGCTGGGGCCATTGAAGAAGCCGTGAGCCTCATCAAGATGCGCGGCCCGCACCGACAGGTCCCAGGCGTAGACCTCGCAGGCCACTTCGAGTGGTCCCTTGACTGGAGCGGCGCGCCAGGTGTGTTTGTCGAGCTTCGTCAGCGCGACCTTGCGGCTGCCCGCAACGGCACTGATGCGGACGATGTGCCGTGCGAATTCACGGACCATGTAGCTGCCCGGGATCCAGGCGGGCAACATGAAGAGCTGCCCCTGGGGATCGGGTCGCTCGAGGCGGCACACCACGTGGAACAGGTGCGCGGCAGGATGTGCAGGGCGGATCGCGTAATGGACGGACATGGCAGGGCAGTGACGGCGCGCGGGTTGAGGAGGCGCGGCTGGACGCCGGCTTAATGCCGCAGCACGTTCAGCACTTCGGACTGGAATTCACGCTGGTACAGCAGGTAGACGATGCCGGCGGTGCCGATCGCAAAGGCAATTGCCGAGAAGAACCACAGGATGACGGCGAAGGCCATGTAGTAGGCGCGTAGTCCGTCGTTGAAGGTCTCGGCGGCGAGGCCGACCACGCGGCCTGCGCGGTCGGCGAATTCCTCGCGAGACGCCGCTCCAATGGCGAATTCCTTCGCATCCGGCGCCGAAGCGATCATTAGTGCGCCGAAGGTGTACTGGCGCATCGACCATGTGAAGCGGAAGAAGGCGTAGACGAACACCGCCGTCAGCACGAATACCTTCAAGTCGAACACGAGTGCGGTCGTGCGCGACGTGAACGGCAGTTCCTCGACGATCTTGGCGGCTTCCTCGGTCGCTCCGAGCACCGCGAGCAGGCCGCCGATGATGAGGATCGTCGTCGAGGCGAAGAACGAGGGACTGGTCGAAAGGTTCTGCACGACAACCCCGTCGATCACGCGGTTCTCGCGCAATGTGGTCTGCATCATCCACAGGCGCCGAAAGCTGTTTGTTGTGGCCAGCAGTGATCCGCCGGCGGCAGCGCGTCGTCGTGCAAACACCGCATATCCCCACCAGGCTGCTATGAACCAAAGCAGCGCCAGCCAGTCGGCGAGCGTGATCTGTCGGACCAGTTGGACGAAGGCCATGGAGGGGTGCTTGGGGGCGGGAGTGCGAGAGGCCTAGGCCTTGGAGCGGAGTCGGATCGCGTTGGCCCGCACGCGCCGGCGGACCGGCGCGAGCGAGCGCTGCGCCATCAGCAGCGAAGTCTGCGCGTTGCGTTGGCCCGCACGCCGGGCGGTGCGACGGGCCGACCGCTGTCCCAGCGCGGCTGCCCAGAAGTCCTTGATAAGCGCTTGCTGCCACTGCAAGCCGGTCTGCCACAGTGCCGTCTGCCCGGCGATGCCCGCATCCCACTTCTCGGACACCATGCGCACCGCCTCGCGGCGATTGCGCGCGCTGCCAAGCCCCGGGGCCTTCAGCAGGCGGTTCGTCCGGTGCTGAACGACCTGCGGCGCATTCAGCGCGATCTCACTGGCGCTCATCGCCAGTTTCCACCAGTCCTGCCACAGCCGGTTCATCCCAGATCCTCACTCACGTCGACGTCATACAGTACCCCAGGATCATCGACCTCGATGAGTTGCGGTGGATGCCGCATGAGGACCTCGCGGGCTCCGATATCTCCGGTTAGGGCCAGCAGTTCCGGACGTAACGCCGCCGCGAAGCCGACCGGATGCCCGCGCTGCCCGCGATAGGCCGGCGCAACCGTGATTGCGCCACTGTGCAGGCACTCTGCCACCGCAAGGACGGTGGCCGGCGCGATGGCCGGCATATCAGCCAGAGCGATGATCCAGCCCTTCACGGGCCCGCTCGCGGCGACACCGCAGGCGATCGACGTGCCCTGGCCCTCGTCGGCTCGCGTGTTTTCAACCGTCGTGCAGCCCTGGGCCGCAAGCAAGCGTCGAAGTTGTTCGTGACGGGCATCTGCAGGCGGAGCGACGACGGCAAGCACCTCATCCACCGCGCTCAGGAGCGTGCGCGCCGCCGCCACCGCGAGCGGCTCGCCCCGATGCGGGCCGCGCGTCGCGGGCTCGAGCAGCTTGAGTCGCGCACCGTGGGGATCGAAGCGCGCACCGCGGCCGGCCGCGAGCAGCACGCCGACAATGCGTGCGGCCTGGCTGCCCATGGCTCAGCGCCGGCGCAAACGCGCGATGATCCAGACCACCACGCCGGCCACCATCACGTACAGCGCCGCCTGCACGGCCCGGTTCTCGAGCGTGTACACGAGGCTGCGGTACAGCAGGAAGGCACAGGTACCGACGAAGATGATCGGCAGCACCGGATAGGCCGGCACCTTGAACGGCCGCGCGACGTGCGGCTGCCGGAAGCGCAGCACGAACAGCGCAATGCCGGTGAGCAGGAAGAAGAACCAGAACACGGGCGCCGTGAAATCCACCATGAACTTCACGCCGCTCTTGTTGACCGCGGCGAGCACGACCAGCGCCAGGCTGATCGCGCCCGTCACCAGGTAGGCGACCACCGGCGCGTCGCGTTCGCTGTTCCAGCGGCCCATGAAGGCAAACACCGGCCAGTCGTTGCCGAGCGAATAATTGGTCCGCGCCGCGACGATCATCGTCGCGTTGATCGAGGTGAGTGCAGCCAGCGCGACGATCGCCCCGATCGTCTTCTCGCCGAAGGCGCCGAACGCCTTCTTCGCGACGTCAGCCGCCACCGCCTGGCTCGATTTCAACCCGTCGAAGCCAAGGCCGGCCAGCAGTGCGGCGACGAACAGCAGGTAGATCAGCGTGACGACGATCAGCGCGATGACCAGCACCCTGACGATCGAGCGGGTGCCGCCCTTGACCTCAGCCGAGATGTAGGCAGCCTCGTTCCAGCCGCCGAACGTGAAGAGAACGAAAAGCAGTGCGGTGCCGAACAGCGCGGGGACGGCATCCGACGCCGTCGGCGCGGGAGCGACGTCAGTCGCGGGCGCGACGAAGCCGGCAACCACCACCATCAGCATGCCGAGCATCAGCAGCGTGGACAGCAGGTTCTGCGTGCGGGCGGATTCCTTCAGGCCGGCGATGTTCACTGCAGTCAAGGCGACGACGACGAGCACGGCATAGATCGTCGATGACTGCGTGCCGAGCGCCAGCACACGGCTCATGTAGTCGCCAAAGACGAAGGCGAGCAGCGCGATCGACCCGGTGGTGATGACCAGCACGCGTGCCCAGGCGAAGAAGAACGACACGTCCTTGCCGTAGGCGCGAGTCAGGAAGTGGTAGTCCCCGCCGGCATTCGGGAACGTCGTCGCAAGTTCCGCGTAGCACAGCGCGCCGACCAGTGCGAGCGCCGCGCCGAAGAGCCAGGCGCCGAACATCCACGGCACCGAGCCGGTCATGCCGGCGACGAGCGGCGGGAACGTGAAGATGCCGCCGCCGATGATGATCCCGATGATGATCATCACGCCGTCAAACACCGACAGCACCCGCTTCGGGGCTCCCGTCAACGGCGCCGCCGCCGGGCTGTACACGTCACTCATCGCGTGCCTTCCATGTGAAGAGCCCCGCCAAGGCGGGGCTCCGGATCGACAACCGTCAGATGGGGCTTACTTGCCGTAGAAGCGGCCGCATTGCGGCAGCATCTCGGCCCAGCTTGCTGCGCGTAGCGCACCCTGTGCCGCGCCAGTGACCTTGGTCTCGGCGTTTGCGGTCTTGAGCGTGCCGACCAACTCGGTGCCGCGGACCGTGCCGTTGAACGTGCGGGTGACACCCTTGGCGTCGTTGAACGCGAAGCGCAGCTGGTCACCGCGCAGCGTGGCGCCGACCAGGGGCTGGCGTCCGGCACCGTTGACCACGTCACCGCTGATCTTCTGGAAGTTCTGCGTCAGGTTGATGGTGGTGCTGCCAGTGTCCTCGCGCAGGACCCAGGTGCCGTCGACGCGGGCCGGGACGATCCACAGGTAGGCGGTCCGGTACTCGATCTCGTTGGTTTCATCCGCTTCCCAGTCACCCATCGTGAACTGGTGCGAGGTGACGCGCGTGCCGGGTTTCATTGCGAGGATGCGGTGGCGTACGCAAAGGTTCAGCTCCGGCAGCAGGTACATCGTGATGACGGTGGCCTTGCTGAAATCCTCCTTGAAGATGTCCCCCTGGATGATCTTCGTCTTGCTGGGGACGCCCTCTGCGGTCACCAGGCAGCTCGCGAGTTTGGCCATGTCGGGGTTGTATTCGATGCCGACGGAGTTCGCGCCGAGCTTGCCGGCAGCGATCGCGATCTTTCCATCGCCCGCGCCCAGGTCATAGACAAGGTCCTGCGGCGTCACCTTCGCCATGCGCAGCATCCGTTGCACCAGCTCGTCCGGCGTCGGCACCCAGACGACGTCCTTGCCCGATTGCCCGACCTGCGGCTTGTAATCACGCTCGCACTCCTTGCGATCGCGAGCGGATGCATCACCGACCAGGGCGGCGGTCAGCAGGCAAGCGGCACCAAGGGCCAAGGGTCGAACGACAAGGCGAGACGTCATGAAAGCTCCTGCGAGAAAGAGGGACGGAGAATCAGCCATTCTGCCGAAAGTCCCCGCGGCCGTCAGCCGCGGTGTCGTGGCGGCACAAGCAATGCGCAAGCCTGCGCCTGTTAGATGAAGACTCCAGAAGAATAGGAAGGTCGCGGCAGGCTTTGCGATATCACCGATTGACGTCGACGACGACCCGACCGCGCACGCGGCCTGCGAGGATATCGCGGGCGACGTCGAACGCGCCGGCCAGCGGAACCTCGCGCGTCATCTGACCCAGTTGCTCCGGGCGCAGGTGCTCGGCGAGCAGCTGCCACGCGGCCTCGCGGCGTGCCAGTGGCGCCATCACGCTGTCAATGCCAGCGAGAGTGACGCCACGAAGGATGAACGGCGCAACCGTGGAAGGAAAGTCCATTCCCCCCGCCAACCCGCACGCCGCGACGGTGCCACCCGAGCGCATCTGCGCGCAGACGTTGGCGAGCGTCGTACTGCCTACCGAATCGACTGCGCCCGCCCAGCGGTCCTTCTGCAAGGGTTTGCCAGGCGCAGCCAGCGTCGCGCGGTCGATGACCTCCTTCGCGCCGAGCCCCTTCAGGTACTCCGCCTCGGCGGCCTTCCCGGTCGAGCCGACGACCGCATAGCCGAGCGAGGCCAGCAAGGCGACCGCAATCGAGCCGACGCCGCCCGTGGCTCCGGTCACCAGGATTTCCCCCTGGCCCGGGGTGACGCCGCGGTCCTGCAGCGCGATGACCGACAACGCGGCCGTGTAGCCGGCCGTGCCGATGGCCATCGCGTCTCGCGTCGTCAGAGGTGCCGGGATGCGTACCAGCCAGTCGCCTTTGGCGCGCGCGCGCTGCGCCAGCCCGCCCCAGTGCGTCTCGCCCAGTCCCCAGCCGTTGAGGACCACCACATCACCCTTCTTCCATTTCGCGTGCGTGCTGCTGAAGACGCGACCCGCAGCATCGATCCCGGCCACCATCGGCCACTTGCGCACGACCGGAGACGTGTTGGTCAGCGCCAGGCCATCCTTGTAGTTGATGGTCGAGTACTCGACGTCGATGACGACGTCATCGCCCGGAGTAGCCGCTTCGAGGTCGGCGTCGGAAATGTCGCGGACCTCGGCCTTGAAGGCCTCGTTGTCCCGGGAAAGCAGGATGGCTTGTGTCATGAGCGGAAGTACCTCAAGGAGAACGGTCGATCATAGTCAGACGCACAGTGGGACGCCGATGCTCAACGCGCCAGCGCGGCGAGTACCGCAACGAGCAGGCACAGCGACGCGGCGATCGTCAGTCGCGTGCGAAGCGCGAGATACCAGGTGGCCGGAGGATTCGCGTAAAGACGCATCAGTGTGCCGTCCACGACGCGGACCAGAAGCAGGTCGCCGATCAGGAACACGAAGACGACCGCCGATGGCACGCCGAGCATCAGCATCAGCACCGCGAGCCAACCGAGCAACGACGGGATCACTCCCCAGCCGAAGGCATTCCAGCTCTGGGCCTTGTTGAGACCCGGACTGGCCAGCGCCAGGCCCCAATGCACCGCGCCGAGAAAGGACAGGATCACCGCGGCGTAACCCGCCAGTGCCAACTCGACCCGCACTGCGACCGGCCCGCTCCAGGGCCAGGCCAGCAGCGCCAGCACAAAGAACGGCACCAGCCCCAGGTTGCCCAGGAGGGTGGCGATGCGCTGCTCGATGACGACCGACATTCATGCTCCGGATTTTCGGTCGATTATCGCGCTCCAGCGTCGGTGGCCGAGATTGCGATGGCGCAAGCGGGTGCTACCGCGACGTCCCGCCGCCAACGAGTCTTGCCATGGCACAAGCGGTGCGGCGCGCAGCGGTGGAATCCTTGCGCGTTGCGCTTGAGAGGATCGTTGCATGCCCGTTGATGTCGTTGTTGTCGGGGCGGGCCTGTCCGGCCTGGTCACCGCCCATCGACTGCACCGTGCCGGCTACTCGGTCAGGGTGCTGGAAGCGGCTGCGCGTCCCGGCGGGGTCATCGGCTCGGAGCGCCGGGCAGGCGTGCTGTTCGAACGCGGCCCGAACAGCGCCATGGATACGTCGCCGTCGATCAACGCACTGCTGGACGAACTGGATATCCGCGCCGAGCGCATCAATGCGAGCAAGGCGGCTGCGCGGCGCTACGTTGTGAGCGGCGGACGGCTCACGGCACTGCCCACGTCGGCCGCATCGTTCATCACGACGCCGCTCTTCTCAGCCGCGGCCAAGATCCGACTCTTCGGCGAGCCCTTCATCCGGCGCGCCCTGGGACAGGCCGAGGAGTCGATTGCGCAGTTTGTCCGTCGCCGCCTGGGTCACGAGTTCCTGGACTACGCCGTCGAGCCTTTCGTGTCCGGGATCTATGCGGGGGATCCGGAACAGCTGTCCCTGCCTGCGGCATTCCCGCGGCTGCACAAGCTGGAACAGCGCTATGGCAGCCTGTTCATCGGCGCATTGCGGGCGGCGCGCCAACGCAGAAAGGAAGGCGCGACACCGAAGATCGCGGCAACCAGCTTCTCGTTCCGTGACGGCATGCAGACGCTGACGGATGCGCTGGCGGCCGGCCTGCCGGCGGTTGAGTGCGGTGCCGCAGCCCGTGGCCTGGCATGTCGGGCAGACGGATCGTGGGTCGTCGAAGTGGCCGGTTCCGACGATTTGGTGCGATCGTCCCGGGCGGTCGTGCTGGCCCTGCCTGCCTACGGCGCTGCACCGCTGGTGCGCGCATTCGCACCGCAGGCCGCGGACGCACTGGCCGGGATTGCCTATGCCCCGATCGCGATCGTCGTCAGTGCCTATCGCCGCGCCGACGTTGCTCACCCCCTGGACGGCTTTGGCTTTCTCGCGCCTTCGGTCGAGCGGCCTCGCCTGCTCGGTACGCTGTTCTCGAGCACGATGTTCGAGCATCGCGCCGGGGACGGCACGGTGGTCTTCACGTCATTCCTCGGCGGTCGACGTAACCCGACGCAGGCGGCTGCCTCTGACCACGAACTGCTGGAAACGGTGCACGAGGAACTCGTGCATCTCGTCGGCGCGGGTGGGCAGCCGTTGATGACCGAGGTCACCCGCTGGCCGAACGCGATTCCGCAGTACACATTCGGGCATCGCGAACGCATCGGCGAGCTGGAGCGGGCCGAGCAGGAACATGCAGGACTCTTCTTCTGCGCCAACTATCGCGGTGGTGTGTCGATCAGCGACTGCATCAGCCGCGGAACCGAAGCTGCACAGTCGGTTGCCGGGCACCTGGGACCGTGCGTACGCGACCGCTGAGCCGTCGGCGGGACCGAAACGACGCTGCCGCACCCGCACAATTCGTCCAATCGACCCGGCTCCGGAGCGCGATCGCGTGGCAAAATCGGTCGTCTGGGTAGGCCCCGCGGCGGCGGTGGCGGGGCGCCTGACTCGCACGAGGTCACGCTGAGCTCTACTGTCATTCCCCTACGGCAGTCTGCCGTCGAGCGCTCGCTCAAGCAGGCGAGCTTCGACACCGCCGGCGTGCCGCTCCTCGCGGTCAATCACAGTGGCCAGATTCTTGCGATTAACGCCGAGGCGACGGAGCTCATCGGAGGCGAGTCTGTGGTCGGCCGGAGTGTCGCCGAACTGCTCGGCTATCTGAGCCACCGCGCTTTCGCACGCCGCTGGCAGCGACTGTGGTCGCAGGTCACGGCCGAAGGCCGCTACGAGTTCGAGGCGCGACTGCCGCTGCGCAGCGGCACGCGGCTGAATGCCCGCTTCGTCGTGCGGCTGTTTCGATTCGACCAGGATGACTTCGCGTCGATATCGATCGTCGATACAACTGCCGAACGGGCCGCACGCCGCCGGGTACGTGCGGCCGAAGCGCGTGCCCGAGCCCTGGCAGAGCACCAGAGTGAGCTGACGATCGTATTGAACGCCGATCGGCGCGTGATCTATGCGAACGCGGCGCTCGAGCCTATCACCGGCGAACACGAGGGCGACGTCATGGGTTCGCCCTTCGAGTTCATCCTAGATCAGCCCTCCCGGATCGAGTTCAGGCGCGCCGTCGACCGCCTGTTGCGAGAGCCTGCCGGCGACCGCCAGCCAACGTCACTGCACCTGCGCACGCGTGCCGCGCTGGCTGGCAATGGCCGCGGCCTGTCGTGCGTGCTGGCGAACCGCCTCGACGACCCAAGTGTTCGCGGCCTGGTGCTGACTGCGCGCGACCTCGGGCCTGCCGAGCGCGCGCAAGCCCGCAGGCTGCGCTTCCGCGAGCGGCTCCTCGAACTGGCGATCCAGCAGAAATCGGACTTCACGCAGACGCTGGCGACGGTGCTGCGCTCGACGGCCGAAGTGCTCGACGTGAGTGCGGCGAGCTTCTGGCGACTGACTTGTGATCCTGACGTGCTCCGCTGCGAAGCTCTTTTCGATCGGCCAGCAGACCGCTTCATGCGCGACTGGGTCGGTCGTGAATTCCCGGCCACGCGGTTTTCCGCCTACTTTGCGCAGCTGATGAACCGCCAGCCGGTTGTTGTCAATGACACCCGAACGTCCCGATTAACGACGATGTTCGCCGCTGACGCGGACTGGTCCAGTGTCCGCGCCCTGCTCGATGTGCCGATACTCGTCGAGGGAACGATCGCCGGCGTCCTCTGCCTGCAGCATCGCGAAACGCGGTACTGGGACGAGGACGATGTCGGCTTCGCCAATACAACGGCACTGATGCTGGCGCTATCGATGGAGGCTACGCAGCGCCAGGAGGCGGAGTCCCGCATCGAGCACCTGGCGTGGTACGACGCACTGACCGGGTTGCCGAACCGCAATCTGCTTCGCGAGACGATGCGCGACATGATCATGACGGCGTCGAATCGCAAGCGCCGCATGGCAGCGATGCTGATCGACCTCGACCGTTTCAAGGATGTCAATGACACGCTCGGCCACCTGGTCGGCGACGCGCTGATCAAATCGGCATCCGACGTGCTGCGCGAAACGGTCGGCGAGGAAGGCACGGTGGCGCGCCTCGGTGGCGACGAGTTCGTGGTGCTGATCAGCGAATTCGTGCATCGGCAGGAGGTCGCACTGTTGGCAGCTCGCATCGCCCAGGCGTTGCACCGCACCGACCTCGTGCCGAACATCGACACGCAGGTCTCGGCGTCGATCGGCGTCGCGCTGTTCCCCGAGCACGGTCGCGACATGAGCACGCTCCTGAAGAACGCCGACGCCGCGATGTACCAGGCGAAGCGCGATGGCCGCAACCAGTTCAGCTTCTTCAATCCGATCCGCTACGAGCGGGCGGCGCGCGAGGTTCAGCTCGGCATCGAACTCGTGAAGGCGGTGCAGAGTGAGAGTCCGCAATTCATCTGCGAGTACCAGCCGCAGATCGAGATGGCGAGCGGCCGCGTCGTCGGGCTCGAGGCGCTGATTCGCTGGAACCACCCGGTGCACGGCATCCTGACACCCGACCGCTTCATCGGTGTCGCCGAGGTCAGCGGGCTTTCGGAGCGCATCACGCGCTGGGTGCTGAACGAGGTGTGCAGCCAGATCAACCGATGGCGGCTGGTGCGCCCGGACTTCGACGTGCCGGTGGCGGTGAATGTCGCCGGCCGCGAGATGGGATCGACCGCGTTGCCGATCCTCGTGCGCAGCGCGCTGGTCAAGCACAACATCGAGCCGCGCCTCATCGTGCTGGAAATCACCGAGCGCACGCTCGTCAAGGAAAGCGAGATCAACAACGATGTGCTGGCGGAGCTGGCATCGCTGGGTGTCGGGCTGGTGCTCGATGACTTCGGTACTGGCTACTCGATGCTGGGTTATCTGAAGCGCATGCCGATCAACGCACTGAAGATCGATCACTCGTTCATCGAGGGCATTCCCGCCGATGCGGACAGTCGGGCCATCGTCCACGCGATGCTGGCGGTGGCGCGGCACTTCCGACTTAAAGTCGTCGCCGAAGGCGTGGAGTCGCAGGACCAGGTCGATTACATGCGCGAGATCGGCTGCGAGTTCGCGCAGGGCTTCTTCTACTCCCGCGCGGTGTCCGGCGACACGATCCTCGATTACCTCGCCCGCGAGCGGCCCGTGTCCTGATCGCGGGGCGCCCCCCGTTAAACTGGAATGATCCAGTGAGGAGGGCACCACATGAGCTACCAGAACATTCTCGTGGAGAAGCGCGGCCGCGTTGGCCTGCTGACTCTCAATCGTCCCAAGGCGCTCAATGCGCTCAACGACCAGTTGATGGACGAGCTGGGCACCGCGTTGCTCGGATTCGACGGTGACGATGGTATCGGTGCGATGGTGATCACCGGCAACGAGAAGGCCTTCGCGGCTGGTGCAGACATTGGCGCGATGAAGGAGTGGTCCTACATGGACGTCTTCAAGTCGGAGTACATCTCCCGCAACTGGGAGACGTTGCGCCGCATCCGCAAGCCGGTCATTGCGGCCGTGGGTGGTTATGCCCTGGGGGGCGGCTGTGAACTCGCGATGATGTGCGACATCATCATCGCGTCCGATACTGCGAAGTTCGGCCAGCCCGAGATCAAGCTCGGGATCATTCCGGGAGCGGGCGGCACACAGCGGCTGCCGCGGGCAGTGGGAAAGGCCAAAGCGATGGATCTGGTGCTCTCGGCGCGGATGATGGATGCCGCAGAGGCCGAGAGAGCCGGCCTGGTGTCGCGCGTCGTCGCAGCAGACAAGCTGCTGGAAGAGGCCCTCGCGGCCGCCACTGCCATTGCTGCTCAATCGCTGCCGGCCGTGATGATGGCCAAGGAAGCGATCAACCGCGCCTACGAGTCCCCGCTCAACGAGGGCATGCTGTTCGAGCGACGCCTGTTCCACTCGCTGTTCGCGACCAGCGATCAGAAGGAAGGGATGGCAGCGTTCGTCGAGAAGCGCCCGGCGCAGTTCAGGCACAGCTGATCCCGCCGCACGCGCGTCGGTGTCCGCGCTGCCTAGAGCCTTCCGCCTAGTTGCCGCGCTGGCGCACAACTTGTGTAGTCGCGTTCGGGGCTCAACTCCGAGTCGTCGGGCCTAGCGCTCCTTATGAAACAGCGGCTTGGCGGCGCGAGCGGCGCCACGGAGGGGGTCCGGCGCCGCGGATTTGCTTGTTCGGCGGGGCCGGGCCGCTGCCGGCACAGTGGTTGGCCTGATCCCTCAACTTGACACGATTTTTCCGTGCCGCCATAATTCCGCTTCTTCGCTGCTGCGGTTGCGTCGCAACAAGTTTGCCGACGAAAAGCGACCCGACAGCACGCTCTTTAACAACGAAACAGCCGATAAGTGTGGGCGCTTGGTGAAAGGCGCAACCGGCACAGAAGGTCGTCGAGGTCTCACGCCACGACATCAACCAACTGCGCCGGCTGAACTCAAATCATCAGGTGCTCACGCAATGGAAAGAGGGAAGTTGATGGAAACATCACATACCTCGATTCCAGCGAGTGAGTAATCAATCGTGCCTAGCACGGTTGCGCAAACAGAATCGAACTGAAGAGTTTGATCCTGGCTCAGATTGAACGCTGGCGGCATGCCTTACACATGCAAGTCGAACGGCAGCACGGGGGCAACCCTGGTGGCGAGTGGCGAACGGGTGAGTAACGCATCGGAACGTGCCCAGTAGTGGGGGATAACCAGTCGAAAGATTGGCTAATACCGCATACGACCTACGGGTGAAAGCGGGGGACCGTAAGGCCTCGCGCTATTGGAGCGGCCGATGTCTGATTAGCTAGTTGGCGGGGTAAGAGCCCACCAAGGCGACGATCAGTAGCTGGTCTGAGAGGACGACCAGCCACACTGGGACTGAGACACGGCCCAGACTCCTACGGGAGGCAGCAGTGGGGAATTTTGGACAATGGGCGCAAGCCTGATCCAGCCATGCCGCGTGCGGGAAGAAGGCCTTCGGGTTGTAAACCGCTTTTGGCAGGAACGAAACGGCGACTCCTAATACGAGTCGTTAATGACGGTACCTGCAGAATAAGCACCGGCTAACTACGTGCCAGCAGCCGCGGTAATACGTAGGGTGCAAGCGTTAATCGGAATTACTGGGCGTAAAGCGTACGCAGGCGGCTTTGCAAGACAGGTGTGAAATCCCCGGGCCTAACCTGGGAACTGCATTTGTGACTGCATGGCTAGAGTCTGTCAGAGGGGGGTGGAATTCCACGTGTAGCAGTGAAATGCGTAGAGATGTGGAAGAACACCGATGGCGAAGGCAGCCCCCTGGGATGAGACTGACGCTCATGTACGAAAGCGTGGGGAGCAAACAGGATTAGATACCCTGGTAGTCCACGCCCTAAACGATGTCTACTAGTTGTCGGAGGGTAACTCCTTCGGTAACGCAGCTAACGCGTGAAGTAGACCGCCTGGGGAGTACGGTCGCAAGATTAAAACTCAAAGGAATTGACGGGGACCCGCACAAGCGGTGGATGATGTGGATTAATTCGATGCAACGCGAAAAACCTTACCTACCCTTGACATGCCACTAACGAAGCAGAGATGCATTAGGTGCCCGAAAGGGAAAGTGGACACAGGTGCTGCATGGCTGTCGTCAGCTCGTGTCGTGAGATGTTGGGTTAAGTCCCGCAACGAGCGCAACCCTTGCCATTAGTTGCTACGAAAGGGCACTCTAATGGGACTGCCGGTGACAAACCGGAGGAAGGTGGGGATGACGTCAAGTCCTCATGGCCCTTATGGGTAGGGCTTCACACGTCATACAATGGCTGGTACAGAGGGCTGCCAACCCGCAAGGGGGAGCCAATCCCACAAAACCAGTCGTAGTCCGGATTGGAGTCTGCAACTCGACTCCATGAAGTCGGAATCGCTAGTAATCGCGGATCAGCATGTCGCGGTGAATACGTTCCCGGGTCTTGTACACACCGCCCGTCACACCATGGGAGTGGGTTTCACCAGAAGCCGTTTGCCTAACCGCAAGGAGGGCGGCGACCACGGTGAGATTCATGACTGGGGTGAAGTCGTAACAAGGTAGCCGTACCGGAAGGTGCGGCTGGATCACCTCCTTTCTAGAGTACGCGCCAGTAGTCAGGCGTCCACACTTATCGGTTGGTTTCTTGCAGCAGCGAGTGGCGCAGGGTGGCGCAGCAGTGGGTTTGTGATGGCGTCGCGCAGCGCCGGGCCCTGACGAGAGCTTTCGGAAGGGTCTGTAGCTCAGTTGGTTAGAGCACCGTCTTGATAAGGCGGGGGTCGTTGGTTCGAATCCAACCAGACCCACCACACTCGGTGCCGGTGATGTGCCGGGGGTGTAGCTCAGTTGGGAGAGCGCCTGCTTTGCAAGCAGGAGGTCATCGGTTCGATCCCGTTCACCTCCACCACTTTCTGAGCAAACGTCAAACGAAAGTCCGTGCCGCGGATTTCCGCTTGACCTTTGGTCAAATCGCTGTTTCGCTCTTTAACAATTCGGAAGAAGCAAAGCGTTTCAACCTTGCGCCTGGTGATGAGCCAGGAGTGGGTTGATAACGGGTTGTGATTGCATTCGAGCTCTCAACATTTGAGCGAACGGCAACGCGGTCGCTTGTTAACCGTGCCTGGCAAAAGGCGGCAGGGTTATAGGATCAAGCGACTAAGTGCATGTGGTGGATGCCTTGGCGATTACAGGCGATGAAGGACGTGGCAGCCTGCGAAAAGCTGCGGTGAGCTGGCTAACAAGCGTTATCAGCCGCAGATGTCCGAATGGGGAAACCCACCCGCAAGGGTATCCCGCGCTGAATTCATAGGCGCGTGGAGGCGAACCTGCTGAACTGAAACATCTAAGTAGGCAGAGGAACAGAAATCAACCGAGATTCCGAAAGTAGTGGCGAGCGAAATCGGATCAGCCTGTGCGTTTTAGCTTCGGTTCTAGTGGAACGGTCTGGAAAGTCCGGCCATAGCGGGTGATAGCCCCGTACACGAAAGATCCGGAGTGGAACTGAGCGCACGACAAGTAGGGCGGGACACGTGAAATCCTGTCTGAAGATGGGGGGACCATCCTCCAAGGCTAAATACTCGTAATCGACCGATAGTGAACCAGTACTGTGAAGGAAAGGCGAAAAGAACCCCGGGAGGGGAGTGAAATAGATCCTGAAACCGCATGCATACAAACAGTAGGAGCCCGCAAGGGTGACTGCGTACCTTTTGCATAATGGGTCAGCGACTTACATTCTGTGGCGAGCTTAACCGTATAGGGAAGGCGTAGCGAAAGCGAGTCCGAATAGGGCGTCCAGTCGCAGGGTGTAGACCCGAAACCAGATGATCTATCCATGGCCAGGCTGAAGGTGTGGTAACACTCACTGGAGGGCCGAACCGACTACTGTTGCAAAAGTAGCGGATGAGCTGTGGATAGGGGTGAAAGGCCAAACAAATCTGGAAATAGCTGGTTCTCCCCGAAAACTATTGAGGTAGTGCCTCGCGTATCACTCCAGGGGGTAGAGCACTGTTATGGCTAGGGGGGCATGGCGCCTTACCAAACCATGGCAAACTCCGAATACTTGGAAGTGTCAGCGCGGGAGACAGTGCACCGGGTGCTAACGTCCGGACACGAAAGGGAAACAACCCAGACCGCCAGCTAAGGTCCCTAATACCGACTAAGTGGGAAACGAAGTGGGAAGGCTAAGACAGTCAGGAAGTTGGCTTAGAAGCAGCCATCCTTTAAAGAAAGCGTAATAGCTCACTGATCGAGTCTTCCTGCGCGGAAGATGTAACGGGGCTAAGTCGGTAACCGAAGCTGCGGATCTGCACGCAAGTGCAGGTGGTAGGGGAGCGTTCTGTAAGCCTGCGAAGGTGGCTTGAGAAGGCTGCTGGAGGTATCAGAAGTGCGAATGCTGACATGAGTAGCGTTAAAGAGGGTGAAAAGCCCTCTCGCCGTAAGCCCAAGGTTTCCTGCTCCACGTTCATCGGAGCAGGGTGAGTCGGCCCCTAAGACGAGGACGAAAGTCGTAGTCGATGGGAAGCAGGTCAATATTCCTGCACCGATATCTAATGCGATGGGGGGACGGACTGTTGAAGATCATCCGGGTGTTGGATGTCCCGGTTTCTGATCGTAGGTGGCCAGTAGGCAAATCCGCTGGCGTATCACCGAGGAAAAGGATCGAGTGGCGTAAGCCGCGAAGTGATTGGATGTGGTTCCAGGAAAAGCCTCTAAGCTTCAGTTAGATACGACCGTACCGAAAACCGACACTGGTGGGCGAGCTGAATATGCTCAGGCGCTTGAGAGAACTCGGGAGAAGGAACTCGGCAAATTGACACCGTAACTTCGGAAGAAGGTGTGCCTTTGTAGCGTGACGGGAGAAACACCCGAAGCGTGAAGAGGTCTCAGAGAATCGGTGGCTGCGACTGTTTATTAAAAACACAGCACTCTGCAAACACGAAAGTGGACGTATAGGGTGTGACGCCTGCCCGGTGCTGGAAGGTTAAGTGATGGAGTGCAAGCTCTTGATCGAAGCCCCAGTAAACGGCGGCCGTAACTATAACGGTCCTAAGGTAGCGAAATTCCTTGTCGGGTAAGTTCCGACCTGCACGAATGGCGTAACGATGGCCACACTGTCTCCTCCCGAGACTCAGCGAAGTTGAAATGTTTGTGATGATGCAATCTACCCGCGGCTAGACGGAAAGACCCCATGAACCTTTACTGTAGCTTTGCATTGGACTGTGAACCGATCTGTGTAGGATAGGTGGGAGGCTTTGAAGCGGGGCCGCTAGGTCTCGTGGAGCCAACCTTGAAATACCACCCTGATTTGTTTGCGGTTCTAACCTGCGCCCGTTATCCGGGCGGGGAACAGTGCATGGTAGGCAGTTTGACTGGGGCGGTCTCCTCCCAAAGGGTAACGGAGGAGTTCGAAGGTACGCTAGGCACGGTCGGAAATCGTGCTGATAGTGCAATGGCATAAGCGTGCTTAACTGCGAGACCGACAAGTCGAGCAGATGCGAAAGCAGGACATAGTGATCCGGTGGTTCTGTATGGAAGGGCCATCGCTCAACGGATAAAAGGTACTCTGGGGATAACAGGCTGATACCGCCCAAGAGTTCATATCGACGGCGGTGTTTGGCACCTCGATGTCGGCTCATCTCATCCTGGGGCTGTAGCCGGTCCCAAGGGTATGGCTGTTCGCCATTTAAAGAGGTACGTGAGCTGGGTTTAAAACGTCGTGAGACAGTTTGGTCCCTATCTGCCGTGGGCGCTGGAAGATTGACGGGGGCTGCTCCTAGTACGAGAGGACCGGAGTGGACGCACCTCTGGTGTACCGGTTGTCACGCCAGTGGCATCGCCGGGTAGCTATGTGCGGAAGAGATAACCGCTGAAAGCATCTAAGCGGGAAACTTGCCTGAAGATTAGTCTTCCCGGAGGCTTGACCTCCCTGAAGGGTCGTCCAAGACCAGGACGTTGATAGGTCGGGTGTGGAAGGCGTGTAAGCGCTTAAGCTAACCGATACTAATTGCCCGTGAGGCTTGATCCTATAACCGTGCTGCCTCCTCAAATGTGAGTCGAGGCTCGAGCATCGCGACTGCCACCTTGCGTGGCCTTGCTTCTTCCGATTTGGATCTTTCGAATGTGACCGCAGTGCGGTTGCAATCGCGAGGTCGCAAGTTTTGCCTGACGACCATAGCGAGTTGGAACCACTCCTTCCCATCCCGAACAGGACAGTGAAACGACTCAGCGCCGATGATAGTGGGATGTATTTCCCGCGAAAGTAGGACATCGTCAGGCTCGCCATACCAACGCCCCGGTGCATCACTGCATCGGGGCGTTTTCATTTTGGGGACGCGAGCTCGCCCCGAGCGCGTCCGACTAGCCTCCTATACTGGCCGAATCTTGGCTGGAGGCTGTATGGAACGGTTCACAATCTCACTCGACGATCAACTGGCGCACGAGTTCGACGCGCTGATCGAGCAGCGCGGTTACAGCAATCGCTCCGAAGCCGTGCGCGACATCCTGCGGGCCCACCTCGATCGGTTCCGTGAGAGCGCAGACGAAAACGCGCACTGTGTCGCGAATCTTTCGTACGTCTACAACCATCACGAGCGCGACCTGGCTGAGCGCCTGACTGCACTGCAACACGATCACCACGACCTGACAATTTCCACGACACACGCGCACCTTGATCACGACCACTGCATCGAAAGCGTGATGCTCAAAGGCCGATCGCGCGATGTCCGCAGCTTCGCCGACGCGATCTCAGCGGAGCGCGGCGTGCGGCATGGTCAGCTCAACCTCGTGACCGTCGAAATCGAGCACCCCTCACGGCAGGTCCATTCGCACCTGACGCCGAACCATTGAGATGGGCTCCCCGCCCGGCTTTGATCCCCGACAAGGATCGGATATGAACAATCGGTCTAGAGTTCATACATCGCCGGAGAGAGGGACATGCACGAACTGCCGACCGAATGGACCGCGCTGTGCGCGCTGGTGTTCCTGCTGGGGCTGAAGCATGGGTTCGACGCGGACCACCTCGCGACGATCGATGGCCTGACGCGCTACAACGCGCGGCAACAGCGGTGGTTTGGTCGTTACTGCGGCGCGCTGTTCTCGCTCGGCCATGGCGTGGTGGTGCTGGCCATCGCGCTCGCGGTCGGCGTCGCGAGCGAACGCTGGGATGCGCCGGCCTGGCTTGAGGTCTTCGGCGCATGGACGTCGATCGTCTTCCTGACGCTGATCGGCGTCGTCAACCTGTATGCGGTGCTGAACACTGCGCCTGACCAGGTCGTGGCTCCGGTCGGCCTCAAGGGCCGCTTGCTCGGTCGCCTGAACCAGGCAGGGCACCCGCTGACCGTGGCGCTGGTCGGGGCACTCTTCGCGCTGTCATTCGACACGGTCAGCCAGTCGGCCCTGTTCGCACTCACGGCGATTCAGTTCGGCGGGGTCGGGCACGCCCTTGTTCTTGGCCTGCTGTTCGTGTTCGGCATGCTGGTGACCGACGGCATCAACGGCTTATGGATCTCGCGGCTGATCGCAAGGGCGGACCAGCTCGCCTGCATTGCCTCGCGGGTCATGAGCCTGGCGGTTTCTGGCGTGAGCCTGCTGGTGGCTGCCTTTGGTGCGGCCAAGCTGATGCTTCCGACCGTAGAGGCGTGGACTGAAGGGAAGGATCTCGCTTTCGGCAGTCTCGTTGTCGCGGTGATCGCCCTGTCCTTCAGTGCGGCCGTGCTGCTCGCGCGTCGCAAGGCCCCTCAGACGGCTTGAGCAATTGAGCGTTGCATCCGGACGAGCGAAACCGGCGGCGACCTCGCATTTCTGCTCAGCGACGTTGGTAAGTCGCGCACAATCAGTCCCCGGCTGAATTTGGCAGGAGTGCGTGTGCGCGTTCTACGCTGGCTCGCCGCCATCGTTGTCGGCGTCATGGTCAGTTTGGTGGCGCTGTTCCTCTGGTATCGGCAGACCAGCCAGCCAGTCCATGAAGGCACGATCTCGGTCGTTGGACTCGGCGCGCCGGTCGATGTGCGCCGCGACGAACAGGGCATACCGACCCTCGTTGCAAAGAGCGAGCCCGACGCGCTGTTTGCGCTCGGTTTCGTGCACGCGCAGGACCGGCTCTGGCAGATCGAATTCAACCGGCGGCTGGCCTCAGGCCGGCTGGCCGAGGTCCTGGGCCCTTCGGCGCTGCCGACCGACCGCTTCCTTCGCACGTTGGGAGTTCATCGCGCCGCGCAGCGCACCTACGAGTCGCTGGACGCTGAACACCGTGACCTGGTGGACGCTTACGTCGAGGGCGTCAATGCGTTTCTTGCGACCCGCACCGGTCCGCTGCCCCCGGAGTTCCTGTTGACTGGAACGCCAGCGCCGGCGCCGTGGACTGCAGCCGACTCGATCGCGTGGTCACTGATGATGGCCTGGGACCTCGCGTCCCATTCGATGCGCATGGAGCTGCGCCGGCTTCGTCTGGCACAGCGCTTCACGCGCGCCGAGATTGACGACCTGTATCCGCCGCTTCCGGGCGAACGGCCGCCGGCGACGGTTGATTATGTCGAGATGTATCGCTTGCTCGGCGCTTTGAAGAGCGCAGGCGGGCGGGCCGTGGAATCCCGCCACGCCGCGATTCCGAGCGCAGGCTTCGGCGAGGGCGAAGGGCTGGGCTCGAACAACTGGGTGCTGGCCGGCCGGCGCACCGTGAGCGGCAAGCCACTGCTCGCCAATGACCCGCATCTCGGATTGACGGCTCCCTCGATCTGGTACTTCGCGGCAATCGAGGCGCCGGGGCTCAGGGTCATCGGTGCGACATTGCCCGGGCTCCCGGGGGTCGTGCTAGGCCGCAATGAGCACGTGGCCTGGGGCATGACCAATACCGGCGTGGATCAGCAGGATCTCTATCTCGAGCGACTCAATCCCGACGAACGCCTCGAATACGAGACTCCCGCCGGCTGGCAGCGCTTCAGGGAACGTCGCGAGCGCATCGCGGTAAAGGGACAGGCGGACGAGACGCTGGTGGTCCGCGAGTCCCGTCACGGACCGGTCCTCAGCGGGCTGGAGGCGATCGACAAGGCATTTTCTCATCCGCGGTATGTGCTGGCACTGCGCTGGTCGGCCCTTGAGCCGACTGATCGAACGCTGCTCGCGATCCGCGCACTGAATCGTGCACGCAATGTCGCTGATGCGGAACTGGCGCTCGCGGACTTCCAGGTTGTCACGCAGTCCATGGTGCTCGCCGATACGGCAGGACGCATCGGACTCGTGGTCACGGGTCGCATACCGCGCCGCGCCGCCGACAACGATCTGCGCGGGATTGCGCCTGCGCCGGGATGGGAGGCGCGTTATGACTGGGACGGTTTCCTGCCGTTTGCCGAAGCGCCGCGCATGATGGATCCCGAGGCCGGGTTCATTGCGACGGCGAACAATCGCATCGTCGGGCCCGACTACCCGCATCACCTGACGTTCGACTGGTTCGCTTCCTATCGGGTGCAGCGTATCCGGCAGCTGGTTGATGGGCGCGAGAAGCACGACGTCTCGTCCACTCGGGCGATCCAGGCCGACGTGATCTCGACCCCGGCGCGCGAACTGATGGCGCTGATGGGATCGGCGCAGCCGTTGACCACGGCTGGGCGTGAGGCCCTGCAACGCCTGAAGGCCTGGGACGGTGCGATGGCCGCCGACCGACCCGAGGGGCTGCTGTTCCACGCCTGGCGCCGCGAACTCGCGCGGCGGATATTTGCCGACGACTTCGGCGACCTCACGCCGGACTTTGTGTCGGCCGCCGACACCACGCGGGCTCTGCTGCATGTGCTGAGCACGAAGTCGCCGGCGCGCGACTGGTGTGACGACCGCACCACCCTGCAGCGCTTCGAGAGTTGCCTGACACTGATGTCCGAGTCGCTCGATGCGAGCGTCGAGCAGCTGGCGCAGGACTCCGGTCGCGACGTGGCGGGCTTGCGCTGGGGCGAGGCACACACGGCGATCGCCGAGCATCGCCCCTTGTCCAGTGTCGCGCTGCTCACGCGCCTGTTCAACCTGCAGACGCCGTATCCGGGAGACACGTACACGATCAACGTCGGCGCGCTGTCGCATCGACTGGACGCACCGTTCAGTACGAGCCATGCGGCAAGCCTGCGAACCATCCATGACCTCGGCCCCGCGGGCAGCTCGACCTGGGTGCACTCGACCGGACAGGTGGGACATCCGCTCTCGGACCTCTACGCGTCGATGCTGCCGCTGTGGCGCGACGTGGAAGCGCTGCCGATGCGACCGACCGCAACCGCGTACCGCGAACTGGTGCTCAAGCCGGCGCCGTGACGCCCGGGTCATCCGTTGCCTAACCGGGGTCGTTCCTGGCGTGGGGGCTCAAGGCGATTGTCATCGGGCGTCTGCACGTGCGGCTGCGCCGTGCATGTCGGCGGATTCGATCAACACGGGAGCGTCGGCGCGTTGCGCGGCGTCGATCATCGACTGCGCAACATCCTCTGCACGGACCGGGCGTACGCGAGCTGGCAGCAGTCCGCGCAGCGGGCGTGACACGGCGAGCGCGAGGAACTCGCCGACGCGCCACTCGGGGCGCGGTCCGTCCAGCAGGCTCGGACGCACGATCGTGAGCGTCAGGCCGGTAATTTCGCGCAGAGCAATTTCGACCTGTCCCTTCACGCGGTTGTAGAAGACGTGGCTTTCGGCGTCCGCGCCCAGCGCCGTGATGACGACCAGCCGTCGAACCGGATGCCGGGCGGCCCAGCGCCCAAAGGCGACGACGTAATCAAAGTCGACCCGCCGAAACGCCACTTCGGATCCCGCGGCGCGGATCGTGGTTCCCAGGCAGCAGTAGGCGTCCACGGTCGCATCAGCAGGCACGAGGGGGGCGAGAACACGCCCGAGTTTGTCGAAGTGCGCGGGCACTTCGACGATCCGGTCGCCGGCGTTCAGGGGACGGCGCGTCAACGCGACGACGTGTTCATAGACGGGTTCACGGGCGAGTCGAGTGAGCAGTTCGCGGCCGATGAGGCCGCTGGCACCGGCGACAACTGCAGTTCGCTTCGGGCTTCGCTGCGCGGTCATCGCATGCTGGCACCAACTAGCCGGCGCGACAGGAACTGACCCAGTCGGGCAAGGTGCACCCAGTACGCGATGTCCTGCGGCATCCGCTGCACAACGATCCTCAGCCCGTCCGACTGCAATGTGATCTCGACGCTGTCGGCTGCCTGAAACTTTTGCGCCTCATTTTCGGATGGCCAGTCGAGCAAAAGCGTCTGCAACTCGTCGTCCAGCCATGCCGTGGGCATGTCCGGCGCTACGGCGATGGCGAACACCTTACGGAATGCGGCGCGGCCCCCGGTGACTTCGACAGCGCTCTCGTAGAAGTCGGACTTGCCCGGCCGCAGGTCCTGGCCGGTCATTGCCTGAGCGACGCCGGAGACGACGCCGATGATCAATCGCCCGGCAGAGCCACTTTCCATCTGATAGCGCCGTCGCCCAAGGATGACCAGCGCGAGTTCGCGCGTGCGCAGGTTCGTGCTGCTCCAGTAGGCACGCGGCGTCGGCGACTTGTCGCCGCGGTCGCTGTCGTACCACATCTGCCAGTCGATGCCATCGGCACCGCCGGTGAACCGGTATTCGATGCGCCCCGAGCGCTGGCCGTCATAGTTCCAGCTTTCCTTGCGGGCCAGCACCTTCCGCTCGAGGTCGCGTCGCCGCTCGAGCTCGCGCGACTTGAGTACGAGCCAGACCAGCAGGCTGCCGACGGCGGCGAGGACGACAAAGGCAAGAAGTGCGGCCATGAGCGCTTTGGGGCGTGAACCCGGCAATGCTAGCGGCCGAGCTGGACCTGCATCCACCGAGTACCCAGGCCAGGTCACCGGTACTTCCTTGCCGCCTGTCGCGGATGAACCTACGATTTGGCGTCGATGCGGATCGTCGCCCTACTTTTCGTGTTGCTTGCGGGCTGTGCCAGCGCGCCCGCACCGGAAGCACCGGCTTCCGCGGTGGCCCGTTTCTCGTCGAACAGCGATCTGGGCGGGTTTCCGAAGGGCTGGCAGCCGTGGATCATCAATCGCGCCAAAGCGCCGACGCAGTATCGGCTGGTGCGTGACGCCAGCACTGACCAGGTGGTTCTGCATGCCCACGCCGACGCGGCGGCAAGCGGTCTGCGCCAGCTTCTCGACATCGATCCGCGAGAGCGTCCGCTGGTCGAATGGCGCTGGCGCGTCGTGGATCTGATCATCAGCGCTGACAACCAGGACCGTTACGCGGAGGACTCGCCGGTCAGACTGATGCTGTTCTTTGACGGTGACCGGAGTGCCTTGCCGCTGAAGGAAAAGCTCTTGGCGGAGACTGCTCAATTGCTCACCGGCCAGCAACTGCCGTACGCGACACTGATGTACATCTGGGAAAACCGGTTCCCGGTTGGCACCGTGCTGGCCAACAGCTACACGTCGCAGGTGAAGCTGGTCGTGGCCGGCAGCGGGCCGGATGCGCGACTCGGGCGATGGAAGCAGTTCAAGCGCAACTACGTCGAGGACTTCCGCGCTGCCTTCGGCGCCGATCCCGGCCGTCTCGTCGGCGTCGGGATCATGACGGATACCGACAACACCGGGGAGCGCATCGAGGCGTTCTACGGTGACATTGAGCTAAAGTCTGCGCCCTGATACCGCTGTCCGGGCCGTCGGCGGAAGGCGATTCAAAATGCAGGATCACGCCATCAGTACGAATGTCTAGGACCCGGCTCGACGGACGCAGTACTTCCGATTAGGCACAATCCCAGCCATGCTCCGGTTCCTCTTTACCCGGGTTTCGCTGCTCGTGCCGACCTTCTTCGGCATGACGCTGCTGGCGTTTCTCCTGATCCGGCTCGTCCCCGGCGACCCAATCGAAACGATGGCGGGCGAACGCGGCATCGACAAGGCGCGGCATGAGCTACTTCTGAAGGAATACGGGCTCGACCGGCCCGTGATCGTGCAGTACGGGATCTACATCGGCCGCGTGCTGCAGGGCAATCTGGGCAAGTCGATGATCACGCAGGAGCCTGTGCTGAAGGAGTTCCTGACCCTCTTCCCGGCGACGATCGAGCTGGCCAGCTTCGCCATCCTGTTCGCGCTCCTGCTCGGGATTCCCGCCGGCATGCTCGCCGCCGTGCGACGAAATTCGATCTTCGACCACGGGGTGATGGGCGTCTCGCTCACCGGCTACTCGATGCCGATCTTCTGGTGGGGCCTGCTCCTGATCCTGCTGTTCTCGGTGCAGCTCGGGCTGACGCCGGTCTCGGGGCGGCTCGACTTCAAGTACTTCATCGAACCGGTCACGGGCTTCCTGCTGATCGATTCGCTGCTTGCGAAGGACTTCGGAGCCTTCCGCTCGGCCGCGCTGCACCTCGTGCTGCCGATGATCGTGCTGGGCACCGTGCCGCTCGCGGTCATCGCGCGCATGACGCGCTCGTCGATGCTCGAAGTGATGGGCGAGGACTACATCCGCACCGCGCGCGCGAAGGGCCTGGCGCCGCTGCGCGTCATCGCGCTGCACGCGTTCCGCAACGCGCTGATCCCGGTCGTCACGGTGATCGGCCTGCAGGTGGGGGTGCTCTTCACCGGCGCCATCCTGACGGAGACAATCTTCTCGTGGCCCGGAGTCGGCAAGTGGCTGATCGAAGCCATCAACCGGCGTGACTATCCGGTGTTGCAGGGCGGTCTGCTGCTGCTCGGCCTGATGGTCATGACCGTCAACCTGCTGGTCGACATCGCATACGGCTTCATTAACCCGCGCATCCGGCATTCCCGATGAGCAGCGATCCGATCGTGACCGCCACGGTCACCGATGCCCAGCTCGCGTCGCTGGCCGGCCTTTCCGAACCGGCCGCGCAGCCGACGCCGTTCCGCGAGTTCTGGCGGCACTTCTCCGCGAATGCGGGTGCTGTCGGCGGCCTCGTCATCGTGATCACGGTGCTGCTGATCGCCGTGTTCGCCGGCGTGCTGGCGCCGCACTCGCCGATTGCGATCGACAACGCGGCGTACCTGAAGCCGCCGGCATGGCAAAGCGGCGGCTCGTGGACCTATCCGCTCGGCACCGATGCGATCGGTCGCGACATCCTGTCGCGCCTGATGTACGGCGCCCGCCTATCGCTGTCGATCGGCGTGGCGGTGGTCGCGCTGTCCGTAATCGTCGGCACCTGCCTCGGCATGGCGGCCGCTTTTTTCCGCGGAGTGACCGAGATCGCGATCATGCGATTGATGGACGTGCTGCTGAGCCTGCCAAGCCTGCTGCTCGCCATCGTCATCGTCGCAATTCTCGGCCCCGGGCTGATGAACGCCATGCTCGCGGTCGCCGTTGTCGTGCTGCCGCACTACGTGCGCACCGCCCGCGCTGCGGCGCTGACCGAACTGTCGCGCGACTACGTGACAGCAGCGCGGATGGTCGGCGCCGGCAACCTGCGGCTGATGTTCCGCGAGGTGCTGCCAAACTGCATGGCCCCGCTGATCGTGCAGGCCTCGCTCGGCGTGTCGACCGCCATCCTCGACGCCGCCGCGCTCGGCTTCCTCGGGCTCGGCGCGCAGCCGCCTTCGCCGGAGTGGGGAACGATGCTCGCCGATGCAAGGGAATTCGTGCTGCGCGCGTGGTGGGTGGTTACCTTCCCCGGGCTGGTCATCCTGATCACCGTGCTGGCCTTCAACCTTCTCGGCGACGGCATGCGCGATGCGCTTGACCCGAAATTGAAGCGCTAGAACCTCGACGACAAAACCGACGATGGCACTGCTCGAAATCGAATCGCTGCAAGTCGAATTCCAGGTCGGCGGACGCGTACTTTGCGCGGTCGACGACGTCACGCTGGCGGTGAACGAGGGCGAAGTGCTCGGCATCGTCGGCGAATCGGGGTCGGGCAAGAGCGTCACGATGCTCGCGCTGATGGGACTGGTCGGCTATCCCGGCACGGTCCGCGCCGCGCGGCTGAACTTTGGCGGCAGGGACGTGCTGTCGCTGAGCGACCGTGAACGCCGCAAGCTGACCGGTCGCGAGATGGCGATGATCTTCCAGGAGCCGGCCACCAGCCTGAACCCCTGTTTTTCGGTCGGTTTCCAGCTGGTCGAGACGCTGCGCCAGCATCTGCAACTGTCGCGCGACGAGGCTCGCCAGCGCGCGGTGGACCTGCTCGGCCAGGTCGGCATCCCCGACCCCGCGCGGCGGCTGGAGGACTACCCGCACCAGATGTCGGGCGGCATGAACCAGCGCGTGATGATCGCGATGGCGATTGCCTGCAATCCGAAGCTGCTGATCGCCGACGAACCGACAACCGCGCTCGACGTGACGATCCAGGCGCAGATCCTTGACCTGCTGCGGCGCCTGCAGCGCGAGCGCGGCATGGCGCTGGTGCTGATCACCCACAACATGGCCGTCGTCGAAGAGATGGCCCAACGGGTCGCCGTGATGTATGCCGGACAGGTCGTCGAGGAGGGCCGCGCGCGACCGCATCTTCACTGCGCCCCAGCACCCATACACCGCGGCCCTGCTGTCCGCACTGCCGGAGCGGCACGCCGACGAGGGCGATCGGCTGGCGACAATTCCCGGCATGGTCCCCGGACTCTACGATCGCCCGCGCGGGTGTCTGTTCAGCCCGCGCTGTGCCAGCGCGACAGTGCATTGCCACAAGGTGCAGCCGGCGTTGACCCGGTCGAAAGCGGCCGCGTACGCTGCCACTACCCGTTCAGCATGCCGGGGCGCGCCGAAGCGATCGGACGCGACGGCCATGTGGGCGCGATCGCGGCCCGCCACGAACAGACGGCGCCGACCCCGTGAATCCGAGCCCGAGCCAAGTGCCTGTCGTCGAGGCGAAGCGACCTGAAGCGGGACTACACGGTCCGTCGTGGCATGCTGCAGGCACCCGCGACGCTGCAAGCCGTCGGCGGAATCTCGTTTACGTTGGCACCCGGCCACACGCTGGCCGTCGTCGGCGAATCGGGATGTGGCAAGTCGAGCCTGGCGCGTCTGGTTACCTGATTGAACCGCCGACCTCAGGTGCGCTGCGCCTGGGCGGCCTGGACGCAGTCTCCGCGCACGGCGACACACGCGCGAAGCTGCGGCGCACCGTTCAGCTGGTTTTCCAGAACCCCTACGGGTCACTCAATCCGCGCAAGACGATCGGGTCGATCCTTGCCGAGCCGCTGGCGATCAACACCGACCTGAGCGTCGACGAGCGCCAGGCGCGCGTCGGCGAAATGATGCGCCAAGGTGGGACTGCGTCCCGAGCACCTCGGCCGCTATCCGCATATGTTCTCGGGCGGACAGCGCCAGCGCATCGCGATCGCGCGCGCACTGATGCTGCGGCCGGCGCTGGTCGTCGCCGACGAGCCGGTGTCCGCGCTCGACGTTTCGATCCAGGCGCAGGTGCTGAACCTGCTGGCCGACCTGCAGCGGGAATTCGGCGTTGCATACCTCTTCATCTCGCACGACCTCGCCGTCGTGAAACACATCGCCGAAGACGTTCTGGTGATGTACCTCGGGTTAGCAATGGAGCAGGGCCCGAAAGCCCGCATCTTCGGGCGCCCCCTGCACCCGTACACGCAGGCGCTGCTGGGTTGCACGCCAGGCCTGGGATCCGCGGAACGACGCACCGTTCTGCGGGGCGAATTGCCGTCGCCGCTCGCGCCACCGCCGGGCTGTGTGTTCTCGACCCGCTGCCCGCATGCGACCGACCGCTGCCGGGCCGAACGACCGGCCTTGCGTCCGCTGGACGGGCGCCTTGTCGCCTGCCACTATGCTGAGTCATTCATCGGTGCCGAGGCTCAGGCGCCGGACCCCAAATTCGTTCAGTCGCGCCCCGTGGCGCGGTCAAAGGAGGCAGGAGCATGAGGTATGTTCAGGTGAAGCCGGTTCTGCAGGCGGCCGTGCTGTGCGTCGCGCTGGCACTGATGGGAAGCGCGTCGGCCAAGACGCTGGTGTTCTGTTCCGAAGGAAGCCCGGAGAATTTCTACCCGGGCATCAACACGACCGGCACGTCGTTTGACGCCAACAGCCAGATCTACAGCCGCATCGTCGACTTCGAGCGCGGCGGAACGAAGGTCGTTCCGGGCCTGGCGGAAAAGTGGGACATCTCGCCCGACGGCAAGGTCTACACCTTCCACCTGCGCAAGGGCGTCAAGTGGCACGAAAACAAGAACTTCAAGCCGACGCGCGACATGAATGCGGACGACATCATCTTCGCGTTCGAACGGCAGTGGAAGGAAGCGAACCCGTACTTCAAGGTCACGAGTTCGAACCACTCGTACTTCAACGACATGGGCATGCCCAAGCTGCTGAAGTCGGTCGAGAAGGTCGACGACTACACGGTCAGGATCACGCTCGAAAAGGCGGAAGCGCCTTTCCTGTCGAACCTGGCGATGGAGTACGCCGGCGTGCAGTCGAAGGAATACGCCGACGCGATGCTCAAGGCCGGCACGCCCGAGAAGATCGACCAGGAGCCGATCGGCACCGGCCCGTTCTACCTGGTGCAGTACCAGCGCGACGCGGTGATCCGCTACAAGGCGTTCCCGCAGTTCTGGGGCGGCAAGGCCAAGATCGATGACCTCGTGTTCTCGATCACGCCCGACGCCTCGGTGCGCTGGGCCAAGCTGCAGAAGGGCGAATGCCACGTGATGCCGTACCCGAATCCGGCCGATCTCGACGCGATCCGCAAGGATCCGAAGATCAAGGTGCTGGAGCAGCCGGGACTCAACGTCGGCTACCTCGCGTACAACACGACGAAGAAGCCGTTCGACGACGTGCGCGTGCGCAAAGCCGTCAACATGGCCATCAACAAGAAGGCGATCATCGACGCGGTGTACCTGACGACCGGAGTGGCGGCCAAGAACCCGATTCCGCCGACCCAATGGTCGTACAACGACTCCATCAAGGATGATCCGTTCGACCCCGCGGCCGCCAAGAAGCTGCTCGCAGACGCCGGCTATCCAAACGGCTTCGAGACCGATCTGTGGGCCATGCCGGTGCAGCGCCCGTATAACCCTAACGCGCGCCGCATCGCCGAACTGATGCAGGCGGACCTTGCCAAGGTCGGCGTGAAAGCCGAGATCAAGAGCTTCGAGTGGGGTGAATACCGCAAGCGCATGCAGAACGGCGAACACCAGATGGGGATGCTCGGCTGGACCGGCGACAACGGCGATCCGGACAATTTCCTCAACACGCTGCTCGGCTGCGATTCGGCCAAGACCAACGGCAGCAACGTGGCGAAGTTCTGCTACCAGCCGTTCGAGGAACTGGTGCAGAAGGCGAAGACCACGTCGGGCCAGGCTGCGCGCACGCCGCTGTACGAAAAGGCGCAGGTGATCTTCAAGGAACAGGCGCCGTGGTTCACGATCGCCCACGCCGTGCAGCTGAAACCGATGCGGGTCGAAGTCATCGACTTCAAGCTTTCGCCCTTCGGCCGTCATAACTTCTACGGAGTCGACATCAAGGAGTAGCGCCACTTCCGCTCAAGAAGGCAAGTGGGCCGGGCGATCCGGCCCTTTGCCTTTCGGTCGCCCAGTGGCGACGAACGCCGTCCCACCCGCGCGGGTGGAGGCGCTATATTTCCAGCCATTGACAGCCCGGCCATACACGCCGGGCGTTTTCTTATCCACGGATGCTCGCGTTCATCATTCGCCGCCTGTTGCAGGCTGTCCTCGTCATGCTGACGGTGGCTTTCGTGGCGTTCCTTCTGTTCCAGTATGTTGGCGACCCGGTATCGCAGATGCTCGGTCAGGATGCGACACCCGAAGACCGCGCCCGGTTGCGCACCGAACTGGGACTCGACCAGCCGTTCTACGTGCAGTTCGGAACCTTCGTCGGCAATGCGATCCAGGGCGACTTCGGCATCAGCCTGCGGCAGGGTCGGGCGGTCTCGACGCTGATCGAGGAGCGGCTGCCGGCGACGCTGGAGCTGGCGTTCGTTGCGGCGTTCATTGCCATCGCGGTCGGCATCCCGGCGGGGGTTTACACGGCGCTGCGGCGCAATTCCTGGCTGTCACAGGTGCTGCTGGCAGGGTCGCTCGTCGGCATCTCGCTGCCGACGTTCCTGATCGGCATCCTGCTGATCCTCGTGTTTGCGGTTCAGCTCGGCTGGCTGCCGTCCTACGGTCGGGGTGATGTCATCAAGGTCGGCTGGTGGTCAAGCAGCTTTCTGACGCCCACCGGCTGGAGGCACCTCATCCTGCCGTCGATCACGCTGGCGCTGTTCCAGCTGGCGCTGATCATGCGGCTGGTGCGCTCTGAAATGCTCGAGGTGCTGCGCACCGACTACATCAAGTTCGCGCGTGCGCGCGGCCTCACCGACCGCGCTGTGAACTTCGGCCATGCGCTGAAGAACACCCTGGTGCCCGTGATCACCATCACCGGGTTGCAGCTGGGCGGGATCATTGCCTTTGCGATCGTCACCGAGACGGTATTTCAGTGGCCAGGCATGGGCCTCCTGTTCATCCAGTCGGTGCAGTTTGCGGACATTCCGGTGATGGCCGCCTACCTCTGCCTGATCGCGCTGGTGTTTGTGCTGATCAACCTGACCGTCGACCTGCTTTACTTTGCGGTCGACCCACGGCTGCGCATCGACCGCGCGGCAGCGGCGCACTGACCGACTGCCGATGGGAACCTACCTTGGAGCAGCGCTGCGCGGTCCACTGACCGCCATCTTGCCGCACCACGAGGGGCTGACCGAACTGCGGCGCGACCTGCATGCGAATCCTGAACTTGGATTCGAGGAGCACCGCACCTCTGCACTCGTGGCCGAACGGCTGCGCGGCTATGGCGTCGACGAAGTGCACACGGGTATTGCGCGCACCGGCGTTGTTGGCATCATCCGCGGCCGCGGCAGTTCGGCCCGTTCGATCGGCCTGCGCGCCGACATGGACGCGTTGCCGATCTTCGAGGAAAACGAGTTTGCACACCGCTCGACGCGCTCCGGTTTGATGCACGGCTGCGGGCACGACGGCCACACGACGATGCTGCTGGCTGCTGCGCAGTACCTCGCCGCCACGCGCCGCTTCGACGGGACTGTCGTGCTGATCTTCCAGCCTGGCGAGGAAGGGTTTGCCGGTGCCAAGGCGATGATCGACGAAGGCCTTTTCGAGCGCTTTCCGGTCGACGAGGTCTATGCGATGCACAACTGGCCGGCGCTGGAGCCTGGCCACATCGGGCTCAATCCCGGTCCGATGATGGCGGCCGCGGATCGCGTCGAGATCACGGTATGCGGCAAAGGCGGCCATGCGGCGCATCCTCACCGTGCGGTCGATCCGGTGGTGGTCGCGGCGCACATCATCACTGCCGCGCAGACCATCGTTGCGCGCAATGTCGGGCCGCTGGAGGCCGCCGTGCTGAGCCTGTGCTCGATCCAGGCCGGTAACCCTGGCGCCTTCTCGGTCATTCCGCGCGAAGCGAAGCTGGTGGGGACCGTGCGCACGTTCAGCGCCGACGCGCAGGATCTCATTGAGGAGCGCCTGACCGAGCTGGCCGAATCGACCGCCAAGGCGCTGGGCGCCGAGGCCAAGGTGGTCTACGAACGAATTTATCCCGCCACGATCAACCATCCTCAGCAGACGCGATTCGCGGCGGATACGGCGGCGCAACTGGTGGGCGAGGACCACGTCATACGCAACCTCGAACCCTCGATGGGCGCGGAGGATTTCGCGTTCATGCTGCGGGAGAAACCCGGCTGCTACGTGCGCCTCGGGCAGGGCGGCGGTGCGGAAGGCTGCTTCCTGCACAACTCCCGATATGATTTCAACGACGCCGTTATCCCTCTGGGGGCGGCATTCTTCTCCGCCCTGGCGGAGCGCGGCATGCCGCTCAACACCCCTCAGCGTTCGAAGGAGCAACCATGAAAATCGTCGACCGGTGTTTGAAGTGCGTCGCCATATTGGCGTCGACCGGTGCGCTGGCGTTTGGCGCAGCGGTCGCCCAGGCGCAGACCTTCAAGTTCGCCAACCAGGGCGACGCGCTGTCGATGGATCCACACTCGCTGAACGAGTCGCTACAGCTTTCCTTCACCGGCAACATCTACGAGCCGCTGATCGCCCGCGGCAAGAAGCTCGAGTTGGTGCCGGCGCTGGCCACCGAGTGGAAGCAGACCGCCCCGACCGTGTGGCGCTTCAACCTGCGCAAGAACGTCAAGTTCCACGATGGCACGCCGTTCACCGCCGACGACGTTATTTTTTCGTACAACCGCGCCAAGAGCGGCGGTTCCGACGTCAAGACCTATGTCGGCTCGATCAAGGAGATCCGCAAGGTTGACGACCTCACGATCGACATCGTGACCAACGAGCCGTTTCCGATCCTGCCGGACGTGGTGACCAACTGGTACATCATGTCGAAGAAGTGGTGCGAGGAAAACCGCGCGGTGGAGCCGGTCGACAAGCGCAAGGGCACCGAGAACACGGCGTCGTTCAGGGCCAACGGCACTGGGCCATACCGCCTCCGTTCACGTGACCCCAACGTGCGCACGACGCTGCAGCGCAATCCGGGCTACTGGGACAAGATCGAAGGCAACGTGCAGGAAGTCGTGTTCACGCCCATCGGCAATGCGTCGACCCGCGTGGCGGCGCTGCTCTCCGGTGAAATCGACATGATGGAGCCAGTACCGGTGCAGGACATCGCGCGCATCCAGGGTAACCCCAACTACAAGGTGATGCAGGGGCCGGAACTGCGCACGATCTTCCTCGGCATGGACCAGTCGCGCAACGAATTGCTTTCCTCGAGCGTCAAGGGCAAGAACCCGTTCAAGGACAAGCGCGTGCGCCAGGCGTTTTACCAGGCCATCGACATCAATGCGATCCAGAAGGCGGTGATGCGCGGTGCGTCGGCGCCCACCGGCCTGATGATTGCGCCCGGCATCACGGGCTTCCCGGCGGATCTGAACAAGCGCCTGCCGTACGACCCGGACGGGGCGAAGAAGCTGCTCGCTGACGCGGGATACCCGAATGGCTTCGAGGTTGGCATGAACTGCCCGAACGATCGGTACGTCAACGACGAGGAAATCTGCAAGGCAGTCTCGGCCATGCTGGCACGCGCCGGCATCAAGGTGAACCTGGCGGCGGAGACCAAGGGCACCTACTTCCCGAAGATCCTGTCGCGCAACACCAGCTTCTACATGCTGGGCTGGACGCCCGGAAGCTACGACTCGCACAACCCGCTGTTTGCGCTGATGGCCACGCCGGGGGCGGGCGGCCAGGGCCAGTTCAACCTCGGCAGCTACAGCAACGCCAGGGTGGACGAACTGACGAAGGCGATCGCCACGGAAACCGACGTGAAAAAGCGCAACGCGATGATCGCGGAGGCGATGAAGATCCACCAGGATGACGTCGGCCACATCCCGCTGCACCAGCAGGCACTGGCGTGGGCGATGAAGCGGAACGTCGACCTGGTGCAGCTCGCCGACAACTACATGCCGCTGAAGTGGGTGAACATGAAGGCCGGGGCGCAGTAGCGCCGTGACCAGGGATCGGGCATGAACGCACTCGGTCGCGTGTGGGACAGCGACGTCGTCTACAGCTTCCGGCATTCGCCGGTCGCAGTAGGCGCGGCGTTCACCGCGTTCATCCTGATCTTCGCCGCGGTGTTCGCGCGCTGGGTGGCACCGCACAACCCGTTCGACCTGGCGACCATCAACCTGCTCGATGCCTCGCTGCCTCCCGCGTGGGAAGCGGGTGGCAACGAGACGTTCTGGCTCGGCACCGACGACCAGGGGCGCGACATCTTCTCCGCCGTCATCTACGGCATGCAGATCTCGCTGCTGATCGGCATTGCCTCGGTCGTGCTGTCAGTGGTGATGGGCGTTGCGCTCGGCCTGTTGTCCGGCTATGTCGGCGGTCGCCTGGACGCGTTCATCATGCGCGTCTGCGACGTCATGCTGTCCTTCCCGGCAATTCTCGTCGCACTGCTGATCGACGGCGTGGCGCGCGCGGTTCTGCCGCGCGATTCGCACAACGAACTGGCGTTTGGCGTGCTGATCCTTGCCATTGCGCTGTCGGGATGGGTGCAGTACGCCCGCACGGTGCGGGGTTCCACGCTCGTGGAAAAGAACAAGGAGTACGTGCAGGCGGCGCGCGTGATCGGCGTGTCGCCATTCAAGATCATGCTGAAGCACGTGCTGCCGAATGTGCTCGGTCCGGTCCTCGTGCTGGGCACTGTGCACATTGCCACGGCCATCATCACCGAGGCGACGTTGTCATTCCTTGGCGTCGGCGTGCCGCCGACCACGCCATCGCTCGGTACGCTGATCCGCATCGGTAACGAGTTCCTCTTTTCCGGCGAATGGTGGATCACCATTTTCCCGGGTGCGGCGTTGATCCTGCTTGTGTTGTCGGTCAACCTGCTGGGTGACTGGCTGCGCGATGCGCTGAACCCGAAATTGCGATGACCCGTTGACATCAAGGAGGTTGAGATGAAGACACTGGGTTCGATCGTACTGGCGGTCTCCACTGCCGCCGTTCTGGCCGCCTGCACCTGGAAGGCGCCGATGTCCGAGGTGACCGGCGATCTCTACAGCCGGGTCAACATGGACATGCATCCGACCGGGATCCTCACCATCGACGGCGCGTCGACCTACACCAATCCCTCGACGGTCACGCCCGGCAAGCACGTGCTGCGCGTGCAGGGCCTCAGTGCCAACTGGGCCGGCGCCGTGAAGGAGATGACCCTCGATTTCGAGCCGTGCAAGCGCTATTACATCGCGGCGTACCGCACCCCCGCCAGCGTCGACTGGGAGCCCAGGGTCGACGTGACTCTTCCGATCTCCGGCTGCCCCAAGGCCGCGACTGCGGCCGCGAAGTGATCCCTGCATGAACCTTGCTGCGCCGCTGCTGGAGGTCCGCAACCTGCGCATCGAGTTTCCGACGCGACGGGGAACGCTGCTCGCGGTCGACGATGTGTCACTGTCGATCGCGCCGGGCGAAGTGCTGGGCGTCGTCGGGGAGTCGGGCGCGGGCAAGTCACTGACCGGGGCGGCGATCATCGGCCTGCTCGAACCGCCGGGGCGCATCGCGGCTGGCGAGATCAAGCTCGCCGGGCTGCGCATCGACAAGCTGCCGTATGACGACATGCGGAAGATCCGCGGCCGCGAGATCGGCGCGATCTTCCAGGATCCACTGACGTCGCTCAATCCGCTTTATACCGTCGGCCAGCAGATCGTCGAGACGATCACGACGCACCTCAACATGTCGGGCTCGAAGGCGCGCGAGCGCGCGGTCGAATTGCTGCAATCGACCGGCATCCCGGCAGCGGAGCGGCGCATCGATCACTATCCCCACCAGTTTTCGGGTGGCATGCGCCAGCGGGTGGTCATCGCGCTGGCGCTGGCCGCGCAGCCGAAGCTCGTGATCGCCGACGAGCCGACCACGGCGCTCGATGTGTCGATCCAGGCGCAGATCATTTCGCTGCTCAAGCAGCTGTGCCGCGATCACGGCACGGCCATCATGCTGGTCACGCACGACATGGGCGTGATTGCGGAAGCCGCGGATCGCGTGGCGGTCATGTACGCCGGCCGCCTTGCCGAGGTCGGTCCGGTCGCCGATGTGATCCATCGACCGCAGCATCCGTACACGATGGGCCTGATGGGCTCGATTCCCAGCATGGTCGCCGATAAGGAACGCCTGACGCAGATCGACGGCACGATGCCACGGCTGACAGCCATACCCAGCGGGTGCGCCTTCCATCCGCGCTGCACCCGGGTGTTCGACCGCTGCTCGCGTGAGCGCCCCGATCTGATGCCGGCCGGTGCATCGATGGCCGCGTGCTGGCTGCACGACTCCAACACGCTGCGGCGCGCCGCCTGACGTGATGGCCGCCGTTCCGCGCACCGTCGAGCAGTCTGCCACGGGCGCCGGGCCCGCCGAGATCATCGTCAAGGCCGACGGCATCGCGAAGTACTTCGACGTGTCTCTGCCGTGGCTCAACCGCGTGCTGGAACGCAGCGGGCGGCAGATCCTGCACGCGGTCGACGGCGTGAGCTTTACGATCCGGCGCGGCGAGACGCTGTCGCTGGTGGGCGAATCGGGCTGCGGCAAGTCAACGGTGGCGCGTCTGCTGGTCGGGCTTTACACACCCACGCGCGGTCGGGTCGAGTTCTTCGGCCGTGATCTCGGCGAGATGAACACCGCGGCAGGCCGCGGACTGCGGCAGAAGCTGCAGATGATCTTCCAGGATCCGTATGCCAGCCTGAATCCGCGCTGGCGCGTTCACGATATCGTCGCCGAGCCGCTGATCGCACACGGGCTGATGCGCGACCGGGAGCAAATCACTGCGCGCGTCGACGAGGTGTTGCAGCAAGTGAAGCTCTCGCCCGCGGACCGGGTCAAGTACCCGCACCAGTTTTCGGGCGGGCAGCGGCAGCGCCTGTCGATCGCCCGGGCGCTGGCCACGAAGCCGGAATTCCTTGTCTGCGACGAGCCGACCTCGGCGCTCGATGTCTCCGTGCAGGCCCAGGTGCTGAACCTGATGAAGGATCTGCAGCGCGAACTCGGGCTGACCTATCTCTTCATTTCGCACAACCTGGCGGTCGTGCATCACATCTCTGACCGCGTCGGCGTGATGTACCTCGGCAAGGTCGTTGAACTGGCGCCGCGCCGCACGCTTTTCGAGGCGCCGCGCCACCCGTATACGCGCATGTTGCTCGACGCCATTCCCGACCTCGAGATGACCGGCCGGGCGCGTACGCCGGTCGCGGGCGAGGTGCCGAACCCGCTCAATCCACCGAGCGGTTGCACTTTCCACCCGCGGTGCCCGCGCGCCAATGCACGCTGCAAGGCCGAGGTGCCGGCATTGCGTTTGGTGCAGCACGCCGGTGGGGCGACCGAAGTCGCCTGCCACGCCGTCGAGGAAGGAAGAATCTGACGGCTGCGCGGGGCGCGCCGGCGGCGGCGCTCAGAGCAGTGGGCCGGCCCGCTTCTCGCCGCGCTCATAGACGACGTGTGCGCGCCCGACCAGCAGCGGATCGAGCGCGCCGATGTGTTCCGTGTCCTTGCTCGAGTACGGCAGCTTGTAGAGCACATAGCGCATCGCGTTGAGCCGCGCGCGCTTCTTGCAGTCCGACTTGATCACCGTCCACGGCGCCTCGGCCGTGTCGGTGTGGAAGAACATCGCTTCCTTCGCCTTGGTGTAGTCGTCCCACTTGTCGAGCGAGGCCATGTCGACCGGTGACAGCTTCCACTGCTTCAGCGGATGCGTTTCACGCTCCTTGAAACGGCGACGCTGCTCGGCGCGGCTTACGGAGAACCAGAACTTGATCAGGTGCGTGCCGCTGGCGACGAGATTGCGCTCGAACACCGGTGCCTGGCGCATGAATTCGTCGTACTCGTGGCGCTTGCAGAATCCCATCACCTGCTCGACGCCGGCGCGGTTGTACCAGGAGCGGTCGAACAGCACGATCTCCCCGGCGGTCGGCAGATGCTGCACGTAGCGCTGGAAGTACCACTGGCCGCGTTCGGTCTCGGTCGGCTTTTCGAGCGCGACGACGCGCGCGCCGCGCGGATTCAGGTGTTCCATGAATCGGCGGATCGTGCCGCCCTTGCCCGCGGCATCGCGACCTTCGAACAGGATCACGACCTTCTGGCCCGTCTCCTTGACCCAGGCCTGCAGCTTCAGAAGTTCCACCTGCAGCCGGTACTTCTGCCTCTCATAGTTCTTGCGCGACAGCAGGTTCTTGTACGGGTAGCCGCCAACGCGCCAGTCGCTCGAAAGTTCGTCATCCGGGGTCATGACGACGCCGGCCGATACCGCACGCTGCGCCAGCAGCGCCTCGCGCAGCGTCGTTGCATCGTCGGGCGAGGCTCCGGCCAGTATCGCTTCCAGCGACGCCAGCATCTCGCCCCTGTCACCCGCCGGAATGTGATCGAGGACGTCGCGCACGGCCGCGAGTTTTGCTTCCTGCGCGGAGTCGATCGCTTCACCCACCGCGAACTGCTCGATGCCGCGCGTCGTCAAAGTCGGCGCGGTGTCTCCGGCCACGGTCTTGCGCGGTCGCGTCCGGGTCGGGCGCTGCGGCGCCGCACGGCGGCCGCGTGTCGAGGCTGACGGAGGTCGTGCCATCGAGACTCCGAATCGAACCGGATCAGCGCAGCAGTGCGAGCAGGCGCGGCTCGACCGAGATCGCCGCCATCAGGCCCCCCGTCAGTGCGCCGGTGACGCCGGGACAGCAGGCGTCCTGCCCGGCGAGGACCAGGCCCCCGATCGGCGTGCGCGGCCGCAGTGCCTCGCTGAGAAAGCGCTCGGGCGTCGTCGCCAGTCCGTACATCGCTCCGTGCTCGGCACCGGTGTAGGTCGCCACCGAGATCGGCGTGGACGAGGTGACGAACCGAACCATCGGCGCAAGGCGCGGGAAGTGACGAGCGAACTGGGACAACAGGTTCTGCTCGATCCGCTCCTTCAACTCCAGGTAGCCGGGGTCGCGCGCGTCGCCGCGCTTCATGCCCTCGTGTTCCCACGGCGTGAAAGCATCCGGGTCGACGAAGGTGACGATCTCGCAGGTGTGGCGCTGCTGCGGTCCGGGATCGTGGCGCGGGTCCTTCAGCGACGGGAACGATACGAACATCATCGGCGCATCGGGCTCGATCAGCGGGTTGCGCCACAGTTGATCGACGTCCCAGCTCTCGTAGATCCAGTCATTCGCCGTCGACGCGCCATTGGCGGCAATGTCGCCTTCCAGGCCGAGATACATGCCGACGTAGCCGACCGAGGGCTCGATCTCAAGCACATCACGGGCCCAGTCGTAGTCGACCTCTTCCGAGGGCAGCATCCGCAACGTGTTGCGCACGCCGGCATCGGAGATCACGCACGGCGCATCGATCGATACGCCGCTCTCGAGTGTGACGCCCTGCACGCGGCTGTCGTGCACGCGAATGGCTGCCACCGTTTCGCCGGTGCGCAGGTCACCGCCGCCGGCCCGCACCGCCTGGGCGAAGGCCTCGGCGAACACGGCCGAGCCGCCCACCGGATACCAGGCGCCGTCGAAGTAGCTCGACATGACGGCCGCATGCAGTGCGAAGCTCGCCTGGCTGGGCCGACCGCCGTGATCGCCCCACTGCGCGGCGAGAACCGCCTGCAGTTTCGGGTCGGCA
This sequence comes from uncultured beta proteobacterium, assembly GCA_963791235.1. Classification (GTDB taxonomy): domain Bacteria; phylum Pseudomonadota; class Gammaproteobacteria; order Burkholderiales; family Burkholderiaceae_F; genus JALORV01. The sequence continues at coordinate 78,564 of CAWBRW010000008.1, read as the reverse complement.
ACACACTCGCGGATGACTTCCATCAGCGTCCGCCCGACCCAACGCTGGATCTCTTCGTCCTTCCACCACATCAGGCCGCGGGACACGAGCTGCGGCATCGAATGCGCAGCGAACACGGCTTCCAGCGCCTTGCGCGCCGCGTGCATGCTTTCGAAGTAGCGGTCGATGCCCGCAGCTTCGCCCGCGAACCGGGCTTTCAGCGCCTGCACGAGCCGCTCGACCGGGTGCTCGAAATCGATCGTCATGCCGGGAAAGTGCACGCGGTCGTACACCGGCCCCATCGACGCCATCGGAATGCCGTGCGGCGTCAGCACGTCGAAGACCTTTTTTGCAGGGCCGGAGCGGCCGTCGGCTTCCCCCGCGCCGCCGATGTAGTGGACGCCGACGTTAAAGTGATAGCCGTTGCGCTCGAACGCCTGCGTCAAACCGCCCAGTTGCGTATGCCGCTCGAGCACCAGCACGCGCTTGCCTTCCCGCGAAAGCGCAGCGGCGGCCACGAGACCGCCAATGCCGGACCCGATGACGATGACGTCCCAGCTGCCTGAATCGATGTTGTGCATACGATTACTCCCACCGCATCACACACGGCCGGCTAGCCCGTCGGGTTGATGCTGATCAAGCCGAGGGACGACCCCCATCGTTCCTTCAGGGGACTGTCCAGCTTCCTCTGCTGCGATCCGCGTGGACGGACCGCAGCAGGTGCTCGACAGCGCAGAGATGTGCCGGGTCGGGTGCGCTTTGCGCCGGAGAACGCGGTTTCATCACGCGACTTGTGACTGCGCTGCCGAAACCCTCGGCCAAAATTGCCGCGGTCCCGCCCGCTCCTGCTTCCGGTACTACTGCACCGCGGACACTGCCAAAACGCCAGGCTGCGATCGCAGCGAGGCGATGCACTGCTGCACGTCGGGGATGCGGGAAGTGGGGGCGACCGCATACCTGAATGTGTCGGTCCCTGCCGCCTGCCCCAGGAAGGTGACGTTGCATCCGGTGACCGTCGACAGCGCGAACGCGCCCTGGGGATTCGGCGGAATGCGCGCCGGCTGGATCTGCACGACGACCGTGGTGGATCCGGCGGGCGCCGCAACCGGCGCACTGTCGGTGGCGCAGCCTGCCACCATCATGACCGTGACCAGGCTGGCGGCGACAGCCAAGCTGCGCATTGTGTATGAATTGGCTTGGTTCATTTTGACTCCGATTGACGGCGACTTCGGGGCGACCCTGACGCGGCTACTTCGACGCGACGATTGCCGGAGGCTTCCAGGTCCCGTGCCCGGCGGGAAGGATCGACGGCGGCGTGTCCTTGGGCCAGTACAGGCGCAGCACCAGGTAGATGGGACCGTCAGGCGCGGGGAGCCAGTTGGCTTCCTTCCCCTTGCTCGGCGAATCCTTCTGGATGTACAGCGTCAGCGAACCATCGGAATTCTTCTTCATCGCCGGAAGCATCGGCGAGTTGATCAGATAACGGTTGATGGGATTCTCGATCAGCAGTTGCGTCTTGCCGTCGTACATCGTCACGGACCAGAAGGCGTTCACTGGCGGCAGCTGACCGGCGGGGAACGTGAGCGTGTAGTTGTGCTTGCTGCCGTCGAGCGTCTCGCCGGTCGCATCCACCCGCGTCATCGGATACATGGCCTCGATGGCGTCGTTGCCGTAGATGCCGCCCTTGGCTGCGGCAGCACGCTTCAGCCAGTCGCCGTTGTAGAACGCGCGGTCGCCAAAGAGCGAACCGACCTTCCAGCCGTTGATGTCCTTCATTCCTGAGGCGAGATACTTGTCGACCTTGTCGTCGCCTTCCTTCATCGCCAGCAGCACGGCAGCCTTGTGCTCGAGCGAAAGATCCTTGAACTCGAAGATCTTGCCCGGCCCGATGCCGATGCTCGCCAGCTTCGCGCGGATCGCCTTGTTGTCCTCGGTCACCGGGACGTACTGCAGAGCGGCGTCGAGATACTGGTAAAAGTTGTCCTTGATGCCCGCCGTCGTGGCCGGCAGGAAGTTGATCTTCGGCGCCGCGGGCGGTGTGGCCTGCTTCAGGAACGCGGACAGCGGCAGCGCTTTGTATCCGGTCTGGACCTTCACCACGTTCGGCATGTCCGCATCGTTGAAAAGCTGGGTGCGGAAGATGGTGAGTGCGAACGGCGTCGTCGACTGGAAGACCTCCTTGATCCCCGCCGGCGCCTGCCCCTTCCAGTCGGGGCCCACTACGAGATAGTCCCCGGCGCCGGTGCCCGTCGCCCGGCTGCCGATATAACCGTAGTTGTAGGCGTTGCCGTCGATCAACTGCACCGAGTAGTACCGTGCCTTGGCCACGGCCGGCACCGAGATCACCATCGGCTCTGCACGCAGGTCCAGCCAGAGCATCGAATACGGGGTGTCGCTGTTGGGAGTGACGACGGCCGTGTCCTTGTAGGTAAAGACACGGGCTTCGCTGTGGATGACGTTGAACGGTGCTTTGTACTGCCCTGAGTCTTTGTCGACCGAAAACTCGTTCATGACCGCGTAGTTCATCACGATCGGCAGCCCATAGATGAACGCCTCTTCGGCGATGGCCTTGGTCTCGGCGATGCCGGGTGCAGCGATGCCCTTCGCCTCGTCCCGTTTCTCCGCTTTGGCAATCGGGTCGTCCTTCTTGCCGCAGCCACTGAAGAGCACCGCCGCAGCGATACACAGTGCAGCGCACTTCACGACCATTGAAAACTTGGCTTTCATCTTTGGGACGGCTCCAGTCAGAACGATGGGCGATGCAAGGCCGGCGAAACGGGTTGCCGACCACGCGGCGTGTCGGATCTCAGGGTTTGTGCTTCCGGTGAGCTCGAGCGCCGTACGCTGGCATTGCGGGCGGGTGCATTGATCCAGCAATGAAACGAGCGCCGCGCTGAAGCTGGGACTATGTCGGTCAAAAGGTCTTGTTGAGCCTCGTCGTTGCCTCGTTGGGCTTGGCCGCTGCGGACAAGCGAACGCGTGTCCGCGTTGCGGAGAGTCTTCAATGGATTGCACACGTGCGACGCTCAAGTGAGTCCCGTCGCATTCCATCAGCCGCGACTCCGCATCCCTGTCAAAGGGTCGCGGGTCCGCTAAGCGCTCCTTTGCTACGCACTACGGGGGAACCGAGCTCGCGCAAAGGAGTGCTGCTGTGTCCGGCCTTACTTCTTTTCCGGGATCTTGCAGCCCGGAATGGCCTCGGTGCGGTCGACTTTCACCTTGATGATGTTGCCGACCGGGTCGAAGCGCTCGCCGACGATCCAGTACTGCGTGCAAGGCTTGAGGTCCAGTGACACGGTGGTAATGGCGTTGCTGAGGCCGCTGGCGCTGACTTCGACCTTGTGAACGCCCGGCGCGAGCTTGATCGGCTCCAGCATCGGCGACGAGCCGTCGACGCGCTCGATGCCGATATTGAAGGTGTTCACATTGAGGTTCGTCTTCGTGGCTCCCAGCAGGCTGTACGGCGTGTCATACGACGCACATGACGAAAGCAGCAGCATTGCAGAGCAAACGAGCAGTTTCTTGTTCATTGATTCTCCTCGCGATGGTCGGGTCGGGCGGTGCGGCTCGACGTTCGCCCAGGCGCACCGGATCGGGGGCCATTGCGGACGTCGACCGTGAGCTTCACACCGGGCACCGCCGGGATGGCGGGCAGGTGCGTCGACTCGGCGACAAGGATAACCGTCCGGACCGCGCCGCGGCCTGACAATCGCGGCCAGTAGTCACATCAAGGGCCGGCGTCATCCAGCGCGAGCAGCGCGAAGGACGCCAGCCAGTGGGTCCCGACGTAGTCACCGGCGGTCGCGGCCGGCAGCGAAGCGGCGAGGTGTTCAGCGATCGCCGTGTCCGCGGGGTCACGCAGCGCGGTCGGCAGTTCCGGGCGCAGCAGTCGCCAGCACCAGGCCCGCGACAGGTTGAGTCCGTGGAGGTGCACGATGCGCGCATCGGCCGGATCGCTGACGGCGACGGGCGTGAGCCAGCGGGTGAGCGCGTCATCGGCCGGCTGGAACTGCTCCCACCAGTCGGCGAAGGAACAGCCGTCGACGGTTTGCAGCATCAGCGCGGCCTCGACCAGTCCGGCCGCGAGGAAGTCCTCGCCGCCCGGCTCGTAGCCGGCCGGATAGCGACGGTCACGTCCGAACCAGCGGTTGGCGCGGTCGACGATGACCCGCCGCAGTGCGCGATGCTGCACGACTTCGCACCAGTCGAGTGCGAGCCGCAGCGCAAAAGCGCTGTTGGCATGCGTCCCCGCTCTGGTCGGGTGCTCGGCCCTGGGCAGATAGGCGACAAAGCGCTCAGCTAAATCGTCCGCGAGCGGCCGCACCGCGTCACGCCACGGTGCTGCGCCCGGCTGGCGGTATGAGATCAGTTCGAGTTCGGACGCGAGTTTCAGCAGCCAGCCCCAGCCGTACGGGCGCTCGAAGGTTTGTCGATGGGGTCCGCGCAGCGTCCGGAGTTCCCCCGCAACGGCGGATACCGTCAGCCGGGAATCCAGGTGCTTCATTGTCTGCTCCGACAGCGGGTGATGTGGAAAACGCCGCAGCAGGCGCAGCAGCGTCCAGTGCATGTGCACGCACGAATGCCAGTCGTAGCTGCCCCAGAAGGCCGGGTGCAGCGTGCGCGGCGACGCCAGTTCGTCGGTCGAACCGAGGACCTGGTCCAGCTTGTACGGGTACTCAGTGGCCGCATTGGCCAGTGCGGTGCGCGCGAACGCGCTCGCCAGCGTTGTCGTGAGCATGGGTGGCAGGGCAGTACGCCTGCAAGCGTACCGCCGCCCGCGACTACTTGGCCCGGCGCACGTCGCCGGAGCCCGCAATGCTCTTTCGGAGCACCGGAGCGCCGCGGTAGATCACGTCGCCGGAGCCGGCGACAGACACGTCGAGCAGTTGCTCTGCATGCACGCGCACATCGCCGCTGCCGGCAATGCGCACCTTGACGGTCTGTCCGACCAGGTCCGCCGCATTGATGTCGCCTGATCCGGCGATGCTGAATCCCTGCTCGGCCGCCCGGCCCGCCGCCGCGAAGTCGCCACTGCCTGCGATCGACACGCCGAGGACATCCACATCCAGTTTGTTGATCTTCACGTCGCCGCTGGCGGCGATCGAGACTGCCAGCATCTTGCCTTGCACGGTGTCCGCCATGAGATCGCCGGAGCCGCGCAGGGCCAGCGACTCGATCGTGCGGAACTCGACGATGACCTTTGGCGGGCGCGAACTCTTGAACCCTGCGCCGGGAAGAATACGGATATCGAGTGTGGGCCCCGCCTCCCCCACGATCCGGGTTTCGACGAAGGAAAGCAGGTTGTCGTCGAAATGCACGGTGACCTGTTCGCGGTCGCCAGCCTTGAGCACGATGTCGATCGGCCCGCTGGCCTGCACCGCGGAAAAAGGTCCCAAGGACCGCACCTCGTCCGCCTGGCGGCCGGAGCCGTCGACACGGCTGCCGGCGGAACCGACGATCACGGTCCCGGCCAGGGGCGCCAGGGGCTGCGCCGGCACCGCAGCGGCCGCACAGCATGAAAGCAGGAAGATCAGCAGTCTCATCGTCGGTTTCGTTTCCAGCCTGCATCCTGCCCGGATCGCGCCTGTGCTGCACGCGACGTGCGACGCACTGCATGGAACGCGGACTGGGCCGTCGTCGCGGGCGACAGGCGGGGTTGACTGCGGGCCCTAGCGGGCGGACGGCGGTTTCAGGCCGGAGCCGGCGGGCAGACTGTCACGCGCGCTCTTCAGCAGTTCCTGCGCCTCTTTTTGCCCACGTGCGGCCGCACGCGTGACCCAGACCAGCCCGTCGCGCTCGTCACGCGAGATCCCGTCGGTCCCGGACAGTAGGGCGACGCCGAGCTGGAACGCGGCCCCGGGATTACCGCGCTCGGCCGCGCGGCGCAGCAGCGCCTCGGCAAGCGACGGATCCTTGGTGATGCCCGGCGCACCGCGCAGATACATCGTGCCGAGCATCCATTGCGCGTCGGCCAGGCCGCGCTCGGCTGCGGGCTCGAGTAACCCCTTGAGGCGGACGCCAGCGTCCTTCGGCGCAGGAACCGCGCGTTCGACGATCTGCGCGAGAAAGTAGCGCGCCCAGGCTGCGCCGGCGTCCACATAGGGCTTCAGCATCGCTTCGGCGTCCTGCACGTTGCCGGCGCGCGCCAGCTCGGCCGACTTTTGCAGTGCCTGCTCCGAATAGCGCTGGAACGCAAGGCTAACCATGGCCTGCTCGGCATCACGGCGGACGGCCTCGCTCATGCCTTCGCGGGGGCTGCGCTCCGACACACCGATTTCCACCAGCAGTCGCGCATCGGTCGGATGCACGCAGGACAGCCCTGTGACATGGAGGAAGCTGCGCGCCGCATTGGCCCGCGCGGCGTCCTTCCGCGGCGACTTGTCTTCCGCCTCGCGTCCCGCCATCTCGTGGCGAGCGCACCGCGTCCCGGCGTGCCGAGCCAGCGTTTCCTCATGCTTGCTGAGCGTCCAGCGCTCGGCCAGGCGCGCATGCCTCGCCCTGGCGAGGGTCAGCAACTCGTTGTCGGAGTCGATCGGCTGGTCGAGCAGTTCGCTGGCGATCACCAGTACGGCGCTGTGAGGCGGGGTGGTGGCGATGCTTTTTCCCATCGTGCCACCGCGCGGCGTGCTGTTCGTGACGAACCACTGCGGATCACCCGGAGTGGTGATGCCGTAGCCGATGAACGACCAGGCGGTTCCGGGGGAAGTCTGCGGTATCTGGAGGACGCTCTCGTCGGGCGCAGGCGGCCGTTGCGCAATGGCTTCGCCAGCCATTGCGGCGATGGCCAGCGCGAGGATCAGTGCACGGTGTCGGGTCATTGGGGGCGTCTGCAAAGTGGCCGGATCATAGCCAGCCGCGTATCACTGCCCGGCTGGAATTGGCCGTCGAAGCAGGGGCAATAGCGTCGATGCGCGTGGTCTGCCAGGCGTCCGGCACACTGCAGGTACGAAAGGGGCGACCATGGTCTGGATGCGCGCGCTGTCCGTCTGGGTGCTGATCCTGGCGGTGGAGTTCGCGCACGGGGTGGCGCGCACGCTGTGGCTGATACCGCGCGTCGGCGATCTGCCCTCGCGGCAGGTTGGCGTGGTCGTCGGCTCCACGCTGATCGTGTTGATCACCGGGCTGACGGTGCACTGGATCGCTGCTGCCTCGCGGCGTCAGTGGCTGGCGATTGGCACGCTGTGGGTTGCCCTGATGCTGGCCGCCGAAGTGGCACTCGGGCGATGCGCCTTCGCCTATCCGTGGTCGCGAATCGCCGAAGACTTCGATCCCTCTCGTGGCGGCTTTCTGAGTATCGGCATGCTCGTTCTGCTGCTCGCGCCGCTGTCGATGGCAATCGCCCGCAGACTGCCCGGCGCGCGGCGTTGAGCCGCCTCTTGGCGGACTTCCAGGTCAGGCGACCGGCGCGGCCGCCTCGGCGGGTTCCGGCACGGTGGGGGCAGGCCGGCTGCCGAAGAACTCGGCCAGTGCACGCGCCGTTGGGGTCGACAGCAGGACGAGTTGCTCCGGCGGACATTGCGCGACCACCCGCCCGCCGCCTCCGCCGCCCTCGGGACCGAGGTCGATGATCCAGTCGGCCTCGGCGATGACATCGAGATTATGTTCGATGACCACCACCGTATTGCCGCCGTCGACGAGCCGGTGCAGCACGTGGATCAGCTTGCCGACGTCCGCCATGTGCAGGCCCACGGTCGGCTCATCCAGCACGTAGAGCGTCTTCGGCGGCACCTGACCACGACGCGTGACGTCGTCGCGCACTTTCGAAAGCTCGGTGACGAGCTTGATGCGCTGCGCTTCGCCCCCCGACAGCGTCGGTGACGGCTGGCCGAGGGTCAGGTAGCCGAGGCCAACGTCCTGCAGCAGCGCGAGCGGATGCGCAATCGAGCGGTGCGCCCTGAAGAACTCGGCGGCGTCATCGATGTCCATGCGCAGTACGTCGCCGATCGAGCGGTCGCGCCACTTGACCGCGAGCGTCTCCTCGTTGAAGCGCGCGCCGCCGCAGACGTCGCACAGCACCTTCACGTCCGGCAAGAAGCTCATTTCGATCGTTCTCAGGCCCTGGCCTTCGCAGGAATCGCAGCGGCCACCGGCCGTGTTGAACGAGAAGCGGCTCGCGCCGTAGCCGCGCGTGCGCGCTTCTAGCGTGTCGGCGTAGAGCTTGCGGATCGCATCCCAGAATCCGACGTAGGTTGCCGGGCACGAGCGCGGTGTTTTGCCGATGGGGGTCTGGTCGACTTCGAGCACGCGATCCAGCAGCTCCCAGCCTTCGACCGCGGCACAGCCCGACCACTCGGGACGCGGCTTGCGCTGCCCGACGACGCGCCGCAGGTTTTCGAGCAGCACTTCGCGTGCGAGCGTGGACTTGCCGCTGCCCGAAACTCCCGTGACCACGGTCAGTCGACCGAGCGGAAAACCGGCGTCGACGCGTCGCAGGTTGTGCATGCGGGCGTCGCGCACGGCAATGCGTGGGCTCGAGCGTGTCACCGGTCGGCGCGGATGCAATGGATGCGCGAGCGGCGCCTTGAGGAACGCGCCGGTGGCCGACTCCGGCGCCGCCATCAGGTCGTCGACGCTCCCTTGGGCCACGACGCGGCCACCGCGCACGCCGGCCGCGGGACCGATGTCGATCAGGTGCGCGGCGCGGCGGATCGTGTCTTCGTCGTGCTCAACGACGACCAGCGTGTTGCCCTTGGACTCGAGCTTCTGCAGCGCATCGAGCAGGATGCGGTTGTCGCGCGGGTGCAGGCCGATCGTCGGTTCATCGAGCACGTAGGCCACGCCCTGCAGGTTGGATCCCAACTGCGCCGCCAATCGAATGCGCTGTGCTTCGCCGCCGGACAGTGTCGGTGCAGCCCGGTCGAGTGCCAGGTAGCCGAGTCCGACTTCCTCCAGGAACGAAAGCCGCGAGCGGATCTCGGCGAGCGCATCGCGCGCAATCTCCGCCTCGCGGCCTGCCAGGGCGAGTCCACGGAAGAACTCGCCGGCCTCGATGACCGACTGCTGCGCCAGCTGGGCAATCGAACGCTCGCGGAACTTCACCGCGAGTGCAGTGCGGTTCAACCGCTGGCCGTGGCAGGACTCACAGGCGACGGCCTCGCCTTCGTACCACGCGTTCCACCAGACTTCTTCGCCACTCTGCTCGGCGTCGAACCCGGTGAGCTTGAGTCCGGTGCCGAAGCAGCCTTCGCACCAGCCGTGCTTGCTGTTGTACGAGAAGAGCCGCGGATCCGGCTCGGGGAAGCTCTGACCGCACGAGGGACAGGCGCGCTTGGTCGAAAAGCTCTTCTGCGTCAGCGCCGGGCCCCAGTCGCCGCGGGCGATGGACTGCTGTAGTGCCTGCAGCGGCGAGATGACCGTCGCGACGCCGTGTCCGTGCTCGAGAGCTGTCGCCAACGCGCCGCGCAGTTGCGCCTCGTTGGTGGGCGAGACCACGAGGTCGGCCACCGGCAGCTCGATCGTGTGCTCCTTGAAGCGCTCGATGCGCGGGAACTTCGCAGTCGGCAGGAACACGCCATCGACACGCAGATGCGAGTGGCCGCGTGCGGCGGCCCACTTGGCGAGGTCGGTGTAAACGCCCTTGCGGTTGACGACCAGCGGCGCCAGCACGCCGATGTGCTGGCCCTTGGCCTCCCGCATCACCTGCGCGACGATCGCGTCGAAGGACTGCGGCGTGACGGGCACGTCGCAGTCGGGGCAGTGCTGCACGCCAAGCTTCACGTAGATCAGCCGCAGAAAGTGATAGAGCTCGGTCAGCGTGGCCACGGTCGACTTGCGGCCGCCGCGCGAGGTGCGCTGTTCGATCGCCACCGTCGGAGGGATGCCGTAGATCGCGTCGACATCGGGCCGGCCTGCGGGCTGAACGATCGAGCGCGCATAGGCGTTCAGCGATTCGAGGTAGCGGCGCTGTCCTTCGTTGAACAGGATGTCGAACGCCAGCGTCGACTTGCCCGAGCCCGAGACCCCGGTGATGACGGTGAACGTGTCGCGCGGAATGTCGACATCGATCGACTTCAGGTTGTGCTCGCGCGCGTTGCGGACTTCGATCACGTCACGCGTTGCGCGGCGGCGCTCGCTCATCAGCGTTTGCAGCGGGCGGCCGAGGTCGTAGCCAGCACGTGGTTCGTTGACGCGTGGTGCGTGGCTCGTCAGGGCTGCGCGATAGGCGGCGAGTTCGCGGCCGGTGTGCGAGCGCTCAACTGCAATGACGGTGTCCGGCGATCCGACCGCGACCACTTCGCCGCCAGCGTCACCGCCCTCCGGACCGAGATCGATCAGCCAGTCAGCCGCGGAGATCACGTCGAGGTTGTGTTCGATCACCACCAGCGAGTGGCCGGCGGCCAGCAGCTTGCGGAAGGCGCGCATCAGCTTGGCGACGTCGTCGAAGTGCAAGCCGGTGGTCGGCTCGTCGAACAGGAACAGCGTGCCCCGCGTCGGCGGCTTGCCGCTGGCGGCCTCGGCCAGGAACCCGGCCAGTTTCAGGCGCTGCGCCTCGCCGCCGGACAGTGTCGGCACCGGCTGGCCGAGCTTCACGTATTCGAGGCCGACGTCGACAAGCGGCGCCAGAACGCGCGCCACCTCGGCATCGTCGCGGAAGAAAGCCAGCGCCTCGCTGACCGTCATGTCGAGCACGTCGGCGATGTTGGCTTGACGCAACGATGAGCGCCGGGCCGCCCCAAGATCATCGCGTGCCCCCGCGGGGGGCGGGCGTGGCGCGCCCGGGGGCGCAACAACTTCGCGTTCCACCGTCACCTCGAGTGTCTCGGGTCGGAAGCGTTTGCCGTCGCAGTCCGGGCAACGCAGGTACACATCCGACAGGAACTGCATCTCGACGTGCTCGAAGCCGTTGCCACCGCAGGTCGGACATCGACCATCGCCGGAGTTGAATGAGAACGTGCCGGCGGTGTAATTGCGCTCCTTCGCCATGCGCGACTTCGCAAAGATCGCGCGGATCGCGTCGAACGCGCCGACGTAGCTCGCGGGGTTCGAGCGCGTCGTCTTGCCGATCTGTGACTGGTCGACGAACGCGACGTCGTCGAGCCAGTCATCGCCGAGCAGGCGGTCGAAGGCACCCGGAGTTTCGGTGCTCTTTCCTTTCGCCTTCGCGAGCGCCGGGTACAGCACGTCCTGGATCAGAGTCGACTTGCCGCTGCCTGACACGCCGGTGACGCAGACGAGCCGCTTCAGCGGAATCTCGATGTCGATTGCCTTGAGGTTGTGTTCGCGCGCTCCCTGCAGCACCACCCGGGGTGCATTGGGAGCGACCGGCAGTGGCCGCGAGGCGTCGACCGACTGGCGCCCACCCAGGTAGCGGCCCGTCAGCGTCTCGGCGTGACGCAGCTCGTCGGGTGTGCCGTTGAAGACAATCCGTCCGCCGCGCTCGCCCGGCCCCGGTCCCATGTCGAGCACGCGGTCGGCCGCGAGCATCACCTGTGGATCGTGTTCGACGACCACCAGCGAATTGCCGGCATCGCGCAACCGGTGCATCACCTCGACCACGCGATGCATGTCGCGCGGATGCAGGCCAATCGATGGCTCGTCAAGCACGAACAGCGTGTTGACCAGTGACGTGCCGAGCGCCGTCGTCAGGTTGATGCGCTGGACCTCGCCGCCCGAAAGCGTGCGGCTCTGACGATCCAGCGTGAGATAACCGAGCCCAACGTCGACGAGGAAAGCCAACCGGGCGCGCAGCTCGTCGAGCAGCATCTCGGAGGCCTCGTCCAGCGGCGCCGGCAGCGCGATCGCGTCGAAGAAGGCCTTGACGCGCTCGATCGGCAACAGCATCAAATCATGCAACGACAGCCCGGGCAGCGCGTCGAGTTGCTGCGGCAGCCACGCGGCGTGCACCGGACGGAACCGCGTGTAGCGACCATTGTGCGGCATGGCGGTCTGGGCTTCCGCCTGTGCACCGACTCGCCACAGCGTGGCATCCGGCCGCAATCGGCTGCCCGCGCACACGGGGCATGGGGTGTACGAGCGGTAGCGCGAAAGCAGCACACGAATGTGCATCTTGTAGGCCTTGCTCTCGAGCCACTCGAAGAAGCGCTTCACGCCGTACCAGGTGCCCGGCCAGCTCTTTTTCCAGCTCTTCCATCCGGTGCCCCCGCCGATGACCCAGTTCCGCTGCGGCGCCGTGAGTTCACGGAAAGGAACGTCGAGCGGAATGCCGTCCTTCGCCGCGGACTTCTCAAGATCGCGCTGGCTTTCGATGAAGGACTTGGTCTGGAACGGCTTGATCGCGCCTTCGCGCAACGTCTTGCGTTCGTCCGGAATCACGAGGCCGTAGTCGACACCGATGACGCGACCGAAGCCGCGGCAGGTTTCGCAGGCGCCGAGCGGCGAGTTGAAGGAGAACGTCGACGGATGCGGCGTCTCGTAGTGGATGTCGCAGTCGGCGCAGTGCAGGTCGGTCGAGTAGCGCCAGGTCGACGCTGGGCTGTCGGCGGCGTCCTCGGCATGGACATCCACGCGGCCGCCGCCGAGGCGCAGCGCGCGCTCGATCGCGTCGGCCACTCGCGAACGCTCGGTGCCAGCGAAGCGGAAGCGGTCCGAAACGACGTCGAGCACTTTGGCGTCCGCCTGCACGCGCTCGGCGTGCACCTTCGTGTAACCCTGCGCTTCGAGATGTGCGCGCACCTCGTTCTCGCTGAAATTCTTCGGCACCCGCACCGGAAAGGTCACCGTCAGGCGCGGATCACCCGCTAACGCGGCACGCGCCGCGAGGCTGGCGATGATCGACTGGCTCGAATCGCGCCGGACAGGTTGAGCGCACTGGCGGCAGTAAAGCAGTGCGGTCCTCGCGAACAGCAGCTTCAGGTGATCGTTCAGCTCGGTCATCGTGCCGACCGTGCTGCGCGAGGTGCGCACCGGATTCGTCTGGTCGATCGCGATCGCCGGCGGCACGCCCTCGATGCGGTCCACGGCGGGCCGGTCCATGCGGTCGAGGAACTGCCGCGCATATGGCGAAAAAGTCTCGACGTAGCGACGCTGGCCCTCGGCGTAGAGCGTGTCGAACACCAGCGAGCTCTTGCCCGAGCCCGACACGCCGGTGACCACGACCAGTTCGCCGGTGGGGATGTCGAGATCGAGGTTGGCGAGGTTGTTCTGGCGTGCGCCGCGAATGCGGATCGCGCGCCGCGTGTCGGTGGACACGGGCTTCAATTCGTCAGGCATTGGAGGGTCGGGCGCAGGAGGGGTGGCGCCCATGCCCGGACATGTTACTCGTGGCCCGATGTCCCTCCGTCGCGCTTGGTCGTTGACTGCCGCCGAAGACGCTGTGGCATCGGGGGATAAGCATGGTTCGCGGCCTACGTAGATACTGTAACTAATGACAGTATAGGCCAGGCGGCATGAGCACCGGCGGATCGTGCGACGCGGAAAGAATTTTGTTTGCCGGGTGAGTCGCGGGCGGCGCAAACTTCGCGCCGCGCGTCGGGGCCGTACCGGCCGCGCCCTAGAACCTTGGGAGGCAACCATGGATGCCGTCGGATGGTTCTTTCTGCTGCTCGTTCCAGCCACGTACTTCGCGATGCTCGCCGTCGAAAGCATCTGGCCTGGTCGAAGCTTTCCGGCCCGCAGCGGCTGGCAATGGCTTGGCGCCGGATTCCTGGTTGTGTCGATGTCGATCGGCGTGGCGTTGCCACTGTTCCTGCCGGTCGAGTGGATGGCCGAGCACCGCCTGGTCGACGGGACGCCGCTTGGAGTGGTCGGCGGCGCGATCGTCGGCTTCATCCTGCTGGAACTCGCGGTCTACATATGGCATCGCGCCGCCCACACGTTCGAGTTCATGTGGCGAACGTTTCATCAGGTGCACCACAGCTCGCAGCGTGTCGACATTCCCGGCTCGATGCTGTTCCACCCGCTCGAACTGGCCGCATACACCGTGATCCCGTTGCTCGTCACCGTGCTCGTGCTGGGGCTCGATCCGCTCGCGGCGGCGATCGCAGGCTATCTCTTCGCGTTCGCCGGAATGTTCCAGCACTGGAACGTGCGCACGCCGCAGTGGCTCGGCTACGTGATCCAGCGCCCTGAGTCGCACTGCGTGCATCACCGCAAGGGCGTGCACTACTACAACTTTTCCGATTTTCCGCTATGGGACATCGTGTTCGGCACATTCCGCAATCCGAAGCAGTACCTGGGGGAGTGCGGCTTCGAAGGCGGCGCCGATCGCCGCGTCGGGGCGATGCTGGCGTTCGAGGACGTCAACCGAGCTTTGTACGGACCCGGCAGCCGAGGTGTGCGGCCGGTGTCCGGAACGGCCACGCCGGTGTAAGGCCCGCGCCGGTCGACCTCCCCGGGCCCGAGCCAGGACGTTGACGGCGGTCAGCGCGGCGGCGCGCGAAGCGCGCAGGCTCTATCCGTAGTGAGCCTGGGCGCGCTGCGAACATCGCGGCGCGCCGTCCGATGTCCACCGCCGCGACCCCGTCGACAGCCGCGGGCGCGCTGGTGTTCTGCGCGCGCGGCCTGACCAAGATCTATCGCATGGGCGAGGTCGAGGTGCACGCACTGCGCGGCGTCGATCTCGATATCTACGCCTCGGAGTTCGTCGTGCTGCTCGGGCCGTCCGGCAGCGGCAAGTCGACGCTGCTCAACATTCTCGGCGGGCTCGACACGCCGACTTCGGGCACCGCGCGCTGGCGCGACCATGACCTCGGGCGTTCGAGCGAGGCCGAACTGACACGCTACCGGCGCGAGCATGTCGGCTTCGTGTTCCAGTTCTACAACCTGATCCCGAGCCTGACGGCGCGCGAGAACGTCGCGCTGGTGACCGAGATGGCCGAGCAGCCGATGACTCCCGAGGAGGCGCTGGCACTGGTCGGTCTGGGCGACCGGCTCGATCACTTTCCTTCGCAGCTGTCCGGCGGCGAGCAGCAGCGTGTCGCGATCGCACGCGCGATCGCCAAGCGGCCCGACGTCCTGCTATGCGACGAACCGACGGGCGCGCTCGACTATGCGACCGGCAAGGTGGTGCTGCAGGCGATCGTGCGCATCAATCAGGAACTCGGCACCACCGCTGCCGTGATCACGCACAACGCCGCGATCGCCGGCATCGCCGATCGCGTGCTGCGCATGGCCGATGGCCGCATTGCCGAGGTCATGCGCAATGCGAAGAAGCTCTCACCCGAGGAGATCCAGTGGTGAGCATGCTCGACCGCAAGCTGCTGCGGGATATCTGGCACCTGCGCGGCCAGGTGGTGACGATCGCGCTGGTGGTCGCGAGTGGCATCGCCGCCTTCAGCGCGTCGCTGTCGACCTACGAGGCGCTCAAGCGCATGCAGGCCGAGTACTACGAGAGCGCGCGCTTTGCACAGGTGTTCGCAGCGGCACGCCGCGTGCCGTCGAGCGTCGCGCCGCGCCTGCTGGAGATTTCCGGCGTGGCCGAGGTCGCGGCGACGCTGAGCTACGACGTGCTGCTGGATCTGCCCGGCGTGGTCGAGCCGGCGGTCGGCCGCATCATCGCGCTGCCCGAGCACGGCCTGCCGGCGATGAACCGGCTGACGCTGATGGCGGGTCGCTGGATCGATGTGCCGGAGTCGAACCAGGTGCTGGTGAACCAGACCTTCGCCGACAAGCGCGGCCTGAAGCCGGGGTCGACGCTGCTCGCGCTCCTGAACGGCAAACGCGAGCGGCTCGAAGTGGTCGGCATCGTGCTGTCGCCCGAGTACATCTTCCCGGCAGCGCACGGGGTCGGCGATGACGCGAGCTTCGGGATCTTCTGGATCGGCCGCAAACGCCTCGCAGCCGCCTTCAACATGGAAGGGGCGTTCAACCGCGTCGCACTGCGGCTGGCGCACGGCGCGTCCGAGGGCGCAATCATCGACCGGCTCGACCGGCTGCTCGAAGCCTACGGTTCGACCGGTGCCTACGGTCGCGCAGAGCAGCCGTCGCACAAGGCGATCACGCAGGAGATCGCCGAGATGCGGGTGTTCGGGCTGGTGCTTCCGAGCGTGTTCCTGGGCGTTGCGGTATTCCTGCTGAACGTCGTGCTGACGCGGCAGATCGGCACGCAGCGCGGGCAGATCGCGGTGCTGAAGGCGCTGGGCTACACCAACGGCCGAGTCGGGTTGCACTACCTGCAGTTCGTGCTGGTGATCGTGCTGCTCGGCATCGTCCTCGGGCTTGCGACCGGTGCCTGGCTGGGCCGCCTGTTGACCGAACTCTATGCCCAGTTCTTCCACTTTCCGACCCTCGACTTCGAGATGCCGATGTGGGTGGTGGCGTACGGCGCGCTGGCTTCTCTGGTGGCCGCCGCCGCCGGCGCGCTGCAGGCATTGCAGCGCGTCGTGCGGTTGGCGCCGGCAGCGGCCATGCAGCCGCCTTCGCCGCCGACGTTCCGTCCGACCGTGGCCGAGCGGCTCGGACTCGGCCGACTGTATTCGCCGGCGGTGCGCATGGTCCTGCGCGATATGGAGCGCCGACCGGGACGCGCGCTTGCCACGACGCTCGGCATTGCCGGCGCAGTCGCGATCCTGATCTCCGGCACCTGGTGGCGCGACGCGATCGACTACCTGTTTGAAGTCGAGTTCCGCATGCGCGAACGCCAGGACGTGAGTCTGGTGCTGGCAGAACCGACGTCGACCAGCGCGGTGTACGACCTGATGCGCCTGCCCGGGGTGATGCGCGTCGAGGTCGACCGCAGCGCAGCCGTGCGGCTGGTGCACGGCCACCGCTCGTATCGCACCACGGTGACAGGCCTCGCGCCCGGTGCAACGCTGCGGTTGCTGCTCGACGAGCGTCTGCGCGACGTGCCGCTGCCGGATGAGGGCCTGGTCATCAACCGGACGCTCGCCGATCTGCTGGATGTGCGACCGGGCGATTCCGTCAGGATTGAGGTGCTGCAGGGCGCACGCACAGCACGCGACGTGCCGGTGACGGCGCTGGTTGCCGACCTGATGGGTACGCCCGCCTTCATGAACCGCGACGCGCTGAACCGCCTGCTCGGCGAGGGCGATGCGATGTCCGGCGCGCGGCTGCAACTGGACGCCGGCGAGCGCGAGCGTTTCCTGCAGCAGATCAAGGAAACACCGCGCGTGGCCTTTGCGGTCGAGATTGGTCCGATCATCCGCAACTTCCGCGAGACCTCGGCGCGCAACATCCTGATCTTCACGACCGTGCTGAGCGTGCTCGCCGGCACGATCGCGGTCGGCGTCGTCTACAACAATGCGCGTATTGCGCTGGCTGAGCGGGCGTGGGAACTGGCGAGCCTGCGGGTGCTCGGCATGACGCGGGCGGAGGTGTCCGGATTGCTGCTGGGCGAACTGGGCGTGCAGCTCTTGCTGGCCTTGCCGATCGGCTGGCTGGCAGGCTACGGACTGTCCGCCTTCATCGTCGAACTGATCCACCCCGAGACGTTCCGCATTCCGCTGATCATCGCCCCGCGCACCTACGCGTTCGCCGCGCTCGTTGTGCTGGCGGCCGGCGTGGCCAGTGCTCTGATCGTGCGGCGCCATGTCGACCGGCTCGATCTGGTGGCGGTGCTGAAGACACGCGACTGAGATGAGCGACATGAAATCAGGAGTTCTGCGAGGGGATGCATGAGACGCAAACACTGGATCGGGATAACCCTCGCAGTACTGGTGCTGGCGGCCGTACTGGTCTGGGCCTTTCGTCCGCAGCCGATCAGGGTTGAAGCGGCCGAGGTGCGTACCGGCCTGTTCGAACGGGTGGTCGAGGACGACGGCAAGACCCGCGTGCGTGACCGCTATGTGGTGTCGGCTCCGCTGTCGGGAAGGCTGGCGCGGGTGCAACTGAAGGTCGGCGATACGGTCAAGGCCGGCGCCGTCGTTGCCGTGCTGTGGCCTTCGGCGCCGGCGATGATCGACGCGCGCTCGCACCGCGAACTGAACGAGCGCGTCGGTGGCGCAAGCGCCGCGGTTGACCAGAACCGCGCCAACGTGGCACGTGAAGAAGCGGCACTCGAAAAGGCCCGCATCGACCTGACGCGGCTGAAGAAGCTGCAGGGCGAAGGCTTCCTGTCGCCCTCGGCCCTGGATCAGGCTGAACTGGCAGTGCGGGTGCAGGCCAAGTCGCTCGAGGCGGCGCACTTTGCACTCGATGGCGCCACGCACGACCTGGCGCAGGCCCGCGCCGCGCTGATGCGCGCACAGGAAGGCGCGGCGGTACGACGGCCGGAGTCGTCCTGGTCCATCACTTCACCTGTCGATGGGCGTGTGCTGCGCGTACTGCAGGAGAGCGAAGCCGCGGTCACGATCGGCACGCCCCTGGTCGAGGTGGCCAATGCCGAGGACCTGGAGGTGGTGGTCGACGTGCTGTCGACCGAAGCGACGCAGATCGCCGCCGGCGCGCCGGTACGCATCGACGCCGGCTCCGGCCGGGTGCTGCCGGGGCGCGTGCGGCGTGTCGAGCCAGCGGCGTTCACCAAGGTTTCCGCGCTCGGTGTCGAGGAGCAGCGCGTCAACGTTGTCATCGACTTCGACGGCACGCCGGCGTCATTGCAGGGGCTCGGCGATGGCTATCGTGTCGACGTGCGCATCGTCCTGGTGGCGCGCATGGACGTCACGGTCGTTCCGGTGGCGGCGCTGTTCCGTCGCGGTGACGACTGGGCTGCCTTTGTGCTGGAGGGCGACCGCGTCACGGTGAAGACGCTCAGGATCGGCGGTCGCAATGCCCAGGAGGCCTGGGTCGAAGAGGGGTTGGCACCGGGTGACCGGGTTGTCGTGTACCCGAGTGACAGTCTGCGGGACGGGAGTCGGATCCAGGTCGCGCGCGGCAACTGAGCGCGGACTGATTGCGCCGGTGCACCGCGCTAGTCGGCGCGCGTCTGCGGAACGCCCGCGGCAAAGCGGACGAAGTCGTCGAACTGGCGCGTAATGAGGCCTGGCGTCGGACCGCGGTCCTTCTCGTCGCGGCGGTCGAACACCATGTCGGTGCCGACCTGCAGCCGTATCCAGCGCGGATAGGAATACATGTAGCCCGAGATGTGATCGATCGCCATCATGCTGGTCCCGCCCGGCAGCAGCAGCTGCACCGGCTGCATGTTCACTCCGCGCGAGACCACCACGCCACGCGTCAGCGGCAGGCCATCACGCCGGCATTCGACCACCAGCGCCGACGACGAACGCCGAACCTTCGTGTCGAACATCGGCGTCACGCCGACATAGTCCGCCGAGGCGTTACTGGCGCGGCAGCTCATGCCGTCCACCACGCGGCCCTCCTTGTCGACGGTCTGGATGCTGACCTTCTGGGTCGCCTCGCCGGTCAGCGTTGCGCAGCCGGACAGCGCGGTCGCGAGAACGACCAGCAGGGCGCGGCATCGCAGAAGAGTCATGGCAGGCGCAGGTGAAGAAGCGGAAACAGTGACGTCCAGCGTAGTCGGCGCGGCCTGGCGATACCCTCCGGCATACGGATTAGCGGACCACCGGATGCGGAGCGTCGATCGCACCAAGCGCGTCTTCCGTGCTGCGCTTGCGCAAACGGTGTACCTCGCGCCAATATCGAGTTAGTGCACGCTCTTCCTCCACCGATGCCGCCAAACGCGTGGCCCACGCCGAACGCGCGGAAGTAACCATGAATCGCATGTCGAACGCGATGCGCTCTGCCGGTCAGGTGATGATCCTGGTGCTTTCGCTCGGTGTCGTGGCCTACGCCGTGGTTGCGTACAGCGTGTTCGCGCTGGGCACTGTCGTGCATCCGGACATGCGCGCCGGATTCGAAGCGCACCGGGGTGCGATCTACACCCACGTCTTCGCCTCGGCGGTTGCCCTGCTGCTCGGGCCGATCCAGTTCTCGGTTCGTCTGCGTAGCGCCCGGCCCGGGCTCCATCGGTGGCTGGGGCGGACTTACCTGGGCCTGGGCGTGCTGGTTGGCGGCGTCGCCGGATTCGTCATGGCGTTTCACGCGTTCGGCGGGCAGGTGTCGCAACTCGGATTCGGGTGCCTTGCGATCGTCTGGCTTTACACCGGAGCACGTGCCTATCTGGCGATCCGCGCACGCGATCTCGCATCGCATCGACGTTGGATGGTGCGCAACTTTGCACTGACGTTCGCGGCAGTGACGCTGCGTCTGTGGCTGCCGGCGTCCGTAGCTGCGGGAATGCCTTTCGACCTCGCGTATCCGGCCATCGCCTGGCTGTGCTGGGTGCCGAACGCGCTCTTCGCCGAAGTGCTGCTCGGCCGCACGGCCGGACATGCGAGAGCTGCGCTGGCGCAGTCGCAGGCGCGGCCTCTAACCCTCCCAATCCATCGTCGAGCGAACCAGCGGATCGTCGATCGGCCGTGTCGCTGGTTCAGCGGATGCGCGACGCCGCGCGCCCGGTCAGCAGCCATCCATGGATCGCGTCAGCCACCGCGCCCTCCTGACCGAAGAACTGGTGGGCACTGAGTGGGCCGCACGGCGTGGGCCCATAGGCCTGCGCGATCGAGCGCACCAGCGTCGGACGCAGGCGGAGTCGGAACGACTCATCGAAGTCCGGCCGGATGCAGCGATCCGCCTCGTGGTGGATCACCAGCATCGGCACCTCGACAGCGAACGCCGCCAGGTCGGCATAGCGAAGGAAGACGCCACCCACCAGGATGACCCCGGCAACACCGGGCTCGCGCGCGGCCACCAGTGCCGAGACGGCGCCGTTGCTGTACCCGAATGCATAGAGCTGAGCGCCGGCGAAGCGCGTGCGGAGATGTTCGACCAGCTGCTTCAACAGCGCCCGGTACTCCGCGCTCTCGCGATAGGCGAGCGGCATCTGCGGTTGCCGGGCGGGTGAGTCGACCAGCACGACCGCGGTGCCGGGCCGCGCCAGCTCGCGCCGTACCGAAACGACGTAGCCGGTGCCTGGCCCGGGCGGGGCGGGAGGACCATTGGCGAGGCCCAGCTCGCCGCCGCCGCCGGGAAATACGATCAGCACCCGCGTGACGGGCTGGGCATCGTCATGCGCCACCAGGACCCGCTGCAGTGTCCCCTGCAACGACACGGCTTCGATGCGCTCGGTCAGTGCGGCGCTGGCGCCACCGGCAACGGCCGCGAACCACAGACCGGTCAGCCAAGACCACGCTGTGCGCCGGCCGCCGGCCATCGTGTCATCCGGCCTAGCGCCCGAGGTACTTCTCGACGAGCCGGATCCAGTAGGTCGCGCCGAGCGGGATCAGCTCGTCGTTGAAGTCGTAGCTCGGGTTATGGAGCATGCAGGGGCCGAGGCCGTGGCCGCTGGCGCGGTGCGCGCCTTCGCCATTGCCGATGAACACATAGGCGCCGGGCCGCACCTTCAGCATGAAGGCAAAGTCCTCCGATCCCATCGTCGGTTCGAGCCCGCGCACGACGTTGTCGCGGCCGACGATGTCGTCCATGACGGTGGCGGCGAAGTCGGCCTCGGCGGCGTGATTCACCGTCGGCGGATAGTTCCAGTGGAAGTCCACATGCGACTCCGCGCCGTAGGCCGCGGCGGTCATCTGCACGATGCGGCGCATGTGTTCCTCGATCTGCGCCGTCACCGCGTCGTTGAAGGTGCGCACGGTGCCGGCGATGCGGGCGGTCTCGGGCACGACGTTGGTCGCTTCGCCGGCATGGATCATCGTTACCGAAAGCACGGCGGAGTCGATCGGCTTCTTCACGCGCGTGACGATAGCCTGCAGGCCGTTGACGATTTGCACCGCGACGAACACCGGGTCGATGCCCAGGTGTGGCATCGCTGCATGCGCCCCTTTGCCGGTGATGCGGATCTCGAACTCGTTGCTCGACGCCATCGCCGGGCCTGGCGCCACACCAAACTGGCCGACCTTCAGGTTCGGCCAGTTGTGCATGCCGAACACGGCGTCGCAGGCGAAGCGCTCGAACAGGCCGTCGTCGATCATGCGCTGCGCGCCCGCGCCGCCTTCCTCGGCCGGCTGGAAGATCAGGTGCACGGTGCCGTCGAACGGCCTGGCCTCGGCGAGGTAACGCGCGGCGGCGAGCAGCATCGCGGTATGACCGTCATGGCCGCACGCATGCATCTTGCCCGCGTGCTGCGACCGATGTGCGAACTCGTTGAGTTCCTGGATCGGCAGCGCGTCCATGTCGGCGCGCAGGCCGATCGAGCGGCCCGACGTGCCGTGTCGGAGGCTGCCCACGACGCCGGTCCCCCCCAGGCCCCGGTGAACTTCGATGCCCCAGTCGGCGAGCTTGCGCGCCACCAGGTCGCTGGTGCGGTTCTCCTCGAAGCGCAGCTCGGGATGGGCGTGGATGTCGCGGCGGAGCTGCTGGATCTCGCTACGGAACTGCACCACTCGGTCGATCAGTTGCATCGGATACCTCGGGTCGGAAAGGGGATGCTACTGAAGCGCGCGAGGCTCCGCACTACAATCGATTCGCCTACTGCCGGGACGCACACACCGTGAACAAGCCGCTCGCCACCGACGCGATTACGCCTTCCCCCGCTGCCCTCGAGATGATCGATCGGCTGATCGCGTTTCCGACCGTCAGCCGCGACTCCAACCTGGGGCTGATCGAGTTCGCGCGCGATCATCTCGCGCGGCTCGGCACGCAGCCGCATCTCGTGTACGACGCCTCGCGGAAGAAGGCGAGCCTGTTCGTCACGCTGGCCGATGATCCGGACGCGTTGCGCACCTCCGGCATCGTTCTGGGGGGCCACACCGACACCGTGCCGGTGGATGGGCAGGACTGGGCCAGTGACCCGTTCAGAGCACACCACGCCGAGGGTCGTATCCACGGCCGCGGCGCGGCCGACATGAAGGGCTTCATCGCCATCGCGCTGGCGTGGGCGCCGCGGTTCCTGGCGGCGCAGCAGACGATGCCAGTGCACCTGGCACTGACCTACGACGAAGAAACGACCTTTCTCGGCGTGCGCGGTCTGGTGGCCGATCTCACCGACCGCGGCATCCGCCCGGCGGGCTGCATCATTGGAGAGCCGACCGACATGCAGGCGATCGTCGCGCACAAGGGCAAGCGTGATTTCTGCTGCCGCGTGCGCGGGCGCGAAGCGCATTCATCACTGACGCCGACCGCCGTCAACGCGATTGAGTACGCGGCACGGCTCATCGCCTACATCCGCGACCTGGCGGACCGCCAGGCGCGTGACGAGCCGCGCGATGCGCGCTTCACCGTGCCGCATTCGACGCTGCAAACCGGCGTGATCCACGGCGGCATTGCCAGCAACGTGGTGCCGCGCGACTGCGTGTTCGACTTCGAGATGCGCAACATCCCGGCGACTTCGCATGATTCGATGACGCAGCCGATCCTCGACTACGCGCGCCGGGAGCTGCTGCCACGGATGCAGGCCGTCGCGCCAGAATCCGACATTGCCTTTGAGATGGGGCTCGATCTGCCAGCGTTCGGCATCGAGCCCGATGCGCCGGTGGTTCGCTGGGCGATGGAACTGGCACAGACCGCGCGGCTCGGCACCGGCGCCGTCAGCTTCGCTACCGAGGCGAGCCTGTTCCAGAGAGCCGGCATCCCGACGGTGGTGCTGGGCCCGGGATCGATCGACCAGGCGCACAAGCCGAACGAGTTCATCACGCTCGAGCAGGTCGCGGCCTGCGAACAGTTCTTCGGGCGGCTGATCGCCAGCCGTCCGCCCGGAGTCTGACCATGGCCGAGGCGGATCCTGGCATGGAGGTCGTGCGCGCCGCGTGCCCGCACGACTGCCCGGATACCTGCGCGATGCTGGTGACAGTCCGAAAGGACAACGGCAAGCGCGTGGCCGTCAAGGTCGCCGGCGACCCGTCGCATCCGACCACGGCCGGCACGCTCTGCACCAAGGTCAGTCGCTACCTCGAGCGGACCTACCACCCGGATCGGCTGCTGCATCCGCTGAAGCGCGTCGGGCGCAAGGGTGAGGGTCGATTCGAGCGCGTCGGCTGGGACGAGGCCCTCGATGAAATTGCCGCCCGGCTGAAGACCATTGCCGCGGTCGATCCGCAGCGCATCGTCCCCTACAGCTACGCCGGCACGATGGGCATGGTGCAGGGCGAAGCGATGGCGAGTCGGTTCTTCCACAAGCTCGGGACAAGCTTTCTCGATCGAACGATCTGCGCGACCGCAGGCGGTGAGGCGCTGGTGGCGACCCTCGGCACGCGCGACGGCACCGACATCGAGCAGTTCCAGAATGCGAAGCTGATTGTGTTCTGGGGCACGAACGCGATCGCTTCGAACCTGCACCTGTGGAGCCGCGCGCAGGAGGCCAAGCGCCGCGGCGCGAAGCTGATCGCGATCGACCCGTACCGCTCGCTCACCGCGGAAAAGTGCCACCAGCACATCGCGCTGCTGCCCGGCACCGACGGCGCGTTCGCGCTCGGCGTGATGCACGTGCTGATCCGCGAAGGCTGGCTCGACCGTGACTACATCGAGCGCTACACGCTGGGCTTCGATGCGCTGGCGGAACGTGCACGCCAGTTCGATCCGCGACGGGTCGCTGCGACCTGCGGCATCACGGCGGGCGAGGTGGAGCAGTTTGCGCGCGACTACTGGGAAATCCGGCCGGCCGCCATCCGGCTCAATTACGGCATGCAGCGCGCCGCCGGCGGCGGCAATGCGGTGCGCGCCGTCGCCTGCCTGCCGGCACTCGCCGGGCATTGGCGCCATCCTGCTGGCGGGGTGTTGCTGTCCACCAGCGGCAACTATCCGGTCGATGCGGCGCGCCTCTACCGACCCGATCTGCTCGCGGGCCGTTCGCCGCGCACGATCAACATGTCGACGATCGGCCACGACCTGCTGCACGCGGATCCTCCGATCGATGCGTTGATCGTCTACAACAGCAACCCGGTCGCGGTGGCGCCGCAGTCGCGCGAGGTGGCGGCGGGCTTCGCGCGCGAGGACCTGCTCACCGTCGTGCTCGAGCAGTTCCAGACCGATACGGCCGACTATGCCGACTTCGTGCTGCCGGCGACGACGCAGCTCGAGCACGTCGACGTGCACAAGTCGTACGGGCACCTCTACCTGCTGGCGAACAACCCGGCGATCGAGCCGCTTGGCGAAGCCCTGCCGAACAGCGAGATCTTCCGTCGACTGGCGGCGAAGATGGAATACACCGAGCCGGCCTTCCGCGAGTCGGACGACGAGCTGGCTGCGCAGGCCTTTGCGCCGCTCGGGCCGACCGCGAAGTTCGACTGGCCGCGGCTGAAGCGGGCGGGCTGGGAGCGGCTCGACCTGCCCGACACGCACGCGCCATTCGCCGCAGGCCGGTTCCCGACGCCATCGGGCAAGTGCGAGTTCTTCTCCGAAACACTGGCGCGGCTCGGGGTCGATCCGCTGCCGGCGTACGTGGCGCCCAATGAAGGGCCGATCTCGAATCCGGCGCTCGCCGCGCGCTATCCGCTGGCGCTGATCTCGCCGCCGGCACGCAACTTCCTCAACTCCACGTTCGTCAACGTCACCAGCCTGCGCGCGACCGAAGGCGAGCCAACACTCGAGATCCATCCCGACGACGCGGCGGCGCGCGTCATCGGCGACGGTGACACCGTGCGTGTGTTCAATGACCGCGGTTCGCTCCGGCTCCGCGCCAGTGTCAGCGACCGCGCGCGCCGCGGTTGTGTGGTGGCGTTGTCGATCTGGTGGAAGAAACTGGCCGCCGACGGTCGTAATGCCAACGAGGTGACGAGCCCGGCGCTGACCGACATCGGCCGCGCGCCGACCTTCTACGACTGCCTGGTCGAGGTCGAGCAGACGCGTTAGCGCATCGGCGCGGCCACCCGATTGCGTCATGGCGCCGTCGCGTGGACCGGCCACAATGAAACGTGTGACAGCCGAGCACGGCGGACCCGAGATGCATCCAGTGCGTTCCCTCTTCAACCTGCCCAATGTGTCCGCGTATGACCCGGCACGCTGGGCTGAAGCGGCCTTCGACGTCTGGCAAGGCTCCCACTTGGCCAGCCGGGCTATCGCCCACGCGGCCGAGCGCCGACTCCGGGCGCTGGTTTCCTACGCGCGCGCGGCATCGCCGTTCTACGCCAGCCTGTACCGGCGTTTGCCGGCTGCCGGCGTGACTCTGGGAGACCTGCCGCCTGTCAGCAAGCGCCAACTGATGGAGCGTTTTGACGAGGTCGTCACTCGGCCGGACGTGACGCGGCGAGCGATCGAGGACTTCGTCGCCGATCCCAACCGCATCGGTCATTCGCTGGGTGGGCGTTACGGCGTCTGGACCAGTTCGGGCACGACCGGCACGCCCGGTTTTTTTGTCCACGATCCGGACGCGATGGCGGTATACGACGCGCTCGAGACGCAGCGCTTTCGCGGACTGCGCTCACCCACCGACCTGCTGCGCCAGCTGATGGAAGGCGACCGCTACGCGATGGTGGCGGCGACCGATGGTCATTTTGCCGGCGTCGCCACGGTCGAGCGCATGCGCCGCTGGGCACCGTGGATGGCCGACGCCGTGCGCGCCTTTGCCTTGCTGCAGCCCTGTTCGGCGCTGGTTCAAGAGCTGAACGCGTATCGCCCGACGATCCTCGCGACCTATCCGACGGCCGCCGAGATGCTGGCCGAAGAGCAGGAGGCAGGGCGGCTGCGGCTGCGGCCACGCGAGATCTGGACCGGTGGCGAGGTCCTGTCGGAACCGACTCGCTTGCGCGTGCAGCGTGCGTTCGGTTGCCGCGTGCGCAGTGCCTATGGCGCCTCGGAGTTCCTGCCGATCGCCTGGGAGTGCCCGCACCGCAGACTTCACATCAACGCCGACTGGGTCGTGCTGGAACCGATCGACCGCGCCGGCCGACCCGTCGACCCGGGTGTGCGCTCCCACTCGGTGCTGCTGACGAATCTCGCCAACCGGATCCAGCCACTGATCCGCTACGACCTGGGCGACGCCGTGACGCTGCACCCGGACGCCTGCGCCTGTGGCAGCCACTTTCCTTCGGTCGCGGTCGAGGGACGATGTGATGACACGCTGCGGTTGCCGGGACTCCGCGGCGGCGAGGTCTCGGTGGTGCCACTAGCGCTTGAAACCGTGCTCGAAGAGGGCGCCGGTGCGCACGAGTTTCAGGTGGTGCAGCGCTCGGATGGAGTGCTCGCAGTCCATCTTGGCGCGCTGGAGCGCGGTCGCGGCGGTCGGGTGCGCATTGCATTGCGTAACTATTTCGACACCTGCGAAGTCGGGCCCGTGCAGATCCGCATGTCGCGCAGCGCCCCGATCCGCGATTCCGCCAGCGGCAAGCTGCGTCGGGTGGTCTGCCAGCTGCCGCGCTGAGCGTTGCTGCCTCGTGGCGCGGAGTTCGGCAGAATGCGCCGCATGGGCGCATCCGGCTGGGTGAATTCGTTGCGACACAGTCGCAGGTGGTGGCTCGCCGCCGCAGGCGGGCTGCTGCTTGTTGGGGGCCTGGCCGGCGGCTGTTCGACCCTGGGTTACTACGCGCAATCGGTCCAGGGGCACTTCGCGATGCTCGAGGCTGCACGACCGATCCCCGATGTGATCGCCGACCCGCAGGCCGCGCCGCCGCTCAAGCAGCGGCTCGAACGCGCACAGCAGATGCGCACGTTTGCATCCGCCCAGCTGAGCCTGCCCGACAATGGCAGCTACACCCGCTACGCCGACCTGAAGCGGCCTTACGTGGTGTGGAACGTCTTCGCCACCCCCGAACTGTCGCTGCAGCTCAAGCAGTGGTGCTATCCGGTGGTGGGCTGCGCCGGCTACCGCGGCTACTTCGACAAGGCAGCGGCCGATGCTGCCGCCGATGGGCTTCGTGCCGAAGGCTATGAAGTCAACGTCAGCGGCGTGCCGGCGTATTCGACGCTCGGCTGGTTCGCGGATCCGCTGCTCAACACCTTTGTCGGCGGTACCGAGGGCCAGCTCGCCGGCCTGCTGTTCCATGAACTGGCGCACCAGGTGGTGTTCGTTGGTGGCGACACGACCTTCAACGAGTCCTTCGCGACGACCGTCGAGCGCGAGGGCGTACGCCGCTGGCTGGACGTCCATGGCAGTGAGTCGTCGCGCCAGGCGTATGCGGAGTTCGCGCAGCGGCGCGAACAGTTCCTGAATCTGCTGCTGAAGTACCGCGCGCTGCTGCAGCAGAACTACGACAGCACGGCGACCGACGCGGCCAAGCGCGCGCGCAAGCGGCAGCTGTTTGCCGAACTGCAGCAGGACTATGCAGCGCTGAAACAGAGCTGGGGCGGCTACGCCGGCTACGACCGCTTCTTCGCCCAGGATCTCACCAACGCGCACCTC
The DNA here is from genome assembly GCA_963791235.1 of uncultured beta proteobacterium. Lineage (GTDB taxonomy): Bacteria > Pseudomonadota > Gammaproteobacteria > Burkholderiales > Burkholderiaceae_F > JALORV01. Next base: position 50,486 of record CAWBRW010000008.1, on the reverse strand, counting down.
GCCGCGGTGGCGGCTTACAACGACCGCGTACCCGCGTTCAGCGCGCTGCTCGCCCAGCACCAAGGCGACTTTCCCGCCTTCTATGCCGGAGTCAAGCGGCTGGCGGCCCTTTCGCCCGAGCAGCGCAACGCTGCCCTGGACCAGCTGCAAGCTCCGCGTTAGCACACGGAGCCCGACCGGGGTCAAAGGGCTAAAATCGATCGGTTCACCGCGGCTGCACGGTGCACCCGAATCCAAGAACGGCGCCGGTGGCTGCCGGCGCAACAAGGAGACCACGATGGACCGGTTCTGGCTGAAGAACTACCCCAACGGCGTTCCCGCCGACATCGATTACCACCAGTACAAGTCGCTGGTGGAGCTGCTGGAAGAGGCCTTCAAGAAGCATGGCGGCCAGCCCGCGTACAGCTGCATGGGCAAGACGCTGACATTCCACGACCTCGACACCCAGTCGGCCGCAATCGGCGCGTGGCTGCAGAGCCGTGGCTTCACCAAGGGCAAGCGCGTCGCCATCATGATGCCCAACGTGCTGCAGTACCCGGTCGTGCTGGCGGGCGTGCTGCGGGCCGGCTGTACCGTCGTCAACGTCAATCCGCTGTACACGCCGCGCGAACTGGAGCACCAGCTCAAGGACTCCGGTGCGGATGCGATTTTCATTCTCGAGAACTTCGCGACGACACTGCAGCAGGTCTATGACAAGGTGCCGACGCGGACGGTCGTGGTCTGCGCAATGGGCGACATGCTCGGCTTCTTCAAGGGCATCCTGGTCAACTTCGTCGTGCGCAACGTGAAGAAGATGGTGCCCGAGTACACGATCCCCAACGCGATTCGCTGGAACGAGGCGCTGGCCGATGGCCTGCGCATGACGCTGAAGCCGGTCTCCGTGACGCTGGAGGACACCGCGTTCCTGCAGTACACCGGCGGAACGACCGGCGTCAGCAAGGGCGCGCAACTGCTGCACAAGAACATCGTCGCCAACGTGCTGCAGTCCGAGGCGTGGTACCAGCCGGCGCTGAAGAAGCTGAAGTCCGGCGAGCAGCTGACGGTCATCACCGCGTTGCCGCTGTATCACATCTTCGCGCTGACCGCGTGCGCGATGCTGTCGGCGCGCGTCGGCGGCCACTGCGTGCTGATTCCGAACCCGCGCGACATCCCCGGCTTCGTCAAGGAACTGCAGAAGCACAGCTTCCACGTATTCCCCGCGGTCAATACGCTGTTCAACGGACTGATGAACAACGAAGAATTCCGCAAGCTCAATTTCAAGGGCCTGCTGGTGTCGCTCGGCGGTGGCATGGCAGTTCAGCAGGCAGTTGCGGAGAAATGGCTGAAGCTCACGGGCTGCCCGATCTGCGAAGCGTACGGCCTGTCGGAGACGTCTCCGGCGGCGACCTGCAACCCGATCGACACCAGCCGGTACACCGGATCGATCGGCCTGCCGATGCCGTCGACCGAGATTGCCATCCTCGACGACGCCGGAAAGCCGATGCCGGTCGGCTCGGTGGGCGAGATCGCGATCCGCGGTCCGCAGGTGATGCCGGGTTACTGGAACCGGCCGGACGAAACCATCAAGGTCATGACGGCCGACGGCTTCTTCAAGACCGGGGACATCGGCGTCATGGATGCCGAGGGCTACACCAAGATCGTCGACCGCAAGAAGGACATGATTCTGGTCTCCGGCTTCAACGTGTACCCGAACGAAGTCGAAGGTGTGGTCGCAGGGCATCCAAGCGTGCTCGAGTGTGCTGCAGTCGGCGTGCCGGACGAGAATTCGGGCGAGGCGGTCAAGCTCTTCGTCGTAAAGAAGCATCCCGCGCTCACCGAGAAGGAACTGATGGAGCACTGCAAGGAGCACCTGACCGGCTACAAGAAGCCGAAGTACATCGAGTTTCGCAGCGACCTGCCGAAGACCAATGTTGGCAAGATCCTGCGGCGCGAACTGCGCGACGAAAAGAAAGCCGTCTGAGCCTGCAACTCGATACGCGAAGGCCGCCACGTGCGGCCTTCTTTTTTCGCAGGGGCTCCTCGCGGAGCATCTCTGAGTCGAACACCGACACTGCCCGAGGAGGCACCAATGAAGGAGCGTGACAAGAAGGAACGCCGTGGCCCGCCGGTCGGCACGCGCACGGGGCCACGCGCCCGTGCGCTGCAGGACCGTACCGTCGGCAATCCGTACCAGCGCGCCGAGCGCCCGGCACGCGGCGAGGCGCCGCGCGAGCGGATGCATGTTGCATCGGCGGGCGCGATCCGGCTGGACCCCGACGTGGCGCGCGTCTTCCGCGATTCGGAATCGGTGAATGAAGTGCTGCGGCTGGTGATGCGACTAGCCCGGTTTGCCGGTGGTCGGCCGCCCGGTCCGCCGCGCGATCGTGCTCCGTCGTTCCGCGAGCGGAGCGGGCCGCCGCGCCGGCCGGAGCGCGGCGATCGACCGCCGCCGTCGCGCAAGCCCCGGTTCGAGGAGTAATCGTCGCGCGCTTGCGACGCCCTGGGCCGGAATTCCGAAGCGAGGGGGCGCAGCCATCCCCCATTCACAGCAGTGCCGCTGATATGGGGCCGCTTTTGCGTGAATCTTCGGCTATGCAGCCAGTCGGACCTGTCCTAGCTTGAGGGCGGTGCGGTGGCAGCTACCGGAGGCAGTCATGAGATGGCAGATCGTCGGGGCAGCGTGGATGCTGATGGCCGCAACGGCTGCGGCACAGGTGCAGGGGCCCGGATTGTCCCTGCCGCCGCTGGGCGCTGATCGTGCAGTCGAACTGACGCCCAGTATCGGCCTCCGCGGCTGGGTCGGCGGGCGCCCCGGCCTGCTCGCAAGCGACGGGGTCGTCGCCAGTTCGATGGTGCTGGCGGACTGGTATCCACTGGCCAGCGGTTTTCGTGTCACGGGTGGCCTTGCCTACGGATCGATGCGCGCCGATGTCCCCGGGGCCGCCAGTCCGGCCCTGGACGGCATCCTGCGCAGTGTGGGCGACTACGGGTCGTCTAGCGTCGCGCTGGATGCGCGCATCTCACCCGCGCGAGGCAACCCCTATCTTGGCGTTGGCTGGGGCCTGGGAACGGCTGCGCGCAGCGGCCTTTATCTGACGGCGGATCTGGGCGTGATGTACCAGCGCGGCAGCCTCGCTACCTGGGGCTGTCCGGGCGGAGTAGCGGCCGGACCCTGCGGAATGGATGCGCGGGCACTAGACGCCGCTGGACTCGCGGACGAAGCCCGCTTTGCGCCGATGATGTCGCTGGGCGTCGGGCTGCGCTTCTAAGGCCTGCTCACTCTAAAGCCGGGAGTGCGAAGGGAGTGGCGGACGCATTGCGGCGTCTGCTTTGTCGGGCGGCTTGCGAAGGGGAACTACCATTCGCGGCGCCGCCCTTCGCGCATCCATCCGCATTGCGGCCCAACGCATCTCCTGCATTTAGCGTGAACAGGTCCTAGGCTCCGGGCTCCGCGCAGTAGCCGGCAAGGGACGCGTCCGCCTTGCGGCGGACGTCCTCGAACAGCGCGCGGCGCAGACCGCGATAGAGCTGCGTCAGGTCCAGGCACTCACCCGATTTCGCGCGTACCCGCACCTGCATTGCGTCTGCACGGGCGCGCACCGACAGCGATTCGAGCTTGGCGCGATCGATCGGCTCGCCGTGGCCCGTGGCGCCGCTCAGCGCTTCCAGGACGGCCTGCTGCCGGCCTCCCAGGCTGCTGAACTGGATCTCGACCTCGTTGTTCCGCTCGCGCATCCGCATCTGCATGATCGCCTCCGGCGCGCATTGTCTGCACGCAATGTGACAGTGGGATGTTCATGCAGAAGCGGCAATCCACTGAATGGCGGATTACCCCTCTCACGCGCCGAATTTCGGACAGACGGCAAAAAGAAGACTGCGGCCGCTTGAGCCGCGGCCGCCGTCTCGATGCCTTGAATTGGCCTAGAAGTTGTGACGCAGGCCGAGCGCAAACTGCGCGCGGTCAAAGATCTGCGAGGCCTGCGGCAGTGCACTGCCGCAGGCCTGCGTGACCCGGCCATCCCACTCGCGCTGCGCGTACCCAACTTGACGTTCAGTGATCGGCCGACTTGTCGCCGCTCAAGGGCGCGGCGCGGGTGGGTCGCGCGCGTTGCGCCAAGGACTCTTAGCGCGGCGGCCGACCGTCGGAGGCGGTGCCCGATCGCAGCGCCAGTAGCTGCCGGTCGTGCAGGCCGGACAACGCAAGCAGTGCCGCGATTGCGCCGATCAGAGCCATCAGCATGTCCGACTGCGTATCCCAGGGATCGCCCTGCGTGCCGAGGAACTCGTCGGCACCTTGTCCCAGCGCGAGTGCCGACCACCACTCGATCAGCTCGTAGAACGCGCTGATCGCCAGCGCCACGCAGACGCACAGGAACGCGGTCATCCGACGTCCGTGCACGTGCCCGCCGCGGAGCAGGATTTCCCGCGCGATGACGGCCGGCACGAAGCCCTGCATGAAGTGCCCGAGCTTGTCGTAGGGATTGCGTGACAGGTCGAATGCCTGCTGCACCCAGTGTCCCGCTGGCACGCGGGCGTAGGTGTAGGCGCCACCCAGGATCAGCACCAGCCCGTGCAAGAAGATCAGCAGGTACAGCAGCGTGGTCAGCGGGTACCGTTCGCGCGTCGCGATCAGCAGCGGCAGGGCGATCAGCACCGGCAGCACTTCCATCAGCCACGTGAGACGGTCATACGGCCGCCAGCCGGAGGCGAGCAGTGCGATGATCGTGGCGATCAGCAGGGCGGTGAGCAACGGCGTGCGGGAGGCGGTCATGCGGTCATGGGCGAGACGGGTTGCGGTGCTGCTGGCGGCCGCGCCGATGGTAGCCGCGACGGCCGCGGACCGTCTTCCGGCCTTGAACGCGCAGGGCGACCGGTTCACCGTCTCCGGCCTGTCGTCCGGGGCGTACATGGCGGTGCAGGTGGCAGTGGCTCATTCCGCGCGCGTCGCGGGGGTCGGGGTTTTTGCGGGCGGCCCGTATTACTGCGTCGGCATTAATGCGGCTCGCATCGAGCGCCCGTGCATGGAAGGCGACCCGGGCGCCGACGGTTCGATCCGCGACGCCGAACGCCTCGCCGGCATTCGCCTCATCGATTCGACCGAGAATCTGCGCCGCATGCGCGCGTGGCTGCTTGCAGGCGAAGTCGACACCAAGGTGGTGCCGTCGGTGGTGCGCTCCAGTTCCGAGTTCTTCGCCCACTACAACAAGGCAGGCACACAGTTCAAGGTCGAGCCCGGCCTGGCGCACGGCTTGCCGACGCCGTCGCAGGGCGTTGCGTGCAACACGAGCGACACCCCGTTCCTCAACCGCTGCGGCGTCGATCGTGTCGGCGAGATGCTGAGCGCGCTGCATCCGGGCATTCCCGCGGGCACGGCCAGCCAGGGACGTGTCCTCGAGTTCGCGCAGGCGGAGTTCGTCCCGACCTGGCGGCGCTGGTGGTCGATGTCCTCGATGGCGAGTGCCGGCTATGCCTACATTCCGGCGCAATGCGAGAAGGGCGTGCGCTGCCGCGTCCACGTCGCGCTGCACGGCTGCCGCCAGGGGGCGACCCAGATCAAGCAGGTCTTCGTGCGCGACGCCGGCTACAACGGCTGGGCCGCCGGACATGACACCATCGTGCTGTACCCGCAGGTGCAACCGAGCCAGCCGACGATGGTGTCCTGGTGGCAGCCATTCAATCCGAACGGGTGCTGGGACTGGTGGGGCTACACGGGCACGGATTACGCGGTCAAGACCGGCGTCCAGGTCAAGGCGATCATCGCGATGGTCGATCGTCTCGCACAGCCCAGGTGAGACGGCACCGGCGTCAGGTCGCGCCATCCAGCGACGCGGTCGTCTCGGGCGTGTCCGCTGCGGAAGGCGACGATGCCAGCTCAGTCCACCTTGGCGTTGGAGAACTTCACGACGCGCGTCCACTTGTCGGTTTCCGCCCGGATGAAGGCAGCGAACTGATCCGGCGTGTTGCCGCCCGGATCCGCGCCCTGCGCGACGAAGCGCTCGCGCACCGCCGGCTGCGCCAGCGCCTTCGCGACATCCGCCTGGATCTTGTCGACGACCGTGCGTGGCGTGCCGGTCGGAGCAAACAGGCCGAACCACGAACTCGCGTCGAAGCCCTTGAGCCCGGCCGCTTCCTCGATGGTGGGCACGTCCGGCAGGGCCGGGGAACGCGTGCGCGAGGTGACCGCCAGTGCCTTCAGGCGACCGCTCTTGATGTGTGGCAGTGCTGAGGGCAGGTTGTCGAACATCACGTTCATGTTGCCGGAGATGAGGTCCGTCACGGCCGGCGCCGAGCCGCGGTACGGGAAGTGGACCATATAGGTTCCGGTCACCGTCTTGAACAGTTCGCCGGTGAGATGAATCGACGTGCCGTTGCCGCTCGACGCCATGTTGAGCTGCCCCGGCCGTGCTTTCGCGTAGGCGATGAACTCCGCCACCGAGTTCACCGGCAGCTTCGCATTGATGACCATGACATTCGGCACGCCGGCCACCAGCGTGATCGGCACGAAGTCCTTCACCGGATCAAACGGCATCTTGCTGCCGCTCTGCGCAAACAGCGCCTGGTTGATCGCGTGCGTGCCGACCGTGCCCATCAGCAGCGTGTAGCCGTCGGCGGGACTTTTGGCCACCGCGTCCGCGCCGATGTTGCCGCCGGCACCGGCCCGGTTCTCGATGACCACCGGGTGCTGCCACATGCGCTGCAGTTCGACCCCGATGGAGCGCGCCACGATGTCGGTGGTCCCTCCGGGCGGGAACGGAACGATGATCCGCACCGGTTTGGATGGCCAGGTCTGCGCGTGGGCCGGTGCAAGTGCCATGACTGCGAGCGCCGTGACGGCGAGCAGGCGACCGAACATGTTGTCTCCTTTGATCTAGGTTGTGCGGCAAGTCTGCCGCGTGCAAGGTCATTCGTCTATGCTGCCCGCAGCAGCGACACAACAACAGCAACGGCGCCACCGATGAAGTACGTGCTGGCACTCGACCAGGGAACCACGAGTTCGCGCGCCATCGTCTTCGACCGCAGCGGCCGTATCGTCACGTCGGCACAGCAGGAATTCCGGCAGATCTATCCGCAGCCCGGATGGGTCGAGCACGACGCCGGGGAGATCTGGTCGACGCAGCTCTCCTGCGCCCAGGCGGCACTGCGCCAGGGCGGGATCGCGGTGCGTGACATCGCCGGCATCGGCATAACCAACCAGCGCGAGACCACCGTCCTGTGGGACCGTTCGACCGGTGCACCGGTTGCCCATGCGATCGTCTGGCAGGACCGGCGTACCGCGGGACTGTGCGCGTCGCTGCGCGAGCGCGGCCACGAGGAATCCGTCACCAGGAAGACGGGACTGGTGCTGGATCCTTACTTCTCCGCGACCAAGATTGCCTGGCTGCTCGACCATGTGCCGGGCGCCCGGGCACGCGCCGATCGCGGCGAACTGGCGTTCGGCACCGTCGACAGCTGGCTGATCTGGAATCTCACCGGCGGTGCGGCGCACGTGACTGACGTCAGCAATGCGTCGCGAACGCTGCTGCTCGATCTGGCCACGCTCGACTGGGACGACGAACTGTTGCGGCTCTTCAACGTACCGCGCAGCGTTCTGCCCCGCCTCTCGGCGTCGAGCGAGATCGTCGGCGAGACGCGGCCCGAATTCTTCGGTGCACCGATCGCCATCGCAGGCAACGCCGGCGACCAGCAGGCCGCGACCTTCGGGCAGGCGTGCTTCTCCGCCGGCATGGCAAAGAACACCTACGGCACCGGCGCCTTCATGCTGATGAACGTCGGCGCGCAGCCGCAGCCGTCGGCGAATCGCCTGCTCTCCACAGCGGGCTGGCGTGTCGGCACGTCAGCGCCCGCCGCCTATATGCTCGAAGGCAGCGTGTTCGTCGCCGGCGCGGTCGTGCAGTGGCTGCGCGACGGCCTGGGTCTGTTCGAGCGCTCGGAGCACGTCGAGGCGCTGGCCCGTCAGGCGAGCGACAACGGCGGCGTGTTCCTGGTGCCGGCCTTTGTCGGCCTCGGCGCACCGCACTGGGATCCGGACGCGCGCGGCCTGCTGATCGGCGTGACGCGCGGAACCAGCCGCGCGCACATTGCACGCGCGGCGCTCGAATCGATCGCCTTCCAGTCAACCGACGTGCTGGACGCGATGCAGCGCGATGCGCACCGGCCGATCACCGAGTTGCGTGTCGACGGCGGCGCTGCGCGCAACGACTTGCTGATGCAGTTTCAGGCGGATGTGATGGGTGTGCCGGTGGTGCGCCCCGAGGTGACGGAAACGACGGCGCTGGGTGCAGCCTATCTCGCCGGGCTGGCGACCGGTGTCTGGTCCACCACCGACGAACTCGCTGAGCTGTGGCGCGCCGAGCGTCGCTTCGAACCGCGGATGAACGAGGATGAGCGCGCGTCGCTGTTGACACAATGGCGACGCGCGGTGGAGAGATCGCGACTATGGATCGAATGAAGGATGCCGTGCGCGCCCCGGTCATCGAGCGCGCGGCACTGCTGGCCGCGCTGCGCGAGGATCGGCCCTGGGATGTCGTCGTCATCGGCGGCGGCGCGACCGGCCTCGGCATCGCGGTCGATGCCGCGCAGCGTGGCCTGCGCACCGCGCTGATCGAGGCACACGACTTTTCCGCGGGCACCTCGAGCCGCAGCACCAAGCTGATCCACGGTGGCGTGCGCTACCTGGCGCAGGGCAACGTGAAGCTGGTGCGCGAAGCGCTCGCCGAGCGCGCCTTGCTGATCGCGAATGCGCCGGAGCTGGTGCATCCGCTCGAATTCATCGTGCCGTGCTACCGGCCGCTCGAGCGGGAATTCATGCGCGTCGGGTTGGGCCTTTACGACGCGCTGGCCGGCGCACGTGGCATCGGTCCGACCCGCTGGCTGTCACGCGCAGAGACGATCCGGCGCCTGCCCACGGTGCGGCCGGACGGCCTGCACGGCGGTGTCTCCTACTGGGATGGGCAATTCGACGACGCGCGGTTGGCGATCGCACTGATGCGCACCGCATGCCGCTTGGGGGCCACCGTCATCAATTACGTGCGCTGCGACGGCATGCGCGTCGAAGGCGACCGCGTGACCGCGGTGCAGGCAATCGATGCCGAGACCGGCGAGCGGTTCGATCTGCGCGCGCGCGTCGTCTACAACGCCACCGGGGTCTGGGTCGACCGTATCCGTACGCTGGCTGAACCCGCTGCGCGCCCGCTGCTGGCGCTCAGTCGCGGCTCGCACATCGTCGTCGACGCGCGTTTCCTGCCGGTGCCGCGCGCACTGATGATCCCGAAGACATCCGATGGCCGGGTGCTGTTCGCGATTCCGTGGATGGGGCGGCTGATCGTCGGCACCACCGATGTGCCCACGACCGAAGTGGTGCAGGAGCCGCAGCCGACACCGCAGGAGATCGACTTCATCGTTGAGACTGCGCGCGGCTACCTGCGCGATCCGATCCGGCCCGAGGACATCACCAACACCTTCGCCGGGCTGCGCCCGCTGGTGGCCAAGGGCGCGCCGGGTGCGACGAAGACGCTCTCGCGCGAACACACGATCGTCATCGAGCACGGCAACCTGGTCACCGTCACCGGCGGCAAGTGGACCACCTACCGGCGCATGGCCGTCGACGCGCTCGACCAGGCGGTGCGCCGTGGCCTGCTGCCCGCGTCGACCTCCGCAACCGCGAGGCTGCGGCTCGACGTCGATCCGGCGATCGAAGCCGCGCAGGACGCCGCCGCAACCGCGCCGACCGACACGGCTGCCGTGCTGCGCTACCGCGACATCGCCCGCGTGCACGAGCAGGCGCGTACCACGGCCGATCTGGTCGAACGCCGGATGCGCATCGGCCTGCTCGACCGCAGCGTGGCGGCGCAGCTTGCGCGCGTTCTGACGTAGGGACGAAAAAAAGGCCGCTGCAAGCAGCGGCCTTGGTTACTGCGTTCCGTCGGTTTAGAACAGGTGACGGATGCCGAGCGCGAACTGGCTCTTGTCGAAGAACTGCGCGGCCGTTGAGAGCAACGTGCCCGTCGTCGAGCGGATCGAGCCGTCCCACTCGCGCTGGGCATAGCCCACGTACATGTTGGTACGGCGCGAGAACGGGTACGAGTAGCCGATACCCCAGTTCGAATAGTCAGGCTCGAACTGACGCCAGTCCGTTGATGATGTTGCTGGCGTCCGAGTACTGGTACGAAGCCAGGATCGAGCCACCGAACAGCGGAACCGACACGCCCAGCATATAGGCCGTGTTGTTGAAGTTGCCCACGCCCGCCGGTACGAAACCGGCCGGCACGGCAGATGCCACACCGCCCAGCGTCTGCACTGTGCTGATGTTGTTCTGGTCCGCGTAGGCGGCGTGCAGCTTCACGATCTTGAAGTCGAACGTGCCGCCAACCTGCAGCATCTTCTGGTCGGGGTTGCCCGCGCCGAGACGGCCGGCCGAGCCCGGATCCGCGTACTGGATGACGTCATAAGTCGCGGCCAGGAACAGCGGACCCCACGACCAGTTGGCGCCGAGGTTGAACGCCGAGGTGTTGGTACCCTGCGGAGCGGTCTCGCCACCGTCAACGTTGCCGGAGTACTGCGCGGCAAACTTGAAGCCGGCCCAGCTGGGTGACGCCCAGATGATGGAGTTGTCTTCCCGCAGCGTCGACGACGGGATGAAGGTCGCGCCCAAGCTGGCTTGACCCCAGCCGGTGCCGAACGGATCGACTGCGCCCCACAGGTCGAAGTCACCCGTGCCCGACGACGGCGTGGCGAGGCGGCCCAACGCGACCGTACCGAAGGCGGCGTGGCGCAGGCCGGCATAGGCCTGGCGGCCGAACAGACGGCCGCCCTGCTGCGACATGCCGGTCGAGGCGTCAAAGCCACCTTCCAGCGCGAACACCGCGGCCCAGTTGCCGCCCAGCGCTTCCGCGCCGCGCAGGCCGAAGCGGCTGCCCGACTGGTAGCCGCTGTCGATGCTCCACGCGCTTTCCTGTGACCAGACCGGCAGAGCGGTCGTGCCCTTGTTGACGCCGATCTCATTCCACTGCAGGCCGATGTCGACGATGCCGTACAGCGTGACGCTCGATTGCGCGGACGCGGCACCCGACAGCGCACCGAGGACTGCCAGTGCGATTAGACTTTTCTTCATTCCAAGCTCTCCTAGCTAGTGTTTGAAGTTCTTTGGCTGGCCGCCGGCTTTGGACAGCACGGTGGGCCGATGAATCACTTCCCCGGAGGAAGCTGGGGAGGATTGTTTCAGAGGGGCGGAGTAAGGCATAGCTTCGAGAGCAAAAACGTGGCGAATCCACGGTGCAATGTTGCCCCACAGCAACAACGAAAAAGGGCGCCGAAGCGCCCTTTTTGTTCCGCATTGCGAAATCCTCAGAACATGTGGCGCATGCCGAGCTGATAGGAGGCCGTATCCGCGCCGAAACTCGTCGCGAAGCCTGTCGTGTAGCCGGCCGACGACGGTGTCATGCGCCCCTGGTCGCTGTTGGCCATGAACGCGGCTGCCGCGAACAGCGCCGTGCGCGGCGAGAACTGGTACTGGTATGCCACGCCGTAGTGGTTGACCACGGCGTCCTCCGTGGCCCACACCGAACGGCCCGTGTCCTTGGCGTAGTTGTAGACGCCGTACAGGGTATGCCGCTGCAGGAAGTTCCATGTCAAGCCAAGGTGATAGGCCTGCGAATCGGTCGGACCCGCGAAGCCGCGCATCGTGTCCATGTCGAATGAGTTGAACTGCTGGCTCAGGATAGTGTTGGTGATGGCTGCCAAACTGCCGCCGGTCGCCACGATGAGGTTCTGCAGGTCGAGCGGCGTGAACATCGGATTGTCGTTCTTGCGCTGCAGGTACTGGCCGTAGACCTTGACCGGACCGAGACCGACCCAGGCGCCGAGGTTGAACATCTGCAGGCCGTCCTTCTTCTCCGGGGTACCGGCCGCCGTTGTCGAATACGGTACGACGTAGTTCTGGTTGTAGCCGACCCCGACGCCCGAAGTTTGTCGTGTTGTACTGAAGGTTGACGCCGTAGAAGTCGTCGCCGTTGGTCGGCGGCAGCGTGCGTTCGGTGCGATTTGCGGCAGGCGTCTCGGAGCCGCCGAAGCTGTACATCGCGAACGCGGTGAAGCCCTTCAGTTCAGCGCGGTAGGCGATCGCGTTGTTCATGCGGATCGCCGGGTTCGTATAGCCCTGGCCGAACGACAGCGCCGTCGCATCCTGCATCGCGGTGTACTTGAGCAGCACTTCGTAGCCCGGCGTGTACTGGCGGCCTGCCAGGACAGCGCCGTACGGCGTGACGAGGCCGACGAACGACTGGCGGTCGAAGATCGCACCGGCGCCGTTGACCGTCGTGACCGCCTGCAACAGTGTGTTGTTGATCGAGTTGAGGCCGCCCAGAACCAACTGGTAATTGACATTCGACGGCGGCAGTCCGGCGATCGCGGTGCCCGGCACGACTCGGACTCCCGGGCACACCGGCAAAGTCGACGCCGGCGCGCCGGTGTTCTTGCACCAGTAGAGCGACTCGTTGTAAGTCACCGACCCGGTGTCGAGCGAAAAGCGGCCCTCGAGAGTGAAGATCGCGCTGTAGCCGTTGCCCAACGGTTCACTTCCGCGAATACCGAAGCGGTTGCCGGCGGACATGCCTGAGCCTTGTATCCGCGTAATCGATTCGTTGCCGGCGTCGAGCACTTCCACACCGGCATCGAGGACGCCATACAGGACCACGGTGCCCGGGGTGAAGTCACTGAGGCTCCGCGCGCTCTGGGCATAGACAGCCGGGAAGGCGCAGGCCAGCGCCACGGCGACCAGGGTCTTACGCATGATGTGTCTCCTGCCTGTTCTGGTTCTTGAAAACATGACGCGGCGTGCTCTGCGGCTTGCCTGCGAACCGGTGGGAGAATAGCGCTGCCCCGGCCGCACCACCCCTCGTTGAGCAAGGTCTGTGCTGCGGCGTTACATTTGTGCAACATATGAGCCGCTCCCTGTCTTTCGTTGATCGCCTCACTGCCGCGGCCGACCGGGCGTTGCGGACGCTGGCCGCTCCGCCGGCTGCGAACCGACCCGCCCCTTCAGGTCCGGCCGTTGAGCCGGAACTGTCGAACGAAGAGCGCCGGGCAGCCGCGTCACTGATGCGCGTGAACCACGTCGGCGAGGTCTGTGCGCAGGCCCTTTACGACGCGCAGGCGCTGGCGACGAAGGATCGCGCGCTGCGGACCTTGTTCGAGCGCGCCGCCAGCGAGGAATCGGACCATCTTGCCTGGACGCGATCACGCATCGAAGCGCTCGGTGGGCGCACCAGCCTGCTGAACCCGCTGTGGTACGGCGGCGCTTTTGCGATCGGTCTGGTGGCGGCGCGTGCCGGCGACCGCGTGAGCCTTGGGTTCATGGCCGAGACGGAGCGGCAGGTCGAACAGCACCTGGATGGTCACCTCGAAAGGCTGCCCGCTGGCGACCAGCTGTCACGCGCCGTCATCGAACAGATGAAGGACGACGAGGTTCACCACGCCGAAAGTGCAATCGAGCATGGCGGGGTGACGTTGCCGTTGCCCGCACGCTGGGCAATGCGCTTCGCCGCGAAAGTGATGACGACGACCGCGCACTACATCTGACCGCGCGTCCGACCGCGGCCGAGCGGTCAGGCTTCAGACCTGTTCCACGACCGTTTCCACCTGGATCGAGGCGGTCTTCGCCAGCATCGCAGTGGCGGAGCAGTATTTCTCGTGCGACAGCGCCACCGCGCGCTCGACGGCGGCGACATCGAGGTTGCGCCCGCGCACCGTGAAACGCTGCGTGATCGAGGTAAAGACTTTGGGATCGGTGGTCGCGCGTTCGGCGTGCAGGGCCACGTCGCACGAACGGACATCATGGCGTCCGCGTTTGAGTATCAGCACCACGTCGTAGGCGGTGCAGCCGCCGGTGCCGATCAGCACCATCTCCATCGGGCGTGGCGCCAGGTTCCGGCCGCCGCCGTCCGGCGACCCATCCAAGGCCACCAGATGGCCACTGCCTGACTCCGCAGTGAAGCTCATGCCATCGCCGGTCCAGCGCACAACGCAATCCATGGTCTTCGCCTCCTCTTTTCAGCGCAACGCAACAACTTTGAAAGATCACTCCAGATCCGCCAGTAATACTGCAAGCCATTGAAATAAATAGAATACTCCAGCTGAACATTCCTGCCGCTGAGCGGACTGGAAGCCAGTTTGCTTGCATCGCAGCAATGTTCTCGGCACACTGCCTTCATGGAGGGATGCTGACCTCTCCGCCTCTGTCTCCTCCACCCTCTTTGGTGGATTCGGCCCGGAGCTCACCGCTCCGGGCCAATTTTTTTGTGCGCTTGCGAAGGCCTCCCAAAAACGCTTAAAATTTAAGGCTTTCCGCGATTCGTCGGTTGCTCCGAAACGGGCGATCTGGCGTAGAGGTGCGCTCTAGCGAGGGCCGGGCGGGCGGCAAGCCCCCAGGATTCAGGATTTCCCCGCCGGGTTCGTGACAGTTTGCGAGGCCGCGGTGCAGTGACCCAGTTCAGGATGGATTCTCAATGAAAACCTTTTCCGCCAAGTCGCATGAAGTGAAGCGTGACTGGCTGCTCGTGGATGCAAACGACAAGGTGCTCGGCCGTCTGGCCAGCCAGATCGCGCTCCGCCTGCGTGGCAAGCACAAGCCCGAATACACGCCGCACGTTGATACCGGCGATTTCATCGTGGTCGTCAATGCAGCCCGCCTGAAGGTCACCGGCGCGAAGTTCGAGGACAAGAAGTACTACCGGCACACGGGTCACCCGGGCGGCGTCTACGAGACGAGCTTCCGCAAGATGCAGGAGCGCTTTCCCGGCCGCGCGCTGCAACTGGCTGTGAAGGGCATGCTCCCGAAGGGCCCGCTCGGCTACGCCATGATCAAGAAGCTGAAGGTCTATCCGGACCAGCAGCACCCGCACAGCGCGCAGCAGCCCAAAGCGCTCGACATCTGAGGTCGTCATGATCGGCAACTACAACTACGGAACCGGCCGCCGCAAGAGCTCCGTCGCGCGCGTCTTCATGAAGCGTGGCAAGGGCGCGATCGTCATTAACGGTCGTCCCATCGAGCAGTACTTCTTCCGCGAGACCGGTCGCATGATCGTGCGCCAGCCGCTCGAACTGACCAACCACGCCGAGACCTTCGACATCATGGTCAACGTGAATGGCGGTGGCGAGTCGGGCCAGGCCGGCGCAGTGCGCCATGGCATCACGCGTGCGCTGATCGACTATGACGCGACGCTGAAGCCGGCGCTGTCGAACGCGGGCCTCGTGACGCGCGACGCGCGCGAGGTCGAGCGCAAGAAGGTCGGCTTCCGCAAGGCGCGTCGCCGCAAGCAGTTCTCGAAGCGCTGATCGGGCGCGGTCGCGCATCACGCGATCGCGTTTCGGCTTTTCGAGGGCCCGGTTTCGCGGGATGCCCGACACTCAGCCAGGCGCATCGAGGCAGCCCCGCCTCCTATACATTTCGCGCCAAGAAGAACAAGAGCCGCACCCAGCCAGGGAGCGGCTTTTTTCTTGGCTCGTCTGCGTTCTACGGCGTTGCTCACGCATCGGCTGACTGCCAATGAAGTTGAAGTTATGGATGCGCAATCTTTCCGTCAGCGCCCCGCGCGTGGCGGTGCGGACGCAGCTGCCCTGGGCGCTGCGCGCCGGAGTACTGCTGGTCGCCGTGTTGATCGCGGCGGCGGGCCTGGCTGCCGTCTATCGCTATGCGCGCGATATCGGCCAGCCGGATCACGGCACGATCCTCGCGGAACTCGAGACGGCGCGGTCGCAGTTGCAAAGGCTGACAGCCGAGCGGGACCGCGTGGCGGCCGAGGCGGTTCAGGTCGAGAACCAGTTGAGCGTCGAGCGCGCGACTCGCGAGGGCATCGCGGTGCAGATGAAGTCGCTCGAGGAGGACAACGCCCGACTCAGGGCCGACCTCGCGTTCTTCGAGAGCCTGCTGCCGGCCCCAGCTGCTGCGGCACGCGGAGTGGTGATTCGCAGTTTTCAGTTGCAGCCGGATACTGATGAAGCCACGCTGCGCTACCGTCTGCTGGTCCAGCAGAGCGGGCGACCCGATCGCGATTTCGTGGGAACGGTCGTCCTGAAGGTGAGCCTGCAGCAGGACGGGCGGTCGACCGTGCTGCAGTTGCCCGACGCAGCTCATCCCGCGGCCGGGCCTGCGCCGCTTTCGTTCCGCCACTATCAGCGGGTCGAAGGAAGTTTTTCGGTACCCGTCGGAGCGGTGGTGCGCTCGGTGCAGGTGACGATCAGTTCCGGCGGCGAGACGCGGGCACAACAGACATATTCGATGTAGGGAGGCAGGATGTTCGGATCCAATCGTTCGACACCCAAGACAATCGGCACCCTGGTCGGGGCCGGAACCACGATCGAGGGAACGCTGTCGTACACGGGTGGATTGCGTATCGACGGCACGGTGAAAGGGGACGTGCGTTGCACCGATGGCCAGCCCGCGATGGTCATCATCAGCGAACTGGGCCACGTCATCGGTGAAGTCCACGCGGCGCACCTTGTTGTCTCGGGCAAGGTCACCGGTCCGATCTTCGTGTCGGACGTGATCGAGTTGCAACCCAAGGCGCACGTGGTCGGCGACATTCACTACCGGGCGCTGGAAATCCATCATGGCGCCGTGGTTGAAGGGCGCCTGATCCACGAGCTGCCGGACGCCCGGCCGGCCTTGAAACTGGCTGCCGGAGGTACCACCTCCGAGACGGCATGAGTGCACCGACCGGCGCCACGATGCCTATAATGGCCACGACGTCCCTGTATGGAGAAACGCAATGAACGCTGCTGTTGAAATGCCCGCCCCGCTGCTCTTTACCGATGCAGCAGCGTCGAAGGTCAAGGCGCTGATCGACGAAGAGGGCAACCCGTCGCTGAAGCTGCGCGTGTTCGTGCAGGGCGGCGGCTGCTCAGGTTTCCAGTACGGCTTCACGTTCGACGAGGTCGTCAACGAGGATGACGCCACGATGGAGAAAAATGGCGTCATGCTCCTGATCGACTCGATGAGCTACCAGTATCTGGTCGGCGCAGAGATCGACTACAAAGAGGACCTCGAGGGCGCGCAGTTCGTGATCAAGAATCCGAACGCGACGACGACCTGCGGTTGCGGGTCATCGTTTTCGGCCTAGCTCGGCTGCATCGACAAGAAGGGGCGCCACTGGCGCCCCTTTTTCTTTGGGCTCAGCGCGGGTAGATCGCGCCAAGGACGCGCGCGCCCCGCGCTCCAGTGACCTCGGGCACGGCGCCCGGCTCGCGCCTCAGGCAGCAGCGTGCGAGCCAGGCAAACGCCAGCGCCTCGACCTGGTCATGCGGAATCCCCATGGCATCCGACAGGCAGACCGGTCGGGGTGCAACGACTGCTTCGAGTGCAGCCATCAGCGTGGCGTTGCGTGCTCCGCCGCCGCAGACGACGATGTCGACGGCGGCGTTGCACCAGCGGCTGATCTGAGTCACCGATCGCGCGTGCGGTGAACTCCGTGAGCGTGCGCTGGACATCCGGCGGTCGGGTGGACGATCCCTCGAGCCTGACGTCCAGCCAGGTCGCGGAAAAGAGTTCCCGACCCGTGCTCTTCGGCGGCGCCGCGGCAAGGTACGGTTCGTCCAGTAGCCGCGCGAGCAGTTCAGGGTCCAATCGGCCGGTCTGCGCGTAGGCTCCGCCGCGGTCAAACGGCTGCGCAAGGTGCCGCGCGGCGTGCAGGTCCAGCAGCACGTTGCCGGGTCCGCAGTCGAAGCCGATCGGCGCCTGGCTGTCACCGCGCAGGAACGTCACGTTGCTGATACCGCCGATGTTGACCACGGCGCGCGGCTGCGACGACGCGAAAACGGTGGCGTGGAACGCCGGTACCAGGGGCGCGCCCTGTCCGCCGGCCGCGATGTCGCGGCTGCGGAAGTCCGCGACGACGTCGATGCCCGTGCGCTTCGGCCAGCCGCGCCGGAGCGTTCAGCTGGAGCGTGTAGCCGGCGTCCGGCCGGTGCCGGACGGTCTGTCCGTGCGCGCCAATCGCCGCGACCTGCGCTGCAGTGACGCCCGCATCGGCGAGCACTCCAGCGACCGCGTCGGCGTAGATCTCCGAGAGCGTTACGGCGGCCATCCCCGAGCGCTCGATCTCGTTCGCTCCGGGACTCGACAGTTCGAGCAATTCGTTGCGCAGATCCGCCGGAAACGACCGGTGAGAATGCGCCAGCGTTCGTGGCGGGTGCACCGAAAAGTCGGCGAGGACCGCGTCGACACCATCCAGGCTGGTGCCGGACATCAGTCCGATGAAAAGCTCGGAAAGTGCGGCGTCGTCGAGGCGTGCGGCCATGCGGCCGTCAGCGCGTGAGGGCTGCGACCCGGATGCGCTCGAGCAGTGCGAGCTGCTGACGCAATGGCGTCGCGGCGACGACCAGTTCTGCCTGTTGCGACTCGCCCAGCGGCTCGGCACCCGGCAGCTCCGCGACCAGCGGATTCACCGTGCACGCCGCGGATCTTGACCTCGAAGTGCAGGTGCGGGCCAGTGGCCCATCCGGTCGAGCCGACGAATCCGATCAGATCACCCTGCGCAATGCGCGCCCCCTTGACCATCCCGGGCGCGAAGGCCTGCAGATGCGCATAAAGGGTGGCGTGCTTCTCGTCGTGCCGGATCTCGACCACGTTGCCGTAGCCGCGCTGCCAGCCGGCGAACTCGACGGTGCCCGCCGGCGACCGTGCGTACCTTGGTGCCGGTCGGGGCGGAATAGTCGATACCGCGGTGCGCGGCGTCGTAACCGAACACCGGATGCGTGCGGCTGTCGCTGAAGCCCGAGCTCATTCGCGTGTATTCCAGCGGAGAACGCAGGAACGCGCGCTTCATGCTGCGGCCGCCGTACGCGTAGTAGCCGCCATGCTTGCTGCCGTCGTCGAACCAGAATGCCTCGACCGCCTTGCCCTGGTTGATGAACTCGACCGCCAGCAGGCGGCCCGGACGCAGGTACTCACCGCCCGCGTACAGGCCTTCGTAGATCGCGCGGAAGCTGTCACCGCGGCGCAGGTTGCGGTGAAAGTCGATTTCGCTTTCGAGCGCGTCGATGATCTCCTGTGCGATCGAGTCGGGAATGTCGGCCGCGTCCGCCGCTGCGAAGAACGAGCCCTGGACTTCGCCGCTGCGCAGTTCGACACGGCGCTCCAGATCCATCATTGCCTCGGCGATGGCAAAGCCGGACGTCGCCTCTCGAGTCGCGCGACAGCGTGGTCACGCGCGTGCTGGTCGACGATGTGCCGCCATCGACGCTGTAGGCGCGAAGCCAGTTCAGGCGGCCGGGGCCATCGATGTTCGCCTGAACGAACCGGCCTGGCGCCAGGCGCGCGAGTGGGCGCGCTGAGGCATCCGTCCGGAGGAACTGCTCCGCGGCCGCGTCATCGACTCCCATGCCGCCGCAGCAGTGCACTGATCGGCTCGCCGCGCTGCACCCGCGCTTCGCGGACGAAGGATTCGCTGCGCAGCCCGAGATGTCCTGGAGTTGTTCGCTGATCGATGGACTGGCGATCGCTTCGACGATCGGCCGCGCCTGGATCGAATCCAGATCGAGCGCCGTCGGCGCCGCTGCGATGGCGGCAAGCGCTGCTGACAGCGGCAGCAACGAGAACACGGCGGTGAGTTCGATGCGACTGCGGGTGCTGCGATCGAGCTGTCTCCAGCGACGCATCGCCAGCCGCGCGCCGAGACGGACGTCGGCACCGAGGCTTTTGAGCTGTTTGGATAGAATCTCGAGCGACATCGACCACCAGTCAGGAAAAAGCGCACCACCCGGTGCGCTTTTTTGCGAAGGGTGGAGTATATCCCGGCAGGCCCCCTTGACCGGGGCCAAGGCCTCCTTAAAAGCCATGGATCCAGGCGCGACAAAGACCTACCCCATTACTCGGGAAATCGAGGACGCGCTCGCGCTGGTGAAGCGTGGTTGCGACGAACTCCTGGTGGAGTCCGAGTTTGCGCAGAAGCTGGCGCGGGCGCGGGCGACCGGTCAGCCATTGCGTTGCAAGCTTGGCCTCGATCCAACCGCGCCCGACATCCACCTGGGCCACACGGTCGTGCTGAACAAGCTGCGACAGCTGCAGGACCTCGGCCACACCGTGATCTTCCTGATCGGTGATTTCACCGGGATGATCGGCGATCCGTCCGGGCGGAACACGATGCGGCCGCCGCTGACGCACGAGGAGATCGAGGCCAACGCGAAGACCTACTTCGAGCAGGCGGCGCTGGTGCTCGACCGCGAGCGCACCGAGATCCGCTACAACTCCGAATGGTCCGAGCCGCTGGGCGCGGCCGGCATGATCGAGCTGGCAGCGAAGTACACGCTGGCGCGCCTGCTCGAACGCGACGACTTTTCCAAGCGCTTCCGCGAGAACACGCCGATCGCGATGCACGAGCTGCTGTATCCGCTGATGCAGGGCTACGACTCGGTGGCCCTGCAGCGCCGACGTCGAACTGGGCGGCACGGATCAGAAATTCAACCTGCTGGTGGGGCGCGACCTGCAGCGCGACTACGGACAGGAGCCGCAGTGCGTGCTGACGATGCCGCTGCTCGAAGGCCTCGATGGCGTCGAGAAGATGTCCAAGAGCAAGGGCAACTACATCGGCATCACCGAGGCGCCATTCGAGATGTTCGGCAAGGTGATGTCGATCTCGGACGAGCTGATGTGGCGCTGGTGACGACCTCGTGTCGTTGCGTGGCAATCCGGAGATCGCCGCATTGAAGCGTGAGTCGGCCGAGGGCCGCAATCCGCGCGACATCAAGGCGCTGCTCGCTCGGGAGATCGTGAGCCGCTTTCATTCCGCCGGCGCGGCCGAACGAGCCGAACAGGAGTTCATGGCGCGTTTCAGTGCCGGCGCGATGCCGGACGAAATGCCGGAGTTCACTTTCGTTGCCGACGGCGCGGAGGGACTGGGCATCGCATCCGTTCTGAAACAGGCGGGGCTCGTTCCTTCGACGAGCGAGGCCGTGCGGAACATCGAGCAGGGTGGGGTGCGGATTGACGGCACCAAGGTGGCCGATCGTGCCCTGCGCCTGAAAGGCGGTACCTACGTCGTGCAGGTCGGCAAGCGCAAGTGGGCGCGAGTGACCGTCAGCTGACGGAGCGCGGCGCGGTCGCCAACGTGCCGCGCTCTACGAGACGCGCCTGAAAGTGTCACTCAGGGGCCGGACTTCGGCGGCCTGCAGTACCCCGAGCTGGTCGAGTTCGCGATGCAATTCCGGCAGCCGTTAGCGCGGCACGGCCGGAAACAGGTGGTGCTCGACGTGATAGTTCACGTGGTGCGGGAACAGCACCAATCGGGCGATGGGTCCCGCCAGGTTGGTCCGGGCCGCGGTCAGCGGTGTCGTCAAATCGGTGACGGCGCCGTGTTCGCAGATGGCGCGCAGCCGCAGGATGGGCTGGATCACTGTCACCAGCGAAAGGGTCCAAAGGACCAGAAAGTTGCCTTCGAGCGCAATGGGGCCGCCAAGCACCAGTGCCACCAGCGGAGCGCCGACGTGAAACGCGACCACGCCCCAGCGGTCGATCGCTGCGCTCGAACGCCAGGCCGACAGCCGGGTCAGTTCGGCCAGGCGCTCGGATGGCAGCAGGCGCCGCGCCCGCTGCGCCGAGGCGCGATCCACCATCGTTCCGCGCAGGTCGTCGCCGGAATTCCTCACCTCGTCGTTGCGAATCCAACAGCGATTGGACGGTCCTGGCCGCCGTTAGTGCCCCAGTAAAATGACTGCCGATGATTGCGCTGATTCAGCGGGTGACGCAAGGTCGAGTCACGGTCGATGGCGTGAATGTGGGTGCCATCGGACCCGGGCTCGTGGCGCTGGTGTGCGCGGAACGCTCGGATGGCGAGGGCGAGGCTGCCGCCCTGCTGCGCAAGCTCCTCGGGTATCGTGTGTTCGCCGATGCGGACGGGAAGATGAACCTGAGCGTGCGTGACGTCGCCGGCGGACTGCTGATCGTGCCGCAATTCACGCTCGCTGCGGACACGATGAGCGGAACCAGGCCCAGCTTCACTCCCGCCGCCGTCCCTGAGCGCGGGCGCGCACTGTTCGAGTACTTCGTCGAGCAGGCGCGGGCGCTTCATGGCGCGGTCGCAGTCGGTCGTTTCGGCGCGCACATGCAGGTCGAATTGATCGACGATGGTCCCGTGACATTCTGGTTGCAGGTCCGTCCGAGGCAGGAGGAGACACCATGAAACTCTGGAGCGATTCGTTCACGAACGGCAGTCCGGTTCCCGCCGAGAACGCGTTTTGCGTTATCGACCCGGCGCACCACGTCAAGCTGTCGGCCAATCGCAATCCGCATTTCGCGTGGAGCGACGTGCCGACCGGCACGAAGTCGTTCGCGCTGATCTGCCACGACCCCGACGTGCCGAGCAAACCGGACGACCTCTTCAAGGAGGACCGCGAGATTCCGGACACGCTGCCGCGGGTGTCCTTCTATCACTGGGCACTGATCGACATTGCGTCGGCCACCCGGGCGATCGAGGCCGGCAGTTACTCGAAGGAAGTGACGCCACGAGGCAAGAACGGGCCGGCGGCGATCAATGGCACGCGCCAGGGCCTCAACGACTACACCGGCTGGTTTGCGTCCGACCACGACATGAGCGGCGACTATTTCGGCTACGACGGGCCGTGCCCGCCGTGGAACGACTCGATCCTGCATCACTATGAATTCACGCTGTACGCGCTCGACATCGACCGCGTTCCGGTCGAAGGCAAGTTTGCCGCGACCGACGTATTGAAGGCGATGGAGGGCCACGTGCTGGGACAGGCCTCGATCCAGGGCACGTACACGCTCAACCCGCGTCTCGCGTGACCTCGACCGCGCTGCTGCTCATTCGGCACGGTGAGACGGCGTGGAACGCCGAACACCGGATCCAGGGCCACCTCGATATCCCGCTGTCTCCAGACCGGCATACGGCAGGCCGCCTGCCTGGCTGACCGACTGGCAAGCGAAGTCATTGACGCGGTGTATTCCAGTGAGCTCGCTCGGGCGTGGCTGACTGCCGCGCCGCTGGCCGAGCGACTCGGCCGGGAGATCATTGCCGACACGCGCCTGCGCGAGCGCTCGTTCGGGGTCTTCGAAGGGCTTACGCTCGACGAAATCGCGGTCCAGCATCCCGAGGGTTTTCGGCGCTGGCGCGAACGGGAGCCGGCGTGGGCCATCGACGGCGGCGAGAGTGGCCAGCAACTGATGGAGCGTGTACTCGAATCGCTGCACGACATCGTTGCCCGGCATCGCGGCGGAACGGTGGCGGTGGTCACGCACGGGGGTGTGCTGGATGTCGTGTATCGCACCGCCCGTCGGCTCGCCTGGGATGCCCCACGCGAGCATCAGATGCTGAACGCCGGCATCAACCGTCTGAGCGCCGAGGTGCCGCCCCTGACGATGAACATCGTCGACTGGGCGGATGTCACGCACCTTGCGCAGGCACGTGACGAAACCCTGACCTGAGTGCGGCTCCGGCGTTGACCGGCGCCAAGCCGACCTTCCGTCTGGCCTCTACAGTGAGTGGATGAACGCGTCGCTGACGCTGGTTCTTTCCTTTGCTTTGAGCGCGGGCATCGGGCTGCTGGTCGGGCTCGAGCGCGAGCGCAAGCCGTCGGCGAAAGCCGGGGTGCGCACCTTCGCACTGATCGCAGTGCTGGGCTCGCTAGCCGCGCTGCTGACCGAGGCCACCGGTTCCGCCTGGGCCCTCGGTGCCGGGGCGCTGTGCGTGACCGGCGCGTTGGTGGCGGCCTACCTGCAGGACCCTGACTCAGTGCGTGACGATGCCGGTACCACGACCGTCGTCGCCGCGATCGCGGTGTTCTTCCTCGGCGCTGCCAACTACTACGGCTATCGCACGCTGGCCGTCGCGCTCGGCGTCGGCATGACAGTGCTGCTCTACTTCAAGGCAGAACTTGAAGGATTCAGCCACAAGCTGACCGGCCGGGACATCCGCTCGATGCTGCAGTTCGCGGTGCTGACCGCGGTGATCCTGCCGCTGCTGCCGGATCGTTCGTTCGGGCCTTACGGGGTGCTCAATCCATTCCAGGTCTGGCTGATGGTCGTGCTGGTCGCGGCAGTCAGCCTGGCGGGCTATGTCGCCTGGCGCCTGACCTGGGGTCGCCACGGGCTTGTGCTCACCGGCGTGCTGGGTGGCGTTGTGTCGAGCACCGCCACCACACTGGTCTACGCCCGTCACGTCGCTGCCGGCACACAGCCCATGTCCGCGGCGCTGCTCGTGATCCTGCTGGCGAATGCGACGAAACTGGTGAGGGTTCTTGTCCTGGTGGGTGTCGTCGCACCCGCTTCCCTGCCGCTGGCGCTGCTGGTCATCGTTCCTTCACTGCTGGCGTCGCTGGCGGGTGTCGCCTGGCACTGGAGTGCGGCGGCTGACGCGCCGCCGGTCGACGAAGCGGCGTTCAGGAATCCAACCCAGTTGCGGACTGCACTGGGTTTCGGCGCGATCTACGCGGTCATCCTGTTGCTCGCGGCCTGGGCCAACGACATGGTGGGCTCGCGCGGCGTACTGGCGCTGGCCGCGGTTTCCGGGGCGACCGATGTCGACGCGATCACGTTGTCGGCGCTGCGCCTGCTCGACAACGGCGCGCTTACGCAGGTGATGGCCCTCACTGCGGTGGGCATCGCGATCGCTTCAAATGTGGTTTTCAAGGCGATCGTGGCGGCCGCAGCCGGCGGGTCGTTGCTGCGTGGTCCGGTCCTGCGCGCTTTCAGCGGTCCGCTGCTGGCGCTTGCGGCCGGCCTGTGGGCGCTGCACGCACTGGCATAATTTCGTCGCCATCCCGTTCCGCGTGACTGGCGAAAGGGTGAGTACACCCGGGGAGCGCGGACCAATCTGCTACCTGTGTAGCTGCCGTTCGCCTGGGCAGATGGCAAGTGATGAACCACTTGCAACCCGCCGCGAGGAACCATGTTCAATCGAAGAACGCACACGGTCGAGGCCATCGACCCCGACCTCTGGGCCGCCATCCGCAAGGAGAACGGGCGCCAGGAGCAGCACATCGAGTTGATCGCCTCCGAGAACTACACCAGCCCGGCGGTAATGGAGGCGCAGGGCAGCCAGCTCACCAACAAGTACGCGGAGGGCTATCCGGGCAAGCGCTACTACGGCGGTTGCGAGTTTGTCGACGTTGCCGAAACATTGGCGCTCGACCGGTTGAAGCAGCTGTTCGGCTATCCGACTGTCGAGCTTGCCGCCAACGTGCAGCCGCATTCCGGCGCGCAGGCGAACACTGCCGTGTTTCTTGCGCTGCTGAACCCGGGCGACACGATCATGGGGCTGTCGCTGGCCGAGGGCGGGCACCTGACGCACGGCATGGCGCTCAACATCTCCGGAAAGTGGTTCAAGGTCGTGAGCTACGGCCTGAACGAGCGCGAGGAGATCGACTACGACGCGATGGAGAATCTGGCACACCGGCACAAGCCGAAGTTGATCATCGCCGGAGCGTCTGCCTATTCGCTGCGCTTCGACTGGGCACGCTTTGCCAAGGTGGCCAAGGATGTCGGCGCGTACTTCATGGTCGATATGGCGCACTACGCAGGGCTGATCGCCGCTGGGGTGTATCCGAGCCCGATTCCGCACGCGGACGTCGTCACCAGCACGACGCACAAGACGCTGCGCGGGCCGCGCGGCGGCCTGATCCTGATGAAGCCGGCTCTGGAGAAGCCGATCAACAGCGCGGTGTTCCCGGGCATCCAGGGCGGCCCGCTGATGCACGTGATAGCCGCCAAGGCGGTGGCGTTCAAGGAGGCGCTGGCGCCCGAGTTCAAGACCTACCAGCAGCAGGTGATCACCAATGCGCGCGTGATGGCCGAAACGCTGGTCAAGCGCGGGCTGCGCATTGTCAGCGGCCGTACCGAGAGTCACCTGATGCTGGTCGACCTGCGTGCCAAGCAGATCACCGGCAAGGACGCTGAGGCGGTGCTGGGCGAGGCGCACATCACGATCAACAAGAACGCGATCCCGAAGGACCCGGAAAAGCCGATGGTCACGAGTGGCATCCGCCTCGGCAGCCCGGCGATGACCACGCGCGGCTTCAAGGAGGCGGAGGCCGAGCAGACCGCCAACCTGATTGCCGACGTCCTCGACAACCCCCGCGACCCCGCCACCCTCACCCGCGTGCGCAACGAAGTCGGCCACCTGACCGCCCGCTTTCCCGTCTACGGTGCTTGACGCTGGGTTCCCGCAGGTGCTGACGGTCGAATGGAAAGCGCGATGACGCTGCCCGCCACGTTGCAGTTGAAATCGGGCCGATCGCCCGGCCGCTCCGAAGAGCGGCCCGCTGATCAGATCGGTCAAAGTGCACGTGCAGCGCGAAGCGCTGCGTACACTTTGGACGCCTGATGCGTTGTCCCTTCTGCCAGAACGCCGACACGCAGGTCATTGACTCGCGTGCGTCGGACGAGGGCGCAACGATCCGCCGTCGCCGCAAGTGCCTGTCCTGCGACAAACGCTTCACGACCTACGAGCGGGTCGAGCTGGCGATGCCGACGATCATCAAGCGCGGCGGAGGACGGGCCGACTACGACCGCGAGAAGTTGCGCGCTTCGATGCAGTTGTCGCTGCGCAAGCGGCCGGTGCCGCGGGAAGCGGTCGACGACGCCATCGCCCGCATCGAGGACAAGCTGCTGTCGTCGGCGCAGCGCGAAGTCAAGAGCGAGAAGCTCGGCGAGCTGGTGATGCGCGAGCTCAAGCGCCTCGACAAGGTGGCCTACATCCGCTTCGCGTCGGTGTACCGCAGCTTCGAGGACGTCGACGAGTTCGCGGAGGTGGTGCGGGAGATCCGGCCGTCCAAGCGCCCGCGTCGGCGGTCCGGCCGCGGCGGCAGCTAGCACGTTGCCTGCTGCCGGGTCTTGAAACCCGGCCCGACCGTCCCGAATTGGGTGACACCGCAGGCTTGCCTGCCACCATCTCAATCGGAGGACCGTATGAACCATCTTTCTGTGCGCCGCAGCGATCCATTCAGCTCGCTCGTCGATGACGTCTTCAATGACTTCTTCCAGCGTGCCGGTGGCGTCCCGACGCGGGGCGGGGAGAGCCCGACCGTGGCGCGTGCCCGCATGGACGTCGTCGACAAGGGCGACAAGTTCGAGATCAAGCTCGACCTGCCAGGCGTCAGCAAGGAAGACATCAACGTCTCGGTCGAGGGCGCGCGCGTGACGCTGCAGGCGGAAAGCCGCCAGCAGAAGGAAGCCAAGGACGGCGAACGCGTACTGCACAGCGAGCGCACCTTCACCAGCTATGCGCGCAGCTTTGAGCTGCCCACCGAGGTGACGGACCAGGGCGCGCAGGCGAGCTTCGAAAACGGCGTGCTGACGCTGGCGCTGCCCAAACGTGTCGCCGTAACGAGCAAGCGGCTCGAAATCCGCTGATCACAGCGTCAGCTGCCGGGGTGTGCCGGTTCGCCGCCGGCGTCCGGGGCTTGACGTGCATCAACGGGACGGGCGTGGTCGTATTGCGGGTGGCGTCCGTCCCCCTATTTTGGAAGTGAGGCCCGGGAACGGTTTTCCGGGTCGGATTGGCACAAGAGGAGGTCACGATGGCAAATCTTCTGCTACGTCGTCGCAATGATCCGTTCACGCCGCTGTTTGGCGACTGGATGGATGATCTGTGGAACCGCGGCGCACTCACGACGATGCCCCGTTACCCCGACATGCCGGCGGTAGAACGCGCCCTGATGGACGTGGTCGACAAAGGCGACCACTTCGAAGTCAAGGTCGACATGCCCGGCGTGAAGAAGGACGACATCGAGGTATCGATCGAAGGCAATCGCGTGGCGATCCGCGCAGAGACGCAGACCACGAAGGAAGAGAAGGAAGGCGAGCGGGTGCTGCACACCGAGCGCTTCGCCGCCATGTACGCACGGACGTTTGAATTGCCGGCTGATGTCAGTGAGGCCGGTGCCGAGGCCCGGTATGAAGATGGCGTACTGACGCTGATGCTGCCGAAGCGGGCGCCGGGCACGAGCAAGAAGCTGACAATCAACTGAGTCCAGTCAGCGCCGCTGGTGCGGCACGGCGCAACACCGTGCTGCAGGCGCTCAGGCCGCTGCATCCACAGCGGCCTTTTTTCGTGTGACGACGGGAATCGTGGGGCAGCGGGGTCTGGCTGCAACCTCCGTAGAATCTGCGCATGACCCTGCAACGTGCCCGGAAACCGGCCCTCGTGGCGTTGCTTCTTGCGGCGACCGTCACGGCGGGCCAGGCGACGCCGCTGGTGCAGAAGATGCTCGGCGCCGCGGCATCGAAGCAGGAGACGGCGGCCGCTCAGCAGGATCTGTCGATCGCCGACCGTCGCGCCGAGGTCGACAAGGCACTGGTCGCAGCACGGCAGGCGGTCGAACTCGAGAAGTCCGGCAAGTATCCGATTCCAGCCGGGGCAACGCCGAGCGAGGTCGCCGAACTCGGCTGGCTCCTGGGACGGATTCCGCAAGCGTTGCAGGCGCAGCTCGACCTGCTGCAGGAAATCGACGCGGCCCGCGCCGCCCGGGCGACGACGGCCGACGCGCTGGCGGCCTGGAAGGGCTTCAGTGAACCGGGGCCTTATTCCCTGACGCAGCTCGATCGCTTGCTCGACCAGCTCGATGCAGAAAACACCCGGCTGCATTCGTTTCAGTCGGTCAGTGAGCTGCAGCGCGAGGAGCTGCAACGGGTCGAGGCCCAGTTGAAGGCCAGCCAGGCCGCCGGGCGACTCGCGCTGGAGAAGGCGACCGACGGGGTGGCGGCGCCGCTGGAGCTGGCAAAGTTGCGAACGCGGCGGACCACTGAACTGCTGCAGTTGTTGCGGCTGCAGGGGGAGCTGAACGCTGAACTGACCGCGACGGCCCAGGCGCGCGTTGCCCTGCTCCAGCGCCAGGTGGCAGTCATGTCGGCTGATTACCGTTTCGCCGCGCCGGAACTTGAGCGCGTGCTCAACGGACTGCAGTCCCAGATCTCGAGCTACGACAAGCGCATCGAGGAGGTACAGGACGCGCGCGCCCACGCACTCGAGGAGCGCGATCAGGTGCGGCGCATGCTCGCCGGACTTCCGGCGGCGACGACCGTCGACGAGGTGCGGCGCCATGCCGAGCTGCAGGCGCGGCTGGACGCGGCGAACGCGACACTTGAGGCACTGCGCACCGAACAGAGCGCGCTGACCACGATGCGCGGCTTGCTGCCGCTGGCAATGGAAGCCTGGCGCCATCGCTACACCGCGCTCAGCGATGCCGATCCCGAGGCGCGCCGCACGGCCGAGAAGGCGCTGATGGCGTCACTTGCCCGGGTCGATACGCTGAAGTCCTACGCGACGGACCTGAATTCCCTGGCAGACGCGGCGCTGCGCAACCAGCAGAACCGCGTTGATGCCCTGGACGCCAGCGCGCCAGGTCGTCGCTATGAACTGAATGCCCTGGAGGCGAGCCGCAAGGCGGCGGAAGCCGTCAATGACGTGGAGGAGGTGGCGCAGCGCCTGGCAACGGCGCAGACGCGCTGGAGAAGGGAGTACATCGACGCCGCCAAGCAGCGCAGCGCTGACGAGCGACTCTCCGAATACTGGGTCGGAACCAAGGACGTCGCACGCACGCTGTGGAACTTCGAACTGTTCGCCGTCGAGGATACGGTCGACATCGGCGGCAAGCCGGTCACACTGTCTCGCGGCGTGACGATCGGCAAGAGCGTTGGTGCGGTGCTGATCTTCGTCTTCGGTTATGCGCTGGCGCGCGCGCTGGCGCGCCGTGCGGAAACGTTGATGGTGCGCCGCTTCGGTGTCAGCGAATCGCAGGCGCGGGTGCTGCGACGCTGGCTGCTGATCCTGACCGCCTTCATCCTCGCGGTGATCACGCTGAACCTCGCGCGCATCCCGCTCACGGTCTTCGCCTTCATGGGCGGTGCGCTGGCGATCGGCGTCGGCTTCGGCACGCAGACGCTGCTGCGCAATTTCATCAGCGGGATCATCGTGCTGTTCGAGCGGAAGGTGCGCGTGGGCGACATCGTCGACGTCGACGGCGTCCAGGGCGTCGTCACCGCGGTGGACGTGCGTTCCACCACCGTGCGCCAGTTCGACGGCATTGAAACGATGGTGCCGAACTCGCTGCTGCTCGAGAACAAGGTCACCAACTGGACCGGCGAGTCGCCGACGATGCGCCGTGTGGTGAAGGTCGGCGTCGCCTACGGATCGCCGACGCGCCAGGTGGCCGACATCCTGTCACAGGCGGCGGCGGAGCACGGTTTGGTGCTCAAGGACCCGTCGCCGTTCGTCATCTTCGAGGATTTCGGCGACAACGCGCTGGTGTTTGCGCTGTACTTCTGGGTCGACCTGGCGAAGTCCAACGGCATGCAGGTGCAAAGCGACCTGCGCTTCATGCTCGAGAAACGTTTCGCCGACGCCGGCATCTCGATCGCCTTTCCGCAGCGCGATGTCCATGTCGACAGCTCACGGCCGCTGCAGGTCGAGGTCGTCGGTGGCGCTGCGTCGCTGCCGCACGCCGCCTGATGTACGACGCGTCCGACCGCGAGTTCATGGCGCAGGCGCTGGCACTGGCGGGCCGCGCGATGAACGTCGCGGCGCCCAATCCGCGGGTCGGCTGCGTCATCGTGCGCGAGGGCCGGGTCATCGGCGAAGGCTGGACCCAGGCGCCGGGCTCGAACCACGCGGAAATCGAGGCGCTGCTCGACGCGCGTCGCAACGGACACGACGTGCGCGGCGCGACGGTCTACGTGTCGCTCGAGCCGTGCAGCCACTTCGGCCGCACGCCGCCGTGCGCCACAGCGTTGATCGAGGCGCATGTCGGTCGCGTGATTGCGGCCGTGGAGGACCCGAATCCGCAGGTCGCCGGCGGCGGCCTCGAAATGCTGCGCAGTGCGGACATCGACGTTCGTTGCGGGCTGCTGGAGCAGGAAGCCGCCGACATCAATGTCGGTTTCTTCTCGCGAATGCAGCGTGGCCGTCCCTGGGTGCGCATGAAGATCGCGGCGAGCCTCGACGGCAAGACCGCGCTGGGAAACGGCGTGTCGAAGTGGATCACGTCCGAGGAGGCGCGGCGCGACGGCCACGCCTGGCGGGCTCGGGCCTGCGCGGTCCTGACCGGCATCGGTACCGTGCGGGCGGACAACCCCCAGCTTGACGTGCGCCTCGTCGAGACGACCCGTCAGCCGCTGCGCGTGCTGGTCGACAGCCGGCTGGAGGTGAATCCCGCCGCGCGCCTGTTCGAGGGCAAGGGCAAGGTGCTGGTCGCGACCGCGTCGACCGACCGCGACCGGAAAGTGCGCCCTGAAGGAACGGGGCGCGGAGATCGCCGACCTGCCGAACGCGCACGGCAAGGTC
This sequence comes from uncultured beta proteobacterium, assembly GCA_963791235.1. Lineage (GTDB taxonomy): Bacteria > Pseudomonadota > Gammaproteobacteria > Burkholderiales > Burkholderiaceae_F > JALORV01. The sequence continues at coordinate 19,224 of CAWBRW010000008.1, read as the reverse complement.
GACCTGCCCGCGCTGATGAAGGAACTCGCGCGCCGGCAAGTGAACGAGGTGCATGTGGAAGCGGGTTTCCGGCTGAACGGATCATTGGTGGAGGCGGGTGTCGTCGATGAGCTGCTGGTCTATCTCGCGCCGATGCTGATCGGTGAAGCCCAGGGCATGGTGCACCTGCCCGAACTTTCGGATCTGGCGCATGCGCAGCGCCTGCAGTTCCGTGAAGTGACCTCGGTGGGCGACGATGTGCGCATCCTTGCGCGGCTGATCTGAACGATGTTCACCGGACTGATCCAGGGCATCGGGCGCATCGCGCACGTCGAGCCGCTTGTCGCTGACGGCGGCGTGCGCATCACCGTGGACGCTTCGCGCGTGGCCGGCTTCCAGGCGCACGTCGGCGACAGCATCGCGCTCAACGGGGCCTGCATGACCGCGACGGTGGTCGAGGGCGCGCGCTTCTGCTGCGACGTCTCGGCCGAGAGCCTGGCGCGCACCTGCGGACTCAACGCGCCAGGCGACGTCAATATCGAGACCTCGCTGAAGATGGGTGATGCCGATCGGCGGTCATCTGGTCGTCGGTCATGTGGACGGCATTGGCGCCGTCGTGCGCTACGCGCCGGTGGGCGAATCGTGGGAGCTGGTGCATCCTCGCGCCCGCGGCGCTGGCGCGATTCCTGGCCATCAAGGGGTCGATCGCGGTCAACGGCGTGAGCCTGACGGTGAACCGGGTGGCCGATACCGCCGAGGGCTGTGAGTTCTCGATCAACGTCATCCCGCACACCCATGCGGTAACGACTCTGGGCGGCCTGGAGCCTGGCTGCCGCGTGAACCTGGAAGTTGACCTGATCGCGCGCTACGTCGAGCGCATGCTGCCGGGCCGCTAGCGCTGCATGGACGATCGCGTCGCCGGCTGGCTGCTTGCGCTGGCGATCGGCGCCTCACTCGTCTTCATCGCCGGACGCGATGCAGCGCCCCAATGCTGTCGGAGCCGTCGCGCTCCTGGTCCTCTACGTTGTCGCGCTGGCGATCGCGTCCTGGCTGCTCGGCGGAGCATGGCGAGCGTTTTCGCCCGCGATCGCTGCGGGGGCCGTGTGGCTCGCGGTTCAGCCGCTACTCGCGCTCGGCCGACTGCGCCGCGATGAGATCGGGCTCGTGCCGCCTCGACCGGGCAGTGTGGGGCCTGCGGTCGCGGTCACGACGGTCGTGCTGGTGGCCCATGGGCTTGTCCTCATGGCGCGCGGTGCCGACCCGGTGCCGGTCCCGGCAGCGCTCGTCGTTGCCATAGTGATAGCAGCGCTGGTGGAAGAACTGGTGATACGCGGCGTGATACTCGCGCTCGCAGACAGGGCAGCACCGCCACGCTGGACGCTATGGGGGGCGTCGATCGGCATCGGCGGCCTCGTCGTGACGGCGGTGTTCATCGCGCTGCATGGTCTGCGTCCGGGACTGCTTATGGGTGTGGTGCCCGCGGCGATGCTCTATCTTTGGCTACGCGCCCGTACCGGCAGCCTACTGCCGCCGATGCTGGCGCACCTGCTCTGGAACCTTTCGGTGGTGCTGCTGCACCGCTGATCCACGCTCGGTATTTCCAATCCCATGTCCATGCTCTTCTCGCCCCTTTCGCTGCGCTCGCTCGAGCTGCCCAACCGCATCGTGGTTTCGCCGATGTGCCAGTACTCCGCACACGATGGGAGCGCCGGCGACTGGCACCGGGCGCACCTTGGCTCCCTGGCGCTGTCGGGAGCCGGACTGCTCTGCATCGAGGCCACTGCAGTCACGCCGGCGGGGCGCATCACGCCGGGCGACCTCGGGCTCTACAGCGATGCCAATGAGGAGGCGCTCGCCGGTGTGCTCAGGATGATCCGCGCAATTGCGCCGATTCCGGTGGCGATCCAGCTGGCCCATGCGGGGCGCAAAGGCTCGAGCCGCGAGCCGTGGAACGGTGGACGCTTGCTGCCGCCGTCCGAAGGCGGCTGGACGCCGGAGGCGCCGTCGGCGGTCGCCCACGCGCCCGGGGAAGCGCCACCGCGCGCCCTCGACGAGGACGACCTTGCACGGCTTCGACAGGCGTTTGCCGACGCCGCGCGGCGTGCTGCGCGCCTCGGCATCGAGGCGATCGAAGTGCATGCCGCACACGGCTACCTGCTGCATGAGTTCCTGTCGCCGGTCGCCAACCAGCGCACCGATCGCTATGGCGGCTCGATCGAGAATCGCATGCGCTTCCCGCTGGAGATCTTCGGCGCCGTCCGTGCCGAGTTTCCGGCGGAGCGGCCGGTCGGCATGCGCATCTCCGCGACCGACTGGCTGGACGACGCCGAGCCGCCACGGGAAAGCTGGACGCTGCAACAGTCGCTGGTACTGGCACGCGAACTCAAGGCACGCGGCTGCGACTGGATCGATGTGTCGAGCGGCGGCGTGTCGCCGCAGCAGAAGATCAAGCCTGCGCCGGGCTATCAGGTCCCGTTCGCCGAGATCATCCGCAACGAGATCGGGGTGGCCACGATGGCGGTCGGCCTGATAACCGAACCGCGACAGGCCGAGGCGATCGTCGCCGAGGGCCGTGCCGACCTGGTCGCGCTCGCCCGGGGCATGCTGTTCGATCCGCGCTGGCCGTGGCGTGCCGCCGCCGAACTGGGTGGCACGGTGACCGGCCCGCGTCAGTACTGGCGTGCGCTGCCACGCGAGGCCGGCGCCGATCTTCGGGTCGCTGACGTTCGGCCAGCGCTGATACACCTCGCAGGGCCTAGAATCCCGGGTCTTCCACGCGCCGTCCGGCGCCAGGCGTCCCATTCCCATGCTGTCCGCCGTTCCCAGCTCCGCCCAGCCCCGACCCGGCTTGGCCTCGACCGAGGAGATCATCGAGGAAATCCGCCGCGGGCACATCGTCGTCCTGGTGGACGACGAGGACCGGGAGAACGAGGGTGACCTGATCTTCGCGGCGGATTTCGTCACGCCGGAGAAGATCAATTTCCTGGCCAAGCATGGTCGGGGACTGGTCTGCATGCCGATCACGGCCGAGCACGCAGCGCAGCTCGGGCTGGGTCCGATGACCAGCAACAACAAGACGGTGCACGGGACCAACTTCACCGTCGCGATCGAAGCTGCCGAGGGCGTGACCACCGGCATTTCGGCCGCCGACCGGGCGCACACGATCCGCGTCGCCTCACGCCCGCACGCGCAGCCCAGCGACCTCGTGCAGCCAGGCCATGTGTTCCCGCTGGTTGCGGCGGCCGGCGGCGTGCTGATGCGCGCCGGTCATACCGAAGCCTGCTGCGACCTGGCGCGGCTGGCAGGGCTCACGCCGGCCGCGGTGCTGTGCGAAGTGATGAACGACGACGGCACGATGGCGCGCCTGCCGGACCTGTTGCCGTTCGCGGCGACGCATGGACTGAAGGTGGGCACGATCGCCGACCTGATCCACTACCGCGCGTCCAACGAGTCGATGGTCGAGCGAGTCGGCGCCCGCACGGTGCGTACCGCCGCCGGCACCTTCGAGCTTGTCGCCTACCGCGACAAGCCGAGCGGGGCCGCGCACCTGGCGCTGGTGCACGGCGAACTCGCACCGGACAAGGAAGCGCTGGTGCGCGTGCATGAACCGCTGTCGGTGCTCGACCTCATCGACATCGACGAATCGGTTCATTCGTGGCCGGTGCACAAGGCACTGCAGAGGATCGCCGCGAGTGAGGGCGGGGTGCTGGTGATGCTCAACTGCGCGGACTCGACCGAACGCGTTCTTGCAAAGTTCAATGCGCTGCTGAACGTCGATGCGGCCCAGCACGTGGGGCAGCGCGTCACCAAGACGGATCTGCGCACCTACGGCGTCGGTGCCCAGATCCTGCGCGATCTCAACGTCAGCCGCATGCGACTGCTCGCCAAGCCGCGCAAGATGCCGTCGATGACGGGCTTCGGACTGCAGGTCACCGGCTACCTCGAGGCCTAGGAGGAGAAGTGGCCGTCGATTTCGTCCCGCCGGATTTTGATGGTGCCGAGTTGCGCATCGGCATCGTGCAGGCGCGCTTCAATGAATGGGCCGGACGCGCGCTGGCGGACGCCTGCCTGACGGAACTGATCACGCTCGGCGTCGATGAAGACGACATCACGCACGTGACCGTGCCGGGTGCGCTTGAGATCCCGGTCGTGCTGGCCCGGCTCGCGGCGACCGAGGATTTCGACGCGCTGATCGCGTTGGGCTGCGTGATCCGCGGCGAGACCTATCACTTCGAGGTCGTCTCCAACGAGTCGGCGCGCGGCGTGGCGCAGATTGCGCTGACCTACGGGGTTCCGGTCGCCAACGGCATCATCACGACCGAAAGCGATGAGCAGGCGCGCGCCCGCGTCGCTGAAAAGGGCCGGGACGCGGCGCGCGTCGCCGTCGAGATGGCGAACCTTGTGCTGGCGCTGGACGAAGATGGTGATGAAGCCAGCGACGAGTGAGCCGTCAGCGGCCCGCAGCGGCAGCCGCAGCGCCCGGCGCCGCGCACGCGAACTCGCCGTGCAGGGCCTGTACCAGTGGCTGGTCGGCGGCCAGGACGCTGCGGCGATCGAAGTCCATCTTGCCGACACGCGGGGCGCCGAGGGTTACGCAGAACTCGAAGCACGGACCGACATGCAGCACTACCGCGAACTGCTGAACGGCGCGATCGACGGCGCCGGGGCGCTGCGTGCCGACTTCGGACCGCATCTGGACCGCGCTGTCGAGGCGCTGTCACCTGTCGAACACGGCATCCTGCTGCTCGCGACCTACGAGCTCAAGCACCGCGCCGAAATTCCATACCGGGTCATCATCAACGAAGCCGTCGAGCTCGCAAAGAGCTTTGGCGGTACCGAAGGCTTCAAGTACGTCAATGGCGTGCTCGACAAGGTCGCGGCGCAACTGCGTCCGGCCGAAGTCACCGCCCGCGCCTGAGCCCCGCGCGCCGACGGTTGGGAGACGGCGATGCCTGAGCCGGCCGGCGAATTCGAACTGATCGCCCGCTATTTCGCGCGGGACGGCGCGACCGGACCACGGGTGGACCTGGCGATCGGCGACGACTGCGCCCTCATCGATGGCGGACCCGAATTGCAGTGGGCCGTCACCACCGACATGCTGGTCGAGGGCGTTCACTTCCTGGCCGGCGTTGACCCGGAATCCCTCGGCCACAAGGCGCTGGCGGTGAATCTGTCGGATCTGGCCGCCTGCGGCGCGCTGCCGCGTTGCTTCTTCCTGGCGATTGCGCTGCCGCGTGCCGACGAGCCCTGGCTGGCGGCGTTCACGCGCGGCATGTTCGCGCTGGCCGATGCCCATGGCTGCACCCTGGCCGGGGGTGACACGACGCGCTCGCCTGCCGGGGTCACGATCACGATCACGGCGCTCGGCGAGGTGCCGCGTGGCCGGGCGTTGTTGCGCGCGGGCGCGGCGGCCGGCGATGAACTCTGGGTGTCCGGCGTGCTGGGCGACGGTGCGCTGGGTCTTGCCTGTCGTCGGGGCGAACAGGCGCTCCCCGAGGCCGATGCGCGTGCTGCGATCGAGCGGCTCGAACGGCCCCAGCCGCGCGTGGCGCTGGGTCTTGCGTTGCGCAGTGTGGCCAGTGCGGCGATCGATGTCTCGGACGGGTTGGCCGGCGATCTGGGGCACCTGCTGAAGGCCTCAGGACTGGCCGCCACGGTCGACTGGAACGCGGTACCGCGTTCCCTCGCGCTACAGCGATGCGATGCCGCAGTGCAGCAGCACTATGTCTTTTCGGGAGGGGACGACTACGAACTGCTGTTCGCCGCGCCGCCTGCGGCAGTCCACGCCGTCGAGGCCGCCGGCGCGCAGGCCGGCGTGACCGTCACTCGTATTGGCTATTTGCGCGAGGGGACCGGACTGGCGGTGGTCGATGCAGACGGGCGGACAGTGGACATCGCGGCGCGCGCGTTCGATCATTTCCGCCCATGAACGAGCCTTCGCCGCCCGCGGCCGCTGTGCAGAATCCGGTGACCGCGGCCAGCCGACTGCCGGCGGCGGCGCCAGAACCGTCGCTCGCCTTCATGCTCGCGCACCCGGCGCACGGGGTGGCGTTCGGTTTCGGCAGCGGCCTGCTGCGCCCGGCCCCCGGCACCTGGGGCACCCTTGCCGGCTGGGGTGCCTTCATCGCACTTGATGACTGGCTGACGCCGGCAGCCTGGGTTGTCGTCATCATCGCGACGCTGCTGGTCGGCGCGCTTTGCGCAGAGCGGACCGGCCGGGATCTTGGCCGTCCGGATCACGGCGCGATCGTCATCGACGAGATCGTCGCGATCTGGATCGTGTTGCTGTTATTGCCCCCGACGCTGCTGGCGCAGGCGCTGGGATTCCTCACCTTCCGGCTGTTCGACATCCTGAAGCCGCCGCCGATCCGCGCGCTTGACCGGCGCTGGAAGAACGGCGTCGGCGTGATGGCGGATGACCTGATGGCTGCCTTTTACACGCTCGTGCTGGCCGCGGTGTTCGCGCGGGTCCTGCACTGAAAGCTCGGCAATGACCGTCGGTGATATCTCAAGGCGCCTTGAACAGCTCTCGGCAGATCTCGGGCGCGCCTTGCGTGCCGAGCACCTGATGCTCACCACCGCCGAGTCCTGTACCGCCGGTGGCGTGGCGTATGCGGTCACGCTGAGTCCGGGCTCGAGCCAGTGGTTTGATCGCGGCTTCATCACCTACGCGAATGACGCGAAGTTGCAGGTGCTCGGGGTTGCACCGGCTTACCTGCGCGACTTCGGTGCCGTGAGCGAGCCGGTCGCGCGGGCGATGGCTCTTGGAGCGCTGTCGCACAGCAACGCACAGGTGGCCGTCGCCGTCACCGGCATCGCCGGGCCAGAGGGCGCCACGGAAACCAAGCCGGTCGGCACGGTGTGTTTCGCCTGGGCGATCCGGCGCGATCCGGCGCAGCCGGCATGGGTCAGGACCGAAACCCGGCGTTTTGATGGCGATCGCCACGCAGTGCGAACGCAGAGCATCGTCACCGCCCTGGAGTCGCTGATCGGTCTGCTGAAGCAGCGGCAGGACGTCTAGCGGACGGCTCAGTTTCCCGGTTGGCCGGATTTGAGTTTTCGGATAGCTCGCACAAGGCCGCCCGAACTGTCGAGGTCGGCTTCCGCGTTCATGCGGCGCCGGCGCAGAAGTCGACAGCCAGGCGCGGCGTCAGGGGATTGGAACGGCACGATGTCTGACCTGTTCGAGGGTTACTCACTGGAGCGACGCAGTGTCAACGGCGTCGAGATCTGCTTCCGACAGGGCGGCAGCGGAACGCCGCTGCTGTTGCTGCACGGTTTCCCGCAGACGCACGCGATCTGGCATCGCGTGGCGCCGCGACTCGCGCAGCGCTTCCGCATCGTGATGCCGGACCTGCGCGGCTATGGCGACTCCGGCAAGCCGCCGAGCGACGCCGATCACGCGCCGTACAGCAAGCGCGCAATGGCACGCGACATGGTCGAACTGATGCACGCCCTCGGGCACGAGCGCTACTTCGTCTGCGGCCACGATCGCGGCGGGCGTGTGTCGCACCGGCTCGCGCTCGACCACCCGCGCGACGTCATGCGCCTGATGGTGCTCGACATCTCGCCGACGCGGACCATGTACGAACGCACGACGATGGAGTTCGCTCGCCTGTACTACCACTGGTTCTTCCTGATCCAGCCGGCGCCGCTGCCGGAGCGGCTGATCGGCGCTGACCCTGACTTCTACCTGCGGACCAAACTCGGCGCCTGGAGTTCGAGCGGCACCTCGGCGTTCGATGCACGTGCGTTGGCCGAGTATCAGCGGTGCTTCACGCCGGATGCGATCCATGCGATGTGCGAGGACTACCGCGCTGCCGCCGGCATCGACCTCGAGCATGACCGTGCTGACGAAGCGCGCCGTATCGAGTGTCCGGTGCACGTCTTGTGGGGCGAACGCGGCGTCGTGCAGAGGCTGTTCACGCCGCTGGCCGACTGGCGCGCAAAGGCGGCCGCAGCGGTGACGGGGCGCGCGCTGCCCTGCGGACACTTTATCCCGGAAGAACTGCCCGACGCGTTCGTGGACGAGGCGCTTGGTTTCTTCGTCGCTGCCTGATGTACCGTCGGCTGCAGGCCTGGCTGCTGGCCGCTCTCCTTCTGTGCTCGTCGCTGGCGCTTGGCGCGCCCCCCGCCGGTGAAATCTGTCTCTCGGACGCGCGTGGGCTGAAGGTCGCGGATGCGCGCCTGTTCGACGGCACCGGCCCCTATCGCGCGCCGCGCGTCTCCGCGGATGCGCAGGCCCAGCGCTTCTTCGAGCAAGGCATGGTGTTCGGCTGGGGTTTCAACTTTCCCGAGGCCGCGCGCTCATTTCGCGCCGCGGCGCTGCGCGATCCGGCGTGCGCGCTATGTCGATGGGGCATCGCCTGGGCCGTCGGACCGAACATCAACGCCGACATGGCGGTCGCCGAACTGCCGGTGGCCCGCGACGCCCTCGTGCAGGCGCGCGTCCATGTGGACGATGCGCGGACGCGCGAGCTGGTGACGGCGCTGGCAACACGACTGCCGGCGACGGGTGAGACGATCGGTGCTGCCGACGCGCGGCGCTACTCGGAGGCCATGTCCACCCTCGCCGATCGCTGGCCCGACGATGCCGACATCGCGGTGCTCGCCGCCGAGGCGCTGATGACCGAGCATTCCTATGACTGGTGGCGCGCCGACGGCGCGCCACAGCCGTGGACGCCGCGCGTCGTTTCGCTGCTGGATCGCGCCGTCCGGCTGGCGCCCGAGCACCCGGGCGCCCACCACTACCGCATCCACCTGTACGGTGAGTCGCGCGCGCCGGACGCTGCGCTGGGTTCGGCTGACCGGATTGCGTCCATCGCGCCCGGCGTGGGCCACCTCGTGCACATGCCGGCGCACATCTACATCCGTATCGGGCGCTATCACGACGCCGTGCTGGCCAACGTCGCGGCGGTCGATGCCGACCGTCGCTATGCCGCGCTGACGCAGCCCGATCCCCAGTACATCGCTGGCTACGCCGTCCATAACCAGCACTTCCTCTGGGCTGCCGCGCTTTGGAGCGGGGAGTCCGCAATTGCCGTGTCGACCGCAGACGCGGTGGCGGGGGTGGCTCGCTCGTCGGATCGCGTGGACGCCGGCACGCGCCAGCACCTGATGGGCATGCCGTGGTTGACCGACGTGCGCTTCGCCCGCTGGGATGCGGTTCTCGCGCGACCGGTCCCGGGAGAGGGCGCCTATCTGAAAGGCCTTGCGGCCTTTGCGCGCGGCACGGCCTTTGCCCGCACAGCGGACCCGGCGCGCGCTGAGCGCGAGCTCACGGCTTTGCGAGCCGCCCGGCGCACGAGCACCGCGCAGAAATGGATGATCAAGAACACCAACCGCGCCGCCGACGTACTTGCGTTGTCCGAGGACCTGCTGCGCGCCGAGATCGCGTCGGCACGGGGTAGGGCAGTGGAAGCGGTGCGGCACGCGTCCCGGGCGGTGAAGCGGGAGCAGGCCCTGCAAGTGGACGAGCCTCCGGTGTGGCCGCTGCCGGCGCTGCAGACACTCGGCCGCATGCAGCTGGCGGCCGGAGCACAACGCGCTGCGCTGGATGCCTACCGGCGCGACCTGCAGCTGCATCCCGAAAATGCATACTCTCTGCGTGGTACTGCCGAAGTCGAGCGCCGCATGGGGGAATCTTCACGCGCGGACACCACGCTGGCGCGTGCGCAAGCGGCCTGGAAGCATGCCGATGTGCCGCTGCCGCTCCCGTGAACGCCGGATGGACGGCACACTGAACTGATCTGATCTGAACGGAACGCCATGCCTACCGAAGTCCTGCTGCTCTTTGCGCTGATACTGCTCAACGGTGTCTTCGCCATGTCCGAAATTGCGTTGGTGACCGCGCGCCGCGCACGCCTTCAGGCACTGGCCGAGCAGGGCGATGCCGGCGCCGTGGCGGCGCTGGCACTGAACGATCATCCGACGCGATTCCTGTCAACGATCCAGGTCGGCATCACGTCGATCGGCATCATGAGCGGGATCGTGGGCGAGGCTGCATTTGCCGAGCCGCTGGGCGGGTGGTTGATCGAACTCGGCGCAGAAGCGAAATCGGCAAGGTTCGGCGCCACGGCGCTGGTCGTCGTCGTCGTCACTTATTTTTCGATCGTGTTCGGCGAACTGGTACCGAAGCGCCTGGGTCAGATCTCCGCCGAGGCCGTGGCACGCCGGGTGGCGCGTCCGATCGGCTGGCTGGCGGTGGCGGCCAAGCCCTTCGTGCGGTTGCTGTCGGCGTCTACGGATGTGCTGCTACGTCTGCTCGGGGCCCGCACCGACGGCGCCAATGCGGTGACCGAAGAGGAGATTCATGCGCTGATCCAGGAGGGCTCGGAAACCGGTGTCATCGACGAGCAGGAGCGTGCGATGGTGCGCAACGTGTTCCGGCTCGATGACCGGCAGATCGCCTCACTGATGACGCCGCGTTCGGAGATCGTCTACCTCGACCTCGAAGATGACCTGAAGGAAAACCTGAAGCGCGTGCTCGACGTCGAGCACTCAAGGTTCCCGGTCTGCCGTGGCGGCCTGCGCGACGTTGTCGGCGTGGCCAGCGCGCGCCGGCTGCTGCAGCAGGCCATTCGTGGCGACGTGCTGAATCTCGAGAGTGCCGCCGAATCGGTGGTCTACGTGCCGGAGTCGCTGACCGGCATGGAGCTGCTCGAGAACTTCCGCGCGAGTGCCGGCCACATGGCGCTGGTGGTCGATGAATATGGCGAGATCCAGGGGCTGGTGACCTCGCAGGACCTGTTCGAGGCCATCGCGGGCGAGTTCAAGCCACAGCGGACCGAGGATGCGTGGGCCGTGCAGCGCGCCGACGGCTCCTGGCTGCTCGACGGCCTGATCCCGATTCCGGAGCTCAAGGATCGCCTCGACTTCGGCGCAGCTCCCGAAGAGGAACTGGGACGCTACAACACCCTGTCGGGCATGGTGATGTTGCTGCTCGGCCGCGTGCCGGCGACGGGCGACATCGTCAAGTGGCAAGGCTGGGGCTTCGAGATCGTCGACATGGACAAGAACCGTATCGACAAGGTGCTGGCGTCCCGCCTGCCCGAGGCCGACGCAGCGGTTGCTTCCGATTGAGTGGTCAGCCCTGGCGGTGACGGTTGATCGCGTCGCGCGTGGCGACGGCCACCGCGCGCGCCTTGTCGGCAAAATCGCTGCCGCTGCCGGCGTAGAGGATGGCGCGGGATGAGTTGATCACCATGCCGGTGCCGTCGGCACTGCGACCCGCCTTCACGCTGGCTTCAATGTCGCCGCCCTGGGCGCCGATGCCTGGCACGAGTAGCGGCAGGTCGCCGACAAGCTGACGTACCGCTGCGAGTTCGGCCGGGTAGGTGGCACCGACCACCAGGCCCAGCTGCCCGCTGGTGTTCCACGGGCCGGCGGCAAGCTGGGCAACGCGCTGATAAAGCGGTACGCCTCCGCTGTCGAGCATCTGCAGGTCATCGCCACCCGGATTGCTGGTCCGGCACAGCAGGAACGCACCGCGATCCGCATGGGCGAGGAATGGTTCGATCGAATCACGGCCCATGTAGGGCGAAAGCGTCACGGCATCGGCCTGGTAGCGCTCGAAAGCCTCGCGCGCATACAACTCGGCGGTTGCGCCGATGTCACCGCGCTTGAAATCCAGGATCACCGGCACCTGCGGATGCGCGCGGTGAATGTGCTCGATCAGGCGCTCGAGCTGCGTTTCGGCGCGTGCGGCGGCGAAGTAGGCGATCTGCGGCTTGAACGCGCATACAAGGTCGGCCGTGGCGTCGACGATGTCTCGGCAGAAACCAAAGATCGTGTCTTCGCCCGAGCGCAGATGGGCAGGAAAGCGGGCGGGATCCGGATCCAGTCCCACGCACAGCAGGCTGTCAGCGGCGCGCCAGCGCGCGGCCAGTCGGTCCCGGAATGTCGTCATCGCTGCTCTCCGGCGCGCATCTTACGCGGCGCGTGCGTGCCGCTTGGCGTCGTCGGCGGGTCGCCTGTGTTAGAACCTCGCCCGATGTCCCGCCTCAGTCCCCGCGACCTGCTGCTGCTGGCCCTGCTCACCGTGTTCTGGGGCGTGAACTGGCCGGTGATGAAGCTCGGTGTGGCCGAGCTGCCGCCGCTGTACTTCCGGACCCTGTGTCTCGGCGGCGGCCTCATCGTCATCGGCGCCTGGGCGCGGTTGTCCGGCATTTCGCTGGCGGTGCCGCGTGCGGCCTGGCGCGAGGTCATCTGGCTCGCCGTGCCGAACATGATCGTCTGGCATGTGCTGGCGATCCAGGCAGTGAAGATGCTGCCTTCCGGACGCGCCGCGATTCTCGGCTACACGATGCCGGTGTGGGCGGTGCTCGCCGGGCTGGCGTTCTTCGGGGAAAGGCCGCTGCCGCGGCACTGGCTCGGCGTGACGGCGGCCCTGCTCGGCACGCTGCTGCTGCTGTCGTCCGAGTTCACCGCGCTGGCGGGTTCACCGCTCGGCACGGCCTTGATGCTTATCGCCGCGGCGGCATGGGGGTTCGGCACGCACCTGATGCGGCGGCATTTGATCGATCTGCCGATCATCACGTTGACGTTCTGGATGATGGCACTGACCGTGCTCGTGATGTTTGCGTTCTCGATCGCGCTGGAACTGGATCAATGGCGCTGGCCTGCCGCGCCGGAATGGTTCCCGCTTTTCTACAACATCTTCTTCGCCGTGGCGTTCTGCCATGTCGTGTGGTCGATGCTGGCCCGCAAGCTGCCGCCTGCAGCGAGCGGGCTGTCGGTGATGCTGATTCCGGTGCTCGGTGTCTTCTCGGGCATGTGGATCCTGGGTGAGCAGCCGCATTGGCAGGACTACGTGGCGCTCGGCCTGATCCTGTTATCGCTGACGACGGTGTTGCTTCCGGCGCGGAGTGCCGGCGCCGCGCCGCGGGCATCGTCCTGACGGGTGCCTGGATTGACGGAGTCGGCGATCGGGTCGCCTGTGGAAGCGTGTCGGTCCTGAAGACAGCGCTCCGGACACGCGCTATTCGAAGCCGCTGTCCTGCGCGATGGCTTCGGCCTCGTCCTCAACGTCCGCTGTCGACGACGAAGTGACGCTGTTCCTGATCCACCACGCCGCTGCAGCCACGGCTCCTGCCACGACTAACCAACGCAATGCGCGCGAGCGGGCGATACCGGCGACGGTCGGGACCAGCCAGGGCTGCGCACGGACAACGCGGTAGGTCGACGTCGCGAACCGCAGCAGGCCGGAGCGTCGCGCGCCGTCGGCACCCGCAAACAGCAGGCCAGGCAGGCCGTGACTCGCTCGCGACTCGAGTTGCCCCAGCTGATCGGCCAGCGCGGCGCGCTCCACCGCAGCACGCAACAGCAGAAGTTCCTGTCGCAGCGCACGCTGCTCCGCGTCAGCCCGTGCCATCGTCGTGTCCGTGCCATCGTCCGCGGAGCGCGTCGCGGTCCTTTTCCAATTCGGCGCGCGTCTGTGCGAGCAGGGGCGGCGCCGCCGCCACTTCGCGTCGAACGACACTGACCGCAACGAAGCCGGCGATGGCATAGGCCAGCGCGAGAAGACCGAGGGCCCATCCACGTGGGCCATCCCAGAAGATCGCAGCCACCCACAGCGACAGCGTCATCAACGCCGCCAGCAGCAGCACGGCGGCGACCATGCCCAGCCCCAGCCATCGCATGGCGCGATCACGGGCGTCCGCCAGTTCGAGCGCGGCCAGTTCACCACGCGTGGCAAACAACGTAACGCCATGCGCAATCATGGCGCGCACCGATCCAATCAGGCCGACCGGCCGATCCGTCATCGCGAGGCGAAGTGGCGCTAGCGGCGGTTGATGACCAGTCCGATCAGCACCCCGACACCGGCCGCAATCCCCAGCGCTGTCCAGGGATGATCGTGCACCCAGTGATCCGTGGCCTTGGCCGCGTATCGGGTCTTGTCCACGACCTTGTGCTCAATGTCGACAAGCCGCGTCTTGGCGCTGGCAATCGCGGACTGCGCACGCCGCCGCAGATCGGCAGCCTGTTCGCCGCTCGCCGCGGCGGCCTGCTTCAGCAGATCCTCGGCATCGACGAGCACCGCGTTGACGTCCGACATCAGGCGTTCCTTCGTGCCTTGCGTGACCTGTTCCATTGCTTCTCCTTCAGTTGGACCACCACATAAACAGACTAGACAGCCATCATGCCCGTGGCATGACGAAGATCGAATCCCGCGGATTCCCTAGCCGTTGACATACACCCAGTTCAGCAGGTCGTCGAGCGCTCCCTGCGTCGCGCCGGCATTCGGATGGTTGACGAAGGCGACGACCGCGTAACGCCGCCCGCTCGCTGCGAGCACGTAGCCGGCAACCGCCCGGGTATCGGACAGCAGGCCCGTCTTGATGTGTGCCGAACCGGCTGCGCCCACGCGCTTTCGCATCGTGCCATCAACCCCGACCAGCGGCAGCGACGAGACGAATTCCGGCATCAGCGGGCTGGCGAACGCCGACACGAGCAGGCGGGCGAGGCCGGACGCCGTCAGCCGCTCGATGCGCGACAGTCCCGCGCCGTTTTCCAGCACGAATTCCCGCCGTTCGAGCCCCTTGCCCACGAGCCAGTCGCCGATGACGCGCTGCGCACTCTCGACGCTGGCCGGCTGCTTTGTGACTTCACCTCCGACCGTCAGGAACAGCTGCCGCGCCATCACGTTGTTGCTGAACTTGTTGATGTCGCGAATGACCTCCGCGAGCGACTCGGATTCGTGTTGTCCCAGCCGACGTGCATCGGCCGGAGTCGCGCCGTCGCGCGCGCGACCGCGCCAGGTTCCGCCGCTCGAGTTCCACAGCGCGCGGAAAACGGCGTCGACATACTGGGTGTGGCTGAGCAGGCTGACGTGCCAGACCCGGTCGCCACAGGCGAGCGGGAAACCACCGCGAAACTGTGGGCGCGTCGGGTCACTGAAATCACCGCCGAGCCGCCCGCGCCAGTCATTGCAGGCGCCTTCGACCGCGCGCACCGTCGGTGGCACGGCCATTCCGGCGAGCTGCGGGATGGCATAGACGCGCACCTGCTTGGCGTCGGCGTCGGGGACGAAATGGAAGCTGACACTCTTGTAGTTGAGCAGCAGTGCATCCGGTCCGGCGTTATAGGGGCGCAGTGACTCGCCGTCGAACGCACCCGGGTCATGGGCCATCGTGTCGAAGGCACCGCGGTCCAGCACGAGGTCGCCACGAATCTCACGGACGCCGATTCCGCGCACCCGTTGCACCAGAAGCCACAGATGCTCGACAACGAGGCGCGGGTCCCCGCTGCCCCGAAGGTAGAGATCGCCCTCCAGCGCACCGTTCACAAGAGGTGCCGTCGCCAACGCATCGGTCCGCCACGCAAACTGCGGTCCGAGCAGTTCCAGGCCCGCCAGCGTCGTCACGAGCTTCATCGTCGACGCCGGGTTCATCGGAACGTTTTCGTTGACAGCCAGGCTGAGTCCCGGTGCGGCAACCGGCATGACGCTGATGCCGACCGCCATGGTGGGTACGTTGGCAGCCTTGAGCGCGCTCGCGACACTGTCCGGTAGCCCCGAGGAGGGTCTTGGGGTCTGGGCTTCGGCCGGCAGCGTCGTGTGCAGCGCGAGACCGAAAAGGACCACTCCAGCTATCGACTTCACTATCTACGACTCCCTTGTCGGCTACGACCGCTAATTCGTTCGACCGATGGACCCAGCTGCACCCGCTGTTTAGCCTGCGCCATGGTCGAGCCGCACCACGCGGCCCTGCCTGCGCCCTGCGCATTCCTTGCCGGACACGTAATGAACCTTGCTGCACCCAAGCTTCGAAGCTTACTGGCTACGCTATGCGCCGCATTGTTGTTGGCCGCGTGCGGCGGCGGCGGCGACAGCCCTGGTGCGCCCGCCACGCCGTCTTCAGCAAGTACTGACCCGGCTACTACCCTGGAACCGCCCCCCGGGGGTTTCGCTCCTTCGGGGCCCACCGCAGCGCCGACCGCGGCGCCGTCGGATGCGGAAGCCGTGCGCTTCCTGTGGCAGTCGACGTTTGGCGTGACTTCCGCGGAAATGGATCGACTGAAGCGCCTGGGCTACAACAACTGGATCGAGCAGCAGTTTCGCATACCGCGTACGTCCCACCTGGACTTCGTGCTGGCGGCCTATCCGATTCCGACCCCGGAGGGGGTCACGGTCACGATCGATCCGCTGTACCAGTCATTCTGGCGGCAGGCGATCACCGGACCGGACCCGCTGCGCCAGCGCGTGACCTATGCGCTGTCGCAGATCCTCGTGACCTCGGCCGCCGATGCCGCCCTGCAGAACGCGCCGCACACCCTGGCGTTCTACCTCGACACACTGTCGACCCACGCCTTCGGCAACTACCGTGACCTGCTGGAGGCCGTGACCAGGCATCCGGCCATGGGTCAGTACCTGACGTCACTGGCGAATCGCGGCGACGGCGGACGCGTGCCCGACGAGAACTTTGCCCGCGAAGTGATGCAGCTGTTCTCGGTCGGCCTCGTGGAACTCAACACCGACGGCACTCCGAAGCTGGTGAACGGCGAGCCGGTGGATACCTACGGCATGGACGACATCCGAGGACTGGCGCATGTCTTCACCGGGTGGGGCTGGGGCAACACCGGCACGCCGGATCCGGTCAACGGCCGCTTTGGTGGCAGCAACCCGGCCGATCCGATGCGGCGCGTGATACCGATGCAGTTCTATGCGCAGTACCACTCGCCGATCGAAAAGAAGTTTCTCGGCGCGACGATACCGGCGGGAACGGCGGGGCCACAGGCGCTGAAGACGGCGCTCGACACGCTGTTCAGCCACCCCAACGTCGGCCCGTTCTTGGCGCAGCGCCTAATCCAGCACATGGTGACGAGCAACCCGAGCCCTGCCTACGTCGGTCGGGTGGCCGCCGCGTTCAACAACAACGGCAAGGGCGTCCGCGGCGACTTGAAGGCGACGGTGCGCGCCGTGCTGTTCGATCCGGAGGCGACCACACCGGGCACGGGGCCGAACGCCGGCAAGCTGCGTGAGCCGAACCTGCGGCTGGCCGCGTGGATGCGGGCCTTCGGCGCGACGTCGCAGAGCGGCAACTTCCGCCTCGGTGTGCTCGACAACCAGCTGGCACAGACGCCGATGCGCGCGCCGAGCGTATTCAACTTCTTCCGTCCTGGCTTCGTGCCGCCGAACACCAGCGTGGCGGCCGCGGATCTGGTCGCGCCGGAATTCCAGATCACGCACGAGATTTCGGTCGCCTCCTATGCCAACTTCATCCAGGGCGTGATCCAGAACGGCATTGGTACCGGCAGCGATGTCCGCGCGGACTACACGGCGACAAATGCAATTGCCGACAACGGCGACGCGCTGGTGGCGCGCGTCAACCTGCTGCTGACCGGGAATTCGATGTCCAGTGCAACGGTGGCATCGATCCGCGATGCTGTAAACGCAATCCCGATGACAGCCACCAACGCGCGGCAGAACCGCACGAATCTCGCGATATTCCTGACGATGACGTCGCCGGAATTCCTGGTGCAGAAGTAGGCGGAGGCAGACCGATGACGATCAGCGCTTCCCGTCGTGAGTTCCTCCGCGCCGCCTCGCGCCTGTCGCTGGCCGGCGCCGCCACCCCGTGGGCCGTCAACCTCGCGGCGATCAGCTCGGCCGCGGCCCAGACAGTGCCGACCGATTACAAGGCGCTGGTCTGCATCTTCATGTACGGCGGCAACGACCATTCGAACACGGTCGTTCCGTACGACAACGCGAACTATCAGCTGTACGCGCAATCGCGCACCAACCTCACGCTGCCACAGACCGCGCTGCTGCCGCTCAGCACGCCGACCAATACGTCGATGTCGGGCCGCCAGATCGCGTTGCGGTCGGAACTGCAACCCCTGAAGACGATCTACGACGCCGGCAAGGCGGCGGTGCTTGCGAACGTCGGCACGCTGGTCGTCCCGACGACGATGGTGCAGTACCGGGCGCGCAGCGTGCCGCTGCCGCCCAGCCTGTTCTCGCACAACGACCAGCAATCGGTCTGGCAGACCTACAACGGGCGTCGCGAAGGCGCCCGCGTCGGCTGGGGTGGACGCGCCGGCGACCTGTTCGCCGCGGCGAACCAGTACCAGAACTTCACCTGCGTATCGGCGTCCGGAACCGCAGTGTTCCTGTCCGGCCAGACGAGTGTGCAGATGCAGATCGGCAACAACGGCGGACTTGCCATCGGCAGCATCTCCGGCAACGCGCTGTTCGGTTCGTCCGCCGGGCCGGCCACCGCGCGGCGTCTGATGACCGAAGACCGAGGCAACCTGTTAGAGAAGGATTACAACTCGATCGTGAAGCGCTCGTCGGAAGCGGCGCAGACGCTGAATACTGCTCTGGTCGGCTTCCCGAACACCGCCGCGCCGTTTTCGACCTTTCCCGCCACGGGACTCGGCAACCAGCTGCGCAACGTTGCGCGCATGATCGCGGCGCGCCAGGCGCTCGGTGCGAAGCGACAGGTCTTCCACGTCTCGATCGGCGGCTTCGACCAGCACTCCGGGCTGATCACCGGCCATGGCGGGCGCATGACCGAACTGGCGAACGCGCTGGCCGCGTTCTACCAGGCGACCGTGACGCTCGGCGTGGCCGACAGCGTGACCGCGTTCACCGCGTCGGATTTCGGGCGCACGCTGAACTCCAACGGCGAAGGCTCCGACCACGGCTGGGGCGCGCATCACTTCATCGTCGGTGGCGCGGTGAAGGGTGGCGAGCTGTATGGCACCTGGCCGGACACCGTGCTGCGCGGCCCGAACGACGTGGGGCGCGGCAACCTGCTGCCGACGACGTCCGTGAATCAGTATGCGGCGACGCTGGCTACCTGGTTCGGGATCACTGCGACGCAGTTGCCGGACGTATTGCCGAACGCGTCCAACTTCCCGCAGGCGAACCTCGGATTCATGACCTAGGACAGGCGTCGAGCCGCTCGAAAAAAACAACGGCGCCCGTGGGCGCCGTTCTTGTGTCCGCCGCACTGCGGCGACTGTCTAGTTCGACAACTGCAGCAGCCCGAGACCGACGCGGCGATATGAGCCGATGCCACGCAGCAGCGGCTTCTTCAACAGGTCGGCGTCCGTCACTTCAAGCACGCCCTCGATCGAGGCATAGGGCAGCGTGATCGTGCGGTTGCCATAGGGAAACTGCAGCTGCTTGATCGCGACATTGAAGAAGTCGGGCTTGAAGCCGAACTTGGGCGCCACCGCGACCAGCCACGCCTCGACCTCCTGTGGCGTCTTGAAGGGCTCGACTTCCTTCTCGCCGTC
>CAWBRW010000007.1:0-19501 GCA_963791235.1 uncultured beta proteobacterium | reverse complement strand
GCGAAGCAGCCGCCGCCCGGAGGGTACGGTCGAGCTGTTGAAGGATGAGTTGTGTTGAGCGCATTGGTCAGATCCAGCTCACCGAAAAGTTACTTTATGGTAAGGAATAGTTTACCAAAAAGCAATGATTTGGTTAGTTAAACCTGCTCAGAACTATTCCGGATTCCGGAAATGGACCGGTACCGCAGCGCGCCTGCGGGACCGCCCTGCCGCGTCATCCCGAGCACCACGGCTCTTCCAGCATTGGTTCGAGACGCTCACGCCAGCGGCGGCGCACCTGAGCCGCGCCGCGATCTCGTCGCCGCTCAGAGTCAGGCCGTTTCCGCTTGCGGGTCCAGCAGCCCGGGACTAAGAAGGGGCTCCTTTGGCCAGGGCTGCGGTGCAGGTGTCGGCGCGACTGCGGCGGGGGGTCAGTCGCGCTTCGTCGCCACCAGCGGCACGACGCCGTCGACCTCGATCGCGATGCGCTTGCGGTTGGCCTCGACGGCCGCGAGTGGCGGCACTTCGCGCAGTGTCTGCAGGCTGCGACGCGTCAGGTCCTGGTAGCTGCGCGTGCCGCTCATTTTCCAGCTCACTTCGTCGTCCGAGAGCTGGCGCAGCACTTTGGCCGGCGCGCCGACGGCGAGCGATCGCGGTGGTACCACCATGCCGGCTTTGACGAACGCGCAGGCGGCGACGATGGCGGATTCACCGATCACCGCCTCGTCCATCACGACCGCGTTCATGCCGACCATCGCGTTCTTCCTGACGATGCAGCCGTGCAGGATGGCGCCGTGTCCGATATGGCCGTCTTCCTCGATGATCGTGTCGGTACCGGGGAAGCCGTGCATCACGCAGCAGTCCTGCACGTTGCTGCCGCGCTCGAGGATGATGCGGCCGAAATCGCCCCGCAGGCTCGCGCCCGGTGCGACGTAACACCCCGGCCCGACGATCACGTCGCCGATTAGTATTGCCGTCGGATGCACGAACGCCGTCGGATCGATGACCGGAACAACCCCATTGATCTCGTAGCAGGGCAACGGCGCCTCCTTGGTTCTTCATGTCTTTGCATTGTGGTCGGGCGCCCGGCCGCCCGAAGCCCGACCACCTGATCAAATCGCCGCGAGTGCACGTGCGAGCCGCAGGCTCGCGTACACGAGCGGCGCCTAACTTGCGTGCCAACGCCTCTGGATAACGCGGAAGCGGTTCGCGACGAAGGCGCTGTCGGTGTAGCTCGCCGTCGCCGCCGGATTGGCACCGGTCGCGTGGTAGTCGGAATACGCCGCCGACTGGTTGACGTAGACGTTGCCGGTCAGGTTGATCGACAGCGACACGCCGGCGCGCAGCGTGGCTGCCGTCATCGCGTCAATCACATCCTGCTTCGTCGAATACAGCCCGACCGTCAGCGCGCCGTGTTCCTTCACGGCCCGTTCCGACAGTGCGACCGCCGCCTGCCAGTCCTTTACCTTGACGACGAAGCTGATCGGCCCGAAGCGTTCCTGCAGGTAGGCCGACTCCTTGCTGGTGTCGGTCTTAAGAAGCAACGGCGAATGCACGTTGGCCGCAGGAAACTCCGGGTGCTCGATCTTGCGCGACGCAAGCACCACCTCGGCCAACTGCGGTGCTTCCGTGATGCGCTTCAGCGTGTCCGGCGACTGGATCGCGCCCAGCACCGCGGTGGCGATGGTTGGGTCGGCGAGGAACTTGTCGACTGCGGAACCGAGGTCGGCGGCGACCTGGTCGAAGCTCTTGGGGCCCTCGTCGGAATCGATGCCGCCGGCCGGAACGAAGATGTCCTGCGTCGTCGTGCACATCTGTCCGGAATACAGGCTAAGCGTGAACGCGAGGTTCTTCAGCATCGCCTTGTAGCTCTCGGTCGACTCGATGACGACGTTGTTGACGCCGGCCAGTTCGGCATAGACCTGCGCCTGACGCGCGTTGTCGATCAGCCAGCGTCCGAACGCGTTGCTGCCGGTGAAGTCGATCGTCTTCACCGCCGGGTTCGTGGCGAGCGCCTGCGTGACCTTCGGATCGTCGGTGACGGCGAGTGTCAGCAGGTTCGGATCGATGCCGCTCTCGCGCAGCACCTCGCGGATGAGGCGCACGCTGATCGCCGCGGGAAGGATGGCGTTCGGATGCGGTTTCACAATGACCGCATTGCCGGTGGCCAGCGCGGCGAAGAGCCCCGGGTAGGTGTTCCACGTCGGAAAGGTTCCGCAGCCAATGACGAGCGCCACTCCCCGTCCGACGATCTCGAAGCGCTTCTCCATCACGATCGACGGGTTCTTGCCTTGTGGCTTCTCCCAGCGCGCCTCATGAGGGACGAAACTCATGTCGCGGTACGCGTAAGCCACCGCCTCGAGACCGCGGTCCTGCGCATGCGGTCCGCCGGCCTGGAACGCCATCATCCAGCCCTGTCCGGTGGTCAGCATCACCGCGTGTGCGATCTCGAAGCTGGCCTTGTTGATCCGCGCGAGTGCCTCCAGCAGCACACCGGTGCGGCCCTCGGGCCCGAGCCGCTGCCAAGCCGGCATCGCGGCCAGGCCGGCCTCGATCAGCGCCTGCGGATCGCACGACGGGTATTGCACGGCGAGCGCAACACCATACGGTGACTGCTCGCTCGAGACCCAGCCGGTCGGCCCGGGCTGGTCGAGTTCGAAGCGCTTGCCGGTGTGTGCGAGCGCCGCGGCCTTGCCGTCGTCGTTCGCCGTCTCGCCGTAGACCTTGGGGCTCGGCTGCTCGGGATAAGCGCTCCAGAAGCCGCGCGTCTGGATGGCCGAAAGCGCGCCGTCGAGCGTCGCGCGGTGTTTCTCGAAGAGCGGGTGCGTCACGAATTCTCCTGTCTGCTGCGGCGCGGTAAACCTGCAGCCGCGCGAGGGGCCCGCAGGACGCTTGTCATCGGGGAACCGGCAAAGCTACTATTGATTGAACGGTCGGTCAACGAATTGCACGCGGCTCGCGTCGAGATCGTGCGAACCGACCGAGGAGACTCCCCATGGCTTCGTACGAGTCTGTCCGCCTGGAAACAGCGGACGGTGTGGCAACGCTGACGCTCAACCGGCCCGATCGGCTGAACAGCTTCACCGTGGCCATGCACGGCGAGGTCCGCGCCGCGCTCGACGCGGTCGTGGCCGACTCCTCGGTCCGGTGCCTGGTGCTGACCGGCGCGGGGCGTGGCTTCTGCGCGGGCCAGGACCTGGCGGATCGCGCGGTCGCCCCGGGCAGCGAGGCGTTGGATCTCGGCGCCTCGATCGAGAACTACTACAAGCCACTGCTGCTGCGCCTGCGCCGGCTGCGCATGCCGACGGTCTGCGCGGTCAATGGCGTGGCTGCCGGTGCCGGCGCCAACATCCCGTTTGCCTGCGACCTGGTCATCGCCGCCCGGTCGGCGAGCTTCATCCAGTCGTTCTCGAAGCTGGGCCTGGTCCCGGACTGTGGCGGCACGTGGTGGCTGCCGCGGCTCGTCGGGCCCGCGCGTGCGATGGGGCTGGCACTGCTCGGCGACAAGCTCTCGGCCACGCAGGCCGAGGAGTGGGGGCTGATCTGGCGCTGCGTCGAGGATGACGAACTGCTGCCGACCGCGATCGCCGCGGCGCGACAACTCGCGGCGGGTCCGACGCGCAGCTACGTGCGTACGCGTGAGGCGATGGAGGCTGGCTTGCTGATGCCGTTCGAGGCCGCGCTCGATCTCGAGCGCGACTATCAGCGCGAGCTGGGTCGCTCGGACGACTATCGCGAGGGCGTCACCGCATTCATGGAAAAGCGCGCACCGCGCTTCAAGGGTCAGTAGCGATGCCGGGCCGCCTGCCAGCCGAGACGGTGATCGGAGTCATTGGTGCCGGCGCGATGGGTGCCGGCATCGCACAAGTCGCCGCCCAGGCGGGGCACCGGGTGCGGCTGACCGACGCGCACGCCGGCGCGGTGGAACGGGCCCAGGCCGGCATTGTGAAGGACCTGGGTCACATGGTCGTGAAAGGCCGGATGACAGCCGCGCAGGCTGAGTCTGTCGCGGCTCGGCTCGAAGCCTCTCCGTTGGCCAACTTCGGCGACTGCGGCCTCGTCATCGAAGCGATCGTCGAGGACCTGGACACCAAGCGCCACCTGTTCCGCACGCTGGAAGAAATCCTCGCGAGCGATGCGATCATCGCGTCGAACACGTCGTCGCTGTCGATCACCGCGATGGCGGCGGGCCTGCAGCGCCCGGAGCGCGTGGTCGGCATGCATTTCTTCAACCCGGCCACGCGCATGAAGCTGGTCGAGGTCATCAGCGGACTGGAAACGGATGCGGCCGTCGCGGAGACGGTCTTTGCCACGGCGGAAGCCTGGGGCAAGAAGCCGGCTTACGCGAAGTCCACTCCGGGTTTCATCGTCAACCGCATTGCGCGACCTTTCTATGGCGAGGCGTGGCGCTCGTACATCGAAGGTGCGGCCGACCCGGCGACGATCGACGCGATCGTGCGCGACTGCGGCGGCTTTCCGATGGGTCCGTTCGAACTGATGGACCTGATCGGGCACGACGTCAACCTGGCGGTGAGCACCGCGGTGTTCGAAGCGACGTTCGGCGAGCGCCGTTACGCGCCATCGCCGGCGCAGCAGGAACTGGTGCGTGCCGGTCGCCTGGGACGCAAGAGCGGGCGCGGCATCTACGACTACCGCGACGGCGCAGCCAGGCCGCCCCCCCGCGTCGAGGCGGGTGCCGAGCCGGTGCAACGGGTCGTGGCCGTCGGCTCGCTCGGCATTGCGACACCGATCATCACGCGGCTCGAGTCGGCCGGTGTGGACGTCGTGCGCGTGCAGGGACCGCGCTCCGCGCAGGATGTGTCCTCGGGCTGGCTGGAGATCGGACCGGCGCGCCTGATGATGACCGATGGCCGACCGGCGACGCGCCGCGCGATGGAGGAAAAGCACGAACACCTGGTGCTGTTCGACCTCGCGCTCGACTATGCGACGACACCGCGGCTCGGCCTGGCGCGTGCCGACCAGTGCGGCATGGCGGCGTTCCGCACCGTGTGCGGGACGCTGGGGCAGGCGGGGTTTGCGTGCTCGCCGCTCGACGATGTCGCCGGGCTGGTGGTGATGCGGCTGATCGCGATGCTGGTGAACGAGTCGGCCGAGGCGGTCGCCCACGGCACCTGCAGCGTCGATGCGATCGACGTGGCGATGCGCTACGGCGTCAACTATCCGCGCGGGCCGATGGAATGGTCCGCGCAGGTTGGGCTGCGCGTTTTTGCCCGTGCGCTCGCGAACCTGCGCGAACACTATGGCGAGGAGCGCTACCGCACCTCGGCGCTGATCACCCGCAAGGGCTACACCGGGGCGTCCTTTCATGACTGATTCGATGGCACACGATGCGCATGCGATCGCCGAAGCCGTGAAGCTCGGCATGTTCATGGACGACGCGGCCTCACGCGGCCTCGGTATGCACATCGAGGCGGTCGGTCCCGGCTACGCGCGCATCGCGATGACGGTGCGGCCGGACATGCTGAACGGTTTCAAGATCTGCCACGGCGGCTTCATCACGACGCTGGCGGATTCGGCGTTCGCGTTTGCCTGCAACAGCTACAACGAGGTCACCGTGGCGTCGGGCATCGTCGTCGATTTCCTGGCCCCGGCAAATGAAGGTGACCGGCTCGTAGCGGAGTGTCACGAGGTCGCGCGCACCGGCCGCACCGGCGTCTACGACATCAAGGTCACGGACCAGGACGGCAAGACCATCATGGTGATGCGGGGCCGCTCGCACACGATGAAGGGCAAGCAGGTTGTGCAGCTCTGATATCTGAGGGGTACTAACGATGCCGATCAAGAAGCCGTCGCCCGCCGAGCTCGAGCCGATCGAACGCGCCTCGCCCGCCGAACTGCAGGCGCTGCAGCTCGAACGCCTGCGCTGGTCGCTGGCCCACGCCTACGACAACGTGCCGCACTACCGCGCCAAGTTCGATGCGGCAAAGGTCAAGCCAGCGGACCTGAAGACGCTCGCGGACCTCGCGACGTTTCCGTTCACGCTGAAGAAGGACCTGCGCGACAACTACCCGTTCGGCATGTTCGCGGTGCCGCGCGAGAAGGTGGTGCGCCTTCATGCTTCCAGCGGCACGACCGGCAAGCCGACGGTGGTCGGCTACACCGCGAAGGACATCGACACCTGGGCCACGGTCATGGCACGTTCGATCCGTGCCGCCGGCGGGCGCGCCGGTGACATGGTGCACGTCTCCTACGGTTACGGGCTCTTCACCGGGGGCCTCGGCGCGCACTACGGCGCCGAGAAGCTCGGCTGCACGGTGATCCCGATCTCCGGCGGCATGACCGAGCGCCAGGTGCAGATCATCGCGGACTTCAAGCCGGACATCATCATGGTGACGCCTTCGTACATGCTGGCGATCGCCGAGGAGATGGAAAGGCAGGGCATGGATCCGAAGAAAACGTCGCTCAGAATCGGCATCTTCGGCGCCGAGCCGTGGACGCCGGCGATGCGCGAGGCGATCGAGGCGAAGACTTCGCTCGATGCGATCGACATCTACGGGCTGTCGGAGATCATCGGGCCGGGGGTCGCGCAGGAGTGCATCGAGACCAAGGACGGTCTCACGGTCTGGGAAGACCACTTCTATCCGGAGATCATCAACCCGGAGTCCGGCGAGGTGGTGCCGGAGGGCGAGAAGGGCGAACTCGTGTTCACCTCGCTCACCAAGGAAGCGCTGCCGATGATCCGCTATCGCACGCGCGACCTGACGCGCCTGCTCCCCCCGACCGCGCGCAGCATGCGGCGCATCGAGAAAATCACCGGCCGCTCCGACGACATGCTGATCATCCGCGGCGTGAATCTGTTCCCGACGCAGGTGGAGGAACTGATCCTGAAGCAGCCGGAGCTGGAGCCGTACTACACGCTCGAGGTGACGCGACCGGGAAACATGGACGAACTGACGGTGCATGTCGAGATGGGATCGGGCCTCGCGAACGGCAGCCAGGAGTCACGTCACGCGGCGGCGCGCAAGCTCGAACACAACGTCAAGGCCTACATCGGAATCTCGGCCACCGTGCGGCTGGCGCTGCCGATGGGACTGGAACGTTCGGTCGGCAAGGCGAAGCGAATCATCGACCGCCGGCCCAAAGAGTAGGAAGGAACGACGATGTACACGCAGGCCATGGACATACCGTCCCCCGAGCGGGACGAAGCGTTGCAGTCGCGCGGACCGCGCTCGGTCATGGAACAAAAGCGGGACACCGAGTACGAGGCCGAGTTCGACGCAAAGGTCGCGCGCGGCGAGTTCGTCGAGGCGAAGGACTGGATGCCTGAAGGGTATCGAAAGACACTGGTGCGGCAGATCAGCCAGCACGCGCACAGCGAGATCGTCGGCATGCTGCCCGAGGGCAACTGGATCACGCGCGCACCCACACTCAAGCGCAAGGCGATCCTGCTGGCCAAGGTGCAGGACGAGGGCGGCCACGGCATGTACCTCTACGCGGCCGCCGAGACGCTCGGCGTGGCGCGCGACGACCTGGTCGATGCGCTGCACTCCGGCAAGGCCAAGTACTCGTCGATCTTCAACTACCCGACGCTGAACTGGGCCGACATCGGCGTCATCGGCTGGTTGGTCGACGGCGCGGCGATCATGAACCAGATCCCGCTGTGCCGCTGCTCGTACGGCCCGTATGCGCGCGCAATGATCCGCATCTGCAAGGAAGAGTCCTTCCACCAGCGCCAGGGCTACGACCTGCTGCTGACGATGATGAAGGGCACCGCCGACCAGCGCGCGATGGTGCAGGACGCCGTGAACCGCTGGTGGTGGCCCAGCCTGATGATGTTCGGCCCGCACGACAAGGACTCCGTGCACTCCGGCGATTCGATCAAGTGGGGTATCAAGCGCATCAGCAACGATGACCTGCGCCAGAAGTTCGTCGATGCCACGGTGCCGCAGGCCAAGTTGCTCGGCGTGACGCTGCCGGACCCGGACCTGCGCTTCAACGAAGAGCGTGGCCACTGGGACTTCGGCGCGATCGACTGGAGCGAGTTCTGGAACGTCGTCAACGGCCACGGCCAATGCAACCGCGACCGCCTCGCCGATCGCGTGCAGGCCTGGGAAGACGGCGCCTGGGTCCGCGAAGCCGCGCTGGTCCACGCCGAGAAACAGCGCCGCCGCGACCGCCTCGCCGCCTGATATGTGCCTCCTGTTTTCAGCGGGGTTCCAAGGGGGCGCAGCCCCTTTGCGTCCCCATATTGCCCCGCGGCCATTGGCCTCACTCGAAGCTGCGAGTGGCGAAGTGCGAAATTGAGAAAGGAACCGAAATGTCAGAAGTGAGCCGCCAATGGCCCCTCTGGGAAGTATTCATAAGGAGCAAGAACGGCCTCGACCACAAGCATTGCGGCAGCGTGCATGCGTCCGACGCGAAGATGGCGCTGCAAAACGCCCGCGATGTCTATACGCGGCGGCTCGAGGGCGTGAGCCTCTGGGTGGTGCGCGCCGACCACATCGTCGCCAGCGACCCCGATGCCAAGCCGGAGATGTTCGATCCGGCCGAGGACAAGATCTACCGGCATCCGACTTTTTATAAGTTGCCTGACGACGTCAACCACATGTAGAGGCGGTGATGAGCACGATCGCTGCGGCCAACGCCGCCCACCTCGAGTACGTTCTGCGCATCGCCGACACTTCGCTGATCCTGGGCCAACGACTGTCGGAGTGGTGCGGCCATGGCCCGGTCATCGAGGAAGACATCGCGCTGACCAATGTCGCTTTGGATCTGATCGGGCAGGCGCGACTGCTGCTGACCCATGTCGGCAGGCTGGAAGGCCAAGGGCGCGATGAAGACCGGCTCGCGTTCCTGCGCACCGAGCCGCAGTACCGCAACCTGACGATCGTCGAGTTGCCGAACGTGGACTTCGCCAGAACGATCCTGCGCAACTTCCTGGTCGCCGCGTGGCAGCGCGAGCTGTGGCAGAAGCTCGCATCGTCGAACGATACCGAGCTTGCCGCGATTGCGGGCAAGGCTGTGAAGGAGACGCGCTATCACCTGCAGCATGCGGCCGACTGGACCGTGCGCCTCGGCGACGGCACCGAGGAGTCGCACGCACGCATGCAACGCGCACTCGACACCCTCTGGCCGTATACCGCGGAATTCTTCAGCGCCACCGCCGAAGACGCTGCGGTCGAAGCCGCGGGCGTCGGTCCGTCCTGGGCGACGCTTGAATCGACATGGGAAGCGATCGTCCGGCCAGTGCTCGAAGTCGCGACGCTGACGGTACCGGCGCGCACGCCGTTCCTGTCGCGGGGCAAGCAGGGCCAGCACACCGAGTCCATGGGGCACCTGCTGACGGAGCTGCAGTACCTGCAGCGCACCTATCCCGGTGGCACCTGGTAGCCGGCACGTCGATGCTGACCTCCACGCAGGCCTGGGCCATCCTGAATCGCGTCCCCGATCCCGAGATCCCGGTGATCTCGGTGACCGAACTCGGGATCGTGCGCGACGTGCAGGTTGCCGACAACATCGTGGATGTCGTGGTGACGCCGACGTACTCGGGTTGCCCCGCCACCGAGGTCATCGAGCGTTCGATCCGCGAGGCACTCACCGCCGCGGGTGCGACGCAGGTGCGGGTGACGACACGCCTGGCCCCCGCATGGACGACCGACTGGATCGAACCCGCGGCCCAGGAAAAGCTGCGCGCCTACGGCATTGCGCCGCCGGTGGCCCGGGGTGCAGGCAACGCACAGCCGCTCACATTCATGCCGCACGTGGATTGTCCGCGCTGCGGCAGCGCTGACACTGAACGCCTGTCGCAATTCGGCGCCACCGCGTGCAAGGCGCTGTACCGCTGCCGCGCCTGTCGCGAACCCTTCGAATACTTCAAGCCGCTCTGACATGGCCCATCCCCGTTTTCACCAATTACGAGTTGCCGAGGTCCGGCGCGAAACGCCTGACTGCGTCAGCTTGAAGTTCGAGCTTCCCGCCGCCGTGGCGAATGACTACGGCTTTATGCAGGGCCAGCATGTCGCGTTGCGCACCACGCTCGACGGCGAGGAACTGCGGCGCTCGTACTCCGTGTGCTCGGGCTGTGATGACGGCGAACTGCGGGTCGCCGTCAAGAAAGTGCCGGGGGGTCGCTTCTCGGTCTGGGTGAACGAGTCGCTCAAGCCGGGCGACGCGATCGACGTGATGACACCGGAAGGCCGCTTCTTCACGCCGCTGGCCGCCGCGCACGAGAAGCACTATGTGGCGTTTGCCTCGGGCAGCGGCATCACGCCGGTCCTCTCGCTGATCCGCACGACGCTCGCACGCGAGCCGCGCTCGCACTTCACGCTGGTGTACGGCAACCGACGCCAGTCGAGCGTCATGTTCCATGAGGCGCTCGAAGACCTGAAGGACCGCTACCTGACCCGATTCCGGCTCTTCAACGTCTTCTCGCGCGAGGAACAGGACGTCGATCTTTTCAACGGCCGCATCGACGCGGCCAAGGTCGGGCAGTTCCTGTCGACGCTGATCCCGGTCGACACGATCGACGAGGCTTTCGTCTGCGGGCCGGCGTCGATGATCGACGAGGTCGAGCAGGCGCTGCTCGATGCCGGGGTGAAGCGGGAACACGTGCATGTCGAGCGCTTCGGCGTGCCGGGAGCGGCGACCGCGCCGATCGACGACGCCGAAGCAGCCGAAGCCAGACTCACGCTGATCATCGACGGCGTGAAGCGCGAGGTGGACTTCCACCGCGGCCAGCATTCGATCCTCGAGGCGGGCCGCGCGGCCGGGCTCGATCTGCCGTACTCGTGCAAGGGCGGCATGTGCAGCACCTGCCGCGGCAAGCTGCTCGAAGGCCAGGTGAAGATGGCCAAGAACTACGCCCTCGAGCCGCACGAAGTCGCCGCGGGCTACGTGCTGACCTGCCAGTCGTATCCGCTCACCGAGCGGGTGCTCATTTCCTACGACGAGCGATAGGTTTCGACGATGGCCAGGCCGAAGGCAGCAAGCTTCGACGTGCAGCGCGGCGCGATCCGCGATGCGGCGGCGCGTCTGTTCGCCGACAAGGGCTACGCCTCCGCGTCGATCGCCGACATCGCCTCCGCCTGCGGTATCTCCAAGGCGCTGCTCTACCACTACTACCGCGACAAGGAAGACCTGCTGTTCGACATTTCCGTCAACTATGTCGAGCGCCTGCAGGCGCTCGTGAATGAAGTGCAGGGCGAGCGCCTGCCCGCCGCCGCCCACCTGCGCCGGCTGATTGCGCGCTTCATGACCGAGTACGAGGACTCGGCCGCACGTCATCGCGTGCTGGTGCAGGACGAGAAATACCTGTCGCGCGCGCACCGGGCCAGGGTCGTGGCACGCCAGCGCGACGTCGTCGCGGGCTTCGCCGACGCGATCGCGCGAGCTCTCTCCGGTCGCGGGCGAAAGCTGGCACCGGCCGCTGGCGATGATCCTGTTCGGCATGATGAACTGGACCTTCACGTGGCTGCGCGCCGGTGGCACGCTGAGTCACGAGGACCTCGCGCCCGTCGTGGCGGATCTCTTCATCGGTGGCCTCGGGCGCGTGCGTCCGCCGCTGCGGCCGGCGCAGCCTGCGCGGCGGGCGCGGCCGCGCGCCCCATCGAACCTGAAAGCGAGCGCATGAGCACGCCGGGCCGCCCCAAGGGCGAATCCCGAGCGCGTGGCGCGAGGGTGGTCCAATGACTGACGTCTTCCTGTGTGACGGCATCCGCACGCCGATCGGCCGCTATGGCGGCGCGCTTGCCGCTGTCCGCACCGACGACCTCGCGGCGATTCCGTTGAAGGCACTGGTTGCGCGCAACGCCGGCGTCGACTGGGCAGCGCTCGACGACGTCTACTTCGGCTGTGCCAACCAGGCCGGCGAGGACAACCGCAACGTTGCGCGCATGGCGGTGTTGCTCGCGGGACTGCCTGAGAGCGTGCCCGCGGCGACCATCAATCGGCTGTGCGGCTCTAGCATGGATGCGGTCGCACTCTGTGCGCGGGCGATTCGCGCCGGTGAAGCCGAACTGATGGTGGCCGGTGGCGTTGAAGGCATGACGCGCGCGCCCTTCGTGATGCCGAAGGCCGACTCGGCGTTCGCGCGCACCAACGCGGTGTACGACACGACGCTCGGCTGGCGCTTCATCAACCCGGCGTTCAAGCAGCAGTTCGGCATCGATTCGATGCCCGAGACCGCCGAGAACGTCGCGGTCGACTTCGCGATTGCGCGCGCCGACCAGGACGCGTTCGCACTGCGTTCACAGCAGCGCTATGCCGCGGCGAAGGCGCGCGGTTTCTTCGCCGGCGAGATCGTTCCGGTCACGATTCCCGGGCGCAAGGGCGACACCGTCGTCAGCGAAGATGAGCATCCGCGCGAGACGACGCTGGAGGCGCTGGCGAAGCTGAAGGGTGTCGTGAAGCCGGACGGCACGGTCACCGCCGGCAATGCATCGGGCATCAACGACGGCGCAGTGGCGCTGCTGCTGGCCAGCGAGCGGGCCGCGGCACGGCACGGACTGAAGCCGTTGGTGCGCATCGTCGGCGCGGCCACCGCGGGTGTGCCGCCGCGCATCATGGGCATCGGGCCGGCACCGGCGACGAAGAAGCTGCTGGAGCGGCACGGCCTCAAGGTCGCGGACGTGCAGGTGTTCGAACTCAACGAGGCGTTCGCCGCGCAGGCACTGGCGGTGACGCGTCAGCTCGGCCTGGCCGACGACGCGGCGCACGTCAACCCCAACGGCGGCGCGATCGCGATCGGTCATCCGCTGGGCGCCTCCGGCGCCCGCATCGTGCTGACTTCCGCGCGTCAGCTGATCGCGACGGGCGGCCGTTATGCGGTCGCCACGATGTGCATCGGTGTCGGGCAGGGGATCGCCCTGCTTGTTGAAAGGGTTTGAATTTGTTCTTATTCGCTTCCCCACCGCATCGGATCGGCCGCCGCTGAGGCGCCGCCGCCGCTTTACCCATAAGAGGAGACACATGAAGTTCACCACCCAGCTTTTGGCAGCCATCCTGGCGGCCGCAAGCGCCGGCGTTGTGCTTGCGCAGGACATCAAGGTCGGCGTCACGCTGTCCGCGACGGGCCCGGCGGCCTCGCTCGGCATCCCCGAGCGCAACACGTTCCCGCTGATGCCGCAGACCATCGGCGGCAAGAAGGTGCAGTACATCGTCCTCGACGACGCATCAGATACGACGACGGCAGTCAAGAACACACGCAAGCTGATTTCCGAGGACAAGGTCGATGTAGTCGTGGGGTCGACCACCTCGCCGAACTCGCTGGCAATGATCGACGTCGTCGCCGAGACGGAGACGCCGATGATCGCGATGGCGGCCTCGAGCCGCATCGTCGAGCCGGTCGACGCCAAGAAGCGCTGGGTCTTCAAGACGCCGCAGAACGATCAGCAGATGGCACTGGTCATCGTTGGCGACATGCTCAAGCGCGGCGTCAAGACGGTTGGCTTCATCGGCTTCGCTGACGCCTACGGCGAAGGCTGGTGGAACGAGTTCAACAAGATCGCCGAGACGCGCGGACTCAAAGTCGTCGCGAACGAGCGCTACAACCGCGCCGATTCGTCGGTGACCGGCCAGGTGCTGAAACTGGTCGCGGCGAAACCCGATGCCATCCTGATCGCCGGCTCGGGAACGCCGGCCGCACTGCCGCAGAAGTCGCTCAAGGAACGCGGATACGCCGGCAAGATCTACCAGACGCACGGTGTCGCGAACAACGACTTCCTGCGCGTCTGCGGCAAGGACTGCGAAGGCACGCTGCTGCCGTCCGGTCCGGTACTCGTGGCGGCCCAGCTTCCCAACGACCATCCGGTCAAGAAGTCGGCGCTGGCCTACATCGATGCCTACGAGAAGGCCCACGGCAAGGGCAGCGTCTCGACCTTTGGTGCACATGCCTGGGACACCGGCATCCTGCTGCAGGCCGCAATCCCGGTGGCGCTCAAGACCGCGCAGCCCGGCACCAAGGAGTTCAAGGTCGCGCTGCGCAACGCGCTCGAAGGCGTGAAGAACGCCGCCGGTGCGCACGGCATCTTCAACATGAGCCCGAATGATCACCTTGGCCTCGACCAGCGCGCCGCGGTCATGGTGATGATCAAGAACGGGGCGTGGGAGTTGCAGAAGTAGCGGACGGCGTTCGCTGCGCGGCTTCGTTGTCTGCCTTCCACGGTGCGCTTCAGGGCCGCGCGGCCCGTTACTTTCTTTGTCTTGCCAAAGAAAGTAACCAAAGAAACGCGCGCCTGCGAAGGCGCCCTGCGGGTGCCCTGTGCTGCTCGCGGTCGCGGGCGGGTCTGCAAACTCGCGCCCTGCGGACGCTCAGACAGGCAGGCCCTCAACGGCCCCCGCGCCCCCTGCGCTGCGCGGCGCCTTCGAAGGCAGGCACTGCGTAGCCTTTTGCAACGTTGGCACGGCGACGGGGTGTGTCCGCTCGGTGACGCCGCGGCGGTGCGGGGCGGCGGCGGGGCAGTGCCGGGCGCGCTGTCTGAGCGACCGCAGGGAGCGAGTTTCGCGCACGGCCCGCTGACGACCTGCAGCGCAAGGGAAGCCGCAGGCCGGCCTCGTGCGGTCGCCTTTCTTTGCCTACTTTCTTTGGCGAAGCAAAGAAAGTAGGCGGCCCCGCGCCGTGAGCGGTCGGTCTAGGCAACAGCGAAAGCACAGCGTGCACCGCTACAACCCAGCTTCAGTGCTTAGACTCCCTCACCAATGACCTTCGACATCGCTCTGCTGCTGGCGCAGGATGGCATCACCAACGGTGCGATCTATGCGCTGCTGGCGCTGGCGCTGGTGCTGGCGTTTGCGGTAACGCGGGTGATCTTCATTCCGCAGGGCGAGTTCCTGGCGTATGGCGCGTTGACGCTGGTCGCGGTGCAGGCCGGACGACTGCCCGGAACGGTAAAGCTGTTGCTGGTCGCCGGCGCGCTCGTCGCCGTGATCGAGATCGTGGGCGCATTCCGCACCGGGCAGTGGCGGCGCTTCGGCTGGGTCGCCCTGTGGAACCTGGCCTATCCGCTCGGGCTGTGGGCATTGCTGTCGGCCATGCCGGCGACCGACTGGCCGATGCCGCTGCAGATCCTGCTGGCGCTGGCGATCGTCGTTCCGCTGGGACCGATGGTGTACCGGCTGGCGTACCAGCCGATCGCAGAGGCGCCGGTGCTGAACCTGCTGATCGTCTCGGTGGCGGTGCATGTGGTGATGCTGGGCCTGGGGCTGCTGATGTTCGGCGCCGAAGGCTCGCGCACGCCGCCCTTCAGCGAGGGCAACCTGCAGTTCGGGGCGTTGAGCGCCAGCGCGCAGTCGCTGTGGGTCATCGGCTGCTCGCTCGGATTGATCGCGCTGCTGTATTTTCTGTTCGAACGCACGGTCTATGGCAAGGCGCTGCGCGCCACCGCCGTGAACCGCCGTGGCGCCAAGCTGATGGGCATACCGACCGAGTTCGCCGGCCGCCTGTCGTTCTTCCTGTGCGCGCTGATCGGCGCGTTCTCCGGCATCCTGATCGCACCGATCACGACCATCTACTACGACACCGGCTTCCTGATGGGGCTGAAAGGCTTCGTCGGCGCCATCATCGGCGGCCTGGCGAGCTACCCGATCGCGGCGGCCGGTGCGTTGCTGGTCGGCTTGCTGGAGTCGTTTTCGTCGTTCTGGGCCAGCGCCTACAAGGAAGTGATCGTGTTCACGCTGATCATCCCGGTGCTGCTGTGGCGGTCGCTCCGCGCGCATCACGTCGAGGAGGAAGAGTGAAGCACGGCGTGCGCTCCTCCTGGCTGGTCGCGGTGTTTCTCGTCGCGGTTGCGCTGGCGCCGCTGGTGCTGCCGGAGTTCTCGGTCACGCTGGCCAACTACATCGGCCTGTATGCGCTGGTCGCCTTGGGCCTGGTGCTGCTCACGGGTGTCGGCGGATTGACGTCGTTCGGCCAGGCGGCGTTCGTCGGACTGGGTGCGTATGCGACGGCGGTGCTGTCGACAACGACCGACTTGCCGTCGTGGCTGGCGTGGCTTGGTGCCTCACCGTGGCTGGGCCTGCTCGCCGGGTTCGCGCTGACGCTCGCTGTCGCGGCGGTCCTCGGATCACTGACGCTGAAGCTTTCGGGCCACTACCTGCCGCTGGGCACCATCGCGTGGGGCATCAGCCTGGCATTCCTGTTCGGCACGTCCGAGACGCTCGGGGGCCATACCGGTCTCTCGGGTGTGCCGGCGATCTCCATCTTCGGCTGGACGCTGGATGAAGGCCGCGAGATCTACTACCTGATCTGGGCCTTCCTGCTCGCGGGCATCTTCACGTCGCGCAATCTGCTCGACTCGCGCGAAGGTCGCGCGATCCGCGCGCTCAAGGGCGGCATGGTGATGGCCGAGTCGATGGGCGTGAACACCTCGGCCTCGCGCATGGTCGCGTTCGTGCTGGCGGCGTTGATGGCCTGCGCGTCCGGCTGGCTCTATGCGCACATGCAGCGCTTCGTGAATCCGACGCCGTTCTCGCTGCCCGTCGGCATCGAGTACCTGTTCATGGCCGTCATCGGCGGCGCCGGCTACGTGTGGGGCGCGCTGCTCGGCGCGGCAGTGATCACGGTGTCCAAGACCTGGCTGCAGGACCTGATTCCGCATCTCGTCGAGCAGGCCGGGAACTTCGAGGTCATCGTCTTTGGCATCCTGATGATCGTGATCCTGCAGCGTGCGCCGGACGGGCTGTGGCCAGTGATCGCGAAGCGCTTCCCGCTGCGCCAGGCGCGCCGCGTGATCGCGCCCGAGGTTCCGCACCTCGCACGCAAGCCGTTGCCGCCCAAAGACGAAGTGCTGCTCGAAGTGAAGGACGCCACCAAGCGCTTCGGTGGCCTCGTCGCGGTCAACGCGATGGGCCTGCAGGTCAAGGCCGGCGAGATCGTGGCGCTGATCGGGCCGAACGGCGCCGGCAAGAGCACGATGTTCAACCTGATCTCCGGTGTACTCGACGTCACCTCGGGCAGCGTGCGCTTCCGCAGCAAGGAGGTCGCCAATCATTCCTCGCGCGAGATCGCGCGGCTCGGACTGTCGCGGACGTTCCAGCATGTGCGCCTGCTGCCGCAGATGACGGTCGTCGACAACGTCGCGATCGGTGCTCACCGCCGCGAATACCCAGGGCTGCTGGCCGGGGTGTTCGGTGGCGCGTGGCGGCTCGACCGCAAGGACGAGGCGCGCCTGCTGGCCGAGGCGGCGCGGCAGATCGAGCGCGTCGGACTGGCCGATCACATGTTCGACGCCGCGGGTTCGCTGCCGCTTGGCAAGCAACGCATCCTCGAAATTGCCCGCGCGCTGTGTTCGGACCCTTGCCTGCTGCTGCTCGATGAACCGGCCGCCGGGCTGCGCTACCTGGAGAAACGCGCGCTCGCCGATCTGCTGCGCAAGCTGAAGGGCGAAGGCCTGTCGATCCTGCTGGTCGAGCACGACATGGACTTCGTGATGGGCCTTGTCGATCGCGTCTATGTCATGGACTTCGGCCAGAAGATCGCCGAGGGCCTGCCGGAGCAGGTGCAGCGCGATCCGCGTGTGCTCGAGGCCTACCTCGGCGGCATCGATGACAAGGAAGCCGCATGAGCGCCGCGCCAGGCGACCGCGTCCTCGAAGTGCGCGACCTGTCGGTGGCCTACGGCAAGGTCGAGGCGGTATCGAATGCCAACCTCGACGTCGGCGCCGGCCAGATCGTCACGGTGATCGGTCCTAACGGGGCAGGCAAGACAACGCTGCTTGCCGCGATCATGGGCGCCTTGCCCTCCAACGGCACTGCGCGCGGTGTCGTGCGCTTCGGCGGCGTGGTCGAGCCCAGGCCCTCAGTCGAGTCGATGGTGGCGCGTGGCATGACGCTGGTTCCGGAGAAGCGCGAGCTCTTCGGCGAGATGACGGTCGAGGACAACCTGCTTCTGGGTGCGTTCCAGCGCTACCGCTCCGGCCAGCGCGATCACCCGCAGACCATGGGCGAGGTCTACACACTGTTCCCGCGCCTGCAGGAGCGCCGCACCCAGCTCGCCGGCACGCTCTCCGGCGGCGAGCGGCAGATGCTGGCCGTCGGCCGGGCCCTGATGGCCAAGCCGAGGCTGCTGATGCTGGACGAGCCGTCACTCGGTCTGGCGCCGCGGATCGTGCGCGAGATCTTCCACATCATCGTCGAGCTGAAGCGCCGCGGTGTGTCGATCCTGCTGGTCGAGCAGAACGCCCGCGCCGCGCTGCAGATCGCGGATTACGCCTACGTGCTGGAAACCGGCGAGTCGGTCCTCGATGGGCCGGCGAGCGCGCTGGCGAACGACCCGCGCGTGATCGAGAGTTACCTGGGGCTCGGCCAGAAGCATTGAGCCCACGCGTCACGTCGCGAATCTTTCGAGGGGTGCAGATGACCGCGATGACACTTCAGGCTTTCGAGCAGTGGCTCAAGCGTTACGGCGACGCGTGGGTCGCGGGCGACCCGGACGCGGCGGTGGAGTTGTTCTCGCCCAACGCCGCGTACTACGAGACGCCATTCGATGCCCCGATGGTCGGTGCAGGCGCCATCCGTCAATACTGGACCGACGGCGCGAAGAACGCGCAGACCCATGTGCGCTTCGAGGCGACAACCGTTTCCTTCAACGGCAGGACGGGCTACGCACGATGGCACGCGACGTTCGAGCGGGTGCCTTCCGGCGTCTTCTGTCGAACTCGACGGCATGCTCTCGGCGACGTTCGATGACAACCTGCGCTGCGATGAGTTCAGGGAGTGGTGGCATCGGCGCGAAAGTTGAAGCAGCACAGCCATCGCGCCTTGACGAGCGCGGCACGGGAAGTCATACAAGAGGGCGGGGCAAAGTCCCTGCTGACGAACTAGGTACCCGATAGAGAGTCCCGTTGGTGTATCGTCGGCCGTGCGTTGGGGGTACCGCCGAGCGCGGCGGTTGAGAGAGTCCCCGGAACCTGATCCGGTTCATACCGGCGGAGGGAAACGCGGCCTCAGGCGCCGTTCCCTCCCCTCGAGGAGTTGAGCATGAGCGCCAATCCCAAGTTCATCGCAGCAACGGCACAGGTCGACGAGGCCGCCGTCAAGCCGCTGCCCAAATCGCGCAAGGTCTACGTGCAGGGTTCGCGCCCCGAGATCCGCGTGCCGATGCGCGAGATCACGCAGAGCGACACGCCGACTGCTTCGGGCATCGAGAAGAACCCGCCCCTGACGGTGTACGACACCTCCGGGCCGTACACCGATCCGAGCGTGAAGATCGACATCCGCTCCGGACTCGAGTCGCTGCGCGCCGGCTGGATCGACCAGCGTGACGACACCGAAGACCTCGGTGGCCCCAGTTCGCGTTTCGGTGTCGAGCGGCTGACCGATCCCAAGCTGGCCGAACTGCGCTTCAACCTGCACCGCAGCCCGCGCCGTGCGCGCGCGGGCGCGAACGTCACGCAGATGCACTACGCGCGCCGCGGCATCGTGACGCCGGAGATGGAGTACATCGCGATCCGCGAAAACCAGCGCGCCGAGCAGTTCGCCGGAATGCTGCAACGCCAGCACCCGGGGACGAGCTTCGGTGCCAGCCTGCCGAAGCTGATCACGCCCGAGTTCGTTCGTGACGAAGTGG
>CAWBRW010000006.1:0-50012 GCA_963791235.1 uncultured beta proteobacterium | reverse complement strand
GGGGCACGTTGCCACCGCCCAGTGACGCCATTTTGCGATTGAGATCGGCTGCAAGCAGGTCAACCTTCTCTATCGAGTGCAGGGTGAACTCTGCATTGCTGGCGACGCTTTCTACCTGGCGGGCGATTTCATGTCCGGAACTGCTTTGTTCCAGTGCTGCATTGGCGATATCACCCACAGCCGCCACCACCTGTTCAGATCGATTGGAAATGGCAATCAGTGCCTGTTCGACTTGACGCGAGCCACCGGCGCTTTCCTGCGCCTTCGTAGCCGCCGAGACAACATTTTCCGTCACGCGCGCCACCTGATTGTTGATGGTCGAGAGAATATTGTGAATGTCACGGGCAGACTGGTTGCTGCGTTCGGCGAGCTTGCGCACGTCATCGGCAACAACGGCAAAACCGCGCCCCGTTTCGCCGGCACGCGCCGCCTCAATGGTGGCGTTGAGCGCCAGCAGGTCGGTCTGCTTGGCAATGCTCTGAATCGTGGCGACGATGGTCTGGATTTCCTGACTCTGCTTCCCCAGGGTGGTGCCGCCTTGCTCGGCCGCACTGGCCACGAGACTCGAGGTGTTCTTCCATCGCCCCTCGATGGTCTGATGCCGAACACCGCGTCCGGCCTACATTCGCCTTCGGCGGTGTCGCGCGTCAGGGTCAATGCACTTCCGGCGCTACACGCTACCTGATCGATACTCACCGACAACTCGGCGACAGAGCCGACATGGATACGGCCTGCCCAGAGGACTGGTCGCCCATGGCCTGCGCGCTGTGTTCGTTCGCCGACCAATCCGCGTGGTGTCGCGCACGTTGGCGGTGATCTGCGCCTTCTGTCCTTCCATGCCGGACTTGGCGATCGCGTTGTCCTTGAAGATGCTGACGGACGGCCATTTGCGCCAATCTCGTCGTGTCTTTTCCGTATACGCCGATCGGCACCGTGATATCGCCGCGCGCAAGGCGCTGCATGGTCGAGTCCATCAATTCCAGCGGCTTTCGCGATCCGCGGAAGCGCAAAAGACCCAGAAAAAGACAGGCCGAAGAACAGCAGGAAAGAAAATGTGCCGGCCATCACGCCACCAACGGTGGTCGGTAAACGCCAACCGCATCCTCGACTGCATTGGCGCCCTCGAGGCGCCCCTTCTGCGATGGATCGCGCAAGCCGACCACGCACTGATTGCGGCACCGCTATCGATAGCGCTGCTGCCACCCGTCATGGCATGCTCATCAGAAACAGAAGCGATTTTCGAGCGTGGCGGAGTGCAGCCTTTTACCACTTCGCTCGGCCCGGCTTGCAGATCAGGCGGCAAAACTTTCGCGACGCTTGCGTGACCTCCCCATGCACCGCACTTTCTCGCCGCCGCATCGCCTGCAGCCGCAGCACGGCCCGTGCTGGGCGAGCCCCACATAACCCGTGGTGTGCTGAAACTGCCCGAGCAGGAAGTCGAATACGCCGCGCCAGGCTGCTGTCGAAGTTGCGCCACACGCCGCCGATGCGGCTACCGCATGAAAGGTGATCGCCGTCGCCAGCGCGCCTGCCACGGCGACATAACGGTCATGACGGTGATGACATGACCAACGCGTGCCAGCGTACATTTCGATGACGCGGAACATCCAGACGGCCAGCTTGCCCAGGTACATCAGGTCGTCGTCAGGGGCGCGGCGTTGATGTTCGTACGGAGGTCAGTTGCTGTTTTCCTTCTGCCTGCCAGGCCGAGAGCTCGGCGAGGCCAATATCGATGGCGTGCGGAAATCGCGCCACCGCGGTTTGGGTGAGTCCGCCGCCCCAATCGTCGATCTGATCCGGTTGTACGCCGACCAGCGTGATCGATTCGGGGCATTCTTCCGGTCAGTTGTGCGCGGCCAGCACGTCGGTAAACCCGGTCTGATGCAGGCTCAGCGGACGCTGACCGAAAAAAGCGGGAATTTCCGCGTCGCGCAAGACGACAATCTGCCCGGCGGGTTGCCGAAATCGACGGCATCGAATACCAGCAAGCGACCGCGCCTCTTGAACGCATGGCAGCAGAGTAAAGGC
Organism: uncultured beta proteobacterium; assembly: GCA_963791235.1. Taxonomy (GTDB): domain Bacteria; phylum Pseudomonadota; class Gammaproteobacteria; order Burkholderiales; family Burkholderiaceae_F; genus JALORV01. Next base: position 47,984 of record CAWBRW010000006.1, on the reverse strand, counting down.
CCAGCGTGCCGCCATCCAGAGCCTCGACACCGGCAGGAACCTTCTTCCTCGGTCATGCGATCGACCACGGCCGGCCCGAAACCCTCGTCGGCCCACAGCCGGTTGCCGATACCGAGGACCAGAACGCGTTGCATTCCCATCGTCAATCCCGGTAGAACTGCCGTTCGCCGGAAAGCATGGTGCTCATCACCGTCTGGCGCGACAGAATGTCCTCGCGCACGGCGATGTAGATGTGCACCATGCGAAGGCCAGACCACCACCCACATCGCCAGTCGATGCAGCACATGCAGGTCGAGCGTGTTGCCGAACAGCACGGTCATCCAGCCGAACATGAAGTACTGCCAGCTATCGTGGCCCGGTCACTTCGGCATACATGGCAAAGCCGGTGAGAATCAGCACGGCGCCGGGGATGACGAACAGGAAGAGCATGACGATGCCGCCGAGCGGATTAATGCCGATGTAGCGGAAAGGCCGATCGGTGAGCAGTAGATTCCATTCGATCTGCTTGAGAAAACCGCGCAACCAACTGGCGCTCCAGATGGCAGGAATGAACAACTGGTGCGAAACGCCACCGGCCGTCAGCGCAAGCCATAAACGCATCAGGCTCAGCACGCCGAACAGGTAACCGGCGGCGAGGTGGATGAAGCGAATCCAGCCCATCCAGTACAGCACCGAGGTATCGCCGATCGATGATGGCGGCGGCGTGCCGATGAAATAGCCGGTGACCGACAGAATGACGATCATGGCCGCGTTGGTCCAGTGCCAGAAACGGATGCCCACGCCATACATCTGCACATCGGCAGGCTGCCGGTATCGGGAAGGATGGTGTAAGACTGGCGCGGTTGCATGACGCTACAGTACCTGCACGGTGCTCAGCGGCCCGCCGTCGGGACCGATCACATGGGTGGCGCAGGCGAGGCAGGGATCGAAGCTGTGGATGGTGCGCAGGATTTCCAGCGGCTTGGTCGGATCGGCCATCGGCGTGCCGAGCAACGAGGCCTCATAAGCGCCGATCGTGCCGGCGTTGTCGCGCGGGCTGGCATTCCAGGTGGTGGGCACCACGGCACTGGTAGTTGGCGATTTTTCCGTCGCGGATGACGATCCAGTGCCCCAGTGCGCCGCGCGGCGCTTCGGCATAACCCGACGCCCTTGGCTTCGGTCGGCCAGGTTTGGGCTCCCACTTTTCGGTATTGGCGGTATCGAGGTTGCCCGACTTCACGTTGGCCGCAATCAGCTCATTGCCTCCTCGAGCAGTGGTCGGCGGCCCATTGCGCCTCGAGCCCGCGTGCCGCCGTGCGGCCGAGCGTCGAAAAGAGTGCCGGCAGCGGCAATTCCAGCTTCTTTCAGCGCGCCATCGACCAGTTCCTTCACATCCTTGTAGCCCATCGCATAGGCCATGACCATGCGGGCCAGCGGGCCGATTTCCATCGCGTGGCCTTTCCAGCGCGGCGCCTTGACGTAACTGTACTTTGTCATCCTCGTCGAAGGCTTCGATGCGCCTCGCCGTTCTTGCCGCCTTGCGTCTTGGCGCCGAGACGGAAATCAAGTTCGGTAATACCGTCCCACGGATGCAGGCCAGCCTTGCTCATCGGGGTAGCGGTACCAGGAATGCGGCACGAACTCCTGAATATGTGTCGGATCCCTGAGATCGACCGGGTGAATCGTACTCAAGTCGCCATTCAGGATCGCACCGCGCGGCAAGCGCAAGCTGTCGTTCGAATCGTCGTTGGCGCGACGGGGAAACTCGCCATAACAGAGCAGGTTTTTCGACGGCCAGGCCGCCGCCCCATTTCGCCCAGTCCTTGTAGAACGAGGCGATGGCCAGCAGGTCGGGGACATACACCTGCGAGATGAATTCTTGCGTCTGTTTGGCAATATCGAGCACGAGGTTGAGTCGCTCGACGTTGACCGCGCCGACCGCGCCCGCCACCATGCACGTTGATCGCTGACGGCACGCCACCGACGAGCCAGTTCGGATGTGGATTCTTGCCACCGAACACCGCCTGGATCTTGACGATTTCACGCTGGAAATTCAGCGCCTCGATGTAGTGCGCCACCGCCATCAGGTTGGCCTCGGGTGGCAGCTTGTAGGCCGGATGGCCCCAGTAACCATTGCGGAAGGGGCCCAACTGGCCCGAGCCGACGAGCTTCTTGACGCGGCCCTGAATATCGTTGAAATAGCCGACCGAGGCTTTCGGCCACGGTGAAATCGACATGGCCAAATCCGAGGTTGCCTTGGGATCGGCTTTCAGCGCCGAAACCACATCCACCCAGTCGAGAGCATGCAGATGATAAAAATGCACCAGATGGTCATGCGCATACAGCGTCAGGTGCATGATGTTGCGGATGATGTTGGCGTTGCGCGGAATGTCGATCTTCAGCGCATCCTCCACCGCGCGCACCGAAGCCAGCGCATGCACGCCCGGTGCACACGCCGCAGATGCGCTGAACGAAAGGCCCAGGCGTCACGTGGATCGCGATCCTTCAAGATGATTTCCAGGCCGCGCCACATGGTGCCGACCGAGACGGCATTGCGAATGACATTGTTCGAATCGACATTCACCTCGATACGCAGGTGGCCCTCGATGCGGGTGACCGGGTCGATGGCGATGCGGCGCCCGGAATTGTCGAGCTCGAAACCGTTGGGGGTGGTGATGCGGCTCATGTGGTCTCTTCGTCAGCTTCTGATTTTTCGATTTTGCGGCCGGTCACCAGGCGCTTGAGCACGTGTGGCCACCCGCCTGGACGGCGATGCCGCCAGCGAGCGCCCCGGCAGCGGCCAGGCCAACCTTGTCGGCGTTCGACTCAACACCCCACTGCATCATATTGGGCAGGCGCTCATAGAACGGCCCGCGATCCCAGAAACCGTCCTCGGAACAGCCGATGCAACCGTGGCCCGACTTGATCGGAAAACTCACGCCTTCGTTCCAGCCGATGGCGGCACAAGCGTTGTAGGTAGTCGGGCCGCGACAGCCCATCTTGTAGAGGCACCAGCCCTGACGCGCGCCCTCGTCATCCCAGCTTTCGACGAACTGGCCGGCATCGAAGTGGGCGCGGCGGTAGCACTTGTCGTGCACGCGCTGCGAATAGAACATCTTCGGCCGCAACAGGCGGTCGAGTTCCGGCAAGCGGTCGTAGGTCAGCATGTAGGTGATGACGCCGGTCATCACTTCGGCAATCGGCGGACAGCCCGGCACATTCACCACCGGCACATGGGTCACCAGTTTGTGCACCGGCGTCGCCTTGGTCGGATTCGGCTTGGCCGCCTGCACGCAACCGGAAGACGCGCAGGTGCCCCAGGCGATGATGGCCTTGGCGTGGCGCGCCGCCTCGTGAAACTGGTCCTTGAACGGCCGGCCGCCGACGATGCAGGCCATGCCGTCGTTGGCCAGGGGAATATTGCCTTCGACCGCCAGCAGGTAGCCGCCCTTGTAGTCGCGGATGATGTCGTCGATGATGGCTTCGGCCTGATGCCCCGGCCGCCGCCATGATCGTATCGTCGTAGTCGAGCGAGATCATCGTCATGACGATGTCGCTGGCGAGCGGATGGCCGGAACGCAGAAAGCTTTCGGAGCAGCAGGTGCACTCGAGGCCATGCAAGCCAGAGGACGGGAATGCGCGGCTTGGTTTCGAGCGCGTGGGCGACGATGCCGACGCCGTCGGGACCGAGCCCCATGTAGGCCGGCCATCAGGCCGCAGAAGCCGAGAAAGTCGCGGCGCGAAACGCCCCTCTCCCGAATGGCCTCGAAGAAGGTTTCTCTCATTTTCACTGACATCACCTTCTCTTTACCCGGAGACTGGAAGGTATCCATAATCCGAGTATGCCTTTTTGATCAAGGTCAAAAGTCATGCCAATGATAGGTACATCGAAAGTTATATTTGTAATTAAATCTACAGTAATGTAGAGTAATTAACATGATTGAACTTATCGAATGGCTGGCCCTCGTCACCACCCTGCCCTCCGAAAACAAGGCGGCACGCATGCGGCTGTGGCGCGCCATCAAGGTGCTGGGCTGCGCGACATTGCGCGATGGCGTCTATCTGCTGCCGGCACGCGAAGATACTGACGCGAGCTTGCGGGCCTTGGCGGATGAGGTGCGTGCCACCAAAGGCAGCGCCGAAGTGCTGCACATCGCCGCCAGTGGAACGCAGGACAGCGGTTTTCGCGAACTGTTCGACCGCAGCGCCAGCTATGGCGCGTTGATCGCCGCGATCCGCGCAGCCACGGTCGATGAAAAATCCCTGCGGCGACTGACGCGCGACTTTTCCGCACTGGCGGCGACCGATTATTTTCCCGCTGCGGCACGCGATCAGGCACGCCAGGCACTGGACGAATTGGCCACACGGCTCTCGCCCGACGAACCGCACGCGGCGACGGGGGCGATGCGCCGTCTCGCCAGCGCCGACTTTTCGGGGCGCACCTGGGCGACGCGCAAGCCACCTGTGGGTGGACCGCATGGCCAGCGCCTGGCTGATCCGCCGCTTCATCGACCCAAGGCCACTTCCTCTGGCTCGACGCGCCCGAGGACTGCCCGGCGGACGCGCTGGGTTTCGACTTCGACGGCGCGGCCTTCACCCACGTCGCCGCCACGAGCGCGTCACCTTCGAGGTGCTGGCGGCGAGCTTCGGCCTCGAAGCCGATCCCGCCATCGCGCGCATCGGCGCCATCGTGCACTACCTCGACGTCGGCGGCGCGCCGGTCGCCGAGGCGGCCGGCATCGAGGCGGTGCTGGCCGGCCTGCGCGCCCAGCCCCCGACGACGACGAAGCTGCTGGCCGAGGCGAGCCGCGTCTTCGACGGCCTTTACACGAACTACCGCCAGGAGAATACCGATGAGTGACGTCGCCATCCCCACCGCCGCGCCGCCCACCCCCACGCTCGGCGAGGCCTTCAAATACTGGCTCAAGCTCGGCTTCATCAGCTTCGGCGGCCCGGCCGGGCAGATCGCGATGATGCACCAGGAACTGGTCGAGAAGCCGCCGCTGGATCTCCGAGCACCGTTACCTGCACGCGCTCAACTACTGCATGCTGCTGCCGGGGCCGGAGGCGATCCAGCTCGCCATCTACATCAGCTGGCTGATGCACGGTGTGACGGGCGCGGTGATGGCCGGCGTGCTGTTCTTCCTGCCGGCCTTCGTGCTGCTGTCGCTGCTGGCCGGCGTCTATCTCGCCTTCGGCGACGTGCCGCTGGTGCAGGGCATCTTCTACGGCATCAAGCCGGCGGTGGTCGCCGTGGTGCTGTTCGCCGCCTGGCGCATCGGCTCGAAGGCGATCAAGAACGAGCGTGCTGCTGGCGCATCGCCGCGCTGGCCTTCGTCGGCATCTTCTTCTTCGAGATCGACTTTCCCTGGATCGTGCTGGCGGCGGCCATCCTCGGCGCCATCGGCGGCAAGCTGATGCCGGCGAAGTTCAAGGGCGGCGGCGGCCACGGCGCCTCGAACAAGCGCTACGGCCCGGCGCTGATCGACGACGACACGCCGCCGCCCGCCGCACGCGAAGTTCTCCTGGGCAAAGCTGGTCATCACCGTCGCCGCTTTCGTCGCGATCTGGGCGGTCGCCATGCTCGCTGCTGGGCGGCATCGCAGACCTGACGACATGGGCGAGTTCTTCACCAAGGCGGCCTTCCTCACCATCGGCGGCGCCTACGCCGTGCTGCCCTACGTCTACCAGGGCGGCGGTCGAGCACTTCGGCTGGCTCACCGGCCCGCAGATGATGGACGGCCTGGCGCTGGGCGAAACCACGCCGGGGCCGCTGATCATGATCGTCACCTGGGTCGGCTACTGGGCGGTGTGGCCAAGCAGTGCTCGGCAACCCCGTCGCCGCCGGCATCGCCGGCGCGGCGGTGGCGACCTTCTTCACCTTCCTGCCGTCCTTCCTGTTCATCCTCGCCGGCGGCCCGATGGTCGAGGCGACGCGCGGCGAACTCAAATTCACCGCGCCGCTCACCGCCATCACCGCCGCCGTGGTCGGCGTGATCCTGAACCTGGCCGTGTTCTTCGCCTGGCACACCTTCTGGCCGAAGGCCACCGAGGCCACGCCCTTCGCCGGGCCGTTCGAATGGCTGCCGGTGGTCGTCGCCATCGCCGCCTTCGTCGCGCTGTGGAAGTACAAGGTCGACATCATGAAGGTGATCGGCGTGTGTGCGGTACTGGGCTTGGCGCTTAGTTCTCCGGTGATCCTCCCCCCTGGCGCCGCACCGGAAGCGCGCCTGCTGCTGATCGGCCGCGCGCTGCGCGCCTTCACCGACGGCTACGTCGCCATCCTGCTGCCGGCCTACCTGCTGGCGCTCGGCCTCGGCACTTGGGAGGTCGGCCTGATCAGCACCGCCACGCTGCTCGGTTCGGCACTGACTGACGCTGGCCGTGGGCCACTGGGGACATCGTTCTGCGCAGCGCCGCCTGCTGCTCGCCGCCGCCCTGCTGATGGCTGCCACCGGGCTGGCGCTGGCCGGTATGGCGACGTTTCTGGCCGCTCTGCTGGTGGCCTTCGTCGGCACGATGAATCCGAGTTCCGGCGATGTCAGCGTCTTCCTGCCGCTGGAGCATGCCCGCCTGGCCGAAGCGGCGCACGGCGACGCCCGCACCGCGCTCTTCGCGCGCTACACCTTCACCGGTGCGCTCTGCGCGGCCATCGGCGCACTGGCCACCGGCATCCCCGACCTGCTCACCGCCCGGGGCTTCGCGCCGCTGGATGCCTTGCGCGCGATGTTCGTCATGTATGGCATGACAGGCATCGCGATCTTCCTGCTTTACCAGCGGCTGCCCGCGCCGCAGCCCCATGAACGTGCCACGCCGCCTACCCCGTTAGGCCCGTCGCGCAGCATTGTGATCAAGCTCGCCGCGCTGTTCTCGCTCGACGCTTTCGCCGGCGGTCTGCTGGTGAATACGCTGCTGGCGCTCTGGCTGTTCGAGCGTTTCGGCCTCTCGCTCGCCGCCGCCGGCAGTTTCTTCTTCTGGGCTGGCTTATTTACGGCGGCGTCGCAACTCGCCGCGCCCTGGGTCGCCAAGCGCATCGGTCTGCTCAACACGATGGTATTCACTCACATCCCCGCCAACATCGCGCTGATCTGCGCCGCGCTCGCGCCCGATCTGGAATGGACACTTGGTCTGCTGCTATTGCGCAGCCTGCTCTCGCAGATGGATGTACCAACGCGTTCCGCCTTCGTCATGGCCGTCGTCACACCGGCGGAACGCGCTGCGGCGGCAAGCTTCACCGCCGTGCCGCGCAGCTTGGCCGCTGCGGCCAGCCCGGCGATTGGCGGTGCACTGTTCGCCGCCGGCTGGCTCGCCGCACCGCTGATCGCGTGCGGCGCCCTGAAAATCGTCTACGACCTGGCGATCTGGCAGGCGTTTCGTCGCATCAGGGCCAACTGAAAAAGTCGGTTCTGACGGGACGGCAAAACAAACCCGTTACCGGCCTGCCAGCGCGGCAATGCGTTCTTCCAGCGGCGGGTGACTGGTAGAACAGCGCCATCCAGCCCGGCCGACCATTGATGCCCGCCGTGGCGACGTTCTGAGGCAACTCACCCGCTTCCATGCCGCCAAGGCGGCGCAGCGCGGCCATCATCGGCTGCGGCGAGTCCATCAGCTGCGCTGCGCCGGCATCGGCACGGAATTCGCGCTGGCGCGAGAAATACATGACGACGATGCTGGCGAGGATGCCGAAGACGATGTCGCAGGCAATCACGGTGATCATGTAACCGATGCCTGGGCCGGTCGATTCCTGGTCGCCCCGACGCAGGAAGGAATCCACCAGGTAGCCGACAACGCGGGAGAGGAAGAAAACGAAGGTATTGACCACGCCCTGGATCAGCGTCAGCGTCACCATGTCGCCGTTGGCGATGTGGGAGACCTCGTGGGCGATCACCGCCTCGGCCTCAGCGCGCGTCATGGTCTGCAGCAGACCGGTCGACACGGCCACCAACGAATTGTTACGGCTGGCGCCCGTCGCGAAAGCATTCGGCTCGCCCTCATAGATCGCCACTTCCGGCATCGGCAGGCCGGCCTTTCGCCGAGAAGCGACGACCGTCTCGAACAGCCAGAAGCTCGGTAGCATCGTTGCGGCTGACTCGATCACCCGGGCGCCGGTGCTCCACTTGGCGATGGTCTTCGACATCCACAGCGACAGGAAAGAGCCGCCGAAACCCATGATCGCGGCAAAGACCAGCAGCTTGCCGAGATCGAGGCCCCGTGCCGGTAAAAAAGCGGTTGGCGCCGGTCAGCGTGACCGACAATGCCCAACACCAGCATGATCGCCAGGTTGGTGCCGATAAGCAGCATGATGCGTTTCATGATTCGACTCCTTGAATGAATTGGTACGGACTGGAGTTTAGAGAAGATAATTACATCGCACAAATCGATTATTATGAATAACACCATCGAATTAAACGATATATTCGCCATGCACAATCTCAACTACAAACACCTGCGCTATTTCTGGATGGTCGCCAAGGCCGGCAGCATCGCCCGCGCCAGCGAGCAACTGCATCTCACGCCACAATCGATCAGCGGGCAGTTAAGCGAATTCGAGTCGGCGCTCGGCGTGGCACTCTTCCCGCCGCGTCGGGCGCGGCTGGAACTCACGGAAACTGGCCAGCGCCTGCTGGGCTTCGCCGAACAGATTTTCGTGCTGGGCGACGAACTGCTCGACGCCATTCGTGACGAAGCAGCGCCGCAAAGCATGCCTTTTCGCGTTGGCATCGCCGATTCAGTACCGAAGATGGTGGCCTACCGACTCGTCGAGCCATCCCTCGGCCTTGCAGAACCGATCCGCCTGATCTGTCGCGAAGGACGGCTGACCAACCTGCTGGCCGATCTGGCGGTGCATCGCCTCGACATGGTGATCGCCGATCGCCCCATGCCCGACAACCTCAACGTGCGCGGCTACGATCACTTTCTCGGCGAAAGCGGCGTTACCGTGTTTGGTACACCGGCGCTGCTGGCGAGTGCGGGGGCGGCGACGCGCGCCCTTCCCTGCCCTGCTCGACGGCGCACCGTTCCTACTGCCCGGCGTCGATGTCGCGCTGCACCCACGCCTGATGCGCTGGTTCGAATCGCCAACGACTGCGGCCGCGCATCGTCGGCGAATTTGACGACAGCGCACTGCTCAAGGCGTTCGGTCAAGCGGGGGCCGGCTTCTTCGTCGCGCCGACCGCTATCGAAACTTACATCGTTGGGCAACACGCGGTGCAGGTCGTCGGCCGCATCGACACGGTGCGCGAACAGATCTTCGCCATCACCACGGAACGTAAACTCACCCATCCGACCGTCGCTGCCATCTGCCGCCTCGCCCAGCATGATGTGTTTGGCGGTGCGCTCGCGCAGAAGTCAAAATAACGGAAAGTCTGCGTGACCAAAGGAAATCCCCGTGGGACTGGCGGAGACGGCGACTGGTGCGCCATCTCGCCAGATTCATGCGGGCTATCCGCCGAAGAACCCGATCGCCACCAGCACCAGCAGCGTCAGGCCGACGGCGATCAGCGTCAGGCCGAGGATCACCGAGCCCCGTGCATCTGCGGCGACGGGCGCATCGACCAGATACTTCTCCAGTTCGCCCGAATCGACCAGCCGCTGGTAATGCGCCGGGTGATCGTGGCGGAACTCTTCCAGCGACTGCGTGCCGGTGAACATCACCACGTCCGGCGGCGGCAACTTGTCGGGGCGGAAGTGGTTGTTGAAGAAGTGCACCGTGAACAGGAACACGGCGGCCAGGAAGGCTTCTTCGCCATGCACCAGCGTGCCGACGTTGAACACCCAGCCCGGCAGGTAAGTCGCCGTGACGTGCGGGAAGGCCAGCATCAGGCCGCTCCAGCCGATGATGTTCACGCCCCAGAACACCGCCCAGTAGTCGAACTTCTCGAAGTAGGTCCAGCGGTCGAACAGCGGCTGCGGTCCCTTGCCGAGGAACCACTTGAACATGCCCCAGCAGTCGGCGAAGTCCTTCCAGTTCGGGATCAGCGAATCCGGCCCGAACCAGCGGAAGGTCTTGCTGCGCAGCAGCTTCTGCATCACATAGACGAAGTGGATGAGGAAGATGCCGATGAACAGGCGGCGGCGACGCGGTGGATCAGGCCGAGCATCTTCGGCCCGCCCAGGGCCTTGCGCCACACCGGCGCCCAGGCGCTCTCGGCGAACAGCGCGGTGGTGCCGGTCAGCACCAGCGTCATGGTGACGAGGGCGAAGACCAGGTGGGCGATGCGCCAGCCCCAGTGGAAGCGCTGGAAGTGCTGCTGCTTCTCGTCCAGCTTCAGGCCCTTGGTGTCGATACGCGCGTGCGGCTTGCCCTGCTTGCGGTCCTGCCATTCGCGGTAGTACCAGAGGCCGGAATGCGCCCAGAAGAAGGCGAAGACGAAGATCAGCAGCCCGACCATGAACTTCGAGGCGATGCACATCTGCGGATACTTCTTGAAGTCGTGGCGTGTTGGCGTGCGGGCCGAAGGTGAGCGAAGCCCGGCGTGGCGTCGCGCATGCCCGGCTTCTTGTCGCTGTGGCACTTCTGTGCAGGTCTTCAGCCGGTTCTTCGGATGCACCTTGGATTTCGGATCGTCGGCCGCGCGGATGTCGTGGCTGCCGTGGCAGTCGGCGCACTTGGCGGTGTAGGCGTAGCCGAGCCGATTGACCTGGCCGTGGTAGGTGTCGGTGATAGCTCTTCAGTTCGTCCTTGTGGCAATCTGCCGCAGGTGTTGACGTTGGCGAGCTTGAAGGTGTCGGACGAGGTGTTGCCGATGTCGTGGGTGGTGTGGCAGTCGGTGCAGACCGCGCTCTTGACGTTGCCCTTGTCGAGCAGCTTCTTCGCCGTGCACGGAGGCGGCGTAGGCCTCGAGCTGGTCTTCATGGCATTTGCGCGCCGCAGGTGTCGGGGATGGTCCTTGTGCCAGGCGGTGCGCCGCTCGCTGCCCGGGGCGGCACGTTGAAGTCGTGGCTGCTGTGGCAATCCTCGCAGGTGGCCTTGGCCTGCCGGGATCGTCCTTGTCCGGCCGGGCGTGGAAGGAGTCTCTTGTAGTCCTCGATGTTCTGGACGACCAGGCCGAGGCGGTCTTTCTCCTTGGTCTGCCCGTCTGTCTCTGGCGGTCTTCCCACAGGACTCTCGTGGCAATCGACGCAGTTGGGCGGCTTGGCAGTCCTTGGCCTTGGCGTGCTTGGCCTGGCTGTCGGTAATATCGGTGTGGCAGGCGACGCACTGCATCTCGGCATGAATGCTCTTGCCGAACTTGCGTGCATCGATGTGGCCAAGGGTCCGCTTTTCGTCGTCCTTGCCGGCAACCTCGATCTTCTGCCTTCTTGCTGTCATGGCAGCCGAGACAGCCGGCATTGTCGAGCTTCTTGGCAGCCGCCCAAGCTGGTGGGTTAACAGCCAAAGCGCACAGGAAAAAAATCATCCCCGCGACACTCAGGAGGCGGACTCTCGTTGCGGTCATGATGATGCGGCCCTCAATGACTTAATATCCACTTGGCCACGGCGGTCTGAACCTACGCTAACGGAGCCTGACCGTCGCGGACGTTAGTTCAAGTTTTCGGGCACTCCCGTAGTGACGCGCAATTGTCAGTTTGGCGCCCGCTTTTCCGCTCTGAACTCCCACGGCCGTTGCGGATTCGGGTCCCGCCACAAGCCACCTTTGGCCTCGCTTGCGGCCCTCTCTAGCGGCAGGCAGATATCGGGGCGCTTCAGGTACTTCGTGAAGCACCACGCCAGCCCGTCCTCGACTTGGCGCCAGTTCACATGCAGGCCATCGCAACGGACATGCGCCACCGTGCGGCCATAGCGGTCTGTATCGACCGGTGTGACCTGCCCCCCCCGGGAGGGGGTCAGACCGTTCACCAACTCGGCTACCGGCCTGCTCAATGGGAAGCTGTGCGGATGCCCCGTCGACTGCACTACCAGAAGTAGAGATGGCGGACTCTCGGCGGGGCACTGCCGGGGCACTTGCACGCGAAAAGCCGGGACCCCTGAGGACAAACAGCGCTTAGAGTCCCGCGCCAACCCGTTGTTTTCTCTTTCGCTATCATTCGCCTGTTGTCCGCAATGGTGGGCCGCTGCGGACTTTTAATCCGTTGGTCGCAGGTTCGAATCCTGCACGACCCACCAGTTGCATCGCAGGCCAGGGGAACCCGGGTCGTTAGCTCAGTTGGTAGAGCAGCGGACTCTTAATCCGTAGGTCGAAGGTTCGAATCCTTCACGACCCACCACCGATCCCCGGTCACTTCCGAAGCGCTACCCGGTATCGCCCGACGGCGACGACCTGCCGCGCTCGCGCATGGATCGACGTTTGCAGCGAGCCGCCGCCACGTGAACTGTCGTCACGAACGCGCGGCTCGCCGTGTCCTCACGCCCCGCTGCCGCTGTACTCGCGCTGGCGAAACCACTTCGTTGCGATCCACTTTTCGCCCGCACTGACCGGGCTGCCACCGTGCAGTGAGCGCGGATCCAGCGTGCCGGTCTCCGAGCAATAGGCGAAGTACACCGCATTGCCCCGGCGCGGCAGCACGTCGATGCCGACTTCCGGGAACACCGTCGAGCCGCCCGCCTCGACGTCATTCAGGTACATCACCAGCGTCGCGATGCGCTGGCCGCCCTGCGTCAGCACCTGCTCGTTGCCCGGCTGCTTCGGGTCGAAGTAGTCGAAGTGCGGCTTGTACTCGCCGCCCGGCTCGTAGTGCAGGATCTGGATTGGTTCGCCGTTGGCCTCCGGAAACTGCACGAGATCGGCGATGCGCGCTTCGATACGCTTGATCAGTTCGTTCTCACCGCGATCGAAGTAGGTGCCGTAGCTGGTGCGGTGCGGATGGACGTCGTAGGCGCCGGTTTCGTTGTTGACGACGCTCGACCGCTCGAGCTTGCCGCGCGACAACGCGATCATCTCCTCGCACTCCTCGTCCGACAGCAGGTTGCTGAACAGCACGATGCGCGGCGCCGTCAGCGCGAACAGCATGTGGATCTCGCGATCGGCAGTGGCGATCGTGTTCGGCATCTGCACCAGCTGCTGGCTCAGCGTCTGCGCTTCGGTATTAGCCTGACCCACGGTCTTCGTCGTGGCCGCCGTGGCCGATGGCTCGACGACCGCAGGTGGCGGCGGCATCGGCGGCGGTGGTGGCGGCTTCGGCAGCGCCTTGAAGGCCGCATCCACCGCATCGCGGGCGTAGCGCTCCTGGTAACCCGCCGCCAACAGGGACTTCACGGTGGCCTCGGGCGTGGAGCCGCGCTTCACCGTGTCGCGGAACCATGATTGCAGGTCAGGAGCGAGGCTGTCGAACTTCACGGGGCCATACACGGTTCGGACGGACCCAAAGTTTAGCGGGCGCCCTTGGCATCGCGGTGGCGGTATTCTCCAATTTGAGTCATCTGGAGAGTGGACATGCTGCAGAAAGTGGGAATGCCGTCGCTGGCGGACGGCGGTCTGCTGAAGACCGACGCCTACATTGACGGAGCCTGGCGCCCAGCGGCCTCAGGCGCGCGGTTTGCCGTGGCCAACCCGGCCGACGGAGTGAAGATCGCCGAGGTTGCCAACTGCACCCGCGGCGAGGCCGACGCCGCGATCGACGCGGCCGCGCGCGCCTGGCCCGCCTGGCGCAGCAAGACCGCCAAGGAGCGGGCCGCCCTGCTGCGCGCCTGGTTCCAGCTGATCATGGCGAACCAGGAAGACCTGGCGAAATTGATGACCGCCGAGCAGGGCAAGCCACTGGCCGAGAGCCGCGGCGAAATCGTCTACGGCGCCTCGTTCATCGAATGGTTCGCCGAGGAAGCCAAGCGCATCTACGGCGACACGATCCCGACCGTCGCCAACGACCGGCGCCTGCTGGTCTTCAAGGAGCCGATCGGTGTCGCCGTGGCGATCACGCCGTGGAATTTCCCGAACGCGATGATCACGCGCAAGGTGGCGCCGGCGCTGGCGGCCGGCTGCCCGGTCGTCGTCAAGCCCGCGGAGCAGACGCCGCTGTCGGCGCTGGCCCTGGCGGAACTCGCGCAGCGGGCCGGTATCCCTCCCGGCGTCTTCAATGTCGTGCCCGCGGACGAAGCGAACTCGATCGAGGTCGGCAAGGCGCTGTGCGAGTCGCCAACGGTGCGCAAGCTTTCCTTCACCGGCTCCACCGCTGTGGGTCGGATCCTGATGCAGCAGTCGGCGCCGACGCTGAAGAAGCTCTCGCTCGAACTGGGCGGCAATGCGCCGTTCGTGGTCTTCGACGATGCCGATCTCGACGCCGCAGTCGACGGCGCGCTGGCGTCCAAGTACCGCAACGCCGGCCAGACCTGCGTCTGTACCAATCGCTTCTATGTGCAGGCCGGCATCTACGACGCGTTCGTCGAGAAACTGGCGACCAAGGCGCAGCAGCTGAAGGTCGGCTCGGGATTCGAAACCGGCGTACAGCAGGGACCGCTGATCGATGCCAACGCGCTCGCGAAGGTGCAGGCGCACGTGGCGGATGCGCGCAGCAAGGGAGCGCGCGTGCTCACCGGTGGCGCGCCGCATGAACTGGGCGGCACCTTCTTCCAGCCGACCGTGCTGGCCGACGTCACGAGCGACATGCTGGTGGCGCGCGAGGAGACCTTCGGGCCGGTCGCGCCGGTGTTCAAGTTCAAGACCGAGGACGAAGCGATCGCGCTCGCCAATGCGACGGAGTTCGGACTGGCGGCGTACTTCTATTCGCGCGACGTGGCGCGCGTGTTCCGCGTCGCGGAGCGTCTCGAAAGCGGCATGGTCGGCGTCAACACCGGCCTGATCTCCAACGAGGTCGCGCCCTTCGGTGGCGTCAAGCAGTCGGGCATCGGTCGCGAGGGGTCGAAGTACGGCATCGACGAGTACCTGGTCATCAAGTACGTCTGCATCGGCGGCATGTGATGAGCACCCGGGACTACGTCGGCAAGGACATCACGATCCGCTACGACGCGTCGCGCTGCATCCATGCCGAAGAATGCGTGCGCGGCGCTCCGGACGTGTTCGATCCGGCGGCCAAGCCGTGGATCCGGCCCGACGGGGCGAGCGTCGAGCATCTGGTCGCGGTGGTGGCGCGCTGCCCGACCGGTGCGCTGACGCTGCAGACGCCGGACGGCCGGTCGCTCGAGCCGCCGCCCGAGCGCAACGTCGCCTCGGTGCAGCCTGCGGGCCCGATTTACCTGCGCGGTCGCATCAGCGTGCCGGGCGGCGACCATGCGACGCTGGTCGAGTACACGCGCGTTGCGCTCTGCCGTTGCGGCGCATCGGCCAACAAGCCGTACTGCGACGGCAGCCATGCCCGCACCGGCTTCGCCGATAGCGGCGCCTGTCCGGGCGCGCCGGTGTCGGTGAACGCGGCACCCGCGGGAAAGGTCGCCGTGAAACCGATCACCAATGGGCCGCTGATGGTGGAAGGCACGATCGAGTTCCGCGCCGCTGACGGCTCCACCTTCGTCACGGAAAAAGTCTGGCTGTGCCGCTGCGGCCATTCGGCCAACAAGCCGTTCTGCGACGGCACGCACAAGAAGATCGGCTTCAGCACCGCCTGAGCCCGGGCGTCACTGCCAGTGGCCGGTATCAGGCCGCTGCTGCGCCTCGCGGTCACGACGCAGGTTCTCCTCCAGCTCCTCGCGGCCGCTCTTCGCGATCGCGACCGTCTTCGCTTCATCGCGGAAGTGCGGCAGCATCGCCTCCAGCGTCGCGACGTTGGAACGCCGGAAGGTTTCCGCCACCTCGCGCGCCTCGTACGGTGAGAGGCCGAGCACTTCCAGCGCCTGCCGCCCCGAACGCAGCGCCGATTCGAAGGTTTCGCGCTCGGTCGCGCGGATGCCACGGTCTGCCAGTTCGAGCCAGTGCCGCACGTTGCGGGCGCGCGCGATGATCTTCAGGTTCGGAAATGCGCTGCGCGCGAGGTCGACGAGCGCGAGGTTGTCCTCGACGTCGTCGATCGCCACCACCAGCAGCCGCGCCTTTGCCGCGCCGGCGGCCTCCAGCAGGTCGAGACGCGTCGCGTCGCCGTAGAACACCTTGAAGCCGAACTTGCGCAGCAGGTCGATCTGGTCGGGATCGTGGTCGAGCACCGTGACCTTCTCGCCGCGCGCGAACAGCAGCCGCGCGATGATCTGTCCGTAGCGTCCGGCACCGGCCACGATCACGGGGGCCGTGTTGTCGTCGATCGCATCCGCGGCACGCTCGCTGCGCGCGCGGCGCGCCACGACCGCATCGTGCGCCAGCAGCAGCAACGGCGTGGCCGCCATCGACAGTGCCACGGCCGCCGTCAGCAGCGCGTCCCATTCGCCCGGCAGCACGCGCGCACTGCGCGCCACGCCGAACACCACGAAGGCGAACTCGCCGGCCTGCGCCAGCAGTGCTGCGAACAGCCACCGTTCTGACGCCACGTCGAGCGTCGGCGCGATCGCCGCCAGCGCCAGCCCCTTGACCAGCAGCAGCCCGACGACCAGCAGCGCCAGCTGGCCCGGGCGCGAGGCGACCAAGCCGAAGTCGATCGACATGCCGACTGCAATGAAGAACAGGCCCAGCAGCAGACCCTTGAAGGGCGCGATGTCCGTCTCGAGCGCATGCCGGTACTCGGAACTGGCGAGCAACACTCCAGCGAGGAAGGCGCCCAGCGCCATCGACAGGCCGGCCAGCGCCATCAGCTCGGCGATGCCGAAGACCAGCAGCAGCGCAAAGGCCGTGAAGATCTCGCGCACGCCGGAGCGCGCGATCAGGCGCATCACCGGCCGCGTGAGAAAGCGGCCGATCAGGATCACGATGGCGATCGCCGCCAGGCCCTTCAGCGCCAGTTGCCAGCCGGGTTCACCCCCGGCGCCGCCGTACCGAGCAGCGGCACCAGTGCGATCAGTGGGATCGCCGCAATGTCCTGGAACAGCAGCACGGCAAAAGCGCTGCGTCCGACCGGCGCGTTCAGCAGGTTGCGCTCGGCCATCGTCTGGACCGCGATGGCGGTGGACGACATCGCCAGCGCCAGCCCGGCCGCCACCGCGCCCTGCCAACGCAAACCGATCGCCCAGAGGCCGAGGCCCAGCGCTGCGCCACACACCGCCATCTGCAGCGCGCCTCCGCCAAACACGGGGCGGCGCATCTCGACCAGTCGCTTGAAGTCGAGTTCGAGTCCGATCAGGAACAGCATCAGCACGACACCGAACTCGGCGAAGTGCAGGATCGACTGGACGTTCGTGACGAAGCCGAGTCCCCAGGGGCCGATGGCACAGCCGGCGATCAGGTAGCCGAGCACCGAGCCCAGGCCGATGCGCTTGGCGATCGGCACGCAGACCACCGCAGCGCCGAGGTACACGAGCGCATCGCGCAGGATCGTTGCTTCAGCCATGGCTGCGCCCGTACTGCTCCAGGCGCGCGCGGTACTGCGCCGCCTGCGCCTGCAACGCGCCTGCCGTCGATCCGGTGGGCGCCGTGCACCACGAACGGTTCGAGCCAGTTCATGCCGCAGAAGCGTGCCGTCTGCCGCACCGCCGGCACGAAGGCGCTGAAGGGATGTCCGTGCACGCCCTCGTCCGAGTAGGCCGCCGGCAGTGCGCCGGTCGTCGTCACCCACAGGCAATCCTTGCCATGCAGCGCGGTGCCGCCGTCGCCATAGGCCCAGCCGCGCACCAGCACGGTTTCCCACCAGAGCTTGAGCAGCGCGGGCACGCCGTACCAGTAGAGCGGGTGCTGCCAGATCACCAGTTTCGCCGCGGCCAGTCGCCTTCGTTCCGCGGCAGCGTCGATGCTGAAATCCGGATAGACGTCGTACAGCGAATGCACGGTGAGCTCGGGCAGATCGCGCACGGCCGCGAGCAGCGCCTGTCCGGCGACCGACTGGCCGGGATGCGGATGCGCATAGAGCAGCAGGATCACGCGCGGCATTATGCGGGCGCGGCGCACCGAGCTGCCGCGATTAATCGCCGCCAGGGTCCGGCGATCGTGTCGGTGCCCTTGATGCCCCGCAAGCGGACATCGGAACCACGACCTCGGCATCCCACGCAGTTGCTAGAGTGCAGGCGCGCCATCGTTGTCGCGCCCACCATGACCAACGCCGCCTCCCCGCTGCGCGCTGCCCTGATGGCCAGTGTCGTCCGACCGGGCCAGTGGGTCGGCCCGGTCATGATTGCCCTGGCCGCCGGCGCGCTCGCGCTGATCGCGCTGCCGAATGCCCTTGCATGGCCCGCCGCAACCGGTTGGCTCGCGTGGATCGCTTTCGCACTCTCGCTCGCACTGACGGTGCGCGCTCGACCGCTGGCTGCCCGCTTTGGCGGTCTCGATCACCAGTACGCGTGGCACCACGTGCTGGGGCTTGTCGCGTATGTGACGATCCTCGTGCATGCGCTCGCGGTCATCTGGCCGCTGTTGTCGCTGCGCGAGTTCCGCAGCGCCATCGACTGGTGGTTCTCCGGGCCGGTCGCCCTCAGCGGCTGGGGCGCGCTGGCGATGCTCTTCGTGCCGCTCGCCGCCACCTTCTTTGGTCCGGCTGATTTCCGCCAGTG
This sequence comes from uncultured beta proteobacterium, assembly GCA_963791235.1. GTDB lineage: Bacteria > Pseudomonadota > Gammaproteobacteria > Burkholderiales > Burkholderiaceae_F > JALORV01. The sequence continues at coordinate 29,551 of CAWBRW010000006.1, read as the reverse complement.
GTTGCGTTGGCATCGCATCACCGGTCCGGCGTTTGCAGCGGTGGCGGTGCACGTCGCCCTGGCGACCGGCGTGAGCAACCCGGCCTGGTGGGCGGTGGCGCTCGCCGGCGCCGCGGCGCTCGCTGCCCGCACCTGGGTCAAGCGGCAGGACGCCGGACGGCGCTATGTCGTCACGCAGGTCGAACACCCGGCCAACGCCTGCGTGGAGGTGGAGCTGGAACCGCTCGACCGGGCGCTGGACGTCGTCCCGGGACAGTATGTGTTCGTCGCCTTTCACAGCGGCGAGCGCTACCACAGCTGTGACGAGTACCACCCCTTCACCGTCAGTCGCGTGCGCGGCTCAACGATCACGCTGACGATCAAGGCGCTTGGCGATTGCACCCTCGAGATGCAGCGCCTGAGCGTCGGCCTCGCCGCGCGCGTGGAAGGCCCGTTCGGTGCGTTCTTCGACCAGGCGACCGCTGAAACGCCGCAACTCTGGATCGCCGGCGGCATCGGCATCACGCCCTTCCTGGCCCAGCTCGACCGGCTTGGCGCCACTGTTGATCTCCGCATGGCCTACCTGTACCGGCGCGGCGAGGATGCACTGCACATCGACGAACTGCAGAGTGCCGCCGAGGACCGCCCGGGCATGGAGCTCTTCACGCTGGTCTCGGCCACCGACCTGACCGGCCTGTGGGCCTGGCTCGACGGCTGTCGATGTCACGCAGCGGGAGATCTATGTCTGCGGGCCCGCCGCCGTTGCTCGACGCGGTCGTGCGTTACCTTGAGCAGCGCGGCGTCAGCGAGGCGCGCGTGCACTTCGAGCGTTTCGACTTCCGATGAAGGCCGGCAAGCTTGTGTTCAGCGTATCGACCGTGGTGTTCGCGGTGATCGTGGTTGCCGTCGTCGTGCTGGCGCTGCTCGCCTAGCGAGCGGCCTTTCTCGGTCAACAGCAGCTCGCGCGCCCGCGCGAGGTCGGCTTTCTGCGCCTCGGTGACCTTGGGGTACTCGAGCTTCATCTTCTCCATCGTATCGACGATGGCGGCAGCAACCACGAGGCGCGTGAACCACTTGTTGTCCGCCGGCACGACGTACCAGGGCGCGTCCGGCGTCGCGGTGGCGCGGATCGCATCCTCGTACGCCGCCATGTAGTCGTTCCAGTGCGAGCGCTCCTTCACGTCACCGATCGAGAACTTCCAGTTCTTCTCGGGCTCGTCGAGCCGTTCCATGAAGCGATTCTTCTGTTCCTTGCGCGACACGTGAAGGAAGAACTTCACTACGGTCGTGCCGTTGCGCGTCAGGTAGTCCTCGAAGTGCGCGATGTCGCGCAAGCGGTCACGGAAGATGCTCTTGGTGACGAGCGGCTTCGGCAGCTTCTGCCCCGCCAGGATCGCCTCGTGCACCCGCACGACCAGCACTTCCTCGTAGTACGAGCGGTTGAAGATGCCGATGCGCCCGCGCTCCGGCAACCCACGCCAGGCGCGCCACATCCAGTCGTGGTCCAGTTCCTCCTCCGACGGCTGCTTGAACGAGACGACCTGGCAACCCTGCGGATTGACCCCGCTCATCACATGCTTGATCGTGCCGTCCTTGCCGGCCGCGTCCATCGCCTGGAACACCAGCAGCAACGAGCGGCGGTCCTGCGCGTAGAGCTTGTCCTGTTCCTCGGCCAGCCAGCGCACACCCTCGGCCAGTTGCTCCTGCGCTTCAGGCTTGTTTTCGCTCTTGATGCCGTGGGTATCGGCCGGGTCGATGTCCTTCAGGCGGAACTTCGAGCCCCGGGTGACCCGGTAGCGGCCGACCAGTGCGTCGATACGCTGCAGTGTCTTCCTGCCGAGCGCCATGCCTTCTCCCCTCGGTGGGTGCGATCGATGGGCCGCCGTCGAACTGCGCAGCACCGGACGATCGGCTGGTATGGATGGAGCGGGTGAAGGGAATCGAACCCTCGTATGCAGCTTGGGAAGCTGCCGTTCTGCCATTGAACTACACCCGCCCGTAGTTGTTCATTCTACTTTGCTCCTAAAGCCGCTCTGCGAGCGGCTTCGATGCCCGCTGCCTCGGATGCTTCTCGCGAACCGCAGGTTCCGGCCGTCGCCTCCGAGCACAGCGCAACCCGCCGCTCGTCGGGAAGCGACGGCGGCGGACTGTATAAGTCCCTTTCCTGTGTTTCACACAGCTCCTACAATGAATTAAGTGCGTGTGGAATATTTGCCCGCGCATGGACGCCGCCACGAGCCCACGATGGATACGAAGTCGAGCAAGCCGAGCCAGAAGCGCCGGGCCATCCTCCGGGGATCGCTCGCGGCGCCGGTCGTGCTCACGGTGTCGTCGCCGAGTGCCGCCACCGTGACAACTCTGGGCAGGTGTTTGGCCAATCTGGAAAACGAGCCAAAGCCCACGTACTTGGTTGACGCGATTCAGCCGGGCGATGTCTGGCTGCGAATCCGGGTTCCAGTCGTCACGTTGTCAAGGCCCAACGGCGACATCATCTGGGAGTTTGCTTTTTACGATGACGCGATAGGCGCTTACAGGAAAGTCGGGGCTCCGCACGACGTGGTAGTTGTTTCCCAGGCTGACCAGAACAACTTCAGGGTAAGCGCCAACGGAGAGCGCTGGGGACTCCAGTGGGTTCACGAAGGCGACAAAGTAGAGTCCACTCGAATTCAGATCGAACCGCCCTCAGGCTTCAGGTCTGTCACCGGCAGTTGCTGGACGTCTTTCAAGAACGCGTCGCGACTGTAGTCCCGCATCGGCCAGCGGCCGGTGGCGACCAATCCCGTCTGTCAGAGTGCGCATAACTGCCGTCGACGGCCTTCTGATCCGGCACTTCGTCGACGAGGCCGTTGTCTTCGATCCGGTCTCCTGGGACGCCCACCTTCTCAATCCCGCAGCGATTGCGGTTCTGGAGTTGCTCCTTGATGCACCGCGCTCTGAGCATGAGGTTATCGATTTCCTCGCAGACGCCTTGCGCGTTGAGGAACAGCCTCACGCGGCTGCACACGCTCACAGGCTGATCGGCGAACTTCGGTCGCTCGGGCTGATCCGCCCGGCTGAATGTGCTGCAACGAATGCGAATCGCCGAGATCCCTGAACGCTTGCTTCTGCAGCGCCTGTCGTCGGAGGGAGTCGGTGTCGACTTTGGCGCCGCGCGATCGAGGATCCGAACGAAGCTGCCCGCTTGCGCCAGGCTGATCCAGGCTGTGTACGGCGGGTACATGGCCGAGGATCCTTCGGGAATGTTCGACGTAACCGTTGACTTGCGGCGTGTTCGTGGCATCCGTGGCCATGTTCGTCCCCAGTGTGAGTTGGTTTGCGACGGCATCGTCGAACAGGAACCGTTCCCGCTCGACACCTCGCTGCCGCTGTTGGAATGGGGGACAAACTTTGCCCTCGCCACGCGCCTGTTCTGCTACCTGCTGCTGCATGCGGGCGTGGTCGAACGCGGTGGACGCGCCATCGTCATGCCGGCAATGCCCGGTTCAGGCAAGAGCACACTGACCGCGGCCCTGACGCTGCGCGGGTTCCGCCTGCTCTCCGACGAATTCGGCGTTGTCCGATTGCAGGACGCACGACTGCTTCGCATGCTGCGTCCGCTCGCACTCAAGAACGAGTCGATCGATGTGATCCGACGCTTCGAGCCCACGGCGGTTATTGGCCCGCGCTTTCCGAAGACCCGCAAGGGGACGGTCGCTCATCTTGCACCGCTGCCGTCTCACGTCGACGCCCGTCACGAAGTCGCTGCTCCCGCGCTCGTCGTGTTCCCCAGGTTCGAGCCGGGAGCCGGCGTCGTACTGGAGCCCGTGCGGAAGACACGTGCCTTCGCCCGCCTCGCCGTCAATTCGTTCAACTACCAGGCACTTGGCCCCGAAGCATTCGAAGCGCTCGCCCAACTAGTCGACGAGAGTTCGTGCTGGCAACTTCGCTACAGCGATCTCGGCGGCGCAGTCAAGGCGCTCGGCGAACTGCTCGATGAAACGCGTCCAACGGAAGAAGGCATGCGGGCGGTGCCACGCTCACTGCGTGTCGCCTCCAGACCACCCGAATGAACGCCGGGCACGGGTCATCGTTGCCTCGCCCTCCGGAACCGGTGCGGCCGCTGCTCGCTGCCCTATCGGAGCCAGCCTCCGCGAAGCAATACGACGAGTCGCATTGGGACCGTCTTATCCCGCTGGCCCGCAGCGCGCGCCTGCTCGGCGTATTGGCGCACCGCGTCTTCGAGCGAGTCGATCGCTCGTCTCTCCCCGACCGCGTTCAGCGGCATCTTGATGCTGGCCTCATCGAGGCACGTTTCCGTCGTCAGAAGACGCTTTATCTGCTGCACACCATCAAACCCATCCTGGCGGCTCACCCCGGTCCCCGGGTGCTGCTGAAAGGCGCGGCCTACATCGCTCAGGATCTGCCGCTGGCACACGGTCGGCTCCCGACCGACGTTGACCTGATGGTGCCTCGCGCATCGCTCGACGGCATCGAGAGGTCGTTGCAGAACGCCGGCTGGGAGTTCGAGAAGAACGAGGCCTATGACCAACACTACTACCGCGCGTGGTCGCACGAACTGCCGCCGATGATCGCCGCCGGTCAGGCGATGGAACTGGATCTTCATCACGCCATCCTGCCGCCGGTGGGACGCATCCGGCCCGACACCGCGCTTCTGTTTGCCGACGCGATTCACGTTCAAGGGTCGCCATTCCATGTGCTGACTCCACTGGATCAGGTGCTGCACGCGGTGGTGCACCTGGTGCACGACTCCGACTTCGTCGGCCGGCTGCGCGATCTGCTCGACATCGACATGCTGCTTCGCCGACTGCCGCTGTCGGAACGCACCTCGCGCGCGGCATTGCTCGAACGTGCCCATCGTCACGGCATGGAACAGTCACTGCACCTCGCCGCTGTCCTGTGCCGCTGCTGGTTCGACACACCGGGCTGTCAGTCGCTGATCGCGGAGACCGCTGACACCGGTTCTGCTCTCTACGGGAAAGGCATTGCCCGGCTCGCGGGGCGGGTACTGGGGCCTGCCAGCACGCGGGAGGGAGCGACGCTAACGAAACTGCTGCTCGAGGGCCGCTCACATTGGCTGCGCATGCCGCCGTGGCTGCTCGCGTATCACGCCGCATCCAAGGGCATTCGCAACCTCAAGCTACGCGCGACAAAGCGCGAGCGGCCGCCGGAAGGCTGACCGGCGCGCCTGCAGGCGCGGCCGCTCCGCGAGCGCGCGCGCGTAGAGAGCCACGGTCTGGCGCGTAAAATCGTCGTCATGTCCATGGAAATCCGGGTTAACGGCGAGAAACACTCGCTGGCGCAGCCGACAACGGTAGCGGACCTGGTGGTCGCGCTCGGCCATGCCGGCAAGCGCGTCGCGGTCGAGCGCAATGGCGAAATCGTGCCGCGCAGCCGCCATGCGAGCGTCGAGCTGGCGCCGGGCGACCGGATCGAGATTGTCGTCGCCGTAGGCGGAGGCTGAATTGTCACAACAACACACGTTCGAAGGCTCGCTGCACTGGGCCGGCGGGAGCCGCGAAGACGAACACGGCAAGCTCAAGCTCGCCCGCTCGTTCGTCGTCCGCTTCAAGGACAAGGCGCCGATCGAGGGCTCGTCGCCCGCGATCTTTCATGGCGACGACACGAAGCACAATCCGGAGACGCTGATGGTGGCCTCGCTGATGGCCTGTCATCACGTGACGTATCTCGCGGTGTGCGAGCGCGCCAACATCCGCGTGCTGGAGTACAGCGACAACGCCACCGGGACGCTGTCGATCAAGGACGGCAAGATGCGGATGACGGAGGTCGTGCTGTGGCCGCTGGTGCGCGTCGCCGACGCCGCGCAGATCGAGCAGGCGCGCGAGCTGCACACCAAGGCGCATGCGAACTGCTTCATGTCGAACTCGATCAATTTCGAGGTCAAGGTCCAGCCGACGGTGAGTGCATGACGGACGGACTGCGCATAGGCCATCGCGAATTCGGCTCGCGACTCCTGCTCGGCACCGGCAAGTATCGCGATTTCGAGCAGACGCGTGCCGCGGTCGAAGCCAGCGGCGCGCAGATCATCACCGTCGCGATCCGCCGCACCAACATCGGCCAGACCCCGGGCGAACCGAGCCTGCTGGACGTCATCCCGCCGTCGAAGTACACGCTGCTGCCCAACAGCGCCGGCTGCTACACGGCCGAGGACGCGGTGCGCACGCTGCGGCTGGCGCGGGAACTGCTCGATGGTCACGCGCTGACCAAGCTCGAGGTGCTCGGCGATCCGCAGTCGCTTTATCCGAACATGCCCGAGACCATCAAGGCCGCCGAGACGCTGGTCAAGGAAGGCTTCGAAGTGATGGTCTACTGCAGCGACGACCCGATCCAGGCGCGCGTGCTGGAGTCGATCGGTTGCGTCGCCGTCATGCCGCTCGCCTCGCTGATCGGTTCCGGCATGGGCATCCTGAACCCCTGGAACATCCAGCTGATCCTCGAACGCGCCACGGTGCCGGTCATCGTCGATGCAGGTGTGGGTACCGCCAGCGACGCGGCGATCGCGATGGAACTCGGCTGCGCCGGCGTGCTGATGAACACCGCGGTGGCTCAGGCGAAGGACCCGGTGCTGATGGCCAGCGCGATGAAGAAGGCGGTAGAAGCGGGGCGCGAGGCCTATCTCGCCGGCCGCATGCCGAAGCGGCTGTACAGCGGCACGCCGTCGTCGCCGACCACCGGCGTCATCGCGCTCGTCCAAGCCGGGCGCGTGAGCACCACGTCCGCGTCGCCGGAGTCGCCGGCGGAGCCGCTGTCCGCAGCGGAGCCGGCCAGCCCACCCCACCGCCACATCCGCAGCTTCGCGCTGCGACGTGGCCATGTGACGCAGGGGCAGCGGCGCGCTTTCGACGAGCTGCTGCCGCGCTATGGCGTGCCCTATGCGGCCCAGCCGATCGACTTCGCCGTGGTGTTTGGCCGCAAGGCGCCCACCGTCCTGGAAATCGGCTTCGGCATGGGCGAGACGACGGCCGCGATTGCAGCCAGCCGCCCGGACGTCAACTTTCTCGGCGTCGAGGTCTTCCTGGCCGGCGTCGGCGCACTGTTGAAGCGCATCGACGAGCAGCAGCTTGCCAACGTTCGCGTGATCCACCACGACGCGGTCGAGGTGCTGCGCGACATGATCCCGCCGGACTCGCTGGCCGGCGTGCACATCTACTTTCCCGACCCGTGGCAGAAGAAGCGGCACCACAAGCGCCGCCTGATCGCGCCGCCCTTCGTCGGCCGGCTGGCGAGCCACATCGCGCCCGGCGGGTACCTGCATTGCGCGACCGACTGGGAGGACTACGCGGTGCAGATGCTCGAGGTGCTGTCGAACGAGCCGCTGTTGGCCAATGCCCACGCGGGCTACGCGCCGGGCGGCAGCAACCCGATCGCGCAGCGGCCGACAACGAAGTTCCACGCCCGTGGCGAACGCCTCGGCCACGGCGTGTGGGACCTGGTGTTCCTGCGCCGCTAGGACGGATCCGCTAGGCGCGTGGAGGTCGATCCGCCGGCTCGTCCGCATCCGGCAGTTGCGGCCGATCGCGATCCTTCGCGACGAGACAGAGGAATCCCAACGCGCTGTCTGGCGCGCCGCGTGAAACTGGTGCCAGATCAGCGGATCGACCGTCACGAGGTCGCGTTCGCCGATCGTCTGGACGTTTCCGCTGCCGATCCGCACGGTGCCGCGTCCGCGCAGGATCAACACCGCGTGCGTGTGCTGGTGGCGTTCGAGCGTCGAGTAGCCGCCCGGCGCGATCTCGAAGTAGCGCAGTTCGGTCGGCCTGGTCGGGCTGCGAGAACAGCACCTGGCGCGTGATGTCCTTGAACGGCGCGCTGCCCTCTTCCTTGTAGCGCAGCAGTTCGACGCGCGTCCCAGCGGTAGTCGCCGTCACCGTCCGGCTGGAAGCGCCGCACGCTGCTCATGTCGCCACCTCGCTGCTGGCCACCGCCACCGCCTCGACGAAGGCGCGGCTGCGTGCGCCCAGTTGCTCGCGGGCCAGCAGCAGGTTGCCGCCGATCAGCAGCACGGTATCGAGTCCGTACTCGGCGACGATCTCCGGCGCACGCTCGACCGACATGCCACCGGCGGGCACCGGCAGCGCCGGACGCAGTTCTGCCAGCGGTTCGCGCAGGCGCGACGCGATCGCCTGGCAGGTCGCGGGCGTGTAGCTGAAGCGGCCGCCATGGTTCGGGAAGATCACTGCATCGGCGCCGAACACCCGGAACAACGTGCCCTGCAGTGCCGCCGGGGCGATCTGGTTGCCGGCGAGCGCCGGATGCGCGAGGAATGCCATCGTCGGAAACTCGCGCCGCAGCGCGTTGAAGTTCGAGACGCCGGCGATCATCGGCGCAACCAGCACCATGGCGACTCCATGACCCTGCGCGAAGTCGAGCTGCTCGCGCATCGTCTCGGCGTCTCCGCACAGCGCCGGCGCATACAGGGTGCGGAGCTCGCGGCCGCGGTTGACGCGATCGACTTCGCGCTGGCAGGCGACGACACGCTGCTCGAACGAGGCGTGCGCGCGCGCCGCCCACCCATGATCGTCCTTGATGATGTCGATGCCGGCCTCGGCGAACAGGCCGGTCATGCGCGCAAGGTCGGCGACGGAAGAGCCGATCGGCTTCAGCGCGGTGCAGGTGAGCGCACGACCGTGCGCATTGGTCAGGTCGCGGATTCCGTCGATGCCGAGCAACGGGCCGCCGAACTGCGCTGCCATCGCCTCGGGCAGCCGCACCTCGACGACCTCGACGTCGCCCAGCAGCGAGCTGTTGCCGAACAGCATGTTCAGCAGCTGGCCGGCATCGCCGGCAATGCTTTCGGCGCTGAGGGCGAGATGCGCCAGCGTCGATCCGTCCGGCTGCGCGTCGAGGCCCTCCACGCGCGCCACGACCTCTTGACGCACGCGCGCGTCGGCAACCGCCTCCAGCGGCATCTCGATGCTCTGCTCCAGCGCCAGCGCCGTGGCGCGCTGCGCGGCGGCCGCACCGCCGGCGCGCAGCCGATAGGTGACTCGCAAGGCGTCGTCGTTCATCCGAGGAATTCTACGGGCCGGGCACCCGGCCCAGGTTCCCGCGCCCGGATACGCGTGCCGGCGTCGACCCGGGCCCGCCCGCAGACCCCCCCGCGCGTCACGCCGGCCGTGTCGGGCTCGTCGGCGTAGACCGCGCGCTCCGACGCCCAGTCGCGCAGCGCGTCGATCTTCTCCGCCATCACGACGCTCAGCGGGCGCGTGCGCTCGAGCTCCGCCAGGATGTCGGCCGATGCGAGCGGCTCGTTGCGCGAGCGCGCCTCGAAGGAGGCCGACACGATCGCCTGCTCGATCTCCGCGCCGGAAAAGCCTTCGCCAGCCGCGCGAAGCCCTCGACGTCGAACTTCGCCGGATCGTGCCCGCGCTTCTTCAGGTGGATGCGCGCGATCTGCATGCGCGCTTCAAGCCTGGGGAAGTCGACGAAGAAGATCTCGTCGAAGCGCCCCTTGCGCACCAGTTCCGGCGGCAGCTGCGAGATGTCGTTCGCCGTCGCCACCATGAAGACCGGCTCCTTGCGCTCGGCCATCCAGGTCAGCAACGTGCCCAGCACCCGCCGCGAAACGCCGCCGTCGCCCTCGCCGCTGTCGGTCGAGATGCCCTTTTCGATCTCGTCGATCCACAGCACGCAGGGCGACATGCTTTCCGCGGCCGCAAAGGCGTTGCGCAGATTGCGCTCGGTCTCACCGTAGTACTTGTTGTAGAGCGCGCCGAAGTCCATCCGCATCAGCGGCACGCCCCATTCGCCGGCGATCGCGCGCGCGGCCAGGCTCTTGCCGCCGCCCTGCACGCCCAGCAGCACGATGCCCTTGGGCCGGTCGATGTCGTCGCCGGCACTGACGAACGGCTTGCGGCGCAGCGTGATCCAGTGCTTGAGCTGCGCCAGGCCGCCGACGTCGTTGAAGCGCACCTTGCTTTCCTCGTACGCCAGCGTGCCCGCGCCGCCCAGCGCTTCGTACTTCGTCGCCAGCACGCGCCGCACATCGTCGGCGCTGATCGCGCCGTCATCGCGCAGCGCCTGGCGCACCAGCCGGCGCACGTCGTCCTGCTCCATGCCCAGCAGATGCATGATCAGCATGTCGAGCGCCTGCCGGTCGCCGCGCGGCTTCTCGCCGGACTGCGACTCGTAGCGCTTTGCTTCCTCGGTGACCAGGGCGCGGATGTCATCGCGATTGGGCAGGCGCGGATGGAAGTGCGCCGACAACCGCAGGATCTCCGACGGCATCTCGTCCAGGCGCGGACTCAGGAACACCAGCGTCCGGGCGCTGCGGTAATGCGACAGCGCGATCTCGCGGATCAGCCGCATCGACACCGGATCCTTGAAGCCCGGGTGTGCATCGCACATCACGTAGATGCCGTTCTGCTGTGTCTTGTCGATGTGCTTGAGTGCGTCGAGCAGGTCGTTGGTCTGGTAAATGGCTTCCTCGCGCCCGTGGCGACGGATGCCGTTCGTGATGCTCCAGGTCATCAGCACCTGGTTCTCGAGGTTCGACGCCTTCTTCAGCAACTCGAGGATGCGCGGCTCCTCGTGCGACTGGATCAGGATGATCGGGAAGCGCGAGCGCAGCAGCGCGGTGAGCTCGTCGCATTCGTCGTCGCGGCTCACGGGACATTCCTCCTGCCCACCATCAGCAGGCGGCGCGCACGCGTCTGCGCGTCGTGCTCCTCCTGCTTCTGCGGGCTGCGACGCAGCGTGATGAGGTCGTAGCCCAGCTTCAGCGCCAGCAGCAGCAGGACGCCGAGCACCGGCGCGTGCATCGACATGATCAGGAATCCGCCGGCGATCAGCGTGATGTGCAGCACGACGATGCGGCCGTAGGGCGCCGCCATCAGCTCCTTCAGCGGCGTCGGCTGCTCGCGCGTGGCAAAGGCCCATTGCACGAAGCTCACCGCGTGCATCGCGACGATCGCCAGGATCGCGAGCCATCCCTCGCCACTGCCGAACAAGCGGTCCGACCATCGTGCTCAGCGGTCCGTAGAAACCGCCATTCATCGCCTCGCGGCCGAGTTCGGGCATGCCGAACAGCATGACCACGAAGACGCCATGCACTGCAGTAAACATTCCGTAGTGCACGGTGAAGAAAGCGGCCATCGCGAGCGCTCCGATGATGCCCGCGCCCCCCATGCGTGCCCCGCTCACGAGCATGCGCAGCACGTTGAAGCCGCCGATCACGACGTTCTCGAACCAGAAGAGCGCCATCACGATGAACACCGACCAGCCGAGGACCAGCACGCCGTAGGCAATGACGGCCGTGCTGGCGATTGCCAGCGCCGCATCGAGCGTGCGCGCGACCCCGGCGGAACCGGCGCTCGTGTCCATCAGCGCGTCCAGTCGACCCAGCCGAGCCAGGCCGTCACCAGGATGACGCCGCCGAAGACGATGCGGTACCACCCGAACATCGTGAAGTCGTGCGTCGAGATGTAGCGGATCAACCAGCGGATGCACAGCCACGCCGAGACAAAGGCGAACACCAGGCCGACGCCGAACGCCGGCAGGTCGGCCACGACGATCGCCTCGCGCTGTTTCCACACCGAATAGACGCCGGCGCCGATCAGCGTCGGTATCGCGAGATAGAAGCTGAACTCGGTGGCGGCCTTGCGCGACAGCCCGAGGATCATCGCGCCGATGATCGTCGCGCCGGAGCGGCTCGTGCCGGGAATCAGCGCAATGCACTGCACCAGGCCCACCTTGAGCGCGTCGAGCGGCGTCATGTCATCGACCGTTTCGACGCGCGCGTGGCGCTGGCCCAGCAGGTCGCGCTCGCCATAGAGCCGCTTGTGCCGCGCCTCGGCCCACAGGATCACGAAGCCGCCCACGACGAACGCGGCCGCGACCGGCACCGGGTGGAACAGATATTCCTTGATGACCTTGCCGAGCGCGAGCCCGAAGACGACGGCCGGCACGAACGCCACCGTGACGTTGATGACGAAGCGCTGCGCCACCGCTTCCGAGGCGATGCCCGCCACCGCCGCCATCAGTCGCTGCCGATACTCCCAGATCACCGCGAACATCGCGCCCGTCTGGATCGCGATCTCGAAGGTCGCCACCTGCTGGCCGCGGAACTCGAGCAGCGAACTGGCGACGATCAGGTGTCCGGTCGAAGAGATCGGCAGGAACTCGGTGAGTCCCTCGACGATGCCGAGGATGGCCGCCTTGGCCAGGACGAGCAGGTCCAAGTGCGGACTCCGGGGCTATTTCGGTTCGAGGTCGACGCGCAGGCCGAACGTGCCGAGCGAGACGGTCGTCGGCCTGGTAGATGACGCCGTCGCGATTCAGTTCCTCGGGACGGAACTGCAGCAACGGCAGCGTGCCCAGCGAGTCTCCGCCCTGGCCGATCTTCTTCGTGTCGATGTTGATGAACGGCACCGACGGCAGCCGCACCTCTTCGATGCGCGTTTCGGCAAGATCGATGCCATTGCGCTGTGCGTTCAGCACCGGCGCGCCCGACATGCGATATGCGCAGTGACAGTGGAATGCCCATCGGCCCGTCGGCGAGTTTCGCGGTCCACGCCAGTTCGACCCGCTGCGCCGTGGTCTGGAAACCGATGTCCGGTCCGGTGATGTCCAGGCCCTGGACGGCCTTGAAGAGCTTCTTCGGGTCGATGCTCGTGCGATCGACGAAGGCGCGTTCCGCGATGTCGCCGCGGCTCAGCATGATGGCCGGAGGACCGAGCGCGGTGCAGGCCGCAAGCACGGCAGCGCGGCGCCAGGTATGAGGATGCGATTCATGGGGATTCCGTGGACGAGCGCGTTCCGCGGATCTTCGCGGAACAGCGCGGCGCGCAATGGTAGCGTGCGTCGGCGTAGCGCACGCGGGAGCCTCTCAGGCCACCGGTTCTTCGAGTTCCGAGATCGGACGCGCTCATCTGCTGGCGCACGGTCGCGTCGAGCGCCTCTGCCAGACGACGCGCCAGCATGCGGGCGTTCGCGCCATCGCCGCCGCGTGCGGTATGCGCCAGCGCGCTGACCAGGCCGGCCTCGGACAAGCGGCGCGGTCGGCAGCCAGATCTCCTTCAGGCGGTGTGCCTGCGCCCAGAGCGCACCCAGGTTGCCCTTGTCTGCGTTGTGACGCAATCGCGCCGCCGCCCGCGCGAACTCCGCCAGCAGGCGTGGGTCCGCATCGGCCGAGTCCGTTGCGGGGGCCGACACCCCGGCCAGCGCACCGAGATCGATGGCCACGCGCGACAGATCGACTGCGTAATGCATGCGCGCCTTGAACACCACACCCCGGTCCGGTGTCGCAACGACCTGCGTCTCGACGCCCGCGACGTCGATCGTGCGCTCGCTGCGCCTCACGTCCGGCGCGCGGTTTCGACCGGCTCGCGGCCTTGGCCGGCAGGTTGAGCGGCCGTCCGACCTGCGTGCTCTGCTCGTCCGTCATGGCGGTCGCCGTCACGCTGACCACGAGTTCGATGCTGCGCTCGTCGGTCGACAACGCGGAAAAGTGCACGATGATCTCGCCGGTCGGGGCGTTGCGGATCACGTTTTCAATGAGTTCGGAGGCGACCGTGCGCAGGCGCGACGCATCGCCGATCAGGCCCATGCCCTGCACCTCGGTATCTTCGTAGCGGAAGCCCAGGCCCTTGCGCTCGGCCTTGACGACGAGCTTGCGGATCACGTCGCCGCAGGCGTCTTCGAGTGTGAACGGGGTGCCGCCGGTCGGTGCCGCGACGGCGGTTTCGACCTGCGTCATCGACTCGACCGTCGGCCGGACCAGCCGGCGCGACGCGAGTTCGGAGCGCAGGCGCGACTGCAGGCGGTCGGCCTGCTCGCGAACGCGTTTCAGATCGGCTCGCGTCTGGCGGTGCGCCGAGATGTCGCGCGCAGTCACGATCAGTCCGAGCTCGTCGCCGACGTGGAATTCGGCGATCGCCATTTCGACCGGAAACTGGCGCTGGCCGCAATGCACGATCAATTCCTGGCGCCGGCCCACCGCCTTGCCGGCCGCGATGTCCTGCATGAATGCGGCGTTGTCGAGTGCACGATGCGGCAGCGGGAAGAGCAGGTCGGCCAGGTGGCTACCAACGGCCTCGGCCGCCGTGATCCTGAACTGGCGTTCGGCGGCCGGATTGAGTTCCTTGACCTTGCCTGCCGCGCTGAGCACAAACATCGCGTCGAGGGTGGCGGCAAACATGGCCTGCCAGGCGGTGGCCTGACTGTCGAACTCCTTGCGCTCCTTCGTCATGCGGCGGGCGCTGAACAGCACTTCGTCCGACAGCCGCTCGAGTTCCCGATTGATCTTGCCGCGCGGTGTCTCCTCGGGGAAGCGGCCATCGACGCTTGCCGCGAGGTCCGTGAGGCGCCGCAGCGCGATCGAGACCCCGCGGGCGCGCACTTCGTAGACCATCAGTCCGATCGCGAGGCCGAGCGCTGAATCCGCTGAAGGCGGACAGCCACAGACGCTCGCGCGAATCCGGCTGCAGCCCGATCCCGCGGATCAACGCAGAGGCCTCGCCGGGCCAGGCCAGCAGGCACACGAGTGCGCCAGGCAAGCCAGGCGAACGGCGTGCAGGTACAAATGGACTTCGAACGGTCGAAGCATGCGGCTGCGCGGCCCCGGGCGTCAGAGGCCCGTGCCGTGTCTGCATGCTGCCGCAGCAAACGCTTCCAGCCCCCGATAAAGCGCGGCGCCAGGCCGGTTATTCGTAGCGCAGCGCCTCGATCGGCAGCAGGCGCGACGCCTTGCGCGCCGGATAGAAACCGAAAAACACACCGACTGCGGCCGAAAAGCCCGACCGCCAGCACCACCGCCTGCGGCGTGATGTCGGTGCGCCAGTTCGCGAACTCGCCGACCGCGAACGACGCAGCGACGCCGAGCAGGATGCCGAGGGCGCCGCCGATCATCGACAGCGTCACGGCCTCGACCAGGAACTGCTTGAGGATGTCGTTGCCGCGAGCGCCCACTGCCATGCGCAAGCCGATCTCGCGCGTGCGCTCGGTGACGCTCACCAGCATGATGTTCATGATGCCGATGCCGCCGACCATCAGCGACACCGAAGCCACCGCGCCCAGCAGCAGCGTCAGCACGCGACTCGCGGCTTCCTGCGCCTGCAGGATCTCGGTCAGGTTGCGGATCGTGAACGGGTCCTCGCCGCCCGGCTGCACCTTCATGCGCTGGCGCAGCAATTCCTTGATCTTCTCCTCGATCGCCTTCATGTCGGCGCCGTCCGCGGTCTTGACCGAGATCGTGCCGACGCGCCGCTGCTTGCCCTGCGTCTGGCCGAGCACGCGATTGCGCGCGGTGGAAATCGGCATCAGGATGATGTCGTCCTGATCCTGACCGAGCGCGTTCTGCCCCTTGCGCGCCAGCACACCGATGATCGTCAGCGGCACCTTGCGCACGCGGATCACCTGGTCGACCGGATCGGCATCGCCGAACAGTTGCTGCGCAGTGGTGAGGCCGATCAGCGCCACCTTGCCCGAGCTGCTGATCTCGTTGGGCTCGAAGAGGCGCCCGGAAGCGAGCGGCCAGTCCCGCGCGATCAGGTAATCGTTGTTGGTGCCGAAGAACTGCGTCGACCAGTTCAGGTTGCCGGAGACCACCTGTCCCGAGCCTCGCAGCGCCGGTGCGGCAACGACCACGCCTTCGACGTCGAGCGCGATCGCCTGCGCGTCCTCTTCAGTCAGGGTCTGCGCCGCGCCGGTGCCGAGCCGCACACCGCTCGCCGTCGTCGACCCCGGGATGATCAGCATCAGGTTCGAGCCGAGGTTCTTCAACTGCTCGCGCACGCGCTCCTGCGCACCGCCGCCGATCGCCAGCATCGCGATGACCGCCGCCACGCCGATGATCATGCCGAGCATCGTCAGCGACGAACGCAGCTTGTTCACCCGCAGCGCCTTCAGCGCCACGCGCAGCACCATCATCGCGTTCATTGAAGTGGCCTCATGCTGCCGCCTCCGCCACCCGATCGAGCTTCGCGAGTTCGTCGTGCGCCGAACGCGGCGGCTGGCGGTCGTCGCTGACCACCTTGCCGTCGCGGAAGTGCACGACGCGCGAGGCGAACGCGGCGATGTCGTTCTCGTGCGTGACCACCACGATCGTCATGCCGCCGGCGTTGAGTTGCTGCAGCAGCGCCATGATCTCGACGCTGGTGCGCGAATCGAGCGCGCCGGTCGGCTCGTCCGCCAGGATCAGCGCCGGGTCGTTGACCAGCGCGCGCGCGATCGCGACGCGCTGCTGCTGGCCGCCCGAGAGCTGCGACGGCTGGTGATCGGCACGCGCTCGCCGAGGCCGACCAGCCCCAGTTTGCTCGCGCGCGCGCTCGTGCCGTTCCTTGATCGGCACGTTGGCGTACATCAGCGGCAGCTCGACGTTCTCGAGCGCGCTGGTGCGCGCCAGCAGGTTGAACTGCTGGAACACGAAGCCGATGCGGCGGTTGCGCACCGCGGCCAGCGCGTCGGAATCCATGCGCCGCGACGTCTTCACCGGCGAGGAAGTAGCTGCCCGAGGTCGGCCGGTCGAGGCAGCCGATCATGTTCATGAACGTCGACTTGCCCGAGCCCGACGGACCCATGACCGCGACGAACTCGCCGGCGTCGATCGACAGGCTCACGCCCGCGAGCGCATGCACGACGGTGTCGCCGAGCGTGTAGTCCTTGCGCAGGTCGCGGGTTTCGATCAGCACGACATCAATTCCTTTCGCGCGACTATTAAAAGAACATGCGTGGCGGCGCGCCCTTCTGCGCCGGAGCAGCCCCTGTGCCGCCCTGCTGCCCGACGATCACTTCGAGGCCTTCGGTGATGCCGTCGCCGCTGACCTCGGTCATCGTGCCGTCAGACAGCCCGACGCGCACATCGATGCCGCGCGGCTTGCCGTCGTCGAGCACCCAGACGCGGCCGCGCGTGGTCTGGCCGCTGCCGGCCCGCCCCGCGAACTCCGCGGCGATCTCCGCGTAGCGCGCCTTCTGCTCGGGCTTCAGCGTGTCCTCGATCTTCGCGCGCAGCTCGGCGCGGATCGCCGCGCTTGCCTTGGCGCGCGCTTCTTCCGGCAGGTCGCGCAGCCCCATGAACTTGTTGCGGCTCTCCGCGAAGATCGGCTCGAGCCGCTGCTGCTGTTCGGCGTCGAGCTTCAGTTCAGCCACCAGGCGCTCGCGGAACTGCGTCATCGCGCTGCCGCCGGCCGCACCGGCGCTCGCACCCGACTTGTCACTGACGCTAGTCGCGCCCTTGGCCGCATCGTTGGTCACCGCGGTTCCCGCCGGTCGGAAGCGCAACGCGCCATTGGGCGCCTTGAGCACCGACTCGCGCGTGTCGGTGACGATGCGCACGTTGGCCGTCATGCCGGGCAGCAGTTCGCCACGCTCGTTGTTGGCCGAGACGATCGCAATATAAGTAACGACGTTCTGCACGTTCTGCGGCGCCTTGCGCACGCTCTTCACTTCGCCGTTGAACGTGCGGCCGGGAAATGCGTCGACGGTAAAGCTGGCGCGCTGGCCGATGCGGATGCGCCCGACGTCCGCCTCGTCGATCGAGGTATCGACCTGCATGTCGCGCAGGTCCTTGGCGATGATGAAGAGTTCCGGCGCCTGCAGGCTCGCGGCCACGGTCTGGCCGACATCGACGCTGCGCTTGATGACGACGCCATCGACCGGCGCGCGGATCTCGGTGCGGCCGAGATCGATGCGGGAGGTGGCGACCTGCGCGTCGCGCTGCTGCACGACCGCCTGGGCGGTGCGCACTTCCGCCGCGGCCAGGTCGTAGGTGGACTGCACGCGGTCCAGTTCGGCCGGCGACGTGAACTTGCGCTCGACCAGCTCCTTGGTGCGCGCGAGATCGCGCTGCGTGTTGGCGAGCGAGACGCGGGCGCGGTTGAGTGACGAACGCGCCGCCTCGAGGTCCGCCTCCGCCTGGCGCACGCGGTACTGGAAGGTTTCCGGGTCGATGCGCGCGATCAGCTGCCCCTGCTTCACCGGGGAGTTGAAGTCGACGAACAGTTCCTTGATCTGGCCCGAGACCTGCGTGCCGACCTGCACCGACGTCACCGGGTTCAGCGTCCCGGTCGAGGCCACGGCCGCCGTCAGCGGACCGCGCTCGATCTTCGCCAGGCGGTACTTCGGCGCATCGTCAGCCCCGCGCGAGAACCACCACGCGCCCAGGCCGAGCACGGCGGCCAGCAGGAACAACGCCACCCAGAGTCGAGAGTTCTTCAGCACACCACTTTCCCGGCAGGAGCAAGACCGAGGATTCTACGCAGCCTGCATCGGCAAACCGCCCACAGTCACACCCGGTTACACTGCGGCAACCCTAGGAAATCTAAGGAAAAATTGCTGCGCCGGTCAGGCGGAAGGAGTGCGGCTTTCACAGCTGCTAGCACGCGTTCGCGCAGCGCTTCGAGCTCGGCGCGCAGTTCCGCGATTTCCGTACGCCAGTCCGCGGAGGAAGGGGCAGCCTCGTGATCGCCACTGCGTTCCGCCGGCGACATCACAGGCAGCGGGCGATAGGAGATGTACCCAGCGCGGCTCCCGCGAGCCGGGGGCGCGGGGTAGGAGCTTTACCAGGGGGCCGCCCGCCTCCTCGCCCCGCGTGGAGAGCTGCTCCAGGAAACCTTCGACCGAGCTGACATCGGCAAAGCGATGCAGCCGCTCACTGGCGGCACGCAGCTCCGCCGCCGTCTGCGGGCCGCGCAGCCACAACGTCGCCAGCAGCGCGACCGCTTCTGAAGAAATGCGCAGCACGCGGCCGACGTTCTGCGAATAGCGCATCACGCGCGAACCGCTCGATTCGATCACGAACATCAGCGGCTTCAGCCGATCGATCGCCGCCTGCACTTCCACTTCCTTCGCGTTCATCAGCGGATCGCGGTTGTTCTTCTGGTTGCAGCCGGACGTGAGCGCGTTGAGCGACAGCGGATAGATATCCGGAACGGTGTGCTCCTTCTCGACGAGCACACCGAGGACGCGGGTCTCCAGCGGGGACAGCACAGGGTTCATCGTGGGCATCGGTGTAAGGAATTCCGACGATTGTCGCTCAGTGGCGAGGGGTCGGCTCGCCGATCATTGGTCACGGTCCAGCTCCGGCGGGCGGTCCTGATCGCGGCCGCTTGCAACGAGGACGCTGGAATGACCGCCGCCGACGCGGGTTCTCCCAGCGTCAGCGCCCGTAGCGACCCGTGAAAGTCGCCTTGCCCAGTGCATTGGCGTTCAGCATGAAGCCCACCAGCGCTCCGGAGGAATCGGGGCCGAGGTCGAGTTTGTCGACCTTCAGCGCGAACACCGTGAAGATGTAGCGGTGCGGCTTCTTGAGGCTCGGACCCTTGGGCGGACAGGGGCCGCCGTAACCCGGGCTGCCGTAGTCGGTCCGGCTCTGCACCGCACCGGCCGGCAGACGCGCACCGCCGGTGTCGCCGACACCCTGATCGAGCTTCGTCGTCGACGCCGGAATGTTGAACACCACCCAATGCCACCAGCCGCTGCCGGTGGGTGCATCCGGGTCGTACACCGTGACGGCAAAGCTCCTGGTGCCCGCCGGTGCGCCGCTCCACTCGAGAGCCGGCGACACGTTGCCGCCCTCGCAGCCGAAGCCTTTGTAGACATGCTTGTCGGCGATCTTCGCGTTCGGCGCGATGTCGGCGCTCTTCAGCACGAACTTGTCGGCGGCGACCGCGGCCTGCGCAGAGGCCGCGATCAGGCCCACAGCCAGCCAGGAAGAAAACTTCATCGGGCTCTCCTTTGTATTGAGACTCGGGCACTCTGAGTACTGCTCGATGCACGCCAGTGGCGTCAAGCGCTGCTGAGCGTCGCCCAACACAAACGGCAGCCGCAAACCGCCGCTCGGAATCCGGCGGCGGTGTGCGGTTGAGGCTTGATGGCTGGCCTTCAGCGAGGACGCGTGCTCGACCGCCTGCGCGCGGCGTAGCCCAGCACCGCGAGCGCGGCGAGCAGCAGCGCGATGGTCGGGGGCTCCGGCACGCCGCTTGCTGCAGCACGTCGGCATGCAGCAGCAGCGTGACGTTGAGGATCTGTTCGTAGCCGCTCGCGTTGTACGCCAGCGCGCTGCAGCACGATCGTGTCGTCGAAGCTGCCGAGCGACGTCGCGGCGAAGCTGGCGAGCAGTCCCGCGAACAGGTCGCCTGCGCCCAGGCCGCGTGAACGGGCCGAAGCCGCTCAGCGCGAAGTCGTTGACTCCGCTCAGGTCGAACGTGCCGCTCACCAGATCGGCCGGGCCGAACACGTCGTTGAGCACGCCGAGCGCTCGTCGTCGCGGGCCGCTGCCGAGGATCAGGTCGCCCAGGTCGAGCGTGAACGTGTCGCCGCTGCCGCTCAGGCTGCCGGCGCCGCCGGTCTTCACGAACACCGGGTTGGCGTAGTTGTTGACCTGGGCCGACAGGATCAGGCTGGCCGGCGACAGCACGAGATCGGCCAGGTCGTCGTTGTGGCTCGCGAGGCTCGCCGCTGCGCCGTGCCGTCGAAGATGCCGGCGCTCGCCGTGTCAGGCCCACCGTCAGTGCTCGCGCCTGTCGGTCCCGCCGGCGACCAGCCCGGCGATCGAGCCGGTGCCGCTGAACGGTCCCGCTGACCGCACCGAAGCGCCGCGCAGCGTGTCGTTGAGCGCCGTGGTCGGCGCGACGTTGGACACGTTGAGCGCGACTGGTCGCCACGCTGTCGCCGACGTGCACGATGCCGAAGTTGATCGCCGTGGGGCCGATCTGCGCCATCGCCGGCGTGTAGACCTTGCCGGTGACGGTGACGAGTCCGGTGCCGCAGGCCGAGGTCGGGCGCGCCGGTGGTGCCGTCGCCGGTGGAGACGAAGCCGAGGCTGACCGTGCCGTTGGTCTGCCGGCGACCGCGGTGGAGTTGAGCCCGACCGGAGCGACGAACTGTTGGTGCCCTGCGCGGCCAGATTGGCGATCGACCCCCGTTAGCGCTGCGCATTGCCGCTGGTGCCGATCGCGTGACCCTGCAGCCCTTCGGTGTAGATATCGGGCGACGCAGTTGGTGATCGACACCGCACGATTGGCCGCCACCGCATCGCCCACGCGCGCGGCCAGCGTCACGGTTGGCGTATTGAGCACCGGGTTGGCGAGCCGATAGACGGCGCCGGTGACGATCGACGTTCTGGCTCGGCAGGTTCAGCTGGCAGTTCGGCGCACAGTCGCCGACGTTGCTGGCGTCGGACACGAAGCCGACCGTGGCCGTGCCGTTGATCGCCCCGGCACTGCCGGTGTTCATGCCGACCTGCAGGCTGCTGTTGTTCGTCGCACCCGGCGCGAGCAGGTTGAAGCGCCGCTGGCCGTCACCGGTGCCGTTGCCGCTGATGCTGGCGTTGAGCGCCGCCTGCGGCGCCACGGTGGCCTGGTTGGTCACGCTGACGAACTGCGTCGGCGACGGTGTCTCCGATGCGCACGTTGCCCAGATCGATGATCGGGCGTGTTGATCACCGGGCTCGCGGTGTTGATCACCGTTGGCCTGGATGGTGCCGCTGACGCCGTAGTCTGGCCGAGCCGACGCCCAGCGTGCCCAGGCCGTTGCTCACGCCATTGACCGCGCCGGCGCTGACGAAGTTGACGCCGATGCTGCTGTTGATGCTGCCGGCCGCCGACGGTGTTGACGCTGACGGTCATGGTGCCGTTGGCCGCGCTGCTGCTCGTGCCGGCCAGGATGCCGCTCAACGACCCGCTGCCGCTGATGCGCGCATCGCCCGCTCGCACCGAAGCTCGCGTTCAGGTCCTCGACGAAGCCGCTCGCACCGGTCGCGCTGTTGCCGATGACGAGGTTCTGCGACACCGCCTGACCCACCTGCACCGTGCCGAAGTTCAGCGGCGCCGTCACGACCTGGCCCGCCGCCACCTGATACACGTTGCCGCTGACGGTGATCGTCTGCGGTGCCGAGCGCGGTCGTGCCCAGGCCGTTGCTCACGCCGACCGCGCTGGAGGTCGAAGTTCACCGTCACGGTGCCGCTGCGCGCACCGGCCGCGCTGGTGTTCGACCCCGACCGCCATGCTGCCGTGCCGGTGTTGCTGGTGCCGGCCAGCCGAGCCGCTGATCGTGCCGCCGTTGCCGGTGGCGTTGCCGCTGTTCGCGCCGAAGCTGGCGCTCAGGTCTTCGGTGAACGCGCCCGCCGCGGCGGTGTTGGCGACCGTCAGCGCCTGGCTGCCGCTGCCGCCGACGCGCTGGTTGGCCAGCGTCACCGGGCTCGGCGTCGCGCTGGCCGGCGCCAGCGTTGTAGCCGGTGCCGCTTGACCGTGATCAGCCTGCGGCGCCAGGCTCAGCGTGGCCAGCCCGCTGGTGCCGGTGCCGTTGCTCGCCAGGTTCAGCGTGACCTGCCCGCTTGGTTGCCCCGGCCGGCCGTGCCGTTGTTGATGCCCGACGCTGATCGCGTTGGATGCTGCCGCCCGCGCCAGGTTGGTGATCGGCCCGCCGATGGCGGTCGCGCCGCCGCTCGTGCCACCGATCGCTGGCGTCGAGCCCTTCCTGGTAACCCGGCCGGCGCGACGTTGGTGTTGCCGATCGTGATCGCCTGGTTCGAGCGCGCTACCGACGTGGACGTTGCCGAGGTTGACGTCGGCCGGCACGTTGGCTTGCGCGATCTGGTAGACGCCGCCGGTGATGTTGACGTTCTGGCTGGGCAGGTTCAACTGGCAGTTCGGCTCGCAGCCGCCGACGTTGCTGGCGTCCGAGACGAGCGAGAGTGTCGCGGTGCCGTTGCGCGAACCCGCCGTGGCGGTGTTCATGCCGACCTGCAGCGAGGTGTTGTTGGTCGCACCCGGGCAACAGCAGATTGAAGCTGCCGCTGGCCGTCAGCGGCGCCGCCGTGCTGATGCTGGCATTGAGCGCCGCCTGTGGCGGCGTGCCGGCCTGGTTGGTGACGCTGACGAACTGTGTGGGCGAGGTGTCGCCCACCCGCACGTTGCCCAGCGCGATCGTCGGCTGTTGTTGATCACCGGGCTCGCGGTGTTGATCACCGTGGCCTGGATGCGTGCCGCTGACGCCGTAGTTGGCCGAGCCCACGCCGAGCGTGCCCAGGCCGTTGCTCACGCCGTTGACCGCGCCGGCACTGGCGAAGTTGACGCCGATGCTGCTCGTGATCGTGCCGGCCGCCGCGGTGTTGACGCTGACCGTCATGGTGCCGTTGGCCGCGCTGCTGCTGCGTGCCAGCCAGGATGCCGCTCAACGACCCGCTGCCGCTGATGCGCGCGTCGCCCGCTCGCACCGAAGCTCGCGTTCAGGTCCTCGACGAAGCCGGCCGCGCCGGTCGCGATGTTGCCGATGACTCAGGTTCTGCGACACCGCCTGACCCACCTGCACCGTGCCGAAGTTCAGCGGCGCCGTCACGATCTGACCCGCCGCCACCTGATACACGTTGCCGCTGACGTTGATCGTCTGCGACGGCAGCGCGAGGTCCGTCAGCCCGCTGATGGACCCATTCGAGGCCAGTGCGAGGTTGGCCGTGCCACTCCGGGCGCCGGCACTGCTGGTGTCTACCCCAACCTGCAGCGTCGCGCTGTTGGTCGCGCCTTGTGCGAGGTTGGTGATCACGCCGCCCGCAGTGGCAGCCCCCGTCGTGCCGAGAAGCTCGCGTTCAGGCCTTCCTGGAAGCCCGCCGGCGCTGCGCTCGTGTTGGTGATGCTGAGCGACTGCGACAGCGTCCCTCCGACGCGCTGATTCGCCAGCGTGACCGGATTCGGCGCCACGGCCGTCGGCTGCGCAACCTGGTAGACGTTGCCGGAAACGTTGATGACCTGCGAACCCACGCCGATCAGCCCAAGGCCACTGGTGCCGGTGCCGTCCGAGACGTAACCCACCGTCACCGTACCGCTGCGCGTGCCGGCCGCCGAGGTATCGACGCCGACGCTCATCGCCGCACTGTTGCTCGCGCCGCCGGCCAGCAGGCTGATCGACCCGGCGTTGTGCTGCGCATTGCCGCCCGCGGACACGAAGCTCGCGTTCAGGCCTTCAGTGAAGCTGCCCGCCGGGGCCGTGTTGGTGACCGTCAGCGCCTGCGACGCGGTGCCGCCGACGCGCTGGTTGGCCACGACGACTGGACTTGGCGTCGCGTTGCCTGCGGCGAGGTTGTAGGCTGCCGCGCCGCCGGCGAGCACGATGTTGAGGTTCTGGTCGGTCACGTTGTCGAAGTTGTTGCCGATGTGGACGACCTGCCCGGCGAGCGGCGCCAGCGCTCCGGCCGCAGCCGTGGTGAACGTCACATGCAGATTGCCGGTCGAGCCGCCGGTCGCCACCGGCCCCCAGTTGGACGCCGTCACGCCGGTGCCCGAGAGTCTGCGCATCGGTGATGTTGCCGCCGTTGACCGCGGTCTGCAGTGCCCCGCTCAGTGCCGGACCCGTCGTGCCGGTATTGGCAACCGTGTAGTTGAACGTGTTGGCGCCTACGCGTACGTTGCCGATCGTCAGCGTCGCGTTAGCCGTGTTGCCGTTCGACACATTGGTGCCGGTGATCGCCTGCGCCACATCGCCGGCAGCGAGGATCTGCCCCGTGCCGCTGACGTTCGCACGCGGGTTGAAGCTGTTGCCGATGCCGAAGCTGGCGTTCGTGTAGTCGCTGTTGACGGTGATGTTGTGCGTGCCCAGCGCCAGTGAGCCTGTGCCGTTCAGCACAAGTTGCCGACCGTACCCGCCGCCCCGATTACGATGCTGCCCGCGCCCTCGATGCGCGCCGTCCCGGTGGTTCCGGTGAAGCCGGCGTTGGCGTTGACGATGCCGCCGTTGGCCAGGATCGTCCCGCTGTTGTTGACAGACCTGACAAGCGACAGCGCGCTGCCGGCGTTTGCCTGCAGCGTTCCGGAATTGACGATCATGCTGTTCGTGTTGATGGTCAGACCGACCGCCTGGTCAGCGGCGATCAGCCCCTGGTTGTTGAGGCCCATCAAGCCCGTGCCGATCTGGCCGCCGCCCCTGATCGTGTGGCCGGCCGCGTTGATCAGGCTGCTGCCCGCATTGCCGTAAATGCGATTGCCAAGCTGTTGCCCAGCACCACTTCGCCGCTGCCGGCCAGGGTGATATCGCCGCCGACGAAGAAGTCGGCGGCAAGGCCCGTGGAGGCAAGCGCCATCGTGCCGTTGTTGGTGATCGTGTTCAGCAGCGTGGTGGCGCTGTTGTTCGCGCCGACGAACCGGCTGCCGCTGGACACGCGTCACGCTGTCGAGCGTGGCGCCGTTCTGCGCAGCGCCGCCGCTGGGCGTCAGGATGATCCCGCTCCCCGACGTCGTCAGCGTGCCGCCGACGATGACCGCGTCGTCGACCAGTCGCACCGTCGAGCCGTTCTGTGCCTCGATCGTGCCGCCGGTGTTGTTGAAGCCGCCGCCGCCATTGCCCGTCAGAGTAGAGCGTCGCGTTGTTGGTCGCACGCAGCGTTCCGGTGTTGATCATCCCCGTAGCGTTCGGATCGACCACAAGTTCCGTCGCCTGATTGGCCACGATCAAACCCGCATTGGTGATCGCGATTTGCTGCGCGCCGATCTGACCCGAGCCAGCGATCGTGTGCGCGACGTCGTTGATCAGCCGACTGCTGGCGCCGCCGCGGATGCGGTTGTTGATGTGGTTGCCCATCAGCACCGCGCCACCCCCGGTCAGGGTCACGTCGCCGCTGATGAAGAGGTCGGCGCCGTTGCCGGTCGATGCGAGCGCCATCGTGCCGCTGGTTGGTGATCGTGTTCAGCAGCGTGGTCTGGCTGTTGTCGGCACCGACGAAATGGCTGCCGCTCGAAATCGTCACGCCGTTGAGGGTGCGCCGTGTTCTGCACGGCGCCGCCACTGGGCGTCGTGATGACGCCGGTGCCCGACGTCGTCAGCGTGCCACCGATGATGACGGCGCCATCGATCAGCCGCACGATCGAGCCGGTCTGCGCCTCGATCGTGCCGCCGGCGTTGTTGAAGGCGCCGCCGCCGTTGCCCGTCAGGTACGAGCGCCGCGCCATTGGTCGCGCGCAGCGTGCCGGTGTTGATCATCCCGCTGGCATTCGGATCGATCACTAGCGCCGTCGACTGATTGGCTACGATCAGGCCGGCGTTGGTAATCGCGATCTGGTCGACACCGATCTGCCCGGAACCCTGGATCCTGTGGCCCGCGGCATTGATCAGCCGGCTGGCGGCGCCGCCGCGGATGCGATTATTGATGTGGTTGCCCATCAGCAGCGCGCCCGACCGGTCAGCGTCACATCGCCACTGATGACGAGATCGGCGCAACAGGCCGGTCGACGCGAGCGCCATCGCACCGTTGTTGGTGATCGTGCCGATCAGCGTGGTCTGGCTGTTGTCGGCTCCGATGAACTGGCTGCCGCTGGAGATCGTCACGCCACTGAGCGTGGAGCCGTCCTGCACAGCGCCACCGGTGGGCGTTGTGATCACGCCGCTGCCCGATGTCGTCAGTGTGCCGCCGGCGATGATAGCCCCGGCCGTCAGCCGGACGGTCGACGCCTCCAGCGCTTCGATAATGCCGTCGACGTTGTTGAATCCGCCCCCGCCGTTGCCGGTCAGGTAAAGCGTCGCGCCACCATCGGCGCGCAGCGTGCCGGTGTTGATCATCCCGGTCGCGTTCGGATCGATCACGAGAGCCGTCGGCTGGTTGGCCACGATCAGTCCTGCGTTTGTGATCGCGATCTGTTGCCCGCCGATCTGCCCGGAGCCTGCAATCGTGTGCGTTGCGTCGTTGATCAATCGACTGGCGGCGCCACCAAGGATGCGATTGCCAGCGTTGTCGCTGAGCGACACGACGCCGCTGCCGGTCAGGGTGACGTCGCCACTGAGGACGAAGTCGGCAGCAAAGCCGGTCGAGGCCAGCGTCATCGTGCCGTTGTTGGTGATCGTGCCCACCAGCGTGGTCTGGCTGTTCGGCGCTCCGACGAACTGGCTGCCGCTCGAAACCGTCACGCCGTTGAGCGTGGCGCTTTCCTGGACCCCTCCACCGCTCGGCGTCGTGATGATTCCACTACCGGATGTCGTCAGCGTGCCGCCCGCGATCACAGCGCCACCGATCAACCTCACGATCGACCCGTTCTGCGCCTCGATTGTGCCGCCGGTGTTGGTGAAGCTGCCACCGCCGCTGCCCGTCAGATTCAGCGTCGCGCCGCTCGTCGCGCGCACCGTGCCGGTGTTGATCATCCCGGTCGCGTTCGGATTGATTTCAAGGCCCGAAGGCTGATCGGCCACGATCAACCCCGAGTTGGTGATCGCGATCGCGTTCACCCCGATCTGGCCACCGCCGTGGATCGTGTGCCCGATGGCGTTGATCAGCCGACTGCCCGCGCCGCCAACGATGCGGTTGTTGATGTTGTTGCCCATCAGCACCGAGCCGCCGCCGGTCAGCGTGACGTCGCCGCTCATGACGAGGTCCGTCGCGTTGCCGCCTGAGCTCAGCGTGATCGTGCCAGCGTTGCTGATTGTTCCGATCAGCGTCGTCGTACTGGCATTGCTGCCGATGAACTGGGCGCCGCTGGCGAGCGTCACGCCATTCAGCGTCGCGGTGGTGCCGACCCCCGTCAGGATCGCTCCATTCGTGGCCGTGCTCAGCGTGCCGCCGGTGACCGTCGTACCGCCGAGGTTGATCCGCCCGCTATTGATCGCGGACAGGGTGCCGCCGGCGTTGTTCAATACGGTGTTGCCCAGGTTGATCGTGCCGTTGTCGGCCCGGAGCGTGCCGGAGTTGGTCGAAGCCAGGCCGCCCGGCTGGATGGTCAGCGTGGATGCGTTGGTGACGTTGATGGTTTCCGCGTTGGTGATCGCGCGGATCGACGTCGAGCCGGCGTTGTGCGTAATGACCCGCACCACGGCCCCGCCAACGTTGATCGTCACATCGTCGACCGCCCCCGGCAGCAGCGGATTGCTGCTCCAGTTTGTGGCCACACTCCAGAAGCCGTCCGCGTCGGGCAACCCAGGTGATCGCGGCGCCGAGCGTCGCGCCCGGGAAAACGGCGAGCGCCAATGTCGTGGCAATGCTCACGCTTCGTGCTGTCAGTGCACGTAGGTTCATCGCATTCATGGAGGTCCCTCTCCGCCGGCAGAGCTTCATGGAAAGATGCCGCATGGTTCGTGCCCGCAACACGCGCTGTTCCGCCTTCTGCGGGCGCATTCCACCGTCGGAAAACCGACACGCGTCGCCGAAACGAGAGTCAATCTCATTGCACCCGTCGCCCGGTGCCGCGGGCGTCAATGAGAACAACCACTAGCCGTAAGAGTCATTCACGGGCTGGCGATTCCCGAGCGCGCTCGTATCTGGCATCGGCACAATTGCGCACGTTCCGCCGCGAACACATCACTTGACCGCGGTCAAGTTGGCAAGACGAGCGAACGCGCGGCTCGCGAATGGAGCAGATACGCCAATGTAAGCAACGGTCGACACGCACCCGGGACAACTTGCCTTCAAGGTTGCGTCGGAGTCAGCGTCCGGTCGGCCTCGACCGGATTGAGCACCTGCGACGGGCCTGCCGCAATAGCAGTCACGTCCATGCACGCGCATGCAGCTAACGATGCGCATGGGCCAAAGCAGCGACAGGCGGCGCATCGCCCCTCGAAACCGGCCAGCGCGACGGCGACGGGTCACGCCGATGTAAGGAAGTCGACGAAAGCCCGGATGTCGCGCCGGGATGCGTCGGCGCAACGCGGCAGCGCGCTTATCGTACGCTACTTCTTGGCTTCCGCGCCACCGCCCGCCGGCTGGGCTGTCCGGATTGATCGTGACGCCACGTCGACGCAATTCGTTGACGATCACCTGAGCATTGGCGTTGCCTGCGTCCGCCAGACGCTGCGTATCGGCCGCGATGCCGTCGAGTTGTGCACGCAGCTTGACCGCGTTCTGTACCAGCGACTCCTGATTGGCGTGGAGCTTCTTCAGCGCGTCGTGTTCCTGAACCAGCTGGTACGCCTGGAAACCACTCCACGAAGCGGTCGCTACGCCGAAGATGAGAAGCGGCCAGAAGGCGCTGCGGGTCGAGGCGGAGGAGCGCGATTCCATTTCGTCCATGGTCGGCCTCACTTGCGAGCGGCGCGACCGGTCGCGCCCGCGTCGGCCGGGGACTGTGGCGCGGTCGGCGTCGCGCTGAACGTGATTCCCTGCCGGTTGAGAACCGCGCCGAGCTCGGCATCGTTGTTGCGTGCCGACAGTTCCGCGATGGCACGGATCAGTTGCTGATACAGGCCCTCGAGCTGCGCGGTCTGCTGGACGTAAAGCTGACGGTTGCTTATCTGCTCCTGCTGCGCGCGATTGCGCGAGAACAGCACCATGTTCGCGATCACCAGCACCAACGTGACCACCGCCAGGGTAATCACGACGGAGAACTGCCCTTTATTGAGCATTGACGCTCCTCGCGGGGATTCAGCACCTGCCCGCGCGCCGAGTCTAGGGTGCTGCGCCGGATGCGCGTTTGACCGGGCGCAATCGGATCAGGCCGCCGCAGTTCTGACTCACGAAAGATCCGGCCGGCGCGCCTGATGCATATAGCCGCGTCAGTCGGCGCTCTATCGGCCACCGCCCGGTTGCCTCTGGCAATCAGGCGCGCTGGTAGACCTCGGCACCCTTCTTCACGAACTCGACGGACTTCTCCTCCATGCCCTTGGCGAGCGCAGTCTCGGCGGTGACGCCGACCTTCTCCGCATAGTCAC
>CAWBRW010000005.1:0-133075 GCA_963791235.1 uncultured beta proteobacterium | reverse complement strand
AGCGCGACGTGAGCGTGATCTCCGACCTCGCCGTCCACGACTTCTCGATCCTCGACTACCTGCTCGGCGAGCACCCGGTCGCGGTCTCGGCCAGCGGCATCAATCACTTCCCCGGCACGCCGGAGAACCTCGCCTACATCACGCTGTTCTACGACTCCGGGACCATCGCGCACGCCAACGTGAGCTGGCTCGCGCCGGTCAAGGTGCGGCAGATCCTGATCGGCGGCAGCAAGAAGATGATCACCTACGACGACCTCGAGCCGAGCGAGAAGATCAAGATCTACGACAAGGGCGTGCAGCTTCACCGACGACCCGGCGCAGATCCAGGAGATGCGCGTCGGCTACCGCACCGGCGACATGTGGGCGCCGAAGCTCGCGGGCACCGAGGCGCTGCGCGTCGAGGGCGAGCATTTCGTCGACTGCATCGAGCAACGGCAAGGTGCCCGAAGACCGACGGCCAGCTCGGCCTGCGCGTCGTCGAGACTGATCGAGGCCGCCACCAGCTCGATGCGCGGCAAGCGCGGCGAGACGGTGTACCGTCAACATCGAACCAGGGGGAAGCAGCGTGATTCCGTTCGTCGACCTGAAGGCCCAGTACGCGAGCATCAAGACCGAGGTCAACGCCGCGATCCAGGGCGTGCTCGACAGCTGCCAGTTCACGCTGGGCAGCGAGGTGGCGGCGTTCGAGGAGGAGTTCGCCGCCTACTGCAGGCGCCAAGCACGGCATCGGCGTGAACACCGGCACCAGCGCGCTGCACCTGGCGCTGCTGGCGGCCGGCGTCGGCCCGGGCGACGAGGTGATCACGGTGCCCTTCACCTTCGTCGCCACCGTCGTCGGCGATCGACTACACCGGCGCCACGCCGGTGTTCGTCGACATCGACCCGCGCACGTTCACGATGGACCCGGCGCGGCTCGAGGCCGCGATCACGCCGCGCACCAAGGCCATCATGCCGGTGCACCTCTACGGCCAGTGCGGCCGACATGGACCCGATCCTCGCGATCGCCAAGCGGCACGGGCTGGTCGTGATCGAGGACGCCGCCAGGCGCACGGCGCCGAGTACAAGGGCCGGCGCGCGGGCAGCATGGGCGACATGGGCTGCTTCAGCTTCTACCCGGGCAAGAACCTGGGCGCCTACGGCGAAGGCGGCATGGTCACCACCGACAACCCGGAGTATCGCGCGCACGATCCGCATGCTGCGCGACTGGGGCGCCGAGAAGAAGTACCAGCACGTCCTCAAGGGCTACAACTACCGCCTGGAGGGCATCCAGGGCGCGGTGCTGCGCGTCAAGCTGCGCCACCTGGAGGCCTGGACCGAGGCGCGCCGCGCGGCGGCAGCGCACTACGACTCGCTGCTGGCCGGCAGCGGCGTGCCCACGCCGGAGGCGATGCGCGCACAACGCGCGCACGTCTATCACATCTATGCGATCCGCGACGCCCGACCGGCAGGCGTGGCAGGACGCGCTGCGGCGCAGGGCATCCAGACCGGCATCCACTACCCGATCCCGGTGCACCTGCTGCCGGCCTACGCCGACCTCGGCTACCAGCGCGGGGCAGTTCCCGCATTCCGAGCGGGCGGCGAACGAGGTGCTGTCGCTGCCGATGTTCCCCGAGCTTGACCGAAGCGCAGTGCGCGCGGTGGCGGCGGCCGTCCGCAATCTGGCAGCGACGCCGATGGCCGGAGGCGACGCTCAGCGCCTGATCGCATGCCGCAGCTGCTGATCTTCCCGTGCAACGGCAACGGCGTCGAGGCGCTCGATGCGCTTGACGCAGGCTGGGACGTGCTGGGCTTCGTCGACGACGCACCTGCAAAGCAGGGAACCCGGTGCCATGGACTGACCGTTTATTCGCGCGCCGCCTTCGCGCGCTGGCCTGAAGCGCAGGTGCTGGCGGTGCCGGGCAGCCCGCAGTCGTACCGCGCGCGCCGTGCAGCGATCGAAGGCCTCGGCTGCGGCGCGCGCTGGGCGCAGCTGATCCACCCCGCGGCGCGCGTCTCACACCACGCGCGCCTGGGCCGCAATGTGCTGCTCATGGCCGGCGTGGTCGTCTGCGCCGGTGCAGTCGTCGGCGAGCATGTCTGCATCTTGCCGAACAGCGTGATCCATCACGACGCGCGCATCGGCGACTTCAGCCTCGTCGGCTCGAACGTCAGTGTTGCCGGTGGCGCGCGAGTCGGCGAGAACTGCTACCTGGCCAGCGGCTCGAGCGTGATCGACGGTGCCGAGATCGGCGACTTCGCCCTTGTCGGACTGGCCAGCACGGTGCTGCGCGGCGTGGCGCCGAACGCACGTGTCGCTGGGTCGCCTGCGCGGGTGCTGGGCTGATGAACGGGCTGCTTGACCAGGCGGTTTGGATGTGGCGAGCGGCGTACCGGTGGCGCTGGCTCGCGCTTGGTGTAGGCGCGTTGGCGGCGGTGATCGGCGCGGTGAGTCTGCAGTTCATTCCGACACGCTACGAGGCGACGGGTCGCATTGCCGTCGATACGCAGAAGGCCCTCAAGCCGTTGCTCACGGGATTGACCTATCAGCCGGACATCGACCAGCAGGTGCAGATGCTCGCTAGCACGCTGATCTCTCGCCCTAACGTGGAACGCCTGCTGGAGATGCCCGCGCTCGCAGGCGAGCCGGCACTCGCGGCCTTCCCGCGGGACGAGCTGATCGGGCGCCTGATGCGCGACATCAAGTTCAAGCCGACGACGACGCCTAACCTGTACCAGATCGCCTACCGCGGGCCCACGCCGGAGATCGCGGCCAAGGTGGTCGACGCGACCTTCGAGTTCTTCGGGCGCACCAGCGCTGGCAGCAAGCTGCGCAATTCACAGGATGCGGACTTCTTCCTCAAGACGCAGCTGCAAGACTACGCGGCCCGCTTGACCGAGGCCGAGAATCGGCTCGTCGCGTTCAAGGCGCGCCACTTCGGCAGCTCTGGCATGCCCGGCCAGGACTATTTCGCGCGCATCGGCACACTCAACGAGGAGGTCGACAAGCTGCTCGTCGAGGCGAAATCGGCCGAGCAGGTGCGCAATGCTCTCCGGCGCGAACTGGCCACCGCCGAGCCGGCGCTGCCGCTCGAACTGACCCCGCGGGCCGACATCACGCGCGACGATCTCCGCACGCCGTCGCAGGATGCGCTGGCGCGGCTCGACGCCGAACGAAAGCGGTTCGACGACTTGCGCATGCGCTTCACGGATGCGCATCCGGAGGTGGCGGCTGCGCGGGCCACGGTGGAACGGCTCGAAGCCGAGGCGCGCAGGCTGAACGACATCGAGGCGCGCGCGCTGGCGGTCCACGGCATGGTGGGTAAGGCGGCGATCAACGAGACGTACCGGCCGCTCTACCAGCGCTTGCGCGAAGAGCTGAGCCGAAGCCGAGGTGCGCGCCGCGGCGCTCGCGTCTCAGCTGTCGGTCAAGCAATCGCAACTGGCGCAAATGCGCGAGCTCGCCGACCGCATGCCGCGCCTCGAGACCGAGATGGCGCAGCTCAGGCGCGAGCAGGAGATGGCCCGCAAGAATTACGAGCAGATGCTGGCGCGAAGCGAGTCGGCATCGTTGGGGGCCAAGGCCGACGTCACGGCGGAGTTGGCGGAGTTCCGCATCGTCGAGCCGACAGCTGTGTCGCGCTGGCCCGCGTTTCCCGGACCGCTGCACGGCGCTGCGGGCTTATTGTTGCTCGCTCCACTGCTGGGCCTCGCGGCCGCCGCACTCGCCGAGTGGCTGCGCCCAGTGATCCACGACGCGCGCAGCCTGCGGCTGCTCGGCGAGCGCCCGGTCCTGGGGACGGTGTCAATCTCGCACACGCCCGAGACTCAGCGCCGGGAACGGTTTGCCGGTGCGGCCTTCGCGCTGGCCTGCGTCGTTGCGCTCGCCGCACAGGCCGTATGGCTGGGGCAAACGGTCGTGTTCCCGATCGCGCAGCGCGCGCTCGCCGCTGCCTGAAGCCGGCAACGCCCATGAAGCTGATTCAAGAAGCGGTGCAACGACTCGAACAGCTGAGCCGGCCCGGAGCCCGGATGCCCCGGCTCTCAGATGCACCTGGGGATCCGGGTCCGGACGCGGCGGGACGCGACGCGGACGACGATACCCCGCGGCGCTCGGTGGTGCTCGACCTGGAGCGGTTGCAGGCGGAGGGTGTGCTCGTTGTGCCGAGCACGCGATCGACCCAGGCCGAGCAATTCCGCCGCATGAAGCTGCCGCTGCTGGCCAACATTCGGACGCCGCAGGCTTCGTCACAGCGGCTGTCTCTAATCATGGTGACAAGCGCGCTTCCCGGCGAAGGAAAGACGTATTGCGCGACCAACCTCGCGCTCAGCCTGGCCGCCGAGATCGACCAGCGGGTGCTGCTGGTCGACGCCGACGTTGTGCATCCTCAGCTGGCGTCACGGCTCGGCGTCGAGGCCGAAGCCGGGCTGCTCGATCTGCTGCAGCGGCCCTCGCTGCAGCTGGGCGAGGTCGCGCTCGGCACCAATGTCGACAACCTGGCGCTGTTGCCGGCCGGCGCCCCGGACGCACTGACCACCGAGCGGCTGGCAGGCGCGGCGATGCAGCGCTTGCTGCAGCGCCTGGCCACGGGGCCGCAGCGCATCGTCGTCTTCGATGCGCCGCCGCTACTGGCCACCAACGAGGCGGTCGTGCTGGCCGGACAGGTTGGGCAGGTGCTGCTCGTCGTCGAGGCGTCGCGCACGCCCGCAGCCGCCGTCCGGCGCGCTTTCGACACCCTGGCCGAGCGCCCGATCGTGATGTCGGTGCTGAACAAGACGCGCGCGCCGCGGCGGGCTGCGCGCTCGGGCTACTACAACTTCGAGACCACTGAGTGAACCAACGATCCAGTACGTCGATGGAGACGGCGTCCTCTCGATCTTCGCGCCGCGCCGGGCGGCGACTGGTCCGCTGCCACGAACGTCCATGCGTTGCCTTCGCCGCAGCCGTGGCAGCGCGCGCGATCGCGAGCGCGCGTCGTCGACGAGGAAGTGGTGTCGGACCGCGAATTCCGACGCGCACTGGAGCGCGAGAAGCGCCGAGCCGAAAGGTCTCGGCGCGCGCTCTCGCTCACGGTATTGCGTGTCCCGCCGGAGGATGACGCCGGCGGTCTGGTCGCCGAGTTGCTGGCCATCAAGCGCGAGACCGACCTCGTCGGATGGCTTGACGCGGCAACCTTGGCGGTGCTGTGCGTCGACACCAATGCGCAGGGTCGCGAAGGCTTCCTGCGCAAAGTAACCAAGTTGACGGCGGGGCGCGGCGTGGCCACGGACGCGGCGACTTTCCCGGAGGCGCTGTTCGACAGCCTCGCGCGCGGCTGCGCGGCCGATGTCGATGCCCGAGCGGCTGATGGCCGGCGAGGCCGAAAGCGCCGGCTATGCGGGCAAGCGCACATTCGACTGCTTGTTCGCCGCGCTGGCGCTTTTGGTGCTGGCGCCGCTGCTGCTGTTGGTCGCGCTCGTCATCGCCCTCGAGTCACCGGGACCGGTGATCCATCGGCAGAAGCGGCTCGGACGGGGTGGGGTGCCGTTCACCTTCTACAAATTCCGCTCGATGTGGAGCGACGTCGACGACCGCATACACCGCGACTTCGTGGTCGGCCTGATCCGCGAAGGCGACGCACAGCCTGCGCCACCGGGAAGCCGCGCCAACCCCTACAAACTCAGCGGCGACGCGCGCATCACGCGCGTCGGGCGCTTCATTCGCAAGACCAGCATCGACGAGCTGCCGCAGTTGTTCAACGTGCTGCGCGGCGACATGAGCCTGGTGGGCCCTCGGCCGCCACTGCCCTACGAGGCGGCGAACTACGAGCCCTGGCACCTGCGCCGCATCCTCGGCATCCAGCCGGGGCTAACGGGGCTGTGGCAAGTCGAGGGGCGAAGTCGCGTCGGCTTCAACGAGATGGTGCGCATGGACCTGCGCTACCTGCGCAAGTGTTCCTTCGGCCTGGACCTGCGCATCCTCGTGCGCACGGTGCGTGTCGTGCTGATGTGCGACGGCGCGCGCTGAACCCGAAGGGAGAAGGAACACGATGGACCTCGACGGCAAGACGATCCTGATCACCGGCGGCGCCGGGATGATTGGGTCCGCGACGGTGGACCTGCTATTGCGGGACCATCCGCGGACGCGGATCGTGATCCTGGATGACCTGTCGCGCGGCACGACGGCAAACATCGAGAGCGCGCTCAAACACCCCAGGGTCCGCTTCGTGCTCGGGGACATCTCCGATGCGGCGACCGTCGCGAGCGCATGCCGGAACGTCGACGCGGTGATCCATCTGGCGGCGCAGCGCATCACCGCGTGTGCCGCCGAGCCCCGGCGCGCGATGGAGGTGATGTGCGACGGCAGCTTCAACGTCGTCGACGCTGCACGCCAGGCTGGCGTGCGCAAGATCGTCGCCGCGTCGTCGGCCTCGATCTATGGCTTGGCTGATGTTTTCCCGACCCCCGAGGACCATCACCCGTACAACAACCAAACCTGGTACGGCGCCAGCAAGGTAATGCTCGAAGGTCTCCTGCGCTCGTACCACGCGATGTACGGCCTGCCGTATGTCGCATTTCGCTACTTCAATGTGTATGGGCCGCGCATGGACACGCACGGCAAGTACACGGAGGTGCTGGTGCGCTGGATCGACCGCATTGCCCAGGGCCAGCCGCCGCTGATCCTCGGCGACGGCCATCAGACGATGGACTTCGTCTACATCGACGACGTCGCGCAGGCGAACGTGCTGGCGCTGCAGTCGGACTGCGGCGACGAAGTCTTCAACGTCGCCAGCGGGCACGAGACCATCGCTGAGGGAGCTCGCGGCTGCGCTGCTGAAGGTGATGGGCGCCACGCACCTGGAGCCCGAATACGGCCCCGAGCGCAGCGTCAATCCGGTGTCGCGCCGCCTGGCCTCGACACGCAAGGCGCAGTCGCTGCTGGGCTTCCGCGCCGAGGTCGGCCTCGAGGAGGGGCTCGATCGCCTCGTGCGCTGGTGGCAGAAAAACCGACCTCTGGAGGTCACGGCATGAACGTCTTCGTCGGTTGGCTTCGTCGCGCCTGGGCCGGGGCGCCGCGATCGGGCTCGCGCTCGCCATGGCGATTGCAGGTCGCTGCAGCTTCGTTCGCCCTGCTGCTCGCGGCTTGCGGTGGCTCCGACGAGGAGGCCGCCGAAGCCAATTCGGCGCGCTCGGCAGCCGCCACCGCCCCGACCGAAGCGCGCAAGGCAAGCGCCGACGCCAAGGTCGCCGGCGAGGTGGCGCGGCGGCGCCCACGCCCGTACGAGCGCATCGGCATCACCGCGCTCGCGGCCTCGCCCGACGGCATCGCCAGTGCGAGCGCGGACGGGCGGGTCAGCGTGCTCGACGCGACGACACTCGGCGAGAGCCGCGTGCTGAAGCAGACGCCGGGCGTGATCGTCGGCCTGATCTTCAGCGGCGGCGGCCGCTACCTGATCGGCGTCGGACGTGACAGCGTGGCCCAGGTGTGGGACGTGCAGACCGGCGAGCGGCGCTACCAGCTGCACGGCCACGAGCACCCGCTGCGTTGCGTTGCCGCGAGCGACGACGGATCGGTCGTCGCCACCTGCGGCGAAGACACGCGCGTGCTGCTCTGGGATGGCGCAACCGGCAAGCTGCGCCGGGTGCTGTCGGGGCACAGCGACTTCGTCAACGCCGCGAGCGTAACCGCCGATGGCCGCCTGCTCGCGACCGGCGGTGCCGACGCGCGCGTGCTGCTCTGGGACGCGGCGGCAGGCCAGTTGCGCCGGACGCTGCTCGGCCATGCCGACGAACTGGCCGCGCTTGCGTTCAGCGGCGACGGCCGCGTCCTGGCCAGTGCCGGCCTGGACGGCAAGGTGCTCCTCTGGGACGTGGCGAGCGGACGCCAGCTGCAGGCGCTGGCGGCGCAGGGCACCCCCCCGATGCGCAGCCTCGCGTTCAACCGCAGCGGCCCGCTGCTCGCCGGCGGCGCCGTGGACGGCAAGGTATGGGTCTGGAACACCGCGAGTTTCGGCGCACCGCTGCAGCTCTCCGGTCCCGGCAGCGGCCTCACCAGCGTGGTGTTCGACCCGAAGAACAACAACCGGCTGATCATGGGCGACCAGGAAGGCCGCATCGCATCCGTGATCGTGCCGCCGATACCGGGAGTTGGGCAGTGAACGCCCGTCGCGCCGGCTCGCGCGCCGGGAGCCTGTGGCTGGTCTTTGTCCTGATCGCGTGGGCGCTCGCGCTGATGGCGCCGGCGGCTCGCGCGGCCGATCCGGCGCAGGGACCGGGCGGACCGATCCTGGTCGTCACGTCGGGCCCGTCGACCCACGGCACCTACTACGCCGAGATCCTCCGCACCGAGGGCTTCAATGCGTTCCAGGTCGCCGACATCGGCGCCGTGACGCCGACGATGCTGGCGGGCTACGACGTCGTGCTGCTCGCGAAGATGCCGTTGACGTCGCCCCAGGTCTCGATGCTCGGCAACTGGGTGACCGGCGGCGGCAACCTGATCGCGATGGCGCCCGATGCGCAGCTCGCCGGCCTGCTTGGTCTCACCGCGGGCGGCACCCCGCTGGCCGACGGCTACCTGCTCGTCGACACGACGAGCGCGCCTGGCAACGGCATCGTCGGTCAGACGATGCAGTTCCACGGCAGCGCGAACCGGTGGACGCTGAACGGAGCGACCTCGATCGCGACGCTCTACAGCAGCGCATCGACCGCGACCGGCAGCCCGGCGGTCTCGCTGCGCAATGCCGGCTCCGGCAAGGCAGCGGCGTTCGCGTACGACCTGGCGACGTCGATCGTCTACACGCGGCACGGCAACCCGGCGTGGGCGGCGCAGGAGCGCGACGGTTTTGCGCCGATCCGCTCCGACGACAAGTTCTACGGCGCGAAAACCGGCGACGTCCAGCAGGACTGGGTCGACCTCAACAAGGTCTCGATTCCGCAGGCCGACGAGCAGCAGCGCCTGCTCGCCAACCTGATCGTCGCGATGAACGACAGCCGCAAGCCGCTGCCGCGCTTCTGGTACTTCCCGAACGGCAAGAAGGCCGTCGTCATCATGACCGGCGACGACCACGGCAACGGCGGCACCGCCGGCCGCTTCGACCAGTTCAAGGCGCTCAGCCCGGCCGGCTGCTCGGTCGCGAACTGGGAGTGCGTGCGCGGCACGTCCTACATCTATCCGTCGACCCCGCTGACCGATGCGCAGGTCGCGCAGTACACGGCCGACGGTTTCGAGGTCGGTCTGCACGTGACCACCGGCTGCGCCGACTTCACCGCGTCGTCGCTGCAGACCACCTACGACCAGCAGGTGCCGGAGTGGCTGGCGCAGTTCCCGAGCGGCGGCCCGCTGCGCACGCAGCGCCACCACTGCATCGTGTGGAGCGACTGGAGCAGCGGCGCCGAGGTGCAGCTGTCCAAGGGCATGCGACTGGACACCTCGTACTACTTCTGGCCGCCGAGCTGGGTTGCCGACGTGCCCGGGATGTTCACCGGATCGGCGATGCCGATGCGCTTCACGAAGCCGGACGGCAGCTTCGTCGACGTCTACATGGCGGCCACGCAGATGACCGACGAGTCCGGCCAGACCTATCCGAAGACGATCGACACGCTGCTCGACCGCGCGCTCGGCGCCGAGGGCTACTACGGCGCCTACACCGTCAACGCACACACCGACAGCGCGCAGTCCGACGTCGCCGATGCGGTCGTCACGTCGGCGCGCGCGCGCGGCGTGCCGATCGTCTCGGCCAAGCAGATGCTGACCTGGCTCGACGGCCGCAATGCGTCGAGCTTCGGCGCGATCGCGTTCAACGGCGGCACGCTGAGCTTCACAGTGACGAAGGATGCGTCGGCGAACGGGCTGCAGGCCATGCTGCCGCTGCGCTCCGGCAGCGCGCTGCTGCTCGGGCTGACGCGTGAGGGCGCGACGGTTTCGTACTCGGTCAACACGGTGAAGGGCGTCGACTATGCGTTCTTCGCCGCCGAGAGCGGCAGCTATGCGGCCACCTACGGCGTCGATTCGACCGCGCCAATGATCACTTCGCAGACGCCGGCGCTCGGGTCCAGCGGCGTCGCTGTCGACGCTGCCGTCATCGCGAGCTTCAACGAAGCGCTCATGGCGTCGAGCGTGAATGGATCGACCTTCTTTCTGCGCGACGCGGCCAACGCGCTCGTCAACGCCAGCGTCACGCTACGACAGCGCGAGCCGCACCGCGACCTTGACGCCGGCGGCTGCGCTCGCCGGATCGGCGACCTACACCGCCACGCTGCGCGGCGCCCATCAAGGACGTGGCGGGCAACGCCCTCGCGACCAGTTGTGTGGAGCTTCACGACCGGCGCGGCGCCGCCGCCGCCGAGCTGCCCGTGCAGCGCCTGGAGCGCGTCTACAACGCCGACCACAACGTCCGCGTCGGACCCGAACGCGGTCGAGCTCGGCGTCAAGTTCACGACGAGCGTCAACGGCTTCATCACCGGCGTTCGCTTCTACAAGGGCACGGGCAACACCGGCACCCATGTCGGCAACCTTTGGAGCGCCGGCGGCGCGCTGCTGGCGCACGGGCCACCTTCAGCGCCGAGACGGCGTCGGGCTGGCAGCAGGTGAACTTCGCGAGCCCGGTCGCCGGTCACCGCGAACACCGTCTACGTCGCGTCGTACTTCGCACCGAACGGGCGACTACGCGGCCGACAGCAACTTCTTCGCCACGAGCGGCGTCAGCAACGGCCCGATCCACCTGCTCAGCAACGGCGCCAGCGGGTGGCAACGGTGTCTACGACTACTGCGAGCACGACGACGTTCCCGACCTCGACCTACAAGGCGACGCAACTACTGGGTCGACGTCGTCTTCAGCGACACCGGCACGGCCCGCCGGACACGACGCCGCCGACGGTGACGCAGCGACGTCGCCGGCGCACGGCGCGACCGGCGTGGCGACGACCACGTGCGGTCACCGCGACGTTCAGCGAAGCGATCGATGCGGCGACGTCATCGGCGCGTCGACCTTCGAGCTGCGCGATGCGGCCAACGTGCTGGTGCCGGCGAACGGTCAGCTACAACGCGGCGACGCTGACCGCGCGCCTCACGCCGACTGCGGCGCTGGCGGCCTCGCACGACCTACACCGCGACGGTCGCGGGCGGCACGACCGACCCGCGCATCAAGGACGTCGCCGGCAATGCGCTGGCGGCCGATCTACATCTGGTCCTTCACGACCGGTGGCGGCCGGCGGATGCAGCTGCACCGGCGAATCCGATCGTCGCGGAGAACTGCCTAGCCGGGCAATCCGGCGAGCGAGTGGGACATCAGCGGCGCCGGCGACCCGAGCATCCAGGGCTTCGCCACCGACATCAGCGTCAACCGCGGCGAGACGGTCGCCTTCAAGGTCGACACGACCGCGACGCGACTACCGCCTCGACATCTACCGCATGGGCTACTACGGCGGCGTCGGCGCGCGCAAGGTCGCGACCGTGCAGCCGTCGGCCGCGCTGCCGCAGAACCAGCCGGCCTGCCTCAACGACGCGACCACGGGCCTGATCGACTGCGGCAACTGGGCCGTGTCGGCGCTCCTGGGCGGTGCCCGCCGACGCGCGTCTCGGGCATCTACATCGCCAAGCTCGTGCGCACCGACACACGGCGGCGCGAGCCACATCGTCTTCGTCGTGCGCGACGACGCGAGCCACGTCCGACCTCCTGTTCCAGACCTCCGACACGACCTGGCAGGCCTACAACAGCTACGGCGGCAACAGCCTCTACGCCGGCGCGCCGGCCGGGCCGCGCCTACAAGGTCAGCTACAACCGGCCGTTCAACACGCGCGGCGTCGACAACGGGCAGGACTGGCTCTTCAACGCCGAGTACCCGATGGTCCGCTGGCTCGAGGCGCAACGGCTACGACGTCAGCTACATCACCGGCGTCGACAGCCGACCGCGCGGCGCGCGAGATCCGCGAACCACAAGGTCTTCCTGTCGGTCGGCCACGACGAGTACTGGTCCGGCGGCCAGCGCGCCAACGTCGAGGCGGCGCGCGACGCCGGCGTCCACCTCGCGTTCTTCAGCGGCAACGAGGTCTTCTGGAAGACGCGCTGGGAGACCGAGCATCGACGGCTCGGGCACGCCGTACCGCACGCTCGTCTGCTACAAGGAGACGCACGCCAACGCGAAGATCGACCCGACTGCCGGCGCTGGACCGGCACCTGGCGCGACCCGCGCTTCAGCCCGCCGGCCGACGGCGGCCGGCCGGAGAACGCGCTGACCGGGCACGATCTTCATGGTCAACGACGCCGGCGTACCGACACTCGATCGCGGTGCCGGCGGCCGACGGCAAGATGCGCTTCTGGCGCAACACCAGCGTCGCGACGCTGGCGGCCGGGCAGACCGCGACGCTGCCGGTCGGCACGCTCGGCTACGAGTGGGACGAGGACCTCGACAACGGCTTCCGCCCGCCGGGCCTGATCCGCCTGTCGACGACGACGGTCAGCGACGTCGGCGCGTCCTGCTGGACTACGGCTCGACCTACGGCGCCGGCACCGCCACGCACCACCTGACGCTGTACCGCGCGCCGAGCGGGGCGCTCGTCTTCGGCGCCGGCACGGTCCAGTGGTCCTGGGGCCTCGACGCGACGCACGATCGCGGCGGCACGCCCGCCGACGCGCGGATGCAGCAGGCGACGGTCAACCTGTTCGCCGACATGGGCGTGCAGCCGGCGACGCTGCAGTCCGGGCCTCGTCGCGGCCACGCGCCTCGACCGACGCCACGCCGCCGACCTCGACGATCACCTCGCCGACGGCCGGCAGCGACGCTGGCGGTCGGCACGCCGGTCACGATCAGCGGCACGGCGACCGACGCCGGCGGCGGCGTGGTCGGCGGCGTCGAGGTCTCGGTCGACGGCGGCACGACCTGGCACCCGGCCAGCGGGCGCGAGCAGCTGGACCTACGTCTGGACGCCGCCGTCGAGCGGCACGGTCACGATCCGGACGCCGCGCGGTCGACGACAGCGGCAACCTGGAAGCGCCCGGCGCGGGCATCACCGTCACGGCCGGGACCGTGTCCGACACCACCGCACCGACCGTCAGCGCGGTGTCGCCGGCGAACAACGCGACTGGCGTCGCACGCAACGTCAGCCCCCGCGTCACGTTCAGCGAAGCGATCAATCCGTCGACGATCAATTCGACAACCTTTGAGCTGCGCAATGCAGGGACCAATGCGCTCGTGATGGCGACGGTGGTGTATGACGCGGCGACGCGGCGCGCGACCCTCAACCCCAGCGGGAATCTCGCGGCCCGTACCCGCTTCACGGCGACCGTCCGCGGAGGCGCGACCGATCCGCGCGTCAAGGACCTGGCCGGCAATTCGCTCGCGGCCAGCCTGACGTGGTCGTTCACGACGCGGTGAGACGACACCGATGATTCCGATCGCCAAACCGATGATGGGTGAACCGGAGGCCGAGGCCGCACGGCGTGCGATCCTGAGCGGCTGGGTCACGCAGGGCCCCGAGGTCGCCGCCTTCGAGCGCGAATTCGCGGAAGTGGTGGGCGCGCCGCACGCCTGTGCGGTCTCCAACTGCACGACAGCACTGCACCTGGCCCTTCTGGTTGCCGGCGTGAAGGCAGGCGATGAGGTCGTCACGGTCAGTCACTCGTACATCGCCACCGCCAACAGCATCCGCTACTGCGGTGCTACGCCGGTCTTCGTCGACATCGATCCGGACACCTACAACATCGACCCGGGCCTTATCGAGGCGGCGATCACCAAGAAGACGAGTGCATTGCTGGTCGTCCACCAAGTGGGAATGCCGTGCGACCTGCAGCGCATCGTGCCGATCGCCAGGCGCCACAATCTTCCGTTGATCGAAGACGCGGCCTGCTCGAGCGGCAGCGAGATCCAGTGGGAAGGGCTCTGGGAAAGGATCGGCAAGCCGCATGGCGATGTCGCCTGTTTCTCGTTCCACCCACGCAAGGTGATCAGCACCGGCGACGGCG
Organism: uncultured beta proteobacterium; assembly: GCA_963791235.1. GTDB lineage: Bacteria > Pseudomonadota > Gammaproteobacteria > Burkholderiales > Burkholderiaceae_F > JALORV01. Next base: position 119,159 of record CAWBRW010000005.1, on the reverse strand, counting down.
GAATGATCACGACGCGCCGCGCCGACTGGGACGCGCGCTACCGGTCGTTGCGCCAGCATGCAATGAGCGTTCCGGACGCGGTCCGGCACAGCGCGAGCGAGGTGATCTTCGAGTCCTACCCGGTGATGGGCTTCAACTACCGGATGACGGACATCCAGGCCGCGGTGGGTCGCGAGCAGCTCAAACGCCTGCCCGAACTGGTGATGGCTCGGCGCAAGGGTGCCGAGTTTTACCGTGGCGTGCTCGCCGACATCGAGGGCCTCGGACTGCCGTCCGAGCCGCCCTGGGCGCGATCGAACTGGCAGAGCTACTGCGTGCGCCTGCCCCCGCATGTCGACCAGCGTCGCGCAATGCAGTCGATGCTTGACCTTGGCATCTCGACACGCCGCGGCGTGATGTGCAGCCATCGCGAGCCGGCCTACGCCGACTTTGCGCACCCGCCGCTACCACGTTCCGAAGAGGCGCAGGAGCGCTGCGTGTTGCTTCCGATGTTCGCCTCCATCACAACGGATCAGTTGTTCGAGGTGGCACAGGGGCTGCAAGAGGTTTGCAGGCTGTGAGCGCCGCGTTGCAGAAGGGTGCGGCATTGCCGTGCGACATGGAGCGCCTGGTGGAGGTGGGACGCCGCCATGGAGTGGCCGTTATCGAGGTTGCGGCCTGCGCTATCGGCAGCGAGCCCCTTTGGAACGGCGAGTGGCAAAAGATCGGGAAGCCGCATGGCGACGTCTCGTGCTTCTCCTTCCATCCACTCAAGTTGGTGAGCGCGGGCGATGGCGGCATGCTGACCACCCAAAATCCGGAGTGGGACGCGCAGTTCCGTCTCCTTCGGCAACACGCCATGAGCGTGCCGACCACAGTTCGCTATGGCTCGACGCAGGTCATTTTCGAGTCGTATCCGACGGTCGGCTTCAACTACCGGATGACCGACATCCAGGCGGCGGTCGGGCGCGAACAGCTCAAGCGTCTGCCTGCGATCCTCCAGCAGCGGCGCCCCCTGGCCTCACGCTACGCGGACCTGGCCGCTGACATTCCCGGTCTGGCTTTCCCAGCGGAGCCATCGTGGGCGCGCTCGAATTGGCAGAGCTACTGCGTCCGCCTGCCCAAGGGCCTTGATCAGCGCAGCGTCATGCAGGCGCTGCTCGACAAAGGAATCAGCACGCGCCGGGGCATCATGTGCAGCCACCGGGAGCCCGCCTACGTCGAACTGACACTGCGCCAGGAACTGCCATGGTCCGAGCAGGCACAGGACGAGTGCATCCTGTTGCCGCTGTATGCGGAGATGAGCGACCGCGAGCAGCTCGAGGTCGTCGACGCGTTGCGCGAAGCCGTGCTGCGCCGCTGAGCGGAAAACGACATGGACCCGAGGCTGCCGACACGCGATGGCCACGACGCGGATCGGCCGAGCTACGTGCAGATCCTGCGCTCGACGGCGTTGATCGGCGGGAGCTCGGGGCTCACCTTGCTCGTCGGGATGGCTCGCACCAAGGCCATCGCAATGCTGCTCGGCCCGACGGGGATCGGCCTCATGGGCGTGTACGCCTCGATCGCGGACGTGGTGCGAAGCGTCGCCCAGATGGGTGTCAACAGCAGCGGCGTGCGCCAGATCGCCGAAGCAGTGGCCTCCGAAGACGATCGACAGATCGCCCGCACCGTGATGGCGCTGCGCCGCATAGCCGTCGGCCTGGCGCTGCTCGGCACGCTGGCAATGGTTGCCTTCTCGCGCCCGATCGCAGTGTGGACGTTCGGCAGCGATGAGCATGCCAGCGCCGTGGCGTGGCTTTCGCTCGCCGTCTTCTTCAAGATCGTCTCCGACGGCCAGGCGGCGTTGATCCAGGGCATGCGCCGCATCGGCGATCTGGCGCGGATCGGTGTCGTCGGCTCGCTCCTTGGCGCCATCGTCAGTGTCGGCCTGGTCGCCGCGATGGGAGAGAGCGGCGTGGTTCCGGCACTCGTCGCGATCGCCGCCATCGGCACTCTGCTCTCATGGGGCTATAGCCGCAAGGTCGACGTCGCACCCGTCACGCTGACCCGCGCCGAGATGCGCGCGGAAGCCGCTTCACTGCTGCAGCTGGGCCTGGCGTTCATGGCGAGCGGGATCCTGATGATGGGCGCGGCGCTGCTGGTCCGCGTCTTCGTGCTGCGCCAGCTTGGCGTCGAGGCGGCCGGCTTCTTTCACGCCACCTGGGCGCTCGGAGGTATGTACGTCGGCGTCGTCCTGCAAGCCATGGGCGCCGATTTCTATCCACGCCTGGTCGGAACAATCACCAACAAACCACGTGCCAATCGGATCGTGAACGAGCAGGCGCACGTCAGCCTGCTGCTTGCGGGTCCGGGCGTTGTAGCGACGTTGGTGTTCGCCGGGCCGGTCCTCGCGCTCTTCTACACCGAGGAGTTCAACGCAGCCGCGGGCTTGTTGCGCTGGATCTGCCTCGGCATGGCGCTACGCGTCATCACCTGGCCGATCGGCTACATCGTCGTCGCCAGCAACCGGCGGCTTGCCTTCTTCGCAATCGAGCTCGCCTGGACGGTCGTCAACGTTTCGCTGTCGTGGCTCTGCATCGATCTCTTCGGGCTCGACGGCGCGGGAGTCGCCTTCTTCGCCTCTTACGTGTTCCATGCGGTCGTCGTCTACGTCATGGTCGGACGCCTGACCGGATTCCGCTGGTCTGCCGCGAACCGCCGGAACGGGGTCGTCTACATCGCCGCAGTGGGCCTGGTCTTCTCTGCCTTCCTCATTCTTCCGTCCGCGTGGGCGACCGCCGTGGGAGCGTTCGTGCTGATCGCCAGTGGCACCCATTCGGCGCGCGAGTTGCTCGCCGTGGCTTCCCGGGACTCGCTGCCCGGCGCACTACAGCGCCTGCTCGCGCGGGTTGCCCGCATGCGTGCCGCGCCATGAAGGAAGGTCATCGATGAACGCCATGCCCCGCTGCATCTGGATCGACCTCGACAACTCGCCGCACGTGCGGTTCTTCCGCCCGATCGTCGACGAGCTGCAGCGCCCGGGGTTCGCAGTCGCGGTGACCGCGCGCGACGCGTTCAACGTCACCGAGCTTTGGCGCGCTGATCGCGATGGTGTTTATCGCATTCAATACTCTGCCGATGGCGATCGGCATCGGTTTGGGCGTGCTGGCCACGGTAGCCAGCAGCTATTTCTCCATCCGGGCTCTGTCGCGCCTGGTTTCACCCGCCCTCGTTGCGCTGGGTATCCGACGGTTTCTCCAGCCAGGAGATTTGTATGAGTTCCGTCGATGTCATCGTACCCTGCTATCGGTATGGGCAATATCTGCGTGAATGCGTGCAAAGCGTGCTGGCCCAAGGCCTGCCCAACACCCGCGTGCTGGTCATCGACGACGCCTCGCCCGACGACACGGCCGAGGTAGCTACCGCGCTGTGCAAAGAAGACGAGCGAGTCCACTTCATCCGGCATGCGGCAAACCAGGGGCATATCGCCACCTACAACGAAGGCATCGAGTGGGCCAGCGCGGGTTATCTACTTCTCCTGTCGGCCGACGACTTTCTGCTCCCCGGCGCCCTCGCTCGAGCCACCACGTTGCTCGACGAACACCCGGAAGTCGGATTCGTTTTTGGCAACGCCATTGCATTGAACGACGATGGAAGCCTTCGACCGATTCGAACGCAGATGCTCGCTAGTTGGCGAAGACCGACCCGTGTGATGGCAGGCTCGGACTTTATTCGGTCCGCCGGTGCGAGGAACTGCGTACCGACGCCGACAGCCGTTGTGCGCACCGACCTGCAGTGCCAGGCAGGAGGGTATCGATCCGAGCTTCCGCACGCGGGTGACATGGAAATGTGGCTGCGCCTCGCCTCGTACGCGGACGTCGGCGTCGTGAATGCGGACCAAGCCGTCTACAGGCAGCACTCCGGCAGTATGTCGAATGAATACAAATGGCTGCGCGATCTCGAGCAACGCGAGGCGGCTGTTCGGTGGTTTATCAGCGAATCGGGCCCGCGCCTGCGCGACGGCGATGACCTCTGTTCGCATCTGCTCGAGCAAGTCGGGCTCGAGGCTGTCGGTGCGGCCAGCGCTGCATTTAACGAAGAACGATTCGACGTGATGCGCGAACTCAGCGGCTATGCATTGAGAACGTCACCCAATGTCAACCGCTCGCTTCCATGGATGAAGCTTGCGTTCAAACAGCGCCTGGGACTCACCGGTTGGCGAGCGCTCAATGCCTTGACTTCTAGTTTTTCAGCGAGCAGTGATCGACGTGGTCGTTATCCCGGCGGCAGCGCGTGAATGTGTAGCTATCAGCTTACCGCCAAGCGGGCATCCAACACATGAGAGACGACCAATCTTATGTTCTTGTCACGCCGGTGCGCAATGAGGAGGCGACCATCGGCATTACGCTCGAATCGGTCATACGACAAACCACACGCCCCAGGAAGTGGGTAATCGTGAGCGATGGATCGATAGACCATACCGACGCGATTGTTTGCGACTACGTACGACGCTACCCATTCATGACTTTCTTGCGCCTGGAGAGCCGCCCCGAGCGGAGCTTCTCTTCCGTTGTCTTCGCCACCGAGGCAGGAATCGCGGCAATCGACGTAAAGGACTATCGCTACATCGGACTTCTCGACGCCGACATCCGCCTTCCCGCGGCCTACTACGCAAGCTTGTTCAAGAGATTCGATGCAGACCCATATCTCGGTCTTGCAGGTGGATTGGTCGTCGATTGCATTGACGGTCAACGGCGTCCAATGCAACAAACACTCACCGATGTCGCTGGTGCAGTACAGCTGTTCAGGCGCGAGTGCTTTGACAAGCTCGGTGGACTGATCGCAATCCCTGAAGGAGGCTGGGATGCCATTACCTGCCTGCAAGCCAGGATGCACGGGTATCGAACCCGCACCTTTCCTGAGATCGAAGTCGATCATCTGAAGCCGAGAAACATATCAGAAGGCAACGTGCCGCGCAGGTATTTCGCCCTTGGCGTTCGTGACTACGCATTGGGAAACCACATCCTGTTCGAATTGCTCAAGTGTAGCTACCGGCTTCTCGAACGACCGCTGATCATCGGTGGCCTAGCTCGCCTGCTTGGTTATCTCTGGTGCCGCGTAAGAAACCGTCCACGGGCTTTGCCGGAGCCGCTTATCGCGCGAGTTCGCAGCGAGCAACTGGCCCGATTGCAGCCACCAGCCCTGCGCCGCCGCGCGCGCGGCGGCGCGCAGCCGTAATACTGGCGCCGACGCAAGCGCTGCATTCTTAATGAACACCTACGGAGCTCTGTTCACCCTGCTGGTGTGCCTCCTGCAGCTGGCACTTCCGCGTCGCTGGGCAATCCTGCCGCTGCTGCTGACATTTGCGCTGATGACTCGAGGCCAGGTGCTCGATGTGTTCGGCGCGAATTTCACGGTGCTGCGCATTGTCGTCGGCATCGGATTCCTGCGCGTGCTCCTGCGCAACGAACGTCCCGCTCAGAGCATGAACGCCATTGACGCCTGGATGCTCGTTTGGGCGTTCTGGCTGCTGGTCACTGCCACATTCCACGTCGATGGCGCGTTCGTCATGCGTGCGGGTCTGGTATGGGACTACCTCGGCCTGTACTTCCTAAGCCGCATCTTTCTTACGGACACAGAAGATGTCATTCGCGCATTCAGGATGCTCTGCTTCCTGCTGATTCCCGCGGCCATCTCGATGGTCATCGAGAAGATCTCCGGTCACAATTCCTTCGCGGTGCTCGGCGGAGTACCGGAGTTCGCCGCTGTGCGCGCGCAAGGCCAGATCCGAGCGAGCGGTCCTTATGCGCACCCCGTTCTCGCAGGAACCGTCGGGGCAACGTTACTTGTCCTGGCTTGGTGTGTGAGCAAAGCAAGCCGAGTCGCAGCAGTGTCGGGCGCCGCGGCGGGGCTGGCGATAGTGTTCGCCGCCAGTTCCAGCGGCCCGATGCTGATGGCCGCGTTTACGCTGGTAGGCGCACTCCTGTGGAAGTTTCGCAAGCACCTGAGCGCGATTCGCTGGCTCGCCCTCGCGGGCATCACGGGGCTGGCCTTCGTAATGCAGGATCCAGTCTACTTTCTCATGGCCAAGCTGGACATCGCCGGCGGCAGCACGGGCTGGTATCGGGCGCAGCTGATCCGCTCGTCCATCGAACACATTGATGAGTGGTGGCTCGTGGGGACGGACTACACACGGCACTGGATGTACACCGGCAACCCCGCCAATCCGGAAAGCTCGGACATCACGAACCAGTACCTTGCGAACGGTGTCATGGGCGGGCTGCCTCTGATGGCGATCTTCATCATGGTTCTTCTGTCGGCGTTCCGCCGAGTCGGACGAGCAGTGAACACTGCCAGCACCTTGTCCGCTGCAGACCAGTACCTTGTCTGGATCATCGGCGCCTGCTTGTTCGGCCATTCGATGAATTTCGTCGCCGTGACGTTCTGGGACCACTCCATCGGAAGTTTCCTTTTTCTGCTGGGAGCGATCAGTGCCATTCAGTCAGAGTCTGCCGCCGAAAGCAACCTGCTCCCGCAGTCGCCGCCTGCTCTGCCCCAGAGCCTGGCAGGCTCGGCCGTATGGTCATCTTATCTACGACGGTGAATAAGATCTCAGTCATCATCGTTAGCTGGAATGCTCGCGCCTACCTGCGCGACTGCTTGGCGTCCGTACGCGCTACAGGACGCGATGACGTCTGCGAGACAATCGTCATCGACAACGCATCGGCCGACGGTTCCGCGGAGATGGTGAGCATTGAATTCCCGGAAGTCGTGCTCATACGATCCGATGTCAATCTGGGTTTCGCCGCTGCGAACAACCTGGGCGTGCAACGCGCCCGCGGCGAAGTCCTCGCCTTGGTGAACTCCGACGTCGTCCTCCATCCGAACTGCCTGCAAATCCTGCAGGCATTCCTCGAGCGCCACGAGGACGTCGGGATCGTCGGGCCCAAAATCGTCGGCCGAGACGGGCAGCTTCAGAGCTCGTGTCGGCGGCTGCCCACTGTCTGGAACAACTTCTGCCGCGCCGTTGCAATCGATCGGGTTTTCTCGCGCTCCTCCCTGCTGTCAGGGCACGAGATGCGGCACTTCGATCACGAGGTCCAAGCCGAGCCCGAGGTACTCAGCGGCTGCTTGTGGGTTGTGCGAACCAAAGCTGCCAAATTCGTCGGCGCCCTAGACGAGCGCTTCTTTTTCTACATGGAGGACGTGGACTGGTGCAGGCGGTTCCGAAGCGCCGGCTGGCGGCTCGTCTTCGTTCCGCAAGCAACGGCAACGCATTACGGTGCAGGCAGCTCGGCCAATGCGCCGCTACGCTACAGCCTCCAATACCACCGGGCAAGTCTGACCTACTGGAAGAAGTACCACGGCATCGTCGGAGGCATCTTCTATCGATCGATTGCGCTGACGCACCACGGGCTGCGCTTCGTTGCCCGGTCGATCAAGCGGCTGCTCGGACGGCAATATTCCGACGCGAGCCGGCATAAGCTGCAGGAAGACCGGGTTTGCCTGCGATGGCTTCTGACAGGGAAAGGTCTGTGATCGCCTCGCGGTCGGAGCCGGGTCCTTGCCGGCCTCGAATCAACGTGCTCGTTCGGCACGGTGCGGGCGAATCAGGCTGCAGTCAGTTGCTGTCCACGATCGAGGCGTCGACCTTCGTGCGATTTGTCGACGCAAGCTCCTCAAAACCGAACGATGGACGGTTCGCGGGTGTCATCGACTTATTGAGCCGTGACCAGCTGGCAGTAGTGCGACGGCCGAGCGAAACGACGACCCTGGCGGTGCCTGCCGCGTCGCCGGTGCCCGCATCCCGGCGCGACGAGCGGCTAGAGGTTCGGTTCGCGCAGGACAATGAAGTGCCCTTTCCTTTCCGCGGCCGAACCGTGTCGACCGCAGTTGCAGTGGGCTACAGGGTTCTGTCATTGCAGCCGGGCGAGCGAGCGCTTGCCGCCGTGCCCGAGGGCCCCATTTGGGCCGTGACGACGGAGCGAGGCGCTCGACTTTTTCGTAGCGCGCTGCCGCTGCAGGACGTTGCCGGCAACTCCAGCTTCGCTGACGTATTCGGCGGCGATCGGTTCATCGAGAATCTGCCGCTGCTCCACTTCCTGCGGGTCGCTGCACCGCAGGGGACATGGGAACAACCGCCGCTGCGCGCAGCCTTCATGTTCGATGACCCGAACCTGCACTGGCCGAGTTACGGATTCATCGACTTCGCGGAGACGGCCCGACGCGCCGAGCGCGAGGGCTATCATGTTGCGTTCGCGACCATTCCTCTCGATGCATGGTTCGCGCATAACGCGACTGCGCAAGTCTTCCATCGGCACCCAGTGCTGTCGCTGCTTATCCATGGAATCAACCATGGCAAGCGGGAGCTGGCTGTGGAGCGCGATGGTCGGCAAACAGTAGCGTTGTTGAGCCAAGCCCTACACAGAATTGAGCTGCTGGAGCGCAGGACTAGCCTTCGGGTAGCCCGGGTGATGGTACCGCCACACGGCGCCTGCTCAGAGCAGACCTTGCAGACCTTGCCGGTTTGCGGCTTCGAGTCGGCTTGCATCTCGTCGGGATCGCTCAAGGCCCACAACCCCGGCCGTGCGTGGACGCAGGCGCTGGGCTTCCTGCCGACTGAGCAGGTCGCAGGTTGCCCGGTACTTCCACGATGGAGCTTTGGCGGCAACGTCGATACGAATATCCTGGTCGCTGCCTACTTGGGTCGGCCGATGATCTTTAGAGGGCACCACCAAGACCTCAAGGATGGCCTCGAGTTGCTCGACGTCATTGCCGCGCGCATCAATAGCCTAGGCTCGGTGAAGTGGGCGCCTCTTGGCGAACTCAGCCGCATGAGTTATCAATCTCGTTTGGATGCGGACCGATGTCTCGTTCGGTTGCTGGGTCGGCATACTCGCTTTCCCGTTCCGGACTCCGCAAGAGAACTGGCGATCGATGACGGCGGTCAAACTTCGCCCGACGCTCAGTACGAGATTTTGCTCGGTGGCAAGACTTTTCGGCGCAGTCCTGGGGAGCCACTGATGCTCCCGGACGCCGAAGACCGCTGCGTAGACATACATCTTCCACCGTTGGCGGGTCCAAGCGATGCGGGCGCGCGGCTCCCGCGAACCAGCGCAACGGTGATCCTTCGTCGGCTGCTGACGGAGTCGCGGGATCGCATGCAGGCGGCGGCGTACAGACGGGTTCCGGCCTGATGACGCGAAGCAACTGCTCGGTGCCGTTCGGGCCCAGACCGGCGTGCAATGAATGCGACAAGGCACCCATCCAAGCACCTCAATGGAGTTCTCCTTGAACATCAGTCTCTTTGGGATGGGCTACGTCGGCTGCGTGTCAGCCGCCTGCTTGGCAGCAGACGGACACGTCGTCATTGGCGTGGATCCGAACACGGTGAAGGTCGACCTGATCAACCAAGGGCAAAGCCCCATCGTCGAGCCCGGGCTTCCGGAGTTGATCGCTCGCGAGCATCGGCGCGGTCGCATCCGTGCCATTACGTCGTGCGAGGATGCGATCGCGCAAAGCGAACTTTCGTTCGTCTGCATTGGTACGCCAAGTGCCGACAACGGCAGCCTCGACCTCTCGTTTGTTCGCAGGGTGTGTGACGACATCGGCAAGTCACTGCGCCACAAGAGCGCCTTTCACACGGTCGTCTTTCGCAGCACGATGCTGCCTGGCACGGTCGAGTCCGTCGCGATTCCGGCGCTTGAGGCGGCCTCCGGCAAGGCGTGCGGCAGCAGCTTCAGCGTGGTCTACAACCCAGAATTCCTCGCGAAGGTTCCGCGATTTCTGACTACCGGAAACCCCCTCGCACCGTAATCGGCGAATTCGACCGGGAGTCCGGTGCCCTCGTGGCCGGGCTTTACGGCCACATCGAAGCCCCGATGGTCCACTGCGACCTTCGCACGGCCGAGTTGGTCAAGTACGCCGACAACGCATTCCACGCTGTCAAAGTCGCCTTCGGCAACGAGATCGGCGCCATCTGCCGCGCGAGTGGCGTCGACAGCCACCTGCTGATGGACATCTTCTGTCTCGATACGAAGCTCAACCTTTCCAAGACCTATCTGAAACCAGGGTTCGCTTTCGGCGGTTCTTGCCTACCCGAAAGACCTGCGCGCACTAGCGTATCTGTCTCGCAAGCTCGACTTGCATGTACCGATCATCGAAGGCGCGCTGTCCAGCAACACCGAGCACAAGCGACGGGCGCTCTCGCTGGTCACCTCACAGGGCAAGAAGAGAATCGGCCTACTTGGGCTAAGCTTCAGCGACCGGACCGATGACCTACGCGAAAGCCCCACCGTCGAAACTGGTCGAGCAGCTAATCGGCAAGGGCTACCGGTCCGGATCTATGACCCGTATGTCAGCCTCTCGCGGCTCGTCGGCGCCAATCGCAGCTACATCATTCAGGAAATCCCCACATTCTCATCGCTGCTGGTGGAAAACATACCAGCGCTACTGGAGGATTCCGACGTCATTGTCGTCACTAAGCAGTCGGCGGACTACGCCGATGTGGATCGGCTGCCTGAATGCCGATCACGTCGTGGTGGACCTCGTGCGCTACTTCGAGAACGGCAGCAATCTGCTCGGAGGCCGTTATCGTGCCCTCGTCGGCTAGGATTCTTCTGCTCGTCGAGAACAACCCGTATCCGTTCGATGTCCGCGTTCGTCGCGAAGCACGAGCCCTGGCGGAGGCTGGCTACCAAGTGTGCGTCATCGCACCGCGCAGTGCCCGGCAGCCCTGGAACGAATGCATCGATGGCGTCGATGTCTATCGATTCCCGGCGCCGCCGGAAGGCAGCGGGCTTATCGGGTACGCGATCGAATTCGGCTATGCCACGATGGCCATGCTCTTGCTTTCGATCTGGGTGGCGCTTCGTAAGGGCGTCGACGTCGTCCACGCTTCAAATCCGCCAGATACGCTATTCGTCGTCGGCGCGGTGTTCAAACTCTTCGGCAAGCGCTTTGTCTTCGACCACCATGACCTCTCTCCCGAAACCTATTTGTCGCGGTTCGGGCACGAGCGTCAAGAATGCGGTCTCGCGAGTCCTGACTCTCCTTGAACGGTGTTGCACGCGATTGCGGACATCGTGATCGCCACCAACGAATCGTACAAGCGCGTTGCCATCGATCGCGGGCAGGAAGCGCCCCGAGCAGGTCTTTGTCGTCCGTAACGGTCCACCGCTCTCGTTCCAGCCGGTAACCCGGATCCAGTGCTACGCCCGGGCACCCCACCTCATCGGATACATCGGCACGATCGGCCCCAGGACGGAGTCGACTACTGGTTGCGAGCGATCAAGGAAATGGTCATCACACTCGGCCGGCGCGACTTCCTTGCGCGCTGCTGATCGGCTCCGGCGACGCCGCGCCCGCGCTGCACTTGCTCGCCAAAGACCTTGGCATCGAGTCTTTCGTCTGGTTCACGGGGCGCATCCCGGAGGCGCAGGTACTTTCGATCCTGTCTACGGTGGAGTTGTGCGTGCAACCAGATCCGCTGAATCCGCTGAACGACAAGTCCACCATGAACAAGGTGATGGAATACATGTCGCTCGGCAAGCCTGTGGTGGCCTTCGATCTCGTGGAGACACGTACTCCGCACAGGATGCTGCCGAATCTATGTTCCTCCCAACATCGAACTCGAGTTCGCGAGAGCGGTGGTGCGGTTGATGGACAGCCCGGAAGAAAGGCGACGAATTGGCGCAATCGATCGGGATCGGGTAGCAAATTTGTTGGCATGGGAGTACTCGGTCCCCAGTTTGCTGGACGCGTATGCGAGAGGTTTACACCTCAGAAGCGGGAGCGCGCTCGGTCCATTGGAGTGGAAATGTCGATTGAATTACGGCGCGCTGGAGTTCAGGCCGCGCGACGCCTTCGTCAACTTCATTCGACGTTGCAACGAGAGGGCGTGTTGGGCGTCAGACGGCGCGTTCAAGGCGCAGCCGCCAACTGGCTTTTACCCAAGGAGGTCATTTCACCCGTGCGGGCTTCCGATGTGCTTGCAGCCGACCTGTCGCAGCCGTTTCATCCTGCGCCAAGGAGACGCGTGGCGGCTGGACCATTGGTTCTAAATTGGGTTACCACACCGCCGGGCTTGGGCTCGGGCGGTCACTCAACGACGTTCCGGATCATCAGATGCTTGGAAAGCCTGGGCTATGTAAATCGGGTCTATTTTTACGACGTCTATGGCGGCGACCACACGTACTACGCATCCATCGCCCGCGGTTCTTATGGCTTCAATGGCCCGATATTGTCGATCGACGATCCGATGGAGGATGCAGATGCCGTGATTGCAACCTCGTGGCCGACGGCCTATGCCGTATTCAACGCGCGTTGCAGCGGCCAGCGATACTATTTCGTTCAGGACTACGAACCAAACTTCCACCCCGTCGGCTCGTGGAGCGTGCTCGCCGAGAACACCTACCGCATGGGACTTCACGGGATTACCGCGGGAGCCTGGTTGGCGGAAAGGCTCCGATCCGAGTTCGGTATGAAGGCCGACCACTTCGAGTTTGGTTGCGATATCTCGAAGTACCACCCAACCGATGTCCGCCGGCGCGGCGTCGCCTACTACGCCAGACCCGAGACGCCGCGCCGCGGCTTCGAGATCGGCATGATGGCGCTCGAGGTTTTCACGCGACGCCGTCCTGATATCGAACTGCATCTCTATGGTGAAACGCTCGGGCGGCTACCGTTTGCCTGCGTCGATCACGGTCGGGTCACGGTCGAGCAACTCAACGAGATCTACAACCGGTGTTACGCGGGGCTGTGCATTTCACTGACCAACGTGTCGCTGGTGCCGCACGAAATGTTGGCGGCAGGTTGCATCCCGGTGGTCAACGACGCCGATCAAAACCGTACCGTGCTGAACAATCCCTATGTCAACTACGCGCCATTGACGCCGCACGCGCTGGCAGCAGCCCTTGAGGCGATCGTGGCCCATGATGACTTCAGCACCATGTCGAGGGCAGCCTCATCGAGCGTGCAATCGGCATCGTGGAGTGACGCCGGTGCAAGAGTCGACAGCATCCTCAAGCATGCGTTGGACTCCTGATGGACTCTGCTACCGATCCTGCAAAAGCCTTGGCAGCAGTGGGATTGGCGATGTCCGTGCGCAAAGCGGTAAGCAGCAGACATGATGGGCAATCGAGCGTGGCGCCGAGGGTTCACCTTTCTTTCCTAGACGGCATTCGCGGACTGGCGTCTCTGTACGTGGTACTTCATCACGTGTGGTTGGCGTCCTTTCCCAGACAAGCAGGTGGATCTGTCTGCGGAATCTGCCTCGACGCCCCGGATTGGTCCAACTGGCTGAAATTCGGTCACCTCGCCGTCGCCGTTTTCATCGTGGTAAGCGGCTTTTCGCTTGCCCTTTCAGCCGTGCGGCATGGAGACCGGCTCCCGGAGGGGTATGTCGAGTACATGGCGCAGACGGGCCTTCAGAATCCTGCCCCCCTATTGGATCGCCCTAGTGCTGTCCTGTTTCGTCGTCTTATACACCGGGCAATACACGGGGATAGTGATCGACGCGAGAGCGGTTGCCGTTCATGGCTTGCTGCTCAACAACATGATCGACTCGGCAAAGCCGAACGGCACGTTCTGGTCCATCGCCGTCGAATGGCAGATCTATTTCGTGTTTCCGCTCCTGTTGTTGCTATGCCGCCGGTTTGGCGCGAGCGCCATGGTCCTGGCGACGTGCTTCTGCGTCGTTGTGGGTTATCTTCTCGGCAGCCATCACGCTTGGATCGCTGCGCGGCTGCAGCTCGAGCCGGGCAGCCTGAGGCTTCTAGTGAAGCTTCTGCATCTCACACCGCAGTTTCTCGCGCTTTTCGCGCTCGGCGTTCTGGCCGCGCATGCTACTTCGCTTCGAATGCCTGAATTGCGTCGCGTGCCATGGATGGCGATCGGGTCGGTGACGGCGATCGTAACGATGCTGCTGTTGTGGCTGGCGCCCACGGCGGAGCTCGAAGCGGGCTTCTTTTGGGTCGACCTCCTCACCGGCGCAGCGGTTGCAGCGCTGCTGGCGGGTCTCGTTCAACACCCTCAGGGAATGGGCGTGCGGCTACTTAGTAGCAAGATCACGCGCTGGCTCGGGCAATCCTCTTATAGCCTGTACCTGATCCACGCGCCCATCGTCGAAGTTGTCCTGTTCGGCCTCGTGCTGCCGATGGGATTGTCGGGAACGCACGCTTCGCAGTGCTGCTCGCCATCGTCCTGCCGGCCGCGCTTGCCGCCTCGCGCCTATTTTGGCGGGTCTTCGAACTCCCCTTCATCGAACATCGCTCGCTGCGCGGCGTCCGCGACGCGTACTTGAACCGACGCGTAGCCGTCTGAACAACCGAGGTAATGAAGATGAGTTACCTGGCCATGAACAACACGGAACTCGGACTTTTTGATCCCGACTCGATGGACACAGCGGGAACAGAACTCAACCAGCGCTACAACGCTGCATATCCCTTTCCGCACATCTGCATCGACGAGCTCTTCCCCGCCGAAGTGCTGGACATGTGCCTCCAGGAGTTTCCTAACGTTCTGGGAAAGGATGGCGTGACGTTCGACCGCGCTCAGGAGCGCTACAAATCAAGTTTCAATCCGGATCGGCTGTCAAGTCGGGTGCGGAGCTTCTTCTACTCCCTCAATTCCCGACCATTTATTAAGTTCCTTGAGAATCTGACGGGTATCACCGGCCTCATTCCCGATCCGTACTTCCTTGGTGCGGGATTTCATGAGATCAAGACCGGCGGGCACCTATCCATGCACGCCGACTTTAACCACCACAAGGCAATGGACTTGGAGCGGCGGATCAACGTATTGATCTACTTGAACAAGGAATGGAAGGACCAATACGGTGGCCAGCTCGAACTATGGGACGGTGCGATGACCGCGTGCCACCAATCGATCGTGCCCGTATTCAACCGCTGCGTCATCTTCAACACCACCTCGAAGAGCATGCACGGGAACCCACGGCCGGTAAGCCACCCTCACGGAGTTCCCAGGCGGTCGATCGCGCTCTACTACTACACGTCCACGTGGTCGTCGAGGAAGCGCGAGCACACCACGCAGTTCAAGAGCCGGCCTAATACCGAGGATAAAACCGACTACAGGGTCAAGTTTAGGGAGGCAGTCCACGACTGGCTGCCTCCGATCGTCTATCGAAGCCTGCGAGGTGACCGCCAATAGGCCGCCGCGGCCCGACTCGGTTACCCGAGTGGGCAGGGGAATTTACTGGACTTTCAACCCAGTCGGAGGTGCCACAGGCGCTTGACCGATCGAAGCGCCCATGTCGGACCCATCCGATGCCGCCCGGTAACCGGGCGAGCCACTGACTAGTTGCCACCCGCTCCAACTAGTGGGCAGCAACCCACCGACGTAAATAGGCGTACCGACTATGTTGTTCGTGCCGCTCCCACCGCTCGTGAATTGGTTGTGCGTGAATGTGCAGGCGGTGCAAGACCCCAGCGATCCCGGTGAGAAACGCGTTCCCTGCATGATGTTGTCGGTGTAGGTCCCAGAGCCGCCAGCAGAGCTATTGATCCCGCCAACGCGCATCGAAGCGCCTCGTACCGTGTTGTGGCGGAAAACCATATTAGTCTGCGATCCCAAGTCGATGACGCATTGTGTCCCGTCCGCACCCGTTCCGTTGCCGACGAATACATTCCCCTCGATCGTTTCATTGCTTGCAGCATCGTAGTGGCCGATACACACGCGAGGCTGGATAAAGTAGTTGCCCTTGATGACGCTGTTGCGCTGCCCGTAGCCCTGAATTGCGTCGACGTGCTCAGAGCAATTGCCCTGCGTCAGGTCAGCAAAGACGTTGCCAGGACCGACCACCGTTCCGTACGAGCCCAACTGAATACCGTCAGAGCAGCCCTTGCCGTTGAAGACGTTGTTGCTGGCCGTCACGCCACTCGGAACCGAGCCGGGGCCGCCGGGCCAATTGATACTGAGCCGGCCCTCTTGGCCGCCGGGAACTTGGCTGCCGTTGATGCCGCTAAACGTATTCCCATCAACGAGAATGTTGTTGTTGTTGAAGTTCGTGGTATTGATGAACATGCCGCCCTTGAAGGTGCTGTTCAATACCGCGATGTTCCTGGTATTGGCGCCGTTGATTTCAGCCCCCGTAATCGTCAGGCTGGAGGCACGAATGAATTGCGTACCTCCAGTAATAACGAGATACAGTGACGCGTCGACGCCCGTTGTCGACCGGATTGTCACGAAGTTTGATTTGGCGATGCCGGTAAGCGTGACCTTGCCCCAACTTCCGGAGTTCAAGCAAATCGTCGAGCCTGGAGCAGCACCAGAAACCGCGCCCGCTACGCTCGAGCCTGGACTTATTGTCGTGGTGCACGTCTGCGCAAATGCGCCGCCACAGCCAACCGAAAGTAAGAAGAACAGGAATTGTTTCATTGCGTTCACCAAAGATTCTCCATAGAGCTGCATGCATGCCTGCTTGTGGCAAGAATCACGGGATGACTTTCGCCGCCTCGTTCGAGAACGCACTCTCGGCGCCCGTATTGTCGACTGCGGTAACCGCGAAGTAGTACAAGGTGCCCGGATTGAGACCCGAGACGGTCCAGCTCGTCGCGTTGCCCGTCGTCAGGCCGCTTCCCCGCGGTTGTGAATAGGCCCTCGGAGCGGTGCCATAGTAGACGCGATAGCCGGTCACGTCGGCGTCCGGCGATGCGGTCCAGCTCAAGGCTGCCGTGCCGGTGGGCGCAGGCGGCGGAGGCGGCGGAGGCGGCGGCGGAGGCGGCGGCGGAGGCGGCGGCGGAGGCGGCGGCGGCGCAGTGCCGGTGTCGCTGAAGACGATGTCGACCCAGTAGTTGGTCGCGTTGTAGGTCGAGGACGGGAACGTCGTCGTGCTCGAGTAGCGGTAGACGCCGTTGCCGCCGATGGCGCCGCTGCTGAGCAGGTTGACCGGGCCGTTGCTGACGCCGCCGTGGCGAAGTAGTTGAGGTCGGCCGCGTAGTTCCCGGCCGGTGCGTAGTACGACGCGACATAGACGGTGTTCGCGGTTACCGGGACCGGGCTCGCGAAGTTCACCTGCTGCCAGCCCGACGCCGTCTCGGCGCTGAAGGTCGCCCGCGCGAGCAGCGCGCCGCCGGCGCTCCAAAGATTGCCGACATGGGTGCCGGTGTTGCCCGTGCCCTTGTAGAAGCGAACGCCGGTGATGAAGCCGTTGATGCTCGTCGTGAACTTGACGCCGAGCTCGACCGCGTTCGGGTCCGACTCGGACGTTCGGTCGGCGTCTGTAGACGCGCTCCAGGCGCTGCACGGGCAGGTCGGCGGCGGCGGCGGAGGCGGCGGAGGCGGAGGCGGAGGAGGGTCTTGCGTGGCAGCGACCCTTATATAGCACGCCTTGCGCACGCCAGGAGCCGGGTCGCCGAAGAATTCGTTTGTGCACGGCACCCTCCCCGAGACCCGCTTGTAGACCCATTTCTTGGTGATGCCGTAGCGCACCCACGTCAACGAGGCGAGGGTGAAGGTCTGCCCCTGGTCCGCGACCTTGCTCCACGTGTAACTCGACAAGCTCTCCGCCGTCGCGGTGGCTTCTTCCTGGGCGCTTGTCTCGCCATCACCGGCGAAGATCTCCACCGTCTCGGTGGGTCCTTCCTGGGCGCTTGTCTCCTGGGCGCTTGTCTCGCCCTCACCGGTGCCGCCGCATGCGGCCAGATAAACGCTCGACATGAGCATCGCGGCGAGAGATAGGCGCGTTGGATAATTTCGATGTTGCATTCAATGTTCCTTGGTTTGGACTTCCCCGTAAGGCGAGCACGTGAACGCAACGCGATCGCGTCGCCCTTTGAGCTGGTGCAGTCCGGACCGCGACCGATGATAGAAGACACCATGCATCATGAGAACCCGAGGTGTGAGTCGGGGGCGCTCGTCGCCGTGCATCTGCTAACCCGTATTTTCGGAAGCTGAACCGTCCGCCGATATCTGCCCTACGGCCTAACAAGAATGCGAACGTGGCTTTGCGCGAGCGCGAGCGACGCGACACATGCGGCGATCTACAGAGGGAAATCAGGGCCAGCGGGAGCGGCTTCGTCAGCCCCGCGTGCAATTTCTGCCCTCCCGCAATCGCGCGAGCAAACACGACTCAGCACACCTGTCGACGGTGCGCGAGTGCGAGTTTCTGGAGGGCGCCGCGCACGTGCTTCTTGGTTTTTGGACTGATGCACAACTCGCGGCCGAATTTCCTTGTTCGTCAGGCCGCGGCAAACGAGTTCCATCAGTCGAGCTCGCGCCCAGTAGTGCTGGATGACGTCGCCTTCGTCTTCCAGCGTATTGAGATCGGTGCCAAAGGCGAGGCCGCTGGTGACGTCGACCGTAAAGCGCTTCAGGTCGCTCGGTACGTCGACCAGCGCCCCGTTGTGAGCGGCCTTCTGCCAGCGCCGCTGCAGCCGCGCGGCGACCTGGTCCAGCCGATCGAAGAACTTGCGCAGGTGGTCCGTGTTCAGCGCCTGCATGACCAGTTTGCGCTGGCGGCGCGAGAGCGGGTCCGTGCGGCTCGCCGCCGTGTCGAAATCCGGGGGCCTGTCATTGGTCGCCGCCGCATAGGCCGGGCACGTACCCGGTCATTGCACCAGTTTGCTGGCCTCGCTGGAGAAATCGCTTTCGTTGCCACCCGCATCGACGGCCGTGACGGCGAAGTAATAGAGGTAGCCCTTCGGTAGCCCGTTCAAGACGTAGGAAGTCTGGTTGCCCGTGGCGATGCCCGACCCTCGGGCCTGCAGATAAGTGCCGGAGACAGTCCCGTAGTAGACCCGGTAGCCAGTCACCGTGGCATTGGACGGCGCGAGCCAGCTCAGGGTGGCGGTCCCGGTGGCCGGCGCCGGTGCCGGTGCCGGTGCGGGTGCGGGCGCGGGTGCGGGCGCCGGTGCCGGTGCCGGGGCCGGTGCCGGTGCCGGTGCCGGAGCCGGTGCGGGTGCGGGTGCGGGTGCGGGTGCGGGTGCGGGTGCGGGTGCGGGTGCGGGTGCGGGTGCGGGTGCGGGTGCGGGTGCGGGTGCGGGTGCGGGTGCGGGTGCGGGTGCGGGCGCGGGTGCCGGGGCCGGGGCCGGTGCGGGTGCGGGTGCGGGCGCCGGAGCCGGAGCCGGTGCCGGAGCCGGCGCAGCGGGGACAAGGACGGAATCAGCCGCAACGTCGCTTCCGCTGCCGCCGCAGGCACCGACGAGGACCGATCCGCAGAGCGCGGCGGCAAAGAGCCGTCCTAAGCGCGCAGGCGAATCTTTTTGAGGGGGGTGTAGAACATGTCCCCGTGGCTGGTTGGTGGGACAAACGCCCGACATGAGCGGTGCAGTGAGGGGCATGCGCGTTGAATAATTTCGCATGCAATGTTCCTAAGTTTGAATTTCCCGATCGCACCGGGGTGCGGTCTGCTTAAGGCGAGCACGTGAACGCAACGCGATCGCGTCGCCCTTTGAGCTGGTGCAGTCCGGACCGCGACCGATGATAGAAGACACCATGCATCATGAGAACCCGAGGTGTGAGTCGGGGGCGCTCGTCGCCGTGCATCTGCTAACCCGTATTTTCGGAAGCTGAACCGTCCGCCGATATCTGCCCTACGGCCTAACAAGAATGCGAACGTAGCTTTGCGCGAGCGCGAGCGACGCGACACATGCGGCGATCTACAGAGGGAAATCAGGGTCAGCGGGAGCGGCTTCGTCAGCCCCGCGTGCAATTTCTGCCCTCCCGCAATCGCGCGAGCAAACACGACTCAGCACCACCTGTCGACAGTGCGCTGCCCGGTATGGATCAACACGTATCGAAGCCTGCCGCCATTCTCGATGGCACGAATGATCGGCGCGATCTTCATGAAATTCGGACGCGCGCCCGCAACCAAGTAGACGTTCGGCAACTCACACTCCGCATCAGGAGAGAAACAGTCGCGCACCTTACAGCCAGCGCGACCGTGGCTAATCAGAACACTCGTTCCTTCAGTATCCGTAGCAGGTACTGGCCGTACCCATTCTTTAGCATCGGCTGAGCTATGCGCTCAACCTGCTCTGCGCTGATCCAGCCGGCGCGGAAGGCGATCTCCTCAAGGCACGCCGCCTTCAAGCCCTGCCGCCGTTCCAGAGTCGCGATGTACTGACTCGCCTCTAACAGCGCGTCGTGGGTGCCGGTGTCCAGCCACGCGTACCCACGTCCCATGACCTCAACCTCAAGTTGTCCCTGTTGCAGGTAACGCTCGTTGACAGCCGTGATTTCCAACTCACCCCGAGCGCTGGGCTTGATGCTGGCCGCGATGTCGCAGACCTGTTCATCGTAAAAGTACAACCCCGTCACGGCGTAGTTGCTCTTCGGAGCATTTGGCTTCTCCTCAATGCTGGTGGCGCGCTGCTCGGCATCGAACTCGATGACTCCATAGCGCTCCGGGTCGTTCACATGGTAGGCGAACACCGTCGCTCCGGACGTTCTCGCGGCGGCGCGCCGCAGCAAGCCGTGGAAGTCGTGGCCATAAAAGATGTTGTCGCCCAGCACCAGCACACTCGGCGCTCCGCCGACGAAAGCGCGACCGAGAATGAACGCCTGCGCCAGACCATCCGGCCTCGGCTGCACACAGTAACTAAGGGCTATTCCCCACTTGCTGCCGTCACCAAGCAGGCTCTGGAACCGTGGCGTGTCCTGCGGTGTGCTGATTAGCAGAATATCGCGGATTCCAGTAAGCATCAGCGTGCTCAGCGGGTAATACACCATCGGCTTGTCGTACACGGGAAGCAGCTGCTTGCTTACTGCAAGTGTTGCTGGGTGCAGGCGTGTACCGCTACCTCCTGCGAGAATGATTCCTTTCCGATTCATCTATTGCTCTTTCAGCAAAAGCGTCAGGCAGGTGCGATCTCTTCCAGAAGACGTCGGATCCCGTTTTGCCAGTTCGGCAAGCACAAAGAAAAGGCCCGTTCGAATTTCTCGCAACCAAGGCGCGAATTGATAGGACGCCGGGCGGGCTGCGGATAGGCGCTCGTTGGAATGGGCAGCAGCCCGTCGGGCGAAAGGCGCAGTGACCATCCACGCGCTAGCGCAAGTTCGACCACGAAACGCGCGTATCCGAACCAGCTCGTCTCGCCTTTGGCTGCCACATGGTAGGTGCCATCAAGTTCCGGACGGCTGACAGTGGCCCTGACAGCGTGCGCTGTAACGTCGGCAAGCAAATCCGCGCCGGTAGGAGCACCCACCTGGTCATCAACTACATCCAGTGCAGTCCGCTGTTTGGCGAGGCGCAGGATTGTGCGCGGAAAATTCGTTCCCCTTGTCGCGTAGACCCAACTTGTCCGGATAATGATGTGACGGCATCCACTGGCACGAATGCATTCCTCGCCTTCAAGCTTGGTCCGGCCGTAGACGCTCAACGGACCCGTTGGATCCGCTTCCCGCCAGGGCTCAATCCCCGTGCCGTCGAATACGTAGTCGGTGCTGAAGTGAACGAGCAAGGCGCCGAGTTCAAGGCACACCTGCGCGAGCATGCTGGGAGCCCCCGCGTTGACGGCATGGGCCGCCTCCTCGTCCGTTTCGGCCTTGTCGACCGCCGTATAGGCGGCCGCATTCACAACGATGTCAGGAGCGAGCGAACGAACAGTTGCCGCGAGTTCGACAGGACACGTGAGATCACCGCAGAGCTTCCGCTCAACTTCGCGTCCGGCTTGCGACGAACTGGCAGCAGCTGCTCCACGGCCGAGAGCCGTCACTTGACCAAGCGGAACCAACGACCTTTGCAATTCCCACCCCAGCTGCCCATCCTTCCCAAGCAGAAGTATCCGTCTCACGCATAGACCTCGGCTTCAGCGAGCAGAGGTGCAACGGCGTCCTTGGGCGCAAGGATCGGGGCGCCTTTGATTTGCCAGTCAATCTGCAACTGCGGATCGCTCCAACGCACGCTGCGATCGTGCTCTGCCTCCCAGTATTCGGTCGTCTTATAAAGCAAGGTCGCCGATTCGCTCTTAACGACAAATCCGTGCCCAAATCCTGGCGGCACCCACAGTTGACGATGGTTTTCAGAACTCAATTCGACGGCCACCCACCGCCCAAAGCTGGGCGAGGAGCGGCGCAGATCGACAGCGATGTCAAGGACTGTCCCGTGCGCCACGCGGACTAATTTACCCTGCGGGTGAACAACTTGGTAGTGAATGCCGCGCAGCACGCCACGCCTGGACAGGGAGTGATTGTCCTGAACGAAGCTCACAGGCAGCCCGGTGAAATCAGTGAAGGTCCTGCAGTTCCAACTCTCAAAGAAAAGCCCGCGATTGTCGGAGTGAACCCGCGGCTCTACCAACAACACCTCCGAAAGGTCGGTTGGCGTAACTTTCATGTTCGCTGAAGGTCAGCGCCGTACTGTGTATCGATCCATTGCCGATAGGCACCGGTTAGCACGTTCTTGACCCATGCTGGATGAGCGAGGTACCACTCGATCGTCGCTCGAATACCGGTTGCGAATGTAGTCGCCGGCTTCCAACCCAGTTCCCGGTCAATCTTCCGACAATCAATCGCATACCGTCGATCGTGGCCCGGGCGGTCCTTTACGTATGAGATCTGGTCTGAATAGCTGCCGGAGGCCCGCGGTCGTAGATTGTCGAGAATTTCGCATACCGCCTGAACGACCTCGATGTTCTTCATTTCGCTGCTGCCGCCGATGTTGTAGACCTCACCGACCCGACCGCGCGCTAGAACTGCGCGAATTGCCGCGCAATGATCCCGCACGTAAAGCCAGTCACGGATGTTTTGACCGTCTCCGTACACCGGTAGCGGCTTGCCGTCCAGTGCATGAAGAATCATCAGCGGAATGAGTTTTTCGGGAAACTGGAAAGGACCATAGTTGTTCGAGCAATTCGTCGTCAGTGTAGGCAAACCGAATGTGTGGTGCCACGCGCGCACAAGATGGTCGCTTGCTGCTTTGCTGGCCGAATAGGGGCTGTTGGGGGCGTACGGCGTGACTTCTGAAAAGCGTTGATCGTCTGGACCTAGTGAGCCGTATACCTCGTCGGTAGATACATGAAGGAATCGGAATTCTTTGCGCTGCGCAGACGGCAAAGCGCTGAAATACTCTCGGGACGCTTCGAGGAGAATGTAGGTCCCTTCTACATTTGTGCGAATGAACGCGCCAGGCCCATGAATGCTTCGGTCGACGTGGCTTTCTGCGGCAAAGTGCACGACTGCACTGGGCGAATGCGCGCCAAGGAGGCTGCGCACCGTTCCGCCGTCGCAGATGTCGCCATGCACGAACGTCAAGCGCGGGTCTTCTCGTATCGAGGCAAGGTTCTCGAGGTTGCCGGCGTAAGTGAGGTTGTCGAGCACGACGACGGGTTCACCGGTCGCCTCCAGCCAATCGAGCACAAAGTTGCTGCCTATGAAGCCGGCGCCGCCGGTGACCAAGATCACGGAAGTGAATCCTATTGTGAAAGGCGCAAGCATTTTAGTCGTAGGAGCAGACGGGTGGCTCGCCTCGGAGGCGTGGGCGCTTCAGAGGGCTAGAGGTTGTTGCGCCGAGCGCTCCAAGACTACCGGCACATCGATGCCGTCGTGAGTGGGGGCGTCCATCCCACTGCAATTGGCCGAACTCGGCCATCACAAAAGAAAGCGGGCTAGGACGCGCCGCCCAGCCCCAACTCAATGCAAGTGCTTCAACCACAGCGCGGTTGCTCTAAGTAGCCGGCCGGGATTTCCGTACGGGTTCCGTACAGACGATTTTTTGGGTACTCTCGGAGGGGCGCTTGGACCGCGGTTTCAGAGGGGAAAAGTGCTGGTGGGTGGTACAGGGTTCGAACCTGTGCCCCCTGCCGTGAAGGCGGAGTTTGGGGTTCGATCCCTTGCCTTCTCCGTGGGAGGTGCGCCTTCGCCCGTCGTTGCAACGTCCGCTCTCGAGAAAGCGCGATGTCTGCCATACGACGTTGACAGCGTCGAAATCTGCGCACCCCGCTCGAGAGCCGTCCAACAGTGCCTGCGAGTCGCTTATCGAATTTCACGACCGCTTCCGGACCTTGCGAATGCGCCCGCCTTGCGGCGAACGCAATATCAGCAACGGGTCCCAAAGCTGTCACGAGAGATCGCCGAAAGCAGACGCAACGACCTTATGAGAACCACGACTCGTACACCACGTCACGGGACGCGACTGTCTGAGATCGCCTCCGCTTCACCCCGGATGCGGGAGCTGTCCGCGTTCGCCAGAGCATCAAGAGGGCACCCCCGAGCATGAGGAAAGCAGAGCTACCGGGTTCGGGTATGGTTGTCACACTGCCACTGATTGAAGGGCGGGTGACCTCGAAACAACGTGCGCAATGCTCGTGGCGACGATTCGCTCGCGGCCGGCCGCGCCGACGTCACGAGTCCGCTGACTCCGCTGCGTCCGGCGCACGCCGCTTGTCGATAGGCACCCTCGTCCCGATGGCGGTATTGCCATGATCTGGCGACTACCTCGCTGGATGCGGGTACTCCTGACGGTTGGGCTGATCGCCGGCATCGCCGCAAGCGTTCCCGCCGTGCGCGAGCCCATGATGCGCGCGCTGGGGTCTGCACTCATCGTGGAGGATCCGTTCGAAGTGGTCGATGTCATCGTCGTTTCCGTCGACGCCGATGGCGCGGGCGTCCTCGAAGCCGCAGATCTCGTCAAGCGCGGAGTGGCAAAGCGAGTGGCGATCTTCGCGAAGCCGTTGAACCGCTCGGACCAGGAGTTCGCGCGCCGCGGCCTTCCCGCCGAAGACGAAGCCACGCGGCAGATTCGCGAGCTCGCGTCGCTCGGCGTCACGGACGTCGAGCGCATTCTGCTCAGCGATGCGGGAACCAACGGGGAAGCCCTGGCGCTTCCGCACTGGACGGCTGCACACGGCTTCAAATCCGTTCTGGTGATATCGAGTCCCGATCACTCGCGACGACTGCGTCGGGTCATGCTTCGCGCCATGCGTGATCAGCCGACGAGCGTTGCGATCCGCCCCGCACGCTACGCCGATTTTGATGCCGAGCGCTGGTGGCAAACGCGCGACGGCGCGCGCACTGCAATCATCGAATGGCAGAAGCTCGTGCTCGACTACGTTCTCCATCCGCTGTGATCCGCTGATCCCCGTCGACGCGCCGTTACGAGAGGGACGTATGCCGCCGCCGGATCGATCACCGCGATCGCCGCTGCGCGCCGAGTCCGACGTTTCTGATGGGCGCCGCGCAGTGCTTCTTAATGCGGGCTTGCACTACTCGCAGCCGAATTTCCTTGTTCGCAGGCCGCGGCAAACGAGTTCCATCAGTCGAGCTCGCGCCCAGTCAATTGATGGCTAGCTGCGCGGCGCCCGGACGAGCGTACGCGCTGCCTCCTGAGCCATGATCGCGTCGAAATGGAGTGCCTGATCATCTAGCGCGGAAACCAAAGCTCGCCGGATGTCACGGCTCGCGATGACTTGCTGCAAGCGCCGTGGTTCGATGGCGAAATCAATGCAGCCCAGCGCGGGTCCGAGCAAAGTGTTCAATCGCGCCGAGATCGATGAAAGGAAATGCCAGCAGCAGAACCTCGGCCGCACTGAACGCTCGTATCCCTCATCACTCTCAACAGAGGCTTTGCGGAGTGGCTTGCCGAGGCGTTTTGGGGCTCGCGGGGGATCTCACGCTGCAATTCGGGCGACCGCTCCGTGAACCGACCGCCGGCAATCGACTCGCATCGGGAATGCGAGCGTCACGCTCAATGGGAGCAATCGCGAATGACGCGCGGACGGTCGTGAGGCGGCAAGAACGTTCCAGTTGAGAAGCCCAGTTGCCAGCTTCGCGTGGTTCACCGCGTAGTTCTTGAATCGCGTCTCGGCGTCCCTCGTCCCGCGCTCCGACTTAGTCGCCTTCAGATGGCACGCGTACCTCGTGCAGGCGTCCGACACCGGAGTTGCACGAGCGCTGCCGCGAAAGGAACTCGCCGAGTGGCCTATAGTTCTGCTGCACGCCGCGGTCGCGCGGCCGCGCCAGCCAGGAGCAATGGCCGCTGCTAGCAGCTCTTCATGAGCCGACGCCAATAGGGGCCGCGCCGCGGCTTGAGCTTGTCGCGCGACGCAACGGTGTCGATGCGTGTTGCCGTGTCGCCCCCAGCTGTCGGAGTACCAAGAAAACCAAAAACCGCAGTGAATCCTAGGTGCAGCACTGGGACAACAGTAAGCGGTAAGCCATTTTTCCCTTATATGAAGACTTCATCCCATCGGCAGTCGAAGTACTAAGAAAGTTTCTCTTATTCTTTAATATGTTGGGGTCGTTGGTTCGAGTCCAATCGCGCCTACCAGAATCTTCACCCACTAAAGGACGCGGAGAAATGCTTCGAACTCGATTCACGGACGGTTGAGCCCCGAGGACGAGTGCGCCTTTAGGAAGAAAGTGCGGCTCGCCCGCACTTTTTTTCGCGTGGAGATTCCAGATGATTTCAGTTCGATTGCCGGATGGTTCACAGCGGTCCTTCGACGCGCCGGTACGCGTCGCTGATGTCGCGGCTTCCATCGGGCCCGGTCTGGCCAAGGCGGCACTGGCCGGCCGCGTGGACGGCAAGCTGGTCGATACATCGTTTGTGATCGAGCATGATGCTGAGCTTGCGATCGTCACCGACCGTGACGCCGACGGCATCGAGGTGCTGCGTCACTCGACGGCACACCTGCTCGCCTATGCGGTGAAGGAGCTTTTTCCCGAAGCGCAGGTGACGATCGGGCCGGTCATCGACAACGGCTTCTACTACGACTTCTCGTTCGCGCGCGGCTTCACGCCGGAAGACCTGGAGGCGATCGAGAAGAAGATGGCCGAGCTCGCGAAGAAGGACGAGCCGGTGGTACGCGAAGTGTGGAAGCGCGACGACGCGGTGAAATTCTTCGAGTCGATCGGCGAGAAGTACAAGGCCGAGATCATCGCGTCGATTCCGGCCAACGAGGACATCTCGCTGTATCGCGAGGGAAGGTTCATCGACCTCTGTCGCGGCCCGCATGTTCCGAGCACGGGGAAGCTGAAAGTCTTCAAGCTGATGAAGGTCGCCGGCGCCTACTGGCGCGGCGACAGCGCCAACGAGCAGTTGCAGCGCATCTACGGCACCGCCTGGGCGAAGAAGGAGGACCAGGATGCGTATCTCAAGATGCTCGAGGAGGCCGAACGACGCGACCACCGCAAGCTTGGGCGGGAGCTGGACCTGTTCCACTTCCAGGAAGAGGCGCCGGGACTGATTTTCTGGCATCCCAAAGGATGGGCGATCTGGCAGGCGGTCGAGCAGTACATGCGCGGTGTGTACCGCGACAACGGCTACCAGGAGGTAAAGGCCCCGCAGATCCTCGATCGCTCGTTGTGGGAGAAGTCCGGCCACTGGGAAAAGTACCGGGAGAACATGTTCACGACCGAGTCGGAAAACCGCTACTACGCGCTCAAGCCGATGAACTGTCCGGGTCACATCCAGATCTACAACGCCAATCTGCACAGCTATCGCGAGCTGCCTCTCCGCTATGGCGAGTTCGGCGCGTGCCATCGCAACGAGTCCTCCGGCTCGCTGCACGGGATGATGCGGGTGCGCGGCTTCACCCAGGACGACGGGCACATCTTCTGCACGGAGGGGCAGATCCTCGATGAATGCGTGGCCTACACGGCGCAGTTGCAGAACGTCTACCGCGACTTCAATTTCGAGCACATCCTCTACAAGGTCTCGACGCGGCCGGCGCAGCGCATCGGCTCGGATGAAAGCTGGGACAAGGCCGAGGATGCGCTGATGGAGTCGCTGAAGCGATCGGGGGTCGAGTTCACGATCTCGCCGGGCGACGGCGCCTTCTACGGCCCCAAGATCGAGTACACGCTCAAGGATGCGATCGGCCGCGAGTGGCAATGCGGCACGATGCAGGTGGACTTCCAGATGCCTGGCCGGCTGGGCGCCGAGTACGTCGCCGAGGACAACAGCCGCAAGACGCCGGTCATGCTGCACCGGGCCATCATCGGGTCGATGGAGCGGTTCATCGGCATGCTGATCGAGAACTACGCAGGGGCGATGCCGCCCTGGCTGGCGCCAGTGCAGGCGGCCATTGCCAATATTTCCGAAGGCCAGGCCGATTACGCCGTGGCTGTTGCGCAAACGCTGAAAAAACAAGGATTTAGAGTTGAGAGCGATTTGCGCAACGAAAAGATCACCTATAAAATCCGCCAGCTTAGCCTGCAGAAAATTCCGTATATCCTCGTCGTCGGGGACAAGGAGAAGGACGCAGGTTTGCAGGAAAAGCGGGTGGCCGTACGTGCCCGCGGCGGAGCAGATCTTGGGGTGATGCCTCTGTCTGCTTTCGTTCAGCGTCTGCAGGACGACGTTGACGAGCGCCGCAACGTGGGCAGTACGGCTTGATTTTTTGAAACCAGGAGAAGCCAACCATCGCTCAGGACCGTGCGCACCGGATCAACGGTGAAATCAGCGCCCCCGAAGTTCGCCTCACAGGTATCGAAGGCGAGGCCCTCGGGGTTGTGAAACTGGCCGAGGCCTTCCGTCTCGCCGAAGAAGCCCAGGTTGATCTGGTCGAGATAGCTCCGACCGCTGTGCCGCCGGTCTGTCGACTGATGGACTACGGCAAGTTCAAGTACCAGGAGCAGAAGAAAGCCCACGAGGCCAAGCTCAAGCAGAAGCAGGTCGTGGTCAAGGAGGTGAAGTTCCGGCCGCAGACGGACGAGAACGACTACCTGACCAAGCTGCGCAATCTGACGCGCTTCCTCGAGGAAGGTGACAAGGCCAAGATCACGTTGCGGTTTCGTGGTCGTGAAATGGCGCACCGGAGTTTGGTTACAAGCTGCTGGAGCGGGTTCGGGATGACCTCGCGACACTGCGCGCAGGTCGAATCGATGCCCAGACTTGAAGGGCGCCAGATGGTGATGATCATGGCGCCGAAGAAGAAGAAGTAGTGTTGGACCCCGTCGCAGTTCGGACGGGGATGTGAAGCAACAGCCGCACAGCGGCTTACAAGTGGCGACAGGCTCAAAGTCCCGCGAGGGCGCCTCCAGCCATCAAAGAAAGGACGGCCAAGATGCCGAAGATGAAGACGAAAAAGAGCGCGTCAAAGCGCTTCGAGGTCCGCGCCAGCGGCTCGATCAAGCGGGGACAGGCATTCAAGCGCCATATCCTCACCAAGAAAACCACCAAGGCGAAGCGCCACTTGCGAGGCCCCGTGCAGATCCACGAGGCTGACGTGAAGTCGGTGCGTCGCATGATGCCGTACGCCTAACGGGAGACTGACATGCCTAGAGTCAAACGTGGTGTAACCGCCCGCGCGCGGCACAAGAAGGTCCTGGCCCAGGCGGCGGGTTTCACGCGCCGCCGCAAGAACGTCTTCCGCGTCGCCAAGCAGGCGGTGATGAAGGCGGGGCAGTATGCGTATCGCGACCGCCGCAACAAGAAGCGCGTGTTCCGCTCGCTATGGATCGCGCGTATCAATGCCGCGGTGCGCGAGCACGGCATCACCTACAGCGCCTTCATCAACGGGCTTGGCAAGGCCGAGATCGGCATCGACCGCAAGGTCCTGGCCGACATGGCGGTATTGGACAAGCCGGGTTTTGCGGCGGTCGTGGAAAAGGTCAAGGCCTCGCTCGCCGCTTGAGCGCGTAAACGCCGGTCATCGCCGCAAGCAACAAGACGGGGCCTCACTTCAAGGCCCCGTTTTTTTGGTTCACCAAATGGAACTCGAACAACTCGTCAACGAGGCGCGCGCAGCTTTTGCCGGAGCGAAGCAACCCGCGGCGCTGGAAAACGAGAAGGCACGTTTTCTCGGCAAGTCGGGCGCGATCACCGAGCAGCTGAAGGCGCTCGGCCGCCTTCCGGCGGAAGAGAAGCGCCAGCTGGGCTTGCAGGTCAATCGCGCCAAGGAAGCGATCGAGGCGCTGCTCGAAGCGCGCCGCCGCGAGCTCGCGGATGAACAGCTGAACGAGCGCCTGGCGCAGGAAGCGATCGACGTGACCTTGCCGGGCCGCATGCGGCGCTCCGGCGGCATCCATCCGGTGATGCGCACCTGGATGCGCATCGAGGAAATCTTTGCGTCGATCGGCTTCGACGTCGCCGACGGACCGGAGATCGAGACCGACTGGTACAACTTCACGGCGCTGAACAGCCCGGAGAACCATCCGGCGCGTTCGATGCAGGACACCTTTTACGTCGATGCCCAGGACAGCCAGGGCAAGCCGCTGCTGCTGCGCACGCATACGAGCCCGATGCAGGTGCGCTACGCGCGTATGCATCAGCCGCCGATCAAGGTCATCGCGCTCGGTCGCACCTACCGCGTCGACAGTGACGCGACGCACTCGCCGATGTTTCACCAGGTCGAGGGCCTGTGGATCGACGAGAACGTCAGCTTCGCCGACCTGAAGGCGGTCTATACCGATTTCCTGCGCTGCTTCTTCGAGACGGACGATCTGGTCGTGCGTTTCCGACCGTCGTACTTCCCGTTCACCGAACCGTCGGCCGAGATCGACATGATGTTCACCAGCGGGCCGGGCAAGGGCAAGTGGCTCGAGATCTCCGGCTCCGGGCAGGTGCATCCGACCGTCGTGCGCAATTTCGGTCTTGACCCGGAGCGCTACATCGGCTTCGCGTTTGGCTCCGGCATCGAGCGGCTGGCAATGCTGCGCTATGGCATCAACGACCTGAGGATCTTCTTCGAAGGTGACCTGCGCTTCCTGCGTCAATTCAACTGAAACGCGATGGACATTTCCGAGCAGTGGCTGCGGCACTACGCCGATCCGTCGATCGATGGCGCGAAATTGGCCGATCAGCTGACGATGGCCGGCCTGGAGGTCGAGGAGCGCCGCCCGGTCGCGCCTCCGTTCGGCTCGATCGTTGTCGGGCACATCCTGAAGGTCGAGCGACATCCGAACGCGGACAAGCTGACGGTGTGTGAAGTCGACGTCGGCCAGCCGCGTCCACTACAGATCGTGTGCGGCGCGCCTAACGCCGCCGCGGGCATCAAGGTGCCGTGCGCGCTGGCCGGCGCTTCACTGCCCGGCGGACTGAACATCAAGGCGACCACGATGCGTGGCGTCGAGTCCCAGGGGATGCTGTGCTCGGCGCGGGAGCTCGGTCTCTCCGACGATCATTCGGGTCTGATGCGGCTTCCGGACGATGTCCAGGTCGGCCGCGACGTGCGGGACGTGCTTGAACTCGACGATCACATCCTGACGATCAAGCTGACGCCGAACCGCGCTGACTGCCTGAGTGTGTTCGGCGTTGCCCGTGAAGTCGCGGCGATCACCGGTTGCCGCCTCGTCGAGCCGTCGTTCGAGCCGGTGCCTGCGCGGATCGGTGACCGCCTGCCGGTCGCTGTCGAAGCCCGTGACCTGTGCGGCCGCTTTTCCGGACGGGTGATACGGAGCGTCGATGCGCGCGCGGCCACTCCGATGTGGATGCAGCAACGGCTGCAACGCAGCGGGCAACGACCGATCTCCGCACTGGTGGACATCTCGAACTACGTGATGCTCGAGCTGGGTCGGCCGTCGCACATCTTTGATCTGGACAAGGTGCACGGCGGGTTGAATGTCCGCTGGGGCCGCGAAGGAGAGACCGTTGTACTGCTGAACGGCCAGACCGTCACGGTCGACGGCTCGGTCGGCGTCATTACCGACGAGCGCGGCGTCGAGGCCCTCGCCGGCATCATGGGCGGTGAGGCGACTGCAGTCTCTCTCGACACTCGCAACATCTATGTCGAAGCGGCCTTCTGGTGGCCCGATGCCATCCGCGGGCGTGCGCGGCGCTTCAACTTTTCCACGGATGCGGCCCACCGCTTCGAGCGTGGCGTCGATTTCGCGACCACGGTGGACCATGTCGAGTACATCACGCGACTGATCATCGACATTTGTGGCGGTGATCCCGGCCCCGTCGATGACACCGTCCTTGAGCTGCCGTCGCGCCCGCCGGTGAAGATGCGTGTCGAACGCTGCCGACGTGTTCTTGGCATACCGCTGAGCGCAGACGACATGGCCGGCGCGTTCGCGCGCCTCGGCCTCAGGTGCGCAGATGACCGACGACGGCTTCGTGGTTACCCCGCCAAGCTATCGCTTTGACCTCGAGCGCGAGGAAGACCTGATCGAAGAGGTGGCGCGCCTGTATGGCTTCGCGCGGATTCCGGCGCATGCACCGCTGGCCGCCGCGCGCATGCGGTCGCGCGCCGAAACGCGCCGCTCGCCGCACGTGGTGCGCACCCTGCTGGCGACACTGGGCTACCAGGAACTCGTGAACTATTCGTTCGTCGATGCGCAGTGGGAGCGCGACTTCGCCGCGAACGCGGAGCCAATCGCCGTGCTGAACCCGATTTCCGCGCAGATGTCCGTCATGCGCAGTTCGCTGTTTCGGCGGCCTGGTCGCGACGCTGGTCTACAACCTGAACCGCAAGGCGTCGCACGCTCGTTTGTTCGAAATCGGCCGCGTGTTCAGTCGCGACGCGACTGTCGCGGACGGGCCGCTGGCGGTGCAGGGCGTTGCCCAGCCCACCTGCGTTGCCGGGCTCGCGTATGGCAACGCCGATGATGAGCAATGGGCAGTGACGGCGCGCCCGGTCGACTACTTCGACGTCAAGGGCGACGTGGAACGCCTGTTCGCGCCCGCGGCGGTCAGCTTCGAGCCCGAGGCACATCCGGCGCTGCATCCCGGTCGCAGTGCCCGGATCGTGTTCGAGGGCCGCAGCGTCGGCATCGTCGGCGAACTGCATCCGCGTCTGCAGCAGCAGTACGAAGTGCCGAAGAGTGCGGTGCTGTTCCAGCTGGAACTCGAGCCATTGCTGCAGCGGAGCTTGCCCGCGGTGCGCGAGATCCCGAAGTTCCAGCCGCTGCAACGCGATATCGCGGTCATCGTCGACGAAAGCATCGTCTATGCCGCGATCGAGGCGGCGATCGACGCCCGTTCACGTACCGATGACCGGTTGTCGACAGCTTACCGAAGTTCGGCTGTTCGATGTGTATCGTCCACGACCAACGGCGGGTGCGGCCGGGGGAGCGGGCGCTAACGCATTGTTAAATAAAGATAAAAGCCTTGCCATCCGGGTTGTTCTGCAAGATACTGAAAAGCCACTCAGCGATACTGATGCTGATGCGGCGGTGACCGCGATAGTCGAGGAACTGGGCCAGCGGTTTGGCGCCCGTCTGCGGCAATGAAGGCAATGCGAGACGACTCAGAGATGACCACCGGTTTCAAATTTCCGGAGCTGCCCGCCGCCGTGGGCGCAGGCCGCGCCAACGATCGCGGTGCAAAGACAATGACCAAGGCTGAACTCGCCGAAGCGCTGTTCGACCGGCTAGGCCTCAACAAGCGCGAAGCCAAGGACATGGTCGACGGTTTCTTCGACGAGATCCGCCAGGCGCTGGAACGCGGCGAGTCGGTGAAGCTCTCCGGCTTCGGCAACTTCCAGCTCCGGGACAAGCCCACTCGTCCAGGACGTAATCCAAAGACTGGAGAAGAAATTGCGATCACCGCTCGCCGGGTTGTCACCTTCCACGCCAGCCAGAAGCTGAAGGCCGCGGTGGCTCGCCTCGCGGGCTCGCACTAGGGCCGCGAGTACCCGGGCTGATCTGCCGATCTGCTGTCGCGCCCGATGCAACGTCACGAGATATCCCAGCTGCTGCCGCCCATCCCGGCGAAGCGCTACTTCACGATCGGTGAGGTGAGCGAGCTGTGCGGGGTCAAGCCGCACGTACTGCGCTACTGGGAGCAGGAGTTCACGCAGCTGCGACCGGTGAAGCGGCGCGGCAACCGACGCTATTACCAGCATCACGAAGTCCTGCTGATCCGCCGCATCCGCGAACTGCTGTACGAGCAGGGCTTCACGATCAGCGGGGCCCGCAATCGCCTGGAAGAAGGCGAACGACCGGGGAAGCACGACGGACCCGGGGGCAACGGCTCCCATGCCGAGCTCGACGCTGCCCAGCTGCGCGCGGAGCTGACTGCAATTCGCACTTTGCTGTCGGGAAAATAACGTCGAGCCGCAGTGGGTCCCTACCGCGGCTATAATCGCGGCCATTCGGGGCGTAGCGCAGCCTGGTAGCGCACTTGCATGGGGTGCAAGGGGTCGCGAGTTCGAATCCCGCCGCCCCGACCACTGCTAGCCGAGGTAGCCGGCGCGACACCGCGACCGGCTATTTCTTTATGCGCATCCTCGTTTCGAATGACGACGGCTATCTGGCTCCGGGGCTCGCAGCGCTTGCCGAGGCAGTGCGTCCGTTCGGCGACATTACCGTCGTCGCCCCCGAGCAGAACAGCAGCGGCGCAAGCAACTCGCTGACGCTCTCGCGGCCCCTCACCGTCAGCCGCACCAGCGACGGCATCATCTTCATCAATGGCACGCCGAGCGACTGCGTGCACGTTGCGTTGACCGGCCTGCTCGACCAACGGCCGGACCTTATAGTTTCGGGAATCAACAACGGTCAGAACATGGGCGACGACACGATCTATTCGGGTACGGTCGCCGCGGCGATGGAGGGTTTCCTTTTCGGCATTCCCGCGATCGCCTTTTCGCTGGTCGACAAGGGCTATGCACACCTCGATGCGGCGGCGGCGATGGCCGCGCAGGTCGTGCGTCGACACGCCGAACGGCCGCTGCCTGGTCCGTTCCTGCTGAACGTCAACATCCCGAATCGTCCGCTTGCTGAAATCAGTGGCATTGCGGTCACGCGACTCGGCAAGCGTCATCCGTCGGAACCGGTGATTCAGACTTCCAACCCTCGAGGCGAGCCGATCTACTGGATCGGACCGGCCGGCGCCGCCAAGGTGGGCGGACCCGGGAACGGACTTCCATGCCGTGAGCGAAGGTTTCGTGTCAGTCACGCCGTTGCAGATCGACCTGACGCACACCGACCAGCTCGATCCCGTTCGCGTCTGGCTGAAGGACGCGCTGGGATGAGCGGACCGCGCACATTCGGTCCGGGTGCGATGCAGGCTCACGCTGGCCTGGCGTCGGCCAAGGTGCGCGAGCGCATGGTCGACCGCGTGCGCGAACTCGGCGTGCGCGACAGCCGCGTGCTTGATGCGATGCGCGCGGTGCCGCGCCACCTCTTCGTCGACGAGGCGCTGGCCAGTCGTGCCTACGAAGACACACCGCTGCCGATCGGGCACGGACAGACGATCTCGCAGCCGTATATCGTCGCCCGGACCATTGAACTCGCGATCGAGGGGCTGCCGGACCCACAGAAGGCGAACG
The DNA here is from genome assembly GCA_963791235.1 of uncultured beta proteobacterium. Taxonomy (GTDB): domain Bacteria; phylum Pseudomonadota; class Gammaproteobacteria; order Burkholderiales; family Burkholderiaceae_F; genus JALORV01. The sequence goes on along the minus strand of CAWBRW010000005.1, from coordinate 84,087 downwards.
TGCTGGAAGTGGGAACCGGTTGCGGCTATGCGGCGGCCGTGCTGGCCAACGTCGTCGGAGGAGTGGTCAGCATCGAGCGCGTCCGGGCGCTGCATGAGCGTGCGCGTGAGAATCTGCGCGCGCTGCGCCTGCCGAACCTGCGGCTCGTGTTCGGCGATGGATCGCGGGGTGTCCCGCAGGCAGCCCCGTACGATGCGATCGTGGCGGCGGCCGCGGGTGATGCGATCCCGCCCGCCTGGATCGAGCAACTGAAGACCGGCGGGCGCATCGTCGCCCCGGTCGGCGTCGACGAGCAGCAACTCGTGGTGGCGCAAAAGGATGAGTCGGGAAAGTTGATTCGCAGTGGCAAGGAAGCGGTTCGCTTCGTACCACTAAGGGGTGGCATTGCCTAGGAGGGTGTTGATGAGGCGTTGGCTGGGATGGACAGGGATGCTCGCCATGGCAGTGGCGCTGACGGCGTGCAGCAGCCAGCGTCCGGCTCCGGTCGTCGATCGCTCGGGCACTCCCGCGACCCGGACGGACAAGCCGGCCGCGACAGCGACTCGTGAAGCCCGCGACGGTGTCTATACGGTGCAGCGTGGCGATACCCTGTACAGCATCGCACTGACGTTTGGAGTCGATGTGCGGGAGCTTGCGCGCTGGAACAACCTCACTGACTCCTCGGTGCTATCGGTGGGCCAGACACTGCGCGTTGTGCCACCCGCCGGGGCCGCGACCGTGACGCCTGTCGCACCCAGCGGGACGGCGGAGGTGCGCCCCCTCCCGCTTCCCGGTTCGGCGCCGGTGCCACCGACTCCGGTCACCCCGGGGCCATCGACCACGGCGCCGCCCACGACCGACAGCGCGGCGGTCGGCAAGCCGGCGCCGGCCGAAAGCTCGGTTCAGTTCCAGTGGCCTGCGCCCGGAAAAGTCATCGAGAACTTCGACGAATCGCGGAACAAGGGCATCGACATCGCCGGCAATGACGGGGATCCGGTCAGCGCCGCGGCGGACGGCGAAGTGGTCTACGTCGGCAGTGCGCTGCGGGGTTACGGCAACCTCGTCATCGTGAAGCACAGCGACGAGTTCATCTCGGCCTATGCGCATAACCGCCAGATCCTGGTGAAGCAAGGTCAGGCGGTGAAGCGCGGCCAGCGCATCGCTGAAATCGGGAAGAGCGACGCCGAGCGGACCAAATTGCATTTCGAGATACGCCGGCAGGGCAAGCCGGTCGATCCGTTGCGCTACCTACCTGCACGCTGAGCGAGCCATGAACGCCATCCGCAGACACAACGGCGAGCCGGGGCCGGACCCCGAGGAGTCGGCGCGGCTGAACTCGCCGCCAATCGAAGCCGAGCCGGCTATCGGCGATACCGAGATTCAGGAACCCGCCGCCGGCGAGACCGCGGAAGCTGTCGCCGAGGAAGATTACGAACCGGACAACGTGCAGCGGTATCTGACCGATATCGGCGCGCACCGATTGATGACTCCCGACGAGGAGCGCCAGGTGTCCACGCGGGCGCGCGCCGGTGACTTTGCAGCGCGCCAGCAGATGATCGAGCGCAACCTGCGGCTCGTTGTGTCGATAGCGAAGCGATACGCGCATCGTGGCCTGCCGCTGCTCGACCTGATCGAGGAGGGCAACCTCGGACTGATCCACGCGCTCGAGAAGTTCGAGCCGGAACGCGGGTTCCGCTTCTCTACCTATGCGACGTGGTGGATACGCCAGGCGGTCGAGCGGGCCGTGATGAACCAGGCGCGGACGATCCGCCTGCCGGTGCATGTGCTGCGGGAACTGCGACAGGTGACGCATGCACGGCGCCACCTCGAGGCCGAGGCCGATTCGGGCGCGGAAGTGCGAGTCGAAGACATCGCGCACCTGACCGGAAAGCCGGTCGAAGTCGTGCACGACGTGCTGCAGGTCGGTGCGCTGCCGGCCTCGCTGGACGCCCCCCTCGACGCTGACCCGGACTCGACGCTCGCCGATCTGCTGTCTGACGGCAGTTCCGACGTTCCTGAGGCGACGGCGACGCGCCACGAACTCGAGCGCCGGGTGCTCGTATGGCTTGCGCGCCTCGACGACCGGCACCGACTCGTCATCGAGAAGCGCTTCGCGCTCGACAACCAGCCGTATGCCACGCTGGACGAGCTGGCCGAAGAACTGCACTTGACGCGTGAGCGCGTGCGACAGATGCAACTGGAAGCACTGAAGCAACTGCGCCAGACGCTCGCTGCCGAACACATCGGCCGCGACGCGGTGCTGTAGCCGCGCCAGGCGCACGGGCGGCCGGGCGATGACGCCGATCCTTGTCTTCGACATCGAGACCGTACCGGATATCGCAGGTGCGCGTCGGTTGCGGCCTGCGCTTGCCGACCTGCCCGACGCGGAGCTCGCACAGCGGCTGTTCGACGAGCGCCGCGAGAAGACCGGCAGCGACTTCCTGCCGCTGCACCTGCACCGGGTGGTCGCGATCTCGTGCGTCTTTCGCGACGACGGCGGATTCCGCGTGCGATCGATCGGCCAGCCCGATGACGATGAAGGCAAGCTGATCCAGGGCTTCTTCGCCACCATCGATCGCTACACGCCGCAACTGGTCAGCTGGAACGGCGGCGGCTTTGATCTGCCGGTGCTGCACTACAGGGGCCTCGTGCACGGCGTGCACGCGGCCCGTTACTGGGAGCTCGGCGATGACGATCGGGACTTCCGCTTCAACAATTACATCAGCCGCTATCACACCCGTCATACCGATCTGATGGACCTGCTGGCGATGTATCAGCCGCGCGCCAGTGCACCGCTCGACGATCTGGCCAGGTTGTGCGGACTGGCCGGAAAGCTCGGCATGGATGGCAGCAAGGTGTGGGAGGCGTTCCTCGGAGGCGGCATCGAGCAGATCCGCAACTACTGCGAGACAGATGTCGTCAACACCTACCTGATGTACATGCGATTCCAGCGGCTGCGGGGCGTGATCGACGACGCCGGCTATGCCGACGAAGAAGCGCGCGTCCGCGCTGCACTGGGAGCACTGGATCAACCCCACTGGCGCGATTACCTGGCGGCCTGGGGTCCCGCCTGAAATGAAGCAGCACGAGGTGTTCCAGGTCGAGATCGAGTCGCTCGACCAGGAGGGGCGCGGCGTTGGCCATCGTGATGGCAAGGCCGTCTTCGTTGAAGGAGCGCTGCCGGGCGAGCGTGCGCTTTACGAGCGGCGCCGGAACAAGCCGAGCTACGAGGTCGGGCGCATGGTTTCGATCGATGCGCCGTCGGTGCTGCGCGCGCGGCCGCCGTGTCCGCATTTCGGCCTCGGACCGGGATCGTGTGGCGGCTGCTCGATGCAGCATCTCGAGGCTCGCGCGCAGGTCGCGATGAAGCAACGCGTCCTGGAGGACAGCCTCTGGCACATCGGACGCCTGCGTCCCGAGCAGATCCTGCGGCCGATTGCAGGACCGACCTGGCAGTACCGGTACCGTGCGCGGCTGTCGGTTCGCAACGTCCCGAAGAAGGGTGGCGTGCTGGTCGGATTCCATGAGCGCTCCAGCAGCTACGTTGCGGACATGGTCCGCTGCGAAGTCCTGCCGCCGCAGGTCAGTCGGCTGATCGTGCCGCTGCGGCAACTGATCGGGGAACTGACCGTGCGCGACCGGCTGCCGCAGATCGAACTGGCTGCTGCCGAAACCGACGACGGCACCTTGCAGATCGTGCTGGTGCTGCGCGTGCTGCAGGAACCGACGGCGGAGGATCGGACGCGCCTGGTCGACTTCGCCCGACACCACTCGGTCGAGTTCTGGCTGCAGCCCGGCGGGCCACAGACGGCGGCGCCGCTGACCCCGGACCAGCCGGCGACCTTGCATCTGCGGTTGCCTGAGTTCGGGGTGCGTCTGCCATTCCGGCCGACTGACTTCACGCAGGTGAATCATCGCGTCAACGAAGTGCTGGTGAGTCGTGCGATCCGCCTGCTTGCGCCGACGCCGCAGGAGCGGGTCGTCGATTTCTTCTGTGGCTTGGGCAACTTCACGCTGCCACTGGCGTCGCAAGCGGCACATGTGACTGGATTCGAGGGCAGCGAATCGCTGCTGGAGCGCGCGCGAGCGGCTGCGCACGTCCATGGGCTCGCCGATCGGACGACTCGTTCAAGGCTCGCAACCTGTTCGAATGGACCGAGGAGGACTGGAACTCCCTCCTCGAGGGCGGCGCTGCCGCGAGGGTCCTGATCGATCCGCCGCGTGAGGGGGCGCTCGCGGTGGCCCGGACCCTGGCATCGACATCGCGGCCTCCGGTCCGGGTGGTATATGTCTCGTGTAATCCGGCGACGCTCGCCCGCGACTGCGCGGTCATGGTCCACGAGGGAGCCTGGGTGCTGCGCGCCGCCGGGGTCCTGAACATGTTCCCTCACACCTCACATGTGGAATCGATCGCCGTGCTGGAGCCTGATGTCCGCGTGAGCTCGAGTTCGGGTCGCGAGGCGTGCCGATGCGGGGCCAACCCAGGGGCTGGGGAGCGCCCTGCGTGTTAGAATTTCAGGCTGACCTCGGGCATCGCAAGTAGTTAATTTATCGAGGTTTTCGGATCGGCCGCCCGGTCCGCTGCGGCTTGCTGAAGCGCGCACGCGGTGACGGCCGGATATCGTCCCTTGAAGCAAAGAAAAAGGTTGAAGTCATGGCGGTGGAACGCACCCTGTCAATCATCAAACCCGACGCAGTCGCGAAGAATGTCATCGGGAAGATCTACTCGCGGTTCGAGACCAACGGGCTGAAGGTGATCGCCGCCCGCATGGCATGGCTGTCGCGCAGCGAGGCCGAAGGGTTCTATGCCGTGCATCGCGAGCGTCCGTTCTTCAAGGACCTCGTCGACTTCATGGTGTCCGGGCCGGTGATGATCCAGGTGCTCGAGGGCGAGAGCGCGATCGCGAAGAACCGCGAACTGATGGGCGCGACCGACCCCAAGAAGGCAGCGCCCGGCACGATCCGCGCGGACTTCGCCGAGAGCATCGACGCCAACGCGGTGCACGGCTCAGACGGCGCCGAGACCGCGCGCGTCGAAATCGCCTATTTCTTCCCGCAGATGGCGGTCTACTCGCGCTGAGCACCCGTCTCGAACATGACGCGCGTGAACCTTCTCGACTTCGACGTGGCGGCGTTGACCGACTACGTCGCTGCGCTGGACGAGAAGCCGTTCCGTGCGCGCCAGCTCGCGCAGTGGATTCACCGGCGCGGCGCCGCGAACTTCGATGCGATGACCGAGCTTGCGAAATCGCTGCGCGCGAAGCTGGCGGAACGCGCCGAGATCACCGCCCCCACCGTTGTCCGGGACTCGGTCTCGGCAGATGGCACTCGCAAGTGGCTGCTGGACGTCGGGGCCGGCAATGCGATCGAAACGGTGTTCATTCCGGAGGACGACCGTGGGACGCTGTGCGTCTCGTCGCAGGCGGGTTGCGCGGTCAACTGCGTGTTCTGCTCCACGGGGCGCCAGGGATTCAGTCGCAACCTGACCACGGGTGAGATCATCGGCCAGCTGTGGTGGGCGGAGCACGCGCTGCGTCGGTCGCTCGGGTTCGACGCCGAAGGCGCACGCGTGATCAGCAACGTGGTGATGATGGGCATGGGCGAGCCGCTGCAGAACTACGATGCCCTGTTGCCGGCGCTGCGACTGATGCTCGACGATCACGCTTACGGACTGTCGCGTCGACGAGTCACCGTGTCGACCTCGGGCATGGTGCCGCAGATGGACCGGCTCGGTGTAGAGTGTCCCGTGGCGCTCGCGGTTTCGTTGCATGCCCCGCATGACGCCTTGCGCGACCAGCTGGTGCCGTTGAACCGCAAGTATCCCTTGCGTGAGCTGATGGCCGCGTGCCGGCGCTACCTGAAAGTGGCGCCGCGCGACTTCATCACTTTTGAGTACGTGATGCTCGACGGCGTCAACGACGCCGACAGGCATGTCGATCAGCTCGTGGCGCTCGTGCGCGACGTGCCCTGCAAGTTCAACCTGATTCCGTTCAATCCGTTCCCGAACTCGGGTCTGGCTCGTTCGCCCGACGAGCGGATTCGTGCGTTTGCGCAGCGCCTGTCGGACGCCGGCATCGTGACGACGGTGCGTCGCACTCGCGGTGACGACATCGACGCGGCGTGCGGGCAGCTGGCGGGCGAGGTGCAGGACCGCACCGGTCGCGCCTCGCGCCGGAGCGATACTCCCGGAGTGATTCCTGTTGCGGAGGTTCGATAGCATGAGTCACGGAGGGCGCGGCACGTGGGCGTCGATGCTGGCTCTGGCAACGGCGATCGGCTGCTTTGGCCTGGCCGCGGGGTGCACGACGACGACCGTCACATCGTCCAGTGGCGCGGTTATCTCCTCGACCACGTCGGGCGGACCGGCTGCCGCGTCGCAGACGAATGCGAAAGCCAGGGCCCGCGCACGCGTCGATCTTGCGGCCGGCTACTTCCGCAGCGGCCAGATGTCGGTGGCGCTCGAGGAGGCCAAGCGAGCGGTACAGATTGACCCCACCTTGGCTGACGCCTACGGCCTGCTCGGTTTGATCTACACGGAGCTCGATGATCGTCGCGAGGCCGAGGCCAACTTCCAACGAGCGCTCCAGCTCGAACCGGCCAACCCCGACATCAACAACAACTATGGCTGGGTGCTCTGCCGCAATGGCCGCGAGCAGGAGGCCATGGGCTATTTCCAGCGCGCGCTGCGCGATCCGCTTTATGCCACGCCGTCGCTCGCCAACCTCAATGCCGGCATGTGCATGATGCGGGCGAAGGATTACGGAGCAGCCGAACCTTACCTGCGACGAGCATTCGAACTGGACGCATCCAGCCCGGCCGTCAAGATCGAGTTGACGCGGCTCTATCTGGCCACCGGCCAGACCGAGCGTGCGGCGTTTTATTACGGGCTACTGTCCCGCACGACGGATGAGACCGCCGAGTCGCTGTGGCTGGGGCTGAAGCTGGCGCGGGTGCAGGGCGACCTGCGCACCGAGACGCGGCGGGCCTCGGAACTGCGTTCGCGTTTTCCCAGCTCAAAGGAGGCCAGCCTGCTGGCCCGCGGCGCGTTCGATGAGTGACGACACCAACCACACCGAGGCGCCTGGCGCGCCCATCGAAACTCCGGCGGAGCAGCCGCCGACATCCTTCGGGGCTCGCCTCCGCTGGGAACGCGAGCGCGCCGGACTCACGGTCACCGACGTTGCCGCCCGGTTGAGGTTGCACCCGAACCAGGTCCGCGCACTGGAACAGGAAACGCTCACCGCGCTTCCCGAGGCGGCCTACGTGCGCGGCTTCGTTCGCAGTTACGCGCGCATCTTCAACGTCGAGCCCGGCGCGTTGCTTGACGATCTCGCTTCGAAGATCGCACCAAGCAGTTCATCGGTCGTCGATGGCATGACGCAGCAGCGCGACTACTCGCCGGTGCGCGCCGCGTCGCGCGAACAGACGTCGCGGCGTCTGGTCGTCGTCGGTGCAGTGCTGCTCCTGATCGTGCTCGGAATTCTTGGCTGGTACGCGACACGCGAAAGCGCCCCGAGATCCACGACCGGGACGGTCGTTCCGGCGGCGTCCGCGGTGCAGGCGCCGCCGCCAGCGCCGCCTCCCGTCACCGAGCCGGCCACGGCGTCACCCGCGGGGGTGCCTGCGGGTGCTGCGGAATCCGCCGCGGTCCTCGAGCCAATTCCGCCGCCGCCATTGCTCAAGCTTCGCTTCACCGGGGCATCGTGGGCCGAGGTCAAGGATGCCGAAGGCAAGGTCCTGCATTCGCAGCACAACGCTGCCGGCACCGAGTTCGTGATCGAGGGGACTCCGCCGTTCTACGTGGTCATCGGTGACTCGACCAAGACGAGTGTCGAGGTGCGTGGCGAGGCCTATGACCTCAGTCCGTACAGCCGGCAGAACGTCGCGCGCTTCACGATCAACTGACAGCGCGATGAATCAGCCGATCGAACCGCTCGACTGCCTGCCGGCGGCCGCCCGCCCGGCCGGTCGCCGTCCCACGCGCGAGGTCGAACTGCGCTGGGGTCAGCGTGTCGTTCGTATCGGCAGCAATGCACCGGTCATGGTGCAGTCGATGACCAATACCGACACGGCTGACGCCATCGCGACTGCCGTCCAGGTGAAGGAACTGGCGCAGGCCGGCTCGGAAGCGGTACGCATTACGGTCAACTCGCCCGAGGCGGCGGCGGAAGTGGCGGCGATTCGCGAGCAACTGGACCGCATGGGCGTCGCGGCGCCGCTCGTAGGCGACTTCCACTACAACGGCCACAAGCTGCTGATGCAGTACCCGGAGTGTGCGCAGGCGCTGTCGAAGTACCGCATCAACCCGGGCAACGTCGGCAAGGGTGCGCGCCGCGAGGACAACTTCGCACAGATGATCGAAGTGGCGTGCCGCTACGACAAGCCGATCCGCATCGGCGTCAACTGGGGCTCGCTCGACCAGGAACTCCTGGCGCGCATGATGGACGAGAACGCGGCCCGCGCTGGACCCTGGGATGCCAATGCCGTCCTGCGCGAAGCACTGGTGCGTTCGGCGATCGAGAGCGCCGAGCGGGCCGAGCAGCTCGGCCTGCCGGGCAATCGCATCTGCCTGTCGGCGAAAGTCAGCGGCGTGCAGGACCTGATCGCGGTCTACCGCTCGCTGTCGCAGCGCTGCGACTACCCGCTGCATCTCGGCCTGACCGAGGCCGGTATGGGCAGCAAGGGCATCGTGGCGTCGAGCGCGGCACTGGCGGTGCTGCTGCAGGAAGGCATCGGCGACACGATCCGCGTGTCACTGACCCCGGCGCCGGGGGAGTCGCGTACGCGCGAAGTGCAGGTGGCGCAGGAAATCCTGCAGACGATGGGACTGCGCGCCTTCACGCCGATGGTCGTGGCCTGCCCGGGATGCGGCCGCACGACCAGCACGTTCTTCCAGGAACTGGCGGATTCGATCCAGACCTGGCTGCGTGAGCAGATGCCAGTGTGGCGCCGCGATCATCCCGGCGTCGAGTCGATGAGCGTTGCGGTCATGGGCTGCGTGGTCAATGGACCGGGCGAGAGCAAGCACGCGAACATCGGCATCAGCCTGCCGGGTTCCGGTGAAGCGCCCGTCGCGCCCGTGTTCGTCGATGGCGAGCGCACGGTGACGCTGAAGGGCGAGCGGATCGCCGAGGAGTTCCAGGCGATCGTCGGCGATTACGTGCGACGCAAGTACGCGCGGGTTCACGCCTAACGCGATGGCGCAGAAGAAGCTCGCTGCCGTGCGCGGCATGAACGATCTGTTGCCCGCGGAGGCTCCGCTGTGGGAGTGGTTCGAGGCACGCGTTGCGGACTGGCTGCGCAGCTACGGCTACCAGCAGATCCGCACCCCGATCGTCGAGTACACCGAGCTCTTCGTGAGGGGCATCGGCGAGGTCACCGACATCGTCGAAAAGGAGATGTATTCCTTCGAGGACCGGCTCAACGGCGAGCACCTGACGCTGCGTCCGGAGTTCACCGCCGGCGTGATACGCGCGATCGTCGAGCACAACCTCACTTACGACGCGCCACGGCGGCTTTGGTCCATGGGCCCGGTGTTCCGCCATGAGCGGCCGCAGCGCGGCCGCTACCGGCAGTTCTACCAGGTCAATGTCGAGGCGGTCGGCTTTGCGGGTCCGGACATCGACGCGGAACAGATCGTCATGTTGGCCCGGCTTTGGAAAATCCTCGGCATCGACCGCGTCGGCCGGGTACGGCTCGAACTGAACTGCCTCGGGCAGGCGGACGAGCGAGCGCGGCACCGTGCTGACCTGATCGCGTACCTGTCGCGGCACGAGGCAGCGCTGGATGCCGATGCCAAGCGCCGACTCCACACCAACCCGCTGCGCATCCTCGACACCAAGAACCCGGCGCTCGCGGAAATTGTGGCCGGAGCACCGCGCATCACCGAGTACCTCGGCGCGTCGTCGAGCGCGCACTTCGAGGGGCTGCAGACGCTGCTGCAGGCGGCCGGCATCGAGTTCACGATCAATCCGCGCATGGTGCGCGGACTCGATTACTACAACCTCACGGTGTTCGAGTGGATCACTGATGCGCTTGGAGCGCAGGGGACGCTCTGCGGCGGCGGACGCTACGACCCGCTGATCGAGCGCATGGGCGGCAAGCCCACGCCCGGCATCGGTTTCGGGCTCGGCATCGAGCGCGTGATCGAGCTCATTCGCGAAGCACGATCGGCCGAAGCGGCGGCATCGACCGACGTGTATGTGCTGCACCAGGGCGGCGCCACCGCGCAGCGCGCCTTCCTGCTCGCCGAAGCGATGCGGGACTGTGGCCTCGATGTCATATGTCACACGGGCGAAGGCAGCATGAAGTCGCAGATGAAGAAGGCGGATGCCAGTGGTGCCGAGTACGCCGTCATCGTCGGCGAAGCCGAGGCCGCCGCCAATGCGGCCACGATCAAGGCGCTGCGGGCAACGGACAGCGCCTTACCCTTTGCCGAGCAGCGTATCGTCCCGCTCGATCAGATCCCCGATGCACTGGTGGAAGCCTTGACACGTAACGACAACCTGTAGGAAGCCGATGGCGTACGACCTCGAAGAACAGGAACAACTTGCCGAGCTGAAAGCCTGGTGGCAAAAGTACGGCAACCTGCTGCTGACGGCGGTGACCGTCGTGCTGCTCGGCTTTGCCGGCTACAACGGCTGGCGCTGGTACGAGCGCGATCAGGCGAAGTCAGCCGCAGGAGTCTACGGACAGCTCGAACAGGCGATCGTGGCGCGGGATACGGCCAAGGTCCAGACCCTGGCCGCAACGATCCAGGAGCACTACGGACGGACGTCCTATGCCGCCATCGCCGCGCTGCAGGCCGCCAAGCTGAGTGCCGAAATGGGAGACCTCCCCAGGGCAGCCGAGCAGCTGCGATGGGTCATCGACAAGTCGGGGCACGATGAACTGACGATGATCGCGCGCGTTCGACTCGCCGGCGTGCTGCTCGATGAGAAGAAGTACGACCAGGCACTCCAGGCGTTGAGCTTCGAAGCGCCTGCCGCGTACCTGCCGACGGTGCTCGATCGGCGCGGCGACGTGCTGGTTGCGCAGAACAAGACCGAGGAAGCGCGCGCCGCGTACAAAGACGCACTGGCGAAGGCGGATGCGCAGCATCCGCTGCGGGCGATCATCCAGTTGAAGCTCGACGCGCTGCCGCCTGCCGCGGCGTCGTGAAGCGGATGATTGCAGCGATGACGGTTCGTCGCCTCGCGGGTGTGCTCGCTTGCGGCGCGCTTGCCGGTTGCTCGTCGATGCCGTCATGGATGCCGTCCTGGCTGGGCGGGTCTTCCAGCAAGGCGGTCGCACCTTCGCCGCTGGTCGATTTCTCGCCGTCGCTTGCTCCGCGGGTCGCGTGGCGTACGAATGTCGGCTCGTCGCGTGACGCGTTCCTGCAGCCCGCAGTGCTGGAAAACGCCATCTATGCGGCCAGCGGCAGAGGATCCGTGGTCCGCATCGGGCCGGACGGCGAGGTTGTCTGGCGCGCCGAAACCAACACCTCGATCACCGGCGGGGTCGGTAGTGACGGTTTCGTCGTCGCGGTCGGCAGCGCCCGCGGCGATGTCATAGCGCTGGGCGCGGACGGGAAGGAACTGTGGCGCGCGCAGGTGAGCGGTTCGGTCCACACGCCGCCACTCGTCGGGCGCGGGCTCGTGATCGTGCGCTCGTCGGATTACCGGATCACAACGTTCGAGGCGAACACCGGAAAGCGCCGCTGGAACTACCAACGTACGACGCCGCCGCTGACGCTGAAGTCGATGACGGGAATGACGTTCGCCGGCGACCTGATTGCTGCCGGCTTCCCGAGCGGGCGCCTGGCCATGATCGGCGTGGCCAATGGCACGGTGCGCTGGGACGCCCCGGTGGCAGAGCCGCGGGGCGCGACCGAAGTCGAGCGCCTGGCGGACGTGCAGGGCACGCCCCTGGTGCTCGGCGGCGACGTCTGCGCCGCGGCGTTCCAGGGACGTGTCGCCTGCTTCGAGATCGCCAACGGCAACCTGCGCTGGGCGCGTGACTTCTCGGCCCGCACTGGAGTGGGTGGTGACGGCCGCCGCGTCTATGCGGTGGATGCGAAGTCCAACGTGGTGGCGTTTTCGACGGCGACTGGAGCCAATGCCTGGCGCCAGGAGAAGCTCCTCCACCGGGATCTCGCCGCGCCGCTCGCGCTGCGACGGGCCGTGCTCGTCGGCGACTACGCCGGTTACCTGCACTTCCTTTCTCCCGAGGACGGCAGCTTTCTCGCGCGCATTGGGCTGGGCAGCGAGATCACCGCGTCACCGACGGCATTCGGCGGCGGTGCCGTCGTGCAGACGCAGGATGGGACAGTCGCGCTTGTGACGGTCGAGTAGATCGGCCGGGCCACACGATGAAACCGGTCATCGCACTCGTCGGCCGCCCGAACGTCGGCAAGTCGACGCTGTTCAACCGGCTGACGAGGACGCGCGCGGCGCTGGTCGCGGATTTCCCCGGACTGACGCGCGATCGCCACTACGGTGACGGCAGGGTCGGCCCGCGCGACTACATCGTCATCGACACCGGCGGCTTCGAGCCATTGAACGCCGAAGGCATCGCCCGCGAGATGGCGGCGCAGGCCGAGCAGGCGATCGCCGAAAGCGACGCGATCGTCCTGGTGCTGGACGCGCGCGAAGGCCTGACCGCGCAGGACCGACGCATCGGCGAACGGCTGCGCATCACCGGCCGCCGCGTACTGCTGGCAGTCAACAAGGCCGAGGGACTGCCGACCGAAGCGATCGCGGAATTCCATGAGCTCGGGCTGGGCGAGCCGCATGCGATCTCGGCCGCGCACGGCGAGGGTGTCCGCGACCTGATGGACCTCGCGCTCCTGCCCTTTGTCGCGGCAGAGACCGAGGCTGCGGCGGAAGGAGCCGAGGACGCCGAGCGCCGCGTGCGCGTGGCGGTCGTTGGCCGCCCGAACGTCGGAAAGTCGACACTGATCAACGCGCTTATCGGGGAAGAGCGACTGATCGCGTTCGATCAGCCGGGCACGACGCGCGATGCCATCGAAGTCGAGTTCGAGTTCGATGGCCGCCCGTATACCCTGATCGATACCGCCGGGCTGCGCCGGCGCGGCAAGGTATTCGAGGCGGTAGAGAAGTTTTCCGTCGTGAAGACCCTGCAGGCAATCGCCGATGCCAACGTCGTCGTGCTGCTGCTCGACGCGTCGGCCGAGATATCGGACCAGGATGCCCACATCGCCGGCTACGTACTCGAGAGCGGACGGGCGCTGGTCATCGCGATCAACAAGTGGGACGGGCTGGACGATTACCAGCGCGATCGCATCAAGCGTGAGATCGACCGCAAGCTGCACTTCCTGGGCTGGGCGCGTATCCACACGATCTCGGCGCTGAAGCGCACCGGCCTGTCGGCAGTAATGCGCTCCGTCTCGGAAGCGCACGCGGCGGCGTTCGCCCGGCTGCCGACGCCTAAGCTGACACGCGCGCTGCAGGCCGCGGTCGCGCGCCAGATGCCGCCTCGCGCGGGGGCCTCGCGCCCGAAATTGCGTTATGCGCACCAGGGTGGGGTTAACCCGCCCATCATCGTGATTCATGGCAACTCGCTGAAACACGTCCCGGACAGCTACCGACGCTACCTCGAGGGCTACTTTCGCGCCGAATTCGAGCTTGCGGGCACCCCGCTGCGCGTCGAATTCCGTACCGGGCGCAACCCTTACGTCGCCTGAGGAGGTTTGGCCAAGGCCCGGGTTTTGCTTTACATTGAACTGCGTGGCCCCGTCCCCATTTGCAGTCACGCGACGGTCGGTTCTCCTCCTCCTGAACCGAAGACAACAAGCGGCGTCAAAGCGCTGGAGCCAACACAATGAGCAACAAAGGGCAATTACTACAAGACCCGTTTCTTAACGCACTGCGCAAGGAACACATTCCGGTCTCGATCTACCTGGTCAACGGCATCAAGCTTCAAGGCCAGATCGAATCCTTTGACCAGTATGTCGTCCTGTTGCGCAATACCGTGACGCAGATGGTCTACAAGCACGCGATCTCCACCGTCGTGCCTGCGCGTCCGGTCAATCTCACCGCGGAGCCCGAGTCCTGACCGTCTTCCAGGTTGAAAACGAGCGTGCCGGTCGTTCCGAGCGGGCGCTGCTCGTCAGCGTGGCGATCGGTCGGCGCGACGATCCCGACGCGGTCGAAGAACTCACGCAACTCGTGCTGTCGGCGGGCCTGACGCCTGCCGGGCACATTGCGGTACGCCGGGACCGGCCGGATCCTGCGCACTACGTCGGCGCCGGCAAAGTCGAGGAAATCAAGGCGATGGCAGAGGCGGGTGAGGCCGGCCTGGTGGTCTTCGACGTCGCACTGTCGCCGGCGCAGCAACGCAATCTCGGGCGCACGCTGGGGCTGTGGGTCCTGGATCGCACCGCACTGATCCTCGATATCTTCTCGCAGCGCGCGCGCAGCCGCGAAGGCAAGCTGCAGGTTGAGTTGGCCCAGCTGCAGCACCTGTCGACCCGGCTGGTGCGCGGCTGGTCCCACCTGGAGCGGCAACGCGGCGGACTTGGCAAGACCGGCGGCCCGGGCGAAAAGCAGATCGAACTGGACCGCCGCATGATCGGAGTGCGCGTGAAGCAGTTGCGCGAACGCCTGAAGCAGCTCGAACGCCAGCGCCGCACGCGCCGGCGGGCGCGCTCGCGTCGGGACGTCCTGTCCGTGTCCCTCGTTGGCTACACGAACGCGGGCAAGTCCACGCTGTTCAATGCGTTGACCCGGGCTGGCGCCTACGCCGCTGACCAGCTCTTTGCCACACTCGACACGACGGCTCGTCGCCTGCATCTGGGCGAAGGTGAGACGGTCGTGCTGTCGGATACTGTCGGGTTTATCCGCGGCCTGCCACACCAGCTGGTCGAGGCGTTCAAGTCGACGTTGGACGAGACCGCGGAGGCGGACCTGCTGCTGCATGTCGTCGACAGCGCGTCTCCGGCCCGCGCCGAGCAGATGGCGGAAGTCGATCGGGTCCTCGAGGAGATCGGCGCGGGATCGGTACCGCGCCTCGTCGTCTTCAACAAGATCGACGCATCGGGCCGTGAGCCCGCAATCGAGCGTGACCCCTGTGGTAGCATCGCCGCCGTTTCGGTCAGTGCGAAGACCGGTCAAGGCCTCGATCTGCTGCGCGAAGCTATCGTTGAGTATGCGCAGCGCGCCCGCGAGGTCGCCCATCCCGAAAGTTCCCCTGCCTGGACCCCCGCCGCCGTGGTC
This sequence comes from uncultured beta proteobacterium, assembly GCA_963791235.1. GTDB lineage: Bacteria > Pseudomonadota > Gammaproteobacteria > Burkholderiales > Burkholderiaceae_F > JALORV01. The sequence continues at coordinate 68,893 of CAWBRW010000005.1, read as the reverse complement.
TAGCATCACTGCCGCGTGGAATCGATGATGGCTATGCTTCAACTCTCTTCTGTTTAGGACACGCATGTCACTCAACGACCCCCAGTGGGGCCGCGGTGGCGGTTCGGGCGGATCGAATAACGACGGCGAGCGCGAACCGCCGCGCCGTCCGCAGCGTCCGAATGGCGAAGGCCCGCCGGATCTCGAGGAGCTCTGGCGCGACTTCAACCGCCGGCTGAACGGGCTCTTCGGTCGCAAGTCCGGCGGCTCGCGCGGCGGCGGCGGGATGGGCAATTTCAGTGTCAGCCCCAAAGGCACCGGAATCGGTCTTGCCGCGCTGCTCGGCGTCGCCGGCCTGCTGTGGCTGGCGAGCGGTTTCTACATCGTCCCGGAAGGACAGGTCGGCGTCGTGACCACTTTCGGCCGCTACTCGGAGACGACCAGTCCGGGCTTCCGCTGGCGCATGCCGTGGCCGGTGCAGTCGAGCGAGCTGGTCGACATTCTGTCTTTGCGCAAGGTCGAGGTCGGCGCACGCGGGCGCCCGGAACGCGTCAAGGAAGCACTGATGCTGACCGACGACGAAAACATCGTCGACATTCACTTCGAAGTGCAGTTTCGCATCAAGGACGACGGCGCCCGTGACTATCTCTTCAACAGCAAGAATCCGACGGCGGCCGTGATCCAGGCCGCGGAATCGGCGATGCGCGAAGTCCTCGGCCGGCAGAAGATGGACTCGGTCCTGTACGAATCGCGCCAGCAGATCGCCGACGAGGTGCGCAGCCGCATGCAGGAAATGCTCGATCGCTACGGCACCGGCATCATGGTGTCGGCGGTCGCGATCCAGAACGCGCAGCCCCCCGAGCAGGTGCAGGCGGCGTTCGACGATGCCGTGAAGGCGGGGCAGGACCGGGAGCGACAGATCAACGAAGGGCAGGCCTACGCCAATGACGTCGTGCCGAAGGCGCGCGGCGCGGCCGCGCGCCTGATGCAGGAGGCCGAGGGCTACCGCACACGCATCGTGCAGACTGCCGAGGGTGATGCTTCGCGGTTCCGTCAGATCCTCGCCGAGTACCAGAAAGCCCCGGCGGTCACTCGTGACCGGATGTACCTCGAGACGATGCAGCAGGTATTTACGAACACGACCAAGGTAATGGTCGATTCGCGCAGCAGCAACCAGCTCCTTTATCTGCCGTTCGACAAGCTGATGCAGCAGGTGACCCAGGACGCGATGGCGCCGCGCCCCACGACGGTGACGCCGGCGCCCGAGCCGGCCCCGGCAGCCGACGGACGTACGCGTGACTCCTCGCTGCGAAGCCGTGATCGCGAAGTGCGCTGAGGACAGGACATGAACCGCATACTCGCCGCCGTCATCGGTTTCGTCGTGTTCGCGTTCATCGTGCGCGCGAGCACCTTCATCGTCGACCAGCGCCAGTCCGCCATCGTCTACCAGCTCGGGCAGATCACGCGCGTGGTGACGGAGCCTGGTCTGTACTTCCGCGTTCCGTTGCTGCAGAACGTCGAATACCAGGACCGGCGCATCCTGACGCTCGATACGCCAGTCACGGATCGCGTGCAGACGTCCGAGAAGAAGAACCTGCTGATCGACTCCTTCGTCAAATGGCGCATCGTCGACCCGCGCCTGTTCCGCGTCAGCTTTCCTGCCGGGGAGCGTTCCGCGGAGGACCGCATCGGCACCCTGGTGCGCGACGCGCTTAACCAGGCGGTGAACAAGCGCACGGTGAACGAGATCACCTCGCGCGAGCGCGACCGGGCGATGGAAGAAATCCGCGCCTCGGTTCAGGAGCGCACCAAGTCCCTCGGCGTCGAGATCGTCGACGTACGGTTGAAGCGCGTCGACTTCGTGCCGGAGATCAGCGAGTCCGTGTACCGGCGGATGGAGGCCGAGCGCAAGCGGGTGGCGAACGAGCAGCGTTCGATCGGATCGGCCGAGAGCGAGAAGATTCGTGCCGATGCCGACCGCCAGAAGGAAGTGCTGCTGTCCGAGGCCTATCGCGACGCGCAGAAGCTCCGCGGTGACGGCGACGCGAAGGCGTCCGCACTCTACGCGCAATCATTCGGCCAGAATCCGGAGTTCGCGCGCTTCTACCGCAGCCTCGAGGCGTATCGGTCGAGCTTCCGCAACCGCAATGACGTGCTGGTCGTCGACCCGTCGTCAGAGTTCTTCAAGTACATGAAATCGCCGGATGCCGCGCCGGCACCGCGCCGCTGATGCTCGAGACGCTGGCGCTGGCGTTCGGGCTGATGCTGGTGCTCGAGGGAATCATGCCTCTGCTGGCTCCCGCGACCTGGCGCCAGATGTTCCAGCGCGTGACCGAGCTTAACGATGGCCAGATCCGGTTCTTCGGGCTGATTGCCGTGGTCGGCGGCGCGCTATTGTTCTGGTTTCTGAGCTGAAGCCGACCTCAAGAGCCGCGGCGTTGCCGCCGAGCTGCCACGCCCTCGTCCCACGTTCACGCCATGCTGCGTTGGCTGCTTCCCGAAAACATCTCTGACGTCCTGCCACGCGAGGCGCGTCGTGTCGAGGAGATCCGCCGCGCACTGCTCGACCTCTACGCGAGTTATGGCTACGAACTCGTCATCCCGCCGCTGATCGAGTACATCGATTCGCTGCTGACCGGTAGTGGCAGCGACCTCGACCTGCGCACCTTCAAGCTGGTCGACCAGGCAAGCGGCCGGATGCTCGGCCTGCGCGCCGACACGACACCCCAGGTTGCGCGCATCGACGCGCACATCCTGAATCGCTCAGGGGTGGTGCGCCTGTGTTATGCGGGCAGCGTGCTGCATACGCGACCGCAGCATCCCCTCGCTGTCAGGGAGCCGCTGCAAATCGGCGCCGAGCTGTACGGAGCAGGAGGCCCGGCTGCCGATCTCGAAGTGCTAGAACTGGCGGTGGCGTCGCTGCGGGCGGCCGGACTGGCGCGCGTCAACCTGGATCTCGGCCATACCGGCGTCGTCCGCGCCTTGCTCGACATGGCGAAGCTTTCGGATGCGGTTGAGGACGAGATCCTCGCGGCTCTCAGTACGAAGGACACTCCGGCACTGCGCGAGACCATCCAGGGGCTGCCGGTGCGCGTACGGGACGGCCTGCTGGCGCTGGCGCGACTTGGCGGCGGGCTGGAGGTCATCGATGATGCGCGACGCGTGCTTCCCGACAATCCGTCGATCCACGCGGCGCTTGATGGCCTCGAGTACCTGGCCGCGCGATGCGGCGCCGCTGCAGTGACGTTGGATCTGGCGGACCTGCACGGCTACCGTTATCACACCGGCGTGACGTTTGCGGTGCACGCCCCGGAACTGCCGAGTGCGGTCCTGCGGGGTGGGCGCTATGACAACATCGGCAAGGTCTTCGGTCGCGCCCGACCCGCGGTGGGCTTCTCGATCTACCTGCGCGACCTGGCGGGCCTGCTGGGTGTGGACTCGCCCCGGGCCATACTGGCGCCCGCCGGCGACGACCAGAATCTGCGCGAGACCGTTCGCCGGCTGCGCGAGGACGGCGAGATCGTGGTTCAACGCCTGCCCGACGAAGTGGGCAGCGCGGAGCCGGGGGACTTCATCTTTGACCGCGAACTGAGGCGCGTGGGCAACGACTGGCAACTTGCCGCCCGCGACATTGCAGCGCCCGTGAAATAGGACACAACCGCATGGCACAGAACGTGGTCGTCGTCGGCACCCAATGGGGCGACGAAGGCAAGGGCAAGATCGTCGACTGGCTCACCGAGGACGTCGATGGCGTCGTCCGCTTCCAGGGAGGGCACAACGCCGGGCACACGCTGGTGATCGGCGGCAAGAAGACGATCCTGCGCCTGATTCCGTCGGGCATCCTGCGGCCGAAGACGGCCTGCTACATCGGCAACGGTGTCGTGCTGTCGCCCACCGCGCTGCTCGCGGAAGTCGACGAACTGCAGGCGGCCGGCGTGGATGTCGCCTCACGCATGGCGATCAGCGGCAACTGCCCGCTCATCCTCGAGTACCACGTCGCGCTCGACAAGGCGCGTGAGGCCAAGCGCGGCGAGGCCAAGATCGGCACCACGGGTCGCGGCATCGGTCCGGCCTACGAGGACAAGGTCGGACGGCGGGCGGTGCGTGCACAGGACCTGTTCGACGCCGCGCGGTTCGGTGACGGCGTACGCGCCGCGCTTGACTTCCACAACTTCGTGCTCGAACACTATTTCGGCGCGGCTACTGTCGACGCGGGCAAAGTCATCGACGAAACGCTGGCGCTAGCCGATCGGCTGAAGCCGATGATCACTGACGTCTCGCACCGGCTGAACGCCGTCATGGCACGCGGCGCGCGGCTGCTGTTCGAGGGCGCGCAGGGGACGTTGCTCGACGTCGACCACGGAACCTATCCGTACGTGACGTCCAGCAACACCGTGGCAGGTGCCGCGTCGGCCGGAGCCGGAGTCGCGCCGCAGCGGCTCGACTACGTGCTGGGCATCACGAAGGCGTACTCGACGCGCGTTGGCTCGGGGCCGTTTCCGACCGAGCTAGTCGACGCCACCGGTGAGCAACTTCGCGATCGCGGGCAGGAGTTCGGTTCCGTCACAGGCCGGCCGCGACGCTGCGGCTGGTTCGATGCGTCGGGGCTTCGTCGCGCCGTGCAACTCAACGGCACGACCGGCCTGTGCATCACCAAGCTCGATGTACTCGATGGCCTGCCGGTGGTGAAGCTCGGCGTCGGCTATCGCTTCGACGGCCGCGAAGTCGACATCCTGCCGTACGGCGCCGATGCGGTGGAGCGCTGCGAGCCGATCTACGAGGACTTCCCGGGCTGGACCGAGTCGACGTTCGGTGTCCGTTCATGGGATGGGCTGCCAGGGAACGCAAGACGCTACCTGGAGCGCCTTGCCGATGTTCTCGGTGTGCCGATCGACCTGGTTTCCACCGGCCCGGATCGCGAACAGACGATCGTGCTGCGCCATCCGTTCCGTTGAATGGCGCCGTGAAGGATCTTTACGTCACCTGGGATCAATATCACCGGCTGATCGAGCGCCTGAGCCTTTCGATCCACGAGTCGGGTTGGCAGTTCGATTCCCTGCTGTGCCTGGCGCGCGGCGGGCTGCGTGTCGGCGACATCATTTCCCGCATTTATGACATGCCGCTCGCGATACTGGCGGCCAGTTCGTACCGCGAGGCCGCGGGCCGGTCACAGGGCGCCCTCGACATCGGCGAATACATCACGATGACGAAGGGCACCCTGGACGGCAACCTGCTGCTCGTCGACGACCTGGTCGACTCCGGCGTCACGCTCGGACGCGTCATCGAACACCTGAAGCAGCGCTTTCCCGCCGTATCCGAGATCCGTACCGGCGTCGTCTGGTACAAGGCCTGCTCCACCTTCGTGCCCGACTACTACGTCGAGTACCTGCCGACGAACCCGTGGATCCATCAGCCGTTCGAGGTCTACGATGCAATGGGCCCGGAGAAGCTCGCTGCGCGGCTGCGCAGCGGCGCACCGTGAGGGTGACTGGCCTGCAAGAAGATGTGCGACGCCATATTCACCCTCGCGCAGAGCACGCAGGTGCTTTGCTTCCTGGGCGCGATAATGCAAAAGGCCGGCATGGCCGGCCTTTAGAAGAGCTTGGTGCCCAGGAGAGGACTCGAACCTCCACACCTTGCGGCGCTAGTACCTGAAACTAGTGCGTCTACCAATTCCGCCACCTGGGCACAGGTGAGCGCGAGATTCTAGCGACGGCGACTGCCATGTCAAATGCGCTACTCTGGCCGCTGACACATGCCGGGCGGGCTCCAACCCATTCCTGAACCAATCCATTGACATCAAAAACAACACATATTGATAGCGACTCGATCCTGCAGACGCTGACCGCGGCGCGCGCGCCGCTTACCCCGCAGGAGCTTTCCGAGCGCCTTCACGTCACCGACGAAGCGCGTTCGAATTTCAACGCCGAGATCGAGGAACTCGAGCGGGCAGGGCGAATTGTCCGCAATCGCGCCGGTCTGCTGCTGGTTGCGGCGCGGGCCAACCTGATCTCCGGCCAGGTGCAGGGCCATCGCGACGGCTACGGTTTCCTGATCCGCGATGACGGCGGCCAGGACCTTGTGCTTTCCGAGCACGAGATGAGCAAGGTGCTGCACGGTGACCGGGTGCTCGCGCGGGTCTCGGGCACCGACCGGCGCGGTCGGCCGGAAGGCGAGATCGTCGAGGTAATCGAGAGCCGTACCAACAAGCTGGTCGGCCGCCTGCTCAACGAGCGTGGTGTGACGATCGTCGTTCCCGAGGACCAGCGCATCCAGCACGACATCCTCGTGCCGCCCGGCGCGACGCTGTCAGCCGAGCCCGGTCAGGTCGTCGTCGTCGAGATCCTGCAGCAACCGCAGCGCTATGTGCAGCCGGTGGGGCGTGTCATCGAAGTGCTCGGCGCCATCGACGATCCCGGCATGGAGATCGAGATCGCGGTGCGGAAGTTCCTGGTGCCGCACGAGTTTCCGGCGGACACCCTGGCGCTTGCCAACGACCTGCCGGATGCCGTGCAGCCGCGAGACTTGCGCAACCGCGTTGACCTGCGCGACGTTGCTGCTGGTCACCATCGATGGCGAGGACGCGCGCGATTTCGATGACGCGGTCTACTGCGAACCGATAGGCGGCCGGAAGAAGGGCTGGCGACTGATCGTTGCGATCGCCGATGTCAGTCACTACGTGAAGTCGGGCGACCTGCTGGATGCCGAGGCACAGAATCGATCGACTTCCGTGTACTTCCCGCGGCGTGTGATTCCGATGCTGCCGGAGAAGCTTTCCAACGGGCTGTGCTCGCTGAATCCGGATGTCGATCGCCTGGTGATGGTGTGCGATTGCGTGATCAGCGCCAAGGGCGCACTCGACGCATACCAGTTCTACCCCGCGGTGATGCATTCGCATGCGCGGCTCACTTACGACGAAGTCTGGGAGGCGCTCTCGGTCCCGGGCAGCCGTGCAGCGCATCGACGCGTCGACGTCCTGCCGCACCTGCAGAACCTCTACGCGCTCTACGAGACACTGGCCGGTGCGCGCGAGTCGCGCGGTGCCATCGATCTCGAGACGACGGAGACCTACATCGTCTGCGATGCGAATGGTCGCATCGAGAAGATCGTCCCGCGGGTGCGCAACGATGCGCACAAGCTGATCGAGGAATGCATGCTGGCCGCCAACGTGTGCGCGGCGGACTTCCTCGCCCGCAGCAAGCACCCGGCGCTGTACCGTGTCCACGAGGGTCCGACACCGGAGCGGCTGGCCAACGTGCGGGCGATGCTGAAGACGCTCGGCTTGCACCTCGAGGGCGGCGATGACCCGCAGCCCGCCGACTACGCATTGCTGCTGAAGAAGATCCGTCCGCGACCAGACGCGCAGCTTCTGCAGACAGTGCTGCTGCGCTCGATGCAGCAGGCGATCTACAGCCCGCACAACTCCGGTCACTTCGGCCTGGCGTACGAGGCCTACGCGCACTTCACTTCGCCCATACGCCGCTATCCGGATCTGCTGGTGCACCGGGCGATCAAGGCGTGCCTCGGCAAGAAGCCCTACGTTCCTGTGGTTAGCAGTTCCCCCGAAATCGCGGTGGCCCCGCGCGCTGCACGCAAGGCGATGCGGCCGGGGGCCGATAGACGGCCCGCGGCGAGTGCTGACGTGGCCGTCTGGGAGAAGCTTGGCCTGATCTGCTCGGCGAACGAACGCCGCGCGGATGACGCATCGCGCGATGTCGAAGCCTGGCTCAAGAGCTACTACATGCGCGAACGCGTTGGCGAAACGTTCAGCGGCACGGTCAGCTCCGTCGTGCCGTTCGGCGTGTTCATCGTGCTCGACGACCTCTACGTGGAGGGGCTGGTTCACGTTTCGGAACTCGGTTCCGAGTATTTCCTGTTCAACGAGGCGCTGCACGAACTGCGCGGCGAGCGCACCGGTCTGCGCTACCGGCTCGGCGATCGAGTGACGGTACAGGTGGCGCGTGTGGACCTGGAAGCCCGACGCATCGAGTTCCGGCTGGTGCGAGGCGATACGCGCAAGGCCATCCTCGCGGCAAGCCTGCCCGAAGCCAAGGAGAAGGACCGCAAGCGCGGCGAGACGGTCGAGGAGCGACGGGCGCGGCACGCCGCGGCAGGGGCACGCAAGCCGCGTGACATCGACAAGCGCGAGACCGCGCGTACGGGCACCCGCGGCGTCGGCCTGCGGGGGAGCAAGGTGCGCGCGCGCCGGCGCGGCAGATGAGCGCTCGACGCACTCTGGCTGGCTTTCACGCCGTGTCGGCGCGCCTGCGTGCGGCGCCCGCTTCGATCGAATGCATCTATGTGGATGCGCGGCGCCGTGACGGTCGCATGCAGCGCCTGCGCGAGCAGGCAGATGCTGCCGGAGTCGAAGTGGTCGCGGCCGATCCGGCGCAGCTGCGCGCGCTGTGTGGGGAGGCGCCTCACCAGGGTGTCGTGGCGGTCGCGGCTGATATTGCGCAGGTTCTGACGCTCGACGATGTGCTGGAGGCGCTGCGACCCGACACGCTGCTCCTCTTGCTCGACGGCGTGACGGATCCGCGCAACCTTGGAGCCTGTCTGCGTGTCGCCGATGCCGCCGGAGTCGATGCCGTCATCGTGCCGCGCGACCGGTCCGCCGGCATGACGCCGGCAGCACTGAAGGCCGCCGCCGGGGCCGCCGAGTCGGTGCCGTTGATCGAAGTGACGAATCTGGCGCGGGCGCTCGAAGCAATTGACGAGGCCGGCATCCGCGCGATTGGGGCTGCCGGCGAGGCTGACCAGTCCGTGTTCGAACTTGACCTCACGGGGCCGGTGGCTTGGGTTCTCGGTGCCGAAGGCGCGGGCTTGCGACGGCTGACACGCGAGCGCTGCGCGGAACTGGCGCGGATTCCGCTGCGAGGCACCGTCGAAAGTCTCAACGTGTCCGTCGCGACCGGGATCTGCCTGTTCGAGACCGTGCGCCAGCGTCTTGCGGGGGCGCGCCGGTCGGATGGCGTTGCTTGAAAATCGCTGCCTGCGGGGGCAGGATGGGAGCATGTTCGCAGCGTTCTTCGGCACGGTCTTCCTGATCTTTTTCGTACTCAGTCCGTTGCACTGGATTGCGCTTGGGATGCCGTGGCTGACGCTGGTGATCACGTTCGTGCTGATACCGCTGCTCGACGTGGCCGTCGGAGTGCCCCGTCCGGACGTTGAGCGCAGGCCACCGGCGTTTGCCCGCTGGATCCCTCGGCTGCAATTGCCCTTGCAGGCGCTGCTGCTGGTGCAGGCGATTCGCATTGCTCCGACCCTGGATCCGGGCCAGTTAGTGTTGTTCGCCATCGCGGTGGGCGTCGTCACGGGCGGACTGGGTATCACCATCGCCCACGAACTGGGCCACCGCTCGACGGCGCTCGATCGCTGGATTGCCAAGGCACTGCTCATCAGTGTCTGTTACGGCCATTTCTTCGTCGAACATGTCCGCGGCCACCACGTGCGCGTGGGCACACCGCAAGATCCGGCGACGGCACCGCGCGGCATGAACGCTTACCGCTTCATCCTCCGGTCCGTGGTCGGCAGCTTCCTGCATGCGTGGAAGCTCGAAGCGATTCGGCTCGAGCGGCAGGGCCGTTCCCGGTGGAGCCTCGGTAACTGGGCGTTTGCGGGCAGCCTGCTCTCCGCGGCCCTGCTTGCGTTCGCAGCGTGGCTGGGGGGCAGTCCGGCCGCGCTGCTGTTCCTGCTGCAGTCGATCGTCGCGGTGGCACTGCTCGAGATCATCAACTACATCGAGCACTATGGCCTGCAACGACGCCGCCTCGGCGCGCGCTACGAGCCGGTCCGCGCGGAGCATTCGTGGAATGCGGACTTCGTGGTCAGCAACTGGATCCTCTTCAACCTGCAACTGCATTCGGACCACCATGCGCACATGCAGAGGCCGTACGAGGCACTAAAGACGATGCCGAATGCGCCGCAACTGCCGGCCGGGTATCCGGCGATGGTGCTGCTCGCGCTGGTCCCGCCGCTGTGGTTCGCGCTGATGGACCGCCGCGTGCCGGCCCTCTCCTGACGATAAGGGTCGGCGGTGAAGCTGGAGCCGATCGAGGAAGCGCGGGGCCTGATCGCCGGTGCACGACGCATCACCGTGTTGAGCGGTGCCGGCATGTCGGCGGAGAGCGGCGTGCCGACGTTCCGCGATGCCCAGACCGGCCTGTGGGCACGGTTCGATCCAATGCAGTTGGCTTCGGAACAGGGGTTCCGCGCCGACCCGCCGCTGGTGTGGCGCTGGTACGCCGGACGCCGCGATGCCGTCGCGCTGGCCGAGCCGAACGCCGGTCATGCGGTCCTGGCCACGGCGGCAGGCCGCTTCGATCGCCTGTGCATCGTCACGCAGAACGTGGACGGCCTGCATCGCCGTGCCGGGTCGCGCGACGTCATCGAGATCCACGGTTCGATCGCCCAGACCATCTGCCTGGCCCACTGCGGGTATGTCGAGAACGAACCTTCGCGGGTGCCGATCGGCGAGCCGCCGCGGTGCCCGAACTGCGGGGACTGGCTGCGACCCGGTGTCGTGTGGTTCGGCGAGATGCTCGATCCCGACCGTCTGGCCGCCGCCGAATCGGCCGCGCGGGACTGCGACGTGATGCTGGTGGTCGGAACCTCTGGCCTAGTCTATCCGGCGGCGGGACTGCCCCTGGCGGCGCGCCGGGCGGGGGCGGCCGTGATCGTCGTGAACCCGGCAGAAAGCGAGCTCGATGGGCTCGCGCAGGTCGTGGTGCGGTCGACGGCCGCAATCGCACTTCCGCGCCTGCTGAGGTGCTGACGGGACCTTGTGCGTCGCGGCGTAAATCCGCTAGAATCGCAGGCTTTTCAAGCCCTTGCGGGCTTCCTTGCTGCACCGGATGACGCTTCCGGGCAGCTCACCCACCGGCGACACGATTCGCCGGGCATCCATAAGGAGCCACGATGCGTCATTACGAAGTCTGTTTCATCGTTCATCCGGACCAGAGCGAACAGGTGCCGGCGATGATCGATCGCTACAAGGCGATGATCACGGCGGGCAACGGCAAGCTGCACCGGATCGAGGACTGGGGCCGTCGACAGCTGGCCTACCCGATCGAGAAACTGGTCAAGGCACATTACGTTCTGATGAACATCGAGTGCGACGGCAAGACGCTGGACGAACTCGAGCACGCGTTCCGCTACAACGACGCGGTGCTGCGCCATTTGACGATCAAGATGAAGAAGGCCGAGACGGCTGCGTCGCCGATGATGAAGGTCGTCGAGCGTGAGGAAGCGCGCAAGGCGGCGGCCGAGCAGGTGACCGCCGCGGCATAAGCGGGCTTCGGCGAGGGGCGCGGTGACTTGCATCGGCAGGCGCAGCGGTGAACCAGCTTCGGATCTCGGCGGTGCCCGTGGCGCGCAGTGCGCTGCGATACACACCGGCAGGCGTCGCGGTTGCGGAGGGGAGTTTCCGCTTCGACGGCGCGGTGACTGAAGTCGGGACGGAACGTCAGCTCGATTTCGAGTTTCCGGCGATCGCCGTCGGTCCCGTGGCACTGGGGCTGGATCGGGAGCCACTCGGACAGCCGCTGACGATCACCGGTTTCATCGCGCCGCGGAGCCGCCGCTCGAATCGCCTGATCGTTCATATCACCGAATACGCAAGACCATAGAACACTCAGTTACCCGGAATACAGGAGCACACGATGGCAACCTCAATGCGAGGCAAGGGCAAGGGCAAGGGCAAGGGCAAAGGCACCCGCCGGCCGGATCAGAAGAACGCGCTGTTCAAGCGCAAGCGGTTCTGCCGCTTCACGGTGGAGAAGGTCGAGCAGATCGATTACAAGGATGTCGATACGCTGCGCGACTTCATCGGCGAGAACGGCAAGATCACGCCGGCACGCCTGACCGGGACCAAGGCGCACTACCAGCGCCAGCTCGACACGGCGATCAAGCGGGCGCGGTTCCTGGCGCTGCTGCCGTACACCGACACCCATTAAGCAAGGAAGACGAACATGCAAGTCATACTGCTGGAAAAAATCGTCAACCTGGGGCAGCTGGGCGACGTCGTCAAGGTCAAGGAAGGCTACGCGCGCAATTTCCTGATCCCGCAGGGCAAGGCGCGTCGCGCCACCGAGACGGCGATCAAGGAATTCGAGGCGCGTCGCGCTGACCTCGAAAAGGCCCAGGCGGACAAGCTTGCCGCTGCGCAGTCGGTGCAGGAGAAGATGAGCGGTGCGAAGGTCCAGGTCACGGCCAAGGCGGGAGTCGACGGCCGGCTGTTCGGCTCGATCACCAACTACGACATTGCCGAGGCGCTGGTCAAGCAGGGTTTCAACGTCAACAAGGCGCAGGTCCGCATGCCGGAGGGCCCGCTGAAGCTGGTGGGCGACCACCCGCTGACGGTCACCCTGCATTCCGACGTCACTGCCGAAATCACCGTGACGGTCGTCGGCGAGCAGGCCTGACGCACGGGCATTCCCCGACGAGAGGCGGCCTTGCGGCCGCCTCTTTTTTTGCCTGTCGCTGCGCTGCCTTCGAGGGTGGTGGCGGTTGCTATAGTTCCCCTTCACCCGCGGGCAGTCGTCCGCACCCGTCTCCCTGCGCGATCCGCGTTTCGTGAACCAGCCGGTCTCAGATCCCCAGCTTGCCGCGGTTCGTACACCGCCGCATTCCATTGAAGCCGAGCAGTCGGTGCTGGGTGGGCTGTTGCTCGACAACTCTGCCTGGGACCGCATTGCGGACCTGGTCGGCACCGATGATTTCTATCGCAACGACCATCGCCTGATCTTCGCCGCGATCAGCCGCCTGATCGACGCCAGCAAGCCGGCGGACGCGGTCACCGTCTACGAGGCACTGCGCAACTCCAACAAGGCGGACGACGCGGGGGGGCTGGGTTACCTCAACACGCTGTCGCAAAACACGCCGTCGGCAGCGAACATCCGTCGCTATGCCGAGATCGTGCGCGAGCGCTCGGTCCTGCGCCGGCTCGTCACTGCCGGCGACGAGATCGCGACGAGCGCACTGAATCCGGCGGGGCGCGACACGAAGCAGATCCTTGACGAAGCGGAGAGCCGCGTGTTCCGCATCGCCGAGGAGGGCGCGCGCGGCCGCCAGGGGTTCATCGAGATCCAGCCGCTGCTGACCAAGGTCGTCGAGCGGATCCAAGAACTGTTTGAGCGCGCGAATCCTTCGGACGTTACCGGGGTACCGACCGGCTTTGCCGACCTCGATTCGAAGACGTCGGGACTGCAGCCGGGTGACCTCGTGATCGTTGCCGGCCGACCGTCCATGGGCAAGACCTCATTCGCGCTCAACGTCGGCGAACACGTGGCCATCGACCAGGGCATGCCGGTCGCGGTGTTCTCGATGGAAATGGGCGCCTCCCAGCTCGCGCTGCGGATGTTGTCGTCGGTGGGGCGACTCGATCAGCAACGCCTGCGCACCGGGCGCCTGCTGGACGACGACTGGCCGAGGCTGACCTCGGCCATCCAGAAGATGCACGAGGCGCCGCTTTACATCGACGAGACGCCGGCGCTGACCGCGATCGATCTGCGCGCCCGCGCGCGGCGCCTGTCGCGCACCTGCGGCAAGCTGGGGCTCATCATCGTCGACTACCTGCAGCTGATGAGTGCCAGCGGGCAGGGCGAGAACCGTGCGACCGAAATCTCGGAAATCTCACGGGGCCTGAAGGCGCTGGCGAAGGAACTCTCCGTTCCGGTCGTTGCACTGTCGCAGCTGAACCGGACAGTGGAGCAGCGTACCGACAAGCGGCCCGTGATGTCGGACCTGCGCGAATCGGGCGCAATCGAGCAGGATGCGGACGTGATCCTGTTCATCTACCGTGACGAGGTCTACAACCCGGACACGAACGACAAGAACGTGGCCGAGATCATCATCGGCAAGCAGCGTAACGGCCCGATCGGACGCGTGAACCTGCGCTTCGATGGGCAGTACACCAAGTTCGAGAACCTGGCCCGGAGCCCGCAGTTCGGATGACGTCCCGCTTTGTCCAGGATGGGCCCGAGCGACGCGGCCCGCTGCGCGCGACCTTGCGCCGGCTGATCCGCCGCGACCGGCGCTTCTACCCGCTGTTCAATCGCCACGCGCAGTTGTGTGCCGAGGGCCTGACGGCGCTGGCGCAGCTGCTCGTGGACGTGCGTGATCCGAATGGCCGCGTGCGCGAGATCGAGGCTATCGAGAAACGTGCGGATGGCGTCGTCGCGGAAACGCTGACGCTGCTGCGGCGGTCCTGGCTGCCGCCGTACCCTCGATCGGCGATCCATGCCCTGATCAATCGACTCGACGACATCCTCGACCTGGCAGAAGACGTCGCGCAGTCGCTGCATCTGTATCACGTCACTGCGACGACGGCAGAAGCCGGTCGACTCGCCGATCTCGCGGTGCAGAGCGCCGAGGCACTGCAGCGTGCGGTGGCCGGCCTGGAGTCGGGCGCCGACATGCGCACGGTCCTCGCCCTGTGCGAAGAGGTCGATGGGCTCGAGGCCCAGGCGGATCACGTGTACCGCTCGGCGATGTCGAAGCTGTTCCGCGAGGAACCCGACACGCGCCAGCTGGTGAAGCTGAAGGCGATCTACGAACTGCTCGAGGAGCTGACCGACAAGTGCAAGCACGCCGCGGCTGAAGTGCAGGCCCTGGCGTTGCGCTGAACGCTTCGATGTCGACGGCACTGTGGATCGCTGCAGCGCTGCTGGTCGTGGCTGGCCTGGCAGGCACGGTCCTGCCGGCGCTCCCCGGCATTCCGCTGATCTTCGGCGGTGTGCTGCTGGCGGCGTGGATCGATGACTTCCAGCGCATCAACGTCTGGACCATCGCCGTCCTTGGTGTGCTTGCGGCAATCGGCCTGGCGATCGACTACATCGCGGCGGCCGCTTCGGCCCGACGCGCCGGTGCCAGCAAGCAGGGCGTCATCGGCGCCGCGGTTGGCACCGTGGTCGGCATCTTCACCGGGCTGTGGGGACTCTTGTTCATGCCGCTGGTGGGCGCTGCGATTGGCGAGTTCATTGCCGAGCGCGATGCGCTGCGTGCCGGCAAGGTCGGACTTGCCACCTGGCTCGGCCTGTTGCTCGGCACCGCCGTCAAGATCGCCATCGCGTTCACGATGATTGGCGTGTTTCTGGCGGCGCTAATATATTGACGTTACTCGTGTACGCGATGGCCCGACGCAGTCGGGCCATCGCACGTGCACTCGCTCCGAATAGTTAGTCGGCTGCGCTCCGGAGCGGCCGCGCGCTCCGCCGAAGTACAAAGGCGGGCACTCCACCCCGCGAAGTACCTCGCAGTGCCAGGATTGCCTTTCCCTCCTCGCCAGGCGAGGAGGGTGCAGGGAGGAGTGCACACCCCCTCCCGCGTGGCGGGAGGGCAGGGTGGGTGCCGTGCAATTGAAAGTCGGCGAAGCGCGCGGCCGCTCCGGAGCGCAGCCGACTGAGCAGTCATTACGGTTCTCGCGTCGAGAACCGTACCGGAGCGAGTGCACGTGCGACGCGCGTAGCGCGTCGCGTACACGAGCGACGCTTACAAAACTTCCGCCGCGTGATCCGCCAGCCGCGAGCGTTCGCCACGCTGCAGCGTGACGTGGCCGGAGTGCAGCCAGCCCTTGAAGCGGTCGACGACGTAGGTAAGCCCTGAGGATCCCTCGGTCAGATAGGGCGTATCGATCTGCGCGATGTTCCCGAGGCAGACAACCTTGGTGCCGGGGCCGGCGCGCGTGACCAGCGTCTTCATCTGCTTCGGCGTCAGGTTCTGCGCCTCGTCGATGATCAGGTACTTGTTGATGAAGGTGCGGCCGCGCATGAAGTTGAGCGACTTGATGCGGATGCGCGTGCGGATCAGGTCGTTGGTCGCGGCGCGGCCCCATTCGCCGGCGGCGTCGTCGGTCTTGTTCAGCACCTCGAGGTTGTCTTCGAGCGCGCCCATCCACGGTGCCATCTTTTCTTCCTCCGTGCCGGGCAGGAATCCGATGTCCTCCCCGACGGGCACGGTGGCGCGCGTGACGATGATCTCGGCAAAGCGCTTGGTCTCGAGCGTCTGCGACAGACCCGCCGCCAGCGCCAGCAGAGTCTTGCCGGTGCCAGCCTGGCCGATCAGCGTGACGAAGTCACACTCCGGATCCATCAGCAGGTTCAGTGCAAAGCTCTGTTCGCGATTGCGCGCCGTCACGCCCCAGACCGCGTTCTTGGCATGCGTGTAGTCGCGCAGCACGCGAAGTACCGCCGACTTGCCGCGGATCTCGCGCACCTGCGCATAGAAGTTCGTGCCGTTCTCGAGGTATACGAATTGGTTGACCAGCAGGTCGCCGACGATGGGGCCGGAGATGCGGTAATACGTGTAGCCGCCTGACTGCCACGACTCCATCCCCTTGCCGTTCTTGTCCCAGAAGTTCGCGGGCAGCTGGAAGACGCCGGTGTAGAGGATGTCCGTGTCCTCCAGCACCTTGTCGTTGGTGTAGTCCTCCGCCGGCAGTCCGAGCGCGCGTGCCTTGACGCGCATGTTGATGTCCTTGGACACCAGAACGACGTCCCGGTCGGTGTAGCGGCCCCTGAGCGTGTGCACGACACCGAGAATCTGGTTGTCCGCCTTGCCGGCCGGCAGGCTCGCTGGCAGCGAGCCTTCCACGGCCTGCGTCTGGAAGAACAGGCGCCCTGATGCGTCCTTGTTGCCCAGCGCGTTCAGCGGAATGCCATCCTCGATCGGTGTCTTGCAGGCCGCCACCAGCGAGTCGAGCGTTCGCGAAACCTGGCGCGCGCTGCGCGCGACCTCGGACATGCCCTTCTTGTGCGAGTCCAGTTCCTCCAGCGTCATCATCGGCAGGAAGACGTCGTGCTCCTCGAAGCGGAACAGGCTGGTCGAGTCGTGCATCAGTACGTTGGTATCGAGCACGAATAGCTTCGGGCGTTCGTCGGCGCGCGGTTTCCTGCCGCTGGCGCGCGGTTTCGACTCGACCACCGCCAGTCGTGTCGCGGGCGTCGCGCGGACAGTGGGGGTGGGTTCGGGGCCGCGTGCCACCGGCGGTGGCACGGTAGGAGCCCGTTCGTGGCGGGTCGGTTCGGAAGGGATCGCTACAAGCAGGGTGGCGGGCTTGGTCGGTGCTTTCGGCAGAGGCATCAGCGGGGCGGTGGGGCCGTGAGGAGGAAAGGGTTGTCGGGGAATCGTCTCAGTCGAGCGACTGGACGAACGCAAGGACGTCGGCGACGTGATTCGGCACCTTCACGCCGCGCCATTCGCGTCGCAGTACGCCGGAGGCGTCGATGACGAAGGTGCTGCGCTCGATGCCGCGCACCTGCTTGCCGTACATGTTCTTCATCTTGATGACGCCGAACAGCTGGCAGAGCGACTCGTCGGGGTCCGAGATCAGTTCGAACGGGAAGCCCAGCTTGGCCTTGAAGCCCTCGTGCGACTTCAGGCTGTCGCGCGAGACGCCGAAGATGACGGCGCCGGCGCGCTTGAACTTCGCCTGGTTCGCAGCAAAGTCCATGCCCTCCGTCGTGCAGCCAGGCGTGTTGTCCTTCGGATAGAAATAGAGAACGACGGCGCTGCCCTTGAGCTTTGACAGCTGCACTTCGCCACCGGTGGCCTCGGCCTTGAAATCGGGCACCTTCTTGTCGAGCACTACGGGCATCTAATCCTCATGAATCGAGCAGGATGGCGGCGAGCACCTTGCGGCCTTCGCCCATCAGGATGTTGTACGTGCGGCAGGCCGCCTGCGAGGTCATCGCTTCGCAGCCGATGCGCGCGTCGATCAGCGGCTTGACCAGGCGCGGATGCGGGAAGCGCTGGCGCTCGCCGGTGCCGAGCAGGACGAGTTCCGGGGAGCGATCGCGCAGGCGCGTGAAGTCCTCGGCGGTCAGGGCGTCGAAGCCGGCCACGTCCCAAGCCTCGACCGGGCGGTCGGGCGCGAGGAGGATCGGGCGAAGATGGCGAACCTGGTTGACGTCAATGAAGCCGGGGCCGTAGGCGGTGACCGTGTTGAGCGCTGTCGGCGAGTCCGCGTGCAGTTTCAATTCGCTCCGGGCTTCCCTGCAATCGTCCGCGAACGCGGATCGATGCATGAACACTTCGGGTACATTATAGGCACACGTTGCGCCGCACAAGCGAGCGCGAATTGATCGAAAACGCAGGCGCTCCGCGGTTTGCGGCGTGTTTGCAACACACAGCCTGAGGTCCGGGGAGATGGTCGAGTTTCCGCGCATCAAGCGCCTGCCCCCGTACGTCTTCAACATCACCGGCGAGTTGAAGATGGCCGCGCGGCGCCGCGGCGAGGACATCATCGACATGAGCATGGGCAACCCGGACGGGCCCACGCCGCAGCACATCGTCGACAAGCTGGTCGAAGCGGCGCAGCGGCAGGACACGCACGGCTACTCGGTGTCCAAGGGCATCCCGCGGCTGCGGCGCGCGATCACGCAACTGGTACCAGACGCGCTACGGCGTCGAGTTCGACCCGGACTCCGAGGCGATCGTCACCATCGGCTCGAAGGAAGGTCTCGCGCACCTGATGCTGGCGACGCTCGATCGCGGCGACACGGTGCTGGTGCCGAACCCGAGCTATCCGATCCACATCTACGGCGCCATCATCGCCGGCGCCGATATCCGCTCGGTGCGCATGGATGGCGGCGTCGATTTCTTCGCCGAGCTCGAGCGCGCGATCCGCGAGTCGTTCCCGAAGCCGAAGATGATGATCCTCGGCTTTCCCGAGCAATCCGACCGCGCAGTGCGTCGACCTGGACTTCTTCCATCGAGTGATCGAGCTGGCGCGGCAGCACGGCATCTACGTCGTTCACGACCTGGCCTATGCCGACATCACTTTCGACGATGCCTATCCAAACAACCGGGCTCCGTCGATCATGCAAGTGCCGGGCGCACGCGAGGTCGCAGTCGAATTCTTCACGATGAGCAAGAGCTACAACATGGCCGGCTGGCGCATCGGCTTCATGGTCGGCAACAAGGACCTCGTGTCAGCACTCGGGCGCATCAAGAGCTATCACGACTACGGCACCTTCACGCCGATCCAAGTTGCCTCGATCGCTGCGCTCGAAGGTCCGCAGGACTGCGTCGAGGAAATCCGCCGGGAGTACCAGCGCCGCCGTGACGTGCTCGCGCGCGGGCTGCACGAAGCCGGCTGGATGGTCGACGTACCCAAGGCATCGATGTACATCTGGGCGACGATCCCGGAGCCGTACCAGGCGATGGGCTCGCTGGAGTTCGCGAAGAAGGTACTGGCGGAGGCCAAGGTGGCGATCTCGCCGGGCATCGGCTTTGGTGACTACGGCGACTCGCATGTCCGTTTCGCACTCATCGAAAACGAACACCGGATCAAGCAGGCGGTGCGTGGCATCAAGGAGATGTTCCGCAAGGACGGCTTGCTGACGCCGCGCGCGCCCGAGAAGGCGGCTGCCTAACAGTTTCCCGATAATGCCGGAGCAGCCGTCGCGGTCCGGCCCTACATGATGAACCCGATCAAAGTCGGTCTGCTCGGACTGGGCACCGTCGGCCGTGGCACCGTGAGCGTGCTCCGGCGCAACCAGCAGGAGATCACGCGCCGCGCAGGGCGCGGCATCGAGGTCGCTGCCGTCGCGGTGCGCGATGCGGCGCGCGCGCGCGCCTTCCTTGGCGGCGAACTGCCCATTTCGACGAACCCGCATGACGTCGTGCGGCATCCGGGCATCGACATCGTCGTCGAACTGATCGGCGGTTATGAGCCCGCGCGCGAACTGGTGCTCGAGGCGATCAGCCTCGGCAAGCACGTAGTCACCGCCAACAAGGCATTGCTGGCCCGGCACGGCAACGAGATCTTCGAGGCCGCGCGCGCCAAGGGCGTGATGGTGGCATTCGAAGCGGCAGTGGCGGGCGGCATCCCGATCATCAAGGCGCTGCGCGAAGGACTGACGGCCAACCGCATCGAATGGATCGCCGGCATCATCAACGGCACCAGCAATTTCATCCTCTCGGAAATGCGTTCGCGCGGCCTGCCGTTCGACGCGGTACTCGCCGAGGCGCAGCAGCTCGGCTATGCCGAGGCGGACCCGACCTTTGACATCGAGGGCATCGATGCGGCGCACAAGCTGACACTGCTTGCTGCCATCGCGTTTGGCGTGCCGATCAATTTCGACGCCGCTTACACCGAAGGCATCTCGAGATTGGCCGCCGCGGACATCAAGTACGCCGAGCAGCTCGGCTATCGCATCAAGCTGCTCGGCATTGCCAAGCGCACGCCCAAGGGCATCGAACTGCGGGTGCATCCGACCCTCGTGCCGATGCAGCGACTGATAGCCAGCGTCGAGGGGGCGATGAACGCGGTGCTGGTCAAGGGCGATGCGGTCGGGACCACGCTCTACTATGGTCCGGGGGCAGGATCCGAGCCCACCGCATCGGCGGTCATCGCCGATCTCGTCGACGTCACGCGCATGCACACCGCCGATCCCGAGAACCACGTGCCGCATCTCGCCTTCCAGGCCGATGCGATGGCGGCTGTGCCTTGGCTGTCGATCGAGGACACGGTCACCTCGTACTACTTCCGCATGCGCGTGGCCGACCAGCCCGGCGTGCTCGCGGACATCACGCGGATACTCGCCGACGGCCGGATCTCCATCGACGCGCTGTTCCAGCGCGAGCCCTCGGAAGGAGAAAACCAGACGGACATCATCATGCTGACGCATGACGCGGTCGAGCGTGACGTCAATGCCGCGATCCGCCGCATCGAGGCGCTGCCGACGGTGCTGGCCCCGGTGATCCGCATCCGGCAGGAAGAACTCCTGTAACACGCCAATGCGTTACGTCTCCACCCGAGGGCGCGCTCCGGAGCGCGGTTTCACCGACATCCTGCTCTCGGGCCTCGCGGACGACGGCGGACTGTACGTGCCGGCTCACTATCCGCAGGTGGCGTCTGACGATCTGCAGCGCTGGCGGGGACTGTCGTATGCAGAACTGGCGACCGAGATCGTCGCGCTGTATGCGGACGACATCCCGCGCGCGCGGCTGACTGAACTCTGTCGGGGGACCTACACGCCGGCGGTCTACGGCAACGTACGCGAGGGCAGCAGCGCCAGCGACATCACTCCCCTGCGCTGGCTCGAGCCGGGACTGGCACTGCTGGAACTTTCCAACGGGCCGACGCTCGCCTTCAAGGACATGGCGATGCAGTTGCTCGGGGCGCTGTTCGAGCATGTGCTGCGCGAACGCGGCGGCGAGCTCAACGTGCTGGGCGCGACCTCCGGCGACACCGGCTCCGCGGCGGAGTACGCGTTGCGCGGTCGCAGCGGCATCAACGTCTTCATGCTGTCGCCGCAAGGACGCATGAGCGCCTTCCAGCGCGCGCAGATGTACTCGTTGCAGGACGCGAACATCCACAACCTGGCGGTCGCCGGCACCTTTGACGATTGCCAGGACCTCGTGAAGGCGGTGTCCGCCGACCTCGAGTTCAAGGCGCGCTGGCAGGTCGGCAGCGTCAATTCGATCAACTGGGGCCGCATCGTCGCGCAGGTCGTCTACTACTTCCGCGGCTATCTCGCGGCGACCCGGCAGCCGGGCGAGCGCGTGTCCTTTGCTGTTCCGTCAGGCAACTTCGGCAACATCCTGTCGGGCTGGATTGCCCGCAACATGGGTCTGCCAATCGACCGGCTCGTGCTGGCCACCAACGAGAACGATGTTCTCGACGAATTCTTCCGCACCGGCCGCTACCGCGTGCGCGGCGGCAGCGAGACGCACGCCACCAGCAGTCCGTCGATGGACATAAGCAAGGCGTCCAACTTCGAGCGCTACATCTACGACGTTGTCGGACGCAACCCCGAGGTCGTGCGCGAGCTGTGGTGGGAGATCGATACGCGCGGCCAGTTCCATGTCGGCGGCACGCCGTTCTACGAGGCGGTGCGGCGCAGCTGCCTGGTCTCCGGCAAGAGCACGCACATCGATCGCCTGCGCACGATTCGAACCGTCGAACAGCGCTATGGCGTCGTCATCGATCCGCACACCGCGGATGGCCTGAAGGTCGCGCTCGAACATCGGGATGCCGCAGTGCCGATGATCTGCCTCGAGACCGCACTGCCCGCCAAGTTCTCCGAGACGATTGTCGAGGCGCTCGGCTGCGCCCCGCAGCGGCCGGCGGCGTTCGCCGACATCGAGTCGCTGCCGCAGCGCTTCGAGCGCTTGGACGTCGACCTGCAGGCGGTCAAGAACTACATTGCAGCCCATGGCGCCTGACGCCTGATGAAGGCGATCGGCTTCATCGGTTACTCGAACAGCGGCAAGACGACGCTGATCGAGAAGCTGATTCCACTGCTGAAGGCGCGCGGTCTGTCGGTATCGGCGATCAAGAACGCGCATCACGGCTTCGACATGGATCGGCCCGGCAAGGACTCGTTTCGCTATCGCGAAGCCGGTGCCGGCCAGGTGCTGATCGCGACCGCGCTGCGCTGGGCGATGCTCACCGAGACGCCGCAGCAGCCGGCGACCCTCGAAGATCTGCTGGCGCGGCTCGCGCCGTGCGACCTCGTCATCATCGAGGGGTTCAAGAGCGAGGGCCACGTTCCACGCATCGAAGTGCGCCGCAGCGAACAGGCCGAGCCGGCGATCTTTCCGCACGATCCCAACGTGATCGCGATCGCAGCGGACCATCCGATCGACGCCGCGCTGCCAGTGCTGGATCTCAACGCCCCGGCTAAGATTGCCGAGTTCATAGCGGAGCGCCTGGGGCTCACCTGATGCTTACGGTGGAAGACGCGCTGGCGCGCATCCTGCGCCGCGCCGACCCTGTTGATGTCGAAGCCGTGCCGACACTCGCCGCGGACGGCCGGGTGCTGGCGGTAGACGTCGTTTCGGCGCTCGCGGTGCCGCCGCTCGACAATTCGCAGATGGACGGCTATGCCGTGCGGACCGTTGACGTGCCGGCGCCGGGGACCACGCTTCGAGTGAGCCAGCGCATCGCGGCGGGACATGTCGGTGCGGCGCTCGAACCCGGCACGGCGGCACGCATTTTCACCGGCGCCCCGGTTCCGGCAGGTGCGGATGCGATCGTCATGCAGGAAGCCTGCACGGCCGGCGAAGGGCGCGTCACGATCAACGAAATGCCTGAACGCGGTGCGTGGATCCGCAAGGCCGGCATCGATATCTCAGCGGGTGACACGGTGGTGGCGGCCGGTTCGCGGCTGCGGCCGCAGGACCTCGGCCTGATAGCGTCGGTCGGCGCGGCGCGCGTGACGGTGCATCGCCGGCTGCGGGTCGCCGTGTTCTTCACCGGCGACGAACTCGCGATGCCGGGTGAAGCGCTTGCGCCCGGTCGCATCTACAACTCGAACCGCTTCGTGCTTCGTGCTCTCTTGGAGCGCCTGGGGTGTGACGTGAACGACCTCGGCATCGTTCCGGATGACCGGGCGCAGACGCGGGCCGCGTTCGTCGACGCGGCGGGCGATGCGGATCTGATCCTCACCTCGGGCGGCGTGTCCGTGGGTGAGGAAGACCATGTCAAGCCCGCCGTGGAAGCGGAGGGTGCGCTGGAGTTGTGGCAGATCGCGATGAAACCGGGCAAGCCGCTGGCTTTCGGAGCGGTGCGTGGCGTGCCGTTCATTGGACTGCCAGGCAACCCGGTCTCGAGCTTCGTCACCTTCCTGCTGTTTGCCCGGCCATACGTATTGTCTCGACAGGGGGCTCGCTCGACGGATGTGCCCGCGTTCAACCTGCGGGCGGAGTTCGACTGGCCAAAGCCGGACAAGCGTCGCGAGTTCCTGCGCGTGCGTCGCAACGAGCAGGGCGGAGTGGCGCTCTTCCCGACACAGAACTCCGCCGTGCTGAATTCGACGGCATGGGCCGACGGGCTGGTCGATCACCCGGCGGGTGCGACCATCGCGCGCGGCGACATGGTCCGCTACCTGTCGTTTGCGGAACTCCTCTCCTGAGCCTCGGCCGATGAATATCACCGTCCTGTACTTTGCGGCATTGCGCGAGCGGCTCGGCGTCGCGCGAGAGGAGTGTGCGCTGCCGGTGGACGTCGTGACGGTTGCTGCGTTGAAGGACTGGATGGCCGCACGCGGTACCCCGTGGGCACAGGCGTTTGTCGAGATGCCGAGAGTCCGCGTTGCGGTGGATCAGACCATGGCGCATGCGGACACGCCGCTGCGGGAGGGTGCCGAGGTGGCGTTCTTTCCGCCGGTCACCGGGGGCTAGCGTGATCCGCATCCAGCACGAGGAGTTCGACGTCAATGCGGAGCTTGCACGCCTGCGCACCGATCCGCGCGTCGGCGCGATTGCCTGCTTCATCGGCGTGGTGCGCGATCTCAACAACGGTGACTCGGTCGCGTCGATGATGCTCGAGCACTATCCCGGCATGACCGAGAAGGCGCTCGAAGGCATCGTCGCCCAGGCGCGCCAGCGCTGGGATTTCTACGAGGCGCTCGTCGTCCACCGTGTCGGCGAACTGCGTCCCACCGATCCGATCGTGCTGGTCATCGTCACGAGTGCGCATCGCGGCGAAGCGTTCGCGGCGTGCGAATTCATCATGGACTATCTGAAGACCGAGGCACCGTTCTGGAAGAAGGAGGCGACGCCCGCGGGAACCCGGTGGGTCGAGGCCCGCGACAGCGATGACGCCGCGCGCGAGCGGTGGGGCTCCGGGGCCTCTGACCGATGACGCGCGACGGTCCGCTGGTGACAGTGCTCGCGGCGGTAGCCCTCGGTGCTGTGCTCGGGGCCTGGATGCGGTGGGCGCTGTCGTATTGGCTCAACCCGCGACTTGAACACCTTCCGCTGGGCACACTGACGTCCAATCTGATCGGTGGCTACCTGATCGGCCTGGCGATCGCCGCGTTCGCGGCCCATCCTTCCGTGCCGCCGTTCTGGCGTCTGGTCATCGTGACCGGCTTTTTGGGCGGCCTGACGACGTTTTCGACCTTTTCCGCGGAAAGCGTCGTGCTGATGCAGGGTGCCCAGTGGGCTTCGGCGGCCGTTCACGTCGTCGCACATCTGGGGGGATCGTTGCTCGCGACGGTCGCCGGAATCGCGACCTATCGCCTGCTTGCCTGACCGGGCGTGGCACGCGTGTGTGCAGCGCAACAGGCATTGACCAGCCCGCGAGGCGCTGGCTATATTACTGACCAGTCAGTTATTTACTGGACCGCCTATGCGCTCCGTTGCTCTAGCCGTCGCCTCGATTGCGATAGTCACTGCCTGCCAGCGGGCCCCGGAAACCACCCAGGACGTCCGCCCCGTGCGGACGCTCACGGTGGCACCCAAGGCAACGACTGCACTGGCCGAGTTTGCGGGCGAAGTGCGCCCGCGCATTGAAACGCGCGCTGGTTTCCAGGTCCCGGGCCGTGTGACTCAGCGGCTGGCCGAGGTGGGCCACACCGTGAAGGCTGGCCAACCTCTCGCCACGATCGATCCGCAGGACTATCGGCTGGCAGCGGAAGGCGCGGCGGCCGGACTCAACGCGGCCAAGGTGGATCGCGATCAGCAGCGCGCCGATTACCAGCGCTTCGAGGAACTGCAGCGCAAGGGATTCATCAGCCAGGCCGAACTGGACCGGCGCAAGGCCGCGCTGGACGGGGCGGAAGCGCGCTTCCTGCAGGCGCAGGCGAGCGCGCAGTCGAGCGGCAACCAGGCCGGCTATGCGGTGCTCCACGCGCCGCATGACGCCGTGGTCATTGGCGTCGACGCCGAAGTCGGACAAGTGGTCGCGGCTGGGCAGTCGGTGATTCGCCTTGCACGCACCGGGGAGATGGAAGTGCTGATTGGCATCCCGGAGCAGCAGCTCGCGCTCCTCAAGGGGGCCAGCGACGTGCAGGTACGGTTGTGGGCGGGTGGACCGCCCATTGCCGGCCGCGTGCGCGAACTGGCGCCGGTGGCGGATCCGGCAACCCGGACATTCCCGGCGCGCATCGCACTGCTCAACCCGCCGCCGAACGTTGCGCTCGGCATGACTGCAACCGTCACGTTCGCCACGCCGATCGCGCAGCCGATCATCGCCGTGCCGCTGCAGTCACTGCAGGCCGAAGGCGGAGTGACCCACACCTGGCTCTTCGATCCGGCGACGCAGACAGTGCGGCGCCAGCGCGTCCAGGTCATCAATGCAGCGGGGAACGAGATCGTCATCGGCGACGGACTGAAGTCCGGCGACATCGTTGTCACCGCAGGGGTGCACCAGCTGAAGGAAGGCCAGAGGGTGCGCCTCCTGTCGGAAGCCACGCAGCTTGCGCCGACCGCCCCGGCGACCTTGAAGCCCGAGACGGCAAAGAAGGGCTGAGCCCGTGTCGGCCGGCGCGCGCTTCAACCTTTCCGCGTGGGCGATCGACCACGCGCCATTGCTGCGCTACCTGATGGTGGTGCTGCTGGCAGGTGGGCTATTCGCGTTTGCCAGCCTGGGCCAGGACGAGGACCCGCCATTTACCTTCCGCGTCATGGTGGTTCGGGCGTACTGGCCCGGTGCCACCGCCACGCAGATGGCGGAGCAGGTGACCGACAAGCTCGAGAAGAAGCTGCAGGAAACGCCCGGCATCGACAAGATCCGCTCGTACAGCAAGCCGGGCGAGACGCTGATCTTCGTCCAGGTGAACGAGGCGACGCGCGGCCGCGATGTTGCCGATGCGTGGTACCAGGTGCGCAAGAAGGTCAGTGACATACGCGGCACGCTGCCGCCGAATGTGCAGGGGCCGTTTTTCAACGACGAATTCGGCGACGTCTACGGCGTGATGTTCGCGTTCTCGACCGACGGCTTCAACTATCGCGAACTGAAGGACTATGTCGAGGCGGTGCGCCAGCAGCTGCTGAAGGTGCCGAACGTCGCCAAGGTGGATCTGTTCGGTGTGCAGGACGAGAAGATCTACATCGAGATCTCGCACCGCAAGCTGGCGCAGATCGGGCTCGACATCCCGCAGCTTGCGGCCCAGATCGGCGCACAGAATGCGGTCGAGGGCTCCGGCGTGCTGGTGCTGCCGACCGACAACCTGCAGGTGCGTATCACCGGTGAATTCCGTTCGCTCGAGGACCTGCGCCAGCTGCCGATCCGCGCCAACAATCTGACGTATCGGCTGGCCGACATCGCGACGATCACGCGTGCCTACACCGATCCGCCACGCGACAAGATGCGCGCTGGCTTCGCCGACGGCGACGGGCGCGAGGTCGTCGGACTCGGCGTTTCGATGGCGAAGGGCGGCGACATCATCCAGCTCGGCAAGAACCTTGCGGCGGCCGAGCGCCGCATCGAGGCGTCGCTGCCGGTCGGCATCGACATGACGAAGGTGGCCGATCAGCCGCGCGCGGTGGCGACCTCGGTCAACGAATTCCTGCGCGTGCTGGTGGAGGCCCTCGCCATCGTGCTGGCGGTGTCGTTCCTGAGCCTCGGCCTGCATACGAAGCCGCTGCGCGTCGATCCGGGTCCGGGCCTAGTCGTGCTGGCCACGATACCGCTGGTGCTGGCGATCACGATGCTCTGCATGTGGCTGCTGGGCATCAACCTGCACAAGATCTCGCTCGGAGCGCTGATCATCGCGCTCGGCCTGCTGGTCGACGACGCGATCATCGCGGTCGAGATGATGGTGCGCATGCTGGAGGAAGGCGCCAGCAAGGCGGTCGCGGTCACCGCGATGTACGAAACGACCGCGATGCCGATGCTCACGGGAACGCTGATCACGGCGGTCGGATTCCTGCCGATCGCACTGGCGAAATCAGTCGCCGGCGAGTACACGATGTCGATCTTCCAGGTCACCGCGCTCGCCCTCGTGATCTCGTGGTTCGTTGCCGTGCTCTTCGTGCCGTTGCTCGGGATCTGGCTGCTGAAGGTGAAGCCCAAGGCTGGCGTGCACAGTGACGACGAACTGTTCGACACGCCGTTTTATCGCCGTTTCCGCCACCTGGTCGACTGGTGCGTCGAATGGCGCAAGACCGTCATTGCGATCACGGTCGGTGCGCTGGCGCTCGGCATCGGCGGCTTCCGCTTCATCGAGCAACAGTTCTTCCCGGATTCGAGCCGCCTTGAACTGGTCATCAACCTGTGGCTGCCCGAAGGATCGAGCCTGCAGGCCACTGAACTGGAAACTCGCGCGTTCGAACGCTGGCTCGCACGCCAGCCGGAACTCGACTGGTACGTCAGCTATGTCGGCACCGGCGCGCCGCGCTTCTACTTGCCGCAGGACCAGCAGTTCGGCAACACCAACCTGGCGGAGATTGTGATCACGCCGAAGAACCTGGCGGGGCGCAACGCGCTGCAGCAGCGGATAACCGCACTTTTCCGCGAGGACTTTCCGAACCTGCGGGGCCGCGTAAAGCTGTTGCCCAACGGCCCTCCGGTGCCCTATGCGGTGCAGTTCCGGGTCCAGGGACCCGATGCCCGCACCGTGCGCTCGATCGCCGACGAAGTGAAGCAGGTGATGCGCGCAAATCCCAACACCCGCGGTGTGAATGACAACTGGAACGAGAGCGTCAAGCGGCTGAGTCTCGAACTCGATCAGGACCGGGCGCGCGCGCTCGGGGTTTCTACACAAACGCTGGCACGCGCGGCGCAGACCATCCTGTCCGGGTCAGTGATCGGCCAGTTCCGCGAAGGCGATCAACTGATCGACATCGTGCTGCGCCAGCCGCTCGACGAGCGCGCCGTGATCTCGCGGCTCGCCGAAGCCAATATCACGACCTCGTCCGGACGCGCCGTGCCGCTGTCGCAGCTCGTGAAGATCGAGCTCGGGTGGGAGCCGGGCATCATCTGGCGGCAGGATCGTGACTATGCGATCACCGTCCAGAGCGATGTGCGACTGGGAATCCAGGGGCCGACGGTTTCGGCCCAGGTCGCGGCGGATACTCGCATCGCCGAACTCCGTGCGCGCATGCCGGCGGGCTATCAGATCGCCGTGGCAGGTGCCGCGGAGGAGTCGGCAAAGGCCGGCGGCGCAATTGCGGCCAACATCCCCCTGATGCTCTTCATCGTGTTCACGCTGCTGATGCTGCAGCTGCATTCGTTCTCGCGTTCGATGCTGGTGTTCCTGACGGGTCCGCTGGGTCTGATCGGTGCGGCTGCAGCCCTGCTGGTGTTCCGTGCGCCGTTCGGCTTCGTCGCGCAGCTCGGCGTCATCGCGCTGTTCGGCATGATCATCCGCAACTCGGTGATCTTGGTGGACCAGATCGAACGCAACCGCGCGGACGGACTGTCGACATGGAACGCGATCATCGAAGCCGCCGTGCGCCGTCTGCGGCCGATCGCCTTGACCGCTGCCGCCGCAGTCCTCGCGATGATCCCGCTGTCGCGCAGCGTGTTCTGGGGGCCGATGGCGGTGGCCATCATGGGCGGGCTGGTGGTTGCGACGGTGCTGACGCTGCTGTTCCTGCCGGCGCTGTATGCCGCGTGGTTCCGCGTGAAGCGGGAGGACGAGGGCGCGGCGCCGATGGCGGTGACAGCGCAGCCCGCCTAGAAGATCAGTCGAAAGCGATCGTATACACAAGGTCCAGCGCGTTCGTGCTGCCGGCGCGCGCGATCACCGACAACTGGCGCGTGAGTCGATAGTTCAGGGCGACGAAATACTCGGCGCCGCTGAGCGCCTGTTCGAACGAAATGAACAGGTCGTCGTTGATGCGCTTGCCGACCGCGAGGAAGTCGCCAGCGGCCGAGTTCGTGGACGAGGTGCTGCTGCTGCGCAGCCGTCCAGCCACGGTCTCGCGCGGCAGCAACGAACCGCTGCTCTGTCCGGGCTGCAGCAAGATCTGGTCGATGCCGAGCGTTCGCATCAGGCCTGCACTGGCGCTGTCCACCTGGCCGGAGAACAGCGCGCTCGCGGCGGCCGACAGCATTGCGCGATCATTGCCGTCGTTTGCGCCGGGCGGGCGGCCAAGCACCAGCCAGTTGAGTTTCTCCGTGTCTGACATCGACGGATCGGAGTGCAGGCGCACGAACGGTTTCTGTGCGGTCCCGCTGATGGCCACGCCGACCTCGACCGGCAGGCCCGCGCGCACGGCCAACACGTTCAGTGCCGGATTGTCGACCGGGCCCTGGAACGTGATGATGCCGCGCGCGATCTGCAGGCGCTGGCCGTAACCGGAAAATACCCCGTCGACGGTGCGCACGTTGCCTTCGCCGCGCAGCAAGGAGGGGCGCCCGCTGACATTGATCGCGCCGGCAAGCCGCGTTTCGAGGCCGGCGCCTACGATGTAGAAACGCCGCCCGAGGTTGGCCTGCATGTCGAGCGTGACATCCACGGGTGCGGCCGCCTCCTTCCGCTGCGCGCCGCCTCGATTGACTACGACGTCGTTCGGTAAAGCGCGCGCCCCGCGCAGGCCGCCGAAATTGATGTAAGCACCGTCGACGGTGAGCTTGGCGTAAAGCTCGGCGCGCTGCGGCGACAGCGTGATGCCGGCGTCGCCTGAAACGACCATCCAGCGGTCGGTACGTTGCAGCACTGGCAGCTGTGTCGCCTTCAAGCCGATACTGCCCGTCAGCGAGCGCAGCGCAACGCGCCCTACGGCCCGCACTTCGAACGGCCGATTCGAGTCAAGGCCCTCGAGTGCGCGCAGGTCGCCAGGCGCAACGCGTGGTGTCCCGGCGAAAATCAGTTCGTTGATGACGAGAACGCCATCGTCGAGCACCGCATCCAGCTTGCCGTTCTCGAGGCGCACCGCCTGGTCGACCCACGCCAGCCGCAATGATTCGCCAGTCATCGTCCCGGTGGAAGTCGGGTCTGCCGGCGTGCCGCCGATCGCCGCCTTGATCGCCGCGCGACCCGCGAACTGCACGCTGTCGCCGATCAGCGGGCCGACCCAGCTCAGGTCGGGCAAGTCGGCATCGACGGCCACGCGGAATGGCCTCGTCTGGGCGAGCACTCGGCCGCCGGTCAACGCGGGATCGATGTAGGCATCGATTTCGGCATCGATCTTGCCGAGGGCGCGCCCCCGGACATAGGCGTTGCCGGTAAGGCGATTGTTCAGCACGTTGAGGGCCGCGCCGACGTCGCTGACGCCGATCGGGTTCAGCGCGTCGACACCGCTGTAGAGGTCGCCGCCGGTGCGCTCGATGACGGCAATACCGGTGACCCCCTCGTCGGTGTGCTCGAACTCCCACCGGCCGCCGAGCGTCAGCGGCACGCGGTCGCCCGCGCCGCTGCGCACGACGCGCCGCGGTGCCCGCGCCTGCGCGTCCAGTGCCTGCGGCTGCAACTCTTCGAAGCGTCCTGACGAGCGCCACCGGCCGTCGCCCCGACGCAACTCGAACTCATGAAAGCGCGTGCCGCGCAGGCTGAACTCGGCAGGACCAAGCGACATGGCGTCGGTCGAGATCATCAGCGGTGTCGGCGTGGTCATCAGCAGGTCCAGGGGAGCGCCGACTTCCACAGCGGCGATCGAGCCGCGCCACGCCCGTTCCTTGATGCCGCCATGGGCAACGATCCGGATCGGTTGCTGGGTCGCGGTGGTGCCGGTCAGCTCCAGCGTTGCGCTTGCAGTGGTACCGCGTCCGATCAGGGTGGCGCCGGCGATCGACGCCTGCGGTCCGGTGGGGCTACTGTGACCCGTGATGTCCGCAGTGATCGCAAGCGGCTCGTCGGCGGCCCTGCCGCCTTTTAACGCTGCGACTGCGCTGGCGATGCGGTGACCGCCGGGCAGTCGCAGGTTCTTCGCCGAGACCGTGCCGTCGATGCGGGCCACGTCGAGTTCGCCCGAAAGGGTGGCGCTTGCATCAACCTGCGCCGCCGTAACCAGGCACGAGGGTCTCGACGTCCGGTGACACCAGTGCCAGCTTCAAGTCACGCCCGGCTCCGAGGCCTCCGAGCGCAGTGAGCCGGGACGCGCCGGAGCGCAACTCGATGTCGGCTTCCAGCCGGCGCTCGCCGGTCTCCAACGTGCCGCGACCGTTGATCGGGCGCCCGGCGATGCGGCTCTCGTCGAGTGCAAAGCGAGCGCGCCCGGTGAGCGGTGCTCGCAGGCGTCCGTCGATGTCGAGCGTGCCGTTCAGGTGGGTGTCGAGACCACGCACCAGCTGGGCAAGGTCGAGATTCGTGAAACTGCCGCTCAGTCGAACGCTCTGGGCGCCGCCGAGCTCGATGCGGCCGCGTAGGTCGGCGCGGCCGTCACCCAGGCGCAGCCGCGCCTGTGTCACGTCGAGCACTCCGGCCCGCAGCGCGCTGTCCAAGTCGGCGCTCAGCGGCAAGCCGCGGTCGTTGCGCGCGCTGCCGCGAAAGCGCTGTTCGCCGTCCCGGAAGCTATAAGCGAGCTGGCCGCTGGCGGTGGTGGCGACGGCACGGCTGTGCAGGGTGGTGGCATCGATGCCGGCAAACTGTGCCGTCGCCTGCACACCCTCGGCGCGGGACCACGCGAGCGTGCCGTTTGCCGTGCCGCGGATGCCGTCGGCGCGCTCGATGTCGAGCTTCAGGGTGTCGGCGCTCCACGCCAGGGTGCCGCGCACCGAGCGTAGCGGCAGCAGATCGCGATCTACCGGTCCCGGCTTGCTGTTTTCTGCCGAGAACGGGCCGGAGACCTGCCACGAGCCGTCTGGTGCGGTCGTGGGGGACAGGTCGCCGCGAGCGCGAAGCTGCATCGACGGCACGTCGCTGAACCACAGCGACGGGTCGAAGGACTCGACGTCGACGATCAAACGCTGGAAGAGGACTGGGTCGAACGCTCGTAGGGTCCCGCTTGCGGTCGCGCGCGCTGCCGTGTCGTCGGCCTGCAGATGAAGTTGCAGCTGCTGCAACGAACCGGAGGCCGTGACAGCGGCTGTGATCGCGCGGTTCTGCACCGTGGTGCCGAGCTGCGCCGTTGCCTGCGTGACGAACGGCGGTGCCGCAGCGATGCGGCCGCGCGCCTCGATCCGGGTGCGATCGAAATCGCCGAGAACACGTTCGATATCGATGCCCTGTGAGTCCATGCGCCCGACGAGATCGATGTGACGGAACACCAGCGGCGTGCTGCCGCGCGCCCCCAGGGCCAGTTCCTGGACGCCTGCCTGCCGCACGATCAACTCGAAGGGCAGGCCCAGGAAGGCCGGTGGAGAACTCGGGGCGCCGCTGGATTGCCAGTCGATCTGCAATCGTCGGGCGGTGAGGCGTTCGGCATCGAGCCGGCGCGCGCCGAGCGACCAGTCGTGCAGTTCGATGTCCACGTTTTCGGCTTTCACCGACCACCCGCCGCGATCGAGTTCGAAGCGAGCGATCTGGACGCTGCGGGCGAGCGAGCCGTCGACGCCGTCCAGCGTCAGTCCCGGGACGATCGCGCTGGTCAGCGCTGCGGCGGCGCGCAGCCCCGAACTGGTCGTCGCCATCCACCATGTCGCGATTGCCACCGCGAGGATCAGCGCGAGCGCCGGCCCCAGGATCGTCGCAATAGCGCCGAACCACGATCGTCGCGGCCGGGACGGTGCAGCGGTGGGGGGTGGGGCAGGCGGCGTGTTCATCAGAATGCAATCGCGACCGAGAAGTGCACACGCAACTGCTGGAAGCGCTCACCCCAGGCCACGTCGACAGCGAGCGGTCCGGCCGGAGTGCGCCAACGCGCTCCGAGGCCGTAGCCAAGTGCGAGGTCGAGATCACCGAAGCGGGCCGCCGCATCGCCTGCGTCGACAAAGGCCGCCACACCCCAATTCCCGCCCCAGCGCTGCAGCCACTTGACATACTCGACCGAGCCGACGACCAGTGCGCGGCCGCCGACGATGGCTCCTCCCTGTTCCACGCCCAGGCTCTCGAAGTCATAGCCGCGGACGGTGAGCGCGCCGCCAGTCCGGAACAGGAACTTGTTCGGAACCACATTCGTGCTTTCGGCCTGCACGGCGCCCAGCTGACCGCGCAGGATCAGCACATCGCGCGAGCCGACGGGGAAGAACTGCACGATGCTGCCGAAGCCGCGCACGAATGCGTCCTCGACCGACAAACTGCCGATCCCCACCGATCCCTGCAACTGGAACAGGTTGCCGCGTCGCGGATTGGTGAAGTCATCGACATCGCGTCGGGTCCAGGTGTAGGTGCTCGACAGCACGTCGAGCGTGATCGGCGGATCGAGCGGCGTCTCGCGGCGTTCGTGCTCGAAGTTGAACGCCAGCTGGGTTTCGACGTTGCGACCTTCGCGCGGTCCCGTCAGCAGCGAGCGCGCGGCTCCGAGGCCCCAGCGGTTGATCTGCAGGTTCTCGATATCGGAGTTCTCGATCAGCGCACCGATGCTGTCGCGGGCGCCGCCGCGCTGCGGCGGGAAGATCAGGTCGGCGTAGGCAAACTCGCCGGTCTGGTCGACGCGGAAGCCGGTCTGCAGGATGTAGGGCCGACCAAACGTGATCGACTGGCGGTACACCGCTTCGATATGCGCGCCGGTGTTTGTTGCAAAGCCGATGCCCGCGGAAAGGCGTCGCGTCTGCGCTTCGCGCAGCCGCACCCGCATCGGCGCTTCGTTTTCCGTGGCGTTGTCGAGATCGAGTGTGACCACGACGCTGCGAAAGTAGGATGTCTCCTGCAGGGCCTGCTGGAACTGCAGCATCATGGCTCGGTCGTAGGGATCGCCCGGCGTGAACGGATTGAAGCGCTCGACGAGCGTTGCGTCGTGCCGTTGGAGCCCTTCGACCCGCAGCGGGCCGACGCGATACGCGGGTCCGCTGTCGACTTCGACCTGCAGCACGGCCGAAGCCGTTTCGACATCGACCTCCGCTCTGGAATTGGTCAGCGATGCGGCAGCGAAGTCGCGGGCAGTCACGGCGAGCAGCAGGCGATTCTTGGCGGTCTCCCAGTCCGGGCTGCGAAACGCCGCGCCGACCGCGAGGCCCCAGTCGCGTCGCAGGGCGGCCGCCCGCTCGGCGTAGGCAGGCTCGGCGAGTGCGCCCTTGAAAGCGACGTCGACTGCCGTGACCGTCGTCAGGCGGCCTGGCGCGACGACCAGGCGGTACCGCGGAACGCGTGCAGGGTTCGGCTCGAACCGGACCGTCGGGCTGAAATAGCCTTCCGTGGCCAGCACTTCGATGGCGGTGCGCTCGGCCCGCCGCAATTCGCGCTCCTCGTCCGCTTCGTCGGCTTCATCCGGTAGTCGATACCGGGCGAGTGCATCCTCCAGCGCGGTCGCCACGCGGCCGCTGACCCCCGCCGGCGCGACCAGCCGAGTGCCCTCGACTTCGGGCGCCTGTTGCGCCAGTGCGCCCAAGGGCAGGCCAATCAGCAAGACGAAGGAAGCCAGCAGTCCGAGGCGCACAGTGCAGACCAAAAAGGGGCGGCAGCGGAGCTACACAGCGCGAGCACCCGCGGCACCGCAGCCCTCTGCATCGATCCTAGCAAAGCGAGAACCGTGCCCCGTGCGCTTGAAAACCTCGCGGTTCGCCTCACTTTCAATGAGGACATTGAATCCGGGGGATAGGACGCTCCATGCGTATCGACAAACTGACGACCAAGTTCCAGGAAGCGCTCGGCGACGCGCAGTCAATTGCCGCCGGCCACGACAACGCGTACATCGAGCCGGTCCATGTGCTGCTGGCGATGCTTCGGCAGGCCGATGCCGGCGCACGTTCGCTGCTTCAACGCGCTGGCGCGAACGTCGGTGCACTGACCGCGGCGCTCGATGCGGCCGTCAAGCGCCTGCCGCAGGTCAAGGGCGGAGACAGCCAGATCCAGGTCGGTCGCGACCTGACGAGCCTGCTGAACGCGACCGACAAGGAAGCGCAGAAACGCGGCGACAGCTACATCGCGAGCGAGATGTTCCTGCTCGCGGTGGCCGACGACAAGGGCGAGGTGGGGCGGCTGGCGCGCGAGCATGGCGTCAGTCGCAAGGCGCTCGAGGCCGCGGTCGATGCGGTGCGCGGCGGCGCCCCGGTGGAGACTGCCGAAGCCGAAGGCCAGCGCGAGGCACTGAAGAAGTACACGATTGACCTGACCGAGCGCGCGCAGCAGGGCAAGCTCGACCCGGTGATCGGCCGCGACGACGAGATCCGCCGCACGATCCAGATCCTGCAGCGGCGCACGAAGAACAACCCGGTGCTGATCGGCGAACCCGGGGTCGGCAAGACGGCGATCGTCGAGGGCCTCGCGCAACGCATCGTCAACGAGGAAGTGCCGGAGACGCTCAAGGGCAAGCGCGTGCTGGTGCTCGATATGGCCGGGCTGCTGGCCGGCGCCAAGTACCGCGGTGAATTCGAGGAGCGGCTCAAGGCCGTGCTGAAGGAAGTCTCCGCCGAGTCGGGTCGCATCATCCTTTTCATCGACGAGATGCACACGATGGTCGGCGCCGGCAAGGCCGAAGGCGCGATCGATGCCGGCAATATGCTGAAACCGGCACTGGCGCGCGGTGAGCTGCACTGCATCGGTGCCACCACGCTCAACGAGTACCGCAAGTACATCGAGAAGGATGCGGCGCTCGAGCGCCGCTTCCAGAAGGTTCTGGTCGACGAGCCGAGCGTGGAGGCCACGATCGCGATCCTGCGTGGACTGCAGGAGCGCTACGAGCTGCACCATGGTGTCGAGATCACCGACCCGGCGATCGTTGCCGCGGCCGAGCTCAGCCATCGCTACATCACCGACCGCTTCCTGCCCGACAAGGCAATCGACCTGATCGACGAGGCGGCAGCGCGCATCAAGATGGAAATCGATTCCAAGCCGGAATCGATGGACAAGCTCGACCGTCGCATCATCCAGCTCAAGATCGAGCGTGAGGCGGTGAAGAAGGAGAAGGACGAAGCGTCGATCAAGCGGCTCGAGCTGATCGAGGCCGAGATTGGCCGGCTTGAGCGCGAGTATTCCGACCTCGAGGAAGTGTGGAAGTCCGAGAAGGCTGCCGTGCAGGGCACGCAGCACATCAAGGAAGAGATCGACAAGCTGCGTCTGCAGATGGAGGACCTTAAGCGCAAGGGCCAGTACGACAAGCTTGCCGAGATCCAGTACGGCAAGCTTCCCCAGCTCGAATCGCAGCTCAAGCAGGCCGAGAAGGCCGAGGCGCCGAAAGGCAAGGCGAAGTTGCTGCGCACGCAGGTTGGCGCCGAGGAAATCGCGGAGGTCGTTTCGCGCGCGACCGGCATCCCGGTCAGCAAGATGATGCAGGGCGAGCGCGAGAAACTCCTCAAGATGGAGGAGTACCTGCACAAGCGCGTCGTTGGCCAGGACGAGGCCGTGCGGCTGGTGTCGGACGCGATCCGGCGCTCGCGCGCGGGGCTGGCCGACCCGAACCGCCCGTACGGGTCGTTCCTGTTCCTGGGGCCAACGGGGGTCGGTAAGACCGAGCTGACCAAGGCGCTCGCCGAATTCCTCTTCGATACCGACGAGGCGCTGATCCGTATTGACATGAGTGAGTACATGGAGAAGCACTCGGTCGCGCGGATGATCGGCGCGCCGCCGGGCTACATCGGCTACGACGAAGGTGGTGCGCTGACCGAGGCGGTGCGGCGCAAGCCGTACGCGGTGATCCTGTTCGACGAGGTCGAGAAGGCGCACCCGGATGTGTTCAACGTGCTGCTGCAGGTGCTCGACGACGGCCGCATGACCGACGGCCAGGGCCGCACGGTCGACTTCAAGAACACGGTCATCGTGATGACGTCGAACCTGGGTTCGCACGAGATCCAGCGCATGGCGGGGCAGGACCCCGATCTCATCAAGGACACGGTGATGGGCGAGGTGCGCAAGCACTTCCGGCCCGAGTTCGTGAACCGCATCGACGAGATCGTCGTGTTCCAGGCGCTCGACTCGCGGCAGATCAAGGCGATCGCGAAGATCCAGTTGCAGCGCCTCGAGCAGCGCCTCGCGGCGCAGGACATGCGGCTCGAGGTCAGCGACGCGGCGCTGGCGGAAATCGCCAAGGTCGGCTTCGATCCGCTCTATGGCGCGCGGCCGCTGAAGCGGGCGATCCAGCAGGAGATCGAAAACGCGGTTGCCCGCCTCGTGCTCGAGGGTCGCTTCGGGCCCAAGGACGTCATCCCGGTCG
Organism: uncultured beta proteobacterium; assembly: GCA_963791235.1. Taxonomy (GTDB): domain Bacteria; phylum Pseudomonadota; class Gammaproteobacteria; order Burkholderiales; family Burkholderiaceae_F; genus JALORV01. The sequence continues at coordinate 31,108 of CAWBRW010000005.1, read as the reverse complement.
ACGTCAAGGGTGGCAAGTTCGTGTTCGATCGGATCGTGCACTGATTCGATATCACACCCGGGGTTGAGTGGGGCTGCCCCGGGGTCATCGAGGAAGCGCCGTGGGCATCCCATCGGTCAGAGGCGGCCGGGCTCCTAGATCCCTGAAACGGGAGACCTTGCGCTGGCCGGCCGTCGTCGCTTTTCTTTACAAATCAAAGACATCCGTTCAGATTACCGCACTGCAAGGTCCTGATGGCGTGGGATCTTTTCCCATTGGCATGCCTTCTGCTTTGTTGTGTGCGGGGGCCGACGCTTGTCTTATGAGGTCGGAAAAATGAAGTTACGAATGGCTTTGACCGGGATGCTGGCAGCTGTCGGTATCCGTGGCGCTGGACAGGCTTCGGCCAGCAAATTTCTTCTAGGAGCGACAGCGCTTTTTTGTGGCTTGGTTGGACACGCCCAAGCGACCCTCATTTTGGAAAAGGGGATAGTCGGCGGCAACGTTGGTACCGACAACGTCATATTTAATGCCTGCAACCTTCCGGACGGGCCCGCGCTGACCGTGCAGGGCTGTCTCAATACGAACCATGCAACGCTCGTGGATTTCACGGGGAATGAAGACCTCGTGGTCCCGGCTGGTGGACAGGCACGGATAGAAGGAGCGGATGGTGCTTTCGACGCCATCACCATCGCCCTTGCCGATCCGCTGCTCGGGTTCTCCAAGTTGATTTTCAACCTTCATGCAGACGAAGACGGAACCGCCACATTCCAGGCGATAGATCAGTTCGGCGGCGCGTTCAACTTTAGCTTCGACTTGGATGGACAGGGGCAGAACTTCTTCACGCTGTATTCCTTGGATAATCAAGTGGCGCGGAGTTTTTCGCTCCTTTCCACAGTTCAAATCCAGAACATCGACGAACTGCAGCAGGTGCGCTTGGGACCTGCGGAAATCGCACCGGTTGTCCCGGTACCCGAGCCTGGCTCGCTGGCGCTGCTCGGCGTCGGCCTGCTCGGCATCGCCGGTCTAGCGCGTCGCCGCAACGCCGGTCGCTAGTCCGACTCTTGCAAAAAAGGGCCTGCATCGCGGGCCCATTTCTTTGTGCTCGCCCGTACCTCCTGAAGCACAGCGCCCAGAACTCGCGGTATCGCCGTGGGACTCGGCAAGAGACACGGATGGCAGCGCGGACGGGGTGTGCACCTACAGCCAGGGTTCGTGAATCGCATCCGCGAGATGGGGTGCTGTCCCCCGCGCTCGACTGCACGCAGATTCTTGCGATCGAAATCCAGCTACTTCGCTGCACCGCTAATCGGCGCGTGGCGACGACCGGGGCAAGGAGCCAATTTCGTGCCCAAATGTCCACATATTGCGCAAGGGTGTATTTGTCGATTTCCTTTACAAATCAGCGAGATCGATTCGGATGCTGCGTCGCAATGGCCTGAATACATGGGAACTTTTCCCATTGGCATGGACCGTGCTTTTCTTCATATCAGGGATGGATTGTCTGTCTTCTGAGGAGTTGAAATGAAGTTCCCGTCGCATCAGTTTCACAAAGTGCTGGTCGGCCTCTCGACCGGCCTCGTCGCAGTCGCCGCGCAGTCAGCGGTAATATTTAGTGGTTCGGTGGGCGATCGTGCGGCCCAGGTGGAATTTGCCCTGAGCGGGACGACCCTGACGGTCACGCTGACCAACACGAGCACCGTAGACCAGCTCGTGCCCATAGATATCCTGTCGGCCGTTTACTTTAACGTCGTGGGAGATCCGCTGCTGACTAGGACGTCCGCGATCGCGGGTGGGCCCACCACCACTGGCGGAACCCCTGATTTTGCTGCGGGTGCGGTAGTTGGAGGGGAGTGGGCCTACGTAAACGGACTCGCTCTGTACTCGGCGAATTCGGGAATCTCCAGTGTCGGTCTGGGACTTTTCGGACCTCCGGATCTTTTTCCCGGCGCTAATCTGGCAGGGCCAGCTTCTCCTAACGGCATCGAGTTCGGTATTCGCAGCGTGGCCGACAACCCTGCCACTGGCAATGCTCCACTTCTGAGCGAACCGATCACCCAGAACTCGGTGATCTTCACTCTCGACGGGTTCATGGGAACCCTAGCCGACATCTCCAACATCACGTTCCAGTATGGGACGGACTTGTCGGAGCCCACCGTCCCCGGCGACGAAATCCCGGTCCCCGAGCCCGGCTCGCTGGCGCTACTCGGCGTCGGTCTGATCGGCATCGCCGGACTCGTGCGGCGTCGCAAGTCGGCGGCCTGACAAGGCAATCGGTGTTTTTTTGAAAGGGCCCGCAGTGCGGGCCCTTTTTCTTTGTACTCGGCCTTAGCCGCAGGAGCGCCGAGCCGGGTATCAGCACAACGTTGCGGCCCTCGGCAAAAGACACCGATTATGGGCCGGTCGAGGTGAGGAAGTGGATGAAGTCCATCGCATAAGCTTTAGCTCCGATGTACTTTTGAGTCGACCGGATGTCCACATCGCGGAAACCGCGGCTACAATCGCGGCGCATTGAGAAAAGGCCGAATGCGGACACCAGCGGCAGCGCAGGAATTCGAGATCGACGACTTCATTCGCCTCATAGGGGGCGAGTTAGGCACTACGGTTGACCCGCGGGAACAGAGGTCTCAGGGCCATTGTCGGCACAATTGAAGTCCGAGATCGACCAGTGGAGCGCGAGCATCAAGAAGACCGGCGTCTACGCCGATTAATGAAGGATCGGGCCGAGGCGAGGTTTGGTGAACTTCGCTCTGTTGGTATCTGCGGCTGCGATTCGCTGGCCGGACGAGCAAGTAGCAGGAGGCGGAATTGCGACGATTGATTGCTGTAGCGTGTGCTCTCGGCCTGGCGGTCGCTTCCACGGCCGGCATGCCCTTACCGGCACAGGCGGCCGGCACTGGCACCTCGGCAAAGTCGACCTCCGCTACTAGCAAGCGCGTCAGCGGCAGTGTTCCGGCGGGCAACGCTCGCATTCAATCCACCCGCAAGAAAAGAGTGATTGTCCGTGTGCCGACCCGTCCATCGGAAGGGCAGCTGGCCGGCCTGCACCGATCCGAAGACCCGCTCGAACTCAAGTCTTCAGTCGCGCTGGTCGTCAACCAGGACACCGACGAAGTGCTGTTCGAGAAGAACACGCACGCCGTGCTGCCGATCGCATCGATCACCAAGCTGATGACGGCGCTGGTCACCGTTGAAGCCAATCTGCCGCTGGACGAGGAACTGACCGTCACGCAGAACGAGGTTGTTCGAGCCAACATCCGTTCGAACCTGCGTCCGGGCATGACCATGACGCGCGACACCGCATTGCATCTGGCGCTGATGTCCTCCGAGAACCGCGCGGCGCAACTGCTTGGCCGGACCTACCCTGGCGGGCTGGACGCGTTCGTCGAGGCGATGAACGCCAAAGCGAGCATGCTCGGGATGAGCGATTCGCACTTCGCGGACCCGACGGGTCTGTCGCCGGACAACCGTTCCAGCGCCAACGACCTGGTGCGACTCGTCAAGGCGGCCTACGAGCACGACGTGATCCGGGAGCACTCGATCAGTGGCGAGCTTGCTTTGCCGGTGGGCCGGCGCGTGGTCCGTTACGGGAACACCAACCGCCTGACGGCGAATCCGGACTGGGACATCGGTCTGCAGAAGACCGGCTATATCTCGGCTGCGGGCCGTTGCCTGGTGATGCAGGCCGTGGTCGAGGGCCAGCGTGTGGTGATGGTTCTGCTGGACTCCGTCGGCAAGTACTCCCGGATTGGCGATGCACAGCGCATCCGCGACTGGCTTGCCACCAAGCGGCTGGGAAGTGGCGAGAACAGTTCGACCGCCAAGCCGGTTGCAAACGTCTCCTCGGCAGCCAAGCCGATCTAGTTCTCAGTGTTCCGGGCGGCTTGTCAGGCCGCTGCCGCGTGTCCCAGGGCGGCCGAGATACGCACCGCAGTGGCCTGAAGGTCCTCGATCCAGTCGTCCTGCATCCGCTCGGCGGGTGCCGATACCGAAAGCCCTGCAACCAGCCTAGCCGAGTCATCGCGGATACCGGCCGCGATGCAACGGACTCCCAGTTCGAGCTCCTCGTTGTCGCGCGCGTAGCCGCGTGCGCGAACCTGTGACAGTTCCTTTTCGAGTCGCGGCAGATCGGTAAGGCTGTTGCGTGTATGGCCGGCGAGCCCAGTGCGCGTTGCGTATGCGCGCACGACGCGGGGATCGTCGTAAGCCAGGAACAGTTTGCCGCTCGACGTCAGGTGCAGCGGAGCGCGTCCCCCGATGGCACGGACGACCTGCATTCCGGAGCGTTCACTGTACGAGCGATCGATATAAACGATCTCGTCGCCCTGGCGCACGGATAGGTTTACGGTCTGCCCTGTTTTGCGATGCAAGTCGCGCATCGGCTCCAAGGCGGCTTCGCGCACCGACAGGCGTGCCTTCACGAGATTGCCCAGTTCAAGGAGGCGCATCCCAAGTCGATAGGAACCCGGAGTTTCTGCACGGTCAACGAATCTTCCGATGACCATGTCATTTAGAATCCGGTGCGCCGTCGATGGATGCAGCCCGGTCGCCCCTGCCAGTTCTTTCAGGCTTACCGGATCAGAGCGCGACGCGAGCGTGTCGAGCAGCTTCATCATCCGCTCGATGACCTGTATGGCTGTCTTCTCGCGTGTGGGCGTGGACATGGTGCAGAGCAATAATTTCGTTGCCAGTTTTATACCACCATACGAAACGCCGGCCAAGAGTGCTGACGTCGCTGAAGTTGCGAACGCGCAAATGGGGGCCAGATCGCCTGGCCGCCTTGTTGCGCGGCAGCAAGCCTTCTCCTGCATTGCGACCGTGCCATGCGTGTAGCGCTTTTCGTCACATGCCTGGTGGATGCCGTACGGCCTGAAATAGGGTTCTCGGCAATCAAGTTGCTCGAAGCCGCCGGCTGCGAGGTCGTGGTACCAGAGAGCCAGACCTGCTGCGGGCAACCGGCCTACAACTCCGGTGACAGCCCGACCGCGCGCGTGCTCGCAGAAAAGGTACTGCGCGAGTTCGATGGCTTCGACTATGTGGTTATCCCAAGCGGATCGTGCGGCGGGCAGATCAAGGTGCACTACCTCGAGCTGTTTCGCGACCACCCGGACCTGAAGTCACGAGCGGAGCGGCTGGCGGGGCGCATGTACGAGCTGACGGATTTCCTGGTCAGCGTGCTCAAGGTCAGCAGCGTCCCCTCGCAGTTCGCGGGCCACGTGACGTACCACGACTCCTGCTGTGGACTGCGCGAGCTCGGCGTGAAACAGCAGCCCCGCGCATTGCTCGGCATGCTGCCCGGCGTGCAGATCACGGAGTTGAACGGCTGCGAGCAGTGCTGCGGTTTCGGCGGCACGTTCTCGATCAAGTTCGGCGATGTCTCGGGCGCGATCGTCGATGAAAAGTGTCGAAACGTGAAGGCGACCGGCGCCGATGCGGTCGTACTGGGCGACCTTGGCTGCATCCTCAACATCGAGGGGCGGCTGCGTCGCACCGGCGATACAACGACGCGCGTGCTGCACATCGCGCAGGTGCTGGCCGGAGACGCCTGATGCAGACACAGTCGATGCACTTCAAGGAGCGCGCGGGCCAGAAGCTCGCGGACGCGCGGCTGCAGAAGAACCTGAAGAAGTTGTCGGAGAAGTTCGTTACGGCGCGGGCCGCCGCGATCATGGAAATCGACGACTTCGAGGGCACGCGCGATGCAGCCGTGGAGCGGCGCAATCGCGCGCTCGCCCGGCTGGATCTGTGGCTCGAGACGTTCGAACGCAACGCTCGCGCCGGAGGCGCTCACGTCCTTTACGCGCAGAACGCGGAAGAGGCGACGCGGCTGATCGTCGACATCGCGAAGAAGCACGGCGTGCGCAAGGTCACGAAGTCCAAGTCAATGGTTTCGGAGGAAGTCCAACTCAACGCCGCGTTCTCCGCAGCCGGCGTGCAGCCGGTGGAGACCGACCTGGGCGAGTACATCCTCCAGATCAACGACAACGAGCCGCCGTCTCACATCATTGCGCCGGTCATCCACAAGGACAAGGAAGAGATTTCGGCGCTCTTCGCGAAAACCCATGCGACCGCGCGCAAGACCGAGATCACCGAGCTGACTCGCGAGGCGCGCGAAGTGTTGCGCAGCCACTTCCTGTCGGCCGACATGGGCGTTACAGGAGCCAACTTCCTCATCGCCGAGACCGGGTCGGTCGCCCTGGTGACGAACGAAGGCAACGAAGGCATGTGCACGATCATGCCGCCGAAGGTCCACGTGGTGCTCACCGGAATCGAGAAAGTCCTGCCGACCCTCGAGGACCTCGCCACGTTGATGCGGCTGCTGCCGCGGTCGGCGACCGGGCAGCCGATCTCCAACTATTTCTCGATCCTCTCCGGCCCGCGCCGCACCGCGGATCTCGACGGCCCCGAGCACATGTACTACGTGCTCGTCGACGCGGGACGTACCGGCCTGCTCGGCAGCGAGTTCCAGGAAATGCTGCGCTGTATCCGCTGCGGCGCGTGCATGAACCACTGCCCCGTCTACCAGAAGATCGGCGGACACGCCTACGGCTGGGTGTACCCGGGCCCGATGGGCTCGGTACTGACGCCGAGCTATGTCGGGCTGGAAAACGCCCTCGATCTGCCGCACGCCGCGACCTTGTGCGGCCAGTGCAGCGTCGTGTGTCCGGTCAAGATTCCGCTTCCCGAGCTCCTGCGCAAGCTCCGCGAGAAGCAGTGGGAGCGCCATCTGCGGCCCTGGTACGAGCGGGTGGGCGTGGGAGTGTGGGCGTTTGCGGCGACACGCCCGTCACTGTATGCATTCGGTGCCCGGGTGGCGGCGCGCATGCTCAACTGGATGGGCGGCACCGAAGGACGCATTCGCCAGCTACCGCTCGCCAGCGGGTGGACGGGGACGCGCGACTTTCCGGCACCGAGCGGCCGCACCTTCCGCGACATGTATCGCGAGCGCCGTACCGGACGGTCCAGGGCCTAGGCGGTCCTGCCGACTCTCTGGTAGACGGGACCACGTTCGTCGCGCGCGGCCGCGTATAGCGCGACATGCTCGGTACGCCAGGAGATCGGCTCCGCCAGCGGGCCGCTGCAGGCAAAGGCGCGCACGTCCCGGAACAGCGTGACATGGGCGACGAACGCTTTCCGGTCGTAGGCCACACCCAGCGTGTCGAGTTGCGCGCGCACCGCATTCACTGACGCCTCCAGGACGAGATCGGTCGGTCCTCCGGCCCAGGCGACGCGCGCGCGTGGAAACCAGCCCAGGCAATCCACTGTCCAGTCGAGTGGCTGGAGCATGAGGTCGTCCATGGATGGCGCCAGGCGTGTGGCGGCGGCGGAATCGAGTTCGCCGATGAAGGCCAGCGTCAGGTGCAGATTGCGCGCCTGCATCGGTCGCGCGGCAGGAACCTGCGCGCGCAGCGTGGCGAGCAACTGCTCGAGTGAGTGGCGGGTCGCGTGATCGGGCCAGGCCGCGACGAAGCAGCGCATCAGGCCGCGCGCGCGGTGCGCCGGCGGTTTCCGCGGGGGCTGGCCGTGCTCGCCTTGCGCAGGGCCTCGACACAGTCGGCCACGAGGTCGGGGCCGATGTAGATGAAGCCCGTATAGATCTGCACTAGGGTTGCCCCCGCCTGGATCTTTTCCACCGCGTCGGCGCCGCTCATGATGCCGCCGACGCCGATGATCGGCAGCCGGCCCTGCAAATGCCGGGCAAGGTGGTCGATCACCTCGGTCGCGCGTTCACGCAGCGGGCGTCCGGACAGGCCGCCGGGTTCATCGGCATGCGCCAGCCCATTGACCTTGTCCCGCGCGATCGTCGTGTTTGTTGCGATGACACCGTCTACGCCGTGGGCGACGAGGATGTCTGCCAGTGGCGGGATCGCCGTGTTGTCGAGATCCGGCGCGATTTTCACCGCCAGCGGCACGCGCCGGCCGTGCTCATCCTCGAGGCGGCGGCGCGTATCGCCGAGAACCTGCAGCAAGCCCACCAGCTCGCGTTCGCCTTGCAGCGATCGCAGGTCCTTGGTATTCGGCGAAGAGATGTTCACCGCGACGTAGTCTGCGTCGAGGTACACCGCGCGCAGCCCGGCGACGTAATCGTCCACGGCGCGGTCGATCGGCGTGCTGGCGTTCTTGCCGATGTTGAGTCCGATCACGCCGCCGGCCGCGCGAAAACGCCGTTGCGCTCTCACGTTCGCGACGAAGCGCTCAACCCCGTCATTGTTGAAACCCATGCGATTGATCAGGCCCTGCGCCGGCACCAGGCGGAACAGGCGCGGCTTCGGATTGCCGGGCTGCGGGCGCGGTGTCACGGTGCCGGCCTCGATATGGCCGAATCCGAACGTTCCGAGCGCGTCGATGTGCGCCGCGTTTTTGTCCATGCCGGCCGCGAGACCCACCGGGTTGCGGAAGCTGAGGCCCATGGCCTGCACCGGGAGATCCGGGATACGGCGGCTCACAAGCCGCGTCAGCCCGAAAGCGGCCGCGTGATCGAGCTTGGAGAGCGTCAGTTCATGCGCGACTTCGGGGTCGAGCGCGAACAGGAAGGAACGTGCGAGCGGGTAGAACACGCCGTCATTTTACCGGCGTGCCGCAGGGTCAAGCGCGGGTGTGCGATTCGCGCAGCCGCTCCCAGCGGCCGCCGCGAAGGATTTCGACGGGGCGGAAGCGCGCCTTGTAGGCCATCTTCGGACTTTCGGCGATCCAGTAGCCCAGGTACAGGTACGGCAGCTTCAGCGCGCGGCACTGCTCGATCTGCCAGAGGATGTTGAACGTGCCGTAGCTTGTGCATGCGACGTCCGGGTCGAAGAACGTGTACACGGAAGACAGGCCGTCGTTCAGCATGTCGATGATCGACACCATCCGCAGCGGGCCGGGCGCAGAAGCACCCTCGGGAGCAGGATCGCGGAATTCCACCAGCCGCGTATTCACCTTGCTCTGGAGCAGGAACTGCGAGTATTGCTCGCGGCTGTCGTTGTCCATGCCGCCCCCGGCGTGACGCGTCGCCTGGTAACGCAGGTAGAGGTCGTAGTGCTCGGCGTCGAACGCCAGCGTGCCGACGCGGGAGATCAGATCGGCATGGCGCTGACCCGCGCGGCGCTGGGTCCGGTTGGCGCGGTATTCCGCCACCGGAACACGCACCGGAACGCAGGCCCGGCAGCCGTCGCAGTAGGGCCGGTAGGTGAAGATTCCGCTGCGGCGGAATCCCATCTTGACCAGTTCGCTGTAGACGTCCGCGTTGATCAGGTGCGCTGGAGTGGCGACCTGCGAGCGCGCCTGGCGATCCTCGAGATAGCTGCACGGGTACGGCGCCGTTGCGTAGAACTGCAGCGCCGAGAAGGGGAGTTCCTTGAGGTTTGCCACGTCAGTCCGCGCGCCCGTACGCCGCGAGTTCTTCGTTCAGGCGATGCCGGTAGCCGGCCCAGGGGATGGGCGGCTGGTGGACCGCATGCCGAACATGCGAAGTGAACTCGTGTCGCGCGATCTCACGTCCCCCGAGCGAGGCGAGGTGCCTCGTGTTCTGCTGGCAGTCTATCATCGGTACCCGCTCCCGCAGCAGGATCTGGACCAGGGTGGCGAGGGCGATCTTCGAGGCATCCGGGACCCGCGCGAACATCGATTCGCCGAAAAACATCCGGCCCAGCGCTACGCCGTACAGGCCACCGACCAATTCCCCGTCGATCCAGGTTTCGACCGAATGCGCCAGGCCGCGCGAGTGCAATTCTCCGTAAGTGCGCACGATATCTGGCGTGATCCATGTGCCGACGTCGCCTGAGCGCGGCGCGGCGCAGGCTTGCATGACCTCGCTGAACGCACGGTCGATCGAGATTTCGACCGCGGGGTCGCAAGCGCTGCGGCGCAGGCTTTTCAGGAGCGAGCGCGTCACGCGGAACTCCGCACAGTAGAGCACCATGCGTGGGTCAGGCGACCACCACAGCACTGGCTCGCCTTCCGAATACCAGGGAAAGATGCCCTCCGAATACGCCGCAATCAGGTGTTCAGTCGTGAGGTCCGAGCTGGCGGCGAGCAGGCCGTTCGGTGCGCGCAGCGCGCTGTTGACATCGGGGAACGGCTGCCCGGCGGCCAGCCAGGGAATCATGCGGTGGAGGCTCGGGGGGACGGAGCCGCGGGCGTGATCGCTTCGGTATGCACATCGAAGCGGCCGCGGGCGCGATCGGCGAAGTAGTGCCTCAGCGTGGCCGACACGGTGCGAAACGCGAGCTCCGGCCACGGCACGGCTTGTTCCTGGAACAACTGGACTTCGAGGCTCTCTTCACCCGGAGCGAAACTGAGGTCCAGCAGGCGTGCCTGGAAGAAGATGTGGACTTGCTCGACATGAGGCACGTCAATCACCGAGAACAGCGGTCCGAGTTCGACCTTTGCGCCGGCTTCCTCCAGCGTCTCGCGCAGTGCTCCGTCGCCGGTCGTTTCACCTACCTCCATGAATCCGGCCGGCAGCGTCCACTTGCCGTAGCGCGGTTCGATCGCACGGCGGCAAAGAAGGATCTCGTCACCCCACACCGGGATCGTGCCGACCACCGGGCGCGGGTTGACATAGTGGATCGCCCCGCACTGGTCACAGCAGGCGCGCGGACGCGTGTCACCGCTGGGCACGCGCACAGTGACCGGGTTGCCGCAGATCGAGCAGTACCGCATGGCGCCGAATCCTCTTGGATCGAGTCTATCGCAGCGTCGTACCGCGTTGAGCGCCACTTTCCCGGTGCGGGTCGCAGCGCATAATCCAGCAGGTCGCACGCCCGATGACGCGGGGCGCATACACAACAATGCGTCAAGGGAGAAAGCATGAAGTCGGTTCTCGTTCCGATCGATGGATCGGAGTGCTCGCTGCGTGCCGTCAAGTACCTGATTGGTGCACGCGAGGGTGGCCGCGGGCCGGCGCTGCACCTGCTGAATGTGCAGGTGGGCATCACCGGCGACGTCACTCAGTTCGTTTCCCGGTCGGACATCAAGGACTACCGTCGTGAGCAGAGCGACGAGGCGTTGCGCTCGGCTCGCGCGTTGCTTGACCAGGCCGGAATTCCTTATGAAACGCATTTCGAGATCGGCCACGCAGCCGATTGCATCACCCGCAGTGCCGAACAGCTTCAGTGCGATCACATCGTGATGGGAACGCATGGACGCAGCGCTCTCGCCGACCTTCTGGTTGCTTCCACGACGCTGAAGGTCATCCATCAGACACACCTGCCGGTTGTCCTGGTGAAATGAACCCCGACCACTGGCCAGTAGGCGTGTGCCGGCGGGTAGCCAGGGGAATCCGATGACGGGACTCGCGTGGTTTGCAATGGTCGTGTTCGCGATCGCCATCATCGCCGTCATCACGAACGTCGTCGACGGCACGGTCTCAGCTCTATTGGGCGTCGCCGTGATGGTGTGGTTCGGCGTGATGACCGAGGTTGATGCGTTTCAGCTGGTCGACTGGAACGTCATGGCGATTCTGGTGAGCGTCTGGGTCATCGCCGGCTACTTCGGGAAGACCGGGGTGCCGAGCTGGCTGTCGGTCCAGGCATTGCGGCTCTCGGGCGGTCGACCCGGCCTGCTTGTGATGATCCTGTCGGTGCTCGCCGGGGTGATCTCGATGTTCGTGGACAACGTCGTGGTCATCCTGATGATGGCGCCGGTGGCGTTGCCGCTGGCGCGGGCCCTCAGGCTTCCTGCCACTCCGGTCGTGCTGATGATTGGCTTCAGTGCCAATTTCATGGGAACCGCGCTGCTGCTGGGCGATCTGCCGCCGCAGATGATGCATAGCGTTTCCGGCGCCGAGTTCATGGATTTCATCTGGCAGCACGGCCGACCAGGCTCGTTCCCTATCCTGATGGTGACTTTTGCGATCACGCTCGGCGCCATGTATGCGTACGGCTTTCGAGCGCACGGTCGCCAGGCGGTCGACATTGACAAGCTGGGGATCGAAACCCACATCCCGAACCGGCTGTTCGCCACCGTGGTGGTCGGGTGGTTTCTACTTACGGTCGTCGGCATGGCGTTCCGCCAGGTGCTCGGCGTGAAACTGGGATTCATCGCGATGACCGGGGCCATCACGCTGGTGCTGCTGCTCGAGTTGCTTGGTGACCGGGTCAAGGCGCCGAGCTTCGAAGACATCCTTCAGGAACTGGACTGGCGCGCGATTTTCTTTTACATCGGCCTGTTTGCCCTGGTGGGTGCGCTCGAGAAGATGCATATCCTTGACCTGCTGGCGACTGCACTCCGACCGCTATTCCTCGAGAACCTGGTGCTGGGCGCAACGTTGCTCTACTGGATCACTGTACCGATCGTCGGCATCGTCGAACACGACGCCTACATCCTGACGTTTCTTTACACGATCAAGGAACTGCAGGCGGACGGGGTTGCCGTCTGGCCGCTGTGGTGGATGCTGTTGTGGGCCGGCACGCTGGGCAGCAACCTGACGGTGGCCGGCGCACCTGCGCTCTTTGCTGCGCTCAACATCTGCGAGCGCGAGGAGAAGCGGAAGGTCTCGCTGCGCGAGTTCCTATCTTGGAGCATACCGTTCACGCTGGTCGCGGCCGGCGTCTGCTACGTACTCGGTATGCTGATCTGGGTACTGCCGTACGCAAGGTAGGAGGCAAGGAATCCTCATGTTCAGTCACATCCTTATTCCCACCGACGGTACGGCACTGTCCGAGGCCGCGGTCCGTGCAGGGGTCGACATGGCTCGGGTGCTTGGGGCACGAGTCACCGGGTTCTTCGCCGCGCCGGCGCCGACTCCGCTGGTTTACGACGACCTCCTGCCAGTCGGTTACATGGCACCTGACCAGCATGAAGCTCTGATACGGAAGACCTCCGACCACCACCTTGGAGTCATTGAATCCATGGCGCGTGCCGCCGGCGTCCCGGTCAAGTGCGTGTCGGTCACCAGCGACTATCCGGCCGACTCGATCATCAAGGTCGCCAGTGAACAGGGCTGTGACCTGATCTTCATGGCATCGCATGGCCGGCGCGGGTTGTCCGGAATCCTGCTGGGCAGCGAAACCCAGAAGGTACTGACACACGCAAAGGTGCCGGTGCTGGTGTTCCGCTGAAGCGGCTACTGACAGCGTGGAACGTCCTCGCAGGTGGGGCGGGCGACGAATGAGACTGCGCCGTTTTCTGGTGCTGGTTGCTGGCGGGATCACGCTTACGCTGCTGCAATCGGTCCATGCCTTCGACCTGCAGGGACACCGCGGCGCGCGCGGCCTGGCTCCGGAAAACACGATCGCAGCGTTTGGCATAGCGCTCAACATCGGCGTGTCCACTCTGGAAACGGACCTCGGCCTGACCAGCGACGGAGTTCTCGTCCTGTCACATGAGCCGCGGCTCGCGGCAGCGCTGACGCGCGGTCCGGACGGCACGTGGCTGAAGGAAGACGGCGCGCCATTGGCCCGGCTTTCCTACAACGACGTCGAGCGCTACGACGTCGGCCGCCTCAATCCTGATCACAGATATGCCGCGCAGTTTCCGCAGCAGAAGCCGGTCGACGGTGAACGCCTCCCGACATTGAGCGCACTGTTTGACCTCGCGCGTGATCGTCGGTCGCCCGGCGGTGCGCCGATACGCTTCAACATCGAGACCAAGGTCACGCCGGGTGCGGAAGTCCCGACGGCCGACGCGAGGACGTTTGCCCAGGCGGTCGTCACCGCGGTCCGGCGCGCCGGCATGGCCGAGCGTGTGACCGTTCAATCGTTCGACTGGAGCACGCTGGTGGAAGTGCGTCGGCTTGCGCCGGAAATGGCCACCGCATGCCTGACGATCGACTCCGCCAACATGAACACCCTGCGTCCCGGTCCGGACGGGGCGTCGCCGTGGCACGCTGGACTCAAGCCGGCGGACTACGGAAATTCGCTGCCCCGACTGGCCCGTGCCGCCGGATGCTCAACGTGGTCGCCGTTCTGGCGGAATGTCACGGAACCGCTCGTGGCAGAGGCACACGGACTCGGCCTGCGCGTTGTGCCGTGGACGTTGAACGAACCGGCTGACATGGAACGGATGATCGATCTCGGCGTCGACGGCCTGATCACCGATTACCCGGACCGGGCGCGGCACGTCCTTGCAGCAAAGGGCGTGTCGATCGACTGACCGGCGGTCGCTGGCCTGGTGGGCTGGCGGAGCCGGGTCGGTATACTGCCGCTTTACCGGTAACGCCTGACCCGTGTCGGCACAGGGCAGCGCGCAGACGATGACGAAATACGTGTTCGTTACCGGTGGCGTGGTCTCCTCCCTGGGCAAGGGGATCGCCGCCGCCTCCCTCGCCGCGATCCTCGAATCGCGCGGCCTCAAAGTCACCCTCATCAAGCTAGATCCGTACATCAACGTCGATCCCGGCACGATGTCGCCGTTCCAGCACGGCGAGGTGTTCGTGACCGAGGATGGCGCGGAAACTGACCTCGACCTCGGCCACTACGAGCGCTTCATCTCCGCCAAGATGCGGAAGGTGAACAACTTCACCACGGGCCAGATCTACGAGTCGGTCATCAAGAAGGAACGCCGCGGCGAGTACCTCGGCAAGACCGTGCAGGTGATCCCGCACGTCACCAACGAGATCCAGGAATTCATCGAGCGCGGCGCGCGTGCCGCGTGGGACGGCAAGACCGATGTCGCGATCGTCGAGATCGGCGGCACGGTCGGCGACATCGAGTCGCTGCCGTTCGTCGAGGCGGCACGGCAGATGAGTCTGCGTCTCGGCCGCGGTTCATGCTGCTTCGTGCATCTGACACTGGTGCCGTTCATCCCGATGGCCGGCGAGCTGAAGACCAAGCCGACGCAGCACAGCGTGCAGAAACTGCGCGAGATCGGCATCTCTCCGGATGTGCTGCTGTGCCGGGCCGACCGGCCGATTCCGGACGAGGAGCGGGCGAAGATCTCGCTCTTTTCCAACGTGCCGAACAACGCGGTCATCTCGGTGTGGGACGCCGACTCGATCTACAAGGTGCCCTCGATGCTGCACAAGCAAGGGCTCGACGAGATCGTCTGCTTCACGCTCGGCATGCCATCGCGCCCGGCCGACCTCACGGCGTGGGACAAACTGGTCTATGCACTGGAGCATCCCGAGCACGAGGTGCGCATCGGCATGGTCGGCAAGTATGTCGACCTTTCGGACTCGTACAAGTCACTGAACGAGGCGCTGCGGCACGCCGGCATCCACACACGCACCCGCGTCGAGATCGACTACGTCGACTCCGAGGCGCTGGAGTCGGGGGCAAAGATCGACCTGTCGCGTCTGGATGCCATCCTGGTGCCCGGCGGCTTCGGCAAGCGCGGCACCGAAGGCAAGATGAAGGCGATCCAGCACGCGCGCGAAAATGGCGTGCCGTATCTCGGCATCTGCCTCGGCATGCAACTGGCGACGATCGAGTTCGCGCGCAACGTCTGCGGACTGGCTGGCGCCAACTCAACGGAGTTCGATCCCGACACGCCGCACCCCGTGGTCGCGCTGATCACCGAGTGGCTCGATCGCACCGGTCGCATCGAACGACGTGATGCCACGTCAGATCTTGGCGGCACGATGCGACTTGGCGCGCAGACTTGCCCGGTCGAACCCGGCACGCTGGCATCGCGGATCTATGGCAACGAAGTCAACGAACGCCACCGTCATCGCTATGAAGTGAACAACATCTACGTGCCGCAGCTCGAGGCGCGTGGTTACAAAGTCTCGGCGCGAACGCCGACCGAGAACCTGCCCGAGATCATGGAGCTTCCGGCGCATCCGTTCTTCATCGGCGTGCAGTTCCACCCCGAGTTCACCTCGACGCCGCGCGGTGGGCATCCGCTGTTCAAGGCGTTTGTCGAAGCCGCTCTGGCGCGACGTCAACGCACGGCGGCCGTGCCGGCGCTGGCCAAAGCCGCGGCATGAAGCTGGCCGGCTTCGACGTCGGGCTCGAGCGGCCACTGTTTCTTATCGCCGGACCGTGCGTCATCGAATCCGAGGGCCTGGCGCTCGACACGGCCGGGCGCCTGAGTGACCTCACGCGCGAACTCGGCATCCCGTTCATCTACAAATCAAGCTTCGACAAGGCCAACCGCAGTTCGGGCAAGAGCTTCCGCGGCCTTGGCATCGACGAGGGCCTGCGTATCCTCGCCGCGGTGAAGCAGTCGATCGGCGTGCCGGTGCTCACCGACGTGCACGAAACGGACGAAATTGCGTCGGCCGCGGCGGTGGTCGACGTGCTGCAGACGCCAGCGTTCCTGTGCCGCCAGACCGACTTTATCCGGGCCTGTGCCGTCAGCGGCAAGCCGGTCAACATCAAGAAGGGGCAGTTCCTTGCGCCCGGTGACATGAAGAACGTCATCGACAAGGCGCGCGACGCGGCGCGCGAGGCGGGCCTGTCGGAAGACCGCTTCATGGCCTGCGAGCGTGGCGTTTCATTCGGCTACAACAACCTGGTTTCCGATATGCGCTCGCTGGCGATCATGCGCGAGACCGGCGCTCCGGTCGTGTTCGACGCCACGCATTCGGTGCAGCTGCCCGGCGGGCAGGGCACATCGAGCGGCGGACAGCGCGAGTTCGTGCCGGTGCTGGCGCGCGCCGCGGTGGCGGTCGGTGTTGCGGGGCTCTTCATGGAGACCCACCCGGATCCGGCCAACGCCAAGAGCGACGGTCCGAATGCCGTGCCACTCGATCGGATGCGCGAACTGCTCGAGACGCTACTCGAGCTCGATCGCGTGGTTAAGCGTCGCGGCTTCCTTGAAGCCGATTTTCACTGAGCGAGGAGGCCCCAATGTCGGCTGCTGCCTATGTGATCGTCGAGATGAAAGTCTCCGACCCGGACCAGTACAAGCAGTACATGGCCGCTGCGCCGGCCACCGTGGCAGCACACGGCGGTGAATACATCATCCGCGGCGGCCGACAGGAGTCGCTCGAGGGCGACTGGCAGCCGGCACGCGTCGCCGTGCTCAAGTTTCCTAGCTATGACCAGGCAAAGGCCTGGTACGACGGTGAGCAGTACCGGAGCGTGCGTGCCAAGCGCGCCGGCGCCACCGAATACTTCAACATGATCGTTGTCGAGGGTGTTCCCGCGACCTGATTTCCACTCGAAGAAGAACCATGTCCTCCATCGTTGACATCATCGGCCGCGAGATCCTCGATTCGCGCGGCAATCCCACCGTCGAATGCGACGTCCTGCTCGAGTCCGGCGTCATGGGACGCGCGGCGGTGCCGTCCGGAGCGTCCACCGGTTCGCGCGAGGCAATCGAGCTGCGCGATGGCGACAAGGGCCGCTATCTCGGCAGGGGCGTGCTTAAGGCCGTGGAGAACATCAACACCGAGATCGCCGAAGCCGTCATGGGCCTGGAGGCCAACGAGCAGGCATTTCTCGACCGGACGCTGATCGAGCTCGACGGCACCGAGAACAAGATGCGGCTCGGCGCGAACGCCACGCTGGCCGTATCGATGGCGGTGGCGAAGGCCGCCGCCGAAGAAGCCGGGCTGCCGCTCTACCGATACTTCGGCGGCAGCGGGCCGATGTCGATGCCGGTGCCGATGATGAACGTCATCAACGGCGGAGCGCACGCCAACAACAGCCTGGATCTGCAGGAATTCATGATCGTTCCGGTTGGCGCACCCACTTTCTCCGAGGCGGTGCGGTACGGCGCTGAAGTGTTTCACGCGCTGAAGAAGCTGATCGACGGGAACGGCATGAGCACCGCGGTCGGTGACGAAGGCGGCTTCGCCCCGAGCGTGGCAAGTCACGAGGCGGCGATCCAGCTGATCCTGCAGGCGATTGACGCGGCGGGATATACCGCCGGCTCGCAGATCGCGATCGCGCTCGACTGCGCGGCCAGCGAGTTCTTCAAGGACGGCGCCTACCGGCTCGACGGCGAGGGCCTGACGCTGTCGGCGGGCGACTGGACCAACATGCTCGCCAGCTGGTGCGACAAGTACCCGATCATCTCGATCGAGGACGGCATGGCCGAGAACGACTGGGATGGCTGGGCCACGCTGACCGAGCGGCTCGGATCGCGTGTGCAACTGGTCGGCGACGACCTCTTCGTCACCAACACCGCGATCCTGCGTGAGGGCATCCGCCGCGGCGTCGCCAATTCAATCCTGATCAAGATCAACCAGATCGGCACGTTGACCGAGACCTTCGCGGCGATCGAGATGGCGAAGTGCGCCGGCTACACCTCGGTGGTCAGCCACCGCTCGGGTGAGACTGAGGACGCGACGATCGCAGATATTGCGGTCGGCACCAACGCTATGCAGATCAAGACCGGCTCGCTGAGTCGCTCGGACCGCGTCGCGAAGTACAACCAGCTGCTGCGCATCGAAGAGGATCTCGGGGATATTGCGAGCTATCCGGGGCGCAGCGCGTACTACAACCTGCGCTGAACATGCGGATACTCGGCATCGTGCTGGCCGTCCTGCTGGTCGCGATCCAGTATCCATTGTGGTTCGGCAAGGGCGGCTGGTTGCGTGCCTGGGAACTCGAACGCCAGTTGGCGGCGCAGCGTGTCACCAATGCCGGGCTCGCAGCCCGCAACGCCGAATCCGGGGCCGAGGTCGCGAGCCTGCGCGAGGGCAACGAAGCGATCGCTGAGCGTGCCCGTCATCAGCTGAACATGGTGCGCGAGGGCGAGGTCCTGTTCCAGTTCATCGGACGGCCTGCCGCAGCAACAGGCGATCCGCCGCGCTGAGCGCCATTTTCAGGCGGGCCGCACGGAACACGACCAGGAGGCCGCGTTGAATCTTCATCGTCTGTTGAAGCAGCGCGAAGAGCGCGGCGCGCCGTTGCGTGTTGGCCTGATCGGCGCCGGCAAGTTCGGCTCGATGTACCTGTCGCAGGTCCGTCACACGCCTGGTGTCCGCATCACTGCGATCGCGGATCTCAATCCGCAGCGTGCGCGCGATGCGCTCAAGACCGTCGGCTGGAGCGACTCGTCGATCGCTATGTTGCGTTACTTCGATGACGCGCGCCGGCTCATCGAGGAACCCGATGTTGAAATTGTCATTGATGCCACCGGCTCGCCAGCGGCGGGCATCGGGCATGTGCTCGCCTGCTGCGAGCATCGCAAGCACATCATCATGGTGAACGTCGAAGCCGACGCGCTGGCTGGCCCGCTGCTAGCCGCCCGCGCGCGCGACGCCGGCATCGTGTATTCGCTGGCGTACGGCGATCAGCCCGCGCTGATCTGCGAGATGGTCGACTGGGCGCGCGCCTGCGGCTTCGAGGTCGTCGCCGCCGGCAAGGGAACGAAGTACCTGCCCGAGTACCACGCCTCGACCCCGGCGACGGTCTGGAGGTACTACGGACTCAACGAGGACGATGCGCGCCGCGGCGGGCTGAACGCGCAGATGTTCAACTCGTTCCTCGATGGCACCAAGAGTGCGATCGAGATGTGCGCCGTGGCGAATGCCACCGGCCTGCATGCACCGGACGGGCTTGCCTTCCCGCCTTGCAGCGTCGACGAGCTGCCGACGGTGCTGCGGCCGGCGAGCGAGGGCGGCGTGCTGCATCAGCGCGGCCAGGTCGAAGTGATATCGAGCCTGAAGCGCGATGGCAGCCCGGTGGTGCGGGACCTGCGCTGGGGCGTCTACGTCGTCTTCGCCGGCGGCAGCGACTACGTCGAGCGCTGCTTCAAGGAGTACGGCCTCGTCACCGACCCGAGCGGACAGTATTCGGCGCTGTATAAGCCGTTTCACCTGATCGGCCTCGAACTCGGCATCAGCGTTGCAAGCATCGGTCTGCGCGGCGAGCCGACCGGCGCGCCGATTGGGTTCAACGCCGACGTCGTTGCGACCGCCAAGCGCGACCTCGCAGCCGGCGAGACGCTCGACGGCGAAGGTGGGGCCACGGTCTACGGCCGCGTGATGCCGGCGGAAGAGTCGCTGCGGCTGCAGGGCCTGCCGCTCGGCCTGGCGCACCATGTCCGCCTGCAGCAGTCCGTGGCGGCGGGGCAGGTCGTGCGATGGGGCGATGTCGAAATCGACGAGTCGCTGCCTGCTGTCGCCTTCCGGCGCGAAATGGAAGCGGCCCGCGAGTGACGTTGCGGTAGCGCGGTTTACTTTGCCGAGCCCGCGGCGCGCTTGCGTTCGCGGATGATCGCGGCCTCGTCCAACTCGTCGAAATTGCGACCGTCGCACTTGGCGAGCCAGGCCGTCCGGCGCTCTTCCAGCGAACGGTTCTGCTCGTTCAGCGACCGTAGCTGAGCATTGAACGCAGTGACCTGCTCGTCACGCCGCGCGACGTCTGCCACCAGCACCTGCTGACCCGCCGCATCGGCGGGGTCGAGCCCGACGCGCTTCTGGTCGATCTCGGCGTCGAGCTTCTTGATGTCGGCCTGCTGCGTGTTTAGTGCCGTGTTCTCGCGCTGCACCTGGTTCCGTACTTCCTGCAACCGGTCGCGCTCGTCCATGCAGGCACGCAATTCGTCGCGTGTCATCACGTTGGCCTTGCCCTTGGCGGGCTTGGCTGCAGCCTTCTTGGGCGGGGCATCGGCCGCAAGGATGCGGTTCGATGCGCCGGCGCTGGCCAGCAGGAAGACCGCGACCAGCGCGGCGCGGAGCGGGAGACCTGGGTGTGCCATGGTGGAGAGTCCTAGTGCCGGGTTGTCTGTGATGCCGGTTCGGTGTCGCCGCGGGTGAAGAGCTGCGTCACATCGACGGCGTCGAAGGAATACTTGCGATTGCAGAAGTCGCAGGTGACTGTCACCGTCTGCATTTCCTCGATGATCGAATCGACCTCGGGACGGCCGAGCGAGATCAGCATGCGTCCGATGCGCTCGCGCGAGCAGCGGCAGGCAAAGCGCGGCGCCAGCGTCGCCTGCGGGTCGAGCTGCTCCTGTCCGTAGAGTCGCCGCACCAGAACTTCCGGCGCACAGGCGCAGCAGTTCATCCCGGCTGAGCGTGCCGCCCAGTGTCGTGGCGCGATCCCAGGCATCCTCGTCCGTGATTACCTGTGCGCCGCCGTGGTCCGGCAGCCGCTGCAGCAGCAGTCCGGCGCTGACGTCGTTGTCCGCCGCCAGCACGAGCTTGGTGTCGAGTTGCTCGGACTGTCGCATGTAGGTCTCGAGTACGTCGGCCATCGACTCGCCGTCGAGCGGAACGATGCCCTGATAGGGCTGCTGTCCCGGCTTCGGATCGCGCGGATCGAGCGTGATCGCGAAGCGACCCGCGCCCGGCGCGATTGATGAGTTCGCGCATCGTGGCGGTGTCGGCGATGGGCTCGTCGCCGACCTTGGCCGTCGCGCGCAACGCCAGGTCGGGCTGGCACCTCGACGACCAGCAGCTTGACCGGGCCGTCGCCGTGCACCTGCATCACCAGCGCGCCGTTGAACTTGATGTTGCTCGCGAGCAGCGCGGCCGCCGCGACCATCTCCCCGAGCAGCTGCTTCACGGGGGCCGGATACTCGTGGTGCGCCGTCATCTGCCGCCAGGACGTCGCGACATCCGGACCAGTTCACCGCGGACCGGTGCGCCGTGGAACAGGAACCTCAGCAGGCGATCGCTTCATCCGAGAAACGCTAGCCGATGCGCTTCATCGCGCCCTTGTAGAACTGGCCGCGCTGGAAATAACCCGCGGTGTTCCGGTGCATGCCGGCGATGGCGGCCTCGTCCAGCGTCCGCGCCACCTTGCCCGGGCGCGCCGAGGACCAGCGAGTTGTCCGGGATCTCCCGTCCCTCAGTGACCAGCGCGCCCGCGCCGATCAGACAGTTGCGGCCGATCTCGCGCGCCGTTAAGCACGATCGCCTGGATGCCGATCAGGCTGCCTTCGCCGATCGTGCAGCCATGCACCGACGGCCTGATGGCCGATCGTGACGTTGGCGCCGACGTCAGCGGAAAGCCCGGGTCAGTGTGCAGCACGCAGCATTCCTGCACGTTGCTGTTCTCGCCGATGATGATCGGCTCGTTGTCACCGCGTATCGTCGCGTAGGGCCAGACGTTGACGCCGGCGTGGAGCACGACGTGGCCGATGACGGTGGCGTGCTCGTAGACGAAGGCCGGACGGGTCGATGACTGGGACGCGGTCGCCCAACTGGTAGATGCTCATGGTCGTGGGAGAGCTGCGAAAGGTTGACTCGATCGTCCGGCGAGCGCGGCGGACGGCTGCTGGACGCGAGTGTACGGCGATCGCCGTACTCGTCCCGGCGGTCGAAACGGAGTGTGCATGAGTGAACTGCGCGCCGCGGCGCTTCGAGGCGCTTGCGATCGGCGACCCGCAGTCGCGCTGCCACGCGGTACGGGCGCTCTCGCCATCGTGGGCGCTCGACGCGGCTGGTGAGCCTGGTGCCCTGACGTACAGTGCCGGGACGACCGGCACGGCCGCGACTGGTGGCTGCCCACCAGGTGCCGCAGCGCGACGCGTGCAGTCCGCCGACAGGCCGCGCCGCCTTGCTGCATCCGATCGCCCACATCGAGTTCAATGCGATCGGACTGGCGCTCGATGCCATCTGGCGGTTCGCCGGCATGCCGCCGATCAGTACTACCTCGACTGGCTGCGGGTGGCGCACGAGGAGACGCGTGCACTTCACGCTGCTTGCCGACGCACCTTGCGACGCTCGGCTATCGCCTACGGCGATTTTGACGCCCACGATGGCCTGTGGGAAATGGCGGCGCGGACCGCAGGATGACGTGCTCGAACGCATGGCGCTGGTGCCGCGCCGGCTCGAAGCCCGGGGCCTCGACGCCTCGCCCGTGGTCCGGTCGAAATTGCAGGCGGCGGGCGATGCGGCAGGCAGCGCGCATCCTCGACCTGATCCTGAGTGACGAAATCGGGCATGTCGCAATCGGCAACCGCTGGTTCCACTGGCTGTGCCGGCAGCGTGGCCTGGAGCCGGGCGCAGCCGACGCGCGACATTGCAGTGCGGCATGGCATCCCGGAGCCGCGCGGGCCATTTAACCTCGACGCCCGGCGTGCCGCCGGATTCTCCGAGGAAGAGCTCGGCCGGTTGCAGCGGCCGGCATCCGCCGCCCAGGCGATACCTCCTCCGGATTAGCCTGCAGCCGCGATCACTCCCACGTGGGATCGGAGTCTCACGTCGGCCTGCCGATACAGTGCAGAGCGAATCCCGGAGGCCGCATGAATCTGCGCTGCAATTTTGAATACGCCGCTCACGAAGCTGCTCGCGCGCCGGCAGCCCGAACCACCTCGCGCGGCGGTCGGCCCCAAGCCCCGCATGGGTGCGACGCTGTGCTGTGCCGGATTGCGCATGACGGTCCAGGCCGGGCTGACCGATGAAATGTGGCGATGGCTCGCTTCGCTGGGGTGGCGGGAGCTGCGTGAGGGCGAGAACCGACTGCACTACCGCGCGCTGTCGAGTTCTCTGGTGAATCGCCTGTACGACGTGGCTCCGGACGACCGCCAGAAGATCCTCCTTCTGGCGATTCGCGAAGCGACCCGGCCGTCACGCGAGGGCGCCAGCGCCGACCGCAGTCCGACGAACTAACCCGTTCTGGGGATACGCGCGCCACGCCGCACCGATACAGTTCGGCGTCGGAGGAAATTGCAGAAGTGAGTCTTGTTGGACCAGTCCGGGATCGGGTCCGGACGCTGCTGAAGATCCGCGTCGAGCGTCACACGCCGGCCGTCGGCTCCAAGCCCGCATCGGCTCCCGGATATTCCGCGATGACCTGCGCATGACGCGTCCAGGCTGGCATGTCCGATGGGCTCTGGCGCTGGCTGGTCCAGGAAGGCTGGCGCGAGATCACCTTCCGTCCGGACCGCCGCCGCTACCGGGATCTTCCGGCCACCTACGTGACCCATCTGATCGACTGCTCCTCCGAGCAACGCTTGCGTGTGCTGGAAGCGGCGATCGCGAACGCGGTCTGGCGACCGGTTTTCGACCGACGCGGCACCTGGCGCGAATACCCGCGGCCGCTAGGCGCTGATGCCGAGCGCGCCGCTCTTCACCGGCGCCGGACGGCGCTACTCCGAGTTCCGGGTCGGCGACACCTTCGGCGCGCAGCTTCATGATCACTGAAGCGCACCTCGACCGCGGCGCCGAACTGATCGGCGACTTCAACCCCCTGCACGTCGACCCTGTCTTTGCGCGGGCCTCCAAGTTCGGCGGCCGGATACTGCATGGGGTGCTGACCTCGGCACTGATGAGCGCACCGTTCGGCAACCTCGTCTCCGGTACGGCACTCGGTTACCTCGAACACAACGCCCGGTTCCTGGCACCGGTGCGGCCTGGCGATACGCTGACCGTGACATGGACCGTGATGGAACTCATCGCCAAGCCGCGCCACGGCGGGGGCATCGTCGTGGCGGAGTGCGCCGCGATCAACCAGAACGACGTGCTCGTCGCGATCGCGAGCGGCAAGATGCTGGTTAGCGAGGGTCCCTAGAAGGCTGGACACATAGACGCTGAACTCAAGGTGACCCCAGCCCGCATGCGGTGGCGGCCACCTCGCTGCTGAGGTCGGTGGGTGCCGTGGTCCGACGCCCACCGTCCACGTTCAGCCAAACGTCTCCTGCATCAGCGTGTTGAACCATTGATGCATCTGGCTGTAGCCGTCCGACGTCGGGGCATGCGCCTCTGACGGCGCCGTTCCGACGATCTTGAAGGATCGCGTGGTGACGTCGTACTGGTACAGGGCCGTCAACCATGACGCGATCGATGCCGTGATCGGCGAGTAGCACGCCGAGTTGATGACCAGATCTGTATCGGGCCCGAGCCCGCGGAACGCTCGCAGGATGGCATCGGCGGCGGTCTTGCCTTCCTGGTTGCCGATATGGCCCGCCTTCGGGACGCCTGCCGCACAGGAATCGCCGATCACATGCACGCCCGCAGCGGCGGTCGACTCGAAACTCGTGACGTCGACTCCCGCCCAGCGGCCGCCCGCCGCATTGGCGAGCCCATTGTCGAGCACGATCTTGCCTGCGCGATGCGGCGGAATCGCGTTGACCACGTCACCGATGAAATCGCCCATTTCCGTGTGGACCGTGATGCGAGCCTGCGCGGCATCGATCCACGTGACCGGCGCATTTGGCACATAGCTGACGATGCCTGCGAAAAGTCCGGCGAACGCTGTCTCGAAGGTGTGTCGCTCGGCCTGGATGAAAGGATTGGCATCGAGCACGATGACCTTCGAGCCGGACTTGTTGCGTTTGAGCCAGTCCGCAACGACACAGGCGCGTTCGTACGGTCCGGGCGGACAACGATAGGGCGAGGCCGGGATCGTCATCACGAACGTGCCGCCCTTCGGCATTGCAACGAGCTGGTTGCGCAGCGTGGTCGTCTGCGGTCCGGCCTGCCACGCATGCACGACCCGAGTCTGGGCCGCTTCCGATTCCAGTCCCGGAAGCACGTCGAACGTGACGCCGGGTGCAACGATCAGGCGGTCGTAGGGGATTGCCGTGCCATTCGCCAGTGTGATTTTCCGGCTCACCGGGTCGATGCCCACGACGTCGCCCTGTCGGATGTCGACCCCGTAGCTCTGCTTCACTGTTGCATAGCTGTAGACGAGCGACGGCAACGTGCGTTGCCCGGTCAGCACGAGGTTGCTGAGAATGTTGGACGTATATGAAGGATTGCGTTCGATCAGCGTGACCTGCACGCTCGCGCCGCCCCACACCTTCAGGTACTTCGCGGCGGCCAATCCGGCCATTCCACCGCCGACGACCACGACGCGACCGTCGGCCGCAGCCGTAGCCTTGCTTGTGAGCCCCGTAGAAGCCTGAGCCTTTGCCAAGTCGGAAGCAGGTGCGTCCAGTGCAAGCGATTCGCTGCTACCGCCACAGCGTGTCAGCAGGGAGCCGAGACTCAATGCGCTGGCCATCGTGAGCCAGGTTCTGCGCGTGTACTTCATGACGTGCCTCCTCAACGAATTTGCGCGAAGTACTCGGAGATCTTCCGCAGCTGAGCGTCGGTATAGCCCTTGGCGTGCGGGATCATGATGTTGTGGTCGCCAGACCCAGGCTGTATGCGCTGCATCTCCTTGAGCTTGCTGTAGATCTCGGTCCGGGACTTTCCAGCGATTTCCTCGAAGCCGCCGCGGCCATTCATGCCGTGGCACTGGAAACAATTCGATGCGAGGAGCCGCCCTTCGGACGGTGTGGTCTGTGCCGCCGCGCCGTGCGCGACGACCGCGACTGCGCAAGCCGCGAAGCTGCGCGCGAAATGTTGAAGTCGTGTCATGGAGCCTCCGCTGTCGGGATTCGGTAGGGCCGTCATGCGGCCCTTCGATCGCTCGTTCGAGTGACGGAGTCGTTTCTACTGGAGTTGCGCGGCGAAGGTCCAGCTGGATGCCGCTCTAAGTTGAGGCGAATCATGCTGAGCCGACGGACTACCAAGGTCGCGCTACCGCATGAACGCAAGGTTGTCGGACCGTATGTGTCGCTACCCGATGCCCTGTGGTCGGCACGAAGCCGACTGCGCAGCGCCTCGGACAGGGCTTCGAGCTGGAGCCGTGTGCTTGGTGATCCGTTACCAAGCGCCGAAGATCTCGGGCGCCTGCGCGAGCGCCTCGCTTCGAGCCGTCACTCGGTCGTGGGTCGGCTCACACATCGTTCGTCGTGGCGCCCGACTGGGCGGCTCAGGGCGCGTCCGCGCGAGACGCCTCGCAGATCGCGCAGCACCCGTCGCTGCACCTTTCCGGTGGTCGTCATCGGCAAGTGCGTCGATGAACTCGATTTCCTTCGGGTACTCGTAGGGTGCGAGCTTGCCGCGCACGTGCTGCTGCAGTTCGTCCACCAGTGCGGGCGAAGCCGGCATGGCCGCTGCCAGCACGACGAACGCCTTGACGACCGCGCCGCGCTCGGCGTCGGGCTTGGGCACCACGGCGACGTTGGCGACGGCCGGGTGCTTGATCAGGCAATTCTCGATCTCGCTCGGCCCGATCCGGTAGCCGGCCGCCTTGAACATGTCGTCGGCGCGGCCCTGGTACCAGAGGTAGCCCTCGGCGTCGACGCTGGCGAGATCGCCGGTACGGCACCAGTCGCCGCTGAACTTGCGCGCGGTCGCTTCGGGATTGCGCCAGTACTCGAGGAAGAACACCGGATCGGCATGGCCATGGATGTCGCGCCGATGCAGCGCGACTTCGCCCGTCGCGCCGGCGGGCACGGGCTGCGCCGTCGTCGTCGATGACCGCGACGCGATGCCCGGGATAGGGCCGGCCCATGCTGCCGGGCGCGTGCCGGCCACTTCTCGTGCGAGTTGCCGACGATGTAGTTCATCTCGGTCTGGCCGAACATCTCGTTGACCGTCACGCCGAGCGCGTCGCGGCACCAGTCGAACACCGTCTCACCGACCGCTTCGCCGGCACTCATGATCGAGCGCAGGCGCAGCGCGGTAGTGACCGCGCGGTGCGTCGACCGACTTCATCATCATCTTCAGCGCGGTCGGGAACAGGAACGTGTTGGTCACGCCATAGCGCTGCATCAGTTCGAAGGCGCGATCGGGCGCGAAGCGGCCGCGCGTGCCGACGATCGGAAACCCGAAGTACAGCGTCGGCAGCAGCGCGTCCATCAGGCCGCCGGTCCACGCCCAGTCGGCCGGCGACCAGAACACGTCGCCCGCGCTGCGGAAACCAGTTCTGCGACGCCACGAACCCCGGCAGATTGCCGATCAGCGCCGAGTGCGGCATCAGTGCGCCCTTCGGCGGGCCGGTCGTTCCGCTGGTGTAGATCAGCACCGCCGGATCGCTGCGCGCGCGTCATGACGCACTCGAACCGGTCCGACGCGGCCGACAGCAGTCGTGCTCCAGTCCCGCGCGGCCGAGGCGCCTTCGTCGACGACGATCAGGTGCTTCAGGTCCGGACAACTGGTCGCGAATCGACTCGATCGCGGGCAGCGCGGTCGCGTCGACGATCGCGACCACGGCGCCGCTGTCCTGCAGCCGGTACTCGAGCGCGTCGGGGCCGAACAGCAGCGACAGCGGCATCGCGACGGCGCCCAGCTGGTAGATCGCGATGTGGGCGACCGCCGTTTCGGGCGCTGCGGCAGAACGATCGCGACGCGGTCTCCGCGTTGCACGCCGAGCGCGCGCAGCGCATTCGACAGCCGGTTGGCGTCGGCCTGCAGTGCGGCATAGGTGTAGGAGGCGCGGTTGCCGCGTTCGTCCTCGCAATGCAGGGCGATGCGCGACGACTCGCTGGCCCAGCGGCGGCTGCAGACCGTCGCGATGTTGAACTCCGCCGGCACGCTCCAGCGGAACGATTCATAGAGCGCGCGATACTGGTCGCGCATGGTGATCCTCTCTGCGTACGGACGGGCCTTCCTATAATCGCCGAAGCCGCTGGACGATGCAACAACGACGTCGCGCGTGCACTGGAAACCTCTTGAACGCCAACCTGCGCGCCCTCGCACTCCGAGTTCGTCGACATCCGCGGCCTGCGCTATCACCTGCGCTGCTGGGGTGCCGGCGCCGGAGCGGCACGCCACACGCTGGTCATGCTGCACGGCTGGATGGATGTCTCGGCGTCGTTCCAGTTCGTCGTCGATGCCTCGCCGGCGGACTGGCGCGTGGTGGCGCCGGACTGGCGCGGCTACGGCCTGACCGAGCGCGCGCGGGCCGACTGCTACTGGTTTCCCGACTATCTGGCCGACCTCGAGCGCGTGCTCGACGCGCAGGTGCCGGACCCGTCATCCTGGTCGGCCACAGCATGGGCGGCAACGTTGCTCTGCTCTACGCCGGGATACGGCCGGATCGCGCGCGGGCCGTCATCAACCTGGAAGGCTTCGGACTGCGCGAAACCCACGCGGCGCAGGCCCCCGGCCGCTTACGCGCAGTGGCTCGACGAACTCCGCAACGGCGTTGCCATGCGTGACTACGACGAGCGCGGCCGACGTCGCGCGCCGCCTGCAGCGGAACAACCCGCGGCTGACGCCTGAGCGTGCGGCGTTTCTGGCGCAGCACTGGGCAATCGAGCAGGCCGACGGCCGCTGGGCGGTGGCGGGGGACCCGGCGCACAGGATCGTCAACCCGACGCTCTATCGCCTCGATGAAGTGCTCGCCTGCTGGGCAGCGCATCGACTGTCCGGTACTGTGGATCCGCGCGGAGAACACGGACGTGCTGCGCTTCGTCGCCGACCCATCCGCAGGCGGCGATCGACGAAGTCGAGCGGCGTCGCGCGGTGCTGCGGGACGTCGAAGCCATGGTGGTCGAAGACGCCGGTCACATGGTGCATCACGACCAACCGGAGCGCGTCGCGCGGGCGATCCGCGACTTCGTCGCGCGGCGCATCGACGTCGGCCCGTTAGAATTCGTCCATGATGGTCGAAGAACACCCGGCGAGTGCGCTCGCTGCGGACCTGCATTCGCACTCCACGATCTCCGATGGCGTGCTGTCGCCGCGCGAACTCGTGCAGCGGGCGTCCGAGCGCGCGTCGAACTCTTTGCGCTGACCGATCACGACGAGGTTGGCGGGGCTGGAGGAGGCCGCTGCGACGGCACGCGAAGTTGATCTGCCGTTCGTCACCGGCGTCGAAATCTCGGTGACCTGGGGGTCGACGACCGTGCACGTCGTCGGCCTGGGTATCGATCCGGACGACCGGAGGCTGCTCAAGCAGGCCCTCGCGCGCGTGCGCAGCGGCCGCACCGAACGCGCGCAGCAGATGAGCGCGAGGGCTCGCGGCGGCGGGGATCGAAGACGCCTACGAAGGTGCGCTGCGCTACGTGCGCAATCCCGAACTGATCTCGCGCACGCACTTCGCGCGTTACCTCGTCGACACCGGCATCTGCCGCGACGTGCGCGATGTCTTCAAGCGCTACCTGGTGGCGGGCAAGCCGGGCTATGTCCCGCACGAGTGGGCGCACCTGGACGAGGCGGTGCAGTGGATCACCGCGGCGGGTGGGGTGGCGGTGCTGGCTCATCCGGGGCGCTACCGCGTCGGTGAACTCAAGTTGCACGAGCTGGTCAGGGAATTCAAGGAGGCCGGCGGCGTGGCCCTCGAGGTCGTGACCAGCAATCACTCGCGCGGACCAGGTGCGCCAGTTTGCGCGCGCATGGCGCGCGAGATGGAGCTCGAGGCCTCGCGCGGCAGTGACTTCCACGGCCCCGGCGAAGCGGAGAACGTCGAACTCGGCGTCGTGGCGCCGCTGCCGCCCGGCCTCACGCCCGTCTGGCACCGGTTCACATGAGCGGCCCGCTCCTTTCGCCGACGCGCGACGCCGGCGTCGCTGTCGTGAGCTGAACATGGCTCAGCTCTTCGTTGTCCATCCGGTCAATCCCCAGGTGCGTCTGCTGCGACAGGCGGCGCAGATCCTCGACCACGGCGGCGTGGGCGCGATTCCAACCGACTCGTGCTACGCGCTGGCCTGCCACCTGGATGACAAGGCGGCCGTGGACCGCATCCGCGCGATCCGCCGCCTCGGCGAGCGGCACCTGCTGACGATGATGTGCCGCGACCTGTCGGACCTCGGCTCCTATGCCAAGGTCGACAACGCGACCTACCGCGTGCTGAAGGACGTCACACCCGGCCCGTACACGCTGATCCTCGAAGCCACGCGCGAAGTGCCGCGGCGCCTGTCGCACCCATCGCGCCGGACCATCGGCCTGCGCATTCCCGACCACCCCGTCGCGCTCGGCCTGCTCGATGTCCTGGGGCAGCCGCTGATCAGCACGACGCTGCAGTTGCCGGGCGATGAACTGCCACTGAACGACGTCGACGACATCCGCGCGCGGCTCGATCACCTGGTCGACTTCGTCCTCGATGCCGGACCGTGCGGGATCGAACCGACCACCGTCGTCGATCTGTCGGGCGCCGAAGCCGTTGTCATCCGCGAAGGCAAGGGCGATCTGGCCGCTTTGGGACTGTAGGTTCGCATTCGGTGTACGCGACCGCTGCGCGGTCGCACGTGCACCGAATGCGTTGTAATCAGCGGGCCTTCCTTCGGAGCGGCCGGGCGTACGGCCCGATTTCAACGGCGCAGGGCGGGCAGGGTCGGCGCGACGCCACGGACGTCAGCCGCGCCTCGTTGCACCGAAACGGCGAAGCGCGCCGCGCTGCGCGGGACGGCGACGCTCGACTGCTAGACTTCTGTCCATGGACAGCGTGATCCAGGCGATCGCCGTCTACGCAATCCCGGTGCTGCTGGCCATCACGTTGCATGAAGCGGCGCATGGCTATGTCGCGCGCATGTTCGGCGATTCGACAGCCTTCATGCTGGGGCGCGTGACGCTCAATCCCGTCAAACACATCGATCCGGTCGGCACCGTGATCGTGCCGCTCGCCATCGTGCTGATTTCCAA
>CAWBRW010000004.1:0-13408 GCA_963791235.1 uncultured beta proteobacterium | reverse complement strand
TCGGCCGGTTGCTGCCGTCAGCGCGTGGCGCCAAAATCGCCCGAAAGCTGACGGAGAGCAGGCATGCTCAAGGCGAAGAGTCCCGCGTTTGATGTCGCGGCGGCGCACAAGTATTTCTCGGCTCACTGCTTCAATAGCGCGTGGGACCTTATCGAGAAGAAAGGTCGGACAGCGGAAGATGACCGACTGATGGTCGCGCTGAACCAGGCGTCGATATATCACTGGTTGCAGCGCCCCGACTGCGGTAACAAGCAACTTTCAGTTGGCTTCTGGCAAGCATCGAGGATTCAAGGGTTGCTGGGCAATGCGGCCGAAGCGGCTCGACAGGCGGGGGTGTGCATGTCGTACAGCGGTGAGCTGGAGCCGTTCTACCTTGGCTACGCGCATGAAGCGCTCGCCAGAGCCGCCCAGCTTCGCGGCGACAACGACCTAGCCCGATCTCACAAAGATCAAGCGACGACACTTGCGGCTGCCATCGAGTCGAAGGAGGAGCGGGATCTTCTCTTGAAGGACCTCGACTCGATCTAAGCTCGCTATGGCGACTGCCATCCCACCAAGAGACCTAATTTGCTTGGAAGCTAACGTGCCGGCTCGTCGGATTCGTCAGAGATTCCGGCGGACCATGCCGACGAGCGTGTGGTGGCAGCCGAGGCAGCTTCCGTGCACCGTCGCGCAGCTCGAGAAAATGGCCTCGTCGTGAGCACCGTACCTACAGTCGTCGACATGCGCGATCCGGCCTTCCGCTGCGATCCGCACCCCGTCCTGCACGCCGTGCGCGCTCGCGGCCGGGCCGAGCGCGATGTCGTGGGCGTCTGGCTGGCGACACATCACGCCGATTGCAGCGCCGGCCTGCGCAGCAGTCAGCTCAGCCGCGAGGTGACGCGCACGCCCGGGTACATGCAGCTGCGGCCCTTTATCGCCGACTCAATGCTGGAGCGCACCTGCGAGCGCTGGATGCTGTTCAATGACCCACCGGTGCACACCCGGCTTCGGCGGCTCGTCAACGCCGCCTTCCGCCCGACGGTGGTGCAGGCGTTGAGGGCGCGCGTCGAAGCAATGACTGCCGAACTGCTGGCCGCTGTGCCCGCCCATGACGGGGCCACCTTTGATCTCATGCCGGCGCTGGCGCAGCCGCTCCCGGTGCGCGTGATCTGCGACCTGCTCGGGCTGCCGGCCGAAGACTTCGCGCAGACCAAGCAGTGGGCTGACGCCCTGGCGCTGATCGTGGAGCCGGTCGTGCGGCGCGCGGAGCGCGAGGCTGCCAACCGCGCCGCCACCGAGATGATTGACTACCTTCGTGCGCACATAGATCGCCATCGCGCGAGCGGCGAGCGCGAGGATCTGCTCGGCGCGCTAGTAGCCGCCCACGACGGCAGTGGCGAAGACGGCACGCCGTCGTTGCTCAATGCAGACGAGCTTCTCGGCAACCTCGTCCTGTTGTTCGTCGCCGGCCACGAGACCACCACCAACCTCATCGGCAACGGCCTGCTGACGCTGTTGCGTCATCCCGACGAGCTTGCGCGGTTGCGCGCCGATCCATCGGCGTTGATGGCGACCGCGGTCGACGAGATGCTGCGTTTCGAGAGCTCGGTCAACATGGTGGCGCGCCATACGGTACAGCCGTACAGGCTCGGTGACACTGTTGTGCCGGCCGATAGCGTCGTGTTCTTTATGACCGGCGCCGCC
Source organism: uncultured beta proteobacterium (assembly GCA_963791235.1). Taxonomy (GTDB): domain Bacteria; phylum Pseudomonadota; class Gammaproteobacteria; order Burkholderiales; family Burkholderiaceae_F; genus JALORV01. The sequence goes on along the minus strand of CAWBRW010000004.1, from coordinate 11,722 downwards.
AATCGCGACCCGGCGGTGTTCGCCAACCCTGACCGCTTCGACATCACGCGCAGCCCCAATCCGCACCTCGCCTTCGGCGCGGGGATTCACTACTGCGTTGGGGCGCCGCTCGCCAGGTTGGAGGCAGAGGTGGCGTTTGGGACGATCCTCCGACGCTGGCCCCGCCTGACGCTGGCCGAGCCGGACACAGCGCCAGCGTGGCGGAAGTTGATCAACCTGCGCGGCCTCGAGAAGCTGCCGCTCCGCGTCGCCGACTAGATCGCCTGCCGCTGGCGTCCTTCCGATATGGCTTGGCGAGAATCCTGCCGATCGAGGCAACCCGCGATGTTGTTAACGGCCTTAGTGAACACGCTTGGCTAAGCGAGGTTCCGAGCGGTGAACGTCCCTAGACAACTGAAGACGCAGTCCGGCCATGACCGGCCGCGCGCCGCAAGTTACAGTTAGCCTGAAAGCGGTCCTCGGCACACTGCAGCGCAGCCGGACACCGTTTCGCCAAATTCGATCAACCGCCACTTCACTGAGCACAGGAATCTCATGATGAGTCGAACGATGATGGGCCACGCAACGTGTGGGGCAGTGGCTGCGATGGTCCTGGCGCTGAGTCCGATCGAAGTTGCCGACGCTTGCTCGCGCATATTGTGGAATGACAACAAGCTTGCGGTCGTCGTTGGACGGACAATGGACTGGCCGGAATCGACGGAACCCGTACTCACCGTCTTCCCGCGTGGCGTAAAGCGAAACGGCGGGCGCCTGGGGCCAGACGTTGTAGTCAAGGACAACGCGCTTTCGTGGACCGCCAAGTACGGAAGTCTGGTCACGACAATCTATGGCGTCGGCACGGCCGACGGTCTTAACGAGCGCGGCCTTGGGGCCCACATGCTGTTCCTCAACGCTGCCGACTTCGGACCGCGCGACCCAAGCAAGCCGGGCGTCCATGGCGGTCTCTGGGCGCAATACCTCCTCGACAACGCTGCTACGGTCACTGAGGCGCTTGCGTTGCTGGAGAAGGTGCAGATCGTGATGACCGAAGCGCGGGGGACCAAGACGACGGTTCATCTTGCCATCGAGGATGCGAGCGGCGACTCCGCCATCATCGAGTACATCGGCGGCAAGCGTGTCGTTCACCACGGCCGTGAGTTCAAGCTGATGACTAACGACCCGCCTTATGATGAGCAGTTGGCGTTACTGAAGAAAATGGACTTCTCCAAGCCCAGCAGTGACACCCCGTTGCCCGGCAACGTCAAGCCCACCGACCGTTTCCAGCGTGCTGCCTATTTCTCGTCGATGTTGCCAGAGCCCAAGACCGAGCGCGAAGCCGTGGCAGGGGTGTTGGCGATTGCCCGCAACGTCTCGGTGCCCTTCGGCGCGCCCTACAAAGGCTTCGGCATCTACAACACCGAATACCGTACGGTCACCGACCTGACGAACAAGCGTTACTTCTTTGAACTGACGACCAGTCCGAACGTCATTTGGGCAGACCTCGCGAAGTTCAAGCTCGCTTCCGGCTCGCCGGTCATGGTCCTGCACCCGGACGACATCGCCTTGTCCGGTGATGTTTCGGGAAAGTTCAAGGCCGCGAAAGCGCCTTTCTGACGTCACACACTGTTCAATGCGAGAGAGTCGCCACCTGCGTTGCTCGAAGGCAGAAAATACGACTGCGGCTCCCTTCGCGCTCACATAGGCTGGACGCGGCCCAAGCGGCCGTCTGGCCCGGTGCATGATTCGCTCGGAAGCGGTCGTTCCAGTTCGCGTGCGGAATTGACTGGCGCCCGCGCGCGTTGATTGCGTGGGGCGCTGCGGGTGATTCATAGTCGGCACGCGGGGAGCTGTTTAATGAAGGCAGTACCTGCCCGACGGCGATTCGTGACGACTTTGGCGGCGGCGCCTGCGTTTTGGCTGGGATCGACTGGCTGGGTGCATGCGGCCGGCTTGAAGGCCGACGAGCAGGTGATGTTCTTTCCGAGCACGGCGCGCCGTTTGGCGGACGGTCGCTGGCGCGCCCGCGTCGAAGCCTGGGTGTACGAACTCGAAAGCAGACCGGGCGCTTCACAACTTTTCGCCCGCTATCTGGGGCTCGACCTCAGTGATCTCTCGGCGCAAGACCGGGCGCGGTATGAGGCACGCACGCAGCTGTTTCGGGTGGATTCCGAGAGCCGCCGTGTGCTGCAGATCCGCTTTGGATCCGACCTGCCCGTGTCGCTGCCAGCAAGCGCTTCAAGCGGTCGTGTCAGCGTCGAGGTCGTGGTCAGCGCTGGGACCGCCCGGCCCAGGGGTCCTCGCTGGCTTGACTACACGGTGCTGATGCGCAACGACGATCCACGCGTTTTTTCGGGAAGCGCACTGGCGCTGCCGGATCGCGGCCTGAGCGTCGTGTCCGACATCGATGACACGATCAAGCACACCCGGGTCCGTGACCAACGCGAGATGCTGCTCAACACGTTCGCACGCACGTTTGGCGCCGTGCCTGGCATGGCGGACTGGATGCGACAGTGCGCAAGGGCAGACCCCTCCGTAAGCTTTCACTACGTCTCGAGTGGTCCGATCCAGTTGTATCCGCCAATCGCGCAATTCCTACAAGAGCAGGCGTTCCCACGGGGCTCCGTCCACCTGCGAACGATTGACCTTTCGCAGGAGATCTTGGGGGACGTTGCCGGCGCGCGCGCGATAAGCTGGCCGCAATCGGCCAACTCCTGGGCGACTTTCCAAAGCGTCGCTTTGTCCTGGTCGGAGACTCCGGTGAGCAAGACCCGGAAATTTATGGCGAACTCGCCCGCGAGCATCGCGGCCGCATCGTTGCAGTGATCGTCCGCAACGTTACTGGCGAAGGCGCCGATGTGCCGCGCTATGTGCAGGCGATGCGGGACTTGCCGCGTAAAGTTTGGACCGTATTCAACGATCCGGTTCAGCTCCCAAGGGGCGGCTTCTAATCGAACGGAAACCATGTATCTGCCGGGCCCACGGCTCGTGACGTCCAACTACTGGGGCACAGCTGAGGCTGTATGAGGCCAAGAGCATCGCTTCAGGAATCGATTGCGATTCGCAACTGCCCCTCTGCTCGGAGCGCTTTGGGGCGCGAGCACAGAGTCTCTACCGGCCAGTAGGCGACAGCAGGACAAAGTACAAGAATCGCCTTGAAGCGGACGTAGCAATGGGCCAAACAGGGTACCTGCCGGTAAAGCGCGACACTCATCATCGTTGAAGCGGGTCAGTCGACGCGTTGACCGAAGCGGCAGCCTCCGATGAAGGGCTGGTCGCTGATCCCGCTGGGTGCTGCGGCAGTCGTCCTGGTATGGCTTGCGTTTAACCCGGAACGACGCGGAGCCGTGACCGCCGCACTTGGACTAACCGCGCCGCCCGCCGCAGCCGCGAAGAAGAAGCCGATCTGCGACTACCCGGAATCCGAAGGTCGCCGCGCCGGTTGACTGCATCCCGCAGCATATTGCGAACCTGCCCCGATCCCGGCCCGGTGGGCAAGCTCACCATCGACCGCATTGACAGCGACAAAGATGGCATGCGCGATGACGTGCAGCGATGGATTGCAACGGAGTGGGGGCACTCAGAGATCGCAGTGAAAGCGCTGACGAATATGCACAGGGCAGGCTGTTTGAAATGCATCACGGCAATGAACTGGGCCGAGAGAAAACCCGCGAACTCGGACCAGAGTTGATGCGGATGTCAGTGTGCATGTCGCGCCTTGAAACACCGGCCATGCGGGAAGGGCGCGCGTACGGTCGCTTGGGAAACGTAGTCACCAACACCCCCGAGCGATGGAATCGGTCGCGGGAGTTCGACCAGCATTTCGCCAACAGCATCCTTGATCTGCCCAATGTCACATCGACCGAGGCGTGTGGCTTTGACCCCGAAGCACTGGCGGCGAAAAGTGGTGAACAAACCATAGCGGCTCAACTAATAGCAGAACGTACAGAAAGTGAACAACGCGAAGAACGTGAAGCAGCAATGAAAGAGGAGGGGAAAGAATGAAGCGCACATTCTTAACAACACTCGATTTCCTGGCGTCGCCGGTGCTGCAACCGTCGACCCAGCGCTAGCCTTCCGACAGGTGTGGCAGGTTCGACGTAGCCCTCGACGGCAGCCGTCCACTAGCCGTCGTTCGAGCTGAGAGGCAAAATCGCTTAAGAGCGGACGAGCCCGCAGGAGGACAACGTTGGCAACCATGGAAATGCCATCGATGCCGAGGCGATCGCCACGGACGCCGCCCAAGCGTCACATTAGGCGCCTAGTCCTTGCTGTTGCCCTGTCAGTTTCCGCAGCCACCTTAGCTACTCCGCCGGCGGGTGATGCCACGGTATGGGCAACAGCCACGTCCACGCACGCAACGAACGGCCGCGTCATCGTCTTCCGGTACGTGAAAGAGTTCCGCGCGGGGTTTGTGAAGTCAAGCCTCCCTGACCGCGTCATCCTTGTCTGGCGCTATGAGTCTCAGTCTGGCTTGCCTGCTACTGCGGAGCGCGAGGCAATGGACCGACTGGAAGACTTACTTGCACCGGCCGTTGAGAAGCCGGGCTTCGCGATGCTCGCGCTCGTCTCTACGGGCGAGAACCTGCGGGAGTGGATCTACTACGCGAAATCGGAGAAGGAGTTCTTGCAGGCCTTGAATCGCGGACTCGCACTGCAGCCGCGGCTTCCAATCGAAGTCCATGCCGCTCGTGACCCAAAGTGGTCAACCTATGAGCGCTTCCGGCAAGGAATTCGCGAATGACGGGTAGCCTCTTTGTCAAGCGAAGAGGCCAAACGCTGCGCTTTTGGACTGAGGCGACTCAACCCGGCCAATTGCGGTCCTCCGGGCGTAGCGCGACAATCGCACGAATGCGGACCTACGCTGGAAATCACTTCGCTCTGCGTCTGGTTGGTGGACTTATCGCCACCGTGCGTTGTCTCGTCAACGATGTCGACAAAGAAGGAGAAGAGATGAGGCTCCTAAACCGCTGTAGGTTCTCTCGGGTAAGTCTTCGCGCGGCCAGCTTTTTGTTCTTTGCACTGTTTAGTACTGCGCCCTTCGCTGGCGTGATTTACGAGTATCGCGCGGACGGTTCGCCTACGGTGATCGGAAGGTTAGAAGTAGCGTCGCCACCTGCGGGCACAAGCATCGGTTGGAGTACAGCGGTCCCATCAGACCTGATCGCCTTGTTCTTGGATGATGCCGTTTTTGGTCTTGGCTCTGCTAATTTGTTATTCGTCGGCGGAACGTTGGGGCCGCCTGAGATTATTTCAGTTGATGGCACGAAGCTAGACGGCGGAGGTATTGGAATCGAGTTCCCAACCATTTTTCCAGTTGTTCCGACTGATCCGACTATCGATCAAACGTTGTCTATTTTGTTTGGCCCATCCTCCGGAGGGGATTTCATTGGCGTAGCAACCCGGTCCACTTTCCCCGACGACTCGATTGTCATAGGCGATCTATTCATTGATGGAAATTGGGTTGCGCAGATCCCCGAACCGGGCACCTTAATTTTGCTGGGGATTGGTCTCGTCGGCGTTGGCTGGAGCGCCAGCCGAACCAGGCCGACTTGCATGGCGTCACGAGAGGCATCGCAAACGAACAGGGCGGCAGCTCGATTGCGCCATTCGAAGCGGCTATCGCTCTGTGGCGCGCAATGCCCGTAGGTGCTCCTTCGGCGATGCCGCCAAACCGTATGAGCCGTCCCAAGGGTCGCGGCGCGGCCGACCGACGGAGGCCTGAGACGGCCCGTAGCCGCCGCCAGAACATTCCTGCAAGATCGCCCGAAGGCAGACGGGGGAACTACAAATGATCGCTGGGGCAAGATACGGTCACACCAATCTGATCGCGAATGATTGGAGAGCGCTCTCCCGTTTCTATCAGGATCTATTCGGCTGCACACCCGTTCCTCCGGTCCGCGACTTCAAAGGCCCTGACCTGGACCGCGGCACAGGCATTCCAGGCGCTGAATTGCGCGGTGAACATCTGCGTCTCCCAGGGCACGGCCCAGACGGGCCGACACTCGAAATCTTTAACTACAACATCCTCGAGGAAGCACCTGCGGCAGCGGTGAATCGTCCTGGGTTTGGCCACATTGCGTTCGCGGTGGACGACGTAGTGGCAGCTCGCGAGGCCGTCCTGGGAGCAGGAGGCCGCTCCGTTGGCGAGGTAGTGACGCTGACCAACGCATTAGGCAAGAAGTTAACCTGGGTCTACGTCACAGACCCGGAGGGCAACATACTTGAGCTTCAGTCACAACCGAAATAGCACATCGGTCGCTGGTATCCGACGCGCCCAGTAATTCATTCAAGCCGAGGCCGCTTCGCGGCTTGGCTTAATTCAGGTGCAGTCGGACATGAGGCGACATTTCGAGGGCGGGCCTAACTCGCCCGAAAGCTGACATAGTGAGCCTTTGGGGATCGGCAAAGCCCGCACTGCTGCAAGACGAGAGACAGCAGCTTGTGATGGCCACAAGTGAAGAAATTCACGCGGAATTGCGATGGTGGTATCGAGCGAAGAGAGCACCCATGAAAGTCCGTTTTTTGTTTGCCATTCCACTACTAACGGCGCTTTCCGCAACCGCCGGGCCCTACGATCAGCCGTACGCCATTGTTGAGACCGGTTCGGCCGCCGAGCCGCGCAATGAAGGGCGTGTAAGCATCCGCAAGATCGACGGAACAAGCACCAGCGACCCACGCCGCTCTGACCCTATTGAGCCTGGCAAGCGCACGATCACGGTGGGCTTCCAGAGTTCCCGCGGGATGTTCCGGCCTCAGAGTCTCGATCTTCAGCTCGATCTCGAGCCGTGCACGCGCTATCGCATCGTTGCAGTGTACGAATCGAAGAGCGGCCCGACGTGGACGCCGAAGGTCTACCCGGAACCGATTGGCGAGTGCCACAAGAAGTTCAAGACTGAGGCCGCCAAGCCAGCCGCCGGCAAATAGCTGCAAGGGCGATCTCGGCCACGACCGGTCGTTCGGTCACTTCCTTCAATTTGCCCGAAAGCGGACCAAGCTGCTGCGTCAACCACCGCCGAGCAAGTCTTCGGCGCGAATCGTTCGCGGCCATATCGTGAACGGTGCTGGCTAACCGCCAGGTACCGCCCCTCACAGCCTTAGCGCTGCGCCACTCGGCTGAGCTGGGAGCTCGCGAGCGGCGCGTCGGTGCCATAGTGCGCGATCATTCCCTCGATTCCGCCGGCGGTGGTCAGCATGGTCAGGAAGGCGGCAACGGCGAATAGGCAACGCTGCAGCGGCGAGGTCGGCTGGAAGGAGCGGTTCATCGGAATCTCCGCGGTGGGGTTGACGACGGACGCACTGTGCCGGCCGACCCCCGTTTCAGCCCTTGAGCGGCCTGAATGCGGGGCTGAAACGTCCTGAAATCGAGATTCCGCGCGCGTACAGTTGGTCAGCGCGTCCGCTGCACGTATGGGCCAACTTGTGACCCCCTACCGATTCGATCACTGTGAGATCCGGCCGGCCGAGCGACGGTTGCTGGTCGATGGGCAACCATCACCACTGGGCGCACGGGCCTTTGACCTGCTGTTGGCGCTGGTCGAACGGCGCGACCGGACGGTCACGAAGAACGAACTGCTTGACCTGGTCTGGCCCGGGCTGGTGGTGGAAGAAAACAACCTGCAGGTGCAGATCAGCACCTTGCGCAAGGTCCTCGGCCAGAACGCAATTGCAACAATCCCTGGGCAGGGATACCGCTTTACCTTGCCGCCCGCGGATGCCGAGGCGTCCTCGGTGCCCCCGATTGCGGCGGCCAACAACACGCAGTCGCATCCGATCGTCGAAGGACCGGCGCCCGCCGCTGCGGCGGACGGCAGGGACCCGACCGGTGACGGCGCAGCCCCCCCGGCGGGCGCCCCCGGCGTGTCCCGAAGAAAACTGCGATGGGCAGTGGCCTCTGCAGCAGCGATGCTTCTCGTCGTGCTGGCTACGCTGTCATTGAACTACTGGAAACCCGCATCGCAAACCGCCGACACGACCGGTACTTCCGCTGTCGGCGGAGCCGCACCGTGGTTCTCGGTTGCGATCCTGCCATTCGCGACGCCCGGCGGCGGCGCGGCGGATGCGCAGCTTGCCGACAGCCTGACGCGCGATCTCACAATTGCCTTCGGGCGTATCCGTGTGGTCCGAGTCGTATCGCATGCCTTGGCCTCGACCTACAAAGGCAAGGCAATTGACGCTCGCCTGGTCGGGCGGGAGCTCAACGTTCGTTACCTCGTCGAAGGCGGGGTCCGCTCGTCGGGCGAGGGGTTCATCGCCGACATACAGCTCATCGATACGGGCACCGCGACCCGGGCGTGGAGCAATCGTTTGAAGGTAGAACGAGGAAGTGCTGAGCAAGATCCGGGCGCCCTCGTCACACCACTGACTCAACAATTGCGTACGGCGCTGTTCGCGGCCGAGCGCCGTCGCATCGGATCACAGTCCGCAATCCGCCCGGATGCGATGGAACTCGTATTGCGAGCAAACAATGTCTGGGACCAGGAGACCGATCCGCTCAAGGGCGCACTTGAGGCTCGCAAACTGTACGACGAGGCGCTGCGGCTCGATCCGAACCTGGTGTGGGCTTTGCTCGGGCGTGGCTGGACCCTGCAAGCCGAGCTCTATTTGGGTGGCGCTTCGCGCGACCGCCTCGTGCAGGAACTCGACGCTCTGTCCATGCGTGCCGTGGTGCTCGACCCTGACGATCCCATGGCGTGGGCGCTGCGCGCCGATGCCCTCGCATGGCAATGGCGCTGGGAGGCGGCGCTCGAAGCGAACTCTAAGGAGCACAGCCTCGATCCGACCCGCGCCCGACCCATAGTCCAGCGCGCATGGATCATGAACTTGCTCGGGAAGCCGGCCGAGGCGTTGCCACTGGTGGACCGGGCCTTGACGTTGGATCCGCTCGATGTTGGTCGTGCACTGTGGCTTAGATGTCGGTCGTATCTTGCGCTCGGCCGCTACAAGGAGGCGATTGGCGCATGTGAAAAGGCGGGCACCTCCTCGGATAACTGGGCTGTCCATCTTTTCCTCGTTGCCGCCTATGGGCACGAGGGTGAAGTCGCCAAGGCCGAAGCGGCCAAGGCCGCACTGTTGCGCCGCCGTCCGGGCTTCTCGATCGCTGATCTCAACCAAGGGGAGCTCTCGAACGAACCGGCCTGGTTAGAACAGAGCGAGACCCACCTCTTTGCCGGTTTACGCAAGGCTGGAATTCCCGAACGGTGATTCGCTCAAGGTCTGCGAGTCTGGCTCCGGCAAGAGAAGAAGGGGCTGTGCGCTGGCGCGGCCGATCCTTCATTGAGTCGTGTGCCGGCCAACTGCAGTCGCATCGCCCATCTGCCGACTCGCCCCTGTAGCGGTCATCGATCGGCGCGAGTCGACCCAATGATGATCGCTCACGACGAGAACGTCGCTGGCGAGCGTTGAGCGGCTCACACAGACATCTCTTCTTGCCGGGGCCGCGGCGCACCATCGAAAGAAGTTGCTATTGCACTGCGCACCGCGCACGCTGGGCCTGCAAGCGTGATGCCTTAAGTTCAATTCACGTCCACATTGCTCGTTCGAGCGAGCGATCGGTCGCCGAAATGAGTTTTCGCCGACCTGCCTCCTCTTCCTGGCGCTAAGTAACGCCGCCGGCACCGCACTTCGGTTTGGAGCGGCGTCGCCGACTGGTTTGTTTCAGCTGTTCAATTTGGAGGGAAAGTCGTTCCAATGATTGCGGAGTTGATCGCAAAGCGGACAAGGAGGCGGCCCACGCCGCTGGTTCTTCTTTTGACCTTTATTCCTGGTGGCACATGAAAAAGGAATCGGTCATCGCCAATCGGCACCGTGCTTCTCCCGAATCGCGCAGTAACGGTCCTGGACCAGTCGGCCGTCGCGCTTTTCTCGCGCGCGGCGTAAAGGTCGCCGGAGCACTGGCCGCGGGCGGTGTGGCGAGCACTGCGGGCGCGCAAGCGCGTGCAGCCGAATCGATCGGTGCGCAGGTTCCCTCATGGATGACTACGGAAGGCGCGCCCATGCGCGCATATGGCCAGCCATCGAAGTTTGAGGAGCCAGTCAAGCGTCTCGTGGGGCAGCTGTACGGAAAGGTCGCTGAGGGCGCGGGCGCTTCGTTCACGCCCCTGCAGTCTCTGAACGGCACCCTCACGCCGAACGGCCTGCACTTCGAGCGTCACCACAATGGAGTGCCGGACATCGACCCCGCGCGGCACAAGCTTCTGATTCACGGACTGGTAAGAAAGTCACTTGCATTCGAGGTCGCTGCGCTGACGCGCTATCCGATGGTGAGCCGAACGTGCTTCATCGAATGCGCCGCTAACAGCATTCGCAACACATTGCCCAAAGCGCAGGACGTGACGTGCGGCGCAATCCATGGTCTGGTTTCGTGCAGCGAGTGGACCGGGGTACCGCTAGCAGTGCTGCTAAATGAAGCCGGCGTTGGCACCGACGCACGATGGCTGCTCGCCGAAGGTGCGGACTCCGCCTCGATGAGCCGTAGCATTCCGCTTACAAAAGCGCTCGACGACGCCTTGATCGCGCTCTATCAGAACGGGGAACGCCTCCGTCCAGAACAGGGCTATCCGCTGCGGCTGTTGTTGCCCGGGTGGGAAGGCAACACCAACGTGAAATGGCTGCACCGAATCAAGCTCACCGATAGTCCGACGCACACCAGAGATGAGACGTCGAGATACACCGACCTGATGCGCGATGGCAAAGCGCGTCAGTTCACCTTCGAAATGGGCGTGAAGTCGGTGATTACACAGCCGTCCGGCGGCATGACCATGCAAGGGCCGGGGCTGTACGAGCTCTCCGGCCTGGCGTGGTCTGGCGCGGGCCGCGTCACTAAGGTCGAGGTGTCTGCCGATGGTGGCGCAACCTGGCGAGACGCGATGCTGCAAGCGCCGGTGTTACCGAAGTCGCTCACGCGGTTCCACCTGCCTTGGAACTGGAATGGCGCGTCTGCAATGCTGCAGAGTCGTGCCAGCGACGAGAAGGGCAGCGTGCAGGAGTCGCGCCAGTCATGGACCGCGCAGTATTCACCCGCGAATCGCCTTCACAACACGATGATCCAGACCTGGGCGATCAATGCCGACGGGAGCGTGAAAAATGTGTACGCATAAGGGCACGGTAATCGGTCTTGCGGCCGCAGTACTGCTCGCAGCATGCACAACGCCATCGATGGGACCGCAACCGTCGCCGCAGGGACTCAACCTCGGCCGCGCTGTTACGGCGGACGAAATCAAAGCATGGGACATCAGCATTCCGCCAAGCGGTGCGGGACTGCCGCCGGGCAGCGGCTCGGTGCAGCAGGGCGCAGCAGTGTACGCAGCGAAGTGCCAAGCGTGTCACGGCGCTAGCGGCGAGGGTAAGCCTGTCGTTGCGTTGGTCGGTGGGCAGGGCACGCTTGCATCGGACAACGCGACACGCACGGTCGGCAGTTACTGGCCGTACGCAACGACGCTGTTCGATTACGTGCGCCGCGCCATGCCTACAACCGCGCCGAAGTCGCTCACTGACGATGAAGTGTATGCGGTGAGCGCGTACCTGCTGCAGTTGAATGGCATCATTTCCAAGGAAGCGGTGATGAACGCGCAAACACTGCCGCAGGTGAAGATGCCGAACCGGAACGGCTTCACCGATTATTCAGGCAAGTAGATCGCTCTGTAGTCAAGCCTGAGTTTTGCAAAGTAGGACTAGCCACCTCAGCGCTGCAACGCTTGCGGAGCTAGCGCGTACCACTCTATGCGACCCGAATGTCAGCAACGGG
>CAWBRW010000003.1:0-10726 GCA_963791235.1 uncultured beta proteobacterium | reverse complement strand
AGCGTCACTGTGGAGTGATGCTGGTCGGCAAGTGGTGAATGTATGTTGTCGACGAGTAATTGTTTCGGACAAGAAAGAATTCAGCGGCGCGCGCGGTGACGACCGCGCGACAGGTGAAGCGATCGATGGACCTCTACGCTCAACGAAGCCTCCATATCCCGGGGCCGCTGGCACTGACATGATATGTGCGACGCGACGGTTCGGAAAACAGCTAGCAAGGCGTCGCTTGCACCGCCGGCGGCGGCCTCAGGGTTAGTGCAGCGACGCCAATTGCGCGGCCAGCGACTCGATCTCGGCGTTGCTGAGGTCGGCAAGGAGCGGATCCGGCTTTGCGACAGTTCCGTGCGACCGCGTGCCGCTCCGCATCAGCTGCAACGACCAGGCGGTGTAACCCGCCTTTTGCCCGGCGAGCCGTGCCGCACCGGCGTTCGTTCCCTGCAACGCCGGACCGTGGCAGTCGGCACATCGCAAGCGATCGGCCAATGCGCGGCCGGCATCGCTGCCGGACGATTGCGCCGCGCGCGGGGGCAGCAGTGCCGCATAGTGTTCGGCGAGGTCGTTGACATCCTGCTCGCTCAACTCCGCGGCAAGGTTCACCATCACCGGGGCGGTGCGCTTGCGCTCGCGGAAGGCTCGCCACTGCGCAATGAAGTAGGACTTCGGCTGCCCTTCGAGCAGCGGCACGATGGAGTGGATCGTTTCCGTGGACGAGTGGCAAGATACGCAGCGCGCCGCGGCAAGCTGTGCGCCGGCTGCGGCGTCGCCGGCCGCCGTGCCGTGCGCGACCAGCAGGCAGGCCGACAGCGCAGCGGCTGCAGCTGCGTGCCGAGCACGACCAGCGATCACGTCGCGTTCTTCCGGGTCGAATCGAACATGAGCGCGATCGCCTGTTCCTCGGTCAGCTGGGCGCCTTCTGCCGCCGACTGCTGCGCGAACGCTGTTCCCAATGCCATCTGCACCAGCGTCATGACTCGATCGCGAGTGTCGGTAATGAACGCCTGCAAAACGCGCCTGGTGCGCTTGACCTCGACGTCGAAGAATCCGATCAGCATGGCGGCGACCGCTTCCGACCCTGCCTGCTGCGCGTGCAGCAGCGCGATACATGGCACCAACGAAGCCACTGTCTGCGTGCGTTGCAGGAACGGGATCGCCGCCCGGCCAAGGGTAAGCGCAGGTTCCCGATCGCCACGAAGCGCGTACGCGTTTGCCAGAGCCTGCTCGGCAGTGCCGGCGCCGTAGGGTGCGTTGATGCTGCGAAACGCGGCGACCGCAGCCTCGAGAGAGACGATGGCTTCGTCGACGTTGCCGAGCGCACAGTTGTACCAGGCAGCGGTCGTCAGTCGCCATCAGCTCGCCCAGCTCAAGCCCACTCTGGCGGTAGATCGCAGCCTGCCGTTCGGCCCATGATCGTGCGCTCTCGAAGTCTCCCACGTATGCAAAGTGCCGCGCGTGCGCGAGCGCCAGTGCCGCTCTCTGACGAGCCGGTGCATCATCGTCGATCAGTGCTTCGGCTTCGGCCAGCGCGGCCTCACGATGCTGCGATTCGCCGCGATGAGTGGCGACCATGACCGTCCATATCAGGCAATCGATCAATCTGAAAGTGTCGCCCAGGCGGCGGAACAGTTCGGTTGCGCGCAAGGCGGCGTCGAAGCACTCCTGCGGACCACCCTGATAACCGAGGTGCGCAAGCGCGAGGTTGAACTGCGCCTCCACTTCAACGTCCAGATCCGAGGGCAGCGGCAACAGGCGCTTGCCACAGTCGATGCCTTCGTTCATCAGTTCATGGTTGAGCCATAGTCGCCGGCTGTTGGCAAACAGTGCGCAGGCAAGCCCACGAGTGCCCGCTGCGGCGGCAGCCCAATCGATGGCGGCGCGCATGTTGTCGAGCTCGGCGTTGTGGCGCCTCTGCGCTTCCTCGCTCCACCGCCAATGCCCCGCCTCGACGTGCCGCGCAAACTCGAGCATCGCATCGGCATGTCTGCGCAGCAGCTGCGGCGTTTCGCCTGCCGCCGCCAGCTGCTCGAGCGCGAATGCCCGCGTTGTCTCCAGCAGCCGGTATCGCGGCGCGTCACCGCTGTCGGCGACCACCAGCGATTTGTCGACGAGATGGCCGAGAAGATCCAGCACAGTCCACTGGTCGAGTCGATCGTCGGACGCAACCGCCTGCGCCAGTTCCAGGGAGAAGCCGCCGACAAACACGCCGAGCCTTCGAAACACTGCCCCCTCTGCAGCCGACAGCAATTGATGGCTCCACTCGAGGGTTGCCCGCAGCGTCTGATGGCGGCGCAGGACGGAACGCGTACCGCCGGTCAGGACGTTGAAGCGCTCGTCGAGACGCGCCCGCAGCCCATCAATGCCGAGCAATCTGACGCGCGCCGCCGCCAATTCAATCGCAAGCGGCAGGCCGTCCAGCCGACGACAGATGTCTGCGATCGTCACCAGTTGAGCGCTGGTCGGCTGCAGCCGTGGATCGGCCGCTCGAGCGCGCGCGACGAACAGCGCGACAGCGGCCGGTGTTTCGGTGGCGCTGTCGCTTGCCAGGCCCTCCAGCCGATAGACGTGCTCGGGCGGCAGGCGCAATGGCTCCTGGCTGGTCACCATGACGCGCAGGTCCGGTACGTCGGCGAGCAGAGCATTCACACTGTCCGCGGCAGCATCGAGAACATGCTCGCAGTTATCGAGGACCAGCAGCGAACGTCCGTGACGCAGCAATGCACTGACGGTCTGCAGCGCGGGCCGATCATCGCTGCGGCTGACGCCGAGCGCCTGAGCGATTGCCGCCGGCACTGCTGCGCCGTCGCTCAGCTGCGAAAGCTCGACCCACCACATGCGGCCGGCGAACTGCTCACGCGCAGCAACGGCAAGTGCCTGTGCCAGTCGCGTCTTGCCGATACCCCCGGCGCCGACAATCGACACCAGCGCATGTTGCAGCAGCAGGGCACTGACCGCGAGCAAGTCTCCCGCACGGCCATACAGCGGCTCGGGCTGCGTCTCTGCCTTGGATGCCACTGAAGTAGCCGGGACCGCGGCGTCATTGAGGGACGACGTGAGGCTCGCGGTAAAGCGATAGCCGCGACCCGGAATCGTCGCTATCGACTGCGGCCCGAGCAGCTTGCGCAGCGTCGAGATGTGCACCTGCAGGTTGTTTTCTTCGACGACGACGCCCGGCCAGACCAGCTCGAACAGCTCGTTCTTGCCTACCGCACGGTCGCGCCGCTCTACCAACGCCACCAGTAAGTCGAACGCGCGCGCGCCAAGCCGGGCTGGCGCCTCGTCGATCAGCAATCGGCGTTGAGCCAGATCCAGGCGCGCTGCGCCAAAACGAATCTCTGGGGTAGCGGTTTCCATCTACGGCTTCCGGGCCGGGCGTTCAGCTTAATCGGCTGCAGCGATCCCGACACCCCGCAATTAAGAAAGATTAAGCCCGGTGAGGGACGCGACCCAAAGACCTGAATGCGGTTCAGGCCCCACGCTGCGTTCATCGTCAACTCATGACCCCGGGAGCACCCAATGAACCGCAAATCCGTAACCGAACGCATTGCCCTGCTCATGGTGGCCGCGCTTGCATCGACCAGCACGCTCGTACTGCTGGTGCTGGCACCCATGGCCAGCAGCGCCGGAATCGTCTGAATCAATTTCCTGCTGTCGGCGCAAGAGCGCAGCCCACCTACAGACTGGTCGCACGCCGAACCACGTCCAAATGTCCGAAGCATAGGAGTGCAAATGAAAAAATTACTTCGTTTGTCCCCCATCGCTGTCTGCGGCGCGCTCCTGTGGGCCTCCGTCGCTTTCCCTGCCCGTGCCGAATTCAAATGCGACGGGCGTCAACTGTTGCGGGTGGACGCCACCGCCTGCGCGCATGCAACGAAAGGTCCAGACTCATTGCGGCGCTTCGTCACACGCACGCAGAAGATCTATGGACTGCAGATGCGCGACTACGTGCGCTTCGTCGGCGATGAGCCGAAGGTGCCGCCCGCGCAGGCCGCGCAAGCAACGACGCGGGATTCAGTCGCCGGGCGTCGAGCGTCCATCGCGCTGAGCGCGGACGACGCATGAAGTCGCCTGTGCGGTCCGCCCTGCCGATGCGCCGTAACTGTTTCATAACGCCTTGCATCCCCAACTCCGTTCGAAGGAGACCGGCATGATTCGAACCAAGAAGCAACCACTGATTTCATTCGTAGCCGTAGCAACGTCACTACTCGCCTGTACGACGGCAAGAGCCGACGCCGTGTGCGACTGGAACACGAAGGTCGGCGAGATCATCGTAAGCGCGAAGATGGGGCCGCCTCCGGCCAATCGCACCATGGCCATCGTCGACACAGCCGTCTATGAAGCCGTGAACGCGATTACCAAGCGCTACCCCGCCGGTACCTTGAAGCTGGAAGCCGCGCCGGGAACTTCCGTCGACGCCGCCATCGCAGCGGCCAACCGCACCACGCTATCCAAACTGCTGCCGTCTCAGCAAGTAGCGATTGATTTCGCTTACCAAGCCGCGCTGTCGAAAATAGCGGACGGTGCGGCCAAGAACTCCGGGATCGCAGTCGGTGAACAGGCCGCCGCAGCGGTTCTAGTCGCGCGCGCCGATGACGGCGCTGTTGCGGTTGAAACCTACCGACCGCAGACGTCTACCGGTGTCTACGTGCCCACCGTCCTACCGGCGGCGCCGCATTGGCCGCAGCGCAAGACGTGGCTGATGAGCAACCCCGCGCAGTTTCGCCCCGGCCCGCCGCCTGCGCTGACGAGCCCGTTATGGGCGCGTGACTTTAACGAGGTCAAGGCGCTCGGCGGCAAGAGCAGTTCGCGTCGCACTGCTGAGCAAACCCAAATTGCCAGTTTCTGGGAAGCGACGTTGCCTCCGGTCTATACCGGGATCGTGCTGTCAGTGGCCGAGGCTCCAGGTCGTGAGATCACGCAGAACGCTCGCCTGTTTGCGGCGGTGGCGCAGGCTGCGGACGATGCGCTGGTTGCGGTATTCGATGCGAAGTATCACTACAACTTCTGGCGGCCTGTCACGGCAATTCGCAACGGTGACCTTGACGGTAACGACGCAACCGAACGCGATGCCTCGTGGACGCCGTTCATCGAAACCCCGTTGCACCCCGAGTATCCGTGCGCGCACTGCACCGTCGCTGGCGCCGTCGGTACGGTTGTTCAGGCGGAGATCGGCACGGGCTCGCTGCCGGCCCTGGCGACGACAAGCTATCTCATCAAAGGTCCGGCACGCAAGTGGGCCAAGACAGACGAGTTCATGCAGGAAGTAGCGAACGCGCGTATCTACGACGGCGTGCACTTCCGTAACTCAACGGAAGTTGGCACGGCGATGGGCAAGCAGGTTGGGGCGCTGGCGGTCGCGAAGTTTCTTGCGGCTGAGTGATTAGCTGTAACGAACGCTGAACTGGCCGCAGACCGCGATACCACCCCGCGGTCTGCGGCGCGATCGCGCCGCTCTCGTCGGCGGTGGCCTTGGACATGGCATTAATCTAGTCGCAAGGCCGGAAACGGCAAAGCGTCCGCTATCGGGCTAACTGGTAAGCAGGTCGCCACGGCCGGTCATGGCCGACCCAAGACGTGATCACTCTTTGGCCTGCCTGACCACCATGTAGTTGCAGTCGGTTGGCACTGACGGCTGACCACTGCAGCGCGGCCGATAACGTCCATGCCGAGTTTCCTTGCAGGCTATTGGAAAGGTGGTCAGGCTCTCTTTCGGCGGGGGATTTCTGAAACACTCATTAGCATCCGCGCGCCGACAGCGCGAGAAGTGAAGCTCCGCCATCTGACTGCGGGCGCTGCGCAAAGAGCAGCCATTCTTGACCGCGCCTGTGATGCGGAACCAGGGGCCAGCATTACATCGACCCATAGCGCGTAACCGTGCACTGCAGGGGACTGTCAAGGTCGCCTCGTGTGGCGCAATCAGCGCATACTGAAAAATTCAGAGGCAACGAAAGCAGGTGCCGCCCTGTGGGTGCGTTGTTCAACGTTCTTTGCCGTTTCAAGAACCGACCTGCCTGGTTAGTTGCGTTGGGCGTGGCTCTGTTGCTGTTGCTCTACCTGCTGCGCGAATGGCTTTGGGGTCTTTTTCTCTTGTATCTCGGCGCACTCGTCCTGCTTGGGTTGCTCGGCGGTATGCGGTTGGCGCAGGCGATTCTGCGCAAGCGGTGTTGGAAGCTCCACGCCGATCCGAAGGGTTCGGGCTCCGCAGGTCATCCTCCTTCCCGCGGGATCGACGTGCCGCCGCACACCTACAAGCGGCCCGACCCTATGATCTACAGCCAGTTCTATCTGATGTCCAAGGGACTCGCGATCACCTGGGACAACCCGGACATACAGCTGTTCGACGCCGGAGGAGCAGCCGTGCCTTCGCATGGATTGTCTGCGGGGACCTCATACGACATCAGGGCGCGTATCTGGAACGGTTCGACTGATGCGCCAGCCGTTAACTTGCTCGTGCGCTTCTTCTTCCTGAGTTTTGGAGCGGGCACGATACGCAACTACATCGGCGAAACCTATGTCGATGTGCCGGTGAAAGGCTCGCCGCTGCTTCCGGTCGAGGCGCGAATGGGCTGGGTCACGCCGCCGGCCGGTCACTATTGCATTCAGGTCGAACTGAACTGGATCGACGACGCCAACGGGCTCAACAACCTGGGCCAAGAAAACGTCGATATCAAGAAACTGAACTCGCCGAACGCGACCTTTGTCTTCGCTCTGCGCAACACTTCGGCGCGCCCTAGGCAGCTGGCGCTGCGCGCCGATGGATACACGATCCCCGCCAAGGATCGCTGCCCCGACCCGCAGCGGCCCGCCGCCGACCCCGACGCTGCGCGGCGCGACCGTTACGCCCGCCACCGCCCCGCAGCGCACGCCATGCCCGCGGGCTGGACCGTCGACTTCCCCGGCGGCCGCGAGCTGGCTATGGAACCCGGTGAACAGCGCGACGTGACGGTGAAGATCACGGCCGTCGACGGCTTCGTCGGCACGCAGGCCATAAACGTCAACGCGTTGGACGGCGACGAGTTGGTCGGCGGCGTCACGCTCTACGTCCACGACTGAAGGGCCACCATGTCCGAAGGTCCGCAATACACATCGTGCGTCGAAGCCGCCGACTTCTCGACGCCGAGCACGGCCATCCTGGCCACACTCGGGGCCTTGGTTGTCGTCGGCGGCATCGCCGCGCTCTTCTCGGCGGGCATCGGCGCGCTGATTGCCATCGCCGCGCTGGTCCAGTTGCTCCGCTACGTGCTGAACTTCATGCTCAACGGCAAGTTGATCTGCCTGCACCGAACCAGCCCCAACTGCGATTGCGGGGCGGGCGGCAACACGATCTGCGCGATCGGCGAGGTCGCCGACACCGAGGGCGTTGGTGAAGACAAGAACCCCATCGAAGACGTCGACAACGACTACGCGATGAACGTGATCCTCGCGCCGTTCAACATGCGCGCCTTCGCGGCCAACAACGTCGGTTTGAGCACCGCCGAGATTCCCAAGGCCGTCAAGGACAAGAACCATTCGATGGCGGCTGCAAGCACCCAGCCACAAGGCGATCTGCTGCACCGCGAACTACCGCCTTCCGTGCCCGCCGAAGAAGAGACGCTACTCAACGACAAGCCGCTCACCGGCACCGGCTATTACCGCACGATGATCGGTCTCGACAACGGTGACTACCACGCCTGGACCGAGCTGATCGGCCGCGACTACGGCTGGTTCGGCATCGGGCCAGACCAGAAGAAGCTGTGGGCCGACTACGTGATGGACGTCAAGAACGCGCTCCAGCACCCCAAAATCTTCCCGGTGCCGGTATTGCACTGCGAGTTCGAGGGCACGCGCATCCGAGACATGCTGGCTGCCATCGAGGCCTTCTCGTTCGGCGGCAAATGGTGCAAAAGCAACTGGTTCACGCGCGGGCTCTGCTCGGTACTGCAGACTATCTTCGCGCCGCTGGCACTGATCGCCGTGGGTATTGCCTGGGCTGCAGCCGACGACGGCAATGACGCCGATGCTGTTGTGGGCGGCGGCCATGTCGCCACCAAGGACTGGGTCGTGCTGCGCGGCCGCTGGGCCTACGACGGTGGGCACACCGGCTGGGCTGAGGTCCACGCCACGCGCTATGTGCAGAAGATCGACCGCTTCGACGTGCCGACCGATCCGACCCGTTTCAGCGCCTACCTGAAGAGCTGGTGCGAGCGCCTATCCGAGGTGCCGCATGGCGATGACCCGGCCACGCATCCGCTCACTCCCGCGCAGCAGACAGTCGCCGACAATCAACAAAGTCCGGAAAACCAGTGGGTCTTGCATCCCGACGTTGACGGCTGTGAGCCCGATGACCCTCACAAACCTGCCATCAGGTGACGAGCATGGATTTCATCGAACGGATCTTCGGGATACCGCCAGAACTGCATTGCTCGGCATTGCGTAGTAGCCGTTCGCCAAAGACGGAACAGCGGCGCGTGATGGTCGGCCATAAGCCGGCACGGGTGGAAGTGAAGATCACGAAGGCCCATGGATTCGTGCGCAACACCTCGCACCGGCGGGCTGACGGCATCGCCGGACGTGGCGCGCCATCGTTAGCGCCTGATCAGCGCGTGCGGCGCGGTTCGCTCTTGCCTCGCAGTTGGGCGCCCGTGCGCGCGTTGCCACGCGTCGCGGGCTTGTCGGCCGCGCGCTTCGCAGGCTTGACGCGGCCGCTCGCCGCCGCGATGGCCACCGTTTCGTACTCGGCAGCGTAGTGCCTGCGCATGCGCACGATCTCGCGCGTGTACTTGCGGGCAAGCTGCTTCTTCTTGGTCGCCGACAGCAGGCGCCCGGCGACCTGGAAGAACTTCGACTCCTCCTCCTTCAGGTGGTGGCGCACCTTGAAGCTCAGCTTCTTCGCGGTTGCGATCCAGCCGGCCTGCTTCTTGTTGCGCACCGACAACTCGTCCAGCAACTCGTCAACCTCGTGGTGCTCGTGCAGCGCATGGCGCGACGCGTCGAGGCCGCCGTCCTCCATCAGCAGCGGTACGTACAGGTGGCGTTCCTCGGCCGCCGCGTGTGCCATCAACTCGACCTTCAACTGCAGGAAGAGCACCTGACGCGCAGCCATATCGTGGCGCGATGCCGTGAGCTTGCGGCACAGGTCGCGTTGCAGGTCGTGGCTCTCGCGGATGGCATCGAAGATCATGTGGCAGCTCCCGGATCACGTGGTTCGGACGCGGCATTGTGCTCGATCAGCGACGCTCCGCTGCGGCGCACGCACGGCGCCCGCGGTAATTAATCCCGCAGGCTGCGCCGCACCTCGGACCGCGGCCGCATTGGCGGGAAGCTCGCCGAACGGGACTATTGATTAACCTAGCTTATGACTTCATGTCGAACCAGGAGTCTAGTCATGCAATGTCGCGGTACTCTAGAGTTCGTGTCATCGATTCACACTCTGGCAGCCGACTCAATGGAAACACGTCAAACGGTGATGCCATCGGTTTTCGGCGAGGGGCTTCTGAAACACGCATTAGCATCCGCGCGTCGACAGCGCGGGAAGTGTGCTTCCCGAACCGCCAAGTATTCCAATCTCTAGATCAGTTTTTGGGCGGATCAGCCGTGATCGTGCAGGTCTCACAGAAACACTGGTCGCCAGTACATTCACAGTTTGTGCAGACGATTTTCGGCTCAGTCTTGACCCGTGAAGTAATGTCTAGTCTTGGAAACTTGGTCTCTCTGGGCGTTGCGCAAGCGCTAAGCAACGTGACGCATGCTGCAGTCAGAAGAACATGGACGACGAAACTGTTTCGGTTTTGACGTACATTCTGATGCTCAGTCATGGTTACGTCTCCTATAGGTCCGCTTTGGGTTGACCAAGAGATTAGTCGGCCGTGATCGTGCAAGTTGAGCAGAAGCATTTGCCGTCAGGGTCGCACACGCAATTTGTGCAGACGATTTTCGGTTGAGTCTTGACCCGCGAAGTTATGTCTAGTCTGGGAAACTTAGTCTCTCCCAGCGTTGTGCACGCGCTGACCAGCGTTGCGCTTGCTGCAATCACAAGCAGATGGATGCTGATTCGGGTGCCGTTCCGGCGTAGCTTCAATTGGCACTTCCGCCGCGCAATGCCAGTAGGGTGCGCAGCAGGGTCCTTCTGAAAGACACGTGCCTGCATCAGATTCATAAAGCCGACAGCGCGACTTGTAAATGCAGGCCCCGTGTGTTCCAAGCGTTCGGCCATGGTGCCTCCGATTGGGGTTACCTCAAGGAAAAACCGCCGCGGGCCACAGAGTTGGCGCGCAGCGGCGGCACACGAGTTCGCCCGTATTAGTCACCGCTGCATCGCTAGTCACCGCTGCATCGCGGTGATGTGACGATGCGCGCCGAGCGTCGCGACGGCAATCCCCAACATCGGTGGCCGCTCCTCATAGCCGAAGTCGGCTGACTTGGCCGCAACCGCCACGAAACAGAATTCAAAGCACGCGGAACTTCGAATGAACCGGCCTGGTTACAAGAGGTCGAGACCCACCTCTTTGCCGGTTTACGCAAGGCTGGAATTCCCGAGCAGTGAAAGGGCTGTGCGCCGGAACGGCTGACCTTTCATTGCGGCGTGTGTCGGGCGGTTGTGCACCGAGGACGCGCATGCAAATGCTCATCGTCGAGCACCGTGAGGCCTAGTTCCGGCGTCTGGCGGCCAAGAGCGGCCGTCGCGTATTCGGACGAGAACACATCAAGAGCGGACCTGGCTCGTTTGCAGACTAGACGAAGCGCGATCCGTTAA
>CAWBRW010000002.1:0-19920 GCA_963791235.1 uncultured beta proteobacterium | reverse complement strand
TGAACTGGGACCGCATTCAGGGCAACTGGAAGCAAGTTGTCGGCAAGGCCAAGGCGCAATGGGGCAAGTTGACCGATGACGACCTCGATGTCGTTCGCCGGCCGCCGCGAACAGCTCGCTGGAAGGATTCAGGAGCGCTACGGAATCGCCAAGGACGAAGTCGAAGGACAGTTCGGACTGGGAACTCAAGGCGACCGATGCGTGGTTTGTGAAGGAAGAGAAGCGCAGTTGATTTGTGCGTGGAGGGCTGATCCCTCGCCGGCTCCGCCGGCCGGGCGCAGCCTGGAGGTGGCGGGGCGTGGCGCAGACCGACACGCTATCACTCCACCATGTCATGAAAAGAGGAGAAACAAAATGCTGTGGACCATTGCCGTTGTACTGCTCGTTCTGTGGGTGCTGGGGCTTGTCAGTTCGTACACCCTGGGTGGATTCATTCACGTCCTGCTGGCTGTCGCGCTCATCGTGTTCCTGATTCAAGTCATTCAGGGTCGACGGGTTTGAAGGACCTAGACCTGGTTGCAGGCTATGGGGGCGCCAGCCTGAACGCCCCATGGCCCCATGCGTCCGGTGTCAGAGTTGCTCCAAGTCGCGTGTCACGTGCCCGGGTTCATAGTTATCTGAGGCAGAAAGAGACGAAATGAACGCACTCAAGATTGCGGCGATTGCCCTAATCGTGGCTGGCGCCTTAGGTCTCGCATACGGCGGTTTCAGCTAGACGAAGGAAACTCATTCCGGAAAGCTGGGCCCGATCGAGATGTCGATAACCGAAAGGCAGACGGTCAACGTCCCTCTCTGGGCGGGTGTGGGCGCCATCGTGATCGGCGGCGCACTCCTGGTGTTCGGGGTCAAGAGGCAATAGCTCGTTTGCCACGATGCGGAGGCACGAGCGGAGCGCATAACGCCACTCCGCCACTGGCGCGAGGCTGCGATAGCGGGCGACAGGAAATTCAGCCGAGGCCGCATTGAAACCCGTACCCTCGATGCACCTGGTCCACGTGGCCGTTCTCCCGCTGCTCCTCGCCGCGGGCTGTGCGGCGATAGTGCCGGATGCACCCGTCGCGTCGCGGCCGGAGGCGGCCGCAACGCAACCGGCCACACCGGAGTACGCAGCCAGGCCGTCAGCGTCAACAACACCTCAACCCGTGCCCGCCGAACCTGCGGCGGCGTCGGAGGCCGAACGCAAGGCCGCCACAGCCACACCCGGAGCGAAGCCTCCAGCTGCTGTCACAAAGTCGCCGGTTACCCCCTCGCCCACGTCGCCAGCAGCCGAGCCTCGCCACCCACGGCCGCAGCCTCCGCGCCGATCGCACCGCCGGCGCTGGACCTGAACGCGCTCAAGGAACAGCTCAAGGAAACCAAGGCCATTGGCGTATTCACCAAGGTCTCGCTCAAGAACCAGGTCGACGACCTGCTCCAGCAGTTCCGCGATTACTACCAGGGCAAGACTAAGGTCACGATGGCGCAACTGCGCCGCTCTTACGACCTGCTACTGATGAAAGTGCTCTCGCTGTTGCAGGACGCCGACCAGAAGCTCGCCAGGCGGCAATCGTGTCCTCGCGCGAAGCGATCTGGGGCCTGCTCGCTGACCCGAAGAAATTTGCCACTCTCGAAGGCTGAACGCCGAAATACCCATGCTCAATCGCACAGCAGTAAAAGCCCCTTCCTTGCTTGTGGCGGCATTCTTTGTCGTGCCGTCGTTCGCTGCCGACGACGAGGCCCTGAAAAAGGGACATGACGTCGGTGATCGCGTTGCAGGGATTGCCCTGCGGACAAGTCGTCGCTGTCAAGGTGAATGGCGAGAACGACTACGCCTGCGTGTGCAAGGACGGCAATCGGTACCGCGTCTACATGAATCCAGCGGGACGGGTGGTCGTCGAGAAGCAGAAGTAGCGGCTCGAGTCTCTACGGGGGTGACCTGGAAAGTCGGCGAAATGCGAACGGATCAGCGAGATGGTGTCGCAGATGTCATGGCTGTGTGCGCAGCCGAACAGACAGTGCGACGCTGCACAGTCTAGTTTGAGCATGTGAGCGGGCGCTGCGAAAAGGCGGCAGGCTGCCTGGACCAAATTCCGATTACGTTCGACTGGAGATGCAAGTGAACTACGAACAACGTGACCCAATGGGCATGTACAAGGGAACAATGAACTTCGGTTCGGGCCCTGATGCACGCCACGGCCCCGGACCGATCTTGATGGGCGCCGATACGCTTGTCGGCAATGACGTCTACAACCGGGACTTGGACAATCTAGGCGACATCAAGGAGATCATGCTCAATATGCGTACGGGACGGATCAGTTATGCCGTCTTGTCGTTCGGTGGCTTCCTTGGCATGGGCGAGAAACTCTTTGCCGTGCCGTGGGAGGCTCTGCAGCTGGACACGGAAAACAAGCGCTTCGTGCTCGACGTCGACAGGACCCGACTCCAAGGTGCTCCAGGCTTCGACAAGAGCCATTGGCCCGACATGGCCGACGTGACCTGGGAAAGGGGCATCCACGCCTACTACGGGACGAAACCTTACAGCGAGCAATCACGCGTCTGAGCTTTGCCCCTGCAGTCAGCGCCCATCGTTCGTCACGACGCGAGTGCGCAGCGACGGTGGGCGGCGACGCATACGCCGGCCGGCGGACGCGTTGCGTGCAGAACCCTGAATCGAATCAACTTGGCGACGAAATAGATGCAGATTCGTGTCGGCTTTGAGATGGAGTATCAGTGTCGCGGCCCGACGCCGATGGTCCTCGCACTGAATATCCACTATTCGCGGGCGTCCGACCTGGTGCGCCCGGACCATCTCGTCACGAACCCGGCAGTTCCTGTCACCGCCTACCGGGATCTCTTCGGCAACTGGTGCAGCCGACTTGTTGCGCCGCCGGGGCGGTTCCTGCTGAGTACCGATGCCGTGGTCAACGACAACGGTCTGCCCGACGTCGTGGCTGCAGCGGCCATCAGACGCCGGTCGAGCACCTGCCCGAATCGACCCTGGTATATCTGCTGGGAAGCCGCTACTGCGAGACGGACCTGCTGTCCGACATCGCGTGGAAGCAATTCGGTAACGGGCCGACCGGGTGGGCGCGGGTGCAGGCGATCTGCGACTTCGTTCACCGGCACATCGAATTCGGCTATCCGCACGCACGCAACACGCGCACCGCCTGGGAGGCCTACCGGGAAGGGCGTGGTGTATGCCGCGACTATGCCCACCTGGCGATTGCGTTCTGCCGTTGCATGAACATTCCCGCCCGCTACTGCACCGGTAC
Source organism: uncultured beta proteobacterium (assembly GCA_963791235.1). Taxonomy (GTDB): domain Bacteria; phylum Pseudomonadota; class Gammaproteobacteria; order Burkholderiales; family Burkholderiaceae_F; genus JALORV01. The sequence goes on along the minus strand of CAWBRW010000002.1, from coordinate 16,669 downwards.
CTGGGCGACATGGGCACCGAACCGCCCTACGGGCCGATGGACTTCGCCGGCTGGTTCGAGGCCTATCTGGGTGACCGTTGGTACACCTTCGATGCGCGCAACAACACACCGCGCATCGGCCGCGTCCTCATCGCCCGCGGCCGCGACGCCTGCGACGTCGCGCTGTCCAGCACCTTCGGGCCGAATACTCTGGAGCGGTTCAAGGTCTGGGCCGACGAAGTGGCGTTGGTCTGAATGCGGCTCGTGCCTAGCGATGGCGTAGGACGACGGGCGGGCAGGCGCGCCACATGACCTACTGTGTCGGCGTCAAGCTCGAAGAGGGCCTGATCCTCGCCAGCGACTCGCGCACGCATGCCGGTGTCGACAACTACGCCAAATTCTGCAAGATGACGGTGTTCGAGCGCGCCGGCGATCGGGTGCTGGTGCTGCTCAGTTCGGGGGGCTTGGCCGCCACGCAGGCTGTGATCAACGTCCTGCGTCAGCGTGCCGCTGCCGAGCCGCCCCACATCTGGAGCGTCGGCTCGATGTTCGACGTGGCCAACCTCGTGTCGGACGCCATCGTGCCATCGAGCGCCGCGACGGCCGTTCCTTGAAGCCAATGACCTCAAGTTCAATGCGTCGTTCATCTCGGCGGCCAGATCACCGGTGAAGAGATGCGTCTGTTCCGCCTGTATGCCGAGGGCAACTTCATCGAGGCCGGGACCGATACTACGTTCCTGCAGACCGGTGAAGCCAAGTACGGCAAACCGATCCTCGACCTCGCGGTGACGTCGAGCGCGACGTTGGAAGACGCCACCAAGTGCGTGCTGGTGTCGTACGACTCGACGATGATCAGCAATCTCTCCGTGGGCATGCCGATCGACCTGCTCTGCTACGCGCGGGACAGCCTGCAGGTGACGATGAGGCGCCGGTTCGAGGAGGGCGACGTCTACTTCGACGCGCTGACGCAGCAGTGGCTCGAGGGCACCCGCAAGGTCTTCCACGAACTACCGCCGCTGCAGTGGTAGGCGTCACAACACAATCGCGCTGGACGCCATGCAGGGACCTCAGCGATCCGTTGAATTGAAACTGGGCTACAGGTTAGATTGAAAATGTATCTTGAGAGCACTTTGGCCCGCTCTATGCAATAGAGAACACTTATGAAATCAAAATCGAAAGATACTCATAAACCCACGCCCGCCAAGAGTGCCTCGCTTGCACGTGTGCTCGACAAGAACAAAGAGATCACAACGCACGTGCGGCACGCTGCAACCGAACTCACCTCGATAAATGAAGTTCTACAGCAAGGGGTAGAAGACAATATCCCTGCTCGGACCATCGAAGCGGCGATCATTCAGAACGAAGATGTCGAGCACAAAGTCGCGGGGGCCGCAGACGATTTGCATCGCGCAAACATCGAACTTGCCAAAGAGGTGACTGAACGAGCAGTCATCGAAACCGAACTCGCCGACGCGAAGACCGATCTGGCCGAAGTGCGCGACGATTTGCTGAAATCCCAGGCCAAAGAGAAGGAAACACGAAGATCTTCGCTTCAGGATGCACTCACAGGCCTACCGAATCGTCTGTCATTTGAACAGGATCTCGACCAGGGGTTGAGACAGGCAAAACGGCACTGTTGGGGGCTCGCCGTCCTGTTACTGACATCGACAAATTCAAGAGCGTTAACGACTCATATGGTCATGGTTTGGGAGACAAGGTGCTGGTCATGATGGCAAACCGCCTACAGTCTTTTCTCCGCGACGAAGACACGGTCAGTCGCTGGGGAGGCGACGAGTTTGTGTGCCTATTACTGGAAGTCAAGCAAGACGCCGATGTGGCTCGCCTTGCAAAGAAGATGGCTAGTCGGATAGCCGAGGCCTGCGAGCTTGATGGGATTTTTCTCTCCATAAGAGCCAGTATCGGTATTGCCATTTATCCCGCAGATGGAGAAACGGCTGACACGCTTTTCAAAAATGCCGATACGGCCATGTTTAAAGCCAAGGGAACTGGGAAGCAAGTTGTACTGTTTCGCGAAACCGTTGTTGACTGATCCGTGACTTCTTGAATCATCTTTGCATAAGAGTTCCCCTCAGCCTTGAGCACAGAACTTGCATGGACATAGGCGCGGGTTAGCATCGCGTGCAGCCGACTGGCCTTCGGCTGAACCTCGGTAAGCGGCTGACGCTACGTTGACGTCGGCTTCTCGGCCCAGGAAACGCGTCCATGCGCCGTATCGGAACTCTTTTGGAGAATTCTTGGACGCCTTCGCCCGAGTGAGCCTCTCTCATGCCGGGAATCGTCACACCGTGGCCACGAGGCCGACTTGTATGTGCGTTGGCGAACAGACATCACGCCCGTCATCGTCTACTTATTGAAACTTGGTAGTTCTTGTCCGGTTGCCGACGGCACCATTGTCAGCGCATGGCGGCACGCGCCCTGATCTGTCGCCTAACGAACCGATGTCCGGTACGGCTTTCGCTAATTGAGCGGGCCCTCCACTTACCTTCCCAGGAGAAATGAATGAATCGAATCAGGAAATCATTGTTTGCAGCCGCGATGGGCTCGATCGTTACTTTCGGCAGTGGTACAGCATTCGGCGCCGATGTGACGCTCAAGCTTTCCGGCGCGAACGAGGTGCCGCTGGTTACCACGTCCGCGAGTGGCGAAGGCAAGATCTCGGTCGGCGATGACGGCTCGGTGTCCGGAAGTGTCATGACCAAGGGCATACAAGGGACGGCGGCGCACATCCACATCGGAGCAGCCGGCAAGAACGGGCCGGTGGTCGTCCCATTCACTAAAGACGGTGACGTGTACAAGGCACCCAGCGGCGCGAAACTCGACGCGGATCAGATGAAAGCCTTCAAGGCCGGCGACCTCTACTTCAACGTGCACAGTGCCGCGAATCCGGGCGGAGAGTTGCGCGCTCAGTTGAAGTAAGCCGTCGCCTCGACCGCTTTCCGCGGCGACTCGAGCCGCTGCTCGATTGCCAGATTTGCTTGATCAGAGTGGTGGCGCGCGCTTGCGTACGGCTCGGACCGGCCCGTCAATGAGGCGAAGGCGAACCGAGCGCGCTACCTGCGGCCCTTCCATGAGCCAACAGAGGTGACCATAAACAATTTCCTACTAGGCAGATTGCTAGTTCTGAGTATTGCTGCTGCGTTTACGGTCTCGATGCCATATGCCGCTGCCCAGTCGGTTCCAGGAGGGACGCACAGCACAGGACCGCCGCTTTATCGCCGGTGGCATCGGTCTTGACGAATCCGAGCAAATGAAATCAATGGCTCGCGGTTTCACGTTGTCGATCACCGTGGCGGCAAAATCTGGAGCGTATCTGGCCGATTCGCACGTCAAGATCCAGGATGCGCGGGGAAAAGTGATCCTCGACACGCAGCTGGATGCGCCTTACCTGTTGGTCGACCTGGCCCAGGGAAAGTACAACGTAGAGGCCACGCTCCAAGGGCAGAAACAGCAACAGAGTGTCGACGTCGGCGAAAGCAGGCGCGCCAAGATCGTGTTCAGCTTCGACGTCCCGGTTGATCGAGCGCTCGAAAAAACGCCGAACAAGTAATTACGTCGACCCTGGTTAGCGCCTTTGCGCCTCGCAGCGCACTTGCGAAAGTTTGGCACCACAGCCGGACTGGTCGCAAGCGTGCCACCCGACGTCGTAGGTCAGTCGAAACGCCGCTTCAGGCTTGTTCGGCGCGGTTGTCACGCTGGTGCCTGAACCTGGAGAGCGCCGCGTAGACTTGCGGCGCGCGCGGTTCAGTCCGCCCAGCGGCGTGTGCGCCCGTCCGGCCTGATCCTGGGCACCGTGATATTCACGGTTATCCGGGTACTACTAGAAATCTGGAGCCGTCGGAACGCGGCCGCTAGCACATGATTGCAGTTGAAGTCCCTGCGTGCAGCCACGCGTGCCGGGTCGGCAAGCGCAAGTTGCCAAGGGATCCCGGGGATTTGCTGCCGGCTGGCAGATGTCGGGTGGCCACGATGACGGGCGCCGGGGTCATCGCGCATGACGTTCACGGCTGGTCAATCCGTTCTGGTCACCGGCGCCAGCGGCTTCATCGGCGGACACCTTGTCCGCCGGCTGACAGCGCTTGGCTGCCGTGTGTCCTGCCTGGTGCGTGCGACCTCGCGCGTCGACGAACTGCGGTTGGCCGGCGCCCAGCTCATCGCCTGCGATATCGCTGACCGCGCAGGGGTCGCGCGCGCCATTGCGTCGTCGAATGCCCGCGTTGTGTTCCACCTCGCCGGACTGGTCCGGGCAATGGACCCGGGAGACTTCATGCGGGTGAACGCAGGAGGAGTCGACGCGGTTGCAGAGGCATGTACCGCCCAGCCCGATCGTCCAGTCCTCGTGCTGGTCTCGTCGCTCGCGGCGGCGGGGCCGTCAGGGGAAAGACCGATCGTCGAGAGCGATCCGCCGGTGCCGGTCTCCTCTTACGGTCGCAGCAAGTTCGCCGGTGAGCAAGTGGCCCTGAGGTACGCCGATGCGTTGCCCATCACGGTGGTGCGGCCCTGCATCGTGTTCGGCGCTGGGGACCGAGGGATGTTCGAGGTCTTCAGGCCGATCGCTCGATTGGGCCTGCATGTCGTCGGCGGCTCCGACGACCGCCGCGTCTCGCTCGTCGCCGTGGCGGATCTCGTCGAGTGCCTATTGCTCGCGGCGGAAAAGGGCGAGAGGCTGGTGCCCCGCGTCACGGGACACGGCATTTATTTCGCCGCTGCGGAGGATGTTTCGTACATCGAACTCGGCATGGCGATCGCGCGTGCGCTTGGGAAGCCGCAGCCCCGCATTCTCCATCTGCCGGGATGGTCGATGCGGACGATTGGCCAGTTCGGCGATGTCATGTCGCGGATCCGCCGGCGCCCCGGGTGGGTCGGCAGCGACAAGTTCCGCGACGTTCTCGCAGGTTCGTGGACGTGCTCGTCGGCGAAAGCCCGGCAGCAACTGGGCTGGTCGCCCGCGGCCCCACTCGCTGATCGACTGCGTGAAACCGCGCAGTGGTACCGCGACGCGCACTGGCTTTGAGTGAACCTCCGTTGTGTTGCAGCCGTCGAACCGGCGCCTTCGACAGGGCGGCCGGTCCGGCCTGGGCTGCCGGGCCCTCACAGCGCCCGGTCGTAAATGCGCCAGGTCTTGGTCAGCTTCGTTCCCGCCCGTTTGAGCGACCCGCGCGAGTTGTCGTTGCTCTCGAGCACCCACGAAAACTCCCAGCCCTTGAGACCCCACGGCTTGGCCGCTTCGACGAGGCGATCCAGCAGCACGATGCCGAAGCCCGATTGCTGGTACCCGGGCACCATGGTCACGGCCATCGCCCGCGCGACGTTGATTCGCTTGCGCCCCCACATGAGCCTGAAGATGCCGAACGGAAACAACCGGCCGTCGAGCTTGCGGATGATCTGGTTGTAGTCGAGCAGCGCCAGCACGGCGCCGACGGTCTTGCCGTCCACCATTGCGAAAGCGGCGAATTCCGGCGCGATGATGTGTCCCAACTCGGCGGCGATGTGCTTCGCTTCGCCCTGCTGCAGCGGGGTAAAGCCCCACGTGCCGTCGAGCGCGCGGTTGTAGATTTCGAGGAAGGTCCTGATCTCCGCGGCGAAGCGCGACCGGTCGAACCGACGCACCACGAGGTCGTCGCCGTCGAGCGCCGACATGACTGCAGGCTTGTAGCGATCGACCAGCTGCGCGAGGAGCGCAACATCCATCTCGTAGGCGTACATGTCATGGGCCTTGGTGAATCCGCACGCCTCGATCAGCGCTCCGTAGTAACGAGGGTTGTAGGTCGTCAGGAACACCGGCGGGCTCCCGAATCCGTCGATCAGCAGGCCGCAGGTGTAGTTGAGGGACGGATTCACCGGTCCCCGCCAGGCGGTCATCCCGCGTTGCAGGAGCCAGGCACGGCCCGCATCGAAGAGCGCGCGCGCGACCGCGACATCGTCGACGCATTCGAAGAAGCCGAAGAACCCGCGCTTCTCGTCGTATTTCGCGTTGTGGATGTCGTTGACGAATACCGCGATGCGCCCGGCGACCTTGCCATCCCGTTCGGCAAGCAGCGTCACCATCTCCGCATGGTCGAAAAACGGGTGCCGCCCCCACCCCAGCAGCTGTCGCTCCTGCGAGAGGATCGGCGGCACCCAGTTGGGGTCGTTCGCGTAGATCGTCCACGGGAGCCGCTGAAAGCGCCGTCGATCCCGCCACGACGTCACCGCCCTGACGGTGATCCCGTCGTTCACTGGATCCCCCGATCGGCGATGACTCGCCGGCACACTTCCGCGATATTCGCCGCCGCGGCGTTGTTCTGCACCGGCAGCAAGCGGCGCAACTCTTCCGCCGGAAAGTCCGAATAGGTCTCCTTGCCGAGTGCCAGGCCGACGAACGCCGTGGACGAGTACTGGGTGATCAGCACGTCGCAATTGGCGATCATCTCCTCCGCGCTGCCGTCCCTGAACGTCCGGGCGCCCGGGGCGTATTGCCGCACTTCCTTCTCGGCGCGCACCAGGTCTTCGTTGGGGTGGAACTTGAAGATCATCGGGCGGCCGTTGGCGAGGGCGACGGCATGGCGGATGAACGAGGGCCGATCCTCCCCGCGGAAGATTTCCCGCAGCGGCGACGTGCAGACGAGGACGTAGTGCCGATGCGGAAACGAGTTGTCGCGATAACGCTCGCAATGGTCGAAGTTCGGAATGCCCGTGACAACGATCTTCTCCGCCTTCGCGCCCTTGCGCGTGAACAGGTCGCGGTATCCGTCGCTGGCCACACAGAACGCGCGGTAGGTGTCGCTCAAGCCGGTCGCAGCGGTCCCGGCGATCCACAGGGGGAGGGAACGGTGCCGCTGCACAAGGCGGAAGGCCGAGGTCTCCGGATCGGTAATGCCTTCCTGCACCAGGACGATCCGGTTGCCGCGGATGTTCTTCTGGACGATGACATCGGAGCAGGTGACCACGAGGTCGTACGGGCCGCGCCTTCCCTGGTAGTCGATGGCGAGATCCGACGCACTCAGGTACTGGTGGCAGCGCTGCGCGAGCTTGGCGCCGATGATCGTGAACTCCAGGCGTTTCAGCCGCCGCATCGTCTCCAGCACGCCGTCACAGTAGAAAGGCGTGAACGCCTGCTGGTATTCGGTCAGGTGGCGCGAGATCTGATGCATCTGCGTCGTCTGATTCATCGAGCCGCAAATGAACAGGATGCGTTTTTCGGCGCTCATAGATCCTTGTCCCACCGTGTCCTGAACGTGCCGGCGACGAACACGACCGCGGCGAACGCGGTCGTCACGCCGAAGAGCCGCAAGGTGGCCGCATCGTCGACGAAGATCATCGCCGCGCGTAACGCTTCGTTCACGTAATAGAGCGGGAGCAGCTTGGCGAACGCCTGCAGGAAGCGCCGGCATCATCTCCACCGGAAAGAACGTGCCGGAAAGGAACATCATCGGAAAGAGGAACGCATTGGCGACCGCAGACGCGCTTTCTGCCTCCTTGGCGAACGGCGTAAGCAGCATGCCGATGCCGACGAAGGCGATGACCTCGACGACGAGGATCAGCGGCAGCCAGATCCCGATATGCAGTCGGACGTCGAACACGAAGAAGCTGACCAGCAGGATGGCAGCCGTCGAGATGACCGACAGGATGAGTTGGTAGACGATGCTCGACGCGAGCCAATCGGCGCGCGTGATCGGCGTCGTGGCGAGCTTGCGGAGGATCCCCTTCTGGCGCAGTTCCGCGTTCATGTTGAGCGCGTTCGACAGGCACGAGGTCATGATCGCCATCGCGATGATGCCGGGGACGAAGAACTCGATGAAACGGTAGCGTTCAGACAGGATCGACTGGGCGACGAGCTTGATCGCCGGGGGGCTGCCCGTCGCCTTCTGGTTGGCCGCGGCCACGATCGTGTCCAGAAGCTGGATCTTGGTGTTCACCGACGTCGAGCTCGGGTCGTACACATACTTGAGCGGTACCGGGACGCCGGCGTTGGGGCCGACGACGCGCTGTCTCTGCAGGGCCTCGAAGTCCTTCGGGATCACGAGCAGCAGGTTCAGTCCGTGCTCCCTTGCATACTGCGTGGCGTCGACGGCGACCGGCACTGGCGTGACCGTGAACGCATCGCCGCTCGCGAGGATTTCGAGCAGCCGTGCTGAGCCTTCACTGCGGCTGTTGTCCTGCACCGGCAGGTCGAAGTTGAGGTGCTCGGGCTTGGTGAAGATCGTGCCGAATACGAGCACGAGGATCACGGGGAAGGCGAACGTGAAGAACATCGCCGAGCGTTCGCGATAAAAGCTCTTGAGCCGTACGCTGAGATTGGCGACGACGATCCGAGGCGTCATGCGGCGCGGTCCTGGGCGCGGGCCGCGGGAGGTTCGGCCGTCAGCTTCAGGAACACCTCCTCGAGGTTGGGCTTGCGCACGTCGAGGCCGCCGAGCGCCAGCCCGCACCGCTCGATCTCCTCGAGGATGCGGCGGACATCCTCGGGCGTCTTCACCGGGACGCAGAGGTCTGTCGTCGTCCTTCAGGGTCGGGGAAAAGCCCAGCTTCCGGATCAGCCCCGCCGCGGCCGCGTCGATCGACTTCAGCGTCAGCCGCATCTGTTCGGCGTGCTCCTCGGTCAACCTTGCCGGCGAGTCGATGGCGACGATCCGCCCGTTGGAGATGATCGCGACGGTGTCAGCCAGGAGTTCGGCTTCTTCCATGTAATGGGTCGTGAGAAAGACGGTCTTCCCGCGGCCTTTCAGTCCCTTCAGCACCTCCCAGACCTGCCGCCGCGCGTGGGGATCGAGCCCGGTCGTGGGTTCGTCGAGAAAGACGATCTCCGGATCACTGACCAGCGCGACAGCGATCCCGAGGCGCTGCTTGAGGCCGCCGGAGAGGGTGTTGAACAGAGCCGCGGACTTGTCGCGCAGATGGGTGAGATCCATCAGCGCGTCGATGTCGGCGCGGCATCCGAACACCCGGGCGTAATACTGCAGAGTCTCGCGCACCGTGATGCGATCGAACGAGCTGAAGTTCTGCGGCAGCACGCCGATCCGCCGGACCACCTCGGCCTTGCGCTTCGTGACGTCCATGCCGAGCACCGTGACCGTTCCCGAGGTCGGCACGCGGATGGTCTCGATCACTTCGGCGGTCGTGCTCTTCCCCGCGCCATTGGGGCCGAGAAACGCGAACACTTCGCCCGACTCGACGCTGAACGAGATGTTGTCGACGGCCCTCAACGCGCCGTAGTGCTTGCAGAGCTTGTCGACCACGATGACCGGTTCGGTGTTCGGCATGATGAAGCGCTTCGCTGGCACTGCGACAGGCGCGATGGCCGTGCTAGAGCTTCGCGAGTTCCTCCGCGATCGCGTCGACAGCGTCCCGGATGAGCGACTCGGTGTGATTGATCGTGATGAATACCCGCAGCCGCGTGGCGTGTTCGGGAACGGCCGGATGGATGATCGGCTGTACGTTGATGCCGCGTCGGAACAGCGCGCGGGAGAGCCGAAGACAGCGGACCGAGTTGCCGACGATGATCGGGATCACCGGAGTTCCCGCGGCGACCCCCGTATCGAGTCCGCGTTCGCGCGCGAGTCGCAGGAAGAGGTCCCGACAACGCGTGGAGCCGTGCGACGCGCTGAGGCTCGCGGCGCAGGACCGTCAGGGCGGCCAGTGCTGTGGCCGCGTTGGGCGGGGAGATTCCCACGCTGTAGACGAACCCGGGCGCCGTGTACTTGAGGTACTCGATGAGTTCGGCGGATCCCGCGATGTAACCACCGCAGCTCGCGAGAGATTTGGACAGCGTGCCCATCCAAATGTCGACGCTGGAGGGGGCGACGCCGGCGTGTTCGCCGAGGCCGCGGCCGGTCCTGCCCATCGTTCCGAGCGAGTGGGCCTCGTCGACATAGAGCATCGCGTGATGTTTCTCCTTGATGTCGACGAAGCGTGCCAGGTCGGGATAGTCGCCATCCATGCTGTAGACGCCCTCGATCGCGATGAGTACGCGGCGGTAGCTGTGGCGGATAGCTGAAAGAAGCACGTCGAGCGCGCGCCAGTCGTTGTGGGCGAATCCGCGGCAGGTGGCACCGGAGAGTCGCGCACCCTGGAGAATCGAGTTGTGGGCCAGGATGTCGTGGACGATCAGGTCGCCCGGGCCCATCAGGTGGCCGATCGTCGTGACGTTGGTCGCGTGTCCGGAGACGAAGACGATCGCCGCGGGCGTGCCGAGAAATTCGGCGAGCGCGTGCTCGAGGTCGCGATGAATCTGCTTTTCGCCGGATACGAGTCGGCTGGCACCCGCGCCGGTGCCGTAGCGATCGATCGCGCCCTTGGTCGCTGCGGTGACGGCCGGGTCGTGCGCCATCCCGATGTAGTCGTAGGCGCAGAAGTTGGTCAGCGCCCGGCCGTCGATGTGAGCGAGGCCGGGCGTGCTTGCCGTCAGCGTGTCGTCACCCTGGTCCACATTGAAGTAGGGGTTCGTTTCGGTGACGGCCAGCAGCATGCGCTTGTGGCGCTTGAGTTCCAGGTATTCGGGGAACAGCGCCACATCGTAGTTTTCCGCTGGAATGGCGCGCGCTGAGACGTCGGAATGCGGATGATCGATTAGATGCTTCTGCACCGCGGCGGCGAGCTCGCCGAGGGTCGTCGCCTGGCTGTAAACGGTGTCCGGGAGGTGGCGCCCGAAGCTCTGGTCAAGTGCGGCAATGAGCTCGACGCGCTGCAGCGAATCGAGACCGAGTGCCTCGATCGGCGTTTCGGGCGTGACATCGGCGAGCAGATTTCCCGACATCGCGAGTGCGTGTTGGCACACGGCGGCGAGCGCGGAGGACTGCAGCCGGTGGTGTGGGCGGCAGTGGCAGGGACCGAAGATGCGGGTCCGGACTGTGCGCTGTGCCGGGCGAGGGGCTTCAGCTCGTCGGCGCGGAATGCGGCGCGGATCGCGTGACGCTGGACCTTTCCGCTGGAGGTCTTGTCGATGGTGCCGCAGCGGACCAGGACAACGTCATCGAGGGCGAGGCCGTGCTCTGCGAGCACCGCGGCACGGACCGCATCGATGACCGGAGTCAGATTGGCGCTTCCGTCGCGGACAACCTCGTGCACGAGGACAAGACGCTGCGCACCGTGTTCCTCGAAAGCGAATGCTGCGCCAAGGCCGGGTGCAAGCAGCGGGTGGCTGTGGCGCGCCGTCGCTTCGATGTCCTGCGGGTGATGATTGAGCCCGCGGACGATGATGAGGTCGTCGATCCTGCCGGTGATGTAGAGCTGCTGGTCGTGCATGAAGCCTAGATCGCCGGTCCGGAGGAAGGGACCGTCGTCGACATCGCTCAGTTGCGCATGAAACGTCGCTGCGGTCTTTGCGGGACTGCGCCAGTAGCCCTTGCCGATGGATTCGCCGGCGACCCACAGCTCGCCGATGCGGTTGGACGCCGCGCGCTCGCCCGGTCTCGGGCTCGACGATGGCCACGCGCAGCGAGCCCACTGGCACGCCGCAACCGACGAGGTGGTGGGCGCCGGGTGCGCGGTCGGGCAACGGTACGACGACGTTGCGCGCGAGGGCATCGTCGTGAAATGCGCGCACCGTGGCGCCGCTTCCCGCCTTGGGTCCGGTGACCATCAGCGTCGCCTCCGCCAGGCCGTAGCACGGATAGAAGGACGCGGCCCGGAATCCGCACGGTGCGAAGGCCTCGGCGAAACGAGCGAGCGTGGCTGGCGCAACGGGCTCGGCGCCGATGAACGCGACTTTCCAGGAGGAGAGATCGAGGACGGCGCGCTGCTCCGCCGTGATCTTGCGGACGCACAGGTCGTAGGCGAAGTTGGGTCCGCCGGAAACGGTGGCGCGGAACCGGCTGATCGTATCGAGCCAGAGGAAGGGATTCCGGACGAACATCGCGGGCGCAATGATGATGTTCGGAATCCCGCAGTAGGCCGGCGTGAGGACGCCGCCGATGAGCCCCATGTCGTGGCAGGTAGGAAGCCAGAAGACCGCCTTCGTGTCGCGTCCGAGGTCGAAGGCGCTACTGATGGCACGCGTGTTGGCGAGAAGATTGGCGTGGCTCAGCATGACGCCTTTGGGCCGGCTGGTAGAGCCGGAGGTGTACTGGATCATCGCCAGCGAATCGGGGTCCGGATCGTGCTCGGTCCAGCAGTCGGCATGGACGTTGGTGAACTCGTCGGTCGCAATCCAGCGGACCGCTGCGGCCCTACCGCTGATTGTCTTCATATAGGCGACGGTGGCGGCGGTGCTGAGCACCAGGGGTGCTCCGGCGTCGCCGATGAGCGCGTGGAAGCGATCGAGCGTTCGTGCCCGGGGCGGGTAGACGGGCACGGCGACACAGCCGGCGTAGAGCGCACCGAAAAAGGCGGCGATGAACTCAAGGCCGGGCGGGTAGGCAAGCACGACATTCCGACCCGCGAGCCGCACGTCCTGAAGGTACACGGCGATGGCGCGGGCGCGCCGGTCCAGTTGTGCGTAAGTCAGCGACGCTTGCGGCGTATCGCCATCGAGCAGGTGCACGAATGCGATGTCGTCGGGGCGTTCCGCGGCAAGTTCGCGCAGGCAGCGGACGATGTTCCTGAGACCCGTTCGCGTGTTGGTCTGGGCCCCCGGCGGGACCCGGATCGCGGTCGGAGTCTCGCGCCTCAGCAGCGGAATGCCTCCCGAACCTGACAACGGGCGGGTGATTTCGTCGTTCGGCAGGTAGTCGCTCGGCGCCGCCGACGGGATGGCGGTCGTGCTTTCGCACGGGATTGACCAAATGCGGCCGCATCTCATCGATGGCGAATGCCGACGGACGTTGGAGCGTCATTGCGGCGTACCGTCGCGCTGCCGGATGGAACTTCGACGGACGGTCGTACGCATGCCTCCTCCCTAGGTGACTGACAGCGAAAAGGCTAGCTGGCACAGCGTGTGCGGTCAGTGCGCTATCGCACACAACACGCGTCCGAACCCCCCGTTCGTCCGGCCAACGATGGATGACTAAGGTCAATGTTCGATACCGAACATACGGCGACCCGGCGGCGATGGGAGAATCGCTACGCTGATGATCGATGGGCTTCGCGTCTCCTGCGCGGCAGCGAGCCGGGGCCGTTTGTCACGTACAGGGAGAAGCCATCGTGTCACTGCCATCGCTGCTTCCGAAACGCGAGAGGAAGTCGAAATTCGCGATCTGTTTCAGGCAGTCAACTTCGGTATTCCAGCGTCTGCTCACCGTCCTCGCGGGGACGATGCTGGTCATCGCGGGCATGGCGATCGCGCCGGCGACCATGGCCAAGGACGGGAGCGATGCCGGCCATTGGGTCGGTACATGGAACGCGAGCCCTCAGGCTGCCTGGTATCCGCTCGAACTCAATGGCCAGACCATTCGCCAGATCGCGCACGTGAGCATCGGCGGCACGCGGGTGCGCGTGCGTCTGTCCAACGCCTATGGTGCGGATCCACTGCGTGATCGGCGCTGCGCGCGTGGGCCTGCGCAGCACCGGTGCATCAATCGTCCCAGGCTCGGGCCGGGTGCTGACATTCAACGGGTCGGAGTCGACGACGATCCCGGCCGGCGCGCTGGCAATCAGCGACCCGGTAAGTCTCAGAGTGCCCGACCGCGGCGACCTCGCGGTCAGCATCTATGTTCCCGGCAAGCAACTCGCGGCGACCGAGCATTCGCTGGGGTTGCAGACGACCTATATCTCTTCTGCCGGAGACTTCAGCGGTGCCGACTCACTGCCGACGGCGACCACTACCGAGTCCTTCTTCTTTCTGACGGGCGTCGAAGTGGACGCTTCCACGACGGCCAGGGCGATCGTCACGCTCGGTGACTCGATAACCGATGGCTTGCACTCCACCACGGACGCCAACAAGCGCTGGCCGAATCGTCTGGCTGAGCGGCTGCGCTCCGGCGGCAGCAAGATCGCAGTGCTCAATGCGGGTATCAGCGGCAACCGGCTTCTGCACGATACGATAGGTACGAACGCATCGGCACGTCTGGATCGTGACGTACTGGTGCAGTCCGGCGCGCGCTACCTGATCGTCCTGTTAGGCATCAACGACATCGGCTTTCCCGGAACCGCGACCGCCGACGAGATCATTGCCGGCCATCGCCAGATCATTCATCGGGCGCATGCGATGGGCCTGAAGGTCTATGGAGGGACCCTCACGCCGTTCCAGGCGTTCCTGCCCGGGATCTACTACACGGCCGATGGCGAGGCCAAGCGCCAGGCCGTCAACCAATGGATCAGGAGCAGCAAAGCCTACGACGCGGTGATCGATTTCGACAAGGCGCTACGCGACCCGACCAATCCGGCCGCGATTCGCCCTGCCTATGACAGTGGCGACAACCTGCATCCGAACGACGCCGGCTACCAGGCGATGGCCGATGCCATCGATCTGTCGTTGTTCGGAGGCCAGAGGTCCGGGCGCCGCGCGGTCACTGCGAAGACCCAGCCGACGCAGTCGGTCAAGCCGCAGACGAAGCTCTGCCCGTGCCCGCCCTGATGTGCCTTGTGATCAATACGGGAAGCCTTTCCTTGAGCTTCAGGATCGGCGCCTCGACGAAACGCCACATTGCCGCTGCCAGCAGGACCGTCAGTCCGAGCCGCGCCGCAGATGGAGGAAGCTCGCGTATCACGGAAGAACGCGCGGCGAGCCAATCGACAAGCGGCCACATGAAGAGGTGGATGAGATACAGGCCGTAGCTGATCTTGCCGAGGAAACGAAAGGGCGCGTAGTTGAAAAACCCGAGCACCCAACGGTTGTCCGTTTGCCACAGTCCCAGCACCATCGCCAGAAACCCAAGCGCAAGCAGCGTTTGCATGTGCGGCGGGTGCATGACGTGGTCGATCGACGGTGTCTCCGGTGGAAACAGCACGAACAGTGCCACCACCAGCGCGAGGCCGACCGGAAACATCCATTGACGAGCCGCAGCGCGAATCCTTTCGGCGGTATCCGACGTATCCGCAAACACCACGGCGCCCACCGCGCCCGCGACCAGATATTCACCGCAGACCAGGGGAATCAGCCCATATGCCGCCTTGGGCAGGAATGCGGCGCAGAGGAAGCGAAAGCCGATAGACGCGCCCCATAGGGCGAGCAACCAGGACAGCCTCGTACGCCCCGGCCGCAGGAAGGAAAACAACAGCGGGAAGACAAGATAGAACTGCTCTTCGACGCACAACGACCAGAAGTGGATGCCGTACATCCGCGTCGGATCCCACGCCTTGTCCACCAGTTCAGGCTGGACCCACGTGTAGAAAAAGATTCCCCAGTTCATTACATACAGTGCAAATGCAGGCAGATAGGCGATGCCGACCGTGGCTGCCGCCAGTCCCAGCACGAGGTAGTAGGCGGGAAAGATCCGCAACGCGCGACGCGCATAGAAGCTCTTGAGCATCTGCCTGCGCGGTCGGTTCTCGAACGTGATCAGGATTCGGGTGATCAGGAATCCGCTGATCACAAAGAAAAGTGAGACGCCATAACTTCCCCACCAGAAGCGCGTGACATCGCTGTGCACCAGGAACACCGGCAGGAACGCGAAGAACCGGAGTCCATCGATCTGTTTGCGATGTTCCAGCGTTTGCATGTGGCGAGAGCCCGGGAGGGGATAGTGCGAACACTGCGCGCTGCATCGCCCAGTGTGTGAGGGGGACGGTGGAGCGGCACAGTCGACCACTTTCGATCATCGGTCGCAGGTGCAGGTTACGCGGAGAGCAGTTCCCGTCGTGTGCGCCACCGCACAGACAAGCGGGAAGACGGCGCCGACACTCCAACTGTCGCGCCTAATCGTGGCGACAGGATCGATGGCCATCACTCTGATTGCGCCTTCAGCGAACGCAAATGCGCCCCGGGTAAAGGTGACTCCACCCTGGACGTTCGGTGCTTCGCTCCGCGGACTGTCGTCTTGCATCCACACGCGAGTTTTGCTTTAGGCGAAGACTTGATCGATCGGTATATGAATTACTTGGAGATGACGATGACGAACAGCACGATGGAACTCGACAAGAACAAGACGGTAAAGCCGGATCCGGCCTCGGGTCCGCTTGGAGCGCATCCTGTTGGAACCGGGCTCGGTGCAGTTGCCGGGGGCGCCGCAGCCGGCGCAGCGGTGGCGAGCGTGGCGGGCCCGGTGGGCACGGTGATCGGTGCGGCGGCCGGTGCGGTGGCCGGTGCCTTGGCTGGCAAAGGGATCGCCAAGATGGTCGACCCCACTGCCGAGGAGGCCTACTGGCGCGAGAACTATTCGAGCAGGCCCTATGTCACCAGCGGGGCGACGTTTGACGAGTACGGTCCCGCCTATCGCTACGGCGTCGATAACTACGGACGGTACGAAGGCCGCTCGTTCGAACAGGCGGAACCCGAGCTGATGCGCGATTGGGACGGCGCAAAAGGCACGTCCAAGTTGACGTGGGAGAACGCCAAGCACGCGGCCCGCGACTCGTGGCAGCGTCTGAGCGACTTCGTAGAACGCGCGACACCTGGGGATTCGGATCGCGACGGGAAGTAGATCGATGTCGAGCGGCTCCCAGGGGGCAGCAGTCTGATGGCTGCGCAAGGACCATCAACTGGACGCGCCGCCCGGTGCATTCCCCGGGCCGAGCGTCCGCTCGATGCCAACTTGCATCACGGGTGTTCCGCGGTTGTTTACGTTCCGGTCCGGAATTCGAGTCTGCCGGTCGACGGCACGACGCAGGTCCAACCAGGACACTCCTCACATCGAGCCGCAGCTATTCAAAGTCTGAA
>CAWBRW010000001.1:0-49963 GCA_963791235.1 uncultured beta proteobacterium | reverse complement strand
GTACGGCGTGCCGGTCGCTTACCGGCGTACGTCAAAAGGAGTAACTCATGAGCATGAACAGAGACCAGGTCAAAGGCCGACTCAAGGAAGCCAAAGGGAAGATCAAGGAAGCCGCAGGCAAGCTTGTGGGCAACGAGAAGCTGGAGCAGAAGGGCAAGGCTCAGAAAATTCTCGGCGAAGCTCAAGCCAAGTTTGGCGACGTCAAGAAGGACGTGAAGGAGGCGGTCAAGAAAGCCTGAAGTCCTCCGGCGATCTCAGACGAAATCTGCGTCCAGAAGTTAAGGAACGCGGCTTGCTCCAGCGGACATGTGCGTTCGGCTACGGCCGAGAGCAAAGCGACCGCTGCGGCGCGCGAGGTCGAGGGGTGTCAAGCCCGTCGAGTTCGATATGCGCTTGAACTGAGCCGCGTCAGTACGGTGATCCTCGATAGAAATATCGATAACGAACGTGAATCGTAAGGAAGAAGCATGTCCAAACTAATGATTGCATTGCTTGTTGGCGCCAGCGTGGGTTTTGCCGGAGTCAGCATGGCGCAGATGGCCTCTCCTGCGCCGATGTCGAAGGCGAACTACACCCAGGCGATGAAGGACGCCGACGCGCAGTACAAAACTGCCAAGAGCGCATGCGCGTCGCTCTCCGGAAATGCCAAGGACATCTGTGCTGCCGAGGCCAAGGGCAAGCACAACGTCGCCAAAGCTGAAACAGAAGCCGCCTACAAGCACACACCGAAGGCTCGCGAAAGTGCCCGCGTCGCCCATGCCCAGGCAACTTACGATGTCGCCATCCAAAAGTGCGACGACCTGGCAGGTAACACCAAGGATGTCTGCGTGAAGGAAGCAAAGGCCGCTTTGGTGAAGGGCAAGGCAGACGCCAAGGTCGACCGAGTCGCCGCCGATTCGAGCAAGGAAGCGGCGACGACGCAGGCGGAAGCCCGCAAGGATGCGAGTGCGGACAAACGCGAGGCCGAATATAAGGTCGCGATCGAGAAGTGCGATGCACTCGCCGGTGCCGCGAAAGACGCATGCGTCAGTTCCGCGAAGTCGAAGTACGGCAAGAGCTGAGATCGGAGCGTTTTTTCTGCGCCGCCTTCCTCTGTGGACAGAAGAGCGGACGGAAGCGAATCTCAGCCGGCGAACGTTTCAGCAGGTCAGTGAGAGAGGCGCTTCAACGCGCCTCTCGCGGCCTGGGCGATCGCCAGGCTGAACAGGCCGAATAGGGCCGCCGCCAGCTTCTGACGCGCGCGCAGCGGCCGGCGCGTCGCGCCCATGAATACCGCCTTGATTCAGTTCAGAATGTCGCGCGCCCGGGGGCGCTCGGTGCTCGAGTTTGCGCCCGGACATTGCTGCACAAGCCGGACCGCGGCTTGGCAACGACCCCCTCACAGCCTGCCCATCAGTAGCAGAATGACAATGATGAGCACCACTACTCCTAGCGCGCCACTGGGCCAGTAGCCCCAGCTCTTGCTGTGCGGCCAGGTCGGGATAACGCCGACCAGCATCAGGATCAGAACGATCAACAGGATGGTTCCCAAGCTCATGGTCTTTTCCTCGAAGTTGTCAGCAAGCAGGCTCAACTGGTTGAGAGTGGAGCCTCCGAACTGACCTGTAGAAACGGTAGGCGCTTGCGCGCCAACGGTCAGTGCGCTAGCGAACACAGACCGGTACTCGCGGCGACTTGTGAGTTGAGTCGCCTCACCGCTGCCTTCGTCACCAACCTGCCGGCAAGCAGCCGGTCGTACTCCTTGTGGACCGCCGCGTAACATTCGCAGGCGCGCCGCTCCAGACCCTCGCGGTCGAGCACCGTGATGTGTCCCCGCGCGTGGTGAATTAGACCGAGCTTCTGCAGCGCGAAAGCGGCCTCCGTCACGCTCTCGCGGCGCACCCCGAGCATGTGAGCCACATCAGCTCCTGCGTCATGACGATGTCGTCGTCCGGCAGTCGATCCAGGCTCAGCAGCAACAGGCGGCACAGGCGCTGGACCGGTGAGTGGTGTCGGTTGCACGCTGCCGTTTGCGCGATCTGCGTGATCAGTGCCTGGGTGTAGCGCAACAGCAGGTGCATCAACGGGCCGCTGCGTTAAAACTCGTCTTTCAGCAACTGAGTTTTCAGCCGAAAGGCGTGCCCAGCACTCAGCGCCAGAACTCGACCGAGCCTAATGCAGCGGCCCTCTGCTTTCTGCGCTTGCTGCTACGAGAGAACAGCCTAGCCTTTTTTCAGGCGCTCCTCTGCGTCGCGCTTCTCCTTTTGCAGGCGTTCTTCTGCTTCGCGCTTCTGCTCGTCGATGTCGTTCTTCGCGTCAGACGCCTTGCTCGGCTTGAGGCGCGGACCGTTGTCCTCGCGGGTCCTCACTTGACGCCGATTGGGGTTGCGGTGGCTTAGGCGCAGGCACGTCTTGCGCCGGCTGCTGTGCAGGCAATGCCGGTGGAACCGCTTTCGGTGCCGGTACCGACTTGGCCTGCGCTGTACTTTGTGGCGGTGGCGGCGATGCGACCGGTTGAGCGCGCTGGCTTCCTTTGCCCGGTTGCTCGGCCTTTGCGCGTTGTTCCGGCGACTGCGCAGCGGGTGCAGGCGGAGCGGCTATCGGCGCTGGGGCAACACTGGCCTGTGGCGCAGCCGGTGGCGGTGCGGGCACTGCAACTGGTGGTGGTGTGCGCTGACTTCCCTTGCCAGGTTGCTCGGCCTTTGCGCGTTGTTCCGGCGGCCGCGCCACCGGTGCAGGTGGCGCGACGTTGGCTTCTGCGGCGGTCGACGTGACGGGCTGTCCGGGCTTCTCTGATCTTCCGGGCTGGTCGGGCTTCCCGCGCTGTTCTGGAGGTCGCGCAACGGGTGCGGGTCGCGCGGCTTGCGGTGGCGCACTCGCTTGCGTCGCTGGCGCGGGCGGAGCATCGGCAATTACGGGCGCGGCACTGGCCTTTCGGTCATCGGATTTTCCACGCGCTTGAGACGGTGCAGTGGGACCTGTTGCCGCCGGCAGACGCTGCGTCGGTGGCGCCACTTTCGTCTCCGCGATCACCTTGACCGCAGGCGCTGCCGCTGCTGGCTTCAACTCCTTGCGTGCGGCGTCGTCGAGCGGCTTGCCCGGCTTCGCTGCCAGATACGGCTGTTGCGCCGCAAAGCCGATCGGCGCCGCCGGCGGTGCGGTGCGCGCGACGACAGACCGCTCGAACACGCGGGCAGGCGGCTTGTCGCGCTGTGCGGCATTGCCACGCACGCTTTTCTCCGTCGGGGCCAGCTGTGGCACAACCGTCACTGGCGCCTTGACCATCACGTCCTGCGACACTCGCACCGCTGTCCGGGACACGGGTTGCGACTGCACGAAGGCGGTGGTCGGCACAGCGACGACGGCGCCGGGGACTCGCTGATTCGCATAGACGACGTTCGTCACGTTGATGTTGTTGTAGGTGTTGTTGATGACCGTGTTGTTGATGACGGTGTTGCTGCGATTGATGTCCTCGTAATAGCGGCGGCTTACCGGATACGCCGGTTGGTAGACCTCGCGCGGCCCGAGCGGAAACCACGCGACTCCACCGACGTTGCCCGTGGCGATGGATAGCTGGAAGTTCGCGCCGCCGATGAACACGACGAGCGCCGGGGCGTAATAGGCGCGGGTGCGTACCGGGCCAGGTATCCAACCCCACGATCCGCGGAGATTCGTCCAGCGGCCGTAGTGCGACACGGCGAAGCCCCAGGGCGCGTCATCCACCCAGGTCCAGCCCCAGGGGTCGATCCATGCCCAATGGCCGTCCCGGTAGGGCGCCCAGTCGGTGGCGACTCGATTCGGGAACCAGACGTTGCCGTAGGTCGCGTCGACGCGCCAGGTGCCATTCGCATCGAGGTCCTGATAGCCGACCACGTCCGGCGATACGTAGCGGGCGGAAGCCGACGTGTCGTAGCGGCGATCGCGGTCACTCGACCAGCGGTCGAATGCGTCGAGGCGCGGCGTAGCGGCCTGCTGATACTCGCGCAATCCCGCTTCCCATGAATCTGTAAGACTGCCGCGAGTCGATCAAGAACGCCGTGTCTTCACCGTATACCTCTCCCTGGCCCCTGCGCACGACGATCGTGGTCGCAATGCCGTCGGGATCCACTTCGATCCGGTATTCGCCGGGTTGCCGCAGCGTAAAGGCGACATTCGGCGTGTCGACCTCGAACATCTGGTTGGGTTCGAGATGACGCACGCGGACATTCAGTGCGCCCTGCGTCAGCTGCAGTTGAGTGACCTGGTCGTCGAGATTGAGAATGGATACGCTGGTCCCACCGCTCATGCGGACCATGGCGCCGCCGATCTGGATCTCGGTCCGCGCGCCAGGCTCCGCCCAAAGGCGGTCGCCGCTGGTTAGCGGCCGGTTGATCGTTGCCTGTACCCAGTCGTCCTCACCCGCGGGTGAAAAGCTGACCGTGCCCGACAGGTAGCCGAGGCGCGCAACGCGCGATGGCGGATCCGCGCTGGCCCAGCCGCTGAAGGCCAGGACGGTGATGCCGACCAGGACGGCGAGGGCCCTGTGGCGGAGACGTTTCATATGCATACGTGTTCCTTGCGAAAGTGCGCGTTGCCTAAACCGGAAGATCGGCTCGGGCGAAGGGACCGATTCCGCAACAAGATCTTTGCCGGATCGAGCGCGCGTACCGTGCCGGTCGCAGACGCCCTGAATTGCCGAACAGCCAACTGTCACTTTATGGAGCACCGCGTCCGTCGTCTGTTCGATAGCGCACCGATGAGCGTGCCGCGCAAAGGGGCTGACGTGCCGGCGGTCTATGCTCTGCGAGCAGTGCAGTCGCTCACGTTTGGTGAAATGAACCCATGTGGTGAGCGTCGCAATGAACTCTCCATTGAACGGTTGACGCAATGAGACACAGTGAAAGACACAGAACGCACCGGACAGGGTGGCTCCGCGCCGCCGTTCTTGGCGCAAATGACGGCATCGTTTCTACGGCCAGCCTTGTCCTGGGGGTCGCGGCAGCAGGCGCTGGCACTCAGGGCATTCTGGTGGCGGGCGTTGCCGGACTTGTTGCCGGTGCCATGTCGATGGCCGCGGGCGAGTATGTCTCGGTCAGTTCACAAGCCGATACCGAACGCGCGGATCTGGCTCGGGAGTCCAGAGAACTGGCCGCGAATCCCGAGCAGGAGCACGCAGAACTGACGGCCATTTATGTCAAGCGTGGGCTGGATGAAGCGCTGGCGTCGAATGTTGCCACCCAGTTGACGCAGCATGACGCACTAGCCGCGCATGGACGAGATGAGCTGGGTATATCCGACACGTTGGCGGCGCGACCAGTGCAGGCTGCATTGGCCTCGGCGGGTACGTTTGCCGTGGGTGCAGCGCTACCGCTCTTGATGGTTCTCCTGCTCCCCGCGTCCGTCCTTATGTGGGGCCTCGCAGGCAGCTCACTCCTCTTTCTTGCACTGTTGGGCCTCGTGGCGGCACGCACGGGGGGCGCGCCCGTGATCGCCTCTGTCACGCGCGTTGCTTTCTGGGGGGCGCTGGCCATGGCATTGACCGCTGGGGTCGGCGCCCTCTTTGGAGTGGCCGCCTGAGATTCGCGGCGTCAAGGGACTGGACACCCACCGTTGGTCGGCTAGCGGTCCAGAGATCGGTCAGCTCAAGACGTACGGCGACCTTTTGCGATCGCTGCGGCGACCGCTTCCCACGTGGCGTCGAATGCTTCGGGCGTGAAGCCGGCGCCCGACGGCAACCAGTTCGCCGTACCTCCGCCCGCCAGCGTGTAGTGGCCGACCAGATCGAGGTGATCGGCACGCGCAACGTGCAGAACCCGACCGTGCAGCTGGCTCAGCGTCGGCACGATGCCGTCGCTGATCTGCGGCGTCGCCTTGAAGCCGAGTCCGCGATCGAGCTGCCGCTGTAACGCCCGGCTCGGCTTGGGATACGGATAACGCGGATGCGGTCGCGCCGTCAGCAAGTGCAGCAGCCTGAAGAGCGCGCGCAGCACGACGTACTCCGGATCCAGGAGTTCCTTCAGCTTGAACTGCTCGCGTGGCTTCGGCACACCCGCGACGACGCAGCCGTAGTCGATCCCGCGCTTATCCGAAACAGCGGCGTCGAACAGATCGATCCCCTCCGGCGTGAGCTGCAGCACCGCGCCCTGATCACGCTCAATTTCGCCGAGGTAGGTCCACGCCGGGTCGTCGTCGGTCGAAACGGATCTTGCGCAGCAGGGTCTCGGCGATGCGATCGAGCGGCCCCTCTGTGCGACCGACCCAGTCGTCGAGCCGGGCGACCAGCGCGATGGCTTTTGCCGCGGCGAGAATGGTTCCGCGGCCCTGCCCTGAAGTCGCCAGCGCGCTCAGCACCAGCAGCAGCGTCTGGCCCTGGACGGTGACGAAGTGATTGGCGAGTGGCGTGCCGTGGTGCGGCGTGGCCACGGAGATCGCCGTCCGCGTCAGGCGGGCGATGCGCTCCTCCGAGTCGCCGCTGGCGATCTTCACGTCCGGTGTCAGCAGCATGCGCACGTCGAGGCCGCCCGTCGAGTGGCCGACAAAGTGCAACTCGCGGGCTCTCAGGCCGCCGCTGCGGATCACCTGGCGACGAAGTATGTCGGCGCGCCGCGGGATCGACGCGGTCGGCTGTGTCACGCACCGCACGATGCGGGCATCGACTCCGCGCCGGCGCAGCGCAGCGCCGAGCGAGCGTTCGACGTCATCGAAATAGTTCACCGCGCCGACAGAGCTGAAGCCGAAGAAGCCCGGCACCAGGAACACCAGTCGTTTCGTCATGGTTGGAGTGGTGTACAGCGGGCGCTGGCCTCGCACGTCGATCCGATGCAGGAAATGGCTGCGTTCTGCGCCGGGCTGTCGCCGGAGTGGGCCGGGAAGCCCCCGTTGATTTGGGACAACTGAGGCTTCCATTATGTGCGCTTTCGCACAGACCTAGTGGCGCACCGGGCCTATGTTGAATTAGCTAAACGGGAACGGCAGCCGGGCGCCGTAAGAAGCGGCAAGGCTGGAGCCTCAGGCCCGTGGGCAGTGAACGTACACCTGATGGAGATTCATATGAACTGGGACCGCATTCAAGGCAACTGGAAGCAAGTCGTCGGCAAGGCCAAGGCGCAGTGGGGCAAGTTGACCGATGACGACCTTGACGTCGTTGCTGGCCGGCGCGAACAGCTCGCTGGAAAGATCCAGGAGCGCTACGGCATCGCCAAGGACGAAGTTGACAAGCAGATTGCCGACTGGGAACTCAAGGCGACGGATGCCTGGTTCGTGAAGGAAGAAAAGCGCAGTTGAATCGCGCGTGAAGAGTGAGTCCGCGCCGGCGCGGCTTCATTCGCCGACCGGGCGCAAACCGAAGGTGGCGAGGTTTGCTGCGGCGTAAGCCGTGAAGACTTTTGAGCCACCGTGTCATGGAAACGGGAGATTCAAAATGCTGTGGACCATCGCTGTCATATTGGCCGTCTTGTGGCTGTTGGGGCTGGTCAGCTCGTACACGCTGGGTGGATTCATTCACGTCCTGCTGGTCCTCGCGATCGTCGTATTTCTGATTCAAGTCATTCAGGGTCGGCGCGTGGGATGAACTTGACAATTTTGCCAGCGGAGGAGCGCCACCCTGAGCGCTCCAGTCGCCGGCCCATTCGGTGCGGGGTTGCTCCGTGTCCGCGCGCGATGTGCCCAGGTTTCATGGGTTTCTGAGGCAGAAGGAGACGAAATGAACGCACTCAAGATCGCGGCCATCGCTCTTATCGTGGCCGGTGTCCTGGGCCTGGTGTATGGCGGGTTCAGCTACACGAAGGAAACCCATTCCGGAAAGCTGGGGCCGATCGAGTTATCGATAACGGAAAAGCAAACGGTCAATGTCCCTCTCTGGGCAGGTGTTGGTGCCATCGTGATTGGCGGCGCGCTCCTGGCCTTTGGAGTCAAGAGGCGTTAGTTCGTCTGCGGTTGATACCGGAGCACGAGCCGGTCTGACGACTGAGGCTTGCCCGCGGCTGCGAGTGCGGACGACAAGAAATGCGGCCGAGCCCGCACTGGTGGGGCACCCTCGATGCGTCTGGTCCACGTAACCCTTCTCCCGCTGCTCTTCGCCGCGGGGTGTGCGGCCATTGCGCCGGAGGGCTCCGTCGCGCCGAAGCCCGGCGCAACCGCAACGCAACCGGCCACGCCACCGCCCGCGGCCGAGCCGTCTGCGGCATCGACACCTCAGCCCGTACCGGCCGCGGTGCCAGCGCCTATCGCACCGAGAGCGGCGCCGCAGGCCGAAAGCAAAGTCGCCCCGCCCGGAACGAAGACTCCGGCCGCTGCCGCAAAGCTGCCGGCGGCCCCCGCGCCCGCGTCGACCGTAGCCAAGCCTGGGCCGCATGCCGCGGCTGCAACGACCACGCCGGTTGCCCCGCCGGCCCTGGACCTGGCCGCGCTCAAGGAACAGCTCAAGGAAACCAAGGCCATCGGCGTCTTCACCAAGATCACACTCAGGAACCAGGTCGACGACCTGCTCCAGCAGTTCCGCGACTACTACCAGGGCAAGGCCAAGATCACCATGGCGCAGCTGCGCCGCTCGTACGACCTGCTGCTGATGAAGGTGCTTTCGTTGCTCCAGGACGCTGACCAGAAGCTCGCCGCCGCGATTGTGTCCTCGCGCGAAGCGATCTGGGGCCTGCTCGCGGATCCGAAGAAATTTGCGACTCTCGACGGCTGAACGCCGAAGAACCCATGATCAATCGCACAACCGCATTTGCCCAGTCTCTGTTCGTGGCGGCATTCTTTGCTGTGCCGTCGTTCGCCGCTGACGACGCGGCACTGAAGAAGGACATGACGTCGGTGATCGCGTTGCAGGGACTGCCCTGCGGCCAGGTCGTCGCTGTCAAGGTGAATGCCGAGAACGACTACGCCTGTTCGTGCAAGGACGGCAACCGGTACCGCGTCTACATGAATGCGGCGGGACGCGTGGTTGTCGAGAAGCAGAAGTAGCTGCCCGCGCTCTACTGGGGTGATCCCGGCCCGGCTGAGCCTCTCCTTGGCCCCTCGACGTGCAGTACCCTAGAGCAGATTCAATTTGGCGACGACAAGCATGAAGATTCGTGTCGGCTTTGAAATGGAATACCAGTGTCGCGGCCCGACGCCGATGATCCTCGCGCTCAGCATCCACTACTCGCGAGCATCCGACCTGGTGCACCCGGACTATCTCGTCACGAGTCCTGCGGTTCCCGTCACCGCGTACCGGGATCTCTTCGGCAACTGGTGCAGCCGCATCGTGGCGCCGCCAGGGCGGTTCGTACTAAGCACCGATGCCGTGGTCAACGACAGTGGCCTGCCCGATGTCGTGGTCCCAGGGGCGATGCAGATCCCGATCGAGCTTCTGCCCGAATCCACGCTGGTCTATCTGCTCGGCAGCCGCTACTGCGAGACGGACCTGCTTTACGACATCGCGTGGCAGCACTTCGGCAACGGCCCGACCGGGTGGGCGCGGGTGCAGGCCATCTGCGACTTCGTCCACCGGCACATCGAGTTCGGCTATCCGCACGCCCGGAGCACGCGCACCGCCTCGGAAGCCTACAAGGAAGGGCGAGGTGTGTGCCGCGACTATGCCCACCTGGCGGTCGCATTCTGCCGTTGCATGAACATACCTGCACGCTACTGCACCGGATACCTGGGCGACATGGGCACGGAGCCGCCGTACGGGACGATGGACTTTGCCGGCTGGTTCGAGGCCTACCTGGGCGACCGCTGGTACACCTTCGATGCGCGCAACAACACACCGCGCATCGGCCGCATCCTCATCGCCCGCGGCCGCGACGCCTGCGACGTCGCGCTGTCCAGCACTTTCGGGCCGAACACGCTGGAGCGGTTCAAGGTCTGGGCCGACGAAGTTCCGGCGGCCTGAATGCGACCCATGCCCTGCGATTGCGCGGAGCGTCGGCCAGGCGGGTGCGCCGCATGACCTACTGCGTCGGCGTCAAGCTCGACGAGGGGCTGATCTTCGCCAGCGACTCGCGCACGCACGCGGGCGTCGACAACTACGCCAAGTTCTGCAAGATGACAGTGTTCGAGCGCGCGGGCGACCGGGTGCTGGTGCTGCTTAGCTCGGGCGGCCTTGCTGCGACACAGGCGGTGATCAACGTTCTGCGCAAGCGCGCAGCGGCCGAACCGCCGCACATCTGGAGCGCCAGCTCGATGTTCGACGTCGCCAATCTGGTGTCGGATGCAATGCGTGCCATTGAGCGACGTGACGGGCCGTTTCTGGAAGCCAGTGACCTGAAGTTCAATGCGTCGTTCATCCTCGGCGGACAGATTGCCGGCGAAGACATGCGGCTATTCCGGATCTATGCAGAGGGCAACTTCATCGAGGCCGACACCGACACCTGCTTCCTTCAGACCGGTGAAGCCAAATACGGCAAGCCGATCCTCGACCTGGCGGTGACGTCGAGCGCGACGTTGGAAGACGCCACCAAGTGCGTGCTGGTGTCGTTCGACTCGACGATGCTCAGCAACCTTTCGGTGGGCATGCCGATCGACCTGCTGTGCTATGCGCGGGACAGCCTGCGGGTGACGATGAAGCGCCGGTTCGAGGAGGGCGACGTCTACTTCGACGCGCTGACGCAACAGTGGCTCGAGGGCACGCGCAAGGTCTTCCACGAGTTGCCGCCGCTGGAGTGGTAGGGTCGCACTGCAGCGCTGCGCAGGAACCGCTGCAGCGAGCTCAATGACGTGCCGTGTCGGCAAGGGCTTTCTTCAGCGAATCGACGAGCATCGTTCTCAGCCTCTTCCATGGCGCGCCGCCCTGTTCGACAAAGCGCTGGTTGACCTCGAGTTCGATGCCTACGTAGGTCGCCTCCGGATGGTGCCTGCGCAACGATGCCGTGAGACCGTCGGCGCGACCCTGGTACGGGTAGTTTCTGCGCAGACGCAGCTCTGGTGACCGCTGTTCGAGCGCCCGCATCCAGGCTCGCGCGAAGGCTACTTCACCGGGGCGCCGCGGGTCATAGAGCCAGGCTACGTCGGCATGCCGAGGCAAGCCGTCGAGCGTCGGTGTGAAGCTGTGCGACGCGACATGGATCGACCCGTTGGCCCGACCCAATGTGACGCGCGATATCGCTTTCGACCGCCTGGCGATGGGGCCGGTAGTGAAGATCGATGATGTCGTCGCGGCGAGCTCGCGAAAGGGGTCGGGTGACTTCCGAGAACAGTTGTGGATGGCCGATCGACCGGTTCAGGTCGACCAGCAGCCGCGTCGTGGTGGCGACGTGCAGCGGCGCACCGAAAGCCTCGGCCATCTGCCGGCCCAGTTCGAGGGCGCCGGCGTCCCAGCCGCGGTGGCTGTCCAGCGATTCCTCCCGGCCCGAGAAAAGCGCGGCGTAGGCGCGTGGGACCTTACGTCCCCCATGCTCGCAGGTGATGACAAGATGATTGCCGCGCGCGAGTGTCAACGCCACGCCATAGCCCTATTCCCGAGTGATCCAATGTCGTCCGCCGGGCAAGGTTACCTGGGGACGACATTGGGTACTTCGAGTCAGCTCAGCGAGGGGTGCCGCGCCGGAGGACGCTCACGATCGCGAGCAGCAGGACCGCGCCCACGAACGAAACGACCAAGGCAGGCAAGCTGAAGTTGCTTTGATTGATCGTGCCTACGCCTACGAGTGGGCTAATGAACCACCCGGCGAGCATGGCACCCACGATCCCGACGACGACGTTCAGGATGATCCCCTGCTGACCGTCGGTCTTCATGAAGATGCTGGCGAGCCAGCCGATGACGCCGCCGACAACCAGCCAGATGATGAAGTTCATAAAGTGTTCTCCAGGATTGAAGTTGCCGTCCTGCTAGCGCAGACCGGAAAGAGCCATGGTCGCCTCGGTCGCCGCGCGTGGTCTGTGCGCAGGCGCACATTGCTGCGCGCAGTGGCAGTAATGGCCTTATCGCATGCCAGGTTCACGCGCAGCGCTGGACCGATCACACTCCGGCGAGCAGGCTCGCGTAGCTGTCTAGATCGGCCTGGTAACAGCTGCAGGACGCCGCTTCCATTCCGAGCGCGATTGAGGATCGTCACTTCACCGCGGTGGTAACTAATCAGGTTGCGTTTTTGCAGAGCGGTCGCGGCCCGCGTGACTCCCACACGCCGGACGCCGAGCATGAAGGCAAGCCATTCGTGGGTTACATGAAACCCGTCTTCATGTGCGCGATCCTGCGTCATCAGCAGCCAGCGGGCCAGCCGCTCCTCGACCACGTGAAAGCGGGTGCACGCAGCAGTCTGTGCCAATTGGCTGATCCGGACCTGCAGATACCGATGCAGCAGGGTGCGCAGCGCCGCACTCAATCCAAGCTCGCGTGTAAATGTCCGGGCGGTCATCCGCCATGCGGGACCCGCACCCTGCACCAGCGCGCGCAGTGGCGACCGGTCCATGCCGAGGATCAGCGGCACTCCCAGCATTCCCTCGTTGCCCACCAGTCCGACTTCGAGATTGGACGCTCCATCGACCGGAACCATGAGCGAAATGAAGCCTTCGGTCGGAAAATATACGTGCGCAATGCGCGCATCGGCCTCGTTCAGAACGGTACCGAGTTTGAGATCAACGGCATCGCAGGCTGCGATCAGCCGCCCTGACAGGCGAGGCGGCAGTGCGGCGAGCAGACGGTTCAGCGGCGCAGCGCGCCGATCGGTTGGCATCAACGTCCTCAATCCTTGGACGTGGCCGTGCGTGCAACGGCGGAAGCCCGCGTCACGAATAGCGGCCTGAGCAGCCACGAGAAACAACAAGAACGGTAAGCCCGATCCGGCGATCCGTTTGTTCGCCAGCGCACGCTTGAAGGCATTTTTTCAACTGCCAGCGTGACCTGCAGGAGAAAGCTTGCGCATTGCATGTCCACCGGCTGACCCGCCAGTGTGCTCAGCTCTCGTGGCATCAATGTGCGGCACCGTACCGACGGCGTACTCCGATTCGCCCAGAGTTCATCGATGGAGAACCTATCGAGTACAACCGGAGTATGAAGAATGAATAAGTTCGGCAAGTATCTTTCCCCCCTGTTCGTGGCTATCACCCTGGTGTCCGTAGTGGGTTGTGCATCCACGCCGAAACAGGAAGGCACCGGCGAGTACGTGGACGACACGGTTATTACCGGCAAGGTGAAGACGGCCATCCTGAATGAGCCCACTCTGAAAGTCGCTGAAATCAATGTCGAGACCTTCAAGGGAGTAGTGCAGCTGAGCGGCTTCGTCAGCTCGCCGGCGGCGGCCACGAAAGCGGTGGAAGTGACTCGCACAGTCGGCGGCGTGAAGTCCGTCAAGAACGACATGCGGATCAAGTAATCGGCCGCCAGGCGGTGGCCGCCGTATGACGCCTTGCCGCACGCTCGCCGTTAGCGAGCGTGAGTTACTCGCGGCAAGGCAGCGGACCACTGATCTCGAAAAGCAATTGTCACTGCTGAGGGCGGAGCTGCAGCTGCTCACGCGATCCCAGGCAGAGGCTCACCGGCGAGCGCACTTCGATGCGCTCACCGGCCTTCCCAATCGCTTCTTGTTGCTGGACCGCTTCCACCAGGCGGCGGCACAGGCAAAGCGGATGCGAACGCAGCTCGCGTTGCTTTACCTTGACCTCGACGGTTTCAAGGCTGTGAATGATGCGCTCGGGCATGCGACCGGTGACGAGCTGCTCAAGCGTGTCGCGGCGCGCCTGCTGGCCTGCATCCGAGCTAGCGATACGGCAAGTCGTCAGGGCGGTGACGAGTTCGTCATTCTGCTTGCGGAGGTTGCGGACGGCGAGGGCTCGCTTCGCGCTGCAGAAAAGATACGCGCGCATCTGGCGATGCCCTATGTCATCGGGGAAACTGCGATCCAGATGACCACCAGCATCGGAGTGGCTGTCTATCCGATCGACGGACACGAACACAGCGAGCTTCTGCAGCGGTCGGACCTGGCGATGTTTCGCAACAAAGGCGACATGTCGACCCGCCCGAGCATCTTCAGGGTCGACCAGAGCCTTGTCTGCGACACCATGGGTTCACACGTGGGGCAGTAACCGATGTGTTGGAAAAAGAAGCTCCCCGTCGGGGGAGTGCTGCGGGGAGCCTAAGTACGACGAAAACGTCGTAGACGTGCCCTGCGGTTCGCCGGGCACGTTGATCTGGACTACACGGATGGTGTTGGCTGGTAGTCCTTGTGAACTTCTTCAAATGCCTTGAGCTGCACCTCGGTCTGGTCCTTGGTGATGCCGTAGGTTTCCTGGAGCTTTCCCGCCAGCTGCTCGCGCTTGCCAGCGATCGCATCGAGGTTGTCGTCGGTCAGCTTGCCCCACTTTTCCTTCACATGCCCTTGGAACTGTTTCCAGTTCCCTTCAATGACGTCCCAATTCAAGGTGGTTCCCTTCGAGATGCGTTGGTCGGCGTACTCGCCAACAAAATGGCATTTGAGCGATTTGCAGACTGCACCTCGCGAGCGTGCCAGGTGCGCTGCAATCTGAGTGACCAGAGTAGAGAAGCGGCGACGGTGGCGGTCGGTGCGGTGGCACACATACGCCGAAGGTGTCCGGTGCCTTCACCAATTCCTGTTGAGTCGGCACAAACAGGGAGTGGGTCGCACAAAGCGCGCCAGCAGACAGACATGCACGTCGCTCGTCCATAAGCTGACCTGATCGGAACCAGCAGGGGTGTGAACCTTGCACCGTCGGATAGTGCAGCAGTTACATGCAGAGCGATCCTGGTGATGATCAGTGTGTGTTTGGCTTGGCTTGCCGGCGCATCACTCCAATGACTGCCTCAACAAGGAATCAAAGTGAAAACGGTCAATATGAAGTTGCTGGCAATTGCAGTGGGCCTCGCGTTCAGCGCGGCCGGGATTGCGCAGACCATGCCGAAGGACGACTACCAGGCCGGCAAAGAGAAAATTGCGGCAGAGAGCAAGGCGGCCCGGACTGCCTGCACGGCACTGTTCGGCAATGCCCGGACCGTCTGTGAGGCTGAAGCCAGCGGCAGCGGCAAGGTTGCGGGTGCTGAACTCGATGCCAGCTACGGTCCCACGTTGAAGTCTCGCAATGAGGTCCGCGTCGTCAAGGCAGAGGCCGATCATGCAGTGGCTCGGCAACGATGCGAGGACCTGGCTGGCAATGCGAAGGATGTCTGCATCAAGGAAGCGACAGCGGTAGAGACCGCCGCCAAGGCCGACGCCAAGGCGCAGCTGACGACCTCGAATGCGAAGGCTGCAGCCAGTGAGAAGTCGTCCACCGCGTTCAGCAAGGCGAACGCTGACGCAGCGACTGCACGCAAGGAAGCGGCGACAGCCACAAACGATGCCCAGTACGATGTCGCCGTTGAAAAGTGCGATGCCTATGCGGGCGGAGCGAAGGATGTTTGCCTGGATCGGGCGAAGGCGCGCTTCGGCAAGTCTTGAAATTCTCTGAGCATGACAACGCGCATTGCGTCTGACCTGCGGTTGGGTGCATTGCAGTCGGACGATGTGCCGTTGTCAGAATGGAGAGGGAACCAGGTTGTCAAACCTGCGTGCTTGAGAATCGACTAACGGGAGAGAGACATGATGAAGTTCGGCAAGACCGTCAGTACCGCCCTGATCGTGGGCGCGTTGCTTGGAGCGCTTTCCGGCTGCCAGAAGAAGGAAGGTCCGGCAGAACAGGCCGGCAAGGTTGTCGACCAGGCGGTCGAGAAAGTCGGACAGCAGGTGGAGAAGGCGGGTGACAGCATTCAAGACGCGGCCAAGGGCGACAGCAAGAAATAGTCATAGCAGGAAGCACTTCGTCAATGGCCTCGACTTCAGGCTACTGGCGACAAGGGCTAGATAGCGCTCGCGATGATGTTGATGCTGAGCGCCAGCACCGCGATGTTGAACACGAATGCCAGTACGCTGTGAACCAGCGTGAGACTGCGCATCGCGCGTGCGGTCACCGCGACGTCGGAGACCTGTGAGGTCATTCCGACAACGAACGAGTAGTAGGCAAAGTCCAGATAATCCGGCTCCTTGCCTCCAGGGAACAGCAACTCCGGTGTTGCCGTTCGTTCCCGGTGCAGAATCGCGTAGTAGCGGCGCGCGTAGTGAAACGCGAAGACGGTCTGGATCAGTAACCACGACGAGATCAAGGCCCCGATGGTCAAGGCGAGATGCCACATTCGGGACCAGAAGTCCAGTTCGCGAATCGTGCTGACGACAAAGCCGATCGCAACGACGCTGGCGAAGGCGGCCACGACGACAAACAGGAAGATGACGTAGCCGCTCTGATCCTGGCTCAATGCATGGTCGCGCGTCATGGCGGCGTCAGTGCTCGCGATGAGCCACCATGCCAGACAAAGATAGATCAGCACACTGAGGTCCCAGCTCACCACCGCGCGCGTGTGCCAAGAAATCGAACCCGGCTGCACGACGTAGGCGGCGATTCCGACGGCAATCACGACCGCAAGGCGTTGCATGGCGCCGATGCGGATGATCCATGCCGTCTTGGCGGAATTCGATCGGCTCATCTGGGCAGCGAAATCCTACCTGCATTGAATCGGTGGGCGGTGCAATTCCAGGAATTCATCCTGCAATCATCGCGCTGACGACGCGCGTTGGGCAGCTGTCGCGAACCATGCACCCGCTCCGGTGCCGCCCGAGTCATTCCCCCAATAGTTCGGCCAGGGGGTGCATCGGCTCTATGTGCTGCGACACGACCTTGACGATGACGATGATCGGAATGCTGAGCAGCATGCCCCAGATGCCCCACAGCCATCCCCAGAACAGCAGTGAAACGAACACGGCGGCCGAGTTCATGTGCGCAATTCGTCCGGTCATCCAGGTGGTGACAAAGGTTCCGACGAAGGTAGCGACCGCCAGCACGGCGCCGCCCGCCAGCAGCGCCATGGCAAACGAGTCGAACTGCATGAAGGCTGCCATTGCGGTAGCGACGGCGGCAACCGCGGGCCCGAGATAGGGAACGATGTGGAAGATGCCGGCCGCCACGGCCCAGGCTCCAGCGTTCTCGAGGCCGATGGCAGTGGAACGCCATCCAGCTCAGCAAGACGACCAGCAGATTCGTCGCCAGCAGCATCAGCATGTACTTCTGGATCGAACCATTGATGTCGTCGAGGATTTTGACCGTGATCTTTCTTTTCGACAGCGATGGCCCGGTGATCCGCACCAGCTTTCGCTTGAAGGTATCGCCGCCGAGCAGCAGGAAGAACACCAGGAAGACGACCATCGCTGCCTGGCCAACGGCTCCGACGGCGCCCATCGATCCGGCCCACAGGTAGTCGCTGAGCCTGAACTTGGGGAGATCCACGACGACGTGAGTGGCGGGCTGGCGCGGAGCCACGGCGCCGCCAGTCGCGCGCGCCGCTGCGGTTTCCACTTCGGTCGCTGCCTTCTGGATCTTCTGCAAGGCGTCGTTCTGGCTGCTGCGAAAGCGAGCCAGTGCGGTCGAAAATTTGGTCGCTGCTTCGGGCAACTGCTCGATGATGGTCTGCACCTGCCCGCGCAGCGAATAGGTGCCTAGCGCCAGCGCGGCGATCATGCCCGCCATCACGACGACAGTCCCCGCACTGCGCGGAATCCTGACTCGTTCGAGCCAGGCGACGAGAGGGTTCAGCGTGTAGGCAATGACGATGCCGAGCAGCAGTGGCACCAAAAAGGCCTGCGCCCACGACAATGCAAAGACGGTTGCCAGGCTCGCCAGTATCCCAAGCGCCAGGCCGCGCGCCTCGACCGGCAATCGCGTTGCCGGCAGCGTCAAACTCGACTCGGCGGCATCGGGGCCGACGTGCTCCACCGTAAGCGCTGGCTCAGCGCTGACGATGGAAGCGGGAGCGGTTGCGGGCGTCATGACGCGTCGTCAACTAACGAATGACCGGGATCTGTCGCGGCGCGCCTGCGGGGCGCGCCCGCTCACTTGGACTTCGTGGACGATCGCGTGGTCTCCGGCGCCTCGGGGAAGGCCACCAGCAGGTCGGCCAGTTCGTCGGCGTGCTCCTCTTCCACCGCCAGGATGCCCTCCATCATGCGGCGCGTCGTGGGATCCTGGTCGCCGAGGTACTGGATGATGTCGCGGTAGCTGTCGATGGCGATTCGTTCCGCCACCAGATCCTCTTTGATCATGCTCACCAGCGTGTCACCTTCGACATACTCCGCGTGGCTGCGGCCGGCGAGGCCGTCAGGGGCGAAGTCCGGCGCTCCGCCCAACTGCACGATGCGCTCCGCGATCTGGTCGGCATGGCCCTGCTCTTCGTTCGAGTGATCGAGAAACTCCTGAGCCACGCTCTGTGAATGTATGCCACGCGCCATGAAGTGATGGCGCCGATAACGCAGGACACAAACAAGTTCCGTCGCAAGCGAGTCGTTGAGCAACTTGAGAACCACTTGGCGGTCGGCCGCATAGCCGGCGGTGACGGAACCGTCATCGATGTGCTGGCGGGCGCGCTTGCGCAGGGTACTGACGTCGGTGAGTGATGAAGTCTTGTGCATGGCGTGATTTCCTGTTGTGCGATTGCTGCTGATGGGTAACTGCAACCCAGTGGCGGGTTAGCAATATCCGATGGGTACGTTCCTCGGCGGGATGCCGTGGCGACCTGTGGACAGCGTCCGTCAAGCAGCGTTGAAGTAGCGCTTCGTTGCGGGGACAGAGCGCTGCGGCCACGAGCTTTACTTCTTGTGCTCGCCGCCTTGCTGTCCGCCCTTGCCGCCGCCCTTGTCCTGCCCCTGACTGGACTGCGGCGCGGACCCTTTGCCCTGGGACCCTCTGTCCTGACCCATTGACTGAGGGGGCTGCTGTTCGTAACGGGGTGCGCCTTGCTGTGCCTGATCCTGGCGCTGAACGTTCGATCCGCCGTGCTGCGCGTTCGCAGGAGCGCCCTGCATGCGCTGCGACTGATAGTGCTGCTGCACTACGGGGTCATGCGGCTGGTACTTGTACTTCTGGCCTTGAAGTACGGGTTGCTGCTCCGGGCGCGGATATCGATTCCCGGAATACGGCTTCTGATAGGTGGGCAGTGGTGCACGAGGGGGTGCCGACCGACGATCCCAGTGGTCCCAATCGCCTCGACGCTGCTTCCATTCGTTGCCCCAGTGATCATCCCACCGCGGGGGCGCATCGGCCTTCCAGCCATGGAAATAGGGAGGCGGTCGGCGGTAGTAGCGCACCGGGACACGCAGTACATAAACCGGAACGACTTCAGGGGCGACGAGTCCCCACGGTCCGTTGTACCAGGAGCTCGCGTACCAGTTGTCCGACTGGTAGACCCAGTACATGCCGTCGTAGAAGAAGTAGTTGGAATTCACTTGAGGCGCGTAGTAAACGGGGTATCCAGGCACCGGAACGAGTTGCGGGTAGACGGGCAGGTTGATCCCGATGGAGACTCCGGGCAGTCCGATGCCGATGCTCAGCTGGGCCATCGCTGGGAAGGCCGATCCGATAGCCAATCCCAACACCAGCAGTCCGTTACGCAGTACGTGTCTCATATTCAGGTTCTCGGTTGGATCACCGGGATCAAGACGTCCCCGACTCATGCCGCGTTAAGGCGGTGTGGCAGGTCGCTAGATGCCGCTTTGCAGGCGCGACCGGTGAACTCTGAAGTCAAACGTTAGCCGCGGGACGCGCACGCCGTCGGTGCGGCAGCGCACACTCCGCCACTGCTTTCCCCTCGTACAGATCCGGTTCGGACTCGCGATACGAAGTCGCGACGAATCTCCCAATCGAGACTGACGGTTCCAACGAACGCCGCGTCGTCGTCGTTCGCATGTCTTGAGTCGGAAGTTACGATTGATCCAGCGCCAACCTATAGCTCGGAAGACAACCGCATGTATCAGGGCGAAAGATTCAATGCCGTGTCTCACCTGGTCGGAGCCGTCCTGGCGCTCGCAGGCGCGATCTTCCTGGTAGTACTGACCTCGATTGGGGGCGACCCCTGGAAGGTGGTTGGCGTTTCGATCTACGGCGTGACCCTTGTGGTCATGTACAGCTCATCGACGCTGTATCACAGCATGCGCGGGCGGTCGAAAGACTTCCTGCGCAAGATGGATCATCAGAGCATCTATCTGCTCATTGCCGGCAGCTACACCCCGTTCTGCCTGGTGACGCTGCGCGGACCATGGGGCTGGTCGCTGTTCGGCATCGTCTGGGGGCTCGCCGTTCTCGGCGGTCTGCAGGACTTGCGGCCACGGAATGACGCACGGGTCCTCTCCGTGGTGATCTATCTGCTGATGGGCTGGGTTGCCGTCGTGGCGCTGGTTCCGCTGCTGCAAGTACTGGGCGTTGCGGGCTTCGCGTGGCTGGCGGTGGGTGGGTTGTTCTACACCGTCGGCATCGTCTTCTATGCGCTCGACACCCGCCTGACCCATGCGCACGGCGTCTGGCACCTGTTTGTGCTCGCCGGCAGCGCCGCACACTACATCGCGATCCTGAAGTTCGTCGTTTGAACGACCAAGGGTCGGGCCGCGGGTCCGTGCGCTAACGCACCGACACCCTCCGGCGCACTGGCCAGAATGCTTCACGTCGCGCCGTTACGCGGGCCGCGTCCTGTCGTCTTCAATGTGTGGAGCAAGCTCCTCGCACGATGGTCGCTCGAGAACGCGGAGACGCCCAAGCGCAATGCTGCCACTTACAGATACGTCGCAGCCCCGTTCAATCAGAAACAATGGAAAGTCAATGAAAACGATTCCCACAGCAGTTTTGGCCCTCACTGCATTGCTCCTGGCAGGCGCCGCATCCGGTCAAGCCGTCAAGGCAACAACCGCAGTTTATGAATCGAAGACCGCAAGCTCTTCTGCACATATGGGCCAGATGGACGCGCACATGAAACGCATGCAAGAGCTGCACGTCAAGCTGAATAGCGCCACTACACCGGAAGAGCGTCAGAAACTGATGGATGCTCAGCGCCTGGAAATGCATCAAGGGATGGCCATGATGCAGGCGATGTCGCACGATGGCGCGACGATGGATGGTGCTGGCGCAAGCATGAAGGGGCATGCAGGAAAGCCCATCGACCAGCGCACCCAGATGCAGATGATGGAGCGACGCATGGACATGATGCAGGCGATGATGCAGACCATGCTGGATCAGCAAGGCGCTCCAGCAAGCAGTCTGATGCCCGCACCAGTGAAGTAAGTCAGTTGCGGGGGGCGCCCGCTGCAGCCGGTCTGGCGCGTTGCGCAGGTCGAGAGCCGGAAAGGCTGCGGCAGCCGTGATCGAAAAGACTTCGGACGGGCCGAAGAAGCCCCGATCAAAACGATAGTCGCGGGCTCACTTCATTTTGGACGAGCCGGACACTTCGCGCCGCCCCGGAGGCGGCGTTTCTTTGTGACAACACACTTGACCGAAGCCCAGGACACCCAATGACTTCCAACATATCAATCTCTGAGGCACAGCGTCGCCGAGTCATTCACGGCGTTGTCTCGGAGCTCGCTTCGATTGAGCCCGACAGCGAGGCTTACGAAATCAAACTCGCTGAGCTCGAAAGCCACCTTGCGAAAGTGGCTGACCGAAAGTCAGGCGTCAAGCCGCAGCCACCCCTTAGCCAGGCCGCACCCCACAGTGCCTGGCGCGGGCGCGGCTCTTTGGCGCGCTCGCTGGACAACGCAGAAACGGCGAATCGCACAGGCAGGCGGTGCGTTGCTGCGTGCTCTGCGGCAAAGCGTTTCACGGCGCAAGGAACACCCCGCCCGGGACATGTCCTTGAGCCATGAGGATCGAACCGCCCCTGGTGCGCAGGTTGGACGTTTCACCGAAGCCAGTCTCAGCGAGGAACAGTCTGGCGAGCGTCATCAGCGTAGGTACATGCTTTACGAGCCGACCAATCGCAGCCGCGCTCCTGCGCCGTTGCTCGTGCTCCTGCACGGCTGCAAGCAAGGCGCCGCCGATTTCGCGGCCGGCACGCGCATGAACGAAGCCGCCGAGGCCGCAGGAGTGGTCGTGTTGTATCCCGAGCAGTCGCTCGCGGCCAATCTCTTGCGCTGCTGGAACTGGTATGCGCTCCACGACCGCTCGAACAAGGACGGCGATGCTGCAGTGATTGCCGCCATGACCCGCCAGGTGATGCGAGAGCATGAGATCGACGCGACGCGCGTCTACGTGGCGGGAATGTCGGCGGGCGGTGGCATGGCCGCCGTGCTGGTACGGGACTATCCGGAGCTGTACGCCGCGCTGGGCGTCCATTCGGGAGTCCCCGCCGGACTCGCACATGATGTTTACTCGGCCATGCGCCTGATGTCCGACGGACCGGTTCCGTCCGACGTGGATGCGGCGCCGGGGGCGGTCGACGGCGTCGGCGCAGATGTGGCCAGCATCGTCTTTCACGGCGATGAAGACACGGTCGTTCATCTTTCCAATGGAGTGGCCATACACGAGGGCGCGGGCGGTTCCGAGGATTCCCCTCCCCTCGACACGCGGCAGACGACCACGCAGCCACGCCCTGGACATCGAGGGTTCACGCGATCGGTCGAGTACGGTACAAGCGGCGTGACGGCGCGCGAGCTGTGGATCGTTCACGGCGCCGGACACGCCTGGGCCGGCGGCAGCAGCGCGCAACCGGACACGGACTCCAGTGGTCCGGACGCATCGAGGGAGATGTTGCGGTTCTTCCTGCAGCATCAACTCAGTGCCTAGGTCGTACACCATGAAGCTGCGTCAGTGACCTTGGCCGAATGGTCCCTGTTCGTCGGCGCGCTGCTGGTCACGATGGTGCTGGCGGGCACGCTGCTGGGGCGGCTGCCGCTGAGCAGCGCGATGGTCTACCTGGCGTTGGGCTGGCTCCTGGGTCCCGATGCAGCGAACGTTCTGCGCCCCGATCCGTATCTGCATGCCGGCCTGCTCGAACGCCTCGCCGAAGTTGCATTGCTGATTTCACTGTTTGCTGTCGGCCTGCGGCTCGGCGTGCCCCTGCGTGACCGTCGCTGGCGGCTACCGCTGCGCCTGGCGTTCGTCTCGATGGCGATCATGGTGGCGCTGGTCGCCGCCATCGGTGTCTGGGTGCTGGGTCTGCCGGTCGGTGCGGCCGTGCTGCTCGGCGCGGTTCTGGCGCCCACCGATCCGGTACTGGCGTCAGGCGTGCAGTCCGACCCAGGCTCACGTCCTGAGCGCCTCGGATTCAGCCTGGCCGGTGAAGGCGGGCTGAATGATGGCGCTGCGTTCCCGTTCGTCTTGCTTGGCTTCGGGCTGCTGGGCATCCATGAACTTGGGCCCGGTCTCACCCGCTGGTGGAGTGTCGATCTCGTGTGGGCGACCCTCGGCGGCCTCGGTATTGGCGGACTGCTGGGCGCGGCGACTGGGCGGCTGGTCGTCTACCTGCGCAGTCGCCATGATGAAGCGGTGGGACTGGACGAATTCCTCGGACTCGGACTGGTCGCCATGGCCTACGGGATCGCTCAACTCGCTCTAGCCTCCGGGTTCCTAGCGGTGTTCGCCGCGGGCCTCGCGTTGCAGCGGGTGCGGGAGCGGCCACGATCACACACCCGCCCGCTTGCTGCAGCCGCCAGTTCGGAAGGGCATTCCTACGAAACGCTGGCGACGCACTCCCACCATGCGAGCGCCACCATGCGAGATTCCGTCCAGGGTTTTAATGAGCAACTGGAACGCTTGGCCGAAATGGCGTTGGTACTGATGGTGGGGGCGATGCTGGCCTACGCCAGACCATTGCCGGCCGTGTGGTGGTTTGTTCCGTTGCTGCTTCTGGTGTTGCGCCCCCTGTCGGTCGTCGCTTCGACGGTGGGTGAGCGCTTGACCGCGCCGCAGTTCGCCATGATCGGCTGGTTCGGCATACGCGGTATTGGCTCAGTGTTCTACCTCCTGCTGGCGCTGCGCTATGGCGTCGATGGAACGATTGCCGACACGCTGGTGTCGCTGACGCTCTGGAGCGTCGCTGCGTCGATCATTGCCCATGGATTGACCGCCCAGCCGCTGATGCATCTCTATCTCGCATGGCAGAAGCGGATATCTAACCGGATGGCACTGCGACGAACCCGCCAGTGAAGGCGATGCGCCGGCTTGCCATCCCGGTGGATTGAGGCGGGCGTCAGCGAGTTGCCACGGTGCGCGGTTTGGCTTGCGCAGGCGGAGTTTTCTTACTCGAACTCGGCGTCGCCGCGTGACCGACGACTCCAGCGGGAGTGACTGTCGGTGTTTTCGCGTCGTCGGTTGCAAGAATGTTCCCGCCTTCTGCCACCAGGTCGCTCACGGCCGGAGGGAGACTCTTTGGGGCGCGTTTGCGTGAAGTTGTCTTCATAGCTGCCTCGCAGGTTTGGTGAAATTTCCGCTCGACTCGCGCAGGTGACGCGGAGCCCAGGCAGGCTCGGCGACCCACTGAACGGAACAAGTGAGCGTGCACATCGTTCGCTGATGCTGCGCGCCGAAGTCTTGAACGTCTGTGCGCTAGTGCACCAAGCGAAAATTCACGGCTCTATACTGCTTCTCATGTCGACTCGGTTGGCGGTTTCTCCCGGTACCAGGCCCGCAGCCCGTAGCGCTCGGGAGCGGCCATTGATCCAAGCTGCTGATCCCCGTCAAAACCGCCTGCTCGCGGCGCTGCCCGATGCGGAGTTCGAGCGCTGGCAACCCCATCTTGAGCTGGTCAATATGCCGCTCGGCAAGGTGCTGTACGAGTCCGGCGGCAAGCTGAGTCACGTGTACTTTCCGACAACAGCGATCGTGTCGCTGCTGTACGTCATGGAAGACGGAGCCTCGGCCGAGATTGCAGTCGTCGGGCATGACGGCGTCGTCGGCGTTTCACTCTTCATGGGGGGCGAATCGACGACGAGCCGCGCGGTTGTGCAAAGTGCCGGCCGTGGGTATCGATTGAAGTCCAGCCTGATGATGCAGGAGTTCAACCGGGGTGGGCCGGCCCTGCACCTGCTGTTGCGCTACACCCAGGCCCTCATTACCCAGATGGCGCAGACGGCGGTGTGCAATCGCCACCACTCGCTGGATCAGCAACTGTGCCGCTGGCTGCTGCTGAGCCTCGATCGCCTGCGTTCCAATGAACTTGTGATGACCCAGGAGCTGATCGCCAACATGCTGGGCGTGCGCCGGGAGGGCGTGACCGAGGCGGCCGGCAACTTGCAGAAGGACGGCCTGATCCGCTATCGACGCGGCCACATCACAGTGCTCGACCGCGCAGGTCTCGAACAGCGCACCTGCGAGTGCTATGCCGTCGTCAGGAAGGAATACGAGCGGCTGCTGCCGCCGGCGAAGGCAACTTGAACCCGCTTGTTTCGGCCTGATAGCGGACTGCCGCAGGCGCTGATCCAATCGGTATCCCCCGGATGCGTGAGGCTTTGGGCGCGCTCAATGCCGATGAGACGCACAGCCGTTCACTTCTGTCGCGACCGCCATCGGCGGCATTGACGGAAGACTGCTAGTCCGTCCCGGCGCTGTCCTCTTCCCCGAGGTGTCAAGCGTTGAAGTTAGTGCCATTCGAAAGGACATCATGAAACGCCTCGTACTTGCCAGCCTGCTCACCGTCGCAGCCTCGGTTGCATTGGCCGCCGACGTCGGCGTATCGATCAGCATCGGACAGCCTGGCTTCTATGGACAGATCGACATCGGCAATGCCCCGCGTCCGGTGCTGATCTACCCGCAACCGGTGGTGATCCAGCGCGTGCAGGTGGTGCAACCGGTGCAGCCGATCTACCTGCACGTGCCCCCCGGGCATGCCAAGGACTGGAAGAAGCATTGCCAGAAGTACGACGCCTGCGCCCGTCCTGTCTATTTCGTAAAGGATGACTGGTACAACAACGTCTACGTGCCGCACTATGAGCAGGAACACGGCAAGGGCAAAAGTAAAGGCAAGGGCAGCAGTAACGGCAACGGCAAGGGGCAAGGCAAAGGAAAGTAGTCCGCACCGCTCCCCAGGACCTCGATTGCGGCCGATCGCAGGCTCAATGCAGTGAGGCGGTGAATGCGTGGTGGTAGGACACGCTGCCGCTTGGCATGCCTGGGCCTAACTGCACGACCTGGAGATAACGGGAGCGGGCGTCGCCCGCCTTCTCGCTTCTGATCCGCATGTCCATGCGATTCATGCTACCGGGCAGAATGGCATCTCCTCCACTAGTTCGTTCGCAGAAGAACGAGGAGTGAATGGAAATGGCTAGCCTCAGCAGCTTGATCGATTGATCGTAGTGGGCGCCCGTGATCACCGACGAAAAACTGACGATCTATCAGCGCTATGGCGGCGACATCGACGGCTGGGTCCGTGCGGCTGTTCCGCTCGAGAAGGCGCTCATGACCGATGAGGACTGGGCCATCATTGCCGAAGTTCTGCTGCGTCTCGCCATCGTGAAATCGGGGCGCGCCGCCGGCACCTACGAGGCAGAGACAAATCGGATGATCGCCGCGCAGGTGACGGACGAACGGGTCTTGAAGCGGCTGATGGAATACGCCTAGAGTGGCTGCACCGGTCTGCGCTCTGCCCGCAGCTCGCCGACGCGTCGATGAGTCACCCTTCACGAGAACTGATGTCGCCGTCGCATGAAGACGAATGACCCTGGAAAACTGGACCGCGTCGTGGCGGAAGCGCGACGCATCGCGGACGAGCGTGCGCAGGGCTACCGGGAAAGGGCTTTGAAGATCTACCCCTGGATCTGTGGCCGTTGCGCTCGTGAGTTCACACACAGGAATGTGCGCGAGCTGACCGTCCATCACAGGGACCACAACCACGACAACAATCCGCCCGATGGCAGTAACTGGGAGCTGCTCTGCCTGTACTGCCACGACAACGAACATCAGCGACAGCTGGAGGCAACTGGCGCGGACGGCGGCGGCTCAGGTGCCGGCCCTGCGGCAACCTTTGCGCCGTTTGCGGGCCTGAAGGACATGCTCGGAAAGAAGCCGATACCGAAGTAGTTCGAGAGCGGGTCTAAAGCAGCGATAAGAATGCACTGTGAGGTTGGCCCGAACCGGAAAGTCGGATCGAACCGCCGATTCGGACTCCATTCGGGCAAGGCCGAGAGGACCGGGTTGCTACTTCCAGAGATCGACAACCTCGCCTCTATGGCGCATCGCATCGGCTCGCGTCTGCAGGTAGCGCTGAAAACTCGCTTCCTTCAAGTAGGCGGAACTGCCGACGTAGTCGAGGGCGGAGGCCAGATGAAACGGCCGGACGTAGCCGTCGACGCGGAAGACTTCCTTGCCGGCGCGATCAAAGAAGACCAGCGTTGGCGCATAGCTGACACCGAGCGTGTTCACCCACTCGGCCACGCTGGTGGAGCGGCCGTCCGGGGACG
The DNA here is from genome assembly GCA_963791235.1 of uncultured beta proteobacterium. Classification (GTDB taxonomy): domain Bacteria; phylum Pseudomonadota; class Gammaproteobacteria; order Burkholderiales; family Burkholderiaceae_F; genus JALORV01. The sequence goes on along the minus strand of CAWBRW010000001.1, from coordinate 22,838 downwards.
TTATCGCGCTTCCATCGCGCGGCTGCAGTTGCACCACATCGAACGAGCGCAGCAACCGCACGACCTCCGGTCGCGTGAACGCATCGCGATGCAATTCATCACAGCTCGCACAGTGCGTTCGCTCAATGAGGACCAGTAAGGGCTTCGATGCGGGCGTTCTCTGCAAGCGGTAAGGAGGCTTCAGGAAGAACGGCTGCTCGTTCAGCTCGGCCTTCGCGGGCTCCTGTGCTGCCTTGTCCATGTAGTCCGGATAGGACCGCTTGGTCTCGAGTCGCTGACCGACGTAGTCGAGCGTCGCGTCCATTCGATGCGGAGGCTGGTAGCCGTTCAGTCGCACGATCACTTCTGACTTTTCATTGAGGAACAGCAGGGTCGGCGTGAACTGCACTCCCAGCGCACGGCCCAGTTCCTTCTCGGTCATCTTCCGGCCGTCGACCCAGGTCACCTCGCGATCTCCCCACAGGTTGAGGGCAACCGCGACCAGAGCACGCTGCGCTTTGTCGACGATGCGCGTCTCGGTGAACGTCGTCTGCATCAGCAGCTTGCAGTACGGACAGCCGTTCTGTCCAAAGTAGATCATCAGCCGCTTGCCATCGCGGGCCGCGTCGGCAGCGTCTTCACGAAAGTCGAGAAACGTCTCCGTGAACCAGGGCGGGGTGTCGAAGGCGCTCGGCGTCGTCTGGGCGACGCTGGTCGTGGGAAGCGCGAGCAGGGCCGCGGCCAACGCCGAACACCACTTCGAGAGCGCGGTCATCGTCCCTCCCGTGAGCACCCGTCCACCATACCGCTTGGAACGGACGCCGGCGCGTTCCGTTCGCGATACCCATATGAACGTCGAGATTGAAACGCCGCCACTGCGCGGCAAGGGACGGGCACGCGTAGGTGGACGAAAGGGACCGCTTTGCCCCGGCGCCGCCTTCGAAATGGGTTGATGCACCTCAATGCGGCGCGGTAGCCGCTTCCCATATTGGAAACAAGGGTTTTTGCAGTCGATCGTCTCGCGATCTACGCCGGGGTTGGCTGTCGCGCGTTCGATCACGTTCTTGGGAGACATCTATGCATAGCGCTTTCTCACTTCGTAGAGCGCCTAGCCTCTTCACGGCCATAGTGATTTCGGTTCTCCTCGCGGCATGCGGTGGTGGTGACGACAATTCGGCCCCCGCTGCCATTGCAGACGAGGCGGCACCGCCGATGCCGACGACTGTCAACTTCAACATCGGGACCAAGGACTCCGCCCGGCTGACCTTCACGGTCGACGGCGTCAGCATCGCTTATCCCTTGCTTCGGTACACCGGTACCTGGAACCGGACCGCGCAGGCCTGGACGCTCAGAGGCAGTACTGGCGTCGACAGCGGCACGATGCTCTTCGGGGCTTTCTCTGTGCAGGTCATCGAGGCGTTGAACTGGACCGGCGACGACGCACCCAGCAGCGGCAAGATGGAGTTCGTCACTCCGGCCGGCAACAGCTTCTTTCCCGGCCAGACGGTGCAGGCGACGATCGACAGCAATCCGCAGCCGATCCTGCTGACCTTCGGTACCGCGACCATCCGCTACGACTGGGATAGCTACCTGATGGTCTGGCCCGATGACACGCAACCCAACCAGTGGCGGCTTGCCTCGTTCGGCGGCACGGCCAGCGCGCTTGCGGCGGAAAGCGGCAGGATGGTCCTCGAACTGATGGCATTCATCAACGCCAATGATCTACGCATAGCGACGGCTGGCGCCGCGGGCCTCGATACCGCCTGCTCGCCACGAGCAGGCGCTGCCACCGGCACGCGCAAGATCGCTCTCGCCAACCCGGATGGCGAACTCAATCCGGGCGATGGATTGATCGTGACTTACAGCAACTGCTGGATCGATGATCCGACCGACAACATCGATCTGCTGTTCAACGGTTCCATCACATTGACCGGCTATATCGAGAACAGGAGCCCATTTGCGACCGGCTTCGACCAGATCACGTTCAATTCGCTGGCCGAGAATGAAACGGAGACGGCTGGACAGGTGGTGACCGTGGTCCAGCCGCCAGTTGTCACGACCGGGACCATGACGCTGTTCGTAACGCCTTGAAGGGCGCATCGAGCAACTGCGAATTCAGCACAGTCGCCCGATCGGCCGCCGCAGGTTCAGCCAGTGGCGGCCGCTCCGTTTCGTGGGCCGGCGAGTGCAGGACTTGCCTGCTCCACCCAGGGCGCGGGTGACTGAAGGCGCCTAGAACGGTGCCCGCAGGAGCGCCCGGACGCTTTCGCTGCGGTAGCTGCCGCTGCTGCCCGTATAGCTGTAGTCGATGCCGATTGACGATTCACCGGCCATGCGCAGCACGAGGCCCAGACCGCCCAGCATCTGCGTGTCGGACACGCTGCCGTCGGCAATGCCGTAGGTCGTCGTCGGCAGGTCCGCGTACCACAGCGTCTGATTGGCTGACGAACCGCGGGCTCGCCGTGCCTCTATGCGCAGGTTCGGCTCGAGGTTCGCGCGACCGAGCGGAATCCGGTAGCTGGCAAACAGGCCGGCGGCGAAGACGTCCTCGATCGCAGTGACATCGGCATAACTGAGCGCCGTGCTGCTCGGACCGCTCTCCGTGTAGCCATCAAGCCGGCTGCGCACGCGGTCAAAGCGGCCATACGGCGCCAGCTTGAGGCGGCCGATGTCGACGATGCCGCTGACGCCAACGGAGCCGAATGTCTGCGAGCCGTTGCGACCGCCCAGCAGCATTGCAGTGCTGTTGAAGCGTGTGGCGTCGAAGCTCAGGTCGCCGTAGCCCACCAGGAAGTCGATGTAGAGGGACTTGATCGGCTCGTACGAGCCGTAGACAGTCGCATTGACGCCTTGAGCGTGACTTTCGCTCTCACTCGTTCCGACATCGGTGGAATCGCGTCCGTAGCCCACGGCAGCGCCGAGCACCAGCCCTTTCATGACGCGCGCATCGGCACCGAAGGTGAGTCCCGAGGTCGTGAAGTCGCTGCGATCGGTCGCAGAGTTGGGTCGCAGGAAGCCGAAGTCGATGTTGCCGCCGGCCCAGAAGGCGAATGGGCTGTCACAGCGCGTGCGCTTGTCTTGCTTCGCGCCCTGCTCCGGTGCCTGCGCCGCGGCGAGCTTGGCCTCGTCGACCGATGTGTCGGCGCGCTCCCATCGCGCGTTGGTGCCGACGTCAAACTGCATCGAGCACGGATCCTGGCCGAAGTGCAGCATGCGCACGCGGGCACCGACGTTCTCGATCTGCGCCGACCCGAACCGGCTTGCTGCCGATACCTGGGCTGCCAGCATGCCGCGCACGGTCGGATCAGCCGTCGGGTCGGGGCGCGGCTCGACGACGATCGATTGCGCGAACGCTCCCGTCGCGCCATTCGCGTCCACCACGCGGATCGTGAAGGCATAGGTGCCTGCAGCGATCGGCGTGCCACCCAGCGCGCCCGTCGCCGGGTTGAGACTCACACCGACTGGCAGCTGCCCGCTGCTGATGGAGAACGCGTACGGGGCCACGCCGCCGCTGACGACGATGGCCTGGTTGTATGGGTTGCCGACGACGCCGTTTCCAAGGGTTGTCGATTCGAGCGTCAGCGCTGCCGGGGCCACTTCGACGGTGTAGGCGCGCGACGCTGTGACTCCCAGACCATCGGTCACCATCACCGTGAAGATGCTGGTGGCCGCGGCCGTCGGCATGCCAGCAAGCACGCCGGTCGCTGCGTTCAGCGCAAGTCCCGCCGGCAGGCTGCCACTGGTGATGCTGTACGTGTAGCTGCCGTTGCCGCCGGTGGCGGCCAGGGTCGGTTCGTAGGCCGTGCCGACGGTCGCGTTCGGCAGCGTCGGCGGATTGAGCGACAGTGCGGCGTTGATTGTCACCGTGTAGGCGCGCGAGGCGGTCGCACCAGTACCGTCAACGGCGGTGAGGGTGAAGTTGCTGCTCGACGCAGTGCTCGGTGTTCCTGTGAGTGCTCCGGTGCTCGCGTTGAGCGTGAGGCCAGCCGGCAGCGACCCTGCGGTAACGCTGAACGTGTAGCTGCCGTTGCCGCCGGTCGCGCTGACAGTCTGCGAGTAGGCGGTTCCCGCAGTGCCGTTCGGCAGCGTCGCGGGATTGACTGCCATCGCGCCATTGACGACGAAGCTGAAGGCGCGTGATCCGGTGGCGCTGATGCCATCCGTGGCGGTCACAGTGAAGTTGCTGGTCGCGGCACCGGTCGGCGTTCCGGAGATGACACCCGTCGACGCATTGAGCGTGAGTCCGGCAGGGAGGCTCCCCGCGGTGACGCTGTAGGTGTACGTGCCCGTACCGCCGGTGGCGGACACGGCCTGCGAATACGGCGCGCCGACCGTGGCCGCCGGAAGAGCGGCTGGATTGACCGCGATACCGGCATTGACCGTGAACGTGTAGCTGCGCGATCCGGTGGCGCCGTTGCTGTCTGTCGCAGTGATCGTGACGCTGCTGGTCGCGGCCGTGGTGGGCGTACTGGTGATTGCTCCGGTGGAAGGATTGAGTGACAGGCCCGCGGGCAAGGCTCCGGCGGTGACACCGAACGTGTAGGTGCCGGTTCCTCCGGTGGCTGTGATCGCCTGGGTGTACGGTGTACCCACGCTGGCTGACGGAAGCGTCGCCGGATTGACCGCGATGCCGGCCGCGATCGTGACGCTGTAGGCACGCGACCCGGTGACGCCGTTGCCGTCGGTCGCTGTCACGGTGAACGAACTCGTCGCCGCCGTCGTCGGTGTACCGGACAACAAGCCGCTTGACGGATTGAGCGACAGCCCCGCAGGCAGTGACCCCGCGCTGACGCCGTAGCTGAACGAGCCATTGCCACCGGAGGCAGTGACGGCCTGGCTGTACGCAGCACCGACGGTGCCGTTCGGCAGGCTTGCCGGGTTGACGGTGACCGCGGCGTTCATCGTGACCGTGTAGGCGCGCGTTCCGGAGGTTCCACCGCTATCCGTCGCGCGGATCGTGAAGCTGCTGGGCCCTGCGCTGGTGGGCGTCCCCGCGATGGCTCCTGTCGCCGCATTCAGGGACAAGCCTGCAGGCAGTGCTCCGGCACTGACGCTGTAAGTGAAGCCGCCGATGCCTCCCGTGGCAGACACGACTTGTGAATAAGCGACACCGACGGTGCCGCCCAGCAGACTGACCGGGCTCACTGCAATAGGGGCGGACGCGATCGTGATGGTGTAGGCGCGCAGTCCAGTGCCGCCGCTGCCATCCGTCGCGCGGATCGTGAAGCTGACCACGCCCGCTGCAGTCGGTGTGCCGGAGATCACTCCGCTAGATGGACTGAGTGTCAGCCCGGCCGGTAAGGTGCCTGCGCTGACGGTGAAGGAGTAGCTTCCGGTTCCGCCCGTGGCAGCTACGGTCTGCAAGTAACTGGTTCCGACGGTGGCACCCGGCAGACTGGGCGGATTCAGCGTGATTGGCGCGGGCGCGATGGTGACCGTGTAGGCACGCGACCCTGCCGCACCGTTCGAGTCCGTGGCACGGATCGTGAAGGCGCTGGGTCCACCGGTGATCGGCGTGCCGGAGATTGCGCCGCTCGTTGGATTCAGCGCCAGTCCCGCGGGCAGTGTCCCGGCGCTGAGACTGTAGGTGTACCCGCCGCTGCCGCCCGTTGCAGTGATGATCTGGCTGTACGGCGTGCCCGCCGTGCCGCCTGCCAGACTCGCTGGATTCACGACGATCGCGGCATTGATCCTGACGCTATAGGAGCGCGTTCCGGTGGCGCCGTTTCCATCGGTGGCTCGGATTGTGAACGTGCGCAGTCCGGCAGCGGTCGGCGTGCCGGCAATGGCTCCCGTGGCAGCATTGAGCGAGAGGCCGGCAGGGAGGCTGCCGGCGCTCACGCTGAATGTGAAGCTGCCGGTGCCACCGGAAGCGCTGACAACCTGACTGTAGGCCGCGCCCACCGCTCCGCCTGGCAGCGTGGCCGGATTGACCACGACTGGCGCGGCGGCGATCGTGACGGTGTAGGCGCGCGAGCCGAAGGCCCCATTGCCGTCGGTGGCGCGGATTGTGAACGGGCTGGCTCCGACTGCAGTCGGCGTGCCGGAGATCGCGCCGCTCGACGCATTGAGCGTCAGCCCGGCCGGCAGTGATCCCGCGCTGACGCTGTACGTGTAGGAGCCCGAGCCGCCAGTCGCCGAGACGGTCCGGCTGTACGGTGTTCCCACTGTTCCGTTGGCGAGTGATGTCGGACTCACCGCGATCGCGGCACTGATCGTGATCGTATAGGCCTGCGAAGCGAAGGTACCGTTGCCATCGGTGGCGCGGATCGTGAAGCTGCGTGTGCCGGCGGTCGTCGGCGTGCCGGAGATCGCGCCGGTCGATGCATTGAGCGTGAGCCCCCCTCCCAGGCTGCCGGCACTGACGCTATAGGTGAAGGTGCCGGTGCCGCCGCTGGCAGTCACGGTCCGGCTGTACGGGGTTCCGGACGTGCCGTTCGGCAGTGAGGTGGGGCTCAGCGTGATCGCCGGATTGATCGCAACGGTGTAGGCGCGCGAGCCAATCGCGCCGATCGTGTCAGTGGCCCTGACAGTGAAACTGCTCGTTCCGGCGCTCGTCGGTGTTCCCAGGATCACGCCTGTCGTCGCGTTGAGTGACAGGCCCGTCGGCAGCGCGCCGGCGCTGATCGAAAAGGTCTTCGTTCCGGTGCCTCCGGTCGCGCTGACCGTCCGGTTGTAGGTCGATGCGACCGTGCCCCCGGGCAGTGTTGCCGGATTGACGACGATCGCTGCGCCGATGGTCACGCTGTACGTACGCGATCCGATCGCTCCGTTGCCGTCGGTCGCGCGTATCGTGAATGTCCGAGTGCCCGTTGCCGTCGGTGTGCCGGTGATCGCGCCGGTGGTCGTGTTCAGCGCGAGCCCCGCAGGCAGTGATCCGGCGCTCCTGCTGTAGGTGTAGGTACCTGTACCGCCTGTTGCCGTCACCGTCTGGCTGTACGCCGTGCCGAGTGTCCCGCCTGGCAGCGTCGCGGGATTCACCACGATCGCCGGGTTGATCGTGATGCTGTACGCACGTGTGCCGATCGCGCCGTTGCTGCCCGTCACCTGGACCGTGAAGAGGCTGGCGGCGGCCGCGGTCGGGGTACCCGCAAGCACACCGGTGGATGCATTGAGGGTCAGCCCCGCGGGCAACGCTCCGGCACTCACGCTGTAGGTGTAGGGGCCCGCGCCTCCCGTGGCCGTGATCGTGCGGCTGTAGGCCGTGCCCACCGTTCCACCGGGAAGGCTGACCGGGTTGACGGTGATTGCGGCGCTGGTCGAGACGCTGTAGGCGCGTGTTCCGGAAGCGCTGGCGCTGTCCGTGGCGCGGATCGTGAAGTTGCTCGTTCCCACCGTGGTCGGGGTACCGGAGAGCGTGCCGCTCGATGTGTTGAGCGTCAGTCCAGCAGGCAGTGCGCCGGCGCTGACGCTATAGGTGAAACCGCCGGTGCCACCGGTGGCTGTGACGGTCTGGCTGTACGCGGTTCCGACGGTTGCGGCGCTCAGGCTTGCCGGATTCACGACAATCGGCGCGACCGTCATCGTCACCGAGTAGGAACGTGAGCCGGTTGCCCCGGTGCCATCGGTGGCGCGAACGGTAAAGGTGCTCAGTCCCGCTGCGGTCGGTGTACCGGAGATCAGCCCGTTCGACGCATTGAGCGTCAGCCCCGCCGGCAGCGCTCCGACGCTGACAGCATACGTAAAGGAACCGCTGCCGCCGGTGGCCGACACGGTCTGCGAGTACGCGGTTCCGACGGTGCCTGCGGGCAGGCTCGCAGGATTGATGCTGATCGCGGCAATGACGGACCCGCTGTAGGTGACCGAACCGGTCGAATCCGCCGCGTCGGTCGCGGTAACCGTGAAACTGAACGCACCGGCGGCCGTCGGTGTTCCGCCCAACTGGCCGGTGATCGGGTTCAGCGTGACGCCCGCCGGCAGCGCGCCCGCAGTGACCGCGAAGGCGAATGGACCCACCCCATTGGTTACCGTGATGGTCTGGCCGTAGCTGCTGCCCGTTGTGAACGCGGGCAGCGTGGTCGGTGACAGCACTAAAGTCTGGCAGGTATTCGAGAGGCTTTTCGTGACCTCGATCTTCAGTGCCGCGTTGCCGGTGAAGTCGGCAATGAACGGCGAGCCGGACGAGTCCGTGATGCGGATGTCCTGCTTGTTCGTGCCATTCTTTTCGGCGCAGCTGATGACGCCGCTGAGGACGCCGCCGGGAGACAGCGTGAGCCGCAGCGGCAGGCCTGAGGCGCCGATCAGCGCAAACGTATAGGGCGCGGTGCGACCTGTCGGCACGATCGTGTGGCTGTAGACGGTGCCGCGTTCTGCCTGTGGTACGTCCTCGTTGATCGTGATGCCATTGACGGTCTGGGTTGCGTGAGATGCCACAGGCGCCAGCAATGCGAGCAACAGCACGAAGGACCAGGCGATCGGCGTCACCCAATCAGGCCGAGGTCTGTCGAACCGAAGCCGCGGCCCGGCGGAAATGCGCGCAACGAAAACTCTGATCAGTGTCATGAACTGCCGCGGCACTCGCTCCTTTGCCGCACTCCATTCAAATTTCGCCTGCGACAGGGCGAGGTGCTGCACCCCTTATCGGATGACGAAATTCTTTCAATCAGGGGCGGCAGCCAATCGACCGTGCTCGCGGACGATTGATGCCCTATTCACGGTATGAGCAGCGCTGTCGCCCGTGCGCTTCGCTCATCAGGTGTGCCGCGCCTGAAATCCGGGGTCAGCCGGGATGAATTCCGGCGATCGGACATACTTAGGGGCAGTTTTCTGGGGCTCGGCGCCTCCACGTTGCAGCGATGATCGCCGCGGCCGGATCCGACCTAACTTTGCCCTTTCCGATGACGTTGCGTAGATCGCTGTTGTTCCTGCTCCTTGTTCCGCTAATCGCTGCGGCCGCCGCTACTGTGGCGTGGCTGCTGCGGCCGCAGGAGTTGGTGCGGATCAATCACATCGATCGCACGTTGGTCGCACGCGGAGAACCGCTGTACCAGTTGCACTGCGCGCCATGCCATGGTGCGCAGCTGCAAGGAGAACCTAACTGGACCACCCGTGATGTGCGTGGCCGGCTGCCGGCGCCACCGCACGACGAAAGCGGTCATACGTGGCACCACGACGATCAGGTCCTTTTCGAGGTCACGAAGTACGGCATCGGCAAGCACGCGCCGCGGGGCTATCAGTCGGACATGCCCGCCTACGGGAAAACCATGAGCGACGAAGACATCGTCGCGACGTTGGCTTACATAAAGAGCCGCTGGTCACCGGCCGTGCACGAGAAGCGCGCCGCCGCCGGAATGAATTGACGCAGGTCGTCAGTCGCGTGAGCCGCGACGGCACACTGCGCAATCGTTGCTTTCAACCTCTGGAGATGGAAATGAAGTCGACATGGATCCCCGTTGTCCTGCTCGGCCTGGCGCTGGCTCTGCCGGTGCAGGCACAGATGGCTGCGCCGCATGCGCACGGCACTCCGGCCGCGAAGACCACCAGCAACGAGATCTACGAAGGCCAGGTCAAGCGCATCAACAAGGAAACGAACAAGGTCACCCTGTCGCACGGTCCGCTCAAAGGCTTCGACATGCCGGCGATGACGATGGCGTTCCCGGTCAAGGACGCCAAGCAGCTGGCGCCGTTGAAGGTGGGTGACAAAGTCAGGTTCTCGCTCGAACAGTCCGGCGAAAACATGGTTGTCACCCGCATTGAGGTGGCGAAGTAGGCGATTTGTCGCCCGGGCTGCTGATGCCGTTGACCCGCGTCAAGGGTATGCTGGCCGCGATACCGATACTGCGCCGACCATGTTGAACCGAAACGTGCAGCCACAACGCAAGGCCCGGCGCTCCGTCCGGGCCGTGGCGCTGTTGTGCGCGCTGGTGCTGGTCAGCGGTCACGCGTTGGCGGCCATGGGACTGTGCATCGCCAAGGCGGCGGCGCCCGCCGCGAGCGCGGTGAGCGCCGCAGAGCAGGCGCCCTGCCCGCAGCACGTTGAAGGTGCTGACGCCGGCGCGTTGCCAAACCAGCCCTCGGCGTCGCCGCATTGCCCCCAGGATGACCCGAGTGCCCAAGTGCGTGGAGGCGATGCTCCGGCCGTCGGACTGCCGGTCACTGCGGTGCAGCTGCGGGTTCCGCCCTCGCCTTCGGGTGGCGAACTGCGCGGCGATACGGCCGCAAACGACTCATCGCCCACGCCGCTCTACGCGCGGCTCTCCAGACTTCTGCTCTAGCCCTTCCGGTATGCGCACGTGACGTGCGCATCGCTTGACGGCGTGTGCGTGATCGCACTCGCCAGGTCTCGACCGGAGGTTGCCGTGCATAGACATCATTGGTGGTTGCGTTTCTCCCTTGCGCTTGCGCTGCTTGGCGTTAGCGCAGGATCCCTTGGCCAGTCACCGGGCTCGCCGGCAGAAAGTGAGCTCGGCGCCAGCCTGAAGGGCGTACTTGCGTTCGTCGAGGCGCGCAATCCGGAGCTGCGGGCGATGTCGCTCGAAGCCGATGCCGCCCAGCAGCGCCTGCGCGGCGCCGGCGCTCTGCCGGATCCGATCGTGCAAATGGAACTGCGCGACATTCCCTTCAGCGATCCGACGCTGTCACCTGCCAACGCCGGCAGTACGCGGTACTCGCTCAGGCAGATGTATCCGCTGGGCGACAAGCGTGAATTGCGGCGAGGTGTGGCGACGGCCGAGGCGTCGGTGGCCGATGCGCGACGTGGTGCCGTCGTAGCCGAGACGCGCATGCGCGCTAAGACCGCATACAGCCAGTACTGGTACGCGGTGCATGCCCAGCGAGTGACCGAAAGCCTCAGGCTCGTGATGTCGGACCTGGAGCAGGTCGCGCGCTCCCGCTACTCCAGCGGACTCGCGCCGCAGCAGGACGTAATCAAGGCGCAGACCGAGCTCACAGGCCTGCGGACCGACCTCGTCATGATCGGTTCAGAACGGCGCCAGGCGGCGGCGCGCCTGAACGGCGTACTGGCACGGCCGGCCGACGCACCGCTGGCGGAGCCGCGCGAGTTGCGGCCGGTGCCGAGCCGCGCATTCGACTTCGCGGCGCTCACCAAGACCGTCGGCGAGCGCAGTCCGACCCTGGCCATGACCAAGGCGCAGATCGCCGCTGCCGAGGGCAACGCGCAACTGATGCGCGCGAGTCGGACTCCCGATCTTGGCGTCGGCGTTGCCGTCATCCAGCAGGGAACGCGGCTCACCGACTACGAACTGATGCTCGAAGTCAACATCCCTTGGCAGACCGACATCATCCGCGCCAACGTCAACGAAGCCGTGGCCATGAGCGATGCGGCCACAGCGCGCCGCGATGCGGCCGCCGCGCAGTTGCAGTCCGAGCTGGGCCAGAACTGGGCTGCGCTGGACGCGCTGCGCGAGCAGGGAGAGATCGTGCGGTCAACTCTGTTGCCCCAGGTCGAGCTGACTTACCAGTCGGCACTGTCCAGCTATCAGTCCGGGCGCGTGGATTTCACGACTCTGCTGGACGCCCAGCGCCAGATCCGGCGCACGCGACTTGACTTGCTGAAGGTCGAACTTGAACAGCAGATGCGGCTTGCCGAAATCGAGCGCATCGTCGGAGAGGACCTATGAATTCCACTGCGCGAACCATCGTCGTCATCGCATTGCTTGGCGTCGCGCTTGGCGCCGGCTACTGGCTTGGGCGCGGCAACGCGGGTCCGACTCCGGCAACGGCAACCACGGCCGATGCAGGCGCACCCACGAAGCCGGGCGAGCGGAAGTTGCTGTACTACCGCAATCCGATGGGCCTTCCCGACACTTCGCCAGTGCCCAAGAAGGACCCAATGGGGATGGACTATGTACCTGTCTACGAAGGCGAGGACCAGGGCGCGCCGGGCACGGTCAAGGTGTCTGCCGACCGCATCCAGACGCTGGGTGTGCGCACGGAAACTGTCAGCAAACGGTCGCTTGCGCGCGTCGTTCGCGCCGTCGGCACCATCGAAATCAGCGAACGCGGGCAGCACACAGTCGCGCCGAAGTTCGAGGGCTGGATCGAGAAGCTTCACGTCAACACCACCGGCCAGGCCGTTTCTCGCGGCCAGCCGCTCGCGGAGGTCTACAGCCCCGAGCTCGTTTCGGCGCAGCGTGAATATCTCATCGCGTTCAAGGCGACCAAGACGCTGAGCGGAGCGGGCTCCGACGCCCAAACGGGCGTGCAGCAGCTGGCCACGGCGGCGCTTGAGCGCCTGCGTAACTGGGACATCAGCGAGGCACAGCTGGCACGACTGCGCGAAGGCGGTGAGCCGCGCCGGACGTTGACGCTCACGGCGCCGGCCTCGGGTGTGATTATCAAGGACCCTCCGGTAGCCGGGATGCGTTTCATGCCGGGGGAAGCGCTGTTCAAGATCGCCGATCTGTCTCGCGTGTGGCTGATTGCGGACGTGTTCGAGCAGGATCTGTCGCTGGTGCGGATTGGCACGCGGGTTTCAATCACCGTCAGTGCCTACTCAGACAAGGCCTTCCCCGGCGAAGTCACATTCATTTATCCGACCCTCAACGCGGAAACGCGCACGGCGCGGGTCCGGATCGAGCTCGCGAACCCACAGGGTCAGCTGAGGCCAGGGATGTATGGCACGGTGCAGATAGAGGCCGGTCCGAAGCGTGAAGTCCTCACCGTGCCCGACTCGGCCGTAATCGACAGCGGCACGCACCAGACCGTGCTGGTCGCCCTGGGCGAAGGCCGCTTCGAGCCGCGCGAAGTGAAGCTCGGCAGCCGCGGCGAAGGTTTCGTCGAGATCGTGTCCGGTGTAACGGACGGGGAGTCCGTCGTCACGCGGGCCAACTTCCTGATCGACTCCGAGAGCAACCTGAAGGCAGCATTGTCTGGATTCAGCGCGGACAAGAATGCTTCGGGCGGAGGGGCAGCGGGGACGGCCAGCGGCGAAGGCTCGGTGGTCGAGATCGACATCGCAGGCAACCGTGTCACGCTCGACCACGATCCGATTCCGGCCCTGAAATGGTCACGCATGGAAATGGAGTTCGGCGTTGCACCGGGCGCGTTGCCAAAGAACCTCAAGCCCGGCGACCGAGTGCGGTTCGACATGAAGGCGGGCAAGCCCGGCGAGTACGTGATAACGAAGATCGAAGGCGTGGTCACGCCGAAGCCGGTCACGTCTGCGCCGCCGGCGGCAGTGAAGCCCGAAGCGGCGAAACACTGAGGACGACTCCATGCTCGCCCGTCTGATCGACTGGTCGCTGCGCAACGTCTTTCTCGTGTTGCTGGCGACGGCGTTCGCCATCGCCGCCGGAGTCTATGCGGTGATCAAGACTCCGGTGGACGCGATCCCCGACTTGTCCGATGTGCAGGTCATCGTGTTCACCGAGTTCCCCGGCCAGGCGCCGCAAGTCGTCGAGGACCAGGTGACGTACCCACTGACCACCGCGATGCTCGGCGTGCCGCGTTCGAAGGTGGTTCGCGGCTTCTCCTTCTTCGGCGCATCGTTCGTCTACGTCATCTTCGATGATGGCACCGACATCTACTGGGCGCGCTCGCGCGTGCTCGAGTACCTAAGCGCCGCCGCGGCACGCCTGCCCGCCGGCGTGTCCCCGGCGCTCGGGCCCGACGCCAGCGGCGTCGGCTGGGTCTACCAGTATGTGGTGACCGGTGCCAACCGCTCGCTCGCCGAACTTCGCACGCTGCAGGACTGGTTCATCCGCTACCAGTTGTGGAAGGCCTCTGGTGTGTCCGAGGTGGCATCGATCGGCGGCTTCGTACAGCAGTACGTCGTCACGGTCGATCCGCGCAAGTTGCAGGCATACAACCTGCCGCTGTCGAAGATCATCGAGACGATCCGCATGAGTAACCGCGACGTCGGCGGCAGGATCGTCGAGTTGTCCGAGACCGAGTACATGGTGCGCGGCATCGGTTACCTGCGTGGCGCCGGGGATCTCGCGAAGTTGACGGTGCGTGCCGAGAAGGGGGTTCCGGTCCGGCTCTCGGACGTTGCCCACATCGAGCTTGCGCCCGACGAGCGACGGGGTGTGGCCGAACTTAACGGCGACGGCGAAGTCGTTGGCGGAATCGTGGTGGCACGCTACGGCACCCACGCCATCGACGTGATCGACAACGTCAAGCAGCGAATCAAGGAGATCGCCACTGGCCTGCCGGAAGGCGTGAAGATCGAGACGGTATACGACCGCTCGGGCCTGATTGAGCGGGCGATCGACACGCTGAAACGCACGCTGGCCGAGGAGGCGCTGATCGTGGCCGCGGTCTGCGTCGTGTTCCTGATGCACGCCCGTAGCGCGTTGGTTGCGATCCTGATGCTGCCGGTCGGCGTGCTGATGGCTTTCGTTGCGATGCGCTGGCTCGGAATCAACGCCAACTTGATGAGCCTAGGCGGGATCGCGATCGCGATCGGCGCCATGATCGACGCCGCGATCGTGATGATCGAGAACGCGCACAAGCACCTGGAGCGCGCACCGCCCGATGCGCCGCGCCTGCCCCTGATCCGTGCCGCCTGCATCGAAGTCGGCCCGGCACTCTTCTTCAGCCTGCTGATCATCACGGTGTCGTTCCTGCCGGTGTTCACGCTGGAAGCGCAGGAAGGACGCATGTTCGCACCGCTCGCCTATACGAAGACGTTCGCGATGGCGTCTTCCGCGCTGCTGTCCGTCACGCTGGTACCGGTGCTGATGCTGCTCTTCATCCGCGGCAAGGTGATGCCGGAGAAGAAGAACCCGATAAACCGCTTCCTGATCTGGATCTACCGGCCGATCATCGACCTGGTGCTGCATCACCGCGTCGTGACGATTGCGATCGCGCTGGTTGTCCTCGTGGCCACCTGGTACCCGGCATCGCGCCTGGGTTCCGAGTTCATGCCGACGCTAAATGAGGGCACGCTCTTCTACATGCCCACCGGCCTGCCCGGCATGTCGATTACCAAGGCGACCGAACTGCTGCAGACGCAGGATCGCATCATCAAGAGTTTTCCCGAGGTCGAGTCAGTCTTCGGCAAAGCGGGCCGTGCGATCAGCGCCACTGACCCGGCGCCGGTCGAGATGTTCGAGACTGTGATCAACCTGAAACCGGAGTCGCAGTGGCGGCCGGGCCTGACCACCGACAAGCTGATTGCCGAGATGGACCGGGCATTGCAGTTCCCGGGCATTGCCAACTCGTGGACGATGCCGATCCGAGCGCGAATCGACATGCTGTCGACCGGCATCCGCACGCCGGTGGGAATCAAGGTGTACGGACGCGATCTCGGCGAGATCGAGCGATTGGCGAAGGAGATAGAGGCCGCAGTGAAGACGGTGCCGGGAACGACGAGCGCCTTTGCCGAGCGCCTCACTGGTGGGTTCTATCTGAACATCGAGCCCGACTACGAGAAGATGTCGCGCTACGGCATCCGAGTCAATGATGTGCAGGAGGTCATCGCCTCAGCTCTGGGCGGCGAGATGATCACCACAACGGTCGAGGGCCGCGAGCGCTTCGGCGTGGCCGTGCGCTATCCACGCGATTACCGCAGCGATCCGCAGGCGATCGCCACGCAGGTGCTGGTGCCGGCCGAAGGTGAGATGGGTAAGCCGGCACCGATGGTTCCGCTGGGCCAGCTCGCCAAGGTGAGTCTGTCGAAGGGCGCGCCGGCGATCCGCACGGAGAACGCGCAACTCGCCGCCTACATCTACGTCGACATCCGCGACCGCGACATCGGCAGCTACGTTCGCGACGCGCAGAAGGCAGTGCGGGAGCAGGTGAACTTCGGGCCGGGATACACCGTGCAGTGGAGCGGCCAGTTCGAATACATGGAGCGCGCCACTGAGAAGTTGAAACTTGTTGTGCCTTTGACGCTGGTGATCATCTTTCTGCTGCTGTACCTGAACTTCCGGCGCCTGACCGAAACTCTGATCGTGATGTTGTCAGTGCCGTTTGCGCTGGTCGGTGGTGTGTGGCTGCTCTGGCTGCTCGACTACAACCTCAGCGTGGCAGTCGCAGTGGGGTTCATCGCATTGGCGGGCGTGGCCGCCGAGACCGGGGTGGTCATGCTGATTTACCTCGACCATGCACTCGAGCGCATCCGGGCAGAGCGCGCGGCTCAGGGGCAGCCGTTGACGCTGCAAGACACCTACGACGCCATCATCGAAGGTGCGGTCGAGCGCGTGCGGCCGAAAATGATGACGGTCGTCGCAATCATCGCGGGCCTGCTGCCGATCATGTGGGGCACCGGTACCGGCAGCGAGGTGATGCGACGCATTGCCGCGCCGATGGTCGGCGGCATGATCTCATCGACCGTGCTGACGCTGATCGTTATTCCCGCCATCTACATGCTGGTCAAGTCGCGCGGTGTCGAGGCTCGTCCGACCCCGGTACCATCCGCGGCATGAGTGCGGAACTGATACGCGCCCGTCTCGATGCGCTCGGGGCGCGCTGGATCTACATCGCGGTGGCGCTGTCGGCGCTCGGCCTGATCGCCGCCGCGCTTTTCATGCAGCACGTCGTCGGTCTGAATCCCTGCCCCCTGTGCATTTTCCAGCGTATCGCGTACCTGCTGCTGGCCATCGCAGCGGGCATCGCGGCCTGGCGCGCACCGCGCCCGTCGGCCCCGGCGTTTGGCGTCCTCGGCATCCTCTTTGCGCTGATCGGCGCCGGCATCGCGGCTTGGCACGTGCGTCTGTTCCAGGCGCCGGAGTCGCTGGCCTGCGGTCCGGGTCTTGGCGCGATGCTCGAGAATTTCCCGTTGACGCAGGTGCTGCCGCGCATCTTCCAGGGCAGCGGCGACTGCTCCGATGCCAGCGCGGTGCTCTTCGGCGTCTCACTGGCCGGCTGGTCGCTGGTCGGTTTCCTTGTTCTGACGCTGGTCATGATTGCGGCCATCGCGCGCCGCTAGGCACCCAACTTCTTCGTCGCACCGTTCGTCGGCCTCCTTACAGCTCGTTACACCGTTCGCAGTTGGGTAACTGACAGCCGTCGGCCTTCGCTCCTACGCTGCCGTTCATCGATCACGAGGACGGCCGTATCGCGGCGCTCGATCACCGACAAGGAGCGAACAGTGGAGAACACGACAACGAGGCTGCGCACGATATCGGCGGTACTCGACTTCCGTGCGATCGTGCTGGCCGTCGCCGCGGCGCTGACCTTTGCCGTCAACAGTGCCGACGCACGCGACCGCAATGTGCAGCGCCAGCCGTCGGTAGGGCACGCGGGTGGCACCAGCAGCATTCAACGCCAGCGCGGCGCCGACGGCGCCGTGGATGCGACCCGCGTCAGCCGACACGGCGGCACGACAACGGTGGATCGATATCGCGATGGTGCCGGCACGACCGACGCCCGTGTCACGGGCCCCAGGGGTGGCGTCAGTAACGTGGACCGCACACGCGGCAATGACGGCCTTGTAGACAAGTCTGTGACGGGCCCCAACGGTCGTACGGCGGTGACGGACCGAACCCGCGGGTCGGATGGTCTGGTCGACAAGACCGTCACCGGACCGAACGGGAAAGCGGCTACGACAGATCGTTACCGCGGATCAGACGGCCTGGTCGACAAGACAGTGAGCGGGCCGAATGGCCAAAGCGCGGTATTCGATCGCGCCCGGGGGGCTGATGGCATCGTCGACACGACGGTGACCGGACCCAAGGGCACGACCATAGTCGATCGCAGCCGCGGCGCCGATGGTGTCGTCGACACGGTCCGTACCGGACCGCAGGGCGGTGTGAGCACAATCGACCGGTCGCGCGGCAGCGACGGCTTGGTCGACAAGTCGATCACGGGCCCGCAGGGTGGCGTCACGACGTTCGACCGCACTCGCGGCGCCGATGGGGTGATCGACTCGCTGACCACCGGTCCCAATGGCGGCACGGCGCTGATCGATCGCAGCCGCAACGCCGATGGCACCGTCAATCGCACGGTGACGACGATACCCGCTGCAACGAAGTAGATTTCCTGGCGGTGATCAAGGCGCGGACCTCCGCGCCTTCCGTTTGCGCGGACTGGGACATCATCGGCGCGGTCGTCGTCGCACCAGCAATACTGCAATCGGCGGAATCGCAAGCCATTGCGCGAGCGGCGATAAGCCAAGGCCGAACACCATCGGCATCGTTGTCTCATACCCCCAGCTTCCAGTGAGGTAGACGTTGCGCCATTCGCTGTATGCGGTATAGGCAACTGCGAGCGGCAGCAGCACGCACAGGCCGCGCACAGGCGCGTCGATCGGCCAGCGCCAACCGGCAGCAAGCGCTGCACCGAGGTAGACGGCGCTCGCGATCAGCATGTCCCCGATGGAGCAATGGGCGATCGAATAGACGGTGTAGTAGGGAAACGGCGCCGGGGGCAACGTGTACAGCGGCACCTGAAAGATTTCCCAGGCCACGTTGAAGGCGAGCATCCAGCCGAGCCAATGAAAGAGGACTGCCCACGGGGAAGAGCCGCTGACGGCAGCCGCGAGGCGCTGCCTCACTGCGTCCGCAGCCGCAGCGCGTTGCCGACGACGCTGACCGACGAAAAGCTCATCGCCAGTGCCGCAATCAGGGGCGACAGCAGCAGGCCGATGGCGGGGTACAGCACGCCGGCCGCGATCGGCACTCCGAGTGCGTTGTAGACGAGAGCGAAACCGAGGTTCTGCTTCATGTTGGCGACGGTCGCCTGTGAAAGCTGCCGCGCACGGGCGATGCCGCGCAGGTCGCCCTTGACCAGCGTCACGTGACCGGCCGCCATCGCCACGTCGGTGCCGGTACCCATCGCGATGCCGACATCGGCGGCAGCCAGCGCCGGCGCATCGTTGATTCCGTCGCCGGCCATCGCAACGCGGCGGCCCTGCGCTTTCAGCGTCCTCACGAGCTCGACCTTGTCCTGCGGACGCACTTCGCCCTGGAAGTCGTCGATGCCGAGTTCCCGGGCCACGGCGCGCGCAGTGGTAACACCGTCGCCGGTGGCCATGACGACACGGATGCCGGCTTCGCGCAGCACACGCAGCGCCTCCGGCGTCGAAGGTTTTATCGGATCGGCGACAGCGATCAGTCCGGCGAGACGACCCGCGACGGCGACATACACGACGCTCGCGCCTTCGGCGCGCAGTTTCTCGGCGGACTGAACCAGCGGTGCGATGTCGATGCCGTCCTGCTGCATCAGCACCGTGTTGCCGACGGCGGTGCGTGCACCGGCCACAGTGCCGCGCACGCCGATACCGGTGCTCGACTCGAAGTCAGCCACCTTCTCCAGCGCCAGCTTGCGGGCGCGCGCCTCGGCAACGATCGCCTCGGCCAGCGGGTGTTCGGATCCCTGATCGAGACTGGCCGCGGTCTGCAGCACCTGCTCCTCGCTGAATCCGGGCGCCGCGACGACGGCGCGGAACGCCGGTTTGCCGACCGTCAGCGTGCCGGTCTTGTCGACGATCAGCGTGTCGATCCTGCGCAGGTGCTCGATCGCTTCGGCATCCTTGAACAGCACGCCGGACGTCGCGGCGCGGCCGGTCGCGACCATCACCGACATCGGCGTCGCGAGTCCCAGCGCGCACGGACAGGCGATGATCAGCACGGCGATCGCGTTGATCGTGCCGTACACCCACGAGGGCTCGGGACCGAACAGCCCCCAGACGAAGAACGTAGCGAGCGCGATGGCGGCGACCGCGAGCACGAACCAGTACGACACCGCGTCGGCCATCCGCTGCAACGGAGCGCGCGAGCGCTGTGCGAGCGCGACCATCTGCACGATCTGGGCGAGCACCGTTTCCGCGCCGATCTTTTCGGCCCGCATGATCAGGCTGCCGGTGCCGTTGATCGTCGCGCCGATCAGGCGTTCGCCAGCCGGTCTTTTCCACCGGAATCGACTCGCCGGTCAGCATCGATTCGTCGACGCTGGAGCGGCCGTCGAGCACGACGCCGTCGACCGGTACCTTCTCGCCGGGCCGCACACGCAAGCGATCGCCGACATGCACGTGAGCCAGCGGCACGTCCTCTTCGGTGCCGTCGTCGCGCAGCCGGCGTGCGGTCTTGGGCGCCAGCCCAAGCAGGGCCTTGATCGCGGCCGACGTCGCCGAGCGGGCCCGCAGCTCCAGCAACTGCCCGAGCAGCGTCAGCGACACGATCACCGCGGCGGCTTCGAAATACACGCCGATGCGGCCGTGCTCGACGAACGACTCAGGAAACAGCTGCGGCGCCAGCGTCGCCACCGCGCTGTACAGCCAGGCGATGCCGACGCCGGTGCCGATCAACGTCCACATGTTCGGGCTCCTGTTGGCAAGCGACTGCCGCCAGCGCACGAAGAACGGCCAGGCCGGCCCACCACACGACCGGCGCCGACAGGACGAGTTCGACCCAGCTCTGCGTCGCCGGCGCCAGCCACTGCTGGCGGTGTCCGGCCATCGCCAGCGCGGTGACGATGACGGTCAGCGGCAGCGTCCACCAGAAACGTCGGCGGAAATCTACGAGTTCCGGGTTCTCTTCCTCGTCCAGGCTCGGCATCACTGGCTCGAGCGCCATGCCGCAGATCGGGCAATTGCCCGGCTGCGAGCGGCGGATCTGCGGGTGCATGGGGCAGGTGTATTCGGCCGCGGGCGGCAGCGATGGCGCCATTGGCACCAGCGCCATGCCGCACTTCGGACAGGAACCCGGTCCCTCCTGGACGACCTCTGGATGCATCGGGCAGGTGTATCCGCCGTGTACGACAGCCTTGGCCGCGGCCGGTCGGCGCGCACCGGCGCTCGGAGCGGCGGCCGCGCCGCTACCGTGGCCGCGATCCGCGCCGCCGTGACTTTGATCGAGATATTTTTCAGGGTCCGCGCGAAACGACTGAAGGCAGTGCTTCGAGCAGAAGTAATACTTCGCTCCCTTGTAGTCGAGTTCTGCCGCCGCTTTCGGGGGGTCGACTTTCATACCGCATACCGGATCGATGGCCATGGCTGACTCCAGCGTTATCACGACTTTCGTCATCGGACTCCGCTCTCGATGCCGGCGATGACGGCGACGATCAGAAACCAGCCGAACCCACATGCCGCCAAAGCCTCCGCCCATCCAGCCGTCAATGTCGGTCCAGCCGTGCATGTGGCCCCCGATGCGCGTAGGACGCCCCGGGCCGACTCGCGCGCGGCGCGGCGCGCTGACTCGCCCGTCAGTAGCCCATCATCCAGCCCGGCCCCCATTGTTTCTTCAGCTGCTCGCGCTGCTGCGGAGTGAGGATCTTTTCCACCTTCTCGGCGGCATCGAACGAGTTGCCGAGCATCTGCTGGCGAAGTTCGAACATGCGCTTGTTCGCAGCGGTGATGGCCGCTCGATCGCGTTTGCCATCGGCGAAGGCGTCGCGCTGTTTCGCCATCTCGTCCTGCATCTTGCCCATCAGGTCCCAGTTGATCTTGCGCAGCTGGTCCTGGATCGACAACACTTGGTTGCGCTGCGCGTCCGACAAGTCGAGCGAGGACAACGTGGCGGCGCCAGCGAAGCCGTGCCCCATGCCACCGCCCATCATGCCGGCGCCCATGCCACAGTCATAGCCACCGCCCATCATCCCCGGGCCCATGCCGTAGCCGCGGCCCATCATTCCGCCGCCTCGCCCGTAGCTGTGGTCCCCCATCATCCCGGGACCCATGCCGGGAGAGCCGCCCGCCGGCCCCTGGGCGTAAGCGGCCGCGATCCCGATGCCCAACGCGGCCGCCACCGCGAGAATCTTTGCCTTCAACTTCGTCATGACTTCCTCCGTCGAGTAGGACCGCTCGAACGAGCGTGCCCGTCCAATCACGAACACAAGTATTCGACCGGCCCGCGCCGCCCGCGTTCGCGCGGGTCTCGCAAAGGGCGGCCGACGTGTGGCGTTGCGCAAGCCGTGCCGTCGGGCGAGACGCTGTGTTCGGCGGCGGTGGGCTCGACGCATCCGCCGCTCGTCGATCGAGCGTGGGGCCGGACATTTCGGAGTCGTAATCCCTCGCACACCTGGGGCGAGCTGCATTCTTTCGACGGCGTGCCTGTCGCTAGACTAGGGCCATGCATGTCTGCGTGATCGGTGCCGGTGTCGTCGGACTCACGACGGCCTACTTTCTGCAGGCGGAGGGCCATAGCGTCACGGTCGTCGACCGCGAAGGGGGGCCGGCCGCCGGCGCCAGCCGCGCAAACGGCGCCCAGCTGTCCTACGCCTTCGTGGCACCGCTGGCGGATGCGTCGGTGCCGCCGAAGCTGGTATCGCTGCTGCTGTCGCGCGATTCGCCGCTCAAATTCCACCTGCAGCTCGATCGCTCGCAGTGGTCGTGGGGCTGGGCGTTCTTGCGGGTCGCCAATACGCCCGCGGCGCGAGCGACGACGGCGGCGCTGCTGCAACTGTCGGAGCTTTCGCGCGAGTTCATCGAGCCGCTGATCGAGGGCGAGGGCATAGACTGTGCGTTTACGCGTGGCGGAAAACTTGTCGTCTACCCCGACACAGCCTCGCTGGCCGCCGCGCGCGCGCAGGTCGAGTTCCAGGCCACGCTGGGGTCGGTGCAGCGGGTGCTGGGTGCCGAGGAGTGCGTGCAGCAGGAACCGGCGCTCGCGCCGTATGCCGCCCACATCGTCGGCGGGGTGTGGACGCCGACGGACGCCGCCGCCGATTGCGGTCGGTTCTGTGATCAGCTCGTCCGCCTGCTGGCGCAGCGCGGCGTCGAGTTCGTATTCGATCGGGGAATCGACCGCTTTGACATCGATCGCGGCGCGGTGCGCGCACTGGTCACGTCCGGGGACGGGGCAGCGCCCTTGCGCGCCGATGCCTATGTGCTGGCGGCCGGTTCCGAGTCGGCGCGACTCGGCGCCACCGCCGGCCTGGCCCTGCCGATTTATCCGCTGAAGGGCTACTCGATCACGGTCAAGCCGCTCGATGGCGCCTTGCCGCGCGCCTCGATCACCGACACGCGGCGCAAGGTGGTGTTCGCGCCGTTGGGCGATCGGGTCCGGGTCGCGGGA